>OY970184.1:4800000-7233062 GCA_963708125.1 uncultured Alphaproteobacteria bacterium
TTTCCTGTCAAGGTGCGCGCGGGGTCCCCTCGCCCGCGATGGGGGCCCATAGCGCCGGCTTCGGCGATTTCGCCGTTGACAGGAAAATCACGCGCGCCGTTGCGGTCGACAGCAAAACTACCGCAAATCAAATCCGGCGAGACACCATATCACCTGCTCAGCATCGTCTTCGGAACACATTAATGCTTATACCACGCCGGGTCGCCGCTGTCGGTTGGATTGGCGATGACCTTCTTGAAGGCGGCGCTCATCGGCACATTGAGATTGATGCCGCGGGGCGGAATCGGCTTGAGAAACCATTTCTCGTAGATGGCGTTGATCGCGCCGCTCTTATAGGTGGCGATCATGTCCGCATCGACCACTTTCTTGAACGCCGGATCGTCGCGGCGCAGCATGATCCCATACGGCTGGACCGAGAGCGCCTCGCTGGAGATGACGTAATCGCCCGGCGACTTGGACGTGGCGACAAGACTGTAGAGCAGAATGTCGTCCATGACGAAGGCTGCCGCGCGGCCGGTTTCCACCATCAGAAAGGCCTCGGCGTGGTCGTTGGCCGCGAGGATGTTGAGGCCGAGGTGCTTTTGCGCATTGATTTGGGTTATCTCCTTTATGTTGGTCGTGCCCGAGGTCGATACGATCGTTTTGCCTTGGAGATCGCCGACGGTCTTCAGATTGGCCGATTTCTTCGACACGAACGTGTTGGCGGTGACGAAATGGGTAATGGTGAAGGCGACCTGCTTCTGGCGCTCCAAATTGTTGGTGGTCGAGCCGCATTCGAGATCGACGGTGCCGTTGGCGATCAGCGGAATACGCGTCGCCGAGGTGACCGGATTGAGCTTGACGTTAAGCTTGTCCATTTTCAGATCGGATTTCACCGCGTCGACTATCCGGTAACAGAGGTCCATCGCGTAGCCGATAACCTTCTGATTGTTGTCGTAATAGGAGAACGGTATCGACGACTCGCGATAGCCCAGCGTGATCGCGCCGGTGGACTTGATCTTGGCGAGCGTTCCGGTGAGCCCTTGCGCGCAGGCTGGATTAGGCAGCACGCCCAAAACCGCGATCGCGAATAGCACGAGCTTGATGCGCATGTGGTCCCCTTTGCCGGAGCATGAAAGCGGTGGCCCGGCGGCGCCGCCATTATAGCGATCTTTCTAGCGGCCAGAAGCTCCGCGAGAACCGTCATATGGCGCGCTTGATTTAATGCGCCGCAGCTGAAAAATCCTGCGGCACCGTCGAGCGGGCGAGGCGCGCCTTGCGCGTGGTGGGGGGCGTATTGCGGCTGCGCCCGACAAAGCGCGGTACGCCGGCGGTGAGGACGGCGCCGATCGCGGCAATGTCGCCGTTCTTGATGGCGGTGAGCGCGGTGGCTTGCGTGCCGCCGTCGGGCGCGTCGATGAGCACGATGTCGGCGGCCCTGCCGGCAGCGAGGCGGCCGGAGTCAAGTCCGTAAACGCCGGCATTGTTGCCCGTCGCCGCACAGACGAACCGCTCGGGCGACAGCGCAGTGAGGCTTGCACAATGTGCGATCGTGTAGAGCATGCCGAGCGGCATGATGCCGGAGCCGGTCGGCGTGTCGGTGGCGATGATGAAACGATCGAACGCGTCGTGCTCGTCGGCGAGCCGGGCGCATAACAGCGTGGTGCGCAGATTGCCCGCCGTGCATACCTGCAGCGCGATATCAGTTTCTTTAATCACCCGCTCGAAATCGCGGTCCGGCATCGCCGTCGGCCCGCCATTGACGTGAAAGGACACGTGCGGCCGCATCGCCAGCAGATGGTCGCCGGTGATGGCGCCGGAGCCCGGGATGGAGGCGCCGCCGGTGTGGCAGGTGGTAATCAGGCCCGCGGCATTGGCCTCGCGCACCAGCGGCACATAATCGTAAGGCGTCTTCACGGCGCCGAACCCGGCTTTGGCGAGTCTCACGCCGTTGACGGCAAGCTCCTTGAAATCGGCCGCGCTCAGTCCCGGTTCAAGGATCACCGAGCCAGCGAGCACGCGCATGCCGCCGGGCCGGTAAGTGGCAAAACACCGCTGCGCCGCCAAGGCCAGCGCCTTGACGCCCTCGGGATCACTCGGCCGGCCCGGCACATGCACCTCCGATGCCGAGATCGCCGTCGTGGTGCCGCCATGAATATAGCTCTCCAGATAGCCCACCGTGCGCTGCCGCGGGGTATAGTCGCCGAAGGTGATGTGGACGTGGGAGTCGATCAGGCCCGGTATTGCCGTCATGCCACCGCCATCAATGATGACGTCCGCGCCCTCGACCGCGCCGGCAGTGGAAGTACCGACATGGGTGATGCGCTCGCCCTCGCTGATGATCGTATCGCCGGCCGCAAACGGCGCGCGCCAGTCGCCGGAAACGATTTGCCCGAGATTGACGATCGCGACCTTCACTGCGTCGTCCTCCGTTAACTGCTGCGTCTTATGAGCGTAGCCCTAATCGAGCGCTCGCGGAATCGGTAAACTGGCGTCGTGTTTGAGCGCTTTGCGCAAATTCGTTAAGTTGACGAATCCCCGGCGGCCATGCAGCGCCGGCGGCGCGGGAAACGCCATGACGATTGTTCGCCGGACCTTCCTGCGATGGGCGGCCGCGCTCGCTGCGCCGTCCGTCGTGCCGCGGCTTGCCCGTGCGCAATCTTACCCGACCCACCCGGTGCGGCTCATCGTCGGCTACCCGCCCGGAGGCCAGATCGACATTCTCGCGCGCATCACGGCGCAATGGCTGGCGGCGCAACTCGGTCAGTCGGTCGTGGTCGAGAACAAGCCCGGCGTCGGTGGCAGCCTCGGCGCCCAGGCGGTGGTCCAAGCACCGCCCGACGGCTACACGTTGTTCTTCGCCGCAAGCTCGAACGCGGTGAATCCGTCGCTGTTTGCGCACCTGCCTTACGATTTCGTGCGCGACACCGCGGCCGTGGCGCCGATCAATCGCATTCCGTTGGTGCTCGAGGCCAACCCGGCTTTCTCGGACAAAACGGTCATGGCGCTGGTCGAGGCCGCCAAAGCCAGACCCGGGACGATCAGCGTCGGCTCCCCTTCGGCGGGAACGCCGCCCTACCTTGCCGTAGAGCTCATCAAAATGAGGGCCGGCATCGATTTCGTGCATGTGCCGTATTTCGGCGAGAACCAGATGATGACGGACCTTCTCGGCGGTCAGCTTATGGTCGGCCTGGGCGGTATTTCCTCCGCCCTCGGCCACATCAAGGCCGGCAAGCTGCGCGCGCTCGGGGTGACCACGCCGGCGCGCCTGCCGCAATTGACCGATGTGCCGGCGCTTGCCGAGACCCTGCCCGGCTTCGATGCCAGCGGCTGGAGCGGCATTGTGGCGCCGAAGAAGACACCGCGTGAGATTATCGACAAGCTCGCCGTCGCCGTGCGCGTTGTGCAAGCCGATGCCAAATTCAAGGAGCGGCTGGATGAAGTGGGAGTCACCGAACTGACGATGTCGCCCGATGATTTCGCCACATTCATCGCAGCGGAAACCGCCAAATGGGCGAAGGTGGTCAAGTTTGCCGGGCTGAAGCCGCAATGATCGTGCATTGATGCCTTTCTTCCGGCCCTAAGCGACATCGGGATCGAGTGGCGTCATGGTGCCTGCTCGTGAACGCGAGTTGTGGCGTCGGATCATCCCCTAGCTTTGCGTGACAGGTCACTCCATGAAAGAGTTGTCACGAGATCGATCGGCACATTTTCCGGCGCATCTTTGATTGCTGCAACTATTTTCTGCTCCAGATCGATATGCCGGGAACGGGAAACCAAAAAGGCTGCGCTTCTTCGTAGCGCAAGACCGCCGCTATGCCGCCTGAGCTCCCCACAAATGCCGGCTGGCGAGCCCGGCGCCGTCGGAAAGCGCGCGCAGCTTGGCCCAGACAATCGAGTCCGCGACCATCGGCTCGGTGCGTACCGCGGTGCCGAAGCCGCAATCCACGCCGGCAATCAGCCGCTCGCGGTCGATCACCTGGGCAAAGCGACCGATGCGCTGAGCGACGAGACGCGGGTGCTCGACGAAATTCGTGGTCGAGTCGATCACGCCCGGGATGAGGATCTTGTCATCGGGAATTTTGATGTCCTTGAAATCCTCCCATTCGTGCTCGTGGCGCGGATTCGCTGCCTCGATGCTCAATGCCTGTACCCGCGCCTTAAAAGCGATGTCGATGATGCTGGTTACTGGCAGATCGTGGGTGTGCGGTCCCTCGTAATTGCCCCAGCAGATATGCAGCCGCATCCGGTCCGCGGGCAAGCCGTCGACCGCCGCATTGAGCGCCGCAATGTTGCGTTCCGCAATCTTGCAGCGGAATTCGTCGTCAGTGAGATGGCGGTACTGATTGTTGCGCGCCGAGCCAAGGTCGGGTGCGTCGATCTGCAGCAGGAAGCCGGCTTCGACGATAGCGCGATATTCGACCTTCATGACCTCGGCGAGCGCGGCCACGTAGGCTTCCTCGCTCGGATAGTGCAGGTTGATAATGAAGCGCGTCAAAATGCCCGGCGACGGCGCGGTGATGAACGTTTCCGTGGGCCTCGATTTTTCCGCGGCGGCTTTCAGATGTGCGAGATCGCGCTCGAGCGCTGAGCGGTCCTTGTAGCGCAATTCATCGACGCAGCCGGGAAAGGCGACATCGGAGAAGCTCCGCCGCTCGCGCGCGAAATCTGGATGCGCGAGCAGGTCGCGGCCGATCATGACGTCGCGGCCCTTCGCGGCCGCGCGCGGGTCGGGCGCAATGCCGTCGACGCGATGGCGGATATAGGTCGCGTACGACGGCTTGCTCATCTCTCCGTCGCTGACGACGTCGATGCCGGCCGCGACTTGCAGCGCGACCACCTCCTCGACCGCCCTGGCGGTTTCCGTCTCGAATTGTTGCTCATCAACCCTGTTCGCCCTTTCGCGGCGGAGAATGACGTCGATCAGGGGCTTCGGCCGCGGCAGGCTGCCGGTATGCGTGGTGAGGATGCGTTCGATCGAGGTCTTCATGCGCGCGTTGCTCCCAGGCTGACACGGCGTTGTTCGCGCCGGCATGCGAGGATAGTGTTCGGGCCAAGCCGTCTACGCAAGGAGGCAGACCACAATGCGGATTATCGATTTGAGCCGCGAGCTTTATCACCGCACGCCGGCCTATCCCGGACAGCCGCCGATCATCCACGGAATCTGGAAGACGCACGAGGAGGCGTTCGCCGAGTCGGGCAATATTCAGGGCAACAGTGTCATGTACTTTTCCATGCCCGACCACGGCGGCACGCATATCGACGCGCCCCGCCATTTCGGCAGGAGCGGTACGCCGATCGACAAATATCCGCTGGAAAACTGCATCGTGCAGGGCATCTGCATCGATCTGCGGCACATCGCGCCGCGCGCCGAGATCACGCCGACCGATCTCGCAGCGGCAGTGGAGAAAGCCGGCCTGCCGGTCCCGCGAGGCGGCACCGTGCTCCTTTGCACCGGGCACCATGCGCGCACCTTTCCGAGCGCCGCCTATGCGAGCGACAATCCCGGCGTCAATGTTGCGGCTACGGAATGGCTGGCGCGGCAGGGCATCCTGCATTTCGGCATCGATTCGATGCGGCCGGGCCCGGAGGGCAAGATCAACTCGCTGGTACACAAGGCCTGCCTCGAGCTCGACATTACCCACATCGAGAGCCTGTGCAATCTGGAAGCGCTGCTCGGCCAGGGCGAATTCCAGTTCATCGGCCTGCCACTAAAATGGCGCGAGGGCACCGGTTCGCCGATCCGCGCCGTGGCGGTGTTCAAGGATTAAGTGTGCCCGGGCGTCACGTCTTGCGATATAAGAGGCATCGACCTGGAGCGGACGCAGTGAAGCTCCTCGGCGAAAATATCGCCGACGACAGGGTCGCGCTTCTGCGCGACAGAAGCGAAGACGTCCTCAATGGTACATCGGCAGATCTTGATCATCGGATGACCGCGTCTTTTTAGCATGTGTTGCGGGCGGCGATCGCGTGGCCGATTTCTTGACTATGTCGTGATTTTCTCTCAATAGCCGAATCCCCTTCCGGCATCGGCGAGCGAGCCTGGGAGGGTGAGGATGGACAAGGACGCAGGGTGAGGGGGTCGCGATGCAACTCGGGCACAATCGCCGAATGAGCGGCGCGCAATGCCTTGCCGACATGCTCAAGGGCTACGATGTGACCCACGTCTTTCACGTGCCGGCGGTGCTGCGCACCACGTTCGCCGAGATGGAGCGGCGCGACACAGGCATAAAACGGCTGCACGTCCACGGCGAGAAGGCGGCTGCTTATATGGCGGACGGCTACGCGCGCGCTTCGGGCAAGCCCGGCTTGTGCATGGCGCAGGTAATCGGCGCGCTCAATCTCGCCGCCGGGCTGCGCGAGGCTTGGCTAGCGCATTCGCCGGTGATCGCCATGACCGGTGGGCGCGAACCGAAGACCAAATTCCGCAAGGTCTATCAGGAAATCGATGACGTGCCGGCGTTCGAGCCGGTGACTAAGTTCAACGCCACCGTCGACGACGTGGCGCGCTTCCCCGACATGGTTCGGCAAGCCTTTCGCGTGGCGACGAGCGGCGTGCCCGGGCCCGTGCACCTGCAATTCCGCGGCAATGAAGGGCAGATCGACGCCGAGGAAGCGGAGATGGAGCCAGTGTGTGAGCCGCAATTCGCGTGCGTGCCCGCATATCGGCCACAGCCGGACCAGGCGAGCATGCGCGCAGCGCTCAAGCTTCTTCAGGATTCGGCGCGTCCCGTGATCGTTGCCGGCGGCGGCGTCCGCGCCTCGGGCGCGCAGGCAGAGCTGGTCGCGTTCGCCGAGGCGTTGCAAATTCCCGTCGTCACTTCGCTCAACGGCAAGGATTCGATTCCGGGCGCGCATCCGCTCTCGGTCGGCGTGGTCGGCACCTACTCGCGCGAGAGCGCCAACCGGACGGTCAACGCCGCGGACCTCGTCTGCTTCATCGGCAGCGAGACCGGCGGCATGACCACGCATTTCTGGGCGGTGCCCAGGATCGGCACGCCGACCATCCAGATAAACATCGATCCCGAGGCGATCGGGCGCAACTATCCGTTCGAAGCCGCGGTGAACGCGGACGCTAAAGTGGCGTTGGCAGCGATGCTGAAAATGGCCGACCCTGCCACGGCGGCTCGGCGCCAAGCCTGGGTCGTTCAGGTGCAGAAGATCTGCAACGAGTGGCGGAGCAAATACCTGCCCGATCTTGAATCCGACGCGGCGCCGATCCGGCCGGAGCGGCTGTGTCATGAACTGACCCAGCACGTGCCGGATGACGCCATCGTTGTGGTCGATACCGGTCATGCCGGCATGTGGATGGGCGGCATGTTCGACCTGAAAAGCCCGCGTCAAAACTATGTGCGCAGCGCCGGACATCTCGGCTGGGCCTTTCCGGCCGGCCTTGGCGCCAAATGCGCCTGCCCCGATCGGCCGGTGGTCACCTTCACCGGCGATGCCGGCTTCTGGTACCACATTGCCGAAGTCGAGACCGCCGCGCGGTGGAACATCGCCTCCGTCACCGTCGTCAACAACAACGGCGGCGGCAATCAATCCAAGCGCGGGTTTGATCGCGTCTATGGCGGGCAGCAGAGCGAAAAGGCGCGCGAATTATGGACCTTCGGCAAGGTAAATTTCGCCCGGATCGCCCAGGAGATGGGCGCGGTCGGTCTGCGCGTGGAGCAGGCCTCGGCCTTTCCGGCGGCGCTGCACCGGGCGCTCGCCGCCGGTCAGCCGGCTGTCATCGACGTGGTCACCGATATCGAAGCGCTGGCGCCGACCGCGGTGACCTAATCAGGCGCGGCTCTATTCAAGCTGCGCAATAACGGAACTCTTTGCTTGTGCGGTCGGTGAACCCGGCAGGGCGGCCGCTTCGCACCGTCGCCGACGATTACAACACCTAATCGCAGGTACTTCGGGCATGAGGCCGTTATCAGCCTTACAGCCCTCGCCGCAGACGGTATCCGCCAGACTCCACGTCTCCAATTTATGTCGAAACGCGCACTGGCCAACGCACCAACACCGATGCGTCCAATCTGAGTGCAATAGCGTTGCGAGGGGAAATGGCTCTGAGGCATGTGACCTCAGCGCCAGCCGGCGGGGATGAGCACCAAGCTCCTGCTTCGCAGCTAAGCGGCATGAACAGGAGCTTGTGCGACACCGGCAAAAGGTCGCGCGAAGATCTAATTAACTGCACTTCGACCCACCTTGTCTGATGGGGAGTTCACATTGAGCAGTTGGCCTTTCCAGACCCGAAGTGCAACTGCTGGAGCCAGCAACGTTGAAGGCGCCTTCATTAGGTTGATTACCTCCAGGAATTTTGTTGCAAGAACGGGATCGCGGTTGGCGGCCTGAAACAGCTTCGAAATATACCAATTGACGAAACGCACTTGAGCGGTTCGCTTACCTCTGACGCGCTCGTTTTGCAGATCGCTGCCGACCGCAATTTGCCAGGGGATATCGATCAATCGACCCGCCGAGCGGAAAAAACGACGTCCGATTCCCTCCAAACCCTTAGCCAGGCATTCACGCAACGCTAGGGCTTCCGTGCACGCCACGGTCATCCCCTGACCGTAGACAGGATTGAAGCTGCACAGAGCGTCACCACAGACCACAAAGCCCTCGGGAAAGCGCGGCAGTTCTTCATAGTAGCGGCGCTGATTTGTGCTGAAATTATACGTCAGGGACGGAGATAACGGTTCTGCGTCCTTGATGACGTCGAATATCTCCCGCTTGGGCAAATTTCGCGCGAATTCGATAAATCCGAAATGGTCTGATGGAACTTCGGTGCCAAAATAGCCGCCGAGGCTGACGGTCCACCGTTCACCCTCTTGTGCCAAAATAACGCCAAAGCGCCAATCAGGCGGACACGCCGCGATAATCGCTCCGGCTTTGCCGTGCAAATCGCCCGGCCTACGACGATAAAGGCGGGTCTTGTAGCCGATATTAACCTGGATTTGCTCCTCACGCGGTTTGGCGTATCCCAGAGTCTCTAGCCATGCGGGACTGCGCGAACCACGGCCGCTGGCATCGACAACTAAATCAGCGGTGAGCGTTTCGATTTCATGCGAACTGTCGGCCAGTGCAACCTGAACCCCGGTTATACAGCCGCGATCATGATCGTAGCTGCATTGCACTACGTGGCAGCGCTGCCGTATCCGAACATTCGGAAATTGCAACAGTCTACGCCGCACGCCATCCTCCAGCATTGGGCGGCTAATGGCCAGTGCTGAGAGTGCGCCACGCACGTTGCACAAATAAAAACCGTGGTTGAACCAGAGAATGGCGTCGGCAATATCGTCCAGCACCGCTCCCTTAGCTGTCATTTCGACGGTAAACCCCGGGAACAGCTGTTCAAGCACCTCTCGTCCCCGAGCCAGAAGACCATGTGTATGCCTTCCCTGGGGAACGCTCTTACGCGGTTCGCATGTGAGAGGCAGCGCATCGCGATCCAGTAGAGTTACTTCGTCGTAATAATCAACCAGCGCGCGACCGGCCAAGAGGCCGCTCATGCTCGCGCCGATGACGATTGCATGCCTGCCGAGATGTGCCATTTTGGGGCTCATGGTTTGGTCGCCCACGCTCGACAATGGCTATCACGCTGCCGGAAGGAGTATTGTGCTGCGCATCACAGCGTAATCATGCGGTTGAGCTCGTGCGCTGGTGTGCCCGGCGCAAGAACCAACGCCGCTCGTATCAACCGATCAAAAGTGCGAAATCACGCGTGGTGCGGCTCGGGATCGATGCGCAGCGCGGACAACACCCGGGTGTGCATGTTGTAGATGCCGGTGAGCACCGTCAGTTCGACGATTTGCCGTTCGCTGAAATGCGGCCGCAAGGCGTCGTACACGTTGTCCGGCACCGCGATCTCGCGCGTCATTGCGTCCACATAAGCGAGCGCAGCGCGCTCGCGCGCGCTGAAGAACCGGCTCTTCTGCCAGTCAGCGAGGAGCGCCTCGCATTCGGCCTCGCTCAAGCCTTCGGGCAGCGCGAGCACCGGCACGTGCTGCTTGACCACATAATCGGTGCGGTTGAGATAACCGACCCGGATGATCACGATCTCGCGCAGGCGGCCCTCGAGCGCGGTCTTAAAGCGCGCCGCATTAATGACGTCGAGCCAGCATGCGGCGAGCGCGGGCGAATGCAGCAACAACTTGTAGACATTGATCAGCGTGCCGCGCCGTCCTAGACGGATTTTTCCGATGAGTTCGGCGAGTTCGGGATGATCTTTTTCCTCGACGTAGGAGAGGCGGGCCATGATAGCTTCACGTCCGGCGCTTGGGCACCCAACCCTAGCTCGGATTGAGCGGCAGCGAAATCCGGGATAGAAGTCGAGCGGCACGAGCCGGGCACAATCCCATGATTCTATTGTCCAACGGCGGAGATAACATTCAGCGCGCCAGCCGCGCTTCCGACACGATCCTGGTCGGCACGATCGATGGCGTGGCACTTGTGCAAAAATCGACGCGCGGCTGGGCAGTCAAGCATCGCGCCCTGCAGGGCGTGTTCGTGTCCGGGGTCACCGCGCTCGCAGACGGCACCTTGTTCGCCTCGACGCGCGGCGTCGGCATGGCGCGCAGCGACGACGGCGGTATCAAATGGAGCTGGGTCAACGACGGCTTGGCCCATCACGAATTCTGGTCGACGCGCGCCGGCCGCCTGCAGGGCCGCGAAGCGGTGTTCGCGGGGGCATTGCCGGCGCATCTGTATGTCAGCGAGGACAAGGGAAACAGTTGGCGCGAATTGCCGGCCTTTCGCAGCGCCAAGTCGGTGCCGCACTGGACCTTTCCGCCGCCGCCGCGCATCGGCCACATCAAGGACATCGTCATCGATCGGGACCGGCTGTGGGCCGGGGTCGAGATCGGCGCGCTGCAATATTCCGACGATTTCGGCCGAACATTTGTCGAGCTGCCGGTCGATCCCGACCCGCGCGAATGCGACATCCACCGCATCCTGGTGCATCCGGCGCGGCCCGATCGCATCATCATTGCGAACGGCATCGTCGGCATGATGGCGAGCGAAGACGGCGGTAAGAGTTTTCGGCGCATGACCATGCCCGCCGACGCCAATTATCCGGACGCCGTCGTACTCCACCCCGACGAGCCCGACCTCCTGTTCATGTCGGCCGGCGTGGGCTGGCCTATCCATTGGTATGAGATCGGCCGCGCACGCGGCAAAATCTTCAGAAGTCGCGACGCGGGAAGAACCTGGGAGCGATTGCTGGGCGGCCTGCCCAATGGCCAACGGGCTTTGTTCTGCGCGCTCACAATCGAGGTTCACCCGCAGGGCTATTCGCTCTACGCCGCCGACACCGACGGTCAGGTATTCGAAAGCACCGATGAGGGCGACGGCTGGACCGTTATTGCCGACGTGCCGCCGGTTTCGAAAGCCGATTTTTACAAGGGGCTGGTGCGCGATCGCGTCAAGCTCGCCAATGTGGACGACATCGTCCCCAGCCCGACCGCGGCGCAGCGCTGGCAAGAAGCCGGAAAGGCCCTGTAGCTTCCGTAAAAGGCCGATATCGGTTCAGATCGATGAATGTGTCGTCGATCTTGCGAGGTGGATCAGCGGGAGTTGTTCGGCCGCATCTGCACCAACCAGCCGTGCTCTTGCGTCATCGGGTCGCCAGAGTTCGCTGCCGATTGCCATTGCGACAGCAAAGCTGACCAGAAGGCGTCCGGATTTTTGCTGTGATTGGCTGAGCAAATTGACAGTTCTGGCGCAGATTATGTCAGCGGGATACACCTCATGCGCGCGCTTGCACTGTTAGTGACAGTGATGGTTTCGCAGTCCGCTTTCGCCGGCGACTGGCGCTATTGCCTGGCGCCGTCGCATTCGCAGCGCACGATCTATGTGTCGCCGCCATTTCCCGCGACCATGTCGATGGACGATGCCGAGTCGCAATTCGGCCGGCTTTTGAGCCAGGCGGGCCTGACCTTCGATGACGTGCAGTGCCCGCGGGGTGAGGACGAGACCGCGGCGATGACCATGCAGCAGCATGCCATCAGCGTAAATCGTCAGCTCGGCAATGAGATCGTCCACCTGCGCTGGAAGCCGCGCGGCTGAGGAGAGGAGCCACGCCGCGCAGCCCCGCGAGAGCGCCATATGTCGGCCGGCGTAAAGGCGCTCGCTCACTGCCCCGCGATGAACGCGGTTTCTGCTCCCTTTCTCACCAGCCTCCCCGAGCCGCCGATTTCGCAGCCGCTGAGGAACATCGGGGCGGCAGCGGCTGCCTGTAAGGCGGGCCTATGTTGCGGCCTTCCGGCTAGGCAAAAGCTCCGCTCTGAACGGCGTCAGCCGTTAGATGCAGATTGCTACAACCCTCTGCCTCTTGTCGTCTCGTCCTCTCGGTGGGAGACTTTTGCAGGCGTCCGCGCACGAGCCGTTTTGCGCCGCAGCCAAGGAGACGACAGCATGCATGAAATCACTGGCGATCATTGGCACGAGCCGGAGGGGGCGAAGAACGCCGGCTACGGAGCCTGGAAGCGGCCGAACACGCCGTACGATGATTTCATGGAAGAACAGGGCATCCCGATTTTTCGCGGCATCGGCGTGCGCCGCGTGCAGGACATGCCGCTCAAGCCGTGGCCGCGAATGGGCGGCCGCGGCACCTTCATCCAGCTCTACGGCACCGAAGGCAAATGGGGCTGCTACGTGGTCGAAGTGCCTGCCGCCGGCGCGCTTCTGCCCGAAAAGCACATGTACGAAGAGATCATGGTGGTGGTCGAAGGCCGCGGCACCACGGAAATCTGGGACGACGGGCAGGCCAAGCCGCATAGCTTCGAGTGGCAGCGCGGCTCGATGTTCTCGATACCGCTCAACACAAATCACCGCATCATCAATGCGGCCTCGAGCCCGGCTCTGATCCTGGTTGCCAGCACGGCGCCCAATGTGATGAATTTGTTCCGCGATCGCGAATGGATCTTCAGTTGCCCGGCAAATTTTCCGTCCCGCTTCGACGGCGCGGCGGACTTTTTCAAAGCTAAGGACGACATCGTTCCCGATCCGTTGCGCGGGCTCGCTTTGCGCAAGAGCAATTTCATCCCCGATATCATGAACGCCGAACTCTATCTCGATAACCGGCGCTCGCCGGGTTACACCCGCGTCGAGCCGCACATGGCCAATAATGTGTTCTACGGCTTCGTCGGCGAGCACAAGACCGGCCGCTATTCCAAGGCGCATGCGCATCTGTCGGCTGCGGTTTTGGTCTGCCTCAAGGGCAAGGGTTACACCTATACGTGGCCGCGCAGCGAGGGGATGACGCCGTGGCAGGACGGCAAGACCAAGAACATCTACCGTCAGGACTACGAGCCGGTCGGCCTGGTGACGGCAGCGCCCTATGGTGGCGACTGGTTCCACGCGCATTTCGGCATCAGCAAGGAGCCGCTGCGGCTGATCGGCTGGTATGGACCCAACAATCACCGCAAGGACAGAGCCGGCGTGCCAGGCGAGAAGGATACCGATGAAGGCGCCATCGACGTGACCGAAGGCGGCACCGCCATCCCATACTGGCTTGAGGACCCGTTTCTGCGCCGGGAATACGAGGAGACGCTCAGGCGCGAAGGCATGCAGTCGCAGATGGGCGACGAGCTCTACCGCGCGCCGGCCGATTACCGTGAGCGGGCGAGCGTGTGATCGGGATGGCGCTGTCGTGAGGCCGAAGCGATGGTGAGCCCGAACCAAGCCCGCAAGCAGCGACCTCCGCAATCGCTTTTTCTTGAAGCCGTGCTGGCCGTCGCCAGCCTGGCCCTTGCTGCCACCGGTCCGGCAATTGCCCGAGACGTTCGGTCCGTGTCTTCGGGAAAGACGCTGAACATCGTCGTCGGTATGCCTCCGGGCGGCGGCGCCGACGCTTATGCTCGCGTGGTACAACGGCATCTGGCGGCCCATCTTCCCGGCGCTGCGTCGATCGTGGTGGAAAACGTGCCCGGCGCCGGCAGCCTGAAATCACTCCTCTATCTGGATGCGCTGCCCGCCGACGGCACCGCCATCGGGACTTTCAGCTCCGGCCTGTTGACCGAAGCGATTACCTCTCCCGGGCGGGTGGGAATCGATTTCCGCAAATACGCCTGGATCGGCAACCTCAGCCCTGACGTGCGCGTGTGCTATCTCTGGCACGGGGCGGGCGTGCGCACCTGGCAGGATTTGCTGGCGCGCAGCCGGGTAATCTTCGCGGCCTCAGCCCGCGGCACGGCGGGCAATGTCGATGCCGCCATGCTGCGCGAGCTGTTCGGCGTGAAGCTCAAGGAGGTCGAGGGCTATGCGGGCAGCGCCGCCAAGCGGCTTGCAGTTGAGCGCGGCGAGGTCGACGGCGATTGCGGCGGCTGGACCTCGGTGCCGCAAGCGTGGCTTCGCGACGGCAAGATCGACGTGGTGGTGCGCCTGTCGCCGGTGCTGTTGCCCGGCATGAACGCACGAGTGCCATATGCCGGCGATCTGCTCAAGAGCGCGCGCGACCGCGCGCTCTACGACTTTCTGATGGCGCCGGAAAAGCTCGGCCGGCCGTTCCTGGTTTCGGGGCGCGTCCCGGCGGCCCGGATTGTCGCGCTGCGTCAGGCGTTTGCCGCCATGCTCGCTGATCCGGGCTTTCGCAAGGACGCCGACAGCATGAGCCTGACCGTCGCGCCGCTGAGCGGCGAGGAGGTCGCCCGCGAGGTCGCCGCGCTTTACAGCGCGTCGCCGGATCTGGTGGCGCGGGCCCGGGCGATCGCGGCGGAGTGACAGGCGGCGACCTGCGCCGTCACTGATGAACCACGTGGTCGTGGTGGTCCGGACGGGGGGTCGCAAAGGCGCCGCTGCCATGAATATGCCGAACCGATCTGTTTGGAAGCCTTACAATGCGAAGGTTTGATCTGTTCAGCATCGGGCATTCCAACATTCCAATCGATCGCTTCATCTGGATGCTGCACGGCGCCGGCGTCAATGCCATCGCAGACGTGCGCTCGAAGCCGGTTTCGCGTTACTGTCCCTGGTTCTCGGCCAAAAACCTTGCCACCCGGCTGCAGCAGGAAGGAATGCTTTATCTTTCTTTCGGCGAGTCCCTTGGCGGACGCCCGAGCGATCCTGCGCTCTACTGCGACGGCGCGGTCGATTACGACGCGATGGCAAAGCGCCCGGAATTCTCCGCCGCCCTCGATCGCCTGCTGGCTGAAGCCGCTCGACGCCGCATTTGTCTGATGTGCGCCGAACGCGAGCCGCTCGATTGCCATCGTGGTCTACTGGTCGCGCGAGCGCTTGCCGAACGCGAACTTACGGTCGGCCATATTCTGCATGACGGCACAATCGAGCCGCACACAACGACCGAGCAGCGGCTATTGGCCTGGAGTGGGCCGGCCGCCGATGTGTTTGTCGGTGGACAGCGGGAGCGGGTTGCGGCAGCCTATCACAGCCGTACCCGCGCGGTTGCTTATCGGGCGAAGCCGGGTTCCCTTGCGGGAACGAACCTATTGGCGCACGGCCCCGAGAAGCGGAGAGAGGCTTTTAGAAAGAGCCGACCCTCAGCTAAAAGATAAAGGCCCGATCCCGACTATGTGCGCCGTCGTTCGCTCGCTCGTCGCTCTTGGTATCGTTTTTCTGATGATCGGTCGGACCCGACCCGCACACGCGCAGAATCCCGATGATAAATCACGTGCGTACAGCACCATCGATTCGGTGTCGCCAGGCACCGTCAATCCCGAGCCGCTGCCGCCGCTCGCCGATGCCAATGCGCCGGATCTTCCGGCGATGGAACTGTTCGGCCGCAAGGCGACTCCGGCGCCTGGTCCGGCGCGTCCGATTGGATCCTACGGCAACGGCTGCCTCGCCGGCGCCCAGTCGCTGCCGATCACGGGGCCAACTTGGCAGGTGATGCGGCTGTCGCGTGACCGCAATTGGGGCACGCCACGGCTTGTCCAGTTCCTCGAGCGTCTGGGAGACAATGCCAAAAAGGGCGGCTGGAATGGCCTGTTGGTCGGCGACATGGGGCAGCCGCGCGGCGGGCCCATGGCCAGCGGTCATGCCAGCCACCAGATCGGGCTCGACGTCGACATCTGGTTCACGCCGATGCCCGACCGTGTGCTCTCGCGCGAGGAGCGGGAAAACAACTCGGCGGTCAATGTCGTGGCGCCGGACGGGCTCGATGTCGATCAGAAGGTGTGGACGCACGCGCACATGGAGGTGGTAAAAGCCGCCGCCGAGGATCCGAACGTCACGCGTATTTTCGTCAACGCGGCGATTAAGAAAAAACTGTGCAGCGAAGCCGGCACAGACCGCGCCTGGCTCGCCAAGGTGCGGCCCTGGTGGGGGCACGCCGAACATTTTCACGTCCGCCTCGCCTGTCCACCGGGCGCGCGCGAGTGCAAGGACCAGCCGCCGGCACCGCCGGGTGACGGCTGCGGTCACGCGCTCGATTTCTGGTTCAAGCCATCCATCCTCAACCCTCCCCGGCCGAAAGTGCCGCCCAAGCCGACACGGCTGCTGACCTTGGCCAAAATGCCGCCCGCGTGCCGGGCGGTCGTGAAGGCGCCCTAGAAATGGCCGCGTCTGGCGTGATTATAAGCCCCATGCTGGCTACAGCGCGAGCGAACCCGCAAAAAGCATGCGTTGCGCAGCGCCGGCCAGCAGAGTGATGAGAAAGCCGCATGCGACGATAAAGGCGGTGAAGGCTCGCCAATTCGGCGCCGGTACTTTTGTGAGTTGCTGCAAACCAACCAACAAAATATATCCGCCGTAGAATCCGCCCAGCGTGAGAAAACGCAGCCCCGGCAGCAACAGAAAAACGCCGACGAGCCAAACCGGCGTGTAGGAATAAACCGCCAGCTTGAGCGCGGTGGCAAAATCCGTACGCTCGCCGAACAGTGGAGCGCACAGACGTATGGTTGCGGCGAGCAGTGCCATGGCGGCGAGGCTGACCAGATATCCGAAACTCGCAGCGAATAGTCCCTCCAACAGCGGAGTGCGGACGACGCCCGGTCCGGGAACGATGACGCCGATCAGGCAGCCGCCGGCGAAGCCGAACACGGCAGGAATGACCGCCAGCAACGCAGCGTAGCGGATCAGCGGACAAGCCGGACCGCTCGGCTCCCTCGCGATCTTGGCCCACTCTGCGGCCGGATCGGCGAGGATTCTCATGGCGCGCAAAGCCACATGCATGCTGACGACTTCACGCCGCGGCGCGGATCAGGGCAGCCCCCTTCTCCGCGATCATCATGGTGGGGGCGTTGGTGTTGCCGGAGGTGATGGTCGGCATGACCGAGGCATCGACCACCCGTAACCCATCGATGCCGATGACGCGCAGACGTTCATCGACGACCGCAGACGGATCGCTGGCCAGGCCCATCTTGGTAGTCCCGACCGGATGGAAAATGGTGGTGCCGATGTCGCCCGCGGCCTTGATGAGCATGACTTCATCATCATCGGGCACTTTGCGGCCGGGCAGGTATTCGGCGGGATGATACGGCGCCAGCGCCGGCTGGGCGGCGATACGACGAGTAAGGCGGATGGCAGCAGCGGCAATGCGGCGGTCCGGTTCGCTCGAAAGGTAATTCGGCCTGATGAGGGGCGGCGCGGCGGGATCGTGCGAGCGCAGCCGTACGGTGCCGCGGCTGGTGGGCCGCAAGTTGGCGACGCTCGCCGTAAAAGCCGGAAACGTGTGCAGCGGCTCGCCGAAGCGGTCGAGCGAGAGCGGCTGCACGTGGTATTGAAGGTTGGCGCGCTCATGATCGGGATCGGAGCGGGTAAACAAGCCGAGCTGGGACGGCGCCATGGTAAGCGGCCCGCGGCGCAATAGCGCGTATTCGAGGACCATGCCGGGGAAGCCGAAGCGGGAGTGGTAGCGTTCGTTGAGGGTTGGAATGCCGTCAACTTTGTAGATCAGACGCAGCTGCAGATGATCCTGCAGATTGCCGCCGACCCCCGGCCGGTCGAGCGCCACGGCGATGCCGTGCTGCTGCAGATGGGCGCCGGGACCGATGCCTGACAGCAGCAGAATCTGCGGCGATCCGATGGCGCCGGCGGTCAGAATTACTTCGCCGCGACAGCGGCCCATGCGCGGCTGCCCGTCCTTGCGCCAACGCACGCCCCTGGCGCGTTTTTGTTCGAAGAGGACACCTTCGACGTGACAGCCGGTTTCCAGCCGCAGATTGGGTCGATGCAGCACCGGCTTGAGGAAGGCGGTCGCCGCCGACCAGCGGCGGCCACGTTTTTGATTCACATGAAAGGCGCAACAGCCTTCGTTGTCACCGGTATTGAAATCGGGGATGGATTTTATGCCAGCCTGCTCGGCGGCCTTGCGGAAGGCCTCCAACAGCGCCCAATGCACGCGCGGCGGCTGGATGGGCAATTCGCCGCCGGCACCGTGTGTCGCACTTGCGCCGAGGAAATGATCCTCGTGTTTCTTAAAGTACGGCAGCACGTCGTCCCAGCCCCAGCCGGAGAGCCCAAGCTGGCGCCAGTGGTCGTAATCGGCTGACTGGCCGCGCATATAGATCATGGCATTGATCGACGACGAGCCGCCAATCGCCTTGCCGCGAGGATAGTTGAGGCTGCGGCCGTTGAGGCCTGGTTCCGGTTCAGTCTTGAAACACCAATCGGAGCGCGGATTGCCGATCGCGAACAAATAGCCGACCGGAATGTGGAACCAAATCCAATTGTCGCGTCCGCCGGCCTCGAGCACGAGAACCCGCCGGCTCGCATCGGCCGATAGCCGGTTGGCGAGAAGACAGCCCGCCGAGCCCGCGCCCACGATGATGTAGTCGTAGTCGCCCTCGATCGGTGTCTCGACCATTCTCGCCCTCGCGTTGGTTTTCCGTTCCGTGCGGATGATAGCATGCCGCGCGCGGCGAGCCACTTTGCCTATCCGTTTCAGATCGAATCAATCCATCATAGCGCGCTTAGCCGACCGGGGCTGCTGCGCTTCGTTTGCATTGGCGGATCGGCAACTTCGCGTGCAGCGAAGCCTGACATGACGAATCGCGTGTTCCGCCGCGAGCGGCTGCAGATTATGATTCGCAATGGCCTTCTCATGGGCAAGCGGGACAAAACACACCACGGTCCTCGGCGTGCTCTGCGGCGCCAGCTCGGCGTTGTTCTGGGCGCTCGGCTTCGTTGCCGCCAAGCATGGCATCATGGTCGGCATGT
This sequence comes from uncultured Alphaproteobacteria bacterium, assembly GCA_963708125.1. Lineage (GTDB taxonomy): Bacteria > Pseudomonadota > Alphaproteobacteria > Rhizobiales > Xanthobacteraceae > BOG-931. The sequence goes on from OY970184.1 coordinate 4,819,084, forward strand.
CGCCGCTCGTGCTGTCGCTGCACCGCTTCGTCTGGCCGGGTTTGGCGCTGGCGCCGATGCTGACGGTCGACCGGCCCGGCAACCTCGGCGGGCTGGGCTGGCGCCGCGGGGTTGCCATCACCTTATTTGGCGGGCTGCCGCTGGCCCTGTGGAGCTACATCGGCTACGTCTATGTGCCGCTCGGCCACGGCAGCATCATTCAGCCGTCGTGCGCGGCGGTCGGTGGGCTCGTGCTGGCGCGCCTCGTGTTGCGAGAACCGCTGCCGCTGCGGCGCGTCGCCGGCGCTGTGATCATCGTTCTGGGCCTCGCGGTGATCGGCGTGGAGGCCTTGCAGACCATGGGCGCGCAGGGCGTCCTGGGCGACCTGTTGTTTGTCGCCGCCGGAAGCTCCTTTGCCGTGTTCGGCATGCTGCTGCGGCTGTGGCGGATCCCGCCGATGCGCGCGGCCGCCGTTACCAGTGCACTCTCGCTCGCCGGCCTGCCGATTCTGCTCTTGGCCTATGACAACTTCGTCGCCGCCGGACTTTATGAGAACCTGCTGCAGGCCCTTGTACAGGGCATATTCGCCGGCCCTGCTGCGATTTATCTGTTCACGCGCGCGGTGATTTTGCTCGGCGCCGGGCGGGCAGCACTGTATCCTTCCCTAGTGCCGCCGTTCTCGCTTTTGATCGGCCTGCTGGCTCTCGGGCAGGTGCCGAGCCTGGCGCAGCTTGTCGGCCTTATCATCGTGATTATCGGATTCCGATTGACGCAGACACAATGAACTGTCGAACGTCCGCGCCTGCGGACGACCCATTCATCATGGAGCAACTCGTCGTGCTATTTCCGCGTCCGAAACGTTTACCGCGGGCAGACAGGGAAAAGTCACGCTCACTCCGGCCCCGCATATTTCCCGGCGCTTTGCGGGAACATCGATTTGACGATCTTGAAACGCGAAATGTCCACGGTTGCATCCATGTGGAGAAAAATCGCGGCATCGCGGAACAGCTTTTCGACGCCGAAATCGAGCATGGCGCCGTTGCCGCCATGCAGTTCGAGGGCGTGCTGCGCCACTTTGAGGATTTCCTCCGAAGCGAAGACTTTCGCCATGTTGCAAAGCGTATCCGCATCAGGCGCATTCTCGTCGACCGCGCGCGCGGCGCGATCGAGCAACGCGCGCACCGCCTCGATGCGCGTCGCCATATCGGCAAGGCGCAGCGCCACCGCCTGGTGCTTAATCAGGATGCGGCCGCCCTGCACGTAATTCTGCACGTACTCGGAGGTTTCCTCGAAGGCGCGCACGCCGACGCCGAGATTCTTGGCGGCCTGGATGATCTTGCCCGGCCGGAAATAGACTGCGGCCTTGCCGAGCGCGTCGCCTTCCACCAGCAAATGGTCTTCCGGCACGCGCATGTCCTCGAACACCAGTTCGCCGTTGTTCATGAAGCGGCAGCCGATGGTCTCGTTGCAGCGAGCAATCGTGAGCCCTGGCGTCTCGCGCGGCACCAAAAAACTCGACGTGCCCTGCAGCATGCCGACCAGCGGATTGGTATTGGCATAGACGACGAACAGGCCGGCATCGTAGCCGTTGGAGATGAACTGCTTGCGGCCATTGATGATCCATTCGCCGTTGTTCTTCACCGCACGGGTCTGCATGGCGGCTTCGGGTACGTTGTAGGGCAGCCAGCGGTCGGAGGCGCCGCGCGGCTCGGTCAGACAATGGGCGAGCAGAAATTGCGGTTCGGCGACGAGCCGCTTGAACCATTTTTCCTGCAAGCCCCGGGGCGCCAGATTGCGCAGCAGCACGGAAACCTTCCAGTTCTGCACCAGCTTGTCGGCCAGCCCGGAATCGCCGCGGGCTATTTCCTCGGCAATAAGCGCGAAAGTCTGCACCTCGCTCGACCCGTCGAGCTCGATCCCGCCGAATTCTTCCGGCACGCCAAGCGTGCGGATGCCGACGTGCTCGGCGCCTTCGAGAATCTCACGCGGCAGCCGCTCGCCGGGATCCATGAGCCACTCGCGCCGCCAATTGCCGCGAATGAAGGGAATGACGACCTTGTCGACGTAATCGCGGCAGCTTTGCCGCATCAGGCGCTGTTCTTCGGAGAGGTTCGTGGACATGACGAGAACTGCCTGCCCATGCCGGGGTCACCTTAAGATGGCCGGAGGGCGCAGGCCTAAACCCCTTTCCTTGCCGCGGCTGCGCTTTTACGCCGCCTTTTTCGACGTCAAAAACTCGCCCATGCGCTCGAGCGCGCGTAGAATGTTTTCGGTAGAATTGGCGTAGGAGACGCGCAGGTAGCCTTCGCCGAGAATGCCGAAATCGGGGCCGCCGATCAGCGCCACGCCCGCATCCTCAAGCAGCGCATTGGCGAGCGCCTTCGCCTGCCAGCCGGTGCGCTTGACATTGGGGAACGCGTAGAATGCGCCCTTGGGAATGGCGCAGGAAATTCCGGGAAGCTTGTTCAAGCCGGCGACGACGATTTTGCGCCGCCGGTCGAACTCGGCGACCATTTTGGCGCTTTCGTCCTGCGGGCCGGTGAGCGCGACAAGCCCGGCATATTGGCTCGCCGCATTGACGCAGGAATAAAGATTCACCGCGAGCTTGCGCGCGTAGTCATAAAGCTTTCCCGGCCAGACCGCGTAGCCGAGCCGCCAGCCCGTCATCGCGTAAGTTTTAGACCAGCCGTTGAGCAGGATGAGCCGATCGCGGATCGACGGGTAGGACAACAGGCACACATGGGTCTCGCCGTCATAGAGCATGTGATCGTAAATCTCGTCCGACATCACTGCGAGGTCGGGGAATTTTTCCAATCCGGCGACGAGCTTGTCGACCTCCGCCCTCGGCGTCACACCGCCAGTCGGATTGGCCGGAGAATTGAGGATCAAGAGCCGCGTTTGCGGGGTGATCAGCCTGAGCGTCTCTTCGGCCGAGAAAGCGAAATCGTTCTCCTCGCGGATGGGTACGGGAATGGGGCGCGCGCCGGTATATTCGATCATCGACCGATAGATCGGAAATCCCGGATCGGGATAGAGAATGTCGGCGCCCGGTTCGCCGAACATCAGGATCGACATGTACATGGTGGGTTTGCCGCCCGGCATGATCATCACCGAGTCCGGCGAGACGCTGACCCCAAAACGCTTGTGCAGATCGGCTGCGACCGCCTCGCGCAGCGGCAGAATCCCCACGGCCGGCGTATAGCCATGGTGGCCGTCCCGCAGCGCCTTCACAGCCGCCTCCACGATGAAGTCAGGCGTGCGGAAGTCGGGTTGCCCGATGCCGAGATTAATGATGTCGCGGCCTTGCGTCGCGAGCTGCGTGGCGCGCGCGAGCACCGCAAAGGCGTTCTCCTCGCCAATGCGGTCGAAGGCGGCGACGGTCTGCAGCATGGTCATCCCCGGGCGTTATGGTGGGCCCAGTTCAACCCAAATCGCCGCGCAAATGCAACGACCGGCCTCGAGCCCGCCGGTCGAAGAAGTCGGAGCCCCGGTGGGGTCCGGGGCTCCTGCGCGACGGGTGCCGATCAATCTTTAATATCCGCGGCCCACATCGAACGCAGCGCCGGACGAAGCTTGTGCCGCGGTGCCGGTGCGCTCCACCGGGTTGGGATAGACGCCCAGCGGGCTGCCGGGGGGAACGGGATAATCGTAGACCGCCCGCGGGGGCGGTTGATGATAAAGGCGCTGGGCAAGGGCCGGGTTGGCAAGCAACGCGATGCCGACGGCGGCGAGCACCAGTTTGGCGTTCAGCGAGGCCATGGCTGTGCATCCTCTTTTTGGAGCACGCCCCCTATAGCCGGCATGGTATTGGCTTGTTTTCGCTGCACACCATCGGTTCAGTCACGGCAAAATCACTAAAAATTCGGTGCGAACGGCACGTTAATGGAAATTTTATGGTCCGATTGACATCAAATTTGTGCATTGCAGTATGCCGGGATCGGATGTGGCGCACAACCGGCGGCGCCTTTACGGAACGCTGCCTTTTTGCGTGCGCTCCTTTATGGCGGCTTCTCGGCGCAGCGCGCTGCCATTAAATCTACGTCTTTCGATCGGGCCGCCGCGGTTCGCGACGGCGGCATGACAGCGGGAATGGCCATGGCGAAAATCGACTCTCCAGATGGCACGCGGCGGCGTTTGCGCTCGCAGTTGTGGTTCGACAACCCGGACAATCCGGGAATGACAGCGCTCTATTTGGAGCGCTACCTCAATTACGGGCTCACCCGCGCCGAGCTCACCTCGGGACGGCCGATCATCGGCATCGCGCAGACGGGCTCCGATTTAAGCCCGTGCAATCGCCATCACCTCGAACTGGCCGGCCGCGTGCGCGATGGTATTCGCGATGCCGGCGGCATCGTCATCGAGTTTCCCGTCCATCCGATGCAGGAGACCGGCAAGCGGCCCACTGCGGCGCTCGACCGCAATCTGGCCTATCTGGGCCTTGTTGAAGTGCTCTACGGCTACCCTCTCGACGGCGTGGTACTGATGACCGGTTGCGATAAGACAACGCCGGCTTGTCTGATGGCGGCAGCAACGGTGAACACGCCGGCGATCGTGCTCTCCGGCGGCCCCATGCTCAACGGCTACCACAATGGCAAAAGGGCGGGCTCGGGCACGGCCATCTGGCAGGCGCGCCAGGACCATGCGGCTGGCCGGATCGACTACAGGGAATTTCTCGAGATCGTTGCCAATTCGGCCCCCTCCATCGGCCATTGCAACACGATGGGGACCGCTTCGACTATGAACGCGCTGGCCGAGGCGCTCGGCATGTCATTGCCGGGCTGCGCCGCCATTCCGGCTGCTTACCGCGAGCGCGGGCAGATGGCCTATGCAACTGGCGTCCGCGCCGTCGCGATCGTGCACGAGGATCTCAAGCCATCGGATATCCTGACCCGCGCCGCGTTCGAAAATGCGATCGTTGCCTGTTCGGCGCTCGGCGGCTCGACCAATGCTCCGATCCATCTCAACGGCATTGCCCAGCATGTCGGCGTTCCGCTGAGCATCGATGACTGGGAAACGATCGGCTATGACGTGCCGCTTTTGGTAAACATGCAGCCGGCGGGCGACTATCTGGGCGAGGATTATTATCGCGCCGGCGGCCTCCCGGCGGTCATGCAGGAGCTGATCGTGGCCGGCCGGCTGCACGCCGATGCGTTGACCATCACCGGCAAAACCGCAGCTGAGAACGTCGCCGCGGCAAAAGTCAGTAATGCCGACGTCATCCGGTCCTATGATCGGCCGCTGAAGACGCATGCCGGCTTTAAGGTGCTGCGCGGCAACCTGTTCAATTCGGCGATCATGAAGACGAGCGTGATCTCCGAGGAGTTCCGCCAGCGGTACCTGTGCGACCCCAAGGATCCCGATGCGTTCGAGGGTCGTGCCATCGTGTTCGACGGCCCGGAGGATTATCACCGGCGCATCGACGATCCGGCGCTCGCCATCGACGAACATTGCATGCTGTTCATGCGCGGCGCCGGTCCGATCGGCTATCCGGGCTCCGCCGAAGTGGTGAACATGCAGCCGCCGGCTGCGCTAATCAAAAATGGCGTGACGTCGCTTCCCTGCATCGGCGACGGACGGCAGTCGGGAACATCGGGCTCGCCATCCATTCTCAACGCTTCGCCCGAGGCGGCCGCCGGTGGCGGTCTGGCGCTGCTCAGGACCGGTGACCGCGTGCGCATCGATCTCACCAAAGGCACAGCCGATATTTTGATCTCGCCGGCGCAATTGGCGGAGCGGGCCGCGGCGTTGAAGAAGAACGGCGGCTATCAATATCCGCCGAGCCAGACGCCGTGGCAGGAAATCCAGCGCGCCATGGTCGAGCAGCTCGATAGCGGCATGGTGTTGCAGCCGGCGCCGAAATACCGGCGCCTCGCCCAGAACTTCGTGCCGCGCGACAATCACTAGGGCTTGCGCACCGCCCCTGTTGCAGGCGCGGCTTTCATGGCAGTTTGGCGCGCTTAAAAAATGACGGGTGCTCCCATGACCGATCCCCGCCCATCGACCGCAGCAAAGCGCAAGGCATTTCGCAGGCTGCATGAAGCGGGCTGCTTCGTCATTCCCAATCCGTGGAATGTCGGCAGCGCGCGCTATCTGCAGGGCCTCGGCTTCAAGGCGCTGGCGACCACCAGCTCCGGCTTTGCCCACGCGCAGGGCTACCCGGATGGCGGCCAGAGCCGCGACCAAGTGCTCGCCCATTTTCAAAAGATCGCGCAGGCAACCGACGTGCCGGTGAACGCCGATTTCGAGGACGGGTTTGCCGACGGTCCCGATGGTGTCGCGCAGAGCGTCACGCTTTGCGTTGCCACCGGAGTGGCCGGCCTGTCGATCGAGGATTCGCCGAATGACGGCAAGATGCCGCTCTACGATTTCGACACGGCGGTTGCGCGCATAAAGGCGGCGCGCGCGGCGATCGATCGCGCCGGCGGCGAAGTGGTGTTCACGGCGCGCGCGGAAGGTTTTATTCGCGGATTGCCCGACCTCGACGACGTCATTCGCCGGCTCAAGGCCTATGCGACGGCCGGCGCCGATTGCCTCTACGCGCCGGGCATCAAGACGCGCAGCGAGATCGAAGCGGTGGTGAAGGCGGTGGCGCCAAAGCCGGTGAACTTTCTCAACAGCAGCGCTTTCGGCTTTACCGTGAGCGACCTCGCTGCGATGGGCGTGCGGCGGATCAGCGTCGGCGGCTCGCTCGCCCGCGTCGCCATGCACGCCTTCGCGCGCGCCGCGAGCCAAATCGCCAAGGAAGGCAGGTTCGACGCGTTCGATGGTCTGATCACCAACGCCGAGCTGAACAAATTCTTCAGCGAAGATCGCCGAAAAATTTCGTCATGAGCGCTTGGGAGCCTCATCCTAAGACCGGCCAGCCGGTGGGTCCGCTGGTCGCCGATCCGCTTTCCGCGCCGCCTCCCGGCCCGGTGACGTTAAAGGGCCGCTACGGCCACATCGAGAAGCTGCGAGCCCAACACGCGTCGGATCTGTGGTCGGGCTTTGCCGGCCACGACCGCATCTGGACCTACATCTCCGCGGACGGGCCGTTTGCCGACGCCGCTGCATTTTCGGCGTTCGTCGCCCGGCGCGCGGCGGCTTGCGATCCCTATGCCTACGCCATCGTCAATCCCGAGGGCCGCGCCGTCGGTTATTTCACGCTGTTGCGGATCGTGCCGCAGATGCGAGTGATCGAAGTCGGTCATGTGCTCTACTCGCCGGCGCTGCAGCGAACGCCGCTCGGCACCGAGGCGCAATATCTGCTCGCGTGCTACGTGTTCGAGACGCTGGGCTACCGCCGCTACGAATGGAAATGCGACGCGCTCAATGCCGCCTCGCGGCGCGCGGCGCTGCGTTACGGCTTCGTCTACGAAGGCACGTTCCGCCAGTCCATGATTGCTAAGGGGCGCAATCGCGACAACGCCTGGTTTTCGATGCTCGACAGCGAATGGCCGGCGCGTAAGCGCAATTTCGAGCGCTGGCTTGATCGGGACAATTTCGACGGCAACGGCCGGCAGAGGGTCAGCCTTGCGGTGTTAAATGGGCAGCAGGTGTGAGGAAGGATGAAGCGGAGATGGAGAGACTGCACGGAAAAGTCGCGCTGGTGACCGCGGCCGGGCAGGGCATCGGTCGCGCCATCGCCGAATCCTTCAGCGCGGAAGCCGCGACGGTGATTGCGACCGACCTCGCGCAGGACAAGCTCGCCGGGCTAAACGCCAAGCAATGCCGCAAGCTCGACGTGTGCGCACTCGCCGATATCGAGGCGCTGGCGCGGCAGCTCGGCGGTGAATTCGGCGGCCTCGACATCTTGGTCAATTGCGCCGGCTATGTGCACCAGGGCACGGTGCTCGACTGCTCCGAACAGGATTGGGATTTCTCGTTTGATCTGAACGTCAAATCCATGCACCGCACGATCAAAGCCTTCCTGCCAGGCATGCTGGAGAACAAGTCCGGCTCGATCGTCAACATCTCCTCGGCGGTCTCGTCAATTCGCGGCGTGCCGAACCGCTATGCCTACGGCGCCACCAAGGCGGCGGTCATCGGCCTGACCAAGGCGATCGCCGCGGATTTCATCAAACAGGGCATCCGCTGCAACGCGATCTGCCCGGGCACCATCGAATCGCCCTCGCTCGACGAGCGCATCACCGCGCTGTCGAAGCAAACCGGGCGCTCCTTTGCGGCCGTCCAGCAGGATTTCATTGCCCGCCAGCCCATGGGCCGGCTCGGCACGCCGGCCGAAGTAGCCGCGCTTGCTCTCTTTCTCGCCAGCGACGAGGCGGGCTACATTACCGGCCAGGCCCATCTCGTCGATGGCGGGATGGCGCTGTAACACTGCGCGCCACCTCGTATCGGGCGCGCGAAGCGCAAACCCGGAGTCCAAAATCACCGGGCGCCCCGGCCAGGACTCAACGCCGGAAGGCAAACGTCCGCAAGGTTGGATTGCGGCTCTGGCGACCGGTGGCGATGACGATCGATGGTAAAGACACATGCACATTCTCGTCACCGGCGCCGCGGGCATGATCGGGCGCAAGCTTGTGGCGCGCCTGGTCGAGCGGGGCGCGCTTAACCGGTGCCCCATCGAAAGGCTGACGCTGATCGACGTTGTCGCCCCCGAAAAGCCGCAAAGGTTCTCCGGCAGCGTGATCAGCACCGCTGCGGATATCACCGAGCCCGCGACGGCGCTGGCCCTGGTCGCGGCGCGACCCGACGTGATCTTCCATCTCGCGGCCGTCGTCTCCGGCGAGGCCGAGCTTGATTTCGACAAGGGGACGCGCGTCAATCTCGACGGCTCGCGCGCTTTGCTCGAAGCCATCCGCATGATCGGCGACGGCTATCGCCCGCGGCTTGTCTTCACCTCGTCGATTGCGGTGTTCGGCGCCCCGTTTCCTGAAGCGATCCATGACGATTTTCACCTGACGCCGCTCACCTCCTACGGCACGCAGAAGGCGATCGTCGAGCTTTTGCTTGCCGATTACACGCGCCGCGGCTTCGTCGACGGCATCGGGCTGAGGCTGCCGACCGTTTCGGTGCGGCCGGGCCGGCCGAACAAGGCGGCGTCCGGGTTTTTTTCTTCGATTATCCGCGAGCCGCTCAACGGCGAGGAGGCCGTGCTGCCGGTGGAAGAGAGCGTGGTCCACTGGCATGCCAGCCCGCGCGCCGCGGTCGGCTTTCTGCTCCATGCGGCGCAGCTTGAAAGCAAAAAGCTCGGGCCGCGCATCAACCTCACCATGCCCGGGGTCTGTTGTTCCGTCGCCGAGCAGATCGCGGCGCTGCGTCGGGTCGCCGGCGAAAAGGTCGCCTCGCGAATCACGCGCGCGCCCGACCCGCTGATCGCGGGAATCGTCGCCACATGGCCACGGCAATTCGATCCTGTTCGCGCACTGGCGCTCGGCTTCCGGGCAGAGGCCTCGTTCGACGAGATCATCCGCACGCATATCGAGGACGAACTCGGCGGCGAGATCGCGGCGTAAGTGGCTTTTAACGCTTCACACGCCCATTCGCCCGCATCTATGTCTTGACCCATGCGATTTGGTACTCCGCTGATTCCAGCCACTTTGGTGCGCCGCTACAAGCGCTTCCTGGCGGACGTGATGTTTGATTCCGGCGACATGACGACGGCCCACGTCTCCAACCCGGGCGCCATGATCGGGCTCGACAAGCCCCATTCGCGGGTGTGGTTGTCTCATTCGCAAAATCCGCTGCGCACGCTGCGCTATAGCTGGGAACTGGTGGAGGTCGATTTCGGCGCCGGCCTGGAGCTCGTCGGCGTCAACACGACAAAGCCCAACACGCTGGTGGCCGAGGCGCTTGCTGCCGGGCTTATTCCCGAACTGGGCGGCTATTCCAACATCCGCCGCGAGGTCAAATACGGCTCAAACTCGCGGGCCGATTTCGTGCTCGAAGACGGCAAGCGGCCGAGCTGTTACCTGGAAGCCAAGAACGTCCACCTCATGCGCAAGGCGGGGCGCGCCGAGTTCCCGGATTGCGTGACCGCGCGCGGCGCCAAGCACCTTGACGATCTGGCCGTCATGGCCGAGCGCGGCGCGCGGGCCGTGCTGCTCTTCGTCATCCAAATCCCCTCGGCGGACCGCTTTACCGTCGCCCGTGACATCGATCCGGCCTTTGCGGCGGGCTTCGATCGCGCCCGCGGCAAAGGCGTCGAAGCGCTGGCATGGCGCTGCGCAGTCAGCCTCGACGGTATCGCGATCGCGAGGCCCGTTCCGGTTGTCGAACGGTGAGGTGCCCGCTTCGGTGGCCCCGTCAGAAGCCGGGCGCGGCCTCGAGGCGCCGCGGCGGCTCAGCACCGTCCGCAAGGTTTCGATCTCTGCGTTTGGTTGAGGCCGCGAACCGGCGTGCTGCGCTGTACCCGACACACAGGTTGCTTGCGTTGCGCAGGCGCATGCTTACATTGCCGTCAGATCGGCGGCTTGCAGCCGCTCCATCGCGGCTCACCCAGGCGCCATGACCTACGTCGAAGCGGCCAATGCGCCGCTGCGCAAGACCGGACAGATCAAAATTCACGGCCCCGCGGCCTTCGAAGGCATGCGCCTAGCGGGGCGGCTTGCCGCCGAATGCCTCGACATGCTGGCAGGCGAGATCGGGCCCGGCGTGTCCACCGAACGCATCGACCGCCTGGTCTATGAGTTCGGCATGGACCATGGGGCCATGCCGGCGACGCTGATGTACCGCGGCTATCGCAAGTCGACCTGCACCTCGGTGAATCACGTCGTCTGTCACGGCATTCCATCGGAAAAGCCGCTGCGCGACGGCGACATTCTCAATGTCGACGTTACCCTCATCCTCGATCATTGGCACGGCAATTCGAGCCGCATGTACACGGTCGGCGAAATTCCCCGCCGCGCCGAGCGTTTGATCGAGGTGACCTACGAGGCGATGATGCGCGGCATCAGCGCCATCAAGCCCGGAGCGACGACCGGCGACATCGGCTACGCCATCCAATCCTATGTCGAGGCGCAGCACATGAGCGTGGTGCGTGATTTCTGCGGCCACGGGGTTGGTCGGCTGTTTCACGACGAGCCGAACATCGTGCATGTGGGCCGCCCCGGCGAAGGCATCGTCCTCAAGCCCGGTATGTTCTTTACCGTCGAGCCGATGATCAATCTCGGCCGTCCGCACGTAAAGGTCCTGTCCGACGGTTGGACCGCGGTGACCCGCGACCGTTCGCTATCAGCGCAATTCGAGCACTCGGTCGGCGTCACGCAGGCCGGCGTCGAGATTTTTACGCTGTCGCCCAAAGGGCTCGACAAGCCGCCCTATCGGTTCTGAACCGCGGCGGGGCTAAATTTCGGCTGGTCTCAGCGCGGCTCTTTGAAGACGAGACGCGTCGTCAGCAACTCGAAACGTAAGCACCGATGTGCAGGGAATCTCACCCGCTGCACCCGCGTGCTCATCGTGTCGATGCTACCGATCAGCAGATAAGCGGCGCGAACCAGGCGCGACCAGCGCGGGCCACGCGGGTGGCCCAAGGCCGGTGCGAGCGAATTTTTCAGCGGAGCGGGCCGGTAAGCGGACTGCGATAATGTAAGAAATGTTGACCCATTTATCTCATTGAGAGTTGGCTGGAACCGGAATAGGGTTGCGCGGGTTTAGTCTCGTCTCCACGCCAGGACAAGGAGGCTGCACCATGGCGCAGGCGAAGCAGGCTACTCATCGAAAGAAGCGAGCTTCCAAGCGTAGGACCATAGCCTTACCGGTATTGAGCGCGGCCGGGGCTTCTCTGGCCATGGCCGGTGGCGCATCGGCAACACTGCCGGCCGCAAATCTAGCGCCGCAAAATACTGGGCCGCAGATGACTCTCGGTGAGGAGGAGATTTCGGACGTCAGTCTGGCGACCTTCTACGTCTTCGACAAGGAAAACGAACCCAGTCTCAGCCACGATCTCATATTGGCGAGGGGGGGTTGTGGCGGCGGCGGCGGCTGCGGGGGTGGACGCGGTTGCGGCGGCGGCGGCGGCGGCGCACGCGGCTGCGCTGGCGGCGGCGGCGGCTGCGCCGCGGGACGCGGCTGCGGCTGTGGCGGTGGACGCGGCTGCGGATGCGGAAGAGGTTGCGGCTGCGGTCGTGCCTGCGGTTGCGGCGGGTTCTTTATAGGCGCGTGCTTCGGCTGCGGCGGAGGCTGCGGAACCTGCTGGCGGTGGTCGCCGGTTTTTGGCCGGTGGATCTGGGCCTGCTAAGAGCAGCGCATCTGCCCACGCCCGCCGAGCGCGCTTTTGCGCCTGCGGTCATGCGATTGCGTGCGCCTGACATACCGGGTCTTGCCTGCCAACGGGTTGACACGCCTCAAACGGGCGTCGAGGTCTCGTCAGGTTAGACTTCGGGCCCTTTCCCCTTTGCCCGAGGTCGTACCCGAATGGGTGCGCTATCGGCAACGGCCAGGGTTTAGTGCGCGCCACCCGGCCATCCTCGCAAGGCGCGGGTTTGCAGTTTGGAATCTTGGCGAATGTCCGCGTGCTGAATCATGACGGGGAAGAGGTTCAAGTACGAAAGCAGCAAGGACATTCCGCAATTTGCACCAAATTTTAGCGTCTATGTGCTGCCGCCCAATGTCGTCTGCCTCTATTCCGAGGACAGGAAGTTCTTTCTTCACGGCGACGTCTTTTGCGCACTGGCTTCCGCAATCGGGGAAGGTGGAAAGAGCTTTCAGCAACTCTTTCGCAAGTTGGCGCGGAATTTTCCACCGGATCAGATCGAAGAAGCGTTAAAGCGACTGGTCGAGCGCCGGCATGTCGTTCTGGGATCGCGTTCTCGCCCTGGGCCCGTCGCCGCGTATTGGGCGAGCCTCGGCCTGGCCCCCGCAACGGCTGAAGGAAACCTGCGGAATTGTCGCGTCCGCATCGAAGCGGTCGACGTCGCGGGCTCAGGCGCACTCGAACTGGCTCTGCGCGACCTCGGTGTTCGCGTTGTAAAGCGTTCCCCGGATCTGACGGTCACGCTCGTCAACGACTACCTCGAAGAACGACTGGCGGAGTTGAACCGCAAACATTTGGCCGAGGGTAGTTTGTGGCTCCTTGTCCAACCCACCGGCATCTTCCCGCTCGCAGGGCCGGTGTTCAGGCCAGGTCATGGCGCCTGTTGGACCTGTCTTGCCGATCGCATGAAACGCAATCGGGAAGTCAAGGCGCTGCTCAGCCGCGGCCCGGCCCGCCGCGTCGCCCTGTCACCTCTGGCCCGCGACGCATTGGGGCAGAGCAGCGTGCAGCTTGCGGCCGTCGAGATCGCCAAAGCGATTGCCACCGCCTTTCGCACGCCTCTGAACGATCACATCGTCAGTCTCGACCTGTTGGGCGCGACGATCGCCAAGCATTACGTGACAGCGCGTCCCCAATGCCCGAGCTGTGGCCGTGCGGATCTGCGGGACCCAAGCCGCGCCCCGGCACCGGTCGAACTTGGCGCCAGTCGGAAGCTGGTCATGACGAGCGGCGGCTTTAGGAGCGTTTCGCCCGCGGCTACGGTTGCACGTTTCCGAAAGCATGTCAGTCCCCTGACCGGCGTCGTCTCGCGCCTCGAGCGGATCGACGCTGATCTACCCCTGAACACCAATTATTTCGCCGCGCACAACTTCTCGGCGCCCGCCAGGACGGCCCATGAGCTCAGGACCGGTCTGCGTCACGGCAGCTTTGGGAAAGGCAGCACCGCCGAGCAAGGAGAAGCGAGCGCGCTTATGGAGGCGATCGAACGTTATTCCGGAATCTTTCAGGGCGACGAAATCAGGTTGACACGGCGGTTCAGCGAATTTCCCTCCGGCGAGGCGATCTTTCCCAATGATGTCCTGTTGTTCAGCAAGGCGCAGTTGGCGACCGACAACCCGGACGAGCCGCCGCCGTGGGCTCCGGCCCTGTTTGATGAAGCGGCGGAGATCGAATGGTCGCCGGTGTGGTCTCTGCGCGACGGACGTTTCAAGTATCTTCCGACCTCCGTGTTGTACTTCTTCTATAAGGGCCTGGGTGAGTTTCTTGCCGATTCAAATGGCTGCGCAGCCGGCAACACGCTCGAGGAGGCCATCGTGCAAGGCTTCCTTGAGCTGGTGGAACGGGACGCCTACGCGATCTGGTGGTACAATCGGTTGCAGCGGGCCGAAATTGACCTCGGCCGGTTCGACAATTCGTATATCCGTGATTTGCAAACCCAGCTTGCCGAAACGGGTCGCCGGCTCTGGGTGCTCGACATCACCAGCGACCTTGGGATCCCGTGCTTCATAGCGATCGCGCACTGGGTGCAGGACTTAAGAGAGAATATCGAGTTCGGATCCGGCGCGCACTTTGACAGTCGAATTGCACTTTTGCGGGCGCTCACCGAGCTCAATCAGTTCCTGTCCATCGGCCTGATGGGGGGCGGCAGCGGGGAGAAATCCAGCCTCGACGGCGTCACGCCGCTACATCTGCGCGACCATGCCTATCTGACGCCAAGCAAAAGCCCGCCGCTGCAACTGGACTATAGTTCGAAATTCGGCCGCCTCGATGCCTACGAGCAAGTGAAGGGTTGCGTCCGGGTGGCGAACCGCGCGGGTCTTGATTTCCTCGTGCTCAACCAGACGCGTCCGGACATCGAGGTTCCGGCGGTGAGAGTTGTTGTTCCGGGTCTGCGCCATTTCTATCGCCGCTTCGCGCCCGGCCGCCTTTATGATATTCCGGTGAAGCTCGGACTGCGGGAGCGGCCGCTGCCGGAAGCCGAACTCAATCCCATTCATCCTCATACTTGAGACGCCTCGCTTGCGCGCTCCTGCACGAAAGAGATCGCCGCGAGCCCTGCGGTCAACTCTGTTCGCGCGGCTCAGTTCTCACGTGGTGCTCGAAGCCGACACCGCTGGGCAGGTTGTCGCGCAATTAAATGGCTACTGGCTCAGCCTGGGAGGATTCGGCCGCGGCGTCGCTGACGGCCTGCACGATCTGCGCGTCGGCGTGCCGCTCGCCGCCTTCGCCTCGGGTGGACGAAAGATCAGGCAGCTTGCTCCGTTGGCCCGGCGCTTGGCCAAGCACGGGCTTCTGGAATTCCCCCTCAAGGCCGCGCGAAACCACGAGGACCAGGTCGTCATTGAACCGCAAACTGCCGACTATTGGCCGGGAACGGCGCGGCTGGATAGTGCCGACGTTGTTGTCCTCTCGCGGTTCGCGTACATGCGGCGACGCGGGAAGGAGATGGTGCTTGAATCGCCACGCGCGCGCGCATTGTTCAAGATTTGCGATCCGCAAATCGCTGCCGCCATTGCGGCATTGTCCACGCCTCAATTGCTCAAGCGGCTCCGCCGGGATGACTTCAGGGGCGCCGAGCTTCTCGGACTGTTGGCGGACTGCCAAATCATTGTCAAAATCGATAGTCGTGACAACGCCGGCCTCCGGCAGGTCGAGGGTGACGAAAGTCTCGTCTTTTGGGACTTTCATGATCTGCTGTTCCATTCGCGCAGCACGGAAGGTCGCCAGGCCAACCCGCTCGGCGGGATTTACCCGCATTTGGGCTTCGCCCCTCCGCTGCCGGCGGTCAGGCCGCCATGGCCTGGAAAGAAGATCAGCTTGCGCGCTGGTTCGTCGCCCGATGCGGAAGAAGCGCTGACGAAGCTGCTGCGCGAGCGCCATTCCACGCGCGCCTTCAATGACGAGAGACCGATTACGATTGACGAGCTTGCGCGATTTTTAGAAAACACCGCGCGGGTGCTGTCGAAAGGCACCGCCGACATCGAGGGCGGGGAAGCGGTCGCCTACACGGTCAGGCCGTATCCGTGTGCCGGGGCTAGCTATGAACTCGAGCTCTATCTGGCTGTCGACAAATGCGATGGGCTTGCGCGCGGTTTCTATCACTACAATGCCGACGAACACGCCTTGGTCCCGGTCAGCGTCCACCCCGCCGAGCTCGAGGCGCTTTTAACAGCATCGCGGTTCGCAATGGATGCGCCCGCCGTACCGCAAATCCTGATCACCATCGCGGCGCGCTTTGGCAGGATGTCCTGGAAGTACAGCTCACTCGCATACGCGCTCATTTTGAAGGATGTAGGCGTGTTGACCCAAACCTTCTATCTGATGGCGACGCAGATGGGGCTCGGCGGCTGCGCGATCGGGACGACCAATATCGATCTGTTCGCGAAAATCACTGGAATCGAATTCCATATCGAAGGTCCAGTCGGTCAATTTGCTCTTGGGCGCGGATCTCAGTCGGCTGTTTTGAGCTGAGCGGCACACGCGCATTCCTGCCCGCGGGCAGGGGCGCAGCTCTGTGTTGTGTCGCTGCCGAGTTCCGAATTTTACCAGGACCATTTTCGGCCGCTTGCGTCTTTGAAGTATCCAATGGCTCTTTCTCCGCGCGTTCCTGCCAGAGCGAAAACGGCGCCCTGAGGGTCCGCGCATTGCACGATCCAGCTGCCGCCCGACAGCTCAACAGGGCCGTGCACAACCCGGCCGCCGGCCGTCTTCACGCGGCGGGCGGCAGCGTCCACGTCGCCGACCAAAAAGTAATAGAGCCAAAACGGAGTGCTGATGGCCGCAGGTTTGGAAATGACACCGCCGATCGTTTGTCCGCTGGCGGAGAACATCTGATAGGTGCCGAATTCCGCGGTTTCGGTCTCCGCCCTTTGCCAGCCAAAGAGGCCGGCATAGAAATCCAGCGCCTGGTCCCCTTTCGTTGCGAGCAATTCATGCCAGCAGACCTGGCCCCGCGCCCCTAACGCCGGCGATTGGTCTTGAGCGGGCCTTCGCCATTTGAGCGCCGCCAGCCTTGCGGTTTGCGGATCGGCGAAGATGCAAAAGCGACTGACCTGCGGAACGTCGGTTGGCTGGACGTGCACCACCCCGCCAAGCTGCCTCACTCGGTCCGCAGTAGCGTCAACATCGTTAACCTCGACATACCCGATCCAACCGGACCTTGCGCCTGTTTCCCGTGCTTGCCTGGTCAACAGCAAAAGGCCACCTACCAAAACGGGGCCAGCTGTAAACAGCATGTACAGCCTGCCGGGGGCCGATGCGTCCAGAACATCCCAGCCGACAACTTTTGTGTAGAAGCTTCTGGCCGACTGCACGTCCGTGGTTGTCAATTCGTACCACGCGAAACGGCCATAAGCGCCTGCGCAGGAGGGATCCATGTTACACCTCAGCCATAGTCCGGCACTTATGGTGGCCGGTGCTGACGCCCGGAGCTACGCCTGGCCAATCGCCTTGCGCAGGATCGCTGCAGCGTTGCCGGGGGCGCTTTGAGCGGCCCAGGCAACATAACGGTCGGGCCGCACGAGGATCAGCGTAGCCTCATAGGCTTGACGGCCATCGCGACAGGTATCGCGAACGATGGTCAACGGCATGCCGAGCATCTTTGCCGCCGTGGCAAAGCCCGCCACGGTCTCGTCTGCGGCATCGAAGGCGAGCAGGGTGAACCAAGGTCCGAGCTCCTCGAACACGTTGCGGCCGCAAGCGAGCACCCGCGGCGGCAGATGATGACCGGCGCGCGCCTTAAACGCGTGGGTGCCGCGCGCGCTCGAGGCGCCACCCGGCGGGCCGAACACGATGGATGAGCCTTCGTAATGCGGCTCGTAGGTGAGCACGCGCGGGGCGGCGGTTGCCTGGTGCTCTTTCCAGGCGCGCTCAAACGCGTCCCGGTCCTGATCCGGACTGTGGCAGGCGAGAAAGGCCGCGTCCTTGCGGATGCCCGCTTCGATGAAATCCTCCGCCGTCTCCTGGAAAATGGGACGCCGTTCCTCGGTATAGGTTTGCAGCAGCGCCTTACTGCCCCAGCCGCCGAAGTGGGCGGCGAGCTTCCAGCCGAGATTGGCGACGTCGTCGAGGCCGTTGTTGAGACCATAACCGCCGTATGGCGGATGCGAGTGGGCGGCGTCGCCGGCGATGAACACGCGGCCGAGCTGGTAGCTCTCGGCGAGCGCGATGCGCAGATCCCAAAACCCCACATAGTCGAATTCGCAGGCGAAATCGAACCCGGCGACTTTGCGTAAGAGGCCGTGGAAATCGTAGTTGCCGCGCGTGGTGTTCGGCGGCACCGGCGAGTGAAAGAACCAGCTCTCGCCGACGTCGACGCGGCCGAAGAATTGCCAGTATCCCTTCAGATCGGGATGAAGTACGCGATAAGTCGAGCGCGGCGGAAAGCGCTTGAGTTTCTCGTGCAGTTCGCGCGAGCGGAACAGCGCCAGCACCATCAGCTCGTTGAAGTCCGCGCCCGAGCGCTCGATGCCAATCTGTCGCCGCACGACGGAATGGCCGCCGTCGCACCCGACCACGTAGTCGGCATACAGCGTGGCTCTCTGTGCACCGGCGTCTTTGGCGACCAAGACGCGGGCGCCGTCGGCGTCCTGCTCGACCGCTTCGGCAAGCCAGCCGAAACGGGTGTCGACATTCTCGAGCCCCGCCAATTTCTTGCGCAGGACATACTCGACAAGGTATTGCGGCAGCCTTTCGTTCTGCTGGAAATAATAGTCGTTGACGATTTCGCGTAGCGGCGGCGCGTACCAATATGCGCTGCTCAGATCACGGTAGGCGATGATGCCGCTCATCGGATATCCAGCCGGTAGCATGCGCGCGGCGCGCACCGCATCGGCAATGCCCCAGGAATAGAAATGCTCCATGGAGCGCTGGGTCAGGTTTTGCCCCTTCGGGATTCGCTGCGGCTCGATACGCCGCTCGACCAGCGCGCAAGAGAGGCCGCGCAGCCCGAGCTCGACAGCGAGCGCCACGCCGACCGGCCCTCCGCCGACGATGACGACGTGATAACGCTTCTCCATCAGCAAAAACCCCGGGTCCGATTGAAGCAAAGCGAATGTTGCGCGCGGTGCCGGAGCCGTTTAGCCGCCGATCGCCGCGCGTGCCTTGGCGAACGTCGCCGGTGGAAATGTCGCGAAGCGATGAAGGAGCTTTTGCACATCGTCCGCGGTCGCCGGATCGATGTCGAGCCCGACTTTGCCAGCCTCGGCGAGGAAATCCTTGTCTTTCATCGTCGCCATGAAGGCAGTGCGCAGCGCCGCAAGCCGGTCGGGCGGAATATTGGGCGGCCCGGCCAGCGGTCGTCCGAGCACGAGCTGATCGAAGCTCAGCTCCAAGACCTGGCGCTGCTCGCCCGTCTTGGCATAGTCGAACACGCTCGGGATGTTGCCGAATTCGCTCGATTTATGCGGTCCCATCTGGATCACGAGCTTGAGCCGTCCCGATTTCACGTCGTCGCGGAACTGCGCCTTGATCGAGGACGCATAGAGCCCGCATTCGCCATTGACTTCGCCGCGATGCATGGCAAGATCGATATCACGCGTGCCGGCATAGCCGGGAATGACGCGGATATGCGCGCCGAGCACGTTCTTCAAAATCATCGGATGTTGATAGGTGATCGCCGCCGGGGCGCCGCCGCCGAAGATCGTGTCCTTGCCCTGCATCATTGCGCCGAAACTGGCCGCCGCGCCCGGGCTCTGCCACACGCCGCAATAGGCGATGTCCTGCGACATGCTGCCGATCCAGCTGAACTTCGCCGGATCAAAGCGCGCAGCCCTGTTGCCGAGAAGCGGCTCCATGATCGCTGAAGAGGCGAATTCGCCCAGCACCGTGCCGTCGTTTGGCTGCTCGTTGTAGATGCGGTTTGCCGCGGTCATCGAGCCGGCGCCCGGCATGTTGGCCGGGACCACCGAAGGACTGCCCGGAATGAACGCGCCGTAATGGCGGGCGAGCACGCGCACATAGGTGTCGTACCCGCCGCCGGGCGGAAATCCGGCGATCAGCGTGAGCGTGTTACGGCTGTAAAAGTCCGAGACCGCGTCAGCATAGGCTGCGCCGGCAAGCGCCGCCGCCAGCCCCAACGCACATAACCCGGCGGCGCGCGCAAACACGATGTGCAAATGGATCCTCCCTCTTCGCACAGCCCTTACCACGATCGCCAGGGCGTCGCCGGCACCGGCGTGAGCGGCGGCTTGCCGGCGGCCCAGGCCAGGATGTTGTCGACCACGAGTTGGTCCATCTGTTGGCGCGTGTATTCCGAGGCGGACCCGAGATGCGGGAAGACAACGACATTGTCCATCGCGATGAGCTCCGCAGGCACCTGCGGCTCGTTGACGTAGACATCGAGGCCGGCGGACATAATTCGCTTTTCCCTGAGCGCCTTGATCAGCGCTGGCTCATCGACCACCGAACCGCGCGCCATGTTGATCAAAATGCCATCGGGACCGAGCGCGTCGAGCACCTCGGAATCGATCATGTTCGCGGTGGCCGATCCGCCAGGCACGATGACGACGAGGACATCGACATCGCGCGCCATGTCGATGAGCTTCCCATAGTAGCGGTAGGCGAGCTCACGCCGCTGCTGGCGGGCGTGATAGACGACCGGCACGCCGAACCCGTCGAGCCGCCGCGCGATCGCCTGGCCGATGGCGCCCATGCCGACCAGGCCGACAGTCCGGTTGCGCAGCGTCGCTCTGCTCAGCGGATACCCGCGCTGCAGCCATTCGCCGGCGCGCACGAAACGCTCGGCTTGCGGAAATTCGCGCACCGTGCAGAGCAATAGCCCGAGCGCGGTGTCAGCCACCTCCTCGGTGAGCACGTTCGGCGTGTTGGTGACGATCACGCCGTGCGCGGCCGCCCAGCTGACGTCGATATGATCGTAGCCGACGCCGAAGCTCGACACGATTTGCAGGTTGGGAAACCGCGCCATCAAGGTGCCGGGAACGAATTCGGTCGTGGCGCTGCAGGCGATGGCGGCGACATGGTTGTGCGCGGCGATGAACGCTTCGCTGTCCTGTGCGGCGGCGACTTTGTGCAGCGTGCAGGCGCTTTCGAGCCCTTTGACGACCACGGGCTTGAGCGGCCCGATGAGCAGAACCTCTTCTTTTTCCGCAGCCATTTGCCGTTCCCGCTCACACAAGCATGCGCGCGGGCGCTTCCATGAGCGCCTTGAATGCGGCCAGAAGCTGCGCTCCGAGCGCGCCGTCAAGGACGCGATGGTCGCAGGACAGCGTCGCGGTGAGCAGGCTGGCAAAGGCCACACCGCCCTCGGCGGTCTCCACCGCCTGGCGGCGGGCAGCACCGATCGCGAGCATCGTGGCATGAGGCGGATTGATGATGGCCGAAAATTCCCGCACCCCGTACATACCCAGATTGGAGACCGCGGCTGAGCCGCCCTGGCATTCGGCGGGCGCGAGCTTCTTGTCGCGCGCGCGCGTCGCGAGGTCCTTTATTTCCGCCGAGATCGTGGCGAGCGACTTCGTCTCAACCCGGCGGATGACGGGCGCGACCAGGCCGTCATCGAGCGCAACCGCGACGCCGATGTCGGAATGCTCAAAGCGCAGGATGCGATCGCCGCTCCACACCGCGTTCGCCGCCGGCACGCGCTGCAGCGCCAGCGCCAGCGCGCGGATAACGAAATCGTTGAGCGAAATTTTAAAGTCAGCCGTTGCCTCCCGCGCAAGCGGTTGATGGTCACCCAGCGGGATTGGCGCAGATCGGTTGACCTCTTCGCGCAGCGCCAGGACGCGGCCGATCTCGATGTCGGCGGTGAGATAAAAGTGCGGAACCGTCTGCGCCTGGGTGAGCCGCGCGGCGATGGTCCGGCGCATGGCGTCGAGCGGGATTTCCACATAGCTGTCAGCCGCGTAGAGCGCCTTGATCTCGGCGGCGCCGTCGGATCGCCCGGCGAGCGGCTGTGCCGGGGCGAGCGCAGCGCTTCCGATGTCTGCCGCGACGATCCGCCCACGCGGGCCGGAGCCGCGCACGCCCGACAGATCGATCCCGCGTTCGGCGGCGAGGCGGCGCGCGAGCGGCGTCACCGCAATTCCGCCCGGCAAGCGCGCCGGACCGAAATTGCGCTCTGGCGTCCGCACCTCGAAGAATGGATCGAGTTCGATGGCGCGGCTATCGCGGGGCTGCGCGGGCGGTGCTGCCGACGCTGGCCCCACCGTCGTCGGTCTTGCCGCCGGGGTGCCGGGACTTGCCGCCGCGCCTGCGCCGTCGCCGACGACCGCAACGATGGCGCCGACCGGCGCGATTTCGCCTTCCGCCACGCGAATTTCCGAAAGCACGCCCGAGGTGGTCGAGGGCACTTCCATCGAGACCTTGTCGGTCTCGATCTCGAACAGATTATCGCCTGGCTTGACGACGTCGCCGGCCGACTTGAACCATTTGGTGATTTTCCCCTCGGCCACCGTTTCGCCGAGCTGCGGCATGAGGACGTTCATGAGCCGCCCTTATCCTGCCCTTGTGGCGCCGAGCCAACGGTCTCGCGGCCCGATGACAAGCACCCCGCCCCGACATCGTTAGCCGCAGTTGGTGCACTTTGTGTGGCGACGGCGAACATGATTGGCGGACGGCCGCTTCGCGGCATGCGGAATGACGCGTGCAGGAGCCGCCGTTTCACTTGATCCGTTCCCAGGTGACTTCCAGGGTCGAGTTGGGGGCGCGCAGCACGAGGCGGTCGCCGACAAACTCATAACGGCGGATCAGATCGCCGCTGTCGCCCGGCTGGATGCTATCGAGGCGATGATGGGTCACGGTGTCGGCCAATTCGTCGAGCGTATAGGTGCCGAAATAGGCGATGTAATCCTTGAGCGCGATCCTGGCCTCCTCGGGCGTCATTTCTGCGCCGGCCCGCCTGCGCTTGACGTCGGGGGCGATCTGCACGGCCATCTCGCCGTGCGGGCCGTAATAGATCATGCCCTTGGGATTGGCGCCGCGATCCCAACTGCCGCCATTGATGCGCGTGCCGACGTAGCGCCAGGCGCCGATCAGGCGCTCGCGCGCGGACGGTCGCTTTGACTCCTGCCCGCTCACCACGTCACCGAAACGTATTGGGTTTCCAAGAACTCCATAAGTCCCTCGTGCGCACCTTCGCGGCCGAGGCCGGATTGCTTGACGCCGCCGAACGGCGCCGCCGGATCGGAGACGAGGCCGCGGTTCAAGCCGATCATGCCGAAATCAAGCTTTTCCGACACACGCAGCCCGCGGCTCAAGTCCTTGGTGTACAGATAGGCGACGAGGCCATATTCGGTGTCGTTGGCGCGGCCGACGACTTCGTCTTCGGATTTGAAGGCCTGGATCGAGGCGACCGGTCCAAAAATCTCCTCGTTGAGCATTTTGGCGTCGTCGGAGACATTGGACAGCACCGTGGCTGGATAGAAGAAGCCCGGGCCGCTTTGCGCCCGCCCGCCGGTCAGCACCGTGGCGCCTTTCTTCACCGCGTCATCGACCAGTTCGATCACTTTGTCGAGCCCGGCCTTGTTGACCAGCGGCCCGAGCGCGACGCCCTCATCCAGGCCATTGCCCATTTTCAGCCCGGCCATCGTGTCGGTGAGCTTTTTGGCGAACGCGTCGTGCACCTTCTCGTGCACATAGAAGCGGTTGGCGGCGGTGCAGGCTTCGCCCATGTTGCGCATCTTGGCGATCATCGCGCCTTCGACAGCGGCGTCGATATCGGCGTCTTCGAACACGATGAACGGCGCGTTGCCGCCGAGCTCCATGGCCGGCTTGACCACACAGTCGGCGGCTTCATGCAGGAGCTTGCGGCCGACCTCGGTCGAGCCGGTGAACGAGACCACGCGCACGCGCGGGTCGTGTAGCATCGCGCTCACCACCTGCCCGGAGGCGCGCGAGGCAATGACGTTAACGACGCCGGCCGGCACGCCGGCTTCCTGCAAGATCGGCATCAGCGCCAGCATGGTCAGCGGTGTATCGGACGCAGGCTTGAGGACCACGGTGCAGCCGGCGGCAAGCGCCGGCCCGATTTTCCGCGTCGCCATCGCTGCAGGGAAATTCCATGGCGTCACCAGCACCGCGACGCCGGCCGGCTTGTGCTGCACGAGGATGCGCGCGCCCGAGGCCGGCGCCACCGCGTTCTGCCCGATATTGCGCACCGCCTCCTCGGCATACCAGCGGAAGAATTCGGCCGCGTAGGCGACCTCGCCGCGCGAATCAGACAAGGCCTTGCCGTTCTCGATGGTGATCAGCTTTGCCAGCCGCTCGGCGTCGCGCATGATCAGCTCGTACGACTTGCGCAAAACTTCCGCGCGCTCGCGCGGTTTTTTGCGCGCCCAGGCCGGGAAGGCATCGCTTGCGGCGTCGAGCGCGGCCTTGGCGTCCGCCACCGTGGCGCTGGCCACCGAAGCCACCTTGCGCTCGGTGGCCGGATCGATCACGTCGAAACGGCCGCCGTCCGAGGATTCGCGCCACTTCCCGCCGATCCACAGATCGGTGGGCACATTGGCGAGGAGATTGTCATACATGGCCATGGCTTGCTTCCCGCTTTTCCTACGCCTCGCTTACCCCTCATACCTCGCCCTGGGCCGATATCCGCCGCTTCGTACTTCGCCGCGTGCGGGAAATCCGCACTTAGGACAGTTGACAGTTTCACGCCGCTAAAGACTGTCTCACTCGGCCGGCGATGCGCTCCACCGTCGGCAGCACACTGTCTTCCAAAACGTCGGCGGCGGGCAGCGGAATGTGCGGCGTGGTGATGCGCACCGGCGGTCCGTCGAGATCGTAGAACGCCTCGTCGGCGACGATGGAGACGATCTCGGCGCCCCAGCCGCACAAGCGCGGATTTTCCTCGACCGTGAACAAGCGATGGGTGCGCGCAATTGACGACAGGATCGTCTGCGTATCGAGCGGCACCAGCGAGCGCAGGTCGACCACTTCGCAGTCGATGCCGTGCTCGCTATTGAGCTTTTCCGCGGCCGCCAGCGCGCGCGGCACCATCAGCGCCAGCGCCAGGATGGTGGCGTCCTTGCCCGGCCGCACGATGCGCGCGCTGCCGAGGGTGTCGACGATTTCGCCGTCCGGCACTTCGCCCTTGGCCGGATAAAGCGATTTGTGCTCGAAGAAAATCACCGGATCGGGATCGCGAACGGCGGCGGCGAGCAGCCCGATCACGTCGCGCGGATTCGACGGCGCCACGACCTTGAGCCCCGGGATCATCATGCACCAATTCTCGACGCTCTGTGAATGCTGGGCGCCAAAGCGCGAACCGGCGCCGTTGCCGGTGCGAACCACCAGCGGGCATTTGAGCTGGCCGTTGGACATGTAACGGCTCTTGCTGAACTCGTTGGCGACATAGTCGAAGCAGACGGCCAAAAAATCGGAGAACATGATCTCGGCAATCGGCTTCAGCCCGGTCATTGCCGCGCCCATGGCGGCGCCGAGTATGGCCTGCTCGGAAATCGGCGTATCGCGTACGCGCAGCGGACCAAACTGTTCAAGCAGGCCGACCGTCGTCTTGAACACGCCGCCGGCTTTGGCGACGTCCTCGCCGAGGAAGACGACGTCAGGATCGCGCGCCATTTCCTGGGCAATGCCGCGCGCCACCGCGTCGCGGTAGGTCAGTTCCGCCATGCAAATCCTCCGTCGGCGTAGACGTCGGTGGTCACAATATCGAGCGGCGGCGTCGGTGCAGCCTTGCATTTCTCCGTCGCCGCGTCGACGCGGCGCCGCACGTCGGCGTCGATTTCTGCAATCACGGTGTCGGCAATGCCGAACTGTCTGAGCCGCTCGCGATAGAGCCTGATCGGATCGTGCTCCTTCCATTTTTCCAGTTCGCCCTCCGGCCGGTACTTTGCCGGATCGGCGCGCGAATGGCCGCTGTGGCGGTAGGTCATGCACTCGATCAGCGACGGCCCAGCGCCCTCGCGCGCCTGGGCGTAGGCGGCAAGCGCGGTGCGGTAGACCGCATCGGCGTCATTGCCGTCGATGACGATGCGCGGCAGCCCATAGGCGGCGGCGCGGTCGGCAGCCGGATGGGTGACGGCGGTGACCTCGCCGATCGGCGTGTACTCCATGTAGAGATTGTTCTCGCAGACGAAGATTACCGGCAGCTTCCACACTGCGGCGAAATTGAGCGCCTCGTGAAAGGCACCGATGTTGGTCGTGCCGTCACCGAAGAAGCAAACCGAGACGTCCTTGGCGCCTTTGTACTGCGCGCGCCAGGCGGCGCCGCAGGCGATCGGCAGATGGGAGCCGACGATCGCGTAGGAGCCCATCACGCCGCGCTCGGCACAGGTCAGATGCATCGAGCCGCCCTTGCCGCGCATCAGGCCGTTGTCGCGCTGCATCAGTTCGCCGAGTACTTGCTCGACCGGCACGCCGCGCGCCAGCGTATGCGCATGGCCGCGATAGGTGCAGAACGACAGGTCGCCGGGCTGCATTGCGACGGCAAAGCCGGCGGCGACGGCCTCCTGCCCCAGCGACAGATGGCTCGTACCCTTCACCAGGTTTTGCAGAAACAGATCGAAGGCGCGCTGCTCGGCTTGGCGGATTTCGGCCTGGATGCGATAGAGACGAAGCCGCGTCTCCTCGCCGATATCGTCATTGAGCGGTGCCGCCGAGGCGAGCGTGCGATCTTCCACCTTGGCCATGCCAGTCCTCTTGATCTTTCGAGATCCGCCGCTGCAATCGCGCCGCGCAATCGGCCGCATCGGCGGAGGCAAATTAGCGCCGTTTGCGAAGCCGAGGCAACGCTATCGCACGCCGCAGCGCACGAGCCGGCGGTCCCTGGCGGGCCGCGTTTCGGCTGCCGCGCTTGCGTGGCGCGGCGCAAATTCCTAATTGACGCAGTCGAGAGGCGGGAGGCTTCGATGGCTCATGATGATCATCCCCTGGTGAGCGACCGCCATGTCGAGCGGTTCTTTGGCGGTCCGCCTCTGGCCGTCGTGGGGCGACTGATTCTGCTGTCGATTCTGGTCGGCGTCATTCTTGCCGCCATCGGGCTGGATCCGTGGAATATCCTCAATTCCGTACGCCGTCTTATCACCTATCTGTGGAACACGGGTTTTGACGCGGTGCGCTGGCTCTGGCGCTATTTTCTGCTCGGCGCCGTAATCGTGCTGCCGACCTGGTTTCTTACGCGCCTGATCAGCGCGCCGCGCCGGCGCTAAAATTCAGCGCACGCGTTCGCAGCGGCCCGCACCGATTCATCATCGCCGCGTCCGCAGGACGTGCGCGGATTTCGCGATGCGGATCTTGCGCAAATCCGGTTGCGCCTTGCCGCTGCGCCGCCGACGTTTGGCGATCAATCTTCGGCGCTCGGCGGACCTGACGGCGTCGGCGCATCGCCGTCGCCCGACCCCGAATGGTCGCGCGATCCGCGATGGCGTCGGCGCCGGCGATGCAGCGGAAAGCGATCCGACT
Source organism: uncultured Alphaproteobacteria bacterium (assembly GCA_963708125.1). Lineage (GTDB taxonomy): Bacteria > Pseudomonadota > Alphaproteobacteria > Rhizobiales > Xanthobacteraceae > BOG-931. Next base: position 4,846,137 of record OY970184.1, read on the forward strand.
GGCCGTCATAGCCGTTCGCGCTGGTCGGGCCCTGGCCTTGCTGCGGCGGCGGCTGCTGCTGGGATTGCTGCCCGCCAGTGATGAATGACGGCAGCCGGTCGACGTTTTCGTCCTCGCCGTTCGCTGGAGATTGCGGCCGCGGCTGGACCGGCTGGGCCTGAGGCTCGCGCGGCTCGCGTGCATAGAACGGCTGCGGCTCGCGCGGCGCAAACGGCTCGCCGGCAAGATGCGGCTGTTCGTCCGCAGCGTCCTCGAATGCCTCGTCGGCAAAATTGCCGCGCATGTCGCCTTGCTGCTGTTGATAGTAAGGCTGACTCTGGCGCAACTGCTCCTGAGCCGCGGCGATCAAGCGGAAGTAATGCTCGGCGTGCTGGTAATAGTTCTCGGCAGCGATCGGATCTCCGGAGCTTTGGGCATCGCGCGCGAGCTGCAGATATTTCTCTGCAATGTGAGAAGCCGTTCCGCGAATTTTCACGTCCGGTCCACTCAACTCGTACATCCGCGACAACGGATTTTGGTGATGACCACCTTTGCGGTTGCGACCCCGCATGCGCTTATTCTGACCGTTTCTCATGGTTTGCTTTCCGCCAACCCCCCTCCTTGCGGCGGCGGGAGTGCCGCCCCTTTTCATCAGAAATTTCCATTATCAACATCAACTAGCACACGATCCCCCGCTCCGCGGACTTGCACAGACGCGAATCCGCGTCCGACCCGCACTGCTGCCGATGCAGCGATGTGAGCGCCCCGTCATGCGCGCGACTATTCCATACTTCTGCGCGCCTTACCGATGAAACTTCCCGGTCTGAATCTGGCGATTCCCGTCTGCCGTCCGATGCGGCTTTCGTTTATCCAGTGATCTGTCTGGCCTGCGTTGCCATCCTCTGGAGCCAGGCTCCGGGCGTTCAAGGCAACGCGGCAGCCCTCAATCTCGGGGCCGACTCCGTAGGTGCAAACTAATCGGTTCCCCAGAACATTCCAAGTGTTTTTTTGCCGGGGACCAATGCTTGTCGCTCATGACTTTTCGGCGAGGAGAACGCGCGCCACACCCATAAGATCGGGACGAGGCGGCCGCGGTGCAAGCCCCGCTGCGGCCAAAATTGCAGCGACAGTTTGTTGCTGCCCCGCCCCGATTTCGACGATCAACGCGCCGCCGCTGGTCAGCAAAGCGGTCGCTGCTGCGGCGATCGCGCGATAGAAAAAAAGCCCGTCGGGGCCGCCGTCAAGCGCGCGCCGCGGCTCGAAATCGCGCACGTCCGCGGCGAGCCCGGCAATGTCGGCGGAACGGATATAGGGCGGGTTGGAGACGATCACGTCAAACGGCGCGCGCAGGGCCGCGGCCATGTCGCAGGCGACGAATTGTGCGCGCGCCAATCCCAGTTGCGCAGCGTTGTCGCGTGCCACGCGGACGGCGGCGACACTGATGTCGCTGCCCACGCCATAAGCCTGCGGCAATTCGCGCAGCAGCGCCAGAAGAATTGCGCCAGAGCCGGTGCCGAGGTCGGCGATGCGAAGCGGCCGCGTGCGCGCGCCGTTGCGTTCGATGACTTCGAGCGTGGCCTCCACGACGGTTTCGGTCTCGGGCCGCGGAACGAGGGTGGCGGGGCTGATCTTAAGCGGCAGACTGAAGAATTCCTTGCGGCCGAGGATGCGCGCCACGGGCTCGCGCGCGAGCCGGCGGCGGGCCAGCACCTCGATGGCGCTCTCTTGCGCGGCAGTCAGCGGCTCTGCCTGGGCGGCGGCAAGCGCGGCGTGATCGAGAGCGAGCGCCTGGGCGATCAGAATGCGCGCGTCGAGTTCGGGCGTGTCGAGGCCGCGGTCGCGGAATGCTTTGGCCCAGGCCCGCCGCGCGTCGCCGAGGGTGCGGCCACTGCGCGCTTGCGCGGCGCCAGCGGCAGCTTCTGCGAGGCCCGCCGCCATCAGCCCGCGGCCTCCTCGGCAGCGAGCTGCGCGGCTTGATGTTCGGCAACGAGCGCCTCGGCGATCTCTCCGAGCGCTTCGCCTTCCATCACCTGCGGCAGCTTGTAGAGTGTCAGGTTGATCCGGTGATCTGACACGCGGCCCTGGGGAAAATTGTAGGTGCGAATGCGCTCGGAACGGTCTCCGGTGCCGACCTGGCCGCGACGTTCAGCGGCGCGTGCGGCGTCTTGCTTCTGCCGTTGCAGATCGTAAAGGCGGGTGCGCAGCACGGCGAGCGCCTTGGCGCGGTTGCGGTGCTGCGAGCGGTCCTCCTGCATCATGACGACGATGCCCGAGGGAATGTGCGTCACGCGGACCGCCGATTCGGTCTTGTTGACATGCTGGCCGCCCGCGCCGCCCGAACGCAGGGTGTCGATGCGCAAATCCGCGTCGTTGATGGCCACGTCGACGTCCTGTGCCTCGGGAAGCACGGCCACGGTCGCGGTCGAGGTGTGAATGCGGCCCGAGGCCTCGGTATCGGGCACGCGCTGCACGCGGTGCACGCCTGATTCATATTTGAGCTTGGCAAAGGCGCCGCGGCCGCGGATTTCGGCAATGATCTCCTTGAAGCCGCCCATCGCGCCTTCGCTGATGCCGATGATTTCCACCTTCCAGCCCTGCTTGGCGGCGTAGCGTTCGTACATGCGAAACAGATCGCCGGCAAACAAAGCGGCTTCGTCGCCGCCGGTACCGGCGCGAATTTCGAGAATCACGTTGCGGTCGTCCATGGCGTCCTTGGGCAGGAGCGTCAGGCGCAGGCGCTGCTCGAGTGCGGCGCGGAGCGCTTCCAGCTCAGGCTTTTCCGCCTCGGCAATCGAGCGCATCTCCGCCTCCGTTCGCGGGTCCTCGATGAGGCTCGTCAGCCCCGCAAGCTCGCGCTGCGCGGCGCGGTAGGAGTTCACCGCTTCCACCACCGGTGACAGGTCGGCGAATTCCCGCGAAAGCTTGACGTATGTCTCCGGCGCCAGCGTGCCGGCAAGATCGTGTTGCAGCGCTGCGTGGCGGGCAACGAGGGCGTCGAGTTTCTGCTCGGGAAGCATGGCGTTTGGTCATCAAGCCGGGCCACGGGCCGGACATTCTTGTCCTTCGGTAGGTAGAAGACGCAAATGGCCGCGACAAGCCCGGGCGCGACCGGGCGGTCAAACGAGCAAGCCCTGCTTGGCGACAAATTCCTCGAGGCGGGCGCGGATGGGCTTGCCGCCCTCCGGCTTGTCAAGCAACGGCCATAAAAACTCCGCCGCCTTGCGGCTGTCGAGATCGAGCAGCGCCGCCTTCACCGGTCCCATCGCCGAAGGGGTGAGCGAAAGCGCGCGGTAGCCGATCGCCACCAGCGCGATCGCCCCGATCGGTTGCGAGGCGAGTTCACCACACAGGGCGACCGGCTTGTGGTGAGCGCGGCCCCTATCGACGATTTCCTTAAGCGCGCGCAGCACCGGCGCCGACAGCGGATCGAACCGCCCGGCGACGCGCGGATTGCCGCGATCGATCGCGTAGAGGAACTGCACCAGATCGTTGGAGCCGACGGAGAGAAAATCGGCATGTTCGAGCAGTTCGTCGAGCTGGTAAAGCAGCGAGGGCACCTCGACCATGCTGCCGACCTGGACCTCGTCAGGCAGCTTGTGGCCGTGGCGGCGCAGATGCGTCAGCTCGCGTTCGATCAGTTCCCGCGCCTGGTCGAATTCCGCCACGGTCGAGACCATGGGAAACATGATCTTTAGCGCGCGGCTGCCGGCGGCGCGCAACAGCGCCCGCAACTGCGAGCGCAACAGTCCGGGCCGATCCAGACCCAGCCGGATCGCGCGCCAGCCGAGCGCCGGATTTTCCTCTTCGACATTGCGCATGTACGGCAGCACCTTGTCGCCGCCGATATCGAGGGTGCGGAAAACCACGGGCTTGTCGCCGGCGGCATCGAGAACCGCACGATAGAGCGCGTATTGCTCGCTGGTGCGCGGAAAGTTCGGCGCGACCATAAATTGCAGTTCGGTGCGGAACAGGCCGATGCCGGCCGCGCCGGTGTCGGCGATATGCGGCAAATCGACCGTGAGCCCGGCATTGAGCATCAGGCTCACCTCTTCGCCGTCCCGGGTCACGCAGGGTCGGTCGCGCAGCGCCTGATATTGCAATTGACGGCGCGCCCGCAGCCGGACCCGTTCCGCATAGGCCGCTTCCATGTTCGGCAGCGGCCGGATATGCAAATCGCCGGCCGAGCCGTCGACGATGATGGCGTCGCCGGGATCGACCAGGCCAGTGGCGTTGTCGATCTCGCCGATCGCCGGGATGCCGAGCGCCCGCGCCACGATGGCGACATGCGAATTCGCGCCGCCTTCCTCGAGCACGAGGCCGCGCAGGCGCTTGCGGTCGTAATCGAGCAGCGCCGCCGGCCCCATCGAACGGGCAACCACGATGGCGTTTTCCGGCAAGCTCTCGCGCGCCGGCGCATGGTTGCGGCCGGTGAGTTGGCGCATCAGCCGGTTGGCCAGATCGTCAAGGTCGTGCAGGCGTTCGCGCAAAAACGGGTCGGTCTGCCGCAGCATGCGCGCGCGGGTGTCCGACTGCACACGCTCGACCGCGGCTTCGGCTGTCAGCCCGGTCATCACCGCTTCTTCGAGCTTGTGAATCCAGCCGCGGTCGTAGGCGAACATGCGGTAAGCCTCGAGCACGTCGCGGTGTTCGCCGCCCTCAACGACGTCGCCGTGCTCGAGCATCTCGTCGAGATTGCTGCGCAGGGCGTCGACCGCAGCGCGCAGGTGTTTCAACTCGCTCTGAATGTCCTCGGCGATGTAGTTGGTGACCGTCACCCGCGGCTCATGCAGCACCACGTGACCGAGCGCGATTCCGTCGCTGAGCGCGGTACCCTTCAGATGCACCGGGCGGCGCGCCGCCAGCTCATCGCCGGGAGGCGACAGCTCGCCGGAGGCGATCGTCTCGGCAAGCACCATCGCCGTGGTCTGCAGCGCCTCGACTTCTTCTTCCGAATAGGTGCGCCGAGCGCGGTTCTGCACCACCAGCACGCCGAGCGTGTTGCCGGCGCGCAGGATCGGCACGCCGAGGAACGAGTGGTAAATTTCCTCGCCGGTTTCCGGCCGGTACGAGAAGGCCGGATGCGCCTGCGCGTTGGACAAATTGATCGGGCTCGCTTGGCTCGCCACCAGACCGACCAGGCCTTCATCCGAGCGCAGCACCGTCTGATGCACGGCTTCGCGCTTGAGGCCTTCGGTGGCGTAGAGTTCGAGGGTGGAATCGCTGCGCAGGACGTAGACGGAGCACACCTCCGCAACCATGTTGGCGGCAATCAGCACCACGATCTTGTCAAGGCGTTCCTGCGCGCTGACCGGCTCCGCCATCACTTCGCGAAGCCGGCGCAACAGCACGCGCGGACCGCCGATCGCGCCACGCATGGCGTTGAGGTCCCTCGGGGTTTGCGGTGGCCAGAGCGTCACCCGCGGCGCGCCAGCCTTAAATTCAAAGAGGGTTTCGCCGGAGGCTTCGGCCCGCAGCGAGCATCCCTAAGCCTATATCGAATGCGCTATGCAAACCGCAAGCCACAGAAATCGGAACGGCCGAGCACCCAATAGTTTGTGCGCTGCAGCGCAACAGATCCTTCGCTCCGCTCGGCGCCGGCCATCGGTCGAGCCAGTGTGCGTTCGCCGGAAAGCGACGGCGCCCTTCGTATCACTCGTGAGTAATCCCGTACTTGTCGAGGCCATAGAGCGAGTGCAGCGTGCGGACTGCGAGTTCGGTGGAGGCGGCATCGATTAGCAGCGAGAACTTGATTTCCGAGGTGGTGATGGCACGGATATTGATGGCGCGCTCGGCAAGCGCGCGGAACGCCTGCGCGGCGACGCCCGCATGGCTGCGCATGCCGATGCCGATCACCGAGATTTTCGTCACATCACTGGCGCCGTCGAGGCGGACATAGCCGATCGCCGGCTTGGCCTTGGTGATCACCTCGACCGATCGCTGGTAGTCCGCGGCGGGCACGGTGAAGGTCAGATCGGTGGTCTTGCCGTCGCCGGAGACGTTCTGCACGATCATGTCGACGTTGATGTCGGCTTCCGCGAGCGGGATAAAGATGGCCGCCGCCACCCCTGGCTTGTCCTCGACCTGGCGGATCGAGATCTGCGCCTCGTCACGGGAGAACGCGATCCCGGTGACCACTTGCTGTTCCACGATCTCCTCCTCGTCACAGATCAGGGTTCCGACCGGGGTGCCGTGCGGGTCAATGTTTTCCGGTGCCGCAAAGCTCGAGCGCACGAAAATGCGCACATTGTGCAGCATGCCCAATTCGACTGAGCGAACCTGCATCACTTTGGCGCCCAGCGAAGCCAGTTCAAGCATTTCCTCGAAGGCGATCTTGTCGAGCCTTCTGGCGCGCGGCACCACGCGCGGATCGGTAGTGTAGACGCCGTCGACATCGGTGTAGATGTCGCAGCGGTCGGCGCGAATGGCCGCCGCCACCGCCACTGCCGACGTATCCGACCCGCCGCGCCCCAAGGTCGTAATGCGGCCGGTCGCCTTGTGCAGGCCCTGGAAGCCGGCGATGACGGCGACCTCCTGGCGCTGCCGGAAACCGCTGATGATCTCCTCGCCATTGACCTCGAGGATGCGCGCCGAGCCGTGCACGGCGGAGGTCAGGATCGGCAACTGCCACCCCTGCCAGGAGCGCGCGTTGACGCCGCAATCCTGCAAGGTCATAGCAACGAGACCCGCCGTCACCTGCTCGCCGCTGGCGACCACCGCGTCGGATTCGCGCGCATCAAAAAGATACCGCTGCTTGCGCGCCGCCTCGCACCATCCGACGAGCTGATCGGTAGCGCCCGCCATGGCCGACACCACGACCGCCACCTCATGGCCGGCATCGACTTCGCGTTTGACGTGACGCGCCGCATTGCGGATGTGGTCGATGTCGGCGACCGAGGTTCCGCCGAATTTCATCACAAGGCGGGCCATGACCCTTTAACGCAATGACGCGGGTTGCGCTCTTTCAATATCGAGGCGCCGGCCCCTTGCGCGCGGGCCGGCGCCAAACTGCGCGTATAGATATCGGCCGGTGGCGCGAGCCGCAACATCAGCCCGCCGGCGGGGTTTTCACTTGCGCTTTCACCATGGTACAGACCCCCTTCGATTGCGCAGGAAAAGCGCAAAGCCGGCGGATCCGCCCGGCGGGTTTGAACGAGGGTGCGAAATGCCGGCCGTTGTCGATCCGGTGACCGGGCTCGAATATTTCGAGCTCAGCCATCGCTGGGGCATGTATACGCCGATTTTCCCGGGCTACGAGGAAATCAAGCTTGAGCGCATCACCCATCACGCCAAGCAGGGGGTGATGACGCACAAGATCACGACGATCTTCCACACCTCCACCCACGTCAACGCGCCCATCCATCTCGTTCCCGGAGCCGCCGCGGTCGGAGAGCTGCCGCTCGACCGGTTCTTCGGCACCGGGGTGGTGCTGTCGATTCCCAAGCAGAAATGGCAGCTGATCGAGCCCTCCGATCTCGAGCGTGGCGAACCCAAAATCGCCGCCGGCGATATCGTCCTCATCAATACCGGCTGGCATGCAAAATATTCCGACAGCAAAGAATATTTCGGCTATGCGCCCGGCTTGAGCAAACAGGCGGCCGCGTGGCTCGTGGACAAGCGCGTCAAGATGCTCGGCGTCGATACCGCCTGTATCGATCATCCGCTGGCGACGTCGCTCGGCCCGCACCGCAACGGGCCGCAGATCAAATATTTGCTGCCCGAATACAAGGAGGAAACCGGGCGCGAAGCGATCGACGATTTTCCGGAGTGGAATCCGGCACATCGCACGCTGCTCGAGGCGGGGATTCCAACCATCGAGAATGTCGGCGGCGACCTTGACGAATTGGCCGCAAAGCGCTGCACCTTCCAGGGCTTTCCCTGGAAATGGCGCGGCGGCGATGCCTGCGTCATTCGTCTCGTCGCCATGCTTGATCCAAAAGCAACAGTCCGCCTGGAGAGCGGCAGCGGGCTTGACCGTGCGCGACCAAACGCGGCGCGACGCTCAAGCGCAGAGCAAGACGGTGTGCAATTTTTCGATCTCAGCCACCCCTGGGGTCACGGCATGCCGCAATGGCCCTCGCGCGCCAATCTCAACGTGCGCGTCCTTGAATTCCACGCCAAGGACGGACTTCTGGTGCAGCAGTTCGAAGGCATCATGCATCGCGGCACGCACATGGACGCCCCGATCCACGTTGCGGAGAATCAGCCGTCGCTGACCGGCTATCCGCTCTGGCGTTTCTTCGGCACCGGCGTCGCCGTCTCCATCCCCAAAGGCAAATGGGGCGTGATCACGCCCAAAGACCTGGAAGCAGCCGAGCCGAAGATCGAGAGAAACGACATCGTGATGATCAACACCGGGAGCCATCGCAAATACGGCGACAATCCCGATTACTTCGCCTATTCGCCCGGGCTCTACAAGGAAGCCGCCGAATGGCTGGTCGAGCGCGGCGTCAAGCTCGTCGGCATCGACGTGCAGGCGCTCGACCATCCGCTTGGCACTTTTCTAGGTCCGCACGGGCCCGGGCCGGCACAGCCGCATCTGGACGGGGAATACAAAGCGGCGACTGGCCGGCACATTATCGAGGATTTTCCGTACTGGGAACCGGCGCACAAAATCATGATGACCAACGGCATCCCCGGCATCGAAAATATCGGCGGCGAGCTCGACAAGATTACCGGCAAACGCTGCACGCTGTTCGCCTTTCCGTGGCGCTGGCCGGAAGGCGAGGGCTGCGCGTTGCGCGTGGTCGCCGTCCTCGATCCCAAGCAGGCGTTCCGGTTTGAAAGCGGGCGGTGATTGACATGCGACGGCCGCCCTTCGGGAATCCTCGAATGACGCGGGGCGATCCATGGCTGTCGCAGAACCAGATCGCGGGGCGAATGCTGGACTATGGCCTTCGTGGATGACGGCTGCGAAGAAGTGTTAGGACGAGGTCAACAATGATTTCCGAGCCGCTTCGCAATCCGCTGTCGCTGTTCGATGTCGAGGACAAGGTTGCCATCATCACCGGCGCCTCGGGCACGTTCGGCCGCGCCATCGCATTGGCGCTCACCGCGCTCGGCGGCAAGGTTCTCTTGGCCTCGGGGAGCAAGGGCGAGCTCGAGGACGTGGCAAAGGAGGTGCGCGAGCTCGGCGGCGAGCCGGCAACCGTGGTGCGTCGGCCCGACAGCCAGGACGATGCGGAGGCGATGCTCAATTCGGCGCTCGCCGCATTCGGCAAGGTCGATCAGCTTGTGGTCGCTTCCGGCTTTAACAAGCCAGGCTTTATCCAGGAGCTGGCTTACGAGGATTGGCAGGCGGTAATGGACGCCAATGTGCGCGGCATCTGGTTCATGGCCAAGATCGTTGGCGGCTACTGGATCGAGCAGAAACGGCGCGGCAAGGTGCTGCTGATGTCCTCGGTGCGCGGCCGGCACGGCAATTATTCCGGCTATAGCGGCTATTGCGCATCGAAAGGCGCAACCGACGCGCTGACCCGGGTCCTGGCGACCGAATGGGCCAAACACGGCATCACGGTCAACGCCATCGCGCCGACCGTCTTCCGCTCGAAGCTCACCGCCTGGATGTATGGAGAGGACGAGCTTGGCCAGCAGACGCGCGCTCGCTCCTTGTCGCGCATCCCGCTGGGCCGGCTTGGCGAAGTGGAGGATCTGGTCGGGATGGCGGTCTATCTGCTGGCGCCGGCGTCAGATTTCTGCACCGGGCAGGTCATGTATGTCGATGGCGGCTACACCGCCGGGTAATGGGGCGCAAGCCCCGGAAGCTGCGCGAGCCATTAAGCAAGAGGGCACGCGACCACAAGACAACCGGTATCGCCATCTCCTTCATGCAGATCGGCCGATCATCTGGTTGTTCAAAGTTTGAGACTGCGGCTGTTCCTCCTTTTGCTGCGAGGCGAAGATGCGCGAGCAGAAAATCGGCGTGATTGGCGGCGGGCTGATGGGCCATGGAATCGCCTATCTGCTCGCCGCGGCCGGACACGAGCTTGCCGTCTTCGAGCCCGACCCGCAGAGCCGCGCGTCGCTGCCGCGGCGGCTGCGGGCGATCACCGATTTGCTCGAAGACGACCCGGAAGTGATCGCGCGCATTGCCGTGCACGACCGGCTGGCGGCGGCGGTGAACGGCGCCAGCTTTGTGTTTGAGGCGGCGCCGGAGAAGCTCGCGCTCAAGCAGCTCATTTTTGCCGAGCTCGAAGGCATCGTCGCGCCGACGACGATCCTGGCGAGCAACAGTTCCGCCATTCCGACGACGCAGATCGGCTGCGCCCTTGCGCATCGGGAGCGCGTCGTCGGCACGCACTTCTGGAACCCGCCGCATCTGGTTGCCTTGGTCGAGGTCATTGCCAACGAGAAGACGAGCGATGAGGTCGTGCGCGCGACCATGCAACTGCTGCGCGGCGCCGGAAAGACCCCGGTTCACGTGCGCCGCGACGTGCCCGGCTTCGTCGGCAATCGCCTGCAGCATGCGATGAAGCGCGAGGCCATCGCGCTTGTCGCCGCCGGCGTCTGCGACGCGGCAACGATCGACATCGTCGTCAGAGAAGGTTTCGGCGCGCGTACCGCCGTACTCGGTCCGATGGAACAGTCGGACCTCGTCGGCTTGGACCTGACACTCGACATTGCCGAGGTGCTTTATGCGCATCTGGATGGCACGCCGGGACCGCACCGGTTCCTGCGCGACAAGGTGCAAGCCGGCATGCTCGGCATGAAGAGCGGCGAAGGGTTCCGCAAATGGTCTACGGAATCGGCCGACGCGGTCCGCCAACGCCTGTCACGGTTTCTCGCCGAGCAGGCCAAAGCGAGGCGAAAGCAGCGCGCCTAGGCCATTGGCTGGGTCCTCCTGGTCCGCAGTGGCGGGCCCTCGCGCCGTCCGCGACCTTTTGGGCTGCTCGCGCCGACACGCGAGTACTGCTAGTTGGGGCCGGGTCTGCTATCTATTTGTGCGGAACACGTCGGGTGGACGCGTCGGACAGCGGGATGGGGACGGTGGCCTGATGGGCAATGAGCCGGTGCGGAGCGCGACATTGCTGAAGTCCTTAGGCGGCAGCGCGCCCGTGATCGACCGCAAGCTCCCGTTTAGCCGAATTGGGTTCGTGCTGAGCCTCACCATCTTCGTGGTCGCGGCGCTGGTGCTTTATCACATTCTGCGCGACATCGATCCCGATGAGCTGGTTGCGGCAATCAAGCGGACGAATTGGAGCACGCTGGTCATTGCCGGCTGTTTTGTTGCCGCCGGTTACCTGACGCTTACCTTCTACGATCTGTTTGCGCTACGCACGATCGGACGCTGCGAGCTGTCCTACTGGACCGCAGCGCTTGGCGGATTCACCAGCTATGCGGTCGGGCACAGTGTCGGCGCCAGCGTATTCTCCGGCGGGGCTGTGCGCTACCGCATCTATTCCGGGTGGGGGCTCAGCGTCATCGAGGTGACCAAAATCTGCTTTGTCGCCGGGCTGACATTCTGGCTCGGCAATGTCACCGTCCTTGGCCTTGGGATCCTCTATACGCCAGAGGCCGCTCAGGCGATCGATCAGCTTCCGCTCTGGCTCAACCGTGGCTTCGCGCTGGTCCTGCTCGCACTGTTGGCCGCCTATGTGACCTGGGTGTGGGTGAAACCGCGTGTGATCGGTCGCGACGAATGGCGGCTGAAACTGCCCGGCGGGCCATTGACGCTGCTCCAGATCGCGATCGGCATCGTCGATTTGGCCTGCTGCGCGGCCGCCATGTACATGCTCATGCCAAACGAGCCCAATGTCGGGTTCGTGACGGTGGCCGTCATTTTTGTCGCTGCCACGCTTCTCGGCTTCGCCAGCCATGCGCCCGGCGGCCTCGGGGTTTTTGATGCCGCCATGCTGGTGGCGCTTTACCAGTTCAACAAGGAGGATTTGCTTGCCGGGCTGCTGCTATTCCGGCTCCTGTATTACGTTATCCCCTTCGTGCTTTCGCTGCTCGTTCTCGGCATCCGCGAAGCCTTGCTGGGCAGCGCGGTCGGTCGGGTGTCCAAGGCTGTGCGGCCGCCGTCCGGCGCCAGAACAGAGTATGGTGGCGAGCCATCGGAGCTATCATAAACGGGCCGGGGTTTCTGCGCAGGGGCCGCTCGCCGATATTCGGCCGAGTGAGCGAACGCCATAAGCCTGAATTCAGATGGAGCCCACCAAAAAGAGCGCGCGCAGCGCCCAGCTTATAATCGCGGCGGCAGCGGCGGTTGTCTTCGCCGTGATGGTGGCCACTGGCGCGCTCGCTGTCAGCTACGCAATTGCCGGCTTTGCCGTCCTGACCCTGGTGGGGTTTCTCGCTCTGCGCGGCGGCGAGGATAGCAGACGGCAGCCGCGCCCGGCCGCGATGTTGGAGCAGGCGAATGATCCGTTGCGCGTCATCGTCGCCGGCATGCCCGATCCGGTCATTGCGGCGGACCGCGCCGGCTGCGTGCTGGCGCTCAACGAGGGCGCCCGGACGCTGGCGCCGGCTCTGCGCCAAGGCGAGCCGGTCTCGCTCGCTCTGCGCATGCCCGAACTGGTCGATGCGATCGGCCGCGCCTTTGCCCGGGGCGAGCAACAGCGGGTCCAATATTCGCAGCGCGTGCCGGTCGACCGCTGGTTCGAAGCCATCGCCATGCCGGTCCGGCGGGCGCCGGGTCCAGGCGCGCCCGACATGGTGCTGCTGACCTTCCGCGATCTCACGCCGCTGCGCCGCGCTGAGGAAATGCGTGCCGATTTTGTCGCCAATGCCAGCCACGAGCTGCGCACGCCGCTCGCCGCCCTGTCCGGCTTTATCGAGACGTTGCAAGGTCCGGCGCGCGAAGACGCCAAGGCCCGCGAACGTTTCCTCGACATCATGCAAGAGCAGGCGCGGCGGATGGCGCGGCTGATCGACGACTTGCTGTCGCTGTCGCGCATCGAACTCAACGCGCACCGGCGGCCTGACACGCCGGTCGATCTGGCGCCGATCCTCGAGCAAGTTTTGGACAGCCTGCAAACGCTGGCGCGCGACCGGGCGGTGACGGTCAATATCGAGGCGGCGGGTGTGCTGACGGTGCTCGGCGACCACGATGAATTGGTCAGGGTGTTCGAAAACCTTGTCGAGAACGCCCTCAAATACGGCGCCCCCGGCAAGCGCGTCGATATCAGTGTGGCGCGGGCGAAGGCGCCGGACCGAGAGCTGGAGGCTCAGGTCAGCGTGCGTGATTACGGGCCCGGGATCGCGCCGGAGCATCTGCCGCGGCTGACCGAGCGCTTCTACCGGGCCGACGTGCGCGAGAGCCGCGCTCAGGGCGGCACCGGGCTGGGGCTGGCGCTGGTCAAGCACATCCTCAACCGCCATCGCGGACGGCTCTCGATCGAGAGCACGCTTGGAGCAGGCGCCACATTCATCGTCCATTTGCCCATCGCGCATCCGCCTGCGAGCCAATAAGCGATTGAACCTGCGACATTTGGCGTTGTCATCTCACTGTCATTTGGGGCCCGTAGAACCGTGAATTGCCGACCATGCATGCCGCCGCCTGATTGTTCCGCGTCGTCCTGTACGGCCGTTGCAGCGAGGACAGTGACGGCGAAGCGGGCGGGGGGCTTGGACGAGATCTTGGACGGAGAGATCTTGGGCTTCCGATATCGACGCGGGCCTCACCATCTGCGCAAGCCAAGACCGGACGGAGTGATCAGCGAAATGTCTGATCGGCGCAGCTCGCGTTTGCAGCGATGCTGTTGGTCAACGGCACCATCGCGGCCTTGGGACGCGCTTTGGGGTCGCGAGCCGGCGACGCCGACAGTTCAATAGTTGTGATCCTCAACTTCGGACTCAAATCGGGAACCGGTCATGAATGTAGCCTCGCTCGCGTACGCCCTTAGGGCCAACGCCTCTCGCGAACAGGCGCGTATGTCAGAGAAGGTCAAGATCAACAATCTGGATTTCTACTATGGAGAAACCAGGGCGTTGAAATCCATCAGCCTCGCGCTGTACGAGAAGAGGGTCACCGCCTTCATCGGTCCTTCGGGTTGCGGCAAATCGACGTTGCTGCGCGTGCTCAATCGCATGTACGACCTCTATCCGCACCAGCGCGCGACCGGCGAGGTGATTTTTGAGGGCATTAACGTTCTCGCGCTGCAAAAGGACCTCAATCTGCTGCGGGCGCGCATTGGGATGGTGTTTCAGAGGCCGACGCCGTTTCCCATGTCGATCTACGAGAACATCGCGTTCGGCATCAGACTTTATGAGCGGCTGCCGAAATCCGAACTCGACGGCCGGGTGGAGAACTCGCTGCGGCGGGCCGCCCTGTGGGATGAGGTCAAGGACAAGCTCGCCGCCAATGGCCAGAGCCTGTCGGGCGGGCAGCAGCAGCGGCTTTGCATTGCGCGGACCGTGGCGGTGCGTCCGGAAGTAATCCTGTTCGACGAGCCGTGCTCGGCGCTCGATCCAATCTCGACCGCCAAGATCGAGGAGCTGATCGATGAACTAAAAGAGGACTATACGATCGTCACCGTCACGCACAACATGCAGCAGGCGGCGCGGGTGTCGGAGTTCACCGCGTTCATGTACCTTGGCGAACTGATCGAATTCGACACGACGAGCCGGGTGTTCACCACGCCGCGCGATCAGCGCACGCAGGACTACATCACTGGCCGCTTTGGGTAAACGGGAGCAAAGCACCCAGGTAGGACCGGATCATGACCGAATACATCGCCAGGACCGACCACACCGCGCACGCCTTCGACAGCGACCTGCAGGAGATCGCGCGCAAGGTCGCCGAAATGGGCGGCCTCGCCGAGAAGCAGATCACCGATGCCGTCCGCGCACTGCTCGAGCGCGACAGCGACCTTGCCGAACACGTCATCGCCACCGATCCGACGATCGATGCCATGCAGCAGGAGATCGAGCAGAAGGCGGTACTGACCATCGCGCGGCGGCAGCCGATGGCGGTCGATTTGCGCGAGATCGTCGCCGCGATGCGCACGTGCAACGATCTCGAGCGGATCGGCGATCACGCCAAGCACATCGGCAAGCGGGTGGTCGCGTTGAGCGCCGACCTGTACCCGCAGACGCTGATCCGCGGCGTCGAGCACATGGCGGATCTGGTCTTAGCTTTGCTCAAGCAGGTGCTTGACGCCTCCGCCAGCCGCAATGTGCAGGCCGCGCTCGCGGTCTGGAAGGGCGACGAGGAGGTCGATGCGCTTTGCACCTCGTTATTCCGCGAGCTGTTGACCTACATGATGGAAGACCCGCGCAATATCACCTTCTGCATGCATCTGATGTTTTGCGCCAAGGACATTGAGCGCATGGGCGACCATGCCACCAATATCGCGGAGACCGTCTATTACATGATCGAGGGTAGCGCGATCACTGATCAGCGCCCGAAGGGCGACACAACAAGCTTCCCTTCGGCGCTCATGCAGAAATAACGAGGGGGCCGGGATGGCAGCCAACATCCTCATCGTCGAAGACGAGGAGCCACTGACCACACTGCTGCGCTACAACCTCGAAGCCGAAGGTTACGAAGTGGATGCCGTCGTCCGCGGTGACGAGGCCGATACCCGGCTGCGCGAACGGGCTCCGGACCTGGTGGTGCTCGACTGGATGCTGCCGGGGCTCTCCGGCATCGAGCTATGCCGCCGGCTGCGCGCGCGGCCGCAAACCCAGGCTTTGCCGATCATCATGTTGACCGCTCGCGGCGAGGAGAGCGAGCGCGTGCGCGGACTGGCGACCGGCGCCGACGATTACATCGTCAAGCCGTTCTCACTGCCGGAACTTCTGGCGCGCATCCGCGCGCTGTTGCGCCGGGCGAGCCCCGAACGGGTTGCCACCGTGCTGGCGATCGGCGGCCTCGAACTCGATCGCGAAAAGAAACGCGTGTCGCGGGCAGGCCGTCCGGTTGAGCTTGGGCCGACGGAATTCCGCCTGCTCGAATTTTTCATGGAGCGCCCCGGGCGGGTGTTTTCCCGCGAGCAGCTGCTCGACGGGGTATGGGGCAGCGAGGTCTATATCGACGAGCGCACGGTGGACGTTCATGTCGGGCGTCTGCGCAAGGCGCTCAACCGCGACCACACCACCGATCCGATTCGCACCGTGCGCGGCGCCGGCTACTCGCTCGACGATCGTTTCGGCAAAGCCTCCTAGGCAGGAGCGGCGACGAGGAGCGCCGCCGCGCTTGGTGGTCCGTGATGCGGACCCATTCGCCTACCGGGCGGCACGCCGGTCGCGACGGCGTTCGGTGGCCGGCTGATAAGCAAGGCGCGCGTGAGAGGGGCAATAGGGCAGGCCGCAGACGGCGTTGCCGCCGCAGAAAAAGAAATCGCCGCTGCCCGGATCGCCCACCGGCCAGCGGCAGGTCAATTCCGTCAGTTCCAGGATCGTCCGTCGCTGGGTCATGGGAATGATGTTGTCGATCACTTCGGGTTCGGCGTCGGCCTCGATCTCGTAAGCGTGGGCGAGCGCCGTGTTGCCGCGGATCGCGCTTCTTGCGATGCGCAGCATCTGAGCGGGCGAGCGCGCCTTGCGTTGCCGCGGAGCGCCAGCGTTCGCGCTCTGCGCGCGGCCGGAGAGTCCCAGGCGGTGAACTTTGCCGATCACCGCGTTGCGGGTGATGCCGCCGAGTTCACTGGCGATCTGACTGGCTGAAAGCCCTTGCGACCACAGCTTTTTGAGAAGCTCGACCCTCTCGTCTGTCCACGACATGCCATCCTCCTCGATCGTGCGGCGACGGTCTCGACAGAATCCCTCACCCGGCCAGGAAGCGCGTAGCCGCCCAACACTCGCAACACGAACCAAACGCTTTAGATGACTGCTCGCCGCACGAGATGTCGTACCTGATAAGTGGAAGGGTACAATATGGCTAGAGTCGAGCGCAAGGCTCGCGCGAGTATGCGTCCACATGTTCCTTAACAAGTGTGGACGAGATGAGAACGAACCGAGTCCGCGCTCGGCGCCTTGTGCCGTTAGCGAAACGGCTTCGGCCGTTGACAGGAAACCGGCGGCTAATGCAATATCACCTCGTGCCGCCCGAAAGAGGCGGCACATTTGTTTGGCGCGCCGGCGCAAAGCCGCGGCGGCCGAGGACCAAAAAACCGTGACCTCGCACCTGATGGCGACCTTCGCGCGGGTACACCTTGCCTTTGAGCGGGGCGAAGGCGTTTGGTTGTACGCCACTGACGGCGAACGCTACCTCGATTTCACCTCAGGCGTCGCCGTGAACGCGCTCGGGCACGCCCATCCGCATCTGGTCGCCGCGCTGACCGATCAGGTCAACAAGGTCTGGCACGTCTCCAACCTGTACGAAATTCCACAAGCCGAACGGGTGGCGCAGCGGCTGTGCGCGGCGAGCTTCGCCGACGTTGCCTTCTTCTGCAATTCCGGCGCCGAAGCGGTGGAATGCGCGATCAAGACGGCACGGAAATACCATGCGGTGAGCGGCCGGCCGGAGCGCTACCGCATCATTACTTTCGAGGGCGCTTTCCACGGCCGCACGCTGGCGACGCTCGCCGCCGGCGGGCAGAAAAAATATCTCGACGGCTTCGGCCCGGTCGTCGAGGGTTTTGATCAGCTGCCGTTTGGCGATCTTGACGCGACCAAACAGGCGGTCGGCGCTGAAACTGCGGCGATCATGATCGAGCCGCTGATGGGCGAGGGCGGCGTGCGCGTGGTCGAGCCGGCTTTCCTGCGTGCCTTGCGCCAGCTGTGCGACACCCACGAACTGCTGCTGATCTTCGACGAGGTGCAGACCGGCATGGGACGCACCGGCGAGTTGTTTGCCTATCAGCGGACCGGCGTCTCGCCTGACATCATGTCGCTCGCCAAAGCCCTCGGCGGCGGCTTCCCGGTCGGCGCCTGCCTCGCCACGCGCGAGGCAGCCAAGGGGATGACCGCCGGCACCCACGGCTCGACCTTCGGCGGCAATCCGCTGGCGATGAGCGCGGCCAACGCCACGCTGGACGTGATGCTGCAGCCCGGTTTCCTCGACCAGGTCAAACGCATATCGCTCTTCCTCAAGCAGCGGCTGGCGGAGATCAAGGATCGCTATCCGGCGGTGATCAGCGAGGTGCGCGGCGAGGGCTTATTGATCGGGCTGCGGGCCGCGGTAGCGGCCGGCGAACTGGTCGACGCGCTGCGCGCCGAAAAAATGCTGGCCGTCGCCGCTGGCGACAACGTCGTGCGCCTGTTGCCGCCGCTTATTGTCAGCGAGGCGGAAATCGGCGAGGGCATCGCGCGGCTCGATCGCGCCTGCGCCAAGCTCAGCGCCGCAGCTCCTGGGCAAGCCGCGCGCGGCAGCGCAAAGGGAGCCGGCCGGCCGGAGGCGGTGCCGTGAGCATCCGCCATTTTCTCGATCTCATCGATATCCCGGCTGCAGACCTGCGGCGGATGATCGAAGCGGCGCGTGTCATAAAGGCCAAGCGCGACCGCACCGAGCGTCCGCTCTCCGGCAAGACGTTGGCCATGATTTTCGAGAAGCCCTCGACGCGCACGCGCGTCTCCTTCGAGGTCGCCATGCGGCAGCTCGGCGGCGACACGCTGACCCTGACCGCGGAGGAGATGCAGCTCGGCCGCGGCGAAACCTTGGCCGATACCGCGCGTGTGCTGTCGCGTTATGTCGACGCCATCATGATCCGCATGCTTGACGCCGACGAGGTGGCCGAGCTTGCGCGCCACGCCTCGATCCCGGTGATCAACGGCCTCACCAGGCGCTCGCATCCCTGCCAGGTGCTGGCCGATGTCATGACCTTCGAGGAGCATCGCGGCCCGATCCGCGGCCGCATCGTGGCCTGGAGCGGCGATGCCAACAACGTTCTCGCATCATGGATGCACGCCGCCGAGCGCTTCGATTTCGAACTGCGCATTGCCACCCCGCCGGAGCTGGCGCCGAAAAAGCCGTTGCGCGATTGGCTCGCGTCCGCGGGCGCCGCGATCCGCGTCGGCACCGATCCGCAAGAGGCGGTCAACGGCGCCGATTGCGTGGTGACCGATACCTGGGTGTCGATGGGCGACCGCAATGGCACCCGCCGCCACAACCTGCTCAAGCGCTATCAGGTCAATGCGGCGCTGATGGCCTGCGCCAAGCCGGACGCCATCTTCATGCATTGTCTGCCCGCCCATCGCGGCGAAGAGGTCACCGACGAGGTGATGGATGGGCCGCAATCGGTGGTGTTCGACGAGGCCGAAAACCGCCTGCATGCGCAAAAGGGTATCCTGACCTGGTGTTTGGCGTCGGGCCACGCCTGATCCCGGGCCGGGCAACGTTCCGTGACGCCGGCGCGGCCCGTCTGACGCGCCGGGCTCACAAATCGGCCGCCATTGCCTATATGGATGGCGCAATGAATGACCCCCACATCGACATCCCGGTCAGGGCGCCCGCCGCGCAGGCGGTGGACGACACGGTTCTGCCATTCGCCGTCAAGGCGTTGGACCTGCGCGGCCGCATTGTGCAGCTCGGCGCCACCGTCGATACCATTCTGAGCAATCATGATTATCCGGCGCCGGTGGCGAAGTTGCTCGGCGAAGCCGTCGTGCTCACGGTGATGCTCGGTTCGGCGCTGAAAACCGCCGGCCGCTTCATCCTGCAGACCCAGTCCGATGGTCCGGTACGCATGCT
This sequence comes from uncultured Alphaproteobacteria bacterium, assembly GCA_963708125.1. Lineage (GTDB taxonomy): Bacteria > Pseudomonadota > Alphaproteobacteria > Rhizobiales > Xanthobacteraceae > BOG-931. The sequence continues at coordinate 4,865,686 of OY970184.1, forward strand.
GGTGGTCGACTTCACCGCACCCGGCAAGGTTCGGGGCTGTGCCCGGTTCAACCGCGAGCAGGTCGCCGCCGCCATTGCTGCCAACGCTGCCGCGCCCGGCAGGCTGCTCGGCCACGGACATCTCGCCATGACCATCGACCGGGGGTCGGCGATGAGCCCCTATCAGGGGGTGGTCGCGCTCGAAGGCGGTGACCTCGAGCAGGCCGCGCACGAATATTTTGCGCGCTCCGAGCAGATTCCAACCCGCGTGCGCATCGCCGTCGGCGAAGAATTCCGTGGCGGCCAGAACGGGCTGCACCGGCACTGGCGCGCGGGCGGTGTTCTGTTGCAGTTTCTGCCGAAATCGACCGAGCGCGCGCGCCAGCCCGACCTCGATCCGGGAGACGCACCGCCCGGCACCGAGCCGCACGTGGTTGGCGAGGACGAAGCCTGGACCGAGGGCCGTTCGCTCGTCGGCACCGTCGACGACGTCGAACTGATCGATCCGTCGCTGTCGAGCGAGCGGCTCGCCTACCGCCTGTTTCACGAGCGCGGCGTGCACGTGTACCACGCTGCGTCGGTGCAGGCACAGTGCTCATGCTCGCGCGAAGGCGTCGAGAAAATGCTCAAGAGCTTTCCGCAAGCGGACCGCGACGACATGGTCGAAGACGGAAAGATCACCGTCACCTGCGAGTTCTGCAGTTCGGCCTATGTGTTCGCGCCGGGCGACATCGCGAACACGCCTTAAGGCTTGGGCGATGCCTTCGGCGCAAAGCGGCGGGGTGCTCGATGCCCACAGGAGCGGACGGTCTTCAGTTCAAGGTGCGGCGGGTCTCGCCGGAGTCGAGCGAAAACGCCGGGATCTCCACGTCGAAGTGCTCGCCGCTGGCGCTGACCATGCCGTAGGTGCCGGCCATGAATCCGGAGGGGGTCTGCAGCGGCACGCCGCTCGTATACTCGAACTGTTCGCCGGTCTTGAGCACCGGTTCCTCGCCGACCACCCCGGGGCCGCGCACTTCCTGGCGCCGGCCGTTGGCGTCGGTAATGCGCCAGTGCCGGGTCTTGAGCTGCACCGTCTCGGCGCTCCTGTTGACGATGGAGATCGTGTAGGCCCAGAAGAAATAATTGTTCTCAGGTGACGACCGATCGGCGATATAGCGCGGAGTCACCGCGACTTCGATGCTGCGGGTGACGGCACGGTACATGGTGCATAGCCTCGCGGTTTCAGCGCTCCTGCGGTCTTGCCGAAACAAGCTCACGGAATCGCACGCATGAGGGATTGTTCCAATAACTCTGGCGGCCGACTTTCTCAAGCAGCGCATGACGCGCCAACCGGACGAGCGGCATCGATGATTCGCGGATCGGCCTTTGGTTCCCTGCTGCGCCGCCCGCTCGCGGCTGAAGATTCCGTGGCGGTACCGGGGGGCGCCGTTGTGGTGCCGGCAGGCGCTGCAGCAGAGCCTTCCCAGACGGTCCCGCTGGCGAGCGGCCGCGATCTGCGGCTCGATCTGTTCCGCGGCCTGGCGCTGTGGCTCATCTTTCTCGACCACATCCCCGAAAACGTCGTCAATTGGTTCACGCTGCGCAATTACGGCTTTTCCGATGCCACCGAGATCTTCATCTTCATTTCCGGCTATACGGCCGCCTTCGTTTACGGCCGGGCCATGCGCGAGCGCGGCTTCATTGTTTCCAGCGCCCGCATCCTGCGCCGCGCCTGGCAGATTTACGTGGCGCATATCTTCCTTTTCACGATCTTCATGGCCGAGATCGCTTATGTAACGTCGACTTTCAGCAACCCGCTTTACGCGGAGGAAATGAACATCCTCGGTTTCCTCAAGCAGCCCGATATCACTATCTTTCAGGCGATGCTGCTGAAGTTCAGGCCCGTCAACATGGACGTGCTGCCGCTCTATATCGTGCTGCTTTTGTTGTTTCCTCCAGTGCTGCGGATCCTGCTGTGGCAGCCGGCCTACGCGCTGATCGGCGCCGCTATAGTCTATGTGCTGGCCTTGCACTACCACATCAATCTGCCCGCCTATCCGAACGGCGAGTGGTTTTTCAATCCATTCGCCTGGCAATTGTTGTTCGTGTTCGGCGCCTGGTGCGCGGTGGGCGGCGCGCAGCGCTTGCGCGGCCTGTTGCAATCGCGCATCGTTTTCGCCGTCGCGATTGCCTATCTTCTGTTCGCGCTTTTCATCACACTGACCTGGCATTTCGATGCGCTCAAACCGCTGGTGCCGAACTGGCTCGGCGAGCTGCTTTACCCGATCGACAAGACCAATCTGGACGTGCTGCGATTTGCGCATTTTCTGGCGCTGGCCGCGGTCACCGTCAGGTTCGTGCCGCCCGGCTGGCCGGTGTTGAAATGGCCTATCCTGCGACCGGCGATCCGCTGTGGTCAGCACTCTCTCGAAATCTTCTGCCTCGGCGTGTTTCTGGCTTTCGCCGCGCAGTTCATCATCAGCGAATGGTCGGGTGGCCCGCTTCTGCAGGCGGCGATCAGCGCCGCCGGCATTCTGATTATGGTCGCGACAGCGAACCTGATATCGTGGTACAGGAACATGGAGGGGCGCAGTCAACAACCGCATGCAAAGGCCTCTCCGGGAAACCGCGCTGGGGGAGGGGCATGAAGCTGACCGCGACGCTTGTCGCCATGACTATCGGCCTGATGCACGGCCTGATGCACGGACCTGCTCTGGCCTCCCCGGCCTGCCCGGTGCCCAACTCGCTCATCGCCACCGACAAGGACCTCGTGCGGGTCATGAGCGAGATCAAGCACAATGCGCGGCTGGACATCGTCGTCCTGGGCACCGGATCATCTACGCTCCCGGGCGCGGACGGGCCGCGCTTTGCCTATCCGGCGCGCCTGCAGCAGGCGCTGCGGGACGCTCTTCCCGGCAAGCAGATCAATGTCGTCGCCCACATCCGCCCGCGTCAGACCACGGCGGAGATGGTCGGCACCCTGGGGCAAATCCTGGCCGACAACAAGCCGGCGCTGGTGATCTGGCAGGCCGGCACATTTGATGCGGTCAACGGCATCGACCCGGATGCGTTTAGCGCCAGCCTGGAGGCCGGCCTGCAAGCCATTGTCGGCGCCGGCGCCGACGTCATTCTCCTCGACATGCAATACAGTCCGCGCACCGAGTCGCTGTTGAATATATCCGCCTATGCGGACGTGATGCATTGGGTGGCGCAGGCGCACGGCACGCTCTTGTTCGACCGCCTGGCGATCATGCGCTACTGGAACGAAGAGGGGACGTTTGATCTCTATGCGGCGACCAAGAACTCTGATATGGCTCGTCGCGTGCACGATTGCATCGGCCGCGCGCTGGCGGCGCAAATCATGCACGCCGCTCATCTGAAGCCGTAACAATGCGAACCACAAATTGATGGCGGGGGGCGCGACAACGTTCAGCCGTCCGATCGTTCGGGCGGCGATTGCGGCTTTTGCCGCGATCACGGCGGCGCACGCCGGCGTGCCGAGCGGCGCGTCCCGCGGAAGGCTCTCGCCGATTCCCGCCGCTGCCTCGGCCAAGCCGACCACGGAGCCCGCTCTGGTCGCGCCCGCGGCGCCTGCGGCACCCGCGCAGCCGGCGATGATGCATCCCGGGATTGCCGCGCCGCTTTCCGGCCAGGGCGCGGGAGCGCGCCTTGTCTGCCAGGCGCCGGCCGAACTGACGCGGCTCGATCACCCGCTCTTGCACACCGCGCGCCGGCTCGCCAGCGGTAAGCCGCTCATCATCGTCGCCATCGGTTCCTCTTCCACGGCCGGCGCGGGTGCAACCTCGGCGGCGGCCAGCTATCCGAGCCGGCTCGCCGTCGAACTGCGAAAGCTCTTCCCCGGACGCGACATCGAAGTGTTCAACCGCGGCGTCAATGGCGAGGAGACCGCCAGTATGATGGCCCGCTTTTCGATCGGCGTTTTCGCCGTGCATCCGCAGCTGGTCCTGTGGCAGCTCGGCACCAATTCGGTGCTGCGCGACCATCCGCTGCAACCGCATTCCACGCTGCTGCACGCCGGCCTCGCCGAGCTCAGGGCGATCGGCGCCGACGTGGTGCTGATCGATCCGCAATACGCGCCGAGGGTGCTCGCCAAGGTGGAGACGCGCGGCATGGTCGAGCAAATCACACTCGCGGCCAAGGACGAGAACATCGACATCTTTCATCGCTTCGCCATCATGCGCAGCTGGTACCAGGTGCAGCATCGCCCGTTCAATATCTTCCTTTCCGCCGATGGGCTGCACATGAACGATTGGGGTTACGCCTGCTGGGCGAAACTGCTTGCGGCCAGTATCGCCGAGGCGACCCGGCCGCCGGTCGCCGCGGTGGTGGGCACGCATTTGGCGCACTGAGCCGCGGCGCTCGCGCGAGCGCAGCGGCGATCGACCATGAGCTGACCGGCGGGGGCCAGCCGTCAAACGGCATCGAGCGCCCCGAGCACATCTTCGACGATGTCGTCGGGATGTTCGAGGCCGGTCGACACGCGCACGAGGCCGTCGGAAATGCCAATCTCGGCGCGCTGCGCCGGCGTCAGCCGCTGGTGCGTGGTCGTAGCCGGATGCGTGACGAGGCTTTTTGCATCGCCGAGATTGTTGCTGATGCGCACGAGCGCGAGCGCATCCTGAAAACGGAACGCGGCCTTCTTGCCGCCCTTGATCTCGAAGGCGACCAGGGTTGAGCCGCCGCGCATCTGCTTTGCCACGATGTCGGCCTGCGGATGGTCGGGCCGGCCCGGATAGATTAGGCGCGAAATTTTCGGATGCTCGGCCAGCGCCACCGCCAGCGTCGCGGCGCTGTCGGTCTGCCGGCGTACGCGCACCGCGAGGGTCTCCAGCCCCTTGAGCAGCACCCAGGCGTTGAACGGCGACATCGAGGGACCGGTCTGGCGAATGAGCACATGGATTTTTTCCATGATGAATTTCTGCGAGCCGAGCACGACGCCGCCGAGGCAGCGGCCCTGGCCGTCGATATGCTTGGTGGCCGAATAGACGACGCAATCGGCGCCGAGCGCGAGCGGGCTCTGGTAGAGCGGCGTGGCGAACACATTGTCGACCACCAGCGTTGCGCCCGCCGCGTGCGCGAGCTTCGCCACCTCGGCGATGTCGATGACGTCAAGCGCGGGATTCGTCGGGCTTTCGAGAAAGAAGGTCTTGGTGTTCGGCCGCACTGCCTGGCGCCAGGCGTCGAGATCGCAGCCATCGACCAGGGTCGAGGCGACCCCGAACCGCGGCAAATAGTCTTCGATGACGTAGCGGCAGGAGCCGAACATGGCTTTCGATCCGACCACGTGGTCGCCGGCCTTCAGTTGGCCGACCAGGGCAAGGGTGACGGCGGCCATGCCGGTTGCGGTGGCGCGCGCCGCCTCGGCACCTTCGAATGCCGCCATGCGCCGCTCGAACATGTCGACCGTCGGATTGGCAAAGCGCGAATATTGGTAGCCGGGATCCTCGCCCTTAAAGCGCGCTTCCGCCTGCGCGGCGCTTTCGTAAACATAGCCTTGCGTGAGATACATCGCCTCGGACGTTTCGCCGAACGGCGAGCGCAGCGTGCCCGACTGCACGAGGCGCGTTTCCGGGCGGTAGGCTTTTTTGGCGGACGCGGGCATAGGTGGGCTCCTTGGCTCCTCTAGGCAAAACAAAACCCGGCCGGGAGGGCATCCTCTGGCCGGGTCCATGCGTCCCCGGCCTTTTAGCGCGTTGTTTTACGTGGCGGCAAGCCGGCCGGCTCAAATGACCACGGGATAATTGCGCTTATACGCCGCCGCCTGCTTGGCGTCAAACGCTGCATCGGTTAGATCGCTTTGCGTGCCGCCTGCGTGCAAAAATTCGCAGCATGGAATTCTGCCGGACCGCATGATCGCGGCGTTGGCGGAGCAGAACGTGATCGCGGCCGCCGATCCGTTCGCTCCCGATCAGATCCAGCCGGCAAGCCTCGATCTGCGGCTCGGCGCCGTCGCCTACCGCGTGCGGGCGAGCTTTCTGCCCGGTCCTGGCATCACGGTTGCGCGGCGCATCGAGCAACTGAAGCTGCACGATATCGCGCTCAAACGCGGCGCAGTGTTGGAGACCGGCTGCGTGTATATTGTGCCGCTCATCGAAAGCCTCGCCTTGCCGAGCGGCATTGCGGCTGCGGCAAATCCCAAAAGCTCGACCGGCCGGCTCGATGTCTTTACCCGGGTGATTGCCGATGAGACGCGCGGTTTTGATCGCATCGCAAGTGGCTATCGCGGCCCGCTTTATGCCGAGATCAGCCCGAAGACTTTTCCGGTGCTGGTGCGTGAGGGCTCGCGGCTGTCGCAGCTGCGCTTCCGCTGCGGCCATGCGCGCCTCGATGCAGAGGCTTTGCGCGCGCTGCACGCCCGCGAGCGGCTCGTCGACACCGCCGAGGCGGTGATGGACGAGGGCGTGGCGGTCAGCGTCGATCTGTCGGGTGCAGGCGCAAGCGAGCAACAGGCCCCGGTCGTCGGCTTTCGCGCCAAGCGGCATACCGGACTGATCGATGTCGATCGCCGCGGCGGCTACGAGGTCGAGGAATTCTGGGAGCCGGTGATGGCGCGCGCCGACCGCAGCCTCATTCTCGATCCCGACGAGTTTTACATCCTTGCCTCAAAAGAAGCCGTGCAGGTGCCGCCGGACTATGCCGCCGAAATGGTGCCGTTCGATCCGCTGGTCGGCGAATTTCGCGTGCACTATGCGGGTTTCTTCGATCCCGGCTTCGGCTATGCGGGCGCCGGCGGCCGCGGCGCGCGCGCCGTGCTGGAAGTGCGCTCGCGCGAAGTGCCCTTCATCCTCGAGCACGGCCAGATCGTCGGCCGGTTGATCTTTGAAAAGATGCTGGCGCCTCCCGAGCGGCTCTATGGCCGCAGCATCGGCTCCAACTATCAGGCGCAGGGGCTCAAGCTCTCCAAGCACTTCCGCGCATGAACAATTGTTTATGATGGGCGCCGGCAAATGAAAGCGTTCCGCATTGTTGCCCTGGCATTTCGTTCCGGACGTCGCTTTTGTATAAGGAATTTCGGGGAGCGGCTCCAGAACAGCGAAAGCGCATCGGCTAATGCGGCGAATGATCGTGACCATTGCCGTCTCAGTCTTGGTCGCGGCCGCGGCCGGCCGCGTTGCCGGGCAATCGGGTTACGACCGGCCGGGCGGCGATTACGCCCACGCCGCCGTGCCGAGCGGCGATCCCGCGGTCTGCGCGAGCCGCTGCGAGCACGAACGCGTCTGCCGGTCCTGGAGCTTTTTCTATCCGACGACCTCGGGCACGCCAGCAACATGCTATCTCAAACGCACGGTGCAGCCGCCGGTGCATTCGAGCTGCTGCGTCTCCGGCGTGCGCGGCGCCGGCGTGGTCGAGCCGCGGCTCGGCGGCGGACTCGAATATTCGATCGACCGCACCGGCGGCGATTACCACGTTTTTGAGACCAATCCGGATACCAAGGGCAAGCCATGCGAGGACGCTTGCCGCGCCAATTCACGCTGCCGCGCCTGGACCTATCGGCGCCTGGGCTACGGGACCGCGGGCGCGCGCTGCTATCTGAAAAACGTCATAAAACCACCCCGCCGCCGGCCCTGCTGTATTTCCGGTGTGCTGCGCTAGCGCAATTTGGTCAGCGTCCGCCGACGCTATAGCACCGCTGATAAAAACCGCGACAGCCGCAGCCCCGACGGCCACTCCCAGACCGGCCGGCGGGCGGCGGCCAGATCCCACGAGCCGAGCACGACGTCTACCCTTCCGACCAGGTTGCCGATCGGTAAGAGGCCGACACCGCCCAGGTTTGTCGGCACCCGGCTGTCGTCGGAATTGTCGCGGTTGTCGCCCATGACGAACAGGCGGCCGCGCGGAACGGTGATCATCGGCATGTTGTCGAGCGGGCCGTCGGTCGACTCCTGAAATATCAGATGCTGCCGGCCGCCCGGCAGCGTCTCCAGGAACTGTGGAAGGCGCTGGCGCGCGCCGTCCTCGCTCTCGTCCCGACCCAAGCCGTCGGCCTTAAGCCCCACCGCGGCGCCATTGATCCACACGCGTCCATCGCGGATGGCGATGCGATCGCCCGGCAGCCCGATCACCCGCTTCACCCAGATCTGCGACTCGTCGGCCGGGGCGCGAAACACCACGACGTCGCCGCGGCGCGGCAGCGTGCCGAGCACGCGCCCGCGGGCGGGAAGATGGATGAACAGCGGCAGCGAAGCCGCGCTGTAGCCGTAGTTGTATTTGGTCGCCAAAAGCTCGTCGCCGATCTTGAGCGTCGGCTCCATTGAGCCGGACGGCACGTAATACGGTTCGGCCAGCGCGCTCTTTCCGATCGTGACGACCAGCAGAATGAGCGCGATGTCGATGACGGATCTGACAAGGCTGTGCAGGCCCCAAACCAACCGCGCAGATTGCTCGCGCGGACGATCGGCTGGCGATGAGCTCATGCGCCGGTCCCCCCGACGGTGATGCGGTCGATGCGCAGCGTCGGCTGACCGACGCCGACCGGCACGCCCTGGCCGTTCTTGCCGCAGGTGCCGATTCCGGCGTCGAGCGCGAGATCGTTGCCCACCATGGAGATACGCCGAAGATCGGTCGGCCCGTTGCCGATCAGCATGGCGCCCTTGATCGGCGCACCGACCTTGCCGTTCTCGATCCGGTAGGCCTCGGTGCACTCGAATACGTATTTGCCCGAGGTGATGTCCACCTGGCCGCCGCCGAAATGCACGGCATAGACGCCGTTCTTCACCGAGGCGACGATTTCGCCAGGATCGTGGTCGCCGGAAAGCATGTAGGTATTGGTCATGCGCGGCATCGGCACGTGGGCAAAACTCTCGCGCCGGCCGTTGCCGGTCGGCTTCATGTCCATCAGCCGCGCGTTCTGCCGATCCTGCATGTAGCCAACCAGCATGCCATCCTCGATCAGCACGGTGCGGTTGGTTGGCGTGCCCTCATCGTCGATGGACAGCGAGCCGCGGCGGCGGACGATGGTGCCGTCGTCGACCACGGTCACGCCTTTGGCCGCGACCTGTTGTCCCATGAGGCCGGCAAAGGCTGACGTCTTCTTGCGGTTGAAGTCGCCTTCGAGACCGTGGCCGACCGCCTCGTGCAGCATGACGCCGGGCCAGCCGGCGCCGAGCACCACATCCATTTCGCCTGCCGGCGCCGGTACCGATTGCAGATTCACCAGCGCCTGGCGCACCGCATTGTCGACCGCGCCTTGCCAGCGGTGGGTGGCGATGAAGACCTCATAGCCTTCGCGCCCGCCGTAACCGTCGCTGCCGGTTTCCTGGCGATCGCCGTCGCCGACCACGACCGTCACATGGACTCGAACCAGCGGCCGTATGTCACGGTAGGTCTCGCCGTCCGCCCGCAAAATCTCCACCGCCTGCCAATTCGCCGCAAGGCTGGCGCTGACCTGGCGCACCCGCGGATCCTTTGCGCGCGCATAGGCGTCGATTTCCTGGAGCAGGCGCGCCTTGGCCTCGAAGGCGGGGCTGCCGAGCGGGCTTTCGTCGCCGTAGAGCTTGATGTTGGTGCGCCCGGGCGGCGCGGCGTAGCGGCCCGAATAGCCGCCCTTGACCGCACGCACGGCATCGGCGGCGCGTTCGATGCCGCTCTCCGACACGTCGGAGGCGTGGGCATAGCCGACTGCCTCGTCCTTGACCGCGCGCAACCCAAAACCCTGCGAGGTGTCGTAGGTGGCCTCCTTGAGCCGGCCGTTGTCGAAGGCCAGGAGTTCGGATTGGCGATATTCAAGGAAGAGCTCGCCATCATCGGCTCCCTCGAGCCCGCGGGCGATGATTTTGGCAAGCCGGGACCGGTCGAGCCCGGCGCGGTCGATGAGCGAAGTGGCGGCAGCGGTCATGAGGAACTCCAAACAGGTTCGCCGGCGGCAGTTCCGAGATAGATAAGCCATGCGGCTGCGCTTTGCAGCCAGCGCGGCGCACAGGTCCCACCTGGTCCCAAGTGTGGCCCGCGCGCGCCGAACTTAAGCTTGCGTTCAACCGTTTGCCACCACCGCAGCCTCGCGATCCATGCTGAAGTTCACAGAGCGCAAAACGCGGCAGCGCGGTCGCGCGAGCCGTTCGCCATTGCTTGGTCAAGCGCGGCACGACGAACAGAATAATCCTTCTCGCGATACCGGCGTAATTTTTGTCAACTCTCAATCCCTTTTGGCAATCCCCGCCTTGGCAATCACCGCGCCCCATTTGGCGATGTCGGCCTTCATCCGCGCGGTCATTTGTTCCGGGGTGCTGGCGCGCATGTCCATGCCCATTGGCGCGGCTTTGCTCTGGATTGCGGGATCGGGAATAGCTTCGGTAATCGCCTGGTTGAGTTTTTCAATGATTGGCTTGGGGGTCGCGGCTGGGACGGAGATTCCGTTCCAGCTGCTGACATTGTAGCCATTGAGCCCGCTCTCGATCGCCGTCGGCACGTCGCGCAGGTAGGCGGTGCGCTTTTGGCCGGTGGAAGCGAGCGCGACGATTTTCCTGCTGCCAAGCAGCCCGTGGATCGCCGCGTAAAATTCGAACGCCACATCGACGTCGCCACGCATCACTGCGCTCGCCATGTCGGGCGAGGTGCGGAAGGTCACGATCGTTGCCTTGACGTCGGCGGTACTGGCGAACAGCTGGGCGGCCAGATTCTGGGTGCTGCCCGGAACGATGGTGCCGATATTGAGCTTGCCGGGATGTGCCTTGGCGGCGGCGATCACATCGCGCAGCGATTTTAGCGGCGAGCCTGCGCGCGTGACGATGAGCAGGTCGAAGAACGACACGGTCGAAACTGAGGCAAAGTCAGCGAGAATGTTGTAAGGCAATTTCTCAAACAGCGAGGTGGCGATGGCGTTGTTGTTGCCGGTCATCAGCAAAGTGTAGCCATCGGGCGCAGCGCTGGCGCCGGCCTGCGCCGCGACGATCCCGGCGGCGCCGGGGCGGTTTTCGATGATGAATTGCTGCTTGAGCTTGCTCGACAGTTCTTGGCCGAGAATGCGCATCCCGACATCGGCGACGCCGCCGGCCCCATAGGGCACGATCAGCATCACCGGATGAGTTGGATAATTGCTCGCCGCCCTCGGTTGCGAAGCCGCAGCCGACAACGCGGCAAGCAGAAGAAGTGCGCCGCAGGCAGCCTTGTGGATTGCGCGCATCGCGTTCCCCCGGTTTTTGGCACCGAGCGTAGCGTTGCGCGTGAGGCCGTCAATCGCCATGCAGGATGAATACGCGGGGTTTGCGCGCCGGGCCGCGACGAGATAACGCAGGCCTTTCTTGTGGCCGCAACGCGTCACCGTCAGCTTCCCCCGGGCCGGGCGGAGAGCGAGTTCGTTCGCGGCCATGCGATGATGGTCGCTCCGTCACGGCAGTTTGTCGAAGCCGTCGCCGAATCCTTTGAGGCTCATGGGAAAGCCGATGCCTTCCTCGGGCGACTGGAAAATGATGAAGGTCGCTGTCTGACCGCCGCGCAGTTCCTTGATCAGATTATCGTCCATCGTGATTTCGGCGAGGCAGCCATTCGGCAGGCATTTGACGAAGCCGGCGCGGCCCACGTCTTTATTATCGATCTTCAGCCCGAGCCCCGACGGCAGCATGATGCCGAGCGGGGCGATGACGCGCATCAGGCGACTCTTCTGGTCCGCGGTTTTGAGCACGATCACGGTAAGCCCAACATTGGGCCGGTCCTCCGCGGTCACGCTCTGCATCAGCGCGCATTGCTCGCTCTGGGCACCCGGTGGAGTCTCGCAGCGAATCTGCCAATCGCCGTAAACCGATTTGACGACGCCCTGGGCCTGCGCCAGGCCGCCGATCGCAGTCGAGGCGACCACGACAAGGGTCCCGGCGATTGCCGAGAGAACCGTCCGGTCGACACATTGCCGCACGCGCGCTGGGAGTTCGGCTGTCGTCATCGTCTTGCTGCCCTCACCGCGCCGCCCCGGAGGTCCCACCACGACACGGCGGCAAACGCATGCACAACCGACGCATACAAAAACGCTTGGTCCAATCGTCTTGAGCCAATCGTCGCGGCGCGCGGTGCCGTGCGAGCCTTCTTTCAGGGGTGAGCCCACCGTGTCACGCCGTCCAAACCACCGCATTGTGGCTGTCCCAAGGACAAACAGACTGGCGTGGCCCATTGCGGCCGGTTGCGAAGGCGAACCGAACCGGGGAAGTGGGCCCGGCCGCCGAACAGAATATCTGCGGCATGTGAAACTCTTTCCCCGCCCGTGGACGTTGCCGTCGAGCGGTGTTCGCGCCGAACCCTTGGCACCGCCGGCCCGAGCCGCGCGGGAACAGGTGAGTTGCAGAACGCCGCGCGCAAGCGGCAACCGAGCGGCGCATTGGGCGCATTGCAGCACGCTTCGATTTGTGGTTTGAGGACGTCGCAGTCCCCATCCCACGACGCCTGCAAGGAATCAAAGCCGTCGGTCCGGCGCTTGTGTCCTTCGCGTGGGGCCGGCGCAGGAGCGAAGCAGGCCGGGTCAGGTTGTCACCGTCCGCGCCGAGAAGCGCCGCTCGCTGACGATGCCGCCCAGATCAAAACCAGGGAGCAAAGAGGCAGATGAAGCTATTCTCTCGCTCGACCGGCATTGCGGCGGCCGCCGCGGCGCTGCTTGCGAGCACAAGCGCGGCATTCGCCGGACTCGGGCAGGCGTCGCCGTGGCAGATCGGCATGCAAGAGCCAGCCTCGCCGGTGATGCAGGACATTACCGACTTTCACAATTTTCTGCTCTGGATCATCACGGCAATTACCGCGTTCGTCCTCATCCTGCTTCTGACGGTCATTGTCCGTTTCAATGCGCGCGCCAATCCGACCCCTTCGCGCACCACCCACAATACGCCGCTCGAAGTGATGTGGACCATCGTCCCCGTGATCATCCTGGCGTCGATTGCCGTGCCGTCATTCCGGCTGCTGTTCGTTCAGCTCCAGGTGCCCAAGCCCGCTCTCACCGTGAAGGTCACCGGCAAGCAATGGTTCTGGACCTATGCTTATCCGGACAACGGCAATTTCCAGTTCGATTCGATCATGGTGCCCGAGAAGGACCTCAAGCCCGGGCAGCCGCGGCTCTTGGAGGTGGATAACGAGATGATCGTGCCGGTGAACAAGGTTGTTCATGTGCTGGTGACCGGCGCCGACGTGATTCATTCTTTCAACGTGCCGTCGTTCGGCATCAGGATCGACGCTATTCCGGGCCGGATCAACGACACCTGGTTCAAGGCGACGAAGGAGGGCGTGTTTTACGGCCAGTGCTCGGAATTGTGCGGCAAGGACCATTCGTTCATGCCGATCGCGGTGCATGTCGTAAGCGAGGCCGATTTCAACACCTGGCTCGCCAAGGCCAAGCAGGAATACGCGGCAGACGAACCGGCCGCGCCGACCGCAATCGCTGCCGCCGGTGCGCCGGTGCAGTGACGATATTTGCGCGCTTCGTTGGCGCCGGATGACGATCGATCCGGCAACGGCGCGCCGCTAACGAAGGAACTGGCATGGATACGATGGTACACGCGGCTCACGGGGACGAGGGCGGGCACGACCTCCCGCGTGGCTGGCGCCGCTTTCTCTATTCCACGAACCACAAGGACATCGGCACGATGTACCTGGTGTTCGCGATCATTGCCGGCACGATCGGCGCTGCCCTGTCGGTCGCGATCCGGGCCGAACTGATGTATCCGGGCCTCCAGATCTTCCACGAGACCCACGTCTATGACGTGTTCGTGACCGCGCACGGTCTGATCTCACCACGATCTTCAACATGCGCGCGCCGGGCATGACCATGCACAAGATGCCGCTGTTCGTATGGTCGATCCTGGTGACGGTGTTCCTGCTGCTGTTGTCGCTGCCGGTGCTCGCCGGCGCCATTACCATGCTGCTCACCGACCGCAATTTCGGCACCACCTTCTTCGACCCCCATGGCGGCGGCGATCCGATCCTGTTCCAGCACCTGTTCTGGTTCTTCGGTCACCCCGAAGTTTACATCCTGATCCTGCCCGGGTTCGGCATGATCAGCCAGATCGTGTCGACCTTCTCGAAGAAGCCGGTCTTCGGCTATCTGGGCATGGCCTACGCGATGGTGGCGATCGGCGGCATCGGATTCGTGGTCTGGGCGCACCATATGTATAATGTCGGCATGTCGGCGAGCGTGCAGGCCTATTTCATCGCCGCCACCATGGTCATCGCGGTGCCCACGGGGGTGGAGATCTTTTCCTGGATCGCGACGATGTGGGGCGGTTCGATCGAGTTCAAGACGCCGATGCTGTGGGCGATCGGCTTCATTTTCCTGTTCACCATCGGCGGCGTGACCGGCGTGGTGCTGGCCAATGCCGGCGTCGACCGGGAGGTGCACGGCACCTATTACGTCGTCGCCCACTTCCATTACGTGCTGTCGCTCGGCGCCGTGTTCGCCATCTTCGGCGGCTGGTATTACTGGTTCCCGAAGATGACCGGCTACATGTACAACGAGACGCTCGGAAAGCCGCACTTCTGGCTCACCTTCATCGGCGTCAACCTGGTTTTCTTCCCGCAGCATTTCCTCGGCCTCGCCGGCATGCCCCGCCGCTACGTCGACTACCCCGACGCTTTCGCCGGTTGGAATTTCATCTCTTCAATCGGCTCGTACGTTTCCGGCTTCGGCCTGCTGGTGTTCTTCTATTGCATGGCGCTTGCGTTCATGCGCAAGGAGCGCGCCGCGGCCAATCCGTGGGGGCCGGGCGCCACGACCCTGGAGTGGACGCTATCGTCGCCGCCGTCGTTCCATCAATACGAGACACTGCCGTTGATCCGATGAGTCTGACCTCCGCGCGAGTCGAGCCCTCAATCGCGGGGGCCGGCGATTACATCGGGCGCATGAAGCCACGGGTGATGTCGCTCGTGGTATTCACGGCGCTGGTGGGCATGGTGCCGCTCGGGATCGTGCTTTGGCCGTTCCGCTATGCGGGGCTTTACGGCATTGCGGCAATCGTGATCGGCGCGGCGATGATCGCGCTGGCGCTGCGCGTGCGCCGCGAAACCTCCGGTTGCGCCGCCTGCAAGCACGTGTTCGCCTTCTCGGTCCTTTATCTGTGCCTCTTTGCGGTGCTGCTGGTCGATCCCATGTCAGCAGGGCTGATCGGTCATATCACGGCATGATGACGGCGGACGACACGATGGAACAGGTCACAAAACACGCGGCCCCGGACCACGAGCCCGAAGCGGATTCGCGGCGCGCGCCGGAGCAGCCGCCGCCGGACGGCATCAGATTGACCGAGGAACAGCTGCGCGCCCGCCGCGCCCGTTCGATCGCCATTGCGCTCGCGCTCGGTGTCTTCGTCGTGGTGATCTTCGCCGTCACCCTCGTCAGGCTGGGCTCCAACGTGTTCACCGGCCCCGACTACATGCGGCCCGTGCAAACAACGAAATAGTGGCTGGGGAAGCACCGATCATGGCCGCAGCAGGCAATCCGCAGAGAAAGACACTGGGCCGCGACCTTTGCGTCGCCTTGCTGTGCGGCGCCATGGTCGCGCTGATGGGTGGGCTGTCTTACGCAGCGTTGCCGTTTTATTCCTGGCTCTGCCGCGCCAGCGGGGTCGGCGGCACCAAGGTGGCGGCCGCGCTGCCGTGGCAGCACTCGCCGCGCCTGGTCACCGTGCGTTTCGACTCCGGCGTGGATCGGCCATGGTCATCGCCTTGCGAGGACGATAAGAAGCCTGGGCAGGTGATCGTGTCCTATAGGCTCGCCGACCAGGCGGGCGGCATCAGTGTCGGCCAGGCCGGCTACGGAGTTGGCTCGCCGACGCGACCCCTTTACTTCGAGAAGATTCATTGCTTCTGCTTCGCACCGCAGACCATGCAGGAAAGCCGCGACATGGCGGTCGTGATCTACGTCGACCCCCCGCGCGCCGCTGCTTCCGCGCAGGACGGCGTGAGCACGATCAGGCTCTTCTACGGCTTCTATACGGTGCGCGCGCCGGTGCCGTCAGCACAGCGCATGCGGCTGCCTAGCAGCGGCCCGGCGCCGCCAGCCGGCGGCATCTGAGACGAGAGCAATTCGTGCCGAGGGCCCCGGCGGCCGCGGCGAACCGGAGACGAAGACGATGGCCGATGCAGCTGCACACGCCAAACCGCACCACGATTACCATCTGGTCAGGCCCAGTCCGTGGCCAGCGGTCGGTTCGGTTTCGGCCTTCGTCGCTGCCGTCGGCCTGATCCTGTGGATGCACTCGATCGTCAGCTACGCGGTGCTCATCCTCGGCGTCGGGGCCATCGGCATCGCCTACACGATGATCGGTTGGTGGCGCGATGTCATCAACGAGGCGGAGGTCGAGGGCGACCACACTCGCGTGGTGCAGATCTCGCACCGCTACGGCATGATTTTGTTCATCGCCTCGGAAGTGATGTTCTTCGTGGCGTGGTTCTGGGCCTACTTCAATACCGCTTTGTTTCCCGACGAACTCAGAGACGTGGGGCGGGTCGCCTTCACTGGCGGCGTCTGGCCCCCGAAGGGCATCGAAACCTTCGATCCCTGGCACTTACCCCTGCTCAACACGCTGATCCTGCTCACCTCCGGCACCACGGTGACCTGGGCGCATCATTCGCTGCTCGAGGACGACCGCAAGGGTCTGGTCTGGGGTCTCGTCCTCACCATCGCGCTCGGCCTGACCTTCACCTGCGTGCAGGCCTGGGAATACGCGCACGCGGGCTTCCACTACTCCGGCAACATGTACGGTGCCGCATTCTTCATGGCGACCGGCTTCCACGGCGTGCATGTGATCATCGGCACGATCTTCCTGACCGTGTGCCTGTTGCGCGCGCTCGCCGGCCAGTTCAAGCCGACCCAGCATCTCGGCTTCGAGTTCGCTGCCTGGTATTGGCACTTCGTCGACGTGGTTTGGCTTTTCCTGTTCACCTGCATCTATGTCTGGGGCGGGCGGTAAGGCCGGCTGGCGCCGGGGCGGCGCAACCCCTAGCTGGGGGTATGGCCCGCGCCCTTAAGCGGTTTGTCCCCGCGCCCGCCAGGCGCAGCGTGGGGGAATACGGATGACCGATCAGCCGACCGAGTCTCTTTCCGGCGCCATCGGCGTCGGCCTGGCCTGCCGCTGTCCGCATTGCGGACGAGGCAAGTTGTTTCAGGGATTCCTCACGTTGCGTCCGCGTTGCGAGGTTTGCGGCCTGGATTATGGCTTTGCCGATTCCGGCGACGGGCCGGCGGTGTTTATCATGTTTGTGGCGGGATTCATTGTCGTCGGTGCCGCGCTCGTCACCGAGGCCCTGTACCATCCGCCTTATTGGGTCCACGCGGCCTTGTGGTTGCCGCTCATTCTCATCGTCACGCTCGGTCCGTTGCGGCCGATGAAAGGGCTGATGATCGCCTTGCAATACTACCACAAGGCGGCGGAGGGGCGTTTCGGTGGCGGCGGGCCGTGAAAGCTCCCAAGAAGCGGCGGCCGCCCTGGCTTGGCCTGCTCGTGCCGGCAATCCTGGTGTTCGTGGTGCTCATCAGCCTCGGCACCTGGCAAATTCAGCGCAAGGCCTGGAAGGAAGGCCTGATCGCCGCGCTGCACGCCGAGCTCTCGGCGCCTCCCGTCGCCTTGCCGCCCGCCGGTGCTTGGGCAAGCCTCGACCGCCAAGCGCTCGAGTACCATCGGGTCAGGTTCACCGCGCAGTTCGACAATGCCAACGAAGCACTGGTCTTCGCCGCTCCCTCCATCTTTCGTCCCGACGTGGAGGGGCCGGGTTATTGGGTGTTCACGCCGGCACGGCTTGCCGACGGCAGGGTCGTTATTGTCAATCGCGGCTTCGTGCCGGACAGTCGGAAGCTCCCGAGCTCGCGGCCGCAGGGCCAGATCGCCGGTCCAATCGAAATCGTCGGCGCGCTGCGCTGGCCGGAAGAACGCCATTGGTTCACGCCGCGCGACGAGCCGGCTAAAAATCTTTGGTTTGCCCGCGATCCGGAGGCCATTGCCGCGGTGAAGGGGCTTGATAAGGCAGCCGGCCCGGTAGCCCCCTTCTATGTGGAGCAGGAAAGCCCCGTGCCGCCCGGGGGTTTGCCCAAGCCCGGGAAGCTTGTCGTCAGCCTGCCCGACAATCATCTGCAATACGCGCTGACCTGGTATGGGCTGGCGCTTGTCCTGCTGATCTCCTACCTGACCTGGGCATTCGGTCCCGGCCGCGACCAGCCCGGCAGCGGCCATGACCGGGAGCTAAAAGGCGGCGCTTCGCGTTCCTCGTGAACGCTTCCTTGTGATCAGCTGCGCTTTTCGACTAGTGTGTCGGCCCCGGGCGCCGGGCGGCCTTCCGCCCCGCACCAAAAGGCTAATAAATCAATGACTTAGGCGCGTGCCGGTGGACAAAATCCGGCGCGCCCAAGAGGATGGCAGTGCGTCACGTTTCAACGAGGGGCGAGGCCCCGCCACTCGGCTTTGCCGAGGTGATGCTCGCCGGCCTAGCCCGCGACGGCGGGCTTTACGTACCGCAATCCTGGCCGCGGCTCGAGGCTGCCACCATCGCCTCCTTTGCCGGCCGCTCGTATGCCGAAGTGGCGGTGGAGGTGGTCCGCCGCTTTACCGACGGCGCGATCAGCGACGACGACCTGGCGCGGATGGCGCGCGAGGCCTACGGCACATTCCGCCATCCCGCCGTGGTGCCGCTGACGCAGCTCAACGCGAATACGTTCGCCCTCGAGCTGTTCCACGGTCCGACGCTCGCGTTCAAAGACGTAGCGATGCAGCTGCTTGCGCGCTTGATCGACCACGCGCTCGCGGTGCGCGGCGAACGCCGCACCGTCGTGGTGGCGACCTCGGGCGATACCGGCGGTGCTGCAGTCGAGGCCTTTGCCGGTCGGGATCAGGTCGACCTCATCGTTTTGTTTCCGCAGGGTCGCATCTCCGATGTGCAGCGGCGGATGATGACCACGGCGGCTGCGGCCAATGTCAGCGCCGTCGCCGTCAAGGGTACTTTCGACGACTGCCAGGCGCTGGTGAAGGGCATGTTCAATCACGCCGATTTCCGCGAGCGGGTGCGGCTCTCCGGCGTCAACTCGATCAATTGGGCGCGCATCGTCGCGCAGGTCGTTTATTATTTTACCGCCGCCGTGTCGCTCGGGGCGCCGCGGCGCCCGGTGGCGTTCACCGTGCCGACCGGCAATTTCGGCGACGTCTACGCGGGCTACGTGGCGCAGCGGCTTGGCCTGCCGATCGACCGGCTCCTGATTGCCACCAATGTCAACGACATTCTCGCTCGCACTTTGGCGACCGGCAGGTATGAACTGCGCGACGTGGTGCCGACCACCTCGCCGGCGATGGACATTCAGGTCTCGTCGAATTTCGAGCGGCTGTTGTTCGAGGCCTATGACCGCGACGCAGAGGCGATCCGCGCGCTGATGGGCTCGCTCGCGCAGTCGCGGCGCTTTACGCTTTCGCCGCAGGCGCTGTCGCGGATTCGCAGCCTGTTCGCCGCCGGCCGCGCCGACGAGGACGAGACGGCCGCCGCCATCCGCACGGTCAGGCGCGAGACCGGCAGTCTGGTCGATCCGCATTCCGCCGTCGGTGTTGCGGTCGCCGCGAAGGAGCCGCGCGATCCGGCCGTGCCGATGCTGGTGCTGTGCACCGCGCATGCAGCGAAGTTTCCCGTCGCGATCGAGACGGCCTGCGGCGTGCGGCCGGCCCTGCCGGAATGGCTTTCCGATCTCAATTCCCGCCCGGAGCGCGTCAGCGTGCTGCCGGCGGACCAGTTAGCGGTCGAGCGTTTCGTCCTGGCGACGAGCCGCGCCGCGCAGCAAGGAGCGGCAGCATGAGCGTTGCAGTGACGAAGTTGAATTCCGGCATCCAGGTCGTGACCGACACGATGCCGCATCTGGAGACCGCCTCGCTCGGGGTGTGGGTCAATACCGGCAGCCGTCACGAGCAGGGCGACGAGCACGGCATCTCGCATTTTCTCGAACACATGGCGTTCAAGGGCACGCGCCGACGCACCGCGCGGCAGATCGCCGAAGAGATTGAGGCGGTCGGCGGCGACCTCAACGCGGCAACCGGCGCCGAGACCACGGCGTATTACGCGCGCGTGCTCAAGGCCGACGTGCCGCTGGCGCTCGACGTACTTTCCGACATCCTCTGCGAGCCGGCTTTCGACCGCGAGGAGATGGTGCGCGAGCAGAGCGTCATCGTGCAGGAGATCGGTGCCGTCGCCGATACCCCCGACGACCTCATCTTCGAGCACCTGCAGGCCGTCGCCTTTCCCAACCAGCCGCTCGGCCGTTCAATTCTGGGCACGCCGAAGACGGTGCGATCCTTCGACGGCACCAGCCTGCGCGGTTATCTCGCGCAGCACTATCGCGGCCCGGACACGGTGGTGGCGGCCGCCGGCGCCGTCGCGCACGAGGCCGTGGTTGCCGAAGTGGAACGGCATTTTGCCGGCTTCAACGGATCGGCCGGGCCGCGGCCGCTGCCGGCGAGCTTCGGCGGCGGCACGCACGTGGAAAAGCGCGAGCTTGAACAGGTGCACATCGCGCTGGCACTGCCCGGCGTTTCGCAGATCGATCCGGCGCTCTTTGCGCTGCAGGCTTTCACCAACGTGCTTGGCGGCGGCATGTCCTCGCGCTTGTTCCAGGAGGCGCGCGAAAAGCGCGGGCTGTGCTATTCGATCTATTCTTTCCACGCCGCTTATGCAGATACCGGCATGTTCGGTCTCTATGCCGGCACCGATGCGGCCGACACATCCAAATTGATGAGCCTCGTCGTCGACGAGATCGCCAATACTGCCGAGACGCTGTCCGAAACCGAAGTAGCGCGCGCCAAGGCGCAGATGAAGGCCGGTTTGCTGATGGCGCTTGAAAGCTCCGGCGAGCGAATCGGGCAATTGGCGCGGCAAATGCTCACTTACGGCCGGCCGATTACTGTGGAGGAACTGGTTGCCAAGGTCGACACGGTCAGCGTGGAGAGTGCGCGCGCTGCGGGCCGCGCTCTGCTCGCCCGCGGTAAGCTTGCAACCGCCGTGCTCGGGCTGGGTTCTGGACTTGAAAGTGCCGCCGCCATCGCCGAAACGCTCGCGCGCCGTGCCGCGTGATGTGTGACGGCGGCGCGAGCAGCGTCGAGCTGCATTCGCGCAAGGGCCTGTTAGATTTGCTGCCATGGCCTTCTTCAGGACCATCAATTTCGCCGAGCCCCTCGCCTCGATCCCCGGCGAGGGTGTCATTTTGCGGACGCCGCAAATGACCGATTACGGCGAATGGTCGGCCTTGCGCGAAGCGAGCCGCCAGTTTCTCACCCCATGGGAGCCGACCTGGCCGGCCGACGACCTCACCCGCGGCGCGTTCCGACGCCGGGTGCGCCGCTATGCCGAGGATTTGCGCACCGACCAGGGCTACGCCTTCTTGATCCTGCGCACCGTGGACGGCGCGCTGCTGGGCGGCCTGACACTGGCCAATATCCGCCGCGGCGTCGCGCAGGCGGCAAGCCTGGGCTACTGGATGGGGCTGCCCTTCGTGGGGCGCGGCTACATGACGGCAGCGGTGCGCGCCATTGTCCCTGTTGCGTTCACCGCGCTGCGACTGCATCGCCTGGAGGCGGCTTGCATTCCCAGCAATGCCGCTTCCATTCGGCTCCTGGAAAAGACCGGATTTGCGCGCGAGGGCTACGCGCGGGAATATCTGTGCATCAACGGCGCGTGGCAGGATCACCTGCTGTATGCACGGCTGGCGGACGAGGCGGGCTCTTGACCATCCGGCTGCGCGCCGCCGGCTATTGGGGCGGGAAATGTTGCTTTTGCTCGTTCCATCCGTGCTTTGCTGCTTCCCAAGCTGGTGAGTTCGAACAGAGCGTCAGGGGCGCCATGGGATGGCCACGGTTTGGCTCCTATGATGCCCCGACGAAAGTGGCCCGTTCCCGCGCGGTTTTTGCGATGGCCGAACTGAGCTGACGAGCTCTGCGTAGCCGCCCGCGAGCCATAGGAGGCCGCGGGATGAGCGGATTACAGAACTGATTAACATGGGCCCTTTGGGGATTGCCCGGGGAACGCTGATCCAAATGCCCTGCCTTGACCGATTGCCGATTGCCGGTCTGCTCTGCGTTGC
The DNA here is from genome assembly GCA_963708125.1 of uncultured Alphaproteobacteria bacterium. Taxonomy (GTDB): domain Bacteria; phylum Pseudomonadota; class Alphaproteobacteria; order Rhizobiales; family Xanthobacteraceae; genus BOG-931. Next base: position 4,887,671 of record OY970184.1, read on the forward strand.
GCTGCTGGCGTCCGGCTGCAGCGGGGGCGCAAGCCTGTTGGGCGGGCAGGCCGCGCCCGCGCCGGCCGAGAGTGCGGCACCGGCGCCTGCCGCGGCGGCGCCGTCATCGTCCGGTTCGCGCTGGCTGCCACCGAGTATTTCGAACTTCTTCTCCGGCTCGTCCGACAAAGGGCGGCAGCCGGTCGCCGGCGCGGCGCCCGATGTCGAATGCCCGTTTATCGACATCCGCGAGGGCGCTTCGACGCTCACCGTTCGCACCGGCGGCGACAATCCGGCAATGTCCCTGAAATATCAAGGCACGTTCGTGCGCGCCGCGCGTCAATGCGCGCTCGTCAACGGACAGATGGTGATGAAAGTCGGCGTCGAGGGTCGCGTCATTCTCGGGCCGCAGGGCACGCCTGGCCAGATCACCGTACCGCTGCGCATCGCGATCGTCGACGAATCGCCGGGGCAATCGAAAACGATCCTCACCAAACTCATTCTCATCCCGGTGACGGCCGCTTCGCTCGACGACAACCCGGCCTTCACCCATGTCGAGGACGGACTCGCTTTCCCCATGCCGCCGTCAGGCGAGCTCGGCAATTACATCGTCTATATCGGCTTCGATCCGATCGCCGCGCAGGCGCAGCAACGCCACGAGCGCTCGCGCGGCAAGCACAAGCCGAAGTCGGCTCCCACGGCCTCCAACGGCTGATCGGAGAGGTTTGGCGTAAGGAGCGAGCGAGCCTTAAGGCCTTGAGCAAGCCGATGACCGCGCCGCGCCGGTCGTGAGAAAGTGCGCGGTGACGGCGCTGGCGCGAATTGTCTGCTTGCGCAGTCCGCCCAATCGCTACCCCGGGCGATGATGCCGTGCGTAGCCGCGGTCAATTAAGCTTATTTTTGATATCCTCGATGCCGCGCGCGAGCAAATCCTCGGCGACTTTTCCCTTGGCCGCAGCTGTCAGAAGCTTTTCCGCCGCGGCGGCTGCGGCGTCGGCGGCCGCCGAGCGAACCTCGCCCAGGGCCTGCGCCTCGGCCTGCGCGATCTTGGCTTCGGCCATTTTGGTACGGCGGGTAACGAAATCCTCCATCCGCAGCTTGGCCTCGGCGGCGAGACGCTCGGCCTCGGCCTTGGCGCTCTCTATGATGGCTGCGGCCTCGTTCTCGGCGGCACGGCCTTTGCGTTCGAATTCGGCAAGCAGCGCCTCCGCCTCCTCGCGCAGCCGGCTCGCCTCGTCGAGTTCGGCCTTGATGCGTGTCTGGCGTTGATCGAGCGAGTCGACGAGCTTGCGGTGCGCACCGAGATAGGCGAGCACCGCGATGAAGCAGGCGAAGCCGATGGCGACCCAGGCTTCGGGAGGAGGCAGCGTCATCGTGCAAGCCTCACTGCTGGCCGGGCTCGGCGAGCGCGGCGGCGACTTCGCGCGCCGGCGGCCTCTGCCCGATCAGGCGCTCCACGATGGCGCTGGCGGCATCGGCCGCGATCGCCCCGACATTGCCCATCGCGGCGGCGCGAGTCGCGGCAATCGATTTCTCGGCCGCGGCCAGCCGCTCATGCAGTTGCGCCTCGAGGCGCTTGTTGGTTTCTTCGGCGGCGGCGGCTTGGCGCTGGCGAGCGGCGTTGGCCAGGTTCTGGGCGCGGGCGCGGGCATCGGCGAGCGCCTTCTCGTAGGCCGCGTTCGCCGCGTCCGAACGCTCCTTCAGCTGCTGGGCGGTCGCAATGTCCTCGGCGATGCGCTTGCTTCGCTCGGTCAGAATCGCCCCGATGCGCGGCAGCGCCACCCTCGCCATCAGCACATAGAGCAGGACGAAGGTGACTGCGAGCCAAACGATTTGCGATGGGAAGTTCTGCGTCTCGAAGGGCGGAAACCCGCGCTGCGCAGGTGCTTCGGTCGTGGCGGTCGGTGCGGCCATAGCGGGTCGAATCTGTAACGTTAGAACTGGTAGAGCAGCAACAGCGCGATCAGCAGCGAGAAGATGCCGAGCGCTTCGACAATGGCGAAGCCGAAGATCAGGTTCCCGAACTGGCCCTGAGCGGCGGAGGGGTTGCGCAGCGCCGCCGCCAGATAATTGCCGAAGATCAGGCCGACGCCGACGCCGGCGCCGCCCATGCCAATGCAGGCGATGCCGGCGCCGATTAATTTTGCGGCGGTTGCGTCCATGGAAGAAAGCTCCTTGTTCGAAGTTAGAGAAACCGGCCTTCAGTGGCCGGGATGTAGCGCATCGTTGAGATAGATGCAGGTGAGGATGGCAAAGACATAGGCCTGCACGCAGGCCACCAGGAGCTCAAGAGCGAGCAGCAGAACCACCATGATGAAAGGAATAGCCGCGCCGAACCATCCGAGCACGCCGGCGCCGGCCAGCATGATGATGAACGCGGCGAAGACCTGCAGCGTGATGTGCCCAGCCAGCATGTTGGCGAAAAGTCGAACGCTGTGGGAGACTGGGCGCGACAGGAACGACAGCACCTCGATCGGCACGATCATCGGCAGGAAGTAGACCGGCACGCCCTTGGGCACGAACAACGTCACGAAGTGCCAGCCATTTTTCCAGAAGCCGTAGATCACCACGATCAGGAAGACGAGGAGCGCCAGCATCGCCGTCACGATCAGCTGGCTGGTGACGGTGAAGGAATAGGGAATGAGCCCGATCAGATTGGCGAACAGGACGAACATGAACACCGTGAACACGAAGGGCAGGAATTTCATTCCCTCCGTGCCGGTTGCATTGCGTAAGGTATTGGCGACGAACTCGTAGGAGAGCTCTGCCATCGATTGCAGCCGACCAGGCACCACCGCCCGTCGGGCCGTCGCGCCGATCATCAGCGCCGATGCCAGGAGGACGATGAGCAGCATGTAGACGGCCGAATTGGTGAAGGCGATCTGGTGACCGCCGACATTCAGCAAGGGAATGAGGTTCCTGATCTGGAACTGTTCGATTGGATCGATGTGCATAGTCTCAACCGCCGTCGGCGTCGCAAGTCAACCTAGTGTTCCGCCCTCGCAGCACGCGCGACGTTGAGCACGCCCGCGGAGAAGCCGAGCAGCAAAAATACTATGAGCCCCCAGGGCGAAATCCCGAGCCCGCGGTCGATCAACAGACCGAGGCCGGCACCGACCACCACGCCCGCAACAAGCTCGCTCGAGAGCCGCAAGCCCTTCGCGTAGCCTGATGCAGTCGTCGCCCGATCCCCACCGGCGCGATCGGAAGGCTGGCCCGCCCGATTGCGCGCAAGCCCTTCGCCGAGCCGCTGGAGTCTCGCGGACAGAGCGGCTTCGTCGGCTTGCGCCTTGCCGCCCTCGCCATTCTCGCGCGCGCCGTCGCTCATGCTTTGGACACTCGCGGCTTAGCAGCGATTGCGGCAGGTCCGCGCCGTAAAGCCGGGCGGACCATACTGAGAGGGTCTGATCGAGTTCAAGAAACCCAAGCCTGCGGATAACGCATTGAATCCGCGATAATATGGCTGATGCCAATCGCGCGCGTTGACCTGGTTGTGTCGGCTTTGTGACCCTGTGGGTTGATCTATACTGCCGCGTCGGCCGGAAAGTTTTGCGCTTGCGTTGACGGACGATTTGGGTGCGCCCAGAAATATTGCAGGCACGGATGACGCCGATGTCTGCAATCAGTCTCAAGCTCGCCGGGAAACATCTGCAATTCCCCACCGAAGAGAACTTGCGCGCGTACTTGCTTGACTGCGCCGCGCAATACCACATAGCCACGGGAATGCCGCGCAGCGAGATCGGCGGTCGATTGGGATGCGATGGAAGACAGAACTCGCAGCGTAAACTTCCATGCGACATGGGACAACCCGTCCGCCCGCATCCGCCAAGCGGCGCACTTCTACCGCGAAGATGGCAGTGCTATCGGCCGGAGGTATGGATCGAGAAGTCGGCTTTGCTCGGCGTCATAGAGGGCGTATGCGACGAATTCCGCGTGCCGTATTTCGCCATCATTGGCAACAACAGCCAACTGCTTCAGCACGAGGCGGGCGTGCGCTTTGCCGCCTTCCTCGACCAAGGTCTGATTCCGCTCGTCTTCCACCTCGCTGACCACGACCCAAATGGCTTCGACATGACCCGCGACGTGCGCGAGCGCTTAGCGCTCTATGCTCGTGCGCCGATCAAGGTGCACCGCCTCGCGCTCAATCTCGATCAGGTGCGTCAATACAATCCGCCGCCGAACTTCGCCAAGGAGAGTGACAGCCGTTACGCCGCGTATGTGCGCGAGTTCGGCACGCGCGAGTGTTGGGAACTTGACGCCCTATCGCCGACTGTCATCGCCGACCTAATCCGCAATGAGCTAGAAAGCCTGGTCGACGCTGACTCCTGGAATGCAGCGCTGCGGCGCGAACAGCGCAATCAACGCCTGCTACACGACGTTGCCGAGAATTGGACCTTGGTCGCAAAGGCGGCGCGCCGAGTGAAGGAGCGCAAATGAAAGGACGGCAGCATCGAAGCTGCAAAGATCGGCTGATCGTTCTGCGCGGCAAAGTCGAGATCACGCCCAAGATCGCGGCGGAGATCCTACGAGAGGCCGGGCTCGGGAGGTGATGACGCCTGGTCGAGATCAACATATCGGCGTGACGTTGACGCGTAGCGCGTGTCGCTACGTCATCCTGGGCCAAGAGGTGCGCTGATGAGCGACGTCAATGAAGAAGACATCCACCGCATGCTCGGTTTGGCGGTGCAAATCCTGGAAGACATGCCGGACTGGCTGCAGCCGCGAAGCAACATGAAGGACATGTGGGCGATCCTGGCCGGCGGAGACACTGGCCGCAACGGCTTGATCATTGCCTAAGCGATCGCTACCGCGCTGGTCTTTCGCACGCAACATGCCATCGATCATCCGCTCGACACAGGAGAGGGGTTGAACAATCGCCTGCAAGAGTTTTACGCGTTGTTTCAACTGGTGCAGCACTTCAGCGCGTGGAACGTCGCGATCAAGTACAACGAGGTCTGCGATCGGTTTTGGCCGCGTCGCGGGTAACGAGAACAAAAGCCGCTGACCGCGCGGAGCCATTGCCATGCCGTGCCCTTCCAGACGTACTTGCACTCGCGATGTTCGCCGCAAGACTGCCTATCACGAGGCAGGCCACGTCGTTGTCGCCCGCAAACTTGGGATCATTTGTCTAACGAAAAGACCGACAGCCGCTCTAAGTGGTGATGCGGCTAATCGAAGTGCGCGGCTGCGAGATCGGTCTCGCGATGGGCCTATCTGCGTTAGCGGTGCCGCAGAGGGAGCTCCAGTACCGCGCGCATCAGTTCCTCTAGTCGGTCGTTGCCTCTTAACATTGAGTCCAAGATGTCGACCAACTGCGCGTCAAAGCTGGAGTTGTTGATTGGCGAGTCGTGTGCCGCGATAACGAAGTTGTAAGGTGTGACATAGCGGCTGCGGAGTTCGTTCCTTCCGCGAACATCATGCAACCTGCCATCCATTTCGACAGCGCCATCATCATGCTGCGCACGCGTAATGAGATGCCCGTCATCCACAATCCCATACTCTTCCCAAAAGTACGAGAACGAGCCTTCGCCACGTTCAACTTCGGCGATCCGTGACGCGGTCTGCTCATACAAGCCCGTCGGTGGCATCGCATCGACCTCGACATAAACGAAGTTGCGATTGTAGGGGCCAGGATTTACCGCGGCGATTCTACGAATTTTCAGCTCGTCGATGTTCATCAGATATACGCTGTTTCCGACGTACGTGAACTTATTGATTTGGAAGTTGCCGTCTCGCCACCACCAGATGGGTGTTCCGTCTCTATAAACGAGAGGCGGCTGAAGTAGCCTTTCTAGACGGACCTTGATCGTTTCCGGGTCGTCATACCAAGCGATACCTCTTCCTCCGGGAAAGGCTTGAGCAAACCGTTCAGCAAACACTACTGTACTGTGAAGGCCGCGAAGAGATGGTAGTTCCTCGGCCTTCTTCCTCTCCGCGGTAGCAAGCTGCTCTGTTGCGGCATCGTAGATCATCTCGGCAAGGAGCAGCTGGTCTCTGGCAGATACGGGATCATATGAACCTCGGCCACCTCGGCGGATCGAAAGGCGGTTATGCATATCGGCATAGGCTGGATCGTCATTGCGGCGCTCGTACAATCGATGCGATAGGAAATCCAACCCGTTCTGAGTGTCATACTCCATACCGGGACCAGCATGCGTGCCGTCTGAAAGATGTTGCGCCATCGCACCGTGCCGCATGAGTTCCTTCGGTAATGGTTCGGAATCATCGTAAGGCACTAGGCTCAGACGTCCACTGCCGAGAAATCCGTTTCGCTGCTTCTGTGCGAAGCGGATGCAGTTGATGACAAATCTTCCCAGAATCTCAGTCTCACCAGCGCCTGGCAATCCTTGGTGGGTTTTACCGGTGATCAAATTCATGAACTCGTAGTGTGTGAAGAAGCCTCGTGCGCCGTCTTTGTGAATATCCCCGGCGACCTCAATGTAAGTCACAGCAAGTATGCTGCAGGTGAGGCTGTCCGCGTCCGCATGACCTAAGATTTTGCTCAAATCGGCTTCGAGCAACCGCTTTCGTTCGGCTAGCCGATCTATCCATGTGTGCCGACTGATTGCGTTATCCACCTGTCGAGGGATGATAACAACAATATCGACGTCGCTCTGCTCGGTGAATTGGGCTCCGTCCCGGTGAATTAGACTGCCGAACACATACAGGCCGTCCGCACCGAGTTCTGATCTAATGGACCCGGCCCATTGACGAAGGTGCGATAGCGCGGAATGGACTAGCGGCGTGTTGCTCATCGCTCTCTCGAGGTTGGAGGAATGCTTAGGAATCAAGGAAAATCTCAGAGGCAACCGCGTCTATTACGAACTCGTGCTTGCATGACGGCAACGGGTTGAGCTGGGAGGATGAAGCCAGCCGCCGAGGATTCTCGGTTGTGTGCTCGACGAGGTCAAGGACTTGCACCCGAGCTGTGCGAGCCGATCGAACGGCCGCTGGCATCATGAAAGACGCACCTGACTTCAGCGCCATTGTTCCTCAGCTTCGCGCCGTGCCGCCGGTGCTGCTGGGTTCTTGACCTTGAGCCAATGCCTGAATCGGCCGGAGCGCTAGGTCGAGCCGAGCCGCTTCGACACGATGCCCTCGCAACCGAGCTTGCAGGTGTGCCGATAGACGATATCGCCGTTACCGGCGTAGTGCTCGTGGAGCGCGATGCCGGGCTTTGGCCCGCCCATCAGCTCGGCCAGCGTGCGCTTGCGCTGCTCGATCGGCAGCCGGCGGAGATCCTCGCCGTCAAGCTCGAGCAAGTCGAAGGCGCAGAGCATGGCAGAGCGGTCGTGACGCCACGACCGGAGCAGTTCAAAGACCGCGAGCCCGGCCTCGTCGCTGACAATCACCTCGCCGTCGATCGGGCACGAGCGGGCCGCCAGCGCCGCGACGGCGGCCACGACTTGCGGGAAGCGCTTGCCGAAATCGTTGCCGTTGCGGGTGAAGAGCCGCACGCCCGCGGCGTCGCACCGCGCCATGAGGCGATAGCCGTCGTGCTTGATCTCGTGCAGCCAATCCGGGCCGCTTGGCGGGGCCTTGGCCGACGATGGCAGGCACGGTTCGATGAAGTCGATCGCTTTGCCGTGCGCTGTAACATCGCGACCGGCTAGTCATAGGTTACGATCGGCAGCAGCTCGCGCTCGTTTATGTGGCGTGTGACGAAGCGGCGTGCGCCGGCAGAAAGGGACAGGCTGCGCTCGGTTGCTTGCTTGACGATCTCGCGCGCCACGTCTTCAGACACGTCGCGCGACCAGCCTTCGGCGGCGTTGAAGGCGATCACGCGCACCGGATCGCTGAACTGCCCGGTCAGCAGGTCGCTGACGACGCTCGCGAAGCTGGCGTTGCTTTCGTCGGTCTCGCGATAGGCCCGGCCCGCCGTGCCGAAGTCGTCGAGCACCACGTGGACGGCGGCGTCGATATTCGGAACGAGGCTGCTGGCGGATGGCATCGGGACGCAACGCTTACGGAGGCTACTGTGTGAAGGCTATCCCGAGCCTGCCGCGGCGGCAAGCCAGCCCGGACCGCTAGTGTAGCCGGTGCCGTAGTCGCGCTTCGTCGCTTCGAGTTCGTGCCGTAGTTTTGCTTGGCCGCGGGGCTATCGCCGCGGCGGTGGCCGATGGCGCAGGAGCGCCACACGGACATCAGTCCTGCGGCTCCTCGGGATCATGCACGAGTATGCTCTGGTATCGCGCGCAGCCGAACTTGCGGCCGCGCCGGCGCCTCGACGTATTGTTGCATCCGGCCACCGGGGGGCACCGCCCCGGCCCCGAGCCCGCTCATGGGCACCGTCCGCGATTTGCTCAACTGGCCCCAATGATTGCGGTCGCGGCCGCATTCCGCCCCTCGATTGTGTAGTCGGCGCCGCAGGGTCGCGCAAACGCTTTCCGGCGCCGAAGGCCAAGCGCTTTCGAAACGCAACAAGAGAAAATTTGATTCACCCCCCACCTGGACCCGCTGATTCATGATCGGCTGCTCTGCCGTTGGAAATGCCGATCAACGCGAGGTTTGTCGTTGAGGTCGGCGCCAGCGGTTTGCACCCAGCACGGTCACCATTTCCGCAGCGCGTTTCGCCGTTGCAAATCGCCGATCACGGAGCGAAGGTGAGCACGCAGAGCCTGCTCTTCGAGAAGAATACGAGCAACGAGGCGAGCATAGCGCTTGTAGCGAGACTGCTTCTTCGGAATCGGAGAAAACGGATGCAAGTCCAGGCCGGCGATTCGCGTTAGCCGCATCACCCTGTGAACACCTGGCACCGAGCGGTGCAAGTGGCGGAATGCCCAATCAAGTCCGCAGCAGCGCCGACATAGGATCTTGGGAAAGTAGACGTGTTTGCAGCGCCGATGACAATTCGGGCGCAGAAACCACGCCCACAATCCGCCGCGAGGAGGCTCGACTCACGTCAATGGAAATCACGTTACGTCAACGCCGTCGCGCCCGGCGTGATCGACACCGACACGTCGAACTTCACCAAGACCGAAGCGGACCGTGCGTCGCTGATGGGGATGCAGTCAGTCAAGCGCATCGGCGAGCCGGACGACGTCGCATCCGTTGTCGAATTCCTCGCTTCCGATGCGCATCGCACTAGATCACCGGCGACATCATCGCAGTCAACGGCGGCTCAAAACTATAGAGTCGTCGGATCATTCTACCGCTAAGACCGCTAAGGCGCCGGCCCGCGGCCGCTAACGTTACCTCCGATGCGGACGTTATTGGCCGCATTCATAACTTTACTGGCCCGGCTTTGGTGATGGTGATATATCTTGGGCGTGAGGGTCTCCCCGCGGACCACTCGCTTCGCGAATACACCGACAGTGCGACGCCGGGCCGCGTGGGGGCGATCTCGTCGAGATAACTACTGCAAATCAGTCGGCGCAACGACGGTCGGTCGCTGTTGCCGCGTGGTCGTTTCGTGGTTGACAATTCAGCGACGACTTCACGCGGTATCTGCGGCTTGCCCTTGATCAATGCGCCGAATGCGGCGTTCGTGCAGCCTTGAGGGACGCATGAGTGGCATTTTCCAGCGCCAGCTTGCTGAATACGCGGACTATCACCGCGATCCACGCAATTGCCTGATGCACATTATCGGCAATCCAATTCTGTTCGTGGCTGCAGTACTCCCGTTAAGCTTGCTGCCCGTTACGGTGTTCGGTGTGCAAATCAGCGTGGCACCCCTGTTGGTCACGCCGGCGCTGATTCTTTGGATCGCCTGGGACGTTGGCATTGGACTGGCCATCGTAGCCGCCGCTGTTCCACTTCTCTTGGCCGCCGCAACGATTGCCAGCCATGTCAGTACGGCCGGGATATGGATTATCACCGCTTTACTAACCGCCATCGGTTGGGCTTTGCAAATTGTCGGGCATCAATTATTCGAAGGTCGCCGGCCGGCGCTCCTCGACAATCCGATTCACATGCTCATCAGCCCGATGTACATCTTCGCAAAGCTTTTCATTGCGCTCGGTTTCCGGCCCGATCTTGCTGCGCTTTTGCAAAAATCATCCCAACGGATGTCTGCTTGCTCACCACTCTATCCAACCGACTTAGGCTAACATCCGTGAGGCACACGCTCGTTACAGGCGGGAGCGGCTTTATCGGTCAGCACCTGGTAACAACTCTTCTCGCGCGTGGCCGTCTCGTGCGCGTTCTCGATCGTCGTCCTCCGGCGTACGCCCCGAAGCGAGTGCAATACGTCGTCGGTTCGGTGCTTGATCCGGAACTGGTGCGAGAAGCGCTCGACGATGTAGAGGAGGTTTACCATCTTGCCGGATTACCGGGCATGTGGGCGCTGCATGAGGACGATTTTCGCGCCGTTAATTGCCAAGGCACAGAAGTCGTGATCGCAGCCGCGCGCAAACGAGGGGTTTGCCGTTTGCTGCATTGTTCGACGGAGTCCATTCTTTTCAGGCCTGCGAGCACGGATTCAGCCCTTACGGAACATATTTGCGCCACGCTCGACGAAATGCCGGGGCCCTATACTAGCTCGAAAATGCTCGCCGAACAGCGCGCTTTGCAAGCTGCGGCCTCTGGGTTTCCCGTAGTGATCGCCAATCCGACTATGCCAATCGGACCACATGACGGCAGTCTCACTTCGCCCACTCTGATGCTGCAGCATTTTCTTAGCCGGCGTGTTCAAATCTATCTGAATTTCGTCATGAACCTCGTCGACGTGCGCGACGTCGCTGCGGGCTTGCTCCTTGCCATGGAGCGCGGACAAAACGGCCAACGCTATATTCTCGGTGGCGAAAATATCTCGCTAAAGGACTTTCTCGCTATAGTCGCCGTGATCAGCGGCCGCCGCGCTCTGCGGGTTCCCATTCCCGCGGTGATTGCCCAAATGACCGCCACAATGCTGGAGTTTGTCGCCGATCACGTGACCCATCGGTCGCCGGCGGCCACAGCCGAGGGTGTGCGCATCGCCCTGCGGTCCAAAGCGCTGTCCATCGAAAAAGCCCGACGCGAACTCGGCTATGCACCGCGTCCGATTGCAGTAGTGTTGAAAGACGCAGTAGAATACGCCCTGAAAACATCGCAATGCTGACAGCTTACAATCGTTCACCGGGCGGACCGTCGAACAGGTTGATGGGCTACCCCTGAACGGCTTTATGGTAAAGCATTAGCTCGTGATCATTCATCCAAGCGAAACGTTCGAGGTCATCTGGATTGCATGGTTTGTCAGCTGGATCGCGGCATCATTCTGGTCAGGCCGCACCGAAAAGCGCGCCGCGACCTGGGACACATGGGCTTACCGCGCCGCTATTTTCTGCGGAGTCATCCTGATTGCCCCCTGGACAGCGCGGGTGCTGGGAGAGCGGCCAATCTGGCACGTCGGCAATAGCGGCGCATATGCGCTCGTGGGAGTGATGTTGCTGGGCCTCTTGTTAACCTGGTTGGCGCGAATCCATCTCGGGCGCCTGTGGTCCAGCGAGATCACGCGTAAGGAAGAACATCGGATCGTTGACACCGGCCCCTATGCCTTCGTGCGTCACCCGATTTATACCGGCATGATCATTGCGCTGCTCGCCACGGCGGCCACCGAAGCCACGCTCGCGGCACTCTTGGGCGCACTGCTAATAGCCTTCGGCCTGTATCTGAAAGCGCGCGCTGAGGAGCGTTTTCTGATGGTTGAGCTTGGTCCGCTCGATTACGGGTCTTATTGTCGTTGTGTCCCGATGCTCGTTCCTTTCCTGCCGCCCCGCTAATTGAGTGCAACGCCTTCGACGCTGGAGACGCTGCGCCGAGCCGCAGCTTTGGGGCGAAGGGCGATAGCAACGCGGTTCGCGGCGAGCACTCGCGCTGACCGGATACCTGAACCGTGTGACCTTATCCTCGCCCGTTATCTGCTTGCGGTCGCAGAGGTGCCTTCCTTAAGTTAATTGCTTCGGGGCTACGTCCTTCTATAACATGAGGAAGGACGCTCGCCTGAGAGCCCAAGCGAAGAATCTCGCTGCCTTCAGGCCGGAGCAATAAACGAGTTCAACGAAGCAATATACGAGTTCATTGCGAAACATGAACAGGCTCTTGCAAAGAAGCGAAGGCAGTTGGGCAGCGAGATGCATATGGGAACGAAAATATCAAAAAGTGGAACAAGGAAAAGTGTAGTCATCTCCAACGCGACTTACACGAAATCGGCAGAGGAGTTGGCGGGGACTACAGGAACGATTCTCATTAACGATGACGATATTCCGGCGCTAAAGGAACTCATCAGAATAAAAGGTTGGATCGGAGGCCGCGCGGCAAATGGCACGCCAATAACTGACGCGGAATTGGGAGAACAACTGGCGGCAACCTATCGCGCATAGCGGTCAAAACTCTCCAAGTCCTGCGATGCGGTAATCTTCTGGTTCACCAAAATTGCGCCAATATTGGCCCGCAATCCTTGCGGTCAATTCGAACCAGGGAGATGGTCATGGCTAAGCCTTCGGTTGTATTAATAGGCGCAGACAAAGGCGGTGTCGGCAAGACGACGGTTGCGCGCACGCTCCTCGACTACCTTGCTCAGCGTCAAATTCATACCCGCGCATTCGACACGGAAATACCCAGAGGGACGCTCAAGCGCTTCCACTCGGATATCACGGACGTTGTAGACATCAATCACGTTCCCGACCAGATGCGCATATTCGATACAGTCAACTCTACCGATGCTGCCGTTACTCTGATCGATGTGCGCTCCGGGCTTCTATCGCCAACACTGTGCGCGCTGCATAACATCGGATTCATCAAAGCGGCCAAAGAGGGCGACATTACATTCGTCGTCTTTCACATTCTTGGGCCCTCCATCGCGTCACTCGATGAGATCGCACAAACCGCTGACTCTCTCGGTGACGCGAAATATTTTATAGTGAAGAATTTTATCAACAATTCGCACTATTTCGGGTGGGATGACGCGACCTACGCCTCCTATTTCAAGACAGTACCTGACGCAGTCACGATTGAGGTCCCAAAGCTTCCTGAAATGGCTGCCGAACAAGTGGAGGTTGCCTCGGTTCCGTTCGCGAGTTTCATTGCAAACAAGAGGCAGAACGGCGACCCCGCCTCTTACTCATTTGTACTTCGCGGCTATGTCCGCCATTGGCTTGAGAATGTCTGGGCCCAGTACGACCGCATCGGCCTCCTCGACATCTTAGCCGCCAGGCAAGCCCCAAGGGCACCGGCCAGCAAACCGCGACCAGTGATAAAGGTTGCCGAAGCGACCTGACGATCCCCATCCTCGGACGGTTATACGTGGCGAGCTAGCGCGGCACCGATTTTAATCAAGCCCCGCGAGGCGCCAAGGAAAAGCGGGCATGAGCGGCGAGACTACTCCGCTCTACGTCGTTTGCTCCCCAGGTCGGAGTGGCGCACGGATTTTGGTATCGCGGTTGCTCACCGAGTTTTATGTCCTCGGTGATCGACCCGTGGCCGCATTCGACCTCTGCGACGAAGGAGCGCAATTGGCGGATTATTTGCCGCACTTGACGACGATCTCTAGCATTAGTGATATTCGCGATCAGATGAGATTTTTTGAGCGGTTGATTGCCGAGGAGCAGGGCGCAAGAATTATTGACGTCAGTCACCGCATTTTCAAGCACTTTTTCACAACTGTACAAAAGATCGGATTTTTCGAAGAAGCGCGCCGTCACTCCATCACACCGCTCATTCTATTCTTTGTCGATGCACATCCGAAGTCGCCTGAAATAGGTGCAACTATCCGACGGTGGTTCCCCGAGGTCTATCTTCTGCCGGTGCGCAACGAGACGAAGAGAATCGCGATTTCAGGGCCTGACACGCTCGCGAAAGAGCGCACCACTCCAGCTTCGCTTGACGTTCCGTTCCTTCGCTTGTCCTTGAGGACGTTGATCGAGGGCAAAAATTTTTCGTTTGTAAAGTATTGGCGAGCCAAACCAGCAAATCTGCCGGACGGATCGGATGACGAATTGCTGGACTGGCTCAAGAGCGTGTATTTTCAATTTCGGGATATCGAAGTATCCCTCGGGTGCGAAGAGAGCTGGACGCAGATAGCCACCCCGGCATCCAGGCGCGCTGGCGTGTCTCATCACGCACAGCAGCGGGATGCGCAACTGCTAAGTAGCGTTGTGCGGAACGCCGAAGCGGCCACGTCTCACGAAATACCTGAAGAAATACGCAAATTTGCACCGAAAAAGGTGCGACGCGACGCTGCAGTGGAACAGTCCGACCATGACCTTGTCACTAAGCTGCAAAAGGCAACCCCTTGGCTTCAAACCGCCGAAGAGATCAGCGTATTGGAGACCGCGATCAAACAATGGCAGGATCGCGGCGCACAGGCCGAAACATGGCTCCTGAAATTGATTCAAAACCAAATCAACCGCTGGCAAGCTAAATGACGCTCTTGCCCTTAAGCCACTGCTTCTTGAGCCGCGCGAGGCGATCGCCCGTCCCGAGTCTTCCGGCTTCTTCTTGACCTTGTCTCCGCAGCGAACGGGGTCATCCACGTGGTCCCAGCCATGGATGTCGAGACACTCGGTCAGCGTCTTAACCTGCTGTCGATATTTTGGCGGAAGGAGCCAATCCCGATGCTGCCGCAGCGTTTGCAGCCAAAGTATCTTCTTCGCGTATTGCTCCGCGTCGGCGCGCGTCGAATGATGCACCTTGATTGGGCGCTCCCACTCTCTGCGTTGATAGCAAAAAGCTCGCCATGGCTTCTAAAATCCGACCTTCGCGCGCGTCGATCAGAGATTACGATTGTTGTCGATGTTGCGAATGATCGACCATCCTTAGATCCGAATTTGCTCAGCCGATCTTCTGGGCCCCATTTGTGATCCTTGGCGAGCCAAAAAAGAATAAGGACTTTTCCTAGTCGAGACGGAGTTCGTGGCGAATGATCTCGGCTCCGATCAACGAGCTTAATTCAACGAGCTTAATGCGGTGTGGCCGCTGAGGACTTCACCGCTTTCGTAATCAGCTGACCGATCTCGTCATTGTCCGGCCGCACGTTCGTAGTCGGCTGATGGGGCGGGCCCTTGCGCTTGGACCGGTTGTTCATTGGACGGTGCCGTGGTAGCGGCGGCAGCGATGGCGCGAGTGAGGGCAGAGCTTCTGATTTGCGGTGAAAAAAATGTCCCATTCGCCTGGCGCTGTACTCCCTCCGGTGGCGGTCAAGAGCATCGTTGTCAATGGGAATCCCAAGTGCGTCCCTGAATCCAAGGCGCAACAGATCGAGGAGCAGGAAATAGCCCCCAGATCGCATTTCGTCGCAGATATGTTCTGCCCACTTACATCCATCAAGGTTTCTACAAACAGAGGCAATTGGTCGTTCAAGTCGAAAGTCCCGATGACCGGAGCCCGATTAGGGCGGGCGCCCAGAACAACGTCAGCGAGCCTCCTCGGCGCTAGCTTGCTGTCGTTCGGACGATTGCCTTTGTTAGCAGGGTCGCAACTGGCATGGCTTCTCGGTTGGCTTTGACGCGTGTGCGCCCGCATACGAGCATCTCTTCGCTCTTGAGCAATGCGAGGAAATGGCGATCCCCTCCGGGTCTCGTCTCACCACGCGGGTGCGGCTGCGGATCATGAACCGACCGGCGGGCTTCTCCTCGACCACGACCTTGAAGACAGCGCGGGCCTGAGCCGGGCGCGCGCCGCATAAGACCCCCTCCCCCGATTATTTTGCCGCGCAATTAGGCCCTGAAATAGGCGCCTTCCCGGCGGTTCTACGGTGGCCATCGGCGCTCGTTGCGCCTTTTGCCTCTGCGGCCTCGCCCGCTGGCGTGTGCTTCCATCGCAACGAATACAGCAGGCGATCCGGGCCGACCTTGAGCCGCTTCGCGTCCGCGCCGCCGGACGCCGCCGACGTGAAATCCAGCATTTTCACCAGATAGCAGTCGATCGATCGCGGCCCGGTCGAATCGGCCGGACAATCAAGCAAAACGACGTCGCCGACGCGGGCCATGCGCAGCTGGCGCACGCCGTCGTTCTCCTCGATCAAGAAAGTCTCCGCTCCGAAGCGCTGCGCGGCCTTGATCGTCAGCAGTGTTGTAACAACGGCCGTCCCATGCCGTCACTCATAGTCAGCAGCAAGGCGAACGTGCGCTGATTTCAGCAAATGCCATTGCATTGTCAATTCGTACTTTAGCATGACGAGATCTTGTCACGTGAACTGCCCCGGCTGCTATTGCCGCCGAGTTGCGAAGTGGAATCGCTCGTAGCCCCGCCTTGCCGGCGGCTAAATTGATTGAGGACGGCAAGCGATCGCAGACGAACGGCCAGGGCGAATCGCATTAAGACGCTGCTGCACTGGCGCCGTAAACTGACCGTAAAAGGTCTCTTCTTCCGCGTCAGTCTCACCGCAATCCAGGGAAATTCATCAATGCGTACAAGCTCGCGCCTTGCGGCGCCACGACACGTTTTTCGGACAGTCGACGCCGGGGGGCATCGATCGCGCGGCGTGCAGATTCGGCCACGGGCTCGCCGCAACCACCTCGGGACATTTTGACCGAATTTTCGGCCGCATCAGCATCTCCAACGCTTCGGCGTAGTGGTTAAACGAAAGAGCTTCGCGCCGGCGAGCAGCTCGGCGGCGGCCCCAAGCCGGGTGCCGCGATTGAAGCCGCCGCCGCGGCCGCGGCGATTCCGGAGCTCATGCTGATCGCGGTCGCGGATACGCTCGGGGTTCGCACCCAGAAGGGTCAATGGTGGTTGCCGGGCCCTTAGCTCTCTTCAGCTTCTCTGTGGCGGGCGAGGGTTTTGGAGAGGGCGGAGATGCATTGCTCAATGCGAGCGAAGGACCACCCCAATTCAATTCAATCATCGTCTCGCACAGGGATATACCAGCTCGCCCCGGATCGAGGCTCTCGGCCAGGCTCGGTGTCAGTAGTTTTCCCATCCCGCTTCGCGTGACCGCGAGGCCAGAAGCGGGGTGGGAATGGAATTTTCTGGTCCGCTGCGGCATATGCTGGTGCTGGCGGGAACGAGGTCGGTTTTTCCTTGGTGCTATGAGCCCGTTCAGTAGTTGGACCCGAGACCCTGCGAGCACCGCGAATTGTTGCCACGGGCTGCAAGGCCCCGGAGCACGGTTAATAGATTTCGACGACAGGGGTCTCTCCCGCCACCGTTTAGGTATGGAGGGTGATCCATGGAAATACTGTATCCGCGCTGCGCGGGGTTGGATGTGCACAAAGACATGTTGATGGCGCGTGTGCGTTGCGTGAGCGAGCCGGCGGTGGATGAGACGCGCCGCTTTGCCACGACGACGGGGGCCTTGATCGAACTTCAGGAGTGGCTGAGCTCGCACGCCGTCACCCACGTGGCGATGGAGGCGACGGGGGTGTACTGGAAGCCCGTATGGCATCTGCTGGAGGAGCACTTTGAGCTGATCCTGGCCAATGCGCAGCACATCAAGAACGTACCGGGGCGCAAGACCGATGTGAATGATGCGGCCTGGATTGCGGACTTGTTGGCCCATGGGCTGATCAACGCGAGCTTCGTGCCGCCCAAGCCGATCCAGGAATTGCGGGACCTGACGCGGACCCGCAAACAGCTGGTGCGCGAGGTCTCGCAACACTCCTTGCGCATCCAAAAGACGCTCGAGGATGCGAACATCAAGCTTGGGAGCGTGCTCTCGGATGTTCTGGGGCACAGCGGCCGGGCGATCCTCAACGCCCTGATTGCCGGGGAAACCGACCCCGAGCGCCTGGCCGATCTGGCGCGCGGAAACGCGCGCAAGAGACGCAGCGAGCTTATCGAAGCCCTGCATGGGCGCATCAGCGCCCATCACCGGCGCTTGCTCAAGCTGCACCTGGGCCTCATCGACTCACTCCAACAAGCCCTCGCGACGGTGGATGCCGATGTGGGAAAAATCTTGGCGCCGATCCAGGAGTGCGCCCGCCTGCTCACGACGATGCCGGGGGTGAGTGAGCTCACCGCGCACGTCTTGGTGGCGGAGATCGGCGTCGACATGGCGCGCTTTCCCACTGCCGCGCACTTGCTGTCCTGGGCGACAATGTGCCCGCGAAACGACGAGAGCGCGGGTAAACGCCGCTCGACCCGCACCCGCAAGGGTGCCCCCTGGCTGAAAACCACCCTGGCCACCGCTGCCTGGGCGGCGGTCCGCGTCAAGGGTAGCTACCTGCAGGCCCAGTTCCTGCGCCTCAGAGCTCGCCGCGGCGCCAAAAAAGCCATTCTCGCGGTCGCCGCCTCGATGCTCAATGCCGCTTGGCACATGCTTAAGGATCGCGTCGAGTACGAAGATCTTGGCGCCGATCACTTCACTCGCCGCGATCGCTCTAAGGCGATCCGGCGCTTGGTCAGACGACTCAATGACCTCGGCTGCAAGGTCGAACTCACCGCCGAGGCTGCCTGAATGATGCATCTGTACCAAATCTAGAGCTTCTTAATAGTGATGTTGCGGGTTGCGGCGGGGGTGGAGGCGCTGCAGCGGCCGCCGTGCCAGCCAAGGCCGCTCGCTGTCGCAGCTGGGTCATGTAGCGGCGATGCCTTTCGCGGTCCGACATGGCGACCTTTCCGATCGGCGAACGGCCCATGGGCACGCTCCGTGTTTCGTGTACACACGAAAGGATAGCCGCCTTTTTGGGATTTCGCCGGGCCTGAAAAGCCATTGTCGGCCACGCGGTTAGCGCTTCGGCGTGGGCTTGACCTTGGCGCTCTTGGGCCGGTCTGACTTGGCGGCCTTGGCCTGCCGCTTGGCAAATCGCGCGCAGGTCGCGCTCAGGTCGGAGCGGAGCGCGCCGACCAGGTTGCCGATCTTTCTACCCATGAACGGCGTCACCGGCTCCGGCCAGTTCGCCACAATGTTGGCCGCGTCGACGGCGTCGGTGATCTTGCGCAGGAGGGTGGGTGGATCGGCCCTGGGGGGAGGGTCGCTGGCGAGATTCCTGGCTGACGAAGGGCCCCTCAGCGGCCGTTTCTGTGGCTTGCGGATTCTCCCTTCCGATGTGCGGCAGCGCGGCAACGCTCAGAGCAGAACTTCATGGTGGACCGCTGCGCCGTGAGCGGCTTGTTGCAGTCGGGGTTGGCGCAGTAACGGCCGGCGCGGGCGGCCGCGCGCGCTTCGGCGATCGCCGTATTGCGGACCGCTAGGTTCGCGCGCCAAAAAGTTTCGGCGCAAACATCGGAGCAAAAGCGACCGCTACCGCCCAGGCGATAGAACTCGCGGCCGCAGCGCCGACAGGAACACAATCTGGGCTCCGGCCACACATAACGGTCCGGCAAGCGCACCGGCTCGGGCGTCTGCGGCTTCCTCGGAGGTCCGATGGCATTGAAGAATAGAGCCCACTGTGCGTCATCGCCCCTGCGCCATTGAGTCAGTTCGCGCAACAGCGGAGCCCACAGCTCGAGGATCGGCACGATGCGCCCAAAATCCTCTTTGCGCACAGCGTCGACGGGCAGCGTGCTGATGTACCGCCCGTTAAAGCGGATTTCGCAGCGTGTGACGGGGTTGCGTCGCATGGTAACGCTAACAATAACTGGACGCAGCTCGGCTCGATAAGCTCAAAGGCAAAGAGCGTCGAATTTCCTTCACCGTTGCTGCAAAGCCACAGCGTTTTAGAGGCTTATCGGGTATATTGCCGTCAGCCGTGGCTGAGGAAAAGGGTTGCATCATGAAAGAGGTTTTGCTTGGTTCATTGGTGGGTCTAGCGCTGACGACCGGTTCAGCGCTCGCGGCCGATCTTGGGCAACCCTATACCAAGGCTCCACCGCCGCCTGCTGCGCCCGAGATCAGTTGGACCGGCTGCTATATCGATGGCGGCGTAGGCTACGGATTCTTTAATCAAAATCATCGCTCGGAGACCAATCCCGGGCTGCAAACGCTCACGCCGACGGTGAACACAGGCGGCCAGGGATGGCTTGGCAGAGTCGGCGGCGGCTGCGACTACCAGTTCGCTTCACGCTTTGTGATTGGCGCCTTCGGCGATTACGACTTCACCAACTACCGTGGGACATTTCAGGATCCCTTCACCAGCTTCATTGGAAACGAAAAACAGACCGGAACGTGGGCAGCTGGCGGTCGGGTCGGTTATCTCATCACTCCTTCGCTGCTGAGTTATGTCGACGGCGGCTACACGCAGGCGCGGTTCGGCATCATCGACCTTCCGACCGTCATCGGCAGCTCGTTCCCATCGCACACCTATAACGGCTGGTTTATCGGCGGTGGCTATGAGTATTCCTTAAATTGGCTTCCGTTTATTCCAATCTCCGGCCTGTTCTGGCGCACGGAATACCGGTATTCGCAATACCGGAAGGCGGACCTTCCGCTTCTTTTTGACGGCGTCCAAACCGGAATTGCAAGCCACATGCAGAAGAATGAGCAGACAATCACCTCTGGACTCGTCTGGCGCTTCAACTTCGGCGGCCCGTTCGCGCCGCAATCGCCGCAATATTGAACAGCCAGCTCTTGAAGGTTTCGGAGCCCGCGGCTACTGCCCCCGGGTTGGTAAATGCCTGCGCTAGATCTGCCCCTCGGTGTCCCATTCCTCGACGGTGAAGTTAAAACCAGGCAGCCAGTGGTTTTCGTATGCCATCGGTCAGGTCTATACTCCGTGCATGCCGCGCGAGCCTGACAACTCCACGGGTACCCTTCGCCAGTGGCGGATCACCCTGGGGCGCGTCAGGGGGCAGTATCTCGGCCTCGTCTGGGCACCCGATGAAGCGGCAGCCATCGTGACAGCGATCAAGCTATTCAAGGTCCCCGAGGCCCAGCGGTCGAGGCTGGTCGCGCAGCCGGTCAAGTAACGAGCGTTGTAAAATTGGTAATCGTGCGCGGGGGTGGTGCCCTCGCCCTCTCGCAGAACTTTCTGCGTCCAAATTTTCAAGTCCCCGGGGGGTCTTTCCCTCGGCAAGGGAGAGGTCTATGAGAAAAAGCCGAGCAATCTCAGCAAGGCGATCACGTTGACCTCAAGCCTGACAGCACGTCGACAGCACCGCGTGCCTTGCGGCGCTGCGAGCGGCGGGCGAGATCGTCGGCCATACCGCACAGCTGACCGAGCAGCTTATCCTCTTCAGCGCGAATACGCGCGGCAATGCGAGCGCATCGTTTGTGGCCCCGCTGTCTTCTCGGAATGTCGGCGAACGGACGCGGATCAATTCCGATCTGCCTGCGCCAGCGCATTATACGGTGAACACTCGGACAACTGCGCGCCGTATGCCTTACGCTGTAATCCAGGCGCAGACAGATCCGGCAGGCCCAGCCGTCGACATAGATATGCCGACAGAGCCGATCGCACTTCGGACATCTGAAAACGGGACAGCCCAAACGATCGCGGACAAGACGAACAAAGTTCCCGTTGATCGTAAAAGTCGCCTCGCGTGTGGCGGGCAGCCCGCAGCGCCCATTTTTCTGCGACTTTAACGCCCAATTTTTCAAGCCCCCCGGTCGATCACATCTCTGCCGCGTGCCGTGCCTTAAGTCGCGAGATCGTGGAGTGATCGACAGCGTAACTCAGCGCGACTTCGCGCAGCGGCTCACCGGCTGCGACCCGCTTGAGGGCCCGCAATCCGTCATCGAATTTGCTCGCCTTGGCTGTGAAGTTGAGGCCATCGGCCTGCAGCGTAAACGTCGTGCTGGCGCCCCTGTCAGAAAGACCCCTCCCGTTGCTCACGACAAAACCCTCGCACATTCGACCGCTTCAACAATTAGCGCCGGCTTGCCACAGCAATCGCATACTTCAATGCTGACAACTGGTGCGCCGAACTTGACGAGGTCGCCCTCTTTCCACTCGCGCGCTTGCTCGCCAACATCACCCACATTCTCAGGATCGAGGACGACGAACACGTCGCCAACGCCGAGATCGTTCTCGACCGGCATGCTGTTAAAAGCTGTCTGCCCCCCATCTTTCTGCGGGTCGTCCGTGAATCTTGCCCTCCTAATTGGGCGACTTGGTCTCCGTTTGCTGGGCACGAACTCCTCCATCGTTTCAACATACAAAAACCAGCGAGAAGGCGCGCCTGCCTGCGCCACCCTCGGATCGGTCGTCATCGTGGTCCATAGCGGACACGTAGCTCTGATGCGCCATGCACTCCGTGCTCACCGCGGTCGTTTGGACAGCGGGGCGCATGTCCGCCTCGGGATCGCGGGCCTCATCCACAGACACTCGAGCGTGGGATAGTCGATCAACGTCTTGTACGCCGGCGCGCTGATCGGACCGACGCCGAATGCGCATGAAGCGCTAGCACAGCTCGTCGTGAGCGACGATAGCAACGTCCTGCCAGAGCGCCGCACGCGCCCACAGTATGAAGTCGGTGAGCCCGGCGATCAGCGGATCATTGCGCTCGGCAGTCTCAGCACGACGACGGCCGGCCACGCTCATGCGCCAGAGAAAGAGGAACATGATCCCCATGAAAGCCAGGAGTGCCAGCATCGCCGCCATGAAGCCATTCGGGCGCGACGCTTCCCGCAGCAGCTCAATGACCCATGGCGGACATGACAGGTCAAGCGAGAGAGGAAATCGGCGAAGCTCAGAAGTAGAATTTCGAACGGTGCGTGGAAGCGCGTCTGCGCCGGTCCGAAGCCCAAGACCTGGTGGCTGGAGGAACCTGTTGCTTCGCCAGTTGCGCTCGCGTCAAAGCGACTTGGACTCACGGGGCGGCCCGCCACCCTATCATTATTACGGCACGGACAGTACGGACACTACAGATCGCCGCCGCCAGGGCGCGAATGCACTTGCCTTTCGAGGTGTTCGACGTCGCGCTCAAGCTTATCGACGCGCTTTCCGAGAGAGAGAATGTAGTCGCCGGTCGGGGCGTCCATGCCCTCCAGCACTTCGGCGAACCGCGCAATTTTGGTCCATAGTCGCTTTAGTCCGCTCATGTTTGCCTCGTGTTTGCGCTCATGACTTGGCGCGCGGGCGTCGTGCATAGCTCCGTGCGAAACTGAGATTGACGCGGAACGATGCCAACTTGGCTTCGCGGACCTGTTCAGCCGGCGATTTGATCCGGAACCACGCAGCGTAGAGCGCCGGAAGGAAGAGCAGGATCAGCACCGTGCCGGCTGCCGTGCCGCCGATCAGCGTATAAGCCATAGATCCCCAGAAGACGGAGTGCGTCAGGGGGATGAAGGCCAGCACGGCGGCAAGTGCGGTCAGGATCACGGGCCTCGTGCGTTGCACCGTGGCCTCGATGACGGCGTGATAGGCGTCAAGGCCGGCAGCACGGTCCTCCTTGATTTGTTCGGTCAGGATCAGCGTATTGCGCATCAGGATGCCGGCCAGCCCGATCAGGCCCAGAATGGCATTGAATCCGAAGGGCTGGTTAAAGGTGAGCAACATCGGGACGACGCCGATGAGGCCGAGCGGTGCCGTCAGCATGACCATGGCCATTGTCGAGAAGGATCGCACCTGAAGCATGATGACGATCAACATGGCGGCGATCATGGCCGGGAACATTTTACTCAGCGCGGTGTTGGCCTTAGCCGCCTCCTCGATCGATCCACCCATTTCGATGCGATAGCCGGCCGGAAGCGATGCGGTCAGCGGCTGAAGGGCCGTCATGACCTGCTTGGAAACCTCTGGAGGCTGGGTCGCCTCATTGATGTCCGAGCGGATCGTGATGACGGGTGTGCGATCGCGACGCTTCAGGACCGGCTCTTCAAGACGGACTTCTGAATGCCCGATCTGGTCGAGCGGAATCTGACGACCGTCCCGGCTCATCAGTGAGAAGTCCGCCAGACGCGTCGGGTCCAACCGCTCGCCGCCGGCGCTGCGTGCCACGATGGGCACATTGCGGATGTCCTCGCGGACCTGCGCGACGGCGATGCCGGTGAGGAGGAACTGGAGCTGCTGGCCTATCTCCGCCGGCGAAAGACCGATGAGATTCAGTCGATCCTGATCCGGGATGAAGCGGAGTACGGGTGCGCGATTACCCCAATCGCGGTTCGCTTGCCGCACATCGGGAACGCCTCGCATGATGTCCAGGGCTTTCTCAGAGATCGCGTACAATTTCGCGGGATCAGGTCCCATGACCCGAAACTCGACTGGGAACGGCGTGTAGGGTCCGAACACAAGCTGGGTGACGCGAAAATAGGCCTTAGGTGCAAGCCCCTGTGACACCGCCTCTCGCAGCCGGTGCTTCAAGGCCTCGCGCGCCTCGGCGTCCGGTGTGAGCACGACGATCTTGGCAAAGGCGGGGTCCGGCAGTTCCGGCGCCATCGCGAAGAAAAAGCGGGGAGCGCCCTGACCGATATAGCTCGTGACGATCTTGGCCTCGGGCTGGTGCTCCAGCCAGCGTTCGAGCTTCTCGACTGTGGTGGTCGTCGTCTCGATGCTGGTGCCTTCGGGCAGGCGGACCTCCACCAGCACTTCGGGGCGGTCGGATGTCGGGAAGAATTGCTGTTTGACGGCGCCCATGCCGATACCGGAAAGCGCGAACGCGATGCCGACGATACCGCAGGTTAAGAACTTGTGGCGCACGGCGAAGGTGATGAGCCGTCGCAGGCGCCGATAGTTGGGTGTGTCGTAAATCGCGTGGTGACCGCCTTCGATCGGTTTGATCGCGGGCAGCATCTTGACGCCGAGATAGGGCGTAAAGACCACCGCGACCATCCAGGAGACGATGAGGGCGAACCCCACAACCCAAAAGATGTTGCCGGCGTATTCGCCGGCCGTCGAGCGCGCGAAGCCCACGGGCAGGAATCCGGCGATCGTCACGAGTGTTCCGGACAGCATCGGCGCCGCGGTGTGGCTCCACGCATAGGCCGCCGCCTTGATGCGGTCGACGCCCTCTTCCATTTTCACCACCATCACCTCGATGGCGATGATGGCGTCGTCCACGAGAAGACCAAGCGCCAGGATGAGGGCACCGAGCGTGATGCGGTCGAAGAACCGGCCGGTTTCCAGCATGATGAGGAACACGACGGCAAGCGTCAGGGGCACGGCCGCCGCCACGACGATGCCGACGCGCCACCCGAGGCTGAGCAGGCTCACCAGTAGCACCACGCCGAGCGCCATCGCGAACTTCATCATGAATTCGTCGACCGCCGAGGTGATGTTGATGGCCTGATCGGTCACCTTGTCGAGCGTTATCCCGAGCGGCAGCGTTTCTGCGATGTTCGCCGCCTTGTCCTTCAGCGCCTTGCCGAGTGCGAGGCCATTCCATCCCTCCTGCATAACCACCGCGAGCATGATGGCGGGCTCACCCTGGTTTCGGATGAGGTAGGTGGGAGGATCCTCGTAGCCGCGGCGGACATCGGCGACGTCGGAGAGCTTCATTATCCGCCCCGCACCAACGATCGGCGTGTCGGCGATCGCCTGGGCACTGTCATAGGCGCCAGCGACCCGAATGAAGACCTGTGGACCCTTGGTGTCGATCGAGCCTGCCGGTGTGACGGTGTTCTGCCGCTGCAAGGCGGCAATAATATCCTGCACCGACATGCCGAGGGTTGCCAGTTTCACATAAGAAAAATCGACGAATATCTGTTCGGGACGTTCGCCGAGGATGTTGATCTTCTTGACGCCGGGCACGTGCAGCAAGTCCTGCCGGATCACCTCGGCCTGCCTGACCAGCTCACGCATCGGCATGCCCCTGGCTTTGAGGGCATAAAGGGCGAAGCTCACGTCTGAATATTCGTCGTTGACGAAGGGACCGAGCACGCCGGACGGCAGGTTGCGGGCTTCATCCCCGAGCTTCTTGCGGGCCTGATAGAACTCCTCCTGCACGACGGACGGCGGGGTGCTGTCCTTCAGGTTGAGTGTCATATACGCATAGCCGGGGCGTGTGGTCGTCTCCACCCGATCGTACCAGGTCAGCTCCTGAAGCCGCTTCTCCAACGGTTCGGCGACGAGGTCCTGCATCTCGCGCGCCGTTGCGCCCGGCCATGCCGTCGTGACCGTCAGGGTCTTGATGGTGAAGTTCGGGTCCTCCGCGCGCCCGAGCATGACAAAGGCGTAGGCGCCCGCGGCCGCCAGCAGGAGGATGAAGAACAGGGTGACGGCCCGTTCGCGAACGGCGATCGCGGAAAGATTGAGGCTCATCAGTTGCCACTGCTTTCGGACGCAGTCCTGACGCGATCGCCCTCACGCAAGAGCGGAGCGCCGAGCGCAACAACCGGATCACCGGAGCTCACTCCGGAGATCACGGCTGTTTCGCTGGTCACTCGATCAATCTTGATGGGCCGAAAGTGTACGGTCGAGGTGGCGCTGTCGAAAACCCAGACGCCGGTCTTCCGGCCGTCATCGAGCACGGCTCCGAGCGGCACCTGTACTTCCGGCTGGCTTGCCTGGCTTGTCAGCCAGATGGTTACCGTCGCGCCAAGCGGTGCTGAGGCGGCCTCACCGTCGAGCACATAGCGGGCCTCGTAGGTACGGGTCTGGGCATCGGCGGAATCCGATAACTGTCGGAGGTGTGCGGTATAGCGCCGCCCACCGCCCCCATACACACTGGCCTGGGCCACTGAGCCGATCGCCGGCCGGACCGTTTCGGGAAGCGCGACCACTGCTTCACGGGGGCCGGCCCGGGCGAGCCGAACCACGGTCTGGCCGGCAGAGACAACTTGTCCGGGCTCGCCAAGCGTTTCGACCACCGTGCCATCCGCGTCCGCCAGCAGTACAGAATAGGTCGCCTCATTCTCGGCGATTCGCGCTTCGGCTTCGGCGGCAGCGAGGCGCGCCTCGGCTGTTTCCGCCGCGGCTTTCGCCTGTTCATAGCTCTGTCGGGAGACCGATCCGCTGCCCACCAACATGGCGTATCGCCGCTCATCCGCGTCCAACTGAACAACTGATGCGCGCGCCGCCGCAACGGCGTTGCGCTTCGCCGTGAGCGCAAGGCGAAGGTCCGTCTCGTCAATCCGCATCAGCGGCTGACCGGCTTTGACCTGCTGACCAGCACTTACGAGGCGTTCGATGATCTTCCCGGCGACGCGAAAACCGAGATTGCTCTGGACCCTCGCCCCTACGATGCCCGTGGAACCGCGTTCGGATCCGGTCACCCGCGCTGCCGTCAACAATCTGACGATCGGCGGTTCCTGCCTCGGGTCGCTCACGGCAGAGGCTTCCCGCGTACGAAGGGAAAGCGTGACGAATGCCACCACCGCCGAGACCGCGATTAGGAGGCTCCCCAGCGCAACAGCGGGTCTCTTTTTCATGACCGTCCTTTATATTAGATAGATTATGACCGAACTCTAATACTAGATAGAGTTTGATCGACATCTAAAAAGGGTGTTCACGAAAAAGTGACCACTGCGGCAACCTGCCTTTTCGGGAGCAGCGGCTCCCCCCGCGCAAACGCCAAACAGCGCGGCCAAGGGCGGTGCGCTCAGAGTCCCGCGGATTATCGCGTATCTCTTGATAGATTGCGTTCGGCCTCTATATGGTGCATAGATCCGTATCGAAATCTAAAAGGAGATCCACGATGCGCGTGAGTCGGATTCAGGCTGAGAAGAACCGGCAAACCGTGATCGACGTGGCCGGCCGCCTTTTTCGAGAACATGGCTTTGATGGCATCGGCCTTAAGGATCTGATGAAGGGTGCCGCGCTGACCCAAGGCGCCTTTTATAAGCAGTTCGCGTCAAAGGAGGACCTGGCTGCACAGGCATCAAAGCGGGCGTTGGAGAGCGCCTCCCGCCGATGGTCGGCCGCGGCCGCGGCAAATCCCAAGGATCCCCTCGCCACGGTGATCGCGTTCTACCTCAGCCCGGAGCATCGCGAAGAAAAGATGGACGGCTGCCCGATCGTGGCGCTCGGTTCAGACGCCGCCAGACAGGGCAACGACGTGAAAGCGTCATTCGAAGCCGGGATCAAGGCACATCTCGAAGTTCTCGGCCGGATGGTTGCCGAGATGGACGGCAAGCAGCCCAAGGGCAAGGCCATGGCCATTCTCTCGACGATGGTTGGTGCGCTGACGCTATCGCGCGTCGTCAACGACCCGGATCTAGCTCAGGCCTTTCTGAATTCGGCGGCCAAACAGGTTCGCGAAGCCGTCGCGCTCCAAAGAAGGGGCCGTCGTCGGCGTCAGGGGGGAGTGCCGCATCGGCGGTCCGCACAGGATTAGGCCACGGCGCGGGCAGCGCTCGCGTCCAATTAGTAGGGGAATAGATGCGACGGATTGTTGTTACAGGAATGGGAGCGGTCACGCCCCTTGCTCGAAGCGTCCCGGTCGCCTCTCCTGGCGGGTCGCTCGGGCATCCGGAGGCTCCCGAACGACGTTGTGGGAGACCTGCCGGCGAAGGTCGGTGGAGCGGTTCCCTCCCTGGAAGAAGATCCGGACGCTGGTTTCGATCCGGATACCGTCCTGGCGGCATCCAGACGATCGGCGATGCGGCTCGTCTTATCCGCGCCGATGAGGCTGACATCGGCCAAGCGCTTGCGCGCGGCGCTAAACCGCTCGCCGAGATCGTCGACTACGGCACGACAGCGGACGCTCATCATATCACTGCCGGTCCTGAGGACGGTGACGGCGCGCGCCGGGCCATGGAGATCGCGATTACCCAAGCCGGTATTTCGCCTCGCGAGGTTCGCCATCTCAATGCGCACGCGGCCTCTACGCCGGTCGGCGATCTTGGGGGAAATCGAGGCGATCAAAATTTCCGACGCTGGACGGACGAGCTGGCCCACGCGAGCGCCGGAGGGTCCCGTGATTGAAGCCTCGGCTCTGACAGTTCCTGCAACACAAAGAGAGGAGTGACGTCCATGAACAAGACCAATCTTGGCGTGGCTCTGGTGACAGGGGCCTCGTCCGGTATCGGCAACGCGACGGCCAAAACCCTGCAGAGCGCGGGCTTCCGCGTCTTCGGAACCAGCCGTCGCGCCGCCTCCGAAAGATCTGACGGCGTTACCATGCTGACCTGCGACGTGACCGATGACGCGTCCGTCACGAAACTGGTCGATGGGGTGCTGGCCGAGGCCGGGCGCATTGACCTGCTTGTCAATAATGCTGGCATGGGTCTGCTTGGCGCCGCGGAGGAGTCCTCGATGGTCCAGGCTCAGTCGTTGTTTGACGTGAACGTCTTCGGCGTTTTCCGCGTGACCGACGCGGTGTTGCCGACAATGCGACGTCAAGGGAAGGGCAGAATCGTTAATTTGAGCTCGGTGCAGGGGTTCATCCCAGCTCCCTATTTCGCGCTTTATTCGTCGACCAAACATGCCATTGAAGGCTATTCCGAATCGCTTGATCACGAACTGCGCCCGTTCGGAATTCGCGTTGTATTGGTCGAGCCCGCCTATACCCGTACGTCATTCGAAGACAATCTCGCCAAGCCGGATCAGTTGCTTGATATCTATGACTCTGTGCGCGCTGGTATGAACGTAGTCGTGCGGAAAGCGATGGAAAAAGGCGATGCGCCCGAAGTGGTAGCCAAGACCGTTTTGGCGGCTGCGACCGATCCCGCTCCGAAGAGGCGCTATGCGGCGGGAAAAATGGCGCGCCAGGTCAGTTTCCTGCGCCGTTTCGTCCCCGCGTCCTCATTCGACAAGAGCCTGCGAAAGCAGCTCGGGCTGCCGGTCTGACACCGACATCAACCAGATCGTGTTTGTTCGGCGCACGAGACTTGAGTGTCCCAGGAGTTGACATTCTTGGCCCTGCACGAGGGAGGTGGCGCATCGACGACGTGAACTGATCCGTTGCGGTGGAGCGCCAAGCCAACCAGATGCGTTGGGCCCAGGCCATGCAGGCTAGTCTAGATCCGAAACTGGCCCATCGCGTCGAATTTGGGATTGATCGAGCGAGCTGACATCACAGGATAACCGGACCACCGCGCGAAATCGTACGCAGCGCCGCCGCGGGGGTTAGTGCAAAGTCGTGGGCTATCGCAGCTTTGCCGATTGGGACGCGCGGCGCGGGCTGCGGGATCATAGGGGCACAGCGAACGAATAGATGCCCATCTTCAACGACCGTGGTGCGCCGGTCCAGTCAGGGGTCTATTCCGAGCACATGGGTTACGGTTTTGGAGTGCACCCTTAGCCTGAGACACGGAAAATGGTGACAGATTCGGCGCAGGCATCTTGGACGCCACGATCCGAATGATGGATCAGACCGCCACGTGGCGGTTGTCTTGCCGTGATGGCCATCATCAGCGCCGAAATGGCTAGTTCGGCCTGCCGATGCGTTTCCAGCGCCCAGCCGACAACCGTCAGGCCGCTGTCTGCGTAGAGATCGATCAAGTTGCGATTTTGCGGCTGGCTTTTCGGCGGGCGTGTGGAGGCGACGAGAGGCTGCCGGCCTCGGCCACGGCCAGAACGATGACATGGCTTCCAAGCGACGACGATTGCGGTGGATTTGATTATGGCTTGCTCTGTCGAGGAACAATGAGATTGGCGATGAAAATCTGTACCGGCTCGTTGTTCTGGTTGAGCGTCGTCACGCGAACCTTCACCAAGCCGATGCCCGGCTTTGATCTAGAGAGGCGAACATCAATGATCTCGCTTTCGGCGTGGAGCTCGTCGCCCGGCCGAACTGCGCGCGGCCACTGCAGCTGATCGAATCCGGCGCCCAGAATTCCGCCGGCCGGCTTGAACTCGCCATCAACGATGAGGCGCATCGTCATCGCCGCGGTGTGCCATCCACTCGCGGCGAGTCCTCGGAAAAGCGTTTTCTCCGCTGCGCCCTCATCGAGATGGAAGGGCTGCGGATCGAATTCCGCCGCGAAGGACTTGATCCGAGCCGCATCGACCTTTAGGCAGCCCGTGCTGAATTTTCGGCCGACCGACAAATCCTCGATATAGTGCGTGGTCATTGTGCGCTCCTCCTTGCCGACGCAGTTCGACCAAACCAGGCGCCGGCCGCAACGGCCCACGCGTTGATGAGTCCGAACGCAACGAGCGCGGCGGCGAGTGCGACGAAGACAAGCGTCAGATTGCCGTTGACGCGCAGCGCCAGCCATCCGCCGGCCGCGGCAATGAAAAGGCGCGTAAGATTGGCGAGAAACGGCCACAGCAGGCGCCCGGCCCCCTGCGACGCGAAATAAAGCGCCATGCCGAGCCCGAAGAACCCGTAGAACGGCCCCACTGCATGGAGGTAGCGCGCGCCGGCGTCGAGCATGCCGGGCTCGGTGTCGAACAGGAGAAGCCAGGCGCGCGGAAACGTCGCGGCAGCAAGGCCAATCACTTCGGTGAGCGCGAAGGCTAGTGCGGCGCCGATCCAAGCAATGCGCAGGGCCCGTTCGCGCCGGCCGGCGCCGATATTGGTGCCGACCATGGCAACGAGCGGACCGCCAAGGCCGAAGACGAGCGGAATGAGCAGATATTCGAGCCGCGAGCCGA
Source organism: uncultured Alphaproteobacteria bacterium (assembly GCA_963708125.1). Classification (GTDB taxonomy): domain Bacteria; phylum Pseudomonadota; class Alphaproteobacteria; order Rhizobiales; family Xanthobacteraceae; genus BOG-931. The sequence continues at coordinate 4,918,804 of OY970184.1, forward strand.
CGCCGTAGCCGGCAATCGCGGCCACCCCGAACACACCGACCAGCGCCGTGGTGATGGCGATGGTCAAATTGGTCTGTAAGGTGATTAGCGCCGCGACAACGCCGACGCGCAAGATGTCGCGGAACAGCGCCCATCGCAACTGAATGCCCTTGATGGCAAGACGGACGATACTCCGGGACGAGCGCAGATAGGCCGCCAGCGCCAGGCTACCGACCGCATAGTAGATCAGTACCGCTACCGCGCCACCGGCGACGCCGAGCCGAGGCAACGGTCCGAGGCCGAAGATCAGGCACGGCGACAGCGGAATGAGCACCATCACGCCCGCGCATGTGACTGCCGCGGGTACCGCCATGTTGCCGCTGCCGCGGATCACGTTGGCGAGCGAGTTGAACAGCCAGACCAGGACCGCGCCCGCGAACACGACGTTTGAATACATGAGCGCCGCGGAAAGCGATGCGCCACTTCCGCCCATGGCGGCGTAGAGGGCGGGTCCGCCGCCAAGGAGTACGGCGGTGAAGGTGATGCCGAACACGAGCGCGATGACGGTCGCGTGCAGTGCCAACGCATCAGCGTCGGCGCGGCGGCCGGCGCCGAGCGCGCGGGCAATAGCCGAGGAAATGCCGCCGCCCATGGCGCCCGCAGACATCATCTGCATCAGCATGACCAGCGGGAACACCAGCGCAATGCCAGCGAGCGCGTCAGTGCCGAGCTTGCCGACAAAATATGTCTCGACCACCCCGACCGAAGTTTGCGCCAACATGACCAGTATGTTCGGGGCAGCAAGCCGGACAAGCGTCGCGGCGATCGGCCCTTCGATCAGTGGGCGGGTGCGAGGGTCGTAGCGCGGCTTTTCTGCAGCGACCGCCGCGCGTTGCTCGAGCGCTTGTTCGGATAGTGTCGCGTCAGTCACGCTCATGGGCGCCTCGATTTGATTGCGCAGTGGCGCTGGCGGACCGCCTGACGTTGCGCAGCAGCGGCCCAGTCGCTGCGGCGGCCGTGGCGCCATTTCGTCGGTGCGTTCATAATAACCTCTCCGTGCAATTAAAGGAGATACGCACCTATTTGCGAAAGGTAGGGCTTACCGATCTGCGGATTGTGCAGACGGCCTGAATTGGCTGGCGGTGACTGCGCGCAGCATCGCGCGAAGCTCTGCGGCTCGCCTGGTGCCGAAGCTTGCTTCGAAGCTCTCTTGCGCGTGCGACCAGGCGGTGAGCGCCTGCTGCAGCCGCTTCTCGCCGGCTTTGGTCAAGCGCACCTCCTTGGCGCGACGGTCGGATGCGCTCGTTGCGATCGCGATCAGCCCGTCGCGCTCAAGCGGCAGAACGTTGCGTCCGAGCGTGGTGCGGTCCATGACCATGTTTTCGGCGAGCGCATTGATGGTGATCGGGCCGAGCCGATTGAGTTTGGCGAGAATGGAGAATTGGGTTATGCGCAAGCCCACCGGCGCCATGAGCTGATCGTAGAACTGTGAGATGTGGCGCGCGGCCGAGCGCAGCGCAAAGCAGTTGCAGTCCTGCGTGCCGGGAGGGGATTCGGCGGCCATCGTCATCTCCTAACGTGTATATGCACGCATATATACGTGTATATACCCCTATGTCAAGGCCAAAGCGCTCTCGCCCGTAGGAGATTGCTCACAAAGACATCGCTAGCCCCTCGAAATCCGATCGCCGTAGCTCTTGTAGCGCCTGTTGTTTTTATCAACGCGATAGGTCGTCAACCACGCCAGCCTGGACCGCAATCCGCGCATCATCCCGAGCCGCCTGCGTGTCGATCGCGGCTTCAGCGCTTGATGTGCGCCGCCGACAACAGCCCGAACACCGATACGGCATTGATCGCCGTGAGGGTCGCGACGAGCGCCACGAATACGCCACGCAGCGCCAGCCCCCGTGACGCTTGCCGAGGACGCAGCCAAGCTCAGCACAGCAACGAGTGTTGCGCTGCGAACAATGATAGCGTGACCCTGGAGCGTGATGGCTGGCGTAACGCTCGGTACCGGCGCGCGGCCAGTGTCGCGGTCCTGCGGGGTGCCGGGACCGGTAATGGTCGGCGCCAGGGGCACCCTTACGGTCGGCGTACGGTCGGCGTAACGCTCCGTTGACGTCGGCGACGTCGGTAACGCTGCTGCCGCGCAGCGGAGGTCCGGCTCAAGCGCCGAGCGGTTCACCGGTGTTGAGATCGGTGTCGCGAAGGGCAATCTCCTGCCAGGTTGCGCTGGTCAGGGGCGGCGCGGCGTCGGTGGTGCTGCGTCACGGAAATGGTGACAGTTCTCTTTCCTAGTGAGGAGGACTGGTTTGAGCACCAACGAGCCAAGCCGATCTAGTCGCGACTTCAAGCTTGACGCCCTGCGCCGGATGGAGGCCGGGGAGAACGTGAGCGTTTTGGCCCGGGAGCTTGGGGTCTCACGCAAGAGCATCTACCAGTGGCGTGGCCGCTATCGTCAGGGCGGCAGTAACGCTTTGCACGGCCGCGGTCGTATGACCAGAGCCGAGCGCGCAGTTCACGAAGAAGCGGTGACCCCAGAGAAGCACGCGGCAAAAGAGGTTCGACAAGCCTCGTTGGAAGAGCTGGCGCGAGCGCAGCCTCGAATTGCGGCGCTTGAACGCAAGATCGGCCAGCAACAAGTGGAGCTCGATTTTTTTCGGCAAGCCTTGCGGCAAGTCAGGGAACAGCGCCTGCAGAGCGGCGTGCCTGGCGAGACGGCGTCTACGAAATCATCCAAGCGGTCTGCGTCGCAAGGCCAGATCGGAATAGAGCGTATGTGCCAGCTCGCTGGCATCAGCCGATCCGGCTCCAGACCATCGACAATCCGTTCGGCACTACATTGTCACCCATGATGGGTGGACGGCCCCCGACGGCATCATCAGTGCCAATGGTGGTGTTGATTCGCAACCCAGCGAAGGCAGCCATCCATGACGAAGATTAGCATGATTGGTTTGGATCTAGCAAAGAACGTGTTCCAGATTCACGGGATTTGATCAGCCGGTACAGTTGTGCTGCGACGTCAGGTGCGGCGTGGGCAGGTGGAGAAGTTTTTCGCCCAACTGCCGCCGACAGTTGTGGGGATGGAGGCGTGTGGCGGTGCGCATCGCTGGGCCCGCCTGTTTCAAAAACTCGGGCACGAAGTTCGAATCATGCCGCCGGCGTACGTGAAGCCTTACGTCAAGCGCAACAAGAATGACGGGCGTGACGCCGATGGGGTGTGCGAGGCACTGACGCGGCCGACCACGCGGTTCGTGCCGGTAAAGAGCCTCGACAGTCAGGCAGTTCTGGTCCTGCATCGCACACGTCGGCTGCTGGTTCGCCACCGCACGCTGTCAGCAAATGCGCTTCGTTCGCTGGCGGAGTTGGTATTGTTGCAGCGCGGGCCCGAAAGGGCTTCACTGGCTGGTGCAGGTGGCCGACGATCCGGCGAGTGCAATCCCCGAAGTGGCACGCATGCCGCTGCAGGTATTGGCTCGGCAATGGGAAAAGCAGAATGCGGATATCTGCAAACTGGAAGGGCAGATCGTTCGTTCCGCCAAGACCGACGAGGTAGCCCGTCGGCCGATGGCGATGCCCGGGCAAGGTCCGCTCGGCGCGACCGCTATCCTGACCGCCGTGCCGGACGCTCGCATGTTCAAGACGGCGCGCGATTTTGCCGCCTGGCTCGGGCTGACACAGCGTCAGTTTGGCACCGGCGACAAACAGCGCTCGGGCCACATCTCCAAGCAGGGCGATCGCACGTTGCGCAGTCTGCTGACCATCGGTGCGACGTCGCACTTGCGATATGAGCGCGCGCGCAACGACAAGGATGCCTGGCTGCAAGACCTTCTGGCGCGACGTCCGTTCAAGGTAGCCGCTGTGGCCTACGCCGCGAAGATGGCAAGGATCATCTGGGCCATGCTGGTCACCGGCGAGTATTATAGCGCCCGCAGCGCACAGAGACCGGCAGCCGCCTGAGTTCCGGACGACTTTGCGGAAATCAGCTTGACCACTGCCCGGTACAGCACCCACGCTTTGTATCGGCTGGCTAAGAGTGGATCGGCCCGCTGGCGCAGCCTAGGCTCGCGAATTTACGCGGCGGCCTTGTCATTCAATGCCGACGCATGCAAATTCGCACCGGGAGGCGCTCATGCCCATCACCGTCTGTCCGGTCACGCCGAACTTTGCCGCCGAAATCGGCGACATCGATCTCGCAGCCCCAATTGCGTCGGCCGATATTGCCGCCGTCAAAGATGCCTTCGCCGAATATGCGGTACTGATCTTTCCCGATCAACGGCTATCGCAGGACCAACACCTCGACTTCGCGCGGCATTTCGGGCCGTTGGAAACCACCATCGCGTTGTATCGTAAGGATGCGAAGCTGCGCGTGCCGAAGGAATTCGCCGACGTCTCAAACCTCGATCCACAAAACGAGGTGTGGGGCAAGGATTCGCGGCAGCGCATGTTCCAGCTCGGCAACCGGCTGTGGCACACGGACTCTTCGTTCAAGCGAGTGCCAGCGCTGGCCTCGCTGCTTTACGCGCGCACGATTCCGCCGGTCGGCGGCCGTACCGAATTTGCGGACGAGCGCGCCGCATACGACGCCCTGCCCGAAGCAATGAAGCGGAGGCTCGATGCGCTGGTGGCGGAGCATTCGATCTTCACCTCGCGCGCCCGCCTCGGTTTCACCAATTTCAGCGACGAGGAGCGCAGCGGCCTGCCGCCGGTGCCGCAGGTGTTAGTGCGCACGATTCCCCAGTCGGGCCGTAAATCCCTCTACCTTGCCTCCCATGCCGGCCGCATTTTTGGCATGGGCGAAACCGAGGGCCGCGCGCTGATCGACGAACTAATGGCGCACGCCACGCAGCAGCAATTCATCTACATCCATCGTTGGCGAGTGCAGGACCTGGTAATCTGGGACAACCGCTGCACTATGCATCGCGGCACCGACTTCGACGACTTGCGCTGGAAACGTGACATGCAGCGCGCCACGGTCTGCGACGTTGCCAATTCATGCGAGCAGGAGCATTACAGTTGCAGCGGCGTAGGACAGCGCTTCCCCGCGTCCCGCAACAGATTGACGGGCTAAACGATCGATCGAATTTCTCATGAGGCGTGCAGGACAATGCGCAACCCACCGATTTTGCTGTGGGGTTCACGGAAGGCGCGGCGATTTCGGCGCGGCTAGACGCCCCTGCCGCGACTAGTCTCGCCACCAGAGCGCGGTTGGTGCGGACCTTCACTTTGTCCAACAATTGGCGTGAGCTTATTTCGAAGTATTTGATTTATGGTTGCGCAGGAAAGTCGGAATCGATCGCGAATTTGCCGAGCTGGCGACTAGTCCATTCCTCTTCCAATAGCGCAACCCGGTGTATTGCGATTTTGGCGATTGCCACGCATTTATCTGCGCGCATGCGCACGTGAATGGAATGACCGGTCGGCGTGCGCAAGGAGGGATGAACCCGGGCAAGCAGGATAGCTTCGCCCACCTTGACCTGGAAATCCAAGCAATCGCCGAGAAACACCTTGGCGTCGACGACGCCGCGGTAGAGGTTGTCATTCTCCTCCCGGGCTGGGGCGCTTTCGGAAAGTTCGATGTCCTCGGGGCGCACCGACACGACCACCGCGACTCCTTGCGCGAGAGCTTCCACGCACTGCGCGTTTAACTCTCCGATCGGGGTCGCCACCCGACAGCTGCCGCCGCCGGTGGCGGCCGAGAGGATCTTGCCGTCGATGAAATTCGTGTTGCCGACGAAATCGGCCACAAACTTGTTGCGCGGCCGCTCGTAAACGTCGCGCGGTGAACCGATCTGAACGATGCGGCCCTCGTTCATGACGGCGATTTCATGGGAGAGCGCCAGAGCCTCGCTCTGGTCATGGGTCACATAGATCGTGGTCAGCCCCAGATCGCGCTGCATGCGCTTGAGCTCAAACCGCATTTTTTCGCGCAACTTGGCATCCAGATTGGACAATGGCTCGTCGAGCAGGAGCAGTTGCGGCTCCATGACCAGCGCCCTGGCAAGCGCAAGGCGCTGCTGCTGGCCGCCCGACAGTTTTGTGGCATCGCGATCAGCCAATTCGGCGAGTTGCACCACCGACAGCACGCGCATGACTTTTTCATGAATCGCCCGCAGCGACGGTCGCGGTTTGCGCACTTCCAAGGGAAAGGCCACGTTTTTGAACACGTTCATATGTGGCCAGATCGCATAGGACTGAAACACCATGCCGAAGTTGCGCTTGTTGGGCGCTACGAAGATACCCTTGGCAGATGAGAACACGACCCGTCCGCCAAGCTCTACCTCGCCGCGCTGCGGGCGCTCCAGTCCGGCGATGGAGCGCAGGGTCGTGGTCTTGCCGCATCCGCTCGGCCCGAGCAGCGTGAACAGGGCGCCATGGGGCACCTCGAACGACACGTCCTGTGCGGCTTTGACGGTCTGACCGCCAGCGCCTGCATACTCGGTGTGCAGTGATTTGACGCTGAGCACGCCAGTCTCCCTCCACGCCTCAGCCAAGCCCGACTCCCGGCTCGGTGCCGCACTAACGCCGCGATAATACCAGGAGCTTAACCGCGGGTCGTCACTCGGATGGCCTGACAGCCGCACCGGAGCTGCTGCAGACGCCGCACCCGGCAGCCCAAGCCGCGCGCGGTCGCATTGACGCGAACGAAATGCGCGGCCAGGCTAATCCGGGGCTCCATGTGCTATACCCTAATGCCGAGATGCGAAGGAACGCGGATGGACGCCCCTCAGCAACGGACCGAAATTGCCGCCTGCGATGACCACCCAGTCAGCTTGACGCGACCACGGCCGATCCTTCGCCCTCCGGGATGCTTCGGGCCTATCCTTCGTTCAGGTCGCGACCCCATGCACGTAGCACGGCTACCCAATTCCGACTTGTCTCACGCAAGCATCATCAGTTGAATGGGCAAGAGCCACACGGACGGAGAGAGCCATGACCGCGCGCAAGAAATACGAAGCAATTGAAGTCGAGAGCGATCAAGGCATTACCTGGCTCATGATCAATCGGCCTGAAAAGCGCAATGCGATGAGCCCTCAAGTTCACCTCGAAATGGATGAAGTGCTCGACATGCTCGCAGTCGATCCTGCGACCGAGGTCTTGGTCCTCACCGGGGCGGGCAATCAGGCGTTCTCCGCCGGACAGGACATTAAACTTTATTTCCGCGCTAATGCCGGCGACCCCGCAGCGCGGCGCAAGTTGCGCCGCGCTTCGAACAACTGGCGCTGGCAAAAACTCTCGACATTTCCCAAGCCGACCATAGCAATGGTCAACGGTTATTGCTTCGGCGGCGCGTTCACCCAGGTGTGCGCATGCGATTTCGCGCTCGCGGCCGATGACGCCATGTTCGGACTTTCGGAAATCAATTGGGGCATCCTGCCCGGCGGCATCGTCTCGTGGAACGTGGCGCAGACCCTCAATTATCGGGACGCGCTCTATTACGCTATGACCGGAGATTCATTCGACGGCAAGCAGGCCAAGCAGATGGGCTTTGTCAATTTCTCCTATCCCAAAGATAAGCTGCGCGAGGAAACTACAAAGCTTGCGAAGAAACTGATGCAGAAAAGCCCGGCGGCCATGCGCTACACCAAGGAAGCGATCCGCGCCGTGCGCTTCATGAATGAACCGCAAGCACAGGATTACTTGAACGCCAAGAGCGATGCGCTGCGCTTCAACGACAGGGAAAACAGCCGGGAGGAGGGCATGAAGCAATTCCTAGATGAGAAGAGCTACCGCCCCGGCTATGGCCACTTCAAACGCAAGCGAGCTAGCGCATGAACCTGTGCTCATGGAAGAGCCGACAGGACGATCGACAGAGACGGCTCGCCCGCCTCTCACACCTATCACGACTTGGTCTGGCTCGGAACTGCGCACCGCCGAAGAACTCGTCCCATCGCCCGAAGACGTGAAGGCGACTGTCTGACCGCGTCCTTCGCGGAATTGCCGACATAAAAAGGGGGAGGAATGAGAACCGTTACGCTCCTTCGCGCTGCCATCGCCGCCATGCTCTTGCTCGCCGCCGACCAGGCTCGCGCGGCCGATGCTGCGCTGATCGAGGCGGCGAAGAAGGAAGGGCAGGTCGTCTGGTACACGACGCTGATCGTCAATCAGATCGTGCGGCCGCTGAAGAATGCGTTTGAAAAGAAATATCCCGGTGTGACCCTGCAATATACCCGCGCCGACGACATCGCGACTTATACGAAGATCCTGGCGGAGGGACAGGCAGGCCGCATGCAAGCCGACATTCTCGACGGAATCTCCAATATGCTGCCATTGCAGCAAGCCGGCCTGCTGGCGCCGTTCACTGTGCCCAATGCTTCAAGCTATCCGCCGGAGTTGACTGACAAGCACGGCTATTGGATCGCCGAGATCATGTATGTGTTCACACTCGGCATCAATACCGATCTCTTGCCGAAAGACCGGGCGCCGAAGACGTATCAGGATCTGCTCGATCCGAAATTGAAGGGCAAGATGGCCTGGAACGGCAGTTCGGTCATCGGCGCCTTCGGCTTTATCGGCAACATCCTCGACACTGTGGGCGAAGACAAGGGCATGGATTATCTGCGCGCGCTCTCCCGCCAGCAGATCGTCAACGTCGATGCCTCGTCGCGCGCCGTGCTCGACCAGGTCATCGCCGGCGAATACTGGATCAACCTGATGACGCTCAACAACCACGCGGTCATCAGCGCGCGGAAGGGGGCATCCGTTGATTGGCTCAAGCTCGAGCCGGTGCCGGCGAGCTTCGACTCCGTAGCTCTTCTGAAAAATGCGCCACACCCGCACGCAGCGCAATTGTTGTTGGAATTCCTGCTGTCCGAGGACGGCCAAAAGATCTTCGCGCAGAACGAGTACCTGCCGGCGTTGCCGAGTGTGCCCGCCGCGGTCGCGGGCCTGCGACCGAACGACGGCGGCTTCCGCGCTAACTTCATGGAACCTGCGCAGATTTACCGGTCGCTGCCGCACTGGCAGAAAGTCACGCAGGATCTGTTCCGATGAATAGCGGTATCAGGGTCGACATTTCATCGCGTGGCATAGCGACCATCACGCTCAACCGCCCGGAGCGATCGAACGCGCTGGATCAGCAGACGCTCAGCGATCTGGTGGCGCAGTTCACTGCGCTCGGAGCAGACGATCGTGTTCGCGTCGTCGTGGTACGCGGTGCCGGCAAGCATTTCTGCTCCGGCGCGGACCTCGTCGCGCGCGCCAGCGAAGGCGCGCCGGGACCGGAGCGCCACTCCATTCTCGACCTGCTGGCGATGGTGGACCGGCTGCCGAAGCCGACGTTGGCTGCGGTGCATGGCGCGGCGATTGGCGGCGGCGCGGCTTTGGCAGCCTGCTGCGATGTCGTGGTCGCCGCCGAGGGAGCCTTCTTCTCGGTGCCGGAGGTGAGGATCGGCCGGCCGCCGCTCGGCGTAGCGCCGTTCCTCGTGCGCGCTATGGGTTTTCGCAGCTTCCGCCGCTACTGTCTTACCGGCGAGCGCTTCGGCGCCGCCGACGCGCTACGCGCCGGACTCGTCCACGAATTGGTCGGCGCCGAGAAGTTTGATGAGAAGGTCGCCGAGATCACCGACGCGCTGCTGCATGGTGCCCCGCAGGCGCAGCGCGCGCTGAAGGAAGACCTTGAGCACTCCGTCACGCCCTCCGTCGCGGCGATCCAGGCGCGCCGCGCTTCGCACGGCCCGGCAGAGACAGCGGAAGCGCGCGAAGGCATCGCGAGCTTCAGGCAAAAACGCAAACCGAGCTGGTACCCGAAATGACAAGCAAGAGGACTGCAGCGTGGGTATCGCTGATCGCCGCATTGCTCTTCTGTGGGCGAGCGCAGGCGGCGGACGGCGCGCTCTACCAAGCCGCCAAGCAAGAAGGGACCGTAGTCTGGTACACCTCGCTGATCATCAACCAGGCGGTGCGGCCGCTCGTCGCCGCCTTCAACAAGAAATATCCCGGCATAAAAGTGCAGTATTCGCGCGGCGATTCCGGTCCAAATGCCATTAAGATCCTCGACGAGGCGCGCGCCGGAAAGGTGCAGGGCGATGTATTTGACGGCATCGCCACGACCCCGCCGCTGCTCAAGGCCGGGCTGGTCGAGAAATTCGTGCCAGCCGATGTGGACAAATACCCGGCAGCATTGCGCGATCCGGAAGGCCGCTGGAACGCGCTGGTCATCTATTTCCTCACCCCCGGCGTCAACACCGACCTCGTCGGCAAGGATGAGATCAAGACGGCGCAGGACCTGCTCAATCCGAAATGGAAAGGCAAGATCGCCTGGAGCACTGAGCCGTCGTCCGGCGCGCCCGCCTATGTCGGCGCGGTGCTGATGAGCATGGGCGGGGACAAGGGCATGACGTTCCTGCGCGCGCTCGCCAAGCAAGATGTCGTTAATGTCGACGCCACCGACCGCGCCGTACTCGATCAGGTGATCCTAGGCCAGTACGCCATCGCGCTCAGCATCTTCGATCATCATGCCGACATCAGCGCAAAGAAGGGCGCGCCGGTGCTGTGGCTCAAGGTCGAGCCGATCCCAGCGCCGTTTCATTCCATCGGCCTCGTCAAGAATGCGCCGCATCCGAACGCCGCCAAATTGCTGATCGATTTTCTGCTGTCAGAGGAAGGGCAGCGTGCGTTCGCCGATGTCGGTTACTTACCGGCAATGCCATCTGTGCCGGCCCAGACCGCGGAGCTTAAACCTGAGGCCGGCGGTTTCACCGCCACTTTTATCTCGCCCGAGACGATGACCGCCAGTATCGACCAATGGGTCAAGGTCAAGAAAGAGCTGTTCCAGTGACGGCGCAAGCGAAGGGCTTTGCACCAAGCCTGTCATCGTCCGTGAAGGCGCACGATCCAGTAATCATCGCTGCCACGGCCGCCCCGTTCACGCGTGGTGAATACCAGGTGCCCTGCGTTTGCGGGGCATGAGAAGCCGATGGACCTGGCGCACTCCGGCACGTTTGGTTCGCAGCGCGCGGCATCTGATCCAACCCGCATTCTAGTCGTGGCGCTGACAGTCATCCTCCTCCTGTTCGTCGTTCCGCCACTGTGGTTTCTGCTACAGGGCAGCCTGCACACCACCACGGTGAAGGGTGGCCTCGGCGATTTCACCTTCGCCTACTATCGGCGGCTGTTCGCCGACCGGCAGTTTTTCAGCGGTCTTCTTAACTCGCTCATCTTCAGTTTTGGCGCCACGGCCATCGCGCTCGTTGCCGGCGGCGTCGTCGCCTGGTTGGTCGAGCGCACCAACGCGCCGCTTAAGCCGTTTGCCTATCTCACAGCGATCATTTCGCTCGGCACACCGTTCGTGCTTTACGTCATTGCGTGGCTGTTTCTGCTGGGCCGCAACGGACCGCTCAACAATCTTCTCACGACGTTCGGCTTGCCACGCTTCAACGTCTACTCAATGCCAGGCATGATCTTGGTCGAAGGATTTTTGTGGTCGCCGCTGTCGTTCCTGCTGCTGTCGTCAGTGTTTCAACAGGCCAACGCCGAATACGAGGAAGCGGCGCGGATGAGCGGCGCCGGCATCCTGCAGACCGTGACACGAATTTCGATGCGGCTGGCGCTGCCGGCTTTCGCCGCGGTGGCGCTGCTCATGGTTGTGCGCTCGATCGAGGCGTTCGAGGTTCCGGCGCTGGTCGGGCTGCCCGGCAAAGTCAAGGTGCTTACCACCGACATTTATCTCAACATGAAGGAGGAGGTGCCACCCGACCTCGGTTACGCCAGCGCGTTTTCAATCGTGTTGCTCGTGCTCGCCGGCGGCCTGATCAGCCTGTACGCCCGAATTTCACGGCAGGCCTCGCGCTATCACAGCGTAACCGGCCGAGGCTTTCGTTCGCGGCCGTTTGACCTCGGCGTGGCCCGTTACGCTGGTGCGGCCATGATCTTCTTTAATTTTTTGCTGCTCCTGGGGTTGCCGGTCGGCGGCCTAATCTGGCTCGCGCTGATGCCGTTTACCCAAGGCATCAGCCGCCACGCTGTCTCGCTGCTCACGCTCGACAATTTCCGTACCGTGCTGCACTCGACCTTCTATCTCGATCTGGTGTGGCAGACGCTGTTAATGAGTGCCGGCGCGGCCACCGCCATCATGGCGCTAACGATTCTATCCGGATGGCTTGCAGTGCGGCGTCGGCCCGGCGGCTGGCTGCTCGATCAACTCGCCACCGCCCCGTTGATTTTTCCAGGCATCGTGCTCGGCGTCGCCATGATCCAGATTTACCTTGCCGTGCCGCTAGCGATCTACGGGACCCTTTGGGCCTTTGTAATCGCCTTTACCGTGCGCTATCTGCCGTATGGAATGCGCTATTCTGCGGCCGGCGTGCTGCAGATCCATCCCGAACTGGAAGAGGCGGCCGCGGTGGCCGGCAGTCCGCTGCGCACCGTGTTCCGGCGCATTATCGTGCCGCTGGCGACGCCGGCACTGCTCGCCGGCTGGCTGTTTATTTTCCTGATCGCCGCGCGCGACCTGTCGCTCGCCATCATCCTCGCCTCGCCGTCAGCGCAGCCGGTGTCAGCGGCAATGTTCGATCTGTGGGCGAACGGGCAGGGCACCGAGCTTGCCGCCTTCGGCCTGGTCTGGACTGCGATCATGACGGTGATCGCGGTGGCGTTTTATTTGATCGGGCGCCGCACAATCGCATCAGCGGTGCGGCCGTGAACCTTGTTACTTCCAGCGTGACGGTGGGGATCTTGACGATGCGTCCCAATACTGCCGCGGCGAAGAACTGCTCGGCCTAGCGCCGCGTGCTGCCGACTGGCTCCATCTGCATGTGCGAAGCTTGTCGCTGACCTGCGGGCTCTTTATGATGGCGACGCCCCATTCTGCATAGCGGGATCCATCGACCCGACCCGCAGCTTCATGACAATTGCTTTTCCGTAGGCTGGCGGGTTCGCTCAATCGCGGAGCACAACGTTGGATCTCGATGCATCGAAAAAGAAGGTCGCGGCCCTGACCGAGCCGCGCAACGCAGTCGTGATCGGGGTCAGCGACCGGCCGGGAAGCTGGGCGACGCGGGCATGGCGCAATCTCAAGCGCTATGAATTTCCGCGGCCGGTCTATCTGATCAACCCGCGCCGCAAGGAAATCTTCGATACGCCCTGTTATCCGGATTTTGCCTCTTTGCCTGAGCCGCCCGACCATCTCGTTATCGTGGTGCCGGCGGCTTCGGTGCCGGAACTCTTGCGCAAGGGCGCCAAAGCCGGCGCGCGCAGCGCCACCGTGTTTTCGTCCGGCTTCGGCGAAGCGTTCGACACAGAGGCTGCCGAACTCGGCCGCGAGCTGAGAAACGTGATTGCCGAGACAGGGCTCGCCGTTTCTGGCCCCAACTGCATGGGCAACATCTGCGCCAAGAGCCGCATGGTCACCATGACCGAAGATCGGCCGTTGACGCTGCGCCAGGGACCGGTGGCGCTCGTCGGCCAGAGCGGCGGCATGTTGCTTTACCTCAACCATGCTTTCGAGGAACGCGGCATCGTCGCCGAATATCTCATCACCAGCGGCAACGAGGCCGGACTGGGTATCCCCGATTACATCGCTTTTTTTACCGACCAGCCCGAGCTGAAGGTGATCGTTGTCTACGTCGAAGCGATCTCCGATCTGGAGAAATTCAAGGCGGCCTGCCGCATGGCACGTACCGCCGGGAAATCGATCGTGGCACTCAAGCTCGGGCGGTCGGAAAGCGGCCGCGCCGCCGCGATGGCGCATACCGGCTCGCTAGCAGGCACGACGGAGGCTTTCGACGCGGTCGCCGCCGACCTTGGCGTAATCCGCACCGACACGCTGGACGACGCGGTCGAACTGGTGGAATTCCTGGCACACACACTTGTGCCGCAGGGACGTCGGCTCGGTGCTGTAACCCATTCCGGCGCTTTTCGCGGGATTCTCCTCGAAGCCGCCGAACGCAACGGCCTGAAATTTGAACCGCTGACTGCGGCAAGCACCGACAAGCTCAATACCATACTCGGCGTCGGCTCGCTGGTGAGCAATCCGATCGACGGGGGCTTCGCAGTGTTGAGCAGCCACGACAATTTCAAGGCGACGATTGCCGCTCTGGCAAACGATGTAAACGTCGATATGATTCTGTTTCAGGAAAAAATACCGGGCGAACGTGGCGTGTCGGATCGTGCGGAGGTTCACTTCGCCATGATCGAGGACATGGTTGTGCGCGGCATGCGCAAGCCGATCGCCGCTGTTGCGTTAGCGTCGCATGGACTGACCGATTACGGCCGTGAGCTCCGCGCCAAGTCGCCGCATCTGTCATTCCTCCAAGAAGCCAACAAGGCGCTGCGCGCCATTGAAAGCGCGGTGCGGCGGGACGAACTCGAACGCCTGCAAGCTGCGCCCGTGGCCGGCGCCGCGCCAACGCCGGCCGAAGCGGCCGCCGTGGCTAAGGTGCGCGCGCTTGCCGCCTCAGGCATCTTCGCCCTAGACGAAGTGCAGTCCAAGGACCTGTTGCGCGCGTATGGGATCGCGACGCCCACGGAGATCGTCACGCATTCGGCCGACGAGGCCGTGAAGGCCGCGGAGCAGATCGGCTATCCGGTGGTGCTGAAAGCCGTCGCGGCGAAGCTCCTGCACAAGTCGGATGTCGGCGCAGTCGCGTTGCATCTCGCCACCGCCGAGGCTGTGCGTGGATCTTACGAGCGCATCGCCGCCAACGCACGGCAGGCCGGCGTTGGCCAGCTTGACGCCATACTGGTCTGTCAACAGATCCGCGGCGGATTAGAGCTGGTGCTCGGGCTTAATTGCGATCGCGAAATGGGGCTGGTAGTGATGGCCGGAAGCGGCGGAGTGCTACTGGAACTAACAAAAGATGTGTCGTTCGCGGCGCCGCCCATCACACGCGATAAGGCGCGCGCCATGATCGGGCGCACCCACGCCGCGCGCCTCATGGGTGGTTATCGCGGCGCGGAGCCGCTCGATACCGATGCGGTGGTGGATGCACTGGTCGCGCTTGGCCGGCTCGCCGAGGAATTGGCCGACGTGGTACAGTCGATCGACATCAATCCATTTGTGGTGCTGCCGCGCGGCGGTCTTGCGCTCGACGCTTTGTTAGTGGCGCGCGGAGCGCAGAAACAAGATTGGACTCCAAACTCATAAGTGGCACGTTGTCCAAAGCGCTATTGCGAACACGCCTTTGCTGCGCACAGCATTATGCTTCCGCCCGATATACTGACAATCCGCCATCGATATCGACAGCGGTACCGCGGATGAAGCCAGCACGGTGGGCGCCGAGGAACAAGACCGGCTCGGCCACCTCCTCGGCTCTGTCGGCACGTCCCGCGGAGAACTTGGCGTGCAGTTTCGGCCAGCGGTTCGCACAGCCCAGAAGACGCTTTGGCACCGCCCATAACGTGCGGCAGAGCCTGCCGGGACAGTTGGTCCGGGATTGATCGCCACCCCGCGCCCACTGTGGCTCAGGCACCAATCAGCGCTATATCGTAGATCACGTCACCCACGTGTTGGTCGCGCACAATGGAGAGGCCAGGCGAACCAGCGATGAAGACCAAAAGCCGGTCGTGCGAGCCTTTTTCCGGATCGGTAGCGGCCACGAGGTGCAGGAAATCGGCGTCCTTCGCGTGTGAAATGAGCTGCTTGTAGCCGTTAATGACGTAATGATCGCCACTGCGTACGGCGCAAGTCTCGATCCGGCCGGGATCGCTGCCGGCTTCCGGTTCGCTTTGGGCGAAAGCCGCGTATTTCTCGCCGCGCAACACCGGATAGAGATAGCGCTCCTTCATTTTTTTCGGCAACGGCAGCAGGATTGACCGCGGCGACGGGCCAAAAACGCCGTCGCCGCGGTTCGGCAGTGCAATTGAGCGGTGCACCTCGTCCCGAACCATAGCGAGCGCCAAAAAATACGCCGGAGTGTTGAGCTGAGAGTCCGAGAGCGCGCGCCTTGGCCTTCTTTCTAGCTTGAGATCGGGACCTTCCATCGAATGCATCTCGATCGGAATGAGCTCGCGATCGACGTTGCGGACGGTGTCGCTGTCACCGTTTCCGTGTCTCACGCTCGGCGAGCACTGCAGAACTGTTACCTATATGTCCGGAAGCCGACGCAACTTTTTGAGTGCCTTATTGGGTGAAAAGCTTTCAAGTTAGTGCGTTAAAGTCTTTGACTTGGTGCTGAACAACCGGGACAGCACGAACGCCGCAATGAGGCGGCGGCGTATGTCCGATAGAGTTCGGACGTGCTGTTCGCGCGCACCAGTGGACCTTCGGGCAGGGTAAGCACCCGGGAACAGCCTATGGAAACGAGGTCCAATGGGGACCGCAGCTCGCCGAAAATGCGCTGTTGGCAGGCTAGAACAACACCGATCGCTAGTTAGAAACGGACAGCCCGGATCGGTCAGGCAATCCGGAATGTACGAGGTGTCTACCCGCTAGCGCTATAGCGGGCTATTCCATTATTTTAGATAATTCCCCCGCCGTCGGGACCCTCCCGTGAGGAGTCAGCCTGTCAACGATCGCCGGAAGACCGTGTGACAGTTGTTTGGTAAGGTCCTCCTCGGAGAGCCCCGTCAGCTGAGACAGTGTGTTTATTATATTCGGGCCAAGCGCCGAACCGAGTTGCCCAGGCGAAACCGGCTGATTTTGCCCGGTACCGACCCAGGAGCTGGCCGCGTTGCCGAGGCCTCCCTGCTCCAGTTTGTTCAACAACCCGCTCAATCCGCCAAGCAGTCCACCAGCGTCACTCGTGTCCGTCGCCGGTTGCGAGCCGGCGCTGGCGGTCTGTCCTGCGCCGCCTCGGAACAGAGTGCCCGAAGCCAGCAATGCACCGAGAGCAAGCATCAACGGTTTGCCGATATTGCCGCCTGGAAAGGCTGAGCGGATCAGATCATTGAGTCCAGCCATTGCTTTTCTCCGATTGGGGGTGCGGTTTGGGTGCTCTTTCACTAGTGGCTCTAGCGCCGATGGCGACGATCCCTGAGGGTTGGCAAGGCAGTAACATCGGCCATCCTTCCAGGTTCCACGGGCAGCACCGCTGCCGCTCCTACGCCGCATGCGGGAAGGGCGCGGCCCCGCCGTTCGGGGTCGTCTCTGTCAATATAATATGAATATACTGCGACGTAGCGGCCACGTACATGTGGCGCTCGCTATGTAGGTACCGGTTCTGCGGCGGATCCCCATCTCAACATATCCCGGCTGTGTAGGTCGCGCCTGCTCTTGGGCACGCGGATTGACCCGGGAAGATATCAATCTAGATACATCCTCCCCACCTAGCCCTTCCGACCCCATAGATACATAAACGCTCCCCCTCAAGGAAATCAGACAGTGCCGAAGGACTCGCGGCCGTTGCCGCTGCTCGCGTTAGCAGCGCCATTCGACGTTACACCGAGGTTTGCTTGGGGTCACCATGCGTGTTTGCTAAGGAAGGACCTCAACGACCTTCGCGAAGCTCGACCGCTCTGCACAATGGCCGGTCTCAGGCACTCGAAGCAATCCGTAACTCAAGGAATGATACGGGATGGACGAATCCGGGGCCCCGAATGGCATGCGGACGAGGTGCGAGCTCGGTGTCACTGAGGCGAGAGAGCATTTCCATCTTTGCTAGAACGCGTGGTGCGCGATCTTGACCCTGCCAAGGCACTCAAATTCGCTGGTGGAGGAAAGAAGATTGTCGACGCTCAAGGCTGGCGGCTTTGCCAATGCAGATATCAGCGTATTCAACGCGGAGCCTTGCGGCCGATAGGAAGAGCATTGCCGCAGGCCTGAAGGAAGCCCGATTGTGGAATTGTCTGTTTGGTGACGATGTTCACGAACATGAAGCTGCAGTCTATGGTCAGTCCATCGAACGTGGTGGGTGTTATCGTCTCTGCGCGCGTACTTGACGCTGAAGTGGCCCGCGCTGTCACAATTCTCGACCTTCATCGTCCCGTCGATATACATGACCGCGCGGTCACCTCCGGCATTGCGCCGGCTGCGCACGTCGAAGCCGTCGAGAAAAAGCTCGATGCAGTTCCGCTTGCTGCCGCACAGCAGGTCGCTCTGCCGAGAATCGCGCAGGCAAATAACGATGTGCTGCGCCTGGCGGAAGAGCAGTTGCAGGTTGGCAAGCGGCTAGTCGACACCGGCCGGACCTGCGTACGCCCGTTTTGTGACGGAGCGGCCGGTGTCTGCCGATGTGACCTTACACGAGGAGCATGCCGACGTGATGCGGCGCGCTATTACCGATCCAAAATATGTGGGCGATGTCGATTGGGCGGATCAGGAAATTGAGGTCGTCGAGACTGCTGAGCAGGCTCTGGCAAAACAAGACGGCGCGAATGGTGGAGGAAGTGTCTCTGAGGAAGATTGGAACAGACCGCGTTGAAACCGTCCACGACAAGATCCGTGACAGCAGGTGGAAATCGAGCGGGTTGCTCGAGACGGCAAAGTCATGCCTGGCCAGAGTCCGCGGACCTAGTCCTAGTTCCGGAAGGTTGCTCGGTGCAGGCGAACAGCGGAGGGCAAAAGCGAAACGTGACGTCCGAACGACGGGCCGGCGCGAGCGCGGTGGGTTTTGGGTCGAAGAAGCCGGCATGCTGAGTGTCCGACCCACTCAGCATCTTGAGATAACGAATCCGCAATTGACTCGCGAATCGCGATTAATCTTGGAAGAAAGCATGACTCTCTCCGACACGTTTACAGCAAACAAGACTCTGTTCGAGGGCCTTATCCGTGATATCGCCGACAGGTTCGGACTAGGCGCGAGCGCCGGTCCGTTGGTTCAGGAAGTGCTGAGCGTGGTGACCAATTCGGCCGGTGGCATCGGTGGATTTTTGAACACGTTGAAGTCGACCGGCCTAGGCTCGGAAATAACGTCCTGGCTCGGCAATGCGAACGCGGCACCTCTACCGGTGCAAGATCTCAATCGCGTGGTCAGTCCCACCGTGCTTGGTGGTATTGCCATCAAAGGCGGCGTCGATCCGGCAATGCTGATGGCGAATGCAGGAGCTGTTGCGGCTGGCGCGGTCGTCCGGCAAAGCCGGCCTGCTTCACTCGATTGAGTACAGGCCCGAAGGCAGTTATGCAAATGCTGACAAGGTTTTCAGGGCGCTCGGTAGCTTGGTGCACTGAGAATTCGTTTGAGACGTCAAAATTTGGCCTGGTGGCAATAACTTGGTGGCATTGGAGCTGAAATGTCCGCTGCGCTTCTGGATGGGAAGCGCGGCGGACGCCTCATTCTGCACGAATGGTGTATACTCGGGCGCGATGTCGACAAGCTCGTAGAGCCAGGGGAGGCCACAATGGATCGCTCGGACAACGACCTTGATGGCGTCGATAGTGGGCGCGACAACGAAGATGGCGCCACCGAAATTCTGGCAAGTGGGGCGGTGTTGACGGGAGCTGGTTGGGCGTCAGGACCACGCCGACTGCCGTCGTTGAACTCCAATCTCTCGGTGATTGCGGCAGCGGCCAAATTACTCATTTTCATCAGTTTGGTTGCGATCCTCTATTTCGGACGCCCAGTCTTTGTCCCGCTCGCTGTTGCGATCCTTCTTGCTTTTATTCTCGCGCCGCTGGTCCGTGCATTGCACAGATGGCACCTCGGCCGCATTCCGTCGATCGCGACAGTGGTCCTCATGGCTTTTGTTATTCTCTTCGGTATCGGCATGGTCCTGGCCCAACAGGTGACGCATCTCGCGGCTGCCTTACCACAGTATCAGGACACACTGGCGAAAAAAATTAACGGCCTTAGGGGCATGACGGCGGGAAGAGGGACTCTCGGGCGGGCATCGGATGTACTGCGCAGCTTGATGACTGATCGGCGCGAGATTGCCGAACAACGGGCCGCCCCTGTGCCAGTAGAGATTCAAGAGCGGATTCCGGCATCGCTTGAGGTCATTCAAAGGATCATCAGTCCCCTGCTCGATCCTCTGATGACGACAGGAATCATCATTGTCTTCGTTATCTTCTTCCTGGTTCAAAGGGAGGACCTCAGAGACCGCCTCATACGGCTTGCGAGCTCCACAGATTTGCACCGCACGACGGTCGCAATAGACGATGCCGGCCACCGACTGAGCCGATATCTGCTGACGCAAACGGCGCTCAATGCAGCTTTCGGAGTCACAATCGGCGGTGGGCTGGCCTTAATTGGAATTCCCAATCCGCTGCTATGGGGAATCCTGGCGGCCGCGCTTCGTTTCGTTCCCTACATCGGCTCATTCATTGCCGCGGTCTTCCCACTCGCGTTGGCTGCTGCCGTCGATCCCGGTTGGACCACAGTGATCCTGACCGCGGCATTGTTCCTGATCGTCGAGTTGATTGTTGGCCAGGTCTTGGAGCCGTTGCTGTATGGTCACAGCACCGGCGTCTCTCCGGTGGCTGTCGTGGTCGCCGCGATGTTTTGGACATGGCTATGGGGACCGATTGGTTTACTTCTCTCTACACCGCTTACCGTGTGTCTGGACGTGTTGGGACGTCACGTTGAGTGGCTGCGATTTCTTGACATTCTCTTGGGATCCAAACCGGCCCTGAACCCAGCGCAGAGCTTTTACCATCGGATACTGTCGGGCAATTGCGATGAGGAATTCGAGCAAGCGGAAAAATGCTGAAGACAAAGTCACTTTCGAACTTCTACGACGAGGTCGCTATTGAAGGATTGAGACTTGCCGCTATCGACGCACATCGCGGTGCGCTAGATCTCAGTAGTCTCCAGAAGATACGCGCCGCAGTGGGAGGTCTCGTCGCCGATCTATCCCATTTTGTCGACATGATGCCCATGGCCGGCAATGCGAAGGCAGTTTCTCACGCATCCAAGCTGTCACACTCAGCGGACTTGCCGATGGTCCGCCCTGATCCACTGCAAGGCTCGCGGGCAAGTGGTACCACAGTCCTATGTATTCCGGGTCCTAGTCCACTCGACGAAGTCGCAGCGAAAATCCTTGCGCAAATCCTTGAAAAGCATGGATTTGGCGTCCAGGTTGAAAAACATGAGCTTGTGTTGCCCGGAAATGCGTTTCACACCGATATTGAGGACGTAGCCGTTGTTTGCCTTTCTTACATCGATGTTGGCGATGCACCGGTGCGGGCCCGGGCTGCCATCAGGCGCGTGCAACGACAGGTCCCAAACGCCACCGTAGTTGTGGGGCTGTGGGGGCCAAATACAGATGAATCAGGAGCAATTCGCAGTCAGCTACAAACAAGCTATTATGCTAATTCTTTCAGCGAGGCGGCGAAACTTTGCGTCCAGGGAGCTCAACCTGTCGCGGCTAGCTCCGCGGGTGTTGACGCATCCATCGGATTGCCATGAAACCAAGCAGGATAATTTACCCGACGAATTGGCAGCCGGGGGAGGAACCACGGCGGAAGGCGGGGCGAGGGTTCTGGACCGAGCAACCATGAAGGTAAATTCGCCGCGCCAACAATCGCGTCGCATGATGATCGCGGCAATCACGGCGAAGCTGGCGAATTTCGCCCGATTGCACCAACGACCTCGCGCGTACCGTGCTTCGGCGTTCGTTAGTAAGCTATTTCGAATAGTGATGGTTCTTCACGGGTCCTCCCTGTACCTGATCATTTTCTGAAGCAAACTTCTTCCCAGCTTTAGCGAAGGGACTCTCAAGTCTGACTCGACACCGCTGCTTAAGCTTTGTCTTTAACGTGTGAGGCTCTTATGGACATCACTGGCGTCCCGATAGTGCGGGGCAGGAGTATTGTCAGCCGTCATTTTTTTGACCGTCAAGGTTGCCAGCGCCGGATGGTTGGTCCTTAAGTCATCTACATGCGTCCTGATCGCCTGAGAGAGCGCAGCAACGGCTTTGGGATCGGCGCTTGCCGAGGTCACCAAGACGGCATCGCTGCCAAAAGTGGGCGTCTCGCCCGTCTGTCCATAGATGGAACCTGAGATATTGCCTTTCACAAGATATCGCGCTCGCGAAACAAGCGCATCAATTACCGGCTGACTTATGGCAACAAAGTTTGTCGCACACATTGCAAGTTGCGCACGGACCGCAGGCGAAGGGTGTCCGACAACCAGCAAACTGGCATCTAGTTGTCCCGCGCAAAGCGCGCGCGCCGCCGCGTCGGGCGCCAATTCGGCCGTTTGCGGCCTTTTACTCCATCCGGCCACCGTTTGAAGCGCGTCCCACGTTGCACGGCTGCCGCTACCCTGCTCACCAACGTTAATTCGCTTGCCAGCCAGATCACCGATTTGGTGAATTCCGGTACCTGCCCGCGCTATTATTGTGACCAGCTCAGGATAGAGGACCAGGACAGAACGCAATTCACGAAAGGGCTTGCCCACAAACGTCCCGGTACCGTTGTAAGCGGCATAAGCGACATCAGATTGGACGATGCCAAACTCAAGCTCGCCACTATGAATTGCATCAACGTTATAAACCGAGCCAGGCGTCTCCTCGACAGAACAACGCACGCCATTTTGGTCTATGTGGTGGTCGACAATGTCGCAGACGGAACGGCCTATTTGATAATATATGCCGTGCAATCCAGCGGTACCTAGGGAAACGAATGTGGCTGTGCCTCCTTCGTCCTCCCATTTCATTGTTAGATCGTAAACGGATTGGAATGGCGCGTCGCTAGCGCTGACTGCTCCCTGCAACGGGTGATCCATCGCATATATCAAAAAGATCATTATTCCGAGGAAAAATGCTGTGATGCCGCTGAGAAGAAGCTGCGGAACAAGATCAGTGTGAAGCATCCACATAAATATAATAGTTCCAAGCGCGCCAACTATCAGGACATACCACAGCACGTCGGGAATAGATGAAAATACCGCACTCAGCCGCTGCTCCCGTGCCAAGCTCATCACATTGAAATAACGCATCATTTCTTCGCCGAGCACTGCTTGAGCTTTGTCTGGCGTTTCCAACGACAATAGTTCTCTTCGGATCGTCTCCAAACGATGAGCGCCGCCTACGAGGACACGCCCGTCCCGATGTGCCGGCCAGTCTTTTTGGATGACATAATGAGTATAGTCTCTCAGTTGAGCTCGCAATTGATTGCGCAGCGGCTCTGGGTAGGCATCAGCGGTACTATAGATCGTGGATAGGCTCGAGGCTTCCAGTGCAATATGGTCTTGCAAGTCTTTTGTGTTCTGAAAGGTGGCTACGATCATAAGTCCGAGCAGCACTGCGTAGACCAGCCCGAAGTTCGCGGCTACGAAGATTACAACATCATTGACCTGCCTTTTGCCGTGTACCAGTCGACGTAGGAAAGGTTGAATAACGGCAATGCCGATAAAGCTGATGAGGACAAAAACACCACAAAAGACCAGCGCGAGTTCCGCTGCGGTCAAGTTGTTTAGCCGAGCGCTGAGCCATTGCGTCATGAGTGGCACTCAGAAGGTTGGCAAGCCTCCTTACGGCAGCGCAATTGCATTGAGGACGTCGGCTAATTTCACTGCGGGCGCCCCGTCAACGGTCCCAGAAGCATAGATTCTCCCCTTACCCCAATGCGGCTGCAGAGATATCGTTCCCAGCCCTGGGCCTCCCCGGTTAGTGTACCGGTCGGGCAAGCCTGTATTGATCCAGGCCGCGCAGCAGGGCGCCTTGAGGTAAATACATGCAGCTCAACCCGAAGAACAACTCATGGTGCACGAACGCCCGACAGCGCCACGCAACGCAAATGCCAATCGTCATCGAATTCGCGGCCGATATCGAGCGTCCACGTCGCCCGCGAGTCCGTCTGGGGGATCGCGGTAAGCCGAAATAATAGTTCGCTTGGCATTCGCTCTGCGCCTTCTCGATGGCGGCCGTGATGGCATAGACCGAGTCGTAGAATCCGATCTGGATGGCATTCCGGCTTCAGAGAGGGCGCAGCAATCGGCTAAACTCGGTGGTACCGCGTTCATAAAAATCACTAGACAGGATATCGACGCCGGCTTCACTGCTGTAAATTTTCTTAGCGACCGCCTCGGTCTCCTGACCGGTAGCCTAATTCGGGTTCAGCATCACGAGAGTCTTGGCATCTACATGCGCTAGCGAAAGCTGGTGCAGAATGCGATTGCCGAGTCATCCATCGGCCGCTTGCGGGCTGAGTTGCTCACCGAGGCCGACCGCCGCATGCACGCGTCGTGCTCGATAAGCGTGGCGCCGAGTCTAACACCGCGGCTCAATTGGACGAGCCCGGCCGTACGCCCTATTTGTTCCGTTTTACTGAGTGTGAAAAAGAGCCCGAGAGGGACCGATCTAATTTGGTCGAATGGCAAAGCCCTTTCTGCTTCTGGGCGAGCGGTGAAGCGCGTTAAATCAACGGCACGGATCCGGACGTGAGCGTCTGGCGTCATCCGGCTCTTATCGTCCAGCCGCAACACCGCGCAGCACCTGCCAGTGGGCAAAGAGGGTCGGATTCCGCAAAGCAGTCCTGCGGATCCCGCAGGCTGAGTTGGTCGAAGCGTGAATTTGCACGCTCGCCAGACATGGACGAAAATTCTAAGGGATGTTTGCGAGCAGGAGCCCATCACTTCTCGGCAGAAGCGCACCACCCCGTCTGGCCGCACTCGAGACGCAACCAAATGGTCTCAACTCACCTCGTTTTGATCCAAAATGTTCTTATCGCCCCGGCCAGGAAAGTTCGATCGGTGACCATCCCGTGCATGATCCTGAGTGTCACTGCGACAATGTCGGCAATGGCATTAGCAGCAGCATGGCAATGACAAAAATGGACTCCAGCTAATTTATCGCCCATGAGAATTCTTTCGATATGCATGAAGTAGCGTTCAATCCCCTTCTCGGCATCGGCGCGGATCGCGGTGAGCAATCCATTTGATAGATCTAAACGTCCTCCTCCATCATGTAGACGCTATCGAGGTCACCGGCCAACCGCCCGACGTCAGCATACACCGCTACTTCGGCACGTACGAGTTCGGCCCGCTATCACGATAGTGGCTAATGAATCGGCCATTTCGAGGCGACGATCTGTTCGAGCCCGGTGCGGCGGATCAGTGAAGTGGCGCGGTCCTGTGCTTCCTCATAGAGGTCGTGCTCATTTAGCGTGAGCACCTGGCCGCCGCGCATCAGCACCGTGCCATCGACAATCACCGTGTCAGCGCAGCCTCCATGCGCGCAATAGACGAGATTGGCGATCGGGTTGTGGATCGGCTGCCATTCTGGCCGCCTGATATCGAGCAGTGTGACGTCGGCTCTTTTGCCGGTCTCCAATGAGCCGAGATCGGCATCCCACTGCATGCAACGGGCTCCGTTGATCGTCAGCATTTCGACCGCTGCCTCCGGCGTTAGCACTTTCGGATCGAGGCGTGCTTCGTGCAGCCCACCGACGACGAGAAATGCCTGGCGGATGGCGTCGAGATAATTGCTCGACATTGCCGAGTCCGAGCCCAGCGACAGCGACAGACCCAATTGGAGCATTTCCGGGGTCTTGCCGTGGCTGATATTCCCCATAGCCTGATGCATTGAGGCGCTAGGCGCGAGTGAAATTTTGACATCGTGCCTGGCCAGCAGGTGAAGCTCCCTGGCGTCAACCCAGCCCATGTGAAGGAGCAGCAGGGCCGGCCCGAGCAAGCCGAGTTTGTCCAGACGGGCGATGTCGCCCATGCCGTATTTGAGATGCGAGGCGACCGTCTCGTCGCGGTTTTCGCAGGCGTGACCGATGATGCCGACGCCGCGCTTTTCCGCAAGCCGGCCCATCCGGCGTAATAGATCGTCCGACATGGCGACCGGCACGCGGATTGAGAACCAGGCCTTTAGTCGACCGTCCAGCGCCCCATTGAACTCGCCGACCATCTCATCGGCACGCGTAAGCGCGTCATCAGTCGGCTCGAAAAAGTTCTTCGGTAGGTTGCCCATGGACGTCTGACCCATGTCGAACACGGTGCGGGCGATCATGCCGCGCATGCCGCTTTCTTTCATGGCCTGCGCCGTCTCCGCGCAGAAATAGCTGCCGGGATCGGCAAAGCAGGTCGTGCCGGCGCGGATCATCTCGACCTGGGCGAGGCGAGCGGCGCAGAGCGCGTCGCCCTTGTCCATGTGCGCTTCGATCGGCCAGAGCCGCCGAAACAGGCGCTCGGGCCCGGAATAGGCTTCATCGCCGCAACTGCGGCCAAGCTGCTGCGCATTGTGCACATGGGTGTCGAACACGCCGGGAAGTGCGAGCTTGCCGCGCCCGTCGATCACTTCGTCGTCCGGCCCAGTCGGAAGGTCGGCGCTCTTGCCGACTGCGGCGATACGGCCATCCTGGATGATGAGGGTCCCATTGCGGATGATGCGGCGGGTCGGATCGACCGTCACGACATAGTCGATCCGAGAAATGACGAGCCGGGGCATCGGCGGCAACGCTCCTGGTGATTCCATCGCGCGGCCGAGAAGCCGGCCAGCCAGCGCCAATCAATCGCACCGGGCTGCCGATGTCCACGGGCGCGCCGCAGCCCGCCTGCGTCAATGATCGCGCTTTGCACGCCTGGCCCGTTCAATCCCCGCGCTGCGCTCGATCGCAGCCCTGCCATTCTGCAGGGCCCTTTGTAGTCGGCATTGGCGAGTATAGCATCGAAGTTGTCGGCCGAACATCGGCGCCCACGCAAACGAACACGACGGGGAGACAGCATGAGACGGCGGCGTTTTTTGCAGCTCGCGGCGGGCACCGTCACAGCGTCGGCATGGCCCGCTTTGGCATCAACGGACAATTATCCGTCAAGGCCGGTCCGTCTTTTGGTCGGCTATGCCGCGGGCGGCGTTAACGATATCGTTGCGCGCCTCACCGGGCAAATGCTCGCCGAGCGGCTCGGCCAGCAATTCATCATTGAGGATCATCCCGGGGCCGGAAGCAATCTTGCCACGGAGATGGTTGTTCGTGCGGCGCCGGACGGCTACACGCTGCTCGAAGCATCGACGTCAAATGCGTGGAACGCGACGATCTATCGAAATCTTGTTTTCCAGTTCATTCGTGACATCGCGCCGGTCGCAAGCACCGTGCAGACCTATAATGTGATGCTGGTGAATCTGTCATTTCCGGCCAAGACGGTACCCGAATTCATTGCCTACGCCAAAGCCAATCCTGGCAAGATCAACCTGGGCTCCGCAGGCCCGGGCAGCTCGCCGCATCTCTACGGCGAGCTGTTCAAATCGCTGACCCGGACCGACCTCCTCACCGTGCACTATCGGGGCGATGGCCCGGCCGTTCCCGAGCTGATCGCCGGCCGTATCCAGGTCATGTTCGGCTCGGTGGTGACATGGATCGAGCAGATTAAGGCCGGCAAAGTGCGTGCCTTGGCGGTGACCAGCGCAACGCGGACGCAGCTGCTGCCGGATGTGCCGGCGGTCGGCGAATTCGTTGCCGGCTATGAGGGAGTGGGCTGGCAGGGCATCGGCGCGCCGAAGGATACCCCTGCCGATGTCATCGCCAAGCTCAACAGCGAAATCAATGCAGGCCTTGCCGATCCGAAGCTGAAAGCCCGGTTTGCCAAGATGGGTGCCGAAATTTTTTCCAACACACCGGCCGGATTCGGAAAGTTCGTCGCCGAGTATACCGCGAAATGGGCGCCGATCATTCGCGCGGCCGGCGTTAAGGCGGAGTAGCGGCTTGATCGCTTAGTCCACCGACTGCTGACGCTTCCACGCCGCCGCTCGAAAGCCCCGATTTATCAGATCTCGGCGGCCCGCCGGTCCTGAGCGGACTGATCGTCCAGTGATCGGCAGCGTAGCTCAATGCGCTCTCGCTCCGCCACGCGCTTACGCGCCTGGGGCTTGGTCATCTTGCAGCCGAAGCTTTTGCCTTCGGCCAGAGCGTTGCAAGATCAGGCTGCGCTCGAACTCGGCAGTATGCAGTGCACCGCATACTCCCGATTATGCGGACACTGCGGTTATGCGAAGTTGGGCCTCCGGAATGCGGACGTGGCGTGGATTCCAGCGGCGTGGGGCTCCGCATAATCCCGGGCCGCCGAGACGAGTCTCTCCGTAGGTGATGTTAAGGGTCCGATGGCGTGGCCTGAACGCCGGGGTTCGAGCAGGGACGCGATCAGCGCGTCAGGAGCCTTGAACCGCCCACGACGCAAAGTGGGCGGCAGGACAGCCTCCACTGCCTCCAGTTTTTCCGAGGGGTCGAGCCGCAAGTAGATCTCTGTGGTCCGCACGTCGGCATGGCCGAGCCACAAAGCCACTTTGCGGATGTCGCGGGTGGCTTGGAGCATCATGACGGCGCAGCTGTGCCGAAGTTGGTGGGGTGACACAGAGCGTCCAGCCAATCCGGAGCATTTGACGGCGGCGAAGCGCGTATGCTTGTCGAGGATATATTCGAACCCCGCCCGCGTCATTGCGTTGCCTTCGGCGTTGACGAAGAGCTCCGGGACCGGGGCGGGTCCGCGAACCGCTAACCACGCTCGGAGGTCAACGGCCGTTTCTTTCCAAAGCGGGAGGCACCGCTCCTTGCGGCCCTTTCCTTGCACACGGATACTCGGTCGTGGGTGCAGAGCCAGGTGTGCCAGTGGGAGGCCCACCAGTTCGGAGACGCGCAGCCCGCAGGCGAAGCAGAGATGCAGCATCGCGCGGTCCCGAATGCCGAGACGCGTCGTCAGGTCCGGAGCATCGAGAATTGCCCGCACTTCACCCGTCGTGAGATGCCGGACGAGCGCTTGGTCGTGGCGCTTTGTCGGTATGGCGCGGATCCGCATGACCTGTTCAAGGGCAGAAGGGACGCGCAGCTCAACATAGCGCATGAAGGCCTTGATGGCTGCAAGCCGCGAGTTTCGGGTAGTTGCTTCGTTACCACGCTGTCGCTCAATGTGGGTGAGGAAGCTCAGCACCAGAGTGGCGTCGAAGTGTTCGAGACAGAGCTGTGAAGGCGGTTTGCCCAGCCGTTCGCTCGCAAAGACAAACAACAACCGGAAAGCATGAGCGTAAGTCTCGCAAGTGTGCACGCTGTAACCCCGCTCGGTCGGCATGTATTCGCGCAGAAATGCAGTGATCAGGGGAGCAATCGGTGTCATGCGTCCCCCCTTGCGATCAGTGCTTCGGCTGCGGTGGCAATGTCAGCCATCAGCTCTGGCGTCGCCTCCAGATACCAGTAGGTGTGGACGATATCTGAGTGCCCCATGTACGTTGCGAGAGAGACGAAATGGCGGCTGACCGCGTTACGCCGCGTGGAGCACTGCTCTAACGATCTCGTTGCGAACGTATGGCGGAGGTCATGAATGCGACACCGTCGCGCTTGTGCAGCGGCGATCCCTGCAAGCCGGAGCACGCGGCGGAAGGCATAGTTGACGGTGCTGGCGGAAATTCGACGGTTCCCGGCCGAGAGAAACAGGTGATCATCCGCCACCGGCAGATGGCGACGTGCATCGAGGTAGCGATCGAGAGCTGCTGCAGTCGTGGGGTGTAGAGGGATCAGACGGCTCTTGCCGAATTTGGTGCGCCGGATCAGCAGAACTCCATTCGGTTGCAGGTCATCGAACCCCAGGTCGAGCGCCTCCGAGACGCGCAGGCCCGTTGCAGCAATCAGCCCGAAGAGTGTTGTGTACACTTGGCGTCGGAGGAGATATGTCGGTCGCAGTCGACCGGCGGCCTCGACGATTCGCGCTACCTCCTCGGGCGCGTAGATGTAAGGGAGAGGGCGGGCTTTCTGGGCAGGAAATATGGTGACGGGCGGTACCTCGTGGGCTGAATCTTCGGCGTGCAGGAATCGGGCGAGGTGCATGACATCTCGCAAACGAATGTGTCGGGCACTGGGAGAGGGAGCCTCCGTTGCCCAGGCCACCGCGGTTGATGCACGGATGTGCGTGTCACCCCTGTCTGCGGCGAACTGAGCGAAAGCATGGAGATGTCGCGAGACTTCACCGAGCTTGAAGCCCAAGACCTGGCGAAGTGAGATGTAGCGTGCGACGTGGGCGGTCAGCATGATGACGCCTCCGGCCACGGCTGCACGATCTCCGAGAGGAGACCAAAGTCTACCTTGGCGTAATGAACCGTCGTCCTGAGAGAGCGGTGGCGGAGAACTGCGCCGATACCGGCCAGGGATGCGCCCTGCCGCAGCATGGCAGAGGCGGCGGAGTGTCGGAGAAGGTGAGCGCCATTGATCGGCGCCTTGATGCCAGTCCGGCGCAGCGCGGCTCGCACGATATGCGTGACGGCGGCGCGGCTCAGTGGTCTCAGCGGGGCCACGATCGACGTGAATACCTCGGGCACTGGTAGTGGTGGCCTGCTTCGACGCAGGTAGCGCAAAAGCGCGGCACCGACTTCGTGTGGCAAGGGGAGCTGCTCTTGACGCCGCCCTTTGCCGCTCACCGTCAGTTGCCCGCCTGCCCAGTCAATGTCAGCGAATTTGAGCTGCGCAACCTCGCTCGCACGCAGCCCGAGACGGGCGAGGAGCAGCAGCACTGCCTTGTCCCGCAGCCCATTGGCATCCGTAGGGCAAGAAGCGATTAGGCGTTCTACATCCTCCGCAGCCAGAAACCATGGAACCGATGAAAGTTGCCAGGAGGCAAAGCCAGGTATGGCGTGCTCCATTCCCGGTGGACGCCGCCCAGTCGCGCCAAGGAAACGAAGGAACGCCCGCACTGCCACGACTATAGATTTGGCCCGCGCGATCGGTGCCGTCGCAGGGTTGGTGGGAATTGAGAGTGGCGTAGTCTCCGGGTTGCTCAACCCAAACAATTCGGCGCGTTGAAACCGCCGATGGAGACCACGCCATGGAAAGGACTAGCACGAAGCCTGCAGTCGCGCATTCGAGACCTGAGGCGAGCGCCCAGCTTTTTGAGGACTGGTTTGACCCGATCGAATCAGGGGTACGCGAGCGGGTTCGTTCCTTCATCGAGCACATGATCGAGATCGAGCTCGCGGAGGCGCTATCGCGGCCACGCTACGGCCGATTGGCGAAGGCTGAAGGCCCCTCCGGCGAGGGGCCGGCCGGCGTCAGCGGACACCGGCACGGCCATCGGTCGCGGTCGCTGGTGGGCACATTCGGCCCAGTGCAGATTAGCGTTCCACGTGCCCGGCTGAACGCCGCGGACGGCAACGGCAAGACCGTGGAGTGGAAGAGCCGCGTATTGCCGGCTTACGAGCGGCGCACCAAAGCGGCCGAGGCGCTGATTGCCGGTGCGTATCTGTCTGGGGTCAATACCCGCCGGGTCCGTCGGGCGCTGGCGACGCTTTTCCGCGGCGAGGTCAGCAAGGATACCGTCAGTCGCGTGTGGCGTAAGGTCGACAGCGACTGGCAAGCCTGGAATGCCCGCTCGCTCGCGGACGAACCGATTGTGCGGCTGATTCTGGATGGTACGGTTGTTCGTGTGCGGCTCGATCGGAAGGCTACGTCGATCTCGCTTTTGGTGGTGGTTGGCGTGCGAGAAGACGGGCAAAAAGTTCTGCTCTCGATAAAGAACGTCGGTGGCGAGACCAAGGAGGCCTGGCGGGCGGTTCTCGATGATCTCATCAAGCGCGGCCTGCGCAAGCCCGAGTTCTTAATTGTCGATGGCGGCTCGGGCCTTGATGCTGCGTTAGAGGCAATTTGGTCAGATGTGCCGACGCAGCGCTGCACAGTGCACAAAGTTAGAAACTTGCTTGCCCACGCACCCAAGCGGCTTCACGACGAGATCAAAGCTGACTACGACGACATGATCTACGCGGATACTCCCGAGGAGGTGGCGAAGCGACGGATCGCGTTCTTGCGCAAATGGCGTGCGCGGCACAGTGCCGTTTCGGACAGCTTAAACGAAGCCGGCGATCGCCTTTTCACCTTCACGAGGCTTCCGCCGGACCAATGGAAGAGCGCCCGCACCACGAACGCTATCGAACGCCTGCATGAGGAATTCAAACGACGGATCAAGACCCAGACGGTGCTGCCTTCATCTGATACCGCTGCCATGCTTTTCTGGGCACTGCTTGCTTCCGGTCAGATCACCATGCGCAAGATCGATGGCTGGAAAACGCTAGCAACAAAAAATATCGTGCAGCCGCTTGACCTGGCTGCATGATCAGATAACGTCACTCCACCGGAGATCACGCCTACGCAATTCCAACACAATATCTGACGGCACCGCGCGATCCGGTGACGACGCGCTCGCTCCAGAACGAAGCCACGCAGGAGTTTGGCAGTGTAGGTGTGTGGATCGTCCCCAAGGGCATCACGGAGCTCCACGAGAATGCCCTCATACACCTTCAGCGACGCCTCGGTCAGTCCACGGTGCCGACGCATCCAGGAATGGAACTCTCGGAGGAGTGGCCATAAATCACGGGGAGACGGCTTACGCACAAGCTGCGGTAGAAGGCTCTGTTCGCGGAGAAACCGGATGAACAGTGCCGCGGATGCCAGCGAATTGCGGTTGGGGCCACGGCGATATGGCGCGCGGGGCAGCATCGCCAGTTCTGTCCTACAAGCGTCTAACCCCGCAAGCACGTCGTGCATGCTAAGGCCCGCCCCTCGCATCCAATCCGTCCAGCCGGCAAGCGAACGGAGAGTCGCGTCAATAGTGACAGGCCTGTAGCCCTGGCGATGCAGCCACTCGGCAAAGGCGTCGACGTGCTGAGTGGCAGGGCCGGAACGGAGCCGCCGCCGCGTTACAGGTGACTTAAGGTGCGTGTCGAGCATGATGCCTCCCCTTTGATGAAGGAGGCGGGTTATGCGGAGTTCAACCCAGAAAACTCGCGCTCAATATCCACGCCGCATCAATGGACTGCGCCACGGCCCGTTCCGAATCCGATGTGGGACTCCGCATAACCGCAGTGTCCGCATAATCGAGGATTTCAGCCAGCATGGTCACCAATGAGACGGCCAGCCGCCGTCGTGGTGTCCACCCAAGAGTCGGCGAGCGACTTGAAGCCAGCGCCTTGCTTGCCAATCAGGTCGACAATTCGCAGCAGGTCGAGCGTCGAGGCGCCAGCCGGCGAGCTTGGTCACGCATCGCAGCGACCCGGCGCGCCACGACGGCCGCGTGCGGCTGTTGACCCGCAATGGCTACGATTTTAACAGCCGGCGAAATTGCCGCCAGGCGGTAGGCCGGCCCCGTTCGCAGCAAAAAAGACAGCGTGGAACGACGAGCCGTTTCCCAAATTCTGATCCCAATGACCATACCGCTAGTATTAGAAATCAGGTGAGAAAACCTGGAGAAGCAAGAATCGCCACTGCGAAGGACGATGCCCATCTGCTCCAGCAGCTCGCGCATGCTGCGCCGCAGGGCCGTGAACTTGGTCGAGCAGGTGCAGAATCAGCGAAACGCGTTCCTCATTCG
Source organism: uncultured Alphaproteobacteria bacterium (assembly GCA_963708125.1). Lineage (GTDB taxonomy): Bacteria > Pseudomonadota > Alphaproteobacteria > Rhizobiales > Xanthobacteraceae > BOG-931. The sequence continues at coordinate 4,951,881 of OY970184.1, forward strand.
CCCAAACATGAGACTACTGCCAATTTTGAGGGTAATATGTGAGATGGAGAAGCGGCACGGCTCAGGCATGCCCGAATACAAATTCAATCCACCACTGATGTTGAGAGACCATTTTGTCGTGCGCAGCCTCGACGATGCGGTGCGCTTTATAGTCCATTATCATCAGGCGCGATGGCAAGAGATGCAGACAAGCGTGCTGCATCGCCTCGAAGGGGCGGGCAATGAAATTGAAGAGGGTGACGCGGCTGACGCGTTTCGCGCTTGGGTGGAGGCGGAGGACCTCATCGACAGGTGAGCACCTGCCATCGACCAAACAACAAGCGCGCCTCTGAAAAGTCGAAAGCCGTGTGCGGAGGTGGTGCCGCACCCTCAGCGATGGAATATACACGCCAACCCGCACCCCTTTGCGCTTGAGCTGAGCGCGTTTGCCGGGGGCGATCGCTCGGCGGCCACCGGTGCCGCAACTCCAGCGCAACTCAGCAGCGCCGACCCCGGCCAACCGCCGATAGGGCAGGGAATCCGGTCGCCTGCGCTGAGATTGTCTCAGTCAGCTTGAGGCGAAATTCGCTTGCCAAAGATGTCCATGTCATTGGCTAGGCCGCTGTTCACCAATCATCCATTTGTGAGTCAATTCGAAGCTCAGCTGCAGAGAACTGCGTGTCCAGTAGTTGAGAATTGTGAGGCAGGTGCTTGCGCCGCCGGGCACCCTTCAGTTGGTAGCGCGCACGGTCACCTGTCTTCACGGCGAGCCACTGGCTCAGCGACCGTTGCGTGGGCGCGGGGTCGTTGCAGTGGTCGAAGGTGAGAAGGACGCGCTCTCAGGAAATCGACTGGTGCAGCGAAGCGAAGCACGAAGCCGCAGGGCATCGTTAGAGCCGTCGTGTATTTTGTATTATGACGAAGCAAATCTGTTCCGTGCGTAGGTTTTTGATTTCTTCAGCGTTCATGAAGTGATAGAGTTTAGTTTGAATCGGCAAAATGCGCGAACAGTACCATCCAGCTAAAGCGATCATTGACGCTGAATCACGGGGGATTGTCTATGTCGACTATAAATATCAACAGGCTCATCCAGGAACGTGGCCCATTCGGCCCTCTACTGGATACAGAACCCCCCGGTTTAACGTTCCAGACCGCCCTCCGGGATTGCGATAATCGCGCTCAGTCCGGCCGTTACGACAACGAATGGTATGGCGATCCTCATCGTGACCCGTTGACGGTCAGTGGCAATACCGTGAACACGGGTCGCTACACGATCGCGGCGAGCACTGACGGCGGCGGAACGCTAACAGTAACGGACAACACGGACGGAGAGAGCTTTAAAGTTTGGGGCGATCCGCATATCACGACCGACAAGGGGGATACCACCTCCTTCCAGCACGCCCCAGCGACTTTCCAGCTGCCCGATGGCACTGAGATCACCGTCGATCCTACCCACAATAGCGGCGTGAATTACATCGACAATGTCACTATCACCAAAGGCAACGATGCCGTGGCGATGACGGACTGTCACGGAAATCTCCAGATCAAGGCCCTTCCGGGCGAGGGGCACTATCTCGACGGCACCACGCCTGATGGTACCGTGCTCACGGCAAAGAACGGCAATATCGATCAGCTCCAGCTGCCGGACGGCAGCCCGATCTCCGGGGGCAATGTCGCGAACATCGACGGCTATGCGAATGACGTCGCCTCGCCGGAGCAGCCCAACGAGCAGAACACGCAACTTGGCCAGGAAATCGCAGTGCTTGAGCAGGAAATCGAGCAGCTTGAGCAATCGCTGAACAGCACTGGGTTCATGAGCCATCCACTCCAGGCCTCCGGCACCGTTAGCGCCGGACGATCGCAGGGACCCTCGGGATGGTCCGGACCAACGCCCACGAGCGGTCCCACGCCGGCGAGCTTGCTGGGCCGCATCAACCAGGCGATGCAGTACTTCATGAGCCAGGGCTGGACGCGCGCGCAGGCGGCCGGCATCGTCGCTAATCTGCAGGCCGAGAGTGGTCTCAATTCCGGTATCCAGCAGCTTGGCGGTGGTCCCGGTTACGGTCTCGCGCAGTGGGAGGGCCCCCGGCAGGCCGACTTCGCGCGGTGGGCCGGCCTCGATATCCATGGCTCTTCGTTTGGCGAGCAGCTGCAGTTCGTACAATACGAACTTACCCGCACCCAGTCGCCTGCGGGAAACGCCCTGCAGGGTGCCCAGAACGCAGCCGATGCAGGGGCCCTCGTGTGTCGGCTCTACGAGCGGCCCGCAGATATCGCCGGGCAGTCGCAGTATCGTGCCGGGCTTGCCCAACAGATTTATGCAAGCTCGGGACTCGGGGTCTGACGGAAAGCTTAGACCGGTTTGCGGTACCTGCCTCTCGCCCTCCTGGCGACGGTCTCCGTCGCCCGTGCCGCTGCACCGGTCACCGAATCGGTGCATTGCAGCCTGAACTATTCAGCTGCCGAGGCCTGCCAGATGAGCGATCAGGTCGCATCAGATGGGCTGCACACAATGGAGTTCGTCTTCGGCAACAACCGTGTGCGGTTCACTGGCAAGTCCCAGGCCAGCTGGTGGTCCGGCCAGCTTAATGGCCAGCCTGCGATGGGCCTCGAGCTTAATCGCGGACACGTTGTATTCAGCACGTCTGATCTGAAAACGACATTTGAATGGTGGTCGAAAGGCAACGAACACGGGACGTACTAAGTCTGAATTCCATCAAAAGGCTACATCCAAACAATGTGGAACGCGCGGCCTAGCGCCGGCAAGCTGTTGCAAGCGCTGCAACCCAGAACGTTCAAGTTTTTCTGGAAAATCTAGGCTGTAAACGTCCAACTTCCTGTAGTGAGGCAAAAGCGGGTTTGCTTGGCCGCTGCAAGCGAGCTGGGAAAAAGGTTCGCTATATAAAGTCTGATTGTTTTTCGTTTATTGTAAAGGTCGCATTCAATTGAGACCAGTCATGGGCGCTGTGAGGCTTGACCGGCACCAAGGCGCCGCATCCCGACATCGCGCGGCATGGGCGCCAACGACGCAAGTGAGCCCAGCGCCGGCGGTCGAAGTAGCAGACCACCGCCGATGACGATAGGCAATTCACCGCTTTGACGTTTGAAGGACAATTTCGCACGCAAGACCTTCTGCGCGCCAGTCGAGATGTATTTCACCCTCTTCTTGTACCATCCGCTTGATTACAGAGATGCCGAAACCACTGCGCGCGGGCTTCTTTGCCGGGGGGCCGCCGCTCTCGATCCAGCGCATGGTTAGCTGCCCGCCCGCCGCAAGCGACCACTTCACGCAAAGATGGCCCTCGGGCACGGACAGAGAACCATACTTGACGGCGTTGGTCGCTAGTTCGTGCAAGGTCATTGCAATCGTCTGAGCCGTATTCGTTGGTACCCACACATGCGGACCGTCAGTTTGCGCACGCGCCTCGCCACCCTCGAGATAAGGGGCAAGTTCTTGAGACACGATGCTCGATAGCTCGGCTCCACCCCAGCGCGACTTGACGAACAGCGAATGAACATTGGCAAGCGCCTGGATGCGCCCTTCAATGGCTCGTTTAAGACCATCGGCAGTCTCGGAATGCGACAGATTTACGGTCGCCTGAACAGTTGCAAGGATATTCTTTGTACGGTGCTCCGCTTCCCGAGCGAGCATAGCGATGTGCTGGTCGTTCCGCTTTCGCTCTGTGATGTCTCTGGCGATTTTTGACGCACCTACAACCTCGCCTTCAGCATTTGTGACAGGAGAGATCGTCAGGGAAATATCGACCAAGCTACCGTCCTTGCGCTGGCGGACGGTTTCGTGATTGTCGATGTGCTCACCTCGCCTGATGCGAGCAAGAAACGCGGGTTCCTCATCGGACCGGTCGGGTGGAATGAGTATTGTAATGGACTTGCCGACGGTTTCTTCGGCGGTATAGCCAAAGAGCCGCTCTGCGGCTTTGTTCCAACTTGATATGATGCCCTCGAAGTTCATCGTTATGATTGCGTCATTACTGTTTTCGACAATGGACCACAGAAACCTGCTCCGCGCCTTCCAAGGGAAGAGACCCGTCCACACTGATCTTAGGTTAAAGCGTAGGCGTTCATCGAACTTCCGTCGCCGTTCCGAATTAAGTGCGGTGAAATCGTCGAGGCTTTTGGCGAATCCATAGCTGCGGGCAAGTGTCAGCCAGCGCCTCTCGGTATTGAGAAATTCGGCCTTCAACGCTGGATCATTGATCTCGTCCGCGCGCGCCTTAGCTTCGGCGGCGCGTTCGTAGCATTCGCGTATCTTGTCATTCAACTGCTGAAGCATGGCACCGCAGCACCCCACAGCCTCAATATTCTACCGCCGACGATAGCTCGGCGCCAGCCACAAGCTTATCCCAGACTGCACAAAGCCCGGGCGGCATTTTCGGGTCGGGAACAGTCATGTAGCGCGAACCGTTTTCGTTATGGACGAGGAGCGGCGCAACCCTGAGCCGGTGATCCAATCTCGAGAGCGCTACAATTCCGCAATGCTGATCATTACCGCTATGCTGAAAAACTGCTGCTTGTTTGCTGAAAGTGGACAACTGCAACGTTTGGCAAAGCGGTCTCGCTTGAGGAACCTGGTTCACAAAAAAAGCGGCACTTCAGCGCGCCATCGCAGCACAAAATAGCTGATTTACAGGCTATTTGCAGGTGTTGCGCCGTTGCGCGGCTGGAGGTTTAGGAAACCGGTGTCCTATCCGGCTGAGCTACGGGATTGGAAAGCTTGCTTTCTCGACGGTGTCGCTGCGACCCGCACGGCCGCGCTCGGCGCTGCAAACTTGTTTCCTCTCAATAGACCGAAAAACACGACGTCTCCTCGGCTTCAGACACGGCTCCTCCTAACTGTCAACAATTGTCTCCATTTATGCGTTAGCTCTTTGACATTGTGCTTTAGCATCTGCGGTGTGAGTCCGCCGGGGTAAAAGCATAAGCGAGCTTGCCTTGTGCGAGCTCAGCCCCAAGGCTTGGCCCACTTCGCAAGCGATGTTGCGAGCGGCATCTAGCTTTCTTCAATGTGCGAGCAGGATGCCCTTTGCCTATCTCCACGCCGGCAGCGTGAGAATCCGCCCGGAGAAGCCCTGCAAAACACCATGTCAAGCTGGGAAATGTCGCCGCCTACGCAGAGAGCCCGGTGAGCAGCCCGGTCGCAGGGAAGCCCCGATTGAGCGGTGGCGGGCTTCATAGGTCACGATCTGTTGGTGCCCAGGAGAGGACTCGAACCTCCACGCCTCGCGGCGCTAGTACCTGAAACTAGTGCGTCTACCAATTCCGCCACCTGGGCCGCGCCCGATAGGTACGGAGCGGTTCCCGCCTTGTCAATTAAGCGGCTCTCGCGCGATCTTGTCGGGCCAGTGCGCAGCACGCGCCCAAGACGGGTCGGGCTGGGCGAAGCGGTCTATACACCGCCAAGCGGTTCCTGTATTCCGCCGCCATGCCCGCAAAGAGCAGACTTGACACACTCGTTACCGTATTCGGCGGCTCCGGCTTTTTGGGCCGCCACGTTGTGCGCGCGTTGGCCGACCGCGGCTACCGCATCCGCGTCGCGGTGCGCCGGCCCGAACTGACCGGATATTTGCGGCCGATGGGAAGGGTCGGTCAGATTCATGCCGTGCAGGCGAATGTGCGCTTTGCGGCGTCGATCGCGGCAGCTCTGCGCGATACCGATGTGGCCCTCAACCTGGTCGGCATTTTATTCGAGCGCGGCCGCCAGCGCTTTGACGCAGTGCAGATCGCGGGCGCCGAGGCGGTCGCGGTCGCGGCACAAAGCGTGGGCGCCCGCCTGGTCCACGTTTCCGCGCTCGGCGCCGACCCCGGTTCGCCCTCGCACTATGCGCAGTCCAAGGCCGAAGGCGAGCGCCGGGTGCTGGCCGCCGAGCCGGCCGCAGCCATCATGCGACCGTCTCTCGTGTTCGGGCCCGAGGACGACTTCTTCAACCGCTTCGCCGCATTGGCGCGCATTGCGCCGGCGCTGCCGCTCCCCGGAGGCGGCCGCACGCAATTCCAGCCGGTCTTTGTCGGCGATGTCGCCGAAGCGATTGCGCGCGCCGTCGATGGCAACGCCAAGCCGGGCACGATCTACGAACTCGGCGGGCCGGACGTGCGCACCTTTCGCGAATTGATGGAATTCATCCTCGCCACGATCGAGCGCGAGCGGCTCCTCATGCCGGTCCCATTCGCGGCGCTGAAGCTGCAGTCCGCATTTGCGCAATTTCTACCGAACCCGCCGATCACGCCCGATCAGGTTGAGCTGCTCAAGCGCGACAACGTCGTCTCCGAGGCCGCGCGGCGCGAAGGACGCACCCTGGAAGGGCTCGGCATCACCCCGGAGACAATCATTGCAATTGTGCCAACATATCTGTGGCGTTTCCGCAAGACCGGCCAGTTCAATCCGCACACCGCCGACTGACAGCGGCCGCCGGCAACCGCCCTCGATTTCGGCGCTAACGAAATGCTAACCGTCGGGCTGTTGGAATCCGCGACGGGAGCCCGTCACCCAGGCTCGGCACAACATGCTGACGCTGTTTCATCATCCCTTCTGCCCGCATTCGCGTTTCGTGCGGCTCGCCCTTGAGGAGCTTTCGCTGCCGCCGCGGCTGGTGGAGGAGCGCGTCTGGGAGCGGCGCACCGAGTTTCTCAAGCTCAATCCGGCAGCAACCACGCCGGTCCTGGTCGAGGAGGGCGTCCCGCCGGTTCCCGGCGCCGCCAATATTGCCGAATACCTCGAGGAGACGGGGGGAACCAAGCTGCCGCGGCGGCTGATGCCAGCCGATGTCAGCGGCCGCATCGAGGTGCGCCGACTGCTGAGCTGGTTTAACGACAAGTTCTTCGAAGAGGTGAGCGGCCCCATTGTCATGGAGCGGGTGTACAAGCGCTTCATTCCCTCGAGCGCCGGCGGCGGCTCGCCCAATACCGAGATGCTGCGCGCGGCACGCGGCAATATTAAATACCACTTGGCCTATATCGGCTGGCTCGCCCGCACCCGCGACTGGCTCGCGGGGGCGAACCTGACCTATGCTGACTTTGCCGCGGCGGCACACCTGTCCGCCGCCGATTACTTGGGCGACGTGCCGTGGGACGAAGACGAGAGCGCCAAAACGTGGTACGCGCGCGTGAAATCGCGCCCGTCGTTCCGCAATCTGCTCAGCGAAACGCTGCCGGGCCTGGCGCCGTCGCCGAGCTACGCCAATCTCGACTTTTAACACCTCATCCGGCGGATCACTCCTGCGCCCATTCCCGCGAGAGCGGCAATCCAGATGCGAAACAACCGGGCCCCCGGGACGGGGCACCCCACTGCGGCGGGGCGCCGCGCGGGGGCGAGCGGACGGAAAAGCCGTCGACCGGCTTTCGTGCAAGTCCGTCCGCGCTCAAGGCGGCACTCGCCGGCCTCGCGCGCGCGCAGGGTTTTGACGTCGTCGGCGTCGCCCGGCCGGATTCGATCCCGCTGGCGGCGCCGCGCCTGCGCGCCTTCCTCGCCGCCGGCGCGCATGGCGAGATGAGCTGGATGGCAGAGAAGGCGGACCGGCGCGGCGATCCGTGCGTGCTGTGGCCGCAGGTGCGTGCGATCATCATGCTCGGCGTCAATTACGGACCGGCCGAAGATCCGCTGGCAATCCTCCAGGATCGCACCCGCGGCGGCATTTCCGTCTACGCCCATGGCGACGATTACCACGACGTCATCAAGGCACGGCTGAAGGCGATCGGCCGCTGGCTCATCGAACAGGCTGGCGGCGAGATCAAGGTGTTCGTCGATACAGCGCCAGTGATGGAAAAGCCGTTGGCGCAGGCGGCCGGCCTTGGCTGGCAGGGCAAACACACCAATCTGGTCTCGCGCCAATGGGGCTCCTGGCTGTTTCTCGGCGCCATTTTCACTTCGTTCGCCCTGCCGCCCGATGAGCCCGAGCGCGACCATTGCGGCGCCTGCCGCGCGTGCCTTGACGTCTGCCCCACCGCCGCCTTCCCCGCGCCCTACCGGCTCGATGCGCGGCGCTGCATCTCCTATCTGACCATCGAGCACAAGGGCCCAATCGCCCGCGAACTGCGTCCGCTCGTCGGCAACCGCGTCTACGGCTGCGACGATTGCTTGGCTGTCTGCCCGTGGAACAAATTCGCCCAGGCCAGTCGCGAGGTGAAATTCCACGCGCGAAAAGCTTTGCGCGCGCTGCCGCTAGCCGCGCTCGCTCGGCTTGACGATCGCGGCTTTCGCGCGCTCTTTGCCAAGAGCCCGATCAAGCGCACCGGCCGCGCGCGCTTTGTGCGCAATGTGCTGATCGCGATCGGCAATTCCGGCGATGCCAGACTCGCCGAGGAGGCCGCGCGACTGCTCGACGATCCGGCGCCGCTCGTGCGCGGCGCCGCAGTCTGGGCGCTCGGCCGACTCAATCATCCGCGGCTTGTCGCGGGCGCGAGCCGACGGCGCGCGGCAGAATCCGATCCCGAGGTCTTGGAAGAGTGGGAAGCGGCGATAAAATCCGCCCCGGTTGCACCGAACGGAACGGATGAAGCGTGAGTTTTCGATGACCACGTTGTTGTGCTTTGGTCTTGGCTATTCGGCAGAACACTACGTGGCTCACTTCGGCGACGGCTATGATCGCATCGTCGGCACCGTCCGCAGCGCCGAACGCGCGGCCTTTCTCAACGCGCATCTCGCCGGACGATTGAAGGCCTTGCTGTTCGACGGCCGTTTTGCCGCACCGGAATTGACCCATGCCATTGCCGAGGCCGACAGGGTGTTGGTGTCGGTGCCGCCGACCGACCAGGGCGATCCGGTGCTCGCCACATTCGCCGATGCTTTGGCGCGTGCGCGCCGTCTCGGATCGATCGTTTATCTGTCGACTATCGGCGTCTACGGTGATCGCGCGGGCGATTGGGTCGATGAGGAAACACCCACAGATCCCGCCTCCAAGCGCAGCCTCTCCCGGCTCTCCGCCGAGCGCGCTTGGCAGCAGCTGGAGGCGCGCAGCAGCATCGCAGTCGCGGTCCTACGGCTCGCCGGCATTTACGGACCAGGCCAGAACGCCATCGTCCAGATCGCCAACGGAGGCGCGCGCCGCGTGATCAAGGCGGGCCAGGTCTTCAATCGTATCCACGTCGACGATATCGCCCAGGCGATCGACGCCGCATTCACCAGAGCAGCGTCGGGGGTTTTCAACGTCGCCGATGACGAACCGTCGCCCGCTAGCGATCCGCTCACCTTTGCGGCGCAGCTTATGGGTATCAGGCCACCGCCGGAGGTTGCTTATGAGCAGGCTGCCCCGTCGATGTCGGACATGGCAAGAAGCTTTTGGCGGGAGTGCCGGCGCGTCAACAACGACAAGCTCAAGCGCGAATTGGGCGTAAGCCTGCTCTATCCAACATATCGCGATGGATTGGGCGCACTCTGGAAGAAGCAGCGGCAGCAGGCCTTATAACATAAGCGTTGGGACGGCCCTTGCGGCCGGGCCGGGGTGGCATCCGATGCTGCTCAATGCAAGCTCGGACCCTTGAGAAACCGACTGCGCTCGCTTGATTTGACGCGAACGTCCATGGTCTCGCCATCACGATAGATGGTGAGCGGCACCTCGACGCCAGCTGAGCCTTGCGCCCAGATTCGACGGAAAAAGCCGGCGAGATCGCGCACCTCCTTGCCGGCGACCGAGAGCAGGATGTCGCCCTGGCGCAAGTCGGCCTTCTTGGCCGGACCACGGTCTGCCAACCCAAGCACCACCAGCCTGCCTTCCGCCTCCGTGGCGTAAAGGCCGAGCCAGGGCCGCGGCGGGCCGGAGCGCCGGCCGCTCTTCGTGAGGTCGTCGAAGATCGGCTTCAATAGATCGATGGGGACGATCATGTTGATGTTCTGCGTTTGGCCTTTCTCGACCACGTGCTGCAGCTGCAGCGAGCCGATGCCCAGAAGCTCCCCGGCGGGGCTGATCAGTGCGGTCCCGCCCCAGTTTGGATGCGCCGGCGCGGTAAAGATCGCTTCATCGAGCACGTATTCCCAATAGCCGGCGAACTCCTGCTTGGCCACGATGCGCGCGGCGACCGAGCGTGCCCGCCCGCCGGCGCCGGCGACCACCACGCGCTCGCCGAGTGTAGCGGCGGCGGCTTGGCCGAACTCGAGCGCCGGCAGGTCCAGCTTGGCGAGCGCCTGCACCAGGCCGAAGCCGGTATCCTGATCGTAGCCGAGCACGTGGCCTTGCACCGAGCGGCCATCGCTGAGGCTGAGCCAGATCGTTTCAGCCTCGGTGATCAAATAACCAATGGTCAGAACCAGCCCGCTGCCGCGTATGAGTACGCCGTTGCCGGCGCGCTCGGTGCCGAGCGTCTCGGCGGTGAACGCATCCTGCGGAACGATCGCGTGGAGGCTGACCATGGCCGCCAGGACATGATCAAGATCATAATTGTAGTTCTCCGGTTTGGGCTGCACGGAAGCCGGAATCTTCCAGTCGCTCACAGATGGCATCTGGCAATCCCTTCCTTTCGGCTATGACGGCGCCTGGCCCTCCGCGTAGCCGCATATGTGTCTGGTGCGAGGCTTCCGATCAAGCCCTGCGCCGCTCGTCAGCCTCCTGCTAGACCGGCATTGACAAATCTCTGCGACCATTCGAAACGCCACCAGCCCCGTCATGTCAGTTCTGGTGAAGCGACGCCCTCAATCGCAGCCCGCGGGCAAGGCGGGCCGCGTCGCCGCCATACGGCGGCGGCAGCAGCGTGTCCAGGAGATCCGATAGGCAGCTCGGCGAATATGCTTAGCGTGAGAATGACAATGGCGGGCACGAACTGAACCGGCAATAACGCCCGCCAACATGCCTCTCCATAAGCGAGCTTGCCTCGCGGCGAGCCTGGCGCAAAAAGGCTTTGCCAACTTCCGGGCAATGTCGCCAGCGCCATCGAGGTTTTCTGTCTGGCCGCCGAGCGTTCTTCTAGGGCCGGTCGGGCCAGGAGCCGCTGCCTCGAAGTCTATAGCGCCCGCAGGAGGAACGCGCCGCAGTTCCGTGCGGTGCTGCGCAATTGCTTCCTCCTCGCCTTGTTGCCGCCCAAACTTAACCGCAGAAGTGCATTGAATTTGGTATCAGGGGAGGTGCCTTGCGCGCCTGTTTCGGCTTTGTTGTCCTTGTGCTCGCCCTTGCCGGCTCTGTAACCGCCGCCGCGGCGCAATACTATCCGCCAGCGCCGGGGTATGATGGGTCCTACCCACCGCCCCCGCCGGCGTATTATCCCCCGCCGCCGCGGTCCTACTCTGCCACGCCGCTCGGTCCGCCCGGGGCGGCACCGCCGCAAGACGCAAACACCTATCCACCAGGGCCCCCGACGGCGCGCTATTCCGCCCCGCAGGACGGCTATCCGACGGGGCGCTATTCCGCCCCGCAGGAAGGCTATCCGCCGGAGCCAGTGCCCGCGGATAGTTTTCGGCCCCCAGCCGATGTGGGCCTCGGCCCCGCTTCACCGGACATCACTGGCTCGGTGCCCTCCAACGGGGGTACCGGGCCGGCACCGTCCGATGCCACCGTGATCGCCTCGCTCCCGCCGGAATATCAGCCCGAGCAAGGTCCGCCCGCGCAATTGCCGCCGCAGTTGCAGCACCAGCTCGTGAATTATCAGACGACCGAGCCCCCCGGCACAATCATCATCGATACGCCGCACACCTACCTCTACTTGGTTATGGGCCGCGGCAAAGCTTTGCGCTACGGCATCGGTGTCGGACGCGAAGGATTTACCTGGTCGGGCACCGAGCGCATCAGCCGCATGAAGGCATGGCCGGATTGGCTCCCGCCCAAGGAAATGATCGAACGGCAGCCGTATTTGCCGCGCTTCATGGCCGGCGGCGAAAGCAATCCACTGGGCGCCCGCGCGCTCTACCTCGGCCATACGCTCTACCGGATTCACGGCACCAATCAGCCGTCGACCATCGGCACCTTCGTGTCGTCGGGCTGCATCCGGCTGACCAACGCCGACATCGAAGATCTTTACAACAGAGTGCAGGTCGGCACGCGCGTGGTGGTGCTGCCCGGCAGGCTGCCGCCGGCCACGGCCTTCGCCCAACCACGGACCGGCCGCTGACGCGCACCAGCAGCAAATCGTTTGCCGGGCAAAACGCCGGCCGATTCGATTCCAGCTGATCACAATCCAAGCAGAGGCCTTGGCATGGCCGTCGTTATGGATGCCGCTCTCGGGAGGACCGGCTTTTCAGCGACCCACTTAATGTCGTAGCTTGGATGCGATTCGAAGATGCGCCGGCTGCGCCCGACGCGACGCCACTGCCTCGCGACGATCCAAATCCCGTGTCACGCGTGCCGCCAGATAAGGATTGCGCGCGGGTCTTCTGCGAGGTCGCGTGTCCTGAATATCCGGATGCTGATTGTGGCGCTGTTTGCTCCGATCGCCGCGTTGAGGTGCGAATTGGGCGTGTTCGCCGCTTTTGGCGGCAGCCACCAGCCGCTCAGGCACATTCGCATCCCAGACAGCGCAAGGCCCCCGACATTTACAGCCGTGCCGAACGCCGTTGAACAGGGCGCGGCGTCACAGGTGCGCAAGCGCGATCGCAAGGCGCGGCAACGCATAGCGCCTCATCCGCAAAACCCCGGCTGCGGCAACGCGCCTGTTGGTCCGCCGATGACCCCCCTGACGGCGGCAGCCCGACTTAAAATCAGCGCCTGGAAGGACCTCTTCATGCCACCGCTCCCGGACCATTGTGCGTGATTCCCATCTCCGTCCTGGACCTGTCGCCTATAACCACCGCCACCCCCGCATCCGCGGCCTTGCGCAATTCGCTCGACTTGGCGCAGCTCGCCGAACGGCTCGGCTACAACCGCTATTGGGTCGCCGAACATCACAATCTCGCGAACATTGCGAGTTCGGCGCCGGAGATCATGATCGGGCAGATCGCTGCAGCGACCGCACGCATGCGTGTGGGCTCGGGTGGGGTGATGCTACCCAATCATGCCCCACTCATGGTCGCGGAGCGGTTTAAGGTGCTGGAAGCGCTCTTTCCCGGCCGGATCGATCTCGGACTCGGCCGTGCACCCGGCACTGACCCGGTTACCTCCTATGCTCTGCGCGCCCGCCAGGACGCGCGGGCGGACGACGATTTTCTGGAGCGTTTCCAGGAGCTGCTGCTGTTCGAGCGCGGCGCTTTCCCGGAGGGCCATCCCTTTCGCCGGGTGCGCGCAATGCCCGCGGATGTGGCATTGCCGCCGATCTGGCTGCTCGGCTCGAGCGGATACAGCGCCGAGCTTGCGGCGGCCGTGGGCACGGGTTTCGCGTTTGCCCATCATTTCGCCGAACATGACGCAGTCAGTGCCATGCTCGCTTACCGGCAGCATTTTAAGCCGTCGGCGGCAATGGCGGAGCCTTACGCGATTCTCGCCACCGCCGTGATCGCAGCCGACAGCGATGCAGAAGCCGAGCGCATAGCAGCGAGCGCCGACCTACATTATGCCCGCCGCGCCAAGGGCGAATACGGTCCCCTGGCCTCACCGGAGGAAGCCGCCGCCTATCCCTATGCGCCGATCGATCGCGAACGGATTGCGCGGCATCGCGCTCGATTGATCGTGGGCGGGCTCGAAACGGTAAAGATCCAATTGACCCAACTCATCGAATCCACGCGCGCCGATGAACTTATGGCGACGACAATGGTTTATGATCATGTCGCGCGCCGGCATTCGTACGAGCTTCTGGCCCAGGCCTTTGCGCTCGCCTCGCGACAGTGAAACTGCGGCGCCTGTGCCTAGGTGACCAAATCGCGGTGTCCGCGATGGCGTCACACATGCGTGTTAGGTGCCGAGTTGCCCCTAGCAGCCCGAAGAATGAAGAATTCAGGCCCGCTGCACCGGCCGGCTGATGGAGGAGGCGGATTTGTCCGAACAGATTTGCTACTCACGTCCTTTCCCGACTTCTCCGCAGGAGCAAATATTCACCGGCAAAATTACTCGCCACGTTGCCTTTTCTCAGTTGAAACGCATTCTGCTCGGCCACATCTGCGTGGCCGCGCTGAGCACGGCGCTGGCGCTTGTCTCCTCGCCGGTCGCGGCAAAAGACAAATCGCGGTACGGCCATCAGGCAACCGAGCGCGCGGCCAAGGAGCCACTCGGCAACATCGCAAACGGTCCGCTGCAAATCTTCATCTCCATCAATCAGCAGAGACTGCATTTTTACAGCGATGGCCTGCACGTTGCCGATGCGCCGGTGGCCACCGGCGTACCGGACCATCCCACGCCGCGCGGTGTTTTCGACGTCATTCAACGGGATCGCTATCACCGTTCCAACATCTACAGCAACGCGCCAATGCCCTACATGCAGCGCATCACCTGGTCGGGCGTGGCGTTGCATGAAGGACCGGGCGTGGGCCACGAGGCGTCCCATGGCTGCATCCGCATGCCGCACAGTTTTGCCGCGCTGCTGTGGCGCTTGCCGACAATGGGCATGCGCGTCGTCATCACGCGCCCCGAATTACGACCGGCGCAGATAGCTGATGCGCATTTGTTCGTGCACAAGAACAGGCCGATGCCGAATGCGCCGCTGACCGCTCGAGTCGCCACAGCGCAGACCAATAGCACCAAGACCGATGCCGGGCAGCCCGGCTCCGCTGCGGCAAGCGCCGTTGCTCCGGGCGCACCGCAAGCCACCCACGCCGCGGCCGCCGGTGCCGCGGCTTCGCCGGCGCCACCGCGCGATCCGCCCGCGCCGGGTCGACCAGGCCAAGGCGCCAATGGTCAACCGCCGAATGCGACGCCTCAGTCAATCGATCCGACCCGTCCGACTGCCGTCGATGCGCAGTTACCGCGCGCGCCCAGCGAAGCCACCAAATCTGCAGCTGTAGAGAAGGACATGACTGCAGCCGTTTCGCTGGACGACTTGCCGTTGCCGCCGCCGAAGCCGGAGCAGCTCGTCAGGAGCCAACATGCGCCGATTGCGATATTCATCAGTCGCAAGTTAGGGAAGATCTTCGTGCGGCAAGATTTCGCGCCACTGTTCGACGCGCCAGTCAAAATCGAAAATCCCGACCAGCCGCTCGGAACCCATGTGTTCACGGCATTGAATTATCTGCCCGACCATTCGACGCTGCAGTGGAACGTGGTGTCGCTGCCAGGCGAGCCGAAGAAGGTATCCTGGATATACGTGACGACCCCCCAGGGGCGCCGCAAACGCGTCCGTGTCAATGCGCCCCTCGACGGTTGGGGCGCTGCGCCCGAAACGCCGCAACAGGCGCTTGCCCGCATCACAATCCCGCAGGAGACTATCGATCAGATTTCGCAGCTGATCGTTCCCGGCTCCTCCCTCATCATCTCCGACCAGGGGCTTGGATCGGAGACCGGCTCGGGCACGGATTTCATCGTCGTCGAACGGTGAACGCCGACCGGACGCGCCTCACTGTGCAGCCGGCGAAGCCGCAGTGGAACGGCCGGATCTCGACCCATCTGGCGCGCAGGGGCCATTCAACGCCCGCTCCCGACAGTGTATGGTTGGACGCGACTGCGTGGCGTGTCTTACAGGCGCAGCCGCCGTCATTTTCAGACAAGCCGAAGGAGGATCATCTTGGGCAAGCATTTCACCCTCACCGCTTCCGACAGCTTTAAGCTTGGCGCCTACCGCGCCGATCCGAGCGGGACGCCGAAAGGCGGTATCGTCGTCATTCAGGAGATCTTCGGCGTCAATCACCATATCCGTGCCGTGTGTGACCGGCTGGCCAGCGAAGGGTATGCGGCAGCGGCACCGGCCGTGTTCGACCGCCAGCAGCCGAATTTCGAGTCCGGCTATTCGCCCGACGAGATTGCCAATGCCCGCAAGTTCGTCGCCAATCCCGATTGGGGCGCGATGCTGCGCGACGTGCAAGCGGCCATCGACGAGCTGAAGAAGGACGGGCGGGTAGCCATCCTCGGCTTCTGCATGGGCGGGACGGTTGCGTTCCTGTCGGCCTGCAAGCTGAACGGACTGTCGGCGGCAATCTGCTATTACGGCGGTCAGATCGCCAAGAACGCCGGCGAAAAGCCAAAAGTACCGACGCAGATGCATTTCGGCGACAAGGACGCCTCGATTCCGATGAGCGATGTCGAAATGATCAAGCAGAAGCGCGGAGGTGACTGCGAAATCTACGTCTATCCCGACGCGCAGCACGGCTTCCATTGCGACGAACGCGGCAGCTACAACGAGGCCGCGGCCAAGCTTGCCTGGCAGCGCTCGATGGCGTTTCTGGCTAAGAACGTGAAGTAATCAGGAAACGGCAATCAGTGATCAGGGACAGGAAAACATCCTGATCCCTGAAATCTGCCGCTATCGGAAGGGCCTCCCGGACGGCGCCGGCAAATGATTTCCGATGAATAAGCCACGACGCCTGTGACCGCATGAATAAGCGCTGGCTGCCCGATGCTGCCGCGACGGCTGCCGACGGAAGGGTGTGGCTCGTCGTTGTCGCCACGGGAAGCCAGCGCGGTCCGCACCCAGATGCCAGGCCTACTCGGCCGCGACCCCCACGCCGACGGGGCAGCTCACGCCAGTGCCGCCCAGCCCGCAATAGCCGTGCGGATTCTTAGCAAGATACTGCTGGTGGTAATCCTCAGCAAAATAGAACGGCGGTGCCTCGAGAATTTCGGTCGTGATCGCCCCCATGCGCGCGCCTGCGAGCGCTTTGGAGTAAGCGGCTTTCGCTGCCTCGGCGGCGGCGCGCTGCTCCGGCGAGAAAACATAGATGCCGGACCGGTACTGCGTGCCGACGTCGTTGCCCTGGCGCATGCCCTGGGTCGGGTCGTGGGTTTCCCAAAAAGTCTTGAGCAGGCGCTCGTACGAGATTTTCTTCGGATCGTAGACCACCAGCACCACTTCATTGTGGCCGGTGCGGCCGGTGCAGACTTCTTCGTAAGTCGGATTCGGCGTCAGACCGCCCGCATAGCCGACCGCGGTAACGTAGATGCCGTCGCCCAGCTCCCAAAATTTGCGCTCGGCGCCCCAAAAACAGCCCAGCCCGAACAGCGCCTTGGCGAATCCTTCGGGATAAAGTCCTTTTAGCGGGCGGCCGTTGACGAAATGCTGCCGCGCGGTGGGGATCGGAGTTGAGCGCCCCGGCAAGGCTTCGCCGGGCCTCGGCATTTCCAGCGTTTTGCGAAATGGGAACATGCGCTTCTCCTGATTGGCGGAAAAAATATAATCTCGGTGCAGCCGCAAAGCACCGCTCATGCGATCAAAATTCAGCAATCGGGCAAGACGCCAGGGATCAGGAAGCCGCAATTCAGCGCCTATCGACGGCTTGCTCCCGATCCGTTGAGCTTCCACGCGTTGCCGTTGCCGCTTATTGTGCAGCGTCGCCGACCCACGGCTTGCCGAGAGCGTCATGCGGGAACCACGTCGGTGAGGGCCCATCTTGGGGCGGCGTTGGCAGAGGAGGCTTCGCACATGTTCCGGACGCTCGCGCTGGCCTGCGCGCTGGCGGTGTCAACCCTACCCGCTCTGGCTCAGGGGGTCGAATCGACCACGCTGCCGCCCTACGGGCCGCCGATCACGCTCGATCAGGCCAAGCGTATGATGGCCGCAGCAGAGCTTCAGGCCGCGCAAAACACCTGGCAGGTCGCGATCACCATCATCGACAGCGGCGGCAATCTGGTGATGTTTCACAAGATCGATAACGCCCAGCTCTCCGCCATTGGCGTCTCGGAAGGCAAGGCGCGCACCGCGCTCGAGTTCAAACGCCCCAGCAAGGATCTCGACGACGCCATCGCTCGCGGTGCCGGCGGCAACCGGTTGCTCGCGCTCAAAGACATCACGCCGATCGAGGGCGGGCTGCCGATCGTGCTCGACGGCAAAGTCATTGGCGCAATCGGCGTCTCCGGCGCGGTCTCCGCGCAGGATACGCAGGTCGCCAAGGCCGGCATAGCGGCGCTGGCCCAATCAGGTGAGGGAAGACCGAAGCCGGACGATGGCGGACAGTCAAACCAATAAGCCTGTTGCGGCATCGTTATTCTGGTTACTCCTGCGAACACCGCGGTCGATGAATTGCGACGCCACTTATGGGCGCCGCTTTCGGCACCGCACCGGCAAACAAGGAGTCCCGGGTGGGGAGGATGAAAATGCGAATGAATTTGCCGCCAAATGGTCCGATATCTGTCATCCGCCATTGAGCTCGCGCAACCGCGCGATGATTTTTGCCGGCGCGCCATAGGCGCGCTCGATCACTTTGAGAAGCCGGTCGCCGCCACGCGGCGAATTGATTTTTAGGCCAACCTTTCCGGCATCGGCGCGAAAGACCGGGTCGGCGAACGTCTCATTGAGAGCCTCGCGCATGGCGCCGACCCGATCGGCTGGCACACCGGGCGGCATCAAAAGTGGACGGCCCAATTCCAGCGGAGCGAACGCCACCTGCAGCATAAGCTTGCCGTCCGGATCGGCGACGAGATCAGGCACGAATGGCACGTTGCCCAATTCCTTCTGCTTTTCCGGGCCGTACTGCACGATGGCCTTGGCCTTCTTCTCGGCTATCCAGGTCGGCCGGGTGGACGACAGCGCGCTGTAGAAGACGCTCGGATAGCCGTCGAGTTCGCCGCGCTCCATGGCGATGAAGGCATCGTTCTGCCCGGGGAAGCCGGGAATGATCTGCATCTTGGTGCCGAGCGTGGCGTTCAACAGCCGGCCATAAAATGCCGGCGTCGAATTGGCCCCCGAGGCGCCCATATGGGTCACGGTGCGACGCAGATCGTCGAGCGAATTGACCGGCACGGTGTGCCAAACCAGCACCATGGCGGTCTCCACGCTGGGCGTGCCGAGCCAGTTGAATTTGGTCGGATCGAACCGCGCTTCCTTGGTACCGAACAGCGGCTCGAAGGGCGGCTGATTCTGAATGAGACCCATGACCGAGCCGTCGCGTTCGGCGGTTGCATAAAGATAATTGGTGGCGGCTATGCCTCCGGCGCCCGGCATGTTGCGCACCACAAGGGTTGGACGGCCCGGAACGTGAGCGGCTATGTGCCGGGCGATCGTGCGGGCGAGCGTGTCATAGCCGCCGCCGGCGCTCGTGCTCACGATCAGCGTGACAGTACGGCCGCTGTAGAAATCGGCGATCGGGTCGGCGTCGGCAGTCGTGACGTGCAAGCCGCCAGCCAGGACCGCGACGAGCGTGAGCATCGTCCGCCGAGAAATCATGCACCTCCTTTGCAGAAGTCGCGATCCGAGCCGCTTTAAGGGCGCGGGCTTTTTGAAGACCTACAGCGCGCTAAAAATCTGTCGGCAGTGCGTGCGCCCATTTCGCCCGCATGCGGGCATCAAGCGCCTTGCTCGACCGTGCGATGACCGGAAACGACTTCTGCCGATTGAACGGAATGCAGGCATCGATCACCACGCGGGAATTGCGCCGGTCCGTTTCCGTGTCATAACACATCGGGTCGAGCGCCGAACTCCAGCCGCCGTGGATGACGTCGACCTGCATGCGCGGATCGCAGCGCGTGCACATGGCCCAGATCACATCGTTGATGTTGGTCGGATCGATGTCCTCGTCGACCACGATGGTCCAGCGGTTGCAATAGGCCCCGGCATGGCAGTGCGCGGCCACCATGCCGGCCTGCTTGGCATGTCCGCCGTAGAGCTGCTTGATCGAAATGGTGAGCATGAACCGGCTGCCGCCGGCCTCATGCGCCCACACGCCCTTGACTTCGGGGATGCCAGCCGCTTCGAGCTGATTCCACACCGCGCCGCAGCGATACGTACCGAGATAGAAGGTATTGTCGTTGGGCGGTACCGCGGGGATGGCGCCCATGAGGATCGGATTGTCACGGTGCATCATGGTGGCGATGCGGATGGCGGGTTCGGGCGCGCTGCCTGAGGCATAATAACCGGTCCATTCGCCGAGTGGTCCTTCCTGCACCTTGTCGTTCGGATGAATGAAGCCCTCGAAGGCGATCTCCGAATTTGCCGGAACTGGCAGGCTGGTGCGCGGCATGTTGAAGACTTCGATCGGCTCGCCCAGGAGGCCACCCCCGGCCTCCATTTCATTCTTGCCGTAGGGAATCTCCAGGCCCGCCAGCATGAACAGGGCGGGATGCATCCCGGCAATGACGGCGACCGGACAGGGCTGACCGCGGTCGTGATACTTGCCCATGATGATGCGGCCGTGCTTACCCGGCGACATCATGACACTCGCCAGGTCCGGGCTGTGACTTTGCACGCGGTAGCAGCCGTAATTGAGCCAGCCCGAGTCCGGGTCGCGCATCACCACCATGCAGGCGGTGCCGATATACGGGCCGCCGTCGCCTTCGTGCCAGACCGGTGTGGGAATCTTTTCGATATTGACGTCTTTGCCTTCGAACACGTTTTCGAGCAGCGGTCCGCCATTCACCGCGCGCGGCTCATGGGAAGGCGCATGCCTCATGTAGTTCCGCCACCATTGAATGAGCTCCATGTCCGAAGCCTGCGGCGGCAGCCCGAGCGCGACATTGATGCGGGGGACCGAAGTCAGGATGTTGGCAACGATGCGGTAGCCGCGGGGAAATCCCGGCACTTCGTCGAACAGCAGCGCCGGATTGCCCATTTTCCGCTGGTAGATGTCAACGAAGCCGCCGATCTCCTCCGTGTGCTCGGCGCCCTTGATCGTCTTAAGCTGCCCCGCTGCGTCGACCGCGCTGATCCAATCCCGCAGATCCTTGTTGGACATCCAATACCTCACGAATTTGCGCGCCGATGGTCCCGAATTTCCGGAGTGGTAGCAACCGCGTTTTTACACACTACTTGGGCGTGTCGGCATGCGTTTTGCTTTGCTTAAGACCACCCGCAAGGGGTGGCTCGGACCAGCGACAGGACGGTGGGTGACACCGTTCGTGGCATGCCTGTATGCTGCTGCCGCGGTTCCACGACGTCCTGGTTGGAGGTGAGTTTCATGAGCACCCGTGCTGGTCAGCGTGCACCGATGTCCCGGCGGAGATTCGTCAACAGCGCGGCGCTTGCAGCGGCGGGCGTGGCTTTGCCGCTCGCACCGCGGCGTGCCCGTGCCGCCGCGGCGCTCAAGCCGGTGAGCATGACGCTGGATTGGATATATGAGGGTCCCAATGTCGGTTTCCTCATTGCCCACGATCAGGGCTTTTATCGAGACGCGGGCCTCGATGTCGCCATCACCCCCGGAAAAGGATCCGGCAACACCGCCCAATTGATCGCCAACAAGGCCGCCCAGATCGGCTTCGCCGACGGCTATGCCGCCAGCAACGGCATCAGCAAAGGCATGGACATCAAGACCATCGGCAGCATCTACCGCGGCAATCCCTCGGCCATCATGGTACTGGCCGGTTCCGGCATCAAGACGCCCAAGGATCTCGAGGGCAGGACGTTGGCGATGATCGCCGGCAGCGGGCAGTTCCAGCAATGGCCTGCCTTCGTCAAAGGGGCAAGGCTCGACGCGGGGAAAATCAAAATCGTCAATCTGACGCCGCCGAGCCTCGGCCCGGCTCTGATCACCGGTAAGGTCGACGCCATCGGTGCGTACGTGCAGAGTTACGTGCCGATCGTGGAAATCCAGGGCCAGAAGCAGGTGCGGGCGTTTTGGTTTTCCGATTACGGCGTCAACGTGGTGTCCAACGGGATCATCGCGCATAATGACCTCATCAAGAGCGATCCCGACCTGCTGCATGCTTTCGTCCCAGCGACGATCAAGGGATTCCTCTTCGGCCGGCAGCATCCGGATGAGGCGGCCGCGACCGTGAAGAAATATTCGCCGACCGTCGATGTCGCGATCATCAAGCGTGAGTTCGAGGTCTCCTGGAAGACCTGGGTGACGCCGCACTCTAAGGGGAAGCCGCTCGGCTGGGGCGCCGAGGCCGACTGGGCCTCGACCATCGCCGTGCTCAAGCAATATGGGGGCGTGACCGCTCCGCTGACGACCAGCGCCCTTTACACCAACGCCTTCGTGCCGACCGGCAGTGCTTACGTGCCGCCGCAATCGACTTAGGATGGCCGCGCGAGTGACGAAGATCACCGACGACGAATCCGCGTACCTGCGCATCGAGAACCTGTCGAAGGTCTACACCACCCGCGACGGCGAGGTACGCGCGCTCAACAACGTCTCGTTTAGCCAGCGGCGCGGTGAATTCATTTCCCATGTCGGCCCGAGCGGATGCGGCAAGAGCACGCTGTTGATGATCGCCGCCGGCCTCATTGCCGCCTCCAGCGGCACGGTGCAGGTTGATGGCCGCAATGTGGAAGGGCCGCGCACCGATATCGGCATCGTATTTCAGAATCCGGTACTGCTCGACTGGCGCACCGCGCTTGGCAATATCATGCTCCAGGCGGAATCGCGGCGTATGAACCACCGCGAGGCCAAGGCGCGGGCGCGAGAACTCCTCGCCACCGTCGGGCTAACGGGCTTTGAGGAGCGATACCCGCACGAACTGTCCGGCGGCATGCGCCAGCGCGTCTCGCTCTGCCGAGCGCTCATTCACAATCCCGACCACCTGCTCATGGATGAACCGTTCGGCGCACTCGATGCGCTCACCCGCGATCAGCTGGTGCTCGATTTGCAGGATCTGGTGAGCGAGCGACGGATGACCGCCTTGTTCATTACCCACAGCATCGCAGAAGCGGTCTTCCTTTCTGACCGCGTGATCGTGATGACGCCGCGGCCCGGCTGCATCGACCGCATCATCGACATCAAGCTGCCGCGCCCGCGCACCCTGGCGATGCGCGAGACGCCGGAATTCGCCGAATATAGCCGGGAAATTCTGCAGCTGTTCCTGGCGCGCGGAGTGCTGCGCGAGCGCAGGAGCGGCGCCGACAGGGAGTACCACAATGACCCAGACAGTGGAATCGCCCGCATTCGCAACGCCGCAGGCTGAAGCGAACGCCCTCGAAGCCTCGGCCCGGCAGCGCCGCCGCGAGCGCATCCGTCGCGATCGCATCGGATCCCTCGCCTATCCGGTCGGAATGATCCTGGCAGCGCTTGCGTTGTGGGAGGCGGCCGCGTGGCTGTTTTCAATCCCGGCCTACCTGCTGCCGGCGCCCAGCGCCATCCTCTTGTCGATGGATAAAAACTCGGCAGTGCTGATCAAGGAAAGCATTGGAACGACCTTTGAGATTCTGCTTGGCTTTGCGCTCAGCGTCGTGGTCGGCGTGCCGCTCGCGCTTGCCATTTATCTGTGGCGGCCGTTTGCGCGCACCGTCTATCCGGTGCTCGTGTCATCGCAGGCCGTGCCCAAAGTGGCGATCGCGCCGCTGTTTCTGGTCTGGTTCGGCTTTGGGCTGATGCCCAAGGTGCTGATCGCTTTTCTCATCGCCTTCTTCCCGGTCGTCATCAACACCGCGATGGGACTTGCTTCACTCGAGCGCGAAAAGATCTATCTTGCCCAGTCAATGGGGCTTGGCCCGTTCGCGACTTTCTTCAAGATCCAGCTGCCCAATGCGCTGCCGTCGATCTTCGCCGGATTGAAAATTTCCATCACCTTCGCGGTGGTCGGCGCCGTAGTGGGCGAGTTCGTCGGCGGCCAGGGCGGCCTCGGCTACCTCTTGCTCATTGCCAACGGCAACATGGACACGGCACTACTGTTCGCCGGCATCGTGGCGCTCACGGTTCTCGGCATCGTGCTGTTTGCGCTCATCGGCCTGCTTGAGCGTCTGGTGCTGCCGGCTCATGCTGCCGATCGCGCTTCGTTCGGCAGCGAAGCGACGATGTAGCACGCTTCGCAAAGCGGCGTTCCCTATCGCAACTAACCGGGCATGGAGCGCTCTGTTCGAGGTCCACAAGCTTCGGCTCTCTCCGAGCTGCGCTATTTTATCGGTTCGGCGCGGTACTGCTCGGGATCGCGCTGCCGATTTTCAAGCGACGGCGCACACATCGGCGAGCCTCCTGCGGCGCGGGGCTTCGCCGTCGCGGCCTCACCGGTCCCTAGCCGGCGAGGATTTGTTTGTCAGGATCGAGCCAGAACGCCCAGACCGCCGAGCCGGCGACGAGCAAGGCCGCGGCAACGATGAACGGTGCCTGCCAGGAGCCGAGCTGCGCCAGAAAGCCGAACACCATCGGCGACAACGCGCCGCCGATATTACCGGCCATGTTCATCATTCCGGAGACCGTGCCGGAATATTTGCCGCCGGTATCCATGGGGACCGCCCAGGACGGACCGATCGTGAGCTCGAGAAAGAACATCGAGGCGGTGAGGCAATACACGGCCACATAGGCGTCAGCCGTCATCGCCGCCGGCACGATGAACACCGCGCAGCCTAACAGCCCGGTCATGGCCACGGCGCGCCGGGCGAGTTTGGTATTGCCGGTGCGTCTGAGGAGCCAATCAGTGGCGAGGCCGCCGACCGTGTCGCCGATGACGCCTGCCCACAGGGGCAAGGACGCGAGTAGGCCGACTTTAAGCAGCGTGAAATGCCGCGCCTCGACTAGGTAGGACGGCAGCCAGCTTAAGAAAATCCACAGGCAGTAAACGTAGGTGAAATAGGCGCACATGATCGCCCACATGTTCGGCGATCGCAGCAACGTTCCCCATGGTATCTTAAGCTGCTTTTCCACCGGTGGCGGATTGAGTTCGCCCCGTTCGTTGGTGCCGCGGATGCTCTCGAGTTCCGCCTGGTTCACTAGACGATGATCTTCCGGCAGGTTGCGGTAGCTCAGATACCACCACACCGACCAGACAAAGCCGACGGCGCCGCAAAGATAAAACACCCAGCGCCAGCCGATCGACGTCATGATCAGAACGACGAGCGGTGGCGCGATGGCGGCGCCGAACCGGCTGGCGCTGTGTGTGACGCCCTGCACGAAGCCGCGCTCCCGGCGCGGATACCACATTTGCATGGCGCGGGTCGCGCCCGGGAACGCCCCAGCTTCGCCAACGCCGAAGAGGAAGCGGACCACGATGAACGAAGCGGCGCTGAACGCCGCCGCAGTCGCCACCGTCATCAGCGACCAGTAGCCGACCACGCCCGCGAGCACGCTGCGGGGACCGAAGCGATCGCTCAGCCAGCCACCGGGGACCTGGAAGATCGCGTAGGCCCACACGAAAGCGCTGAATATCAATCCGATGGTCACCTTATTGAAGCCGAATTCCTTGCTGATCAGCGGCGCCGCCGTCGAGATATTGACGCGATCCAGGTAGGTGATCAGGTACATGACACTGATCAGAAGGAGGACGTACCACCGGCCGAGGCTCGGGCGCGGCTGTGCGGACTTCTCCATACGTTTCGCTCCGTCGATACACACAGTGGGCTGCGCTGATTTCGGACGCCAACCTGCCCCCATACGGGCGCATCTGCAAGACCCGCGCGTCGTCGTACGCCATCGAGGTGCCAGCGTCCGCTATAGTGGGAACCGCAGCGAATTCGGGGCCGTGCCAATGATCAAGCGCTACAGCGACCATGCCGCAAACGAACGGACCTTTCTCGCCTGGGTGCGGACCGCTATCGCGGTAATGGCGTTTGGCTTCGTGATCGAGAAATTTGACCTCTTCCTGCAGGCGCTGGCCCCGCAGATGACGCAGCGGACGCTCAAGCTGTTGGCGCCGCACGGAGAGAAATTCGCCAATGCCGCAGGCCTCGCCTTCATCGGCATCGGCATCGCTATGATCGTGCTCGCCGGGGTGCGATTCGCCTGGACGGCCAAAGCCATCGAGAGTGACGCGACGGTGCCGAGCCCGGGCGAGCGCTTCGATCTGGCACTAGCCGGGCTGATCGCGCTTCTCGGCGCGTCGCTGTTTATTTACATGGCCCATGCGGTGCTTCCAGCGGCGTGAGCAGATAAGGCAAGAGAAGGCCCCCAGCCGATTTGTCCGGGATCGCGCGCCCGGCCAATACCCAAGACGCATGTCTCTTCCATGGTCTTCTGGCTTTTGCCCGCTTGCATCATGGAAAGACAGCTTCAACATCCCAGCTTCCGATTGATCAACCGAATAGTCATCTATTTTTCCGCAAGATCAGGCGCTCGCTGCGAAGACACCAGAGCATCAATAAAACGTGGCGAACTCGCATCCTCCCCCGCTGTTGTCTGCGTATTCTCTTTTTTCAAGACGTGGTGGCATGGTTTGTCCTTGCATGCCCGACAGGGGGTCCAGCGTGCAATACGGCCAACTTCGAGAAGTCCGCTGATTGCTCAAGCGCCTCTGCTGACGTCCTTCCTTACAGATGAGAGCGCACGCGCCGCGCTTCGGCGGGCTCGCCCTGCGAGCGTCAGGATCTTCGCTGCGGCGGCAGGTTACTGATTGTTCGGCTGCGCGAACGGCAAGGCCAAGTTTTACACGAGCAGCCACCAGTCGGCGGGCGGCAATTCTGCGATCTCAAGATCGGGGGCGTTTGGAGTCCAGCTTCAAGTAGCCTTTTTCGGTCAGCCAATTGGCAAGGACTTCCTCGACAAGCCCGGCGACGGAGCGCCGATCATCTCGCGCGGCGTCTTCGAGCGCCTTCTTCACCTCGCGCGAGACGCGGCTTTCCGACGAATCTAACTCCGGCCCCCGTATGCTCGCCCGAGCAAGATCGATCGCAGGATCCATACCTTGGGGCACTGCCTGTCGTTTCGCGGAAAAACTCGGCGAAATGTTACGTGCTTTGAAAATCGCACCTGCGAGCAGCGCATAGCTTAGTACGCCGACCACTACGTGAATGGGCACGCCGATCAAGGCTGAATTGGTAAGGTCGCTGGTCGCGTCCCAGGCGCCATGCAGGGCGGCCGCGCTCAGCCAGCCGAGCGGGATCAAAAAAACCGCCATGGCTGGCCGCAGCACCGAGAGCCCGATGAAATAGCCGAACAACCCGGAATAAGCCGAGTGAGCCGTGAGCTGCGGTAGCCCGCGGGCCAGCAGCTGCACCAAGCCATCGAATGCCCTGTCCGCTGGATAATTCGCGCTGTGGATCACCTGAGGAACGGACTGCACCAGTGTTTCATAGATAAAAAACCCACTGCCGGACGCGACGCCGAGAACAATGCCGTCGAGCGGCTCGCGAAGGCCGAAATGGCTTGTGCCGGCGGAAAGAAGTGCGCTCAGCCTGCCTGTTGTCCGGCGGCTCATGAGAGTGAATGCTGCGCTCACCAGGGCCAGTCCCATGAGAGGCAGGCCCTTCAAGCCCTCCTCGCCCAATCCGGTGCTAAAAATGTCTCCAGCAATCACGGCGAATGCGTTCGATGATTTCTCCAAATCTTTTCCTGGGATCACAAAGTAGAAAAAATGGTACCAGTACTGCCAGAACTCGCTTGCGAGGAGCCAAAACGTGAAGACGGCGACGAGCGCCTGGAGCAAACCCGATCTGGCCCGGCAGCACATCTGATTGATGAAGTAATTTATGATGAACGCGATATAGATCCCGAGGATAGAGAACACCTGCCAAGCTTCATTGATCCTGGGCGCAGCCGGCTTGCCGTTAATCGTTAATTGAAGCCACGGAAGCGGGACCGCCATCAGCATGAGTGCCACGATCAGGGAACCGAAAATCGGGAGCAGATGCTCGTGGCTCCAGGTCGAGCGGTCCCCCAGCAATGGAAAGACCGTGTTCAACGAGAGTTTGAACTTCTTTTCGGTTGGCTTAATAGGCTGGCCGGTCGCCATAAGAGCACCGCGCGGTGAATGATCGGTCGACTGAGTTGTCGAATCGTTTCTTCTCGTAACAAAAATCGTGCACTACGAGTTCCTGCAGCTGTAAGGCGCGTGGATAGCCTCCGTCATCCCACTTCGTAGAGTGCTGTCTATCGTCATTGAACTATCGACGAGCGCCAATGGAAGCTGCGAGGCGAACAGATCGATCAAATGCCGCGTTCCAGGGTCGGCAATGCGGAAACACCAGCTACTCGCTGGTGTGCGCCAGCGCTATAAAGAAGCGGACTCGAACTGGCCGCACGGCAGAGCGACGACGCTGTCATCTGCTTTCCCGACTGGCCACTTGAGCAAAATCAACTATTGCGACGATCTCGAGGCGTGCGATTTAACCGAGACATGCGGCTTAGCGTGGTGCTGCTTCAAACGATAGTCAGTAGTATTGTGCGCATTGTAGCCGGGACTTCCACCACCCGTGGGCCGGCCGTATTGAGCAAATGCCGGGGACGCGAGGCCAATCAGGGCTATAAAGGCAATCGCGCCAAACTTTGACTTGCTGATCATCGGACTTCTCCCGCTTACGTCCCAAAGTCGCGCTATCATCCATGCTGCAGCGGGAACGCGTCGTTTCTGGTCGCGTCTTGCCTGGAACGTGATATCGCAAGAGTGGGCATACGTTCCGAACAACCACCTTGTCGCGATCACTCCTTCGAGTTCCAGTCCTGCTGCCACATGGCCAGGAACCGCTCTTTAAAGTTGTTCCTGTGTAGAGAGAAGTTCGTGACGCAGAATTTCGTTCCGTGGGCTGGGCACCCAATACGCGGCTTGCCGCTCATAATTTGATTTGGCTTGTCCGGAGCCTGGAGCCGCCACATGCACCTAGTCATCTTCGTCGTCGCCGATGAGCGTTCTCGAAGGCGAGCCGAGTGGCGGGCTTACTAAAACTGTGGGATCAGTATCGCGTCCCAACAATAACCAAGATAGTTCTCACAATGAATTTCGTACGGCCGCTTTTCTCTTTCGAAGCACACTCATAGTGGCTTAAGCGTGCATCTCAGGTACTTGCCCGCAGCATGTTGCGCATTTGGCGTTGGCACCGACGTGGCTTGGCACAGTGCGGCTGCGCCTCGCAGGTCGCACCGCTCGAGATTGCCTGCCGGTCAGCGTGCCGCCACTTCGTAAGCACTTGCGAGGGCGCCCTCCGCAGCTCTGCCGTATTTTCCCATTCTCGACGCTCTCTGACCCTTGAAGGACAAAGGAGCCGTGTCGCCCGCGCAGTTTTCTGCGGAATCGTTGCATACTCACCTGGCACACGGATTTATCATCGCGCACAACCAGCAAGGCGCGAACAAATGATTCGCCTTCAATGTCTCCGCTGAACGCTTCGGCCACGCGGAGCTTCACTAATGCCGGGCTCGCAGTTTGGTCGTAAGGCTTGGCTTCAGAACTCTGAACCGTAATCTTTGCCGTGGCTCTCGTGCGCACATGCGGCTCCGGTTGAGATTGTCGCATCGGATGAACAGGATCTTGTTCGTTCATTGAACTCTCCCTTTGTCGTTGGCCGTGCAGTGAATTTTTGACCTTGAGCCAGTGAGCGCCGTGGCCGGACCGGTAGGGCACTCGAACCAGCGGCAGCTTGGCGATTCCGGTCCGGCGATCTTCATCGTGCGAGAGCTTCATCGACATCTGCCGAACGGACTCGACCTCGAAATAGACGTACGCCAGCCCTCGGCCGTTTGCGTCGCGGATCATGCAAGCTTTGCGACGTCGTCCTCGACCTGGCGTGGCGGGGGAAATCGGCGTGTCAACACGTAAGCCCCGCGACGTGTCGTTCGGCGGCGGCCGGGCGCGCGCTGAATTACACCTAACGCCGAAGTTTTCCGGTCTCCGAGATCTTATCCCCGCCGCGGTGGACGCTTCAGGGTGAACGCGTCCGGCGTGATGCCGTCTTCCACATCCGTCCACGTCACCGGCGCCGCCACCGGGAAGCCCTGCCGAGCCCGCGGCGAGTAAGCACCAATGGCTGTGGCCCCGCGGCCATTGCGCAAGCTGTCGATGTAGATGCGCCCGTGTCGCCGGTGCGGCTGTGGCGACGTCGTGTAGCGGTTGAGGTCAGTGACAGCTAACCGTTGTGCCAGCCTGCGGCAGTAAACGCGAGCTTGATCGTGCGTGATGCGCCGGTCGATCGGCACCATGAGATGAAGTCCCTTGCCGCCGGTCAGCTTCGGCCAACTTTTGCAGCCTTCTTCGTCAAGCATACGTCGCAGCTTCAGCGCGCTCTCAACGACAAATTCCCATTCCACGCCCGGACCAGGATCAAGGTCGAAGATCAGATGATCGGGATGCTCAATGTCGTGCACCGTAGCGGCCCATGGATGCAGCTCGACGGCTCCCACGGCCTCGACTAACCCGAGCAGTCCTTGCAGGTCATCCACCCACAGACGGACGCCCTCGCCACCATCGCGCTTCTCAATCCGCAGCTGATGTACGCTGCTTGGGATCGGTGGCAGAGAGCCCATGTGATAAAAGGTTGTGCCATGGCTGTGTCGGACCAGCTTGAGCGGCCGGTTGCCGAGAAAGTGCAATGCCCGTTTCGCCACTTTGTGCCAATAAGCCGCGAGCTGATCTTTGCTTGGCGCCACCGCGTCCGGCAAGAGCTGCAGGATATTTTCGCGCGGGGGAGATTTTCGTGAGGATGAGCGGATCAAGCCTTTCCCTGACCTCGCGAGCTACGCTTTCGGTATAGCCGGTGCGGACCTTGCCAGCATAGAGGAGCTTACCGTTCTCGTTTTTGCCGACATAAAGCGAGGCGATCTTGCGCGGCTTCGCGCCAAGCTTCTCGACAAACGCTACAATCGGGAAGGTGTCGCTCCTGACGCATTTGAGCTTGATCCAGCTGTCTTGACGGCCTGAGCGATACGGCGCATCGCGGCGTTTGGTGATGATACCTTCAAGGCCCATCTTGCAAGCCGCATCGAAAATATCCTGTCCTTCGCCTTCCAGGTATTCCACGAACAGAAAAGGCTCCGGCACGCCGGCAATAAGCTTGGCGAGTAATGCCTTGCGCTCCACATAGGCTACGTTCCGGAGATCATAGCCGTCGAGGTAAAGCAAATCGAAGGCATGGTAACGCAACCGCCCAGTGGCATGCCGGCCTAGCTCAAGCCGCAGTGCCTCGAAATCGGGCAGGCCGGTCGCGCCGTACACGACGGCCTCGCCATCGATCACCGCCTCGCGCGCCTTGATTGATCTGGTTGGCTCGGCAATTCGCGCGAACTCGCGTGTCCAACCAAGACCCGCGCGCGAATAAATCGTGACCTCGCCAGCGCGCAAGTGCACCTGCGCGCGATAGCCATCGGCCTTAATCTCATACAGCCAGTCTTTTCCGCGGGGCGCGGTTTCGCGCAAGCTGGGATCGCACGGCTTAATGAATGAAGGAAAAGCCAGCTTCCGCGCGCCCCGCACCAACGCAAGCGGTCGGGGACGCGAGCGGCGCAACGCGACGGCACACATGCCAATTCAATGGACCCGGCTAGTACGCGGTTCCATGCTTGGTCGCAAATGCCGTGGTAGCTTGCGCAGCGGCCTTGGCAGGAAATGCAGGTCCCGGCTTGAACGTGATCCGATGGATTTCGCGTCTACTCTTCCTCGCAAAGCGAGGCGCCCAAACGGCGGCGCCCGAACAACTCAGGCCCTAGGCGTGCACACGAATTCTATCAGCCGGGTTGGGGCGAGCGACGCGCGGCCGACATCACATCAGGATCAGTGGCCGTTACCCGCCAGCTTGCGGTCTGCTCTTAGGGCGAAAACACAGCGCGCACGCAACCATCGTCCTTGTTCTTAAACATTTCGTAGCCTCGCGGCGCCTCTTCCAGAGAAAAACGGTGCGTGGCAAGGAAGGAGCAATCAAGCTCGCCTCGCTCGGCGTGCTCGAGCAGACGCGGCACGTATTTTTGACCGTGCTGCTGGGCGGTGCGAATAGTGAGACCCTTGTTCATCATCACACCTACTGGAAACTTGTCCATCACCCCATAGACGCCGAGGATCGACAGCATGCCGCCCTTGCGGCAGGCGAGGATCGCTTCGCGCAGCGCCTGGCCGCGATCGGTCTGCATGTACAGCGCCTGCTTGACGCAGTCGTAAGCGTAGCCGATGCCGGTGCCGTGCGCCTCCATGCCTACGGCTTCGATGCAGGCGTCCGGGCCCCGCCCGCCAGTCATCTCCTTAAGCGCCTCCGGAACGCTGTGGACGGCGGTATAGTCGATGG
Organism: uncultured Alphaproteobacteria bacterium; assembly: GCA_963708125.1. GTDB lineage: Bacteria > Pseudomonadota > Alphaproteobacteria > Rhizobiales > Xanthobacteraceae > BOG-931. The sequence continues at coordinate 4,983,591 of OY970184.1, forward strand.
TCTCCGACCCGACCCTTTCGCGCGCCATCCGCAGGCGTTCCGGCAGGCGGTCGATGCCAATGACCCGCTCGGCACCAAGTAGGAATGCGCTCTTCTGCGCCATCAGTCCAACAGCGCCGCAACCCCATACCGCGATCGTGTCGCCCGGCTGAAAATTGCAGAAATCGGCCCCCATGTAGCCGGTCGGAACGGCGTCGGACATGAACACGACCTGCTCGTCGGCAAGACCTTCGGGGACTTTAAAGCAGTCGGTGTCGGCAAATGGCACGCGAATATATTGGGCGTGAGCGCCGGCGTAGCCACCGAACGCATGGGTGTACCCGTAGATCCCCGCCGTCGGGAACCCGAGCACCGGCTCCTGCAACTCGGCCTTGGGATTGGTGTTGTCGCACAGCGACCACAGCTCATGCCGGCAGTACCAGCACTTACCGCAGCAGATAAACGAGGGCACGACGACGCGATCGCCGTTTTTAACCTTGTTGACCTCGCGGCCGACTTCCACCACCTCGCCCATGAATTCGTGACCGATTACGTCGCCGGCGCGCATGGTCGGCAGATAACCTCCGATGAAGTGTAGATCCGAGCCGCATGTCGTCGACTTGATGACGCGCAAGATGGCATCGTGCGGGTTCTCGATTGTCGGATCCGGCACCGTCTCCACGCGAAGATCGTTAATGCCATTCCAGCACAACGCGCGCATGACGTTCTCCGTTAGAGGGTTATTCTTCCAGGTCAGCGCGCCGCCGGATTGCGCTCGAGCGTCGCGATCTCGCCGGTCTCGACCAGGCTCTTGAACCGGCGCAACACTTTTTCAGCCGCCATGTCCGGCACAATGCCGAACAGCTTTACAGCGGCATGCCCGAGTCCGCCGCCCGGCGGATCGAAGCGCATGTGCAGCGTCATCTCGGTGCCGCGATTGGCGGGAGCCGGCTGAAAGCGGACCTCGCCGCGGTTCGGTAACGCGGCGCCTTCGAGCGATTGCCAGCACATAAGCTCGCCGGGTTGATCTTCGACGATCTGGGCTTCCCATTGTATCGTGCGTCCCAGCGGCATCCGCATGCGCCACCGTTGGCGCCGCTCGCCGGCCGGGGTAACCTTGGCAATCGGTGCCATGACCCGCGCCAAAATGTCCGGATTACGCCAGGAGCGGTAAAGCTCCTCGGCCGGTTTCGAGATGGTGATGGCGCGTCTTATCTGGGACTCACCGGCCCAAGCGGAACGCAACGACCATGCGGTCGGGCGCGGTCGATCAGCGGTGTTTACCCCGAACGCCTCGTAGAGGTGACAGCGGCCGCTGATACCGCGGTAGATGAGGTCGCCGCCGAGGAGGGCGAGAACGAGGCCTGGAAGCGAGCTGCGGCGCAAGCCGAGAGTGACCAATAGGGCTCCCGTGGCCGCCGAGGCGATGCGCTCGACCTCGCCGACATTGACCTCGGCAACGGCGCCGCGGCGCTGGGAATGACTGTGAGCTTCAGGAGGGATTTCTTTATCGGCGAGGGTGTCAGCTGACATCGGGACGACCGTCCGGGCGGAGCGAAATGCGTGCGGCGGCGAACGCCACGATCCCAACTCGTCGCCGCTGTGGAAAGTTCAGTGCGCTTTTCGACCTAGGGCGAAATTTTGGGTGTTGACCGGTTTGCGCGGACGAGCAGCTGACGACCTACTCAGGATGAAATCAGCACATCTTCGGGATGATGAGCTCGTGGCGCCGGCGCGTGAGCAGAGCTTCCTTGGGGCGAGGCCCTGCGCGGCCGCCCACGATCGGAGCAGCTTCATGGCCTCAGAAATGCGCGGCTGATTGGCCCGTACGGCCGCTTCGAGATAATCGATCTGCTCCTGCTTCCAGCGTTTGACCGCTCCGGGATCAAGCCATCCAATGCCGACCAGCACATCGAGGGGGCTAACGTATTTGCGGGTCGCGAGCGCTGTCTGGGCCGCTTTGATCACGATCCCTGAGCTGCTTGTGATTGGCCGGCCGCATGATGTTGGACCCTCCGCACGACTTCGGAATGCGCCGGCCGGGTTCGCCCGCTGGACCGCGGGACTGATTGCCGCCGCGTTGGGTGACGTGCACGAGCAGTATGTCTGGCGCTTCTTGCGCGCGCTAAGATTGATCTGGTGGGCCGCAAATCCTGGTGCGAGAGCGATGATCCCGCATTGCCCGCCAAAGCCGCCGATGTGAGGCTTTACATGTCCCGCCCAAGAAAGCGATCATCAACTGTGTCGATGAAAAGCCTCCGATCGAGGCGCTGGAACGCGCCCAGAGCTATTTGAAGCTTCCAAATAGCCAGGCCCTGAGCGGTCACAGCCACGATTTCAAACCCAATGGCACTCGACACTCCGCCCGCGCCGAAGCCGTGCGGAAACGTCTCGCGGTCGGCGCCACGCACCTGAGGCTCACGACTGCAACCTGTCTCGCCTGGAGCAACAAATGTCATAATTTTCAATCGCTTGATCGTGTTGTGTTATACGTACCGTACAACAGCCAAAGGCGTTAGCAAATGAAAATCGAGATCAAGAAGATCGGCAATTCCAACGGTCTCATCCTGCCGCGGGAGCTGATGCGGCGCCTCGATCTCAAGCGGGGCCAGGTCTTGCACGTAACAGAGCTTGCCGGCGGCGGGCTGCAGCTGCTGCCGTATGACCCCGATTTCGAAAAGACGATTGAGATCACTGACGGGCTCATGGACGAGTATCGAGACACGCTTGCTGTCCTCGCCAAATGAGGGAGGCGGATGAGCCCAAGTGGATCACGTACGATCAAGCCATCGCGATCCACAGTCGGCAGCTGCGCCGCTTCGGAGGAGCGGCCGGCTTGCGCGACGAGGGCATGCTGCAATCCGCCCTCGAGCGTCCCGTCAACAAATGGCGTAATGAGCGGGCGAGCGTGACCGAGCTTGCGGCCACCTACGCGTTCGGCCTCGTGAAGAATTACCCATTCGTGGATGGCAACAAGCGCATCGCGTTTATGACTATGATGATCTTTCTGCGCAAGAACGGCACCATTTCGCCCCCGATCAGGCGCAAGCGACCAAGGTCATTCTCGCGCTCGCTGCAGGCGAAGTTTCCGAACAGAGCCTCGCGCGCTGGATCGCCGACAATCTTCCGAGTTCGTGAGCGCCCGCGCGTGCGGTGGCATCGGCCAGCCAAGGAAAGTGGAACGCCTGCAGCGGATGGGGCCAGCTGCCGAACCCGCTTCCGCCTTACCGGATGGACCTCGCCGATTATGCGTACGGCTATCTGTTCTGGCGGTTCTTGGTGCTGGCGATCGGCGGATCGATGTGGTTGAACGCCGCGCGGTGCGCCCCCGAGCAAGCCGACAGTGGGCGCGCGAAGCGCACGGCAGACCGCTACTTCACGAACGCGACGTCCGCGACTGTGCGAACCGCGCGGGCGTCAATCTAGCAATAGCTGATTCTGCGACGTTCTGCCCGATCGGGGGCGCGCGCGGACGGCAAAGAACGAAGCTAATGGTGCCCAGGGGCGGAATCGAATTGTCTTCTATCCTATAAATTAGCGTCATTTTTAGAATGGGGGCTATCCAGTGTACCCATCAATGTACCCACCACTCATCATAGATAAAGGGCGAACCCTGGCCATTACCCTCGATTTGCAAAACCGAGGGTAATTGGCGTATAAGCTCTTACCCTCGGATCACAAAAACGAGGGTATAAGGCTCTATGGACACGATATCGCTCGCCACTCAGACCATGTTTGCCGAACTCCTCCAGCGTTGTCTGGATGCTGAGTTTGATGAAATGTATCAGGAACGCGGAAATTTTCGTCGCCGCCGAAAGGGTAGTCGCTTCTACTGGTACTTCCAGTGGGACGCGAAAGGCCGCAAACATGAAAAATATGTCGGGCCGGTCAGCGATAAGAGCATTACGGATCGAGTTCGGACGCTTTGCCGAAATCAAATCGAGTTTCAAGCAACGCAGGGAGATAGTCCGCGCGCTGATAGCCGTCGGATTACACCAACCTTTGTCGCCAGCCGGCGACGTTGTAAGCGCTATGTGGCGCGCTGGCTTCTTTCGCCTGCTGGGCGTTCTCGTCGGCACGACTGCATACGGTTGCTATGCTGGTCTGCTCGGCGTGCGCCTCGCTTCCACAGCCTTGGCCACCGATGATGCCGACTTTGCCCAATTCTGGGGCGTCAGCGAGAATATCGGCGAAAGCATGCAGCCTCCGCTCACTATCCTGAAGGGGGTTGATCCATCCTTCCGGGAAATGCCGCACATCAATGATCCTTTTGTCACCAATCGCTATACGAATAAAGAGGGGTACAAAGTCGAATTCCTGACCCCCAATAGGGGCAGTGACCGGCATCAGGCGAAGCCAGCCAAGATGAAAGCCCTCGCCGGCTCAGGAGCTCAACCCCTCCGGCACCTCGACTTTCTAATCCATCAGCCCGAGCGATCGGTCTTGCTTCATGGCGGTGGTGTTCCGGTCACAATCCCACGCGCGGAACGCTATGCGGTGCACAAGCTGATTGTTGCGGTTGAACGTCAGAATCAGGTCAAATCCATGAAGGATATCCTGCAGGCTTCTCAGTTGATCGAGGCCCTGCACAAACGCCGCCCTCTCGAACTGGCAGAAGCCTGGGAAACGGCCTGGGCAGAAGGTGAACGTTGGAGGGAGAAATTGGAAAAGGGCCGCGCACGCCTACCGACATACACTCAAAAGATCCTCGCCGAGGTCCTTGAGCAGCATAAGCGATCGCGGCAACGGCGGCGCTAATCCGCGGGGCTAAAGACCCGTTCAGCGTGATGCGCTACCTGGAAAAACGGAAAAACAGGCCCGCGTGCAATTCCATGTCACGCGGACTCTTAGCATCTACACGCAGAGCAGAATTTTTTTGAAATGAATTTGCGCGCGATGCGCGAAAAGCCGATTTTAGGAAAAAAAATCCTGATGCCGGGGGCGGAATCGAAATCTGTCGCTAACCCTCACATGCGCCAAAGTCGGCTGCTCATTGTGCGCTAGCGGATGGTCATGACCGGCGAGGTGCCACTCGGCTGGCCTGCGGCACAGCGAGGTCACGCCGCGCCTCATATTACAGCCCAGTACGGCTGTGCGGCATATCGAGAAGCAAGGCGATGGTGAAGCAAGCATCGCTGCGGTGAACGTTTTCGCAGAGATAACGAAAGGTGTGTATCTGTTCCGGAATTGCACGGTTAGGCCGCAGCCGCTTTTGCGCGGGCGATCAATTCATCCTCCACACCGGCGGCATAGGGCGTTGCGTTCGCGGTAAAGCGCATCCCAGGACGCGGCGGCCTCACCCTGGTCGCCCGGCTTTACCGCGGGTTGCCCGAGATGTTCGAACTGATCGAACTGCGCGACCGGCACCAGGCCGTTCAGTCGGCCACCGGCGAACAGCACGTAAGCGGAAACGGCTTCCGTCGCGCGCACAAGCGTTCTGATCGCCTCGCTGATCTTGTGGGCAGTGACAAGGCTTTCCTCGATCTGCCTGCGCCGATCGGGGCCGCCCGCATGCGCAAGATAGGCGTGGCTCCAGTGAGCGAGCTCTTCCGCACCGCTGCCGTCGAGCCAGCTTTCGATGGTGCCGAGCAGCGTCTTCGGCAGGCGGTTCTCGCGCGTGCGCTTGCTGGATTCGATTCCGGCAAGGCGGTCGAACTGCTCATGCGCCATGCGTGACGTGCCCCAGGCGTCCGGCCCTGTCGTCGCGGCCCAGAATGCGCCCTTGTTCGCGTGCGCTGCCAGCTCCTTCAGCATGACCGCATCGTAATCGTAGGGCAACCCGTCATGACAGATATAGTTCTCGCGCGTAAAAAGCGACCAGTTGCTCCGCAGGTCGATGATAAGGCGGCGCAGGGAAATCAGCGTGCCCCAAAACGCCTCTGTGATGTCCTCGACCCGCCGCACCAAGACCCCGGCTAGGTAGATTTCGATCAAGGCCTCTTCGACCGAGCTCTCGCGCCGCCGATAGCGCTCGATGATCGCCGTCTCAAAGGTCTGCGTCCGCAGCTTCGGTATCCGCAGCTTGACCTCGCGGCCTTGGTCTGCAGCTTGCGTTCATAATGCCCCGCTCGGGTATCGCGACGAGCCTCGGTGTGCTCGTAGCGCTGTGCATTGCACAACCGATCCGCCTCGGCATCCAGCAATGCGTTCAACGTCTCCTCCACGCTGCCCCGCACCACCCGGTCAAGGTGGCTCTTGATCCGCTCATCATCAATCGTGATGACATTCCCAAGCGGACTCGGTGTAGTCTCGGTCATGGCGGCTCCTTCTTGCTGTCCTGGTTGCGTTTAGCCACCACCAGTTCAGCCAGCTTCAGGGGCCGCCGCCAGCCCTATCTATTTGTGCGAAAGATATTGTACGTTATCGCGCAGATCGGAACGGTCCGCAGCGAGCTTAGTGATAATCGACAAGCGAAAGAAAATGCGGCACGGCTCGTTGACTGTGATCGCCCATTGGCCTCCTTAGGTTGCCCTTGAGGGGCGGTGCAGACCGACGCTCTTAAGCGGCCTGATCTGATCCAGCCGTTCGGCCGCGTTCAAGATTGCTAACAGCTCAAGCTTGGATTTCCACGCACTACATTATCCTAACACGAGAGGCTTGATCCTAACACGAGAGGCTTGGCGAGCCCTATTGCATTCTCCATAACCCTCGTTCTGATTAGATCTTGAGAGTTAAAAACTCTTATGGACAGATGCGCAAGATGGCCACTTCTTCCCTGGGTGTTGCTAAGCGAACAGCGCTGCTGTAGGCCTCAAGGCTTGCCATTGCAGCGTTGAATGCTCGGAGACCGTCTTCTTTTGAGCGAAAGCGCCACGCCGCAATGTCACCGACACCTGTGTATAGTTTTGCGCGTTGCCGAAAATCTGCTTCAGCGTATTCTATTTCAGGCGTGACTTCGACGTAGCTGTGACTTTCACACAAAATGAAACATATTGTTTTCCAGCATTGATCGCTGGTCAAGCACCCCATTGATGCTCGTTTTAGAGCAGCCACCAATGCATCGAGCGGACCATCGACTAATTTATTCATTATTTCGTCCCTCACAATTCGTTAAGATAGGTCAATTGCGTAAAGAAGCGGGTGCTGGGGCGGCCTTCTTCAGGTTTCCCCAAATTCTTGCCAATCAGAGCTTACAGGAAGGCCGAGATGCGAATTCCATCGACTTCGGGTATTGGATAAACGGGTCGGGTTACGCTGAAGTCCTTGGTATGCGGCACGAACACAGGATGACTTTACCTATATGGCGGCGCCATCGTGGCGACCCGTGGAGATTTTCTCGTGATGCTTGGTTCGAGAAGATGAGCCGCCGTCCTTGCACTACAAGTGGACGAGCGAGCCACTGACTCAAGTGAGCAGACAAAAAAGCCGCCGCTCTATACCACGTGATGTGCGGTCCCACCGGGCCCGCTTGGTGATCAGGTCTCCGCTCGGGCCGCACTCACATTGTCGGGCGGCGTCCTCGCCCTTCTTCATGCCCAATTCAACGAGCACGGCGGCGGCGGCACTGTCTAGATCGAATTCGCCCCCACCCACGTTGATGAGCCGCATAACACATCCCATTTCACGCTCCACTGAGCGTAATGTCTGCTCCAGCAATCTCGGCCCGACGGAACTAATGAGACCGTGCATCGCCTCACCTGTTCTCGCCTTGACCTGCTCAACGAGGAAGGCGCGTTCGACTGCGAAGTGGAAGCCCAGCTCGCCCAAGATTGACGATTGCGCGTTGCCAATCTGCCGACGATATGCTGGGAGAAAAGGCAGCCGCCGAAATGGTGCGCTGAGTACCGGCTTAACTCAGCCAAGACACCGGCTACTGAGCCTGTTATCGCAACGGTTGGGTTGCTCGGATACGTCTGCAACAGTGCGAGCTGATGAGCATGGGTTTCCGGTCGAAGGATTTTCGCCGATCCCACCTGAAGCGACGGGAATGGAAATAAGGGTTCACTAAGGCAGGGCAATAGGAAAATATTCTTTGGTGCCCAGGGGCGGAATCGAACCACCGACACCTGCATTTTCAGTGCAGTGCTCTACCAACTGAGCTACCTGGGCTTTCGGGCCGTCCGCTGCGGAGGGGCCGACGCCGCGCCGCGATTTTGGTCCCGCGTGCGCGCGAGCGCTTATAGTGGGTCGCTGCTCACCTGTCCAGGATGGGTCGGCTCGGCCGCAACCGGCTGCAAAAGGAGGAGAATAAGCCAAACAGCCGCGCGCCTTAATGTTGCACTTCCGCCGAGAACGGCAGGCAATACGCCGGTTGTTGCTGTTTGCGCCGCAATCGCGGGTGCAGCATCAGCGCTCCAACTCGTGCTCTCGCGCGGTCCCGTCTTCGTCCTCCTCCGCAGTCACCGGCACGGTGTAAGCGCCAGAGAGCCAGCGGTTAAGGTCGACATCCTTACAGCGCCGCGAGCAGAACGGCCGGAATCTATTCGCGGCGGGCTTGCCGCAGATCGGGCAGATTTGACGTTTTGCCGCAGCCGTCATCGGCGGAATATGGGGCGACCGGGAGCCGCCGCCAGGGCACCTATGCGCTGGGCCGTGCGGCAGGCGCGCATCAGACAACGCCGTCCCTCACGCCACGGCGCTGAGCCAGCCGAAATGGATGGGGTAACCCTCGCCGCCAAGCAGCGTCATGGTTTCGTAGAGCGGCAGCCCGACGATATTGCTGTAGGAGCCGATGATCTTGACCAAGAAAGTTCCGGCAATCCCCTGCGCCCCGTAAGCGCCCGCTTTGCCGCGCCATTCGCCGGACGCGAGGTAGGCCTCGATGTCCTCGTCGGAGAGCCGCTTGAAGCGCACGCGCGTTTCGACGTGGCGCTGCCGGAACGTCTCCTTCGGCGTGACCAGGCAGATGCCGCTGTGCACGCGGTGATTACGCCCGGACAGAAGGCGCAGGCATTGCGCCGCCTCGTCGAGCATCTCCGCTTTTGGCAGGATGCGGCGACCGACCGCGACAATGGTGTCGGCGGCGAGGACATAGGCGCCCTTGAACTCCTCATCGATGCGCAGCATGGCGAGGGCAGCTTCAGCTTTGGCGCGCGCCAGCCGCACAGCGCAGGCACGCGGCAACTCACCGCGTCTCGGAGTCTCGTCGATGTCGGCCGGGCGCAGCGCGTCGGGCTCAATGCCCGCTTGATTGATCAGAGCCAGGCGGCGGGGGGAGCCCGAGGCAAGCACGAATTTTGGGCGGCCGATCATTTGAACCGGTCCTCTGCTGCCGTAGTAATTTGGCTTTTCAAGGACTTAGATGCCAGAGAGACCGCCATGGGGCAACACCGCAGCAACACCGCCGGCGTCTTTTTCAGTCCGCACGTGGCCACAGCTGCGCCGCACCAGAGCGGCGACGGTCCGATCCCTCGGTATACCGCCGGCTCGGCAGCGGCTTCGATCTGCGATCCCGCAGTGGCCCGTTGGCGAGTCGTGCCGCTGCGACATTCGCAACCGAGTCGTGTGCTTTCCAGGGCGCGGCCGTTCGGCGTTTTGGATAGCAAAACGGGTTTGCAATGGCGATGATGGGCGCAGCGGCTGCACTAACATGAACACATGCACCAATCCTGTGGCCGCACACGCTGGCATCGAACAGCAAAATGCGATCGGATCGATAACCGTAACGGTGCCCGGCGCGCTTCGAAAAGACGGTCTGCGCCGCCGAATTCCGAACGCTGACCCTGACAAGTGGAATCGAGTCAGCTCACATGCTTGTTTTTGGCCGCTCAATTGGGGACATTCATTTTCCCATTTTGCAGCTATTGAACATCCTCGCGACCTGGCAAAAAAATTCGCAAGTCCTGTGCACGGCAGTATGGCTGCCTGGTTAGCAGCAAGCACGAGATGGCCAGCGTCAGCTTGAGCGGGGGGCTGACGCTATGGCTCCCTCGACGTTGACCTCTTCACGTCCAACGATTTGATCGGGATCTACTGCGCCGATCATTGCGCGCATATTTCACATGGGTGAGAAATTTCGATTGCGGAAGGCGTGGCATCGATGCGGCGGAACGCCTGTTGCAGGCCGTCCTAGCAGCAAAAATCTCAGTCAACGTGAGACCATTGCACCATAGTTCTGGCTCGGCGCCCGTTGCACCCTAGTGTGGGACGCGCCACTGCCACACTCTTGGTCAATGGGGGCGGACAGCCCTGTTTCTCAAAAGTATCCTCTTGTGCAATTCGGACAAGAGGCTCCAGGGCCACTCCTCTTCCGCGAACGCCTTTATCACGAGCGCGACACCGTCAGCACCAAGAGAGCTAAGCAGCATCTCCGCCGCTTCGGACGTCTTTTTCTCCTGGTTTTGGCGTGCCCCAGCCTGTCGCTGCGCATTCAGCAAGTCACGGCGCTTCTGATAATGTTTGAGGCGAGAAAAACCATTCCCCGCCGGCAATTCGGTTCGCTCCTTTGGGGATTTGGCTACCGAGATCATCTCGGCCACAATGCGATCCGGAAGTACCTCGCCCGACAGGGTCTTGGCGACCACTTCGCTCACGATTTCGGGGGGGACAGACTTGGCGGCGAGCCGATGCGCCGTAGTCGGTGGCAAAAGCGCAATTGCGGCACCGTTGTGGTCCGCGAGCTTGGCGAGGGCCATATAGGCCTGCGCTGTTCTGCGAACAATGCCGACTTCGGATTCAACCCATTTGATGAAGTTACCGTGATCGACGAGATTCTTCTTGGCTGACAGCAGGTCGCGGCCAATGTCGATCAAGTCCTGCGTCGCCTTGCCGATGCGCTTCCTGATGCGGGTGGCCTGGGCGCGAAGATTGGATGCAGTCTCAGCGTCGACAGCCGAATAGTCGAATTGGTCGGGAATGACAGTTAACGCACTGGTCATAGGCGCACCTCCGAGCTTGCGAGCGGCGCAGCTTCAGCCCTTCCTAGGTGGAGAAACGAATTCGCCATTCCCCCGAATTAATATTCAACCTGCGGCGGGAGAGGCCGATAGACGCCTGCCGCGAAGTACAGGGCGTCCATATGCGACGTCACCCATTTCCGTGTTTACGGAAATCACCGATCATTTGTTCTCTTTCAGATTGCCGCAGCGAGTTCATGAAATATTTCCGCCCGAGATTGGTCGCGGTGACGCAGCAAACATGCACCGGATCGCCATGGGCTCTGGCGGATGCGCGTCCGGCGACGATCCCCCGTTGCCGTTCCCCCCGTGGTGATCGGACCGGACGCGCCCGTGCGCTTTCGCCTGAGCGGAAATCACGCAACACCGCCGAGCGGAGCGCGTGACAATGATATGGCTAGCCAGCGGTCCGCCCAAGGCGGCGCAAAAAGTCGACCCGCACGCGAGAAGGACGCAAGATCTTGCAGGCCCCAACCCCGGTGAGCCGAGATCTTGCGCCCATTCGCGCTTCAGCCGGCTGCTCGACAACCGGCACTATGTCCCCTATTAGGGGGATAATTAGCGCTGCCGGGATAGGAATCAGCGTCGAAGGATAGAGGTTTGAGTGGGGCGGCATCACTCAAAGCGAAAGTCCCAAAGTTTAGATGTTTACTATACCTGCGTCGAGCGCCTTGCGCTTCGCCAAGGATGTCCGGTTGATCGAAAAAGCTACCGATGTCCTCGCCGCACTTCAAAATGCCATCCCAGCAAATGACATTCGGGTCGCTGCCGCTTGGTATCTGCCGAAAAGTTATACCGATCACGGGGCTATCATCCCAGGCAAGACGCTGTTCGCTCACGAGAGCTTGCCTCTAGCGGCGCTGTGGGCCGACTATATCGATTTGGTGCAGAGCAATGGTGCCGCCAGCATCTTCGCATTGGGGCGCAGCAAATCGGCGCCATTCACGCTGACCGAAGCGATGCGCCAACTGCAACTCACCGGCGACGAAGACTGGATCGTGCATATGTTTCGTCGCTACCATATTCGCGACGGGCTCTATTGCCCATTTCGACGGTGGGCATTGACCTTTTGGTCGCCGAAGCTTCTCGGCGGTCTTCAGCCCGACACTCGTGCCATGCTGTTCACGGTTGCCGGACTTGCCATTGGACGGATCGATAACTTGATCCGGAACCCCGAACGTTTTGAAAGCATCGCCAAATTGAGCCAACGGGAACTATCGATCTTGCGGCTGATTTCCTGCGGGCAAACCAATGCCGAGATCGCCGCGCACCTGAAAATCGGGCCGGAGACTGTCAAGCATCACGTTAAGCGGGCGATGCGCAAGCTCAAGGCACGGGATCGTGCGCAAGCCGTCGCCTCAGCGATAAGGCAAGGGTTGATGACCTGAAAACAAAGACCTTCTGACGGAAGAGATGCGGATTCCGACATTCGTCGTGTGACACGAGTGCCGCCACGAGTAAGCAGACGCCTGCCTGAACTAACTGTGCGAGAGAGCAAGACGGTGGCGGCTAGCGTGTGTGGCGCTTGTACCGCCATTCGACCCAGCAAATAAGCTCAGCCCGGCGCGTAGCGGCCGACGTTTCACAAGGCGCACTCAATGTTGGTGCGCTCCCAGCAGGATCTTTACGAATTCCTGTCGTGCTGAGAGACCAGAGCTTGCTGCCGCCGCATGCGCACTGACGAAGATCACGAGGCACAGATCGGATCGTGAACAAATCGCCGCTCGAGAGGCAACATCCGGAATAACAAAGATCTGACCGAACTTGACCCGCTCAGCACGCTACGAGCGGCTGTTCTCACACAAAGCAGAGAAATGCCTAGCAATCAGCCGGATACGGCAGACCACCGAAAGTACAAAGACTTTAAACATGCAGTGCTCATTTAAAGCGGTAGGTGATGCGACCCTTGGTGAGATCGTAGGGCGTCATCTCGACTAGCACCTTGTCACCGGCCAGCACGCGAATACAATTCTTGCGCATGCGGCCGGCGGTATGCGCAATGATCTCATGGTCGTTCTCGAGTCTGACACGGAAGGTGGCGTTCGGCAGAAGCTCCGTGACGACACCCGGAAATTCCAAGAGTTCTTCTTTCGCCATTCGCTACCCGGAATTGCCGCACCTTGGCGTTCGGCCAAAATTTGCGCGGACCCTAGCGGATGCCGGGCAGCTTCACAACTGCCCTCCCCGTGGCCCGGAGCAACGTCCTGATCGAGCGCGGTCTTCGATGTTGTTCACGGATTTTCATGTCAGTCATCCGGGCTACGGCTAATTTATTGCGGCACCGTGCCGTTGGCGGCGAGAACTTCGCCGGCGAGATACAGCGAGCCAGTGATGAGAATGCGCGGGGCCGGCTGCAGGTCGAGCCTGCCTGCGCAGACCAGTGCGCTCTCGAGGTCGTCGCGGGCGAGTGCGGGAATGCCGATGTCGCAGGCGATGGCGGCGAGCGCCGACGGCGGCATCGCCTTGTCCTGATGGATGGGAACAGTGATCACGCGGCGGGCGAGGCCGGAGAAGTTCTTCAAAAAACCGGCGCAGTCCTTGGTCGTCAGCATGCCGACCACAAGCACCAGCGGTCGCGATACGCGCTCCTCGAGATCGGCAAGGGCGGCGGCCACCGCGCGGCCGCCGTCGGGGTTGTGGCCGCCGTCAAGCCACAATTCGCTCTCCGGCGGGATCAGAGCGGCGAGCTGACCGTGCGCCAGGCGTTGCATGCGCGCGGGCCAATCGACGCGGATCATGCCCGCCTCAAAGGCGGATCCGGGAAGTTTGAGGCCACTCACGCGCAGAGCGGCGATCGCCGCACCGGCATTCTCGAACTGATGGCGGCCATAAAGTTTAGGCGCCGGCAGATCGAGGAGTCCGTCGCTGTCCTGATACACCAGTCGACCGCGTTCCTCGGTTGCGGTCCATTCCTCTCCGGCGATCGACAGCGGCACCCGCAGGCGCGCCGCCTGGCGCACGACAACTGCGAGCGCCTCGCGCGCCTGACTGGCAACAATACCGGGCACGCCCGGCTTGAGGATGCCAGCCTTTTCCGCGGCGATTTGTTCGATCGTGTCGCCGAGGTAGTCGCGATGGTCCATCGACACGCGCGTGATCACGCTGGCCAGCGGCCGTTCGACGACATTGGTGGCGTCGAGCCGCCCGCCGAGGCCGACTTCCAGAAGCACGACCTCCGCCGGATGCCGCGCGAACAAGACAAACGCGGCCGCGGTTTCGATCTCGAACACGGTGATTGGCGCACCGGCATTGCGGGCTTCACATTCAGCCAGTGCGTTGGCCAGTTCCGCATCCTCGACCAGGAGCCCACCATCCGGCTGCCCGAGGCGAAAGCGCTCGTTGAGCCGCACCAGATTGGGCGAGGTGTATACGTGAACGCGCTTGCCGGCCGCTTCGAGGATGGCGCGCGCAAAGGCCACCGTCGAGCCCTTGCCGTTGGTTCCGGCAACGTGAATGACTGGCGGCAGCCGGCGCTCCGGATGGTCGAGGGCGGCGAGCAGGCGCTCGATGCGGCCGAGCGACAGATCGATCCGCTTGGGATGCAGCGCTAAGAGGCGCGCGGCAATGGCCGCGACCTTTTCTCGCTCGGGGGCGCGCAAGGGGCCGACGCCGCGGCGCGGTTGAGGATGCGGAGCGCTCACGCCGGAGCCGTGGATGCTGCCGGAGCCGGCGCAGGCAGCGGCAAGCGCGGCAAGGCTTCGGCCGCGACGGCAGCCGGCGCCTTCATGAGCAAACGGCAAAGCCGGGAAATGACCGCGCGCAGGTCGTGCCGATGCACCACCATATCGACCATGCCGTGGTCGCGCAGATATTCGGCTCTCTGAAACCCCTTCGGCAGTTTCTCACGAATGGTCTGTTCGATGACGCGTGGACCGGCGAAGCCGATCAAGGCGCCGGGCTCGGCGATGTGCACGTCGCCAAGCATCGCATAGGAGGCGGTGACGCCGCCGGTCGTTGGATTGGTGAGCACCACGACATAGGGCTTGCGCGCCTCGCGCAGGTGCTGCACGGCAATGGTGGTGCGCGGCATCTGCATCAGCGCCAAAATGCCCTCCTGCATGCGGGCGCCGCCCGAGGCGGCAAAGAGAACAAACGGGCAGGTTTTTTCCACCGCTGTCTCCAAACCCTTGATCACTGCCTCGCCCGCCGCCATGCCGAGCGAGCCGCCCATGAACTCGAAATCCTGCACGGCGATGACCACGGCGAGACCGTCGAGCCTGCCGTAGCCGAGCTTGACGGCATCATTGAGCCCGGTCTTGCTGCGCGCATCCTTGAGCCGCTCCACATACCGGCGCTCGTCGCGGAATTTGAGCGGATCGACCGGCACCTCAGGAATGGCGACATCGAACCATGTCTCGTTGTCAAACATCGCTTTGAGCCGCGCCTTGGGGCTCATGCGCATGTGATAATTGGAACCCGGGATGACGAACTGGTTGGCCTCGACGTCTTTGTAGAATACGAGCTGCCCGGTCTCCGGACACTTGATCCAGAGGTTCTCCCGCACCTCGCGCTTGAGGATGCTGCGGATCTTTGGCCGCACCACGTTCGAGATCCAGTTCATCGTTTCCACCGTGGGCTTACGGCGCTCTTGCTGTTTGACATCCACTGTGCCGCCAGATTGAGCTTCGCTAGTCTAGCACGATTCCGCTTGCAGATATATTTCTGACGACCGCGGCGCAATCGGGCTTTACACGCCGACCCGCCGCCGGAATGAGGCTGTATGGCTCAACCGCAAATCGCCGTGATTGGCCTTGGCGCGACCGGCAGCGCTGCGCTCTGTCAGCTGGCGGTGCGCGGGATCCACGCCGTTGGCATCGAGCGCTTCGAGATTGGTCATGCACGCGGATCGTCGCACGGCCCAACGCGGATCATCCGTTTGGCGCATTTCGAGAACGCTTCCTACGGGCCGTTCATGCGGCGCGCCTACACGCTGTGGCGCGAGCTCGAACACCGAGCCGACGAAAATCTCATTGTCACGACGGGTATCGCCGAAATCGGACCTCCGGAAGGCGAACTCGTGCGCGGAACAATCGCGGGCGCTTCGCAGTCCGGCTTCACGCACGAGGTCCTGGACGCCAAATCGCTGATGCGCCGCTATCCCGTTTTCAGGATACCTGAAAATTTCATTGCCGTTTTGCAGCGCGATGGCGGCTACCTCGAAGCGGCTGCCGCCATTGCCGCCTCACTCCGCGTCGCCGCGGCGGCAGGCGCGGTGATCCGCTGCGGCGAGCGCGTCACTGCCATCGAGCCGCGGCCCACAGGGGTTTGCATCAGGACCGATCGCGAAAAAATCGAAACCGATGGCGCCATCATCGCCGCCGGCCCTTGGATGCGGAAAATGCTGCCCCACCTGCGGTTACCCCTCGCGGTCACGCGTCAGGTGGTCGGCTGGTTCGAGCCCGGCAATGCTGCGCGGTTCACACCCGATTGCTTTCCGGTTTTCATTCTCGAAACGCGCTATGGCGCACATTACGGCCTACCCTGCTATGGCCGCAGCGGCATCAAAGTCGCAAAACACCACCACCGCAATGAAAGCGCAGATCCCGAGACTTGCAGCCGAGAGGTGACGGCGCGCGACGAGGCCGCGATACGCGGCCCACTGGCTGAATACCTTCCCGATGCAAACGGCCGCCTGCTGGCGGCGCAAACCTGCCTCTATACGATGACGCCGGACGGCACCTTCATCATCGACCAGATGCCGTTCTGTCCGCACGTCGTCATCGCCTCGCCCTGCTGCGGCCACGGGTTCAAATTTTCGCCGCTCGTGGGCGAGATTGTCGCCGATCTCGTCACCCAGGGCGCTACGCCGCACGATATCGCGCAATTCCGCCTGCGGCGCTTCGCGGCGTAATTACGAGGACGAAGCGGGTGCGCGCGGCATCCAGTCATTGCCGACCTTGACGTAGGAGCGCTTGACTGCCGCCCAGGCGATGCGGTGCGCGGCCTCTTCCTGGCGCTGTTCGCCGGCATGCGCCGCATAGGCATGGTTGAACGCTTCGGGGTAGATGCTCTGCCCGTGCTCGGGCAAATGGTTTCGCACCGACGGAGGAAGATCGGCATTCGCTGCATAGGGCATGGCTTTATCCGAAGCTGCATCGCCGCGTCATTGACGCAGGATCAGAGCCCTAGATAGGCACGATTTCCGCGCCGGCACCTCTGCGTTCGTGCCGTTGCCGACTCCGGCGATCTCAAAACAGCGCGACGCTTTCCGGAATATGCATGGTCGCCGTGGGCCGAACGCAACGGCTTGGTTCGATCGACAAGCCATGAGTTGGAACCGAACGGCGGAATTGCACACACTACGCGGTATAGGATAGCCGCGGTACTTCGGCGGGCGTGCGCGACATGATCTGGATGATGCGCCTGCGTTTTCGCAGATCGGCGGCATCGAGCAACATCTGTCCGGCCCAGCGATAGACGTTGCGCAGGCGGACGATCTCGCGCATGAGCCGCATGCGTTCCCGCTGCTCGGCGGCGGGCATAAGCAGCGCCTGCTCGATTGCTTCTACCATGCTGCGAGAATCGTAGGGATTGACGATCAGCGCCTCGGTCAATTCGCGCGAGGCGCCCGCGAACGTCGAGAGCAGCAAAACTCCCTGCTGGTCGTCGCGCGCGGCGACAAACTCCTTGGCCACGAGGTTCATGCCGTCATGCAGGCTGGAGACGATGCACAGATCGGCGGCGCGGAAAAGCTCGAAAATCTCCTGCGGCTGATGGTGGCGCACCAACAACTGGATCGGCTGGTATGTTTCGTTGCCGTGTCGCGCATTGATTTCGTGGGCGAGTTCGATGGCTTCGGCCTGCAACGCGCTGTAGGTGGCGAGCTTGCTCCGGGTCGGCGCCGCCACTTGGACGAAGACGAAGCGGTTCTTCCATTCCGGGTGATCGGCGAGAAAGCCGTCGACGGCGCGCAGCCGGTCGAGGATGCCTTTGGTGTAGTCGAAACGCTCGATGCCGACGCCGAGCCGCACATGGTCGGCCAGACCGAGCCGCGCGCGCACCGCGATCCGGCATTCGGGCACCGGTTTCTGATCCGTCATGCCGGCCGGCGGCCACTCGATCGAGATTGGATAAGGTCGAACATGGCTCTCCCTGCAACCGAAAGTGATGCACGACTGCTCGCGATCGATCCGCGCTTCCATGAATCGGTCGACCGTTTCGAGGAAATTGTTGCAGTGAAATTGCGTGTGGAAGCCGATCACCGAACTGCCGAGCAGACCGGCAATGATCTCCTCCTTCCATGGGCAGATGCCGAAAACTTCGGGATTAGGCCAGGGAATGTGCCAGAACGTGATAATGGTCGCATTGGGCAGCTTCTTGCGCACCATGCCGGGAAGCAGCGCGAAATGATAATCCTGGACCAGAATGATTGGATCGGGGCCCTTGCACTCATTGGCGACGGCCTGGGCGTAGCGGGCATTGATCAGCTTATAGAGATCCCAGTCTTTCTCGCGGAAACTGGGCCGCACGAACGCCATGTGGCAGAGCGGCCACAAGCCCTCGTTGGCGAGCCCATAATAATGACCGTTTTGCTCCTGTTCAGATACCCAGACGCGGCGCAGCACATAGCTTGGCGAATCCGGCGGCACGCGGATGCGATCAAAACGGTCGACCGTCTCGCGATCGGCGCTACCACTGCCGTGGGCGACCCAGGTGCCGCCGCACGCGCGCATGATCGGCTCAATCGCCGCGACCAGCCCGCTCGCCGGCATCTGCACGATGATGTCGTCGCCCTCGCGATTGTGGATGTAGGGCTCCCGGTTGGAGACGACGATCACTTCGGCGCCGGGCAATTTGTGCATCAGCACCTTATGCAGAGTGGCCGGCGACCACTCGAGATCGGGACCTTCGGGAGAAAGGTCGGTGAGCTGCAGGTCGCGGAGCAGATGGCGGAATTCGCGGGCGAATGGCGGCGCTTCGGACGTTTCCAGCACACCGCTACCGCCGAGCCGCACATCGTCAATGGCCCGCCGCAACAATAAGAGCCAGCGGCGCACCAGCAGCATGGTGACCATAACCGCGAAAGCGGCAGCAAGGAAGACGATGCCCACCAGCACTACGATCGTCCACAGCCTCGCCTGGGCGCCACGTTGGCGGACCACGGCCATATCGTGCAGCAGCACCAGATGCCCCTGCTCGCCCCGTGCGGAGAGCGGAAAAGTCGACACCAACAGGCGCAGCCGATCGAGACGCAACGTGGAGAAGGTCGGTGTCTTGCCCAAGGCCGTCTGCTTGCAGCTGAAGCTCTTCGGCATCAGCTTTGTCTTGTAGATCAGCGCTCCCCGAAGGTCGCAGAAACCAACGGCAAGCAATTGCTCGTCTTGCGCCATACGGTCGAACAGCCCGACGATTTTCTTCGCATCGTGCGCGCCCAGCAGCATGGTCAATTCGTCGAACGCCGAATTGAATGCCAGCACCGAGCGCGATTCGACGTCGCTGCGCGACCATTGCTCGATCAACGACGCGGCAAACGGCGGAACGACGAGAACAATGGCCATGACGATGAGAACCGCCGCCAGTCCGTAACGAACGACGAGTTGCATCGTCGAGGACCCCCAACCACCCACCCGCTGCGCCTTGACCGCGGTAGAACAAGAGCGGCAATGCGCCGAAAATACGCCGCTCGCACAGTGACGTTTGGCGGCGAAATCCCCCCTCCGATCGAGCATTGCTCTGCTCGCGGAGTTGCCGCTGCACTGTGACGACCGACGAGCCCCCACCGGGCCAAGGGAATACAGAAACCGCAATCATGGCCCGATCGGGGCGGTTCCGAGGCGGAGTGTAAAAAGCTGATCGCGGGCAGGCAAGCTGTCGCGCACGAGTCCACGCGCATTTGTTGCCCGGACCAGACTCACCGCGTCACCAGCGCGACGCCGAAGGCGACAAGCCCCGCCGCAATCCCGTTTTGCGCCAGCTCGCGCCCGGACAGGCTTTCGCGGCTCAGGCGCGGAAACAGAGCGCCGAGCAACGCGCCGAAGATGAATACGAATACCGTCGTCGTCGAGCCGATCGCCTGCACGAGACTCATCGGCGCGAACAGGAGCGCGTACCGGTTACCGAGGCCGCCGCCGAGATTGATCAATTCGTTCGAGGCATTGAGCGATAGCAAGGCCGCCGTGTTGGCGCGCAGCAGAGCAAGGAATTGCCGGCGGTACGGTGCGATCAGCAGCAGCGCAGCGCCGAACAGCGCTTCGCCGGCGAACAGCCAAAACGTCGTCGTCCAGAACTCCACCTGCAGCGCGAAAACCTTGAAGATCAACGTCGCAAGCGCGAGCACGAATCCGCAGGTCAGCATCAGCGCGGCAAGCCGCAGCTTAAAGGCGCCACCCGCACCCGCGCGCCAGGAAACGATCGCAGCGCCGGTGATGATCAGCGCCCCACCTGCCAGCTGGGTGACCGACAGGTGTTCGCCGAGCACCAGATAACCGAGCCCGTAGCCGAACAGCGGGCCGGTCTGGAAAAACGGCGCCACCACAGAGGCCTCCTCCGATTGCAGGGCGCGCAGATAAAAAAGCATTGCGCCCATGTAGAGCACACCGGATGTGGCGATGATCGCGATGCTCTTTGCCGCGATACTGAAGACCCCGGGATTGTAGAACCAGATGAACGGCAACATCAGCGCGCCGATTAGCGCAGTGAAGACAAGCAAGATGGCGACGTCGGTCTGCTTGAAAAAGCGATCGAGCAGATATTTGTCCAAGTGAACCGAAATTGCCCACAGGACCGGGCCGGAAAATGCGAAAAACAGCCAGGACATCGTTGTCGCTTAAGCAAGTTGCGCTGGTCCCCGCGCGGGGTCCGATGGAGGACCTAACAGTCAGTGCCGCTTTAATGCGTAGGCCATCTCTTTAATTCCCGCTGCACGGGAATAGGCGGATGGGTCTTCCGTCACTCTCCCGTGGCGCGATGGCCGAGCGCGTGGCTCGCCTGACGCTCCGCCGGCGGATCGACGTGCAGATCGATGACGCAGACGCCGCCTTTCTTGAGCACGTCTACCCCCTTCGCGATCGCCAATTTGACATCGCCTGGATTGGTGATCGGGCCGATGCCGACCGCGCCCTGCGCCTCGGCGAGCTTGGCGATGTCCGGTGACGGATCCTCCAGGCGCAATCCGATCCAGCGGTTTTTCACCTCGCGACCGCGCGTGCGCGCCACATTGTCCTGGTGCAGTTCATCGTTAAAATATGAGCGGTTGTTGTTGATCAGCACGAGCAGCGGAATGCGGTGGTGCGCCGCGCTCCAGATGGCGGTGGCGCCCATGCAAAAATCGCCATCGCCGAGCACCGAGATCGCATGGCGGCCCTGGTCGGCCAAAGCAAGCGCGGAGCCGACCGAGAGGCCCGGCCCCGAGCCCAAGCCGCCGCCGCCATCCTTGCCCAGATAGGCCATGCCGTTCTGCAACGGCCATAAGTCGAACGGCCAGCCGCGGCCGAGCGTGCAGAACGTGACGTTCTCCGGATCGTTGAACTGATTGCGGAGCGCAATTGCCACCTGTTCCATGCTGATGGTGGCGCCGTTTCCCGCTTTGGCTTTGGGCGGCACCTTCACTTTCCACGGCTCCTTGGGGCCTGCGCCGAGCGCATCATTGAGCTCCCCCACCACCACGTCAGCCGTTGCGGCCATAGCCACGTCAACCGGCGGCAGTGCCTGGTATTCCATATTGGCGCCGGTGTGCAGCATCTGGTCGAGCGAGCAGGCAATGATCTTTGCGACTACGCTGCCGACGTTTTTTGCCTGCCGCAGCGCGCCGCCGAGATCGACCCAGTCGAGCGCGAGTATCACGTCCGCCTCGCACAGGAGCTCGCGCGCATCCTTGCCGAGCACGTTGAACGGCGGACAATAATGCGCCGGATGGTCGGTCGGGAACGTGGCGCCCTGTTTGAGATCGGTGAGCACGCAGGCGCCGAGCTTTTCCGCAAGTTTGATCCGCGGCGCCCAATGCTGCGGCTTGCGCGAGCTGCGGCCGAACATGATGACCGGCCGGCGCGCACCATGCAGCAAAGCGGCCGCTTCTTCGACCGCTTCCGGCGCCGGTCGCGGCGGGGCCGGTGGACGGTAGCGGCCGATATCGGGAAAGTCCGGCTCACGCTCGAGTCTTTGCTCCTGAAAGCCAGCGTCGAGGCAGATGTAGACCGGCGCGGTCGGCGCTGAGCGCGTCAGCATGTTGGCGCGCGCCATCGATTCGATCAGCGCCTCGGCAGAGGTCGGCTGATCGTCCCATTTGATGATCGAGCGGATGTAGGCGCCCTGATCGCGTGAGGTGTGAATCCAATCGATCCAGGGCCGCCGCTTTTCGGCGGCGACCGGGCCGGTGGCGCCAAGCACGAACATCGGCGCGCGATCGCACCAGGCATTGAACAGGCTCATCATGCCGTGCAGCAGACCGACATTGGAGTGCAATACGCAGGCCATCGGCTCGCCGGTCGCCTTGGCGTAGCCATGCGCGATCGACACCGAATGATCCTCGTGCAGGCACAGGATGATGCCCGGATTGGCGTTGCCGAGATGATTGACCAGGCT
The DNA here is from genome assembly GCA_963708125.1 of uncultured Alphaproteobacteria bacterium. Lineage (GTDB taxonomy): Bacteria > Pseudomonadota > Alphaproteobacteria > Rhizobiales > Xanthobacteraceae > BOG-931. The sequence continues at coordinate 5,005,925 of OY970184.1, forward strand.
GTCGTGAAATCCGCGATAACTGGCGCCGGGATTGAGGCTGATGTAGCGGATGCCGAAACGCCGCAACATCTGCGCGGCGATGTCGCTGCCCCACGCCACGCGGCCGTCCAATTGTCCCTCCACCCGGTCAAGACGCATTCGCACCATCCTGTCTCGTTGCGCACCGGCATTCCGCAGCCAGCATAGCCGCCCGCGGGGAAATGCGATACCAGACGGGAAAGGCCGATGAAGGGGAGCGTGCGTGACAACGAGCGAGGGCGCGGCGCGGTCGCCGGCGAGCATGCTACAGGCCTCCTCCCTCGCCATTGTCGGTGCGTCCGAACGGGCGCGATGGGCGAGTGAGATTTTTTCCAACCTGCGCAAGTTCGCTTATGGCGGCCGCATCATCCTCGTCAATCCGCGGCAGCGGCGGGTTTTTGGTGAAGACTGCGTGCCGACGCTGCGCAAGCTTTCCGCGCCTGTCGATCATGCCCTGGTGATCGTGCCCGCAGCCCACGTAGCGGGGGTGCTCGGCGACGCCGAAGCCGCCGGCGTCAAATCGGCGACGGTCTATGCCTCGGCGTTGGGCGACGGTGACAGCGAAGGCTCGCGCAGCCGCGGCGCGTGGCTGAAAAACTTCCTCGCCACGAGCCGCTTGCGCCTGTGCGGCCCTAACTGCATGGGGTTTTATGCCTATCGCGAGCGCCTGTTCGCGTATCCGAACACCGAATTGTGCAGCCTCCCGCCGGGTCCGGTCGGGGCAGTCTTCCAATCCGGCGGCACGCTGCAATTCTGGCTCAAGAGCGCCGCCGACCGCGGCCTGCGCTTCTCCTACGCGGTTTCGTCGGGAAACGAGATCGATCTCGATCTCGCCGATTATTTGGAGTTCCTGGTCGACGACCCGCATACCAGACAGATCGTGCTGTTCATCGAAGGCATCCGGCGGCCGCAGAATTTTCTGCGCGCGGCGGCGCGGGCGCTGCAGGCGGGAAAGCCGGTCCTAGCGATCAAGACGGGCGTCACCGCGAGATCGCGCGCGGCAGCGCATTCACATACCGGCGCCATCGGCGGCGATCACGCGGCCTATCTCGCCATGTGCGAGCGCTACGGGATCGTCAACTGCCGCTCGCTCGATGATCTTTTGGAAACCGCGCTCGCCTTCCAGTGCGGGCGCCTGCCGAAGGGGCCGCGAATCGGCTTCGTCACCACCTCCGGCGGCACGGTCGACCTCTTGTACGATCTGGCCGAAGCCGAGGGTGCCGTGATCGGGGAATTTTCCGCCGCCACCAAGGCTGCACTCCTGCCGCATATGCAGGAAGGAATTGCCCCGAAAAATCCGCTCGATACCGGCATTCCCACCACGCTGAAGGCCGCGGCCGAACAATGCGTGATCGTCTCGCGCGACCCCGCAATCGACATTGTCGCCTGGGGTTCGCCTTTGCCGGGCAAAGACGGCAGCTGGAATGACGTGCACGCGCTGCGGCCGCTGCTCGCGGCGACCGACAAGCCGGTGGTCGCGTTTGCCCGCATGAGCCATCGGGTGAGGCCGGAAGGCTTGGCGGTGCAGGAAGAAGCCGGCTTTCCATTCCTGCAGGGGCTCGCGCCGACCCTGCGCGCGATCAACGCGCTGTGGTTCTTCGCCGCGCGCGCAGGTCGCGCGCTGGCCGCCCCGCCGCCCGCGCCGGCGAGCGATCTCACCGCGGCGGATCTGGAAACGGCGCTCGCAAGCTATGGTATTGCGCTGGCGAAACACCGTGCGGTCGCGAGTGCCGAAGAGGCGGCGGCAGCCGCCGCTGCTATTGGTTTTCCGGTGGCGCTGAAAATCCGGTCGGCTTCTATCGTGCACAAGACCGAAGCGGGCGGCGTCATGCTTGATCTCACCAACAAGCAACAAGTGATCGCGGCCGCGGACACGCTGGTCAATGCGGCGCGCACTGCGCATCCGCAGGCCGAGATCGAGGGGTTCCTGGTGCAGGAAATGGTGTCCGGGATCGAGACCATCATCGGCGCGCACAGCGACCCGCTGTACGGGCCTCTGCTTCTTCTCGGCGCGGGCGGCACCATGGTTGAACTGTTCCGCGATGTAGCGCAGCGGATTTTGCCAGTGGGCGCGGACGACATCGCCGCCATGATCGACAGCGTCAATCTCGGCCGCCTACTTGCAGGCTATCGCCGGCGCCCCCCGGCCGACCGGGCGGCGCTGGAAAAGGCCGCCCTGGCGCTCGGCCGCTTCTTTCTCGATCACCGCGCGCGCCTTGCCGAGATCGAGATCAATCCCCTCATGGTGCGCGGCCAAGGCGCCGTAGCGGTCGACGTGCGCGCGATCTGGCGCGAGGATGCGCGGCGCTAACGCGGCGGCGCAAACCGGGAGCGCGGTCACGCCGTCCTATCGCGGTTGCCAATCCCGGGTCCGGGCTGAATTGCGGTCTGCGTATTCGACGGCAACAGGATTTCGGCACCAAAGCTCGTAGTCCGCCATCCCGACGGCGGTGTCCGGCTCGGGTTACGTGCCCATGGGTACGCAGGGCGGATCACGATAAGGGACGGCGAAAGCCCCCAATGGGCCGATTTGCCAGGGTAGGCGATCCGACTAGGGCGCCATTCACGGCAACTCTCGATAAAGTCCTACTGGTTCCCCCCTTACGAGGGGCTTGCGTTTCCGTGCAACGATGGCAGCATAGGAACTTGATAATGGGTCCCGATTTAAGGGCTCCGTTAAGGACTTGTAATGCGCAAGGCGGGATGGCGCCGCAGCTTCGACACAATTGCGCCGTCCTCCCATCGATAAACTGACCGCCAGCGCCCCGGGGAGTTAAGCGCGGCGTTGTAATTATGGGATTAGACCTAACGCGGAGACGGAGAGGCCGGAACTCGCGTAATGAAGGTATTGGTATCGGCAGGATTGGCTTTGGGTCTCCTCGTCGCGGCACAAGGCGCGCGCGCGGCCGACCTTTCTGTTGCGCCGCTCTACAAGGCGCCGCCGGCGCCGAGCCCGGCCTATAATTGGTCCGGTTTCTATCTGGGGGTCAACGGCGGCGGCGGGTGGGGCGATTCGCATTGGCAGGGCCTCGGCCGGGTCGACACCTCCGGCGGGCAGGCCGGCGGCACCGCCGGCTACAACTGGCAGCTCGGCCGTGGAGTGGTCGGCATCGAAGGCGATATGGACTGGTCCGGCCTGCAGGGTTCTTCCGCCAATGCGGCCTGCCCCGGCGGCAACTGCAGCACGAGCAGTACCTGGCTCTCGACGGTGCGCGGCCGCGTTGGCTACGCGTTCGACCGCTTCATGCCCTATTTCACCGGCGGTCTCGCCGTCGGCGACATCCGCGCGGGCGCACCCGGCGTGCCCGGCGCCAGCAGCACCAATGCCGGATGGACTGTGGGCGGGGGCGTCGAATTGGCGTTGCCCGGAAATTGGAGCGCAAAGGCCGAATACCTGCACGTCGATCTCGGGGACTTTAATTGCGGCACTGCTTGCGGCGGCACGCCGAATCAAAACGTATCGCTGCGCGAGAACGTCTTCCGCGCCGGCGTGAATTATCACTTCGGCTGGGGCAAATGAGGTTCAGCAAATCACCTGACGCCGAGCCTCTTCCGCTTTGGTGAGCAGTTCCCGGTTTCAATCCCGCTTTTGCCTTGAGGTTTGTTCCGGGCTTCTTGAGCAAGCATTGCCGCCGCCGCACTGGCCAATTGACTTCGCCGCGGCGCGTGGTCTGATTGCATAATCATTCGAAAGCGGATGATCCATTCGTCGTCACAGGGAACGAGCGAAGCGATGAGCCCGCCGAATCGCGGCGCAGCGCAGCGATCTGGAATGACTAGCGTTCGAATTCGCGTGCAACGATAACCGCAGGGAGGCCGCCCGAATTGCGGGGCCGCGAGAATGACCAACACAGCTTCCGCCATCGATTTCGACAAATTCCGTCTGCGCAATTTCGTCGAGCGCCTCATCGAACGCGGCGAGGTGGAAACCCATGAGCAACCGGTGCCGCTGACGCGGGTGAGCAGCATCATTGAAGGCACCCACAAGGCGGTGTTGTTTAAGAAGGCCGGCCCGGAACAGGTCGAGTTGGCAGCCAAGACAGCAGGAAGCCGCAAGCGCCTCGCCGCCGCTTTCGACACCAGCGAGGAGAAACTCTACGACGAATACTTCCGGCGGCTCGCCGACCCGCAGCCGCTCGTCGAAGTGCCGTCGGCCGATGCGCCGGTGCATGCGATCAAGATCCCCGGCAAGGACGTGGATCTAACAAAACTGCCATTCCACCCGCAGCACGCCTATGACGGCTCCTGTTACCTAAGCTCGGCGATCGACTACACCGTCGATCCGGCGACCGGACGGCGCAATGTCGGCTGCCGCCGACTGAGCCTGCGCAACCGCTACGAAACCGGCACCAATGTCACGGCGCCGTCGGACCTAAAACGCATCTACACGGCCTGCGTGGCGCGCGGCGAAAGGCTGCCGATCACCTTTACGGTCGGCGCCCATCCGCTCGATTTCTTTGCCGCCACCACGCGCCAGCCCGGCGACGAACTCAAATTGGTCGCAAATTTTCGCGGTGAGCCGGCGCCGGTGGTCAAAAGCCTCACCAACGACATTCTGGTGCCGGCGGACGCCGAGATGACGCTCGAAGGCTATCTGGACGAGCGCGGCTATGTCGAGCCGGAAGGGCCGTACGGCGAGTACATGGGCTATTACGGGGCCATCCACATGGACCCGGTGTTTCATTGCACAGCCATCACCATGCGCGCCGACGTGCTGCACCACACATTGTTGCACGGCACCGCATTTCTGCTCGACCAGACCGACAGCGCCAATATTTCGGCGATGCGCGTCGAGGCCGACGCCATGCGCATCCTTAAGGCGACCGTGCGTGAGCCGCTCGCGGTCTATCTGCGCTCGGTCTCAGGTGGCGCCAACACCTTGCGGGTGTCGATCAGGCAGCGCGCTTACGGCGAGGCCAAGCAGGCGATCGCAGCTTTATTCGGCGGCATCATGCGACTCAAGCACGTCTACGTGTTCGACGAGGACATTGACGTCCATGACGACCGCCAGGTGGATTGGGCCATGGGCACGCGCTTCCAGGCCGACCAGGATTTGGTGATCCTCACCGGCATCATGGGCATGACCATGGATCCGTCGCTCAGCGGCCGGCGAACCGGCGCCAAATCGGGCTTCGACTGCACAAAGCCGTTCGGCCGCGACGGTCAGATTCCGCTCACTCGTTGTGCCGCGCGCACCTTCAACGGCCTGGCGCGCTATCAGAACGTCGAGCAGGCGCTCGCCGCTTCGCCGATGTTTTATGCCGACATTATCGAAGCGCTTGGTAGCGACGACGGCCGCGAGATCGCCTGTGAGCTCGACGATCTGCGCCAAGCTGGCAAACTCGGCCGCGACCGCGACGGCCGCTACTATCTCAGCCAAGCGCGGCCTGGCTCGACCGGGATCATCGGGCAGCTCTATCACGACCCAAATGAGGGGACGTGAGTCATCCGCCTTAGCCTAGACCAGCGCCGCGCCGCGGGAAAAAAACGAGCAGAAGGCAGGCAAGCAGGCGCCCGTCTGGGGCGATGGTGCGCCCATCGCTCTGCGCGGCGGTCCCCCCTCCCCCACTTGCATGGCGCGGGATAGAGTGCGCGTCCGCTCGCAAGACGTTTGTGCGTGACACGCTTGTCAAATGGCCATCTCGGGAAATCCGCTTCTCACCGACCTCTATCAGCTCGCGATGATGCAGGCCTACCTGGATCACGGCGACACCCAGACGGCCGTGTTCGAGTTTTTCGCGCGAAGCCTGCCGCCGCGCCGCGGATTTCTGCTCGCCGCCGGACTCGAACAAGCGCTCGAATATCTGGAGAATCTCCACTTCTCTGCCGCCGATATCGACTGGCTCAGGAGCACCGGCCGCTTCAACGATAACCTGCTCGACTATTTGCGCGACTTCCGCTTCGTCGGCGACGTGCATGCGATGCCCGAAGGGACGGTATTTTTCGCCGGCGAGCCGATCCTGCGGGTCAGCGCGCCGATGCCGGTCGCGCAATTCGTCGAAACACGGCTGATCAACATTCTGCACTTTCAGTCACTGGTCGCCGCCAAGGCGGCGCGTTGCATGCTGGCCGCTCCGGGCAAGCTCCTGGTTGATTTCGGCTTCCGCCGCGCCCACGGCGCCGAAGCCGGGCTGATGGCGGCGCGCGCGAGCTACCTCGCCGGCTTCGCCGGCACCGCCACGGTGCTGGCTGGGGAAAAATTCGGCATTCCGCTCTACGGCACGATGGCCCATTCATTCATCGAAGCCTTCGACGACGAGATGGCGGCGTTCGAGAGCTTTGCGCGCTCGCGGCCAGAGAGGATAGTACTGCTGCTCGACACCTACGATACCGAGGCGGCGGCGAAAAAAGTCTTGGCGCTGGCGCCGCGGCTCAAAGCCAGGGGGATCACCGTGCGCAGCGTTCGTCTCGACAGCGGCGATCTAGTGAAGCTGTCAACCAGTGTGCGCAAAATTCTCGACGACGGCGGCCTGCGCGAGGTGACGATCTTCGCCAGTGGCGGCCTTGACGAAGATGCGCTCGCCGCCTTCATCAAGAGCCGCGCGCCAATCGACGGTTTCGGCGTCGGCACCAGCCTAACCACCTCGTCGGACGTGCCGGCGATCGATTGCGTCTACAAATTGCAGGAATATGCCGGCCTGCCGCGGCGCAAGCGCTCGGAGAAAAAAGCGACCTGGCCCGGGCGCAAGCAGGTGTGGCGGCGCTATGGGGCCGACGGGCGCATGCAGGGTGACGTTCTCACCTTGGACGCCGAATCCCCATCCTCGCCGGCAAGCGATTTCGGCGATGAGCCGCTCGTTCATCAGGTCATGCGCGGCGGCAACCGACTGCGGCCGCCGGAAACGATCGCCGCCATGGCAGAGCGCGCCAAGCGCGACCTCGCGCGCCTTCCCGAGGCCTTGCGTCGGCTTGACGCGCAGGCGACATACCCGGTCGAGATCGCCGCGGGAGTTAGGGCGCTTGCCGCGGAGGTGGATCGCCGGCTGCAAGCGCTGGCGCCCCCAGGACCGGCAAAAGGAACAGGATGAGCGAAGGCGCAAGCTCCGATGAGGACGTGCTCATCGTCGTCGACGTGCAGATCGATTTCTGTCCGGGCGGCGCGCTTGCGGTTCCGCGTGGCGACGAGATCATTCCGATCGTCAACAGTCTCGCCGCACGTTTCCGCAATGTGGCGCTGACCCAGGATTGGCACCCGCGGGGACACGCCTCATTCGCGTCCTCGCATCCGGGCAAAAAGCCGTTTGAGACCGTTTCGGCGTTTTACGGCCCGCAAGTGCTGTGGCCTGATCATTGCGTGCAGGATACGCCGGGCGCGCAGTTCCACCGGGCTTTGCAGGCTCCGCACGCGGCTTTGGTGTTGCGCAAGGGCTTCCGCCCTGCGATCGATTCCTATTCGGCCTTTTACGAAAATGACCGCAAGACCCCGACCGGGCTCGCCGGCTATCTGCGCGAGCGCGGGCTCACACGCATCTTCCTCGTCGGTCTCGCCTTCGACTTTTGCGTCCGCTATTCGGCAGAGGATGCCCGGCGCGAGGGCTTTGCCGCCTCCGTGGTCGAGGATGCATGCCGCGCGATTGATCTTGACGGCTCGGCGGCGGCAACACGTGCAAGCCTTGCCGCGCTCGGCGTGCCATGCGTTAACGCCCGGGAATTCGCCTGAAACTCCATAAACTTGATGCTCTCCCGGCCCGTTTCGGCTTGCGGCAGTGCAGCGCAATTGTGTGCGACGCACAAATTTTCTTGACACTCTGGTGAAGGACGTATGAAGTCACAAAGGTTCAACTCAGGTCCATTATGCCTCATCAGGCCGCCGCACCCGCATCGAAACTCCCCTCGTTGATGATGCCTTGCCCGGTCTGCGCCGGCCGGATGGCCTATAAGGGCCATCATTTGATCGCGCCCGACGTCGAGGACACGGTCTATGCCTGCCAGCGCTGCGGGGCCGAGCTGATCCGCACATCGGCGCGCACGGCGGCACGGCCCGACAATGACAGGAAACGCGCCGCGCAAGCCGCGTGACTGTTCCGGTTACCCGCTCGCCTTGCGCGGGGTTCCCATAGCAGTTGGAACGAACGTGGACCGGTCCCGGATGACGGCGCACTCGCGAACTGGGACGGCCCGAGGTCTACGCTATCTTCAGCCCCATCTGCCCCAATACGGCGCGGCCGAGCACGCCATACGGGTTTGCCAGCGTCTCTAGCATTTCGAAGTGATTATAGCCCTCGCCGACCAGGAGCTCGATCGGCTTGCCCGGCGCCTTCACGGCGGCGGCGAAGTCGCGCGTCTGCCGCTGGAATTCCGGCGTCTCGTAAGTGCCGTAGCTGACCACCAGCGGCGTGTGCAGCCGATCGAGATGGCGCATGGCGCTGAGCTCCTCCTCCATGTCGTCGGTGAACTTGACGTATTTGGAGCGCTTCGACAGCCGCACCGGCTCAAGATCGTACATGCCGCTCGAAAGCGTCGCACCCTTGAGGATGTCAAGCGGCAGCCCATCCTTCGCCCAATCGTGAGTCACCGTGCAGCCGGCGAGATGCGAGCCGGAGGAATGCGAGATCAGATGCAGCCGATTGCGGTCGCCGCCGAATTTCTCGGCATTGCGATAAACCCAGGCGACCGCGCGGCGCACCTGCTCGACCATCGGAAACAGGCTGCCGCCGGCATTGTCGATATTGATAAAGTCGAGCACCACGAAATGCGCGCCGAGATCGACGAAGGGCTCCGCCAAATAGGTGAATTCGGCAGCCCCGCCGTTTCGCCACGCCCCGCCGTGGATGAAAATGCCAACCGGCGCGTTCGGCCCCTTCGTGCGATAGACATCGAGGCCCTCGATCGGCGTCGGCCCATAGGCGTAGCGCTCGGGCTTGCCGAGGCGGACCAATGCCGCGGCGCTGTTGGCAAGCCGCCGCTTGGCCAGCTGGTCGCGGTTGGGCGCATAGACGGCCTGATCGTAGGCGTCGTCCAGCGCCTGCTGATCCATGTCGAGCCAGACGATCGGCCCTTTCGTGCGCGCAACGGCGGTCGCTGTCATCGTGGTCATGGCGGGTCTCTCTGACGCATTATTCCGCACCGCCACGGATCCGGCCCGAAGTCGCCCGGCCCGAGCAGGAACTGCGTGACGAACCCGCAATCGATAATGATGAAATGCAAGTTTTCCAAGGCCGGTCTACCTACCCCTGGGGCCGCGCTTCGCGCGCGCGTTGGCTCGGCTCCGCAAATGACGATTGGACAACAGAGTCAATGCACTTCCGGCTCGACCAGCGCCGCGGCGCGTTGCACGATGCGTTTTGGTGCGGCATAGGCTTGTTTCAGCATCTGCGAGATTTCTTGTCCGCTCATTGGGTCGATTTCGAGCTGCATCTTTTCCGCTTCTGCCAGGAAGTTCGAATCCCGCAGCGTCTCCTGGAATGCCTGGCGCAGCGCCGCGACCCGATCGGCCGGCGTCCCCGGCGGCGCCGCGAACGGCCGGCCAGCCTCCTGCCGCATCAGGATCAACCCCATGACCTGCTTGTTCTGCGGATCGCCGACCAGATCGAGCGCACTCGGCACATCTGGCAGATCGTGCAGCTTGGCCAGCCCGAGTTGCACCAGAACGTTGAGCAGATGTGCGTTGACCCAGCGCGGGCGCGAGGCCTTCATGGTCGACCAGGACAGCCCGCAAATGCCCTCCGCCTCGCCGCTCTCCACGGCCATGGTGAGGCCCGACCCGGGATCGTAGCCGGCGATCACCTTGAATTTGGTGCCGATCAGGGCATTGAGCATTTTCGGCACGATCGCGGTGTTTGATGACGCGCCGGCTGCGGCGACCACGACCGGGCGCGCCTGCGCCTGGGCGATGGTCTTGACCGGGCTCGTGTGCCAGGTGGCGCAAACGTTCTCGAGCTTTCCGATGCTGCCGAGCCAGGCAAACCGCAGCGGGTCGTAATGTGCGCCGGGATCGCCGAACAGCGGGCCCATCGGCGCGCCGTTGGTGAATGCGCCGATCACTGAGCCGTCGCGCTCGGCATTCGCGTAGAGCGTGGACGCCGCCGCAAGTCCCGCCGCAGCCGGCATATTCTTTGCAATAACGTCTGGATGTCCGGGAATATGCCGGCTCCAGTAGCGCGCGAAGGTGCGGGCATAAACGTCATAGCCGCCGCCCGCGCCGCTGCCGACCAGCATGGTAAGCGGATGCGCCTTGTAGAAATCCGCCACTGATTGCGCGGCAGCCGATGGCGCCCCCAGCGGCAAGAGTGCAAGACCGAGTGCAAGACCGAGTGCAAGACCGATCAGGCGGCAGCGTGTCATGAGGATCAAAACTCTCGCAGCAGCCGCCCAAAGCCGTCGATGCGCTCGTTTACGCCGCAGCGGCGCAACGCGTGCCAGACGATCGCCTGATGCGCGCTCATGCAATTGACGCCGAACTCGCGCTCGAGCACGTCGAGCGCGCCCGCGGTCGGCCAATGCGGCGACGGGAACAGGATCGTATCCGCGTCGGGATGTTTTTTCATCAGCGCGCGGCCCATCTCGATGGCGGCGTGGCGTGGAATGTAGCCGATCTGGTTGAAGGGCGCGCCCCAGCCGGTAGTCCCTAAAACCTCGCAGCCGAAATGCTTGGCATAGCCGGCGATGCGTTCGGTGTCCTTCGCCGCGTAGGGCTGCGCCACTACGACTTTTCTGCAGGCGAGCGTCTTGGCGGCAGCAGCCTGCGCCGAGGCGCTCGTTGCCACTTTGACTTTCAGCTCGGCTTCGAGATCGCCGATGATTTGCTCGGCATTCTGCATCCCACGCGAAAGGTTGATCGGCACTCCGCCGAGCACCACGATGTCGCAGCCGGCGGCCGCCATCTCGCGCGCCGCGCGCATGCTGATGTCGTAAGACTGATCGACTTCGTCCTTGCTACGCACGACGATCGCCAGCGAGGTGACGACCAGCGTCACTCCCTCGGGCACGATCTTGTAGAACTCGTAGGGGAACACTTCGGTGGTGAGCGGCGGCGAGGTATAGCCGATGCGGGCGCGGCTGCCGTAGATGTCGGCGCGCGCCTTTCTTCCTTGTTGGGCCATTCCGTACCATTCCGATTAGCGCGCCGAGGCTATCGACGGCCATCCACGTTGTCCATCTTCAATTGTCGGTTCGCAGCGCGCCCGGATCGACGACCCGAGCCGGCGCGCCCTGCGCCCACCAGGAATCGATCGGCGCCTTGTCGCTGCGCCGCGTTTTCAACGAACTTCGACTGGATCGGCACAGTCGGGTACTTCACCGCTCCGCGTAGCCCTTAAGCCACGATAGAATTTGCGGCCATCCCAGATGGCGGTCGCGCGAGCCTTGGCTCCGGAAGCCAGAATGTGTCAGCCGCACCGTGGTCACGCCGCTGCGCTCGGTCAGATCGAACTGCACCAGTGTTTCGGTCGCCTCCTCGTCCCAATTGGGCAACCAGGTGAACGCAAGCAGGCGGGGCCGATCGACAGCTTTGTAGACGCCATGCACCTCGAACGGCTTTCCGCTCATGCCAGTGCCGCGCATCATCCATCGGCCGCCGGCGCGCAAGTCCGATTCCACGTGCTCGGTCTCGAAGCGGCCCTTAAGACCCCACCATTTGACGCGCTGCGCGGGATCCGTCAGCGCCGCAAAAACGCGCTCCGCCGACGCGTTAATGGTGACTTGCTCGATGATTGCGTCGATCGTGTGCGTCGCATTCATTGCTCTTCCTCCATGTACCGCTTGAGGCTTTGCAGGCTTTCTCGCCAGAACTGCCGATAATCCTTCAGCCACGTGTCGACGATGCGCAGCGGCTCCGGATCGAGCCGGCAAATCCGCGCCGTACCTTCGCGCTCGCTCTTGACCAAGCCGACCGAGCGGAGCAGCCTCAGGTGCTTGGAGATCGCCGGCCGGCTGCTGCGAAAATTGCCGGCGATGTCATTGACAGTGAGCCGGCGTCCGCGCAACAGCGCCAGTATCTCCCGCCGCGTCGGATCGGCGATCGCCCGGAACACCGCTTCGTTGCGTCTGTGCTTCGTTGTAATCATTTGGTTACGTAATTAGTAACCTGTTGGTTACGCAGAGTCAAGGTCCCTCGGCGGATTGATTTGCGCGCCCCGAAGTGGCGGCCTCGCGGCACGCCGCGCTGCCCTGGTCCACGCTCTGCTGCTGTCCCCGCTATTCGCGGCGGAGCAAAAAGGCATCAGCCCAGATGCAATTCCTTGAAAAAATCGTTGCCCTTGTCGTCGACGACAATGAAGGCGGGGAAATCGACCACGTCGATGCGCCAGATCGCTTCCATGCCGAGCTCGGCATATTCGATGCACTCGACCTTCTTGATGCAGTGCTCGGCGAGGTTCGCCGCCGCGCCGCCGATCGAGGCGAGATAGAAGCCGCCGTATTTCTGGCAGGCCTCGCGGACGGCCGGCGAGCGGTTGCCTTTGGCCAGCATCACCATGGAGCCGCCGGCGGCCTGAAAGTCCGCGACGAAGGAATCCATGCGGCCGGCGGTGGTCGGACCGAACGATCCGGAGGCGTAGCCTTCGGGGGTCTTCGCCGGCCCGGCGTAATAGACCGGATGATCCTTGAAATAATCCGGAAGGCCCTCGCCGCGCTCGAGCCGCTCGCGCAGCCTGGAATGGGCGAGATCGCGGGCGACGATCATCGGGCCTGACAGCGACAGGCGGGTCTTGATCGGATGTTTGGCGAGCTGCGCCAAAATCTGCTGCATCGGCCGATTGAGGTCGACGCGCACCACGTCGCCGCCGAGTTCCTTCTCGTCCAGCTCAGGCAGATACTTGGCCGGATTGTGCTCCAGCTCTTCCAGAAACACGCCATCGCGTGTGATCTTGCCGAGCGCTTGGCGGTCCGCCGAGCACGAGACGCCGAGCCCGATCGGCAGCGAGGCGCCGTGGCGCGGCAGCCGGATCACCCGCACGTCGTGGCAAAAGTATTTGCCGCCGAACTGCGCGCCGACCCCGAGCAACTGCGTCATCTGGTGGATCTCGCCCTCCATTTCGCGGTCGCGGAAGGCGCGGCCGTCCTCGGAGCCGCGCTCGGGCAGCGCATCGTAATATTTGCAAGAGGCGAGCTTGACCGTTTTCATAGTCAGCTCAGCCGAGGTGCCGCCGATGACGATGGCGAGATGATAGGGCGGGCAGGCTGCGGTGCCCAGTGTGAGGACCTTTTCCTTCAGGAACGCCAGCAGACGCTCGCGGGTGAGGATCGACGGCGTCGCCTGGAACAGGAACGATTTATTGGCCGAACCGCCGCCTTTAGCGATGAACAGAAATTTGTAGGCGTCCTCGGTGTCGTTCTCACCCTGCGCGTATATTTCGACCTGCGCCGGCATGTTCGAGTGCGTGTTCCTCTCCTCGAACATGGAGAGCGGCGCGAGTTGCGAATAACGCAAATTGCGCCTCAGATACGCGTCACGCGCACCCTCGGCGAGCGCCGCCTCGTCATCGCCGCCGGTCCAGATGAGCCGGCCCTTCCTGCCCATGATGATGACGGTGCCGGTATCCTGGCACATCGGCAGCACGCCGCCCGCGGCGATATTGGCGTTCTTGAGGAAATCGTAGGCCACGAACTTGTCGTTGGCCGAGGCCTCCGGGTCCTCGACGATGGCCTTGAGGCTGGCGAGATGCCCCGGCCGCAGCAGGTGGTTGATGTCAGTGAACGCCGCCTCCGCCAGCTGGCGCAAAGCCTCGCGCGGCACGACCAGCACGTCAGCGCCGAGCACACGCTCGACCCGCAACTCCTCGGCCGCGATGGTGCGGTACGGCGTCGCGTCGTGGCCGAGCTGGAACAGCGGGGCGTGCTTATAGGCAGGTGTCGGATGGGTAGACCGGAGCGAGCTCATCGAACCTTCTCGTTGCGGTTGGACATACACTCGATTTCTACAGCTCGTTGCCTATCGCAGAGCCGCTCGATGCGATTGGCGCAGCAGCGCGGACCGTAAAAGCCCGGCCTGGCGAAGGTGGTGGTGCGCATGATTTTTGCTTTTGTGGGGCGCAAGCCGCCCGTTTCAGCTCTGCCGTGCCCAGAGGCGGGCATCACAACCGAAACAATTCTTCCGCATTGCCGTGGGCGATGCGGGCGCGGTCGGCGGCGCTGACCGGCAGGTTCTCCAAGAATTCTCGCGCCTTGGCCATCGAGCCGTAGGGATAATCGACCGAGAACATGATGCGTTCGACGCCGACTTCGAGCAGCAGGTCGAGAAAGGTGGCCGGGAAGTTGAACCCGGCGAAGGTGTAGTGAACATTCTGCCGCAGATAGTCGGCGAGCCGGCGCTTCAGCTTGGTCAGTTCCGGCGCCATGTTGCGGTCGAGCCGCGGCAGCATGAACGGCAGGCCTTCACCCAGATGGCCGATGACGACCTGCAGTTTGGGAAAGCAGTCGAACACGCCACCGAGGACCATGCGCACGACGTGGACCGCGGTTTCGATGTGCCAGCCCCAGCCAGGACCTGAAAACATCCAGCTCACTTGCGGCGCGAAGCCGCCATAGGAGGCATCGATCACCGCTTGCGGCGGCCGCGTCGGGTGCAGGTAGATCGGCACGTTGAGCGCGTCGGCGCATTCGAGGATCGGCCAGTAGAATGTGTCGTCGAGATAGCGTCCGCGATTGTGGCCGTTGACGATTGCGCCCTTAAACCCTTGCTGGCGGACGCGACGCTCGAGCTCCGCGGCCGCTCTTTGCGGCGCAGCCGTGGGCAGCGCGGCGAGGCCGGCAAAGCGCGTGGGATGTTTCTTCACCGCGTCGGCGAGAAAGTCGTTGGCCTCGTTCGCCACCGCGATCGCTTCGTCTTCGGCGCACTGCTCGGTGCCCGGATATTGCAGCGAGAGCAGCTGCATATCGATGCCGGCCGCATCCATTTCGGCCAGACGCTTGGCGCCGACATCGGCAAGACGGCCGAAAAATTCCGCGTCGCGGCCGCCGGACTGCAGCGCGCGTTCCTTGAACTCACGTCCCGGGCCTTCGAAGAATCCGGGGCTGGCGAAATGCTCCTCGAGCGTGATGGTGCGCATCATTCGGTCCTTCCCCGAACGCAGCTAATCCCGTCGACCAGTTCACGATCGCGTCCCCCGCGGGACCCCGTAATCCGGCAGACTTTCATCAGAAATCCAGCGAAACGGAGCCGCTTAGCATTCCCTTGCTAATCGACTTGGAAGACTTTCGCCGTCGGTGCATGCCTTTAGTCGCCTTGGTGTGTGAGAGCCGCAAGGCTCGGTCGGAGCCCTCCGGGAAATTGCCGAAATTGATATTGCCGGCGAACGATATTGTCGGCGAACGATATTGTCGGCGAACGGCCTACCCGCCGTAAAACACATTGTCGCCGAGGTCCTTCATTTCCAGGATGGCAGCGTCGGGGCGCCCGCTGGGCGCATCCTTCAGATGTGCCTCGATCACCTCGCCGACCACGATATGATGATCGCCCTGCTCGACCACGGCGGTGACACGGCATTCGACCGCGCCGGGTGCATCGACGAGGAGCGGCGCGCCGGTCGTGCCCTTGCGGTAGGACTGGCCGCTCAATTTGCCGTCGCTGATCTGAGTCGGCTTGAAGAACGTGAACGCGATCCCCTTGTGCGCCTTGCCGAGCATGTTGAGCGCGAAGACCTGCGCATCCTTGACCACCTTGTAGGCGCCGGAATCGGCCTTGATCGCGACCACGACCAGCGGAGGCGCAAAGGCGGACTGTGTCACCCAGTTCACGGTGGCTGCCGCGATGTTGCCTTTGCCGTCATCGGCCGTGAGGATGTAAATGCCGTAGGGGATCATGCGCAGCACGGTTTTCTTGGCGTCCGCGTTCATCGTTTTCCTCGCTTGCCTCAATCGAAGGGACCGCAAGCCTAGCGCGGCCGGCGCACAAGGCAATCGGGCTGCCTCGGCGCCGCACTGCGACGCGTTCGCGCCCCTCCTGAAGGCTGCGGGACGATCGCACTGGTAACAAGAAGAAAAACCGGCCGGCGCTAACGGCCGTATCCCTCGGCAATGCGCCGGCGAATCGGTCCCGCCTGCTGCTCTGCGGCGGCGCGCGCCTAGTGGTTCATCTCGTCCGGCGGCATAATGCCCCAAAGGTTTGCCGCCGAGGGGTCCTTGGCCCAGACTTTCGGCCGCTGCGGATGGTCGCGATGCCACGGCCGTGGCTCGAAATAGCCAAGCTCCTCGTTCATGCGGTCAAGCTCGGCGAATGTCTCGGTGATCAGCCCGTTGGGAGAGCGGTGATAGGCGAACAGGTTGTGACCGATGCCGTGCCGGCCCGGCCCCCACAACAGTTTATAGCCGTTGAGGCTGAGGAAATCGCACGCGGTCTGCATGTGCGCCCAATTGCGCAGCTCGAAGGCGGTGTGGAAATGCCGGTTCGAGCCGGTCTGCATCAGATTGATCGTGTGATGATCCGGCCCGCAGCGCAGGAAGGAGAAGAAATCACCCATCCAGTCGGACTCGCGGAAGCCGAGCACGTCACAGTAAAACTTCGTCGTGTGCTTGACGTCGGTGACGTGGAAGGCCACGTGGCCGAGCTTGTGCGGGACGATGCCCTTCCTTTGGAAGGGCTGGTGCGAGAACGCTTCTCGCTTGAACACTTCCATGACCGTGCCCTTGGGATCGGCAAACACGACCATGTCGCCGATCGACGGCTCGGCATCCTTCTTGCGCTCGGTCTTAATGCCGTGCGCGGCGACCTGGTGCTCGAATTCGTTGAGATCGGCATCCGGTGCTATCTGAAAGCCGATGCGCGTGCATTGCGCCTGCGCGCCTTTGCGCAGCACCACTGCATGATGATCGACGGTCGAGGCAAGGTAGACGCTGTCCTTTTCCTTGGCCACCGGCGTCAATCCCAGAATCTCCGTATAATATTCGCTCTGCTTGTCGAGATCGGGCGTCTCGTAGCTGGCGTGGGCGATTTTGCTGACGCGGATCATGCGGGATTCCTCCTAATCTCTCTATGCGCTCCCCTCGCGGGAGGGATAGGTGGGGGTCGCGCGTTACCCTCAAAGCTCGGGTGAGCGGCTCGCCGACCGGCCCTCCCTACCGTCGCCCGCCGTTTGCGCGCGGCAATGAGCAGACGACGTCGATCATGGCGGCACCGTCGCATTCTTCCAAGCCCATGGCGACAAAGCGGTCGAACAGCGCGGCGGTGCGGTCGAGCAGTGGCGTGGCAATGCCCACACTGTCGGCGAAATCGCCGATCATCTGGACGTAATGTTGCAGAGCCGGGATCGTGCCCTGCGCCGGTTTGAAACGGCGCTCCGCCATCCAGGGCGCGCGGATGCCAAACTGCGTCGAGCCGCCGCTGCCGGTAGCGATGGCCTCAATCATCAACGGCACGTCGACGCCGGCTTTCAGCCCAAGCGCCATCGCCTCAGCGGTCGCCGCGATGTGGATCGCGACCAACAGGTTATTGATGAGCTTCACGCGGCTCGCGGCGCCGAACGGTCCGAAATAGAGGCAGGAATCGGCGAAGCCGGCGACCACGCGCTGAAGCTTGTTGCACGCTTCGGCATCACCGGCGAGATAGATCACGCCTTTGCGCGCCAGCACCATGCCCGGCGTGCCGGAGACTTCGCCATCGATGAAGATCGCGCCTTTCTGCGCCAGCGGAGTGATCAGCCGTTCCTTTTCGGCCACCGGATGCGAGCCGAGTTCGACGATGATTTGTCCGGGGCGCGCCGAATGGACGAGCCCGCGCGGACCCTGCACCACATCGTACAGCGCTTCGGTCGAAGGCAGACAGGAGAACACGATCTCGGCCTGCGCGCCCACGTCGGCGGGCGAACCCGCCGCTACGCCGCCGATGCTTTCAAAGTCGGCAAGCGAGGAGCGGCGATAGCCGACGACGCGGCGGCCGCTGTTGATCAGATTTTGCGAAATCGGCAGACCGATCTTGCCGACTCCGATGAAGCCGATAGTCTCCATAGACGTTTCCTCGATGCGATTTTTATTCCGATGCGATTAAGCCACTTCGATCGTCTGATCGGAGAGGTTGACGCGCAGTCCCAGCATCCCTTCCATCATGGTCCATTCCTTGAGCGCGAAGCTGCGCAGTCCGTTGGCAAAAAACGGGTCACCTTGCGCAATTGCACGCGCTTCGGCCGCGCTGTCCACGCGCAGAATCGTCAAACCCTCGCCGTGCGGCGGGCGCTCGGCGTCGGCCAGCGGCCCCGAGGCAAAAACGACCCCACGCTTTTCCAGGCCGATCATGTATTCGAGATGAGCTGACAGAAAGGGTCTTAGTTGCTCGGGCGGCACGACTGGCTTTGACAGTAGGACATAAAACTTCTTGCGCAGCATGCGCTGTGTCAGCGCGGCAATGTTTTCGTCTTCGTTCATGGTCACCCTTTTCCGCTCGCGCGCTTTTGCTGATCGTCGGTCGCAAGGCGACGACTGGCTTAAATCAATCGCGAATTCACTGGTAGGCCCATAAAATGCCGACCGATCGCCTCGTAAATGGAGAATTGCGACTGCGCCTGCTGGGAGACGGCGTGGATGTCGCGCAGGCGCCGCTCGAACGGGTTGCCTTCGAATATGGCGGTGGCGCCCGCGGCAAGGTAGGCGGTCTCCACAATCTGCCGCGACTGCTGGCTCAAATTGATGCAGGCCATGCGCAGGCGCACGCGCTGGTCGAGCGTCATCGTTCCCGCTTGCGCTTCCTGCCAGATCTCGTCCAAGGCAGCGAAGAAAAAGGCGCGTGCCGCGGCGAGCTGCGACTGCGCGACGCCGACTTGCGATTGGATCACCGGATTATCGCGCAGCACCGCCGTCTGCCCGGTCGGCGTCTTTTTCTGCGCCAGCGCACAGAATGCATCGAGCGTCGCGCCTGCTATGCCGAGTGCCACCGCCGCAAAGCTGGCGCCGAACAGCTGGTAGATCGTGAAGGCATAGAGCGGGCCGCCTTCGCGCCGTGCGGCCGGATCGAGCGCGTGATAGACGACGGCCTGCTGCTGCGGCACGAACGCGTCCGTGAATGTATAGGTGTCGCTGCCGGTGCCTTTGAGCCCGATCACGTGCCAGACGTCGTCGATTGTGGCGCATTCGCGCGGCAGCACCAGCGTGCGCTGCAACGGCTTGCCGTCGGCCGAGCGGCGGGGCTCTCCGCCCGGCTCGTAGATGATGCAGTGCGCGGCGAGCCAGGTTGCCTGGCGGCTGCCGCTGGCGAACGGCCAGACGCCGCTGACGCGAAAGCCGCCGTTGGCGACAATCGCTTTACCGTTGCCGGTAGGACCCCAGGCGAGCACGCCGCGCGGATTGTTTTTGAAAATCTCCTCGGCCACCTCCGGCCGCATGGCTTTAGCAATGGTCGAGCAGACCGAGGTCTGGCCGATGCACCAGGCTGTCGAGGCGTCGGCCTTGGCAATCTCTTCGATCGCCTCGACATATTCCGGCAGCGGAGTTTCCTCGCCGCCCAGCGAGCGCGGCACCAGCATGCGGTAGAGCCGCGCCTCGTGCAGCGCGTCGGCAAGGTCGGCCGGCAGGCCGCGTTCGGTCTCGATGCGCGCGGCTGCCGCGGCGATGGTCGGCGCCAGCGCCCGCGCATTAGCCCGACAATCGGCCCTCGCTCGTTCATCCATTGCGGCGCACTCCCCATCGGCGAAGGTCCAGCCATCGCCGCGCCATTCTTAGCCGCCGCCAGAAGAGCGGTCCATCGGCCGGCGACAACCACGAGGAGCACGGTGCCCATCCCGATTTCCTCTACATAGGGCGGCGCACCAACTGCATTGAGGCTGGCGCGAAGCGCGTCAAGAACGAGCATTCCCGAGCGGCCAGGCGCTGCCCCGACAGCGAGACGCCGCCGAAGATCGCGGGCGCCGAGCGGCTGGGGACGGACAGGCCGGCGGGCGAAGCCCATGGCAGCTGTAGCTCACCAGCACGCCGGCGACCGCCGCCAGGGTTTCGCAAACGCCGACATCCCGACGATCATCGCATCGAAGTTGACGCACCGGCGATCATCGCTGCACACGGATTTACGAAAACCGCAACGGTCAGCGGGCTGCGGATCGAGAACACGAGGCCATCGGCTGCGTCAGCACCAGCGCGACGTCATATTGTGATAGCGCAACGCGCGGGCTCGGTCCGCGCGAACGGCGGCTAGCGGCGGCTTTGCGAGATCGCGCGGCGGCATCTCTCCGGCGCTCCGTGAGGCCTGTCCCTTTACTCCTCGCCCAGCATCTCCTGCCGCCGCCTCTCGAGTGCCGCCGAATAGCGACGCAAGACGTAAGCTTCAGTCAGGAGGCCGATGACCTTGCCGTCGAGATAGGAATCGACCACCGCAAGCGCCTCGGCCTCCGCGCGGTCGAAGGCGAGCACCGCTTCTTTGACCGCCATGCTCGGCAGCAGCATCTCGTCGGTATAGTGGAGAAAATCCTTGACCGACTTGTCCGGCAGCGTTTCGGCGGCGTGAATTTCGGCGACCTGAACCAGCCCGACATAGCGATCGGCCTCGTCGACCGCGATCACGTAAGCGGTGGAGCCGATGGGGAAGGCCTCGCGGAACGAGGCCACACTGGTTGAGGCATGCACGGTCTGCACGTCCTGACGCATCATCTTGCCGACGGTCAGCTCGCGCATCCAGCCGACGTCGGCGGCGCTGCGGATGGTCTCGCCGCGCAGATGGAAGCGCCAAGTGGCGAATGAATAGCCGAATGCCTCCCGCGTCACCTGCGCCGAGATGATTACCGCGATGAGCACCAGCGTGGTGAGCCAGAGGTCGCCGGTGGTTTCCAGCGCGATGAAGATCATGGTGAGCGGCCCGCCGATCACGGAAGCGGCAAGCGAGCTCATGCCGATGACCGAATAGGCGTTTGGGTCGAAATAATAAGTCGGGAACGCCATGATGAGGGCCACCGCCAGCAGGTGACCGCCGAGCCCCCCGATCAACAGCGACGAGAAGAATAACCCGCCGCGAAAGCCTGATCCGAGCGACGCAACCGATGCGGCGATTTTAAGCACGAAGAGCAGTGCCAGGAAGCCGAACGACAGATCCAGCATGCCGGCGATACGCAAGGCGCCGTGACCGGACGACATCACCTGCGGCGACACCAGCGCGCACAGACCGACGAAGAGCCCGCCGATCATGGTGCGGACCATCGGCCGCAGGGCGATCCGTGAGAACAGGGTTTCGCACAAAGCCACCCCACGCATCAGCGTAATACCGAGTAGCGCGGCGAGCAGGCCGAGCAAGGCGGCGATGAACAGATCGTGGCTGGCGATCGCCATCTTCTCGGGCGCCACCACGCCGATTTCCGCCGGTGTGAGCTTGTCCGCCACCTCATAGCCGAGCAACGCCGCGATGGCGATCGGCGCCAGGCTGCTGGGCGAGTAGCTGCCGATAATCAGCTCGAAAGCGTAGAAGGCTCCGGCCAGCGGCGCGCCGAAGGCGCCGGCTATTCCCGCCGCCGCCCCGCAACCGACCAGGATGCGCAGATCCCCGCGGCGCAGCCGGAACGCATTGCCGATGCGCGAGGCGATACCGCTCGCCGCCTGCGTATAGCCGGCTTCCAAGCCGACCGCGGCGCCGACGCCGCTCGACCAGATCGTCTGCGCAGCAACGATCATGCTGCCGACGAGCGACATGCGCCCGCCGTGCAGCGCATTGGCCTCGATCGGGTCGACCTCCCGTTCCGGCCGCCAGCGCCGGATCACCTCGGTGGCAGCGCCGAACAGGAGGCCGCCCAGGAGCGGCACCGACAACGCCAAAACAGGATCAAGCGAAAGCCGTGCCGACAGCCGCTCGCCCGGGTTCAAATTGAACAATACCGTGTGCAGAAGATCGACGGTGGCACCCATGGCGGCGACCACCAAACCGGCCAGCGCACCAACAAGCGTCGCCAGCGCGATGAGACTCGACTCACGCGCTCGGACCAGGGCGCGGAGACGCCGCGGTATCTCAAGTCGGGTGGCTACCTCAGCAATCAAGACGCGTCGGCCGTCGATTGGGTTTGCTCATGGAAACGGCGTCCGGCTTGCGGTAATTTGATCGCGGCGCGCTGAACCAGGTGTGAACGAGACTGCAAGCTGCGGGCCGTGCTGCCATATTGATGCCGCTTGCTTGCGCATCACAGACCGGCAGGATGAGCTCGCAACCATGCTGGGGTCAGCCTTCTTGGCCCACCACTCGATCTGATAGGATCAATGGTTATTCCGGCCAAGCTCATGCGAGCGACATCCATGCTGGCCGTCTAGGCGACCAAATTGTCAAGGCGGTGCGGGCGGCCTGGCGACCGGCGCTCCTAACCGATGAGGGGACTCCATCGAGCGCGACTTGGCCGTCGCTCGCTGTGCCGCCCCCGAAAAATCGTTCGTCGGAAGAGTGCTTCGCACCCAATCAGTAGAAGGCAATCGTCCCAAACGGCGCCGGTGTCAACCGTGCAGCCGCACTCCTGCCAAGCGGCCCGCCCTTAAGGGTTGCAGCGCGCATAGAAGACAAACACAATGCGCCGCTTTTGGCGCTGCCGGCCGTGCCGTGGGCCTGGAACACCCGCCCGCGCAATGCGTTGGCGCCGAGGGCGGAACACGGGCCAGCGGCACTAAAACATGGCTAGATTCGCAGGCGCTTGGTCGCCGCACCGAGATCGTGCTGCCGGACCCGGCCGGCCCCGCACCGGCGAGCGGGGCGGCGGCCCATCGTTGCGCGGCGCCATTGTCGAGACCGATATTCCCGCGCGCCTCGACGCATTGCCGTTCGGGCGCTTCCATGTTCTGGTGATCATCGCCCTTGGCATCACCTGGATCCTGGACGGCCTCGAAGTCACGCTCGCTGGCGCGCTTGCCGGACAGCTCAGGCAAAGCTCGGGCCTGGGTTTGAGCAATAGCGAGGTGGGGCTCGCGGGGAGTTGCTACCTCGCCGGCGCGGTGCTCGGCGCCTTTTTCTTTGGCTGGCTCACCGATCGCCTCGGACGCAAGAAGTTGTTTACCGTCACCTTGACAGTCTATTTGCTGGCGACCGCGGCCACCGCGGGCTCATGGAACTTTTTCAGCTTTGCGCTGTTCCGTTTCCTCACCGGCGCCGGCATCGGCGGCGAGTACACCGCCATTAATTCGACAATCCAGGAGCTTATTCCGGCCCGGCTGCGCGGCTGGACCGATCTTCTGATCAATGGCAGTTTTTGGATTGGCGCGGCGATCGGCGCCGGCGGTTCCCTCGTCCTGCTCGATCCCGCTTACATCGATCCGGCCATAGGCTGGCGCCTGGCCTTTCTCATCGGGGCCGCTATCGGGCTTGTTATCGTGCTGATGAGAATGTGGATTCCTGAGAGCCCGCGCTGGCTGGTGACGCATGGTTTTGCACAAGCGGCAGAAGACGTGGTCAGCGGGATCGAGGCCCAAATCACGCGCGCGGCGAAGTTGCCGGCCGGCGAGCGCAAGCCGGTGCGGCTGCGTACGCGCGATCACACGCCCTTGCGCGAAGTCGCTACGGCTCTGTTCGCGACCTATCGCCAACGCACGCTGGTCGGTTTGAGCTTGATGGCGGCGCAGGCCTTTTTCTACAACGCGATCTTCTTTACCTATGCGCTGATCCTGACCGACTTCTATGGAACGCCCGCCAACCGCATCGGCTGGTACATCCTGCCCTTCGCCGCCGGTAACGTGCTCGGCCCGGTCCTGCTTGGCCGGCTGTTCGACACGGTCGGCCGCAAGATCATGATCTCATCGACCTACGCGCTGTCGGGGGCGATGCTCGCCGCCACCGCCTACCTGTTCAGCAAGGACCTGCTTTCGGCCCAGCAACTGACCATGGCATGGATGGCGGTATTCTTCGTCGCCTCGGCAGCGGCAAGCGCGGCCTATTTGACCGTTGGCGAGATTTTTCCGCTCGAACTGCGGGCGCTGGCGATCGCCTTTTTTTACGCCATCGGCACCGCAATTGGCGGTATTGCCGGGCCCACATTGTTCGGCGTGCTGATCGCCAGCGGCTCGCGGCGCAGCGTCGCCATCGGCTACTGGTTCGGCTCCGTCCTGATGATAGGCGCTGCCGCGGTCGAGGCCATATGGGGCATAGCAGCCGAGCGCAAACCGCTGGAGGCGATAAGCCGGCCACTTGCGATGGTCGATTGAAAGCCGACCGACGAACGTGCAAAGAGACTAAGACTTTCTAGATCACCCTAACGCCATGGACACTGCTGCGCCTCCACGACCGCCCGCGCTTGGTTTCGCCTTAGGCAAATGCGCGTTCTTGCTCGACGTCGACGGCACTCTCCTCGACATCGCGCCGTCGCCGCGGCAAGTCTGGGTGCCGGCGGACCTGCGGCGGACCTTGCCGCGCCTCGTCGCGGCGACCGGGGGAGCCGTAGCGTTGGTCAGCGGCCGCTCCATCAACGACATCGACCTGATTTTCTCCCCGTTGCAGTTCGCCGCCATCGGCGTGCACGGCGCCGAAATGCGCATCAGCGGCGACGGCGAAGTGCGATCGCGGGTCGCCCCGCTCAGCAAGGCGCTCAAACGCAAGCTGGCGACGGTCGCCGAGCACGGACCGGGCATCCTGGTCGAGGACAAGGGCTATTCGCTGGCTCTGCACTACCGGCTCGCGCCGCAGAAGGGCCCGGAGCTGCTGGCCGCAGTCACCAACATTTGTAGCGGGAGTGATGGCGAGCACGTCGAAATTTTACCGGGCAAGCTGATGGTCGACGTCAAGCCCGCGGGAATCAACAAAGGCGATGCGGTTTGCGAACTCATGCAGCACGCGCCGTTTGCCGGCCGGCGGCCGATTTTTATCGGCGACGACACGACGGATGTTCCGGTCTTCAACGTGATTCCCGCGTTTGGCGGACTGGCCTTTTCGGTCGGCGGCATCGCGGCCGATGTGCACGGCCATTTCGACACGCCCGAGGCGGTCCGCTCGTGGCTCGCCCAGGTTGCGGCCGAAGGCGCGCTAGAATGAAAGATCACGGTCTGGATCTCGCGGTGATCGGGAACGGCCGCACCGCCGCATTGGTCGACCCATGCTCGCGCATCGTCTGGTGGTGCTATCCACGCTTTGACGGCGACCCAATCTTCTGTCGCCTGCTTTCGGGAAAGGAGGAAAAAGGGTTTTCCGACGTCCTGCTCGAGGACATGGTGGATTACCAGTCCGAGTATGCGCGCAACACCGCGATCGTGGTGACGGTGCTGACCGATCGTAATGGCAATAAGGTGCGGATTACCGATTTCACGCCGCGCTTTCGCCAATTCGGCCGCGTGTTCCGACCACCCCAGCTCTACCGCATCATCGAACCGCTCATCGGCCTGCCGCGCGTCATCATCCGCATGCGGCCGACCTGCGACTACGGCAAACCGCTGCCGCATCGCTCGCTGGGCAGCAACCATATCCGTTATTACAATGACGATACAGTGATCCGGCTGACCACTGACGCCCCATTGTCGTTGATCGACGGCGAGGCGCCGTTCGTCCTCACCCGGACTCTGCATCTGGTGTTCGGCCCGGATGAGCCGTTCACCGGAGACCTGCAGAAGAGCTGCCGCGACTTCGTCGAGCGCACCTACGAGTATTGGACGGAATGGGTGCGGCGGCTGTCGATCTCTTACGACTGGCAGGATGCCATCATCCGCGCCGCGATCACGTTAAAGTTGTCCAACTTCGACGAGACCGGCGGCGTGGTAGCCGCGCATACGACTTCAATCCCGGAGGCGCAGTCGAGCGGCCGCACCTGGGATTACCGCTACTGCTGGCTGCGCGATGCCTATTTCGTCGTGCAGGCGCTCAACCGCATCGGCGCCACGCGCACGATGGAGGAGTTCATCTCGTTCACGCTGTCCATTGCCTCGAAGCCGGATCAGGAGCTGCGTCCGGTCTATAGCGTGGTGTCGACGACCTCGATCGAGGAGCATACGGCGCCCGAACTTGCCGGCTATCACGGCGACGGACCGGTGCGCATCGGCAATGCCGCCGTCCATCAATCGCAAAACGACACCTATGGCAGCGTGATTCTCGCCGCCATGCCGCTGTTCTTCGACCGCCGTCTGCCGCGGCTGGGCGACGAGGGGCTGTTTCATCTGCTCGAATCGCTCGGCAGCCGCGCCGCTCAAAAGGCTTTCGAGCCGGATGCGGGCATCTGGGAATATCGCCGCCGGCATCGCATCCATACCCATTCGGCGGCGATGTGCTGGGCCGGCTGTCAGCGCCTTGCAGCCATCGCCGCGCGGCTCGGCCTCGACGCGCGGGTCAAACATTGGAATGCGGTCGCCGAGCCGATCCACGGCGAGCTGATCAAGCGTGCCTGGAACCCGAAGCGCGGGGCGTTTACCGCCGCCTTCGGCTCCGACGATCTCGATGCCAGCGTGCTGCTGCTTGCCGACCTCGGCGTAGTCGAGGTGGAGGATCCGCGCTTTGTCTCCACCGTCGCCGCGATGGAGCGCGAACTCGTGCGTGAAAAGCACGTCATGCGGTACGCCAGCGCCGACGATTTCGGCATGCCGGTCACGGCCTTCTTGATCTGCCGGTTCTGGCTGATCGACGCGCTGTGGTCGCTGCAGCGGCGCGATGCCGCGCGCGATCTGTTCATCGACGCCTTGAGGCATCGCAACCGCTACGGTCTGCTCTCCGAAGACGTCGATCCGCAGACCGGAACGCTGTGGGGCAATTTCCCGCAGACCTACTCGATGGCCGGGCTGATCCTCTCGGCGATGCGGCTGTCGCGGAGCTGGGAGGATCGTTACTGGCGCGGATAGGGTGCCGCAGCCTTCTGCGGCGGAATCATGGGCCGAACACCCATCATTGCTGAACAAGCGGCAATTTTCGCATATATTGATGAGGACCGGCTCGCCATTGTCGGGTCGCTCGCGCCAGCGCCGTTACTAAATCGTGTTGCGGGCGGGGCGCCACGGTAATCGATTGAGCCATTCGCGACAGGCGCGTTGCGATGAGCGCGTTTAAGAAGATCCTGCTCTGCTACGATTCGAGCCGCGAGGGGCGCCGAGCGCTCATTCAGGGCGCCGAACTGGCGCAGCGGGTCGGAGCCGAGACCCATTTGCTGGCCATCGCGCCTGCTTTTGCGGGCAGCATGGTGGATGCCCCATCCGAAGTTGCGATCCGCGGTTTCGAGAAAAACGTCAAGGACGTGCTGCACGAGGGGGTCGAGCACCTGCGAGCGCGCGGCCTCACCGCGACCGGCCACCTCGTCTTTGGTGATCCCATCGATCAGATACCCGCGGTCGCCCGCCATCTCGGCGTTGATCTGATCGTGGTCGGGCACCGGCCCTGCGGCCGCATCGCCCGCTGGTGGTCGGGTCCGGGCAACGCCCAGCTACTCGACCGCGTGGCCTGCAGCATTCTCGTCTCGATCGACACGATTTCCGAATAGGACGCGCAGCGCTCGCAGCATGGGGGTCCCGCGATGTCCGCCCGCGGCAATCGGCGCAATGCCGCACACGACAGCAAGAATTTCGTGATACATCTTCCATCAGATTCGCGCCAAATTGCCTCGCCGCTCCAGCAAATATATAGTCGCTGCAATGAATGATGTGGCAGCGAGCTCCGCGCAGACGCACGAATACGTCCATTCCTGCCGCCGGCATTTTCTCGCTTGCGAACGCACCTATCGTCTCGCCGATGATGGCTTGGAATGGCGCGACGGAAAGAGTGCGCGGCTGCTTGCTTACCGCGACATCGCCGAGCTGCACGAGTACAAGTCCAAGGTCTGGGGCAAGCTGGCAGCCAAATTGCCGCGGCGCTTCGATTATCTGCTGCGCGGCCGCAACGGCGAAAAGGTTTTCATCGAGGCGGTGCACTATGCGGGCTTTCGCCTGCTCGAGGACCGATCGCCGAGCTTATCGGCTCTGATCGAGGAACTGCGCAAGCGCGCGGCGGCCGCCAACCCGGAGCTCAAATCGTTCAACGCGCTGAGCTGGTCGTACCGACTCTCGATCGCCGCCGATCGCGCCGGCTATCGGTTCGGCCTGTTGCTATGGAAATTGCTCCGCCGCATTGATTTCGATCGCGCGGCGAATTTCTGCGCCTGGGCGATGCGTCGGATCGGGCCGCGGCTGCGCGGCCATCGCACCGCGCGCGCCAATCTGACTGCCGCCTATCCGGAAAAATCCGGCGCCGAGATCGAGCAAATCCTCTCCGGCATGTGGGAGAACCTCGGCCGGCTCAGCGTGGAATATGTCAATCTCGATCGGCTCGTCGATCCGCTCAATCCCAATGCGGGGCGCATCGTGGTGGCGCCGGCAACACTGGAAATCCTCGAACGCCTGCGCGACGACGGAAAGCCGGCGGTGTTGTTTACCTCGCACCTTGCGAGCTACGAGGTCGGCGCCATCTGGGTCAAATGCAACGGCCTCGATCTTGCGATTTTCTACAATCCTTCGAATTTCGGGCCGCTGTCGGAGCAGTTGCAAGCGATGCAAAAGAGCGCGATGGGCCGGCTCGTTCCGTCCGGCCCGGATGCGGTCTGGAAGCTCAGAGCGGCGCTCAAGAGCGGGCTGCACCTTGCGCTAT
Source organism: uncultured Alphaproteobacteria bacterium (assembly GCA_963708125.1). GTDB lineage: Bacteria > Pseudomonadota > Alphaproteobacteria > Rhizobiales > Xanthobacteraceae > BOG-931. Next base: position 5,034,339 of record OY970184.1, read on the forward strand.
TCGCCGACCAGCACTTTGCCAACGGCGTCGAGGTGAGCTTTTTCGGCCGCCGCTGCAAGGCCAACCCGATGCTGGCGCGATTTGCCCAGCTGTTCGAATGTCCGGTGCACGCCTTCCGCACCGTCCGACTTCCCGGCAACCGCATTCAGGTCGAGTTCACCGAACAACTGCGGCTGCCGCGCGGCGCCGACGGCAAGATCGACATTGCGCTGGCGATGCAGACGGTGACCTCCGTGCTGGAAGACTGGATCCGCCAGCACCCCGAACAATGGCTCTGGCTGCAGCGGCGCTGGCGCTGAGCGATTGCAGAACACCCGTCTGCCCCCGATCGCGGAAGCCCACTCAAAATGCCCCAACACTGAACCGCGGCGTATCAGCCGGTCGGCGGTGCGATCTCGTCAAGACTCTTTTGCTTCGCCTCGGGACCGAGGAAGGCCACCGAAACCGCGGCGATCAACAAAACGATCGCCAACGAGACGAACACTGCGGTGAGGCCATACCCGTTCTTGACCCACAGGATTGCCGGGAAGATTCCCGCGGTGGCAAGCCGCCCGACGCCCGCGGCCCAGCCGAAGCCCGAGGCGCGCGCATTGGTGGGAAAAACCTCCGACGCGAAAATCTGCATCGCATTGCCGGCAACCTGGATGAAGAACACCATGATGAAGCCGGCAACCAACAACGCGGCATCCGAGCGGGCATTGGCGAACACAACCGCCATGATGCCGGCGCCGATAAAGGCCAGGATCGAGGTGGGTTTCCGGCCGTATTTGTCGAGCGTGTACATCATGCAAATGCTGGCGCACGGCACCGCGAGATTCATGACGAGCGTGAAAGTCAGCGATTTCGTGATGGTGAAGCCCTTATCAACCATAATGCTGGGCAGCCATCCGCCTAGTCCGATCGCCACGCCGAAGAACGCGGAAAAGCAGATCATTCCGGCAATGACGCGGACGGGAAATTGCCGGAACACCACTGCGAAAGGATCGCTTTTCGTGTCGCTCGCCGCGCCCGCGGTCAGCGGTCTGGTCGGCCCGGCAATGCCCAAACGACCAAGGACATCGAGCGCCTCCTGCCCCCTTCGGTGGGTCGAAAGGTAGCGGGGCGATTCCGGCAGCGTGAACCGCAGCACCCAGACAATCAGTGCCCCGACACCGAAACAGATCCACACGCCTTGCCAGTGGATCGTGTCGCGGAAGGCGAGCACAAACAAAGTCGAGATCGGCCAAACGCAGGCGCCGCCGACGAAATGAATGATCGCGAGAATGCGGCCACGGATGCGCTTGGGCGAGTACTCGCCCGCATAGGCAAAACACAGCGGCTGTTCGGCGCCTAGTCCCAATCCAGCGATAAAACGGCAGGCGATAAGCACCGTGACGGTCGGGGCGAGCGCGCCCAGGATGGTGAAGATGCCGAACAGCAACAGGTTGAACTGGTAGACGAAGCGGCGGCCTAATCGATCGGCAAATTCGCCTTGCGCCGCGGTGCCGATGAACATCCCGATCGTCGTGGCGCTGACGATCATGGCTGCGCCGGCAGCGGTCGTGAAGCCGGACTTGATCATGTCCGGGAACAGCGAGCCCTGGACGATGTAATCGATGACGTCGAAGAAATAGCCGGCTGCGATCAGCGAAATGATCTTGATATGAAGCGGCGTTATTTTCGCTTCATCCAAGGCTTCGCCGACGAAGGCTTCAATGCTCTGCGGCTGTGCGCCAGTTCGCGCAGCCGCTGCTGTGGCCGCCATGTGACCCTCCCCTGAACCAGCCCGATAAGCGCGATCACGGCCGCTCGCGCGGCTCTTTTGTGCAAGTGTGGAAGGGCAGCCGGGCGCTGTCAATGCGACAACTCTCGACCATGGTGCGCGATAGCCCGTGGTGGGCCTTTGTACAATCCGTTCGCTTCACGCACCCTCGAACTGAAGGATGTTGAGCCCGGCATTCGAGTCGGTGAGATACATGACGCCCTGGGCATCGACGAAGCAATCGCAGGATTGGATGACCCGCGGGCGGTTTGGTCGGGGATCATACATGCGTTCGGGATCGGGCGGCACGAAATAGGCGATCTCGCGCGGCTGGAATGGATTGGCGAGGTCGTAGGCGCGCACGCCGGCATTGTGGATGGTGGCGAAGATGAAACGCGAACTGACGAAGGCGCCCGGCCGGTTCTCCCACAGATTATGCGGGCCGAAATTGCCGCCCTTCTTGCAATAGTCCGCCTCGTCCGGCACCGGCATGGTGGCGACGCTGACCGGGTTCGAGGGCTCGCGCACGTCGAAAACCCAGATGTAACGCAGCCCGAGCTTGCAATCGGCGAAGTTCGCTTCGTCAGCGACGACCAGCAGATTGCGCTCCGCTAGCGGCAGCGGCGAATGGGTGCCGCCGCCGAATGGCGGGTCCCAGTTGCGGTGCGAGATAAGTTTCGGCTGTGCCGGATTGCCGACATCGACGATCGCCAGACCGCCGTCGCGCCAGGCGCTGTAGGCGAGATTGCCGGCGACCAGCGCGTGGTGCAGAGCGTAGCGCTTGCCCTTGGGCCAGGTCGGCGTCTCGCCGCCGCCGCTCCACATGCCCGGCAGCCAGAACTTGCCAAGGATTTGCGGACGGGTCGGCTCCACCATGTCGACAATCAAAAGAACGTGGTCGGAAAAGTCCGGCAGATGAACGGAGACATAGGCGTACCGGCCGCCGACATACCAGATGCGGTGCGGCCCCAGCCCGCCGAGCGGCAGGAACGCTATCTCGCGCGGGGCTTGCGGCTTAGCCAGATCATAGACGCGTAGTCCGGGGGTAAATTTCTGGCCCTGGAGCGTATCGGCCGACGATCCGGTGAAATAGGCCTCGTGGCTTACCTGCATCGTCCATACGCTCGGGCCGTTGACTGCGAGCAACAGGTCGCCGTGGGTCTGCAAATGATGGGCGCGGGTGTTCGGCGGGCACGGCAAAAAATTGACCGGCTTCGGATTTTTCAGATCGCGGACGTCGATCACAGTGATGCCGTTGGAAAAGCCATGACCGATATAGGCAAAGCCGCGATTGACCATGACCTGCACGCCGTCACCGCGGCCGCCCTGCTCGGTATGGCTGATGAATTCGATGTTGCGCGAGGCCACAGCGTTCATGGAACGTATCCTCCCCAGACAATTCTGACGACTATCGCGGTCCGCCGGCAAGCCGGCCGCCGACGTTGTTTTGCGCGAAAGCGCCAGCTCGGTTCGCTGCCGCCGCCTGGCGCGTCATCCCTCCGCCCGAAGACACTATGTGATTTTCCCCACGAAGTGCGCTAGTGTTTTTTCGCTTCGGGCGAGAGAAGGAAACAATGACGGCGAACGCAGAACACGGCATGATCGCGGTCGACAAAATGGGCGCCAAGGTGCTCTTCCTCGATCCGATCACGTTCGAGACCGAGGCGGTCATCGACGGCTTTCCCAAGACCGTGCATGAATTGCTGATCGTGCCGGAGACCGCTACGGGCTATGTGCCGATCTTCGGCGACGGCATTCACGGTCGCAATCCCAATCCGCAGCACTTGCTCTGCGTGTTCGATCTTACCCGGCGCGCCCATGTGGCCACCATCGATCTTCGACCCTACATCGCGCCGCACACGCTCAAGCTCGGGCCCGACGGGCTGATCTACATCACTTGCGAGAACAGCGCGGTTGTGGCGGTGGTCGATCGCACGACCAACAAGGTGGTCGACGCCATAGAGTCGGGCTCGACCAACGGCCACCGGCTGATCATCGCGCCGGACGGCACGCGTCTTTACACCGAGAACGAAGAAGACGGCACCGTTTCGGTCATCGATCTGCCGCAGCGAAAGCTGCTCGGCAAGATCAAGACCCCGCGGCCGCTCGCCGGGATCACTATCTCGGCCGATGGCCGCACCGTCGTAGCGGTCGACGACGCGCAGCCGACGCTGTTTCTCATCGACACCGCAGCCGGCCAGGTGCGCGATGAGGTCGTCCTCAAGGACGTGCCCAGGGCGGCGCAAATCGCACGCTACGCCCCCGATTATAGCCTGCTCGCCGTCAGCAGCCTCAACAGCGACACCGTGAGCCTGATCGATCCTTCGTTCCGCGAGCAGGCCGCCATCAAGGTCGGCAGCCAGCCAATGGACATGGCGTTCCGCGGCGACGAACTTTTTGTCGCCTGCCAGGGCGACGGCTCCGTGCACGTGGTCGATACGTTAAATCGGCGGCATAAGCGGAGCTTTGCCGCCGGGACCGGATGCGAGTCTTTGGGTTTCTTTTAGGGAATCCGCCGAAATCCCAGCGCTTGAGTAGCGCTGAATAGGCGGCTCTCCAGCCATATCTCGTTACATTACACATCATCTCGAAAATCGCCGTTTGGCCGTGCCTGACGGGCAGGCCTGCTGCATAAGATGCAAACGGCGTTGTTTCTCCAGCGGCCAAGTGAATCGGTAAGCCAAGGTGCCCTGCGGGCATCACTGGCCTTTCAGGTGACGTGCGAGCTCCGCAACGCGAAGGAGCCCGCCAGGCGACGCGCTCGCAGACGCCAACCGCCCCTGCGTCATCTTTAGAGCCGCTGACAGCCGCCGCGCCGATCGCGGCGTGCATGAGCTCAGGTCGAAGACGCGTGCGGCTCCTGACCCAATTATAAAAAGATCGGCGGCGAGGTGGCTCACAAAGCCGCAAAATCGATAGCCTTGTGCCGATCGAGTGTGCGGTGGATAGGCGGCAGCGGATATTTCAGTCCGCTGGCACAGTTGAACAGCACCGCCTTTTCATGGCGCGTGACCAGACCATCGGCAAGGCTCTGCTTGTAGGCCGCATAAGTCGCGGCGCCCTCCGGGCACATCAACAAACCTTCCTGGTGCGCGACTTCGTCGAGCGCCGCCGTGATCGCATTGTCGTCCACTGCAATGGCGAAACCGCCGCTCTCGCGCACCGCACGCAGGATCAAAAAGTCACCGATCGCCTGCGGCACGCGAATCCCGGCGGCGATCGTCTGCGCATTCTCCCAGCGCGGTGCCTGCTCCTCGCCGGCCTCATAGGCGCGCACCATCGGCGCGCAGCCCGCCGCCTGCACGGCGACCATGCGCGGGCGTTTAGCGCCGATAAAGCCGATCGCCTCCAGCTCGGCGAATGCCTTCCACATGCCGATAAGCCCGGTGCCGCCGCCGGTCGGGTAAAAGATGAGATCGGGCACGCTCCAGCCGAGCTGCTCCGCGAGCTCTAGCCCCATCGTCTTCTTGCCCTCGATCCGGTACGGCTCCTTGAGCGTCGACGTGTCGAACCAACCGACCTTGGCCGTGCCCTCGGTGACGATCTTTCCACAATCATCGATCAGTCCGTTGACACGGTAGACGCGGGCGCCCTGCAGAGCGATCTCGCTGACGTTCACTTCGGGCGTGTCCTCGGGACAGAAGATCGTCGTCTTTATGCCGGCACGGCTTGCGTAGGCGGCGAGTGCCGCGCCGGCATTGCCGTTGGTCGGCATCGCCATGTGCTTGATGCCGAACGCCTTGGCCATGGAGACCGCCATCACCAGGCCGCGCGCCTTGAACGACCCGGTGGGCAGCCGGCCCTCGTCCTTCACCAAAAGCTCGCCCCCGCCCAGGCTGGCCGCAAGTTTCGGCAGCGGCAGCAAGGGCGTCATCGCCTCGCCGAGGCTCACGACATCTTCGAGGCGCCGGACCGGCAGCAGTTCGCGGTAACGCCATAGATCGGCTGGGCGGCTCGCGAGCTTTGCCTTGCTCAGCGCCTTTTTCACCGTGGCAAGGTCGTAGCGCACCAGAAGCGGCTTGCCGGCGCGCGACAGATTATGCGGCGCGTCGGCGGCATGGTGCTCGCCTGTTGCCGAGCATTCGAGATGGGTGACGAAGGTTGGGCGTTCGTCGGTGAGATTTTCGCTGTACAGCAAACCAGTCTCCACGGATCGATCGGGTACACAGACACAGGTATGGCACGTGAGACGAAACCGTCAGGCAAACGGCTTAGCGCCTTACGGAACCATAGAATTTCTGGAGCATTTGCACTGCGGGGTGATTGACCTGCGCATCGCCATGCAGATGCTTTGCAAACTCATATTCATCATTCTTGTGCTCAAGGCGCGCAGAAGGGATGCTGCGGCTGTTGAAACGAAAGCCCAACCTCGGTCGCCGCGGCAAGGCGCGGCCGCGGCGCCGGCCGCGCCGCTACAATCCGAAGCTACAATCCTAGATACGCCTTGCGAATTTCCGGCATAGCGCTCAGCTTCGCCGGCTCGCCTTCGGTGAACAGGCGTCCTTCCGCGATGACGTAGGCATAATCGCTCACCGCTAGGGCGAGATGCACGTTCTGCTCGACCAGCAAAATGGTGAGCCCGGCGTCTTTCAGCGTCTTGAGCGTGTGAAACAGCTGATAGACAACGACGGGAGCGAGGCCGAGCGACAACTCGTCGATGATGAGAATGTCGGGATCCGACATCAGCCCGCGGGCGATCGCCACCATTTGCTGCTCGCCGCCGGACAATGTGCCGGCAATCTGCCCGCGCCGCTCGGCGAGCCGCGGAAACAGCGTGAACACCTGATCGAGGCGCTCGGCGTAGCGACGCAACGCGCGTTTCGGGAAGGCGCCGAGCTCCAGATTCTCACCGACCGTCATGGTCGTGAACAATTGGCGGCCCTCGGGCACCAAGGCGAAACCGCGCTCGGCCTTCGCGTGCGTGTGCAGCCGCGTCACGTCATCGCCCTCGAACGCGACGCGGCCGCGCCACGGCGCGATGGTGCCGGCAACCGCGCGCAAAGTCGTGGTTTTGCCGGCGCCATTGGCGCCCACAATGGCGGTGAGCTGGCCGCGTCTGGCGACGAGCGAGACGCCCCACAGCACCTGCACCTCGCCGTAACCGGCTTCGAGTGCTTCGACCTCGAGCAGTGCCTCAGGCATCCTGGGCGCTTCCTTGCAGTTCGGCAGCGAGTTTGGGATTGCCAAGATAGGCCTCGATCACCTGCGGGTCTCGCGCCACGTCCGCGGGCAGACCCTCGGCAAGTTTTTGGCCGAAATTGAGCACGACGATGCGGTCCGACAGGCTCATGATGGCCTGCATCAGGTGCTCAATCATCAGAATGGTGATGCCACGCGCGCGGATGCTGCGAATGACGCCGATCATGCGTTCGATTTCGGTCGGATTGAGGCCGGCGAGCACTTCATCGAGCAAGAGAAGCCTGGGCGCCGCGGCCAGCGCGCGCGCGAGCTCCAGGCGTTTTTTGTCGGCGATCGTCAGGTGCAAGGCGAGAGTCTCCGCCCGATCGGCCAGACCCGCAACCGCAATGGCCTCGAGTGCCGCCTCGCGGGCGCGGCCAAGCGGCAGGTTGTGGCGGCCGAAACAGGCGCCCACCGTGCAGTTTTCGAGCACGGTCATCTGGGTAAGCGGCTGCACGATCTGGTGGGTGCGGGCGAGCCCGTGGCGCGCCACCAGGTAGGGCTTTTCGCCGGTGATATCGATCCCGTTGAAGACAATGCGTCCGCCGTCGGGCGCGAACACGCCGTTGATCAGATTGAACAACGTGGACTTGCCGGCGCCGTTCGGCCCGATCAGCCCGAGGATTTCGTTTTCGCGCACCTCAAAGCTCAGATCCTTGACGGCCTGCAACCCTCCGAAGCGCTTGCTCACTCGCTCGAGCGCGAGCAGCGCGGTCATTCCAGCACCTTTTGGGTGCGCGGGAAGCGGCTGTAGATGAAACCCATCAGTCCGCCGGGAAAGAACAGGACGATGAGCAGAAGCAGCACACCGGAAATCACAAGCTGGAAGTTCGAAAAGGTCGCTGAGGTGAGCAAATAGCCGCGCAGTTCCTCGTACAAAAAGGCGCCGAGCGCCACGCCGGTGACCGTGCCCTGCCCGCCCAACATGCCGACGACAAGCGCTTCGGTCGACAGCGACAGATCGAACGCGTCGGAGGGCTGGATGAAAGCGCTCTTGAAGAAGTAGAGGCCGCCGGCAATGGCAGGCAGAAGGGCCGACACGCTGTAGACCAGCGCCTTGTACAGCGAGGTCGGCACGCCGAGGATGGCGGCGGCGTCCTCGTTCTGGCCGATGGCGAGCAGGCCCAAGCCGAACTTTGAGGTCTTGATGGCGTAGCTCAGATAAAGCGACAGCCCCATCACCGCGACCATCAGAAAATAGATCACCCACAGCGCGCGGGCGGGACCGCCAAGCGGGGTGAATATGTCGCTGGACAGATAGATGCCCGCCGATCCGCCCCACGGGGTGAAGTTCTGGACGAAGGCCTGAACCGCCTCGATGACGCCGATAGTGGAGAGCGCAAAGAATGCGCCACGCAGCCGCAAAATCCCCAGGCCGAAGATCAGCGCCAGCCCGCTCACGGCTGCACCGCCGACAAGCAAACTCCAAGCAAGCGGCCAGGAATGATTGTTCACCAGCCACACGCAGATATAGCCGCCGAGCCCGAAGAAGACGATGCTGCCGAAATTGACGTAGCCCGCATAGCCGAGCATCAGATTGAGGTTGCTGGCGAGCGTGATATAGAGCGCATCGAGCAGCAGGCTCTCACGCAGTTCCACGTCGTTGCCGACCGCCGGCGAGACCGCAAACGCCGCGATCACGAGCGCGATGATCCAGAAAAACGGCCGGCGCATCAGACGCAACAGGTGCATCACAATGCTCCGCGCCTCGACGCGAAAATGCCGCGCGGAAAGGCGATCAGCACCAGAACAAACAGCACGAATTCGATTACCAACGTCCAGCTCACCGGCACAAAAGGCGTCACCGCGCCTTCCAGGAGGCCGAGCGCGATCCCGCCGAGCAGCGCGCCGACCGGATTGCCAAATCCGCCGAGCACCGTGACCACGAAACCTTTGAGCTGATAGCCGTCGCCCGACAGCACCGTGAACGGAAACAGCGTCGCGATCAGCATTCCGGAAACGCCAGCGAGCGCCACGCCAAGGCCGACCGAGATGGCAAGCACGCGCGTTGTCGGGATGCCGACCAACTCGGCCGCCTCACGGTTGTTGGCTACGGCGCGGATCGACTTGCCCAGCCTGCTGTACTGGAGAAACGCATAGAGGGCGAAGGCGATAATTGCGGCCAGCACTGCGGCCACAATATGCGCGCCGGGAAACGCATAGCGGCCCATGCTGATGCCGGGCAGCGAAACGTTGACATTGAACAGAGCCGTGCCCCAGACGGCCGTGGCTACGCCGATGAGCACCAGATTGACCGCAAAGGTCGACAACAGGCTCATCAACGGCGGGCGGCCCACCATACGGTGGACCGCGATCCAATACAGCAGCACGCCGACAAAAAAACCGCCGATCAGGACCGGCGGGAGCGTCAGATAGGGCGAGATGCCAAGCGCGCTCACCAACAGGTAAATCGAAAACATACCGGCGACGATCATCGTGCCGTGGGTCAGATTGATGACGTCCATGACGCCCCAAATCAAGGTCAGGCCCATGGCGGCCAGCCCATAGACCAGCCCCACCAGCACGCCGTCGATAATCGATGCGATGATGCCGAGCATGCAGGGGAGCGGCGGTCGGTTTGCTCCGGGCCATCGGGGCCGGCGGCTCGGCCGGCCCACGGCTTATCAGTTCGCCGGAATCGGATAGAGCAGGTTTGCCGATCGCGCCTCGGGCGGCCACACCACCTGCCGGCCCAACTTGCCGTTCACCATCTGCCACTGCGCCAGCACCATCTTGTGCGCGCTCTGCAGGCCGTGATGGGCTGGATCGGTGGCGAACTTGATGTGGCCGAAAAAGGTGTTGATGTCGGTTGCGTTCAGCGCCGCCGCGACCTTTTGCGGATCGATGGAGCCGGCCTGTTCTATCGCGTGCTGCAAAACAACGCCGCTGGTATAGCCCGACGCCGCGTGATAATCCGCCGGAACGTGGAACTTGGCGAGGAAGGCCTTGTCAAACTCCGCCGTCGTCGGCCCCAACTGCGGCTTGTAGTTGACTTGCAGTTCCCATTGCGACGGCACCGTAACACCCAGTGCGGCCTTGCCCAATTCGGCGAACTTGTCATCGGCCGGCGCCACCAGGATCGACACGAACTTCATGTTGGCTTTCTGGTCGTGCATCTGCCGCGCCAGCGTCGCCCCGTCCGAATAATGGCCCCCGCCAAGGAAGGCATCGGCGTTCGAAGAGACGATCTTGTTGACGATCGGGCCGAAATCTGTGGTGGACGGCGCGTAGGACTCATTCATCACGACCTCAAGGCCGGATTCCTTGGCCTGTTTCGCCGCCGCAGCCAGCACGTCCTTGGAGAATGGGTCGTCGGAATAGACCATCGCGATTTTGGCGTGCGGGTCGCTTTGCTTTAACGCCTCGACCGCGCCGGAGAGATAGTGTTCTGCCGACGTGATCACCATGAACAGGTCTTTGTTACCAGTCTCGAACGGTTTTTCCTCGGCGCCGCCGGAATCGATCATGATCTTTCCGTACTGCTCGGAAATGACCGCGGCCGGCGCGGTCAGGCCCGACGAGTAAGGACTGAATAGGAAGTTCGCCTTGTCCTGATTGACGAGCCGCGTGTAGAGCTGCTGCACGCGGCCGCCCACGGATTGGTCATCATAGTTGACGAATTTCACCTTGTAGCGCTTGTCTCCGACTTTGATCCCGCCCGCGGCATTGACCTCGTCGCGCCAGAATTGGTAGCCGCGGCTCTGCCCCGCCGAATCGACGTTGAGAGGACCGGTCCGCGACTCGGTGAAGCCGACGGTGATTGTGTCGCTCTGCGCGAATGCCGGCGTGGCGGCAATGGCCGCTGCGGCGGTAAGCAGGCAAACTCGTTTCATGACGTCCTCCCTATCCGTTCCCCACCCGGGTTGCGCGCGCGCCCCGGACTTTTGTTGTGACCGAGCTTGGCACCGCAAAGGGCTGGCGACCCGGTTCGCAAACACAAGGCCTTCGCCCTCGCCATCGCGAGTGTATGAACCTGGAGCAGACCCGCTCTGCTGCTTGCCTTTTGACATATACCGGGCGCGAAAGCTATCGCGCCATCGAATGCGTCAATCCGCCGCTGCGACGGCGACCTCTTCGGGCGGCGCGTGCTGGCCTTCAGACCGCTGGTGGACCGGCTTGCGCGCTCGGGTCAGATTGTAGGCGCTGTTGACCAGCGCCAGATGGGAAAAGGCCTGCGGATAATTACCAACGAGCCGCTTGGAGCGCGGATCGTATTCTTCACTGAGCAGTCCGACATCGTTGCGCAGCCCCACCAACCGCCGGAACAGCCGCTCGGCATCTTGGTAGCGGCCTTGCAGGATGCGGACGTCGACCAGCCAGAAGCTGCAGGCCAGGAAGGCGCCCTCGCCGGGCGGCAGCGCGTCCTCCACATCGTCGGTGCTGTAGCGCATGACGAAGCCCTCGCTGAGGAGATTGCGCTCGATCGCTGCGATCGTGCGCTCGATGCGCGGATCGGTGACGGGCAGAAAGCCGACGCACGGCAAAAGCAGCAGGTTGGCGTCGAGATCTTTCGATCCATAGGCCTGCGTGAAGGTGCCCAGGTCCTGATCATAGGCACGCGCACAGACGTCTTCGCAGATGATGGCGCGCAGCTTGCGCCATTCGTCGATCGGGCCTTCGAGGCCGAACGTTTCCGCGCTCTTGATGGCGCGATCGTAGGCCACCCAGGCCATCGCTTTGGAATAGGTGAAGTGCCGCGGCGGCCCACGCATCTCCCAAATCCCCGAGTCCGGCTCCTTCCAGACTTTCGAAAGATGCTTGAGGAATTCGAGCTGCATGGCCCAGGCGGTCTCGTTGCCGGTCAGTCCGCTGCGCCGCGCCTGATGATGCACGTCCATGAGCTCGCCGAAGACGTCGAGCTGAAGCTGGGTATGGGCCGCATTGCCGATGCGCACCGGCGTTGAATTCTCGTAGCCGGGCAGCCATGGCACATACCACTCGGTCAGCCGCCGCTCGCCGCCGATGCCGTACATGATCTGCAGCTGATCGGGGCTGCCGGCGACGGCCCGCAAGAGCCACTCGCGCCAGGATTGCGCCTCGTCGTGAAAGCCGGCATGCATGGCGCCGAGCAGCGTGAGCGTGGCATCGCGCAGCCAGCAGAAGCGGTAATCCCAGTTGCGCGCGCCGCCGAGTCGTTCGGGCAGCGACGTGGTGGGGGCGGCGACCATGCCGCCGGTCGGGCCATAGGTGAGCGCCTTGAGTGTGATCACCGAGCGCCGCACCGCCTCCGACCAGTGACCGGCCGGCCGGCATTTCTTGATCCAGTTGCGCCAATAGGCTTCCGTATCGGCGAGCGCGCCGCTAACGTCGACCGGCTTCGGCATCGGCAGATGCGAAGGCGAATAGGAGAGCACAAACGGTATCGTCTCGCCGCGGCAGATGGTGAATTCGCCGACCGTGGTCATGCCGCGGCCGCGAAGGTGCACTGGCGTATTGAGCACGACCATGTCGGGCCCGGCGATCGCACGCAGTGCGCCGGCTTCTACGCGGGTGACCCAGGGGACGACGGCGCCGTAGCCGAAGCGCAAGATGAGCTCCGTCTGCATCGCGACGTGGCCGCGGGTCCCGATCACGAAGCGAATGAGCGTCCCCTGCGGCGCGCAGATCGGCATGAAGTCAACGAGCGTCACCTCGCCATCGGTCGTCTCGAAATGCGTCTCGAGCACGAGCGTGTCGGAACGGTAGCGGCGCCTGACTTGTGCGTTGTCCCGCGGCGCGATCAGCCAGCGGCCATGCTCGCGCGTACCCAACAGCGCAGCCAGGCACGCCTCTGAATCGAAACGCGGCCAGCAAAGCCAATCAATCGATCCGTCGCGGCCGACAAGGGCGGCGCTCTTGCAGTCGCCGATCAACGCGTAATCTTCTATCGGTGCGGACATGGCGGGTTCGTGTAATCATTGTTTGCCGAGTGTTGCGGGATCGAATTGATCAGGATGAAGAGAAGGCGGCGACGACTCCCGCCGCGCGCCACTCCGCCGTGAACTCCGGACATGGTTCCCCGGTCGGTAGCGCCAACGTCGAGCACCGCAGTGCGTTCCGGCAGCGCGTCGGCGGAAAGTGGATCCTCGCGGATCTCTTCGCCCCCGGCCGAAGTGGTCGCGGCTGGCGCGATGGGCGCGCGCATTGGCCGCTCCCGGTGTTGTCGCTGTTCTCTTCGCGTTCTCGATCGAGGCAATGACCGCCATCTGCCCACGGCACAAAGCGCTACCGCAAAAAACGCCGGCCGGGAAAAACGGTTCCATCGCGGAACCGGCAGGCGAAGCTGCGCGTTACGCCCCGCGTCCGGCGGGCTGACGCCGGATCCCTGCCTCGGGCTAGCAAAATGGAACCCATGGGACGTAAGCGCTGGGCCATTGCTGAAGGGTACATTCCTTCGCAGAGCTCATTTTCACACCGCGCGCTCATGTCTCACGAAACCGCCTGCGTCCTCAATGCCAGCGATCGTGACGCCCACGTGAGCATCACCGTGTTTTTTGCCGATCGCGAGCCCATCGGTCCTTATAACATCACGGTCGCGGCGCGCCGCACGTTGCATCTGCGTTTCAACGATCTGAAGGATCCCGCGCCGATTCCCAACGACACCGATTATGCCTCAGTTTTCGAATCCGACGTCCCGATCGTGCTGCAACACACGCGGCTCGATTCGCGGCACGCCGAGGTGAGCCTGCTTTCAACAATAGCTTATGCAGAGGCGTAAGAGCACGTTGCGCGCCGGTTCCGGTGGCCGGAACCACACCGAAAACAAGGCAAGGTAACGTTTTCCGTTCCAAGACAAGGCTTAGTTGCAGGAACCAAACGCGCGCAAATGGGTTGTAGGGACGGCCAAGCGGAGAACACTTCAAGTGAGCGTCATCGTCGTTTCCAACCGCGTTGCGCGGGCAAAAACCGATGAACCAGTCGCCGGAGGCTTGGCTTCGGCATTGATTCCAATGATCAAAGAGTCCGGCGCCATCTGGGTTGGCTCCAGCGGGCATTCGGGCGACGCGCCGCAAAGCAGGGGTTCGTTCGCCAAGATCGAGGCGCTCGGCAGCGGCGCGCTCGCGACCGTCGATATTCCGGCGAAGCATTATCGCGGATATTATGAAGGCTTTGCCAATTCTGCACTGTGGCCGGCGCTGCATTCGCGGCCCGATCTCATTCAGGTCACTGCCGACGAATATATGTCGTATCGTGAAGTCAACGCGTACATGGCGCGCGCCTTGCTGCGCTTCTCCGGGCCGGAGGCGGTTTTCTGGGTCCAGGATTATCACTTCCTGACGTTGGGCGCCGAGTTGCGCCGATTGGATATCAGACGACCAATCGGTTTTTTTCTCCATACGCCATGGGCCGAGCGCAAGACGATGGCCGCCGTGCCGCATCATTGCGAGCTCGTCTCGGCGATGCTTGCCTACGACCTCATCGGCTTCCAAACCGACGACGATCGGCGCAATTTCGAGGATTATCTGCAATTCGACCTCCGACTGTCGGTGGTCGACAGCGTGGTCAAATCAAATTACGGTCTGACGCAGCTTGCGACATTCCCGATCGGAATCGACGTCGATGAATTCTCCGCGCGCGCCACCAGGGCGGTCACGCGCCCAGAAATTGCGCGCCTGCGCGCCAGTTTAGAGGGCGCCAAGCTCGCGCTCGGCGTCGACCGCCTCGATTATTCCAAGGGCCTCCCAAACAGAATTCGGGCCTTCGATCGCCTCTTCGAACTTGACCCTGCGCTGAAGCGAAAGGTCTCGCTGCTGCAACTGGCGGTCCCATCGCGAGGCAATATCCGCGCCTATCGGGAACTCAAGGCCGAAGTCGCCGCTCTGGTGGGCGAGATCAATGGCCGCCACGGCGAAGTGGATTGGCTTCCGGTCTGCTATCTCAACAAAGGCTATGGGCAATTGGTTTTGGCGGGCTTTTATCGGGTCGCCGACGTCGGCCTGGTGACCTCGTTGCAGGACGGTATGAACCTGGTTGCCAAGGAGTTTGTCGCTGCGCAAAACCCCTTTGATCCCGGCGTGCTGGTGCTGTCCACATTCGCCGGCGCAGCCAAGGAGCTCGATGCGGCTTTGGCCGTCAATCCGCATGATATCGACGGACTGGCGCGGCAAATCGCCAACGCCCTGGCCATGAGACTGGATGAACGCCGCGAGCGCTGGCAGGCCATGATCAGCAAGCTTCGTAAGTACTCGGTGCGCAGTTGGTACTCGGACTTTCTTCGGACGCTGACCAGCGCCGGTGCGGCCACCTCCCAGGTCGCCGCCGCGCGACCCGGGGCGGCATCGGTCAGGCTCGACGTGGTCGGCGGCGGGCGAACTGTGCACAGCCGCAAGGGTGCACAGTCACCCTGATGCGCGCTGGCCGACGTGAGAGCGGTTGGCTAGCCGCCTTCTTTGCTTGAGCGCAGCGTCTTTCGCTTCACGGCATAGACTTTGTCCAACCCGGCTTTGTGCGCTGCCTGCTGCAACATGCGGCGGATCTCGTCGCGTTTTTCGTGAATTGAGGCGATGACCGGGCCGGCCGGCCGGCCGAGACCGATCAGGGCGGCTTCGGAGAGCTGAAGGCTCGCTTCGGTCGTCTCGGGAACAGCATCGGTTGCACCGAGACCGTACAGGCGGCTGGCGTGATCGGCATCCCGTGCGCGCGACACGACGACAATATCCGGACGCATCGCCCGCACGTGCTCGACCACCGCGTCGATGACGTCCTGGGTATGGATGGTAATGATGACGCCTGCCGCATTTGCCAATCCGCAGGCTTGAAGAAAAATCGGGTCAGCTGCGTCGCCGAAATAGACGTCGTGGCCGTCGCGCCGGTCGCGGGTCACGGCCGGGGCATCCAGGTCGGCCGCGATGTAGGCAATGCCGTGTTCCTTCAACAACGAGCAAACGACCTTGCCGACCCGCCCATACCCGACGACGATCGCATGGCCTTGAGCGCCGGGCGGCCGAGCCGCGAGCTCAGCGGACGCAGGAGAGGTCCCGATAAGCCGCGCGGCGATGCGCCGGGCCGTAAACGACAAGAGCGGTGTGAGGACCATCGTCGCCGAGGTGACGGCGAGGACGAATCTCATGACCGGGGCATCGATCAGGCCAACAGCCATCGCCAGACCGACGGCGACGAAAGCGAACTCGCCGCCCGGACCGAGCAGTAGCCCGCTCTCGATCGCCGCCGGCCAGGAAAGACGAAAGATTCGGCCGAGAGCGATCACGATCAGGGACTTGGCGGCGATCAGACCGGCGACACTGCTCGCAATCAGAAGCGGCTGGCTAATCAGCTCGCGGTAATCGATCTCCATCCCGACGGTGAAGAAAAAAATCCCGAGCAGGAGCGTCTTGAATGGCTCGATCGTTGCTTCAACGGCCTTGCGGTACTCCGTTTCCGCAAGCAGGAGGCCAGCCACGAAGGCACCGAACTCCATCGACAGTCCAGCCTCCTCGGCAAGCACGCCGGCGCCGACGATGACGAACAGAACGGTGGCGATGAACAGGTCGCGCGAACGAGGCGTCGCCACCAGCCGGAACAGCGGACGCAAAAGGGTGCGGCCGAAAACGACAATGACGGTGAGCGCCAGGACGGCCTGAACGAGGGCATTGGCGAGGCTGGTCAAGACCGATGTACCAGGCCCCGCCGCCAGGATCGAAATGAGCATCAAGATCGGGATGACGGCGAGGTCCTGGGTGAGCAGGATGGAAAAGCTCGCTCGCCCGACGCTCGTGGTCAGCCGCTCCTGCTTCGACAAAAGTTCGAGCACGATGGCAGTGGAAGAGAGCGAAAGGCTTGCGCCGAGAATGAGTGCGGTCGCCGGTTTCTGGCCCGCCCAGGCCGCGACGCCGGTAATTAACGCAGTGGTGAGAAGCACCTGCAGGCCGCCGAGGCCGAACACGTAGCGCCGCATGGCCACGAAGCGGTGGAACGACAGTTCGAGACCGATCAGAAACAACAGGAAGACGACGCCAAGCTCGGCGATGCCGGAGACGTTTCTGGCGTCGCCTACCGTAAACCAGTAGAGCGCCGGATATTCGCGGCTGAAGGCGCCAAGGCCCAGCGGCCCCAGAATGGCGCCGGCCAGCAAATAGCCGAGCGTGGGGCTAAAACCCAACCGGCTCACGACCGGCACGAGAATGCCGGCGGTCGCGAGCACCACGAGTGCGTCGCTGTAGGCGGCAACGTTGATGATCGGCGGCAAAATCGCTCCCGTCAGTCGCGCCTTGAAGACTAGCCCCGAGGACGGCCGACTTGTATCGCTTTGATCCGAGCCAAAGACGGTTCCACGGCCGACCAATCGTGCTCGAGACGATGGCGCGGGCGCGCCCAGCTCCAAGCGTTCGCGGCAAAGTTAGGCCAGTGCCAGATCGCCGGCAGCATGCAAGCCGCTGCCGCTCTGCGTCGTTGGTTAATCGAGCGATCCCGGCAACTTAGCTTACGGTTCCGGTATCGGGCAGCCGGACGGACTGCTCTCGCCCTTCCACAATTCGGCGCGGGAGGTGTATTATTCCGCCTGGTTGGGGGTTTGGCTGTTGTCATGAGGCTTGGTGATGGAAGGTGACATCGAAAGGACCGTAACCCTCCTGAATATCGAGCATTACAAGAAATTGCTGGAAAATGAGACGGATGAACCCAGGCGCCAAATGCTCATGCGTCTGCTCGCCGAGGAGGAGGCGAAGCTGCGCAGCTTTGCCGAAGCCAACGCCAGGAAGCGGCAGGCCTAACCGCTCTCAATCCCGACCAGCGTCTCGCGATCTGCGGATGGTGGAGGGGGGCCCATGGGATCGCATGCCGTGAGCTCTTCGCCGCCCGCTGAGCCTTCGTAGCGGGCGCGACTTAAACTGAAAAGCACAGACCGACCGCGACGTGGCTTCGCCGCAATCGAGCGGCGTTGCGCCAGTCTCCTGCGCCCGGCCCTAGCGGCATGCTTCTTCCAATGGCGTTTAGCGCCTGGGCTTTCGGCGCAAGGGAAGTCTGCGCCCCCGCGCGCGGTGAGTTGCCCAAAATCAATAAGCCCAGCGGACCAGCAGGGGCCGGCCTTCTGCATTGGTTGACCCGCGGGGGGCACGAGTTCTCACCCGTCCAGAACAGAGAAAGCGGGACTATGAAGGGGGACGATAGTCCGCGAATATATCGGCGGCATGTTCGTCTGTCAGAGGCGAACCGGCAGAGGAGGTAGACGCCACATGAGCGACACCACGATCACGGCGGTCCGCACGAGCCTGCTCAACGTTCCCTGGCCGGAGACGCCCTGGCTCAAGGGCCACCCCTTCGGCAAGGCGCGCAATATCCTCGTGCTCGACGTGGAAACGCGCGGCGGCTTCGCCGGCATGGGTTATCTGCTGCTGTTCGGTCCCGGGATACGGACGATCGCGGCCTGTCTCGAGGAATGTATCATTCCGCGCGTCATCGGCAGGCAGGCGAGCGCGGTCGAGGCGATCTGGCAGGATCTTTGGCGGGCGACCGTCACCTATGGCCGCGGCGGCATAGCCACCATGGCGATGTCGGCGCTCGACATCGCCTTATGGGACGTCCTCGGAAAACGCGCGGGCCTGCCGTTGCATCGGTTGTGGGGACATTTTCGCAGCGAGTTGCCGGCCTATGGAAGCGGCTGTTTCCGCGGCTCAGGCGGCGACGGCATGATCGCCAAGGCGCTGTACTATAAGGAGCTCGGTTATAAGGCGATCAAAATGCAAGTCGCACACACCGCCGATCTTGCCACCGATCTCGACAATGTGCGGCGCATGCGCGAAGCGCTCGGGGGCGCCGTTGCCATCATGATCGACGTGAACATGGGCTGGACCGCCGATGTCGCAATTCTGATGGGCCGCAAGTTTCAGGACTACGATGTCTACTGGCTTGAAGAGCCGGTCGGGCCCGACGATTTCAACGGCTATTTCCGCATCGCCGCGGCGCTCGATTTGCGCATCGTCGGCGGTGAGACGCATTTCACGCGCTTCGACCTCAAGCCGTTCTTCGAAAATCCGCGTCTGCCGATCCTGCAGCCCGATCCGATGCGTGGCGGCCTCACCGAACTGCGCAAAATCGCGACCCTTGCCGACACCTTCGGCATGACGATCGCGCCACATCTGTTTCCCGAGCTCAACGTGCAAGTGCTCGCCTCAATCCCGAATGGCCTGTGGATCGAAGAAATGGGGCTGGCCGACGACCTGTGGGTCGATCCGGTTCGTGTCAAGAACGGCGTTATCTCCGCCCCGGAACGACCGGGACACGGGCTTGCATTTAAGCCGGAGATTTTGCGCGATTGCGCGGCGAAGAATTAAATCCGCAGCTGCTGTGGCGTGCGAACCTGTAGGGCTGGGCCGATCGCGCACACCCCGGCATTTTCGGCTTCACGCATCGCCGTCGTTGAGCTCTTCATCTTCAGCGCAAATCGATCAGGTTTGATGTTGGTCCTCGGCCGCAGCGCGATCGACGAACCAAAAAAGCTCCCCGATGGGATGGATGCGGGCTGCAGGGACTTGGCTGCCGCCAGCACGGATCGTGCGCAGAATGGCCGCTTTGTCGCGGCCGGTGACCAGAAACGCGACGCGCCGGCTACTCTCAATCACCGGGTAGGTCATGGTGAGGCGGATTTCAGGCCGTCCGTGCGCCACAGCCGCGACCCACCGCTCGCGCTCCTCCAGGACCGCTGCCCCGGGCAACAGCGAGGCGGTATGGCCGTCGGCGCCGAGCCCAAGGAGCGTCAAGTCGAAAAGCGGGCGGGCCGGGTCAAGCCTCGGCGCGCCGTAAGCCTGCTGGAGTGTTTGTTCATAGCGTTGCGCGGCGCTTTCCGGGGTTCCATCGACCGGGATAGGGTGGATGTTTTGCGGCGGCACAGGCGCCTTGCCAAGCATCGCTTCGCGGGTCATCCGATAGTTGCTGTCGGGATGGTCATAGGGCACGAAGCGCTCGTCTCCCCAATACCAGAAGACGCGCGGCCAGGGAAAACGGCCCCTGAATTCATCTGATGCCAGCAGTCCGTACAGCGTTTTGGGGGTCGATCCGCCTGACAGCGAGACCCGGAAAGAACCGCTCGCCGCCAACGCCGCCGCTGTCAACCATTCGGCGACATAGCGCGCTAGCGCCAGCGGGTCCGGGAAAATTTCGATGTGGTCGCCTGCCTGGCTCATTGAGCGTCCGATCCGATAGAACCGAGCACAAAGCGCTCCATCGCCTTGGCGAAACCCTCGTTATTGTAGCTATCGGTCACGGCACCGGCCTGCACCTTGACCTCCTCGGACGCGTTGCCCATGGCGATGCTCAGCCCGGAGCGCTTGAACATCAGCACATCATTTGGCTGATCGCCGATGGTGGCGATCTCTTGCGTAAGTATGCCCATGCGGCGCGACAGATAATCGACCACCGCCCCCTTGTTCGCGTCCTTGTTGGTGACGTCGAGGTAGTACGGCTGCGAGCGGTTTGCAGTTGCACGTTGGCCGAACATGACCTGGGCATCAGCTTCGCAGCGCTGGACGCGGGCGTGATCGTCGCTGACGCCGACAATCTTGGCAATTCGATCCAGGTGGTCGTCGAAATCTGGCACGACCTTCGGCTCGAACTTGACGGTCCATGCCTCGCGGGCGACATGCGGCGCGTGGTATCTGGTGATCAACCAGTCATTGCCGCAATAGATCCAAACGTCGAGATCGTGGCCGCGAATGAGAGCGATGGCCTGCCGTGCAACATCGGGAGGCACAGTCTTTTGCTCCAGGATCGTGAGATCCCGTTTGATGAAAAGCCCGCCGTTGAAGCCCGCGATCGGGGTATCGAGCTCGAGCGGCTCGAACAGCATTGCCATGCCGAGTGGCGGACGACCGCTGGTGACGGCGAAGCGTATTCCGGCATCGTGCAAGCTCCTGACCGCGGTGCGAGCTCGCGCCGTCAGGACTTTGTCTTCGGTCAGAAGCGTGCCATCCACGTCTGCCAAACCGAGGGAAATTTTTTTCGCAGTCATCTGAATCTCGTTTGCATTCGAGCGGCCGCCAGCTGTAACCATCCAGCGCCCACACCGCGTTGGCTGCTGAGGGTTCGCGCGCTCCCGCTATATAACACGGAGGACTTATTGCCCAATGCAGCAAGGCCTGCACTGCCAGCCTGAGTGCGAAAGCAATCGAGAGCTGAATACGGGTGCCCAATGCGAACATACCAGGGACACGCCGTCGGTTACGTACACAAACGCTTCCTTCGCCGTCAAGACGGATAGCTCTCCACACTTCAGGCGGCCGCACTGCTCTATGCCTTCTTTACCCAAGCTTCCAAAGTGCCACCGCCCCGAGCACGGACGTGGTCATCTCTTGAGTATAGTGCGCCTCGTTTTGGCTACCGGCTACTTCTCCAAAGCTATAAAACTCGGTGAACTGGTTTCTGGCAACCTGATTTCGCACGGACATCGTCACAGTGGCCCGCACCAGTTCAGGGAATTTGCGATCACAGCCGAGATCAATGGCGACGCGGCGGCGATAGTATTCGACGCTAGTGCCAGCTCTACGTGTCTACACGTGACCGAAAGCTGTCGGCTCACCTGTCCGAATTGCTCGACGAGGCCGGCTGACGAGCGCGCGTGGCGAAGTTGATCGCATCGCCAGCGGCACTTTTGTCGAGCGCTCGTTGGGATGCACTCGTAGCATACCAACCCCACAAACCTGATCGGGATGAGCTTTCTCAGCGGGCTCCAAAACTAGAGTGAGTTGCAATCCGTATTCAGCCGCGGATGTCATTAGTTACAAAGTCACAATTGGGGCCAGGGCGAGTGCATGCTGCACACCCAGAACCGGGCTCTTTATTGAACTTGGGGAGCGATTATGCGAAATAAGGGCGACTGCCTGATACTGGCGTGCCGAAGCTGGCCCGAACATCGCACGAAACCGCCAATCTTGAATATCCACTATTCTGTCGCTATCCCCGAATGACGCCGATCCACTGCGGTCCATATGCGATCGAATTCCGGAAGTGCCACATCGCCGGGGGGTGCCACCCTTTCACGACCAGGAGGGCTGCATCTGGGACTGGCGCGACCCCTCTCTCTCTCTCGTACGTTTCAAAATCATCAGAGGAGGAAAAATTGATCAAAGTGAGCGTACTCTACCCCAAGACGGCGGGCTGCAAGTTCGACATGGAGTATTACCTCAAACAGCACATGCCGATGGTGCAGCAGAAACTTGGCCCTGCTTGCAAGCGAATAGCGGTTGAAGAGGGCATTGCCGGCGGTGCTCCGGGAGCGCCCGCGACATACGTCGCGATGGGCCACCTCTATTTTGACTCGACCGATGACTTCCAGACCGCTTTCGCTCCGCACGCGCAGGCGATCATGGCCGACATTCCCAACTACACCAACACCCAGCCCACCATTCAGATCAGCGAAGTAAGGTTTGACGCCGGCCCTTAAAGACGCGCGTCCGCTCGAGCTGCTGCGGGCATCGTCAGCCGCGCAGCTCGGCATTGTTAGTAGACCTTTGGCAGCTACGTATACCGACCGCGTACCCTCGTTTTCTTGCACCGGTTTGATCCCGGAATCTGAATCCAGATCTTGTCGTGGAGCTCAACGCGCTAGGCCCAATTACAATTCCCCTCGTGGGTGGCATCGCCGGCCCGCATGTAGCGGTGCGATATTGAGTGCGCGTCTCTCTGCGCGATGCGGCTAGCGGCATCGCGGTCGCGCAGCCAGGCGATCACTTCCGGGTCGCGCGCTCGGCGTGCCACGATACATGTAATTCCATGCGGGCTGCCTGCGCCCCCGCTTAGTACGGCATGGACCATACGGCACCACCAGGCGGCCCCTCCTTGGGAGGCTTGTTGGCAACTGGCGCCGCGCCGACCTCTTTTCCCCCCCTAGCGCGCCTTCACGCAAACGCGACAAAACGTGACATGCGTCACAGACGCATCGCGATACAAGCGATACCAAATCGCCCACACCGGACATTCGCACGATACGAGTACGAGTTACGTGGGTCATACCGCCGCACAAACGGCGATCTTAATCGGCCATCAGTCGCGGGTTTCAAGTCAAGGCCGAGAAGCTTGCTCTGCGGCGTGGAGTTGTTCCTATGCTTGGCTTGTATTTTCTTCGCATCTATCGACGAGCTATCGCCGCGGGCGGCATCTCAGCCTTGGCTTGGTTACTCATGGGGGCCGCGCCATTGTGGAATGTGGCCTCAACGCCTGGGCTTACGAACAACGCGCCGCAACTTACCGTCAGCAGGCTCCGCAAGGGCGACCGTCTGCCGACGACCACAACTCCGGCGGCGCGGCACGATCTCCTCATGCCACAGAGCCTGAAGAACTGGAAAAAACTGCCGCTCGGCTGCGATCCCGTGTTCGGCCCCATTGCTTCGCCAGAGGCGAAATCGGTCTATGGACGTTGCATGGTCTGATCGTATCTTTAAGATTGCGGCACCGTCTGGCATCGCTGCAAACATTTTTTTTCGGGCAGACCACCGAGACCAAATCTTTTACTGCGATGGCGAAAAAATACGGAACGCACACGCACCTTCTCCTACCGTGCCGGCGTGGAGCACGAGATCCGTTCGCAGTCTCGCCTGGAGCGAACGGGTGATGGATGCAGCCGAGGCCAGCACCGACGCCGTCTTCATCTCTTCGGCCTTGCGAGCAGCTGCCGGATCATCGCTCGCCGCGATAGCGCCGAGCAGAATCAAAGCCACGTCGTGCCGCCGCTCGGCGGCTCGGCATCGGCCGCATCTAGGCGGCCCGATGTGGAACGCATGCTGCGCGACGTGATGGCCGAACGGTGGCGCCGGTATTGCAGCCGTATCGCGGCAAGCTCGCGCAGGTTCGGGAGCGGCACGGCAGCGCAGGCGCGGCGGTGCTGGGCGCGGTGATGAGCTCGGCAGAGCGCTATGATGCCGCAGGCCCGCTGACATCGCTGCATAGAGGCTTTAAGCACGTAGGTGCAAGGATGGGCCAGTGCACGCGAGTCCCATTGTCGGACTTTTGGAGCCCAAGTTTAATCCAAGTTCCGGGATACCAAATGGGATTGAGGAGTAATCTCGGTGCGTTTCCCCTAGATCTAGGGGAAACACCGGCCCCAACGCGAATGCGAACTCGCGACGCGAATGCGAGCTCGCGATGGTGTTTGAGGGAGTTTTTCTAAAGGCGAAATTGCGAACGAATTGAGGGTTAATCGTGGCGCCGTCAAAACTCCCGCGCAGCGGAGTTCCAGCACGGGCTACGACCGATTAAGGCCTACATAGAACAATCGAGGTCGATGAAGCCTCGCGGCTTCGACAACCTCGGAGCTTTTTCAGGAGCGCCCATGCAGGACAAGATTGGTCGCGTTCCGCTTGCTTTGGCGAGCTTAGTTTGGCTTCTCGTTCCATATCATGCCGTCGCGGGGAAGATATTAACTTGCACTGAACTTTCAACGCAGAACTATAACGCAACGCCCGGCAATTTGCCGGCCGGCAAAACAGTTCTCTCGGTCACGTCAGCGATTGTGCACGCCAGCGGCAATACTCCGGAGTTCTGTCAGGTCGACCTTCTTCTGGGCGCATCAACCCGCGTTCGCGTCGGACTTCCCACCAAGACATGGAATGACAAGATCGAGAATTTGGGAGGTGCCGGTTTCTATGGCGATGTCAATGATATAACCGAGCCGGTGCAACAAGGCTACGTCGGTTCATCCACCAATGGTGGACATGACGGCCAAAACCTGGGCGACGCGTCGTGGTTGCTAAGCTCCAATGGAACTCTCGCGCCTAATTTGCTCGAGGACTACGCGGTATATGCACATCAGGCACAATATCAGTGGGCGAATAAGCTGGCGAAGCTTTTTTACGGTACTAAGGCAAAGCGCACTTACTTCAATGGCGCCTCTGGGGGCGGTCGCGTCAGTATATTGATGGCACAAAGGTTCCCCCAGGACTTTGATGGTGTCGTCGTCGGCGCGCCTTTGATGAATTTTGACCGCGTGCTTCCTTCTATGCTCTACCCGGCGCTATCGGCCAACACTATCAACAAAGCGCAAGTTTCAAGCGACAAACTGAACGCAGTTACCGCAGCGGCAATCGCTGCATGTGATGGCCTCGATGGCGTGACAGATCGAATCATCAATGATGAACGCCTGTGCCATTACGATGCCAAAACCTTCGTTTGTAAAGGAAACCCCAGTGATCCGCCGAATTGCCTAACTGCAACCGAAGCCTCGGCCGTCAATGAGATGTGGCAGGGCCCGCATAATCAATTCGGACGACTTTGGTTCGGTACGCCGCGGGGGGCCTCGCTCACGTCGTTGAAAGGGCTATCCGTCACGCACACTATGATTCGTCTTCTCCGCCAGGATCTCGCCCTCGGCATCCAGACGCTCGACACGGTCCCAGCGTTCTCGAATCAATATTTCACTTATTGGCTCTATCAGAATCCAAAATTCGACTTTACCAAGCTCAATCTCGCACAGTATCTCGAAGATTTTCAGATTTCCGAGGAAACATATCACCACATTATAGGCACGGATGATCCAAACCTTCGGGCTTTCAAGAAACGTGGTGGCAAGATCATCATGTATCATGGATTGTATGATGATCTGATCCCACCCGGCGGCAGCTACAATTATTACGAT
This sequence comes from uncultured Alphaproteobacteria bacterium, assembly GCA_963708125.1. Taxonomy (GTDB): domain Bacteria; phylum Pseudomonadota; class Alphaproteobacteria; order Rhizobiales; family Xanthobacteraceae; genus BOG-931. Next base: position 5,059,796 of record OY970184.1, read on the forward strand.
CGAGTTCTAGCGGTCATGGGAGGAGAGAAAAACACTCAAGACTTTTTCCGTTTCTATCCTGTGCCAGGAGCAACGCACGGTGCGCCGGAGGTTGATGTGAACTGGTTCAAGCTTTTGACGGACTGGGTCGAACACAACGTCTCACCGAACCCCGTCGCGCGTTATAACAGCGGTGTTAAGCGCCCGCTTTGCGCATACCCTAAGGTGATCAAATATTCTGGCGGCAACACCAACAATCCCTCACGCTTCACTTGTGTTGAGCAAGATCCGGCTCTCGCGCTGCAAGATTTGGTGTTGCCGGAACCGAACAAGGTGATTGCACTGCGGAAACCCATTCCGCTGCCCTACTAAAATGGGGCAAGCCAAAGTGCCGTCACGACACTCCGACTTACTTTGGCAAATTCGTGACAGCGATCCGACGTTGCCAGATCCCTCGCGCACCGCGAACGCAGGCGGCGCAGGCCGCATGGGGCGAGCTCGAAAGCTCGAAATCAAGTCCGAACCGGATAAGCTTCGTTACCTGCGCGACCTCCGATCTTTGCAGGCTGCCTTTCGACGTTGAGTCTTGGCTGTTTCGCAAGGTCAGCGACGGCATGCGCGCGACGATCGACGAGGCCCTGCTGATCGCCACCGGCATCGGCAACCAGTGGGAGTGCTGACCCAAAGTCAGGCATTCTTGATCTGCGACACGCGGTGGCGACAGCCGAGATTCACTTGTGCGGACCTGGTCATGCTCAAGTTGATGTCCTATGCAGTGCCGAGCGGGCGCGAGCTATTGATGAACCAGCGCACGGCCGCAATTGTTGCTCACCACGTCCGACGGCATGGCCGGCCGCTGCCAAGCGCTGCCGCAGGAACAACCGGCCCTTCACGCTGGTGAGCCCGCACGTTCGCCAGAGCTTCGCAGCGATCAGTTTGTGCCGTGAGAACCGTCCTGCTCATGGCGCCCCCCTTAGGCTCCCTTCTTGAAAGGGTATTGTTCGCCGACGAGGACCCGTACTCGCGGCAAGCTGATCCAACATAGACTATAGAGCGTCTGCCACGACCAACGATTTGATCTAGGTTAATCGCCGCGCCTCGCTGGGCTCTGGCTGGCTGAGCCGAAAATGGAAAATCGTCGGATAGCCCGCTTCCGCTAGGCTTGCCACTCCAAGCCGCTAATCAAGCATTCTCAATGCGCAAAAAATCAGAGCTATAAGTCCGTATCCTAAGAAGGACATCCATGAAAACGTCACGATGACCTCGACTACGAGCATTACGGGGTCCAAGCCTCTCTGCGGTACTCCAGTAAGACCAGGAGCTGCTTGAACGCGGTTCGCCTGCGCTGGGCAGGGGGCGTCGCGTTCGAATCGTTGGGAGAGATTCCGCTCTGCGACAGTGCGCATAGTCACTCCATCGAATGGCCCGCGACCATCCTCTTCATATCCGGTACATCCGTTTAGTAGTACTGGCCGTAAGTTCAGGACGCAGTCGCAATCGCGCACTTCGGTCCCGGCGGATGGTCGATGGTGGGGTGGTCGGAGGGTCGATGGTCTATCGTCGCCGGCGGTGGTTGCGGGCGCGCCAAACTGCGGCCGCAGGCGGCAGCTGAAGCGGCATGATGCATCGCGTCTGAGCGGCGGCCGTGACACCATGATGGCGCAGAACGTGTCCAAGGTTCGTGGCAGTATGATCGAGAGCAAAACGAGTTGACACTGAAAGCGGACGAGAATTTCTCAATACAATCATCCGTAGCGTACTTGTCGGCTCCGCCGATGCCAGGGGGGATTCTGGAGGGTATTCCAAATGTGGCTTGCTTCACGCAAGCGGGGTGGCGTCGGACCTTGCAGCCTTTGGGCTCCCAATGCGGGCGGCCGGCATGTCTGAGCGGCCACCACTGCGCCGAAAGTCGTCGTCACAAGGCCAGAAATTAGTGCAACAGAGAACAGCTGCTGGAATCCGAGCAGCGCCTTTTGCGACTTTCGTCGAGCATACATGTGGAGCCTCCGAGTATGCGGTACAGTTGTCGAGCGATTATCCGCCTTTGCAGCAGGCGCTCAATTCATCAGTTTTATTTGGCAACGTACCACCTACCGCAAGCGAGGGCTGTGTCGGATGTCACAGCAATGTGCCTCGATCTTAGTGACGGCGACGAAATGACACCCGTCGCTGCTGCTCAGATCGGTCTTTTGGGGAAAATCGCCGGATGGTCGGCTCGCGTTCGTCCAGCGGTTGTCGATCGTAGGTGGTCGGGCGGTGGTTCAGGAGCGGCGACCGCCGACCAGGAGACAGGGTCTGGTACGCACCAGCTCGCATGTCGCAAAGCGCGGGATGCATAGGAGACGGTGGACACCTCGGAAATGTGTAAAATCGACTTTTCGACCGGCAGGACGAGCAGTCGAAGGAAAACGTTGCGCGCCGAGAATGAGCGCCTGCATAGCAACCACTACGCGCTCAAACGTCGGAGCGGCATCAAAGCGTATCCCATCCCGACCCCAGACGAGATTCGCGCGATCCTGAGCCATCTGCAGGGCCGCTGGAGGCCGTTGCTGATGACCGCGATCTTCACCGGGCTGCGCTCTTCGGAGCTGCGCGGCCTGCGCTGGGTCGATGTCGACCTCAAGACCAAGGGCAGCAGCGAGCTGCATGTGCGCCAGCGCGCCGATTGCTACAGCGCGATCGGCGCCCCCAAGTCGGAAGCCGGCGAGCGCGCACATTGTCGCTGCCGCCGGTCGTGGCCAACACGCTGTGTGAGTGGAAGCTTGTCTGCCCGAAGGGCGAACTCGATCTGGTGTTCCCCAACGGAGCTGGCCGTATCGAGAGCCATGCCAACATCATTACGCGCGGTCTGATCCCGGCGCAGATCGCCGCCGGTGTCGTCACCGCCGATGGCAAGGCGAAGTACACCGGACTGCACGCGCTCCGGCACTTCTTCGCCAGCTGGTGCATCAACCGCAAAGCCGATGGTGGCCGCGAACTGCCATTAAAGATTGTCCAGGCGCAGCTCGGCCACGCCTCGATTCAGATGACGGCTGACACCTACGGCCACTTGTTCCCGCGCGGTGACGACAGCGCCGAGCTGGCGGCAGCGGAAAAGCCCCTTATCGGCTGATCAGCGCTCGTGCGGCATCTGCGCCGCCCGCCAACGCGCCTGATTGTCCGCCGCCCGGCGATCCTGCTCGGCCCGGCCGCCGCTGCTTCGAGCTGCCCCTCCGAAAGTACATGGCCGCCGCACGGTTAGGTTTATCCAACCCTTCGGTCCAAACGCCAACGCACCGGAGCAATCGCTGATCCAAACCTAGCTGTCCAGAAGCGAATGTCGCGAAGGGCGGCCGATGATACCGCTGGAGGAGACCTTCGCCCCGGCCCTGCACGAAGGGGAGCGCGCTCGCGACGCCCTCTCGGAAATAGTCGTCTACATCTGAAGATATATTTCCCATTGAAAGACATCTATCCAAAGATCAGCCGGGACGGTCTGGATGGGGAGGCTTACAATGAAGCTAATGCGCTTCGCCACGCTGTTTGCGGGGTCTATTTGCATATCGGCGCTGCTCTCGGCTTCGGCATTGGCGGAAACGGTCTCCGTCTTTGGCAGTTCTGGCAGCAACGGCACCATAGATCAGTTCGGAAATGGTACTAACGGTACTGATGGCGGTGCCGCCGATGCGGCTGCTGGACCAAACGGGGATTCGACCAACACTGCAACTGCCACTGGCGGATCAGGCGGTGCTGGCGGTTCGCCATTTAATCAATCCGGAACCAACAGGCCAGGCGCAGGCGGGAATGGAGGGGCGGCAACAGCTACGGCCGTCACGATCACGGGCGCGCCGGACGGATCTGCCATCGCGGACGCGTTTGGCGGGAACGGCGGTAATAGCGGTGTTGTGTATTTAGGGCCTGGGCCTAATCATGTCATCGAGAACTTTGGTGCGAAAGGGGGCGACGCCACCGCGACGGCAGTTACGTTAATCCCCAATGGATCCGCTACGGCCACAGCGAGTGCCTCTGGAGGTCATGGCGGGGACGGAATAATCGGCGTTGGGGGCAGCGCCACCGCGCAGGCTTTGGCATCGACAGGAAGCGCTAGTCCTGTGCAGAGCACTGCATCCGTCCAAGGTGGCAACGCTGGTGACAGCAGCGGCTCCGGCGTATCGGGTGTTTCATTAAGCGGAGGCGCGACGGCATACGGGGAGTCGCAGGGCGGCCCAGTGACTGCGTCAGCTTCCGTGAGGGGCGGTAACGGCGGTTCTAGCGACCTCTGGCCCTCTTATCAAGGAGGCAACGGGGGCTCAGCCAGTATTGTCAACGGAGTCAGCGGATCGACGACAGGGCCTCTCACGCTTAGCCAAACGGCTATTGGCGGCAACGGAGCGCCCTCCGTCCCTCTCAGCGCTGGTGCCGGCGGCAGCGCCACGTCATCCTTGAGTTACGTAGATGGCGCTGCCAGCAGCTTGACGGGCAGTTCTAGCGCAATTGGCGGCAGTGGCTTCGCCCGCTTCCCAATCGCCGGCAGCGCGAAGGCGACGATCTCGCTCACCTCGACGCGCCCGTCCACCAACGTAACCAGCACAGCGGTTGCATCGACCGGTAGTTTTTCTTCCACAAGCGCCACAGCTGCCGCGACCGCCGTCGGATCCGGCATCGCGCGTGCTGATGCTATTGCTGGACCCATGTCGGCATTTCCTTTCACGGGCGGTGCGAGTGCGACAAGCCAATCTAATGTGGGCGACGGACAATATGTATCCACCACCGCAAGCACCCCAACCGCTACATCTTCTGGCCGGGTACCTCAATTAGAAGCGGTAACTCAGTCAGTTATGGGCGGATCCGGTCTCAGCAATACCGGAATTACAGTTGGCCAGGTGAACTCCACCGTTACCGGTCTGCCAACATCACCCAGTCTAAGCCCAAAGGTCGCTGCGGCGTTTGCCAGCGGAGGCACCGTATTTGCTATCGGATCGATGAATTCTGGGGCGATTGGCGGCAACTCTTTGACCAACCAAATCAGGGCGGATTTCCAATTTAACTACGCGCCAAACACCCTTTTAGTGCTTGGCCTCATGGACGATCTCTCGGTCGGCACCGGATTCCAAACCTCCTCCCTTGACGTCTATCTGAACAGTTCGCTCCTACACGATTACCAATTTCCGGATTTGGCGTCGGCGCAGAAGTTCTTTTCTGACAACGTCATCAAGTTGGAAGATTGGCCCGGTGGACTTGCCGAACTCTCGATGGTGTACAGCCTGACATCGGATCCACTAAACGACAGCGGTGTCGGGTTCGATTATGCGGTCGGAACGGCAAATACGCCGGTTCCGGCCGCCCTTCCGCTCTTCGCGACGGCGCTCGGCGGATTAGGTCTGGTCGGCTGGCGCAGGAAGCGCAAAGCGCGCGCAAGTTCGTTAAGTGCGGCCTAACGAATCTCAGCCCCGATAAGGCGGCGGCGGGCTAGCACGCCGCCGCCAACTCAACCAGCGGCTTCCTAAGCCCGCGCAGGCCCTATTGGCACGACTTCAGGCGCGGCGGAGCCGCTGGCGCAATTGGTCCGTGTCAATCTCGTAATTCCAATAGGCAAGCACGGCCTCGCGATTGATTGCAAGAAACTCGCGAACTTGCCGCAGTAAATCCGCCTCGATCTGGCCGACAACAACAGATCCATCTAAGGTCACAACAGCGGTCTCGGTGTGCGGATTGACGCTATCCGGTGGATTGATCGCCACCTTGATCCTGGGCCCATGCTGGGTGCGCCCCTTGGGCGAAATGAACACCGTGTTATCGACGCCTGTGACGTTCTTGCGGTACGAGACCATCTCTTCGGCAAGCTCCTCCTCCGCAAAGGCTTCGACCAGGCCGGCGATAGGATCACCATTGCCAGCCGGGTCGGCTTGCCGTAGCTGCCGCACGGTATCTTGCGGCAATGTCTCGATTTTCTCTCGAACGAGTTCAATAACATCAGACACGGAGCTGCTCGTCCTTCGGTAAGAGATCTGGCTCGCTCTTCGGTTTCGGTACTCACAGTCTTAGCGGCCGCACGGATACCATACTCGCCCAGCGTGTGCAAACCGAAGTCTTAGCCTTGCGGCGTCGGAGCGCCGCCTCTGCCAGGTAACGGTTGATGCCCCAAGGAGCCAGTGCGGAAGGCCCAGCCGGGCGGCCGCCAAGGGAAAAGTGATGCCCAGGAAATTGATGCAGTCGCCCGGCCACATTCCCTTAGCAATCCTCGATCGCGTTAATAGCCTCTTGCAGCACGATCTGTTGCGCCGGGTGCTCGAGGCTTGATCAACCGTCGTCTCAAGCGCTCCATTTCCCGCTCTGTGCAGATATCATTCGAACACGCACGCTTCGACCTTTTTTATCTGGAGACGAAGCAAGTGGGTGCTTGTTGCTTGGCGCAATAGCTACTTTCCGTCGCGAAACGCAGATTTTGCGCGAGAGAAGCGCGATTTTCCAGCAAAATGTGGGTTGGCGTGGGTCGGAATCGCTACCGATAGAGTGTATCGGCGACAGATTTTGTGCATGTACGGGAAGGGAGAGTGATGTCGAGGAATCAATAGCGACGGCGGCGCTATCGCAATACGTCTCAAGCGGCGCGTCGTCTGCTCGCGGAGCGCTTCTGCATCAACGAGGAGATCGTGAGTAAGTTGTTGGCGAGGACGGCAGCGCCGACTAATAGCTCGAACCGCTCCCGGCCTTCGGCGAGACAACGTTTCATTCCGCGCCCGCGGAACAAGACAGATATGCGGCCCTCGATGCCGGTGCGGAATCGCTGTCCTTTTTTGAACGGTGGGCTCTTCTCATGGGCCGCTCGTTCGACGCTCTTTGTACCACCACGCTGGGGGATGCATACCATCTCGACGCCGCTGCGCTCGCACGTCTCCAGATTCTTTTCGCTGAAAAATCCGCGATCCGAACTATACACCTGGGGGGCGCTGCCGAACATTTCTTGGTGGCGGAGCAACGAGGGCTCGACGTGCTCCTCGTCGCAAGGATTCCCGTTAAGCACCTCATATTGCGTGATCAGGCCATGCGCGCTTTCGGCGAGGAACACTTTATGGCCGAACTCCACCGGGGTTAGCATCTTCCCGCGTTTGATCAGATCCGTGTGAAGTTCGAAGATGGAAAAGATTTTTTCGGCATTGGGAACCTACTGCTCGCCCTGAAGCACGCGCTCTCGACAACTTCGTTGGCGATGCCGATGAGCTCGCGATATTTTTCCTGCTGATGTGCCTGTCGTTGTGTCAGCGTCATCCGCTGGAGCTCCTGCATGCGTCGGCGCGCCGCGCGGGTGCGATTGCAAAAACCCTTGATTGGCCGTGCAATTACGCTCGCCAGCAGGCCCACGAGCCGCGTCACAACCCGCACCGAATCCCAGAGCAAAGTACTGTCGGTTGGATGGTGAATATCGGTCTGAACCACGGTGCTGTCGACCCGCAGCTTACCAGCGTCTTCCAGTCCCATGGACACCGCCGTCGTTATCAACAGCTCGTTCACCCGTCGTAGCGTCTGCGGTGTCACCCGGCTGAACGCCCGCTGGAACGCATCGTGCTTCGGCACTGCCTGGGCATTGAAATCGGTGAACCGGCGTAGTGTCAGTCCGTCGGCGATCCGCTCGCGCAGCTCGCGATAATCCCAATTCTTCACCCGCATCAGAATGAGCCAGCGCAGGACCTGCTGCGGCGTCAAGCCTTTGCGGCCGGTATCAGGGTTCTTCAGACCGCGCCGCAAATCGTCGCGAACGGCCTCCACCATCTCGTCATGCTCGTCGAGGAAATCGGAGATCGCCTGCAGCTCCCCTTCCAGAACTATGCCCTGCTGCAAGAACTCCAGATCGGCAAAACTGGGCTGCAAATTAGCGGCTCTCGACACGGCTCAGCCCTCATCTTCCGCCGACCGTCGTCGCTTCAAAGCCTTCACGTATCGTCCCGCTGCCTCGTACAGCGTTTCTTGAACAGCCCGCCCGTTGGCCAAAGCGCGCTGGACCTCCGGCACCAGCTCTTGCGGAATGTAAATGGAAACCCGACGTCCCTTGACGCGGCCGTACAACACATAGCTTTGGTGCTGTTCCCCGGACTGACAGGCCGCGCAGTTCTCGCGGATGCACGGGCTGCGACGGAGGCTTAGCGAGCCGAGGATGGCCGGCCACTTCTCTGCCGACTGGCGCTCCAACCAGCGCGCTACGTCCGCAGGTGATTCGTTTTTGTCCATGTGTACGTGTGCCGCCATACGCACATACAGTCAACCGAAAAATCGAGCCTGTGGAAAGCTCAAAAGTGCCGAATTTTACGTGCTATGTTGGCTTTCGCAGTCGCGGTAGGGACGCGAGTCGCCCCGCGCCCCCCGCCCAGATCCGTACGTGCACCTTGATGCATACGGCTCCTACCTCGGGTGTTTGACGGCAAAGCGCTGATTTGGCCAGGGGTGGAGGATTCGCGGCTTTGGAAGCCAGTCGTGCGCCCGCCGCTTCATTCGATCCCAAGCAAGACCGCTCTTCTGACTGCGGCTACGGAGAGCACGCAGCCATCGTGCGATGATCTCTTCTCGAAAGGCAACCAGCGCAGCCGCGTTTGTTGGAACTGCGTGGTATGCAAAGTAGCCGGTGACCACCTGCTTCAGCCAGGTTCCCTGCTCGGGGATTGGCTGATGCCTTCGCAGTCGCAGCTCACCGCCCAATCTCCTTGAGTTCGCCGTCATCCGATCCCGGCGTGTGCGTCGCTCAAGGAGAAATCTGCCCCGTCGCGACTTGCCGCAGATGAAGGTGAACCCGAGGAAACTGAAGGTCTCCGGTTTGCCGAGCCCGCGTCGCTTGCGATTGGCCGTCGCAAAACGTCCAAACTCAATCAAGCGGGTGAACCTTGCGGTCGTTGGCCGGGGCTTCTGTCATGCGGTGTTGGAGTCGATGTGCCGGTCGATTCGGCGCTTGGAAGCGATTACACTTTTCGGTCCCAACTTTCCGACCGGAATTAACTTTTTGCGGATCAAATAGTGCGTCTGCGATAGGCTGACGTCGAAACCTTTTTCGTTGAGGTAATCCCGGATCTCCCGGGCGCCACGCAGCAGATCACTTACAGAAGCATTGTATTTGACGGCGGCATCCGTCATGGCACGACACCTCCCTTGATGGGGCTGTGTCGTGGATAGATGCTTTTTACGGTGTTCGCCGAGTAACGATAGAGATCAAATAGCGTATCCCAGGTAGGGCTATTTGCCTTGCAGCCTATCCTGATCAAGCTGAAGGTATCTGCCGCGATGGTCGGCCTTAAGATCGGCGGCTACGAGCTTGTAGCTCTGGCACATGGTGTCCGGTTCACCGCGAGCGGCCGTAGTCGCCAATGCCTCGGCGGCCCGATCATAGCTCTGCGGCCATGAGAGCCCGGCCGTACGCGTCTTCAGAACGGCTTGATAGCGCAGCCAGTGCCGCGCAGTGCCGGCCTCATGCTGAGCCTCGCTATCGCTCAAACTGTCACTGAGGGCCTTCACAATAGCGTCGCGGAGCCAGGGTGGATTCGGACGGCCGCACGTGTCGGCCCAGATGACGGCGGCGGGGATCGCCCGCTTGCGCCTGGCGGCCCACGCTTCCTCGTAGCGTGTCATCTGCTCGGCGAAGATGATGGACAGCAGCTCCGCCGGGGTCGGAGTCACCGTCATGTCTATGGCGAAACCAGCGGTGATGGATAGCAGGCTGCCCATGGAGTTTTGCTGCGATTTTGCTGCGTCGGCAAAACCTCATACCGAATCCCCCATTGAAACAAAAGGAGAATTAATGCAGCAAAATGAGCAAGGGAAACGGCACCCGGAGAGCCGGTCGACGTGCAAGAAACCCTTATTCTATCCACATAACTTGGTGGTAGCGGAGGACGGATTTGAACCGCCGACACACGGATTATGATTCCGCTGCTCTAACCAGCTGAGCTACTCCGCCGTAAGAAAGGACCCGGAGCATCCTCGATCCGAGCCCCGAAGCAGGAGAAGATTTAGGGCAGTTCGCCGCCGTTTCCAAGGGTGGGAATTGAGCGGCAAACAATCACTAGGGCAATCAACGCCGGCCAACCGGCATAACCACGGGCTCCGCCAGGCAAACGAGCGGGCGGCGCGGGGGGCAATGGATGGCTGCGACGCCCTTTGGGCTGCTCGCAAGTAGGACGCCGGGCCCTGCGGGGCTGCCCACGAGCGCAAAGGCGGAGCCGTACCAGCTTCCGGCGGCGCCGCCAGATCGCGAGCCGAAACCGCCAAAATAGTAACCCAAATGGACCGGCAGCGCACGCTGGTGGTGCACGGCACGATGCGCTTTAGGCAATTTTGACATCGGCAATTCGGCGGCGCGGGCGGCAAGCGGCAGCACCAGGAGCAGCCCGGCCAAACCAACGATTCTGATCATCCAACACCTATCGGAGCGACGGCGCTCGCTGGCGTTGCCTTCGAGGCAACCGCCGGTCGCGCCCTCGGTTCCACGCCTGGTCTGCGCCGGCGACGACGTTTTGTCGGTAAGATTTCCGGTAAATTGGAGGACCGCGCGCCGATTCGCTGCTGACGCTGGGGAGCAACCAATAAGACAATAGACAATGTAGTATAATTCTAAGCTCCGCCTCACGATAACACCAAACGTTCAGAGCAAACCGGCCCGTATTAGAAAGAGATCTGGGAAGCGGAGATTGACGGGCCTAGAGCGACGACCCGCGCCCAACTATTGCCGAACGCACGAGCACGCATCGGCCGAGCGGGTCGTCACCGGGCCGCGCCGGCGGATGCGGAACGTCCTCCTTTTGCAAATCTGATGAGCGAGAAATGGCCGAATGGCGACACCGCGCGTCGTTCGATCACGCGGATCGAGCCGTGACGCGCCGCCCAGGCGGCAAGCCGCGCCCAACGGAATTCCGGCCGCCAGCCGAGCCGGCCTGCGAGCGGCGCGAACCAGTCTTCAAGCAGAGCGCGCGGGCCTGCTTCGGCGCCCAGGTGATTCACCAGAACGATCTCGCCGCCGGGCTTGAGCACGCGCGCGAATTCATGGAGCGTCGTTTCGGGCTCCGGCACGGTGGTTATAACGTATTGGGCGACGACGACATCAAACACCGCATCCTGGAATCCGAGGCGCTGCGCGTCCATCACAGCGAGGCCATCAACATTGGTAAGTTGATGAAGGCGCAGACGCGCTTGGGCCTTGCGCAGCATCGGCACCGACAAGTCGATGCCTATGATGCGATCGCACCCAGCGTATTCGGGCAGCGACAGGCCGGTGCCCACGCCGACCTCGAGAATGCGGCCGCCGATACGATCGGCCGCCGCGATCGCGGCCTTGCGGCCGCGCTCGAACATCGAACCGAAGACCAGATCATAGATCGGCGCCCAGCGCGCGTAGGCCTTTTCGATCGTAGCTTTGTCGAGTTCCGCCCCCATGGCGCGCCAGTCTAACACTTCGACGCTAAAGCTTTGCAACGCGCCTAGCGCGCCGCGGCGAAAGCTGCGCCGGCGCAAACCGCCTTTTCGGCCGTAATGGTGCTGGCGATAACGCCGCCTCCGAGCACACGGGCCTGGCCTTCAGCTGCATCATAGAAGGCACAGGCTTGGCCCGGGGAAACGCCGTCTTCACCGCCGATCAGTTCGATTTCCACGGCGCCCGTGCTGCAAGCGCGCAGCCACGCCGGCTGCGGTGCCCGGGTCGAGCGGACCTTGACGAAGAGTTCCGGCCGGCTCTCGATCGCCTGCTCGAGGGTGCCGTCGCCGATCCAGTTCACGTTGCGCAGCCGGATGCGCCTGGTGCGTAGGGCCTCGCGCGGGCCGACAACGACGCGACGGGCCGCGGCGTCAAGCCGAACCACGTAAAGCGGCGATCCGGTGGCGATGCCGAGACCGCGGCGCTGGCCGACGGTGAAGTGGATGATACCGTCATGGCGCCCGAGCACGTGCCCGTTGAGATCGACGATTTCACCCGGACCTGAGGCGCCCGGGCGCAGCCGCTCAATCACCTGCGCATAATGGCCGGTGGGAACGAAGCAGATATCCTGGCTGTCGTGCTTGTTGGCGACTGGCAGGCCGAAGCGGCGCGCCAGCTCGCGTGTCTCCGCCTTGCTGCGGTCGCCGAGTGGAAAGCGCAAATGATCGAGCTGTGCACCGCTCGTGGCGAACAGAAAGTAGCTCTGATCGCGCTCCGCCTCGCGCGCGCGGTAAAGTGCGCGGCGGCCGCCCGGCAACGCCCGCGAGGCGACATAATGGCCGGTCGCCAAAACGCTGGCGCCGAGGTCGCGCGCGGTGACCAACAGGTCGCGGAATTTTATCGATTGATTGCATTCGACGCACGGCACCGGGGTCTCGCCGGCGACGTAGCTTTCAGCAAACCGATCGATCACCGCCTCCTTGAAGCGACTCTCGTAGTCGAGCACGTAATGCGGAATGCCGATCCGCTCGGCCACCGCCCTCGCGTCATGGATATCGCGACCCGCGCAGCACGCACCTTTGCGGTGCATTGCCGCTCCATGGTCATAGAGCTGGAGCGTAATGCCGACCACGTCGTAACCGGCCTCCGCCAGGAGCGCCGCCGTCACCGAGGAATCGACGCCCCCCGACATGGCGACGACAACCCGCGTGTCGGACGGACGGCCTTCGATGTCGAACTGGCAGGGCATGATGCGCGAGCGTTCCTATCGACGTCCACCGCGAGCGAGGGGCGGCTGCCGGACACCTCCCATACTATAAGTGCCGCTCCGGCGCTCCGCCATGGCAGCGGATCCCATGGCGATGGCGCGCAAACGCAGCAAAAATCGCCCGATTTCCGGCACGCTCCTGTCCGACCGATTTACCGCAAGCCGATCCAAGCTATTGAATATGCGGCAGTTCCTGAGGCCTTCCCCCGTTGCAACCCGGTGACTTAAGGTCGGCTCTTCAGCGTCGCCCTTGCGCTCCCGAGCAACGGTGGCAGGCATCCACACGAGCTAGAGCAACCAGAGTTGCTTGGCCAGTAGACGCGTCGCCCGCCGGCGGCCCGCAGACTGTGAGCTCGTCGCCAGCAACGCTGCGGCACCAGACAGTGGCACGTGGTCTCGCCAACAACTCCGCGTCTGAAAATTTCGGGCGGCTCACCCCACCGGGACGGCTGCAGGACAGAGCGGCACGACCTCCACGACCCAAAATCCGCCTTCGCTTAGCCAAATTTTAAGCGGCCACGCGTAGGCTCTCATCCGATCGCGTTGTCGAGTGGTGAGAGTGACTATGACCGAACCCCATCGCCCGAGGGTCAAGTACGTCATCGGGCCAGACGGTTCCCCACTGACGGTCGCCGATTTGCCGGCGGCGGGAACCAAACGCTGGGTCATTCGCCGCAAGGCCGAAGTCGTAGCGGCGGTCCGGGGCGGGCTTCTTTCGTTGGAAGAGGCGTGCAGCCGTTACACGCTGACGGTCGAGGAATTCTTGTCCTGGCAATATTCGATCGACCAGCACGGCCTTGCTGGCCTGCGGACCACGCGCATTCAGCAATACCGTCAATAACGCATGCGCCGGCATCGCGATTCGCGCGTTGTTGCGGCTCTCACATTATCTTGTGCAGTTTTCAAGCCGCCTTTCGGACCGAAGCCGCCTTTCGCCATTCGAGCCCGCGTTGCGTCATGAAAACTTTCAAGAAGGTCTTGTTTTAGTTGTTGGCAAGACATTGAAGTCGGCGCATTAACCGGGCGCTAACCATCCACCGGGCAAAGTTTGCCCGCACGCAAACCACGCACGCCGCCGATCAGCAAGCCTGGACGATTCGGCCGCGAATGCCAAAGAAACTTGAGCGTGAGGGCGGCACGACCAGGTGCCCGGACAAATGCTATTTGGCTATTCGCTGTTCGCGCCTGTCACGTCGCCGGATCCGCCGCTTCGACGATAATCGTCTCCACCTTGCCCGCGCCAGAGCGGCGGAACGCAGCGGCTTTGTTGTATTCGTCGGACTGAAAGCAGGCGACGCCCTGTTCGAAGGTCGGAAACTCGATGACCACGAAGCGCTGAAACTTGTGCGGGCCTTCCATCACTTGGAAGCGCCCCCCGCGGGCTAAAACCTTGCCGCCATATTTCGCGATAATGGCAGGCACGAGATCGGTATATTTTTTGTAGTCGACCGGATCATTGATCTTGGAACGGGCGACCCAATAGGCTGGCATTGACGACTCCACAATTTGTCTCCCCTTTTTTGGGACAAGGCAGGCGCTGGGGACGTGAGGCGCCAAGCGTCTTGCGAAACCTCCTGGCGAGAAAGGCTCGAACGACCGCTCCCGGTCACCATCCCGCTTCTCGACCCCTCCCGTCAGGGAGGAAAAGAGCTGCTCACTCGGCGGCGCGGCGCGCGGCGACGATGTGGTCGGCGGTACGGCCGGTCAATTCGGCCATATGATCGAACTTGAAGGTGAACGTGCCGGCGCCCGCCGTCGCCGAGCGGATTTCAACGATGAGATCGCCGATTTCGGCCTCCGGCATCATGGCGCGTACCACGTCCCAGCCTTCCCAACCATCTCGGGTATCAAAGCCGAGGATTTGGCCGCGGCGTCCGGACATGAGCGCATTGATCTTTGCGGTGGCGTCACTCGGACAAGCGATCTCGACCAGATGAATCGGTTCGAGCAGGACCGGCTGGCATTGCGGCAAGCCTTCGACGACGCCGATGCGGCCGGCCGTGCGGAACGCCATGTCGGAGGAATCGACGGTGTGATAGGAACCGTCAATCAGCGTGACCGCAAGATCGACCACTGGGAAGCCGAGCGGCCCGTGTTTGAGCGCGTCGATCACGCCTTCCTCGACAGAGGGGATGTAGTTGCGCGGCACGACGCCGCCGGTGATCTTTTCTTCGAAGGTGAAGCCGCTGCCGCGCGGCAGCGGCTTGATATCGAGTACGACATCGCCGTACTGGCCGTGACCGCCTGACTGCTTCTTGTGCCGGCCGCGCTGCACCACGGGCTTGCGGATGGTCTCCCGGTAGCCAACGCTCGGCTGACGCCGTTCGATGGCGACGCCGTAGCGGTCGGAAAGACGCTCGGTCGCCACGCGCAGGTGCATCTCGCCCTGTCCCCACAGCACTACTTCGTGGGTCTCTGGATTGTGCACGATGGTGATCGACGGATCTTCTTCGGCCAGCCTGGCCAGCGCCTGGCCGAGCTTGACATCGTCCTTGCGCTCTTTTGCCGAGATGGCGATCGCCAGCACCGGAGCATACGGCGCCACCTGGGCAATCGGCGGATGCGGCGACTTGCCGGCCGTCAGCGTGTCGCCGGTCCTGGCTTTTTCCAGCTTGGCGAAACCCACCACTTCACCGGCGTTGGCCGGCCCGCGCTTTTCGGTGTTCTGGCCAACGAACTTGAATACGCCGGCAACGCGGCCGGCTTCCTCGTCGCCGGCAAGAAACGTCGTGCCGTCGCCCCCCTGTCCGGCAAGCATGCGCACGATCGACATGCGCCCGCCGTGGGCCGTGTTCAGCGTCTTGAGCACGAAACCGACCGCGTCGCCATTCGCCTTAACGCCGAGCCGTTTGGCGGTTTCGGTGATGCCCGGCAATTCATGTCGCAGCGCTTTCAGCAGCCGCAGGATTCCATTGGCGCGGAGCGCCGTGCCGAGCAGCACCGGGCAGACTTGGCCTTCGCGCAGCTCGCGGGTGAGATCGTCAAAAATCTTGTCGCGCGGCGGTTGGATGTCCTCGAGCAGCTGCTCCATCAGCTCGTCGTCATGGTCGGCGAGCGTTTCCAACATGGAGAAGCGGGCAGTCTTTTCGCGGTCAGCGAGTTCGCCTTCAAGCGGCACGACCTGCGAGGGCGAGTGCTCCTTGTAGACAAAGGCGCGTTCGAGCGCGAGATCGACGAAGCCGCTGATCAAGTCGCCGGAGAAAGTCGGGATTTGCCGCAGTATCAGCTTAGTGCGCGAGGCTGGCTGCAACAGCCGGAGCACGTCGTAGACTCCGGCATCGGCCTTATCGATCTTGTTGAGGAACAGGATGCGGGGGATCTTCCGGTCTTCCAGTTCGCGCAGGATGAGCTGCAGCTGCGGAACTTTTTTCTCATCCATTTCGCAGACCACAACGGCGGCATCGACGGCCGGCAGCACCGCACGCATGTCGTGGACGAACTCGACCGAGCCGGGGCAATCGATGAACGTGTAGGAATCGCCCATGAAATTGGTCGTCGCGACGGTAAGTTCGACGCTCATGCGGTGGTGGCGCGCCTCCTTGCTGGCGTCGCCGACAGTGTTGCCCGCCTCCACCGTGCCCTGGCGCGCAATCACACCTGTGCGGAAGAGAATTGACTCGAGCAGGCTGGTCTTGCCGCTCTGGAAAGGTCCGACCAGCGCGACGGCGCGAGGGCCGGTCGCGCGTCCGCCATTGTTTCCGTTGGTCGCCATGAGCTCCTCCCGCTTCTGTTGTGGGTTCTCCCTACCCTCGGCCGCTTGCGCAGGGAGAACAGGGAGGGAGCAAGCATGGTTTCAGGCGTCGCCGGGGGAGGTCAAGAGGCGCGACATTGAGCGGCAGTTATCGGGGGATCGCTGGTGCCTGCCGCGGTGCGCGCGAACGGAATTCAGTGGGCGGGCTGCGGACGCCGCCGCCGAAGCCGACCTTCCCCAGGCCTTGGAGCCGCCAACCAATTCGTGAGCGCAGAGGCCGAGCGGGCCTCCTGTAAGTTCACCCCAAATTCCCGCAGAACCGTTGAATGCGGCCGCAGGCCTCTTCGAGCGCGTCGGTAGCGGTCGCGTAGGAAATGCGGAACGCCGGACCGACGCCGAAGGGCGTGCCCTGCACCACGGCGACGCCTTCGGCCTCCAATAGCTCGGTGACGAAATCCTCGTCGGTCCGCAGCGTCTTGCCGGTCGGCGCGATTTTGCCAATGGTTCCGGCACACGACGGATAGACATAGAACGCGCCCTCGGGCTTGGGGCATTTGATCCCGCTCGCCTGATTGAGCATGGAGACGCAGAGGTCGCGCCGCTCTTTGAAGATCTTATTGTGCTTCGGGATAAAATCCTGCGGACCCTCGAGCGCCTCGACCGCGGCCCACTGCGCCACCGCCGTGGGATTGGAAGTCGACTGCGACTGGATCATCGCCATAGCCTTAATCAGCGGCTCCGGTCCGCCCGCGTAGCCAATGCGCCAGCCGGTCATGCAATAGGCCTTCGATACCCCGTTGACGGTGAGCGTGCGCGGATAGAGCGCCGGCTCGACCTGCGCCGGCGTCGTGAATACGAAGTCGTCATAGACAAGGTGTTCGTACATGTCGTCGCTCATCACCCAGACATGCGGATGGCGCAGCAGCACGTCGGTGATCGCTTTCAGTTCGGCGCGCGTGTAGGCGGCGCCGGTCGGGTTGGACGGCGAGTTGAAGAGGAGCCACTTGGTTTTGGGCGTGATTGCGCGCTCCAGTGCCTGGGGCCGCATCTTGAAGCCGTTCTCCATGCGTGTCTCGACCGATACCGGCTCGCCGCCTGCGAGCAGCACCATGTCGGGATAACTCACCCAATAGGGCGCCGGGATGATGACTTCGTCGCCAGCATTGAGCGTGGCCAAAAAGGCGTTGAACAGAACCTGCTTACCGCCGGTGCCAATGATGATCTGCGACGGCTTGTAGTCGAGGCCGTTCTCGCGCTTGAATTTACTCGCGACCGCAGCTTTGAGCGCGGGAATGCCGTCTACGGCCGTGTATTTGGCCGCCTTGCCGTCGCGGATCGCCTTGATCGCCGCCTCTTTGATGTTGTCGGGCGTGTCAAAATCAGGCTCCCCGGCGCCAAGCCCAATGATATCGCGGCCCGCTGCCTTGAGCGCGCGCGCTTTGTCGGTGACGGCAATCGTGGCCGATGGCTTCACGCGCACGGTCCGGTCGGCGAGAAAGGCCATTTCAATGCTCCAATTGCCTTGCCGGGTTGGAAGCGCGAGCTTCCTAAAGCGCACATCGCGCACAGGCAAGCGTAAAGCGCCGATGCATCGGCGTAATATGTGAATTGCGCCGGCGCTGGGGAGCCCCCAGGCAACGCTAGCGGCAGGCCGCCCTCGCGGCCCAAGCGAGCCAGAACCGCCATCAGGGTGGCGCAGCTTCACTCTGCCCCGCCGCAATCGTCGCAAGAGCGTGCTTTTCGGACTACGGCATGGCGGTGCTGGCGATCGGGTTTTTTTGCGAGTCGCCCACGGGTTCTCCCACCGCAGGAGACGGCGCTCGCCGTGCTTTGGCTCGCGCCGTTTCTCACGGGGCGGCCTTCCAGAGGCCGCTCGCGGACAGCCACCCATGCCGTTCGCTGGTGGGGGCTGGGTGGAACTTGATCGAAAGTGGCCGCTGGCTTTTGCCGAAACGCGGTCTGATGGCTTGCCGTGAACAATTTCAGGGCCTTTCAAGGGGCGCGCGGCCCTTACTGCCTCCTGGCCCACGTGGCCTTTCGCCTCGCATTATGCAGGCCTCACAATCTCGGCACACACCCGTCCATGCTACAGATCCAAAAGCAGCAAGACGATTTATGACGCCAACGAGACGGGTGTAAAAAATACTCCTCTCCATCCCCGGCCTAAAGGACGTGTGATTTGGGCACAGACTCGCTAAAATGGCATAGCCCGCTCCCGCGCGCGGTTCACGACGCAGCCGCGTTCGAATAGTACGGCCGGCATGATGCGATCTGCCACCACGGGAGCATTGGAGCGGCAATGTTCACTCTGTATTCGATGCAGCGCTCGGGCAACAGCTACAAGGCGCGGCTGGCGCTGGCGCGGCTCGGCATTCCCTATCGGCTGATCGAGATCGATATTCTCAAGGGCGAGAGCCACACGCCCGAGTTTTTGTTGAAAAATCCCAACGGACAAGTGCCGCTTCTGGAAGTCACGCCGGGCCGCTATCTGGCCGAGTCGAACGCGATCCTCTGGTACATCGCCGGCGGCACGCCGCTCGCGCCGGATGACCGCATTGACCAAGCGGAGGCGCTGCAATGGCTGTTCTTCGAGCAGCACAGCCTCGAGCCCAATCTCGGCGCTGCCTATTTCTGGCTCACGCTGGTCAAGGGCGGGCGCGAATTGCAAAGACACGCTATCGAGGACTGGATGGAAGAGGGCTATCGGGCGCTCGGCGTGATGGAAAAGCATCTTACCCTGCACGATTACTTCGTGGCGGATCGCTACACCATCGCCGATATTGCGCTCTACGCTTATACGCATGTGGCCCATCAATGCGGCTATGACCTCGGCGGATTCCCAGCCGTGCGCGCCTGGCTCGCCCGCGTCGCCGCCGAGCCCGGCCATGTGACCATGGACCTCGATCAGACGGTCGCCATCGCGGCCATATGAGCGCGGCTAGCGAGCGGCCCATCGCTCTGGCCCGGCCGACCGCCAATCGCTGGATGATGAACTTCACCGCTCGGCCGGCTTCGAGCTGATCGCAAGCTTAACGCTTGCGATGTCACGGTCATTGCCGCCAACGAGGCGTAGATCGAAATCGCCCGCGCCTGCGCATTGGGTGACCGCAACTTAAGACTGCGGCGTTCAGCGAGCGCGCGAGGCTCCGGGCCGCAAAGCTCTGGAACCAAGGGCCTCGAACAAATTGCTTAAATTTCATGCGCAATGCCGATAGTGTGGGGCTCCACATCCGCCGCGGAGCCCCGCCTTTCATGAAGATCGTGATCGCCATCATCAAGCCGTTCAAGCTTGAGGACGTCCGCGACGCCTTACTCGCCGTCGGCGTGCACGGCATGACCATCACCGAGGTCAAAGGTTACGGTCGCCAAAAGGGGCATACCGAAATCTATCGCGGCGCTGAATACGCCGTGAATTTCCTACCGAAGGTCCGCGTCGAGGTAGTAGTCACCGAAAAGGACGCCGATCGGGTGGTCGAAGCGATCGGCACCGCGGCAAAAACCGGGCAGATCGGCGACGGCAAGATCTTCGTCATGCCCATCGAACAGGCCATGCGGATCCGCACCGGCGAAACCGACGCCGACGCGCTTTAGCACGCCGAGAACTCCATTCCGGAGCTTTATGCGCGGCCAATACTCAATGGCGGCCGCGCCGGTGGCGTCCTGGCCCGCGGGGATCGTCGCTCAAGCCCCCGCCGATCACTCTCGCCGACACTGCCTGCATGATCGCGTGCTGATGGCCTCGTGTCTTTGCTCGGCGAAGCCCGCCGTGGCGGTCGCCTCGCCGGCAAACCGCTGGTCTATTCCGTGATTGAGGGGATGCTGGCGCGAATTCCCGCCCGATCGCCGCCGCAAGCCGGCAAAGCCCGTTCGCCTACAAGTCTGAAAGAAATCGCGGCCATTGAGACGCTTTTTGCAATCAACTGCCGTGGGGATTCATTGTGCCGGCGACCAATCCGCGAGCCGCCGTCGCTCGCTTGCCCAAAGCGCAGCGCGGCGAGCGCCGGCGACGGAGAGGGGTGGTTCATCCCCTTGGTGGGCCTGAGTCTCGGTCAGGCCGCTTGGCGTGCACGGCGCACGTCACTATTCGCCGCGGCGCTGCATGCGCGGACGGCTGGATCTTCGTGATGCCGCTCGAGGCCGCGGTCCGCATCACCGCCGCGCTTTTCCCGCGAGGCGCTCCGGTGCTGCGGCCGAACTGGTCAAATGCAGTCATGTTCGCCTTCGATTAAAGCCGGCGCGAACGGGCACTGCGCATACGCGTCACCTCGGCCTGCTCGACCGTTTCTGGGCGCGGCTGCCGCAGCCGTTTGCGCAGAGTTTGGTTTGCGAATAGCGCCGCCATGGGCAAATTGGGCAAATTGGGCGCGCCTATTCTGCCGAGCAACCCGCAAGAGGAGCAGGCCGATGTCCTATGTGCTGGCGATCGATCAGGGCACGACGTCCACGCGCGCCATCCTGTTTCGCGCCGACACGTCGATTGCGGCGCTTGCGCAGCAGGAGTGTGAGCAGCATTTTTCGGGCGACGGCGAGGTCGAGCACGATCCCGAGGACCTGTGGGCGACGACGCTTACGACCTGCCGCAGCGCGATGCACAGCGCCGGCGCAACCGCGCGAGACGTCGCTGCCATCGGCATCACCAATCAGCGCGAGACCACGCTGTTATGGGAGCGCGCCAGCGGCCGCCCCGTCCACCGCGCGATCGTCTGGCAGGATCGCCGCACCGCCGAGTTTTGCGAGCGGCTTAAGGCCGGCGGCCGCGAGCCCTTATTCGCGACCAGGACCGGACTTCTGCTCGATCCCTATTTCTCCGGCACAAAACTCGCTTGGCTGCTCGCCCACGTCCCCGGCGCGGCCGACCAGGCCGCGCGGGGCGAACTCGCCTTCGGCACGGTGGACACATATCTGCTGTGGCGCCTCACCGGCGGCAAAGTGCACGCAACCGACGCAACCAACGCGTCGCGCACGCTGCTGTTCGACATCCATCAAGGCCGTTGGGATGAGCAGCTGCTGGCGCTCCTCGACATTCCCAAATCCGTGCTTCCGGCGGTGCGCGACTGCGCTGCCGCGTTCGGGCGCACCGATCCGCATCTGTTCGGCGGCGCAATCCCGGTCTGCGGCATCGCCGGGGATCAGCAGGCCGCGATGATCGGCCAGGCATGCTTCGCGCCGGGAATGCTCAAGTCTACTTACGGAACCGGATGCTTTGCGCTGCTCAATACGGGTCGTGCGCCGGTAACTTCCCAGCACAAACTTCTGACCACCATTGCCTATCAGTTCGACGGCGTGCCCTCCTATGCGCTCGAAGGCGCGATCTTCGTGGCCGGCGCGGCGGTGCAATGGCTGCGGGACGGCTTGGGCATCATCGAAAGCGCCCAAGCCACGGACGCTCTCGCCGGCGCCGCGGATCCCACGCAGGAGGTGATTCTTGTTCCGGCTTTCGTCGGCCTCGGCGCGCCCTATTGGCGGCCCGATGCTCGCGGCGCGTTGTTCGGCCTGACACGCGCCACCGGACCCGCTGAACTGGCGCGCGCCGCGCTTGAAAGCGTCTGTTTCCAAACTGTCCAGCTGTTGGCGGCGATGCGCGCCGACTGGCCGGGCGCCGGGCAAGCGGCTTTGCGCGTGGACGGCGGCATGGCGCGCTCCGACTGGACGATGCAGCAACTCGCCGATCTGACCGGCTGTGTGGTCGATCGGCCGCAGATCTGGGAAACCACGGCGCTTGGCGCCGCCTATTTGGCGGGCCTGCAAGCCGGATTCTTTCCCCCGCCCGACCGCTTCGCGGAGCAATGGCATCTGGAGCGGCGGTTTACGCCACAGATGGAAGCCGGCGAGCGGGAGCAGAAATTGGCGCGCTGGGCCGAGGCGATCCGCCGCCTGCTCGCTTGAGCCGACGCGTCAGCCGGCGGAATTTCCCCTGCACCAATTGGTTAATCGCGTCTTAACCTCGCCGAACCTATGCTAATGGGATCGGTGATCGGCGGGCGGCCCGCTGTCAAGATGTATAGAATGATCCGCCAGTCTCCCCCTTCGCCTTCCCACGCGCAAAACGCCCGCTCGCCGTTCGTGCGGTTGCGCGAACTGCTCGACGGCGTGCCGCCGGGCCAGCCGCCGATCAGCCTCGCCGTGGGCGAGCCACAGCATCCGATTCCGGCCTTCGTCGGCCCGATCCTCGACGTCCATCTGGCCGAGTTCGGCCGCTATCCGATGAACAAGGGACTTGATGAGTTCGCGCAGGCGGTCGGCAAATGGCTCGACCGGCGCTACGGGCTCGAGCGCCCGGTCGAGCCCCGTGCCGAAGTGCTGGTGCTCAACGGCACCCGCGAGGGCCTGTTCCTCGCCGCGCTCGCGGCGAAGGACTGGGTGACGCCGCGCGCCGGCCGTCCGGCCGTGCTGCTGCCCAATCCGTTCTATGCGGCCTACGCGGCGGGTGCGATTGCGGCGGATTGCGAACCGATCTATCTGCCGGCGACAGCATCTACCGGCTTTCTGCCCGACCTCGACGCGCTTGGCCAGGATTTGCTTGCGCGCACCGTCGCGTTCTATTTGGCGTCCCCGGCCAATCCGCAGGGCGCGGTGGCCGATCGCGCCTACCTGTCGCGGCTCACGGCCCTTGCCCACCGCTTTGGTTTTCTCGTCTTCGCCGACGAATGCTATTGCGAAATCTACAGCGAGCATGCACCAGCGGGGATGCTCGAAGCCGCCGGCCGCGATTTCGCAAACGTCGTCGTTTTTCATTCGCTGTCGAAGCGCTCAAGCCTGCCGGGGCTGCGCGTGGGATTTGCCGCCGGAGACCGCACATTCTTGTCGGCCTATCTGGAATTGCGCAACGTGGCCGCGCCGCAGGTGCCAACTCCCATGCAGCACGTCGCCATCGCGGCTTACGGCGACGAAACGCATGTCGAGGAAAACCGCCGGCTCTATCGTGAGAAATTCGATCTCGCCGATCAGATCATTGGCGACCGCTACCGCTATTGCCGTCCCGCCGGCGGATTCTTCCTGTGGCTCGACGTCGCTGCGCATGGCGGCAGCGAGGCAACGACGCTGACCCTGTGGCGGGAGGCCGGATTGCGCGTCGTGCCGGGCCGCTATCTTGCGCGCGAAGCGGCCGACGGCACCAATCCGGGCGCCGATTACATCCGCGTCGCCATGGTGCAGAGCAAAGAGACCACCGCGGAGGCGCTGCATCGCCTTACCGCGGTGCTCCGGTAGGCGGGAAGCGCGATGTCGCTGATCGATCGCGGCTTCGATGGCATGGCTTCGCTGTCCGGCCAGCTGGGCGCGATGCTGCGGCGGCGGCTGCGCGAGGCCGGCGGCATTGCGCTGATTAGTCTCGCCATGCTGGTGGCGCTCGCGCTCGCCACCTGGTCGGTGCAGGACCCATCGCTTAGCCACGCCACCGACGCTTCCGTGCGCAACCTTCTCGGCACGCCCGGCGCCATTACGGCGGATCTTTTGATGCAGCTGTTCGGATTGGGCTCGCTTGCCCTGTTGCTGCCGATCGCGGTCTGGGGCTATCGGCTGCTCGCTGACCGGCCGCTCGACCACGAACGCCTGCGCATCGTGGTTTGGCTTCTCGGCGCGGTGCTTAGTGCCGCATTCGCCTCGTGCCTGCCGCGGAGCAGTCATTGGCCGCTACCGTCCGGTTTGGGCGGCGTGCTCGGCGACGCTTTGCTGCGGCTGCCGGACGCCCTCTTCCAGGTCGCGCTGGTGAAAAGTCACCATGTTGCCGCGTCCGTCGCATTGGGCATCGCCGCATTCGCCGCGTTCGCGTTCGCAGCCGGCATCCTGCACGGCCGGGCGACCACCGAAGACGAGGAGGAGAAAGAGGACCGAGCCGACGAAGGCAACGAAGAGAACGGCGCCTGGACGTCGCTCGGATTCCTCACCCATTCCCTGCTCAGCTTGCGCGCCCGGCTCCACCGGCTTTTGCGCGGCCAACAAGCGTCACAATCGGCCCTCCAGGGCGAGGGCGCCGGATCGCGCCGCCGCATCGAGCCGCATTTCGGCAACCTCGCAGAGCGCGCCGTCGAGCCTGAGGACGATGGGCCGGTGCAGGCTGCACGCAAACCGCGCCCGGCCCCAAAGCCCGTGCGCCGCACATCCGACGGCTATGCGCTGCCTTCGCTCAATCTGTTGACGGCGCCGCGCGCAGGCGAGCGGACGACCCTGAGCGCCGACGTGATCAGGGAAAATGCCGGCGCGCTCGAAGGCGTGCTGGCGGATTTCGGGGTGCGCGGCGAGATTATCAATGCGCGGCCGGGGCCGGTGGTGACGCTGTACGAACTCGAGCCTGCCCCCGGCATCAAATCGTCGCGCGTGATCAGCCTCGCCGACGATATCGCCCGCTCCATGAGCGCACTTTCCGCCCGCGTCGCCGTGGTGTCGGGGCGCAACGCGATCGGCATCGAGTTGCCCAATCCGACCCGTGAGAAAGTCTACCTGCGCGAGCTGCTCGGCTCGCGCGACTATGCCGAGACCGAGGCGCGATTGCCGCTCTGCCTGGGCAAAGCGATCGGCGGCGACGCGGTGCTGGTTGATCTTTCGCGCATGCCGCATCTGTTGATCGCCGGCACCACTGGATCAGGCAAATCGGTAGCCATCAACACCATGATCCTCAGCCTGGTCTACCGGCTGCATCCCGATCAGTGCCGGCTGATCATGGTGGATCCGAAAATGCTGGAGCTTTCCGTCTATGACGGTATCCCGCATCTGCTCACGCCGGTCATGACCGATCCAAAAAAGGCGGTGGTCGCGCTCAAATGGGCGGTGCGCGAGATGGAGCAGCGCTACAAGAAAATGTCGAAGTTGGGTGTGCGCAACATCGACGGCTATAACGCGCGTGTGGCCGAAGCCAAGAACAGGGGCGAGAAGCTGAGCCGCACCGTCCACACCGGTTATGACAGACAAACCGGGGAGGCCATCTACGAGACCGAGGAGCTCGAGCTCGAACCGCTGCCCTATATCGTCGTCATCGTCGACGAGATGGCCGACCTGATGATGGTCGCCGGTAAGGATATCGAGGGCGCCGTGCAGCGGCTCGCGCAGATGGCGCGCGCTGCTGGCTTGCACGTGATCCTGGCGACGCAGCGGCCTTCGGTGGACGTCATCACCGGAACCATCAAGGCCAATTTCCCGACCCGTGTTTCCTTCCAGGTCACCTCGAAAATCGACAGCCGCACGATCCTCGGCGAGCAGGGGGCCGAGCAACTCCTCGGCCAGGGCGACATGCTCTACATGGCCGGCGGCGGCCGCATCAGCCGCGTGCACGGGCCCTTCGTCTCAGATGAGGAGGTGGAAAAGGTCGTTCGCCATCTCAAGACCCAGGGCGTGCCGCAATATCTCGAAGCGGTCACCACCGAAGAGCCCGAGGAGCGCGAGGACGCGGCCGTGTTCGACGGCACCCCGATGGGCCTGGCCAGCGAAGCCGAAGGCGCCGACCTCTACCAACAGGCTGTGCAGATCGTCAGACGCGACCGCAAGGCCTCGACCAGCTACATCCAGCGCCGGCTGCAGATCGGCTATAACCGCGCCGCCTCACTGATGGAACGCATGGAGAAGGAGGGCATCGTCGGACAGGCGAATCACGCGGGCAAGCGGGAGATCCTTGTGGAGGCCGCGGACGAGGAGTCCTATTGAAACCATACACGAAGGGCAGCCGCGAATTCGCCATAACGCGCGGCTAGCGAATATCTTTGCCGCGGGGCGCACGCTGGACGAGCGGGAGAGGGACATGGCCGGACGGCACGCGGCGATGATGCTGGTGGCGACGCTTTGCGGAGCGCTCGCCGTCGGTTCCGTTTGTGCCGAGGGCGTGCCGCTGCCGACGCCCGCGCCACAGCCGAAGACCGGCAGTTCCGGCCGGGGCTTGGTGCCGCCCGCTGCTGTGCCGGATTCGCCATCCGCGCCGGGCAACTCGAGCGACCCCGATTCTTCAAACCGGCATACCGGCCTGTTTCATTTTTCGCTGCCGTTCGGCAACGACAAGGCGACGGCTTTTTCCGAACAGCAGCAGCACTTGCTGAAGCGGATCAGCAAGTACCTTTCCAACGTGCAGACGCTGGTCGGAAAGTTTGTGCAGATCGGCCCGGACGGCGGGCGCACCGAGGGCAACTTCTATATCCAGAAGCCCGGGAAAGTGCGGTTTGAATACAACCCGCCGAGCCCGATCGACGTCATTGCCGACGGCTCCTCGGTCGTGGTGCGCAACCGCGATCTCAACACCCAGGACCTGTGGCCGCTCTCGCAGACGCCACTGCGCTACCTGCTCGCCGACCACATCGATCTATTGCACGACGCCGACGTGGTCGACGTGTCGTCCGACGACAAATTCGTAACCGTCGTGCTCGAAGAAAAGCGGGTCATGGTCGGCACCACCCGGTTGACGATCCTGTTTGATGCCAAGGATTTGACCCTCAGACAATGGACCGTCACCGACCCGCAGGGCCTAAACACCACTGTTGCGATCCATAACGCCGATTCAACGAGGAAGCTCGATCCTCAGCTGTTCGTCATCAATTATCCGGGCCAGGCCGGCGCGAGCGAGCACTGATCGCTGGAAGTGGCGATACTTGCCTGGCTGAGTGCGCGGTTCCATATTTCTTTCGCATCACCATCGTTCCGTTGCGACTTCCGTGCAAATCAAGCTGACGACCTGGAACATCAATTCGGTGCGGTTGCGCATCAAGCTGATCGCCAAATTCGTCAAAACCGCGCGGCCCGACATTCTCTGCCTGCAGGAGACCAAGTGTCCAGACGACGCGTTTCCACGCAAGCGTTTTAAGCGGCTCGGCTACGAACACGTCGCGCTCAACGGCCAGAAGGGTTATCACGGCGTGGTCGTGCTCTCGCGATTGCCGTTCGAGGCGAGCACGATCCAGCCCTTCTGCGGCAAGAGCGATTGCCGTCATATCTCAATCGTGTTCGGCGAGCGCGCGGGGATGAAGGAGCCGATCACCCTGCATAATTTCTACGTGCCGGCAGGCGGCGACGTTCCAGATCCGGCGCTCAATACGAAGTTCGCCCACAAGCTCGCCTTCCTCGACGAGATGGCAGCGAGCGTAATGCTGCGGCCGGCGCCCTCGCAATGCTCGATCGTCGTTGGCGATCTCAACGTCGCTCCGCTCGAGTGCGACGTCTGGAGCCACAAGCAGCTGCTCACCGTGGTGTCCCATACGCCGATTGAGTGCAAAAAGCTCGTCGCCGTGCAGAAGGCCGGCGCCTGGGTCGACGCCGTGCGCAGCTTCGTTCCCGAGCCGACCAAATTGTTCACCTGGTGGAGCTATCGCTCGCCCGATTGGGCAGCCGCGAATAAGGGCCGCCGGCTCGATCATGTCTGGGTGTCGCCGAGGCTTGCCGACCGGATCTCGGCCATCAAGGTGTTAAAGGACTCGCGCGGCTGGGAACGTCCCTCTGACCACGTGCCAGTGACAGCGACAATCGAGCTTTGAGACGCCCCACGCTTAAAAAATGCGCGCAGTGCTCCAGCCAGAGCCGAAGAGTTCATTGTGCCTTCCCGCCCCGCGCCAGGGTCGCGCGCACGCCTTCGATGTCGCGGACCAATCGATCGCCGCGCGCCGCGATCAGTTCGCGAAGGCGCAACGCTGCTTCCGGATAGCCGTCGAGGATCTTGAGAAACGTAGCCCGCGACAGCCGCAGCACGGTGCAATTCCCCCGCGCCGTTGCGGTCGCCGGCCGCTTGGTTTCGGCCAGGAGTGCCGCTTCGCCAAGCAGGGTGCCCGGTTCGGCAACGATCTCGGGCTCGCCCACGCGCCGGGGTTTGAGCGTGAGCCTCCCCCGTCGGACGATGAACCCGCCGTCGGCGGCCTCGCCGGCGGTGAACAAGATCTCCCCCGGCGCAAGCGACTTGGGTTCGGCCGCGATGGCGAGGCTGCGCAGCGCGCCCTCGCCGAGACAGCGCAGGATCGGCAGCCGTTCAAGGAACGCGATCTCGTCCCCGATCGTCATTGCAGCACCGCATATTAGGGAACGAGCTTGTAGCCGCCCGCTTCGGTGACGAGGATGGCGGGCGCGGCGGCATCCTTCTCGATCTTCTGACGCAGACGGTAGATGTGGGTCTCAAGCGTGTGCGTCGTCACGCCCGAATTGTAGCCCCATACTTCCTGCAGCAGTGTCTCGCGCGACACCGCTCGCTGCCCGGCGCGGTAGAGGTAGCGCAGGATCGAGGTTTCCTTTTCGGTCAGACGAACCTTGTTGCCCTTGGGATTGAGCAGGAGTTTCGAGCTCGGCCGAAACGTGTAGGGCCCGATGGTGAAGACCGCGTCCTCGCTCGCCTCATGTTGGCGCAGCTGCGCGCGGATGCGCGCCAGCAGCACCGCGAAACGGAAAGGCTTTGTCACATAATCGTTTGCTCCGGATTCGAGGCCCAAGATGGTGTCGGAATCGGTGTCGTGCGCGGTGAGCATGATGATCGGCGCCTTAAAGCCGTTCTTGCGCAAAATGCGCACCGCCTCGCGGCCATCGATGTCCGGCAGCCCGACATCCATGATGACGAGGTCAATCTGGCCGGCTTTGGCGGCCTGCACGCCCTTGCTGCCGCTTTCGACGGCGACCGCCTCGAATTCCTCATGCAAGGACAGCTGCTCGGCGAGCGCGTTGCACAGTTCGGCATCGTCCTCGACAATGAGAATCTTACGCGTGTTCGGCATCCATCGGATCCCCGAAACCCACGCTCGCGCCTGCCATTGCGCGGCCCGGGTCGTTTTGGCCGCGATTTTGCCACGGCGTTTCGCGCGAAGTAGAACTTCGAAGGCAAAAGAGCAAGCGGGACGTGGTCGATCCGGCCGGTCATAAGCGACGGACGTCGTTTTCCGTCATTCGCGTCAGGGCGCGGCCGGGATTGCGGTCCCGCGGCTGGCTGTTCGCCGGCGGCCTCATCCTGCCGGTCGCGCTCGGCCGCGCCGGTATCCGGGTGCTCAAGCGCGAAGGCGATGGCGGCACCCCGCCGGGCCATTTCCGGCCCTTGCGGCTGTGGTGGCGGGCCGACCGGCTGCCTCGCCGGCGCACGCTGTTACCAATGCGGCGCATCCGCCCTGCCGACGCCTGGTGCGAGGACCCGGTCGACCGCCGCTACAATCGCCCATTCCGCCGGTCGGCCAATGAATCAGGCGACCGCCTTCTGCGGACCGACGGCCTCTACGACATGCTCGTCGAGATCGATCACAACACGCGACCGCGCGTGGCTTTCCGCGGGAGCGCCGTGTTCATCCACATCGCCGGCGATGCGTTTGCGCCTACGGCCGGATGCGTTGCCTTGCGCCGCCGCGATCTGGAACGCCTTCTCGGCCGACTTTCGCCGAAAACGCAAATCATTGTTCATCCTTAGGCCCCCCTTGCGCCGAAAATCGCCGTGCCCACCCGAACATGGGTGGCACCGAAAGCGATCGCCGCCTGGAAATCGGCGCTCATGCCCATGGAGAGCAAGGCAAGCCCGTTGCGCCGCGCAATCTGCGCGGTCAGCGCAAAATGCGGCGCCGCGGCTTCATTCTGCGGCGGGATGCACATCAGCCCCGACACTGCCAGACCATGGCGATTCCGGCAGGCTTCGAGAAAGCCGTCGGCCTGCTGCGGCAGTACACCGGACTTTTGCGGCTCGGCCCCGGTATTGATCTCGACGAACAAGGTCGGCCCCCGCGCCTGCCGGGCAAGTTCCTTTCCGAGCGCCGCCGCCAGACCCTCCCGGTCCAGCGAGTGAATTGCGTCGAACAGGGCCACGGCATCTTTCGCCTTATTCGATTGCAGCGGACCTACCAGGTGCAATTCGATCCCGGAATGCCGCGCCATGAGCGGCGGCCATTTGGCCTTGGCTTCCTGCACGCGGTTCTCCCCGAACACGCGCTGGCCTTCGGCAATCACCGGCTCGATCGCCTCGGCGCCGAACGTCTTCGAGATGGCCACCAGCGTCACGCTTGCCGGATCGCGGCCGCATTCGCGGCAAGCGGAAGCGATCTGCTCGCGCACTACCGCGAGGCCCGACGGCCCATTCACGGTTTCCATTTGCTCAACGTCTCTTCCTTGCTTCAAATTGGCATTCGCAGCGAAGCGCATCTTTACGCCTCTCCGCTAGGCTGCGGAACGGGGCGCAGCGCGTCCGTGCCGGATCATCCGGCGTCCCTGGAAGCGACCCCATCGCCAGGCAATCGGAACCAACCATGGGATCGGCCGCAGGCGCACCGCGCGCTGCATGATGGCGGCTGCGCGATCAGCAATTATTTCATCGACCACGCTGTCGGAGTTTGTTTGCGGCGCCGCGCTAAGCAGCCATGGCCCCCGAGCTGAAACTGCGGACCAACCGAACTCGATCTGGCCGCATTTAATATTTGACCGCCAGCACCAGGACTCAAAGTTACCGCGAGCGGGTCTTTTTTCGCGACGGCGCCTTTTTCTTCCGTCGCGGTGCCCAGATCATGCCTTCGAGTTTCATGCCGTCGGGATCGGCGAAATAGACCGCGTAGTAATTGTGCCCATAATACTCGCCGGGCGGATCGACAACGCTCATGCCGCGCTTTTGCAGAAACGCGCCAAGCTCATCCACATCCTCGCGGCTCGACAGCTCAAACGCGTAATGATGGAAGCCGACATCGCCCTTGCGGTATTTGCGCTTGCGCCCCTGGGCATCGGCAGCCGCTATCCAAAACAGCGTCTTGCCGTTGCTCCAGCCGGCCATATCGGCGTATTCGTATTTGAGCCTGAAGCCAAGAAAACCGAGCAGCGTTTGATAAAACTCCTTCGACCGCGCGAAATCGCCGACGCTGAGAACCAGATGATCGACCCCGACGACGCGCGGCATGTCAACTCCGCTGCTGGCCTCACGAGCGCCGCGAAGTGCGGGGAACGGTCCGACGAGCTTCAGCGTCCGATCTCGCATTGCGCTGCGCTCATCCGCCCTGCAGCCCGGCTTGCCTTGAGCCGTTGCGCCGCTCAGGATGGGGCAGCAAGGGCCGCAGCCCCGATCCCACTCCAAGGATAATCGCATGCCGCGCACATTGTTCGACAAGATCTGGAATTTCCATCGGGTCGGGCAACGCGCCGACGGGCGTGACCTGATTTATATCGATCGCCATGTGCTCCACGAATTGCATGCTCACCACGCGTTCACGCATCTGGAAAAGGAGCAGCGCACGGTGCACAGGCCGGACCTGACCTTCGCGGTGCAGGACCATACGGTGGCCACGCGGCCAGGGCGCAATGACGAGACCAATGCCGCGGGCAGCGCCTTTATCAAGGCCATGCGCGAGGGCACCCGGCGCAACCGCATCAGGCTTTTCGACGTCGAGGATCCCGAACAGGGCATCTCCCATGTCGTGGCGCCCGAACTCGGCATCGTGCTGCCCGGCGCTACGCATGCCGTCCCCGACAGTCACGCCAGCACCGTTGGCGGCCTCGGCGCCCTCGCTTTCGGCTGCGGCACGAGCGAAATGACCCACATTCTGGTCACCCAGGTAATGGCGCTCAAACGGCCGAAGGCGATGCGCGCGCGGCTCGACGGCCGACTAGGGCCGCAGGTCAGCGCCAAGGACATAGCACTGCGGCTGATTGCCGAACTCGGCGTCGCCGGCGCGCGCGGTTACATCGTCGAATATGCCGGGTCGGCCATTACCGCTATGCCGATCGAGCAGCGGATGACGCTGTGCAACCTCAACATCGAGATGGGCGGCCGTTCCGGCTTCGTCGCTCCCGACGAAAAAACCATCGCGTGGCTCGCCGAACGCCCCTACGCGCCGAAGGACGCGATGTGGGCGAGCGCGCTCGCCCTTTGGCGCACACTGAAAAGTGACGAGGACGCCGCGTTCGATCGCGAAGTGGCGCTCGATTGCACCGCGCTCGAGCCGCAAATCACCTGGGGCACCGATCCGAGCCAGGTTGTCGGCATTTCTGGCCGGGTGCCCCACCCGGCAGCCCTCGATCCGAGCCGGCGCGCCGCCGCCGAGAGCGCCTTTGCCTATATGGGATTGCAGCCCGGAATCACCCTTTCCGGCCTGCCGGTCAATCGCGTGTTCATCGGCTCGTGCACCAACAGCAGGCTGCCCGATCTCGAAGCCGCTGCCGCCGTGGTGCGCGGCCGCCGCGTTGCCGCAGGCGTCGCTGCCATGGTGGTGCCGGGCTCGAGCAGCGTCAAACGCGCCGCCGAAACGGCGGGGCTCGACCGCGTGTTCCGCGAGGCCGGCTTCTTTTGGGGCGAATCCGGCTGCTCGATGTGCGCCGGCGGCAACGGCGACCGCGGGGCGCCGGGCGAGCGATGCGTGTCGACCACCAATCGCAATTTCGAGAACCGGCAGGGGCCAAAGGTGCGGACCCATCTGGCGTCGCCGGTGACCGCCGCGGCGAGCGCGATCGCCGGGCGCATCACCGACGTGCGGCAGCTTCTAACAGGAGCGGCCTGATGCAGCGTTTCGTCAGCCACACCGCCATCGCCGCCCCACTCTTGCGCGACGACATCAACACCGACCAGATCGCCCCGGTGCTGCATTCGCGCGGGCTCGACGAAGACTACAGAACGATGCTGTTCTATCGCGCGCGACGGCGCCAAGACGGCAGCGAGGATCCCGATTTCGTGCTTAACAAGCCACAATTCCGCGCTGTCGGCATTCTGGTGACCGGGCAGAATTTCGGTGCCGGCTCCTCGCGCAAATCGGCGGTCTGGAGCATGCTGGCGAACAACATTCGCGTCATCGTGGCAAGAAGCTTTGCCGATATTTATCGCGAGAACTGCCTGCAGAATGGCCTCTTGCCGGTCGTGCTCGGCGGCAAAGACGCCGAGAATTTCACCGCGCGCGTCGTCGCCATCAACGGGGCGGCGCCGTTCACGATCGACCTGGTGACGCAGCGCATCAGCGGGCCGGGCGGCAACGATATCGGGTTTGAAGTCGCCGCCGCCGATCGCATGCGGCTGCTTGAAGGTCTCGACGATATCGGGCTGACGCTCAAGCACATGGATGAGATCGTGAGCTGGGAGCAACGCGCCGCTGCCGCGCAGCCGTGGCTGCAGATGGCGCGCGACCGCCGGCGGGTTGCTTCCTAGACGCCCCTGTGGGCGCCCCAATCTCCGCGTCGGCCACAACCGCCGCCAGCACAGAAACTCAAATCCGCGAGGAACTGATGAACGCGCGCAAAAAGTTTCGAGCCATTATGTCCGGCAAGCGTCTGGTGTTGATGCCCGGCGCCTATGACGCGCTGTCGGCGCGGATCATGGAAGCCGAGGGATTCGAAGCGATTTGCGCGGGCGGCTATGCCGCGATCGGCTCGATGCTGGCGCAGCCCGACATGGGACAATCGAACATGCGCGACTATGCCGACCATTACGGGCGCATGGCCGCCGCCGTCGACATCCCAGTCTATGTCGATGCCGACACCGGCTTTGGCGGCGTCAACAACGTGCGGCAGATGGTGCGGGCGTTCGAAGCCGCCGGGGTCGCCGGCGTGTTCATCAGCGATCAGATCTTTCCCAATCGGTGCGGTTACCTGCCCGGCAAGCAGGTGATCCCGGTCGAGCAGATGCTCGCCAAGATCAAGGCCGCCCTCGAGGCGCGGCGCGACTCCGACTTCTTCATCGCCGCGCGCACCGACGCTGCCGGCGTCGCAGGACTCAATGCGGCGATCGAGCGCTGCCAGCTGTTCATGGAGGCGGGCGCCGACATGGCCAAGCCGATGGGTGTCGATACGATCGAGGAAATCACGCGCGTGATGCGCGAGGTCGGCGGCCCGCACATGGCGACGCTGTCGCAGGCGGCCGGGCCAAAGCGCCGCAGCCTGGAGGAGCTCGCAGCCGCCGGCGTTGTCGCTGCAACCTTTCCATCGGTCGCGCTGTTCGCCGCCGCCCATGCGGTGCGCACCGTGCTGCGCATCCTCAAACGCGAAAATTCACTCACCGCAACGTTCGACCATTTGCTGCCGCTCGAAGATTATTACGAGCTGGTCGGGCTCAAGCCGATGCTGGAGCGCGAGCAAAGCTTCGATGCGGCGGCCGCAGCGCTGGTGCGCAAACGCGCCGCCGAATAGGTCCGGACACCTTTACGTGCATCCCAGCGCCGTCGATCGCAGCGGCGCAAGCTGGCCAGGCGCCCTCAGCTACCCTGGAAGGTCTAAAGTACCGCGGGCGTCAAATGCGAATTCGCCTGCAACCGGCGCTAAGCCGGCGGGCTCCATCGCTCCGCGCTGGCGCCGGCGAGCGACTGCACGCGCACCTCGTCCGCGGCGAGCTCACGCGCCGGCCCGGAATAGACGACGTGTCCGTCGTCGAGCACATAGGCGTGGTCGGCGATTTCGAGACTCATGCGCACGTTCTGCTCGACCAGGAGCACGCTTATTCCCTCCGCGCGCATCTGCGCCACGATGCGGAACACTTCGCGCACAATCAGCGGCGCCAGCCCTTGCGACGGCTCGTCGAGGATCAAAAGCTTCGGGTTTATCAACAGCGCGCGCGCAATGGACAGCATTTCCTGTTCGCCGCCGGAGAGCTGCCGGCCGCGGTTGCCCCGGCGCTCCTTTAACCTGGGGAACAGCCGATAGACGGTCTCGGCGGTCCACGGTCCGGGCCGTTCCAGCGGCACGCGCAAATTCTCGTCCACCGTCAGATTGGGAAAGACCTTGCGGCCCTCGGGCACGTAGCCGACGCCCAAGGCGGCGACACGAAACGGCGGCCAGTGCGTGGTCTGCGTGCCGAGAATTACGACCTTGCCCTCGCGCGGAGGCGTGAGCCCCATTAAGCTGCGCAGCGTCGTGGTCTTGCCCGCGCCATTGCGGCCGAGCAGCGCGGTCACCTGCCCTTCGGCGGCTTCGAGGCTGACCCCGTGCAGGATGTGGCTCTTGCCATAATAGGTGTGCAGCCCTTCGGCGCTCAGCGCGGCGCTCATGCGGCCTTCCCCAAATAGGCGGTCTGCACGGCTTTGTTGGCGGCGATTTCAGCCGGCGTGCCTTCGGCGAGGAATTTGCCCTGGTCGAGCACCATGATGCGGTCCGCCAGATGGAAGACGACGCGCATGTCATGCTCGATCAGCACGATGGTGAGCCTGTTGTCCTTGTGCAGGCGACGGATCAGCTGAATGATCTCGAAGGTTTCCTGCTCGCCCATTCCGGCGGTCGGCTCGTCAAGCAGCAACAGCCGCGGATTGAGCGCGATCGCCATCATGATCTCGGTGGATCGCTGGTCGCCGTGGGAGAGTTCCCCCACCATGCGGCCCGCCTTGTCGCTCAGGCCGCCCATCTGCAACAGGTCGGCAACCCGGTCGCCGACCTTGGCCCCGGCTGCACGCGAGAGCCAGGGTTTCAGGCGGAAGCCGGAAGCGACTTCGACCGGTATGCGCAAATTCTCATGCACCGAAAGTTCAGGAAAGATTTCGGTGATCTGAAACGTGCGGGCGATGCCGCGCCACACCCGACGCGCCGGCAACAGTCCGGTGACATCCTCGCCGTCAAAGAGGATGCGGCCCGAAGTCGGCCGGAACAAGCCGGTGATCAGATTGAAGAAGGTCGTCTTGCCGGCGCCATTGGGACCGATGACGGCGCGCAACTCGCCCGGCTCGACGCTCATCGAAACACCGCTGACCGCGACGAGGCTGCCGAAATGCTTGGAAACAGTATCGACGCGCAACAAGCTCATGTGACCGCCTTGCGGCGGATCATGCCGAGAATGCCGCGCGGGAAGAACAAAACCACGAGCACGAAGAACAGGCCGAGGAAGGACATCCAGTTCTCGGTCTGGCTCGACAAATAGTCCTGCAGCACGACGAAAATCGCTGCGCCGAGCAGCGGGCCCCAGAACGAGCGCATGCCGCCGAGCACGGCCATGATCACGAAGTCGCCGGACTGCGTCCAATAGAGCGCGCGCGGGTCAACGAAATTGTTGAGCAGTGCATAAAGCGCGCCGGCGAGGCTGACGAAGCAGCAGGAGATCATCCACGAAATCCAAATATGGCGGTCGACCGGAATGCCGAGGAAGCGGGCGCGGCGCTCGTTCTCGCGGATCGCGATCAGGGTGCGGCCGAACGGCGAGCGCAGCACGAAGGCCATGACGGCGACCGCTACGGCAAAGCACGCGAGCGCAAGGTAATAGAACGCGATAGGATTGTGCAGGATGTCGATGCGAACAAAGCCGAGATCAAGCGGCTGACGGGTCCAGCCGGTCAGCCCGTCGTCGCCGCCCGTGACCGAATTCCAGCGGAAGGCAATGAAATAGAACACCTGACCGAAGGCGATGGTCACCATGGCGAAGTAGACGCCGCGCAGGCGTATGATCAGTGGGCCGATGATTGCCGCTGCTGCCGTGCCGACCAGCGTGCCGATCAATAGCCCGGCACCAGTGGAGGGGACGATGTAGCGGATGACCATACCGGCGCCGTAGGCGCCGAGGCCGAAATAGGCGGCGTGGCCGAACGACAAGACGCCCGTATAGCCGAGCAGGAAATTGAGCGAGATGGCCGCGAGGCCGAGCACCAGCGCACGCGTGCCGAGTTCGATGTAACCACCCACGCCCACGAGCCAATACGGCATCGTGAGCAGAAGCAGCCATGCCACGATGTTCGGCGCATATTTCTTAAAGCCGAACGCTTCCACTATAATCTACCTTCCTCGCCGAGCAGGCCGCGCGGCCGCACCATGAGAACGAGGGCCATCATCACGTAGATCACCGCCTCGGTGGCGGGTGGCCAATACACCGTGGTCACGCCGGAGGCCACGCCGATGAGCAGGCCCCCGAGCAGTGTGCCAGGAAGGCTGCCGAGGCCACCGACGATGATGGCGACGAAGCTTGGCATGATCAGCGAGGAGCCGATGGTCGGCTGCAGGCCCAGCTGGCCGACGGCCAGCACCCCGGCAAGGCCTGCGAGGTAGACGCCAAGGCCGAAATTGAGGCTGCGCAGGATGCGCACATTGACGCCGAGCACCGAGACCGTCTCGAGATCGAGGGTGCCGGCGCGGATGCGGATGCCGAGCTTGGTGTGGTTGAGGATGAGGAACAACCCCACGACCGCCACGGCAACGATCAGCACCATGAACAGGCGGTAGCCGGTGAGGAAGAAATAGGCGCTGCTCAGCGGCGACAACAGCCAGCCCGGCACCTGATAGGGCAGACTCTGCGCGCCCCAGATGGTGCGCGTGCCGTCTTCGAAGATGAAGGCAAGACCAAACGTCAACAGCAGGCCATAGAGCGGATCGCGCCCGTACAGTGGACGTATCAACAGGCGTTCGACGACGACGCCGAGAAGCGCCGTCAGAAAGGGCGCAACGACGAGCGCGCCCCAGAAGCCGAGGTAAGGAATAAGCGTATAGGCGAGATAACCGCCGATGGCGAGAAATCCGCCATGGGCGAAATTGATGACGCCGGAAAGATTGAGGATCAGCGACAAGCCCAGCGCCATCAGCGCGTAGAACGCGCCGACGATAAGGCCGTTGAAAATATTGAACAGAACAACCTGTGTCATGCGCAAAAAGTCGTCGGCGAAGTAACAGGATCTCCGTTCGCAGACCACACCGCCAGGCGGCCGGCGCACGCCCAGTCACCGCCCGGGGAGATCACGGGATAATGACCCGCCCACCGGCGGATGCGGACCGCAGCGCCGCGTTCAAGCGGCGCCCGGCACGCCGCGGTCATCAGGCCGGCCACGTCATCTTGCAACCGGTATCTTGCAGTGTCCCGGCAGCGGTGATCCCTTTTACGATGTCGGTCACGTGGAACAGATCCTCAGGGTCGCCGCCCTTCGGTGCTTGCTGCGCATTGCCGACATAAAGATCGGGGATGAGCTGGTTCTGTGCCGCACGATAGAAGGCCCCGTTGGGCATCAGCGCCACTTCCGGCGGGAGTTTGAAGCCCTGCATCGCCTTCGCCATCTTGACGGCGTCGAGCGACTTGGCCTGTTGCGCGGCCAGCGCACAGGTCCATGTCGAGGCGTAGCCGAACCAGGTGCGCGCCGTCGGGGCATGGCCGCCGCTGCGCTTGCGAATCGCGGCGACGAAATCGGTCACGTGCGCGACGTCGGGCTGGTTCCAATACCACTCGAACACCCAGGTGCCGATGCGCGCTTCCGGCGGCAGGCCGAGCAAGACTTCCAGCTCCTGTTGCGCCCCCGCGATGTGCGTCTTCCTAGCCAGGCCGAACTGCACCGCCTGCTTTAGCGCGTTCACCGCGTCATCGCCGGCGACCAGGAAGATGATCACATCGGGATTCGCCGCCTGCGCCTTGATCAGATACGAGGAGAAGTCGGTGGTGCCGAGCGGCGTGAGATCGCCGCCGACCTTGGTGCCGCCGAGCGCGGCGCAGGCCTTCTCCAAGCCGGCCTGCAACGTGTGCCCGAACGCATAATCAGGCGTAATGTAGTACCACTTTTTGCCGGCGGTCTTGATCAGCGCCCCGGCTACCGCATTGGCTTCCATTTGCGTCGTGTTGCAGACGCGGAATACGTTCCAATGGCAATTGGCGCCGGTGACCGGATCGGTGTGCCCACCGGGAACGACGTGGAAGACGGCCTTCTCATAAGAGACGTTGGCCATGGCGGCGGCCAAGGCGGAGTTCACATTGCCGAGCAGGAAGTTGACTTTGTCGCGGTCGATCAACTTGCGCGCCTTCTCGACGGCGGTGCCGGCATCACCGCTCGTGGAATCCTCGACCAGAAGCGCGGCCTTGCGTCCGAGAATGCCGCCCTTGGCGTTGATCTGATCGAGTGCGAGCCGGCAGCCGATCAGTTCGTTCTTGCCGAGCGCCGCGTAGGTTCCGGTTAGCGGATTGTCGAGACCGATCTTGACCGGCTCGTCGGCGAGCGACTTCACCACAAACGGGCTCGCAACCTGCATGGTGCCGAACGCCAGACCGGCTTTCAGAATCGTTCGCCTTTGTACGGGCGTGCTGCGTACGGGCATGCTGCCGCGCTCCTTGGACATCGCCGTTTTTCTCCTCTGCGGTGCTATCTCGTTTGTTTGACGTTTTGCCACTTGTGCGAGCCGGTTCGGCCGCAATGGCTCCCCCCATGAGATCGAAGGCTTTATTGATCATAATAGGACGAAAGACAATCAAAAAGAGAATTGAGAAACCTGATCGCGCCGGGGCGTGCAAGGATTTCCCGGCTTGCCAGAGTCACCATGGCATATCGGATATTGCACATCCAATGAGGGTGGGCGAGCGCCGCGCCAGGCGGTGAGACAAAGAGCCGCTGCACGTCGCGCCTGACAGCCGCCAACGCGCGGGCATCGCCGATTGTCTTGTTGCTTCCACCTATCCCTTTGCCGATCGCTGTGCAGAGGCGCGACGTGCAGGCAAACGTGGTCGCCGGGACACATCGTGAGGGCTGAAGTCTGAGCAACCCCGGCGTCCCGCGGCGATGCGGCACGCGTTTGCCGGCGCGCCGTCACCTCGTCACTTCAGGCGACGGATACATCGTGCGCGCATCAGCAGCGAAGGCTTTGCGCGAGTCCGGATCGAGATAGAACATGTGCCCGCCGCGATAAAGCCGAAGCTGCGTTCGTCCCTTGGTCGCTCCGGGCGGCAGATGGTCGAGCAGATAGCGCGTCACCGAGAACGGCGTGACCATGTCGCTATAACCGTGGGCGATCATCAGGTGGAACGAGGGCGTGAGCGCGAAGAGTTCGCGCAGATCGTCGGTGACGCTCGGCTGCAAATGGCCCGAATTCCATTTCCACCTGCCGGAAATTTCCGAATTGAGGAGGTTGTAGGTCATGTCGGTCTTAAAGCCGAGTTCTTCGCGCGCATAGGAAACAAAGGCGCTGCCGTAGGAGCGCACCAGCCCGTCGAGGATCGGATCGGGGCCGCGGGCCGACGCCGATTTGGGATTTGGATCGTCGACCGCAAAAGTCGCATCGTAGGAGCTGACAATCTTGTTGTCGCTCAGGCGTAGATTCTTGATATAGGCCTCATTGATGAAGCCGCGCTGTCGAGCCACCACGTCCTGCGGCAACCCGGTCAGCTGCGCAACGCGCGCATAAAAATTCTTCGCCGCCTCTCCCTGCAGCGGCGGGCCGGCCATCGTCGTCAGATAGTCGGTCATGGCGAAATGCTCCGCGTCGGCGAGTGCCGCTATGCTGAAAGCGTTTTGGCGTTCCAGTTGGGCCGCCGCCAGCGACGGCAGCTGCAGCGCGGCCCCCAGCGCGAAGCGCTCGCCGCCAAACTGGAATGCCCCCTCGAGCATCGGCGACAGCATGATGATGCCGTTCACTGACATGCCCTGCTGCTCGGGCAGGGCGCGCGCCACCTTGACGGCGCGGAAACCGCCGTAGCTTTCACCGGCGATGAATTTCGGCGAGCTGACGCGACTGTTCTTGGCGACGTAGAGTGCGATCACTTTCGCCATCGACTCGGCATCGGCGCGCACTCCCCAGAACGCCTCGGCGCCGTCGGGCGCGGCGGCGCGGCTCCAGCCGGTGCCGATCGGATCGATCAGCACCAAATCGGTAAAGCGCAGCCAGGTCTGCGGATTGTCGATGAGACGGACCTTCGAGCTGTCACGTCCGTCGGCACCAAAGACTGCCAGCCGCGGGCCGAGCGCGCCAAGATTGAGGAAGGCCGACGCCGCGCCTGGCCCGCCGTTGAACACGAAGGTAACGGGCCGCGTCGAAGGGTCGGACGCGTTGGCGACATAGGCCGTATAAAACACCGCGCCCGAGCGCGCACCGGATTGATCGAATAGCGAGAATGTGCCGGCGGTGGCAGTGTAGGAGAGCGTGCCGCCCGGCAGCACAAGGCTGTGCTCGGTGACGGAGTTGCCGGGCAGGAGCGCCAGCACCCCCGGACCGTTCTGCGTGGGCCGACCCCGGCCATGTTCGCCCTGTTGTTCGCGTCCATGCTCCGCGCCGGCCGCGCCGGGCGCGCCGGCCCGGCCCGGATGCTCCTGCGCGCTGCCAACGGCTGCAATCCCGACGAAAGTCAGGGTGGCGAGAAGAAAAGCGGCGAGCTTGCGAGGGTTCATGAGAGTTCCTGGGATGTAATGAGAGGATAGCGGCTGATAGGGGCTATTCGAGCCCGATGGCGCCCTTGATCTCAACCGAAAGGCCGATGCCATCGACCGTGAGCATGACCGTGGCCGGCAGCGTCTCGTTGCCTCTCAGGCGGCCCTCGCCCAGTGCGGCGCGCACCGCCTGCTCGATTTCGCGCTGCGAAGTCACGCCGACCTTTTTGAGGAATTTACGCACACTGATGTTAAGGGCATCTTCGTTCATGATCGCCTCCTGAAAGTGCCGGAAAGATGGCGGTAAACGCCGTCAGTCTAGCCGATCGCCCGCATCGTTCGAACGATCGCGCACGGACCCGTAGACAATGGCCAACAGATCGGCAAAGTTTCGCCCTCCCGATGGACCGTCGAGAAAAACTCGCCCGGCGATATAACGGCGTAGGAGGCGCCACCCATGCCCTTTCCCCACGCTTCAAAAGCCCTAGCGCGCTTCACCGTGCTCGATCTCACCCGCGTGCGGTCGGGTCCTACCTGCGTGCGCGAGCTTGCCGATTGGGGTGCCAATGTCATCAAGATCGAAAGCCCGCCCGGCCTGGAAACACCGCTGGGCGGCCCGCGCGAGGGCGGCGACTTTCAGAATTTGCACCGAAACAAGCGCAGCATGACGCTCAACCTGAAGGCGCCGGAAGGGCTAGCTGCCTTCAGGCGCATGGTCAAGAAAGCCGACGTGGTGGTCGAGAATTTCCGCCCCGACGTCAAGAAGCGGCTCAAGATCGATTACAAGACGCTCGCCCGGATCAATCCCCGGCTCGTCTATGCCAGCATTTCCGGCTTCGGTCAGGATGGCCCGTACGCCGACCGGCCGGGTTTCGATCAGATCGCGCAGGGCATGGGCGGCCTGATGTCGATCACCGGCCTGCCCGGCCAGGGCCCAGTGCGCGTCGGCATCCCGGTTGCCGACCTTTCGGCCGGGATCTTTGCCTCGATCGGCATCCTAGTGGCGCTGCTCGAACGGGAGAAATCCGGCAAGGGCCAGCACATCTCGACCTCGCTGTTGCAAGCGCAAATCTTCATGCTCGACTTCCAGGCAGCGCGCTATCTGGTGCAGGGCGAAATCCCCAAGCAGGCCGGTAACAATCACCCGACCAGCATCCCGACCGGCGTGTTCAAGACCAAGGACGGCTTCATCAACATCGCCGCGACCGGGCAGAAGATCTGGCAGCGCTTCTGCGAGGCTGCGGAAGCCACCGAGCTATTCGAGAAGCCTGAATACAAAAGCGGCGCCGAGCGCTCCAAGAACCGCGATGCGCTTAACGCCGAAATCGAAAGTTACATCGTGCGCCGCACCAGCGCCGAGTGGATCGAGCGCCTCAACGAAGCCGGCGTGCCATGCGGGCCGATCTACGCGGTCGACCAGATGTTCGCCGACCCGCAGGTGAAGCATCTGGCCATCGCACAGAGCGTGACCAAGAAGGACAAGAGCAAGATGTATCTGGTCGGCCAGCCGGTGATGCTGTCGCGCACGCCCTCGCGGCTCGTGGCGCGGCCGCCGGAACTGGGCGAACATACCGAGGCAGTGCTCAAGGAGTTCGGCTTTTCCAGGCGCGAGATCGCCGCGCTGCACAAGGCAAATGCCGTCTGAGCGAGGTTGATGTGCATGTCATGCTGCGCCGAAGGCGCAGCATCCGGTACGCTGCGAAATTGAGACTAAAATGCGGGTGCGATTCGATTACCGGATCGTCCGCCTTCGCGGGCGATGAAATCAAGAAAAGGAGTTTAGCCCATGGCTGACAAGATGCTCTCCCGCAAGGAAGGCGGTGTCGGCATCGTGACCTTCAACAATCCACAGCGGCACAACGCGGTATCGCTGGACATGTGGGAGGCGACCAAGCGCATCCTCGACGATTTCGCGGCAGACAGCGACATTCGCGTGGTTGTGCTCACCGGCGCCGGCGACAAGGCTTTTGTCTCCGGCGCCGATATTTCGCGATTTGAAAGCGAGCGCGCCAATCTTGAAGCCGCACGCGCCTACGGCGCCAAATCCGAGGCGGCGTATGCGAGCATCTACGAATTTCCCAAGCCGACCGTTGCCATGATCCGCGGCTATTGCATCGGCGGCGGCCTCGGGCTCGCCACCTGCTGCGACCTGCGCATCGCCTCGGATGACTCACGCTTTGCTGTCCCGGCCGCCAGACTCGGCCTGGGCTACGGCTATCCGGGGCTCAAGCGCCTCGTCGATATCGTCGGTCCGGCCTTCGCCAAGGAAATTTTCTACACCGCGCGGCAGTTCGACGCCAAGGAGGCGTTAGCCATGGGATTGATCAACCGCGCTGTGCCATCAGCCGAGCTCGAGAGCACGCTCAAGACCATCACCGAGATGATCTGCGCCAATGCGCCGCTCACCATCCAGGCGGTGAAATTCACCGTCGGCGAAATCCTCAAGGACGAGGTAAAGCGCGACGTCGCCCGCACCGTCGAAATGGTGGAGAAGTGCTTCCTGAGCCGCGACTACAATGAAGGGCGCAGCGCCTTCATGGAGAAGCGCAAGCCGGTATTTACCGGCACCTGATGTATTTCTGGCCACTCCTGCCCGTCGCCCGGAGCTGAAAGCGGGAAGGGCGCGGCGTCTATATTGTCACTTATCAGCGTCCGTCGGCGCTTGCCAATGCGGACATACAATACGGCCTC
Source organism: uncultured Alphaproteobacteria bacterium (assembly GCA_963708125.1). Lineage (GTDB taxonomy): Bacteria > Pseudomonadota > Alphaproteobacteria > Rhizobiales > Xanthobacteraceae > BOG-931. The sequence continues at coordinate 5,103,697 of OY970184.1, forward strand.
TCATTCCGTGCGACCGGACAGGCGAGCCTCGCGGCCGATCCCGAATGACGGCTTGGCCAAGTCACTATAAGCTTGGAGTTGCGCGGCGAAGCGGACGATCGCTCGCCGCTGAAATATCGGGAGGGCGTTCATCATGTATCGGGCCACTAAAGACATCATGCTGCCAACGACGATCACCGGCTCGCTGCCGCGGCCGACCTGGTATACGGAAAATCTCGGCACCCGCCATTTTCTCGAGGCGATGGTGAACCGCCGCTTCCGCGAGCAATATGAGGATGCGCTCACCTGCTATTTGCGCGACCAGGAACTCGCCGGGCTTGACATCGTGACCGACGGGGACTGCCGCTTCGACGACGACGTCGGCGGCCAGAGCTGGACCGCCTATCCGCCTAACCACATGAGCGGGCTCGACGCCGCGCATCCGCAGGCGACGCCGGCCGGCCGCGGCGGCATCTGGTTTCCGCGCGGCCACATTCTCCACGACTACCTGGAATCGCGCGTGATGCCGCTGATCACCTCGCCGATCAGCCGCGGCAATCTGCAATACACCGCGATGTGGAAGGCGGCGCAACGCTTCACCAAGCGGCCGGTCAAGTTCGGCGCCGTATCGGCAGAGATCGTGGCCTTTGCGCTACAGGACCGCTACTACAAGAGTATCCCCGAGCGCATGTTCGCCGTAGCCGACGCCTTCAACGAGGAATATCACGAACTGGCCGACGCCGGCTGCCCCGTGATCCAGATCGAGGAGCCACAAATTCACCTGATCGCCATCCGCAAGATTCAGGACAAGGTGATCACGCCGGAGCTGATGGTTGAAGTGTTCAATCGCACGGTGAAGGGGCTGCGCGCCAAGACCGAAGTATGGGCGCACTCGTGCTGGGGTAATCCTTCGCAGCAGCGCATGTTCGCCCAGGTGCAGAGCTACAGGCCGGCGCTCGAGGCCTACAACACCGTCGATGCCGACGTGATCACGTTCGAATCCTCAAGCTCCGGCGGCATCGATCTCGAAGCCATCGGCAACACCATTACGGGAAAGAAGATCGCCATCGGGGTCATCGATCATCACGTGCTGCAGGTGGAAACTCCGGACGAAGTGGCGGCAAAAGTTCGCGCCGCGCTCAAGTACGTTCCGCCGGAGCGGCTCGTCATCTCCACCGATTGCGGCATGGGCCGCGAAGGCATGAGCCGCCGCCATGCCTTCTACAAGATGGTTTCGCTCGTGCTCGGTACCAATATGGTGCGCAACGAGCTGGGTTTTCCGCAGGCCGAATGCCTCGCCGCCGACGAGCGCTATTCGCTTGTGGTGCCGGCGAAGTAAAGGCAACGGCGCTTGTTGCTGATTTCAAAAAATCCGCTGCTGAGGGGCTCGGTGCGATTGTGCCGGGCCCGCAGAGCGAAAATGGCGCCTTTTTCCCTTGTAAGGCCCAAAACTCCCGCCAGAGCCGCCTAGCGGGCGGCAGCTACTATTTCACGGTATCCGCTTCACCGGCTTGGTATCGAGCCCGAACACGCGCGCCGCGTTGGCGCCCAGAATGTTGCGTTTGGCCTTCTCGTTCAGGAACGGCAGGTCGTAGATCACGCCCGGCAGGTCAAAATCCCAGTGCGGGTAGTCGGACGACCAGAGCAGCTGGGTGTCGGCTTTGATCATCTTGAAGGTAGCTTCGAGGATCGAAGGATCGTCCGGTTTTTCCATCGGCTGCGAGGAAAAATACATTTCGCGCATATATTCGCTCGGTTTGCGCTTGAGCGAGGGGCAATCGGACGTGCGCATCATGTAGGAATGGTCGAGCCGCTGCATCAGCGAATACGCCCAGGTCAGGCCGCTCTCGATCCACAGCACTTTGAGTTTGGGAAAGCGCTCGGGCAGCCCGTTCACCACCCAATTCGTCATGTGGATCACGTTGAACCACATGAAGCCGAGCGAGTGCACCGAGATGAAGCGGTTCGTCATCTGCAGCGCCCGGTCTTCCCACGAATACGCGGCGTGGAACGAAATCGGCTTCCCCATCTCTTCCAGGAGTGCGTAGGTCTTCATGTAGGAATTGTCGTGCACCGGCCGGTAGCGCGGCGATGTCACCATGAAACCGACTACGCCCTTCTGCTCGCCAAAATCCTTCACCGTCTTGTAGGCGGCCTCGGGATCGTTGAACGGGATGTAGAGCATGGAAATGAGCCGCGGCTCGACCGCAAGGATGCGCTCGCAGAGCCAGCGGTTATAGGCGCGGCACAATGCGACCTCGATCTCCACCTGCGGGTGCAGGCCAAGAAACAGCATCGGCGTCGGGAACATGCACGCGTAATCGACGCCCATCGCGTCCATCCATTCGAGGGTCATGGCGACGTCGCGATGGCGGCCGTCTGCCGGCACCTTCTGCAGCCCGCGCAGATTGGCGCGGGTGATGCGGCCGCCGAGGTTCTGGTTGCCGACGGAGGAATTGAGCATTGCCGAGCGGCCGGGACGCCGCGATGAGTCGATCACGTCGTGGCGGATTACTGGGCTTTCAATGTATTGAAAAACTTCCTTATAGGATTCGTTCTCGTAATGGTGCGCATCGACGTCGACGACGAGAAAATCCTGGAAATTTCGAGCGCGGGCCTGCTGCGCCGCGTGCGCGAGGTGCTTGGCGGTCGAGTAATCGTCGAAGTTGAGCTTGCGCACCTCGGTGGGCACCGTATCCATTGTTTTCTCCGTCAATCGCGTGCAATCTTTTAAACAACTCGCACCGGATCAGATCGGCGGCAGACGCATCATGCCACGACGTAGATGTCGTCCCCGCGCCGCACCACTTCATATCTCTTCAGCTTGAGCCTTCGGTCGCCGACACAGCGGCCGGTGGTCAGTTCGTACTCGTAGCCGTGCCAGGGGCAGACGAAATGCACCTCGTCGGAAAACGTCTGCCCCTGATAGGTGCGGTCCTCGGCAATCAGATCAACCACCTTATTGATCAAAATACCCTCGCAAGCCGGCCCGCCGGAATGAACGCAATAATTGCTGTAGGCGTAATAGACGCCGTGCTGATGAAAAACCCCGATCTCCTCCTTGCCGGCGCTGACAATGCGCCGATCGCCCTCGGGTAACTCCGATGCCTTGGCCACGAACCATTCCGCCATTCTTCTCGTTCCGTTGGTTTCGCGGAATGTCCCGCGATTTGCGCCCGCATTATAGGTGGGGACCTGCAGGCAACAAGGGACTTTGACGCGGCCGCGCCATGCTGCGCCTGCGGAACGATTGCCTATCCATTGCTCTGCGCCGGGGGTCGGGACCACGGTTGTCCCAGGGCATTTGAACAACTGCTGGGCCGCCGATCGCCCGTTGGCGCCTCCTGAATCATTGTGGCCCTGTAACGCGGTGTTTCGCCGCGTCGATCGCCATCGAACTGGCGGGTATTACATTCGCCGTGTTCATCCCCACAGTTACGGCTGGTCCCTGAAGGCGGGCCGGTATATCAGTTCCTGTGGGCTGGATCTTCTTCGCAATCGCACGGCGCAGCGGCAGGCCCTACGCGCTCGTGCAAGATGAAAGCTCAGCGGGCGCGCGGCAGCAGCGACCTTGTTTCACCTGTTCGCCACCGCTAAATACAGCGTCACGACACTCGCTTGTGACCTCAGATCCGCGGAGAGGTGGCAGAGTGGTTGAATGCACCGCACTCGAAATTCGGTCTCGGCCATCCTCGCTCGTTTTGTTCTGGCCCGGCAGGTTTGAATTATAAGGAAAAATTTGAGGCGGGCCCCTCCTCGTCCCGTCGGATACCGGCCCGTGCTACCGAATTGGGTAGCAAAATGGTAGCAAGCTGTTCCGGCAATGTTCGGGGGTGCTCGAACCGTCCCGCCGCTTATTTAGAGAACCCACAAAATCGCGGGGGTACGTCGCGCGTGATGAAGCTCTCAGAGTCTATCCTGTCCTCAAGATGCTGGGCAACGACGAGACGCGAGAGGCTTGGGCCGATCTGATGTACTTTGAAAGCACCGCGATGCTGAACGCCATGCGTTACCTGATGAGCCAAGGCATCCCAAGCCTATCGGTACACGATGCGCTAATAGTCCCTGTGTCGGGAAGAGAACGCGGAGAGTTCGCCATTAAGACGGCCTATCATGGGGCTTGCGGGGCACAACCGATCCTCAAGACGCTCATCGCTCAGCCTTTGGCAGACCAATGACAAACCTGAGTACCAGAGAAGACCCTCGGTGAACCTGGTTGATGATGATTGTCACTATCTTCAGGGCTTCCTAACTCTCCATAGGATCTTTAGAATAGGATCTTTAGAATAGGATCTTTAGAAAAACGAAAGAGCCGCACTCAGTGTAGTGTGGAAACGAGTTGTCCTCTTGGTACCGCTTTGTTCCTCCGGCTCGATGGTTCCATATGGACCATGGCTGTTGCACACGATGCCTCCGTAAGCCACTAGCAAGGCCGTACGCGTGCGTTTTGCGCGTCGTCTGACAGCCGTGACAGCACAAAACGCACAGGTTCCTATGGCCTTACAGGACTATTTAGGTATTTAGTCTCAAATTCCCCGGTCTGCCCCACCTAGGGCGCTTGGCACAACTTGGGCTCTCTGGAGGAGGTACGGCCTCTGGTCGCCTCGGGGCGGCGGCTGGCATTTCCGGCCGAAGCAAATACGCAGACCCGTTGCGTCAGATTATCCACAGCGGCGGTGTGGATGTTCTCGCGGTTCAGTTGGCCCTCGTGGGACACTTTGAAAACTAGTGGTGGTCGCCCAGCGTAGCGAGATACTGCAACGCAGTGATCCCGGGGACGAAGAAGTAAGCTCCGCCCTTTACGGTCGTAAAAGCTGGAAGGCCCTTTATCTTCTTTCGGATGGGGCGCTTTGGAATTGTAAAGTCGAAGGTGCCATCTTGCGCGCCGATAATGGCATCGTGCTCATTGCCGAGCTCTTTGAAATTGGGATCATTAATCCAAACATTTTGGGCAAACTCGAATTGCCGGACGAGACTAGCGCAGATCACAAACGCTGCAATCCCGCGCTCCACTCCATCCTCGGGCACGCCTTCAGGTAAGGGCGGACCGTATGTCGCCCCACGACGAATCATCCTGCGTCGTTGAATGTTCGGGACGGTATCACGTGGGTTCATCCGGCGAATGTGTGCGCCGAGCGGGATAGCATAGCCCTGTGGATCCATCTTCGCGTAGTTGAAGTTGTTGTTGCGCTGCGGATCATTCGCGATTGTCGGGTCGTCCTTCTCGGGTGCAAGCGCAAGCGGTGCGCCGCTGCGCCAACGGCCCATCAGTTTAGCCGCAAGCCACTCTTGGCCCTCTGTAGTAGGCCCGCCTTGCTCGCGCAAAAAGTCGCGAAACGCGCCTACGTGCTGTTGCAGTCGTCGATAGGCCATATAGCTGCCATTACGAGACAGAATTTCGGGTTCCGGCAGCTTCGGCGGAGGACCCTCTTCATCGGGATATCCGAGGATGAATTCCCCTGCTTTAACAGGAGGACCGGAACCGGGCGTCGGCACAATCCCGGTTCCTTCAATCTCCGGGGAAGTAAGTCGGTCGCGGTAACCAAAGTGCTCACGCACCTTATCAGTCGGTTGGATCGCCTCTAAATCCAAAGAAGACAAAGTGTCTACGCCGGGCGTGCGTACCAAGAGTGCGTTGTGCTCGCGAACGCTCTGGTCTCTCGTAGCAGCATCGCGTGCGAACAGGATAGCGACCGCATGAAGTTCCGGCCCCGCAAGACCGCCGACCCAGTTGTCAGGGTGATTGGACCCAGTATCGCCCAGAATCTGCCAACGGGCTGCCATGCCCTGCCGAAATTCCTCTGGAAACGTGGCGAGTGACGTCTCATCCACGCCGAGTGCACGCAAGCCATTCCAGGTGAAGGCTACACATACCCAGCGACGTTCCTGATTGACGGTATCAGCTACTGTCTTCGCTGACGGCACTTTTTGCCGTACGGCTTCAAGCCAAGAGCGCCCCGAGGTGGGCTGCCGGAACGAAAGAAACTCATATCGTCCAGTCAACGCCGGCACGCGCGTGAGCAAGATGTGCTGGATATCACCGAATTCGAGCATCCTGCGGTCTCATAATCGCTAGGGCAATTGCTCACTCCAGGCGTATCAGGCGCCGCCCTTCGCCCACGCCCAGGCCGTGATGCGCCATCTGTCACCGAGCTGATGAAGCGCTTCTGTGAAGGTTGAGCCCGATTGCGTCACCTCTTATCCCCGTACTTTGAACGTTATAGTCGCCGGAACAACCACATATGCGCGATCCCCGCTGATATCGAGATGTCGCGGCTCGCCCAGGGTAACCAAGTAGTTAGAAGCACCTTCTCGCTCGCCGGCCGCCAGGACGTCCCTGTACCAATCCTGACAAGCGGTCGGTCCCTGCCAGACGTGCGGTGCCAACCCATCGAGTATCGAGGCCGGGTTGGCGCAGGTCGCCGCCATAGCACCCACATCACCTTTGTTGAACGCTTCGACGTACTGGCGGACCGCGGTCATTGGGCCTGGGGTTCCGGGCAGCGCAGGAGATGCCGCCGTGCACACGAAGGCGATTACAAAAGCTGTCGAGCTGTTTTTTTGGACAGCGCTTCTGCATAGCATCGCCTACTTTTCCGTGCGGTAAATAAGTGCCAATAACGCGCTCGCCAGGATCACTGCATCTGGTCCAGTATCGTTGACAAAGATGCCTTGACCTTGAGAGCCTTTTTTATCTCGTCCGCAGTCACGAATGGATACTCGCCATACTCTAGAAAGCTTGGACACTGATGTTCCCGTACGAATTTGACGAACGCCGGAGTATTCGTCTTCCAATCCGTCGGAAAGCCCTCAAGATTTTCGAAAACGGTGTCGACGCCGGTTTTCTTAAATAGAGCGACCGCATCCTCGGTGTATTTGTCAAAGTCCGTATCAAATATGCCTTGATACATGAAGTACTTGTCGCCGCCGATGTTGAAGAGAACCCATCTCAGGAAGTGAAGCCTCAGCGGAGCGAGAACAAACGGGTCTCCAGCGACAGCATTCTCTATAGTCTTTCCGTACGCGCGAACTGCGTCCTCGCGTCCTGGTTTGACCTTTGCGATGATTGTGAACCCATAATTGGCTGGAGACCTCGGAAATATCGGACCGTATCGACCTTGCTCAAGCTTGAAATATCCTTCTTTCGGGATGGCCATTGCGGCCGGCTTTGTCCAATCGCCAGCTTTGGCCCGAGCCATTAGCTCCGCATTGGGCTCGGCATTTGCCTGAGCTACTTTGGTTCGATCGGGCTGACCCTTTGTGTCGCTGCTCTGCGCCTCGCTGGCAGCAGGGCCAGTCAGCGTGGCCGCCGTAGCTATGGTGGCGGTGCCGAGAAAATCGCGGCGTGTGGTCTTTGAAAAATGTTCTTCCGACATGAAGTTCTTCTCCTCTAAACGAGTCAACTGACGATGTTATCTCATAGCACTTGGCGCTATGCGCTCGCGTGAATTCGCTGCCTTTCAATACCGAGTCAGAGATGTAGCTTGCACCAAGATCGACACCTCTACGTACGGGTGGCTAGGTTGTTCCAAAAGCGATCTAGGCTTTCCGTGCCACCAAATAAAGTTGTGAATATTGTCAGGTCTACCAGCAAAATATCACCGGCACGTGCCCGGCTTGGGGGCATCCAGAGGAATGAATTGAATTCGCGGTTTCCCGCTTGCGTGAATGGATGGGGGTGCGACATATCAATGGGCTGTCGCGCCAGGATGCGGATTAGTTTTGTATCGTCTGTGGTCAGCGCATAGTGCGGGAGGTGCGGATGAAAGTTGAAGGTGGTCACGCCGGCAAGCCATCCGCGGGTATCCAAATCCCGCAAAGCGGTCAAAGGGGCAATGTCATTGGTCTCCGGCGACCGAGCTGGGCGAAGGCCCCACTGGTTCTCAACTGGCACGCCAAGTCCCTTCATTAGGGAGCGGGTGTATAGACCGAACCGCTGCTGCCGCGGAACCAAAGGGTCGCCATGGTGAACGTATTCCATTTGGCGTTCCGCCAAATCGTTCGATGCGCCGACGTCGTGATGCGGTCCAATGATGAGACAGGTCCCTTCCCGTGCAAGAAATTTTCGTACTGCTTCGATTTCTGCCGCGCTCGCCTCTTGTTCCGTGATCATATGGTCAAGACCGAAGACCATCATTGTGTCTGTGTCGCCTAGCACCTCTGTGTCCAACGGGAGCCGCTGACCGGCTTGGTCAATGCGCTGGTACACGACAACGGGCTGTCCTGTCGCATCGCCGACGATGTTTTGAAATCGCACTGTCGATAAGTGAAACAATTCCAGCGTGCCGGCGATGCCTTGCAGGAACTGCCGCTCTGACCATTCGGGTTTTTCATAGCGCGGCCAGCTTACTCGGCGAACCTCGGTCATCGTAGAAAAGCGATTGTCCAACTCCGTTACGTCGCGGTTCGCCTCCCAGGGATAACTCCAGGTCCAGTACATAGTGAAACGACGCCCACCGGCCTTGTATTTGCGTGGAACATTGATCTGGTTATAAGTCCGCGGAGAATTCTTGATGATGATGCTCGGCGCCGCTGGCTTGACCGGAGGACTGTGCCATTCTTCGGGCGTCATTTGCGCAATCGACGAATTCGCTAGGAGCGGGGTAGTCCCGGCCCCGAGCAGAAGCCGGTTGAAGTCCCGACGCTTCATAACACCCTCCGCTGGTTCTGCGAGCACTGCGGCGGATATTTATTTGCGACTGTCCGAATTCCGCTGCCAGCTAGCAATCCTAATTCAAATTGTGACTATTGCGGTAGCGTGATCTGACTTTTTGCTTTTTTTCGATATCACATCTCGAGTAGCTCATAGCTGCGACGCATTTTCAGGCGTCGGTAGCCAACTACCGTTTGAGGGATCACCAGGCCGTCAAGTGCATCCGAAGCATTCGAACGAGGAGCGATGTCTGTGGCGCCGACGTGCGGGAAATCTGTTGCTTCTTCGTATTGAAGAGAAGCGGCATTCTCTAACGGCTGGCACTTCTTCGTGAACCTCAGCATCCGCGCGGATTTACTCGGTCTTTTTGAAAAACCCCCGGTGGGGGTCTCGCCGGCCATTTGGTCGCGCGGGAGAGGCTCATTTGCGAAGGCGCGGCCTCACGCCTGCAATCGCGCCAACAGCCGAGCGGTTGATGTTGCATGCGATGTGGCACCACGGGGCGTGAGGATACCGTGTTCGTTCAGTTCTGGTTACGCGACCGGTGATTGACACCGGCTCAGCAATAGGCCCATCTTTGTTGTCGGTAGATACGACCTGCTGCTTGCGCCCTTCGGGGTACGGTGAACGTATCGCAGCCTTTCATAGCCTTTGCCCGAACGAACGGGTCAGCAACGCAAGCCCTGCACCTCCTGTTTGGTTCAAGCAAAGGATCAAGACATGCGCGACTTCCACGACGCCAAAGCAATGGCGCACACCCTGCGTGCGAAGGGGCACAAGGTCACCAACAGCGAAAGCCTCGAACTGATTGCTCAGGCGTTCGGCGTGGCCGACTGGAATACTCTCTCAGCCTCGATCCGCGAGGAAACGGCTGGTCCTCGCAACAACGCGACCACCCCGCCTCAACCTTCGACCACCCAAAGCGGTCCATGGTCTCTCGCCCACGCGGTCAACGAAAGCGGTCCCGCGTTTTCCACCGAGCTTGGGTCGACACTGGACCGGGCCCTCGCCTACGCCAACCAGCGAAAGCATGAGTACACGACGCTGGAGCATCTCTTGTTTGCTCTGACGGATGACGTAGACGCTTCGGCAGTGATGAGTTCCTGCAAGGTCGATCTTGGAACGCTAAAAGACCATATCTCAGGAGCTACATCGACAATGACATGAAAAGAAACGTGATCGACGGTGGCGCCGAGACCAAACCGAGCGTCGCTTTTGGCCGTGTGTTGCGTTGCGCGGAGGGCTTCGCGTTAGGGCGGGGCCACCCTGCCCTGACCGGCGCAGAGGTCCTTGTCCCCATATTCTTCGAGACACTGAGCCCCGCCGCGCGATTTCTCGGAGGGGCGGACTATGCCGACGATCAGCCAAACCGAACGAATAATTCTCTTGTTGTTGTCGTATAGCAAAAACGAGCGCCAGATCGCCAGACGGCTGAAGCTCGCCCCTGACACAGTCGAGAACATTATCGCGGCCGCAAACCGCAAGCTCACAGCCAGTACCGACGAGCACGCAGTCGCAAAAGCGTTTTGACAGCGCTTGTTACCGCTGCGGCCGAAGGCTTCGACCCTGTAAAAATTGGGAGTTCAGCAAAGGCCTTGAGGCCGCTCGCCTGCTCCGAGTCGGATCAAGCAAGCGCCTAATCGGAATCGGCCGGCCAGTGCAAGTCGAGCCAGCGCATGACAGTTTCGAACGTCCGGATCTTGATGTGGCGGCCGGTCTCCACTTGGCTCAAGAAGCCCGGATCATTGAGCGCGCACCGGCAGATTTCGCTGCGTGGTATACCCGTGGCATTGTGAAATTGCGCGGCGCAGGCGAACAGGAATTCGCGCATGGCTTCTTCGGTCGGGTATCGGAGATGTTCGCCAGTGAGCTTCAGCGTGATCGCAGGCATCGGGGCTGCCCGCACTTGCGATATTTCCGGGCGCGCCTGTCCGGCAATCGGCATCACCATTGAACCTTTTCCGGCGGTTCGACCGGCGCCGCCTCGGCGCGCTGGCGGGCCGCGGCGGCTTCTAATGCCGCGACCGGATTAGGTTCGTACTGACTTAAGCCAGCAGCGATCAGCCGGCGGCGCAGCTCCCAAGCGGCGCCGCGACCACGATGATCGTCAAGCGGCCTAGCCCCGTCGTCGGCCCAGCAGGGAGGATCCTGCCAAGGTTTCAAGTGTAAATTGTCCATTTGGCAGCTGTAGGCGGCGCTCGTCGCCTCATCAAACCCGACGTCACTTCCTACGGGCGGCTGCCGGCGGCCAGGACTCTTAGCTTTCAATGCCCTTCTTAGCGCATCACGATCAACTCGGCTCAGCATCGTCGCCTCCCTGCCGCAGGTCCATGAGATCGTAAAACGAAGTCGGGCGCGGCGTCGCTTTCACCGTCTCGCGGTCCCGCGTGGCGCGCACCGTGAGTCGCAGCTTACCCGCCAGATTGCCGACCAGCATGGCCACGGCGCGGTGCGTGCGGGCCAAGCCACTGTACCGCTCATCCGCCGGATCCAGCTCACGTAGCCGCAAGCCCAGACGGCGCTCGACCACCACCGCGCCAAGGGGGTCTTGCGCAGAAGCCTCCTGCACCGGCATCGCGAAGGCAATCGCGATAAAGGCTGCAGCTCCGGGCGCCTTGAGCCGACTGATCGTCGAGTGATCGACGGCGTCAGCGCACTCGCGAAATGCAGGCGTGTTTGGATCATTCGATTCACGATCGCTTGACGCCGCTGACGTCAATCTCACGTCACAGCTCAAGTCGCACGAAACCCAAAGCGCACATCGTGGCTCTACATTGCCGTTGGGATCCGGGAAACAATGGTGCAGGCTTATCGAGGCGTGCAGCAACCAATATTACGCAGTTGCGCTCGACGCCTCAGGCGACGGCAAGAATGTGCCTTGTCGTTCATCGTCCTTCCGCTTCCCCCACGATGAGCGGCGGTAGCGGGCAGTCGAGCGTATCGCAAATGGCGCGGAGCAGCTCCGCTTCGCGGACGGTGACCTGCTGGTTCGCCAGGATGCAGGCCGTGCAGGCGACGACGATCCTGCGCTTGATGGCCGGGACGGATTGATTGAGCGTCTGCAACGCTGCGTCGAACTCGGCGAGGGAGCATTCCTCGCGGGGCGGCAAGCGGTGGGTGTGTTCGCCCCCGATATAGCCGCGCATGCCCGCATCGAAAGCCCGGGCGGCCTGGTCAGGTTCCGGCTGGCCTTCCCAGGCCAATAGCGCCAACACCGTCGCCACCGGGTGCGCCAGTTTTTGCAGCGAGCTGTGCACCGGACGCGTCTGACGTTGCGGCAGGAACTGGGCGTCGAGATGGCGATGCAGCACACAGCGGAGGGTGTACTCGAACAAGCCCAGCCGATGGTCGGCGAGCATGAGCACTTCGACTTGGGCGCGGAAAGCCCGGTGCTGGCGGGGCGACATCTGCCGCAGGGCTGGCATGGCCAGGTCCAGGAGGGGCAGCCGGTGCGTGTCGGGCAGCGCCTGGACAGGGGCGACCAGCCGCAAGGTTTCGGCGAAGTCCTGCGGCTCAACCCCGGCCTTCAGCCGGGCCAGCTGGAGGTCCCGCAGGTCCGCCCGCGGGTCCAGGAGAAGGGCGTAGACTAGGGCGTGAGCACTAAACGGCTCCTGGGCGGCGACCCGGAGCACGTTGGGCATGCCGTCGTGCAGCGCCTCGGCGTAGCTAATTACTTCCGGATCGACGTGGCCGACCCGGGACGCCGCTTCGTCGGCGAACCCCAAGACCGGCAGCGGCACCTGCGGCAGCCCCGGTAACCTCGGCGTCCCGGCGAACGGCGGGACGCGGCCGGGGCGCGGGCCTTCGACACCGACCGACCGCACCTCCGAGAACTGGCCGTCGAACTGGGGATCGAGCCGGCGGATGCGCCCGACGAGGGGTGGGTGGGTGGCCAGCAGCCCGGCGAGCCCCTCGCCGGCGAAGGCGTTGGCGAAAAACATGTGACCGGCCTCAGCGGCCTGGGGGTTGTTGATGCGCGACCCCTCGGCCAGCCCGCCGATCTTCTTCAGCGCCCCCCCAATGCCGTCGGGGTTGCGCGTGAACTGGACGGCGCTGGCGTCGGCCAGGTACTCGCGCTGCCGAGACACCGCCGCCATGATCAACCGACCGAAAAACGCTCCCACAAGGCCCAGCACTAACACGCCCAGGCCCAGCAGCACCTGGCCGCCACGGGACTCATTCCTTCCCGACGAGCGTCCGCCGGACGTGAGCATGAGGATGCGGCCGATGATAGACAACGCCATGATCCCGTAGATTAGGCCGATCAGCCGGATGTTGAGCCGCATGTCGCCGTTGAGGATGTGGCTGAACTCGTGGGCCACCACGCCCTGCAGCTCGTCGCGGGTCAAGTAGTTGAGGCAGCCCTGGGAGACGGCGACCACGGCATCGCCCGGGGCGTAGCCGGCCGCGAAGGCATTGATTCCGGGCTCCTCCAGAACATAGACGGGGGGCACCGGCACTCCCGCGGCGAGGGCCATCTCCTCGACGACGTTGAGCAGCTGCTTCTGCCGCGCGTCAGTGGTCGTGCCGGGCACCTCCTCACCGCCCATCATCAGGGCGACGGCCTGGCCGCCGGAAGCGAGCCGGGCCACCTTGAACGCGCTGGCACCGCCGACCACAAGGCCCACCCCCAGCGCGCCGAGCAGGAGCAGCTCCGGCTGCCACCAGGACACCGGCTCGCGGGCGCTATGCATGCTGAGCACCAGCAACAGCCAGTACACCAGGGCGATCAGAATCAGGATCGCCAGGACGAAATAGACCACCAGCTGGAAGGTCTTGCGTCGGGCCGAATCCTGCTGCTGAAAAAAATTGGGGGCCATAGTCAGCGGCGGCTTTGGGAGCATGGAAGCGGAAGCATGGGACGCACAGAGCAGTGGCGGTTTCGGGTTAGAACGACACCTTGGGCGCTGCGCGCTCGGTCTCTGCGGTTTCGAGCAGCGCCGCCTCCTTGAAGCCGAACATGCCGGCTACCGTGTTGGCCGGGAAGACCTCGCGCCGGATGTTATAGTTGGCGGCGGCGTCGTTGAACGCTTGCCGGGCGAAGCCGATCTTGTTCTCGGTCGAGCTCAGCTCCTCCTGAAGGGCGAGCATATTCTGGTTGGCCTTGAGGTCCGGGTACGCCTCGGACAGGGCAAACAGCCGGCCCAGGATCCCGCCCAGTTGGCCCTCAGCCTGGTTAAGCTCCCTCATGGCCGCCGGATCGCTGGGGTTGGCGGCGACTTTCTGCTCGGCCGCCATCGCGCTGTTGCGGGCCTTGATGACGGCGTCGAGCGTCTCCCTCTCGTGGCCCATGTAGCCCTTGACGGCTTCGAGCAGGTTCGGAATCAGCTCGTAGCGGCGTTTGAGCTGCACGTCGATCTGGGCGAAGGCGTTCTTGAAGCGGTTCGCGGCGACCACCAGCCCGTTGTAGATGCCCATAAGCCAGAGCGCGAGCAGCAGCCCGACGACAAGGAGCACGATCAGGGTGATGACGACGGGACTCATTGGCCTTGACCTCCGACGAGAGGACCGTTGGTTTGGTCCGTCGCACGACGACGGGCGCAAGACTTGTCTTACGGAATCCTGCCGAAAAACTTGCATATCCCGCGGACGGTCGAGTAAGGACGGAACCACCTTTATCGCATGCCGCCCACGATGCTGTGGTCCTTCCCGCTTCGCATGCAGTTCCCCGTGGAGAGTTACTTCTGATATTATAGACTTGCCGCAGGAGGCGCACATGAGTGCCAAACGGGGTTATAATTTTGGGAGGGGGAATAGTCATTGTCGGGGTAAATCCTTGGTGGTTCATCCGGTACCGCTAACGCAGGGGCACGAAGATCAATTATCTTTGCGGTGCTGTGGAAGCTGGAACGAAAGCACCACGTAAGCGAAAATGTTAGTCGTAAAGAAAGCAGTTAGCTCCTCTTGTACGAGAGAGTTATAACGAAGGTAGCCATCAAAATTGAGGCAATAAGTCCAGAAGTCGCTCCAATCAAAGGCGACACCGGAGGCTCTCTCAGATCAATAGCTAGCTCATGTCCCGCTAGCCCTCCGATCAACGAGGCGACAATGGCTTGCCAAAAGCCAAGTCCCAATGGATCAAACAGCCGGACATGGGATCCAAATACCACTCGTTGAACGAGCGACGCGATAACGACAGCTACGAATGCTGTGACGATGGCCAGCCAGACTTGATTCGTCAACACACTGGCCAATACAAGACCCACAAGCGCGCCGCCGAATGCGCCTGTCAGAACCATTGCGAGAACGCTTGCCGAGACGGAACCCTCAATACGAGCCATCTTGCTTCCTGACTCTCAGGGCTATGATGCACAACACAGAGTCGGGCCATAGCGCGCCGAGGTATATGCCATGCACCGAATACGTTACCCAATGATCATTGTGTTGGCAATAATCTTGGGGATAACCGCTGAGGTATCCATAGCAAGCAGTCATGGCGCCAACCCCTTTGCTGATATGTCCCGTTTGATTGTTGGGTCTATTGTGTGGGTGATCTTAATTATGATCGCTCTGCTGCTGATTTTTTTTATGTACACGAGAATGTCCAATAGATAAAGCGGCCCCACGTCGGCGCCCTTACTCATCATTAGGTTGCCTGGACATTTAGGGCTGCGCAACGCTCAACGCTCTTGCAGTTGCAAGCTGCGCAACCCTTGGGCTTTGGTGTTGCGTTCTTCGTTCATGCGCTGCGCTTACAAGGCATCACAGGATCGACCGCTTTGTCCGGCGAGGTGCGGCGGATTGCGGTGAATATCGCCAAACTGCCAGACTTGTTGCGCAAGCCGAGTTAGCGCAAGCATCTTTGACATGGGTCAAGTTATGCAAGGCCTTGAAGGCTTTAGCTACTGGCTGGCCATCGTCACAGCGTTCGTAGCTGTCGTTATCGCGTTGCTCGTTCAACGAGCGGTATTTGGGTCCCCTTTCCAGCTATTTGATCCACAGGGACTTGGCTTTTGGCAAGCCATTGTCGCCTCGTTGATCGGGGGACTAGCGGGACATGAGCTGGCTATTGATCTAAGAGAGCCTCCAGTGTCGCCGTTGATTGGAGCGAGTTCTGGACTCTTTGCCTCTATTTTAATGGCCACCTTCGTCATAGCTCTCTCGCACAGGAGAAGCTAGTCGGAAGCCGCGCGGCGCGCTACGGCGCGCCTACCCGGCCGCGACCTCAACATAGTGGCCCCGATGGCGTGGGGGAAAGGGAAGTCCCAGTCATCGGGGCCTAGGGGTCGCGTTATCCCTATAGGCCAAGATAAGCCAGGGGCCGGGGCAGGTGTTCCGACAGGCCACGTATTCTGATACCGCAAGGGTTAAAGCGACGTCTTTGCCGGCTGAGATTGGGCATTGGGCTTTTCCTGGATCGCCAATCGTTAGCCGGCAAGAACGGGTTTCAAGATCAGAGGAGCGAACGCGTCATGGGGAGAATATCGCGCTACCCCAGCGTGCGGTCGAGCGGAAACACCTCCTGGCGCGCATTTCTCGGTGCGCCCCAACGGCGCGATTCACCAGTGGAGGTAGGAACCACCAGGGAAGTTGTCGGTAGGACCTGGTAGCTGACGAGCGGCTTGGAGGGGTAACCGGACGGGTCGAAGCCTCGTGACAAAGGCCGCCATGGGCGGCGAGTGAAGCCTGAGCAGGCCTCGAAAGTGAAATCATGGACGCCGACCCGCCTGAGATTCGGGGAAGGCCCGCGTGGAACAGGAAAGCTACCGACAAACGCAACCCTCTTCCGGTCCATCGGGGTTGCGGGCACGGCATGTCGGAAAGGTGGGTCGGGTAATTGGGGGAGGCCCGCCTTGGACGAGGGTAGCGGCCTTAACGGCGCGACAGGGTGGCGGTCCGCGCGGGAGTCGGACAGGGTCGTATGACCTTCGATCATCACGGACGAGAGTAATCACCACGCTCTTCCGTCTGCAATGAGACAGGCGTTGCAAGTCATTGTCGATCAATTCGCTGCTCTGGAATTTCAGATCGGGACTCTTGATCGCGCCATTCACGCCCATCATCGCGCCAATGATATGGGTTGCCGCCTAGAGACAGTGCCGGGGATTGGCGTGATCGGCGCTTCGGCTATCGCTTCCACTGTCGCAGACCCGAGCGCCTTCAAATCCGGTCGGGATTTTGCGGGCTTGAATCGGGCTGGTGCCGCGGCAGCACTCGACGGGTGGCAAGGACCGTCTCGGCGGCATCTCCAACCAGGGAGATCATTTGCGGCGGTTGTTCGTCATCGGTGCAACAGCCGTTGTTCGACCGCCCGGCTGCAACTGCAAAAACATCCCTGGATCATGAGGCTGCTGGCCATGAAGCCGGCCAAGCTCGTTGCCGTGGCGGTTGCCAACAAAATGGCCCGCATAGCGTAGGCGATCATGGCCAAGGGAGGACAATATTGTTATTCGGCGTGCAACTTTTCGACGCCGATTGACATGATTTGGTCGGACGACCACATTTCGATGACTGCTGGAAGGGTGAATTGTCGAAGGGATTGGCGCTTCGTCATCGGTTTTGCAGCAGTCCCGATAGCGGTGGAAATCGACAATGTAATCCAGCTGAAGCAACGCATTTAGCCGGGCAGTCCGAATACCGCGCTTACCTGTCAGGGCGAGCTCAAACCGACGCTTGTACAATTCGCGCATCGCGAAATATCAGAACCGCTCGTCGGGCTCTGTGATAGCGGCAGTTTTCTGCCGGTCACATGCATACGGCGAGCAGAAGCGGTGGGCCGAAGGTAAGGGCGGTAGCGACGAGGGCAGTGACGAGCGTCCAGGCAACTGCCAAATGCAGGAATGCGCCGGTCGGCCCGAAAACGGGGTCAGGGCCGGCTCGGGCGACGGCGAGCCACATCCAGCCCATCACGATCAGATGCACGAAGAGCACCCCGGCAAGCCCCAACCGCAGCGAGCTGGCCGACCAGGCAAAAGCGCAGCCGATAGCGTGGAGAGCGTAGAGAGCAACCAGCGCACTACACCAGACGGTGAAGCCCGCGGCGAGCCACCATAAGTGCCTTGGTGGTACCGGACGCTCGTCACTCACGGTCGAACCCCCAGCATTGTCACTAGCGCGGGCAAAGCAAGAACAAGGCCCATTGCAATGACTCCTGTGGCCAATGTGTAGTCGAGCCATAATCGTGTCAGGCGTAGATCCAGCACCCGCCGGGGCGCAATGAAGCCGGCGCCGAGGCGCAGGAAGTTGCTGACGAGGAAGAGAAGGCCGATACCAGCGTGAAGAACCACATAACCAAGCAGTGCCGCTGCGGTCGCGCCGAGCGCATGCTCGCGCGGATACGGCGCGACACCAGCGATTAGCCCGACGGCGGCGGCGATGGCCGCGAGAAGCGCCAGCACGGCGAGACCGATCCAGCCGTTCGCGCCTCGACCGGTGGCAACCGCTCGCAGCGATCCACGCGCCGCCGCAGCGGCCACGGCGAGAGTCGCGACGGCGGCGAGGGCGAGGAACCAGCTCGGTTCGGGTGTGATCGAGGCAGGCCAATTCGGCGCTGCGATCCAAAGATAGAAAATCCCGAACAGCAGCGATGTGAACAGCGTGCCGTCGGCGACCAGCGAGAAGATCAGCGCCAACCACGCTGGCGCGTCGGCCACCTCGGTATGAGGCGGCACGCTGACGCCACGGCCTACCGGCATCGGACCGTAGTCGCGGGCTAGTCCGGCGCGCTGCCCGGTGAACACGAACAGGCCGAAGGTCGCCAGCGCGAAGGCGAGCGACAGCAGGTAGAATTTGAACAGCATCGCCACAACCGCGGCTGCAGTAGCGATGCCGGTGATGAGCGGCAGGTAGGTTGGGCGCGGCAGCACGATCAGTTGGTCCGGCGCACCGGACGTCATGTGCACGCCGAGCGTCTCCTGCCAGCCGTTGCGCGTGAAGCCGAGAAAGCCTTCACCTCGCGCCAGCGAAAGCGCTAGATCGCCGGGGGCGATCGGGTCGGTCCGGGTTGTTCCAAGGTGTGGGAGCGAGGCGAAGGCATATGGCGCCGGCGGGATCGACATGGCCCATTCCAGCGTCGCCGAGCCCCAGGGATTGCGCCGCACACGACGCCCGTAACGTACCTGCACGACAAGATCTATCACCACCAGCGCGAAGCCGATCGTCATGACGAACCCGCCAACCGACGACAGCAGATTGAGCCCGTTCCAGCCTTCATTGCCCTGATAGGTATAGATGCGACGGGGCATGCCGAGCAAACCGGTGAGGTGCATGATGAAGAAGGTCAAGTTGAATCCGACGAAGACCAGCCAGAACGCGGGTACCGACAGCCGGTGCACGGCGGTGCGCCCGGTCAGTAATGGCAGCCAGTAGTAGAACGCCGCAAGCATGGGGAAAGCGAGGGCGCCAGCCACAACATAGTGCATGTGGGCGACGACGAAATAGGTGTTGTGGGCCTGCCAGTCGAACGGCACGATGGCGAGCATGACGCCAGTCAGGCCGCCCATTGCAAAGATGAAGAAGAAGCCGAAAACGTAAAGCATCGGCACGCTCCAGCGTGGCCTACCGTGCGCCAGCGTAGCAAGCCAGGCGAAGATCTGCACTGCTGTCGGCACCGCGACGATCGCCGAGCCTGCGGAGAAGAAGGCGAGCGCGAGATGCGGGATGCCCACGGTGAACATGTGGTGCACCCAAATGCCAAAACTCAGGAAGGCGAGGGCAATGATCGCGACTACGATCGCCCGGTAGCCGACCAGCGGCCGGTTGGCGAAAACCGGGATGATCGTCGACAGGGCGCCGGCCATGGGCAGGAAGATGATGTAAACGTCTGGATGGCCGAACAACCAGAACAAGTGCTGCCAGAGCAGCGGGGCGCCGCCCCGGGTGGGGTCGAAGAAGGGCAGACCGAACGCACGCTCGGTTTCGAGCAGGATCGAGCCGAGGATCAGCGGTGGAAACGCCACCACCATCATCATCGCGGTCACCAGGATGTACCAGCCGAAGATCGGCATCCGGTCGAGCGACATGCCCGGCGCGCGCATCTTCAGGATCGAGACGACGATCTCCACAGCCAGCGACAGCGCCGAGATCTCAACGAAGGTCACGCCGAGCAGCCAGACGTCGGCGTTGACCCCCGGTGTGTAGACGTTGGAGCTCAGCGGTGTGTACATGAACCAGCCGCTGTCGGGCGCGACCCCCGCGATCAAGGCGACGGTCAGGATCGTGCCGCCGAACAGGTAGCACCAGTAGCCGTAGGCGGTCAGTCGCGGAAAGGCGAAGTCGCGGGTGCCGAGAATCTTCGGGGTCAGGTACACCGCGAAGCTCTCGACCATCGGAATGGCAAACAGGAATAACATCATCGACCCATGCATGGTGAAGATCTGGTTGTAGGTCTCCGGGGTCATGAAGGCCGCCTTGGGCGTCGCGAGCTGAACGCGGGTCAGCATGCCGAGCACGCCCGCGATCGCGAAGAACACGAATGACGTGATCATCATGCGCAGGCCGATAACCGAATGGTTGACCGCGGCAAGACGCTGCAATCCCGGCCGGGTGGCCCAGATCGCGGCGAGCTCGCGGTGCAGCCGCAACGCGGGAGTACCCTGCGTCAGCTGCTCGACGGATTCACTCATTTTCTCTCCGGCTCCCCTGGCTCCGCTGATGCGGCCTTCCGCACAAGCGCGGCTGAAAAGTCATCCGGGGGGTGGACGATGACATCGAACCGCATACCGGGGTGACCGAGACCGCAAAATTCGTTGCACTGGCCTGAGTAGCGGCCTGGCTGATCGGCCTGGGTGCGCAGGCGGTTCACATGACCGGGCAGCGCGTCGATTTTGCCGGCGAAGCGCGGTATCCAGAAGGCGTGGATGACATCCTGGCTGGTGACCAGGATGTCGACCGGCGTGCCCGCGGGCATGTGCAAGACGTTCCGAGTCTCCACCCCGCCATGGTCGGGATAGCGGAAGGTCCAGACCCATTGCCGACCGACGGCCTCGATCCGCGGCGGCGCGTGTCCAGGCAGCGGCAGCAGCCTCTCGCCGGCAATCAACGCATAGGCGACAAGCGGCAGCAGGACGACGGCCGGCAGAACCAAGCCGCCGAGCACGATCCAGCGTCCCGGCGACGCACGCGAGCCCCAGCCTGGTCGCCGGATCACCAGCACGAACAGCACCATCACCAGCGAGAAAAGAACTCCCGCGCCAGCCAGCATCACCCACCACAGCGTTGCGATCGAAGCCCCAGCCGGCCCTGAGGGATCGAGCGCGGACAGTGGCCCTGTGCAGCCCGGAAGTACGGCGAGCGCTCCGACTTGGACTGCCACACGCAAGACGCTATGTTGTGTCCGGCGCGATAGAGCAGGACGATGGCAAAGCAAGATCTCAAGACCCAGCCCCAGAGCCCGGTCCACCTGGAGTTGCTCCGGCTCGATGTCGGTTCGGCGATGGCCCTGGTCGGGCACCCGATCCACGTGATGATGGTGCATTTTCCGATCGCATTCGTGATCGCGACCCTCGGCGTCGATGTATTCTACTGGTGGTCGGGAGACGCCTTCTGGGTGCGGGTCGGACTCTGGTCGACCGGCATGGCGTTCTGGAGCAGCGTAGCAGCAAGCATCGTCGGCACCGGCGAGCTGCTGCTCGTGCCCGGCATCCGGGCCCTTGAGACAAGCTGGTCCCACGCCGTGGCGGCGATGACGCTGGTTGCGATCGTCGGGGCCAACTGGGGCCTGCGCTTGCTCGATACCGCGGAGATCTTGCCGCACGGCCTGGCCCTCTCGGCCCTCGCGTCGGTGATGGTGGGCTTCGCCGGCTGGCACGGGGGCAAGCTCGTGTTTGATCATGGCGTGGGCATTCTGATTTCGCCGAAGGATTGATGCAGCCAACGCCCAAGTCCGCCGGGCTCGAACAAATGCACGGCGAACTGGTTTGAATCAATGTGCGGCTTTGCCAGCACGACCCAGATAATGGCGGTGATCAACACCATATACGCGCTTGTCAGGGCCATATAGGAAAGCCGGCTGAAGCGGCCTTCGGGCGAAAACAACTGCAAGAGGATAAGGCCGGCTACGATGTGCAGCATCGCCATGATCGCTACCAACAGCATCTTCAGCGAGAACCATTCTTCAAAGGTGGCCTGCAGGAAAATCAGCGCCGTTCCGCTGCCGATGGCGATGAATGCGGCGGGCGAGGTTAGCTCCACGTAGACCAGGCGGGCGACGCGGTGTAGCCGGTCGAGCTCCAACCCCGCCTCGACTGTCCGGCGCTGCGAGAACAGAAAGGGCAACGCGATCAACCCACCTGACCAAAGCCCGATCGCGGCAAGATGCACGAATTTCAGAAAAATAGTCACAACGCCGGTTCGCTCGAGCGGAGGCTGGACCATGCGATCCAAAGCCCCACACCGAGATAAGGCAGCATCGCGGGCACCCACATCAGCAGGCCGGCGAGTTGCTGGTCAGTCAACGGCGCAACCCCCCAGGCCGCCGTGCTTGCGAGATGCACGAGATAGAGTGGCCTGGGCGCGAACACGATCAAGGCACCGAGAAGGCCCATTTGCCCGATCGTCGCAGCCAGCGCGACCAGAGCGGCGCCAGGCCGCGCCGAGGCCAGGATCGCTCGCCACAACAGCCAGGCGCTGCCGAGGAGCGAAATCTGCATCAGCCAATAGGCCGGAACGCTAGCGAGGCCCCAAGTATAGAGCCCCGGTGTGTGCCAGAGCCAAAGGATGACCGCATGTGCCGCGACAAACACGACAAGGGGCAGTGAGCCCGCACGACGCTGCGGGAAAGCCAGTGCCAAAAGCGGCGCCACCGCGCCGATCAACAGAACATGGTGCAACACCCGAACAGAAAAAAGTGCCGACGACATTGCACAAAGCGGCGAGACGAAGATGACCAGCATCAGCACGATCGCCGCCCAAGCCGCTCGGGTGTTGGAGGATCGGCCGCGACCAACCGCGAGTGCCAAGGCAGCGAGTACCGCAATCAGCAGCGGATCCACATTCCAGCGCGTCCAGAGATCATCCGGGACAGCGGCAGGACCACAATAGGCGATCATGAAATCTGGCATGAAACCCCGAGGAATGAGGCCTGCGAATGCGCGCGGCTTACACCCATTTTGAAAGACATAGCAGATTGGAAAGAAAGGGAACAGTCGGAGCAGTGTACCGCGACATGCCGCATTGCGAGATATCTGCCGGATTGCTCAAGCCGTTCCAATTCGTTTCAGCCCATCTTTCTAACGGCGAATACTCGATCGAAAAATCAGTAATTGTTCTCGAAAGATCAGTAATTGTCCCTGAGGGCGTTTAGCCTTCAATGATGATAGATTTCGTCGTGCGATGGTGACGGTCTCGTGGTCGCGCTAGAAGGGATTGGTTTATGCTGCTTCCTTACAGTTTACGCGGGGCCGTCTGGCTCCTGGTCTATCTGCTGTTCATTCTCGCTCCCTTGTTCGCGCTCCTGGCAGGATCGCATCCGCCGGCACGCGATTTCTGGACAGAGCTCTCGGTCGCCCTCGGTTATTCCGGCCTTGCAATGATGGGCCTGCAGTTCGGTCTCACCGCGCGCTTCCGGTACGTCACCGCGCCGTGGGGAGAAGATGTCATCTACCATTTTCACCGTCAGATTTCGCTGATGGCGGTCGGTTTGGTTGTAGCGCATCCGATTATTCTGGTCGTCGTTCAGCCGGAATTGCTCGCGCCGTCCAATATGCTGGATGCGCCGTTGAGCTCCTACTTCGCTTTCGTGTCGATTTTCTCAGTGATCGCGCTGGTGGTGACAGCCCTCTGGCGGGTCGCGTTGAAGATAAAGTACGAGACGTGGCATCTCACCCACATCGTGCTCGCGGTTGTCGCCATCACCGCGGGAGTTGTGCACATGGTAGGATCGAGCTTCTACCTGGTTGATCCCTGGAAAAGGACGTTGTGGATCGGCCTGACGATCTTCTGGATCGGGCTGCTGCTCTACGTGCGAGTTCTCAAACCGCTGTTCATTCTTCGCCGGCCGTACCGCGTTACGGAAGTACGCAACGAGCGCGGCGACACTTCGACATTGGTGATGCAGCCAGATCGCCACCCCGGCTTCCGGTTCAGCCCTGGCCAGTTCGGCTGGCTGACGCTGTGGGGAAGTCCGTTCAAGATTAACGCGCACCCGTTTTCGTTCTCCTCCAGCGCTGCGGCTACGGATGGATGCGTCCAGATGACGATCAGGAACCTTGGCGACTTTACGAGCGAGATTTCCAAGGTCCCCGTTGGCCAGCGCGTATATCTTGATGGACCGTACGGCGCGTTCACGATCGGCAATCCAGCGGACATGCACGTGTTGATCGCCGGCGGCATCGGTGTGACGCCAATGATGAGCATGATCCGCACACTGGCCGACCGAGGTGACAAACGACCCGTCATCCTGCTTTACGGCGTCCAGGACTGGGATACGATTACTTTCCGTGAAGAGTTCGAAGCCCTGAAGGCGCGGCTCAACCTGACGATCGTCTACGTGCTCGCAAAGCCACCGGCTGGTTGGACGGGCGAGCACGGCTTCATCAACGCGGACATGCTCAAACGTCACCTGCCGCCACCATATGCCGACCACGAGTACTTCATCTGCGGGCCGAACGTGATGATGGATGCGATCGAAAAGGCCCTTGGCGAGATGAGCGTGCCGATGTCGAAGTACCATTCTGAGCGTTACAGCTTTGTGTAGGGAGGCTCCCGATGCGCCGTTTGTTTGCTGATCGACTGGTCCTGGCCACCGGAGCGATTGTGGTCTTGATGTCGGTTCTGTTCGCGCTCTGGCGCGTGGCCGGGTAGGCGGAGGCGAAATATGACGCCGACCGGCGACCAACTTGAATCATGATCTGTCATTCCAGCTGGGCCAGTGCGCAGGCGCTGATTTGCAATGTGCTGTTGGGGCTTGCGCGTTCGCCGCCGTTCTGAAAGTTGTGTCATGAGCGCTTACGCGGTCGAACTGCTCGGGATCTTGATCGCTCTCGGCTTACTCATTTTCCTCGCCTACCAAGGCTTGACCCTGCTATTGGCGTCACCTCTAAGCGGCGATTGTGGCGGCTGCCTTTTCGGGAGAACCGCTACTTGCCAAGTGGACGTTGACCTTCATGCAGGGCACGGCGGGCTTTATCGGAAATTTCTTCCCGCTCTTCCTGCTCGGTGGGGTGTTTGGCAAGCTTATGGATGACAGCGGCGCAGCGCTTTCCGTCGCCCGCACCATCACTGAGCGGCTCGGAGAGAAACGTGCGATCATGGCGGTGGTGCTCGCCTGTGCGGTGCTCACCTATGGCGGTGTCAGCCTCTTCGTGGTGGCTTTCGCCTGTTTCCGGTGGCGGACGCGCTGTTCCGGCAGACGGCAGTTCCGCATCGGATGATCCCGCCGGCAATCGCGCTTGGCGCCTTTACCTTCACGATGACGGCTCTGCCCGGCACCCCGGCAATCCAGAACGCTATCCCGATGGCGCATTTCGGCACCACGCTCTTTGCCGCGCCAGGTCTCGGCATCTGTGCGTCCGCAATTATCCTGGGCTTTGGACTATGGTGGCTGCGCGTGATAGAGGCGCGCGCGCAGTGCCGGCGAGGGCTACAAACTCAAAACGCATGCGACTGCCGATGAACAATTCGTGCGCGAGCGCGCGACGAATGCCGACAATTTCGACCCCGCCGAATTGACGCACGGCCACCGAAGCGAGCAGTTGCCGCCCTTTGTGCTGGCGACGATGCCGATCCTCATTGTGCTCGCGGTCAACCTTGTCATGGGCCTGTTGGTGCTGCCGCGGGTCAATACCGGCTTCCTCGCCGAGCCGCGGTTCGGCGAGACCTCGCTCGCAGCGGTGAGCGGAGTCTGGTCCGTTGTGACAGCGCTGGCGATTGCTTCGCTGGTTCTGGTGTTGACTTTCCGCAAACGTCTGCAGCGCTGCGCACGACGCTTGATGCCGGCGCCAACGCCTCCGTGCTGCCTGCACTCAACACGGCCAGCCTGGTGGGTTTCGGCGCCGTGGTCGCGGCATTGCCTGCGTTCGCCGTGGTCCGCGACGGATTTCTGGCGGTTCCCGGCGCGCCGCTCGTGTCGATTGCGGTCGCCGCCAATGTGATGGGCGGCATTACCGGCTCGGCCTCGGGCGGATTGATCATTGCGCTGAACGCGTTGGGCGAAACCTACGCCCATCTGGCCGCGACCCTGGGCATTGCCCCTGAACTGATGCACTGTGGCTGCCATCAGCTCAGGCGCGCTTGCCATGCTGCCGCACTACGGCGCGGTCGTTACGCTGCTGGCGATCTGCGGCGCCACTCAACGTGGGAGCTACCGCGAGATCATGATGGTAGGACTGTAGGACTCGTGGGGCCGTTGATTGCGCTGACGGCTGTCATCGCTTTGGGGAAGCTGTTCGGGACATTTTGAATCGCTGCTTTCCACGCCTTTCGTCTCACGTCACCGGGCGGTCCAGCCACCATCCACGGGTAGCGCCACACCGTTAAGCTGCGCCGCAGCATCCGAGCAGAGAAATGTGGTGAGTTCGCCGAGTTGCTCCGGGGTGGTAAACTCGAGAGAGGGCTGTTTCTCGCCGAGCAACTTCACTTTCGCGTCCTCGGGGCCCAGGTTTTCGCGGGCCGCAAGGGCGTCGATCTGCTTTTGTACCAACGGCGTGAGCACCCAGCCAGGGCAGATCGCGTTGCACGTGATCCCGGTGGTCGCTGTCTCCAGCGCCACGCTTTTGGTGAAACCGACGACGCCGTGCTTAGATGCGACATAGGCGGATTTGTCCACCGACGCCACCAAGCCGTGTACCGACGCGATGTTGATGATTCGACCCCAGTCCCTCGCGAACATTTTCGGCAGCACGGCACGAGTGGTCAAGAACACTGCGGTCAGGTTAATCGCGATGACTGCATCCCAGCGCTCGACCGGGAACTCGTGCACTGGCGACACATGCTGCATGCCAGCGTTGTTGACGAGCACATCGACGCATCCGAGTTCGCGAGTCGCATGCTCGATCAGTTCCGTGGCGTCGGTCGGCTCGGAGAGATCGGCGGGGCTAAAGACTACACGCACCCCGTAGGCCGTGGCAATCTCCTGACGCAGCTTCTCGATCGCGGCGTCATCGCCGAAGCCGTTGATCACGAGATCGGCGCCGCCAGCGGCAAGCGCGCGCGCAATCCCGAGTCCAATCCCACTCGTTGAACCAGTAACGACGGCTACCTTACCCTTCAACATGATGTATCCTCCCACGGTTTCGATCGTTTCCTACCGTCCGCTCCATCTAGCAATACGGAACGATAGCCCCTCCAACCACGACACCAGCCCCAGGATCCGGTTGAGAGCACCGCGAGCGCCAGCCCGATGCGGCGCGCTATGAACCGAGTGAATCCTTATAGATCTTTCCGTCCTTCATAATTAGCAAAAGATTCTTGTCTGGTCTGGCGATGAGCTTGATGTCGTCTACCGGGGTTGCCATCCACCACCAGAAGATCGGTGAGCGCGCCCTCTTCTATGACACCTAACTTTCCCGGACCATATATGCGAACCGTATTGTATGTGACGGTCCGTATCTTGCCGGTCAGCTCGCACCAGACAAGGTGGGGGCAGAGAACCGCTTACGTGCTACCAGAGCTGCCTCAATGTAAATCGCACGGTTTGCGAATAGGGCTCGCTTGCGGGCTTGGCGACGACGCGTTCGTAGTTCAGCCCGAGATCGGCGCCCCGCCATAGGCGCAGTCCCATTCCCGCGCCGACCCGGAGCGTGTTCGCCATATTGTCCTGCTCGACGCCGTCGATGCTCGTTTCTCCGCCGAGATTGTAGTACGCGTCCGCCGAAAGCCATAACGCGTCGGTGACATTGCGGCTCAAGTGCTCCTCGAGCCGCAGGATCGGGTTTTGCGATAGCGTCTGCGCCCCGTTCACGAGGTAGTTGCTATTATCGCTGAAGATTCGTCCCGAGAAGTAGGTCTCGATCCAGGTCCAGCCTTGATCGGGCGTGTAGCTGAAATTGACAGTGGGAGAAATCATCCAGCGGTTCGCGCTCGGGTTGATCGGGGAGGTCGGATTGTATGTCCCAAGCGGCGTCGTCACCAAGAGATGAAAGCTGGAGAACGTTTGCGGAATAAAGGATTGGAACTGCTCGCGCGTCAGCGCCGGTCCGCCAAAAATGTTTATCTGCCAAAGGAAGCCGACATCGGAAACGCCGTTCGTGCTGGCGCGGAATGGGCCAGCGCCGGTGTCGATGAGCGCATAGGGAAAAACGAGCGAAAAACCTCCGGTGCGGCCCCAGTAGTCCATAATGCGGGTTAAGACGACCGACTGGGTGAACACGTTAGAGCGAACGCCAGGAACGGTGTCCGTGCCGTCCTCGGGCGTGACGGAGGTGGTATAGCCGGCGTTATAGTTGAGGAGCCAGGTGTCGACCGGCGCGTTCAGATAGTCGCGGGCCGAGCCAGCGTGAGCGTTTAGGCCGGACCATAGGACCGTAGCGACGCCCGCGCTAGCAAACGCCGTCAACCGCTTCGCTGGACGCATGCTCCCCGCCTGCATCGAGCATCTCGCAATCGCGCCTCCTTGAAGGACGGTCGGACGACGCTGGCGCTTTACGCAGACCTTGAAAATCCGATGTTGTCGTCGATCACCGCGCTCGGGCCAACCGGAACCCTCCCTGGTCTTGGCCGATTGAGGTTGTGGAAGATGATCTTGTCGCGCCACAGCTTGCGCAGAAAATCCGCGAACACATCAATCGTGAGTTGCTCGCCGGGGCAGCGTCGATAGCCGAAGCCGAACGGGGCGAATCCGGCGTAGTCGCATAGCGGCGCCGGTTTGCCGGCCGTCACGGCGAACACTGTGCCGAAGCCGCTGTTGGTGATCTCTGTCTTGCGCCCGTCGCTGACCGAAAGCGTCGTAATGTCGAAGGGGCAATGCGGCAGTCCGATCTGCTTGCATTTCGCCTCATCGATCTCGGCGCTGGTCGGCACGCCCAGGAAGCGCTCGGGGTCGAAGCGCTCGGGCTCCTTCCACAGCCGCGGGTCGAAGCTCGTGTCGGTATGGGGCGTATTCATGTATGAGTGCCGCTCGTAGGGCACGCCGAACTGGGCGAAGGGGGAGCCGCCGTAGAAAGACGAGGCTCTCGTATCCGTAATCGCAGAAATGCTGCCGCCGTTCGGCGAGATGGTGCGGAAGAGCTCCATCACCAGGAGTTCAAGGGGCGTGTAGGGCGCCCCGTTCGCATTATCGAAGTCCCCGCTCATCGTCTTTTGGAACGCCGCTCGCACCGCTTGGTCGCCTCCATTCTGGTTGAGGCGAGTCATGATTCCGAAGATGGAATTGCCCCATTGGCTAAGGGCCACGAAATTGTGGAAGCATTCGAAGACGACGTCCTTCTTGGCGAAATATTTTCCATCGCCTGCGTTCTTGAGCCAGTAATAGGCGATGGTCTTGTCGGGATCGGCTATCCGGCCGTTCTCGATGTCGTCGAGCCGCTCGTCGATCCATTTCGTCAGGAACGGCCGAAGCGCTCTCACGGTCATGTAGTTTTCGTAGACGATCTCCTGGAGGGGGTTGCGGTACGCGAGCACCGTGTTGAACGCCTCCCCGATCGCCCGGACTTGAGGCGGCACGGCGTCGCCCTTAACGCCAAGATGCAGATCCCAGTAGATGTCCCAATAATAGTCGAGGTAATGGCGCATGAAGGGCTTGTCGGCGTGCTTCTGATCGAGAAGCTTGTCGAAAAAGCCGACGACCTTGGCCTGGTACTTCGGAGCGTAGAGGTCGGGCGTGACGCCGGCGAAATAGATGCGTTTGCGCAGATTATTGTCGCCGCGGTTCTCGAGCCCCTCAAGGAAAACTGTCACGCCCTCCGACGGGGTCGGCTTCCAGTCTTCGTAAAGCATGCCCCAGAAGTCCCAGGGGATCGCGTCCTGCTTGGTGAGAGGAAGGTCAATCATGGGCAGAATCGGACGCTCGCCGGCAAAGATGCTGCCGAGAAAAAACGGGACCACTGCGTTCTCGACGTATTCGCGGTCAAAGTGGCTCGGAATGGTGGCGCGGAATTTGGCCAGCGCCGCTGAGAGGTCCGGTGCCTCGGGCGCGGCGGACGCCTGAGTGGAGAGCGCGCCTACCGCAACAGCGGCGGCGCCTAAGAGAAGCGTTCGTCTTTCGATGGAGAGCTCGGAACGATTGTCCACGGGCTCTTTCAGGTAGTTTGACTCGGCAGAGGTAGTATCGGCGAGCGGTTGCTGCTCGGACATGGCGTCAACTCCCTAGCGCGGATATCTCAAACTGTAAGTGCATCGGAAGCCGAATCAGCGATTAATCATTGTGCTGCAATGATTTTTCACTGATTCGCGGGGCTCCGATGCCGACAGAGTCTAGCAGAGATCTGTTTGGATTCCTACCGGTTGAAGGCCGCGAGGTCGTCGCGGCCTTTGACGGAGGTGCGATGACTTCGGATGCCGGTGCGCTTCTGTTGGGTGCGACGGATCGGGCGATCGGATGACGCGGCGGTTTGCTGCGTGCTTTCACGACCGCCGCCGGCCGGAGCTGATCGAGCACGAGGTGGTGACGCTGGTTGGCCAGCGCGTGTTCGCGATCGCGCTCGGCTATGAGGATCTCAACGATCACGACGACCTGCGTCACGATCCGATGATGGCGGTGCTGGCTGGCAAGCTGGAGGCGCGCCGAGAGGACTGCGCGCCAGTCGCCGGGAAGTCGACATTGAACCGGCTGGAGCTGAGCAAACTCGAGCCGACGCGCTATCACAAGGTTAGTCACAATCCGATCGCCATCAAGCGGCTGCTGGTCGATCTTTTCCTGGAGGCGCATGAGCGAGCACCGAACGAATTCATCCTCGACCTCGATGCCACCGATGATCCGGTCCACGGCAACCAGGAGGGTCGGTTCTTCAACGCGTTTTACAACTGTTATTGCTATCTGCCGCTCTACATCTTCTGTGGGCGGCATCTGTTGGCAGCGAAGTTGCGGCGCGCCAGCGTGGATGCGGCCGCTGGTGCCGTCGAGGAAGTGGCCCGCATTGTCGGTCAAATTCGCAGCCATTGGCCCGAGGTGCGCATTCTGTTGCGCGCCGACAGCGGCTTCGCCCGCGACGACCTGATGGCCTGGTGCGAGGGCAATGGTGTGCATTTTGTCCTTGGTTTGGCGAAGAACGACCGGCTGATTGCTGCGATCAAGGACGCGCTCGAAGCGGCCGAGAAGGCGAGCCGGCGGACCGGTAAGCCGGGGCGGCGCTTCAAAGAATTTAAGGGACGACACGCAGGAGCTGGAGCCGCAAGCGCCGGGTCGTCGCCAAGGCGGAGTGGACGCAAGGCGAGGCTAACCCACGCTTCATCGTGACCTCGCTCACGCGTGCCGAGTGCAAGGCCCGCTATCTTTATGAGAAGGTCTACTGCGCCCGCGGCGATATGGAGAACCGGATAAAGGAGTGCCAGCTCGATCTCTATGCCGATCGCACTTCGACTGCCACCATGCGAGCCAACCAGCTGCGCCTATGGTTCTATTCGATGGCCTACGTGCTGATGTGCGCCCTGCGTCGCGTTGGCCTGGAGCAAAGCAACTTTGCCAAAGCAACCTGCGGCACCATTCGCCTCAAGCTCCTAACGCGGATATCTCACCAAAGTAGTGCATCGGGACGGCGAATCAGCGATTAGTCATTGTGCTGCAATGATTTTCACTGCTTCGCGGAGCGCCCCGATGCTGACAGAGTGTAGCAGAGATTTATTCGGATTTGCACCCGTTGAAGGTCGTGAGGTGGTCGCAGCCTTCGACGGCGGCGCGATCACCTCGGATGCCGGAGCGCTTTTATTGGGTGCGACGGATCGAGCGATCGGGATGATGCATCGATTTGCGGCATGCTTCCACGATGAGCGGCGGGCCGATCTGATCGAACATGAGGTGGTGACCCTGGTCGGCCAACGCGTATTCGCCATTGCGCTTGGCTATGAAGACCTCAACGATCACGACGAATTGCGGCACGACCCGATCATGGCGGTGCTGGCGGGCAAGCTCGAGGCGCGCCGCGAGGACTGCGCGCCGGTCGCCGGCAAGTCGACGTTGAACCGGCTGGAGTTGAGCAAACTTGAGCCGACGCGCTATCACAAGATTAGTCACAATTCGATCGCCATCAGGCGGTTGCTGGTTGATCTCTTCGTGGAGGCGCACGAGCGCGCGCCGAACGAAATTGTCCTCGATCTTGATGCGACCGATGATCCGGTGCACGGCAACCAAGAGGGGCGGTTCTTCCACCGCTATTATGACTGTTACTGTTATCTGCCGCTCTACGTCTTGTGCGGGCGGCATCTGTTGGCAGCCAAGTTGCGGCGCGCGAGCGTGGATGCGGCTGCCGGTGTCGTGGAGGAGGTAGCCCGCATTGTCGACCAAATTCGCCGCCATTGGCCGAATGTGCGCATTGTGGTGCGCGCGGACAGCGGCTTCGCGCGCGACGACTTGATGGCCTGGTGCGAAGCCAACGGTGTGCATTTTGTCCTTGGGTTGGCCAAGAACGATCGGCTGATTGCCGCGATCGAGGATGAGCTTGCAGCGGCCGAGAAGACGAGCCGGCGGACCGGTAAGCCGGCACGACGCTTCAAGCAATTCCAGTGGAGAACACGCAGGAGCTGGAGCCGCAAGCGGCGGGTCGTCGCCAAGGCGGAGTGGACGCAAGGCGAGGCCAACCCACGCTTCATCGTGAGCTCGCTCACGCGTGCCGAGTGCAAAGCCCGCTACCTGTATGAAAAGGTGTACTGCGCCCGCGGCGACATGGAGAACAGGATTAAGGAGTGCCAGCTCGATCTCTATGCCGATCGCACCTCGACGGCCACCATGCGGGCCAACCAGCTGCGTCTATGGTTCTATTCGATGGCCTACGTGCTGCTGTGCGCCTTGCGGCGCATCGGCTTGGATAAAACCAACTTTACCAACGCAACCTGCGGCACCATTCGTCTCAAATTCCTAAAGATTGGTGCGCTGGTGCGCATCAGCGTTCGCCGCATCAAAATTGCCATGGCGTCGGCCTGCCCGGTAGCAACCACCTGGGCTCTTGCCGCCTCTCGGCTTGTGGCTGCGGCAAACGCCCGCGCTTCGCCCGCCTGACACGCGTCGCCGCATCGCGTCACCCACGCGGCATCATCCTAAGGCCCACTGGAGTTCTTCTTCTTCGCTGCACACGCAGCACCGGCAACGATTCCAAAGACCCCGCGTCTCCCGGCGCCACCCGGAAACTCGTTCGCAAAATACCGCCAAATCGCTTCGCAAATCCGCGCGCCGGTGCAAAGATAGTGTGAGAAAAGCGCGCTAAAGATCGGGGCGTTGGTGCGCATCAGCGTTCGCCGCATCAAAATTGCCATGCCGTCGGCCTGCCCGGTAGCAACCACCTGGGGACTTGCCGCCTCTCGCCTTGTGGCCGCGGCAAACGCTCGCCCTTCGCCCGCCTGACACGCGGCGCCGCATCGCGTCCGCCCACGCGGCATCACCCGAAGGCTCACTGGACCCCTCATTTCGCTGCACCCGCAGCATAGGCATTGATTCCAACGATCCCGCGCCTCCCGGCGCCACCCCAAAACTCGTCCGCAAAATACCAATAAACGGCTTCGCAAATCCGCGATCCGTTGCGGCGATAGTGTGAGAAAACGGGGCTAGCGGTGGCAATTACGCGGTCGATCAAAGCGCCGGCGTGATGCGCGGCGTCCAAAGCCGCCGTTAAAACGCCCAGGGCTGCTACGCTCCAGCGGCTCAAACTTTGCGCTTCCTGCGCCAGCCGAGCAGACCTAATCCGCCGAGCGCCGTAGCGAAGAGCGGAAGGGCGGCGGGGAGAGGTGTCACAGGGGGGTCCGCCTTCGCAGCGCCGTCGGCACGAAACGCAGTATCTTCAACAACTGGGTTGCCAGGGACGGTCACCGAAGCGGCATATACGAGAAACGGCACGCTCTTTGGCTTTCCCAAAGCCATATCAATGGCTTCAAAACCACTCAGAGTTTGACCTGCTTGGATGCCGGCGTTCAGTTGATCATTAGTGTCGGGCCCTCCCACAAAACCAATGAGACAAGCAAATACACACCACGGATTATTATAACTAGTTCCAGAGGGACCGATGGTCGAGACATTGTTAGAAGCAAATGCCCAATTTGCATTGGGCGAGTTAATTATATCGGTCGAAGGAAGTGCAACATCAAAAAAAATAAATGGCATTGTCCCCGCCGACATAATTAGAAACGGAAAAATCCAACAGCCAATTTCTAGCTGAGCCAGAAACGGTGAAGCTCACATCGACCGTATCGGCTTGCGCATTTTCAGAGGCACAGTTACCAAACAATGCCAGAGCTGCGACCATCCCTAAGAATTGCATTTTCATTGTCAGGCCCTCCCGTATAAGCGGCCATGTTCTCTCCGCGCACGCACGCGTGCGCGCTCGTCAGCTTCGCAAAAGACCAAAAAGAGGGTCTGATGAAGGGGGTATGGCCTGGCGATGGCACTTTCGCTGCCTGTCACCCTCGCATGGCTTCGGCTAGCCAGATTGGGGCAGATAAAAAAGTATCCCGCTCTGAAGTGGTATGGGATTATTAGGATATAGGCCAGCAGCCAAGACGCCCGGCGCACCTTCTATTTGAACAACAAACGAAATCTTATCGAAGGACATTATCCAGGTACGGTCGGCGCTGAGATTTGTCAGGCAACCGCTGCGCGTGAGTTGCTTCGCGCCGTTGACCTGGATCAAGGTCGCGCCGGGTGACCGAATTTAGGCGGTAAATGGCGAGCACAGGAAGCCCCACGAAAGCGCCACCAGTATCACTCCCGCCAAGCCGTGCGCGAGGCCGCTTGCGGCCTCGCATCCGCCGCAGCATTCTCGATCCCGGCCCCGACGCGCCCATCAACCAGGGGGCTACCGATCGCGAGCTAGCCGAGCTTGAGGCCAAGCTTGGATCGCGCCAGCCCGAGGCGGAGCTGTCACCAGAAGAGCGCGTCTTGGCGGCCGAGGCGGCGAGATGGGGCGGAGCAGCGACAGCAACAGCAACAGCAACAGCAACAGTCGGCGTCGGCAGTCGATCCCGGCTCCGCCCAGCGCGAGGCCGAGGTCATCATGGCGCGGCAGCGCGCAGCCGAGGAGCGAGCACGCCAGGCGGCGAAACTGGCCGCCGCCGCACGCCGCGCGGCAGAAAACCGGCGCCGCTGGCAGAAGGCACAGACGCCGCCGGCAAGCGCCAGTGACGTTCAAGCACTGAACGTAAGCCGGCCCGCGAGATAACGCATGAGATAAGATGAGAGCAAAAAATATTTTACGTGCATGGACGGCGAGAGGGTCTTGACCGCCGGGCTGGGAGGCATCATCGATTCCACGAGGTATTGAGCCTTGGCCAGGGCTCAGCAGACATTTGAATTGACGGGCGCCGCGCGCGTGGTAATGGGCGGTCCCCCAAAATTCCTGGCCGAGGCTTTAAATGGGGACCGCCCCCCCTTCGCGCGCGCCTTTAGTGGTGGCGTATGTCGCTTATCTCGATTCCGCCCGGTGCCGGCTTGAGCGCCGCTGAGCGCGCGCGCTACAGCTCGCTGTTCAATCGGTATTATAAGGCGCTGATCGCCGACTTGCGCGTGTGGCCCATCGAGCGCCGCCTCTCTCGTGCCGTTCGTGCACTCAGGCTTGCGCAGCAACCTTTCGGTGGCGTAGGCATATGGTCGGGCGAGCAGTCACCATGCCGTATGCAATCACGTCGTGCCGTAATCGAGGCCGAGCGTGCCGCCATCAACAACGCGATAGCGATTACCGGGCTCACCAAGCGTGCCCTTCAGGACAAGGTCGCGCGTGGCGAGATTCCCGGCGCCTCCAAGCTGTTTGGTCGCTGGACTTTCGATTTAAAAATGCTCCGCGAGTGGGTCGCGGATGAGACGAGAAAACAATGCGCAGCAAACAGAGAAAGGCACCGCCCGGATGCTTCTGGCGTGGCGATACCCTCCACGGCGGACTCGCATCAAAGGCCGGCTCGTCACTTGGTCGCTACACACAGCTGACCCGAAGCTTGCGGCAGAGCGGCGCAAGGCCGGCAAGGACCACATCGTAGCCCACGTCCATCACGGTGACGCCAAACGCAGCGTCGTCGAGGTGATGGAATCCTGGGTGCCATGGGTCAAGAATCAGGTCGGCGCGAAGACGGCGCAGCGCTACGCCTGCTCGCTCGATCAGCTGCACGATGCACTAACCGGGCCCAACAATGTCGTCAAAAAGAGCTTCTCGGCCGTTCGAGCGCACGCGTCTCTGCGGGAAGAACTCGCCGCTCCTCGCGGCCAAACCGCCCTTCAGGCCAGGGAAACGCAGCTTCTCGGGGGTCTGCTGTGCACGCCTTTGAGCGAGAAGGCGCTCATCTCGCTCGCGCCTTGACTGGATCGCGCACCGTCTGAACTTGGCCGTACTCGATTGCTTTCTCGGTGATGAAGCGAACGTGCGGCTCCCGCTCGGGTTGGTAGGTATCGAGCAGCGCATCGTCCGCCAGAGCGGCGAGTACGAGATCGACCTTCCAGGCCAGATTGTGGCTGTCGCGGATACCCGAGCACATGCCTTGGCCGAGGAAGGGCGGCATCTCGTGTGCGGCATCACCCGCCAGGAATACGCGCCCGTGTCGCCACTGTTTGACGATGCGCGAGCGGAAGACGTAATTGGCTACCCGGATGATCTCAGCGTCGTCTTTCCGCAGGTAGCGGCTCACGCGCGACCAGACGCCCTCGTATCTGGTCGCGTCTTCGGCTGTCTCTTCTGGGTCGAGCATGAAAGAGAAGCGATGATAGCCGGGCCCGATAGTCACGATCGACGTCGGCTGAGCTGGATCGGAAACCTGCCGGAACCGTGGAGGCTGAACGGTGCCGCGCACCCGGAAGTCGCACACGAGCCAGTTCTCTTGGAAGCCGTAATCGTGAATTCGGTGGCCGAAGGTGCGGCGCGTGAAGCCGTTACCGCCGTCAGTACCGATGGCATAGCGCGCTCTGACCGACACCGGCACACCATTCGGATCGACACCTCGGACCGTTACGGCCTCCCCGTTCTGCTCAATCCCGGATACTGTGATGCCTTGTCGGATCTCGACAGATGGCAAAGCTCGGTCATGGCGGTCGAGGACAGCCTCAATATGCGGCTGCCGGGATCCCCACGGTTGGGGACTATGTTACCGGCTTCGAGGCGAGCGCCTGGTACGGTCTCGGTGCGCCGGCGAAAACGCCTTGCGAAAATTGTTCAAAAACTCAATGTAGCGACGAATGCAACCCTGGAGGATGCTGCAAATAAAAAGGCGCCTCAGCAATCTCGGCGGCAGTGTAATTCCTGGGCCGCCTTCCGTATTTGGCGAACTCGTCGCCGACGACATCGCGAAATGGGGGCGCGTCATCAAGGCCGCCAGAATATCGGCAGGGCTCCGCTACCGATAGGGTCTCCGTCGGCCTCTTCGCGCCGCAGCCTGCCATGCCGGACTCCCGCGCCCTTGGACGAGTAACGCTTGGTTGGCGACCGTCCCGTAGGTGCTGCTGCTGCCGCCGGCAGCGCCCTGGCCGGCAGAGGGGCAAGAGTGGCCGGCACCCTCAAACTGCACGGGGACCCCCGCGCCGAGCGGCTTGCAACAAGCCAACGTCGAGGCGCGGCGCGCCCGCATAACCGCCGCGGCCGGCCCGGCGCTCTACCTCACCAAGCTGTTCGGCTCGAAGGAAGCCGTAGTGCCTTTGATTACGGCACTCCTCGTCCTCGTGCTGGATCCGCTTGCGGTGTTGCTGACACTGGCGGCTACGCGGCGATGATCCTTCTGCAGAAGTCTGCGCATCGACCCGTCGGTCACGCGGCCCGCGTAATCGGCGTCGGAAATGGCCACGCTTACTCCCGTCTCAGTCCGTGCTGAACGGCCCGGCAAGCACGCTGCCTCTCTCTTCAGCGCGCAAAGTATTCGCCATCGCCTGCAGGCACTTGGCCTCGTCTTCCATGCCGATCCAGCGCAACTTCATCACCAGCCGGGAACATTCCCGAGTTGCTTCCAGCTTCTTCGCCGCCTCATGCTCGAGTCGTTGTCGCTCCATGGGACGCACTCCCCTTGTTGTTCTTGCTTGCCGACGGGAAAGGCCGCGCAAATAACGCCGCACGCCAATCCGCAGGGCTTCGTCTCTCGGCTGCTCTCCCTTCGGCCATCCGTCAGGCATTTCAACTCGGCTCGCTAAGCAGTGCCCTGCGTGAACGCCTGCTTGAAGTTACGAGTCAACGGTGGCTTTTGGTCCTAGCGCAGTCAGGTCGTTAACCTGCTTTATTGCCATGTCGAATTGCCTCTGGGCATGATTCATCCACACTGCTAGTAAATCGGATGGTCGCTTGGTGGTCGCAATGTCGCGCGCAAGAGCACACACGGCGTCGGCATTTGCCTCCGCTGCGTCGATTAGCCTGACATTGAGACTTCGGACGTTGTCAAATGCGGCCGAATAAACCTGCTCTACGCCGCGCATCGTTTCCTTGGCCGCCTGCCTGCCTGCCTGTTTCTGCCGTTTCGCGTGCTTTCTGCGTAGTCTTCCTTCCCACATCTTCGGAATAATCGTTCGTTGCGTTCTCCCTTTGCCTTGCATCAAAAGCGCCTGCCCTCTCGGTCGTGAGCTGCGGAGGCGTGAGAACATCGAGCCGTTTCACAAGCTCAAGCATGTCGTCCGAAATTTCTTCCAGAGGCGACAACGACGTCCTCAATGCTTCCGCTAGCCCGGCGCGGGCCACGTCAGACAGTCTGTCCCTCAGATAGGGCGGGCAGTACGCGCCGGGGCGGCCTTTTCGCACTGCCGCCATTTTCGGCTACCAATTCGTCTTCTTGACCGCGTCTCCTTGGTACTTAATCCCGGAACTCAGTTGGCGTTCCGACATAAATGAGCTGGCCTCACACGCCGGGTTGACTTGGCGTTTCGAAAGCCGTTTCCGTGGAAACGGTCAGCATCTCGACCGGAAAGCAGCGCGGAAAGCTTAGCTCCACCCGGTCGCGCAAAGGTTCTGACTTAGTGCGTGGTTGTCGGCCGACTTCCAATCCCTGCCATTGCGATCATGTGCGGGAGGGTGATCCAGAGCAGGGCCGATTCCGGTACGCTATCGTCGAGGGATGGACCAGCGGGACAGCCGCGTACACCACTATCCGCCGCGCTGGAACGCTGCACCGAGCCAAGAGCTGCTTGTGAGTTCAATGGCTGAACCTGACTCTACGACTGCGGTCGTCCCCCTTCAAACACCACTCAACGTGACTGCGCTGGCCAGCGCGGTTTGGCAGGCTCGGACGACACCGAGGCCATGATCAGGTTGATCACGGCGCTGCTGGTGCTGCTGCTCGATCCGGCCGCCGTCTTGTTGCTGCTGGCGGCTACGCGCGGCTAAGTGCGGCAAGCTAGGCTCTCAACTCCACGCCATGCCGCGTATCTAGGCCAGCATGTTAATGCGTACCCGCCGCACGGTCGGTTTACAGTCAACCGATCAGATGCTTGGAGAAGAAAGCAATTAATCGCGCCTGCGCGGCGTTTCGACTTTCGCACTTAAAACCATGCCCCTCGCCCGGATAATAGTGAACTTCGGGGACGCGACCGGATGACCGCAATCTGATTTCCAATCGTCGCGTGCAATCGACGCTCCACATCTTATCATCTTCTCCATGACTGAGGAAAACGGGTCCAGCGTATCCTTCGAGTTCAATCGGCGTGGTGGGCGTCAGCCCTTCGGAGCTGCCACGCCAACGCCATGCGCGTTTTGACGGGTCCCAAGTTTCCCGTTCCTTCGGATGCCAGTTGCCCGCGATAAATGCGCCGGCAATTGTGTCGGATGGGGAGTGCGCCGCCACCGCGTCGGGAAGGTCGGCCAATGCGTCGCGCGCCATCAAACTGGTCAAGAGGATGGCGTGTTCGGCGCCGCGCGAAGCGCCGTAAAGTCCTACCTTGCCAGAAACGGTGGGGTGCTCACGCAGCCACCGCATTGCCGCAATGGTTTCGTCAAGATCGACCTCATGGATATCGCCGGCATGCCAACTATTGCCCCCTTTACTGTATGGATACGGGAACGTGACGAACCCCTTCGTCGCGAGAGCCGAGGCCAGCCAGGACGACCAACCGGCAAAGCCTCCTTCGCTGCCGTGTAAGAGGAGAATGCCCGGACTCCGCTCTGGTCCTTTGGGTACATGAAGGCACGCACCCTTTGACGCGGGCCGGAATTCAACATCATACGCCATGTCCGCTGCCCTTCTCTGGCGCGCATGAGGATAGCGGCTGCCGCAGAAAACGCACTGGCCACCACTCACGGCATGGTGGTGGCCTTAATGGACGCTGATGGCGATCGGCAGGTATGGCTTCCTCACCGGGGCGCACTTGCAGCATCAGGCCGCCGCGCAGGAGGCAATCGACCGTGACGCTGCACCACTCGCGCAGCGGATCGCGCTGGCCGAGGCCGACGTGCGGGATCTGGATGGCCGTATTGCGCAGCTCGACGCCATGGTGAGTGCCGCTACCCCCGCCGTGGCTACACGACGGGCGACAGAGCACCTCCCGCGCCGCGCTAGTGGCCGAGCGGCTGGCTGACTTGAAGGTGCAGCAAGCTAATATCGAGGTGCAGCGCGCCCGCTTAACCACCGAAGCTGGCCCGGCGCTCTACCTCGCCGCTACGCGCGTGGAAAAGAAGATCGTGAAAGTCCCAAAAAACGACGTTGTCGTCGTCCTCGGCGGATCAAAGGCTCTTGTTACCAACCGCGTCGATCTTGAAGACGATCTGGCAATCCACAAGCAGCGCGAGAAACTCGACCCCGGGAAAACCGCCCTGCCGACGGAGCTGTTTGATTTGTTGCGGCGTGGACAGTATGGCGATGGCGGTTGCAATCTTCGGAGCGCAAATTTTGAACAGTGCTCCAGTGCGCGGTGATCCCAGTACCGTCTCGTTGCCGCGCCGTCGCAAGTACGCGAACCGCGACAGGACGAGAACATCGGCATCGCCGAGTTGTGGCGTTAGCGGCCAAATCGGCAACCTGCGGCTCGATGATGACCTGATCTACGTCATTCCCCGAGCTGAGACAGTACTCCAACAGACCGTGCCGGGCCAATCGCCGGACCAATAGATCAATTTCCTTGTCGTTGCGGCGACCGGATGCAAACGAGGCGAGCGGCAGACCCATTTGCAGCTCCTGCGCACCAGCGGCTGCGCCCGCGCCGAAAGTTTCCAAGTCGACCCGAATTGCCATCGAAACAGGCGCCGATTTCCACCGTTCGCGTGCGCTTCAAGGCTGACAAGAGCGCTGAGCCGGGCGCAAACAGTTGCCGGTCCGGCCAGTCGCTTTCTCTTGATTCTCCGAGCGCGCAAGCCGGGATGGACTCTCAAGTATGGGGAAGAATCGGATTGAGCTCGTTTTCCGCCAACGGCCGGTCACGCAATCCGAGCTTGATCGGAACATCGTAAAGCCGGCCAGGCGCGAAGCGACGATAGAAATGCCGCATTCCCGGAACGATCACTCGGACGACCGGCACTTCGATATCGGGGCGCGTCTGATTGAGGACGAGAAAATCGAGGCCAGCCTTCTTGGCGAGCGCCACGCAGGCGGTCACCTGCTCGCGTGTGTTGAGACAGCGGAGCTCCGACCCGAGACCAGGTTGGGTGACCGACATGTTG
Source organism: uncultured Alphaproteobacteria bacterium (assembly GCA_963708125.1). Taxonomy (GTDB): domain Bacteria; phylum Pseudomonadota; class Alphaproteobacteria; order Rhizobiales; family Xanthobacteraceae; genus BOG-931. The sequence goes on from OY970184.1 coordinate 5,144,887, forward strand.
CTTGGCGTCAGAAACTCATGGTTCTGGAGGCGCAGTGGCGTGGTTCCGTCAAGGCTCGATTTTTCTCCGGTGCCGCCGCCCATCAGGCCGATGGACAGGAACTGGTTCAACTCCGTCAACGCACGCAGCGCGGCAATTCGGGGATCAAAATGCGCTCCAGACCCAAACTCGATATTTTCCTGCCCATTTTGCATCCAGTGCGTTATCGCCACATAGCTCGGAACCTCGAGATCGCTGGTGACGTCGAGCACCCAAAGCCGGCGTCCGGTTTCGGCAAGCTGGGTTTGCAAATCACGCACGTAGGAATCGTCGAACTCACCGAGGTCCACTTCTGGCCTCTGCAAGCGATTGTACCACCAGATGGCGTATGCATCCCGTTCCACCAGCTCGAGGAAGCCCTGGACGACGGCTTCCTCGAGCGTGTTGCCGGCTGCGCAGCCGTTGGAATCTGCGTTGATCTGGCCAGGGCCCCTGTAGAAAAAATACAAGAGACCGGTGGGAAGATATTTGAAGCGTTCGTCCCGCAGCGACCAGACTGGCGACCATTCGATCTCGGCCGATCGATCGAATGCCGCCGGCGGCTGCGATTCGTACGAATCGGGCGTCGGCAACTGATTTCGCTGGTACTGCGCGTCGCTGAACAACAGGACGTCATTCGGCAAAATGGCATCGCCCGAGGAGAAATCCGCTAACCGTCGTGTTACTCTGATTTCGTCGCCCTGAAAAATTCCGGAATAGCGCTCGATCGCCTCCATGAGCGCGCTGGCTTCACCCTGCTCCGCAGTGCTGCCCTTGCCGAAGCTGCCGCCGCTCAGTCCCGCTCTGAGCTCGTCGATCGTTGCGGCCGGCCCCGAAAAATTGTGTGTTGCATGGTAATTGGTGTTCAACGGTAAATCGGCTTCGATACGTTCGAGACGCGAGACCACGCCGGTTAGGGGACTTACGTGCTTCCGAAAACGGGCGACCGTGGCCCGAGACGAAATGGTCCGGTAGCCGCCGCTCGTCATAACCAGCTTGACCCCGGGGCCCAGTTTGATCGGTACCGGCGCGCGACCCGGATCGCGCAGCTTCTTGCTGCCGCAGGACGGACATTGAGGGCGTTGGGCCACGTAATGCTTCACGATGGTCGGGCCCGACAGGTCGAGGCTCATAATGTGATTGCCCAAATCCGTGCGGAAGTCGGTGGCGATGGCTTTCGCGATCTCGATGGCTGCAAGCTGGATGGCACTCTGTCCCAACGTGTTCCGGGCGAGAGGCGAAAGGGCGACATGGCGCGCCGATCTGCGGTCGAGAAATCCCTTGATTTCCCTGTTCCGTATCATGCGATCGAAAAGACACATCCAACAGGCGCTCTTGCCTGGGCTGAATACCGGCCCCACCAGCGGAAAAATGCCTGAGGGTTGGACAAGCAGCCAAGGGGTACGGTCCGACAGATGCTGCTGGTTCAATTCGGCCAGTCGTCGTTCGACATAGTCACTCACCAGCGTGATCGTCAGGTCGCACGAGCGCTTTACGACGCGAACCCCTAGCTCACTCAAGGCGGCGCCGAGTTCCGTCGCACCCTGCACGTTGATCGATTGAACGCGGACGCGACATTTCTGGAGGTTTCTCGCGGCAACCTCCGGCGGCAGACCGAGGCTTGCCCAATAGGCGGCCACGACGCCAGCCGAAGAACGCGATGTCGGGAGGATATAGCGGCGGTCGACTAGCCGCCTGAGGGCTTCGTCGACTTTGTCGGATGGAAAATCCTTTTTCAGCTCGCGAACGAGTTCCCGAAAGCTCTTCCCGCCTTTTCCTATTGTGGACGCAAGCTCGCAATAGAGCGCGCCGTGAAGAAAAAACTTCCGCTCCTCGGAATAGAGGCACACCACATCGGGTGGCAGCACATAGACGGTGAAATTCGGCGCGAACTGCGGAACGTCTTTGCTGTTGCGCAGCGTAAAGGTGTTCTTGTGATCGCCTGTCATGAGGTCAGTACGCGCACCTTCACCCAAGGTGCATTGCTTGCTTGCTCGCCAACACTCCGTCGACGTACGTCAGCATTTCTGGATCACTCGTCTTCCGAATCTATCGTTTTTAGGACTAGTGCTAGCCCATGTTTGACATAGACCCACTCGTAACCTTTGAGCGCCCGCCAACGCGCATCCACGCGGACAATGCAGCAAACACGGCGCAACTCGCCTCGTCGATGACGAGCTGCGTCTGTCAAGGCAATCGGACAGCACTCGACCTTAGCAAACGAAGCGGCAAGCTCCCCACGAAACACAGCAGCCACAGCTGCAGCCTCCGCAGCCTGCGCAAGCTCTGCAAGCTCTGCAACCGCCTACGCTGCAGCCTCTGCAGCCTCCGCAGCCTCTACCCACCCCTCTGCAGCCTCCGCAGCCTCTACCCACCCCTCCGCAGCCTCTGCTCACACCTCTGCAGCCTCCGCAGCCTCTGCCGCCTCGTTGGGCATACTGCTGGCCGGACATATCAACTTCTTTGTCGAACACAAAGAACGTCCCCAAGCTAACGTCAAACATTTCCTCTTCATTGAGAGTGACCGGCGGTGGGGTATCCCGCAACTGCACATCCGGTGTAGGTCCAACGGCTCCTGTTGCGGATGCACCGCCGGTCATAGCCATGGACACGCCGACAACTCCCGCAACCGGTACGGCCTTCTTCAGGTACTTTCGCTTTGTCTGTGGCATAGTCGAAACCTCCCTCACAGCACTATCTGTCAGACGCCGTGAACGGACCCCTTGCAAGATCGTCACTTCGCACGCCGTCCAGACATCCGTATTGCAGCCGCACGGGCGCCTCCGAAATAGTCACCGCCAAGGAATCCGATTAGCGCTAACGCGTTTCTGCGCGATTAGTTCCGCGATGTCGTAGCATCCCAGCGAGACGTCGGTCGAATTATTCAGCGTATATCGAACCCAAATGGCTTACAATTACTGGCAATTCGCCATCCCAAGCCGTTCGTGGACCAAGTCCAAGTGGTGAAGTCAAGGCAGCACCGTGTCCATCCTTGCTTCGAATGCGAGCATGGCGACAGCCTTGCTGGCTCGAACCGGAGAAACAGACATGGCCGATTCTCATTGCCGTTTCATCTGGTACGAGCTAACCACGACAGACATGCAGGCCGCCAAGACCTTCTATGCCGCGGTCGTGGGCTGGGGCACGCGTGATGCGTCGATGGCCAGTCTGCCCTATACCGTGTTCACCGTGGGGGAGACCTCGGTAAGCGGGATGATGGAGCTGCCGAAAAACGCCAGGAAAATGGGCGAGAGGCCGATGTGGATCGGATATGTCTACGTCGACGATGTGGACGCCACTGCGGATCGCATCGAGTACCTTGGCGGCACCGTGCACTTGCCGCCGCAGGACGTCCTCTACGTGAGCCGGTTTTCAGTCGTCTCTGACCCGCAGATGGCAACCTTTGCGTTGTTCAAGTGGCACAACCCTGGTCAAAAGCAACCCATTAATCTGCTCGCACAAGGCGGAATTTGCTGGAATGAGCTTCTCGCCGCCGATTGGGAGAAGGCGTGGGCTTTTTATAGCGACCTCTTTGGCTGGCAAAAAGCGGAAGCCAACATCAACTCCGTGGATGTCTATCAGCAATTCTCCGTTGGCGGGCAGACGATCGGTGGCATGATGACTAAGCCTGCGACGGTGCCCACTTCCTGCTGGCTTTACTACTTCAGTGTCGGCGACATTGACGCGGCCGTGAAGCGTGTGAAGGCCGGGAGCGGTCAAGTCCTCAGAGGCCCGACAGAAGTGCCCGGTGGCGGCTGGATCGCCCAATGCGTGGACCCACAGGGCGCCATATTCGCGCTGGCAGGCCACCGCGGCGTTGGATATTTCGAGCGCGTCGAATTGCGGTAGAAAGCGCGCCAAAGCTATTGATGCTGATCGTGTTCTGCAAAGGACGTTGTGCGCCTGAAACCGTCGGCCCAGAATCTCTCGGAGCCACTTGGTCGCGAATTAAAACAGCCTCGGTTTCCAATCCCTGGACGATACGCTTCAACGAAAGAGTCGGCATTGATGGCTTGGCGGACAACGACAATTTCGACGACGAGCGGCGGCTCATGTACGTCGCGATCACGCGGGCCGAGCGCTCTTAATTGATAAGCCATTCGGGAGAGGAAGCATCATATCAGCCGATCTCGAATCTTGTTAAGATCGGCTTCAGCACAATTGTCATCGAAATTGGCGTCAAGCGCTGTCCCTGTCGGAAATTCAAACCCGGCAATATTGATCCGCCAAGAACGGGAATGACGGCAATGCGGCCACGGAACTGCACCGCGCGCAGGTGCGGCGCATCTTTGCGGGACAGGTGAGTTCGGCATTCATTGTAATAGTTTGGTAGCAACGCAGCAGATCTCGGAGATGGCGTTCGCCGAAGACGATCACATGATCGAGACATTCACGCCGGACCCGGTCTGTCTCCTCGTTCATCAGTCGCAGCAAGTAGCGCAGGAGTCGCCGATTAGTCCTGAGCAGCGCCAACCGTGTCGGCCATCTTCGCCGCACGGGCTCCAAGCGGCTTCGGGCCACCGGTCGTCGTGTCGCGAACCGTCTGATGCTCCATTTCGGCATCGATCTCGGCACCCATGAGGATGACGGTGGTTGCGAGCCACAGCCAAAACATGAAGGCAATGATCGCCCCGAGTGAGCCATAGGTCTTGTTGTAGTCGGCGAAACGCGCCGTGTACAACGAGAACAGAATCGAGACGACAATCCATCCCACCGCGGCAAAGGCGCTGCCCCAAGTGATCCAGCGCCACTTCGGCTCCCTGCGGCTCGGCCCATAGCGGTAGACGATTGCCAGCGCCAACCCAATAAGCATCAGGAGAACGGGCCAGCGCACAATCCTGGCGACCAGAGCCATTGCGCCGCCCGTGCCGATCGAGGAAAACACCGCCGGCAGGGCTACAATGCAGCCGATCGCAACCAGGACGAACAGGATCGCCGCAATGGTGAAGGCGAGGGAAACGAGGTTGAGCTTAATAAAACTACGTTTTTCAGGTTCGTCGTAGACGAGATTGAGCGCATCAAAGATTGACTTCATCCCTGCGTTCGCGCTCCACAGTGAGACGACGAAGCCGATGATGAAGGCAATCCCCAGCTTTGAATGACCTTGAGAGGCTACACGGTTCATCTGGTCGCGAATCACATCCAAGGCGCCGCTCGGCAGCACTCCCGAGGCAGCATCCAAATGGCTCGCGATGCTGGCCGGATCAGCAAACAGGCCATACAGGGCCACCAGCGCCGCGATGGCGGGGAAAATGGCGAGCAGGGAGTAGAACGTCACGCCTGCCGCGACCAGCATCACGCGGTCCTCGCCGATATTGTTGTAAACGCGCAGGAGGATGTCTTTCCAGCCGCGTGCCGGGATCTGGGACGGGGTGGATGCGTGGCGGCCGCGCCCGTGCTCGCGCCCGCTCTCGCCACGGGTATTCTTCTCCCCCTGATCGGGCGGCGGGGCCTGACGCCGCGGTCTAAACCCGGCCGTGAGCAAACCGGCGGTGATTGCCATCGACCAACGCGGCGCGCTCGCCGCCGCCCGTCTTGGATCCGCTCGCGGTGCTTCCCGCTTTGACATCGCCATGGCTGGTCACTCCAGCGGCGGCTTGGCGGCCGTATCTTGTGGCACAAGGCTTGCGGCGGCTGCCTCGCCAACTCCTTCCGCCTGCGTTTGGGCCTGCTCCATACCGCTTTCGACAGCGGTTTTGACTTTATCGATTTGCTCTTCCGCTGTGCCGCGCGCCTGTGCCTTAATGCGGTCGCTGGTCTCGCCCATCAGCCGATCCTCGGCGTCGGCCGACGGAATGAGTATCCCGAGCACCGCCCCGAGCGCGAGCCCAAGCCCGGCCAGAACCAGCGGCTCACCTTTGCAGAAAGCCAGCGCGTCACCCCCGAGGCCAGAAGCCTTTTGACCGAAGCCACGTGCGGATTGCGCCATCGCCGATCCGGCCCGCCCGGCGCTATTAGCCACCCGGCCATATGCGTCAGTGGCCACATTGCCCGCCGTTGTTGCAGCGCCGCTCGCGCCCGATTTCATCAACTCGTAAGCCGAAGCCGCGCGTTCGCTCCCGCTGGAGCCTTTGTCCGCCAGCTTTGACGTTGCCTCGGCGGCCGTATCTCTGGCGCTCTCGCCGAGCGATCCGGCAATGTCGGAGATTTGCTGTCCCGCCTCAGCGGCTTTGTCACCCGCTTGAGAGGACCATGCACTCACGCGCTCACCAACGCCGCGGGCCGCTGTCCCCGCGCGCGCTTGCGCGTCCTCCGCCGCACCTTTGAAGTCCATTGCCGCGGGGCCGTTCGCCGGGCCGGAATTGCGCTTCGCAAGCGCAAGCCAACTGATGCCGGCGCCGATCAACACGACCGGCAGCGGATTGGCCGCCATGTGGAGACGCACATTGCGGAAGAACTCACCCCCCCGTGGTGTCCTTGGCGTAATCGACGGCTTGGTCAACCAGTTGCCCTGGCGTGATCCGCTCGCGCAGTTCGCCGAGCGTGCCGGCGAGTTCCGATCGCGTTTGCTCCGCTTGCCGTTCAAGCTCCGCGCTGCTGGTCATAGCTTTCTCTCACTTGCTGCTTGGCGACCGTCACGTCGCGCTGGACTTGCTGAATGGTGCGATTGGGCGCGAGACTTTTGGCATTGAGCCGGCTCATTCCGATCAATGCGATCAAGATGCCAAGCACGAACGCGGCGCCGCCTACGATCAGCGATGCCCACGGCTCGGGGATCGCTTTGACAAGGGCCGCAACGCCGGCTTGCAGAAGAATCACCAGCGCTGGGATAAGGAGCACCGCGCCCCCGATTATCAGCCCGAGGCCGACCCCAGCTTGGCCGATTTTTTCCGACAGTTCGGCCCGCGCGAGTAAGCCTTCCTTGCGCAGTAGCGTGGTGAACTGATTGACCATTTCGGTGAAGATATCGACGACAGATCGGTTAGACATTGCGACTGCCCTCCCGCTTTGCGGAACTTTTGGCGAAGCGCGATAGGGCAAACCCGGCTGCGACTGCGCCGGCGAAGAAGGCCGTCGGCTGCTTGCGGGCGAAATCGGCCACATTGCCGACCATGTCGTCGATATTGCGCTGGCGAAGCGCGGAAGCTACCGAACCAAGCTGTCCAGCGATGTCATCGACATACTCAGCGGCGAGGGGAACTTTCCCTTCCAGATCATCCGCCGCCGCCTTCATCGCGTCAGCGACACCACTGATGTGCTCGGCGCCGGCCTCTTTTTGTTGCTCCGCAGCATCGCGCGTTCGGCTTTTGATCTTATCGGCTGCTTCGCTGGCCGCGCCTTGGGCTCGCTCCGCCGCTGATGACACCCACGACGCATCATCGTCCGTGTCGCCACGCTCCAAAGGCGTCGTTCCCGCAGGGTTCGACGTACCCATTGTCGTTTCCTCCAAATAAAACTCCTCTACACGGCCCTATGTGACGGCCGCCTTAAAGAATCCTCCTCGAATTAATGAAGAGCCATGCTTGGCTGTTCCAGGTGCTTTACCAAAAATCCAGGAGCTGCGGGTTCTGATCGCCAATGATGCCGCTGGCGAAGGCGTGAACCTCCAGCGCGGTGCGCATCTCATGGTCAATTATGACCTGCCACGATCGCGGTCTATGTGCCGCTGAGTTTTGCACTTGAACCGCGCGCGAAACGAATTGTTTGGAGGAACGTTCATCCACCGGCGCGCACTTCCGCCGCCGCGCTACCATGGCGGGATCAGCCGGCGGCGCAGGTGCCGCTGACAGTCGGCGGCTGCCTATTCGGCAAGATGCAGGTCAGTCGATGCTTGATACCTCACCCGAATGGTATCGTAATACATCCTGGTGTTCGAATTGGCGTTAACTGTTCGATCTTTCAGCAAGTGGTAATCGGAACACGCAACCAGAAAGGGCTCCCCGTAATTGGTGGACATGTGGACATCGGAGCAGGAGCCAAAATTCTGGGTCCCGTTCACATAGGATCGCATGCCACAATAGGGGCCAATGCAGTGGTGTTATGATGTGCCGGCTGGCGCCGTCGCCGTCGGAATTCCCGCGAAAATCGTCAAATTGCATTGAGGCGCCTGTCAAAAACAAGCGAGTATGTAGACGAAGCGAGATGCCGCTGCTAATTCATCGGACAAAATCAAAAACGGGTAACGCTGCCGTTGCTTTGGAGATGATGCGTTCGGTAAATTCCCTGCCCAAAGTATCGGTAAGGTCGGAAATGACGCTGATCAGCACGAGACGATCCTGCAGAGCGATTGATATGGATCAGAACAAAAACAACGTCGGGATGGCTCGCCGTCGGTGGCCGCACGGCAAGATGCCGGTGTGGCCGAGCTGCTCGTACGCGCAAGCGTGAAGAGGGAGTTTTCCGTGTTTTCGGAATGCGATCCTCACGAGTGACGACTGAGGCGCGAGCAGAGCATTACCATGTTCGGATGTGATTGCGGCGAACGGTCGGAAAAGACTGAACACCGACCTGGCCAGAGACTTGGATCGACAATAACCCGTCGCTTGTTCAGAATGGCGTCTTTGGGTTCAATCCCTTCCACGGTGGCCCCGGCTTCGCGTCGTTTCCATCGGGGCATGTAGCTGCAATTTGTGCGGTAATCACAATTCTTTGGTGGTCGTATGCGACCCTACGCCCCGATCTATGTTGCTTGTGCAGCCGCGGTCACGATCGGGCTAATTGGCGAGAATTACCATTTTTTGAGCGACATTCTTGGCGGGATCTTTGTTGCCGCTTCTGTAGGCTACGTCACAATAAAGCTTTTGGGTGGAAAGCTGATATCGTCTCGTCTGAATTATTAAGATGAGAGGTCGCAAACTCGGCGCAACATCTCACAGCATAGCCATGGAGGAAACGAGGCTCTTGTTGCGCTCGTCACGGGCCTAATCGAGGTTTTTGGCACCTCGTATATGATTGGCGGACACGAGGACCAATAGTGGCTTGCTGGGCGCCATCTTTGCTATGCTGCTTCTACGTTGATGACTTCGAGGGAAACACACCATGAAAGGGTCCCAAGCGGTCTTGAGTAGACAGTCTACGCAAAGAGGTCACAGCCGAATGCAATTGGCTAAGCCGGCGAATGAGCTGATCACTTGCACCAATCCTCATTGCGCTTACCGGTGGAAGCCGAAAGTTAAAGAACCTAAATCCTGTCCGAAATGTCGTCAGTATCTAAAGAAGTAGCTTGCGAGTGGAGGCGATGGCACTCGACTGACGTCATATGCCTGTACAGAGAACGGGTCGGATCAGGCGCAGCCAGATATGTCAGGTACCGAAAGTCAGGTCTTTTCACGCGCGTGAACTTTTCTAGCTACATCCAGCCGGGGCGACGTAATAGGGTTGCTTTAGGGGGAATGCAGACTCCCCGGCAGACCGGTTCCGTCCAAGGTCTGCGCCGGCCTCGTGTCGTCGAGGGGGTTGCGCATGGACGGAGTGAGTCGTTCGAATTTAGACGACGCTGCAGCTGTTCTTGCCTAAATCGATACCTAAGATCACTATGGTCATTGGCTCGCTCCTCTTTGCTTTCAGCACCAGCATCATAACGGATGCGCAGGGGAGGGGGCGGGCCATTGCATAAAGGGGGGAGCAGGAACAGGCGATCGGCCGCTCGCGTGGTGGACGGACCACGAAAATCCACGCGTTGAGCGACCCTGATTGCAGACCTTGCGCATTTCATCTCACTCCGGGACAAGACGCCGATATTGCCGCAGGGCCTGCCCTTTTGGAACTCGCGCCGCCCATGGCTACCCTCATTGCCGACAAAGGCTACGATGGCGATGGTTTTCGCGCCGAAATCCTCAATCGCGGCGCGAAGCCCGTCATTCCAAATAAGTCCAACAGGGTGACCCTCCACAGCTTCAGCAAACGCGTCTACAAAGGGCGCAATGTTATCGAACGCTGTTTTTGCCGGCTCAAGGATTTCAGGCGTGTCGCAACTCGCTACGACAAACTTGCCAGAAACTTCTTGGCTGCCATCCATCTAGCCGCCATCGTCGCCTATTGGATTAATTAAGTCTGGATCCTAGCCTAGGTCAGGAAGAGGCCGCCGCATAAGGGATGCCTATGCTGCCTGCATGGAGAGCCTCTGGTCAGATCGCTTTCGGTTTTTGGAAAAAATTCGCAGTGGGTCGGGTCGCGTTGCTCGGTGCCGTCGCAGGGTTGGTGGGAATTGAGAGTGGCGTAGTCTCCGGGTTGCTCAACCCAAACAATTCGGCGCGTTGAAACCGCCGATGGAGACCACGCCATGGAAAGGACTAGCACGAAGCCTGCAGTCGCGCATTCGAGACCTGAGGCGAGCGCCCAGCTTTTTGAGGACTGGTTTGACCCGATCGAATCAGGGGTACGCGAGCGGGTTCGTTCCTTCATCGAGCACATGATCGAGATCGAGCTCGCGGAGGCGCTATCGCGGCCACGCTACGGCCGATTGGCGAAGGCTGAAGGCCCCTCCGGCGAGGGGCCGGCCGGCGTCAGCGGACACCGGCACGGCCATCGGTCGCGGTCGCTGGTGGGCACATTCGGCCCAGTGCAGATTAGCGTTCCACGTGCCCGGCTGAACGCCGCGGACGGCAACGGCAAGACCGTGGAGTGGAAGAGCCGCGTATTGCCGGCTTACGAGCGGCGCACCAAAGCGGCCGAGGCGCTGATTGCCGGTGCGTATCTGTCTGGGGTCAATACCCGCCGGGTCCGTCGGGCGCTGGCGACGCTTTTCCGCGGCGAGGTCAGCAAGGATACCGTCAGTCGCGTGTGGCGTAAGGTCGACAGCGACTGGCAAGCCTGGAATGCCCGCTCGCTCGCGGACGAACCGATTGTGCGGCTGATTCTGGATGGTACGGTTGTTCGTGTGCGGCTCGATCGGAAGGCTACGTCGATCTCGCTTTTGGTGGTGGTTGGCGTGCGAGAAGACGGGCAAAAAGTTCTGCTCTCGATAAAGAACGTCGGTGGCGAGACCAAGGAGGCCTGGCGGGCGGTTCTCGATGATCTCATCAAGCGCGGCCTGCGCAAGCCCGAGTTCTTAATTGTCGATGGCGGCTCGGGCCTTGATGCTGCGTTAGAGGCAATTTGGTCAGATGTGCCGACGCAGCGCTGCACAGTGCACAAAGTTAGAAACTTGCTTGCCCACGCACCCAAGCGGCTTCACGACGAGATCAAAGCTGACTACGACGACATGATCTACGCGGATACTCCCGAGGAGGTGGCGAAGCGACGGATCGCGTTCTTGCGCAAATGGCGTGCGCGGCACAGTGCCGTTTCGGACAGCTTAAACGAAGCCGGCGATCGCCTTTTCACCTTCACGAGGCTTCCGCCGGACCAATGGAAGAGCGCCCGCACCACGAACGCTATCGAACGCCTGCATGAGGAATTCAAACGACGGATCAAGACCCAGACGGTGCTGCCTTCATCTGATACCGCTGCCATGCTTTTCTGGGCACTGCTTGCTTCCGGTCAGATCACCATGCGCAAGATCGATGGCTGGAAAACGATAGCAACAAAAAATGTCGTGCAGCCGCTTGACCTGGCTGCCTGATCAGATAACGTCACTCCACCGGAGATCACGCCTACCCAATTCCAACACAATATCTGACGGCACCCGTTGCTCACGCCCGTCCCACTGACGGTCGATGGTAGGGTGGTCGGATGGTCGATGGGCGCGGAGCATCGCGATTTGGGCAATGGTCGCGCTGTGACTGAGCGTCTAGTGGCGCGACGCGCCTTGGCGCTCGCCGACAGCTCGATCGCCACGCCTGTCCCGTCGGTCGGAATGGTCGGAGGGCGACCGTGTCTCTTGTTGCGGGTCGATGGTCGATGGTCGTAGCGATTAGATCCCGTTACCATGGGGACGTGGGGATTACCGAGGGCTCTTCCGGGCCGTGGCCTGGATGGCCTCCTTGTGTATCCGGGACGGCGACTTGATTTTCCAAGAAGTGCTTACCCGGCGCTGACCTCAACTGCCATCTGGCCCCAGGAAATAGCCCTGCGTTTGTGGAAGTTTCGTCTGTGATTTCAATCTGGTGGGCGCACAAGGACTCGAACCTTGGACCCGCTGATTAAGAGTCAGCTGGCCTGTGACGATCGTCTTTTCTGCGCATTTCAGCGATAAGGCGACTATGCACTCGACTGGCTGAGATGCCACGAGCTCGGTTATAGTATCGGAGTGAGCGTTCGTCGGTGTGCGACAGGAGCTCGCTCGCGACGGTAATTCGGTCCGGCGCGAACAGAGCCCAGGTAGTTGCCACTGCATCGCGCACGTCGTGGGGGGTGATGCGGATGCCGAGGCGGCGCATTGAGTGGCTGCTGAATATCTCTCCGATCGCCGCATAGGCGAGGGCGTGGCCCATTGAATTCAGCCACAACGCGTCGCAATCAGTACCGCGGGCCAGCTGTGGACGAATAGTATTAAGGTAAATCGCAAGGTAAGGCTCCAGGATGTCGGGAATCCGGGCCGCGATCGGCGTCTCCGTCTTCGTTTCCTGGCCCGGAATTAGTACGTGCCAACAATCGCCTTCTCGAACGAGATGGCGACCGATCTCAAGTGCGGCTAGATTTTTGCGTCGAAGCGGATTGAAGGCGGTCAGCGCGAACATCAAACCGTCGCGGTAGCGGACGGCGTCCTCTATGCTGATCGGAGTGCCCAGTGTTGGTTTGCTCTCGTCCATGAGTTGCTGACCCAGGTCGAGCAGCTGAACGCTGGTAATGAAGGGGCCGGTTGGCGCATGCGCGGGTGCCGCCGCGAAAAGCCGCGCTTTTAGAGCCTTGAGCCAGGTCCAGTCGCGTTCCGGCATCATCACCCGAGCGGCTAGATAAAGCATATTGATTTGGTTCGCGACTGACCGTGGAATATTGGTCTGAGCAAGATGACGAACGAATCGTCGAACGCGCTCGACGGTAAGCCGTTCGCTCGGTGCGATTTCCAATGCGCTCGGCTCGTATATCGCCAAGAAGCCGAGGAAACGCCGCCACGCGAACAAATAGCTGTGTTGCGAAGCCTTCGACAGGCGAGCTCCGGCGCCGTCGGCGAAAGGATCGTCGTTGGCCATGGCGCTCTCCCAGAGCAGCCGATCGGCCTCCGGCCATTGCCAGTACGGTAGGTGCAGCCGCGGCTCGGCCCCGGGCATGGCGCTAGTCATCCCGTTTCCGCGGCGTCCGGCGCCGGTGCCCCGGGCGCAATGCGGATTCGCGAATCTGCATGATGAGGTCGGCATGAGCCCGCCCAGCGCGCACCGTGTCAATTCCCGCGTAATACCTTCTGGTCGTATGCAAGCTTTTGTGATCGAGCAACTGCCCGACCAGATCCAGCGCGCTTGGATTGGCGTCGAGGTGAACTTTCGCGGCGACATGTCTAAACTGATGCGGCGTCATTCTTATGCCAAGATGCCGCAGCGTGGTCCTCGCGATCGCGACCTGCAAGGCTGCCTGCGTTCTCGGCTTGCCGGCGAATGTGACGAACACCGCATCGGGACGCACTCCAGTCACGGCGGGGACGACCTCGTTGCGGTGGAGCCAGAGCCGCTCGGCCAGCACCACTGGAATCTCAAAGACAATTTCTTCGTCGTTTTTTGTATCTTCGCCGCCGATGGTGACGAGCGCCGGCTTGCGGCGACCCTGCGGCCAACTGATGTGCTCATTGAAGTTCAGAGCAGACAAATTCTCCATGCGCAAAGGCTTGTGCAGAAGAAGGTCGATAGCCAACGAACTTTGCAGATCGATGAAGGAAAGCCTCCTTCCGTTCCCAAGAGCGCGTCGCGATGCGTGCCAGAGCTTGTTGGGCAGCTCAATCAAATCCTGCTTGAGCCGCGGGTCATTGAACCGGCGTAACAGGGACTTATTTTTCTCTGTCAGGCCCGTCGGCAACGTCCCGAGCTTGCTGCGAAGCGCTTTGAGCGTGGCGAGTTTCTCCGCCGGCACCCTCACCCACTCCTTGGCGATGGCGATCAATGTCACCGCCATGCCGTGAGTGTAGGCGGTGAGCTTGTTCCCGTCTTCGCGCCAGCGCTGGCGGAGAATTGCGCGAACGACATCGGACTCGACAAGGTCGGCGAGCGACGAGATTTCGTCGGCGCGGATCCTGGCACCCGCAGCGGCGGCCACGGCGGAGTGGATGTGACCTCGTTGCAGCACCAGACTTCGTCGAGACAGCGCCCGCGCTCGGGCGTCTTCCGCCAGCGGCTCCGGAACGGATGCCCAGTGGCAGTAGCGCTCGACGTCCTCTCGGAATGAGAGCGGAAGCTTCTGCCAAGGGATCCGCTTCGGGGCCCGCCGGGCGCTCGGCACGACAACGGGACGCAGACCGGCAGCCGGACCTTGCAGCCTCACCAGCGCGTTCCACGCTCGGGCGACGGTGCCGCGCAAGGTGTGCAAATTCCTGATCACGCTCGCCGCTTCGAGTTCGGCAATGAAGCGGCCGATGATCTGCTCGTTGATCTCCGCGGGGCGGATGTTGCGCATGCTCGCCCAACGGGCAAAGCGCGAAAGGCCGCGGCGAACGCCGGGAGCGGCACCATCGAGAAGCCGGGCCCAAACCGGGTTAACGCCCAGGCCGCGGGTCTTCAGCATCGGCCGCAGGCCGGACGCCTTGATTGCGGCGGCCAGGTCGCTGCGCAGGTTGGCCCAGCGCTTGCGCGAGATCTTGGCCCGCGCCGGCACCATGGTATCGAGCGTGCGGCGGATGTAAGCCAGATCGAGGAGATCGCCGCCGGCGACTGGTCGAAGAGCTTGGCGAAGCTCAGCACGGCTGACCGCAAGTCGCGGCGGCGGCTTGGGGCAAAGTCATCATGAGCGGCTAGGCGCTCAAGGACGGTCAGCAGTGTAGCCGGCGCCGCGACCTCTGGAAGGGGGTGTGTTTTCATGGGTTACTCGCCTCTGGTTGCCGGCTGACGCCCCGGGCGGACCGGAACGGACTGACGCTGACATTCGGGAACTGTATATAGATGGGACTTCTATTTCGCCGGCGTTGTCCCGACGAACGGGAAAACGACGTCAGAACAGGCCTGTACGCGACAGCAGACGACATCAGATGCTCCGACTCGAATCGAGGAGCGCCGCGATGTCGGCATCGCTGATGCGGACAAGTCGCCCGATGTAGCGAGCGCGGAGTTTGCCGGAGGCGATGAGGCGTTGGACGGTTCGCTCAGAGGTCTGGAGCATTTCCGCAGTCTCGGGAATGGTGTGGAGCTTGCCGACTGGGCGGGAGGGAAAGGCGGAGCGAATTTTCGATCCTTGCTCTATCGCCGGTTTGACTGATCGTGGCTTCGAAGGGCGCTTCATTCGATCGGTTTCCTTCAAATCTCGTCCCCACCCTCGACGAGAATGGTGTCGGTTGTGCCTGCCGATGTCGACGACGCGTCGACGCCCACTAACCTGTGAAATGGACCCTTCGGAACGCGGAGAAGCCGGCCAATCCTGATGGTCGGAATATCGCCCCGCTTGGCGGCGTCGTACGCCGCATTGCGACCCAGACCGAGAAGCCGTCCGGCTTCGGGGACCGTATAGACGAACCGATCGGCTACGGGCTTGTGGCTGCCGCGCGCCGCGGGCTTGCGGGCCATCACTTCTCGCCGGAGAGACATGAACGCACCTTTCTGCACTACATCCGTATTGCAGTTCTATTCGCCGGCACTTGACGAAGCGAGAGAACCGGTTCAAATTGAGGCCGTTTTGTAAGTATGTTTCTGGAGCTTCATTGTGGGCAAGCGCGGACCTCAGCCCAAGGGTGAGTACGGTCGTGATGGCGGCCGGACGGCGGTTCTCTCCACCCGGCTTCAGCCCGACACCCGGGCACGCCTCGTGGCCGCGGCGAAGGTAAACGGGCGCAGCCTGAGTCAAGAACTGGAGCACCGTCTGCGGGCAGCCTTTGTCGAGGACGACAAAGCCGTTGACTGGTATGGCTCCGGACAAACCGCAGCCGTAGTCAAGCTCATCGGTGCGACGATTCAGTCCACTTCTGCTCGGGTTGCAAAGCACGATTGGCTCAAGGAGCAATGGCTGTTTGACGACGTAATGTCAGCCATTGCGCACGTCCTCCTCTGGTTCAGGCCCGGGGGCGACAGTGGGAGGAGGTCCATCATACTCAGCTCGGGCACGAATAAAGCCGACGAACTGATGGACGAGATCCGATCGGCGGATCCCTCCTTGCCGATTACGAAGGGATCAACACGTCAGCACGCTCTGTCGATGCTCAAAGATAAATTGGGTGACTTGGTAACGGCTCGCCTCCCCTACGACAACTCGCGGAAGCCAGCGCCCCCGGAGCCGCGCAACATTTCGAATCAACTCAAAAGAAAACAGAGAAAAAGCGCATGAAAGGACACATTCGCGAGCGATCTCCGGGCCATTGGGCCATTATCATCGACCTGCGCGACCCTTCGACCGGGAAGGCTCTACATCGAACCAGGCAAGATCACGGTCGGGCGATTCCTCGACCGCTGGCTGGAGCACATCAAGCTGCTGGTTTCACCGCGAACCCATGAACGGTACGGTGAGATCGTGCGAAAGAATATCAATCCGCTGCTCGGCGCCGTGGCCCTCACCAAATTGCGGCCGATGCAGATTTCCGAAGCGTACGCCAAAGCGCTGTCTAGCGGCCACAGGAAAGGCAAGGGCGGACTTGCCCCCAGCACGGTGCGCTACATGCACGTGATTCTGAAGTCTTCCGTGCGGCAGGCGGTGCGCTGGCAAATGCTGGCTCACAATCCGGTCGATGCGGTCGATCCTCCCAAGATCGAGCGCAGCGCCATGACCACCTACGATCTCGCACAGACCGCAGACCTGATCGATGCAACGCGAGGCACACGGATGACGATCACTGTCATCCTGGCCGTTCTTTGCGGCTTACGCCGCGGCGAGATCGCGGCTCTGCGCTGGCGCAACGTCAATATCGGCGCGGCCCAACTCGCAGTGACCGAGAGCGCCGAACAGACCGGAGCGGGCGTTCGCTACAAGAAGCCCAAGAGCGCCAAGGGCCGCACCGTGGCGCTATCGGCACGCGTGGTGAACGAACTGCGGAGCCATCGGGTTCAGCAAGCCCAAGAGCTTCTCAAGCTCGGCGTGCCCCTAACGGACGACGGTTTCGTCGTTGCCCAGGCTGACGGCAGCCCATTGCAGCCGCGAACCATCACTCACCAATGGCATCAGCTACTGGCGAACAACAAGGTGCTACCGCGCATTCGCTTCCACGATTTGCGACACGCTCACGCAACACACATGTTATCCTCCGGCGTCCATCCCAAGATCGCCAGCGAGCGCCTCGGACACTCCAAGGTCGGGATCACGCTGGACCTTTACTCGCACGTTATGCCGGGAATGCAGGAAGACGCCGCCGCGCGCGTTGACCGCGATCTGGAGGACGTAATAAACAGGCGCACGAAAACGATTGGGTAGCAAAAGGGTAGCGCCCGGCCCTTTGCACGATCAGCCAACATACTGACTGTATAGCATTCGCAATGGCTTGGAGAGGTGGCAGAGTGGTTGAATGCACCGCACTCGAAATGCGGCATACGGGCAACCGTATCGGGGGTTCGAATCCCTCCCTCTCCGCCAAATGGCGAAAAATGTTACCCATGTGTCCGGTACGATCTGGCACCTATCTCTCAGGTCGGATAAAAAGTGTTACCCATGTGTCCGGTACGATCTGGCACCTATCTCTCAGGTCGGATAAAAAGTGTTACCCATGTGTCCGGTACGATCTGGCACCTATCTCTCAGGTCGGATAAAAAGTGTTACCCATGTGTCCGGTACGATCTGGCACCTATCTCTCAGGTCGGAGAGTGGTCCCATTCCGAGCACATAGGTGAACTTTTAGGATTTAGGACCGAGCCTCGAGATTGCCCGGGAGCTAGCCCCCTTGGCATGGGGCATTATCGCTTAGCACGCGCTTTCGCCGTCAACCCCCGCGCGCTATAGGCGCGCGCCCCCTTGGCGGGCTTCGGGATTTGACCGCTCAGCGCGGCCACGCAAGCGCCGGGCTGCCGTGCAAAGAATGCAAACATCAGCTCTCTTCCCTTTTCAGAGCGCCGCCATAGCGGAGAGATCGGTGACAACATGCGGGCCGAACGGGTTGCCGAGCGGCTCGAGTTTGCACGTCTCATCGTCAAAGTATCCCAGGTCGTAGTCCATGAAGCTCACGAGCCAGATATTCTCGCTCACCTGTTTTATCCCCACGTCTTGACCGGCGAACACCAAGCTGAGTTTGGCTTTCCGTCAGTTAAAACAGATGCGCCCGCACGTGGTTACGGTTACCGTCTTGTCGTGAAACGGATACGAAAGTTCCGGTGCCCCTGATAGACGCGCGTTGAGCGCACATAGCGTTCCACCGGATATTGCATGTTGAGCGCCTGGTGCGGTCGTTCGGCACTATAGCATTCGACGAAGCTATCCGAACTTGGCTTGCTGTTGTAGGAAGTTCTTGGCTGCGGGTTGGCCTCCGTCGAAGGATCGTCGCTAAGCCTTTTGCAGCCTTTAGAAAGCCCGCCCGTTAGCCTCTCGCCGCGCCGCTCCGTAGGAGCGGCCCGGAAGCCTTCCGCACGCCTAGGAGGCTTTTCCGCTAGATTGCACGCTTTCCCCGCTACGTTTCGAGCGAGGGGAAGCTAATGAGCCGGGCAGTCGGCCTTTATCAGATCTCGAGCGACGCAATCAGTTTGAAGTGCGCCGCGGCTGCGCGTCCTCTACGACACCTACTCGACGCGGAAGAGGCCGCGCTCCGCGCTTGGCTACACAAGAGCCATGTGGATGAGGATGAGCCGCGATCCGCATGGGGTCGCGGCTAGATGCTTATTGCTGCGGACCTTGCTGCGCGCCCGTTTCAGTTTGGCCGGTCATGAAAGCCCGTATCTCGTCCAGAGTAAGGCGACCGTCCTTGTTGGCGTCCATCGCTTTGAAAATTCGTTCGTGGGCCGTCTGCCATTCCTGCAACGAGACTGTCCCGTCTCCATCAGTGTCCATGAGGGCAAAGATGATGCGCAGAGGCATCATGCCTCTCATCATTCTTCCTTGGCCCATCATACCGCGACCCATCATACGACGACCCATCGAACCGCTTGGCCCTGGCCCGGCACCGCCCGGCTCAGTCTGCTGTTGCTGCTCGCTAGGCTGTTGCGTTGCTGGGGACTGAGCACGCGCCCCCGAGGCGGCGCACAATAACATCAAGGCGGCGGACGTGGTGATCGCTACAACGCGCTTGTCCATTGGCAAATCTCCTGACTGAACACCCCAAAGCGTTCAATTCCACGTTGCCAAAAGTGTTCCCGCGACTAGCGGGCGGTCGAAGACTTCGAACCTCAGTTCCTACCATGTCGACCATTCGCGTGTGTATCAGGAGTTCAGATGGCGGCATCCCCACGATCACGTTCAATTGCCCAAATTGCAGAGCACTGTAGAGATTGTGTACGTTGAGGCTGAAAACGTCGCAATTGATCGCGAGCTTGAGTGCTGCCTTAGCTGCGGTGCCCCATTGCAATCCCGACAGAGCCGGTTCGTGCTGAAATACTTTCTCCTGAAACGTTCCTATGCCCCTCGACGCACAGGTGCGAATACCTAATCGCGCGGAAATTACGCTGCGTTTACATTTGTGACGAAAATATAAATGTGACGAAAATATAAATGAGCAAATTGTAATTTCCGCAAATTGTAATTTTACGCTGGGCCTTGCATCATCCCACTCTCGCATAACTGGCAACGTCTATTTATAAGCGACCCCATACAAATGGAGAAGTGGAATTGAAGTCAGTTATCGCCCTCGCCCTCGCGGCCGCCGTGAGCGCACCTGCGTTCGCCCGGACAATGCACCATCAGAAGCGAGATAACGTCAGGGGGTTGCGTGCCTACAACTACGCTCCGCAGGCGAGGCCGCAGACGACGTAGCCTTCAGATCCAGTGAATAACCCGACGTCCAGTGGGGGAGGAAGTATGGGGCATAATAAATATATGGGCCACGCACACTGAGGTTTTTTGCGGCGCACAGCGATCAGATGCTAGCAGCCCGTAATTAGCCTGCATATCTGCTAATGCGTTCAGGTTACGTTCATAGTGCTGGGTAATACTCGTTGATCGAGGGGACAAAGGAGATGACAAAATGCGTAGCATCTTTATCGCAGCCCTTTTTTCGCTCCCGATAGTTGCCGCTGCTACCACGCAAACCTTGGCGGCCTGTTCGCCGACGCACCCCCCATTTTGCAGCAACATTTGTACGGGGTCGGCCCCTTGCGCACCACTGCGGAATTATCGCTTGGGGCGGCACCATGTAAAACAGCATGCTGCACGTTGAAGAAGTTAAAGCAAAAGCTCAAGGCACTGTACTTGCTGCTTCCACCCGTATGGGGGAACAGATTGCCAAAATACCAAAAGTCAGTGGGAGACCATTAAAAGCGGGTCGCGAAGCTTCTGGCATTTCGCAGGCCTCGCGTTCACGATATAAACAATTGGCCGAAAATAAATCGCGAATTACGATGATTGCTGCTGATTTTCGCTATCTCCAATGCACCATTGCAATGTCCGCTGCCGCTTCCCGGTAGCGCCGAGTGCGAACGTCTCGCTCTCTATTTCAAAGACAAATTCAACGCTTTGACCATATTGCCCCACTTGACGATCTCATCGTGGAACATTGTATCGGCCTCGCTCGGCGATCCCGTCATGGGATCGAAGCCGAGTGCGATGAGCTTCTTGCGCACCTGAGGGCTTTTGACAGTCTCACTGATCGCGCTATTGAGCGTCGCAAGTATCCGACGGTCGGTGTTTGCCGGCGCAAAGATGCCGACCCATGAGGCCGCTGTGAAAGCCGGAAAACCCTGTTCGGCATAGGTCGGCACATTCGGCACCACAGCGGCACGCTTGTCCGCGGCGATACCGAGGCCCTTGAGCTTGCCGCCAGCTATCTGCGCAGCCACGCCACCGCCCAACGTCCCGGCTAAAAAATCAACCTGACCTGCCATCGCTGCATTGACGGCCGGCGCGCCACCCGTGAAAGGGATGTGCTGCACCGGGACCTTGGCGAGAAATTTGAAAAAATACTCGGCCTCAATGTGCGATCCGGTGCCAACGCCTGCCGAGCCGAAGTTAATCACCTTGCCGTGCATGCTCTTGATGAAATCCGGCAGGTTGTTTGCCGGATTTTGCGGGCTCGTTGCTAACGCCTCTGGGCTGGACGCCACCATTGCCACGGTCTTGAGAGCGCTGGCCGAGAACTGTTTGTTCGCGAACAGAGTTTCATTAATGGCGAGCGCCGTCGTTGTGGCCAGAAGCGTGTAGCCGCCAGTGGTGCGCGACACCAGTGCCGCAGCGATATTGCCGCCGGCTCCCGCGCGATTCTCTACAACCACGGTCTGGTGCAGGCGCTCGGTTAGGCCCTGCGCGACTAGGCGAGCCATGGCGTCCGCAAATCCTCCGGGGGCGAACGCGACGATTATCGTAATTTTGTTCAAAGGGTAAGCGTTTGCGAAAGCGGCAGTCGCACCGGATAGCCCCATCAGGAGGGCGAGCGCTGCGAATGCTGGTCTCAAGAGTGATCCTGGCCCCATCGCGCGTGTCTTTTTTGCGTGCACTTCTTGCGTGTCTATCATTGCGTAACCTTCACGTTCGAATTCGTCGCGGATCATTGTGCGAAGCCTGGCGCCGCTGGCTGCAATTATTGATGGCCGAGGACGTGGCGGATCGCCGCGGCGATCTTTGCCGGATCGGGAGTCACTTCAGCCTCGAGGGGTGCGCTATAGGGCACCGGAACGTGCGCGCGTGTTACCCGGCGAATGGGCGCCTTGAGCAGGTCGAAGCCGCGCTCAACGACCGTGGCTGATACTTCCGATGCAAAGCCGCAACGCAGTGGGCATTCATCGACGACGACGAGGTGGCCGGTCCGAGCTACCAACTCAAGGATAGTGTCCTCATCGAGCGGCGCGAGCGTGCGCAGATCGACGACTTCTACATCGATGCTGTCCTTGGCCAGATCTTCGGCGGCAGCGAGGCTGGAATGCGTCATCAGCGAATTTGCGACCACCGTCACATCCTTGCCGCGGCGCGTGATCGCGGCTCGGCCAAACGGGATTGGTTTCTTGTCACTCGGCACCTCGGTCTCAACGCCGAGCAGCCTGGCGTGGCTGGCGATCACTGTCGGATTGTTGCTCATGAAGGCCGAGCGGACCAGGCCGTAAACGTCGGCGGGCGTTGACGGCACAGCGATCTCGAGCCGCGGCTTGTTGGCCATCATGCTTTGCGGACTTTGGCTGTGCTGCGCGGCGCCGCCGCCGCGCACGCCATGCAGCAGGTGGAACGTGACCGGCACGGAGATTCGTCCGCCCGACATGTAATGAGCAATCGGCCCTTCGTTGATCACCGGCGACCAGGCCAAAAAGCTGAAGCTTGCCGTGCCAAGGTGACGAACGGCCTCATTCCGGCCATCGCGGCGCCGACGCCGATGGCCGCGGCGCAGGCTTCTGAGGTCGGAGGGTCGTCGATGCGATCGCGGAAATCGTTGCGCAGGCGATCCATCAGGTGCCGCTGCGGGCCGAGCCCAAGCACGTAGCTGCCGACCAGACTGACGCGGTCATCGGCGACGAGACTGTCATAGAGCGCCTCAACCAGGGCGGCCGCATAGCTCTGCGTACCCATTGCTCGTCTCCTCACGCGAAAACGTGATCGTAAGCGGTGCCCGCGGCCGGCAAGGGACTGTCGATGGCAAATTTCACCGCCGCTTCGATCCGCGCGCGCGTCTGCTCATCGAGCAACTGGATCCGCTTGATCGATGCCGGGTCCGCAGCCAGCGCGCGTCCGAGGCGCAGAACCGGATCGTGGTTCTCGAGCCAATCGGCGTGCTTGCCAGAAGGCCTGCGCTCTCCCGTCGCCATGGCGATGTCCGTCTCGCCGGTGACCGGCTCGGGCCACAGCGGATTGCTGCCCGGCCAGCGCCGCGTGACCGCCTCGACGAAGGCCGGGCCGTTGCCGGATCGGCACCGCGCCACCGCATCGGCGATAGCCGAGTAGGCTGCGGCCGCGTCGGCGCCATCGACGCGCTCAGTCTGAATGTTCACAGAACGCGCGATGCTGCACAGGTCGCTGCTGGCGTGAACCAGGGTCGGATAACCTGCGCCGGGCGCCCACGAACCCGTGCTGTTGTTCTCGCAGAGAAACAGAACCGGCAGCTTCCACAGCGAGGCGATGTTGAGGGCCTCGAAGCTCACGCCCTCCTCAAGGGCGCCATCGCCGAAGAACACCGCGGACACGGCACCATTCTTGCGGTGCCGGCACGCGTAACCGGCGCCCGTCCCGATCGAGATGCAGCCGCCAACGATGCCGGACGTCGAAATGAATCCGAGGTCGGGCTCGCTCAGATGAATCGTGCCGCCGCGCCCGCCGTTCAGCCCCGTGGCGCGTCCGAGTATTTCCGCCAAGGCTTTGCCGGGATCGGCGCCGCGGGCGATGACATGACCATGATTGCGGTGCGTCGTCGCCAAATGGTCGCGCTTGTCGAGCACAGACATCGCGGCGGCGCCAGTCGCCTCCTGCCCGGTATATAGGTGATAGTGACCAACAAACTGCTTTGCGTATGAAAGTTTCAGGACCAATTCTTCGAAACGCCGGATGAGGAGCATTCGTTCGAACATCGCCCAGGCAATATCGGTCGGTAATCGTTCAGGCATTGATGTGTTCGCTCCCGCTGTCAGTACCGTCGTTATTCACGTTGTCACGCAAACACCGAAACCTGTTTGCAGTAATTCTGGTCCTGCCGAGGACAGCTACGCAATACTCAGCGCGCGGGTCGTGTCGTCGAACAGCTCGTCGACCAACATGCGTCGCGGAATGAGTTTCTGCTGCTGGCAGAAATCGAGGATAATTTCCAAGATCGGCCGGCACGCCTCGACACCAAAGCGATACGGATCCAGCTCGCCGCCATCGGGCAGGCCGGCGGCTCGTTTGCTGTCGTGCAGCTGGCGGAAGTGCCATAAGCCTTGGCCTGCAAATACGTCACGATGGCGAGTTCGGCGACATCGTATTTGGCATCGCGCACGACCTCCTTGAACAAGCTGTTGGCGACCTTCACATCCACAAAGTCGAAATCGACCAGATCCGAATGAATTGCTCCGTTTTTGAGTGGGTTCGTGTTCGCATAGTTGCCCAGCATCGTGTGCAGCTTCAACCTTGTCGCAGTTGCCATGAAGTCAGTCCTTTTCACCTAAACCAAAGTGGGATAGAGCGTGAGCGCGGTCTTTCCGAAAATCCAATCCTGCTCCGATGCCGTGGCGAAGGAAAACGCTTGGCGTGCGGCGCCGAGCAGTTCTGATAGCGTGCCCTGCGAATTCGGAAAGTTTGAGCCCCAGGCGATCCGGGAGGCGCCGAAGGCGTCAATCACCCTGCCGAAATAAGTCTCCGGCGTGCCTTTGCCCCAGCTCTTCGGCGTAAGGTTGACCGGCGTGATTTTCAAATAGACCTGCTTGTATTTGGCGAGCTCAAAAAATGCCGATGCCTTGCTGTAGGGCGGGCCGTCTTCGAATGGGGTGCGCGCCAAGTGGTCAAGGATCATGACGACCTTTGGGAAGCGGTCCATGATCTGGCGCAGCAACGGCAGGCCTTCCTGCTTCATCTGCATGCAGACCGGGATGTTCTTTGCTGCCGCGTGTTCCCAGAACGGGTAGGTCTTGGGGTCAACGAACCAGGTGGCCTGATCCGGCAAAGTCGACCCGGTGGTGAACAGGCGCATGCCGGTGCAGCCGTGGGCGAGCCAGTAATCGAAAGTCTTTACCGCGTCCGGCGCCATGACATCAATCGAGCAGACGGCGGTGAAGCGAGAAGGAACAGCTGCGACCGCATCGGCGACGTAGCGGTTGTCGTAACCATAGGCGGTGGAGGAATGCACGATCGCCGCCTTGGCGACCCCAGCGTCGTCCATGGCTTTGAGCGTTTCATACGTGGTCGGCCGTTCGCTTGACCAGGCGGATTGGGTACCACCAAGCGGGGCCAGCGGGTAGCGAGTCGTATCCGGCGACACGATGTGGGGATGGATATCAATGACAAGCATGTTTCACTCGTTTGAGGACTGGACGAAAACTTAACTTAAGGTCGATCTCGACGAAGACTTTATCGAGTTTTGGCCGCGACGGGATCAAGCCCTGCTGCAGGCTCTATGTGACAAGCGCCTCAACTCTCGGGCGGTTTGCGGTCATACCGTATGGCAGGGGGTCGTTCATAAGTGACAGAAACTTGTGGTAGCGCCGGTCCTCCGGCTTGTCGCCCAGTCCGCGAGCGAGCTCGTCCAGATAAGGTTTCTTCGCTGCCACAAACGCTTCCATCAGCGACCGCGGCAGCCATGGATGACGTTTGATGTGCTCGTCCTTCACCACGATCAAGCCGTATATCGGATAGATGCCGCCGCGGCGGAGCCAATCCGTTTCGACGCGTTTCGACGTCGGCGATCAGTTCCGGATAGGTGGTCGCTGCGGCCGCCGCTTCGCTGGCCGTATGCCAACCGCTGATCGGCGGCCCAGAGCGGCCGATGCCGGCGGGGCCGGTGAAGCCTGCCTGAATCTCGCCCGACTTCATCAATGCTTTGCAGCGATTTTCCTTCTGCAGCGTGCACAACATTGGGTGGCAGCTCCAGCGCAGCGACGTGCTCGAGGCCGTTAATGCTGCCCTTTCCCATTTTGCGCCGCGCGTGGCAGCAACATCGGCCCGCCATCGCACAATTTGGATCCGCGAAATCAATGCGGATGGTTTCTGTTCGCGGAGCGGGCAACACAAACTTGTCATGCATCGAGCAAGATGGGCTTAGCGCAGTCAGCCTGCTCGGGCACATGGGTCCTCGCGCACCTTGCCGATGATTGACGATACCCGAAAGACCGTGATGTTCTGCCCAAGCGAAGGGACTGACCGGATATGCGATCCTAATGTCAGCAAAATGAGCAGATGACGCTCGCCATCGTTGACCACGCGTATGTGAGCGAGTTGGGACTAGGAAGCGGCCGCGACCTCCTCAATCGCGCAGACATCGCTGAGCGGTACCTCGCCTCGACCTTGGCTTTCGCCGGATCGGGCGCGTCGCGCCATCGCGGACCGCTATGCCGCATGGTCGCCGGTCTTGCCGCCTTATTAGAATAATTAGGCCAACCGTCGGAGACTCTCATGACCGCAAACTCGTCCGATCGCAGCAAGAAGACACCGTGGGATTTCATCGGCGAAGAGGAAAGACGACTTCTCGGTGACGTCATCACCGTGCGGGAAGAGCAAACCCGCTGGTGCAAGGCCATGGTGTTCGGCACGCTGCCGTATATGTGGCGCGAGAAAGCCTCAGTTGTTCGCGAACTGGCTTACGACAAGCTCGAGCTGTTTCCCGGAGCGCGCGTGCTGTTGCTCGGCGAATGCCTTCGCATCTGCGGCTTCGTCGACGATATCCGGAAGCGGATCGGCCCTTCCGGCAACATTCATGAAGTCGACATCACCGGTGAAGCGCGAAGCTCATACTTAACAGGCAAGCGCGGGCGTGACGGACAACTCGCAACTTGGCGGTGGCAGTACACCGAGGAACTCCGGACTAATTCTTTTGACAGCGTCGCGGTCATGCAGGCAACGCAGCATACCGACAATTGGCGCGAAACCGCCCGCGAGTTATTGCGCATCCTCAAGCCGGGGAGGCCGCTTGTCGTGGCGGAAATTACTATCAGCCCGCGCATGCGAATGACGGCGGAACTAGATCTTCACCTCGAAGCATGGCTTGAGAAAATATTTTCGCGGATCGGTTGGCCACTCGACCAGACGCCTTACTACAGCCTCGACGATCTGCAGGCGGCCTTTGACGGAATGGTCCGCGCGTCCGAGCGCTTAAGTTGGCGCGGGCTGGAAATGTTTTGGGCCCGGAGTAGTGGCGAGACGGAATAGAAAAGCGCGGGCGAAGCCAGTTGCGGGAAAGTAGGCCGCGCGCCAAATTGGGCATTGCTGCGGCGGGCGTGCGGTGCACCGACCTGGCACGATCGGTAGCCGACGAGTCAATCCATACGGAAACGAAACGGATACACACGGGATTGTGTTACAATGACCAAGTCCGATTTTTCGCAAATTCGTTCCGGAAATAGGAAAAGCGTTCCACTTCGGGAAAGCGTTCACCTCCGGGTGATCTCATGGCGACCGGCCAAACTAGTAAGCTGACCGAAACCAGGTTCAAACTCTCCCTCAACGTCGTCTTCCCGCTGCTGGGGGGCCGCTCAACCTGGAGCCACGAACATCTGCTGCCGATCTTCGTTTCTCTGATCGTCGCCCTTATGCTAATGGCGGTTCCGTTTCCGGGACTTCAATTAATGATGGGCGGCAAGCCCGCTCCAGCAGGGATCAACGAAGCCTGGCAGGTGTTCTCTATCCTCGCGATCTATATCGCGTTTATCATAAATTACTACATCAATCAGATGTGCGGTCGGGCCAGGTCTGGATTGCTCCAGGCGCTCGTTAGCGTCATCATGTTCTGGCTCCTGACAAGCCGGTTTTGGGATCACTGGTACGACCTCTTCTACTTTGTGATCCCGGCGCAAAGTTTGGAAAAATCTTCGAACGCGCTCGCAGTGATCGCCGGAGATATTTTCGGCACCGGACTGGGTGAAGAGGGGTTTAAGGCCCTGCCTCTTATGGGACTGGCCGCGTTGAGCGTAGCATTCGCGTTCCTGAGCCGCCGCACCGGAGGCAGGTTGAGCGGCGTTCTTTCCGGCGTCACAGAGCATTTCGGCCTTCGCGAGCCGCTCGACGGCATTGTTCTTGGCGCCGCGTCCGGCAGCGGATTCTTTATCTATGAAACCCTCGTCCAGTACGTTCCTCAGGTGATCGAGAACGCGAAAGATCCAGCAAACGGGGCATTCGATGGATTGGTGCAAGTGCTCGGGCGTGGGCTACCAGAGCTGACCGCACACTCGGCTTATTCTGGGTTGTTCGGCTATTTCATTGGCTTGTCGGTGCTGCGGCCCGGAATGGCAGTCCTTTTAATTCCGCTTGGCTGGCTGAGCGCGGCGGCCCTTCATGGCGCCTGGGACGCGACCAACGACCTCGTCGATTCAGCTTTGATCGGCGTGCCCGTTCACCTGGTGATCGGCGTACTGAGCTATGCGCTGCTCGCAGGTGCGATTTTCAAAGCGCGCGACATTTCGCCCAGTTTTGCTGCAAGATGTCCGCGTGCAGTGCCCCGAACTCATCGACACTGCCACTGACCTTACTCCGGCGAGTATGCCGCGGCCGAGGCCAGACGCCCTGGACGCCCGCGTCTCGCGCGAGATGAAGACGGCGCTCGAAGAGGCCGCGCAAGATTATCGGCGCTCCGTCTCCGGGGTTGTTGAGAAAGCCCTGGACGATTGGTTGACTGAGAAGGGCTACCTTAAGGGGCGGCGATGAGCCGGGCACTCGCGCTCGATCCGCGCCAGCAAGCGCCGCCTGCGCCGGCGATCGCGGCGCTTGTTGCGGCGATGAACTCAGGATGTCCAACGCCTCGGCATGGTGATGATCGCGTTCCGCTGGCGCTGCCGCTCAGGCACCGCAAGGGCGCGGCGAAGGGGGGCGATGGTCGGATCGCACTCACCCATGACCGCTAAGGACATGGCTTTACGCGGACCGTGATTGGCCGACGGCTAGCTCGCATTACAGCGTTGCAGAGCGCCGAGTGGTTTCGCGAAATTTGCCGGGACGAGGACGATAAAGTGGCAGTAATTTTGCGGCTAAAAGTCGCAAACATTCCGTATACACCGCGCGGGAATTGGCTAATCTACCGCCGACGGCCGCGAACGCCGTGTCGGGGGAAAGAAAACCAATCATGGACAAGAGGATCGCAGGGTTGCTCGGCGCAGCCGCCACGCTCAGCACCGTAACCGCCGCAAATGCCGTGGCCCCAGTTCAATCAGAACTTGCTCCAGCGACGAGCTACCAGGATCTGCTTGCCCCGATCCCAAATGCTGTCGCGGCACTAAAGGCAGACGACGCTCGACGTGCTCGGGGCGGCACGATTGTGCAACTGGCTCAGTACTACTACCACCACCACCATCATCATCACCATCACCACCACCGCGTCTTTGTACCGCCGCCTTTCCGGCCTTTCTTCCGTCATCACCATCACCATCACCACCATCACCACCATCATCACCATCATTATTACGAATAAAATTACTCAGGCTCAGGGCGCGACGAGAATGGAGGAGGTTTGCTGGCGACACGAGCCTCCCTCATTTTTCTAAGCGGACGGGACAGACGGCGCGAGCAAATCGGCATACGCGTTTGGTTCATTAGCGCGGGCGCGCCGCAATCTGAGTAAGATCCGGCGCAACTTCTTGCGCTTGTGAAGTTCCCGAAGGACTTGAAAACCCTTCGACGCGGGAGAAATGCTGTCAGACAAAATCATGGCCCGTTGTGCGTGCCCTTAGCATGCGCTAAATCCAGCATGAACACTGTGTCGAACAATCGAACGGGAACCTGGAGCGGGTTCGATAATGCACGGGCCGGCATGCGAAGTGAGAAGAAGAGATTGGACGGAGGACTGAGCAATCCCTGACCGACGAAAACTCTTAGCCCTGAGCCGGGAAGCGCGGTCAAAGAATTCAGCCTACTGCTTGGCTTGGCGTTTATACCGCCTTGCGCATTTGACGGAGTCGCTTCGGTCACCCTGCCACCAGTCAGCGCCATCCGCTTTGCGTCAAGGCCTCGGGCGAAGAGCCAAGAGCCAAGTGCCTACCGGTCTTGAGAAAGCCCCACATCAACCGTTGACCCAGATCGCATCACCTGGCCCCGATCGTTAGTTGGAGCCTGAGCGCATGCATCGCTCCATAGCTTCCCTCTCCGCGAAATGTTTATGCTACGTCTTTCGATCGTTCTGGATAGGACCTCGGGCCGCAAATCCCCGAGCTTTCGGCACGGCTATTGAGCCGCGTCCGATTACTTTGAGCAAGGCGCAATCTGCCGAAGGTGTTAAACACCTGCTATACAAGTTTAATCGCTTAGCCGATTTTTAGCTATAAGCTCGGAGCGCTCGCATTCACTTGGACCGCGAGTTTGGGGCCGCCGAAGTGGATCCTGACTGGCCACCGTCGGCAGCGGGTTACTTTCATCCCACGCACTGATAAACCGAGGAGAAAAATGATTAGGGTGATATCGCTGTTGCTGGTTTTGAGTTACCGTCGCGACATCGGGACAAGCAATGACGGCCGCGCCGAGCCATCAGCAGGACGGCATGATCGCGCAAGTCGCCTTTGGATGCGGGCCGGGTAGGACGCGAGTTGGTGGCGTCTGCGTAGCCAGATCAACTATCGGCCATGCGCGCCGAGAGGCCCGAAGTGCGCGCGACATCGCAGAGGCGTTTGCGTACGGTGGTACTAACGTCATTTTCGACGCCAGGTCTTCAGAACCCCGATCTTGCCCGTTTTGGAATTTTGGTCGGCAGGTAGCCGGTATCGCGGTCGGAATTGGTCACTACCGTGCCGAAAACGGCTCTGACAAAGAAGTTGCCCCTCGCGCAGGCTGCTACTGATCCGGCTACACGGCCGGAACACCTAAACATGAAAGCCCCTGGCACGATGGCCGGGCTTCCCATCACTTATTCGGCCTGCCCGAGGCTTACATCGCATCTAGGTAAGCATGCTCGCCACACCGCCGTTTCGGTATCGAGCTACCACATTCTTTCAGATTGATTTTGCGATGGGTGCGCGATAGCGTCTTCTGTCCGCTAACGAGGGGATCGGGGACGTGATGGAGCGTCCCATGCTACCGAGGTCATTCGTGCGACCTTGCGCGCAGTGTGGTGCTGATATAATTGCACCCGAGTGGTCGGAGTATCTGTCCACCGGCTGCGTCCGGAACGTCTGGACTTGCGAGGCCTGCGGGCATAATTTTGAAGACAGCATCTATTTCTCCGCGCCGCTCGAAGGGGTAGGAGTGGCATCCGATGCCTAATGGCTAACGGAGGCTTGTGCTCGCGCTCGGGCGCGCGGGGAAAGCTTTCCACCAATCACGCTCGGCGGCGACCGCGGCGCTTCGGTGGTCTTTATTTCATCCTAGGAAAGTTGAGATGGAAACCAACTTTGCCGAGAACAAAGCCCCGTCAGCAGTCCAGGGCCATCGTCGATCGAACGGCGGCTCATAAACGGTCCGGTTAATCCGTCAATTCTGTGACGCCAGGCATGACCGCGTCATCTACAGTGAGCGCGGGACTGATCCTGCCGGCGTCCCGCTCAACATCGATAAGATCTCGCAATTTAGCCCGCGAGACCTTCCTACTTGGCTCAAAATAGCGGATATGGCGGAGAAAGTCGTAACTCGCGCTGGCATCGTCGGCATCAGCGTGAGCAACTCGGACCAGAAGGTCGACCGCTTCCTTCCGGTGCCCGATATCGTTGAGCCAGCCGATGCTCGAGTTCGGTCGCCGCAAGCAGCCGCTTGGCGACTAGCAGATGAGCGGTAGCCCAAGGCTTGTACACGGCCATCGCAGTAAAAGGCAGATTCTTGATATAATCCGCTGACAAGCCGAGCGTGACATAGCCTGCTCTCGAAGCGCGGAAATTAAGAGGCGGCAGTACCATAGCAGCGTCGACGATGCCGGCTTTGAGCGCGGCGTAACGAGCAGCGGCGACTCCGGCAGACACCTCTTGGTAATCGCCGTGGTTAAGCCCATTAGCTGCGGCCATGCGTTCGAAATAATAGGTCGTAGGATCGCTCGGGTTGCCGACGCTGATCGTCTTGCCCTTTAGATCGGATATCGACTTGATGCCGGCTTTGCCGATGAGGACATAGGGCGGTACGTTCCCGATCATACGAATAAGGGCCAATGAGGCACCCTTGTCGATGGCATGAATGGGGTCCGAAACACCTACGCTGAGAATTGCGTCAAGGGACCCAGCAGTTAGCTGCTCAGTAACCGCCGGACCGCTTTGCGCGAAGTTGATTTCTACGTCGAGGTTTTCGGCGATGAAAAATCCCTTGTGAGCTGCAACGTAGAATGGCCACAGTGGAGCTTGTCCGCCAAGGGTCCCGCTGATTACCTTGTCCGCTGCCAGCGATGGCACCCCCGCAAGGGTCGCCGCAGTAAAGCCAATAAAAGCTCGCTTTGTAACTCTCATTCGGTCCTGCATATGAAAAGTTGATCACACCTCAATCGCTTCGCTATGGTCAATACACACTTCGGGGGATTCCCGTCGGTAAGCTCATGCTCGCGGCCAGCGGCGCAAGAAGCTTCGCACGCAACTGGCCCAGGATCGAAGCTGATCGTCGAGCAGCCAGGTTGTAGCTCGGCGATGTCCGCAGCTCTGGTTCGATTTCGTTGGAACCATACTGTTCGGGCGCCTCGATCCGTCTCTGTTCGACGCGGCTACCGGTGAAGTCCGGTGAAGAATGCCGGGTGGAAATGGTCGATCCGCTTACCTGGCGTCATAAGCGAAGTATTATGCAACCATGGAACGCGAAATGGACGACACCCGGCCAATGACAGCCGAGCAGGCTGCGACGCTCAAGCTCTTGGCGCAAGCCGCTTACGAGCTAGACGCATTTAAACCAAACCTCACGCGCGCGGAGGCTGATATGCGTATCGCCACACTGGCAGCGAAGCTCAAACTGCTTGATGGGCCGCCGCATACCCTCTGACAACGGGTACCGGTGCGATATTGGCCTCGCCTCGGCTTTGGAACTTTCCCGGCCAAACTTTTCAATCGGTCGAACAGGCTTGCCTCGACGGCCCTGCCGAACCTCGAGGCTCACTTTTTCGATCAGATCACCTCGGCAGCGTGCCACGCTTGCGCCGCGAGATCGCCGAGTTAATCTAAACGCATAGCAAAGCGCGATCTCGGATAGCGGCTCACCTGCTCCGACGCGAAGCGTCCGCCCTCTGTGTCGAGAACGGGAAATGCGCACTGTCGGCAGCTGTTCGTCGAGAAGAAATAGCGCGCCCGCCGCACGGGCCCGGGCAGCCGCAGTTACTGCCTCGCCGAGGCCTCCGGGCCACTCCGATGCTGTGACCTTTCCAGGAGCTGAGTGACGCGAGAGTGTCACGCTCGGTTCTGCGAGAGGCTGGCGGTGAAATCCCGCCGGCCTACTCACCTGTCCTGGACCAAGTAGAAGTCGAGGCGCAGCTTCATGCAACACAGAGGTCTGCCGAAGCCATACTTCCGCAAACGTGGCGGCGAATCCGTATCGCCGGTCGCAGTGTCACACCAGCAGCCCGTCAACCCTCACTCGCGTGGCGGCGATGTCAATTGACTGAGGAAGGTGGGCTGCGACATGCTGTTCAATCGAGCCGTCTGTAGAGGGGGGTAGCGGCGATGAACAGCACGCAACCGGCGCACAGCCACATGCAGGACTACGAGGGCCACGTGGCGGCTGTCGAGACCGATCTCGAATACTGGCGCACTAAGCGCCTGGAGCCGCATGTGCTTCAGCTTCACCGTCGCGGCGTGCTCACACTCTACGATCTCATTCGGGCCGCCTGGCAGTCCAACAGGCCAGTCCCAGCCGAGCAGCCAGCGTGCGACCTCGAGGCGCGCATCCGAATGCTGGAAGACGGCCTTGATGAATATATCCGCGGAATCGGCCTCATATCACTCGATATACTGGGCCACAACTCCGTGATCGAGGACACACGCAAGGAGCGCGGCGACTACGATGACTTCTTCCGCATTGCGAAGCCGCCGCATAACGGCACGCTCGATGAGCGCATCGCGCGGCTGCAGCACGATTTGCGCGAGTATCAATACCTGCTCGACGTGTTCATGCGCGCGCTCGTTGACAAAAGGGTCGTAACAGCCGAGCAGATCGAACAACAGCGGGCATTCCTCGCTGGACGCGGCGCCTGGAACGGCGCTCGTATCGTCGCTCGCGCTTGGGTCGATCCGAACTTCAAGCAGGCTCTCCTGACGCGGGGGCGCGAGGCGGTGCGCGAGCTGAACATTCCTCCCGGAAAGCTCGGCCGGCTGGGCGTGGCGGAGAACACTGCGGCTCTGCACAACGTCGTGGTCTGCACGCTCTGCTCTTGCTACCCGCACGACCTGTTGGGCGACCCGCCGTGGTGGTATCGCGACGACCGCTATAAAAAGTCCATTGTCCGTGACCCGCGCGCCACGCTGGCAGATCAGTTCAACTTGAGAATACCCGACGGTGTCGAGGTGCGCGTCCACGACAGCACCAGCGACGTACGCTGGATGGT
This sequence comes from uncultured Alphaproteobacteria bacterium, assembly GCA_963708125.1. Taxonomy (GTDB): domain Bacteria; phylum Pseudomonadota; class Alphaproteobacteria; order Rhizobiales; family Xanthobacteraceae; genus BOG-931. The sequence continues at coordinate 5,178,998 of OY970184.1, forward strand.
ACTGCCGCGTCGACCCGACGGTACCGATGGGTGGAGCGAGGAGCAACTGGCGCAACTCGTGACCATCGACAGTATGGTCGGCACTGCGCCGGCTCTGGACCCGACCGTGTTTTCTCAGAGCGAGCTCCAAGAGCAGAATTGAGGATGAGCGTGGCCGAGTATAGGCATCGCTTTCGCGTCGGCAACTCCGTGCGAGTTCAACACGCGAATCCAAGCGGCAATCCGCGCACGCCAAGCTACATACGTGGCAAGCGCGGCGTCATCACCATGCTACATGGCAGCATCCTTAATCCACTGGATCACCGCGGCGCATACCCGACGCTCTACAGTGTGTTGTTCCTGGTCCGCGAGGTGTTTGGCGGCGGCAGCCGGGACACGCTGTCAGTGGACCTGCACGAGGACTGGCTAGCGCCTGCCGCGGATGACGGGCTGGGCCATTAAGCCTTCGTCTGGCGAGACAGTCGCAACGAACCGGACTGCGACTGCTTCAAGGGAGCAGCGATAAAGCTTTCATTTTCGTTCGCTAGCGTTTCCCCCACATTGCGGCTGACTCGTGGAGCCTGCTGGGCGCTCGCTGGAGTGCTGCTCGAATCATGTTGCAATTGGATGGCGTGAGCAATCGGCTGCTGCATCCGTGGTCGTGAAAAAAAATGCCTGAATATCGTCCTAAGACAAGGGACTCTAAGGTGAGCCATCAAAGTATTCGCCCCCGAAGCGGTGATGGTACCTTTCTACGTAGGGCCGCTGATGAAAGACCGCCGGATGGCAGCGCCCATCGAAGCCAGCGCGGAATCCGGGTGGGCACGCGTAAGGGCTGAAGAGCTGGGCGCTGGTCGGCACGCTGAGGACGAAGGCAGCCAGCATCAGCAAGAGCAAACGGGAGAGCATCGGTCTCTCCCCTTGAGGTAGCGAACCGTTGGTTTTCTTGAGCGTTTTCTACCAAACAAACACTCGACGTCTTGGCAGAACAAGAGGATGTAGCGATTGAGCAGCTGCATTTTTTTCTGGCGTCGCGAATCTGCTCCGCTGCAACAGTTGAACCCTATGCGATCTCGGCGAGATCACTCAGTGTTAGGTCGCGCCCAAGGTCTATACTCCTCGCATGCTATGCAACCATGGGAACGCGAGGCATTTCTCCTAATAAGTCACGTCGATGCGCATTGGTTCCGCCACGCCGTAGCAAGACAATTTCGCTCAAAGTTGCAAGCGCGATTTCGTCAGCAGTGCGCCCATTAAGATCGAGTCCCGCCGGTGCGTACACCTTTAGGAGCTCATCTTCGGTAAAGCCTCGACCGCGCAAATAATCCAGCACGAGCTTCGAGCGCCTGCGGCTAGCAATGAGAGCAATGTAGCGCACGGGGGAGCGGAGGCAGCGTTCCATCGATTGATGATCGCCTTTGTGCTGGGTCGCAACCACTACGTAGTCATCCGGGCCTGGTGTGAGTTGTGCGTATGAGAGGTCATCGGTGAGCCGGCAGGATGCCGCAGGATAACGTTCTTCATCGGCCATCGGGTCATCTACAACAATCTCGAAATCCATCATGGCACCCATCGCGCATAGCCTCTCGGCCACCCGACCGTGCCCCAGGACCCACAATCGTGGCTTCGGCAGAACCGGCTCGACAAAGACCCGCATGCTGCCGCCGCAGGGCATTCCTGTGCCTAGGACCTCCTCGTTCAAATCCAACTCGATCACCTGGCTTTCGCCACTCTCCATGCAGTCCAGCGCGGTGTGGCATACCGTCGAATTCGGCACAGCCCCCGCCGACCCAGCCAGCAACGATGCGACCATCGTGGGCCACAACAGCTTTGGCCCCGGTCTTTGCAGAGACGGAACCAGTGGTTTCAATCACCGTCGCCAACGCAAAGGGCCGCTTCGTATCGCGCAGACCCCGCATCAAGTCGAGGATGTCTACCGTGGGGTTAAGGTGATCAGCCGTCTGCGGCTGATCGGTTGTTTTAAGATTTGTCATGGCATTTCCTGATCTCGCTGCGTCGGCCAGAAAAGAAGGGCCGATCAGTTCGTTGCTCGAGATCGGCGCCTCTGGCCTCCGATGCCTGAAGGTGACGATGATCGCCAACAGGGCATCAAGCATCGTCACCGTATATAGGCATCCGTCCGACAGAGTCGATTGCACTTCTCCACGCCCAACCCGCCTACATCCAGAACTGCTTGAAACGAGCTGGCGTCAGCTCGACACTGGGCTGGATTGATCGATAGCCGAGCCAGGCTTATGTCGCTCTCGTGTAGTGGCCGGTGAACCGCGGCGTATTGGACGGTCGGCACCGGGCTGGGTGTAGCAATAGATCGCGCCTGCGTGAACGGTCGGCCGAAGGACGCTGCCTGAAGCCCGTACTCTAACGCGGTCTGATGTTGGCCGCTTTTATGACCTCGCCCCACTTCTTCGCTTCGCCGGCAATGAATGTTTCAAAATCGTTTGGCGAGCGCACCGTGATCGTCAGCCCCAACTCGGAGAGACGCGTCACGTGCTTTGGAACCTTGAGGACGGCGTTCACTGCATTACAGAGCACTTTGATAATTTCAGAAGGCGTACCCCTTACCGCACCGAGACCGTACCACGTACTTGCTTTATAGCCAGGCAGAAATTCCGCCAAGCTCGGGGCGTTCGGAAGTGCCCTCTGCCGGTTAGCCGAGGTGACAGCGATTGCATGTAGCTTCCCCGCTTTCACATGCTCGATCGCTGACATATCGGAGATCGCGACATCGAGGCGTCCTCCAAGCAACTCCTCCACAGCCTGTACTGAGTTACGGAAGGGTACCTGCACGAAATCAATATCGGCCATTCTCTTAAACAGCGATACGGCCAAATACGGCGGCGTTCCCGTCGGTGAGGACCCGAAGTTAAGCTTGCCGGGATGAGATTTGGCATAAGCGGTGAGCGCCGGGACCGTGTGCTCGCCGGATGAAGGAGCGACAACAATAACGAAAGCCGCGCTGGCGATACTCGCGATCGGCGCGATCTCGTGTTCGACGTTCGCGCCTCGGTATAGGCTCTCGTTTATCGCGTTCGCAAGCGAAAGCTCGAATAGCGTGTAGCCTTCGGGAGCGGTCTTTGCGACATCCTCAAGGGCGAGATTACTCCCCGCGCCGGGATGGTTCTCGATGATGAAAGGTGCCCGAGCCGTTCCGAGAGCCACTGTCCGACTAGCCGAGCAATGAGGTCAGGCGCGCCACCTAGAGCAAAGCCAACGATCATGCGTACTGGCCGCATCGGATAATCAAGTCCAAATGCGTTGACCGGTAATATTGGAAGGCTTGCTGCGCCTGCGAATATACGTAAAACGCGTCTACGGTGCGCTGCCATGCTTTACTCCGAATAGCCGGGCGAAAATGCCCACATCGCACATCGTTGCAGTGACATTGCCGCGGCCTCCGTCCATCTCGGCGCGACCCGCCGTACCTAACTGGCTCTTTATTGTGTCCCAGGCGCGACGCTTCAGTTACCAGCTTTCCTTTCTAGTTCCGTATCTTCAACCCCAGCTCTTCCAAATGGCCAATCAGCTACGTTTGATTTCTCTCTCGGTGATCTCGTAGCTTCGTAGTGGGATCTTCTTAAGATCGCCTGCTGGCAGCATTGTTGTCCAAACGATGGGCGCTTTTCTGCGTGCTGGATTCGGCCGGCGCTAGGTGACAGGTCGGCAACACCTTATGGAGAACCGCTGGTAACCCCGGGCGCCGCTTGTCGAAAGGAGCACGGAATTTATGACAGTGGCGCCCTCATTTCTTCCGAGAGAGGAACACAGCGAAGGCCGCCCGCGCCTCGTCTGATTGCAAGCGTTCCTTGAAATACATCGTTTCTTTATCGATCCTCCTGACGATGTCGTCAACTTCACCGCGCAACAGAGCCCGCGAAAGGGTGACTGCGCTGGCTGGCAGAGCCGCGATCTCGCGCGCCGCCTGCATCGCGACATCGTCGACTTGGGCGACATCGACAACGTCATTGACGAGGCCGGCGGCTTTGGCCGCTTCGGCGGACAGCGGCCTGCCCATGACCAACAGCGCAAACGCCCGCACATGGCCCAGGCGCATCGGCGCCAAGAGGCTCGATGCCGCTTCGGGAATGAGGCCGAGCTTGCTGAACGGGGTCATTAACGTTGCGCCGGCAGCTGCAACCACATAGTCGCAATGCAACAGCATGGTTGTGCCCACGCCGACGGCGATGCCGCCGACCGCCGCGACCAGAGGTTTCGGGTTCTGTGCGAGCGCCTTGAGGAACGCGACGGTTCTCGGTCGCAACCCGCCGGTCCGTGCAGCTTCGACAAACTCGCCGATGTCGGCGCCGGCACAAAAGGCGCCCGGCGCGCCGGCGAGCAGAATGCAGCGGATCGCCTCGTGCGAAGCAGCCTCCACCAGCGCCCGTGTCATTTCGGCGTACATGACGTCGGTGAGCGCGTTCTTCTTCTCGGGGCGGTTGAGCCGAATAACGCGGACGCCACCGTCATCCGTCACCACGACTTGATCAGTCATGCTTTCCCCTTGGCCCAATCGGTCTCGGTGGCCTTAACGTTGCGCCCTCTATACTATACGCAATGCGATATGCAGGCGCAGCGGATGATGCATGTCATCGTCTTGGCGGACGACCACCGCCGGCCGATGGCTCGCCACCCCCACGCACTGGCTCAGAGTCGAAACCTGCAAAGTTCTTCAAACTACAAACTCGCCGATGAGTATGGAAGGGGTGCCCCGGCCGCGGTAGCAGACCGACAGAATGGTTCAAGATCGACACTTGTGGTTAGTCACGGCTGGTTTGACTGCAATGTGAGCCCTACGGGTAGCGCGAGGGCGCCCCTCGTCGAAGCAATTGATAGCACCCACCGATGACATTCATTTTGTGCGCCCGGCGCCCGAAAGCGATAAGACGGTCTATGAGCAATTTAATTACCGGCTAGCGGGCTCGGAAAGCGGGCGCCGCTTTCATCGATCCGGGTATCGGCCCGGGATGCCCCGCAGGTCACTCCGATCCGGCAAGGCCAGCGTGCTCCACCACCTTACCCCAGCGGCCAATTTCGGACCTGACAAATGCCTGCAGCTTGGGCACTGGGGGCGTGTCGATCGGGATCACACCAAGCTGGACGAGCCGTTGCTGAATTTCCGGTGCCGCGACAATCAGCTTCAGCTCGGCGTGCAGTTTGTCGACGACTGCCGGTGGCGCGCCGGCGGGAGCGACCACCATCAGCCAAGCCACCGCGTCAAACCCGGGAGCGCCATTCTGGCCAATGGGCGGCACATCCGGCAAGGCGGCGACACGCGTCATCGAGGACACACCCAGCGCCCGGACCTTACCAGCCTTGATAAGCGGCTCCGCCGGCGCAATATCGGACATGAGGATAGGCACGCGGCCAGAGACGACATCGACGATCGCCTGGGCCGTTCCCTTATACGGGATGTGGGTCATCTTCGTGCCTGTCATTGTCTGAAATAATTCCATATAGAGGTGCGGCGGACCGCCGACGCCGCTTGAGCCGAACAACAATTCCCGTGGCCGTTCCTTGGCAAGGGTGATCAAGTCGCCGGCTGTGTGGACCGGCAGCGATGGATTGACGATGAGTACGAAAGGCACGTTCGCCACCAGCGCGATAGGCACAAAGTCGGCCGCCGGATCGTAAGGCAGCTTCTTGTGCAATCTCACCTGAATGGCGAGCTGCGTGCTGCTGCCGACCAACAGCGTATAGCCGTCAGGTGTCGCCTTGGCGACGTCGCTCGCGGCAATGACACCACCGGCGCCGAGGCGATTTTGCACGAAGAAGGATTGGCCAGTGCGTTCCGACAGTAGCTGTGCAAGCAGTCGGGCAACCAGATCGAGCCCGCCGCCTGCTGCATAAGGGACGACGACACTGACCGGACGCGTCGGATAACGTGTCTCACCCTGGGCGCGGGCACGTACGGCCATCAGCAGCGGCAACAGTGCGGCCAGCAATTCCAGTAATTTACGCTTCGTCAATAGTCGCATCCTTTAACGCTCCGGAACCGCGCCTCGGCAGCGGCCGGCTCAATGCGCGAGCCGTCGCTTTGCTCCTGCCTGTCGAGTTTTTTGATTTCATCTGCGGCGTTGGTATCAATCGCGCACCTGAGATCATTGAGCACCTCATGCGCCTATTGCAAATTGCGCGTCGCCCTCGTCCTTGAAAGGTCAAGATATGCAAGCCCTGCAAGGTACGGAAACTCAGCCAGGCCTATGCCCTATATCGTTTTAACCGAGCCCGACACCCCCTTGGCCCGGAACAGATCGGAAGCAACCGTAAGGTAAGGTAGCCCCGTCACCGCGCAGGTGAATGCCCCGAAAACTCGCCGCGAAAGCGCGAATTGCCGATGTTGCTGCCGGTCGGACAGCAATCAAACGAGACTATTTCTTTGGCGCTTTCTCACGCATGATTCGGCGACGTTCGAGACTTTCAGCGGGCCAGGTAGCTTCCAGATCATAGAACTCAGGAACCGACTTGGCGCCGGGCGGTAGCGTAACCCACGGCTGCTTGGAGGACGTGAAAATGTGGATGTCTGGCGGGCAAAGATCGGGTTTGTCCATTGTACCGACGCGCACGAACCGAACGGCGGGGCCAGCTTGCGGATAGTTGCTCCAAACTGCAACTCGACAGTTTGGACAGCGAGCGATCTTCTGACCCTTTCCGCTCGCCGACGGCGTCGCGATCATTTCGGGCTCACCTGTGATGTGTACGACACGATCAGCCTCATAGAGTGCATTGAGCGCGTGCGCGGTCCCGGTCTCGCGCTGGCACCAGCGGCAGTGGCATGCGTGCACGATTAACGGCTTTCCAACCAGGCGATATCGGACTTTCCCACACGTGCATCCGCCTTCCATGTTCGCCACATCACGAATCACATCAACTGACATGGACCTTCCCCAGTCGCATTGTGTTCGAGCAATCGCGCATAGCGCGCGCCCAGTTCTTTTTAACGGAACCTGTTGCTCTTCGCCAGTTGGCAAGATCCGACACGATGCAGCGCTCTGAAGTTTGCTTTCCCGATCGCTGCGCGCGCAGGAAAGGTGATCCGCGCCGGTGCGGCGAGATCAACATGGCGAAAGGCTGCGGATGATCCCGCCGTCACGTTCCGGGCCTGATAAGCTGACATCATCCGAAAGGAGAGTCTTTGCGATTAGCCCGCTTTCCGGGTCATGCCTCGTCGAGTTGGCTGCCAGTAATGGGGCAGAGGCAGGGTCCCTTGCTTCATCGCCGCGCTGGTGATGCCGGTGGACGCTCCCCAGCCTCCGTCACTCGGGGCTGGGCATCGGCTGCACGTGAAGTAAGGCGCAGTGCACCCTTCGCGATAACCCCTCGAGCGTGGGGCCATCGGATTAAGACTTTCCAGCCCACGCCGCCGATCACTATCCACGGCACGCGCTGCCTAAGAGGCCATTGACTTCGCGGATGTTCGCCGGTGGGTGCGCCCGCCTCCTCGGCTAAGAGCGCGGGTGCATCGTCGCTTAGTTGCGAGCGCGTTGTACTAGGCTTGGCCCGCTCGGTGGTGTCATGACTGTCTTGCGCAGGCTGCCGGCGAGTTCCGTGAGTGAGCGCGCCGATTGCGTCTGCCGCGTCGTGCCGAGGTTATCTATGCCAGTCGCCACCACCGAGACGCGGACGATACCTTCCAGGCTTTCATCGAAAGTGGCGCCGACAATGATGTTGGCGTCCTCATCGACCTCTTCGCGAATGCGGGTGGCAGCCTCGTCGACCTCGAACAGCATGAGGTCCTTGCCGCCAGTAATGGAGATGATGAGGCCGCTGGCGCGCTTGATCGAGGGGTCCTCGATCAAAGGATTCGAAATCGCGGCCACGGCGGCATCGAGCACGCGCTTCGCGCCGGAGGCCTCGCCTCTACCCATCATGGCTTTGCCCTTCTCGCGCATTACGGTGACAACGTCGGCAAAATCGAGATTGATTAGACCTTGTTTGACTATAAGGTCGCTGATGCAGGCCACACCCGAATAGAGCACTTGATCGGCCAGCGCGAATGCACCGGCGAAGGTGGTCTTCTCGTTGGCCAACCGGAACAGGTTCTGGTTTGGGATGACCAGCAGGGTGTCCACCGCGTTGAGCAGTTCCGCGATACCTGCTTCGGCAAGGCGCATACGACGCTGGCCCTCGAAATGGAACGGCTTGGTCACGACGCCGATAGTAAGAATGCCAAGCTCACGCGCGGCCTTGGCAATCACTGGAGCCGCGCCGGTTCCGGTCCCGCCGCCCATGCCGGCGGTGACGAACACCATATGCGCGCCGAAGAGATGATCGCGGATCTCGTCGATCACTTCTTCCGCGGCCGCGCGACCGACTTCCGGCTGTGCGCCGGCGCCGAGCCCCTCGGTCACCTGCGCGCCCATCTGAATGATTCGCTCGGCCTTCGAGCTCGTGAGCGACTGTGCATCGGTATTGGCGACCACGAAATCGACCCCTTGCAGCCCGGACGCGATCATGTTGTTGACTGCATTGCCGCCGGCACCCCCGACCCCTAACACGATAATGCGCGCCTTCATCTCGCGAATATCGGTGATGCTGGTCATTTTTGCCTCACGTTTCTCCGGCAAGCTGAGAATAGCAGGGCATCGGTTTGCTCTTGCGAGCAGCGCGATCCCTGCAACGCTCTTAGCCGCCAGGGCGAGGTTGGCTGCCTCACGACGACCTAGTGGCCGTGGCGCGTTGCAGTTCCGCGGGCGCCAAGCGCGCACCGGGCGGTCTTTAGTTAACCGCAAACTAACCGCAAGCTAGGCTGCGATGGTTAAGCAACCGTTAAGGGCGCCGCGATTCCATTGGCCGCAGTTTCCGTGGCGCGAATGCCACAGAGATCAATAATGTCGCCCAAATCTCGCAAAAGCCACACCTTCCGCACAATTTTTCCTAACCTTGCTCATGCTGATTCGCGGATTTGAACGGCACCGTTAACGCGTTGATCTCGTTTTCTTGGGCCAGAACGGCCGACCGGTAGCGGGAGAGGGATCATGTACAATGATTCTCTATTCAACGCCTTCGTTCGTACCTTCGAAGCACGAAGCGAAACCGATATGTCGATGGCGGAGTATCTGGAGTCGTGTCGCGACGACCCGATGCGATACGCCAACGCGGCGGAACGCTTGCTAGCGGCAATTGGAGAACCGCAGATCATCGATACGGCTAAGGACCCCCGCCTTGGCCGTATTTTTTTGAACAGGACGTTGCGGGTCTATCCGGCTTTTTCCGGCTTCCACGGCATGGAAGAGACAATTGAGCGCATCGTCGCATTTTTTCGGCATGCCGCCCAGGGATTGGAGGAGCGTAAGCAGATTCTCTACCTTCTCGGTCCGGTCGGCGGGGGCAAATCGTCGCTCTCCGAACGGCTGAAGTCGTTGATGGAAGTTAATCCAATCTACGTTCTCAAGGCCGGCGACGAGCTGAGCCCTATATTCGAGAGCCCTCTGGGCCTGTTCGAGCCGGAGACACTGGGCCCGATCATAGAGGAAAAGTACGGTATTCCGCGGCGCTGCCTCACCGGGCTGATGAGTCCGTGGTGCTACAAGCGCCTGCAAACCTTCGGCGGCGACATCTCCCGGTTTGGGGTCGCCAGGATCCAGCCATCGCGGCTTCGGCAAATCGCCATTGCCAAGACCGAGCCCGGAGACGAGAACAATCAGGACATCTCGTCGTTGGTCGGCAAGCTCGACATTCGCAAGCTGGAGACGTTCGCGCAAAATGACCCTGATGCCTACTGCTATTCGGGCGGGCTCAATCGCGCCAACCAGGGCATTCTCGAATTTGTCGAAATGTTCAAGGCACCAATCAAGATGTTGCATCCGCTGCTGACGGCCACGCAGGAGGGCAACTATATCGGCACCGAGAATGTCGGCGCTATTCCGTTCACGGGAGTTATTCTCGCGCATTCCAACGAATCCGAATGGCAGAGTTTCAAGACCAACAAGAACAACGAAGCTTTCGTCGACCGCATCTGCGTGATCAAAGTGCCATACTGCCTGCGGGTGACCGAGGAGCAGAAGATCTACGAGAAGCTTATCCAGGGCTCGAGCCTCGCGGATGCGCCTTGCGCGCCCGCGACGCTGCAGACGCTGGCCCGCTTCACGGTCGCATCCCGCCTGCGCAAGCACGAGAACTCGACCCTGTTCGCGAAGATGCGCGTCTACGACGGTGAAAGTCTCAAGGAGACCGATCCAAAGGCCCGGAGCGTCCAGGAGTACAAGGATGCGGCCGGTGTCGATGAGGGCATGGACGGCGTTTCTACGCGCTTTGCCTTTAAGGTGCTCGCGGCGACGTTCAATCACGATACCGCGGAGATCGCCGCAGATCCGGTTCACCTGATATACGTGCTTGAACAGGCGATACGCCGCGAGCAGCTCGCCGACGAGACGGAGAAGCGCTATCTCGAATTCATCAAGGCCGAGCTGGTGCCGCGCTACGCCGAGTTCATCGGCCATGAGATCCAGAAGGCCTACCTCGAATCGTACTCCGACTATGGTCAGAATCTGTTCGATCGCTACGTGGACTACGCCGATGCCTGGATCGAAGATCAGGATTTCAAGGATCCCGATACCGGCCAGCTCCTCGATCGCGAGCTCCTCAATCAGGAACTGACAAAGGTCGAAAAGCCGGCAGGCATTGCTAATCCAAAGGATTTCCGCAACGAAATCGTAAAATTCGCTCTGCGCGCGCGCGCCCAGCACATGGGAAAAAACCCGGCTTGGACGAGCTATGAAAAGATCCGCGAGGTCATCGAAAAGCGGATATTTTCCCAGGTCGAAGACCTGCTCCCCGTCATCTCGTTCGGATCGAAGAAGGATGGCGAAACCGAAAAGAAACACGGCGAATTCGTCAAGCGGATGGTGGAACGCGGCTACACTGAGCGCCAGGTTCGCCGTCTTGTCGAATGGTACATGCGTGTGAAGCAGGCGGGCTGAGGCGCGCACAGGTGCCATGCACATCGTCGACCGACGCCTGAACCCGAACAACAAGAGCTTGGACAACCGTCAGCGGTTCCTGCGTCGTGCCAAAGCATTGGTTCGCGGTGCGGTAAAAAAATCTTCCGAGGGCCGCGACATCAAGGATGTGCTGGGTGGCGGCGAAGTCAGCATCCCGCTTGACGGGCTGCGTGAGCCGCACTTCCGCCGCCAGGGCGGCACGCGCGACCTCGTGCTGCCCGGCAACAAAAAGTTCATCGAGGGCGACGTACTTCCCCGCTCGGACGGCGCTACCGCCGGCAAGCCGGCCGAGCCGGGAGAGGGTGACAGCGAGGATGCATTCCGCTTCGCCTTGAGCGGCGACGAGTTCGTCGATCTGTTTCTGGATGACTTGGAACTCCCGGACCTGGCAAAGCGCAAGCTCGCCGAGACCGAGTCGGCAGGGCTGCGCCGCGCCGGCTACACCAACGCAGGCGCGCCGGCCAATATCGCCATCAATAAAACAATGCGACTGGCAACCGCACGCAGGACGGCGCTCCGTCGGCCGCGATCGGACACCATTGCGCGGCTCGAGGCGGCTCTGGCGAACTGTGATAATGGGCAGCACGCGCAACTCGCGGCCGAACTTGAAGCCCTCAAGTCCAAGGTGCGGCGGATACCTTTCATCGATCCAATCGACATCCGCTATCGCCATTTTGAAGCAGCGCCGCGGCCCATTGCTCAAGCCGTCATGTTCTGCCTCATGGATGTCTCGGGTTCAATGTCGAACCACATGAAGGATCTCGCGAAACGCTTTTACATGCTGCTGTATGTTTTTCTCAAGCGACGGTACCGTTACGTCGAGGTAGTGTTCATTCGTCATACCCATCGAGCCGAAGAGGTCGACGAGCAGACGTTCTTTCACGATCCAACGTCGGGCGGGACATTAGTGTCGAGCGCGTTGCAAGCGATGCACGAGATCGTACGAACGCGTTACCGCCCGGCAGACTGGAACATCTATGCCGCACAGGCCTCGGACGGCGACAATTCCGACGCCGACAGCGAGCTGACCGCACGGCTGCTGACTGAATTGATCTTGCCGGTCACGCAATTCTTCGCCTATGTTGAGGTCGGTGAATCCGGCACCAGCGCACGCGAGGGCTCACCGTCTGCGCTGTGGGCCTTGTATAAGCGTCTGCATTTGCAGGGCACTCCGCTGTCCATGCGCAAGGTTCGCGAGCGCAGCGAGATTTTCCCTGTTTTCCGCGAACTGTTCAGCCGGCGCCAGAACCACAACGCGGCGGCGCCATGAGCGGCAGTCTGCTCTATCAGGGAGCCGACTGGGAATTTGCCACTCTTCAGCGCATTCACGATGCCTGCGCAGCCGTGGCGGACCAGGAACTGGGTCTCGACGTCTATCCGAACCAGATCGAGGTAATTACTGCGGAGCAGATGCTGGACGCCTACTCCTCCGGCGGCATGCCGCTGTTCTACAATCATTGGTCATTCGGAAAGCATTTTGCCCATCACGAGACCCTGTACCGCAAGGGATTGAAAGGGCTTGCCTACGAGATCGTGATCAACAGCTCACCGTGCATTTCCTACCTAATGGAGGAGAACACGGCGACGATGCAGACGCTCGTGATCGCGCACGCTGCGTTTGGCCATAACCATTTCTTCAAGAACAATTATCTGTTCAAGCAATGGACCGACGCTGAAGGCATCCTCGATTATCTGGACTTTGCCAAACGTTATGTTGCGCAGTGCGAAGAGCGGCATGGGCGCATCGCGGTCGAGCAAACGCTCGATGCTGCACACGCCCTGATGTCGCACGGCGTCGATCGTTATCCTGGCAAGAAGAAGCTCGACCTGCGGGCGGAGGAAAAGCGGGCAAAGGAACGACGCGCCAACGAAGAGAGCGCTTTCAACGATCTATGGCGAACGGTTCCCGCCAGGCCGCGCAAAGATCCCTCGCAGCTGAGCGCTGAACGACGCCGATCGCTGCTAGGGCTGCCTCAGGAGAACCTGCTCTATTTTCTGGAAAAGTCCGCCCCACGATTGCACCCGTGGCAGCGGGAGCTGGTGCGCATCGTTCGTCACATCGCCCGGTATTTTTATCCCCAGGGCCAGACCAAGGTCATGAACGAAGGAGTGGCGGTCTACGTGCACTACCGGATTATGACCCGGCTCCACGAGCAGGGGCGGATCAGCGACGGCAATTTTCTCGAATTCCTGCACTCGCACACCAACGTGGTGTTTCAACCGGAGTTCGACGATCCGCGTTTTTCGGGACTTAATCCATATGCGCTGGGCTTTGCAATGATGCAGGATATTGAGCGCGTCGTGATCGATCCCGATGAGGAGGATCGTGAGTGGTTTGCGGATATAGCGGGAAGCAGGGACGTCATGGGGGCGCTGCGCCATGTTTGGGCGAACTATCGCGACGAGAGTTTCATTGCCCAGTTCCTCAGTCCCAGATTGATTAGGCACATGCGAATGTTCTGGCTGCGCGACGATCCGGCGGAAACTGCCGGTCTTCGGGTGAACGCGATCCACAATGAGCGCGGTTATCATGCGGTCAGGCGTGAACTATCGCGTCAATATGATGTCGGCTACATCGACCCCAATATCGAAATCGTTGACGTTGATCTGGCGGGCGATCGGCGCCTGATCCTGCGCCATTCAGTCGTTAACGGCGCTTTATTGCATGAAGCCGACGCTAAGCTGGTCCTGCATCACCTGGCATCGCTCTGGACGTACGACGTGCTCCTTCAGGAGATTGATGCATCTGGCGCCATTCTAAAGGAGCATGTCGTAGCTGCCCAGAAGTTGGCGAGTGCGATGGAGTAGCTGCGCCGGCCTAGATGGCAAGCTGGAAGAATGCGGCCACATTCGCCACTGTTGCCTCGGTGAACCGGCCCGCAACTGCGTTCCCGAATGGCGATTGCAAGGTGCGAATTTGGCCCGATGCTTTGCGCCTTGTCCGTGTCGCGCGTTCGATTCTCATGCACTTCAGCGAGCCCGGCTTGCATGCGCGGGTGCATTGCAGACAGACGACGGCGGAACCGATCATCCTTGGATTTCGAGCACTATCAGACGCGCGACCAGCGCCTTGAGGTTGTGCAGTGCTTTGGACACACTGGCCTGCTGGAAATCCGCCTGCGCGGCTCCGCTAAAGCAGAACGCGGCATGCCGCGGGAGTCCTCAGCGATGTCGAGCGATGAGCACGGCGTATGCCGAGCCGATCCTCCTGCAAGCTGGCATCGCACCGCCGCTCGCTGCGGCGCGTGCGCAACTGCTCTATTAGACTTACCCCGATGCAGCATTGAGCCGGAGCAAGCTTAACGCCAAACAACTCTCGGATCGCGGCTGAACACTGGACGGACTGCGGAAAAACTGCCGCTCGGGAACGTTTCGGTGTGGCAAACTTCGGCAGGGTCATGAAGCGCCAGGATCGATTTTGCCGCTAGGGAAGCGCCGCGCTCACTGACTGAAACGACTGCGCTGCCGTCGACGTCGGCTCGGCGGGTCCTAAGGAAAAGTGCCGCCGCAGAGGCGGTGCTGGATTCCGCGGCAAGGTCCAGTTATGCAGGCGCCGAAAGCTCCCGCCCGCCTCATGTCCATGGGAAGAGATTTAGCGCGTAGGTAGCATTATGCAATCGCCACAACCAGATATCCATGGCACGCGCGATTATGCGGGCGGTGATGCGGTCGCGCTACAGCGGGCACGCGAGTCCATCGACGTGGCGCTGCGGCGGTTTGCCTACGTGCCCATCGACCCGCCCATCCTCGAAAGCTCCTCGCCGTTTCTCAATCGCTCCGGGGAGGACATTCGCCGCCACATGTACATCTTTCCCGATCCCGGCGGCCGCGAAGTTTGCCTCCGGCCGGAACTCACCATTCCGGTCTGCCGCGCTTATCTGCGCCAGATCTCGGCGAAGGGGCGGCCGGGCATTGCGCGCCTGTCCTATTTCGGCCCGGCCTTCACCTATGAGCCGGCCACTGCGGGACTCTACCGGCAATTCTATCAGGCCGGCGCCGAATTCATTGGCGCACAGTGGCGCGAGGCTGCAGATGCCGAAGTTCTGGCGGCCGCGCTCGATGCGCTAGACGCCACGGGCCTGACCGACACCGCAATCGAAACCGGCGACGTCGAGATCCGCAACGCGTTCATCGAGCAGCTGCCAATCAGCGAGCGCTCGAAGGCGCGCATTCGCCGCATCGCGCTGCGCAAGCAAAGGGACCCGCGCGCTCTTTCCGCCGTCTCTGCGCAGCAAGCCGCCGAGACCCATCAATCGAATGGTTTTGGCGAGCTTGCCTCGCTGCTCGCGGCCGTGGAGCCCGGCAAGGCGGAGCTGTTGATCCGTGAAGTGTTTGCGCTCGCCGACGTGCGCCATGTCGGCGGCCGCACCCCGGAGGAAATCATCGAACGGCTGATCAGCCGCACTGCCCAGCAGGCGGAGCCTATTTCGGCGGAACTGACGCAAGGTGTCGTCGAACTTTTGAACATCCGCGGCAAGCCCGAGACCGCCTTCCAGGCGATCAGCGAGCATTTTCGCAAATTCCACATCAACGCGATCGAGCCAATTCTCGAGCGCTGCGAACGACGGCTGCGCTATGTGGAAGCGTATCGGCAGCATCCACCGGCCGTGGTCTTCAACGTCGGGCTGCGCCGCGACCTTGAATACTATACCGGGTTCCTGTTCGAGATTTATGCAAAGCACTTCACGCAGATCGGCCACGTGTGCGGTGGCGGGCGCTACGACAATTTGCTCGAAGGGCTCGGCGCGAGCGCCCCAATCCCTGCTGTGGGGTTCGGCATTCGGCTCGATCGTCTGCTGCTGGCGCTTGAGGCCGTGCGCCAGCACGGCTCCAGCGAGCCGTCCCCGCCGCAAGCGCTCGTCGTCGGCGCCGACATCAACCGGCATCACGATTGTATCAGCGCCTGCGTCGCTTTGCGTAAGGCCGGCTGGCTGGTGGAACTCGATGCCGGCGAACGCGACGAAGCCGCCGCACTGCGTGACGCGGCAAAACGCAAGATACCGTATCTTGTCTTCGTCGCGCAGGAGAAGGGCAACAAGGGCGAGGTGCGCGTGCGCCGCCTGCGCGATCGCGCCGATCAACGCGTGGCGCTCACCGCGCTTGCCGCTTATGCAAAGCGCGAAGGCGCGAACCAATTGCCGGGCGAAGCGCCATGAATGCCGCTGCGCAAAAACTCATTCTCGCCGTGCCGAGTAAGGGACGGCTGCAGGACCAATGCATCGGTTTTCTGAGCGGATGCGGTTTCGACGTGCGGCGCGTCGGCAACGGCCGCGAATACGTTTCGAGCCTCGTCGGGCTTGATGATGTCGGCATCATTTTTTTCCGTCCGGAAGAAATCCCCGAACGGGTCGAACAGGGCGACGCGCATGCCGGCATTACCGGCGAAGACCTTTATCGCGAACATGGCGAGGGGGAGCCTTCCTCCGTGCTGCTGATGCCCAAGCTCGGATTCGGCGGCGCCCGCCTCGTCGTGGCGGTGCCGCAGTCCTGGGTCGACGTATCGACCATGAGCGACCTCGATGAAGCGGCTATGCTGTTTCATCAACGGCACGGCCGCAGCCTGCGGGTAGCGACGAAGTTTTCCCGGCTCACCCGCGCCTTCTTTTCCGACAGCGGAATCGTCGAATATTCGCTGGTGGGGTCGTCGGGCGCCACCGAGGGCGCGCCGACCGCCGGCGTGGCCGACTTCATCGTCGATCTCGCCTCGACCGGGACCACGCTTGCGGAAAATCATCTCAAGGAAATCGCCGGCGGCACGGTGCTACAAACCGAAGCCTGCCTGATCGCTTCGCTGCGCGCCGAACTGTGGAGCCAGCGCGCCATGGACGCGCTTGAGCACCTCGTTGAGCAGATCGAGGCGCGCATTCGCGCGACCTCGCGGCTGGTGCTGCGCTTCTCGCTCCCATCGAAAAGCGCGGCAAAGAGCAAGCAGCAGCTGGTCGAAAAATACGGTTGCGTCCCAAGCTTCTGGAACGACAGCGCGGAGACCCCCGATGCCCGCGCTTTTCTGGTGACCTATTGCCCGCGCGCCAAGCTCTACGACGTCGTGAAATTCCTCAAAGCGGCGGGCGCGACTGAGATCATCGTCGACCGCGGCGAATTCATCTTTGCCGGCTCCTCGGCGGCCTTCGAAACCTTCAAGACAGTGCTCAAGGGCCGCCCTGCCACCGCGAGCGCGAGAGCCGCTTCCGAGCGCTGAAGACCCGTCAGGCCGGCGTTCGGCACGCCGCCGCTCCGCCCCAGCCATGGCACGCTTGCTGGCGCGGCCGCCGGCAAATTGCTACTTGGACCAACATAACGACAGGAAATTGGAGATGGATCAATCATCCGGCCCAGCCGGTCGACCCAAGGCACGCCTGCCGCGGGGCTTTTTCGACGCGACCGGCAAGGCGCTCGCCGCCCACGAGCAGTTGATCGGCAAGCTTGCGCAAGTCTACGCCTCTTACGGGTTCGAGCGGTTGGCGACGCCGTGCATCGAATTCGCCGACGCGCTGGGAAAATTCCTGCCCGATCAAGATCGGCCGCACGAAGGCGTGTTTTCGTTGCCAGACGATGACGGGCAATGGCTGGTGCTGCGTTACGATCTGACAGCGCCGTTGGCGCGCTACGTCGCCGAGAATTACGATGCGCTGCCGATACCCTTTCGGCGCTTTCAGACCGGGTCGGTGTTTCGCAACGAAAAACCCGGCCCCGGGCGGTTTCGACAGTTCGTCCAGTTCGATGCCGACACTGTCGGCACGGCCTCGATGGCGGCGGACGCCGAATTATGCATGCTGATGGCCGACAGCCTCGAGGCGCTCGGTCTGCGGCGCGGCGATTACGCGGTTAAGGTGAACAATCGCAAGGTCCTCAACGGCATGCTCGATTTGATCGGCGTGCCGGAAGGTCCGCAGGGCGAAGCGACCCGGCTCACCGTCCTGCGCGCAATGGACAAGCTCGATCGCCTGGGGATCGACGGTGTTGCCCGACTGCTTGGCGGCGGACGCAAGGACGAGTCCGGGGATTTCACCAAAGGCGCCGGATTGCCCGCTCACGACATCGATCGTGTCTTGGGCTTCCTGCATGCGCAAGGCGACGATCGCGCCTCGCTGTGCGCCGCGATGTTGGAGCTGGTGAAAGGGAGCGCCATAGGTGAGCAGGGCGTCGCTGAACTTCTGGAACTCGATGCCGCACTGAATGCCGCCGGATTCGGTCTCGATCGCGTGCGTTTCGACCCGGCGATCATCCGCGGCCTCGGCTACTACACCGGACCGGTCTTCGAGGCCGAGCTGAACTTGGAGATCAAGGGCGATGACGGCCGTCCGGTCCGCTTCGGATCGGTGGGCGGCGGCGGCCGCTACGACAATCTGGTCGAGCGTTTCCTTGGCAAGAAGGTGCCGGCGACCGGCGCGTCGATCGGAGTTTCGCGGCTGGCGGCAGCGCTCGACATGCGAGGCCTGCTGGCGGCCACGGCGCATCACGGGCCGGTGGTCGTGCTGGTGCTCGATCGCGATCAGCTGCCGCGTTACCAAGCCATGGTCGGCGAGCTGCGCGGCGCCGGCATTCGTGCCGAGCTCTATCTCGGCCAAAGCGGGATGCGGGCGCAGCTCAAATACGCCGACAAGCGCGCCGCTCCGGTCGTGGTCATCGAGGGCGGCGACGAGCGGGCCAGGGGGGAAGTGACGCTCAAGGACATGGCGCTCGGCGCAGAACTCTCCAGCGAGATCAAAAGCCGCGCCGAATGGGCCAAGGGCGCGACCGCACAGATTTCAGTCAGACGCGAGGAACTGACGCGCCGCGTTCGCGAAATCCTTGTGCGCCACGGTTCCTGAAAATCTCTGAACGGCCGGCTTGCCCGTGGGGACTGGAACTTTCGCGGTCTCTTCGACGTTTACGGTGCGACTCTTTAGGAGAACAACGCCCGGGCAAACTCGTGCCGCTGGAACCGAAGTGCGGAGCGCTATTTCTTCTCCCGCGCTATTTCCCCCGCTGAGACCGCCGGAGGCAGACAGCGTCGCTATTGCAGGTGCAATGCTGGCGTGGCGAGCCTGAGTTGGGTTTTTGAGAAGGAGGCGCCATGCGCTGCATCATTGTGAACGGTTCGCAACTGAAGACCGAGACGCCGTGCGCGCGTTGCGGCAACAAAATCGGGCACACCTACCTGCGCGAAATCGGCAGCCGGCTGATTTATTGTGACCTCACCTGCTACGGCCTGGCGGTCGAAAGCGCGCTAATGTGGCTCGCGCGGCGCACACCTGCGGCAAGCGCTGGCACGCGCGGCTCGTGACGGTGCAATGCGACCATTGCCGCCACTACGGGCTCGGCGTCGTCGTCTCGCCTTATTGGCGCATGCGCGTCTGCTCGGCGGGCTCCCAGGAGTTCTACGAACGCCGCCTCAACGAGGATACGAGCGCGAACATCCGGCGGCTCGAGGGTGCCCCGCTGCAGCGAAGGACCACCGGCCGCAGACCAGGCTTGTCCGCCGGCACCTCCCGACGTCTGGCCGGCTAAACCTTCGAGGCCGAACGGCGCATTGAATGTGCCGGCTCCCGGGACCGGATGGGTGCCCTGCTCCAATCTTATAAACGAATGACCAGGTCCCGCCACGATCCTTGGCGTGCAGATCGGCCGGCGCGGCGCCCAGGGGCGCAGCCCGGCAGAATCGTGTTTTTTGTCGCGCTTGTGCTCGTGCCCGCCGCTGCCTTCGCGGCCTCGCCCGCGCCACCGCAACACGCCATCGCGATCTTCATTGGCGAACTTGCACTGCTCCTCCTGGTCGGTCGAATGATGGGGGAAGCCGCGCAGCGGATCGGACAACCGCCCGTCATGGGGCAGCTCATCGGCGGGCTCCTGCTCGGACCGTCGGCCCTCGGACTGCTCTGGCCGCAGGCCGAGCAGGTGCTGTTTACCGGCGGCGCCGCGCAAAAAAGCCTGATCCAAGGCGTGTCCGAGCTCGGCGTGCTGATGCTGCTGTTGCTCACCGGCATGGAAACCGATCTGGCGCTGGTCAAGCGCGTCGGCCGAGCCGCCATCCTGGTGGCGATCGCCGGGGTCGCCATTCCGTTCGCCTGCGGCATCGCGCTCGGCGTCGTGCTGCCGAGCTCGCTGCTGCCGAAGCCGGAGACTCGTCTGGTCACGGCTTTGTTTCTCGGCACCGCCTTATCGATCTCCTCGGTGAAGATCGTCGCCATGGTGGTGCGCGAGATGAATTTCATGCGCCGCAATATCGGCCAGATCATCGTCGCCTCCGCCATACTCGAAGACACGATCGGCTGGGTCATCCTCGCCATCGCCTTTGGGCTCGCCGAGGCGGGGACCATCGATCTGTGGTCGCTCTGCCGCTCCGTGCTCGGCACGCTGGTGTTCATGGCGGCGAGCCTGACTGTCGGGCGGCGCGTCGTGTTCAATCTGATCCGCTGGACGAACGATCATTTCGAGAGCGAATTCCCGGTCATCACGACCATTCTGCTCATTATGGCAGGGATGGCGTTGCTGACGCAGTGGATCGGCGTCAACTTGGTGCTGGGTGCCTTCGTCGCCGGCATCCTGGTCGGTGAATCGCCGATCCTAACGCGGCACATCGAGGAGCAACTGCGTGGGCTGATCGTTGCTTTGTTCATGCCGGTTTTCTTCGGCCTGTCGGGCCTGAGTGCCGATCTTCGGGTACTGCATCAGCCCGGCCTCGCCGTGTTGGTCCTCGTGCTCATTCTGATTGCCTGCGCAGGAAAATTCTTGGGCGCGTTCGTCGGCGGCAAAGTCAGCGGCCTCCTGCGCAGCGAAGCGCTGGCGCTTGCCTGCGCCATGAACGCGCGCGGCTCGACTGAGGTCATCATCGCTTCCATCGGTCTGTCCGTGGGGGTGCTGAGCCAGAATCTGTATACGCTAATTGTATCCATGGCGATCGTCACCACAGTGTCGATGCCGCCAATGCTGCGCTGGGCGCTCAGGCGCGTCCCTGTGCACGAAGACGAGCAGATCAGGCTCGAACGCGAGAAACTCGACGCCCGAGGCTTCGTTACCAACCTCGAACGGTTGTTGGTTGCCATCGACGAGAGCGCTAACGGCAAGCTCGCCGCCAGCATCGCTGGCGTGATCGGAGGCTCCGGCGACAAACCGACGACCATCCTCGAAATGAGCGCGCGCGATCCGCGCACGACCAGCGCGCCGAAGCGACCGGCGCAGCCGGAATCGGTGCAAGCGCATACCGAAGATTCGGCCCACGCAGTCCAGTCAGCGGCGCAGAGCGTCACAACACTGGAACCTCATCCCGACGCGGAAAAGCCTGGCAACGTGGACGTGATGACCATGCACAAGCGCATGGCCGGTGCTCAGGACATCGCCGAAGAGGCGAGCAAGGGTTACGATCTTCTTGTCATCGGGATCGCCGATATGCGCGACCCGGATGGCGGCTTCAGCCGAGCCGTGTCGTTGATTGCGCAGAATTTCTCCGCGCCCATCGCGCTCGCGGATGCCCACGGCGCCGACGCCGAGCGGCTCTTGAGGCGGGCGGGCAGGATTCTCGTCCCGGTGAACGGGACGGAGTTTTCTCGCCGCGCGGCGGAAATCGCCTTCACAGTGGCGCGCGCGAGCGGTGCGCTGGTCACCGTGTTGTACGTAACCCGGCCGGATGCGACCGCCGACCGAGGCCGCGAAGCGGCCCGCTCAACGCGCCGCAGCGATCAGGCGGTGGTCGCCGACATCGGCGCGCTGGCCGATCGCTTCGAGGTGAGCATGCGCCACAGCATGCGCGAGCACGTCGCGCCGGTCGAGGCGATCCTCGAAGAGACCAAGTGGGGCTACGATCTCATCGTGCTCGGCGTCAGTCGCCGGCCCGGCGAGACGCTGTTCTTCGGCAACACAGCCGCAGCAGTTCTTGAGCGCTGTGATACGGCGATCTTGTTTGTCGCCAGCTAAGGACCTTGCCGAAAGCTCATCATGGTCGGAAGCCGGTTCCCGCGTGATAACCGGGTTCTGGCGGGCCGGACCAGGCCGGATAGAGGGCTGGCAAAAGCCTGCCAGAAGGGGCATATTTTGTTCTCGGCTCAATGACCCAGTAAGGCACCCCGAACGCCTGCAGGCGGGGGTTTTTGACCCAGCTTCCGGGCAGCGGCTTACCACGTTGCAGACAGGTTCGAGACTCAATCGGCGCATGCTTCCTCAAGCTGGCCGCTGTGAAGGGCACAGCAGACAAGCCCGGACAGGCACCAGACGGGGTCTTGACTGCCCGCACGGGCAGCGTCAGCAGGCCGCTTACGGGACGCCCGGCGGGCAGCTACCTGCACCTCCTTCCCACGGCTGAAGCCGGGGGAGCCGGCGCGGAGGAAATGACGGGCGCGCGGGCGAAGTCGGCCCACGGATTGGCGCAGGTCGCAACCCAGGTCGCGCTCCAGGCTGCGGAGCAGGGAGAGCGTACATGTCGACAGGGCCGTTGCTCACCCAATCGGCTTTCGATCCGGAGGTCATCGAAACGCTGGTGGCGGCTTACGAAGACGCCTGGCAGAAGATCGAACAGTCCGGCAGCGCCTTCGCTTCGCCGCGCTACCGGCGCGCCGCCCAGGAAATCGTCGCCAAGCGCATCATCGAAATGGCGCAGCGCGGCGAACGCGAGCCGGCCCACCTCGCCGACGATGCTGTCGCTTATCTCGCGCGCTCGTATTCTTAAAGATCAGCCTCAACCGTTGCGGACCTCACATCGCATCATTCGCGGCTTCGCCTCGCCGGGCGTAATCGACCACACCGTCGGGTCGTGTCACTCGGAGCCGCTATGACCGACCTGAGCACGCGGCATTTCCGCATAGCCCAATGCGTACGGCGCTCGCGGCAACGGCCGATAGGCCCATTCTTTTGGTGAGGAGTGCAGGCCGTCCGCCGCAGGCCGCCGCCGCGACCGTTCGTTTGCCAGATGCCTGGATCGCTGATTAGCGCGGCTGAATCTTTGCGGCGCCGCTGTGCGGGTCTTGTCGTCATTCGCAGAGGATCTGTTGACGTGGAGAGGCGCGCGCCCAATCACGACTTTACGCATCGCCTTCGGTTTCGGCATTGTGGGCGCGCTCGATTTCGCCACCACGCTCATGGTTGCCTGCGGCATGCGCGACGCATGAAGCATGAGCGTGTTGTAGGAGAGGGCGATGGCTAGGACAATGCCTGCGACGGCACCCAGATAGGCAAAGATCGACGCCAACAGGTCCATGAGCGCCAAAGCTCTGAACTCACCGGCTCGATAATGCACGATCGCGCTTTACGTTCCGCACCCGTACTCCCGGCGCGGAGCGGCTCACTCAAGGCGAGCGCCTTGGCGCCGCCTGTTGAGCGCTGCGCGCGTCCCGCAGTCGTCGGGTGGGGAGCGTTTTCGATAGCAAGAACTCCTTCGCAATAGCAAAGCTTGGAACCGCGGTGATCTTCCAACGGTTGATCCGCTTGGGCGGCGGTCTAGTTTGACCTCGGGGGCCCGGGCATCAAAGCGGTGGCACTGGTTTTTTCGTTTACGTGGCTGGCGATCGTCGCATGGTTGATCCTGCGGGCCTTCAGGCAACGCGGCCTGCTTCCTCGACTGCCGGTCGTCCCTGCACCGTCCGCCGCACAGGTGCCGCCGATCGCGGTCGTCGTCCCGGCCCGGGACGAAGCTGAGAATATCGGCCGCTGTCTGCACTCGCTGCTGGCGCAGACTTATCCGCTCGAGCGCCTTTGCCTCCTCGTGATCGATGACCATTCTGCGGACGACACCGCCGCGATCGTGCGCCGCATCGCCGCCACCCATCCGCAGGTCGCCCTGCTGGCTTGCCCGCCATTGCCGCCGCGCTGGACCGGCAAGGCGCACGCTTGCTGGATCGGCGCACGCGCCGCCCCCGCCAGCGAATGGCTGTGCTTTCTCGACGCCGATGTGTGGGGCGAACCAGATTTGCTCACGCGCGCCGCGGCAGCGGCGCAAACACGAAAGCTCGACCTCCTGTCGCTGGCGCCGCGCCAGGAGCTGCGCAGCTTTGCCGAACGCTTGATGCTGCCCTGTGGTCTCATTCTGATCTCGTTCCTCCAGGACTTGCGCGACCTGCAAGCGCCCGGCGGCTCCGACGTCACCGCGACTGGACAATTCTTGCTTATACGCCGCGACGCCTACGAGGCCGCCGGTGGCCACGCCGCCGTGTCCAGCGCCATTTGCGAGGACCTGGAACTTGCTCGCCGCTTCAAACAAACGGGCCGACGCGTGTTGATGATGAGCGGCGAGGACGTGCTGACGACGCGCATGTATACCGGGTGGCGCACGCTCTGGCCGGGGCTTGCCAAAAATCTCGTCGATACGGTCGGGGGAAAACAGCGGACGTTGACGCTGGTGCCGGCGGCGGTGGTATTGGCCTGGGCGGCGGCGGCGCTTCCGTTGGTCGATGCGGCGGCCTGCGCGGCCCACGTGCCAGGCGCCTGGGCCGCCCTGCTCATGGCCGTTGCGGGTTCCGCCGCGGCGTTTGCAATTCATGTCGCCGCCACGTTCTATTTTCGTATTCCTTTCTATTACGGACTGATATTCCCACTCGGCTATACGGTAGGTGCGGTCATGGCGTTGGACAGCGTGCGCCGGCGGCTGACCGGGCACGTGAGCTGGAAGGGTCGAAACTATTCATGAAAGCGGCGCGCAAGAGAAGCGATGACGAGCGCGCCATAGCGCGCGAGCGTGTCTCGCAGGTGCTTGACCAGGGCGAGGTTCGCGCGGTCATTTTTGCAGCCGCCGGGCTTGCGGTTTTTTTGTATTTCATAAAATTGATCTTGCTGCCCTTCGTGCTGCCCGCCATAGCCGCCTATATCTGCACGCCGGCGCTGGATTGGCTCGCCCGTCGCACGCGATGGCCGCGTTTATTGTTTGCCGTCGCATTTTTCCTGATAATCCTCGGCATTGGCGGCACGTTTTTGGCTTTCGCCGCGGCTCAACTCGTGGCCGAGGCGCAAAGCCTGCTCGGGTCGCTGCAAGGAATGCTGCAGAACTTTCTGACCGGGGCGTTCGGCCATCATCCGGTGCAGGTGCTCGGGTATTCGGTCGATGCGCGGCAGGCCGCGCAGTGGGCGCTCGACCAAATCCGCGGCTGGCTGGGGCAGACCAATCATTTGGCGCTGTTCGCCGGCTACGGCTTGGGCGCACTGATGGGCGCGTTCATGTCTGTGGTGACGCTGTTCTATTTTCTCGTCGGCGGCGAGCGCATCGCACGCGGAATTCTGTGGATGGTGCCGCCGCATCGCCGGCCATTGGTCAGGCGAATTTGGGCGCGCCTCGATCCGGTGCTCCTACGCTATTTCGTCGGCATGGTCGTGGTCATGCTCTACGCGACCCTGGCGTCCTATGTGGGCTTGAGCTTCTTTCTCGGCATCCATCACGCGGTGCTGCTTGCGCTTTTGACCGGGGTGCTTGAAACCTTGCCGGTGATCGGGCCGACCTCGGCCGCCTTGATTGCCGGACTCGTGTCGCTGCAAACGGCGACCGGAATCATGAGTATCGTGGATTACGCGCTCTATGCGACCGCGCTACGGCTGTCCATCGACCAGCTGCTCGGCCCGATAGTGCTCGGCACCGCCGCGCACGTCCATCCTGTCCTCATCATCTTCTGCTTTCTTGCGGGTGGCATCGTGTTTGGCATCCCCGGCGTCATCCTCGCAGTGCCGGTGGCACTGTTGGTCAAGAGCACTCTGGCCACTTTGTACGGTGACGAAGGCCTTTGATCGTCAGACAAGTTGGCGCGGCGCCGGACGAATCCCCAGAAAAATGCGCAAGCCCGGTGATCGTCAGGTCCTCCCCTGCCGGGTTTTGAGCTATATTGCGCCATGAGTCGGCAACTTTTTCGACCACCAACCGTTGCTTTGCTGAGGCGGGGTTAAGGCTCGGAAATGACCGTATGGGAATCAGACAATAGGCATCCGCAACAATCTCCCTACAGCCATCCACGGCTGGCCGAACTGATTTTCGCGCTCGACAAGCACTTGCGGCAACGTTACGGCGTGCTCGAATATTCCAGCCATCGGTCGTGCATCTTCCGCATCCAGATTTGCTCCTCGCGCCGCAATCTCACTCTGCGCGACGGCACAAGGGTCAGCGGCGGTGACCGTATTGCGCGGCTGCATTACTGGAATGAGCAAATGCCCGCCACGCGCCGCTATACGAGCCAAATGGTGTGGGCTCAGGAATTTCATCGACGCATCGCGATATCGTTGACCGAATTAGCTCGATACCTGCAGGCGCAGTCTGATTTGGCGGACATCAACGTTGTCTGCGGCGACGTTGCCTCGGCGGCGAGTGAGCAGAGCCGGCAGATCGCCCATATCATGCGGCGTTACGGCTTCGAGGCGATTCTGGTCCCCGAGCCTCTGCTATGGCGCGAGCGCCTGATCCGGCTCGGCGAGAATATCCTAACATCGTTGATGGTTCTGGCGCAGAATGCGGATGCGCTTCGCGTCGACAGCCTACGCCGCACGCGGGTGCCGATCTACATTTCGCGGCAAACTCTTGAGCAGAAGTTTGGCAGTATTGAGCGAACCGCGAGGGGTGCTGCGGAGGGCTCATGAGTATTGTACACAGTCTGCCGGACACGGCATCATTGATTGTGTCATTTTCCGATATCTGTCTCGCCGGGGCGTTCATCGGCTGCCTGTTCATGCTGGTCGAGGCGGGATTTGTCGTCGCTTTTCGCGACGAAAAGCCCGACAGGCCCGTTGCTCCGGCCGCGCTCACCATCCTCAAGCCGCTGCATGGGGCGGAGCCCGGCCTGCCGGAACGGCTCATGGCCTTTTGCCGGCAAGAGTATGGCGGACCGCTCCAGGTGCTGTGCGGGACGCCGGATCCCGCTTCGCCCGCGGTCGCTGGAATTCGCGCGCTGCGGCGTGAGCAGGCCGGCAAGCCGATCGAGCTTCACGTCGATGCACGCATGCACGGCAGCAACCGCAAAGTGTCGAACCTGATCAACATGCTGCCACATGTCCGCCACGACACCCTGGTGCTGTCCGACAGCGACATCGTGGTGGGGCCCGGCTACGCGCGCGCGATCGCGGCTTTGCTTGCCCGCCGGAATGTCGGCGCCGTGACCTGCCTTTATCACGGGATCAGCGGCAGTGGCCTGTGGGAACGTTTGTCCGCGCTGGCGATCAATTCGCATTTTCTGCCGGAGGCGATCACCGCCGTGAACCTTGGTCTGACGAAGCCGTGCTTCGGCGCCACGATTGCCCTGCGCCGCTCGATGCTCGAGCGCATCGGCGGCTTTGCTCCGTTCGCCGACGAGCTCGCCGATGATTATGCCATCGGGCTTGCTGTCCGCGCGGCCGGCTACGAGGTTGCGATCGCGCCATTTCTCGTCGGCCACCGCTGCTTCGAAAGCCGTCTGCGGCAACTGGTGCGCCATCAGCTGCGGGTTGCCCGTACGATCAAGACCATCGACCCGGTCGGCTACGCCGGCAGCATCATCACCCATCCGTTGCCGCTGGCGCTGATCGGCATGCTTTCGGGCAGCGCCGCCGCGGTCTTGGTGGCGGTCGCGGCGCTGGCTTCGCGCCTGGCGCTCTGCCGCTGCGTCGAGCGACGCTTCGGCTTGCCGCGGGAATGCTTCTGGCTCATTCCCCTGCAGGATTTGATTGCTTTCGGCATTTACGTCACAAGCTTTTTCGGGGCGACTGTTCACTGGCGGGGGGCCGAGTATCGCGTCACGTCTGATGGCACCCTCGTCGAGGAAGACCTGAGGCGTTCATGATGCGAACTTTGTGTCTGCAGGCTCCCTCCTTCGAAGGCTTCGACGGGGGTGCCGGATCGCGTTATCAGGCACGACGCGAAATCCGTTCCTTCTGGTATCCGACCTGGCTCGCCCAGGCGGCCGCGATGGTGCCCGACAGCAAGCTCATCGATGCGACACCGCACAAGACCCAGCTCGCCGACATCATCAGCAAGGCGCGCAATTTCGATCTTGCGGTGCTGCACACCTCGACCCCGTCCTTCCACTCGGACGTCCGCGTCGTCGAAGCGCTCAAGGCGGCGAATCCGGGGCTCAAGGCCGGCTTTGTCGGCGCCAAAGTGGCGGTCGAACCGCAGGCGAGTCTGGCGGCATCCGCGGCCATCGACTTCGTCGCCGGCAACGAGTTCGATTTCACCGTCAAGGAAATCGCCGAAGGCCGCGACTGGGCCAGGATCGCCGGACTGTCCTATCGCGACGCCGCCGGCACGCTGCGCCACAATCCGCCGCGCGCCATTCTGCAGAACATGGACGAGCTGCCATTCGTCACGCCGGTCTACAAACGCGACCTGACGATCGAGAACTATTTCATCGGCTATCTCAAGCACCCCTATATCTCGCTCTACACCGGCCGCGGCTGCAAATCGCGCTGCACCTTCTGTCTGTGGCCGCAGACCGTCGGTGGGCACCGCTACCGCACGCGCAGCGTCGACAATGTCGTCGAGGAGATCCGCTGGGCCAAGGCCGCCTTTCCGCAGGTCAAGGAATTCTTCTTCGACGACGATACTTTCACCGATGACCGCTCGCGCACCGAGGCAATCGCCCGCGAGCTCGGCAAGCTCGGCGTGACCTGGTCGTGCAATGCCAAGGCCAATGTGCCGCGGGATACGCTCAAGGTCATGCGCAACAACGGCCTGCGCTTGTTGCTCGTCGGCTATGAGAGCGGCAACCAGCAGATCCTCCACAACATCAAAAAGGGAATGCGTGTCGACGTGGCGCGCCGCTTCACCAAGGATTGCCACGAGCTCGGCATCGTCATTCACGGCACCTTCATCCTGGGGTTGCCGGGCGAGACGCGGCAGACGATCGAAGAGACGATCCGCTTCGCCACCGAAATCAATCCACACACCATCCAGGTCTCGCTCGCCGCGCCCTATCCGGGGACCGAGCTCTACCGCCAGGCGCTCGATCGCGGCTGGCTAGACGAAGAGCACGCCGAGCTCGTCGATGCCAATGGCGTGCAGATTGCACCGCTGCATTACCCGCACCTGACCCATTCGGAGATTTTTCATTCGGTGGAGGACTTTTATCGACGCTTCTACTTTCGGGCGCCGAAGATTGCCGCGATCGTGGCAGAGATGGCGCGCAGCCCGCAAGTGATGATGCGCCGGCTTCGCGAAGGCATGGAGTTCTTTACCTTCTTGCGCCAGCGGCGGGAGCTGGTTCACTGAAACATCTGATCATCACTGCCGACGATTTCGGGCTCAGTGAGGAAATCAATGCCGCTGTGGAAGCCGCGCACGGCAAGGGCACGCTCAGCGCTGCAAGTCTGATGGTCGGCGGGCCGGCCGCCGCCGATGCGGTGGCGCGCGCGCACCGGCTGCCGAACCTACGGGTTGGACTTCATCTCGTTCTGGTCGACGGCGACCCGATCCTGCCTCGCGCGGAGATCCGGGATCTCGTCGACGGCCGTGGACGGCTGCGCGACGACCTTGTCCGCTTCGGCACGCAGATCATGATCAACCCCGCCGTCCGCGCGCAGGTCGAGAAGGAAATCGCCGCACAGTTCGAGGCCTTTGCTGCGACCGGGCTCCCTCTCGACCATGTCAACGCGCACAAACATTTTCTGCTTCACCCGGCCGTCGCCGCCGCGATCATTGCCATCGGGCCGCGCTACCGAATGCGCGCGCTGCGCGTGCCGGTCGAGCCGCGGCGCATCCTCGCCGAGATCGATCCGGGGACACCGCGCGGCCTGTCCTTCGTCACCGCGCCGTGGGCGAGCTTATTGCGCCGCCGCGCCCGCAGCGCCGGTCTGCGGATTGCCGATGCAGTTTTCGGCCTCGCCTGGAGCGGCGCCATGAACCCCGGGCGGCTCGCGGCGCTGCTGGCGCGCCTGCCTTGCGGACTGGTGGAAATCTATCTGCACCCGGCACGGAGCGAGGGCTTTGCGGGCGCCGCAGCTCACTATCGCTATGCCGAAGAGTTTGCCGCGTTGTGTGATCCGGCCTGCAAGACCGCCTTGCGCGCCGCCGGCTGCACGCTCGGCGGCTATGCGGACGCCGCGCAGAGCTAGCGGCACCGACAGCGGGCAGCGAGCGTGCGCGCGCCGAACTGAACAAATTTCGTTCTAGCGCCGCCTGCCGTCCAGATAACCCGCCTCGCGAAACCAGCGCACCGCATCCTCGAGCCCGGTCAGATGCGGACGGGCGCGAAAGCCCAGCGCGCGTTCGGCCTTCGCTGCCGTGAAAAACATGTGATGCTTCGACATGCGGATGCCGTCGACGGTCGCGAACGGCTCGCGTCCGGTGAACCGCGCCATCGCCTCGGCCGCATAGGCGACCGGCATGGCGGCGGAGCGCGGAATGCACAGGCGCGGCGGCTTGCGGCCGACCAGCCGCGCGATGTCCGCCAGCATGGCGGCGAAGCTTACATTGGCGCCGCCGAGAATGTAGCGCTCGCCGACGACCCCGCGCTCGAGTGCGGCCAAATGGCCTTCTGCAACGTCGTCGACGTGAACGAGGTTAAGGCCGGTGTCGACGAATCCAGGGATCCGGCCACATGCCGCCTCGACGATGATGCGACCCGTGGGCGTGGGCTTGACGTCGCGCGGCCCGATCGGGGTCGACGGATTGACGATCACGGCCGGCAGTCCATCCCTGACAATCATGGTTTCGACCAGCCGTTCGGCTGCGATTTTGCTGCGCTTATAGGCGCCGATGCCTTCTTCCATAGCCAGCGGATGCGACTCGTCGGCGGGAGCGCCGTCCGCACGCAGACCCAAGGTCGCCACGCTGCTGGTATAGACGACGCGCTCGACACCGGCGCGGAGCGCTTCCTGCATGACCTTGCGCGTGCCCTCGACATTGGCGGCGAAGATTTCGCCGGGGTCGCGCGCCCACAGGCGGTAATCGGCCGCCACGTGAAAGACATAGCGGACGTCTGCGGTCGCCCGCCGGACAGAGCAAGCATCGCGCAGATCGCCGTCGATCCATTCAAGGTCGAGCCCTTCGAGATGAAATCGCGGGCTGCCCGGACGCGCCAGGGCCCGCACCCGAAAGCCGGCCCGGCGCAGTATTCGGGCAACGGCGGAGCCGACGAAGCCCGTCGCGCCGGTGAGCACCACATCTGCACGGCTAGTCATGGCAGCTTGGCCCGATTCATGTTAAGGGTGATTTGCTACACGTTTGTATGCTCGATTCGAGTTCGATCGCCATCCGCGGCGGTGCTTCGGCCCAGTGCGGAAGGACCTCGTTGCTGGCCGCGTTGGCTGGCGATCCTGGATCGGGGCACAGGCGCTTTTCTCGGGTCTGTGCTGAGGGGGTGTGATTGACGGCTGACCACAGGGGGGCCCGGTCCAATCCATGGCATATGAAGCGCGCTTCGTCGACACCGCTCTGGCGCAAACGCTATTGGGTGAGCGCGACGAACCTGATCAAGCCGTCGACCATTCGGCGGACGATCAACGCAGTATCGTCATTGCTTTCGTCGGCATGACATTCGAGGCCCGCATTGCCGCCGGGCCCGGCGTTGTGGTGTTTTCACGCGATAGCCGAGACGCGCTGGCGCTGGCGGCGCAGAGCGCGGCGCGGCACGGTTATCGGGGCATTATCAGCTTCGGTGTTGCCGGCGGTCTGGAAACGAGCCTTCGTCCCGGCGATTGGGTCGTCGCCTCCGCCATCCTACAGTCACAAGGCGCCCGGCCCACCGATGCGACCTGGTCGAGAAATCTCCTCAATGCGATCGGCAACGCGCACTACGCGCCGATAGTCGGCGTCGACCTGCCGGTTGCCGACCCAGCAGAAAAGCGCAAACTGCACCGCACGACCGGCGCCGCCGCAGCCGATATGGAATCGCACGTGGTCGCCGAGCTCGCCGCCGCGCATGGCCTTGCCTTTGCGGCGCTGCGCGTGATCGTCGATCCCGCCGAGCGCACCATACCGCGCGCGGCGCTGGCTGGCATGGGCGCCGGCGCGCGCGCCGACGGCGCGGCAGTGCTGCGCGACCTCATCTCGCGGCCATCGCAACTGCCGTCGCTCATGCGCGTCTCCCTCGATGCGTTCGTGGCCTGCTCGGAAATGGTGCGCGTGCGGCGGCTACTCGGCCCGCATTTCGGGCTCGCCAAGTTGGCGTGCACGGACCTGACCGGCGCCGAATTGGCTGGTGCCACGCCATACCGGTCGCCGGCCTAAACATTAAAGCCGTTGCGATCGCGAGCGGCCTGATCCGCGCCGGTAACCGAGCGACCGGGCGAAGAAACAGACGCGCCTTCTCTCATGCCTGGGAAATGAACTTCGTCACCAGATAAGCGCCGAGGCCCTCGATGCCGCCTTCGCTGCCGTGGCCGCTCTCTTTGACGCCGCCGAACGGCGTTTCCGGCGTTGAAATGGCAACCGAGTTAACGCCTACCATGCCGGATTCCAGCGCGTCGCCGATCGCGGCGGCGGTCGCATTCGAACTGGTGAAAGCGTAAGCCGCGAGCCCATATTCGAGCGAGTTTGCCCGTTCGACCACTTCGTCGAAGGTCTTAAACGTCACGATGGGCGCCAGCGGCCCGAATGGCTCGAGCGTCATGATCTTGGCGTCATCCGGCACGTCGGTGATCACGGTGGGCTCGTAAAAGAAACCCTGGTTGCCGCGCCTCTTGCCGCCGGTCTCGATTTTGCCCCCGCGTGTCTTGGCGTCATTGACGAACGTGTCCATCGCTTCAATGCGGCGGGCGTTCGCCATCGGCCCCATGGTAATGCCGCGCTCGAGGCCATCGCCGACCTTGACGCCGGCGGCATACTCGGTGAAGCGCTTGAGGAACCGCGAATAGACGCCTTCCTGCACGTAGAAGCGCGTCGGCGAGATGCAGACCTGGCCGGCATTGCGATATTTGAACGCCGCGATCGTGTCGGCAGCCTTCTCCGGATCGGCATCGGCGAACACCACGACCGGCGAATGGCCACCGAGCTCCATGGTGGTGCGCTTCATGCCCTTGGCCGCAAGGGCGGCGAGGTGCTTGCCGACCGGGATCGAGCCGGTGAAGGAAATCTTGCGGATTGCCTCTTTGCTCAAGAGATATTCGGAGACTTCCGCCGGTACGCCGAACACCAGATTGAGCACGCCTGCGGGGAGGCCGGCATCGGCAAATGTACGCACCATTTCGACGCAGGCGCCCGGCGTTTCTTCGGATGGTTTCAAGATCAGCGCGCAACCCGCCGCCAGCGCTCCGCCGATCTTGCGCGCCGGCGTGAGTACCGGGAAATTCCACGGGGTAAACGCGGCGACGACACCGATCGGCTCCTGCACCACGAGCTGGCGCACGCCTTTGCCGCGGCCCGGCACGATGCGCCCATAAGAGCGGCGGCCTTCCTCCGCGTACCAGTCGATGATCTCGGCGGATGTCAGCACTTCGGCGCGGGCTTCCGGATAGACCTTGCCCTGCTCCAGCACCATGATCTTGGCAATAGCATCATAGCGCTCGCGCATCAGGTCGGCGGCCTTGCGCATGATTTTGGCGCGGTCATAGGCCGACGTCGCGCGCCACACCGCCAAGCCTTTGTTCGCGGCTTCGAGCGCCGCGTCGAGATCGGCCTTGCTGGCATGCGGCAGCTGCGCGAGCGGCTTTTCGGTCGCAGGATTGATCACCGCTTCTGCGCTTCTGCCGTCGCCGCCGAGCCACTTGCCGTCGATAAAGAGTTCGAGATTGCCGTACATGACGTCCTCGCTTGGGCCTCTTCGCTGCGCGCGAGAATTAGCAGATTTTCGTAACCTCGTCATGCGCGGGTTTGACCCGTACGTAGCCGCCGAGCAACGGCTTGCGACGGCTTTTCGCACCAGCGTGGATTTGCCGCGATCAACGGGCGAGGAGGCGCCGATTGAGTTAAACCCGCGTCGGATCGATCACGAAATTGGTAAAGCCGCCGTCGCGGCGATCCATCTCGGCAAGGACGTCATTGATTTGCGACAAGGGCGACACGCGATGCTCGAGCACCGCCAAGTTCAAGGTTCCCGCACCGGCCATCGCCGCCAAGTCTTGGCCTTCGGCCGTAGTGAACCAGACCGACCCCTGCAGGCCGATGCGGTTGGTCATCATCCAGAACGCGTTAAGCGCAAGCGTCTCCAGGACGGCGCCGACATTGACCGCGCGGCCGCCGCGGCGCAGGCAGAGCAGCGCGCGCATCATGGCACTCGCCGGCGCGCCGGGCGGCAGGCAATCGATCATGCCGTCGACCCCGTGGCGGTCAGCTGCCTTCTTTGCCCAGCCCACCAGCGGATCCGCTGCGCCTTGGGGCGCATGCGGTACTGGGAGAACGTCAATCCGCTCGGGCGCGAGCGCCCTCACCCGCTCGAGCAGCACGGCGTTGCGCCCGGTGCCGAGAATTTTCGTTGCGCCCATGGCGAGCGCCAGCAACGCGGCGTTGAAACCGAGCTGGCCGCTGATGCCATTGATCAAGAGCGTCTGTCCCGGCCCGACACCGATCTTGCGCATCGCCGAATAGGCGGTGCCGAGATAGCCGAAGCGCGCTGCGGCTGCGAACTCCACATTGTCGGGTAGTTTCACCAGCGCGCCCGCCGGCGCGGTGATGAACTGCGCCAGCCCGCCATAAGGATAGGCGCGCATGATCTCCTGCGAGCGGCCGAAATAGCCTTGCAGCGTAAAGCTCGGGCAATCGAGCGGCTGGCCGGCGCGGCACATGCGGCATGACCCGCAGGAGCGCGCCGGATTAACGTACACGCGCTCGCCGGGCCGCACCGAAAGCACCTGCGCGCCGACCTTGGCGACGACCCCAGCCGGGTCGAGGCCAAAGATTGCCGGCAGCGGCGGCATCAACTTGTTGTCGGGCGTGAGCGTGCCGAAGAAATTGCTGACGACGCGGGCAAGATTGGGGACCACGCCGCAGGCCTTGACCTCGACCAGCACGTCGGTCGGCCGCGGCTCCGGCATGGCGATGCGATCGAGCGTCATCGGCTCGCCATAGGCATGCAGCCGCGCCGCGATCATCGTGGACATGAGTTTCGCTCCCTAGCGTTTTCCTCCAAAGAACAGCGAGGCTGCCGGATTGATTGCTTCGCGGAGTTTGCCTGCCGCGCGCGGGCAATTTCATGCCCGCATCTGCGCAAGGTCTATCGGCCCATCAAACAACCTCCCGAGCAAGCGCAACGCCGCCAACGCGCGCGCCTCGCTCCAGCCGCCGTGCTTGGCGTTGAGCAAGAATTTTTCTTCGATTTCGGCGCGGGTCAGCGGCTCCTGCGCGCCGCCGCGCATGTAGGGCTGCCGCTCTTCCACCACCGCGCCATCGCGCAACGTGGCGCGGATATGGCCGGTGAAATTTTTCGGGTAGGGATTTTGCCGATCGATCTGATAACGAACCCTTGCGGCCAGGGCGAGCACCTCGCGATTGCGCACCGCCGCGTCGGTGAAGTCGCCGATCCCTACATTGCCGCGCACCAATCCGGCGGCGATACAATACGGCGTGGAGAATTTGCCCGCATACCCGTTGGCCGGGCGCCTTTTGGCGGCGAGCGGCTCCCACAACCGATGCACGGTGCCCTCGCCGACCTGGCACACCATCTCGACCACGTCATCGGCCTTGATGCCGCGCGCTGCGAGCCGGCGGGCGCAGTCGATGTAGGGATGGGTCATGGTCCCGCATGGATAGGGCTTAAAGGCCAACGTCTGCGTCACCCAGTTTTGGCCGAAGCCGCCGATGAGTGCATCGTAATCGCCTGCGGCAGTGCGCGCGAAGGCATGGAAGAAGCCGTGTACGCCCTCGAACACAGTACGCGGTCCCAAAAATCCGGCACGCCCGAACAGCGCCGCCTGCAGGCCCGCCTGCGCTGCCCAGCCCGCATGCAGGCGTTTGGTCCAGGCGCCCTCGGCCAGATATTCGATGACGCCGCTGGCCATTGAAGCGGCGGTGCCGAGCGCGTCGACAAGCTGCCGCGGCGCGAGCTTGAGCGCCGCCGCAGCGCCGGCGGCGGCGCCGAGGGCGCCGAACACCGCGGTCGGATGAAATCCGGCCTTGTGGGTGAGCGTCGGCGCGACCAGGCTAAGCCGGCACATGGTTTCGACGCCGGCGGCGAGGCCGATGAGGGCGGCGTCGCCAGCGAGCCGGTGGCGCTCACAGGCGGCCAGCACCGCCGGCACGATCACCGCGCCGGTATGGACCGGACCACCCTCGAACGTGTCGTCAAAATCCTCCCCATGCACCGCGATGCCATTGAGCAGCGCCGCGCCGGGGGCGGTGAGCGTGCGGCTGTGGCCGATCGCAGTACACGGTCCATCGTCCTCGCAGACAACAAGCGCGCTGCGCACGTAATCCTCGTTGCGCGCGGTGATCGCCAGGCCAACCGCATCGACGAGCAGGTCCTCGCACTTGCGCCGAACGGTCGTCGGCAGGCGCGCCGCATCGAGCGCGCAAATCTTTTGCGCCAGATGCTCGGCAATAGCGGTTTGCGGCAGATCGTCCGAGTCCATTTGGCAAACCGGCTGATCCGTTCAGGTCAAGTCTTCAACTTGCCCATCTTACAGACCAGCTTCCACTCCTCCACCGTGACCGGTTGAACCGACAGCCGCGCGTATTTCACCAGCGCCATGCCTTTGAGCTTCGGCTCCGCCTTGATGGCGGCGAGGGTGACCGGCTCGGGCAGCGGCTCGAGCGCGCCCGTGGTCACCGCGACCCAGGGCTCGCCGGCCTTCGCGGTAGGGTCCGGATAAGCTTCGCGGATCACCTCGCCGATGCCGACGACCTGCTTCTCGCCGCCGGTGTGATAAAAGAAGAATTTGTCGCCGTTCTTCATCTCCTTGAGGTACCGCCGGGCGGTGAAATTGCGCACGCCGCTCCACGGCTCACCCTTGGCCCCACGTTTGACCTGATCGTCCCAGGAAAATTCCTCCGGCTCGGTCTTTAACAACCAATAGGCCATGGTCGTCCCCTCCGTTTCTGCCGCTTTCGGCAGCGGTGCTTTATTCCTCCGGCTTGAGCGGACGTGTCAGCAGCAATTCAATGGCCAGGTCGATGCTCATTTGTTCACTCAACAGAGCCGCGACTGCGGCCGAAATCGGCATCTCCACGTCTTTGTCGCGCGCCATCGCAAGTAACACCGGTGCCGTAAAAACGCCTTCGGCAAGTCCGCCGTGGATCTCGGCGGGCCGCTGCCCGCGGCCGAGCGCGACGCCGAAGGAAAAGTTGCGCGATTGCGGGCTCGAACAGGTGAGCAACAAATCGCCGAGCCCGGAAAGCCCGATCATCGTCTCGGGCTTGGCCCCATAGGCGCGCCCAAAGCGCGCCAGCTCGGCGAAGCCGCGCGTGGTCAGCGCCGCAGCGGCGCTGGCGCCGAGCCCGCGGCCGGCGACCACGCCCGCCGCGATGGCGAGCACGTTCTTGGCCGCGCCGCCGATTTCGACGCCGCGCACGTCGGTGGAATGGTACGGGCGAAAGCCGGCCGAGCCGATCATGCCGGCAAGCTCGCTCGCAAGCTTTAAATCGCTGGCGGCAAGCGTGACGGCGGTCGGCAAGCCGCGGGCCACGTCGACAGCAAAACTCGGACCGGAGAGAATCGCCGGCTCCGCCTGCGCGGCGCATTCGCCGACCACCTCGGTCATGAATTTTTTGCTCCCGCGCTCAATTCCCTTGGCGCAAACGATCACCGGCGTGCCCGGCGCGAGCAGCGGCGAGAGCGCCGTCGTGGCGCTGCGCACCGCCTGCGCCGGCACGACCAGCAGGATCGCCGGTTGGCGCGCGGCGTCAGCAAGATCGCCGGCAACGGCGATGCGCTCGTCGATGTGCACGCCGGAAAGAAAGAGACTTTCGCGCTTATCTTTCACATGCGCGGCATTGGCGGCATCATGCTCAAAGAGCATGACATTGCGTCCGGCGCGTGCGCAGGTGAGCGCAAGCGCCGTTCCCCAGGCACCGGCTCCGATCACGGCGACGTCGTTGAGCGGCATGGTCAGGGCAATTCGCCGCGCAGCAGTTTGGGGACTTCGCCGACGAGACCGGCTGCTTCACGAATGAACAGCCGCTTGAGCGCCGGAACGCGATCGACCAGGCCGAGGCCGACATCGCGCGCAAAGCGGAGAATGTCGGAATGATTGGAGAACAGCCGATTGAGCCCATCGGTGGCAAAACCCATCGCCATCGTGTCGAAGCGCCGCCAGCGCTGATAGCGCTCGAGCACGCTCGCCGATCCCGGGTCGAGCCCGAGCCGCGCCGTGTCAACAACCACTTCGGCGAGCGCGGCGACGTCCTTTAGTCCCATATTGAGTCCTTGGCCGGCGATCGGATGAATGACATGCGCGGCATCGCCGAGGAGCGCGATGCGCTCGGCTATGAACGAGCGCGCAACAAAGAAGCCGAGCGGATGCAGGCGCCGGGCGCCGATCAGTCGGATTTCGCCGAGGTGCAGCTTGAAGCGCTGCTCAAGCTCGGCAACGAAGGCGTCGTCCGGCAGCGCCATGATGCGCGCCGCCTCTTGCACGCTTTCGGTCCACACGATCGAGGAGCGGCGGTCCGGCAGCGGTAAAATTGCGAATGGGCCCGCGGGCAGAAAATGCTCTTCGGCGCGCCCGCCGTGATCGCGCTCGTGCGCGACATTGATGACGATCGCGGACTGGCCATAATTCCAGCCATGGGTGGCGATTCGGGCGGCCTGGCGGATCCTCGAGCGCGCGCCGTCCGCTGCGACGAGGAGCCGGCTTGCGATCGCGCTGCCGTCGCCAAGCGTGACGCTGATGCGCTGCGGTGAAGCATCGGCGACCAAGCCGCCGACGGGCGTCGCAAGCAACGCAACGGCCAGTTCGCGCGCTTTGGCTTCCAGCGCGTCGACCAGGTGGCGGTTCTCAATCATGTGGGCGAATGGCTCGCCCGGTTCGACGTCGCCAGCAAAGCTCAAAAAGACCGGCCGCACCACATCGTTGAGCCGGCTGTCGGTTACCACCATGTCGAGGATCGGCTGTGCCTTCCCGGCGACGGCCTGCCAGATGCCGAGCGTCTCGAATAGCCGGCGCACCGCCGCGACAATGGCCGAGGCGCGTTCATCCTTGGCGTGACTGGCGCCGAGCGCCGGATCGGCAACCGCCACGGAAAAGTCCGGTCCGAGGGCCTGCCGCAGGGCGATGGCGAGCGTGAGCCCGGCAAAGCCGGCCCCTGCAATCAGCACGTCGGTGTCGTCGCGCGTCATGGTCGAACCTGGCTCTAAGACGCCGCTCTATATCCTAGCACCATCTCGCGCGCGGACTTGACCGCGCCGGCAATCCCGTATGCAAGGAAGCTGCGGCGGTCCTCCTGAGCTTGGCCGCATGGAGCCATTATGCCGTCGGCGGTGGAAGAACTCATCGGAATCCTCGATCTCGAGCCGCTGGAGGTCAATCTGTTCCGGGGCCGCTCGCCGCAATCGAGTTGGCAGCGTGTTTACGGCGGCCAGGTGATCGGGCAGGCGCTGGTCGCCGCCTGCCGCACGGTCGAGGACGTGGCGACACGGCCGCCGCATTCGCTGCACGCCTATTTTCTGCTTGGCGGCGATCCCAAAGTACCGATCATCTATGAAGTCGACCGGATCCGCGACGGCCGCAGCTTCACCACACGGCGCGTGTTGGCGATCCAGCACGGGCATGCGATTTTTACGATGTCGGTCTCGTTTCACCTTAGCGAAGAGGGCCTGTCGCATCAGGTCGCCATGCCCGACGTGCCGCCGCCGGAGGCGCTGCCGGACGAGGCCGCGATGAAGCAGCGGATCTGGCCGCGCATGCCCGAGCCAGTCCGGCGCTATTATGAACGCGAGCGGCCGATCGAGCTGCGGCCGGTGGAGCTTGCCCGCTATCTGGGCGAAAGACCCGAGGGCGGCCGCTTCCATGTCTGGATTCGCGCCACCGGCACGCTGCCGGATTCGCCCGCCATTCACCAATGCGTGCTCGCCTATGCATCCGACATGACGCTGCTCGACGCCGCTTTGATCGAGCATGGGCGCAGCGTGTTCGACCCGGACATCATGGCTGCCAGCCTCGACCATGCGCTGTGGTTTCATCGGCCGTTCCGCGCCGACGGATGGCTCCTGTACGCGCAGGATAGTCCCAACCTTTCCGACTCGCGCGGCTTTTCCCGCGGATTGATTTTCGCGCGCGACGGCACTCTGATCGCCTCGGTGGCGCAGGAGGGGCTGCTGCGGCAACGCCGGGCGAAGCGGGAGCAAACCTAGGATCGGTTGCGCCCTTCGCCCCAAAAGACTGCTTGCAGGATTTCGCACAGAGCTCCAATCAATCACCGGCCTTAATTCCCGCTGCCTTGATGATCGGCCACCACTTGGCGGTCTCAGCCTTCCGATAAGTCGCGAGCGCCGCGGGGTTCTGCTGATCGGGCGGGAAGATGACCTGGCCGAGCTGGGTGAGGCGGTCGCGGATCGGGGGAGCGGCCAGCGCGGTGCGCACCGCCCCGGCAAGGCGATCGACAACGGGCTGCGGCGTACCCTCGGTCGTCCACAGGCCGTGCCAGAACGTGATCGTGAGCCCGGGCACGCCCGATTCGATCATGGTGGGAATGTTGGGCGCTTTTGGCCAGCGCTGTTCGCTCATGACCGCGAACGCCTTGAACTTGCCGGCCTGCACGTAGGGCAGCGTCGCGGATGTTTCCAAACATGCGAGGTCGATCTGGCCGCTGAGCAAATCGGTGATCGTCGGACCAGCGCCGTGATAAGGCACGTACTGGAAATTCGCGCCGGTCTTCTCCGCCAAGGACAGCCCGCAGACATGACCGGCGCTGCCGGCACCGACCGTGCCGAACGTGGTCGGGCCGGATCGCGCCTTGAGCCATCCGATCAGGTCCTTGGCGGTTGTCGGCGCGATCGCATTCTTGCCGAGGATCCAAAGCGGCGAAGCGGCGAGCAGGGAAATTGGCTGCAGATCCCTCTGCACGTCGTAGTCGAGCCTATTGAGTGCCGGCGCGCCGACGTGGCTCGTCCAGTTGCCGATGCCGATTGTGTAGCCGTCCGCCTTGGCATGGACGACGCGGCCGGTCGCAATCGTGCCGCTGGCGCCGGCCACGGTTTCAACGACGATCGGCTGCCCGAGCGAAGATTGCATGCCGCTCGCCAGGATGCGCGCCAGCGCATCGGTCGGTCCGCCGGGCGGGAAACCGACCATGAGCGTGATCGGATGCGAGGGATAATTGTCCGCCTGCGCGGCGGCCGTACCGAACAGGATGGCCAACAACGCCATCAGCAGCGTGATTGCCCTCATCGTCCCCTCCCTTTTTCGTTGTTGTTCTGCCTATTCTTCTGGCCGTGACGATCGCACGCCCTACAGCCGGCTAAAAGGTCAGCAACGCTGCCGCAATCGCGCCCCACCCTTGGGCGGCGGATTGACGCGGCCTATATGGCCCCTGTAACGGACCGAAATGTTTGCATCTTTCGAACAATTCCTGACGCCGACGGCGGCGCCCAAAGATCCCGAGCCGCCGTCCCGGTTGCTCGCCTTCCTCTGGCATTTTGCCCAACAGGCAAAATGGCTGTTTGCGGCGCTGTTCCTGGTCGAATTGCTGGTCGCGCTCAGCGACAGCGCGGTTCCCTGGTTCATGGGCCGTGTCGTCACCATGGTGACGCGGCTGCCGCCCGACCGCTTTCTCGCCGACGGCTGGCCATGGCTTCTTGGCATGGGAATCGTGGTGCTGCTGGTGCGCCCGGCGGTGACGCTGACCCGCTATCTCATCACCAATCAGGCAATCGCGGCGCCGTTTACCGGATTGATCCGCTGGCAATCGCACTGGCACGTGGTGCGTCAGAGCTGGGCGTTTTTCCAGAACGATTTCGCCGGCCGCATTTCCAACCGCGTGATGCAGACCGGGCCTTCGGTGCGCTCAACGCTCACCGCCACGATCACGACCGTCTGGTACATTATGGTCTACGGCGCCTCTGCGGTGGCGCTGACCGCGCGTGCGGACCTCTGGCTGGCGCTGCCAATCCTGCTCTGGTTCTCGGGCTACGCCGCACTGCTCGTCTATTTCGTGCCGCGCATGCGCGAGCGCTCGAAGGCCAGTTCGATCGCGCGCTCGACGCTGATGGGCCGTATCGTCGACAGCTATACCAACATTCTGACGGTGAAACTGTTCGCGCGCGCCCGCGACGAAGACCGGTATGTCCGCGACGCGGTCGACGACCACGTCGGCTATTTCCTTGCCTCGCAGCGCCTGCTCACCGTGTTCGGCGCGTTGCTTGATGCCTTCAACGCGCTTCTGATCGCCGGCGCCGGCGCCCTCGCGCTGCTGCTGTGGCGCCATGGTGAAGTCGAGGTCGGGGCCATCGCCATGGTCCTGCCGCTCACCCTGCAGCTCACCAACATGTCCCGGCAGATCGCCAGCCGCATCACCGACATTTTCGAGGATATCGGCGTGGTGCAGGAGGGCATGCTGACCATCGCGCAGCCGCTGCAATTGCCCGATCCGGCGGACGCACGGCCGCTCAGCGTGCGCGCCGGTCGCATTGATTTGGCGAACGTCAGCTTCGGCTATGGCCGCGAGACCGGCGTGCTGAAGAATTTCAATCTGACCATTCATCCGGGCGAGAAGATCGGACTTGTCGGGCGCTCCGGCGCCGGCAAATCGACCGTGGTCAATCTGCTCTTGCGTTTCTTCCCGCTCGAAGGCGGCGCCATCCTGGTCGACGGCCAGGACATTTCCGGGCTCACCCAGGAATCGCTGCGCGCGCAGATTTCAGTGGTGACCCAGGACACTTCGCTGCTGCACCGCTCGATCCGCGAAAATATCCGCTACGGCCGGCCGCAGGCGAGCGACGAGGAGATCGTTCGCGCCGCCAAGCTCGCGCACGCCCACGACTTCATTGACGAACTGGAGGATTGGCAGAGCCGGCGCGGTTACGACGCCCATGTCGGCGAGCGCGGCGTAAAGCTTTCGGGCGGGCAGCGGCAGCGCATCGCGATTGCGCGCGTCATTCTCAAGGACGCGCCGATTTTGGTGTTCGACGAGGCCACCTCGGCGCTCGACAGCGAAGTGGAAGCCGCGATCCAATCGAGCCTCGGCACCCTGATGCAAGGCAAGACCGTGATTGCGATTGCGCATAGGCTCTCCACCATCGCGCAGATGGACCGCCTGGTCGTGCTCGAACAGGGCCGCATCGTCGAGCAGGGCAGCCATCGCGCGCTGATCGCGCAAGACGGCCATTACGCCGCGCTATGGCGGCGCCAAGCCGGCGGCTTCCTCGATGCCGCCGCCATGCAGGCCGCGGAGTGAACGCTAGGGGCCGCACAAGGTCCGTAAGCACACCGGACTGCCAAACCCTTGTCGTTATTTTGCGTTATTGTGTGCGCTAACGCCCCAGCGAACCGCCGGCTAGCGTATCCGGAGATATTGCAATGCGCCGCCCTGCCGTCCTTTCCGCTCTCATTGTGGCTCTCATGGCCATCGCCGCACTGGCGCCCGAACACGCCTCGGCGCAAGGTCAAGGGCAGAGCCAGGATCAGGGACAGCTGCCACAGCCGCCGCAGGGCTTTCAGCCGCCGCCGCCGGCGCCCCCGGCGCCGGTCAAGCCCTACAAGCCGGTCGCGGTGACACTGCCCGGCCCGTTCAACGATCCGAGTTTTTTGGCTTTCCGCAAAACGCTCGCCGACACCGCCGCGCGTAAGGATCGCGCAGGCCTCGCCAAAAAGATCGTGTCGCAGAACTTTTTCTGGTTGCAGGACAACAATATGGCGGACCCCAAAAAGTCCGGCATCGACAACCTCGCGAGCGCGATCGATCTGGATAATCCGAGCAGCTCCGGTTGGGACCTCATTGCCGAGGCCGCGGCGGACCCGACCTTGGCCGAGGTGCCGCAGAACCAGGGCCTCTATTGCGCCCCGGCGCCGCCCAACTTCGATCCCCAGGCCTTCACCGCACTATTGCAGCAGACCGACACGGATCCGACCGACTGGGGCTTTCCGACCCGCGACGACATCGAAGTGCACGCCGCGCCGAAGCCGGATGCGCCGGTGGTCGAAAAGCTCGGCATGTCCTTCGTGCGGGTGCTGCCCGACAATAGCGGCGCGCCGTCGTTCGTGCACGTGGCCTTGCCCGATGCCAAGACCGGTTACGTCCCGCTCAGCGTGCTGACGCCGCTCGCCACCGATCAGATCTGCTACGCCAAGGAAGCCAACGAGTGGAAAATCGCCGGCTATATCGGCGGGGTGTCGCAATAGCAGCCACCAGTCGCGTCAGAGGCATGCCCGTATTTTTAGGACAAAGACCTTAATTCCTTCCCGCCATGGCAGCCACGGTTTGCGCGGTCTGGCCGAAGAGGATCGCACGTTCTTCGGCAGTGCGGATGCCGCCCTGGCCGGGATTGATTTTCCCCACCCACGCGTAGGCCTTGATCACAGCGGGGCGCGCCTTGATCGCCTCGAACCAGCGCTGAAGATTCGGGAAATCGGCGAGGTTCTGCCCCTGCCGCTCCCAGGGCACGACCCAAGGATAGCAGGCGATATCGGCGATCGAATACTCGCCGGCAAGATACGGCCGGTCGGCCAATCTTTTGTTCATCACGCCGTAGAGCCGGTTCACCTCGTTGCGATAGCGGTCGATCGCATAGGGAATTTTGTCCACCGCATAATTGGCGAAATGATTGTTCTGACCGGCCATGGG
Organism: uncultured Alphaproteobacteria bacterium; assembly: GCA_963708125.1. Classification (GTDB taxonomy): domain Bacteria; phylum Pseudomonadota; class Alphaproteobacteria; order Rhizobiales; family Xanthobacteraceae; genus BOG-931. Next base: position 5,223,434 of record OY970184.1, read on the forward strand.
CCCGAGCCCGCCCATCTGCCAAAACAGCCACTGCAACGTCTCGGTGCGGCCGCGGATATCCTTGCCGATGAATTTTCCGGCCTTGTCGGCGAGATAGAGCAGGATGGCGCCGGATTCGAACACCGAAATCGGCTTGCCGCCGTCCGCCGGTCGGTGGTCGACAATGGCGGGAATGCGGTTGTTCGGCGAGATCGCCAAAAACTCCGCCTCGAACTGCTCCCCCTTGCCGATGTTGACCGGAAAAATCTTGTACTCCAGCCCGGCCTCTTCGAGAAAAATCGTGACCTTATGGCCGTTGGGCGTGGTCCAGTAATGCACGTCAATCATGACAAGCCCTTTGTGAGAACGATGGTTCGCCACAGAGCTTAAGCATCGGCGGGCTGTTGCTCCAGTGGGCCGCGCATTTTTCCTGCGGCATCAGAAATTTCGGGAGGCGTGACCGGAAGGCCGAGCGGGCCTGACGACATGTGGCGAGGTCATGGGGCGCCGCTTAGCCCCCAATTAAATGCGAGAAAAGATCTTGACACTACCGGCGCTTTCGCCGCACCCAGCCTCGGCTTCGTCCGACCCACGGCTTTGCGGGCGGTGACGCCGAAGAAGACATCCGCGAGATCCAAACGAGAGTAGCAAGATTTGCCCAGCGCCAAAAAGGCCGCGGCGGATTCATACAGAGGTCGTCCGCCGGCCGCCGGGTGAGCGGCGGGAGTGAGCAACTTCAATTGCCGCTGCGCCGTCAATGAATGAATCTCCATTGTAAAACTTTAGTGCGGTGGCAGCGGTTTCGCGCCCCGACGCCGCCATCGGTCAAAAGGCAATGTGATAGCTCGCTTGGCCAGCGGGCAACTCTTTGCGTCTCAGCCGAGTGTTTGGAGTTTTTGCACGGCAGCGAGGCTCGCTTTACGCGCAAACTCAAGCGTTGACGCCTTCGCATTCTCGAGTTCAAGTATCGCCTTCAGCTGTCGAAAATACCTGCGATCGTCTGGATGAATGTTAGTCGGGTCTGCCTTAATAAACAGAAGGTCGGCGTTGAGCATTCCGGGATATACATACGAGAATGGTAGACACAGAAAGCCGAGAGACTTTAGTCTGGTTCTAATGCGCCTTACGGTATGCGCCTGGATGCTTCCGCGCACGAAATCGTGAAACTCAATTGTGATTTGGCGGATGATGCGCAGCGTCTCGTCCGAGGTCGTCTTAAACAGGGCTTCTTCCGACCCCTCTATATCGACTTTGAGCAAGTCTACCTGTTTAATCCCCTCAGTTTGTAGGAAGTGCTCAAACGTAATTCCGGGGCAAACTTCTTCGCCTCTGAGCCCATAGCTTTCCGCGATTGAGCTGTGGACACTGGTAGCTTCTGGATTGTCCGCCACAAACAGGCGAATGGGGCCATCCCGATCAGTAATTGCTCGATTGTATTTTTTAATGCTCGGATGATCTGGAATTTTAGCGAAGCTCGAAGGAAGCGCCTCCAGCGCGTAAGTGGTTGCGCCAATTTTTTCTGCAATCGCCACGGAGAACTGGCCAAAGTTGGCTCCGAGGTCGATGACCAAGGAGTCCGTGGTCAGAAATCGAGTGTATAAAGTGTGAGTGCAAATCGTCGAGAGATTGGCGGCGTCTTTAAGATGTTCGATCGCTGCAAGGGTCGTTCTGTAGATGCGCGACACGGCTTTACTCCCCAACTGATTTCATCGACCAATGTCAAGCCGCGCGCGCGGCCAGGCCTTTTGAGGGCTCAAAGTGACGGGGCACTATAGTTAACTTAAGCTATCGCCGCACGGTTTGGATCTGCTCGCGATCCGCTTTGACGGGGCCGATCTCGTCCTCTGCAGCTGTCGCAGCGACCCGAGCCCTAGCCGTGCGACCATCCGACCATTAACCAGCGCCGTGGGGTGTGGGCACCGGGAGCGACGCGCTACAGAGCCTGTGGGTTACCTCGGCCGTCATCCCGGCCGCCAGATAAGGAAGGGAGCACGCGAGCAAGAATTATCCCTTCGCCCTCTTCTGCACGTTGGCAATGCGGTCGGGTACCCCGAATTCGCGCCGGCAGACCGCGGCCAGCGCTGCGACGCCCGCGCGGATCGCCTCCGGCGACGGATTGGCGAAGCACAGTCGCATCCGGCTCTTGCCGTGCGCCGCATCGGTCGACCATTCGGCCCCTGGATTGATAGCGACGCCTGCCGCGAGCGCGCGCTGAGACAATTTCAGCGTATCGACGACGTCCGGCAGCTTGACCCAAAGAAAGATGCCGCCGCTCGGCTCGTCGAATTCGGCGGCAGTGCCGAACTGTTCGTTGAGCGCGTCCATCAGCGTTTGCAGTTTGGCGCGCAGCCCGCGGGTGAGCGCCGGCACGTGCGCCTCGAAATGCGGCGGGCAGTATTCGCCCAAGACCATCTGCTCGAGCGCGCCGGATCCGGCATCGGTCTTGATCGCCAGCATGCGCGCCAGCTGCGGCCATCCGGCGACGATATAGCCGACGCGCAACGCAGGCGCGATCGACTTGGAGAACGAGCCGATGTGGATGACGCCGCCGTCCCGGCTCACCGCATGCAGCGCCGGCGGCCGCTGGCCATCCCAGATCAGGTCGGCATAACAATCATCCTCGAGGATGGGCACGCCGAATTGCTGAGAAAGCCACAACAGCTCGATACGGCGCGCTTCAGGCATAATCGTGCCGGTCGGGTTTTGCACGGTGGGGACAGTGTAGATGTATTTGGCGCGGATGCCGCGGCGTTGAAGGTCATCGAGCGCGCCGGCGAGCGCATCCATGCGCATGCCGCGACGGTCGAGCGGAATGCCGACGGCGTTGACGCCGAGCCGGCTCCAGCGATTGATCGCCCCCTGATAGGTCTCCCTTTCGGTGATAATCGTATCGCCGCGTTGCAGCAGAATGCCGTTGACCAGATCAAGCGCCTGTAGTGATCCAGAAGTGATGAGGATATCGTCAGCCGTACAGCTGATTCCGGCCGTGCGCTTGAGTTTTGCCGCCAGGTATTCGCGCAGCGGACGGTAGCCGAGCGGGCCGCTTTGCAGCCCGTAGGTGGCGAGCGTCCCACCCTCGCGCCTGAGCACCGCCGTCGCTGCGGCGATGAGGTCATCGACCGGGACCTGCGCCGAATCGTTATGGCCGCCGACGAAATTGTACTTGGCGAATCCGCTCCATCGAACGACCGGCGGCGGCAGCCCGGGCGACAGGAGCGGCATAAAATCGAATGGCGCAGCGGCCGCCGACGTCCCCGCTGTCGCGGAGCCTGTCACAGACATTGGACGCTTTCTCCGTTGCAGTACCATATTACAATTTTCGCCCGCAGCGCAAAGCCGCTACGCCCGTGGACTTGATCGTCGCCGTCATTTTCCGCGGTGACTTCGCCAAAAACGTTACGTTCCTCAGCGAGCACATCTGCGAACTTTGGATGACCCCCACCAATCGGTTTAGATCAAACCCTTCCCACCGACCAATGGGACAGAAGAACTAGCCTTCGGCACTTTTTTATTTCTCCGCCCATCCCTCTAGCGAAGGCGGGCGCTTGTTGTAAGCTCGCGGCGGCTCGATGCACGATGACAGAGCCGAACGATCCAAAGGTCGCCTTTAGGATGACCAAAGAATTTTGGTCTGCCTGGCGGGGAGTGTACGCTAGCAGAGTTTCGCGGGCTCGACGGAGGAAGAATCATGCCCAAAAGCGGCTGGCGTGTCCAAGTAGACGGTGAATGGGTCGTGATCCGTTCGGCGGCAATTGGGTGGTGCCAACCCTGGAAGGCCGCGCCCCGAACGAGTGCTGCTTCGTATGGACGAAGATCGCTTCAAAAGCGGCTTCGACGGACATGCAATACGGCCTGTCTACGGCAAAGAGGGCCGGGAAGGACTGACGATCGAGCGGCACGAGACCCTTGGAGAAGCGACGGCCAAGCGACCCGTTGACGTCGTTGTCTGCGGAGCTGGGTGCGTCAAGGCCCCTATCATTATCCACGTCGATCCGGAGAACAGCCGCAAGGAAAGACAAGGAAAACGTCAGAAAATGGCGCGCTGACCACCCCGACTAGACGCTTGTTGCACTGGTTGCGCTGAAACAGACCTCTCGGTGAATGCGCGAGCACCCTCGATGTGTCGCAAGCGCAACACTTCGCAGCCTTCGTGATCACGAATTATTTCTCGCCCCACGCCTGCCACAGTCTAAAAGATTTATAACGGCCCCGACTTCTGCTGGGGGTATGTCGGGGGGTGGGGAACAGAGCCGGGGCCGGGTTCTCAGGACAGAACCGGCCCCATTCTATATTCAAAGGACATGGCCGTCGATCAAAATCTGGAAGGATATGGCCTCAACCAACGAGGCTTGTCCCGCCAGATCGCCAAACATCACAAACGGGCTAGCTCCTGGATTGACCCCGGCCCGCTGCCCTCGAGCCCCCAACTCGTCGGTGCGACTTTCTTTCGCCGCAGCGGGGTTGGGTTCGAACCTGGTGACCGCGAGAACCCGCAGGCCGCGACGACGCGCTGAGTACGTAGCTTTCTCTCTTGTGGCGCGACTGTTACTCTCGCAAAGGCCGCTGCCAGGGCGGTAGCCGGGAAGACGCGCATGAAGTGGGTCGTTGCTATTGTAGCCTGCCTGATCGCAAGCGGCGCGCGAGCGCAATATCCTGATCGGCCGATCCACCTCATTGTGCCGCAGGCGGCCGGCAGCGCCACCGACACAGTCGCCCGCATTCTCGGCGCCGCGCTGGCAAAGGAAATCGGGCAACAGATTGTCGTCGACGACCGGCCCGGAGGCGCGCTGACCGTTGGTCTTGATCTCACCGCCAAGGCGGCGCCGAATGGTTACACGCTGTGCATGGGACCGATCGGCGCTCTCGCCATCACGCCGCATCTGGTGAAAAATCTCCCCTACCGTGTTGAGAGCGATTTCCGGCCGGTGGCGGTCGTGCTGCGCGGCCAACTCTTGCTCGCGGTTTCGCCAAAGACGCCGTTTCATTCGGTGAAGGAGCTGATCGCCTATGCCAAACAGAACCCGGGCAAGTTGTTGAACGCTTCATCGAGCAATGGCTCGCCGGGCCATGTTGGTGGCGAACTGTTTAAGTTCATGACCGGGACCCACATCGTTCACGTGCCTTACAAGGGTGGGGCGCCGGCAATCAATGATCTGATGGCCGGGCGAGTCCAGCTCATGTTTGAGAGCCTCAATTCGATCGCGCCGTTCGCACGTTCGGGTCAGGTGCGGCCTTTAGCCGTCACTGGCGATCACCGTTCGCCGGCGTTTCCCGATCTGCCGACGGTCGCCGAGGCCGGCGTTCCAGGGTATTCGGCGCCAACGTGGGCCGGGGTGATAGCACCAGCCGGCGTGCCGCCGCCGATCATCGACAAGCTCAATGCGGCGATCAACAAGGCCATCGCCTCTTCGGATTTCAAGGCGCGGTTCGCCGCGCTCGGCGAGGAGCCCGCGGGCGGCACGCCGGACGAATTTGCCGCGCTAATCGCCTCCGACTCGAAGAAATGGGGCGAGGTGATCAAGCGCGCCCGCATCACGTTCGAATAGTTCCGCCGCGTTGCGGCTCCGCTTCCTCGCGGCAATGGCCGCGACACTTTCCTCCCTCGCAGACTGGCCCCATATTCCGACGATGGTGAAGAAACCGCCGAAAAAGCCCAAAGACCCAGCCAAGCCGACGCGCGCCAAGGCGGCGCGGCCGGCGGCGCCGGCGCTCGATCCGCAGCTTGCCGATCTGCTCAATCCCGCAATCGGCCAGGGCACCGCAGGACCCGGCTCCCAAACCGGGCTGCGTCCGCCAGCTGACAACTCGTGGGACCGGCGGGCGGATTTCGCCGATGCCCATCGCGCGCGCAAGTCAACGCGGCAGGCATTCGGCGAACGGCCGCCGAGCGGGTATGTCGCCAAGGAATCGCTCGATCCCGAATTGGCCAGCGCCCTCGGTTATGACGAAAGCGACCCCAGCAGGTCGGTCATCGGCGAAGCGCCGCCAGATGCGGACGGGATTTTACAGCTTGCGCAGCCGCAGCGCGAGCCGCGGCACCGGCCCTCGCCGCAGCCGGTGACACTCGGCGGCCTCGCGAGCCAGCACTCGCTCGAGCACCTTTTGCGCGACGGGCGGCCGGAATTCCGCCAAAAAACCTGGACGCCGCACCGGCCACCGCGGCCTGAAAAAACCGAAGGCGGCCGCCGCCTCGTCATCAAGTCGGATTTCGGCCCGAAGGGCGATCAGCCGCAGGCGATCGCCGAACTGGTCGAGGGCACCCGGCGCAACGAGCGCACGCAGGTTCTGCTCGGGGTCACTGGCTCCGGGAAGACCTTCACCATGGCCAAGGTGATCGAACAGACGCAGCGCCCCGCGCTTGTCCTTGCGCCCAACAAGACGCTGGCCGCCCAGCTTTACGGCGAGTTCAAGAATTTCTTTCCCGACAACGCAGTCGAATACTTCGTCTCCTATTACGACTACTACCAGCCGGAAGCCTATATCCCGCGCACCGACACCTATATCGAGAAGGATTCCTCGATCAACGAGCAGATCGACCGCATGCGCCACGCGGCGACGCGCGCGCTGCTCGAACGCGACGACGTGATCATCGTCGCTTCCGTTTCCTGCATATACGGTATCGGGTCGGTCGAGACCTACTCGGCCATGACCTTCACCATCAAACGGGGCGAGCAGCTTAACCAGCGCCAGCTCCTGGCCGACCTGGTCGCGCTGCAGTACAAGCGCTCGGCCGGCGATTTCTATCGCGGGTCGTTCCGCGTGCGCGGCGACGTGATCGAGATTTTCCCGGCGCACTACGAGGACCGCGCCTGGCGCGTGTCGCTGTTCGGCGACGAGGTCGAAATCGATCCACGAATTCGACCCGCTCACCGGGCAAAAGACCGACGAGCTGGAATTCGTCAAAATCTACGCCAATTCGCACTACGTGACGCCGCGGCCGACATTGTTGCAGGCGATCGCCGGCATCAAGCACGAATTGCGGGCCCGTCTCGAACAGCTCAATGCCGCCGGGCGGCTGCTCGAAGCGCAGCGGCTCGAGCAGCGCACGCTCTACGATCTGGAAATGATGGAAGCGACCGGCGCCTGCGCCGGCATCGAGAACTATTCGCGTTATCTCACCGGCCGCAAGCCCGGCGAGCCGCCGCCCACCCTGTTCGAATATGTCCCTGACAACGCGCTCGTCTTCGTCGACGAGAGCCACGTCACCATTCCGCAGCTCGGCGGCATGTATCGCGGTGATTTTCGCCGCAAGGCGACGCTTGCCGAATACGGCTTCCGCCTGCCGTCATGCATGGACAACCGCCCGCTGCGTTTCGAGGAATGGGACGCGATGCGACCGCAGACGTTCTGCGTTTCCGCCACGCCCGGCCCATGGGAGCTCAACGAATTGGGCGGAGTTTTTGTCGAGCAGGTGATTCGGCCCACTGGCCTGATCGATCCTCCGGTCGAGGTGCGGCCGGCCCGCAGCCAGGTCGACGACTTGGTCGGCGAGGTGCGGCAGCTGGCGCAGCGCGGCTACCGGGCGCTGATCACCGTGCTCACCAAGCGCATGGCCGAGGACTTGACCGAATATTTGCATGAGCAGGGCATCCGCGTGCGCTACATGCACTCCGATATCGACACGATCGAACGCATCGAGATCATTCGCGATCTGCGGCTCGGCGCGTTCGACGCGCTGGTCGGCATCAACTTGCTGCGCGAGGGCCTTGATATTCCCGAATGCGCGCTGGTCGCCATCCTGGATGCGGACAAGGAAGGCTTTTTGCGCAGCGAGACGAGCCTGGTGCAGACAATCGGCCGCGCCGCGCGCAATATCGACGGCCGCGTCATTCTCTATGCCGACAGCATTACCGGCTCGATGGAGCGCGCCGTCGCCGAGACCAATCGCCGGCGCGAGAAGCAGCGAAAATTCAACCTCGAGAACGGAATTACTCCGGAAAGCGTGCGCAAGGGCATCGCCGACATTCTAGACAGCGTCTACGAGCGCGACCACGTGCTGGTGTCGATCGGCGCCGCGGGCGGCGGCGAGTTCGAGGAAACTGCGACTATCGGCCACAATTTCGAGGCGGTCATCGCCGATCTGGAAACACGCATGCGCGCCGCCGCTGCCGACCTCGATTTCGAGGAGGCAGCGCGCCTGCGCGACGAAATCAAGCGGCTGCGCTCGATCGAGCTTGCGGTGATGGACGATCCGACCGCCAAACTCTTAGCTCCTTCTTTCGCGGGACAGGGCGGCCGCCCAAGGGCTCAGAGCGGAAGCAACGTGCACAAGCCATCCCTCGACGAAATGGGCATCGCGCTGCACCACGAAGTCTCGCCGCACCGACCCGGCGGAAACCGCCGCGGCCCGCGCCGGCCGACGCTCGACGAAATGGGCCCTGGGGTCGAGGCCATTCCAGGCAAGCACGAAGCTTCGGGCCCGCGCTCGACGCGCGGCCGCCCCGGCATGCACGGCGGCTGGAAACCCCGGCGGCGGTAAATCGCTAAATTCTCGGCCTGCTTGCGTGCGCCCGCGTGCAAGCTCGGGTCGAAAGCGGCGTGACACACCGCCATTAGCGAGTTACTCCTAAAAAAGCGCCGACCCCGCAACGGCCACGCAAGCGAGACGCGCCGTCGTGAACGCTACGCCGACAGGCTGGCAAGTTTTTGTTCCTTATGGCTGGCTGCACGTCCTCACGGTCGCGATCTGCGCGCTATTGATTGCGGCGCCGGCGCTAGCGGGTCGCGCGCTGGGAAAGAGCGGCGAGCGGCTGTTGCGCCACATGCTTTGCGCCGCGGCGGTCGTTTATTGGCTTGCCTACAATATCTGGGCGAATTGGCACGGCCTCGACCTGCGCACCGGGTTGCCGCTGCATATCTGCGACGTCAACGGACTGATAGCGCCGCTTGCGCTCTCGACCGGCTGGCGCTGGGCGCGCGCGACCCTGTATTTCTGGACCGCCGCGCTCACTGCCCAGGCCTTCATCCAACCGGCGCTGACCACCGGCCCGGCCTCGCTGGTGTTCTGGACTTTCTGGGCCGCGCACACGATCATCGTCGCCTGCGCGCTGTACGACATCGTCGTACGCGGCTTTCGTCCGAATTGGCCCGATCTCGGCCGCGCGCTCACCGTCAGCTCCATCTATCTGACGCTGGTCTTGCCGCTCGATCTGCGGCTCGGTGCCGATTACGGCTATGTTGGCAATCCGGCCGCTGACCTCGCAGTGCCGCCATTCGTCGTGATGCTTGGGTCGTGGCCGCAGCGCGCGATCATTTTGATCGCGCTGGCGGCTTTGGGCTTCGCCGCGGTGCTGTTGCCATGGCAGCTTGCGGCGCGCGAAATCAAAGCGAGCTCACGCAGTGCGCCCTTTTAAAGTGGCGCCCAGTGCTACAGCTCGATGTGGAATCTTAAGGCCGTTGTCCTCGGTGAGCCCGAGCCTGCTGATCGGTTTTTTATCGCGGAAGCCGCCAGGGCGTTAGCGCTTAGCTCGCCGACGCGCGCTCTTGGGCTTGACGCGCAACGCGTCGCTTTAGGATCGAGCACGGCGCGCGTAAAATGAGATGATGCAGTACTGGCAGCCCAGGCGGCGTTACGGACGATGCCACCCGGGCTGAGCCCTTTTTGGAGGCGCGCGGTAGGCGCGCTCGAGCGGTCAGCCCCTCCGCAGCTTCGCCGTGAAAGAAAAGCTGCCGGCGCCGCAGCAGGGGCAGCTCATGCCGATAAGCAGACTTTGCTTCTGCTCCTCGGTGAGGTCGGCGCGTTCCAGCATGCGCGCGGTCTGCTGCTCGAACAGCTGATGCATTGTGAGATTGCTGGTGACGACGCGGTCGTCAGGCGCGAGCGAGGCGTCTCCGGCGCGCGTGCTGCGATCATCCCCGGCAGTCGTGCCGCCATCCGCGGCGGTCGGGCCGCGGTCGATTGCGTCAGCTGAGGTGCGGTCATCAACACTGCGCCTGCTCAGCTTGGCGCTCGGCGCTCCCGTTTTGACTTTGCGTAGCGGGTTGGGCTTTTTTGTTGACATTCTCATCCCTCATAGCGCTTTTGACCCGTACCATGGCGACCCTCCGCAGATAAAGATCGGCCGAAGGACTTGCCAGACAGCACCGCATTATCGATGGTTGAAGATAGCCGCTCTGGATGAGAGCTGCCGGCGAATGGGTAAACTCGCGGTCAAGCCCGGCCCTAAGCGGCGGGGCGGGCATTTCCCAGCCATGCCGCTGCTCTCGAATGCTGCCGCACAATAGCAAGCGTCGCGCCGGCGGTTGAGGCCGCGTAGCGCCTTGGGATTGCTTTTACGACGGCTGCTGGGAACTCTTTCATTTTGCTGGGGCGGAAGATCACCCTCTCGCTGGAGTAATCACCGTTACGGTGGCGAAGACCTTAAATAATTGACGATGAAGCGGCGGACCGCGGGTGAAATGGTCAGCCGCTCGCGCACCTGCCGCTCCACGTCCACATCCGCGAGGTAATGCGGCACGAAATGGATAGCCTTCATCGCGTCGGCCGCGTAGGCCTGGTCCTCGTTTAGCGCCAGCAGCGCCTTGCGCAAGGCGGCGATCGCCGCGCCTGGCGAGCCCGGCGGCATGACGACCAGGCGCAGCATCTGCGCGTCGACGGATAGATTGGTCCGGTAGGCGTCCCAGAGCGGGCCAGAAGGCGCGGCGCCTTTGGTTCTCTCATAGAAATCCGGAAACGAGACGAGGCCGCTCCGCGCCATGACGGCGGGGGTCGAGAACGTCCTGCCATCGTAATTCGGGTCATACCAGAGCGGCGTCGCCTTGCCGGACTTCACCAACGTCGGCTCGACGACACCGAAATAAGACGGCGTCGATTCGGCGTGCAGGTTGATCTCGCCGTTCTGCAAGGCGAGCCGCGCCGTGTTGCTCGAGCGATAGCCGGTGACGTAGCGGTACTTGAGGCCGAGCATGTCGAGCGTCAGCCGCAGCAATAAATCCTTCGACGAATCGGCGCCGAGTCCGCCGGCGACCAGACCTTGCGCCCGCATGATGTCGGCGGCCTTTTTTATGCCGGGCGGCACGTCGCTGCGCACGTAATAGACGAGATTGCCAGGCTGATAGCCGATGAACACGTAATTGCGGAAATCGATGCGGAATTTTTCCGGCGCGATGAGGTAGTTCCACGAGGTGCCGGTGAAATAGCCGAACATGCTGCCGTCCTTCGGCCCGACCTCGCCGAGATACGTCGCCCCCACCACGCCGGCGGCACCGTCCTTGTTCTCGACGATGATCGTCGGATGGCCATCGATGTGGCCGGCAAGGTGCTTGGCGAACAAGCGGCCCTCGATGTCCGTGGGCCCGCCGGGCGCGAAGTTGATGAGAAGCGTGAGCTGCTTGCCTTGATAGAACGGATTTTTGGCGCGGGCTGCGGGTCCGCAGACGAGAAGCGCAACGCCAACGATCATCAGCAACATGCGCGCCATTGCGTCCTCCAACCACCTCACTTTGCTCGCCGCGGGGAGAGCTCGAGTGACAGGATGCCGTGGTCGTAAGCATACCCGCGAAGGCGCCTCACTGGAGCCGCGTTCCGCAAGCGCGATGTGCGCGCCCGCCAACCCTATTCGCGCAAGCGCGGAGAGGGACTCGTTTGCTCGAGCGACATTATCAATACCGCAGCGACTGGCCTTCGATGGTGCAGCGCCGCATCAGCCGCGGCTCGTCGCGCGGGAAATCCTTGCGCGCGTGGATTGAGCACCAATTGTCCCAGACCACGAGATCGCCGAGCCGCCATTGGTGCTCGTAGACGATCGAAGGGTCCTCGGAAATGTCAAACAGCTGCTCCAGCACGATTTCGCTTTCCTGGCGCGAAAAGCCTTCGATGCGCGCCGACATCAGGCGGCTGACATAGAGCGCCTTCTTGCCGGTCGCCGGGTGGGTGACGATGATGGGCTGCTCGTGATGCAGGATTTTTTCGAGCGCGACGCACGACAAATCGACCCGCTCGCGCCGTTTGTAGTCGTGCACTTGTAGCACCTTGCGACCTTCGAGGAGCTCACGCAACGGCCGCGGAATGTTCTCGTAGGCCTTGTACATGTTCGAGAAGCAGGTCTCCCCGCCCCGAGAGGTCAGTTTCATCGAATACAGACACGTGGCGCGGTGCGGCTGCGGGTAATAGCAGGTGTCGTGATGAAACCACATTTCGCCGTCGCCGAAGGCGCCGATCGACTTGCCGTTCTCGAGGATGTTGGTCACCATCATGAACGGCGTGTTGTAATCGCCGCCGGGCGTGCGGCCATTGGCCGGCTGGCGGCGGACATGCACCTTGCCGAAATAGGAGGCGGCGCGCAGCTGGTCCGCTTCGGTCAGATCCTGGTTGCGGAAGACGAGGACGACGTAACGGTCGAATGCCTCGTTGATCGCGCGGATAGCTGGGGGGTCGAGCGGCTTGCGCAGATCGACATCCGTGATGGCGGCGCCGAGCGCCGGCGACAGCGGCTCAACCGATAGGGTCATGGGTTTCCTCCTCGCACGCGCCGGGGTATTGGAGCCCGTTGTGGCGACCGGCATAGCGGCAGTGTAGGCCTCAGGCCTCCACTGACAAGCCGGCGGCGTTGCCACACGCGGACGCCGTCAAACAGCAAGGTTGCACGCTTAGTGTCGGAAATGCCGCGTGCCGGTGAACACCATAGCAATACTGTGGTCGTCGGCCGCCTTGATCACCTCCGCGTCGCGCACCGAACCGCCGGGCTGAATCACCGCCGTGGCGCCGGCCTCGATGGCAACGAGCAGGCCGTCAGCGAACGGGAAGAACGCGTCCGAGGCCGCCACGGAGCCTTGTGTGGCCGGTTCGGCCAAACCCGCCGCGGCCGCCGCATCCACGGACTTACGCGCGGCGATGCGGGCGGAATCCACCCGGCTCATCTGCCCGGCGCCGATGCCGACGGTCGCCGAATCCTTGGCGTAGACAATCGCGTTCGACTTGACGTGCTTGGCGACGCGGAAGGCAAAGCGCAGATCGCGCAACTCCGCATTGGTCGGCGCGCGTCTGGTCACCGGTTTGAGCTCCATGTCGTCGACCACGCTATTGTCGCGCGATTGCACCAGCAGGCCACCGGCCACGCTCTTGGCCGTCACGCCCGTGGCGCGCGGATCAGGCAAGCCGCCGGCGAGCAGAAGCCGCAGATTTTTCTTTGCCGCCACGATGGCAGTAGCTTCCTCGGTCGCCTCCGGCGCGATGATGACTTCGGTTAGGATTTCGGTGATCGCGCGCGCCGCCGCGGCGTCGAGCGTGCGGTTGAGCGCGACGATGCCGCCGAACGCCGAGACCGGATCGCAGGCCAGCGCCTTGCGGTAGGCCTCGAGCAGCGTCCGGCCCTCGGCGACGCCGCACGGGTTGGCATGCTTGATGATGGCGCACGCCGCCGTGCGCGCGGGATCGAACTCGGCGACGCATTCGTAGGCCGCATCGGTGTCGTTGATGTTGTTGTAGGAAAGCTGCTTGCCCTGCAGCTGACGTGCGGTGGCGACGCCGAAGCGCAGCTCCGGCGTGCGATAGAACGCTGCCGACTGGTGCGGGTTTTCGCCGTAGCGCAGTCTTTCCAGCAGCCGACCGCCGAGCACGCGAAAATCCGGCGCCGCTTCGCCAAGCTCGCGCGCGAACCAATTGGCAATCGCCGCATCATAGGCGGCCGTGCGCGCAAATGCCTTGGCGGCAAGCTGGCGGCGCAGCTTCAGCGCGGTGCTGCCGCGGTGCCGCGCGAGGTCGTCGCGCAGTGCTGGGTAATCGGCAGCATCGACGAGCACCGCCACATCCGCGTGGTTCTTCGCCGCGGCGCGGATCATGGCCGGCCCGCCGATGTCGATGGTCTCAATGCACGCGGCGAAATCGGCGCCGCGCGCCACTGTCTCCTCGAACGGGTAGAGATTGATCACGAGAATATCGATCGGCGCTATCCTGTGTGCCCGCATCGCTGCGACGTGCTGCGGGTTTTCACGGATGCCCAGGAGGCCGGCATGCACCGCCGGATGCAGGGTCTTCACGCGTCCGTCCAGCATCTCCGGGAAACCGGTAAGATCGCTGACCTCCAGCACGGTCAGGCCGGCATCGCGTAACGCCTTGCCGGTGCCGCCGGTCGAAACCAGCTCGATGCCGTAGCCGGCGAGCGCGCGGGCAAATTCCACCACGCCCGACTTGTCGGATACCGAGATGAGGGCGCGCGTCGCGCGGCGCAAATGCAAATGCTCGGTCATGCTTGGCCCGTCACGCTCCGCCAGGGGGAGCATCGCTACGCCCACCGCGACACCGGATCGGGCCGCTTGTCTGATTACTATATCGCCCGGTCAAGCGGGGCGATAATAGCCCCTCATTGCGGATCATCCGTCACAGCGGCAGCTTCGGCTGTTCCGCACGCGCCTCGTGCGAGGATCTGGAGACCGCGGGCGGCCCAACCTGAAAGCTCCAGGCAACGCGCGGCGCGCGGCGCGCCGATCCGCAGACGACGAGTTGGGTGGTCCGCCGCGGCCCCTCGGTGCCGGCGAGATAGACACCGTCTTCCAAATTGATCTCGCCGTCGCTGACCGTGAAGGTCCAAAGCTCGCGGTCCGGCATTACCAGCACGGCCCCTTGGCTGTTGCCAAGCTGCCTGGCCCTGATCGCGGGATGCAGATGGAAGCGCAGGACGTACTCATCATGGGCGCCGCGCGGCTGGCGGCGGCCATCGGCGGGCAAAAACGCGTCCTCGCCTTCCAATCGTGTGCCATTGGCAAAGAGCGCGAGCGTGCGCCGATGCAGGACGCCGAATTTTCGCGCATAGCCGTTGTGGGCCGCGCGCAGGATGAGCCTGTCCGGCCGCTCCTGCCGCGTCACCTCGACCTCGTTTGGACCGTCGAGCATCGGCGCGCCGCCGACGAGCTGCCGCAGCGCCGGCCAAGCGAGGAAGCGCGCCGACGAGGTATCGTTGAAGGTTACGGTCGCGTGTGCCGGCGTGGCGCGCGCAAGCTGGCGCCAGTGTTCGCGCCCGGTGGGCGGCACGCCGCAATTGACAACGATCAGGTTCCCCTTGGGCGAGGAGAATTCAAACGAGAGGCACCCGGCATGCGCCTCGAGGCTGAGTTCGATCGGCGGGGCACGGCCCACATCCATGATCAACACGCTGCCGCCGGCTTCGAGCCGCTGATATCCGGAATGCGGCGCATTCGACAGGGGCTTACCGCGCACGTCGTCGTAAGCCAGCAGCGTGAGCAATAGATCGGCCGGCGTCGCGCCCATGCCGTTGAAACGGGCAAAGCTGCCGTCGGAATGGCGGAAAAACCGCAGCATCGGCATCATGCGATCGATGGCATGAAGGAGCGCCGGCGGCGGCACCACGTTGCGCGAGGCGTAGGCCTGCCGCAGCGGCAACAGTTCGAGCAAAATCTCGATGATGGCGCCGGGATCGCGCCCGGCATGGCCGCCATCGGGCAGGATTTCCAGCTCGAGCGCATGCGCGAGGCGCTCGGTGGCCAGTTTGATGCGGTGGGCCTGCCCGGCAATGCACAAAGCCGCTTCGGTGAGCGCGATCATCGACTGCAGGTGCGCCACGCCGCGCCGGGCGTCGCCGACGGTATGCCGCAGGTATTGGACCTGCCGCAGCAGGCTGCGCAGGAAGCGCCGGTAGAAGCGTACATCAGCGTCCTCCAGCACGACGGCCGCCTGACTGAGCCAGGAGATGATGCGCCGCGACAGAACGTCCGGCCGCCAGCCAATCGGGTGCCACGAGCCCTGCACCGCGATCCATTCATCCACCAACGCCCTGGCGTTGGCGCGGGTGACGGCCGAATCCGCGGCGCGCAGATGGCGCAGCCAGCCGAAGCCCAGGAGTTCGACCGCCCATTCCTCAGAGGGCGGGTCCACTTCGAAGATCGAGCCGCGGTCGCAGATCACCACCTTGCCGGCAAAGGCGAAGCGGCCCGAATAGATTTCCGCCGCGCGGGTCGCGTCGGCAGTCCGCAAGTCTTGCGGGGCGATGAGAAGCCGGTCGGGGCGAAACGGCAGAACCGGCCGCAGCAGCGGATGGGCAATCACGCGGCCGAGCACCTGCCGCGATCCACTGCGGATCAGCAGCCAAAAGAGTGATGCGTATCTGCCGATTGCCACGCGCGCCATCGCGCGCTCGTCCCTTCTGTACACGTTCCGGGCGCCCGTGCGCGCCCGCACCATAGTGGACTGCGCAAACCGCGCAAACCCGATCGGCGCTCGGCTAGAGCCGCTGCAGCCGCGCCGCATAGAACCCGTCGAGACCGGCTAATCGCGCATCCGCGTCTGGAAGCTGACAGGGCAATGTGCGTAAGTCGCCGTCGTTGTTGACGAATTCGGCATGGCCGCCGACCTCCTCCGGCCGGATCGGGTTGCGCCGCAGCGCCGGCTCGCGGGTTAGAAGTTCAGCGATCAGGTGTTCGTTCTCCTCAGGTTCTAGCGAGCAGGTACAGTAGACCAAAGTGCCACCCCTTTTGGTTAACGCCAGCGCCCGCTCGATCAATTGGCCCTGCAACCGGGTCAGCGCGGTAATGTCGCCGGCGCTCTTGAGCCAGGGGACATCCGGATGGCGGCGGATTGTGCCGGTGGACGAGCACGGCGCATCGAGCAGCACGGCGTCGAATCTTTGCTCCGTCTTCCATGTGGTCACGTCCTCGCAGACGAGCTCGGCGCAAAGCGACAGCCGGGCAAGATTTTTGCGCACGCGGTCGAGCCGCGCGGGCGCCCGATCGATCGCGGTAACGTGGGCGCCGGAAGCCGCAAGCTGCGCCGTCTTGCCCCCCGGCGCAGCGCACAGATCGGCGACGCGAAGCCCTTTGAGCTCGCCGAACAGGCGCGCCGGCAGCGCTGCCGCGACGTCCTGCACCCACCAGGCACCCTCGGAAAAGCCGGGCAGCGCCGGGACTGCGCCGTGTGCAATCATGCGCACGGTCGTGCTCAGCAGCACGCGACCATTCAG
This sequence comes from uncultured Alphaproteobacteria bacterium, assembly GCA_963708125.1. GTDB lineage: Bacteria > Pseudomonadota > Alphaproteobacteria > Rhizobiales > Xanthobacteraceae > BOG-931. Next base: position 5,240,323 of record OY970184.1, read on the forward strand.
GCGCGCGGCCCAGGCCTGCGGATCGCCCTTGACGGTCAGATCGAGCGCTGGTTCGCGACCGTTGGCGCCCGCGATGGCGCGCGCCGTGGCCTCGCCGTAGCATTTGATCCACCGCGCCATGAGCCAGGCAGGCGTGTCGAGCCTGACAGGGTCGAGCCCGGCGAGCCGCTCTGCCCCCTCGCGCGCTAGCCGCCGCAAAACGGCGTTGACGAGGCCGGCAAACCGCGTCGCCATGCGGTCCGCCTGTACCAGGCGCACCGCGAGATCGACGGCGGCGTGGTCGGGCACCTCGAAAAACAGGATTTGCGCGGCGCCGAGAAGCAGCGCGGTTTCGACGCGCGGCGCCTGCGCGGGCAGACCGCGATCGAGGAAAAGCGCGAGCAAATGGCGCAAGCTCCCGAGCCGGCGCAGGACCGTGCCGACCAGGGCGCGGACCAACGCGCGATCGCGCTCGCCAAGGGCCGCAAGAGCCGCCGCGTGCGGCCCGCCGTCAAGCAAATCGTCGAGCGCGCGGCGGCGGCGCAGCACGCCCTCAAGCATGCCGGCAGCAAGGCGACGCACCGCAAACCCTGGCACGGCTTCGCCGGCCCGCACCGGCTTCACTGGCAAACCCTCGTTGCCCTGTTGTGCATGCGGCACGGCTACGCCAAGTCAGAGTCCATGCCAACCACCGATGAAGCGGTGCAGCAGCGTTCAAGCCAAGCGGACGAAACCGATCCGAGCCGGCAGCATTCGCGATCTCCGGCGGCCCAACCGCGCTCGCCGAGGCGGCCGCGCGCCGCGCGCAGCACGCGTGATGCCGTGGTGCTACCCAAGGAGATCAACGGGCGCGGCAGCCCGGATCGGGCCCGCTACGGCGATTGGGACACCAACGGATCGGCGACCGATTTCTGACCAGGAGCGGGCCGCCGGCCACTGGTGCAATGAAGCTGGCGCGTTCGGACTTTAGCCGCGCTTGCGGCGGAGCCGCACCACCACGTCGATCCGGGCGATTTCGTAGCCCTCGGGCGGCGTCGGCGCCGTGCCGACAACAACCTCGTTGGAGGGAATGTCCAATAGGGCGTTGTCGCCCTCGACGAAGAAGTGATGGTGTTCGGAATTGTTGGTGTCGAAATAGGCCTTCGAACCATCGACAGCGACTTGGCGCAACAGACCAGCCTCGGTGAACTGGTGCAGCGTGTTGTAAACCGTCGCCAGCGACACCGGCACCTTGGCGCGCGCGGCTTCCTCGTAGAGCATTTCCGCAGTGATATGGCGGTCGCCCTTGGCGAACAGGATCCAGCCAAGCGCCATGCGCTGGCGTGTCGGGCGCAGACCGACCTCGCGCAACTTCGCCTTGACGTCGTGCCACGGGCACCCGGTAAGATCCCCGCGCTGCGGCGCGCGCGGCTCGATTGTGGTTCCAGGGGCGGACGAATGCGACTGTGTCATTGCGGCACGGGACCGGACGAAATCGTTGCAATTGAAATCATTATACCCGGGCCGCGGCCCGCTGCAACAGCCGCGCCCGCATAGGCGGGCCGCGTCGCGCCGGGGACAGGGCTTTTGGGGCAGGGCTTTGGGGCAGGGCTTTGAACGCGATTCCCGAATGCAGCTTTGCCGCCTAGTCCCAATATGTTAGTCAATCCAGGGACTGTTCGGCCAGTCCGGACGGAGATGACGCGAATGCAGGAACGGCGCTCTCATTTCGAATACGAGGACCTGCTGGCCTGCGGGCGTGGCGAGTTGTTCGCGCAGGGCCCGCAATTGCCACTGCCGCCGATGCTGATGTTTGATCGCATCTGTGAAATTGCCGAGGCGGGCGGCGAATATGGCAAAGGCCTAGTGCGCGCGGTGCTTGAGCTGAAGCCCGACCTGTGGTTCTTCCCCTGCCACTTCAAGGGCGACCCGGTCATGCCGGGTTGTCTGGGCATCGATGCACTGTGGCAGTTGCTCGGCTTTTTCCTCGGGTGGGTGGGCGCGGCCGGCAGGGGCCGCGCACTCGGCATGGGCGAGATCAAGATGTCGGGCCAGGTGCTGCCGACCATGCAGAAGATCGTATACGGCATCGATATCAAGCGCGTGATGCGCTCGAAGCTCGTGCTCGGCATCGCTGACGGTTGGCTCTCGGCTGACGGGTCGGTGATCTATCGTGCGCTCGACCTCAAAGTGGGCCTGTTCCAGACAGCAACCCCACAACCAAGCGGCGCCTGAGCCGTCTCGTTGTCCTCGCGGAATACGTAAAGACGCAAGCAAACGCATGAGCCCAGGGAGAAGGGGGCGAACATGAGGCGTGTGGTCGTCACCGGGATGGGGATCGTCTCTTCCATCGGCAACAACACGCAGGAAGTGCTCGCATCGCTGCGCGAGGCCAAATCCGGCATCGTGCGTGCCGACAAATATGCCGAGCTCGGATTTCGCTGTCAGGTCTATGGCGCGCCGACGCTCGATCCGGGCGAGGCGGTCGATCGGCGGGCCATGCGTTTCTTGGGCGGCGGCGCTGCCTGGAACCATGTGGCGATGGAACAGGCGATCCGGGATGCCGGCCTCGAACCGTGCGAGGTCTCAAATGAGCGCACCGGATTGGTCATGGGGTCCGGGGGGCCTTCGACCCGAACGATTGTTGAAAGCGCCGATATTGCGCGCGCCAAGGGGCCGAAACGGGTCGGACCGTTCGCGGTGCCCAAGGCAATGTCGTCGACCGCCTCGGCGACGTTGTCCACCTGGTTCAAGATCAAGGGCGTGAACTACTCAATCTCGTCGGCCTGCGCGACCTCGAACCATTGCATCGGCAATGCCTTCGAGACAATCCAAATCGGCAAGCAGGACATCGTCTTTGCCGGCGGTTGCGAGGAGTTGGATTGGACCCTCTCTGTGCTGTTTGACGCCATGGGCGCGATGTCCTCGAATTTCAACGAGACGCCGCAGAAAGCCTCACGCGCCTACGATGCCGATCGCGACGGCTTTGTCATTGCCGGGGGCGCCGGCGTGCTGGTGCTCGAAGAGCTTGAGCACGCCAGAGCGCGCAACGCCAAGATCTACGGCGAAGTCGCCGGCTACGGCGCCACCTCCGACGGTGCCGACATGGTGCAGCCTTCGGGGGAAGGGGCCGTGCGCTGCATGCGCATGGCGCTCGCCGGCGTCAAAGCACCGATCGATTACATCAATCCGCACGCCACCTCGACGCCGATCGGAGATGTCAAGGAGATCGAAGCGATCCGCGAGGTGTTCGGGCAAAAATGCCCGCCGATTTCGGCGACCAAATCGCTGACCGGGCACTCGCTCGGCGCGGCCGGGGCGCAGGAGGCGATCTATTCGCTGCTGATGATGAATTCCGGGTTCATCTGCGAGAGCGCCAATATCGACAAGCTCGATCCGGCCTTCGCCGATATGCCGATTGTGCGCGCGCGGCGCGATGACGTGACGCTCGGTTGCGTGCTGTCCAACTCGTTCGGCTTCGGCGGCACCAACGCCTGCGTCGTGTTCAAGCGCCTGGATGCGTGACCGCAAAATTATTCATCTCCTTGTCATGCCCGCCCAAGCGAGGGCATGCAGTAAAGCGGCCAGTAAGCGGCGCCGTGCAACGCGCACGCGCCGCGAGTTGCTGGGCCATCCGCATTCGCGGATGATGACGATTCTGACGGAGTGAGCCGGAGCAAGACATGCAGGGGCTGATGGCGGGCAAAAGCGGCCTGATCTTGGGGGTCGCCAACGACCATTCCATCGCCTGGGGCATTGCCAGAAGTCTCGCCGCGCACGGGGCAAGGCTCGCCTTCACCTATCAGGGTGAGGCCCTGGGCAAGCGGGTCAAGCCGCTGGCGGCCACGGTCGGCGCCGAGGTCGTGCTGCCGTGCGACGTGGAGAACGTCGGATCGGTGGATGCGGTCTTCGCCGAGCTCGCCCGCACCTGGGGGAGGCTCGATTTCCTCGTTCACGCCATCGCATTCTCGGACAAGAACGAGCTTGCCGGCCGCTATGCCGATACCACGCGCGAGAATTTTCTGCGCACTATGCTGATCTCCTGTTTCTCATTCACCGAGGTAGCCAAACGCGCCGCCGCCATGATGCCCGATGGCGGCGCCATGCTCACGCTCACCTATAATGGCGGCTTGCGCGCCATGCCCAACTACAACGCCATGGGCCTCGCCAAGGCGGCGCTGGAGGCTTCGGTGCGCTATCTCGCGGTCGATTTCGGCAACGACCGCATTCGCGTCAACGCCATCTCCGCCGGTCCCATCCGCACGCTGGCCGGCGCCGGTATTGGCGATGCCCGCATGATGTTTGCCTTCCAGCAGCGGCATTCGCCGCTGCATCGCGGTGTCACCCTCGACGAGCTCGGTGGCGCGGCGCTCTATCTGCTCAGCGACTTGTCGACCGCCGTCACCGGCGAAATCCACTTCGTGGATTGCGGCTATAACGTCATCGCCATGCCGCACCCGGACGCGCTCCGCGCCGATCAAAAGCAGGCCGCGGAGAGTTCGGGCAAATAGCGCACAGCACAATGCGGATGAAAGGCTCTACAAGCGCGCCAAATGCGGCATGACCTCGCTCGAGAACAGGGCAAGCGAGCGCAGCGCTTCGGCAAGCGACATGGTGCCGAGGAACAGGTAGCTGAGCAGGTAATTGACGCCGAGCGCGGTCACCTGCCGTTCGATCTCAGCGCGCACCGTCTGCGGCGAACCGGCAATGACCGAGCCATCGGCAAGGCAATCCTCATAGGTCGCGCCGCGCGGCACGTTGAGCCGCGAGGTAAGCCCGGTCACGCCGTGCTTGACGCGCAGCCAATTGAGGTTGGCGAGGTGCACCTGCATGGCCGGCTTGGCGAAGCGGTGTGCCTGCGCGTCGGTGTCGGCGACAAAAATATGCCGCTGCACCCCGATGACGATGCCGCCCGGGAATTCCGCCTTGGGCTGCGCCGGCGCGCCGCGCTTGGCGAAAGCAGCCTTGAAAGCCTCGATGTTCTTCTTGGCGAATGGGGTCGGTCCGAGGGTGACGAAGTGCAGGCCGCGCTCGCCCGCCCAGGTCGAGCCGATCTCGTTCGAGGAGGCATACCAGAACGGCGGATGCGGCTGCTGCAGGGGGCGCAGAGCGATCGGCACGTTCTCGTACACGTAATGCTTGCCCTTGTAGCTGAGCGAGTCCGTCGTCAGCCCGGAGCTGACGCATTCGAATGCGTCAAAAAAGATATCCCGGGAATCCTCGTGCTCGACCTTGTGGTATTTCAGCTCATAGGGCGAGACGCCGCGGCCGACACCGACGTCGAGCCGGCCGTAGCTCAGGTGATCGAGCATGGAGATTTCCTCGATCATGCGCAGCGGCGAATAGAGCGGCAACAGATAGACGAGCGGACCCATGCGCATGCGCCTGGTGGCCTGCGTGAGCGCGCCGAGATAGACGCCCGGCACCGGCACCATGTTGAGCGGGGTCGCGTGATGTTCGGCAAGATGCAGGCAATAGATGCCGGCGGCATCCGCCGCTGCGGCGAATTTCAGCCGCTCGTCGAACAGGGTGGTGAGCGGGCGCGCGCCGTCCTCGATGTGATCGAAAAGGCCGACTTTCATGATGCCTCCAGTTCAGCGTTGCTCGGCGGGGGGCGCGCGCTTTTCGCGCGTCCGAGGCTGTGGGATAGGTCACATTGCGGGAAAGTTCATGCCGCGCCGCGGCCCTTAATTCGTTGTTCGCAGCCCCACGTTCCGGCCCATGCCGGCGCAATCGGCATCGGTCTTTAACCGCGCGGCGCGGATGCCGAAGGCCGCGAGCTCCTCGTCCCGATCCTCGGTGTCCCCGGTGACGCCGACCGCGCCGATGACCTCGCCGGCATCGTCGCGGATCAGCATGCCGCCGCCCTCGGGGAAAATCTGCTCGCCGCTCGCCGCTATCAGATAGCGCATGAAGATCGGCCGCTGCGCGGCGCGCTGGTGCACCAGCTGGGAACTGCGGCCGAGAGCCAGCGCCGCATAGGCTTTGCCATAGGCCATTTCAAACCGGATCATCGAGGCGCCGTCCTCCTTTTTGAAGGCTTTCACCTTGCATCCCGGCTCCACCACGATCACGCTCAGTGGCCGGCAGTCGAGCGCGGCGCCGCGCTCGATGATGGCGTCAATAATGCGCTCGGCCTGCGCCAGCGTAACCGCGCTCATGTCTGCAAACACACCCGTTCGGCCAAACTCCGCCAGCGCCTTTTGCCACCTTCCCGGCTGGACTGCCATAGCCGTCGCAAGCAGTGCCCATGCGCGCAGGGCGCCCGCCCCTTGCCTCCATCGCGCCCGCGGGCCACATCTGCGGCCATTATGTCCGCCTCCGCCACGCCGCCCGCGATCGCCGTCGAGCGCTTCGTCAAGATCTACAAGACCGTGCCGGCGGTCGACGGCATCTCGTTTGCGCTCGCGCCCGGCTCGATGACCGGCCTCCTCGGCGGCAACGGCGCCGGCAAGACCACCACGATCGCCGCGATCATGGGGCTGCTGACGCCGACCGCCGGCCGCGTCAGCGTGCTCGGCGCCGAAATGCCGCGCCAGCGTTATCGCGTGCTGCACCGCATGAATTTCGAAAGCCCCTACGTCGAAGTGCCGATGCGGCTTACGGTGCGGCAGAATATGAAAGTGTTCGGCATGCTCTACGGGGTCGAGGACCTGGAGAGCCGCATTGACCAGTTAAGTCGCGAACTCGATCTCGCCGACCTGCTCGGCCGCCCGACCGGCCGGCTCTCCGCCGGGCAGAAGACGCGGGTGTCGCTCGCCAAGGCGCTGATCAACAACCCGGACGTGCTGCTGCTCGATGAACCCACGGCATCGCTCGACCCGGACACCGCCGACTGGGTGCGCGGCCGTCTCGAACGCTACTGCCGCGAGCGCCGCGCCACGGTGCTGCTCGCCTCGCACAATATGGCCGAGATCGAGCGGCTGTGCGAGCGCGTCATCATCATGAAGCGCGGGCGCATCGAAGATGACGACGCGCCGGCGAAGCTCCTGGCGCGCTATGGCAGGCGCACGCTCGAAGAGGTCTTCCTCGATGTGGCGCGCGGCGGGGTGCAAACCGAGGCGGCGCAATGACGGCGGGGACGAAGCCGCTTTGCCCGCGCCGGCCCGCTTCCCTGCGAGCGATCGGCTTCTCGCTACGGCGGATCGCGGCGATGATGTTGCGCTACTGGTATCTGCTGCGCTCGTCGTGGCCGCGGCTCCTCGACCTCATTTATTGGCCGACGGTGCAAATGCTCACCTGGGGCTTTCTGCAATACTACATCGCCAGCAATGCCAGCTTCTTTGCTCGCGCCAGCGGCACCTTCATCGGCGCGGTGCTGTTGTGGGACATCCTGTTCCGCGGGCAAATCGGCTACTCGGTCTCGTTTCTCGAGGAAATGTGGTCGCGCAATATCGGCAACCTGATGATGAGCCCGCTGCGGCCACTCGAGTTCATCGCCGCACTGATGGTGGTGAGCGTGGTGCGGCTGTCGCTCGGCCTCGTGCCGGTGACGCTGCTGGCAATCGCCTTCTTCGGCTTTAATCTGTATTCACTTGGCCTGGCGCTGGCGGCGTTCTTTATCAATCTGATGCTCACCAGCTGGGCGATCGGCATTTTCGTCTCCGGGCTTATCCTGCGCAACGGCATGGGTGCAGAGAATTTTGCCTGGTCAATCATGTTCCTGTTCATGCCGCTGACCTGCGTCTATTACCCGGTGACAACCTTGCCGGCCTGGCTGCAGCCAGTGGCCTGGATGTTGCCGCCCACCTACGTGTTCGAAGGGATGCGCGCGCTCCTGATGGATAAGGTTTTTCGCCCCGACCTGATGCTCGAGGCGCTGGGGCTAAATATTGTGTTCTTCGCCGCCGGCGTGGCCGGGTTCCTCGCGCTCCTGCGCAGCGCCCGCCGCAATGGCTCGCTGATGCAGACCGGCGAATAGCCGGGTCCGCGTTTGCAAAGAATAGCCGCTATGTGCCCGGCAAGTAGCACGGAAAGGGGGGCGGGCATAACTAACTGGAGAAGCAATTGATTTATTGATGGCAATATGACACTTAAGGACACGAGTGCTGCGTTGCAGCGGGCTGGGCAGGGATCAGCGATGGCTATCGGGGAGTTCGGCGGCGCGTCGAGGCGTGACGACGTTCTATTCCTGTCGTCGCCGTTGTACTGGTTTTACGAGATGAGCCAGGCGGCGCTCAATCCTTCCCGCGCCTGGGCGGATGCTACCCGCTTGTTCTTCAAGAACCCGGTCAATCCGCTCTCTTTTACCACCTATGGAAAATCGATCGCCGCCGCCTGCGAATTGTTCGAGCGTTCGACGCGGCGCTACGGCCGGCCCGAATGGCGCATTTCTTCGACGCTGGTCGGCGGCGAGCGCATTCCCGTGCAGTTAACGACGGTGTGGGAACGGCCGTTCTGCCGGCTCATTCATTTCGAGCGGCTGTTCGCGCATACCCCCCACCGCCCGCAGCCGCGGCTTTTAATCGTTGCGCCGATGTCTGGGCATTATCCGACCCTGTTGCGCGGCACGGTCGAGGCATTTTTGCCCAACCACGACGTCTATGTCACCGAGTGGGTCGACGCGCGCATGGTGCCGCTGTCGACCGGCCGCTTCGATCTCGACGACTACATCGACTACCTGATCTCGATCCTGCATGCGCTTGGCGGCGAGACCCACGTGGTTGCGGTGTGCCAGCCCTCGGTCCCGGTCTTGGCCGCGGTCGCCCTCATGGAGGCGGACGGCGATCCCTACGTGCCCTTGTCGATGGTGCTGATGGGTGGCCCGATCGATACGCGCGTTAACCCGACTGCGGTGAACGAGCTCGCCGAGCGGCGCGGCATCGAATGGTTCCGGCGTAACGTGATCACCAAGGTGCCGTTTCCCAATCCGGGCTTCATGCGCGACGTTTATCCGGGATTTTTGCAGCTCAACGGCTTCGTCAGCATGAACCTTAATCGCCACATCGAGGCGCACAAGCAGCTGTTCATGCAGCTGGTGCGCGGCGACGGCAACTCGGCCCAGAAACACAAGGAATTTTACGACGAATATCTGGCAGTGATGGATCTCGCCGCCGAATTTTATCTGCAGACCGTGGAGACCGTATTCGTCCGCCATGATCTGCCGCACCGCACGATGACGCACCGCGGCCGGCCGATCGACACGGCCAAGATCAAGCGCGTCGGCCTGTTGACCATCGAGGGCGAACACGACGACATTTCCGGCGTCGGGCAGACCGAGGCGGCGCATCAGCTGTGCATGAACATTCCACCCGATCGCCAAGCGCATTGGCTGCAGCCCAGTGTGGGCCATTACGGCGTGTTCAACGGCTCGCGCTTCCGCGCCGAAATCGCTCCGCGCATTGCCGACTTCGTTCTGTCGATGAATCAGGCGAGTCGCGCGGCGCGCCGCAGCCTCAGGCAGTCAGGTAACGGCAGCATGGCGCACCGCGCCTGACGACAACCCTCGACCGGAGATCGCGGGCTCCGCCCCCCGCTCCGACGGAGCCGCCCAGAAATCCAGCGAAAACCGCGAGTTAGCGCGCCAAAACGGCGCGGAGCGGGTGTCGGATTCACGTAAACGGCTGAAAAGCCGAACTAATTTCGGAATCACCCCGCAGTCAATTTCGGCCGCGGCCGAGGCTGAACGGAACTTCGCCAGCAGGACGCACCATATGCCGCGGCGATCAACTCGGGCCCGCGATATCTAGTATGCCCCGCGTGCTTCACCGAGGCCACTACGCCGGCGCCCCGGATATGGCAGTATCTGAACGGGTTGGGTTCGGAATTCGCAGTCATGCCGCGGCACGCGCTGCTCTATCGTCGCCCGAGTGAGCCTCTGGCGATCGAGGTCGTGTTCGACAGGTCGATCTACTTGGTTCGTTTGCGTCGGCACCGGCAGGCGCGGCGCTACACGCTGCGCATCCAATCGGCTACGCGCGAAGTCGTGCTCACCATTCCGCCGCGCGGCACGCTCACGGAGGCGCGCGAGTTTGCGCAAAAGCATGGTGCCTGGATCGCCGCGCGACTCGATCGGCTGCCCAAGGCCGCGCCATTCGCCGATGGCGTTATCGTTCCGTTACGCGGCGTGCCGCACCGCATCGTGCATCGCCGCATCATGCGCGGCGCGGTATGGACCGAGAGCGAAACCGACGGGGCGCAGCTTCTTTGCGTCGCCGGCAATGCGCCGCACATCGACCGCCGCATCGGCGATTTCCTGCGCCGCGAGGCGAAGCGCAACCTAGAAGCCGCCAGCCTGCACTACGCCGATGCCCTCGGCGTGCACGTCAAGCGGATCGCGGTGCGCGACCAAAACAGCCGCTGGGGCTCCTGCTCGACGAGCGGCGCGCTGTCGTTTTCCTGGCGGCTCATTCTGGCGCCGCCCTTCGTCCTCGATTATCTCGCCGCCCATGAAGTCGCGCATCTGCTCGAGATGAACCATTCGGCGCGCTTCTGGCGGCTCGTGCAAAAACTCTGCCCGGATCACGAACGCGCCAAAGTCTGGCTCGACGTGCATGGCACCGACCTCCACCGTTACGGCTTGCCCAATTCCAGCACCGTGCTCGATTGAAGCGGCCTCCAGCGCGGCGGCCGATGCGAAGAGCAAGATGCCCCGGATCGAGCCGACACGATCGAGATCAACACCCAAGCTGCGAGCGTCAGCAATAGCCTCGCGCGATATGCCAGCCGACAAGGCGGCAGGTTCGGCGGTCTCGGATAGATGAGAAGACGCGCGGCCGCGTTCGATGCGCTGATGCGCTCGAAGAGGCTCAAGGTCATGATTTCCGGGCGCGCGGCCCGCAGGCAGCAGGCGACCTCGTACTGCCTTGAGGCCGTCCGCTTCAACATACCAATCAGCTACCGCTCCAGATAGCCTGCCGCGTCCTCGTGACTGAGCAAGTCGGTTCCAACGGCCGTTGCCCATTGATGCGAATAAACGCGGCCGAGGCGGCGGGCTAGACCTCGTTCCGGCCAGGTGCGGCGGCCACAAAAATAATTTGGCCCAAGCGAGACGTAGACCGCATCCAAGGTCTGCGGAACTTCATGAAATACTGCAATGGTCAGGCGAAGCGGCGCCTCTTCCGTGGTCCAGAGAGGGCGCTGGGCCAGCAGGGACGGGCGGGCAGTTTGCCGCACCAATAACACTAATCCGTGAGGCGGATTGCATCTGCGCAGAGCGCGACTATTTTGCGGTCATTAGGCCGGCCGGGTGGCTCCCCCATCCCCCGACACCCCGCCATCCGGACCTATAAGCCTAAGTTGAGGCAACGACTGGAAGAACCCCAAGCTAACTTGCTTGGGGTTCTTTTTTATGGCAACCCCGGGTGCACCTGCCAAGCTTCTGGAAATTATCAGCTTTTTGCGAGATCGCCGAGCAAGCTGCCAGCGACTGAAAGCTTCGACAAAGTCAGTCCGGAACCGACGATCTCGGTCATCGCCAGTCGAATGCGCTCAACATCGCCACGACGCGGGGCCACCCAGGCTTCCACGGCGCCGGCACCTTGCGCGCCGTTGCTTGCCATGGCGGCGGTAATCCGACGCTCCGCATCGCCGATCGAGTCGCGGGCGCGATCGAGCGCCAGCCGGTCGAAATAATCGGCGACCGGAATCGCCTTGGCGGCATTGGTGATCCGGTCGAGACGGAAGAACGCGGCGGCGGCGAAGTAGATAGCGGCGACATCGCCCACCGCTCTGCCAGTGCGGTCGGCAACGAGCGCGATGTCGGGCGCGGCGCTCAGCGGACCGAGATCGGCGAGGCGGGCGGCCAGCGGATCGGGAACGCCGGCGCGTGCAAGCTCGTCGCGGCGGGCGGCGCGCGCGCGCAAGCCGTCTGCGGCGAGCGCGCTGTCAAGACTTGCGGCCACCGCGGCGATGCCGTCCCGATAATGGTTCACCACGTCGAGCAGGCCTTGCGAGAAGTCGACATTGCGCAGAAACCAGACGATGCGGTCGAGCAGAAGATCCTGCACGGTCGCATAGAGCTCGAGCTGCACTTTGCCGGAAATGCGATTGTCGAGTTCATCGATGGCGCCATTGAGCGCGGTCATCGCGTAACTGTCGCGCACCGCGGCAAAAGCCGCGGCGATGGCCGCAGGCGCCGCACCGGTCTGATCGGCGATGCGCACGGTCAGCGAGGGCCCGCCGCGATTGATCATCGAATTGCCGAGCTGAGTGGCGATGATTTCGCGGCGCAGGCGATGGCGCGCGAGCGCGTCGGGAAAGCGTTCGGCAATCGCTTTGGGAAAATAACGGCCGATTTCGCGGGCCAGATACGCGTCGTCGGGCACCGACGATTCGAGCAGGTCGTGCTTGAGCGCGAGTTTGGCGTAGGCGAGCAGCACCGAGAGCTCGGGCCGCGTGAATGGCAGCAAACGGCGCCGCCGCTCGGTCAGCGCCAGGTCGTCAGGCAACGACTCGACCGCGCGATCGAGCAGGCCGCGCGCCTCCAAGGTCTGGATGAGCCGCTGCAGGAAGCCGAAATCCTCCATCCCGCGACGCTCGGCGAGCGACAGCGCCAGCGTCTGCAGGTAATTGTTGCGCAGCACCAGCGCCGCCACCTCCTCGGTCATCTCGCCCAGCAGCGCGTTGCGCGCCGCCTGCGTAATGTGGCCGTCGCGCAGCGGAATGGAGAGCGCGATTTTGATATTGACCTCCATGTCGGAGGTGTTGACGCCGGCCGAATTGTCGATCGCGTCGGTATTGAGCCGCATCCCGCGGAACGCCGCCTCGACGCGACCGCGCTGGGTCATCCCCAGATTGGCGCCCTCGCCGATTACCTTGCAGGACAAATCCTTGGCCGCGACCCGCAGCGCATCATTGGCCCGGTCGCCGACCGCGTCGTCGGTTTCGTCGGCGGCACGCACATAGGTGCCGATGCCGCCGAAATAGAGGAGATCGACGGGCGCCTTGAGGATGGCGCGGATAAGCTCCTGCGGCGTCAGGTTTGCGGTGACGCCGAACAGCCTTTGCGCCTGCGGCGAGAGCCGAATCTCCTTCAAACCACGGGAATAGATGTCGCCGCCCGGCGAGAGTGCTGCCTTATCGAAATCCTGCCAGCTCGATCGCGGCATTTCGAACAGGCGCTTGCGCTCGGCGAAGGTGCGTTGCGGATCGGGATCGGGGTCGATGAAAATATCGCGGTGATCGAAGGCGGCGACGAGCTTGATGGTTCGTTCGCGCAGCATGCCATTGCCGAACACGTCGCCCGACATGTCGCCCACACCGACCACGCTGAACGGCCGCGCGCCGATATCGATGTCCATTTCGCGAAAATGGCGCTTAACCAATTCCCAGGCGCCGCGCGCGGTAATGCCAATCTTCTTGTGGTCGTATCCAACCGAGCCGCCGGAGGCGAAGGCGTCGCCGAGCCAGTAATCGTGGGCAATAGCAAGTTCGTTGGCGATATCGGAAAAGCTCGCCGTGCCCTTGTCGGCGGCGACCACGAGGTACGGATCGTCGCCCTCGTGGCGCACTACGTTGGGCGGTACAATGACGCCGGCCGTACCCATGCCGATATTGTCGGTGATGTCGAGCAGGGCCGAGATGAACATTTTATAGCTGGCTACGCCTTCCGCCTGGATCGCCTCGCGCGTGCCGCCCGGCGTCAGATATTTGGGCACGAAGCCGCCTTTGGCGCCGACCGGCACGATCACCGCATTCTTGACGTTCTGCGCCTTGACCAGGCCGAGAATTTCAGTGCGGAAATCCTGTGGGCGGTCCGACCAGCGAATGCCGCCGCGCGCCACCTTGCCGAAGCGCAGATGGGCAGCTTCGAGCCGCGGCGAATAGAGAAAGACCTCGTAGAGCGGCCGCGGCGGCGGCATGCCCTCCACCTTGCGGCTTAAAAACTTGATGGCGATGAGATCGTTAAGTCCGCCGTTGTGGTCGACGTGAAAGAAGTTGGTGCGGATCGCGGCGGTGACCGCGTTGATGAAATGGCGCAGGATGCGATCTTCATCGAGGCTCTCTACCGCGTGCAAGGCGGTCTCCAGCGATGATGCCACTTCGGCTTCGCGCGCCTGCCGCGCCGCTGGATCAAGCGGCGGCGCGAACCGGGCGTAAAACAAGGCGACGATGCTGGTGGCGATGTGCGCATGCTGGCGCAGCGTCGCCCACATGTAGTCCTGCGAATAGGGCACGCGGATCTGGCGCAAAAACCGCGAGATGGTGCGCAGCAGCGCCACGTCGCGCCAGGCGAGCCCGGCCGCGAGCACCAGCGCGTTGTAGCCGTCATTCTCCGCGGCGCGGCCCATCACGGCGAGAAAACAGGCCTCGATCTCTTCCTTGCGCATGGAGAGCTCGATCACTTCACCCGCGGCGCTTTCGAGCACCATGTCGTGAAACCAGACCTCCGCGGCATCGCGCGGCTCAATGTGATAGGTGCGCTCGTCAACCACACGGAAGCCCATGTTTTCCAGGACCGGCACGCGCGCGGAGAGCGGAATCGGTTTTACGCGGCTGAAGACTTTGAGCCCGGCGACCGCTTGCGGCTTGCCGGGATCGCGATAGAGCTCGACGCCGAGCGGGCGCTCTTGCGTCAACGCCTCGACGATACGCATATCGGCAACCGCGTTGTGCGGCGGATAAACCTCGCGGTAGTCGATCGGGAAAGCGTCGCGGTAGCGGGCCAACAAAGCGTGGCCGGCTTCCGGTTCATGCGCGGCAGCGATCGCCTCATCGAGTCTGTCGACCCAGCTGCGCACGATCTCTTCCACGGCGCGGTCGAGGCTTTTGCGGTCCGGATTGGGCGTCTCGCCCGCTTTGCGCTCGATGATAAAATGCACGCGCACCAGCGGGCCTTCGGGGAAGAACGGATAGAAGGTGCGCACGCGGCCCCTATAGGCCGACGCGAGATAGTCACCGATCCGCTGCCTGATGCGGCTGTCATAGCGCTCGCGCGGCGCATAGACCAGCACCGACACGAAGCGATCGAAGCGGTCGCGCCGCGGCAGCACGCGCACGCGCGGCCGCTCGTCGAGCTGCAGGATCGCGAACGCGAACTGATAAAGCGTCTCTTCGTCGATCTGGAACAACTCGTCGCGCGGATAGGTTTCCAGTACGTTGACCAGCGCCTTGCCGGAATGGCTGTGCGGGTCGAAGCCGGCGCGGCGGATGATGTGATCGACCTTTCGCCGCAGATAAGGAATGGCGCGGGTCGAACGCGTGTAGGCGGTCGAGGTGAATAGACCGCAAAATCGACGCTCGCCGATCAGCTTGCCCGCGGCGTCGAAGCGCTTGACGCCGATATAGTCGAGCTGCGCGCGCCGGTGCACACGCGAGCGCATCGCCGCCTTAGCGACGATCAGCACCCTGGGCTCTTGCAGAAATTCGCGGATTTCCGGAGTAATGGTGACGAGCTGATTGCCGCGACGCAAGAGCCGCATTTCTGGCGAGCGCAGTAATCCCAGCCCGGTTTCAAAGAGCGGTTGCAGTGCGCCCTCATTATCCGTGTAGGCGTAATCGCGCGCGCCCAGGAAGGTGAAATTATCGCCGGCCAGCCATTCGAGAAACTGGATCGCCTCGGCGATGTCCGCGACCGCCAGCGGCGGCGGATTTTGCCGCAGGTCGGCGATGGCCGCGCGCGCCCGCGCCAGCATCGCCGGCCAGTCCTGCACGCAGACGCGAACCTCGGCGAGGACCTCCTCGAGCGCACACAGGGTCTGCGCCCGCGCCGCCGCGTTCTGCAAGCCCGCGACGTGGATGTGGATGAAGCTTTCGCGCCGACCGCCGCCGCTGCAGCTTTCTTCGAAGCCGGCGAGCCTCCCAGACGCGTCGCGCTCGATGGAAAACACCGGATGCACAAGCAGAGAAATGTCGAGGCCACGCTCGTTGAGCTCGCCGAGTACCGAGTCGACGAGAAACGGCATGTCGTCGTTGAGGATGCTGAGCAACCAAACGCCATACGCACTCGACTCCGGTACAAGCCGCAGCTTGGGCGCCCCGGATGTGCGCTGCGCCAAAAAACTCCACGCCTGCGCCGCGAAGGCGGCGAGTTCCTCGGGCCGGTAGCGCTCAAGGTCCTCGGGAACTGCAAGGCCGAAAAGCTTTGCGACAAAATCCGAGGGGATCGAGGGCTCCCGCACCGCGAGGGCAGCGGCGGCCGCACCAATCAACGGTTGGTCGACACCTCCCCCATCGTTCCGGGGAATATCCTGGACGTTCATGCGTCCCCTTTCGCGCAATCCGTCTCGATGGTGCTCGTGCGGTGCGCACGCTGCCACAGCGGAGCTATAATGCTCAACGCGTAATGACAACGCGGTGCTCGACCAGCCTGACGGCAAAGACGAGGAGTTCCCATGCGAAAGGGCAACAACAAACGCGTCCCCGCCTCCCCCGCGACGAAACAGCGACCGAGCGCGGCGGCCGGCGATGACGACGCCGCCACGGCGCTTGACCTGCCGCCTGCGCCGCTATCGGCCGACATGGCGGCCTATTTCGCCAAGTGCGAGGACAAGCTCGGCTTCGTCCCAAACGTGCTCAAGGCCTACGCCTTCGACATGGCAAAGCTCTCCGCCTTCGTCACCATGTACAACGAGCTGATGCTAGCGCCGTCGGGCTTGAGCAAGCTCGAGCGGGAGATGATCGCCGTCGCGGTATCGGCACAGAATCGCTGCTATTACTGCCTGGTCGCCCACGGCGCCGCCGTGCGTCAATTGTCCGGCGACCCGGTGCTCGGCGAACTCATGGTCATGAACTACCGGGCCGCGCGCCTGTCGAAACGCGAGCGCGCGATGCTCGATTTTGCCGTCAAGCTCACGGCGGAGCCCTTCCTGGTTGCCGAAGAAGACCGCGCGGCCTTGCGTGCGGCCGGCTTTTGCGAGCGCGACATCTGGGACATCGCCGCTGTCGCCGGCTTCTTCAACATGTCGAACCGTGTCGCTTCGGCCACCGACATGCGGCCCAACAGCGTTTATCACGGGCAGAGCCGATGAGCCGATCGCGCGCGGTCGTGAGCCCCAGGCGTGCGTTGCCAAATGCGCAGCCCTGCGCGCGCCTAGACTGGCGCGCGCCCGTGGGCAGACAAATCACGGATCGTCGGACGCTCGCCTGAGAGCGGATTGGCCGGGTCCCATTGATAGCGCAGCGTCTCGAACCGCATCGCGCGGCAATCGACCATGAGCAGACGGCCGACCAGGCCTTCGCCGAAGCCGACAATCTCGCGAATAATTTCCAGCGCCATCATCGATCCGATCACGCCGGCAAGGGCGCCCAATACGCCGGCCTCGGCGCAAGCCGGAACGCTGCCGGGCGGCGGCGGCTCGGGAAAAAGGCAGCGATAGGTCGGGTTGGGCTTGCCGTCGGCCGCGCGCTCGTGGGCGCGGATCGTCGTCAGCGTGCCATCGAAGGTGCCCAGTGCAGCCGTTACCAGCGGTTTCTTGGCAAAATAGCAGGCGTCCGAGACGAGATAGCGCGTAGCGAAATTGTCGGAGCCATCGGCGATAATATCGTAACGACCAATCAGTTCGAGGGCGTTGCCGGCAACCAGTCGCACCCCATGCGGCTCGATGGCGACGTGGGGATTGAGCCGCCGAACCATCGCCGCGGCGCTCTCGACCTTGGCAAGGCCGATATCGGGCGTTGCATGAATCACCTGCCGTTGCAGGTTGGACAGCGTGACCACGTCGTCGTCGACGACGCCCAACGCGCCGATGCCGGCGGCCGCCAGATAGAGCAGTACCGGCGCACCAAGCCCGCCGGCGCCGACCAAAAGAACGCGTGAGCGGCCGAGCGCGGCCTGTCCGGGGCCACCCACTTCGCGCAGGACGATATGGCGCGCGTAGCGTTCTAGTTCGTCATGGCTGAGCATGTGGATCCTTAGACGCAACGGAACGCCTGACGCAGCGGCCCGTCAAGCGTGACCCAGCCTCGCGCCGCGGCGCGCGGCGCGGATTGCATTGCCAGGCGGTTCGGCTAAGGGGTTCGGCGCGAGCACCGGATGCGGCATGAAGTTGCGAATACCATCCATCATGCTCTGCGTGGCGCTGCCGGGCGTGCCGTGGCTCGCGCCCTCCCGCGCCGCAAGCGCAAAAGCTCGCCAGCGCGCGAAGGCCGCGGGCGAACAGGGGCCAAGAGGCCGAGGGACAAAAAGCGGACGCCTTGGCTGCCTTTCGCTATTCGTTCTGGAACTTCGGCGAACGCTTCTCGACGAATGCATGCATCCCTTCTTTCTGGTCCTTCGTCGCGAACAGCGAATGAAAGATGCGGCGCTCGAAGCGGATGCCTTCGGCAAGCGGGGTCTCGAAGGCGCGGTTGATCGCCTCCTTGGCGGCGAGCACCGATGGCAGTGACATCGCGGCTATAGTCTCGGCGGCCTTGAAAGCCTCGTCGAGCAGGTTCGCCGCCGGCACAACACGGGCGACCAACCCGCAGCGTTCGGCTTCCGCCGCATCCATCACCCGGCCGGTGAGAATGAGATCCATTGCCTTGGCCTTGCCGACCGCGCGAGTAAGCCGCTGCGTACCGCCGATGCCGGGAATAATGCCAAGCTTGATTTCCGGCTGGCCGAACTTGGCGTCATCGGCCGCGATGATCAGATCGCATTGCTGCGCCAGCTCGCAACCGCCGCCGAGCGCGTAGCCGGCGACGGCGGCGATTACCGGCTTACGCGCCTGCGCGACGCGGTGCCAGGCGGCAGTGAAATCGGCAAAATAGACATCGGCAAAACTCTTGTCCGCCATCTCCTTGATGTCGGCGCCGGCGGCGAAGGCCTTCTCCGAGCCGGTAATGACCATGCAGCCGACGGCGTCATCGGTCTCGAATGCGTCGATGGCACCGGCGAGTTCGCGCATCAAAGCGGCGTTGAGCGCATTGAGCGACCGCGCGCGATTGAGCCGGATCACGCCCACGCGCCCACGCCTCTCGACGATGATATGTTCGTAGCTCATAGCATGCCTTCCATAGAAAATTTCCGCGCAAGGGACTCTCAGCGGGCGGTTTGCCGCGTAGCTTGCTCCAGAAGCCGTCGCTTCAGGCGACGGAGTCGTCATTCGCTCATTCCGCTCATCGCCGACGAAGACGAGGCAACTCAATTCTGGCACGACGGACAATAGAACGTGGAACGGCCATTCTGCACGATCCGCTTGACGGAACCGCCGCAGCCGGGGGTCGGACATTTTTCGCCTTCGCGGTTATAGACCCGAAAATGGTGCTGAAACATGCCGAGCTCGCCGTCGGTGCGCTTGTGGTCGCGCAGCGACGAGCCGCCGGCCTTGATCGCCTCGTTGAGCACGACCTTGATGCCCTCGACCAGGCGTTCGGCGCGTTGGTTGGGTATGCCGCTTTTCGTCGCGATGGTCGAAGCGAGCCGCTTGGGCGACAGTCGCGCGCGGTGCAGCGCCTCGCAGACGTAGATGTTGCCGAGCCCGGCGACGACGCGCTGATCCGAGAGCGCAGCCTTCAGGCTCGTGTTCTTGCCCTTGCAGGCGCGCGCCAGCATCGCGGCATCGAATGCGTTGCCGAGCGGCTCGGGCCCAAGCCGTTTGAGCAGCGGCTCATCATCAAGCCTGTCGCGCGCCACGATCTTCATCGAGCCGAAGCGACGCGGATCGTTGAAGGTGACGATGGCGCCCGAAGACATATGAAAAATGATGTGGTCGTGGGCGACGTGCTGCGAGCGCTCGTGATAGTAATTGCCCACGGTCACGCCTTTGCCGTGCGGCGTTTTTCCATGAAACACATAGAACGAGCCGGACATGCCTAAATGCATGAGCAGCACGTCGCCCGACGAAAGATCGGCGAGCAGATATTTGGCGCGGCGTCCGATCCCGGTCACGGTCCTGCCTTCGAGGCGCTTTCGAAAATCCGTAGCAAGCGGCCAGCGCAGGTCGCCGCGATTGATTTCGACCTTGGTGAAGCGCGCACCCTCCATGGCCGGCTCAAGCCCGCGGCGCACGGTTTCGACTTCCGGCAGTTCAGGCATTCACAAGTGCGGCCTCATGCGCCGAAAAGGTGCGGAAAAAGAGGGATGCGCGGTGAAATGCAACCGTCATATACCCTGTTGCTGCGCGGTTCTGACGCCTTCAACCATGCCCTCGGTGCTTTGTAGCGCTGCCCGGTCAGCCGCGCTATCGTTAGCCTGGTAAGGAGGGACAATGGCCGAGCCACGGCGTCAAGAGACCAACTTCGGCGCCCGCCGGGTGCCGCTCGGCGAAAAGCAGGCGCTGGTCGACGATGTCTTTCGCAGCGTGGCGCGCCGCTATGACCTGATGAACGACCTGATGTCGTTCGGGCTGCACCGCGCCTGGAAAGGCGCTCTCCTCACCGCAATCGACCCGCCGAAGAAGCGCCCCTTTGCCTTTCTGGACATCGCCGGCGGCACCGGCGACGTGGCGTTCAAGGTGATCGAGGCCGGCGGCGAACCAACGCGGGTGACCGTGTGCGACATCAACGCCGCTATGCTGGCGGTGGGCCGCGAGCGCGCCGCGGCGCGCGGATTTCGGGCCGTCACGTTCGCCAAGGGCAATGCCGAGGCGCTGCCGTTTGCGGATCGCACTTTCGACGCTGCCGCCATCGCTTTTGGCATCCGCAACGTGCCGCGCATCGAAAGCGCGCTGGCCGAGGCGTTTCGCGTGCTCAAAATCGGCGGCAAATTCCTCTGCCTCGAATTCTCGACCGTGCAGGTGCCCGGCCTCGACCGCCTCTACGATCTCTACTCGTTCAATGTCATCCCGACGCTCGGCCGCGTCGTCGCCGGCGACGCCGATTCGTATCGCTATCTGGTCGAATCGATCCGCCGCTTCCCGGACCCGGAGACCTTTGCGGCGATGCTGCGCGCGGCCGGGTTTGCCCGTCCCTCCTACACGGCGATGAGCGGGGGAATCGTGGCGCTGCATTGCGGCTGGCGCCTGTGATAGCGGCTAGCGTTCAATCGTTCGGGTTTTGATCGACGGCCTAACGTGACAATGCGTGTGGCGAACCCAACCGTCCGAATTGAGCATGATCTCCGGTCCCGCGCATCTTCTCCGTCTCGGCCGCGCCGGCTTCATCTTCGCCCGCGAAGGGGTTTTTGGCCTCATCGACCCGGCGGTGTTGCCGGGGCCGGCGCGGCTTGCCTTGCGGCTGGCGCGGCTGATCGAACGTCCGAGCCGCGGCACGGCTGAGACGCGCTTGTCGACGGCGCTCACGCGGCTCGGGCCGAGCTACGTCAAGCTCGGACAATTCCTGGCGACGCGGCCGGACGTGGTCGGCGTCGCTTTGGCCCGTGACCTCGAACGGCTGCAGGACCAGATGCCGCCGTTTGCGCAAAGCGAGGCCGAAAGAGCAGTGGCTGCCTCTTTGGAAAAGCCGATCGGCAGCGTCTTTACCAGCTTTGGCCCACCGGTCGCCGCCGCCTCGATCGCGCAAGTGCACCGCGCCACCGTGGCCGCAGCGGCAAGCACCAGACCAGTCGCCGTCAAGGTCTTGCGCCCCGGCATCGAAGCGCGTTTCGACGCCGACCTGCGCGCTTTCGATTACGTCGCCGGCCATGCCGAAAATCTCTCCGCCGAAGCGCGGCGGCTGCGGCTCGTCGAGGTGGTCGATACGTTGCGCCGCACGGTCTCGGTCGAGATGGATTTTCGCTTGGAAGCGGCGGCGCTGTCGGAAATGGCCGAGAACACCAAGGATGATCCGGATTTTCGGGTGCCCTCGATCGATTGGGACCGCACCAGCAAAGAAGTGCTGACGCTCGAATGGATCGAGGCAACGCCGCTGTCAGACCGTGCGCGCCTGCAAGCCAAAGGCTTTGACCTGCGCCGGCTCGCGCGCGCGCTCATTCAGACGTTTCTTCGCCACGCCCTGCGCGACGGCTTCTTTCATGCCGACATGCATCCGGGCAACCTGTTCGTCGACGACGCGGGCCGGTTGATTGCGGTCGATTTCGGCATCATGGGCCGGCTTGGCGTCAAGGAGCGGCTGTTTCTTGCGGAAATCCTGCACGGCTTCATCACCCGCGATTACCACCGCGTCTCCGAGGTGCATTTCGAAGCCGGTTACGTGCCGCCGCACCACTCGGTCGACGAGTTTGCGCAGGCGATCCGCGCCATCGGCGAGCCGATCCACAGCCGCACCGCGGAGGAAATCTCCATGGCCCGGCTGCTCACGCTTCTGTTCGAGGTGACCGGCATTTTCGACATGCGCACTCGGCCGGAACTGCTGCTCCTGCAGAAGACAATGGTGGTGGTCGAAGGCGTGGCGCGCTCGCTCGATCCCAAACTCGACATGTGGAGTACAGCAGAGCCCGTCGTCGGCGAGTGGATGGCCCGGCATCTGGGCCCGGCCGGCAAGCTGGAAAGCGCTTCGCTGGGCGCCGCCGAACTCGGACGTTTCGTCGGCAACGTGCCGGGTCTATTGACCCGCGGCGCGCGCGTGCTCGATCAGCTCGACGCCATCACCCGCGATGGCCTCATCCTGTCGCCACAGACGGTTGCCGAAATCGACAAGGCCGAGAGGCGGCGCGGCCGCTTTGCCGCGGCGGCGCTGTGGACCATCGCCGCGCTGCTGCTCTGGCTCATTGCCAGGCATTGGTGAGCGGTGGTTGCATTTGATGGGGGCGCAATCAACGCCTAGTATGCCATGCTGCGCGGGCGAAGGTTCGAGATTGCCTTGACGATCCGCGGATTGGGACGAGCGTTTCGCCTTGCAGTTTGACTGCAGGTGTGCTGCCGAGCGCATCGGGCTAATGCAGCGCCGAGGCATGCCTCGCGAGAAGGCCCCGCTCGAAGGGGCGATGTAAACCGGCCTAATGTTGCTTGAGATCGGATATCCTAGCCTCGGACAACAAACGCCTTGCTTTGCCCCTAAGGGCGTTCGCGGATCCGTGGAGCAGATGAGATTCGATGCTGGGGACCCAACGCATCCTGCTCATCATCGGCGGCGGCATCGCCGCCTATAAGGCGCTCGACCTCATCCGCCGCTTGCAGGACGGCGGCGCGCAGGTGCGTTGCATTCTCACCGCGGCCGCTCAGCAATTCATCACGCCGCTTGCTGCCGGCGCGCTGTGCGGCGGACGCCCCTACACGGATCTCTTTGACGCGCAGAGCGAATTCGATATTGGCCATATCCGGCTCGCGCGCGACACCGACCTGATCGTCGTCGCGCCGGCTACCGCCGAGCTGATGGCGAAAATGGCCGGTGGCCACGCCGATGACCTGGCCGGCGCGGTCCTGCTCGCCACCGACAAGCCGATCCTCCTTGCGCCGGCGATGAATCCACGCATGTGGGCGGCGAAGCCGACGCAGCGCAATCTTGCGCAGCTTGTCGCCGACGGTGTCCACCTCGTCGGCCCCGAGAGCGGGGAAATGGCCGAGCGTGGCGAATCCGGTCTCGGCCGCATGGCCGAGGCTGTGGACATCGCCGCCGCAGCCGCGGCGATGCTGCGCGGTAAAGGACCATTATCGGGAAAGCGCGTGCTGGTCACGTCGGGCCCCACCCACGAGCCGATCGATCCTGTGCGCTTTATCGCCAACCGCTCCTCGGGCAAGCAGGGTCACGCGATCGCCGCGGCCGCCGCTGCGGCCGGTGCCCAGGTTGTGCTGATCTCAGGTCCGGTCGAGCTTGACGACCCGCCGGGAACCGTCGTCGTGAAAGTCGAAACGGCGCAGGACATGCTGGCGGCTGTCGAACGGGCGCTGCCGGTGGACGCGGCCGTTTTTGCCGCGGCGGTCGCCGACTGGCGGGTCGAGCATGCGAGCGGCGTTAAGATCAAAAAACGGCAAGGCCGGCCGGCGGCGCTCGCGCTCATTGAGAACCCCGACATTCTGGCAAACATCGCGCGGCGAAAATCCGGCCGCCCGCAAGTGGTGATCGGATTTGCCGCCGAGACCGACGATCTGATTGCCAACGCAAAAGCGAAGCTCGCCACAAAGGGCTGCGACTTTATCATCGCCAACGATGTTTCGCCCGCGAGTGGAATCATGGGCGGCAATAGCAATACGGTTCACCTGATCGGCGCCGCCGGCGTCGAATCATGGCCGCGGTTGTCGAAAGAGCAGGTGGCTCGCCGGCTCATTGAACGGGTCGCCGCGGCATTGAAGGACGCAAAGCCGTGAGCGGCAAACAGGCCATTGAGCTGAGAATCAAGCGCTTGCCGCATGCCGCCGACCTGCCGCTGCCGCGCTATCAGAGCGCGCTGGCGGCCGGGCTCGATCTGGTCGCGGCCGTTCCGGCCGGCACGCCGGTTGAGATCGCGCCGGGCGCACGCGCGATGATTCCGAGCGGCATAGCGATTGCGCTGCCATCCGGCTGCGAAGGCCAGGTACGACCTCGCTCCGGACTCGCGGCGCGTCATGGCGTGACCGTGCTGAACGCGCCCGGCACGATTGATGCGGATTATCGCGGCGAGATTTGCGTCATCTTGATCAATCTCGGCTCGGAGGCTTTTTTCGTCGGCCGCGGACTGCGCATCGCGCAGTTGGTGATAGCACCGGTCCAACAAGCCAGGCTGATCGAAGCGGCAAATCTGGAGCCGACGGAGCGCGCGGCGGGCGGCATGGGATCGACCGGTCTGAGCTGATCAAGGCTCGCCGCCGTTCACGATCTGGTCCCTTTCGGGACGAATCCCGTTAAGGGTAAAGTCATTTGAATTCGCGGCCGTGCGCCATTTCGCGCCCGATGTGCCGCGTGCTGGCGCAAGCGGCGGTGGGCCGCCAGCAGAGGCGGTGGGGATGCCGGAGGCGATCCGGAGCAGCGGGGGCTACGCTCGTCCGCGGCAAGGCGGATGTCTTGCGGGCGGATTGTTGGCTGTCGCATTTTGGCCGGCGCCCTCGCACGCAAACACGCTGTCGGATTTCAGCCTCAACCAACTCGCCGTCAGCGCCTGTCAGGGTTTCGACCGCCACGAGCTAGTCACCCTGGTGCTGATGCTGGGGCTGATCGCTTTTGCGGTCCTCACCGCGACTCTCCTCCTGCGCACGCGCGCGCGCGCCGTGCATGGGCAAGCGACCTCACGGGCTGAGATCGCAAGCTTGCGCGAACAGCTCGACCGCGCCAATGCGCTTCTGCTCTGCGAGCGGCAAATCATCGTGGACTGGCCGGCCGGCTCCGACCTGCCCTGCATTGACGGTAATCCGGAGCTTCTCGGGGTGAACGAGCCCGATCGCGTCCTGGCTTTCGGCAGCTGGCTCGCGGCCGCCAAAGCGCGGCAGATGGAGTGCGCGGTGGCGGCGCTGCGCGCGCGTGGCGATGGCTTCGCAATGACGGTGACGACGTTGTCTGGACAGCCGCTCGAAATCCAAGGTCGCGCCGTCGGTGGCCGCGCCGTGCTGCGCTTTAAGGACGCCGGCACCATCACGCGCGAGCTGGTCGAAGTCGCGCAATGCCACGAAAACCTAAAGTCCGAAGTGGCGTCGCTGCGCGCACTGATCGAGCTGCTGCCGCTGCCGGTCTGGACGCGCGACCCGGCCGGGCGGCTCACCTTCGTTAATGCGGCCTATGCGCGGGCCATGGATGCGACGGATACGACCGCCGCGGTGGAGCAGCGCCTCGAACTGCTCGACGGCACTTCGCGCGCGGCCATCGCGCGCCTGCGCGCCGCCAACGGCGTCTATTCGGGCCGGCTGCCGGTTACCGTCGCCGGCGCGCGGCGCAGTTTCGATGTGCTCGACTTGCATACTGGCAGCGGCAGCGCCGGCATCGCCATCGACGCCACTGAAGCTGAAGCGATGCGCAGCGCGCTCGCGCGGCTCGTGGCCGCGCATCGCCGCATCCTCGACCAACTGCCCACCGGCGTCGCCACCTTTGACGCCGACCAGCGGCTCACCTTCTACAACGCCGCTTATCGCGCCCTGTGGGGTCTCGATGCCGGCTATCTTGAGCAATGTCCGACCAACTCGGCGGTGCTCGAACAGCTGCGCGCCGCCCGAAAGCTTCCGGAACAGTCGGACTTTCGGCAATGGAAGACCCAGCTGCACGCGGCTTATCGGGCGATGGACACGCCAGAGCAGACCTGGCATCTGCCCGATGGACGCACCCTACGCGTCGTTGCCACGCTTAATCCCGACGGCGGCGTCACCTACCTGTTCCATGACGTGACCGAGCGGCTTGAGCTCGAACGCCGCTTTGAAGAACTCATCCGGGTGCAAGGCGAGACGCTCGACAATCTCGCCGAAGGGGTGGCGGTGTTCGCAAGCGACGGCCGCTTGCGCCTCCATAATCCCGCCTTCTCCCGCATGTGGCGGCTGGAGCCGCAGACGCTCGCCGATCGCCCGCATATCGAAATGATCACGCGGCTGTGCCAGCCGCTGCACGGCGGCGATCCCACCTGGCGGGCGCTGCGCGACGTAGTGACCGCGATTGACAGCCGCAAGCCGACCGCCGGGCGCCTGGAGCGGCGCGACGGCACCGTGGTGGATTGCACCAGCGTCCCGCTCCCGGGCGGAGCCACGCTGGTCACGTTCCATGACGTGACCAACTCGGTCAACGTCGAGCGCGCATTGCGCGAGCGCAACGAAGCGCTCGAGGACGCCGACCGCATCAAAATCAATTTCGTGCACCACGTATCCTACGAGCTGCGCTCGCCGCTCACGAACATCATCGGCTTCGTGCACCTGCTCGCCGATCGGGTCACCGGACCGCTGGCGCCCAAGCAGCGCGAATACCTCGACTACATTACGGTCTCGTCGAACACGCTGCTCGCGCTGATCAACAACATTCTCGACCTCGCCACGATCGACGCCGGACGCATGCAGCTTAACCTCGGGCTCGTCGACATCGTCGAGACCATGCAGGCGGCCGCCGAGGGGGTGCAGGATCGGCTGGTCAGCGCCGGACTAAGGCTCGACATAGAGGCGCCATTGAACATCGGCAGCTTCGTCGCCGACGCGCGGCGCGTGCGGCAAATCCTTTTCAATCTTTTGGCCAATGCGGCGAGCTTTTCGCCTACCGGCTCCGCCATCACGCTGATGGCCGAACGGCGCGGCGGCGATGTGGCCTTTGCGGTCATCGACAGAGGACCGGGGATTCCGCATGACGTGCTGGAACGGGTCTTCAATTGGTTCGAGACGCATTCGCTCGGCCTGCAGCATCGCGGGCCGGGCATCGGGCTGTCGCTCGTGCGCTCGTTCGTCGAACTGCACGGCGGCACAGTAAGCATTGCCTCGGTAGTCGGGCAGGGCACCACCGTGACCTGCACGTTCCCCGCCGGCACCGCCGCGGCCGCGAATGCGGCCTAGCGCGCGCCCGCGAAAAATGGAATCTGGCGCAAGGGATTTCCACGTGCTCAGCAACAAGCCTCTCCGCGGATGGCCATGATGCTTTTGACCAGCGCAGCCGGTGGCCCGAACTTCACCGTGACCCTGGCGAACGAGCAGGTAACCGCGCGCTTTGCCGCCGACATCGCCTGCGCGCTCGAGCCGGGCGACGTGGTGACCCTGTCGGGCGACCTCGGCGCCGGCAAGACGGCGTTTGCGCGCGCGCTGATCCGCCATCTCGCCGAGGACGCGACGATCGAGGTGCCGAGTCCGAGCTTCACGCTCTTGCAGAGCTATGAACTGCCTCGCTTTCCGCTGGTTCACGCCGACCTGTACCGGCTTTCCGGCGCGGCCGAGCTGTCGGAGCTGGGCCTGGACGATCTTGCCGAAAATACCGTGGTGCTGATGGAATGGGCGGACCGCGCCGCCGGCTTTTTGCCTCCGGACCGCCTCGACATCACGTTGACGCTCGAGCCCGCCCGCGGTCCCGAGATGCGCCACGCCCGCTATAGCGGTTACGGCACCTTCGCCCCGCGCGCCGAGCGCATCGGGCAGATCCGCGCCTTCCTCGACCAGGCGGGATTCGGCGCGGCGGAGCGCCGGCGCCTGAAGGGCGATGCCTCCACGCGCATATTTGAGCGGCTGACGCGCGGCGAGCAGACGTTTGTCTTTATGAATGCGCCGACGCGTCCCGACGGCCCGCCGGTGCGCCATGGCAAGCCCTACAGCGCCATTGCCCACCTTGCCGAAGACACCGTGGCCTACGTCGCCATCGCTGCCGCCCTGCGCGAGTACCAGATTTCCGCGCCAGTCATTCTGCACGCCGACACCGATCGCGGACTGATCGTGATGGAGGATTTAGGCGCTGAGCAAATCGTCGCCGGCGAGCCGCCGGGGCCGATCGTGGCGCGCTACGAGGCCGCGCTCGATCTGTTGCTGTCGCTGCATCGCCGCCCATCGCCAGAGCTGCTCGCGGCGCCATATGGCGATTATCGACTGCCGCGCTACGATATGGAGGCCTTTCTCATCGAGGCCGAGCTGCTGCTCGATTGGTATTTGCCGTATCTGCAAGCGCCGGCGCGTGAAAGCGAGCGCGCGGCTTTTGCCTCCCTGTGGCGGCAGGCGCTGGCGCCGGCGCTGGACGCGCCGATGACCTTTGTGCTGCGCGACTACCACTCGCCCAATCTGTTATGGCTAAAAGACCGCGCGGATCTTGCTCGCGTCGGCGTGCTCGACTTTCAGGACGCGGTCATCGGTCCGGCCGCCTATGATGTGGCTTCGCTGCTGCAGGATGTGCGCGTCGACATTCCCGAATCGCTCGAAATCGCGCTGCTCAGCCGTTACGTTCGCAGCCGTCTGGCCAGCGAGGAGCGCTTCGATGCTGCGTCGTTCGCGCAGCTTTACGCAACTCTTGCCGCCCAGCGCGCTACGAAAGTTCTCGGCATCTTTGCTCGGCTCGACCAGCGCGACGGCAAGCCGCAATATTTGCGTCATATTCCGCGGATTTGGGGATACCTGCAGCGCTCGCTGGCGCATCCGGCACTGGCGCCGTTAAAGGCCTGGTACGCGGCCAACGTGCCGCCGCCAAAAGCGCTATGATGCAGCGAATCGGGGTCGGGGGGTAACGCTGATGGCGCCGCTTGGCCACACGGTCATGCCGAACCGCGCGATCGTGCTGGCGGCGGGGCTCGGCACGCGCATGCGACCGTTTAACGGCGACTTGCCGAAACCGCTCGTTCGCGTCGGCGGCAAGCCGCTGATCGACCACGCGCTCGATCGTCTCGCCGAAGCCGCCGTGGCGCGGGTGGTGGTGAACGTGCATTATCTCGCCGACGCCCTGGAGCGACATCTCGCTTCACGCCAGGCTCCCCAGATCGTCATTTCGGACGAGCGCGGGGTTCTGCTCGGCACCGGCGGCGGTATCGCCAAGGCGCTGCCGAAGTTGGGAAGCGCTCCGTTCTTCCTGGTGAATTCCGATACGGTCTGGCTCGACGACGGCGAGCCCAACGTCCGGCGCCTCGCTGACGCTTTCGTTGCCGATGCGATGGATGCGTTGCTGCTGCTGGCGCCGCGGACGGGCAGCATCGGGTATGAGGGAAGAGGCGATTTCGCGCTGCTGGCTGACCGCCGCCTGCGCCGCCGCGGCGAGGGCGAAACCGTGCCTTTCGTCTATGCGGGCGCGGCGATTTTGTCGCCAGCTTTGTTTGCGAACGTGCCTTACGGCGCCTTTCCCCTCACGCTTCTGTTGGACCGCGCCGGCGCAAGCGGTCGGCTGTTCGGCTTGCCGCTGGCAGGCACGTGGATGCACGTGGGCACGCCGGAGGCGGTCGCCGCCGCGGATGCCGCACTCGCGTTAGCGTAGAAATCTGCCATTACGCTTCTCGGATTGGGTTGCAAGCGCGCGTGGCGGCTCTGTTGGCACGTTCTTGGCGCGTCTGTGCCTTGCGCGACGGCGGTACAGTGTGACGCGAATCGCTTAGGATTCGCCGAGAAGGTCCCGGCTATCGCCGCGCAGCCACGTGTGCCGCGCCGCGTAAGCGAACGCATCATCTGTCATCATGGCTCCGCGCGTCTTCACCATTCCGCCATCGGCACCGTTTCTGCCCACGCTGATCGAGGCGCTGACCGGCGGCAAGCTCGGCTTCGCGCCCGCGCGCGATCCGCTCGCCCTCGCACCGGTCACCCTCTATCTGCCGACGCGGCGCGCCTGCCGGCTGGCGCGCGACGCTTTTCTCCAAGTCGTGAAGGAAGACGCGGCGATCCTGCCGCGCATCCTCGCCATCGGCGATATCGACGAGGACGAGATCGCCTTTGCGGAAGCCGCATCCGGCGAAGATGCCGCGCATGCTCTGACGTTGCCCGAGGCGCTGGGCGGCCTTGAACGGCGGCTGTTGCTCGCGCAGCTGGTCGGCCGATGGGCGAGCGCGCCGGGCCTGCACGGCGCCGCCGGCATGCCGCTGGTCGCGCAGACCCCGGCTGCGGCCTGCGCGCTGGCCGACGCCCTTTCGCGTTTGATCGACGACATGGAAATGCGCCGCGTGTCCTGGGACCGGCTGGACGAACTCGTGCCTGACCAGTTTGACCAATATTGGCAGCTCACGCTCGAATTCTTGCAAATCGCGCGCCAGACCTGGCCCGCCATTCTGCGCGAACGCGGGCTTATCGAACCAGCCCGGCGCCGCGATCTATTGATCAAGGCCGAGGCCGAGCGGCTCGCGCGCACTACCGGTGGGCCGGTCATCGCTGCCGGCTCGACCGGATCCATCCCGGCGACAGCGGAATTGATCGCCACCATTGCGCGTTTACCCCACGGCGCCGTGGTGCTTCCGGGGCTCGACACCGAGCTCGACGCACACGCCTGGCGGACGCTCGCGCAGGCGCCAAGCCATCCGCAATTGGCCATGCACGCCCTGCTCGCGCGTATCGGGATCGAGCGCGAGGCCGTGGAAAACCTGAAACGGCCGTCTGCGCGCGAGCGCCTGGTCTGGGAAGCGCTGCGCCCGGCGGCGTCGAGCGAACTGTGGCGGCAAACGACCGCCGGTGTCGATTTTTCCGCGCTTGCCGAGACGGCTTTGCGCCCGCTCACGCTCATCGAAGCCGCCAATGCCGAGGAGGAAGCGCTGGCCATCGCGGTGGCGCTGCGCGAGGCGGTCCATGCCGGAAAAAGCGCAGCCCTCGTGACGCCGGATCGCGTCCTTGGCCGCCGCGTCATGGCTGCGCTCGGACGCTGGGCCATCGAGGCAGAGGATTCGGGCGGCGACGCGCTCACCGACACGTCGGCCGGCATTTTTGCCAGGCTTGCCGCCGAAGCGGCGCTCGGCGGCCTTGCGCCAGTTGTGCTGCTCGCACTGCTCAAACATCCGCTGCTGCGGCTCGGCGTTGGCCGACGCCAGCGCGCGGTCGCAGCCCTCGAACGCGCAGTGCTGCGCGGCCCTCGGCCGCGCCGCGGGACCGCGGGCCTGGCGAAAGCTCTGGCGGCGTTCCGCAGAGCCAAGAGCGAGCTGCATGCCGCCGACCCGCGTGCAAAACTCACCGACGATGACCTTGTTGCCGCCGAGGCGCTGAGCGCGGCGCTCGCTGCGGCGCTGGCGCCGCTCGAGAGCCTGCCGAGCGCGCCGCAGCCGTTCGCGGCCATCGCCAGACTGCATCGTGCAGTGCTGGCCGCGCTGTCCAGGGACGCAAGCGCCGAGTTCGCGTTCGCCGGCCCGGACGGCGCCGAACTTGCCGATGCGCTCGATGAGCTGGCGACGAGCGAAGCCGCCAGTAGCCTCCTGGTGGACCCGCGCGATTACGTCGAACTGTTTGGCGCGGCGCTCGCCGACCGCGTCGTGCGCCGGCCGCCGCGGCCGGATCTGCGGGTGCACATTTTCGGCCGGCTCGAGGCACGTCTGACAGAGGCTGACCGCGTCGTGCTCGGCGGACTCAATGAAGGGACGTGGCCGCCGGAAAGCCGCAGCGATCCCTGGCTCAGCCGGCCGATGCGGCTTGGGCTTGGGCTCGATCTGCCGGAACGCCGCATCGGGCTTGCGGGACACGACTTTGCGCAACTCCTCGGCGCGCCGGAGGTGATCGTAACGCGTGCCGCCAAGATCGCCGGCGCGCCAACCAATCCATCCCGGTTCCTTCAGCGGCTGGCCGCCGTCGCCGGCGAACAACGATGGCAGAGGGTCGTAACGCGCGGCCAGGCCTACCTCGCCTGGGCGCGCGAGCTAGATCGGCCCGAAAAGGCCAAGCCGGTGGCGCAGCCCGCCCCCATGCCGCCGCGCGCGGTGCGCCCGAAATCCCTCTCAGTGACCGAGATCGAAGATTGGCTGCGCGATCCCTATACGATCTACGCCAAGCACGTGCTCAATCTGCGGCCACTCGATCCGGTTGATGCCGATCCCGGTGCTGCTGAACGCGGCACGTTCATTCACGCGGCGATCGGCGAATTCACCACGCGGTTTGCCGACAAGCTGCCACCCAATCCAGCCGCCGAACTCATCGCACTCGGCCACAAACATTTTGTCGGGCTTGAGGATCTTCCCGAGGCGCGCGCCTTCTGGTGGCCGCGCTTTGTGCGCATCGCGCATTGGTTCGCGGGCTGGGAACTGGAGCGGCGCGCCGGAACGGCCGCCATTGCGGCGGAGATCAAGGGCGAGATCGGCATCCCGCTCGCCGAAGAGACGTTCACCCTGTGCGGTATCGCCGACCGCATCGAACACCGCAGCGACGGCGGCTACGTCATCGTTGACTACAAGACAGGCGCCGCGCGCACCGAAAAGCAGGTGCGGACCGGATTGGCCCCGCAGCTCACCCTTGAAGCGGCTATCCTGCGCCGTGGCGGATTTGCGGCGATTCCCGCCGGCGCTTCGGTCGCCGAGATCGGCTACGTGCTGCTCAAGGGCGGAGACCCGCCGGGCACACCGAAGCCGATCAGCTTCAAGCAAGGTACGCCCGACCAACACGCCGACCGTGCGCTGGAAAGGCTCACGGCGCTGGTCCGACGCTTTGCCGACGGGAATGAGCCCTACCGCTCGCTCGTGCATCCGATGTGGACCACCCATTACGGAGTGTACGACCACCTGGCGCGCGTTAAGGAGTGGTCGAGCACCGGCGGCGCGGCCGATGACAACGGAACAGGCCCATGAGAACGCCGGCCGCCATTCCAGCCGACGTGCTGCGGTTGCAGAGCGAAGTCTCCAATCCCGACGTTTCCGCTTTCGTCGCGGCCAATGCCGGATCGGGCAAAACGCATGTGCTCGCGCAGCGCGTTGTCAACCTGATGCTCGACGGGGTTAGGCCGGAAAAGATCCTTTGCCTGACTTTTACTAAAGCGGCTGCCGCCAACATGGCCAAGCGGGTGTTCGACACGCTCGCGCATTGGACCACCCTGGACGATGCGGCGCTCGATCAAGCGCTGCGCGATCGGTCCGATTCGGTGCCCCAGGCGGCTCGTCGCGTTGTTGCCCGGCAGCTATTCGCGCGCGCCCTGGAAACGCCGGGCGGGCTGAAGGTGCAGACCATTCACGCTTTTTGCACGCAATTGCTGCATCAGTTTCCGTTCGAAGCCAACGTCGCCGCGCGTTTTTCCGTACTCGACGATGCCGAGCAGACGCAGCTTCTCGAGCAATTGACGCTCGCGGTACTCTTAGATGGCGCCGGTCATCCCGAAAGCGCACTCGGCCAGGCGCTCGCCAATGCGATGATCGCCGCCGCCGATCAGACCTTTCGCGACCTCATTCGCGAAACGATCCGGCAGCGCGACACGATCATGGCCAGCGTGGAGAGCGCAGGCGGCCTCGAGGCAGCGATCGCGGGACTGTCGCGCCCGCTCGGGATCGACCCCTCGAACACCCGCCAAAGCATCGATGCCGCATTTTTCACCGATGCAATCATCGCGCCGGCAGAATGGCCGACGATCGCGGCGGCCTTGGCGAAAGGCTCGAAAGCTGACGGCGAGCAGGCCCGCCGTTTTGCCGCGCTCGCTTCGCTTGGTGCAGCCGCTCGCATCGACATGTACGAGGAAATTTTCTGCACCACCGAGCACGCGCCGCGCAAAGTCATCGTCACCAAGGCGATCACGGATCCGGCTCTGCTCGAGCGGCTTGCCGCCGAGCAGGAGCGGGTTTGTGCGCTTTTTAAGCGGCGCCGGGCCGTGGCCTGCCGCGATCGCAGCGCGGCGCTGCTGACCATTACCTACGAAGTGCTTACCCGCTACCGCAAGGAGAAGGAGCGCCAGGGGCTCCTCGATTACGACGACCTCATCGACAAGACGCTAGAACTCTTGCGCGACGCCGGCGCCGCGTGGGTGCACTACAAGCTCGATTTTGGCATCGATCATCTCTTGATTGACGAGGCACAGGACACGAGCAGCAAACAATGGCAGATCGTGCGGCTCCTGACCGCCGAGTTTTTCGCCGGCGCCGGGGCGCGCCCGGGCAAGCGGACGATCTTTGCCGTCGGCGATGAAAAGCAATCCATCTATTCGTTCCAGAACGCCGCACCCAAGGAGTTCGCCGATATGCGGCGCTGTTTGGAGCGCGCGCACCGAGCGAGCGGACTGCAATTCCTCCCGCGCGAGCTGAAACACTCCTTCCGTTCCGGCGAGAGCGTGCTTGGCGCTGTCGATGAGGTGTTCGGGCCCGAGGCGATCGCCGCCAGCGTCTGCTGCGATGCTGGCGGCTTTCCCCCGCATATCGCTCTGCCGGACGCGCCACCCGGCTCGGTGGAAATCTGGGAGCCGGAGCAGCCGGACGACCGCGCCGCCATCGAGGGCTGGGACGCCCCGTTTGATCGTGTGAGCGAGACCAATCCGCGGGTGAAACTGGCGCAAAGGATTGCGCGCACCGTACGCCACCTGGTCGACGGCGGCGAGCCGGTCGGCTTCAAGCGCCGCACCGCACGCTACGGCGACCTTCTCATTCTCGTGCGCCAGCGCGGGTCGCTGTTCGAGGCGATCATTCGCGCGCTCAAGAACGAAAATGTCGAGGTCGCGGGGGCCGACCGCCTGGCGCTCACCGAACACATCGCCGTAATGGACCTGATGGCGCTCGGCGACGCTTTGCTGCTCGCAGAGGACGATCTGGCGCTGGCGACGGTTTTGCGCAGCCCGCTGTTCGGGTTCTCCGAGGAAGAGTTGTTCGCGCTCGCCCATGCTCGCGGCCGTCGCTCGCTGCGCACGACGCTCGCGCGCAGGGCGCCCGAGCAGCAAGAATTTGCCGCCGCCGCAGCGCGGCTCGATCGGCTCGCGCTTGCGGCCCGCTGGCAGACGCCATTTGCGTTCTTTGCAGAGATTCTCGCCACCGGCGGGCGGCGGCGCATTCTTGGCCGCCTTGGCGCCGAGGCGAGCGACGCGCTGGACGAATTCCTCAATCTCGCCCTCGAATACGAGCGGCGGCAGACGCCCTCGCTGCAGGGTTTTTTGGC
This sequence comes from uncultured Alphaproteobacteria bacterium, assembly GCA_963708125.1. Taxonomy (GTDB): domain Bacteria; phylum Pseudomonadota; class Alphaproteobacteria; order Rhizobiales; family Xanthobacteraceae; genus BOG-931. Next base: position 5,275,332 of record OY970184.1, read on the forward strand.
GTGGCTGCGTGAAGCGCGCGCCGAGGTCAAACGCGACATGGAGATCGCCCGCGACGAGGTGCGGGTGATGACCGTGCACGGCGCCAAAGGCCTCGAAGCGCCGATCGTGATCCTCGCTGACACCATGACCTCACCCACCGGTCCGCCGACGCCGCGGCTGCTCAAGCTTGCGAACGGCGCGCTGATCTGGGCGGGACGCAAGGAGGCGGACGGTCCGGCGCTTGCAGCGGCACGGCAAGCGGCGCTCGCGGAGGCCGAGGACGAGTATCGGCGGCTCCTGTATGTCGCCATGACGCGCGCTGCCGACCGGCTGATCGTCTGCGGCGCCGACGGCATTCGGCAGCGGCCGAAAGGCTGTTGGTACGATCTGGTGCGCGATGCGCTCGCGCCGTTGCTGGTTCAAGACGAGGAATTCGGCGAAAAAGTCTGGCGCTATCGCAAGGCGCCTGGCCGCGGCGTGCAGAAGCCTCCCGCAGCGGTGGGCGACAGATCAACGCCGCCGCGCGTGCTCCCATTTTGGCTGAGCGCGCCGGCGGCATCGGATACGCCGCCTGCGGCGCCGCTTTTACCATCGGCTGCCTTCGATGCGCAGAGCCACCGCCGCTTTGCGGCTTCGGCCTTGGACCGACAAAAGGCACTCAGACGTGGGCGCCTGGTGCATCGCCTGATGCAATCGCTGCCCGACATTACGCCCGCATCGCGCCGGCAGGCCGCCGAGCGCTACCTTGCCAAGAACGCCGTTGCAGCTTTTTCTGCCGACGAGCAGCAAGACATCGTCGGCAAATTGCTGGCGATCTTTGAAGACGAAAATTTCGCGGCCTTGTTTGGCCCCGGCAGCCGGCCGGAAGTGGCGATCGTCGGCCGCGTTCGGCGCCCGGGCGCGACGCCGGTCCTTGTTTCCGGGCAGATCGATCGGTTGATCGTGTCAACCGACGCCATCCTGATCGCCGATTACAAGACCGACCGCGTCGTCCCGGTGCGGGTCGAGGAGGTTGGCCGCTACGCGACGCAGCTCGCGCTCTATCGGGCGATCGTTTCGCAGCTCTATCCGCAACGGCCGGTGCGCGCCGCGCTGGTGTACACCGAGGAACCGCGTCTGTTCGAATTGCCGCCCGCGTCCATGGATCAAGCGCTTGCCGAAGTCCTGGCGCGCGGCAGTCACGCTGCGGTGAAGGTCCCTTGACGCCCCCTGAGGGGGTCCATAGGTTGCGTGACCGCACAGAATTTCCAAAAAGAGCGAGGTTTCCATGGTCGACAAGGTAACGGATGCAACGTTCGAGAAGGACGTGCTCAAGGCGAGCGAGCCCGTGGTCGTCGACTTTTGGGCGGAATGGTGCTCGCCGTGCCGCATGATCTCGCCGGCTCTCGAGGAGATCTCAAAGTCGCTCGGCGGCAAGGTGAAGATCGTCAAGCTCAATGTCGACGAGAACCCCTCCACCGCCGCGAAATACGGCATCATGTCGATCCCGACTTTGATGCTGTTCAAGGACGGCCAATTGGCCTCCCGCCAGATCGGCGCCGCGCCCAAGCAGAAACTGGAGCAGTGGATCACCGGTTCGGTGTGATCCGGTCTCAGCTGATTGTTTGATACTTAAATTTGCATCCTGGCGAAAGCGCACAGGGCTTCACGCCGGCGCTTTGTTCCCGGATTCCTTGCAGCACCGGAAAGCTTTTTTGCGCCGCGTCTTTGCCGCGCCGGGCCAGCCGCGCCCGACGCCGGAAGCTCCAACCGTCCCGCCCGGAAATTTTCTGATCGCAACACGGCCTGTCGCGTGACCGCGCGCCGGCCGTGCTGCGCCGACAAACGGCGCTGCGACAAAGAGATGACTGAGGGCGGACTTGTGGTTGCGCATGGGCGGCGCATAATGCCGGCCATAGGAGGCCTTGCGCAGCTCGCGGCCGCGGCGACGGAGGAACACGATGAACGACAAGATTTACGAGATACCCGCGGATTGGCGCAAGCGCGCTTACGTCGATGACGCCAAATACCGGGAAATGTACACCGCCTCGATCAAGGACCCGGAATCGTTTTGGGCCGAACAGGCCAAGCGCATCCACTGGTACAGGCATTTTAGCAACGTCAAGGCCACGTCCTTCGTCAAGCCGAACGTCTCGATCAAATGGTTCGAGGACGGCGCCACCAATGCCGCGTACAATTGCATCGATCGTCATCTGCATGCGCGCGGGCGCCAGACCGCCATCATCTGGGAAGCCGACGATCCCAAGGAATCGAAGGCAATCACCTATCGGGAATTGCACGACGAGGTCTGCCGGTTCGCCAACATTCTGCGCACCCGCAATGTCAAGAAGGGCGACCGCGTCACCATCTACATGCCGATGATCCCGGAAGCGGCTTACGCCATGCTCGCCTGCGCGCGGATCGGCGCCATTCATTCCGTGGTATTCGGCGGCTTCTCGCCGGACTCGCTCGCCGGCCGCATCGAAGATTGCCGGTCGAACGTGGTCATCACCGCCGATGAGGGGCTGCGCGGCGGCCGCAAGATCCCACTCAAGGCCAATACCGACGCCGCGATCGCCAAGGTCGGCGGCGTCGACAACGTCATTGTGGTGCGGCGCACCGGCGCGCCGGTCGACATGGATCCGGTGCGCGACGTCTGGTACCACGAAGCCAGGGACGTGGTCACGGCGGACTGCCCCTGCGAGGTAATGGACGCCGAGGACCCACTCTTCATCCTCTACACGTCGGGGTCGACCGGAAAGCCGAAGGGCGTGCTGCACACGACCGCCGGTTATCTGGTGTTCGTGGCGATGACCCACCAATACGTGTTCGACTATCACGAGGGCGACATCTACTGGTGCACCGCCGACGTCGGCTGGGTCACCGGCCATAGCTACATCGTTTACGGCCCGCTCGCCAACGGCGCCACGACCCTCATATTCGAGGGCCTGCCAAACTATCCCAGCGTGTCGCGCTTCTGGGAGGTTGTCGACAAGCACAAGGTCAACATCATCTATACCGCTCCGACTGCGATCCGCGCGCTCATGCAGGCGGGTGACGCGCCAGTGAAGAAAACCTCACGCGCCTCGCTGCGGCTTCTCGGCACCGTCGGCGAGCCGATCAACCCCGAGGCCTGGGAATGGTATTACCGCGTGGTCGGCGATGGCCGCTGCCCAATCGTCGATACCTGGTGGCAGACCGAAACCGGCGGCATTCTCATCACGCCGCTGCCCGGGGCCACGCGGCTCAAGCCCGGCTCGGCGACGCGGCCGTTCTTCGGCATCGTGCCGCAGATCGTCGACCCCGAAGGCAACGTGCAGGACGGAGCCGCCAGCGGCAATCTCTGTCTCGCCGAATCATGGCCCGGCATGATGCGCACGGTCTACGGCGACCACCAGCGGTTCGTCGACACCTACTTCTCGGCTTATCCAGGCAAATACTTCACCGGTGACGGGTGCCGGCGCGACGAGGACGGCTATTACTGGATCACCGGGCGCGTCGATGACGTCATCAACGTCGCCGGCCACAGGCTCGGCACCGCCGAAGTGGAATCCGCGCTGGTCGCGCACCCCAAAGTGTCGGAAGCCGCCGTGGTCGGCTATCCGCACGACATCAAGGGCCAGGGCATCTATGCCTACGTGACCCTGATGGCCGGCGAACAAGCGAGCGAGGACTTGCGCAAGGAATTGGTCAACTGGGTGCGTAAGGAAATCTCGCCGATCGCCTCGCCCGATCTCATTCAGTTCGCGCCCAATCTGCCGAAGACCCGATCGGGCAAGATCATGCGCCGCATCCTGCGCAAGATCGCCGAGGACGAATCCCGCAATCTGGGTGACGTCTCGACGCTTGCCGACCCCGCCGTGGTCGACGATCTGGTCAAGAACCGGCAGAACCGGAGCAAAGAGACGGCATGAACTCTCGCCCTCCAAGCCGCTTAGGCGGTTCTGGAGGGTGCAGCGTAAGCCATCACTGCACGTGCTCGTTGGGATAGACGCCCCAAAGGTCATCCTGCTCAACCCAGCCGTCGAAATTCTTGCCAACGAGCCGGCACCACGAGCCGTTGCAGGATTTGACCGTTCCCAAAACGCCGACCCCCAGACGGGCGACCACCGGGCTCTTCGCTTCGGGATCAGCGTGCAGCGGCGCCAGCGCGGCTTTGTCCTTCAATTCCACCGCGCCCGTCCGCCTGCCGGACAGCAGCGAATGGTATACCCAGCCCTGCGATCCGTCGGAATCGCGGATGCGCCGCCAATTGTCGAACTCGGCGGTGATTTCGACCGGCCAGCCGACGCGGGTGAAAATGAACGACACGTCGTGATCCTTGTCCGGTCCGCCGCGCACATTGACCCGATCGGCTTTGATGCTGACAAAGCGGGGGACCGGCAAGCCGCTGGTCGCGGCTTCGTTGCCGGCCCGGCTTGCGCCGACCGCAGTGGTAAGGGTGAGCAGTGCCGCGACCGCGGCGCGCAGCCAAGCGAGCATCAGCCTCCCATGCCGCACCATTGACGCGGCATGCCCGAACACGAGTTCCGCGCCGGCAGCTCAAGTTCGCTGGGTTGGCCCGGCGCGCTTGGTAGGAGCGCAGCCCATCTGGTAGAGAGGAGCGTGATGAAGCGTCTCCCGCAGGCAAGTTTCCGCGAGCAGTCTTAAGGAGAGCTGAACGGAGCCATCGGCAACTCTCGCCGCAGGAGCAGAAAGTCACGGGGGCGCGCGCGACGGAGCTGCACGAACACGCGCAACTTGCAAGAGGCAGGCAATGGCACAGGGCAGGAAGCCGCTGGTCGTGGTCACGCGCCGGCTGCCCGACAGCATCGAAATGCGCATGCGCGAATTGTTCGACGCCCACCTGAACACGGCCGACACGCCGATGTCCCAGGCGCAACTGGTCGAAGCGGTCAAATCCGCCGACGTGATCGTGCCGACGGTCACCGATCGGATCGACAGGGGCGTGCTCAGCCAAACGGGCGAGCAATTGCGCCTGATCGCCAATTTCGGCAACGGCGTCGATAACATCGACGTGGCCAGCGCCGTACAGCGCGGTATCACCGTGACCAACACGCCGGGGGTGCTCACCGAGGACACCGCCGACATGACCATGGCGCTCATCCTGGCGGTGCCGCGGCGGCTCGCCGAGGGCTCGCGCGTGCTCGTCGGCAATTCCGGCTGGAGCGGCTGGAGCCCGACCTGGATGCTTGGCCACCGCATCTGGGGCAAGCGGCTGGGCATAGTCGGCATGGGCCGGATCGGCCAAGCGGTGGCGCGCCGCGCGCAGGCGTTCGGGCTGAAAATCCACTATCACAACCGGCGCCGCGTTGCGCCGCGGATCGAGGAGGAACTGCACGCCACCTACTGGGAGAGCCTCGACCAGATGCTCATGCGCATGGACATCATCTCGGTCAATTGCCCGCATACGCCGGCCACCTATCACCTGCTCTCGGCGCGGCGGCTCAAGCTCATTCGGCCCGGCGCCTACATCGTCAATACGGCGCGCGGCGAGGTGATCGACGAAAACGCGCTGGCCCGCCTGATCGAAGGCAAGGGAATCGCCGGCGCCGGCCTCGACGTGTTCGAACACGAGCCGGCGGTGAACCCGAAACTGATCAAGCTGGCCAAGGCCGACAAGGTGGTGCTGCTGCCGCATCTCGGCTCGGCTACCCTCGAAGGCCGCATCGACATGGGTGAGAAAGTCATCATCAACATCAAGACGTTCCTCGACGGCCATCGCCCGCCGGACCGCGTCCTTCCTTCGATGTTATAGGTGCGAAAAATTTCGTGATAGGGGTCAAACAACCCGGCCGTTCGGCCGCTCGCTGTGTCCTTTTGGCCTGCGCCGTCGCCTTCCCGCTTGCCGCGCGCAGCCAAAACTCACGTGATCATGTCCAGGCAGTGGTCGCGCATCAGGGCATGGTGGTGGCGCAGGAAGGACAGGCCGCGCGCATCGGCGTGGATATTCTTAAACAAGGCGGCAATGCCGTCGACGCCGCCGTGGCGGTCGGCTTCGCGCTGGCGGTGACTTATCCGCGCGCCGGCAACCTCGGCGGCGGCGGCTTCATGGTGATCCACCGCGCCGACGGCGAGAATGTCGCTATCGACTACCGCGAAACAGCGCCGCGAGCGATCACCGACGCATCTTTTCTTGACGCGAAAGGCAATGCCGACCCGCAGAAATCGCGCAATTCGGCCCTCGCCGTCGGTGTGCCGGGCACGGTCGCCGGGCTGGCGCTGGCGGAGGAAAAATACGGCTCCGGCCGCTTTCGGCTCGCGCAGCTGATCGCCCCGGCGATCGCCTTGGCGCGCAACGGCATCACCGTCACGCCGCAGACACTGCAGCCGCCGCCCGCGGATCCTCGGCGGCTCGCCCGCTGGCCCTCGTCGGCAAAGATTTTTTTGCAATCCGACGGCACCCCGCTTTCGCCCGGCCGCCGCCTCGTGCAACCCGACCTTGCGCACTCGCTCCAAGATATTGCCCTAACCGGTGCGCACGCCTTCTACCAGGGCGCGATCGCGCAGAAGATCGCCGCCGCCGTGCTCAAGGCGGGCGGCGTCATGACGGTCGACGATCTGAAAGGCTACCGTGCCGTGGTGCGCACGCCACTACACGGGCTCTATCGCGGCTATGACATCCTTGCCATGTCGCCACCATCCTCGGGCGGAGTCGAGCTGATCGAGATGCTCAACATCCTCGAAGGCTACGATCTGGCGCATGACGACGAGACGCAGGCGCTGTTCCTGATGATCGAGGTCATGAAACGCGCCTACGCGGACCGCGCGCTGTTCCTCGGCGATCCCGACGCAGTGCACAATCCAGTCGCGCGGCTGACCTCCAAGAGCTATGCCGCGAAATGGCGGGCCACGATCGATCCGGCGCATGCGACGCCGGCGAGCAAAATTCGCGCCGGCAGCATCGCCGATACCGAAGGCCGCGATACCACGCATTTCTCCGTGGTGGACCGCTTCGGCAATGCCGTATCGAATACCTATACGCTCAATTTCAATTACGGCCTCGGCCTCGTTGCCGATGGCACCGGCATCCTGCTCAACAACGAGCTCGACGATTTCGCGGTGAAGCCCGACGTCCCGAATGCCTTCGGGCTGACCGGCTTTAGCGCCAACGCGCCCGCACCCGGCAAGCGGCCGCTCTCATCGATGACGCCGACGATCGTGCTCAAGGACGGCAAGCCGTTTCTGATCACCGGCTCGCCGGGCGGCAGCCACATCACCACCGCGGTGCTGCAGGTGATCGTCAATGTGATCGACCGCGGCATGTCCATCGCGGACGCCGTGGACGCCCCGCGCGTCCACGAGCAGTGGAGGCCCGATGAGGTTTTTGTCGAGCCTGCACTGTCGCCCACCATCGCGGCGGAGCTGAGGACGCGCGGCGACCCGATCGCGGTGCAGCGCCCCTTTACATCGGCGAATTCGATCGAGGTTACGCACGAGGGTTTTGCGGGCGCCGCCGATCCGCGCGAGGGCGGTGCACTTGCCGCGGGGTATTAGCGATCGTTGGCTCATTGGCTTCGATCTCGCTCGCAAAGAGCGCGCGCGTCGATCGCAAGCCAGGCTAAGCTTCCGAGAAAATCAGGGTGTCAGGGGAGCCCAAGGTGATGTGGGCAGTGACACTATCTGCTCGAGGAGCGGACTGCCGGCTCGCTTCATCTCATCAGCCTTGCCGCCGCCCAGCCTGTTTGACGGTTGACGCCAATGCCACGATCACAAGTCCGCACAGCGCGACCGGCGCAAAGCCGGCGACCGGCCGCCGAGTCAGATCCCACACCCAGCCGACTAAGACCGACAGCGCCATGGCACAGGAATAACTGATCGTGAACATGCCGGCCGAGGTGCGGTGCACGTCATCGGGTGCGCTCAGTACCGAGGGCAGCGCCAAGACCAGGATCAGCGTCGCCGCACCGGTGAAGCCGAGCACGCCCGACCAGAAGACGATCCAGTCGCCCTGCATGAGCATCATCGCGGCGACGCTGAGAAACGACAGCAAGCCTGTCACCGCATAAGCTGCCGGCCGCGTCAGCAGCCTTTCGGCGAGCGGCAGCATGAGCATGGAGGCCGGCAATTGGCCGAGATTGAGGGCGGTCAGCGCGCTGCTCACCAGATCCGGCCGGCCAGCGGAGGTCACGTAATCGGGCAGGAACGCATTGCTGACGAAATAGACGGCGTTGACGCTGCCGAAGATAAGTCCGAGTCGCCAGATCAGCGGGTCGCGCCAATCAGGCCACCATCGCTTGACCATAGGCTCGCCATTCTCGAGCGCGGAGCGGCGCGGCGCGCAGGCATTGACCAGCAACGCCGTGAGCAAAACAGGAACGGACCAGACCACAAAGTTCAGCCGCCAGCTTTCTTGCACAAGCGGCAGCACCACCGGGATAGTCAGCGCCACCGGGATGATCTCGCCGACCAGCAAGCCATTAGTGTAGACCGCGGTTGCCAAGCCGATCCGTTGCGGAAACCACTGGCGCACCAGCGGTGGCAGGGCCGGCTGCATGATTGAGACACCAGCCGCCATTACGATGGTCGAAGCATACAGGCCGATCGTGCCCGGGACGGCTCCGCGCGCCGCCGATCCGACCGCATTGAGCAGTAGCCCGATCAGAACGGTCGGCACCAGGCCAAAGCGCGCGACCAACAGCGAGCCGGGCACAGCCGCGAGCGCAAACAGCAGCGGCGGCAGGCTGGACAGCCAGCCGAGCGCTGTCTCCGACAGGTGCAAGTCGGCGTGCAGCAGCGGCACCACCGGCGGGATCGCGAGAATGGTGAGCCGCAAGCACGCGCCGCAAAGCCAGAGCAAGGTGAGGAGGATAAAACGCTGAATGATCGTTTGTTCTCTCGACTGTTGCGCTGGCCAGCGCTCGTGCGGGCACGCGGACACACATACGCGTTCATCGCTTCCGGGTGCGACAAAGCCTCTCATGGCTTGCCACGTTTGCAAGATCAGCGCGCGGGTTTGTTATCCAACTCTCTGATAGGCCGCCTGTCGGCGCACACCGAGCCTTTCAGGCAGTCGCATCTTCCATGGGCCTAAAAGAGGGTTGCGCGCTTGGATGGAGCAGCGGCGCTTCACGTTCTGGAGTTGTCCGACGGATTTGGCGTCGCTCGGACCCGTTCCAACCGTGCCGTCTTGTAGGCTGCTGGCGTCTGGCCGGTCAATGTTCCGATCCCCTTACGATCGGCTGCGACCCGTCTTAAACGGCTTATATTGGAGCGGATGCCTCATCCTGGTCCCTGATGGGAGGGAGCAATGCCGAAGGTCAAAGCGCTTTTGATGACGCCGATCGTTGCCGTGACCGTCACGCTTGCGATCAGCAGCGCCGGTTTTGGCCGAACATTCCATGACGCGAGCGGCCGCGTCACCGGACACGCGAGAACCGATTCGCGCGGCGTCACCACGTTCTATGATTCGAGCAACCGGATCACTGGCCGGGCCAGAACCGACGTCAACGGCACGACGATATTCTATGACGCGAGCGGCCGCGTCACCGGCAAATCGAAGTAGGCATGCGCCGATCTGTGCTTGCGCGCCGACCGCCGCGTCGGCGAGCTGCTGCGCGAGATGAAGAAGAACAAAGGCGCGAAAAAGCAATGCAGGCGGTCAGCAGAATTGTGCGGTCGCCACACAAGGCCGCACCACCACCCGAGGAGCCCTCGCGGCAGCTGGCGGATCGAAGCGGATGGCTTGCTCGCGATCCAGCTGAGGAATCATCGCGCCATGGGCAGCGCCTTTTGCGCATTTCACTGCGCTCATGCGGGCTGCGCGCTATGATTCTCACCCGACATCCTTCTGCGCCCGCTCTACAGCCCAGCGGTTCTCCGGAATGGGAAGGCCGAGATTTTCGCGCAAGGTCTTACCCTCGTACTCTCTGCGAAACAGCCCGCGACGCTGCAATTCGGGAATGAGCAAATTGACGATGTCCTCAAGGCCGCGCGGAAAAGTGAGCGGCATGAGGTTGAACCCATCGGCCGCTCCGGCGCGAAACCAAAGCTCGAGCGCGTCGGCGACCTCGCGCGGCGTGCCGATGACGACACGATGGCCGCGCTGGCCGTACACGCGCTTATAGAGCTGCCGGATGGTCAGGTTTTCGCGGCGGGCCAGCTCGACCATCACTTTCACGCGTCCTTTTTGTTCGACATCCGCGCTGGGATCGGGAACCGGGCCGTCAAGCGGATAATCCGACAGATCGATGCCGAGGTGCGAGGACAAATCTTTGATCGCCAGCTCCGGCGACAGCAGCTCTTGGAGGCGTTCGTATTTTTTTGCCGCTTCGGTGCTCGTGTGCCCGATCACGGTCATCACCCCGGGCATGACCTTGATGGCATCGCGCGGACGGCCGTAAGCGAGGGCGCGACGTTTGATGTCGGCATAGAACGCCTTGGCCGCCTCCAAATCCTGCTGCACCGTGAACGTGACCTCAGCGATCTCACCGGCAAGATCGCGGCCATCCTCGGATTGTCCGGCCTGCACGATAACCGGATGGCCCTGCGCCGAACGCTGCACGGTCAAGGGGCCGCGCACCGAGAAATGTTTGCCCTTGTGGTTGAGAAAGTGAAGTTTTGACCGATCAAGATAGATGCCACTTTGCTTCTCGGCGATTACGGCACCGTCTTCCCACGTATCCCATAGTCCGAGCACCACTTTCGCGAACTCGCGGGCCCGCGCGTAGCGGTCGCCGTGGTGCGGATGGCTCTGCTTGCCGAAATTATAGGCTTCGGCGACCGCCAGGGACGTCACCAAATTCCAGCCGCTGCGCCCGGCGCTGATCTGATCGAGTGATGCGAAAAAACGCGCCACGTGAAATGGTTCGAAATAGGTCGTAGTGGCGGTGGCGACCAGGCCGATCCGCTCCGTGGCGGCGGCAATGGCAGCGAGCAGCGTGATCGGCTCAAGCCGCGAGGCCTGCGTCGTGCGAATCCACGAATCCACGTCGTCGGCGCCGAAAGTCGCGTTGGTATCGGCCATGAACAAGAGATCGAACTTGCCGCGCTCGGCCAGGCGCGCGGCGCCGAGATAGTGCGCCAATTTCTGCCGGCCGTGCGGATCCACGTCAGGATCGCGCCAGGCGGCGACATGGTGCCCCGTGCCTTCAAGGAAACAGCCGAGTTTCATCATGGCCGCGTTCATCGATTGGCCCTATCGCGGCGCCGCCCCACAGCGCGGATGCAGCCGGCCACCGTCGGCTAGCGCCATGACGACGAGGATCTCGTCGGGCTTCGGCGCGTCCGGCATCGCCACCGTGACCGCATCGAAGTAGTCGAATGCCCAGGAATCGTCCTTGTGGCTCAGCGGCACGTCGATGCTCGCGCCGGCAGCGGCGACCTTGACGGTGGACGGGATGACCGCCTTACCGCCGCCCACCGCCGCACGCATCGGCTTGCCGAGCATGGGGTGAAGGCAGGCGCCACCGTGTTCGAACTCCCCGTCAAGCCCGACCACAGCCCCCTTGCCATAGGAAGTCGGAGCTTGCGACAGCAGGCGGACGAGATCGGCAGCGAATAGCTCGCCGAGCTTGCGCCCCGCCTCGAACAATTCGCTTAGATCCTCGACGTAACGGCCGGCGAATGGATTGCCGATGACCGCCAGGGCTGTGGCGCGAACGATCGGCCGTGCGGCGCTCTTTCCCATGTCCGCCGTCAGGGTCTCGCGCAGCATCAGTGATTTGCGGATATGCAACATGGCTCAGGAGACCTCCCCGGGCATAAAGGCCCCTTCCTTAGCATTTTAGCGCGCTATGCCGCCGAAAATCGACAAGCTGTCACGATTGGTCAGCTGCGAAACCAGCGCCTATTGCATCTTTGGGGATTTGTATTTGCGAATGAGCTGATCCGTCTCTTCGATGACTCGCATCGTGCCGTCCGGGAAATTGAGATGCGGATCGCTGCCCGAACCAGGATACGTCGTTTGCTATCGTTCGAACTCACCCGAAGGGATGGCCGCGCGGCGGCGAATTTGTTGACTCCGCCACCGCGAGGGCCGCGCATGGCAAGGCATAGAACGCGCGAGGCGGCCATCAAAAGGCGGCGGATTTCGCCGTGTTTTGCTTAAAGCGAGCAACACCGAAACTTGCAAATCGAGCCCCCACATGCACTATAGAGCATGAAATATAATGCGTAACAGCGGCAGCGCATGGCTGAAACAGTCGCAACGAAAATCGCGAAGGCGACGCCCGCGGACGCCGATGGGGCGGCGCTCACTGCCTTCCTCGCTGGAATCGGGGGCAAGGTGCGCCGTCAGCGCGCCAAGCGCGGCATGACGCGGCGGCAACTGGCGCAAGCCTCCGAAACCTCCGAACGGTACTTGGCGCAGATCGAGTCCGGCAGCGGCAACCCCTCGGTGAGCGTGCTGCGCGCTATCGCGCAGGCGCTCGATCTGCCCGCATCGGCCCTGTTGCCGGAAACTAGCGGACGGCCGGCAGCGTTCAGCAACATTCTCGATCTGTTGAACCGGGTGCCGGTGGCCGAACTTCCCGCCCTCGCCAAAGAAATTGAGGCGCGCGTGGCGCTGTCGCAAAACGCCGATCGCGGCGAGCGTATCGCCCTCGTCGGGTTGCGCGGCGCCGGGAAATCGACCCTCGGGCGGATGCTGGCGCATCATCTCGCCTGGCGCTTCATCGAGCTCGATCGGCTGGTCGAGGAGGATTACGGCGCCAGCATCCCCGACCTGATCGAAATGGCCGGCAACGCCACGTTCCGTCGCCATGAACGGGCCGCGCTCGAGCGCGTGATCGCTGCGCATCAGCAGGCGGTCATCACCGCCGCCGGCGGCATCGTTTCTGATCCCGAGACCTATGGGCTGCTGTTGCGCCGCACCCATACGATCTGGATCAAGGCAGCGCCCGAGGACCACATGACGCGGGTTATGGCGCAAGGCGATTTCCGGCCGATGGCGCAAAACCGAGAAGCCATGGCCGATCTCGTCGCCATCCTGGACGCGCGCCGCGCCGACTATGCCCGCGCCGAAGCCGAGGTGGACACCTCGGCCGAGGCCGTCGAGCAGAGTTTTGCCAGGTTGGCGCGTGTGGTCCAGCGGCTCTTCGCGCATGTGCCGCAACGGCCAGCTTCGCTTCGCGAAATAAGCCCGCAGGTGATGCCCACCGGCGGCGCGACGGATAATGGCTAAGCCGCAAACCCCGTTCTCCAACCCGGCACCTCAGGGTGGCGACGAGCACGAGACCGGTTTCCTCGATCTCGCCCCGCTGCGGCTCGAGTACCGAACAATGGGCCCGCGCCCCGGCACCGCGCCCACCATCGTGTTGCTGCATGAGGGCCTGGGTTCAGCCGCGCTCTGGGGCACCTTTCCCGAAACCCTCGCCGCGGCTACAGGCGCAGGCGTCTTTGCCTATTCGCGCGCCGGCTACGGCCAATCGAGTCCGGGACAAATGCCGCGCGCGGTCTCGTTCATGCACGAAGAGGCACTCGAGGTGCTGCCGCGCGTGCTGGACGCGATCGGATTTCGCCGCGGAATTCTGCTCGGGCACAGTGACGGCGCTTCGATCGCCACGATCTACGCCGGCTCGGTGCAGGATCACCGCGTGCGCGGCCTGGTGCTCATCGCGCCGCATTTCTTTACCGAGGACATGGGGATCGCCGAGATCGAGCGGGCGCGTGCAGCGTTCGCATCCGGCACGCTGCGTGAAAAACTTGCTCGCTGGCACGCCGACGTCGATTGTGCCTTCCGCTCGTGGAGCGAGCCCTGGCTTGATCCGGAATTTCGCAAATGGGACGTCACCGAGGCGCTTGGCTATATCCGCGTGCCGATCCTGATCGTGCAGGGCGAGAACGATCAATACGGTACGCTGCGGCAGGTGGAGACGGCCAAAGCCGAATGCTTCTGCCCGGTCGAGAGCGTGATCCTACCGGAAGTTCACCACGACCCTTGCCGCGAAGCGCCCGCGCAGACGCTCGCCGCTATCGCCGGTTTCATCAACCGGCTCTTGCGCGATCATGGCGAGGGCACCGTGGCGCCTCGTTCGGGGTTGCGAGCTGATGAGATATAGTACATAGTTGGCCCGAACACGCCGCGGCCCGATATGCACTATAATTCAATGGCGGTGGACCAGCGCCGGGGCTGCAGCAGGTTTGCCATGGCAAACGCACAAGACGACAGCGCACGCACCCCGGGTGACGGCAAGACGCGGATCGATTTTCAGACCGCGCCGTCGCGCTATCGCCACTGGAAGCTCGCCATCGACGGCGACATCGCCACCCTGGTCATGGACGTGGACGAAAAGGCCGCACTGTTCGAAGGCTACGAGCTGAAACTGAATTCCTACGATCTCGGTGTCGACATCGAACTTGCCGACGCGCTGGACCGGCTGCGCTTCGAGCATCCGCAGGTGCGTGCGCTGGTGCTGCGCTCAGGCAAGCCGCGGGTGTTTTCCGCCGGCGCCAATATTCGCATGTTGGCCGCAGCAAGCCACACCCACAAGGTCAATTTCTGCAAGTTCACCAACGAGACGCGCAACGGCATCGAGGACTTGTCGGAAAATTCCGGCGTGGCGACGATCTGCGCGATCAACGGCACCGCGGCTGGCGGCGGCTACGAGCTTGCGCTCGCCGCCGATCACATCGTGCTCATCGACGACGGCTCCTCGGCGGTCGCGCTGCCGGAGCTGCCGCTGCTCGCGGTGCTGCCGGGGACCGGCGGATTAACCCGTGTCAGCGACAAGCGCAGGGTGCGCCGCGACCATGCCGACGTGTTCTGCACGACCGAAGAAGGCGTCAAGGGCAAGCGTGCCGTCGAATGGCGCCTGGTCGACGAAGTCGTGCCGGGTTCGAAATTCGAGGACACGGTCGCCGCCCGCGCGCGGGAACTTGCCGCCAAATCAAAGCGCACCGGTGCCGCGCCGGGCATCACGCTTGCGCCGCTGAGCCGCGCCGTTGCCGCCGACGCGCTCGAATACGGCTCGCTCAGCGTGGCATTCGACCGCGCCCAGCGGCTCGCCATCATCCAGATGCGTGGTCCTGCGAATGCGCCACCCGAATCGGCCGACGCAATGGCCGCGTGGGGTGCCGAATTCTGGCCGCTCACGCTTGCGCGCGAACTCGACGACGCCATTCTCCACATCCGACTAAACGAACTCGAAGTCGCGGCGGTCATCTTCAAATCCTCCGGCGATCCGGCCCGGGTGCTCGCCTACGAGCGTTTTCTCGATACCAATAGGGATCACTGGCTGGCGCGGGAAATCCGCCTGTTATGGAAGCGCGTCCTCAAGCGGGTCGATCTCACCTCGCGCTCGCTCGCCACGCTTATCGAGCCCGGCTCGTGCTTTGCCGGTACGCTCGCCGAACTGCCGTTAGCCAGCGACCGCTCGTACATGCTGGCCGGCACCCGCGAAGGGGGCAACGAGCGGCCTGCCAGCATCGCGCTCGCCGAGGCCAATTTCGGCGCCTATCCAATGGCGAACGGGCTGACGCGCCTCGGCTGCCGCTTTCTGGCCGACCCGTCCGCCGTCGATGCCGCGAAGGCTGAGCGCGAAACCCTGCTCGAGGCCGGGCGTGCGCAAGAGCTCGGCCTCGTCACGTTCGCGCTCGACGACATCGATTGGGACGACGAGGTGCAACTCTTTCTCGAAGAGCGCGCCAGTTTTTCGCCCGACGCGCTCACCGGAATGGAAGCCAATCTGCGCTTCGCCGGACCCGAGACCATGGAATCGAAAATTTTCGCGCGCCTGACGGCCTGGCAGAATTGGATCTTCCAGCGACCCAATGCCACCGGCGAACACGGCGCGCTCAAGCGCTACGGCACCGGCCAGCAGCCGGTGTTCGACTCAAGGAGAGCGTAACAAGTATCCCGCGGACGCGGGGAGGGAAAAGCAGAAAAGGCGCTGCCGCCCGGTTTGCGAGCCCCGCGGTTCGGCACCTCTCTCCCCGCACGCGGGCAAATGCAGAGCGCGAATGACAGGGGCGACAGCATGAGCATCGAGACCATCGACTTCACCGCCAAGATCCCCAACAACGTCAATCTTGCCGAAGACCGCCAAGTGCTGCGCGCACTGGAGCGGTGGCATCCGGGCTATATCGACTGGTGGCTGGACAGGGGACCAGACGGCTTTCAGCAATCGCTCGTCTATCTGCGCACGGCCGTCTCGGTCGACCCGAAAGGGTGGGCGAAATTCGATTACGTCAGGATGCCCGACTATCGCTGGGGCATTCTGCTGGCGCCGAAGGAGGACGGCCGCCCCATCCCCTTCGGCCGGCACTTGGGCGAGCCGGCCTGGCAGGAAGTGCCAGGCGAGTATCGTGCCATGTTGCGGCGGCTGATCGTCATCCAGGGCGACACCGAACCGGCTTCGGTCGAGCAGCAACGCCATCTCGGCAAGACCGCACCTTCACTCTACGACATGCGCAACGTCTTTCAGGTCAACGTCGAGGAAGGCCGGCACCTGTGGGCGATGGTCTATCTGCTGCAAAAATATTTCGGACGGGACGGACGCGAGGAAGCTGCCGAACTGTTGCAGCGCCGCTCCGGCAGCGCCGACAAGCCGCGCATGCTCGGCGCCTTCAATGAAATGACGCCGGATTGGCTGTCGTTCCACATGTTCACCTTCTTCACCGATCGCGACGGCAAGATGCAGCTGGAGAGCCTGGCGCAATCCGGCTTCGATCCGCTCTCGCGCACTTGCCGCTTCATGCTCACCGAAGAAGCGCACCACATGTTCGTCGGCGAGACCGGCGTCGGGCGGACCATTCAGCGCACCTGTGAGGCGATGAAGGCGGCCGGCATCGAGGATCCGGCCGAGATCGGCAAGGTGCGCGCGCTCGGCGTCATAGACCTCCCCACGATGCAGAAAAAGCTCAACCTGCACTATTCGCTCTCGCTCGACCTGTTCGGCTCGGAAGTCTCCACCAACGCGGCGAACACATTCACCGCCGGGCTCAAGGGCCGCTTCCAGGAAAGCAAAATCCAGGATGACCACCGGCTGGAGAGCGCCACCTATTCGGTGCTCAAACTGGTCGACGGTGCGATCAAGCGCCTCGACGAACCGGCGCTGACCGCGATCAATATGCGGCTGCGCGACGATTACACTGCCGACTGCCAGCGCGGGCTTGACCGCTGGAACAAGATCATCGACCGAATTGGCATTCCCTGCAAATTGGTCCTTCCGCATGTCGGCTTTCATCGCGCGATCGGGGAGTTCAAGGACGCGAAGGTCTCGCCCGACGGGCAAATCATCGACGACGCCACCTGGGAGCGCGAAAAAGACAAGTGGCTGCCGTCGAAAGACGACGGCGACTTTATCGCCAGCCTGATGCGGCCGGTGACCGAGACCGGCAAATTCGCAAGCTGGATCGCGCCGCCCCGCGTCGGCATCGACAACAAGCCCGGCGATTTCGAATATGTGAAGATTGCGGCGTAGTTACTGGCCACCGCCGAGGTGGACGCGGAGCGAGATGTTCGCGACCGCGTCGGCCGGCTTTCCCGTACAGCCTCGTTGACCGCGCGCAACTTTCTCGCACGTCGGCAGCACCTGCGTCGGCAGGAGCCAGCCACGAGCCTCGCCGCATCGCGCAGCTCAGGCGAGCCCTGATGCGCCCGCACCATGACCCAATCCGGCGCGCTCGGCGCCGCCCGATGGGGCGGCAGTTCGCTGAAGGCTCCCGTTTACGCTCTTGACACCTGATTTGTTCGGAAAAATGCTAGCCGCTGCGATCGCCTGCGTTCTCTGATCGCGTGTGCTTTTAGACCAAGCGCAACGGAAACCGGGGAAGAGCCAATGACGCGCATTGCGCTGGCGCTATTTTTGACCGCGATCGCCGCGACGTCTGTTGCCGCGCAATCGACGGCCGCCTGGCCCAATCGGCCGATCCACCTGATCGTGCCGTTCCCGGCCGGCTCAAGCTCCGACATTGTCGCCCGCCTGGTGGCGCAGAAGCTCGGCGAGCGACTGCATCAGACCCTTCTGATCGACAACCGCTCCGGCGCCAGCGGCGCGATCGGCACCGAGGCCGTCGCCCATGCGGACGCCGACGGCTACACGCTCGGCCTTGCCAACACCAGCACTCTGGCGATTACGCCGAACCTTTCGGCCAACGCGCCATATGATCCGGTCAAGGATTTCGCGCCGATTTCCCTGCTCGGCGCTTCGCCCTTCGTGCTCGCAGCCTATGCGGGGTTGCCCGCCCGCAACGTGGCGGAGCTGATCGCGCTGGCCAAAACCAAGCCCGGCGCGTTGACCTTCGCCGAAGCCGGCCCAGGCACGCTCGCCAACCTCGCCGGTCTTCTGTTCAACAAGATGGCGAACGTGAAGCTGACGCCGGTCTCCTATCGCGGCTCCGAACAGGAAGTCCTCGACGTCATCGAAGGCCGCGTGGACATGCAATTCGGCACGATCCCGCCGACTTTGGCGCTGATCCGGCAGGGCAAGTTGCGCGCGCTTGCGGTAACTGGCGCCACGCGCAGCCCGACGCTGCCGCAGGTACCGACAATCGCCGAGTCGGGCCTGCCGGGTTACGAATCCGTTCTCTGGCAGGGACTCTATGCGCCCGCCCGCACGCCCGCGCCGATCGTGGCGCGGCTCAATGCGGAGGTAACCGCGGTCCTGCATGAGAACGATGTGGTTGCGGCCTTGGCAAAGCTCGGCGTCGACGCCGAGCCGAGCACGCAGCAGCAATTCGCTGCGCGCATCACCTCCGAACTGAAGAAATGGCACGAGGTCGTCGTCAGCGGCGGTCTGAAAGTGCAGTAAGGAAACCCAAGGTATTCCTCGCAAGGCGAGGGGTGCTCGGCCCAGCGCGCCACCGCCGTTCGCGCCGCTTGACGCCCCGCCGCAGCCGACGGATGCTCACGCTCGAGCGACCATTTCGTTCAGCGGAGGTCTCCATGGCTGCACGGCTGCGTCACATCGCCCTCTCGGTTCCCGATCCCGAGAAGGCGGCAAAATTCTTCGAGGAAGCTTTCGGCATGAAGCGTGTCGGCAAAGCCGGCATCGGCTGCTATGTCTCCGATGGCACGATCAACGTCGCGCTCCTGAAATACGACGGCGAAGTGCCCGGCTTCCACAAGGGCTATCAGGGGCTCGTTCACTTCGGCATGTGGGTCGACGATCTTGAGGAAACGGCCAAGAAAGTGACAGCAGCAGGTGGGACCCATTTCAGCGGCGCGCCCGAGAACAACCCGCACGCCTTCTACGAGGTCAAATATAAGGACCCGAACGGCGTCATCTTCGATCTGACCCATAACGGCTGGCGCGGTGCGGTAAAGGAAGTGGTGCCGGCGGAGCCCGAAAAGGTGTCCGCCGAGTAAGCAAGGCCCGCCGCTCAAGGCGCAACGCAACAACAAGCGGGCGTGGCACGCGCTCAGCCGTCGGCGCGAGGGCGGCGATTATGATCGCCGCCAGGGCAGAGCCGCGGCGCTTTCGACGAAAAGCCAGGCGCCTGCACCCAGTTCGTCCGGGAAGCGGACGACGATTCCGCCTTCAAAGGCGCGCCAGTGCAAGTTTGCGCCCTGCACGATTGCCACCGCCGTCGCCAGCGACTGCACAGTGATTGCATAGCCGGCCATAAATGGCGGAGCGCACATTGGCACGCCGGGTAACAGATCCGCCAAAGCGTCGCGGCTGACCAGCAGCACGGCGCCGCGATCGAGCCGTAAAATCGCGCCGCCGTTTGTTTGTCGGGCTCGACGTCCGCAAAAGCGGGCAAAGCGCGTGGCCGCTTCTTGCACGTCAGCAACCGCAATCACCACGTCGCTCAGCGCCATCGCGGTGTTCGGGTGCGAGAGCCAGCGCGGCTGCCAAACCGCTTCCTCGCTGTGGTGGGTCAGCATCTGAATACGCCCTTCGGGCATCATGTCCGGCTCGACACGCACCACCGAAAAGGCCGCAACGGCATTGCCGGATTCTGTCGCTACAGGCCGCTCCATCCTGGCGAGCGGCCGCACGCGAAAGCCGGCGGCGGCCAGCCGCGCATGCGCGCCAGCCGCATCGGCGACCGCAAAGGCGGCAAGATGAATACCGGCATGTCGCGCCAGCGCGGCGGCGAATTCGCGGCCGAGCGCGGTGTCCGCTGTTTTAAACAGCACCTCGATGTAACCGCGCGCGAGCATGGCGGTGACGTTGCCGGTTCCGGTCAGGCGGCTGGAGGCATTGGTCTTAGCATTGAACTGGATGGAAGGGGCGGTCGGCGCAAATCCGGCACGTTCGAGCGCGCGGCTTGCGGGCTCCGCCGCGCGCACGAAATGTCCGACGTGATCGAGAAAAACCTCTTCGCCCTCGGGAAGGCGGCGATCGTTTGCCTCAGCTGTCATGGCCACGAAACTATCAGGTCATGT
Organism: uncultured Alphaproteobacteria bacterium; assembly: GCA_963708125.1. Classification (GTDB taxonomy): domain Bacteria; phylum Pseudomonadota; class Alphaproteobacteria; order Rhizobiales; family Xanthobacteraceae; genus BOG-931. The sequence continues at coordinate 5,295,566 of OY970184.1, forward strand.
CCGGCAGATCGGCAAGAGCGCTCGGGCGCCACTGCTCACGCGCCGGATCAGCGGACCCGAGATTGCTGCATCGGCCGCTTCGCGGACGCGGACGGCGTCGGCGTCACTGGGATCTGGCAATACCGGCCAACTCGACGATGTCGCCCCAACGCACGATTTCCGCCTGCAGGAACGACGCAAGCTCGTCCGGATTGCCTTTGCCGATTGGCGTCATGCCGAGGTCCTCTAAGCGCGCGCGGAAATCGGGCGTGCCCACGATGGCATTGAGCTGTGCATTGAGCAGACTGACAAGATCGCTCGGCGTTTTCGCCGGCGCAACCACGCCTTGCCAGGCGGCGAGATCGAAGCCGGGAACGCCGGCCTTCGCGAGCGGCGGCACGTCGCGCAGCGTCGACATCGGCGTGCTGGTGGTCACCGCCAGCGGGCGCACTTTGCCCGCATTGATCAGTTCCGCCGCCGGGGCATAATCGGTGAACATGAGCTGAACGTATCCACCGACCAGGTCTGTGAGCGCCGGCGCCGTGCCGCGATAAGGTACGTGGGTGATTTTAATGCCGGTCATGCCGGCAAAAACTTCGGCGGCCACATAGTGGAACGTACCGATGCCGCCAGAACCGAAACTCAGTGATCGCTTCTTCGCCAGATCGATGAGATCGTTCACGCTGTAGACCGGGAGCGCAGCATTGACCACCAGGACGAAAGGCACCTTGGCGACGAGGGCTACCAGCACCAGGTCTTTGATCGGATCGTAGGGCAGCTTTTTGTACAAAGTCGCGTCGATTGCGAGCGTGGAAACCTCCATCATGATCGTGTAGCCGTCGGGCGGCGATTTCGCCACGAAATTGGCGGCGAACAGGGTGCCTTCTCCCGGGCGGTTCTGCACGGCAAATTGCTGGCCAAGCCGATCCCGGAGCTTTTCGGCGAGCAAGCGCGCCAGCGTGTCGGTGGTGCCGCCGGGTGCGAAGGGGACGACGAACGCGACCGGGTGGCTGGGATAATTGTCGGTGTTCTGCGCGCGCGCTATCCCGGCCGCCAGTGCGCTCAACGCGGCGAACAAGTGACGACGCGACAGACGCATTGGCGTTCCCTTCGTTGGCGTGCGATCGACCTAAAGCACTTTTGCCAGCTATAGATTGTGGCAGCGATCTCGCGCCGGCGGGTCGGCACGGTCCCCCTCGGCCGCCCTCGCGCCGGCGCAGTCTCCCGAGCTCATTTTGAGTACGAGCTCATTTGAGTATCCGTCCGGCCGCGAACGGCCAATGCAAGATTGCGTTACGGTTGATTGAGGCGCGTCTGACCTGCTTTGATTGGCGGTTTCTTGACACAGTGCCAGGACACGGCCATAACCTACTGGTCAGCGCCCGTGGGTCGTGCCCATGCTCGTGTGCGCCGGCAAACACCATAACAGCATCGACTGCAAAAAGCCGGCCCGGACCAGGTCCGAGCGCCGGGATCGAACACGGAGAAAAAAGATGTTCGCGGTCTTCAAAACGGGCGGCAAGCAATACCGCGTGGCCGCCGACGACCTGCTCAAGGTCGATAAGATCAAGGGCGAACCGGGCGACATCGTCGCCTTCGGTGACGTTCTGCTCGTGGGCGGCGAGAGTGTCACAGTTGGTGCCCCGATGATCGCCGGCGCGACCGTCGCCGCCGAGGTGATCGAACAGGGGCGAGGGCCGAAAATCATCGCCTTTAAGAAGCGGCGGCGAAAGAATTCGCGGCGCAAGCGCGGCCACCGCCAGGAGTTCACGCTCGTCCGCATCACCGAAATCCTGACGGACGGTAGGAAGCCGAGCAAGACGCCGCACTCCGCGGCGCAGCCGAGTTCCCTCGCGCCCGCCGCCGAGTCGGTTTCGGATAACGCTGCCGAACAGGGCGGTTCCTAACGCTCGCAGCCGAAAATGGCACGATGGGCGAAGAAAAGACAAAGATTTTGTCCGGAAAGGGTGATGCTTTTGTCACAAAGCCGGTGTAGGTGTAAACCTTGAAAGTTCGGAGACGAGCCGATGGCTCACAAGAAAGCAGGCGGATCCTCGCGTAACGGCCGCGATTCAGCGGGCCGGCGCCTGGGTATCAAGATTTTCGGTGGCGAGCAGGTGATCGCCGGCAACATTATCGCACGCCAGCGCGGAACCAAGTGGCATGCGGGACGCAATGTCGGGCTCGGCCGCGACCATACTCTGTTTGCTCTCACCGACGGCAAGGTCGAATTCCGTAGCAAGGCCAAGGGTCGCGTATTCGTATCAGTCCTTCCGATGACGGAGGCCGCGGCCCAGTAATACGGTGGATTAAGCAAGGTCCGCCGGCATCAGTCGAACCGGCGGGCCCAGTTGGGCTCCGAAACAGGGGGAGACCGGGATGCCGGCTCCCCCTTTGGTTTCTGGCAGGAGCCCTTCAAGATGACCCTCTCGGCAGAGATTCTAGCGGCCACTGGAGAACGGCGCAGTTTAGCCGTCCTCGAGACCGAGCGGCTTTGCTTGCGTGCGCCGCGTGGCGAGGACGCTGCTGCTATTGCTCGCCTCGCCAACGACAGCCGGATCGCAGTGAACACCGCCCGCCTTCCCTATCCTTACCGGATCGAGGACGCCGAGGAGTTCATCGCGGCGGCAAACCGCAAACAGGCAGAGGCGAGCTTCGCGATCACGCTCGAGCGCACGCTTATTGGCGTTTGCGGCGTGGATCCGCGCGAGGACGGCCCGGAAATCGGCTACTGGCTCGGCGTCGACTATTGGGGCCAAGGATACGCCACCGAGGCAGCTCGCGCGCTCATCGACCACGCGTTCAGCGAGCTGGGATACGAGGCGCTGCAGGCCGGCACGCGCGTAAGCAATCCGGCCTCGCGGCGGGTGCTAGAAAAATGCGGCTTCCAATGGGTGGGTGTGCGCCTGTTGCGCATTCGCGCGACCAATTCGGCGGCGCCGACCGACCGCTTCCGGCTCGATCGCCGGTTGTGGCACTCGCTGCGGTCGTGGGGGCGGGTCAATGAGGTGGCCTGATCGACAGTCTCTGCTTGTGCGCGCCGGCTAGAGCCGCGCTTGCGCTCACATTCGCAAATGCTTATTTAGCCGAGCTGCCCGGGTTGGTCGTGGGCTAGACCCTGGCAACCGGCAGAAAAGCCAGAAACGCGGATTGTTGGTCGGCGAAATCGAATTCGTCCTCGGCCACAGCCCCTGGTTTATCGTACCGGACCACTGGGTTCGGAATAGCTCGACAACGGGCAGGCGTGTAGGCATTCCCTCCCAGGCCATATCGCGTGGGCGTTGGAGTGCGCCGCGGCGGAACGCCCGCGCCGCGGCTGACGATGTGCTGCAATGCGGTTTCTCGACGAAGCTAAGGTCTATGTCCGCTCCGGTGACGGCGGCAACGGCTGCGTGTCGTTCCGGCGCGAGAAGTTCATCGAGTTCGGCGGGCCGAACGGCGGCAACGGTGGCAAAGGCGGCGATGTCATTGCCGAGGCGATCGAGGGCCTTAACACGCTCATCGACTATCGCTACCAGCAGCATTTTTTTGCCAAGAACGGCGGCGCCGGCATGGGCAAGGATCGCCACGGTGCCAACGGTGCAGACGCCGTGTTGAAAGTGCCGGTCGGCACGCAAATCTACGAAGACGACGGCGAGACGCTCATTGCTGATCTCACCGTTCCCGGCCAGCGCGCGGTGCTGCTGCGGGGCGGCAATGGCGGCTTCGGCAATGCGCATTTCAAGAGCTCGACCAACCGCGCCCCGCGCCGGGCCAATCCGGGCCAGCCCGGCGAGGAACAGACCATTCGCCTGCGGCTAAAGCTGATCGCCGACGCGGGGATTATCGGCTTGCCGAATGCCGGCAAATCGACCTTCCTCGCAGCGGTCAGCGCCGCCAAGCCGAAGATCGCCGACTACCCGTTCACCACGCTCACGCCGCAGCTCGGGGTCATCGACACTGACGGGCGCGAATTCGTGCTCGCGGATATTCCCGGCCTGATCGAGGGCGCGCACGCCGGCACCGGACTCGGCGACCGCTTTCTCGGCCATATCGAGCGCTGCCGCGCGCTGTTGCATCTGGTCGACGGTACCGGCGGTCATGCCGGCCAGGCTTACAAGATCGTGCGCCGCGAACTTTCCGCGTATGGCCATGGCCTCGCCGAAAAGCCGGAAATCGTCGCGCTGAGCAAGGCCGACGCGATGAGCGCGGCAGAAATCAAAGAGCAGGCCGAACGGCTGCAGCGCGCCGCCGAAAAGCCTGTGCTCGTCGTCTCGGCCGTGAGCGCGCAGGGCGTCGCGGACGTCTTGCGTACGCTGCTGCGGGCGATCGAACAGAGCCGCGCCGAGACGGCTCAGCGCGAAGTCGCGCCGAGCGCCTGGCATCCTTAATGGCTTTAAGATCGCACCTGAGGTCTTTGCTGGCGGCGCTTGCGGAAGCCTCGGCCAACGATCAGGCGCCGATGCTGCAAAACCGCAGGGAGCCGTCGCGCGCGACCCGCGGCAGGAGACCGGTCTCCCAGGCGAGATACTCGCTCATGGCAGCTCTCAGGTCGCCTGAGCGTTCGTACGGCTTGCGCCATTGATCGAGCGGTTCGTCGGCCATCAGCGGCTCCGCCGCCAGTTCATATCCCGCCGCCCTCCAAGCCGCATTGCCGCCGGCCAGAGCGCGCACCGGGATTTTGACCAGGGCGGCTGCTTCACTCACCGCGAGCTCGGCCAGAAGGCCGTTCTCGGAGGTGAGCACCAGGAGGTCGCGCAGCGGCACCTTGCCGAGCGCCCGATCGAGCCGCGTTCTGATCGCGTACCAGGCGCCGGGGATGTGACCCTTCAGGTACTCTGCGCTCAGCGATAGATCGACGATCGTCGCCGCATTGCCGGCGAACAGATCGCCCAGAGCGGCAAGATCGATGACTGCGCCTGCAACGCTTGGGCCGGACAGCATCGGCGGAGTTGGCCAGCCGGTTTCACTGCCGGCTTCCGCCAGCACGCAAACATCGCGCCAGCCCATTTGCGTCAGCCAGGATGCCGTCATCAGCGCCCGCACTTCGGCGTCATCGACCAGGGTGATGCGCGCGCCTAGCGTTCCCACATATTGATCGGTGGCTTGCACGAGTTGACCGCCCGGCGCCGAGATCGCGCCGGCCACGTGGCCAGCTTCGTACTCGGCAGGATCGCGGACGTCGAACAGGTAGAGCGTGCGGTCGCAGTCCGCGCGCAGGGCGTCGAGCGTGGCGCGGTCGACGGCTTTCACCCCGCATTTTCGCGCCACGCTCTGCGCTGCGTGGCGGGCCCAGGCCAGGCTTGTTGCGGAAACTGCGCCGGGGCGGCGGTTTTGGCCGCTGTCGCAAGCGAAGCCGGCGAGGCTCCAGCCCATCGTGCCGTTGCGTAGCGCCACGACTCGGTTGGGCAGCCCGGCATTGATCAGCGACTGCGCGCCGATGATGCTGCGGGTGCGCCCGGCGCAATTGACCACCACCATGGTGTCCGGCGAAGACGCAATCTCGCGTGCGCGCAGCACCAATTCGGCGCCCGGCACGTTGATCGCGGTCGGGATCGACACGCGCGCGTATTCGGCGAAAGGCCGGCTGTCGAGCACGACCAGATCGGCTCCCTCACGCATGAGCCGCTGCAATTCGTCGGCATCGACCGCGGGCGTCCGCGCGGCCTGCTCGATGAACTCGCCGAACGCCTTGCTCGGCACGTTGACGCCCGAGAACAGTTCAAAACCCGCCGCCGCCCACGCCGCCACACCGCCGGCCAGAATGCGAACATTCGCATAGCCATTGCGCGCCAGAAGTGCTGCGGCGCGCGCCGCCAGGGTCTCATCGTCATCGCAGAGCACGATCGGTGTTGAGCGCCGCGGCACAAGCGGTACGAACTTCAGTTCGAAGCGGCTCAGCGGAATCGAGCGCGCCAGCAGCAGGTGGCCTTGGGAAAAGATCAGCTCCTCGCGCACGTCGACGAGCGCGAGCTCGTCGCCCGCGTCAATGCTAGCGCGCAGTTCGTCTGCGCTCAGGCGCGATGGCGACACAGCAGGCGGCCGTGTCGCCCCCGGCTCGCTGTCGAGCACCGTCACGTCGCCTGCTGCGGGGTCATCCGCTGCACTTCGCCGGTTTTGGGGTCGAAGCGCACGCGCGCGATGCGATCAAGGTTCGTGCCGGTGACGCGGATAAAGCGCGCTTGGTCGGGATAATCGATCGAATGGATCTTGCCATCCTGATAGATGCCGGCATGGCCAGGCATCAGCCGATATTTTTTCACCGGCTTGAGCTTGGCCTGACCGGGGTCGCCGCCGTCGTCTTCGCGTTCCCATTCGGTCATGTCGGTGTAGTGAGTGGCCTGGCCATAGATCGCCCACGAAGCCCCGTGGTCGTGCGGTGGCGACACGCGTGCCTTGTCGTTGATGTGGGCGAGAATCTGGAAACCGAGCTCCGGGTCTTCGTAGAGCACGAACAGGCCGCGTGGATGCTCTTGGCTGCAGTGCTCGCGAATGAAATCCGGGTTTTGCAGCAGGCTCTCGAGCTTGCTGCGCACCTGTTCGCGCCCCTGCGGACCCGGATCGCGCCTTAAGATGGATCGGCAATCGGCGATGAACTGATCGAGCCGGTAGCGCATTGGTTGCTCCCTTTTAGAAAGTTGCGCCTGGCAAGGTCAGTGTGGCGCATTCGCGGGCTTTACGCCAGCCGCTTGGGCTGCCGAAATGCGGATTTGGAATGCGTGCCGCCGGTGGCTACATTGGGCGCATGTTCGGTCTTCCCCGCAGCTACAACCGGCCGCGTAATGTGCGGCTCGACACGCTTGTGCGCCTGCGCTGGCTCGCCGTCTTTGGCCAGTTCGGCGCGCTCATGGTGGTGCATTTCGGCCTCGACTATCTCGTGGTGCCGATCTGGTCCTGCCTTGCCGTGATCGCAGTCGCCGCGCTGCTCAACGTGGCACTGCGGCTCGCATTCCCGCAAACCCAGTGGCTCGAACCGGATCGCGCCGCCTGGCTGCTTGGCTTCGATATCGCCGAACTCGGGGCGCTGCTCTATTTGACCGGCGGTCTGGAAAATCCGTTTTCGTTTCTTCTGCTCGGCCCGGTACTGATTTCGGCAACGGCGCTGCCGCCGCGGATGACGCTCCTGATCGGAGCGTTCGCCATGTTGTGCGCCACGGTTTTGGTGTTTTTCCACTACGATCTGCCCTGGGAGACGCCGCACGGGCTGGAGCTGCCGGAAATCTACATGGTCGGCGTCTGGCTCTCGATCCTGCTCGCGATCGGCTATATCGGCGTCTATACGTGGCAGGTTGCCGAGGAGGCGCGGCAGCTTTCCGATGCGCTTGCGGCGACCGAGTTGGTGCTGGCACGCGAGCAGCACCTGTCGCAGCTCGACGGCCTTGCCGCGGCCGCCGCGCATGAACTCGGCACGCCGCTTGCGACCATCACCCTCGTGGTGCGCGAAGTCGAGCGTACGCTTGACCCCAAATCGCCTCATGTCGATGACGTCAAGCTCCTGCGCGAGGCGGCGCAGCGCTGCCGCGAAATTTTGGCGAAGATCACCGAACTGCCCACCGGCGAGCCCTTCGATCGCCTGCCGCTTTCGGCGCTGCTCGAGGAAGCGATTGCACCGCACCGCAACTTCGGGGTCTCGATCACGGTCACCTATCCGCAGAGCCGCGCCGGCGAGCCGTTCGGCGCCCGCAATCCGGCGATCCGCTACGGCCTCGGCAACCTGACCGAAAATGCCGTCGACTTCGCCCACAAGCGGGTCGAGATTTCCGTCCAGTGGGACGCCGACAAGGTCAGCATCACGATCAGCGACGACGGGCCGGGCTTCGCTCCCGAAGTCCTCGGCCGGCTCGGCGAGCCCTACGTCACCCAGCGCCGCCCCGATGCGCGCGGCGGCGACGCCAGCGCCGTGTTCGGCCTGGGGCTCGGTTTCTTCATCGCCAAGACGCTTCTGGAGCGCTCGGGGGCTCGGCTCTCACTGACCAATCAGGCGCCCCCGCTGCACGGGGCCACGATCAAGGTGACCTGGAACCGCACGGATTTCGAGCGCCCGCTGGTCTCGCCCCCTCTTGAGCCGACGGTCTCGGCAGCTTAAGTTTCAGCCAGAGATCAGCTTGATTGTTAACTGGTTGCTGAGCTCTGATGTGCTCGCGCGTACGCCCCATCCCGATTGCAGCGGGCGATTATCGCAGCGAGACTGGGCAAAGGTCTTTCGGGTCTTCGGGCAGGCGGCGTCGCGCACGTGCAGGCGAGCTCCTGTTTACGGAGTTGAATTTGTCATGACCAACCCGCCGGCAGGCTCGCTTCCCAACGAACGCTCGCTTCTGATTGTGGAAGATGACAAATCATTCTTGCAGCGTTTGGCTCGCGCCATGGAGGGCCGCGGGTTTGCGGTTACCACCGCCAAATCGGTGGCCGACGGATTGCTGCAGGTGGAGAAGGCGCCGCCGGCGTTCGCCGTCGTGGACATGCGACTCGCCGATGGTAACGGGCTCGACGTGATCTCGGCGATGAAAAAGCGCCGCCCGGACGCGCGGGCGATCATTCTCACCGGCTACGGCAACATCGCCACCGCCGTGACCGCGGTCAAACTCGGTGCCGTGGATTATCTGGCCAAGCCGGTCGATGCCGACGACGTAGCGGCGGCATTGCTTGCGCAGGACAACAAAAAGATCGATCCGCCGGAAAATCCCATGTCGGCGGACCGGGTTCGCTGGGAGCACATTCAGCGCATTTACGAATTGTGCGGCCGCAACGTTTCCGAAACCGCGCGCCGCCTCAACATGCATCGCCGCACACTGCAGCGCATTCTCGCCAAGCGCGCACCGAAATAGACCCGCGTTGCTTTTATGCCGCGATCTATCGTGGCGTTTTCGCTTTTTGCTTCTAAAAGCGGCCTGAAAGCTGTCGGCCGCAAATGTAGCGCCGCTCGACCGACATCACTTGCGGGCGATTAACTTTGCCGCAACGCGCAAATTTGCGCCCACTCCCGCCGAGCCGCAGCGTCATCGAACTCGACAAATTTGCCCGATCTATCCCCCATAGGGACCTTGCGGATCGGACAGCGCCTGCAGGCGCAAGGCGGCGGCGTGGGCAAAGCGCAGCATGACGCTCCTGCGCGCGGCCGCAGCCAATCGATGCTCGGACGCTTCCCTGACGAGTGCGGCGCCGAACGCATCGGCGATGATCAAGCCGGCATCGGACGGGAATATCTCTCGGGGCACATCGGCCGTCGTGGCGAAGTAAAGTCGGTCACAATGCCGCCGATACTCGATCCATTTCCGGTCGCCGCGGAAATCCGCCGCCGACGATTTAATCTCAACGATCATGACCTCGCCGGCACCGCCGAGTGCAACAAGGTCGGCGCGCCGCCCGGACGGCAGCGGTAATTCGCTGATCACGCAATAGCCGAGCGCGTGCAGGCAGCGCGCAGTGCCGCGCGCGATCGCGCACGCCCCTGCCGATTGCCGGCCGTCGAGCGGCACGGGTGGGCCCAGGGCGTGGACGCTCATGGTGAGAATTCCCGGCAGCGGCCAGTTCGTGGAACTGCCGGAGAGGTTGACCGTGCTGCGCGAATGGGAACCAGCCATCGGACGACAGCTTAAGCGAAGGCGCACCCTCGGCGAGCTCAATAATCGCTCGCGCCATGCCGCCGTCCGCCGGCTCTGATTTGCGCTTCACCGGCACGCTCCCGAAAAGCCCTGGCCAGGGCGGCGGGGGAAGCGGCGATGACTCCGCGTTCGGTAATCAGGCCGGTGATCAGCCGTGCCGGGGTTACGTCGAAGCCGTAATTGGCCACCGCGGAACTGTCCGGCACGACCCGCACCGTCTCGATACGGCCCTCGGCGGTCCGCCCGGTCACGGTCGCCACCTCTTCGGCGCCGCGCTCTTCGATGGGAATTTCGGCGATACCGTCGGCCACCGCGAAGTCGATGGTCGGCGAAGGCAAGGCCACGTAGAACGGCACATGGTTGTCGCCGGCCGCAAGCGCCTTCAGGTAGGTGCCGATCTTGTTGCACACATCGCCGTTCCGGGTGACGCGATCGGTGCCGACAATGACCAGATCGACAAGTCCGTGCTGCATCAGGTGTCCGCCGGCATTGTCCGCGATCACGGTGTGCGGAACCCCATGCTGCCCGAGCTCCCAGGCGGTGAGCGAAGCGCCCTGATTGCGCGGCCGCGTCTCGTCGGCAAAGACGTGAACGGCAAGTCCCTTGTCGTGGGCGAGGTAGATCGCCGCGGTGGCCGTGCCCACGTCGACGGTGGCGAGCCACCCCGCATTGCAATGGGTGAGCACGTTCACCCGCTCCCCCGGCTTTTTGTGGGCCGCGATGGCCTCGATCAACGGCAGACCGTGGCGGCCAATGGCCGTGTTGATAGCGACGTCTTCGTCGCAAATTTCGGCCGCGCGCCGATAGGCGGCCGCGCAGCGCTCCGCGCGCGGCTGGTTGCGCACCGCCGCCATCATCTCGTCGAGCGCCCATTTCAGGTTGATGGCAGTGGGCCTCGTGGCAAGCAACAGCGCGTAACCGCGTTCGAGCGCTTGGTCGGACGTGTCCTCGCGCAGCGCCAGGCAGAGACCATAGGCGGCGGCGGCGCCGATCAACGGGGCGCCGCGCACCAGCATGGCGCGGATCGCATGTGCTGCTTGCGCGAGCGAGGTCAGGCGTGCAGTGACGAATCGATGCGGCAACGCGGTCTGATCGATGATCCCGACGGACCAGCCGTCGGGCTCGACCCAAATGGTGCGCATCGCCTTGCCGCCGACTTTCATTCCGGTTCCGTAGCAGATCCATTCAACATGTCGATTGGCTTTCGTCAGTTCCACGGCAGCCGTTCCCGAAGATGGCGTCGCCTATTTTCTTCGCAACGAAGAGGCCGCTGCGGCTTGCCGCCCGCGTGACATTGCCGCAAGCTCGCGCGATCGCACGAGGAAGGGTCGATGCCGTCGATAGACTACGAGTCCGAGTACAACAACCGCGCCCGCGTGCCCGAACACGCCGAGATTTTTCAGGACTGGGCCAGGCAGGCGGCGAACTATCGGGCCGAATTGCTGGAGGATGGGCGCGCCGAATTGACCGTTCCCTACGGTGACACGCCGCGGCAAATGCTCGACCTGTTCCTGCCGGAGAGGGACGATGGCGGGCCGCTCGCGCTGTTTCTGCATGGCGGTTACTGGCGCTCGCTCGATCCCGGGATGTTCAGCCACCTGGCGGCGGGCCTCAACAGCCACGGCATAGCGGTCGCCATGGCTGGCTACGATCTATGTCCGAACGTCACGATCGCAATCATCATCGACCAAATCCGCCGCGCCTGCGCATTTCTGTGGCAGCGCCGTGGACGCCGGATCGTGGTGTATGGATGGTCGGCTGGCGGGCATCTGGCCGCAGCCATGGCGGCGACCGACTGGGTGTCGCTCTATCCCAAGGCGCCTGCCGATCTGGTCGCCGTCGGCTATGCGATTTCCGGGGTTTATGATCTCACACCGCTCATTGAGACGAGCGCCAACGAGGACTTGCGCCTCGATCCGGACGGCGCGCGGGGGCTGTCCCCGCTGTTCTGGCAGCTGCCGCCCGGTCGGGTATTCGACACGGCGGCCGGCGCCCTGGAATCGAGCGAGTTCAAGCGCCAGAACCGGACGCTCGCCGAGGCCTGGCGGGCGAGCGGTGCGCAAACCCGGTACCAGGAGATTGCCGGCATGAATCACTTCACGATTCTCGCGCCGTTAGCTGATCCGCAAAGCGCAATAGTGGCGCGCATTACCGAACTGGCCCAGCGGATTAAGCGGTAACGCCCCGTTGCTTGTCGTCGGCACGGTGGTCGGCCGCCGGACCGCTGCGCGCAAACAATACGCAGGCCGACGCCGCCAGGACGAGCGCAAAGCCGACAATATCCGTTGCAGTCGGCCGCTCCCCAAGCATGAGGACCGATGCGATCACGCCGATCACTGGGCTACCCAGCACGCCGAGAGAGGCGGTCACTGCCGGCAGCCGGTGGATAATGGAGAACCACAGGGCGTATGCGATGCCGGTACCAAGGACACCCGAAAGCACAGTGGCCACCACACCGAGCGTGTGCGCGCTGCGAAAATCGGGCCCGCCCTCGAAAATCAGCATGCACGCGGCAATGAAAAAAAAGGCGATCGCAACCTGCCAGGTGGCAAGGGCCGTCGGATCAGCGTCAACGCGCGCCCACTTCAAATAGACGGTGCCGCCTGCCCAACTCGCACCGGTCGCGAGAGCCAGAAGGACTCCGCGCGGAATTCCGCCGGCGGCCAGCGGCCAGATCAGCACCGCGAGGCCGGCAGCGCATAGGGCAATGGCGATCGGCTGGATGCCGGTCGGCCTCTCGCGCAGGAAAATGAAGCTCAGGATGACCGTCCAGATCGGCATCGTGTAGGCGAGGATCGCCACCCGCGAAGTGGCGGCCGCTAGCTGCGCGAAGGCCGAAAACAGACTGAAAGCCACGATGTTGAGGAGCGAGGCGACGGTCACATGCAGCCAGCCTTTGGCGCCTGGAATCGACAGGTTCCGCCGCTTGAGAGCACAAATCGCAAACAGCATGAGCGCGCCAATAAGCGCGCTCACCGCGCGCATGGTGAACGGCGGAATCTCACTCAGCGCGATCCGCATGATCGGCCAAGTCACGCCCCAGACGCAGCAGAGCAGGACGAGCATCAGGCGCGCTGCGGGGTCGTAGCCCGCGGTCTTCGCATGCGCGCGGTCAGGATTGTTCACGCAATTGCCCCGGCGTTTTTGTCACGGCGGTTTGGGCCCGGCGGCGAGATACCAGTCGACGATCTGTGTGCCGGTCCAAAAGAGCACGTCCCGCTTTTGGCGGATGACTTCGAACACGCGGCGGAAGTATTTGAGCCGGTGCGGCGCGCCCATGATGTAGGGATGAACGACGAGCGCCATGATGCGCGCGGAATCGGCTGCGTCTGCGTAGATTTGCTCGAACTGGTCGAGCGCCCGCTCGCAATATTCCGCGGCCTTGTGGTGCTGGATGAGCATCATGGCGACGTCGTTGCATTCCTGCGTGTAGGGCACATTGAGGATCGGCTTGCCGCGGGTCTCCAGCCACACCGGCTGATCGTCGAGCACCCAGTCGGCGACGTAATCGTAGCCCTCCTCGACCAACAGATCGGGTGTTTCCCAGGTTTCGGTAAGGCCTGGCCCCAGCCAGCCGCGCGGCGGCCGGCCGGTCGCCTCGAGGATGGCCGCGCGCGTCTTGCGAATGTCGGCGCGCTCGTCGGGGACCTTCTGCAGGTTGCGCTGGGTAAATCCGTGGCCGATAAATTCCCAGTTCCGCTCGACGGCGGCACGCACGATTGCCGGATAGACGGCAAGCGCAGACCCGTTAATGGCAAGCACGGTGGCAACGTCGAACTCGTCCAGAACCTTGAGGAAGCGCCAGAAACCGACGCGATTGCCGTATTCATGCCAGGCCCAGTTGGGCACGTCCGGCATCGGCGAGCCGCCCGCCGGCGGTGTAAGCACGGTGCGCGGCATGGGCTGTGTCGGGTCCCATTCCTCCACGTTGACGATGACCCACACCGCCATACGGGCGCCATCGGGCAGGTTGAGCGCCGGCCGTTCGACGATCGGCGAGTAGGTTAGGCGGGCGCTCGGGAGCATGGGTCTTTTGCCGCGGGAGGTTTTGTGAGGTGGCGCTGTCTTCTGCGGTCGCGTGGTCATGCGGGCCAATGAACTCCGTGAGATCGCCTAGGCGTGATCCCTGGGCTTGTAACGTGTGACCGCAGCGCCAAGGACCGTCAATGTCACGGCACATAGGCCCAACGGTACGAATATCGTGAAGGGCCGGCCGGTCACGTCCCAGAGCGCGCCGCTGACCGTGGGAATAATGATTGCCATTGTGTAGCTGATGGTGAACATGCCGGCCGCGGTGCGCGGCAGGTCGGCCGGCGCGGCAAGCAGGGGCGGCAACGCCAGGATTGCTGTGAGCGTGACCGCGGTGGTGACGCCGACCAGGCCGGCGCTGAGCCAAATGACGACTGTTGACGGGGCGAAAACCAGTCCGAGGAAAGCAACCAGCAGCAGCGGTCCGAAGAGCAGGAATGGCCACGCCCGCTGTTGCAGCCGTTCGGAGAGCATAAGCAGCATGAACGGCGCCACGAGCTGCGCGCCGTTGAGCCAGGCCAGAGCGGAAGCGAGTTCGTCCCCGCGGCCGACGCTGGCGAGGTAATCGCCCAGAAACGCATTGGTGGCAAAGAACGGACTGTTGTTGCTGCCGAAGGTCAGCCCGAGGAGCCACACCAGCGGGTCTCGCCAATCAGGCCACCAGCGGCCGCCGAGCTGGGCGCTGATTGCGCAATCGCCGCCCGCCACTGGGCTAAAGATGGCAAAAACCGGCACGATCAGCAGCGTCAGGGCCGCCCAGCAAACCAGATCGAGCCGCCAGGAGCCGCCGACCAGCGGCAACATCAGCGGTATCGTCAGGGCCGCGGTCACCATCGAGCCGATCAGCATGCCGGCCGTATAGGCGATTGTGCCGAGCGCGATGCGGTGGGGCAGCCATTCGCGCACCAGGGTGGGAATTCCCGGCTGCATGATCGCCACCCCGAAGCCGGTCGCGATGGCTGCGGCGTAAAGCGTCCACACATCGATCGCGGCGCCGCGGGCGGCGCTGGCGAGCGCCGCGATCAGCATGCCGGCAATCACCGCGCGCCTGGTGCCGATCCGGCTGATCAGCAGCGATCCGGGCACGGCGGCGATGGCAAACAGTGCCAGCGGCAGCCCAACGAGCAGCCCGACCTCGGTCTCCGACAGGTGCAGTTCATGGTGCACGAGCGGGATCACCGGCGGTATCGCGAGGATCGTCATGCGCATGGCGACCCCGGCGAGCCAGAGCAGCAACAGCAGCTTGCGCAGACGGCCGAACGACGGGCCGGCTGTGGAATTCCCAGCAGGGATCATGGAGAGTGAACGGCGTTGACGGGGCAAACTGCCTCGGCACATCACCGCACGCAAGACGGCTCTTGTCGCGCGCAGGGAACAGTGCTGATCCCAGCGCGATGCCGCGTCGAACGCCAACGGCCCGACTGCGGCGGTCGCGAAGCCAAGTTCAAGCCAGCGATGGCCCGACACCTCGCCGCCGGCGCACGAGCGCAAGGCCCGCAACGCCCCGCCAAACCATTGTTTCTCCCGAGGTTGCGCCCCATTTCCCCCTGTGTTAGCAACGCGGCGATTTAGTGGTGCGCGGGTCTTTTCGCGGCACCGCGAATTTAAGTCCTGCTTCAATTCCAGTGGCTTGCGCCGGCGGCGGTGCGCGCCGCGGGTCTTGCGGAGCGCTCCAATAGAATTTCCGAACGGGTAGGCGCAAAGCCACGCGAGCATTGAAGAACGCACCCGAGACCGCAGAGATTGAGAACGCAGATTTGGCCGGTGAAGAGACCATCGTATCGGGCATGGCGGGCCGCTATGCGGCTGCGTTGTTCGACCTCGCGCGCGAGGCAAACGCGACCGACGCGGTGAAGGCCGAGCTCGATCGTTTCGAGGCGCTCATTGGCGAAAGCCCGGATCTCGCCCGGCTGATCCGCAGCCCGGCTTTTTCCGCCGCCGAGCAGCTGCGCGCGCTCTCGGCGATCCTTCAACGCGCCGGCATCGGCGGGCTGACCGAAAACTTCCTCAAGCTCGTGACCTCGAACCGCCGCCTGTTTGCGGTCCGCGACATGATCAAGGCATTTCGCCAACTGGTCGCCGATTACAAGGGCGAGGCTACGGCCGAAATCACCGTTGCCGAGCGGCTCAAGGATGCGCATGTCGCCGCGCTTAAGAGCGCGCTCAAGGCGATCAGCGGCAAGGACATCGATCTAGCGATCAAAATCGATCCCGCCATTATCGGCGGGCTGGTCGTCAAGCTTGGCAGCCGCATGGTCGACAGTTCCCTGCGCACCAAGCTCAACGCCATCAGGCATGCGATGAAAGAGGCCCGCTAATGGACATCCGCGCGGCGGAAATCTCCGCCATTCTCAAAGAGCAGATCAAGAATTTCGGCCAGGAGGCGGAAGTTTCCGAGGTCGGCCAGGTGCTGTCGGTCGGCGACGGAATAGCCCGCGTCTACGGCCTCGACAATGTGCAAGCCGGCGAGATGGTCGAGTTCGAGAGCGGCGTGCGCGGCATGGCGCTCAATCTCGAAAGCGACAATGTCGGTATCGTTATTTTCGGCCCGGACCGCGAGATCAAGGAAGGCCAGACCGTCAAGCGCACCCGCGCCATCGTCGAAGTTCCGGTCGGCAGGGGTTTACTCGGCCGCGTTGTCGACGCGCTCGGCGATCCGATCGATGGCAAGGGCCCGATCGAGGCAGACAAGCGAGCGCGGGTCGACGTCAAGGCACCCGGCATCATTCCGCGCAAGTCGGTGCACGAGCCGATGGCGACCGGACTGAAAGCCATCGACGCCCTCATTCCGATCGGTCGTGGCCAGCGCGAGCTGATCATCGGCGACCGCCAGACCGGCAAAACGGCAATCGCGCTCGATACCATCCTCAACCAGAAGCCGCTCAATGCTTCAGGCGACGAGAAGATCAAGCTTTACTGCGTCTATGTCGCGGTGGGCCAAAAGCGCTCGACCGTGGCGCAGTTCGTCAAGGTCCTGGAAGAAAACGGCGCGCTCGATTATTCGATCGTCGTGGCGGCGACCGCATCCGACCCGGCGCCGATGCAGTTCCTCGCGCCGTTCGCCGGCTGCACCATGGGCGAATATTTCCGTGACAACGGCATGCACGCGGTGATCATCTACGACGATCTCTCCAAGCAGGCCGTCGCCTATCGACAGATGTCGCTGCTGCTGCGCCGCCCGCCGGGACGCGAGGCCTATCCGGGCGACGTGTTCTATCTGCACTCGCGCCTCCTCGAGCGCGCCGCCAAGATGAACGATGAGAACGGCGCCGGCTCGCTCACAGCGCTGCCGGTGATCGAGACGCAGGCCAACGACGTGTCGGCCTACATTCCGACCAACGTGATTTCCATCACCGACGGGCAGATCTTCCTCGAGACTGATCTGTTTTATCAGGGCATTCGTCCGGCGGTGAATGTCGGGCTCTCGGTGTCGCGCGTCGGCTCCTCGGCGCAGACCAAGGCAATGAAGAAGGTCGCCGGCCGCATCAAGGGCGAGCTCGCGCAATACCGCGAGATGGCGGCGTTCGCGCAGTTCGGCTCGGACCTCGACGCCACCACGCAGCGGCTGCTCAACCGCGGCTCGCGGCTTACCGAACTGCTCAAGCAGCCGCAATTCTCGCCGCTGAAAATGGAAGAACAGGTGTGCGTCATCTATGCCGGCGTCAACGGCTATCTCGATCCACTGCCGGCCGAGCGGGTGCGCGCCTTCGAGGACGGGCTCCTCGGCGTGCTGCGCAGCCAGCATTCCGGCATTCTCGGGGCGATCCGCGATTCGCGCGACCTCGACGAGGCGACCGCAGCCAAGCTCAAGGGCGTGGTCGACAATTACGCCAAGACGTTCGCTTAAAATAAGAGGACAAATTCCGGCCAGACGTCCGGACCTCGACTTCTGCATCCGGCATCTGACGTCCGACACTCATGCCTTCGCTGAAAGACCTGCGCAACCGCATCGCCGCCACCAAGGCGACGCAAAAGATCACCAAGGCCATGCAGATGGTCGCAGCCTCGAAGCTGCGCCGCGCGCAGGCCGCGGCCGAGGCGGCGCGCCCCTACGCCGCCAGCATGGAAAAGGTGCTCGGCAACGTCGCCGCGTCTGTCGGCAATCTGGAGGCTGCGCCGCGGCTTCTGCGCGGCACTGGCAGCGAAAACAGCCATCTGCTCCTGGTCTGCACCGCAGAGCGCGGCCTTTGCGGCCCGTTCAACACCGCCATCGTGCGGCGTGCGCGCGAGCGCGCGAGCGCGCTGGCGGGCGAAGGCAGGGAGGTCAAGTTCTTCTGCGTCGGCCGCAAGGGCTACGATCAGCTGCGGCGGCTCTATGAAAAACAGATCGTCGAAGTGGTCGATCTGCGTTCCGTACGCACGCTGCATTTCGAGCACGCCGAGATGATCGCCGAAAAGGTGATCGCCCGGTTTAACAATTTAGAGTTCGACGCCTGCACCTTGTTTTTCTCTCGGTTCCGTTCGGTGATCGCGCAAATTCCCACCGCGCAGCAAATCATTCCGCCGCTGTTCGATGCCAAGGCGGCCGACGCGCTCGGCGGCGCCGCCTACGAGTTCGAGCCCGAGGCCGAAGAGATCCTGCACGAACTTTTGCCGCGCAACGTCGCCGTACAGATCTTCCGGGCGCTTCTGGAAAACGCCGCTTCGTTTTACGGCGCGCAAATGTCGGCCATGGACAATGCCACGCGCAACGCCGGCGACATGATCCGCCGCCAGACGCTGACCTATAACCGCACGCGCCAGGCGATGATCACCAAGGAGCTGATCGAGATCATTTCTGGCGCCGAGGCGCTGTAACGGATCGCTATGCCAGGTAAGGACTGATTATGGCCAACAAAGTCGGACGCATCACCCAAGTCATCGGCCCCGTGGTCGACGTGCATTTCCCGGAGCATCTGCCGGCGATCCTCAATGCGATGGAAACCACGAACCAGGGGCACCGCCTGGTGCTGGAAGTCGCGCAGCATCTCGGCGAATCGACGGTGCGCTCGGTGGCGATGGACACGAGCGAAGGTCTGGTACGCGGCCAGGAGGTGACTGATACCGGCCGGCCGATCGCCGTGCCGGTCGGCGACGGCACGCTCGGTCGCATCATGAACGTGGTCGGCGAAGCGGTCGACGAGGCCGGGCAAATTCCGCACCAGGAGACCCGCGCCATCCACCAGGAGGCGCCGGCCTATACCGATCAGTCGACCGAAGCCGCGATCCTGGTCACCGGCATCAAGGTCGTCGACCTGCTCGCGCCCTACGCCAAAGGCGGCAAGATCGGGCTGTTCGGGGGCGCCGGCGTCGGCAAGACCGTGATCATCATGGAGCTGATCAACAACATCGCTAAGGCGCACGGCGGCTACTCGGTCTTTGCCGGGGTGGGCGAGCGCACGCGCGAGGGCAACGACCTCTACCACGAGATGATCGAGTCGGGCGTCAACAAGGACCCGAAGGAAGGTTCGGTCGAGGGCTCCAAATGCGCGCTGGTTTACGGCCAGATGAACGAGCCGCCAGGCGCGCGCGCCCGCGTCGGACTGACCGGACTGACCGTGGCCGAATATTTCCGCGACCAGGGGCAGGATGTGCTGTTCTTTGTCGACAACATCTTCCGCTTCACTCAGGCCGGCTCGGAAGTGTCAGCGCTGCTGGGCCGCATCCCGTCGGCGGTGGGCTATCAGCCGACGTTGGCGACCGACATGGGCGCCCTGCAGGAGCGCATCACCACGACCACCAAAGGCTCGGTGACCTCGGTGCAGGCGATCTATGTGCCGGCCGACGATCTGACCGACCCGGCGCCGGCCACGTCCTTTGCCCACCTCGACGCCACCACCGTGCTGTCGCGCTCGATCGCCGAGAAGGGCATTTACCCGGCGGTCGATCCGCTCGATTCCACCTCGCGCATGCTCTCGCCTTTGGTCGTCGGGGAGGAGCATTACCAGGTGGCGCGGCAGGTGCAGCAGATCCTGCAGCGTTACAAGTCGCTGCAGGACATCATCGCCATTCTGGGCATGGACGAGCTGTCTGAGGAAGACAAGCTCACGGTCGCTCGGGCGCGCAAAATCGAGCGCTTCCTGTCGCAGCCGTTCCACGTCGCTGAAGTGTTCACCGGCGCGGCGGGCGTCTTCGTGCAGCTCGAGGATACGATCCGCGGATTCAAGGGCCTGTGCGAGGGAAAGTACGACCACTTGCCGGAGGCGGCCTTTTACATGGTCGGCACCATCGAGCAGGCGGTGGAGAAGGGCAAGAAGCTCGCTGCCGAGGCCGCTTAGGCGGACGCAGCGAAGAACGAATGGACCACGATGCCGACACTTCATCTCGAATTCGTCTCGCCCGAGCGCGTGCTGTTTTCCGGCGACGTGGATCAGGTCGATCTGCCGGGCATCGAGGGCGACCTGGGCATCCTTGCCGACCATGCGCCGCTCGTCACGCCGTTGCGGCCGGGCATCGTAACCATCCACCGGCCAGGCGCGCGCGAGCCGATCGTGGTGATCGGCGGCTTCGCCGAGGTGAGCCCTGCGGGACTCACAATTCTTGCCGATCAGGCAACGCCGCGCGACAGCTTCGATACCGCAACACTGGCGACCGAGATCAGGGACACCGAGGAAGACGTCACCGATACCACCGACGAGGCGCAGCGTGACAAGCTCGGGCGGCGTCTCGAGCAGCTGAAAACGCTGCAGGCCGCGCTGGCGCAGCAATAGCGACCAGCACAGATTCGTAACTAACATCAACGGCGCGATCAAGCGCGCACGAATTTTTCGAACTCGCATGGTCTTTCTTCGTGTTTCTTTTCGGTTGCAGTGTCCGAGCATCTTTCGTCTGAAAATGTTGCCCAATGTTGCCCCAGCGGGGGTGTATTCGCCGTCTGATCACCGCCTGGTTTGGCGCCGGGTCAGCTTACCGAAATTCTCGGTCGCTTCGGCATCGCTCATTCACAGGGTGCACGTAGAGCGCCAATGTAATCGCCGGCGTGCTGTGGCCGAGGCGGCCCTGAACGGTCTTGACAATTCTGTCCAGCCGCGAGCAGCGCCGTCGCCGCGGTATGCCGCCAGGCGTGACAGGGTTGCATGTTTTTGAAGCGAGCGCGGCGCAGGAGGCGGCGCACGCGCCGGGTCAACCCTATCGCACCATTGGCACGCGGCTAGTGAATACGAACAGGGGCCGCGCCGGTACTTAAATGCGGGTCTTGCACCTCGCCGCACTTGCCAAGATGCGGGCACCTTAGCTGCGCGGCGCTATCGGTCGACGGAGGCTAATGCAGCCACGCCATCGGTACGTGGCGATCGATCAGCTTCAATCGCCGGGCGTGGCACGGAGCAGGGGGTGGAAGGCTGCCGTCGATACGCTGTTGAGCGCCCGAGTGGTCCCGCACATCCGCGGTCGAATCCACATCTGATCGCGCAATCACGCGCATCAATACCTCGCATTTCCGGGCGTTCGCGGGAACGGAATGGCGTCGCGGATATTGGAGAGGCCCGTAACGTAAGCGATAGCGCGCTCGAAGCCGAGGCCAAAACCCGCGTGCGGCACCGTACCGTAGCGGCGCAGATCTCGGTACCAGCCGTAGTGCTCTTTGTCGATGCCGCGCTCCATCATGCGGGCATCTAGCACCATAACGCGCTCCTCGCGCTGGCTGCCGCCGATGATCTCACCGATCCCTGGTGCGAGCACATCCATAGCGGCAACTGTCTTACCGTCGTCATTCGCACGCATGTAGAACGCCTTGATCTCCTTCGGGTAGTTCATCACGATCACTGGCTTCTGCACATGCTTTTCCGTGAGATAGCGCTCGTGTTCCGACTGCAGGTCCATCCCCCACCTCACTGGGAACTCGAACTTTTCCTTTGCCCGCTCAAGCACCGCGATCGCCTCGCCATAATCCATGCGCACGAACTCCGAGCTGACGATCCCCTGCAGCTTCGCCACGAGACCCTTCTCGATCCTCTCGTCAAAGAAGGTGAGATCTTCCTGGCTTTTCTCCAATAGCGTTTCGAAGGTGAACTTCAGTAAGCCCTCTGCCAGCGTTGCGTTATCCAAAAGGTTGGCGAAAGCGATCTCCGGCTCGATCATCCAGAACTCAGCGAGGTGCCGACTGGTGTTGGAATTTTCGGCGCGGAATGTCGGGCCGAATGTGTAAACCTTAGAGAGCGCGAGGCAGTATGCCTCCACATTAAGCTGTCCCGACACCGTCAGGAACGCTTCACGGCCAAAAAAATCTTGCCCGAAATCGACCTGACCCTGCGGCGTACGCGGCAGGTTGGCGAGATCCAGTGTCGATACCCGGAAGAGTTCGCCTGCCCCTTCCGCGTCGGACCCGGTGATAATTGGCGTATTGACCCAGAAAAAATTGTTCTCATCAAAGAACCGATGGATCGCCTGCGCCAAAGTGTGTCGCACCCTCGCGACTGCCGCGATCACGTTCGTCCGCGGCCGAAGATGGGCCACTTCGCGTAGGAACTCTAGCGAATGTGGCTTCGGTTGGATTGGATACGTGTCGGGGTCGTCTACCCATCCGATCACTTCGATCGCTGTCGCCTGCATTTCAAACGGTTGCCCCCTAGCAGGCGACGGGACGATCATTCCTGTCGCCTCTATCGCGCAACCGCTCGTGAGTTTCAGGACTTCATCGGTATAATTGGCCAAGGTGTTTGGCGCGACCACCTGTACTGGATGAAAAGACGATCCGTCCGAAAGGTGCACGAACGAAATCCCCGCCTTCGAATCCCGCCGCGTGCGAACCCAGCCTTTCACGCTAACTGGCACACCCTGCGGTGACTTTCCGGCTAAGATCCTGCGAACACTCAATACGTTATCGTGCATTGCGTGAGGTTATCATGATCGTCGATCAAGTCGCAATTGCATGGTGGCAAACGCCGGCCAAGCCATCTTGGCCGCATACCCTCCTCAGCATCTCAGCATCGTCAAGGATTTAGTTTGTACTGACGACAGCTTACCTGCGCGTTGCGTTAATCTGGTCGAGCACACATCTACCTAAGTCTAACCGGCGTGGCGCGCGGTTACGCAATCGATAGCAAGCGAAAGCGAACCGGCTTGAGGCCACGCCGAGCAGCTGCGTGAAAGCAGCTGCCCCACGCGCTTGAAGGCCACGCGCCTGATGCTTGATCAGCTGCAGTGACCGCTATCAGCGGCAGAGCTGAATGCGACAGCGCACAGATCTAGTTGCGATTTGCTGCGGGTAATGACCACGCGGCCACTTTAGCTTGATCATGAAGATCAACGCCGGTCGGTTGCCACGCCACCTCGCCGCCTTGGAGAAGGCAGTGCCGAACTGCGCAAGGACGTCGGCTCAAGCGAATCCATGCAACTTCATCGGTGGCGTCCACGTTATGCATCTTGCAAGACCGGGCTGCCCTTTCCGAGGCGCCGGTGAGCGGGCAACCAGGAGGACGCCATGAAGAGTCCAAGGACAGCGGTCAAGACGAGAAGCCGGGATTTGGCCGAGCGTTTCGCCGCGGTGCCGATAGAGAGTGGCGACCACGTCTATCGCGTGATCGAAGTCGTCGGCACCTCGAGCAAAAGCATTTCCGACGCGATCGACGGAGCCATCGCCCGGGCCCAGAAGACCTTGCGCAATCTGCGCTGGTTCGAGGTCATGCGCACCTCCGGCCACATCGAGAACGGCAAGGTGCGCCACTATCAGGTGACGCTCTCCATCGGCTTCACGATGGAAGAGCCAAAATAGCGCGGGGCTGGAGCAAACGTGCAGTGGGGCTGAGCGGAGCGAGGTCACGGATTGTAGTGCCTCGCTCCTGGCGTGAGCACGGCACTTCGGCCGTTGACACGTAACCTCGCCCTCGCGGACTCCGTCTCGAGATCATGGTAGCTTGTCGTACAAAGCGTGGCTCTGGCCTCGCCTGCGCGGCGGCAGCGGTGCGAGGGTTTTCAGTTCACAGTCTCTGGTCAGCGCGCAAACATTGCCCTCGCTCGTGCCGCGCTGCCCACCTGCGCGATTTCGCAACCGCCTTTCACGCCCCAACCTCAAACCGCCCCGTGGCTCGTGGGGTCAATCTGAGGATAGCGCGCGAACTTTTCAAACTCGCGCACCACACGCGCGTACACCTTGCGCTTGAACGGCACGACCAGGTCCGGGAGATTCTGCAGCGGCTCCCAGCGCCAGGCGGCAAATTCCGCCTTGTGCGAGCCTTGCGGATGCACGATGTCGATTTCGCTTTCGGTGCCGACAAAGCGCACCGCAAACCACTTCTGCATCTGACCGCGATACCGCCCCTGCCACGCCTGACCGATGAGGCCGCGCGGAAGATCATACTTGAGCCACTCGGCCACCTCGCCGAGACGCTCCACTGAGCGAATATTAGTCTCCTCGCGCAATTCACGTAGCGCGGCAGACCACGGCTCCTCGCCGGCATCGATGCCGCCCTGCGGCATCTGCCAGGCGTGCGTCTGATCAACATGCTCCGGTCCATCGATCCGCCGGCCAATAAAGGCGCGTCCGGCGCGATCGAGCACCATGATTCCGACACAGGACCGATAGGGTAGGGTTGCGGAAGGCATTTCCTATGGCGGCGAACCCGCAATCGCGAATAGCGAAAAGCATAGCATCCTATTCGCGCTATTGGCGATTCTGCTATCCGCTCTTTCTGCCTCGTGGCACCGGCCGTGATCGGCAAGCAAAACAAGCCGCAGCTCCGCCGCCTTGGCCCGCTTGGCGCAGAAACAAATCGGGGCGGCCTCGTGCACCGCCCCGAGCTGGCATCTTTGCCTTTCCTTAATTCGGCACCGGCACGTTCGCATTGGGTGGGAAGGCCGCGTTCGTCGCCGTCCCGCGCAGGAGGTCCAGGGCCTGCTGAAGGGCTTTGTCGTTCTTCTCGTCGGGCGGCACGTAGGATTGCGAACCCGTCTGCTCCTGACCCGCGGCCACGAGGTGGCCCGGCAGCGAGGCCTCACCCTTGGTGTCAGCCTCCGCCTTCAGCGCCGCTGGCACGTCTTGCAGCACCTGAATGTCGGGCTCAATGCCCTTGGCCTGAATGGAACGGCCGGCCGGCGTGTAATAACGCGCGGTGGTCAGGCGCAGCGCGCCACCATTGCCGGCGGCGAGCGGAATGATGGTCTGCACCGACCCCTTGCCGAACGTGCGGGTCCCGACCAGGGTGGCCCGCTTGTGGTCCTGAAGCGCGCCTGCGACGATTTCGGAAGCCGAGGCCGAACCGCCATTGATCAGCACAATCAGGGGCTTGGTCGAGGTCAAATCACCGCCCGAGCGGGCATCGAAGCGCTGCGTTTCCTCGGCGTTACGGCCACGCGTGGAGACGATCTCGCCCTTGTTAAGGAAGTCGTTCGCCACCGCGATCGCCTGATCGAGCAGGCCGCCCGGATTGTTACGCAGATCCAGGATGTAGCCCTTGATCTTGTCGGCGCCGAGCTGGTTCTTCAGGTCGGCGATCGCCTGCTTCAGCCCGTCCGCGGTTTGCTCATTGAACTGCGTGATGCGGATATAGCCGACGTCGCCGCCTTCGGCATGCGAGCGCACCGACTTCACGCGAATGATATCGCGGGTGATGGTCAAGACGACCGGTTTGTCGGCACCCTTGCGCATGATCGTGAGCTTGATCTTGCTGTTCACCGGCCCGCGCATCTTATCGACGGCCTGATTAAGCGTCATGCCCTGCACCAAGTCGTTGTCGAGCATGGTGATGATGTCGTTGGCCAGGACGCCTGCCTTTGCCGCTGGCGTATCGTCGATCGGCGCCACCACCTTTATCAGCCCCTCTTCCATGGTGACCTCGATGCCGAGGCCGCCGAACTCGCCCCGCGTCTGCACCTGCATGTCGCGGAAGTTCTTCGAGTCCATGTAGCTCGAGTGCGGATCGAGCCCGGTCAGCATGCCGTTGATGGCCAACTCGATCAGCTTCTTGTCGTTGGGCTTATCGACATAATCGGCGCGGACCCGCTCGAACACATCGCCGAACAGCTTGAGCTGCCGGTAGGTATCCGAGGACGCCTTGAGGTCCCGGTAGATATCCGAGGACGCCGCTCTGGCACTGGAGCCGAGCCGGACGATCTGCGGCTGGACAGCCAGCAGCGTCACTGCGGCTCCAGCCAGGGCACCGAGGAAAATCAGATAGGTCTTGCGCATCATCCGCGAACCTTTTCGCCTTCGTTTGTCGCCCACCAAGGGCTGGGATCAATAGGAGTGCCGCCCTTGCGGAACTCCACGTAGAGTACGGGCTGTTTCGTGGCGGCCGATGCCGGCGTTTGGCCGCCCATCACTGCTATGGGCTCTCCGGTCAGCACGAACTGGCCGAGATCGACGGATATTCGCTCCATCCCCGCCAATAATACATGATAGCCGCCGCCGGCGTTGAGGATCAAGAGTTGCCCATAGCTGCGAAATGGGCCGGCGTAAACGACCCAGCTGTCGCATGGCGAGGTGATTTCGGCACCCGGCGCGGCGGCGATCGACAGCCCCTTCTGTGTGCCGCCAGTGCCGTTTGGATCGCCGAATTCGCGGATTGCCGAGCCGTTAACCGGCAGATGCAATTGCCCGCGCAAATCGGCAAACGCCACCGCCGGCGTCAGCCGGCCCGGGTCGTGCAGCGCAGCCAAATCGGGATGGCCCACGCCAGCGCTGACGCTGCGGGCAGCCGGACTGGTATTAAGGCTGGTTTCGAGTTTGGCGATGAGGTCCTTGAGATTGTCAGCCTGCTCGGCGAGTTTCGCGGCGTGCTGCTGCTCGCTTGCCAGCGCCCGTTCGGCTTCTGCCTGTTTCTTCTGTCGCGCGTCGACGAGCATATTCAGGCGTAGCTGCTCAAAGGCAAGCTGATCGAGGTTTTGCGACAGCGCCGTCCGCTGGGCGACGATGTCCTTGCGCACGCGCAAGAGATCGGTGAGACCCGCGACCAAGACAGCGGCCTGCGCCCGCATGTCGGGCACCAGCGAGCCGAGCGTGATGGCAGTGCGCAGCGCCCCGAGCGCATCCTCCGGCCGCACCAGAAGCGCCGGCGGCGGCTCGCGTCCGACTCGCTCAAGGGCTGCGAGAATTTCAATGATGGCAGAGCGGCGCTCGTCAAGCGTCTTGCGCAGAGCCTGCTCCCGCCGATCGAGCTCCCGCAACCGCGCTTGCGCCGCCTCGATAGTGCCTTCGACGTCCCGCACGCGCGCCGCCGAGGCAATGAGCTGCCCCGTCAGTGTGCGGCGGTCCTCGCTCAGCGCATCGATCTGCGACTTCAACGTGCTCTGGCTGTCGGTCGACTGGCGCTGCTTGGCGCGTATTGCATCCAGTTCCTTGTCGCGCCGCTTGAGGGCATCGGCTGGATTCACCGAGCCTGGACCGACCGAGCCCGGCACCGGATTCGCCGGTGGCGAAGGCGATTGAGTGGCCGGTGTCTGCGCAAGCGCCGCCGGATCGGACCCCAACGGCAGCGCCGCAGCTAAGGCCGAACCGAGCACAAGGCACGGATCGGATGGTCGCGACCACCGGAGAATCATGTCGTCCACAACAGATCAGGCATCGGGAACGCAAGAGAACGCAGATAGAGAGCCGCCTTTGGACCGCAATAAGACGCACTCTGGCAGCGGACCTCACAATCCAGTGAAATGAGATTGAGAAGAATTAAGGGCGATCGGGCGCTAAAAACACTCAGGCGCGGTGATAAGGATGGCCGGCCAGAATGGTGGCCGCCCGATAGAGCTGTTCCAAGAGCATGATGCGCACAAGCTGGTGCGGCCAGGTAGCGGCACCGAAGGCCATCGTCCGAGCGGCGCGCTCCCGCAAATTGGCGGCAAGACCGTCGGTTCCCCCGATCACAAAACAGACTGCGGGCCGGTCTTCCGCGCGCCATTGCTGCAACAGCCCCGCCAGCCCGGCGCTGTCGAGGTTTTCCCCGTGCTCGTCAAGCAGAACCGCGACCGCGCCGTCCGGGATGACATTGGCGATGGCGATCGCCTCCTCGACGCGCCGCCGTTCCAGCTCCCCCGCGCGGCTCTCACGAATCTCGACGATCTCGATCTCGCGCAGGCTCAGCGCGCGTCCGATGGCTTGCGCACGCTTGCGATAGGTTTCCGCAAGCTCGCGTTCCGGGCCGTGTTTCAAGCGGCCGACAGCGATCACCACGATGCGCATGCGCAACCTACTGCCGCCTTGCCGCCGCCTTGACGACCTCGGCGCCGTCCCGGCGGCTTTGGTCCGATCAGATGAAAAAAACCGCGCGTCGAGTTCCGGGCAAGCGCCCCTGAACTCGGCCATCTATGGAAGAGACTTCGCCGAGCGGCTTAGCTGGCGTGTCGTGCCGCCCGCGCGCCCATCCACATCCTTTCGAGATTGTAGAAAGCGCGCACTTCAGGCCGGAAGACGTGGACGATCACGTCGCCAGCGTCGATCAACACCCAGTCGCAATGCGGCACGCCTTCGACGCGGGCGGCCACACCTGCTTTATGCAGGTCCTCGACAAGCCTGTCGGCGACCGATCCGACATGGCGCTGCGATCGGCCGGACGACATGACCATGTAGTCGCCGATTGTCGATTTGTCTCGCAGGTCGATGGTGAGAGTGTCCTCGGCCTTCATGTCGTTGAGGCAGGCAAGGACCAGTTCGAGGATCTCCTCAGCGTCAAGACGCATTGCGGAGACCGGTTCGGGCACGCGACGGTTGGCCCGAGAGATGGCAGGTCTGGACAGGGGTCCTGTTCCTTTCGCTCCTTGCTCAGGGCCCGATAGCGAATCCGGGCCCAAGACTAAGATAGGCATGCTGGCTTAACACTTTCAACCGCGTTGCGCGGACTGAGCTCGGCTCGCCCGGGCGGCGCGCAAAGCTGTCGAAGAGAGCGGCGATTTGAGGCCGTGCAGATAGATCCAGGCCGGGGGTTTTCGCAGCGGCAAACCGGTCCCGGCGGTTTCGCGGATGCGGGCGCGCGCGAAAGCCTGGCTGGCCGTACTCGCCGTGGCGTAGAGACTTGGTCCGAGTTGATCGACGATCGCGATGGGCACAAGTGCGGCAATCTCGCGCCATCTCTGCCAGCGATGAAAGCTGCGCAGATTGTCGGCTCCCATGATCCAGACAAAATGCACGCCGGCACACCGTCGCACCAGGTAAGAAATCGTCTCGTATGTGTAAGGCGTGGCGAGTTCGGCTTCGAGGTCGGTCACATCGATGCGCGGGTGGCGGGCGAGCGCTTTCGCCGCGGCAACCCGGTCGGCAAGCGGCGCCAACCCGCGCGTGTCTTTGAGCGGGTTGCCGGGAGTGACCAACCACCAGACCCGGTTCAGGGCGAGCCGGTGCATCGCCAAGAGGCTCGCGGTGCGATGCGCTGCATGGGGCGGGTCGAAGGTGCCGCCGAACAAACCGATGCGCATGCCGCGGGCCTGGGGCGGCAACGAAACGATGGCTCGCGCGGCCGCCGGACGCGCGGCAGCGGAGTCGCAACGTGTCGCTGTCAGCAGCGCCCCCTCCTTCCCGCATCCGCCGGCCGAATTCGACTCGCCTCAGTTGCGGCGAATCCGGTACTGCGTATCTCACGACCGCGTCTGCCCGTTGCCGCGTATGCGATATTTAAAACTGGTCAATTGCTCGACACCGACTGGGCCGCGTGCATGCAGGCGCCCAGTGGCGATCCCAATCTCGGTGCCGAACCCGAACTCGCCGCCATCGGCGAATTGTGTCGAGGCGTTGTGCAGCACGATCGCCGAATCCACTTCGCGCAGGAATTTTTCCGCGGCCTGTTTGTCCTCGGTCACGATCGCATCGGTATGATGCGAGCCGTGACGCTCGATATGGGCAATTGCTGCGTCGACCCCGTCGACCACACCGGCAGTGATGATGGCGTCCAGATATTCGCTGCCCCAATCGGCGTCAGACGCTGGCTTGACCCGGGAATCGATCGCCTGCACTGCGGCATCGCCGCGGACTTCACAGCCGGCCTCGATGAGCATTTCGATCAGCGGTTTGAGCAACTTTGGCGCGCCCGCGCGGTCGACCAGCAGGGTCTCCGCGGCGCCGCATATCCCGGTTCGGCGCATTTTGGCGTTGAGCACGATGGTCTTGGCCATGGCAAGTTTGGCCTTGCCATCGACATAGACGTGGCAAACGCCTTCAAGGTGGGCGAAGACCGGAACCCGGGCCTCGCTCTGCACCCGGCCGACCAGGCCTTTGCCCCCGCGCGGAACGATGACATCGATGGTGCCCTCGAGGCCCGCCAGCATCATGCCGACCGCCTCCCGGGCACGAGTGGGAACCAGCGCTATGGCGCCGCCCGGCAGGCCGGCTTCGGACAGTCCGGCGAGCAGCGCGGTGTGGATTGCGCGGCTCGAGCGGAAGCTTTCCGAGCCGCCGCGCAAAATCACGGCGTTGCCGGCCTTCAGACACAACGCGCCCGCATCCGCGGTAACATTGGGGCGGCTCTCGTAGATGACCCCGACTACGCCCAACGGCACGCGCACGCGCTCGATCCGCATCCCATTCGGCCGCCGCCATGCTGCCATGAGGCGGCCGACCGGGTCCTTGAGCTTGCGGACCACTTGGATCCCGGCCGCCATCGCCTCGATCGCACGCACCTCGAGCGCCAGCCGGTCGAGAAAAGCCGGGCTTGCTCCGGCCGACTTGGCCTCCGCGACGTCCGCTGCATTGGCGGCAAGAATCGCCTCGCGCGAGGCGCGAATGGCTGCGGCCATTGCGGCCAGCGCCCGGTTCCTCTGCGCGGCGGAGCTGAGCGCGAGCACCCGGGCGGCCGCGCGCGCGTCGCGGCCGATTGCGGACATCGTCACTGCAAGGTCATCGGCGCTTTCGACTGACTTAAGCGGAGCGTTCATCGCCTTGATCCGGCAGCCATTGTCCGGTCTCCTAGCATGTTTGGAAGCCCCCGGCGAGGCGTGCGTTCGAGGGAAATCGTCCACAAGATCCACGGGATCGGCAGCTTTGCGGCGGGGTTCGCGGAACAGTCAAGCCGAAAGGTCTTATCGCGCGCTACGCCGGGACCGGCTGGGGATGCCGAGGAACTCCCGCAGGCCGGTTGGAGCCCGCCGGAACCGCCCGCTGCGGTACCGCAAAAATTTTTTTGGCAGCAGTTAAAAAATTTGCGGTCAGCTCCGGAACGTCCCGCCAGGAGCGACGTTGTTGGTCAGGCGCCGGGCGAAGCCCCCCAGCCCCTCACCCTCAATCACCCGGCGTCGAACCCCGGCCGCGTTAGTGGCCGGGGTTCTTCTTTGTCTGGGGCGCAACAGCTCTTTTTTAAGGGGAATCGTCCGGCCGCCCTGGGCGGCGAAGAGCCCAGCCCACCAAGGGCCGACAAGATGAGCCGCGTCCCCGCTATTGCGGGCCCACGACCAGGTCGTCGCGATGGACCATCTCGGCGCGGCCGCTGAAGCCAAGAATCGCGGCGATTGCAGTCGATGAGCGGCCCTTGATCTTCTGCGCGTCCTCTGCGTCATAGGCGCACAGGCCCCGGCCAATTTCCGTTCCGCCCGGGTCGCGGATGATCACGGCGTCTCCCCGGGCGAACCCGCCCTCGACCCGCACCACGCCAGCGGGCAGCAGGCTTTTGCCCTGGCGCAACGCCGCGACAGCTCCGGCATCTATGGTCAGCGTCCCCTTGGGCTCCAGCGAACCGACGATCCACTTTTTGCGCGCCGTGACCGGGTTCCCGGCGGCGACGAACCAGGTGCAGCGGGCGCCGTTAGCGATGGCCTGCAGCGGATGCTCGCGGCGGCCGGAGGCAATGATCAGGTGCGTGCCGGCGCCGGTAGCGATCTTGGCGGCTTCGATTTTGGTCAACATGCCGCCGCGCGAGAGTCCCGAACCGGCCGTGCCGGCCATTGCCTCGATGTCCGGCGTAATCCGCTTTACGCGTGGAACGAGCTCAGCCGATGCAGTCGTCCCGGGCGGGGCGTCATAGAGACCATCCACATCCGAGAGCAGCACCACAACGTCGGCGCTCGTCATGGTGGCCACGCGCGCCGCCAAACGATCGTTGTCGCCGTATCGGATTTCGGTAGTCGCCACTGTGTCATTCTCATTGATCACCGGTACGGCCCGCCATTCGAGAAGTTTTTCGATTGTCGAGCGCGCGTTGAGATAGCGCCGCCTCTCTTCCGTATCCCAGAGCGTGACCAGCACCTGGCCGGCCGTGAGGCCATGGCGCGACAGCGCCTCATTCCAGGTGTGGGCGAGCGCAATTTGGCCAACCGCGGCCGCGGCCTGGCTGTCCTCGAGGCGCAGCGGCCCAGGCGGCAACTTGAGCACAGTGCGGCCGAGCGCGATGGCGCCGGAGGAGACCACCAGGATATCGCGCTGCTCGCGATGGAGTGCGGCGAGATCGGCAGCCAGCGAGGCGAGCCAGCGTTCCTTGAGCCCGCCGGCCTGCGCGTCGACCAGAAGCGAGGAGCCAACCTTCACGACGATGCGGCGAAAGGCGTCAAGTCGGGGCGCGGTCATAACAGGTTTGGCGAAGGAATTCTCCTTTTAGGACGGTAACGACATCCTTTTAGGATGGCGACGAACATGACGAACATTAGGTCTCGAGGCCAGGGGTGAGCGCGCGCACCTCCACGCCGGCCCGTTTCTCGATCGGCTGCACCACGGTGGTGATGTCCTTGTCCGCGCCAAGCTCGTCGCAGGTGAGCTTGAGCAGCGCGGCGACCGCTTCGCTGGTCTCAACCGGCACGCCGAGCGCTTCGGCTTCGGAAAGAAACAGATTCACGTCCTTGAGCATCAACCCGGCGGTGAACCCGAGATTGAACTTACGGGGGATGACGACGTCGGGAAATTTTTGTTCGCTCGCGGTGCTTCGCCCGGAACTCGCGTTGATCACCTCGATCATGATCCGCGGATCGAGGCCAGCCTTCACGCCGGTGACGATCGATTCCGAGGTCGCCACCATGGCGGCGGCGGATAGTACGTTGTTGCAGAGCTTCATGGTCTGTCCGGCCCCAGGCCGCTCGCCGATGAAGAAAAATTTCCCGATCACTTTGAGCGCCGGCTCAACCGCGGCGACGTCGGCGCGCGGGCCGGACGCCATGACCGCGACCGTGCCTCTCTCCGCGCCGCGCACGCCGCCGCTGACCGGCGCGTCGATCTGCACGATGTTTTTTTCCTCGAGCAGATTGAAGATGCGCCGCGCCACAACCGACCCGGTGGTGGAGAGGTCGACGAAGCGCCGCACGCGCCGGCCCTCGATGATGCCGTCGGCGCCGGTCGCGACTTTGAGCACGACCTCCGGCGTGGGCAGGCTCGCCATCACGGTTTCGGCGACGTCGGCGACTTCCTTGGGCGAGCGCGCCGCCACCGCGCCGTGCGCAGCGATATTGCGGATCGCTTCTTGCCGGATGTCGTAGACAAAAACCTTATGCCCGGCCTTAAGCAGCCGCCGCGCCATGTGCGCGCCCATATTGCCGAGACCGATAAAGCCGATGTCCATCGATTTCCTCCGCGTCAGTTTGCGCTCATTTTAGGCGCCGTGAATTCGGCGCGCACTTTCTCGGTATACTCCCCCAGCGCCGGCACTGGCCCGTACCGCCTGACTGCGCAGCCGTGCCGCTCGGCCGGCGCCGGATAGGAAACCGGCCCGCTCGGCGTGCCGACGGTGATCCGGCGCAGATGCGGATGGCGCGCAAGATCTGCCGGAGTGTTGACACGCGAAAATGCGATGAGCGCGGCGGCGAGTTTTTGCTCCAACGGATCGGCATCCAGTCCGGCAAAGATCGTCGCCACCCTGTGGTCAGTTTCGGCCCGTCGCTTCACCCTTTCAACATTGGTCGCGAAAGCCGGGTCAGCCGCAAGCGCCGCATCGGCCAACACTTTTTCCGCCAATATTCGCCATTCGCGGTCGCTCTGAATGGAAATGACAATGTCGACGCCGTCGCGGGTGCGGAACGCGCCGTAGGGCGCGATCGAGGTATGGGCGAGTCCCACGCGCCGCGGCCGGACGCCAGCTTCCTGTTGCAAGAGCGGCACTGCCATCCACTCGGCCATGGCATCGAACATTGCGATCGACAGCGCGGCGCCCTCACCGCTGCGCTGGCGCGCGATCAGCGCTTCCAGAATCGCCTCATAGGCATTCATCCCGGCGGCGATGTCGCAAACCGACACGCCGACCCGCGACGGCCCGGTCGTGCCGGTGATGGAGGCAAGGCCCGATTCAGCCTGGATCAGCATGTCGTAGGCCTTGCGCTGCGCAAGCGGTCCGCTCTCGCCATAGCCGGAAATCGAGCAAGAGATGAGCCACGGATGCTTTTGCCGCAGCTCTGGGACGGAAAACCCCAATTTCGCCGCCGCTCCGGGTTTTAGATTCTGCACGAACACATCGGCGCGCGCGATCATGGCGGCAAGAAGCATCTTGTCCTCGGCTCTGGCGAGATCGAGCACGACTAACTCCTTGCCGCGATTGAGCCACACGAAATAGCTGCACTCGCCATGCACGAAATCATCGTAGCCGCGCGCGAAATCGCCCTCCGGCCGCTCGATTTTGATGACGCGTGCGCCGGCATCAGCGAGCCGGCAAGTGCACATCGGCGCGGCCACCGCTTGTTCGAGAGCGACAACGAGCAGGCCAGAAAGGGGAAGAGTCATCACGTTACCCGGGCATCCATGCAGCGGCATCCTGCTTATGGATTGCCGGGTCGACTCCGGCAATAGCAATTTGTTTTTGCCGATATTCTCAATAGGACCGCGGCAAGCCGAGAACGTGCTCGGCGATATAGGACAGGACCAGGTTGGTCGAAATCGGCGCCACGGTGTAGAGCCTGGTTTCGCGGAATTTGCGTTCGATGTCGAATTCCTCGGCGAAGCCGAAGCCGCCATGGGTCTGCACGCACATGTCGGCCGCAGCAAAGGACACCTCGGCGGCGAGCTGTTTGGCCATATTGGCCTCGGCGCCGCATTCCGCGCCGGCCTCGTAGCGGGCGGCAGCCTCGCGCACCATCAATTCGGCGGCGCGCATGGCCATATAGCAGCCGGCAATGGGAAACTGCACGCCCTGATTCTGGCCGATAGGCCGGCCGAACACGACGCGCTCGCCCGCATAGGCCACCGCCTTATCGATGAACCATTTGGCGTCGCCGATGCATTCCGCAGCGATTAGGATGCGTTCGGCGTTCATGCCGGACAGGATGTAGCGAAAGCCCTCGCCCTCATTGCCGATCAGATTTTCCGCCGGCACGCGCATGTCCTCGAAGAACACTTCCGTTGTGGCGTGATTCATCATGGTGCGGATCGGCCGCAAGGTGAGTCCGCGGCCTTTGGCCTCGCGCATGTCGACGAGAAAAACCGACAGTCCGGCGCTGCGCGATCGCGCCTGCTCGCGCGGCGTTGTACGCGCGAGCAGCAGCAGCAGATCCGAATGCTCGGCGCGCGATGTCCAGATTTTCTGGCCGTTGACGACGTAATGATCGCCCTTGCGCACCGCCGTGGTGCGCAGGCTCAGCGTGTCGGTGCCGGAGCTCGGCTCGGTAACGCCAAAGGCCTGCAGCCGCAGCCGGCCGCGCGCGATATCGGGAAGATAGCGCGACTTCTGTTCGGCACTGCCGTGACGCAGCAAGGTGCCCATCGTATACATCTGCGCGTGACAGGCAGCGCCATTGCAGCCGGAGGCATGAATCTCCTCCAGGATCACGGCAGCGGCGCTGAGCGGAAGGCCGCTGCCGCCATATTGTTCCGGGATCAGCGCGGCCAGATAACCGGCTTTGGTCAGAGCGGCGACGAATTCTTGCGGGTAGACGCGCTCACGATCGAGCCTGCGCCAGTATTCGCCGGGAAAATCGGCACACAGCGCGCGCACCGCTTCCCGGATCGGCGCCAGCTCGGCGCTCTCGTTCACGAT
Organism: uncultured Alphaproteobacteria bacterium; assembly: GCA_963708125.1. Lineage (GTDB taxonomy): Bacteria > Pseudomonadota > Alphaproteobacteria > Rhizobiales > Xanthobacteraceae > BOG-931. The sequence goes on from OY970184.1 coordinate 5,330,928, forward strand.
CTCACCTCGGCGCGGCCGTTATTGACGGCCATGACGTCGCGCTCGACGACCCGGGTGCGGAAGCTCACCACATCCCCATCGCGCCAGATCTCGGTGCGCAAGGTCTCGCCCGGAAAAACCGGAGCCGAAAAGCGGCAGGCGAAGGAAACCATCTTTTGCGGATCGTAGCCGCACATGGTTTTGAGCACCGCGTGGCCGGCAAAGCCGAAATTACCAAGCCCGTGCATGATCGGGCGGGGGAATCCGGCCTCTTTCGCCACGCCCGGATCGGCATGCAGCGGGTTGCGGTCGCCGGAAAGACGATAAATCAGCGCCGTTTCGGGCCGCGTAGCGAGGTCGCAGACCAGATCGGGCGCCCGCGCTGGAATCGGATGCGGCTCCGGCGCCGGCCGCCGCGGACCGCCGAAGCCGCCATCGGCGCGGCAAAACGTGGTCTGCGTTACGGTCGCGATCGGTTCGCCGGTCGCCTTGTCGATGACCTTGCGCTCGGTGAGCACAAGGGCGCCCTTGCCGGCGCCCTTGTCGATCACCTCGACAATGTGCTGGCGCCCGACGACCGTGTTCTCGATCTTTAGCGGCTGGTGCAGCCGCACGCCCTGCTCGCCGTTGACGATGCGCACCCAGTCGATGCCGGTGTTAAGTTCGCGCATCCAGAAGCCGGGATGTCCGAGCACCGCTCCCATGGTGGGCAGCGCTTTCAGGTTCTTTTCATAAACGAAGCTGAGCTGGTTCGCGTCCATCGGATCCTGGCCGAGGCCGACGCCCAGCGCGTACAGGATGCAATCTTTCGGCCCGTAGCTTTGTTCCCGGGCCGGGATCTGCAGCGCCATCAGCTTGTCGTAGACAATCGCCATTTGCGTATCCCCTCGCTGTCATCGTCCGCGCAGGCGCAAGCCCCCATTCGTGCGCAGCTAAGCTTTGCGCATCGATGACGCCCGCCTCCACCGGGCGTGACAAATGCTAAATCGGGTCCCACGAAAACACGTCGCCCGAACGTTCCAGCGGGGTCAACGCGGACGCAAACGCGCGCTTGAGCTGCGCGTCGATCTTCTCCGGCGTCCAGCCGTCGGAGCGGTGCAGCGTGCGGATCGGCCGGTTCTGGTTGAACAGATAGATCTCGTTGTTGCGCACCGAAAAAATCTGACCGGAAATGCCAGCGGCGCGGTCGGAAGCGAGATAAACCGCAAGCGGTGCGATCTTTTCCGGCGTCATTTCCCGCAGCCGCCCGACACGCGTTCTTTCCTCCTCGGTCTCGGCCGGGATTGAATCGATCATGCGCGTAAAGGCGAACGGCGCGATGCAATTTGAGCGGACGTCGAACCGCGCCATGTCGAGCGCGATGCCGCGCGACAAGCCGACGATGCCCATCTTCGCCGCCATGTAGTTGGCCTGGCCGAAATTGCCGATTAGCCCCGAGGTCGAGGTCATGTGCACGAAGCTGCCGCAATTTCGCTCGCGGAAATGCGCCGCGCAGGCACGGCTCATGTTGAAGCTGCCGTGCAGATGCACCGCAATTACGTCCGCCCAATCGGACCAGCTCATGCGATGAAAGATGCGGTCGCGCAGGATGCCGGCATTATTGACCAGAATGTCAACGCCGCCGAAGGCCTCGAGCGCCGCTTGCACGATCTTGTCGCCGTTGCCGGGTTCGCTGATCGACAGCGTCGAGGCGATCGCCTCGCCGCCGGACTTTTTGATCTCGGCCACGACCGCCTGCGCCGGTCCGACATCGGTGCCCGGCCCGTCGAGGCTGGCGCCGATGTCGCAAACCACGACGCGCGCGCCCTCCTGCGCCATGAGCAGCGCAATGGCGCGGCCGATACCACGGCCCGCGCCGGTGATGATGGCGACCTTGCCGGAAACGGTGTTGGGCATGAAAGTAGATCTCTTTAAATATCAATCATCATGCCCGGCCAAAGCGGTCCGGCCTTAGATAACCGTGCCGGGCTATGCAGGTCTTGCCGTCGCACATTAAAGGCGCGGCCGGCCTGGACAAGCCCGGCCGTGACGGCCATGGCGTGCTAATTGCCCCAAACCTCGCGCGCCACTTCGCCGATCATCTTGAGCTTCGCCCATTGCTGCTCCTCGGTCAGAATATTGCCTTCTTCGGTCGAGGCGAAACCGCATTGCGGCGACAGGCAGAGCTGATCGAGATCGGTAAACCTGGCGGCTTCCTCGATGCGGCGCTTTATGGCGTCCTTCGATTCCAGTGTGCCGGTTTTGCTGGTGACCAGGCCGAGCACGACCACGCGTCCCTTCGGCAGCCGGCGCAGCGGCTCGAAGCCGCCGGCGCGCGCGGTATCGTATTCCATAAAGTAGCCGTGTACCTTGATCTTGTCGAACAGGACTTCCTGCTCGGCTTCGTAGCCGCCGCTGCCCATGAAAGTCGACTGGTAGTTGCCGCGGCACAAATGCATCGTCACTGTCATGTCCGACGGGATGCCGGAAATCGCGGTATTGATCAGCTCGCCGTAGAGCGGGCCGAGGGCATCCGGGTCGTCGCCGCGATCCTTCATCTGCGCCCGATAATGCGGATCGCACAGCATGGCGATGAACACTTCATCAAGCTGCAGGTAGCGGCAGCCGGCATCGGCAAAGGCGCGGACCGCCTTCTTGTAGGCCTGGCCGAGGTCGTCGAACAACTTGTCGAGGCTCGGATAGATCGTTTTGTCGATCGGCGTCCGGATCGGCCGTCCATAGAGCGCCGACGGCGCCGGAATGGTCATCTTCGGCGTGCGCTTGGTGTGCTCCTTGACGAACTTGAAATGCTCGATCATCGGATGGCCCGAGAAGCCCAGTTTGCCGGTGACGCGAACACCCTCGTTACGCGTAGTTACCGCGGCGAAGGCGATGCCGGTATCCATCACGTGGCGTTCGACCCCGTCGAGCCCCCACAGAAAATCGAGATGCCACCAGGAGCGGCGAAATTCACCGTCGGTCACCGCCTCAAGCCCGACCTCCTCCTGTTTCTTGATGGCGTCCTCGATCGCGTGGTCTTCGAGAGCCTTGAGCGCCTCGGCGCCGATCTCGCCGCTGGCGCGACGCTCGCGCGCCTGTTTCAGCGCTGCCGGGCGCAACAGGCTGCCGACATGATCGGCACGGAACGGCGGTTTGGTGCGTTGCATGGCCTTGCTCCAAGTTCTGATAGCAGGCGGGGCGGCTTCCGCGGACGATGGCGGTTTTCAGTCAGCTTCCCCACACCTCCTCGGCTATGTCCACGATCATCCGCAATTTCGCCCACTGCTCGTCCTCGGCCAATACGTTTCCTTCGTCGGTCGAGGCAAAGCCGCATTGCGGCGAGAGGCAGAGCGTCTGGAGATCGGCGAATTTGGCCGCCTGTTCGATCCGGCGCTTGATTTCATCCGTCTTCTCCAGCGCGCCGGTCTTGGTGGTGACCAATCCGAGCACGACGGTTTTGTTCTTCGGCATGAAACGCAGCGGCTCGAAGCCGCCGGCGCGTTCGCTGTCGTATTCCATGAAATAGCCGCCCACGTTGATGGTGTTAAACAGCAATTCCGCCACCGGCTCGTAGCCGCCGGAGGCGACGAAGCTCGAGCGGAAATTGCCGCGGCACAGATGCATGGTGATCGTCATGTCAGCCGGGACGTCGGCGATCGCCGCGTTGATCATGCGGGCATAGATGCCGGGCAGGGCGGCCGGGTCTTCGCCGCGGTCGGCGATGAGCTTGCGCAGCGACGGATCGCACAGATAAGCGAGATTGACCTCATCGAGCTGCAGGTAACGGCAGCCGGCTTCGGCGAGAGCGCCCACCACCTTGCGGTAGGACAGGCCGAGATCGCGGTAGAAATCGTCCATCGCGGGGTAGATCGATTCCGGCACCGCATCGCGACCGTAGCGGAAATGGAGAGACGAGGGCGACGGGATGGTCAGCTTCGCAGTCTGCCGCGTATGCGCCTTGAGAAACTTGAAATGCTCGACCATCGGATGCGGCCGGTAGCCGCCGAGCTTGCCGATCACGCGCAAAAGGATCGGCCGCGGCTGCGGGCCGCCGGCGGCAAATTTGATCTTGCGCTCGCCAACATACAACTCGACATTGTCGAGCCGTTCGAGAAAATCATAATTCCAGGAGACGCGGCGGTACTCGCCGTCGGTGATTGAACGCAGCCCGACCGCTTCCTGCTTGCGGATCACGTCCTCAATTTCGCGGTCCTCGATCTCGGCGAGCGCTTGCGCGCTGATCTCGCCGCGCTCGCGTTTCTCGCGCGCCTGCTTGAGCGAGGCGGTGCGCAACAGGCTGCCGACGTGGTCGGCGCGGAAGGGCGGCTTTGATCGCTGCATGCAGTCACTCCCGTACCCTCGCAAGTCGGGCCCGCGCGGGCGGGCCATCCAGTAACCAGCGCGGATGACAATAAGGGTCGTTCCTTCGGCCGTCAGCTTTCGCCAATGATGACGCCAACGGCTAACTTCCCCAAACCTCCTCGGCGATCTCCACGATCATCTGCAGCTTCGCCCATTGCTCCTCCTCGGCCAGCACGTTGCCCTCCTCGGTCGAGGCGAAGCCGCATTGCGGCGAGAGGCAAAGCTGATCGAGCGCGACATATTTGGCCGCCTCCTCGACGCGCCGCTTGATGTCGTCCTTGTGTTCGAGCTTTCCGCTCTTCGAGGTGACCAGGCCGAGAACGAGCTGCTTGTTGCCCTTGGGAAAGAACCTCAGCGGCTCGAAGCCGCCGGCGCGCTCGGTATCGTATTCGAGGAAGTAGCCGTCAAATCTGGTATGGCCGAGCAGCTGTTCGGCGACGAACTCGTAGCCGCCGGAGGCGATGAAGGTGGAGCGGAAATTGCCGCGGCAGGAATGCATAGTGACGGTCAGGTCGGCCGGCTTGCCATCGAGCGCGGCGTTGGTGAGCCGCGCATAGATCTGCGGCAGCGCATCGGGATCGTCGCCGCGCGCCTTCGACTGCGCACGCTCGTTCGGGTCGCACAGCATCGACCAGGCGGTATCGTCGAGCTGCAGATAGCGGCAGCCGGCCTCATAGAAAGCGAGGATGGCGGCGCGATAGGCCGCAGCGAGATCGTCGAAGAACGGCCCGAGCGTCGGATAGACATCCTTGCTAATCGCGGCGCGGCCCTGGCGGAAATGTAAGGTCGAGGGCGCCGGGATGGTCATTTTCGGCGTCACGCGCGCATGGCTTTTGAGGAACTTGAAATGCTCAAGCATCGGATGGGAGGAAAAGCCGATCCTGGCGGTGATCTTGACGCCCTCCGCCTTGGTCTGCACGCCGTGAAACTGAATGCCGCCTTCGCTCGTATAGGGGGTGATGCCGTCAAGCCCCCGAAAGAAATCGAAATGCCACCAGGTGCGGCGGAATTCGCCGTCGGTGGCGAGTTTCAAGCCGACCGCTTCCTGCTTGGCGAGAAGCTTTTCGATTTCACGATCTTCGACCTCTTTTAACCCGGCGGCGCTGATGAGTCCCTGCGCGCGCTTGACGCGCGCCGCTTTGAGCGGAGCGGTGCGCAACAGGCTGCCGACATGATCGGCACGGAATGGCGGCGTCGTTCGTTGCACTTCAATTCCCCCTCGTTGTCCTTTTCTTTGTCACGCCCGCACGGTAGCGGCATCCGGCAAGCGCATGCGAACCACAGGTTCGATCACTATCACTTCGCAATTACCGGATGGTCCGCTTTGGCGGACCGTGACACTGGGCTATCGGCATCGCTCGCGCGCTCCGTTCGTTTCAGCACGTACCGCCCATCGTCGAGCCGGCCGAGCCGCTGCGCGGCGTATAGAGCATCGAGCTCGCGCACGATCTCGCGGCCGTCTTTGCTGCCGAGCGCCGCCATTAGGTCGAGAAAGCTCGCAGGAGCCGCGGCGAGCGCGTCCGCGACCGAGCGATGCGACGCGCCCTTTTTCACCGCCGGCGGTGCCGGCACGGAAAACTCGAACGCATTGGTCTTGCCGAATGGGACGGTGCAGTCGAAGCCGAGCTTGGCACCGGTCCGCGCGCCGCCGAGCGAGGGGTCGAGCGGCACCACGCGAAAGCCCGATCCGGCAACAAGATCTCGGTCGGCCTGAAAGCGCGTGGCCAATGCCCAGTCGGTTTCCGCGTCTGAGAACACGTCGACATCCGGATCGAACACGAAGACATGCTTGGCCTCGGCATGCGAGCCGAACACCGCCGCAATGGCATTGCGCGCGTCGCCGGGCAGCCGCTGGCGCAGCGAAACGCGCACATGATACATGCCGCCGCTCGATGGCGTGGCGTAGACCGCGAGCGGCTCGCGCACCGAAGCGAGCAAAGCCGACCAGGCCGCCGCCTCGGTCTTCATACTGGAAAGCTGAGTCGTGTCGGTATGCACCAGCGTGCGGCCGCCGATCGTGAGCGTCTGAAACAGCGCATCCTCGCGGTGGGTGATGGCGGTAACGTGAAGAACCGGATTGCGCTTTACCACGCCGTAATAGCCAACATATTCGCCGTAGGGACCTTCCGGTTCCACATAGCCGGCTGGATCGAGAAAGCCCTCGATGACGTATTCGGCGTCGGCCGGGACGTAAACGTCGTTGGTCACGCATTTGACCACCGGTACCGGCTCGCCGCGTACGGCGCCAACCACGCTCAGTTCATCGACGCAAGGCAGCGCCGCCATCGCCGCCAGATAATCGGCGGGATGCGAACCGACCGTATAGGCAACCGGCACCGGCTCGTTGCGGGCTGCGGCCTCCAAATAGATGGCGCGCATGTCGCTCGGGGCGATCAGATCGACGCCGGCCTGTCGCTTGCCGCGCAGCATGATGCGGCGGCAGCCGACATTGCTGAAGCCGGTACCGCGAAATAGCGCATAGTCGATGCCGGCCGAGATATATGGGGCGCCGTCGGCGCCGTGCTGCAGGTGCACCGGCAGCGTCGTGAGATCGGCTTCGTCCCCCTTGCGCACGACCTTTTGCACCGGCGCTTGCTGGGAGGACACTTTGACGTGCGGCTGCAGACGGCACAGGCGCCCGTTGAGCTTCGCCAACAGACCGCGCTCGTCGGTATCGAGCGCGTGCGCCAGGCGCTGGCGCGAACCCATCACGTTGCCGACAAGTTCGGCCTTTTCCGGGCCGGCAGCCGTGAACAGAACTGCACGTGGATTGCCGTCGAGCACGGCGGCAAGGTCGACCATGTCGATCGGCTTGTCGTGCACCTCGCACTCGCCCTCGTCGAGGAGTCTTTGCACGAAATTGCGCAGCCGGAAGCGCTCGGTGTCGATCGCTGGCATTGGCGGCCTCCCAAGAGCGCGTTTACCAACACGCTCAAGCGGGAAGCGATTTAGCAACGCTTACGCAGGCATGTAAATGCCGCTTTCGGATTGTCACGCCCCCGGTTGAGCCTGCGCTTGTCGCTGACGTCGTGTAATCTCTGCCGGCGGCGATTACTGGATCCTCCGCCTGGGCGGATGAGACGATAGGGAAGGGCCTCTATGCACCCGAACCTTCACCTTTTCGAGGACGTTCTGGCAAACGACAGCCGGGAGATCAAACTGCCACCGCTGCCGCGCATGATTTTCGTCGCCCACGGCGAGGTGACTATCCGCGAGCACGCACTCAAGGATGGCGAGGCGTGGAGCGGCGAGGACACGGTCGGGCTCAAGCCCGGCGTGAGCGGCGCCACGCTTTGGCGCTGGGAACTGGCGGCCGATGGCCACCCCGCGGATGCGCTTGTCGGCAACGACGTGGCTTCGCGCCAAAAGCTCGCCGCGGAGCTTAAGACGATTCCGCGGGGCCGGCTGCTTCTGCGCGGCGACAGTGTTGGCTTCCCGCCGGGCGGCTGTGCCTATCGGCATCGCCATCAGGGACCGGGCATCCGCTGTCTGTACGAAGGAGGCATCCGTATCGATACGCACGGACGCTCGACCTCGTACGGTCCGGGCGGCGCCTGGTACGAGAGCGGGCCAGACGCGGTCTTTGCGCAGGCCGCCGACCGGCCGACGCGCTTTATTCGCGTGATGATCCTGCCGGTTTCTTATCTCGGCAAAAGCTCCGTTGAGTATCTCAACGAGGAAGACAAGGCGAAGCCGAAGTCGCAGCAGTACAAAATCTTCGCCGACCTGCCGCTGACCTGGGCGGGATGAATCGTCATTCCCGACCGAGCGCAGCGAAAGGCCCGTCGTGACTTCTTGAGAGTTCCGCGCGGCGGTTGGCCCCCGTTGCCGGCGCGCTGCAATGAAAGGCCGTCACACGGGCTTGTAATTGCGGTCGATCGGCACGTCGATCAAAAGCGGCGCGTTGCTCTGCAGTCCCTTGGCGATCAGATCCGTGGCGTCGTGCACGGACTTGGCGCGCTCGGCGGCGATTCCGAGCGAGCGCGCCAATCCGACGTAATCGATCGGCGGGTCCACAAGCTCCATGCCGACGAAACGATCGACCTGAGCGGCAAGCCCGCGCTGCGCATGCAGACGCTGCTTGAGAATGCGGTAGGACGTATTGTTGAAAATTACGAACACCACGGCGATGCGCTCGTGGGCTGCAGTCCACAGCGCCTGACAGGTGTACATGGCGCTGCCATCGCCGACCAGCGCCACCACCGGGCGGTCGGACAGAGCGAGCTTGACGCCAAGCGAAGCCGGCAGGCCCCAGCCGATGCCGCCGCCACGCAGGCCGAAAAAACTTTGCGGATCGTCGCTGCGAATGAGCGAGCGGATGCCGCCACCGGAGGATACTGTCTCGTCGACGACGACCGCATCCTTGGGCAGCGTCTCACCGATCGCGTGGAGCAGCGACAGCGGCTGCACCGGCGTTTGCTCGGCCATGGCGCGCGCCTTGGCCTTGAGCGACTCGCGTTCGGCGAGCGTGGCTTTCTGCGCGGCCTCAAGTCGCACGCGCGCCGCCGCACGGGCACCGCTCGTCATCTGCTGGCGCACCGCCGCGGTGAGTTCGGGCAGCGTGGTTTTCGGATCGCCGAGAATCGCGGTTTTCGGCGGATAATTCTTTCCCAGCTCCCAAGGATCGTTGTCGAGATGGATGACCGTCAGCTCTTTTGGCATTGGCTCGACATCGGAGGGCAGCGATAGCGTGAACAGATCGCCGCCGACCGAGAACAGCACGTCATAGTGTTCGAGAATTTTTCTGATCGGCTCCTGCATGCGGGCCATGGCGCCGCGGAACAGCGGATGCGAGGCTGGAAAGGACGCGGTCGAGGGAACCAGTTCGCTGTAGACCGGAGCGCCGACCAGTTCCGCCAGTTCGATCAGCTCAGCATGAGCGCGGCCGTGCGCCACGGCATCGCCGGCCATAATGAGCGGCCGCTGCGCCTTCGCCAATATGGCAGCAGCTTCTGCGACCGCGGCCGGATCGCCGCGCAGGCGCGGCGCCACGCGCGTCGGCCCGAGCAGGTCGAGGTCGCCTTCGGCTTTGAGAATGTCGCCCGGCAAGGCTAAAAACACGGGCCCGCCCGGCGGCGCCAGCGCGGTTTTGGCCGCGCGGTGCACCAGCCGCGGCAGATCGGCGAGACGATGCACCTCCGCGGACCATTTGACCAACGGCCGCGCGATCGGCGGCAGGTCGGCCCAGAGAATCGGCTCGGTGGCATTGAAATCCTGGTCGTGCTGTCCGGCGGTGACCAGGATTGGACTGCCGGCCTTTTGCGCGTCGTAGAGCATGCCCATGGCGTTGCCGAGCCCGGGCGTGACGTGCAGGTTGACGACCGCAAGCCGGCCAGAGGCCTGCGAATAGCCGTCCGCCATACCGATCACAGTGGCCTCCTGCAGCCCGAGCACGTAGCGCAGCTCGTTGTCGACCGAGAGCGCGTCCATCAGCGGCAATTCGGTGGTGCCCGGGTTGCCGAACAAAACTTCGACCCCCTCCTGCTTGAGCAGCTCGAGCAAGGCGCGCTTTCCGGACATGAAGGACAAGACGAAATCTCCTTGGGTGCGATTATGGCTCAGATGGTCTCAAGCATATGCCAGAAAGGATCCCGGATCACCGGGCGTCTAGAACGCCGATTAGCGAGCCATAGCATATACGCCTGCATGCTGCACGATTTGCGCCTGCATGCTGCACGATTGCGTCGAGACTGGACAATTTGGCTGATTGCGCGAAGTTCGTCTTGGTTCGTGAATGGCGGCGCGTGTTCGCTCCTTGTTTGATTCTTGTCGCCGGTCCGGCCGGCTGGATGTGGTCCTGGCAATCGCACCGAAGCTGCAGCGCGTGCTTCGATTTTATAGCCGAGGCATTGAATTCGCCGACAACGCGGCCGCAAGCAGGTCAAGGCGATAAACCACGTCGGCAGGCCGGCTACATTGCCTTTCACAAGAGCCTTGGCATGCAGCTCTTGGCGATTTTAATTCGGCCGGGCCTCATTCCCGATTATGCCAGCGACAGGGCGCTGCGCCCGAGCCTGAGGAAGCCCACAGTCTCAAGACAATGTCGGCAGGGCAGGTATCGATCTCGCACGCCTGGTCGTTCTCGCATTTGCATTCGGGTTGGTTTCGACGGTGACGAACGACACAGCCGCACGGCTCTCCGCCGAATACGTTCCGCCGGGTGTCAGGATCAGTGCCTAATCGCACCGGCTGTGTCATGACGATCTCAGGCCAGTTTGTTTCTTCGGTGTTAGGCGGCCACATCACGCTCTACGTTACGGTGCTTTCCATCTTTGCCGGTTCGCTGGCCGCGGGTATCGCCGGATTCGCCTTCTCCGCCATTGCCGGCGCCATGCTGTTGCATTGGCTGCATCCGATCGACGCTGTGCCGCTTCTCCTGGCTTGCAGCATCGCGAACCAGCTCTTCAGTATTTCGACGTGGCGGCGCGGCTTCGCCGGTATGTTATCGGGCGCCAAGCTGCTGGAGAGCTTCAACCCGCACGCCTTCGCGGTGGGTTTTGGATTATTCTTGATCTGCTACACTATCTACATGCTGTTGCGTCCGCATCTCACCTACAAGGGCGCCGGCCGCTTGGCGGAGATTATCGGCGGATTTGCGGGCGGCATCACCGGCGCCACGGCCTTTGCGGGCGCGCTTGCAGCCAGCCGGTGCATTGTTCGCGGCCCTTTAAAGCTGCAGCAGCGCGGCGTTGTGCAGCTGCTGATGCGGATTGCCACCCTGATATATTTTTGTAACCTCGGCATTCTCCCCGGCGCAACCTTAACCACTGATCTGTGGTGCGTGCCGGCTGTGTTGGCCGCCGCCGGGCTCGGATTGTTTCTGTTCGATCGGCTGATAAAAAGGTTCCGGCACTTTCTTCTGCTCTACGGCATAGTCCTCATGACCTGACCGCGCCGGGTAAGGCGACATTGAATTTCATTGTGGGTTGCGCGCTGGCGCGGCTGGAGCGAGCGGCTGGTCGAAATCGTGCGAACCCCACAACCGGGGCGATTGCCGATTGCGAGCGCGCGCCGCGACGCTCTACACGAAGGCGATCGACGCCTATGCGGCTCGCGCCGCGTCGCTAGGCGTTGGATACGACAACCCCAGACGTTTGGCTCACGAATCTTGTCCACGCAACCCTCCCTGATAAAAAACACTCTGGTTACGTGCCCGGGAAGATTTATTTTGCCTTTTTGACAAATGATTGCCTCGCCCTAGTGTTGTATTCTATCTATCCAAACCGACGTTCAGTGCTCCGAGGCGAGGGATTTTGATGGCAAATGTTGACGTACGGCAAGGGCGCGTTCTCCAATCGCCCCTGCGTTGGCGCGAACTTTGGTTGAAGGAGGATTGGTGGGCGATCTGGCTTGGTCTCGGGATTGTCGCGATCGCGTATGTTTTCTTCGCCAACGGCGCGAGTATCCGCTGGATTGCGGTGACGCCGGCGAAATGGTCAAACTGGTCGCAGCTCGGCTCGCATTTCGCCGGCAATTACCAGCGCTACATTGCGCAGTTCCTGGTTTGGCTGGGGATCTTCACCCTCGCCTTGACGGTTCTCGGCCACAAGGCGCGCGACTTCATCCCTTCATTCGTGGTTCTCTATCTGCTCTCGGTTGTCATCTTTGCCATCGGTCAATGGGAGAAGGCGAACAGTTATAACCTCGAGCCGCCGCTGGTGGCCCTCGTTGTTGGATTGGTGCTATCGAACTTCGTCGGTCTGCCGCGCTGGCTCGATGCTGGATTTCGTGTCGAGTTTTACATCAAGACTGGCATCGTGCTGCTCGGCGCGACACTGCCCTTTACGCTGATCGTCTGGGCCGGCCCTACGGCCATTCTGCAGGCTTCGATCGTCTCCATTGTGACGTTCATCGTGATCTATTGGGTGGCGATCGGCCTCGGACTCGATAGACGTCTGGCCGCGACGCTTGGCGCCGGTGGCGCCGTATGCGGGGTATCGGCAGCGATCGCGATTGCGGGTGCGGTCGGTGCAAAAAAAGAAGACGCGCCGGTCGCGATCACGGTCGTGATCATCTGGGCGATTGCCATGATATTCGTCCTGCCCTTCGTGGCAGCTCACCTGCAGCTCCCGGCCGGGATTGGCGGCGCCTGGATCGGCACATCGGAATTCGCCGATGCGGCAGGAATCGCCGCCGCGCAGACCTACGGCAGTCTCGCCGGTCATGGTGCGGTCACCGGCAGCGAAGACCAAGCGATCTTTGCCTACACGCTGATCAAGGTGGTGGGTCGTGACGTGTGGATCGGTATCTGGGCCTTCGTGCTTGCAATCATTGCGACCACGCAATGGGATCGCGGCGAACCCAACAACAGCCCGCACCTGAGCGAAATCTGGTGGCGCTTCCCCAAGTTCGTGATCGGTTTTCTGCTCGCCTCATTAATGGTCACTGCGATTACCAGCGGCTACAGCCTCGCCGAGTACAACAAGGTGGTGGTGCCGTCGCTGGTTGGGCCGATCAGGGACCTGCGCACGTGGGCTTTTATCTTCTGCTTTCTCAGCATCGGGCTGATGACACGGTTCGGCGAGTTGGCCACTGCCGGGAAAAGGCCGTTCATCGCCTTCAGCGCCGGTGCGATCGTCAACGTGGTTCTCGGCTTCATCCTGTCAGCGATCGTATTCGCATCGCACTGGCAAAACTTGGTCCGTTGATCAGAGAGTGCCCGGTCGAGTGTGCGCCTGGGGCGATAACTGGGAAAATCGTTATGCGCGACCAAGTCGAACAAGTTCTTCCCCGGTGCGGGTCTTGCACACATTTTTGCAATGATCCGGCGCGCCTGGAAAGCTTAGTTGCGGGCTTAAGCAGCTTAAGTTCGGCTTATGGATCGGGGCCATCCAGCGACGGCATTTGCATGCGACACGAATGCCATCTCCGCGCAGAGGCATTTTGCACCGAGTTTACCCCCACCGCGGAGCTTTATTCGCCAGAATGAGGCGGGCCGATCGATGCATGCGCCTTCTAGATTACGTTCCACTCGTCGGCTGGATAACCATGGGACGGCGGCCGCACGCGCTGATGACAGAGCAGCAAGCTGCTTCTCCTATGACAGGACGAGGCATTGGTCAGTCAAGCAGTCGCCGAGCTTATGTTCGATCAAGGCGGTTGGTTTGGCTTCATATGGCGAACTGCCTCGTTAGTTTCTTCGGCGTCGTCACGTTCTGCAGCCTTACATAATCTGGGAGACCATCCTTGAAGGGCGGAAAAGCTTCGCCAACGATGAGCGGTGCCAAATAGCGGCGAGCTGCCTCGGTGATCCCGAAGCCGTCAGCACTAATAAACTCGGGAGGCAAGAGCTTCTCCTGGTTGGCAACCGCCGAGAGTGGCGCCTCGATAATGTCCCAGCGGTATGGGAAATCGCTGATTCGCCGAATCGCCGGCATGACCGCATTTCTTCCCGCGATTGCGAATTCTATAGAAGCCCGCCCGACTGCGTAGGCCTGTTCGACGTCGGTTCCCGAGGCGATGTGGCGTGCCGACCGCTGGAGATAATCGGCCACCGCCCAGTGGCATTTATGGCCGAGCCTTGCGCCGATCAGGTTGGCTATCAGTGGCGCAACCCCGCCGAGCTGCGTATGGCCGAAGACATCCTTCACCCCGGAAGCGGAAAGAAACTCCCCGTCCGGTCGCTTGATTCCTTCCGATACGGCGATAACGCAGGCGTCGCACTGCTGCACAGCCTGTTCCACCTTGCTCAAAAAACGCTTCTCATCAAAGGCAAGCTCGGGCAACAGCAGAACGTGCGGAGCGTCCAGTTTCCGCTCAGCGGCTAGCGCGCAAGCAGCAGTTATCCAGCCGGCATGACGGCCCATCACTTCCAGAACGAACACCTTTGTCGAGGTGCGGCACATCGACGACAGGTCGAATGCGGCCTCGCGAATGCAGGTCGCAAGGTACTTCGCCACTGAACCGAATCCCGGCGAACAGTCTGTAATGGGCAAATCGTTGTCCACAGTCTTGGGAATCCCGACGCACACGATCGGATAAGACAGCGCAGCGCCGATCTGACTTATCTTATAGGCGGTGTCCTGCGAGTCCCCGCCCCCATTGTAAAAAAAGTAGCCAATGTCATGAGCTTGAAAAACTTCAATCAGCCGTTCGTATTGCGTGCGGTGTTGTTCGATCGATGCGAGCTTATAGCGACATGACCCGAATGCGGCACCCGGTGTATGTTTAAGCCCGGCGATCGCGGCGTCGGATTCAATGCTGGTATCGATCAGATCTTCCGTCAGAGCGCCAATAATGCCGTTGCGCCCGGCATAGACCTTACCGATCTTGTCAGAGTGTTGGCGTGCGGTTTGCAACACTCCGCAAGCCGATGCGTTGATCACTGCGGTGACGCCCCCCGACTGCGCGTAGAATGCATTCTTGCGAGCCATGGCAATGCTCGTAACGGATCCGGGGAGGTTTTGTTTCGACCATCTTGCCATCACCCACGTCGAAGAGCGAGTCCAAGTTGGCGACCTTCGTGATGTTCACTTTGAATTTAGCATCTCTCGGACACCAGGTTAATTTCCAACAAGGCCCGATCGTTGTATTTTCCCCCTTGTTAGATCGCTTCTGCAGCTTGACCTTGTTGTGATGAAGTTTGCCGCATTTTCGCTGATTCTGGGCTGCCGCGAGATCGCTGCCGGGTCGGCCGGGGCTAGCAAATCGCGGATCCGGCAGCACTGCAGGTGCGTGCACCTCTCCGCGTTGGCGAGGCGGAGCTCACAGTGTCCGTGCTGCCACGAACAGATCGTCTATTTGGAGCCTCCGATCAGTGCCCCGAGCTGCGCCTGGGTCAAATTGCGGTGCATGCGGATCGCCGCGAGGCATCGCCCGAAGGTGTTGCTGACCTGTTTCACGGGTGCTGCTCCCTCAATCAAGAGCCGCCCCGCGCAATGGCGGAAGTTGCCCCCCCCCCGTGCTTTTCCGCCGGCACTGCCGGCTTTCGGGGGCCGTCGCGTGATCGTTCCGTGACAGTGGATAAGCGGTGCCCTGAAATGGGTACACGGCGGGCACGGGCTAGGGACGGGCCTTTGCAATTCTTCGGAATTATCCAGTAATTTCAAGATAATTGCTGGTGCCGCGGAAGGGATTCGAACCCCCGACCCACGCATTACGAATGCGTTGCTCTACCAGCTGAGCTACCGCGGCGTGCCGTTCGACCGCCGACCAAGTAATACCTGACGCAACTTGACGCAAGCCGTTTCCGGGCGCGTGCCGCGTTTACGAGCGTCTGATGTGATCGAGGAGATCGGCGGCTCCGAGTTTGTGACGGTCCCAGGTCGGCAGCGCACCGCTTGCCTGCGACCCGTCCGGGCCACCTCAAGGCGCCACATTCGCCGCCGCCTCGGCACGTAGCTTGAAACGCTGGATCTTGCCGGTGGCGGTCTTCGGCAGCTCGGCGCGGAACTCGATCCAGCGCGGATATTTGTAAGGCGCGAGCTTTTGCCGGCAATGATCCTGCAAGGCGCGGGCACAGCTGTCACCCGCTCTGTCCGGCGATTTGAGCACCACGAAGGCCTTGGGCTTGATCAGCATGTCGTCGTCGGGCCACCCGACGACGGCGGCCTCAAGCACCTCGGGATGGCTCTGCAGCGCGCCCTCGACCTCGAACGGCGACACGTACATGCCCGAGACCTTCATCATGTCATCGCGGCGGCCGCAGTAGACCAAATAGCCGTTGTCGTCCCGGACGTATTTGTCGCCCGAGCGGGTCCATTCGCCCAGAAAAGTCGTGCGCGACTGCTCGCGGTTGTTCCAATACATGATGGCGCTGGTGGGCCCGCGCACTTGCAGTTCACCCATTTCGCCCGGCTTGGCAATCGTGTTGCCCTCGTCATCAACCAGGCGAACCTCATAGCCCGGCACCGGCTTGCCGCTGGTGCCGTATTTCACGTCGCCTGGACGATTCGATACAAAGATGTGCAGCATCTCGGTCGAGCCGAGTCCGTCCAAGATGTCCGTGCCGTAGCGTTCGCTCCAGCGCCGGCCCACGTCGGGCGGCAACGCCTCGCCGGCCGAGACGCAGCGTCGCAACTTCAGCTCCGCCCGCGGCGGCGCCGCAGCGCTTGCCAGAAAGGTGGCATAGAAGGTCGGCACGGCATAGAAGATTGTGACACGATGTTTTTTCAGAAGGTCGGCCACCGCCTCCGGGGTCGGGCGCGATGGCAGCAGCACGGTCGTAGCCCCCGCCGACATCGGGAAAGTCAACGCGTTGCCGAGTCCATAGGCGAAGAACAGTTTTGCCACCGAATAGCAAACGTCGTCTTCGGCAATGCCGAGGACCGGCCCGGCATAGAGCTCGTCAGTGAGCCTGAGATCCGCGTGCGTGTGCACGGCACCCTTGGGCTTCCCGGTCGAGCCGGACGTGTAAAGCCAGAAGCACATGTCGTCGCGCGTGGTCTGCGCGGTCGCGGGCTCGGTCCGAGCGGCGGCCAAAACGTCGTCAAAGCGCAGATGGCCGTGCGCGTTTTCCCCCGAGACAATGATGCTTGAGAGCTCGGCGGCCTGCGCGAATTTGGGATAGAGCTCCTCCGAGACCACCAGCAGCCGGGCACGGCAGTCGGCGAGCACGAAGCGGTAATCGTCCGCGGTCAAGAGCGTGTTGACCGGCACGGCGATGATGCCGGCCTTGATGGCGCCGAGAAAGGCGGTGGGCCAGTCGACCGTGTCGGTGAGGCAGATGAGGACGCGCTCCTCGCGGCGGATGCCGAGAGAACGCAGCACATGACCGAAGCGCTCGACGCGCTCGGCAAGCTGGCCGTAAGTGTAGCCGCCATGTTGATCGATGTAGGCGAGCTTGTCGGCGCGGCCGAGGTCGAGATTTCGTTTGAGAATGTCGGCAGCGAAATTGTAGTCGCGCGGAATGGAGTCCGCGGACGCGCCTGGCCGAAGGCTCGACTGAGCGATGGTCATTTGCGGCGTGTCCTCCCAATCCCGCTGCGGCTGGCGCGCCATGCGGGAGGCGGAGGGCGTTTGTTGCCCGCGATCCGCCCATTGGGGCGCATTATGCCGGCCTGAAAATTGCCCCGCAACGGTCCTTCCACGAACGGTAAATTGCGCTATGACAGGGCCGCACAGCCAAAGCCGGAATTGCAGGTCATGATCCTTAGCCGCAATCGCATCCTCACCACCCATGTCGGCAGCCTGCCGCGCAATGAGACCCTGAGCGCGCTTTTGGTGGCGCAGGAAGAAGGCCAGCCCCACGATTCGAAAGTGCTCGCCGGCGAAATGGACAAAGCGGTGCGCCATGTCGTCCGCCAGCAGATGGAAGCCGGCATCGACATCGGCAATGACGGCGAGCAGCGCCGTATCGGCTTTCAGACCTATGTCCCGCAGCGCATGTCGGGCTTTGGCGGCGTGTCGAAGCGCCGCCGCGGCCGCGAGTTCGAAGAGTTTCCCGAACTGACGAGCTACCTGATGCGGCGCTTTCCCAATCCACCCAAGAGTCAGCATGGCGCGCCGGAGGCGCAAGCCGAGGTCAGCTACCGGGATCTGAAGCCGATCACTGAAGAAACCGCCGCGTTCAATCGGATCGCCGATGAATTGGGTGCCTTCTCGGAGCGGTTCATGACCGCAGCGTCGCCCGGCATCATTTCGACGACCATGCTCAACGCCTATTACGACACGCATGACGCCTATCTTGACGCCATCGCGCGCGAAATGAGCAACGAATACCGCGCGATCAACAACGCCGGCCTCGTTCTGCAGATCGATGCGCCGGATCTTGCCATGGATCGCACCATGATGTACCGCGATCTGTCGGATGTGGATTTCGTCAAACGCTGCGAACGGCACGTCGCCGCCATCAACAAGGGCATCGAAGGCATTCCGCGCGACCACGTGCGGCTGCATGTGTGCTACGGCAATTGGGAGGGTCCGCATATCCACGATATTGCGCTCGAGAAAATCCTCCCGGCGCTTTACCAGGCCAACGTCGGCGCGCTGTCGATCGAGTTTTCCAACCCGCGTCACGCGCACGAATACGCGGCGCTCGCGCGCATGCCACTCCCAGAACACATGATCCTCATTCCCGGCGTGGTGGAGACCACCAGCAATTTCGTCGAGCACCCGGAAGTGGTGGCGCGGCGCATCGAGGAAGCGGTGGCGGCGGTCGGCGACCGCGAGCGCGTAATCGCGTCAACCGATTGCGGCTTCGGCACGTTCACCCGGCGCGAATGGGTGATCGAGCCGGTGGTCTGGCTCAAGCTCAAGGCGATCCGGCAGGGCGCCGACATAGCCTCGGCACGGCTGTGGGGTAAGAGGACGGCGGCGTAGCGTCATTGCGAGCCAGTTCTGCGACGTCGTTCGAGCTTGCTTGCTCGCTTTGCTCCTCGCTATGGCGATAAAGAAGTGAATCACTGGGTTTCATGTCCAACCAGCATAGGACCAACATCGTGATCGAGCTCTACACCTGGACGACGCCCAACGGCCGCAAGGTTTCCATTGCGCTCGAGGAACTGGGGCTGCCTTACACCGTGCATCCGGTCGACATCAGCAAGGACGAACAATTCAACCCGGACTTTCTGAAAATCAGCCCGAACAATCGCATCCCGGCGATCATCGATCGCGATGACGGCATGGGCCTGATGGAATCCGGCGCGATCCTCATCTATCTCGCCGACAAGACCGGAAAGCTTCTGCCGAAATCGGGCGAGCCGCATTATCGCACCTTCGAGTGGCTGATGTGGCAGATGGGCGGGCCCGGCCCGATGTTCGGACAGGTGCATCACTTCGTGAAATACAACAAGGGCAAGGCGCCGTATGCGGAGGAACGCTACCTCAAAGAAGCGCACCGGCTCTACGGCGTGCTCAACAAGCGACTGGCCGACCATGAATACGTGGCCACCGACTATTCGATCGCCGACATCGCCATCTGGCCTTGGGTCTCACGCTATGAGTGGCAGACCGTCGATCTCAATCAATATCCGAACGTGAAGCGCTGGTACCTTGCCATCGCCAAGCGTCCGGCGACGCAAAAAGGCTACAAGGTACCGAAGGACGTTGGCGACGTGCCGATGCCGGCATGAGTTTCGGGACCTTAAGGGGCCCAGCCGGACACGTCCCGCGTTCGACGGTCGGATGAGAAACTCCGCGCCGGAACTCGCGGGGCGACAGCCCGGTATTAAGCGCGGCGCGCGTTGGGTAAAATAACGTCCAAGCTGCACTTGCCCGAACCATCCCTCCGCGACCCGCCCTGCGGCGGGCAGCTCGAGATGGCGCAACAGGGAGATTTCCCATGGACGACATCACCCGCGAACCGACGACGATCCGCACCGAGGACATCAATCCACGGTACAATTGGGCACGCGCGCTGCCGGCGCTCGGCACGATGGGGGTCGATTTCGAGGAACGCGTCGATTATCGGCGGCTGCACCGCTATCGGCTCGGCCGCGTCAAGCAGGCGCTGGAAAAATCCGAACTTGGGGCGCTGCTCGTCTTCGACGTCAACAATATCCGCTACATCACCTCCACCAAGATCGGCGAGTGGGAGCGCGACAAGCTGTGCCGCTGGGCGCTGTTCACGCGCACAAGCCCCGACCCGATCCTGTGGGACTTCGGCTCCGCCGCGGTGCACCACAAGCTCTACACGCCCTGGCTCAAGCCAGAAAACTGCAAGGCCGGGCTGATCGGGCTGCGCGGTACCGTCAATCCGGCCTTCGGCCTCATGGAACGCCACGCCAAGGAGATCGCTTCGCTGATCAAGCAGGCCGGCTGCGACAAGACCGCGGTCGGCGTCGACATCATCGAGCCGCCGATGATGTTCGAGCTGCAGAAAGCGGGCCTGCAAATCCAAGACGGCCAGCAGGTGATGCTCGAGGCCCGCGAGGTCAAGAACATCGATGAGATCGCCCTTCTAAACCGCGCCGCAGCCATGGTCGACGGCGCCTATCATCTGATCAACGAGGAGCTCAAACCCGGTATTCGCGAGAACGATGTCGTCGCCAAGGTCAACGAGTTCCTCTACCGGCACGGCTCCGACGACGTGGAGGCGGTCAATGCCATTTCCGGCGAGCGCTGCAATCCGCATCCGCACAATTTCACCGACCGCATGCTGCGGCCGGGCGATCAGGCATTCTTCGACATCCTGCAATCGTTCATGGGCTATCGCACCTGCTACTACCGTACCTTCAATGTCGGCCGTGCCACGCCGGTGCAGCACGATGCCTACAAGAAAGCGCGCGAATGGCTCGACCGCGCCATCGACCTAATCCGACCCGGCGTAATGACCGACGAGGTGTGCGGCGTCTGGCCCAAGGCGCAGGAATTCGGCTTCCCCGACGAGATGGCAGCATTTGGCCTGCAATTCGGCCACGGCCTCGGGCTGGCACTGCACGAGCGGCCGATCATTTCACGCGTGGTGTCGCTGTCGCACCCGACCGAGATCAAGGAGGGCATGGTGTTCGCACTAGAGACCTATTGCCCTGCCAAGGACGGCTATTCGGCAGCGCGCATCGAGGAAGAGGTGGTGGTGACCGACAACGGCTGCCGGGTGATCACGCTGTTCCCGGCGGAGGAATTGCCGATCGCAAACAGGTATTGATCTGAGCAATCTAAAAACAAGAACGGGATGATCGGTTCGCCCGTCCAAGGGACGTGAAGTAATCAATCGGACTGAGTACGGGTATCTGCCGCTCCAATCTCCTCGCCGGCGGCGACGATCGCATCGACGATGTTGGCGTAGCCGGTACAGCGGCAGATCTGCCCGCTGAGTTGTTTGCGGACGGCCGGCGGGTCCGGGCGCGGCAGGCGCGTAAGGATGTCGCGCGCCATGATCAACATGCCGGGCGTGCAAAAACCGCATTGCAGGGCATGGCGCTCGTGGAAATGGCGACGCAGCACTTCCACGACGGGATCGCCGCCAAATCCTTCAAGAGTCTGCACGGTGCAGCCGTCGCACATTACCGCGAGGCGAAGGCATGCCCGCGTTGCTTTGCCGTCGAGGAGAACCGTGCAGGCGCCACAGGCGCCATGCTCGCAACCGAGATGGGTCGCAGTGAGCCGGCAGCTTTCGCGTAGAAAATCGGCAAGCGTCTGCCGTGGCTCGACTGCCGCGACCGACTTTGTCCCGTTGAGCGTGATGGTGATCGGCTTCATCGTGCGAGCATATCCCGCAGCGCCTGCAGCGCCGTCGCCGTATGCAATCGCCTCAGGTAGGAATCGGCTTGCGGTGCGCCGATTTTCAGGTCCTGCGCGATCGCTGCGCGCAGCCCATCTTCTGCCGCCTCACCAGCCGCCAATCGTTCGCCAAAGGTGGCCAACAGAAACGGGCGCGCCACCGCACCACCGAGGGCAACGGCAATTGCGCCGTCTGCATGCTGCAGCGCCACCGCGATCGAATCGGCGAAGGCGCCGCTCTTGCGCACCACCTTGTGCAATCCCCAGCGCAGCCGTCCCACCGGGCGCGCAATGTCGAAGCCGATAATGATTTCGTCCTTGCCGAGAGCGGTCGCGTATTGGCCGGCAATGAAATCGCCGATCGGCTGCGCTCGCGCGGCCTTTCCATTGCCGACGTTCACCTCGGCGCCGAGCGCGATCAAGCAGACCGGCCAGTCGGCGGCCGGATCGGCCAGTGCGACGCTGCCGCCGATCGTGCCGTAATTGCGGATCGCCCGATAGGAAATCCCGGACGCGACTTTCTGCAGCAATCCGCCGAACGGATCGGGAATTTTGCAATCCTCGACATCCGCGTGCGTTGTCAATGCGCCGATATGAATCGCGTCTGCGGCCGCGCGCGTGTCTTTGAGCTCTGCGATGCGCGAAATATCGATCAGCAGCTCGGGCAGCGCCACGCGTAGGTTGAGCAACGGCAGCAACGATTGGCCGCCGGCGATCAAGGATGCCGACCGCTGCGACTCGGCCAACGCGGCGGAGGCCTCGGCAACGGTGTTCGCAACCATGTAATCGAAGCTGGCGGCTTTCATTTTTGCGGGCTCTTGGCGCGGCGTGCCGCCGCTACGGCTTCGGCGACGCGGCGCGGCGTGAGCGGCGTTTCGCTGAAATCCGGCCTGACGTCGGCGAACGCGTCGGCGATTGCGTTGGCGATTGCCGCCGGCGGCGCGATGGCGCCGCCCTCGCCGAGTCCTTTGACGCCGTACTCGGTAGTCAGCGCCGGCGTCACCAAGTGTTGGATGCGCACTTTGGGAATTTCCGGCGCGCACGGCACCATGTAATCGGCAAAAGTTGTCGCGAGCGGCTGGCCCTTCTCGTCATACGGTATCTCTTCGTAGAGCGCGGTGCCGATGCCTTGCGCGATGCCGCCCTGAATCTGGCCGTCGACGATCATCGGGTTGATCATCGTGCCGCAATCTTCCGATACCACGTAGTCGAGCAATTCGGTCACCCCGCTGTCCGGGTCGACGGCGACGACCACCGCGTGGGTGCCATAAGCGAACACGCCGCCGGAATCGGCCGGCTCGTAGGTGGCGGTCGTCTCCAGAAGCGGCTCCATTCCGGCAGGCAATTGGTCGGGCCGCGCATTGGCCGCGAACGCGATTTCAGCGATGCTGATCTTGCTGTTCGGGCCGTGCACCGCGCCGCCTGCGAGGCGCGTCGCCGCGACCTCGGCCTGCAATAAATGCGCGCCGATGCGGCGGATTTTCTCGGCCAGCGCCCGGGGTGGCTCTGCCGACGGCGCCGCCGGCGAAGACGATCGAGCGGGACGCGAACGTACCAAAGCCATAGGGTCCGGCCGCGGTGTCGCCGTAGCGCACCGAAACTTGCCCGGGATCGATACCGAGCTCGTGGGCCGCAATCTGCGCCAGCGAGGTCTCGTGGCCCTGGCCGTGGTTTTGCACACCCACATAGATGAGAACGCCGCCATCCGGCAGCATGCGCGCATTGGCGGATTCATAGCCGGGGATGACGCGGAACTTGCGCTTGGCAAATTCCACGATGCCGTGCCCGCTCTGCTCCGTGTAGAAGGCAAAGCCGACGCCGATCCGACGGCCGTCGAGCTCGCCTTTTGCCTGGCGCCTGCGCATTCCCACCAGATCGATTTTGTCGCGTGCGACGCCGAGGGCAGCGACGTAGTCGCCAGTATCGAGCGTCATGCCGGCGGCGGTTTTGTAGGGAAGCTCCGCGGCGGTAACGATGTTCTGCCGCCGCAGCTCGAAGGGCTCGCGATCAAGTTCGCGCGCGACCTCATCGACGAGACGTTCAAGCGCAAAGGTGGCGCCCGGCCGCGCCACGCCCCGGTAGGGTCCCATTGGCGCCTTGTTGGTCGCCACCGTGTGAGCGGAAAGCTTCAGGTGGCGCATGCGGTACGGGCCGGTCAGATTGCGGCAGGCCATGCTCGCCTCCTGAAATGCGCCCGTCGGCCACAGCGCATAGGCGCCGGCGTCGATGTAGATTTCGCCCTCAAGCCCAAGCAAGGTGCCGTCACGCTCGGCGCAGACGGTGAGATCGTAGGTGTGGTCGCGGGCGTGCGGGGAAGCGAGCAGATGTTCGCGCCGGTCCTCGATCCAGCGCACCGGGTGGCCAACCTTCATGGCGATCGCGGCAACGGCCACGTCTTCGGGCATGATTCGGTTCTTGCCGCCAAAACCGCCGCCGATGTCGGGCGCGATCACGCGCACCTTGTGCTCCGGAATGCCGAGCATGCGCGACAGCGCCAGCCGCTTCACCTGACCGCCCTGCGTGGATAGATGGACGACCAGTTCATCGAGGCGATTGTCCCAATAGGCGAGCACGCCGCGGCCCTCGAGCGAGACGCTGGCCTGCCGGTTGAGCCGCAGCCGTCGGTGCAGACGGATTGGCGCGGCGGCGAGGATTTCGGGATTTCCTTCGCTAACGCTCGTGCTGATGTAGGCGTTGTTGGGCCATTCGTCGAAGACGCGCGGACTGTCGGCGCGCATGGCGGCAACAACGTCGACGACGGCCGGTAATGGCTCAAGCGCGACATCAACCTGATCAGCCAGATCCTCGGCCTGCGCGCGCGTCGGCGCCACGCAGGCGGCGATCGTTTGTCCCACATAACGCACGCGCTGATCCGCCAGCGGCGGATAGGGACTGTGACGATGAGCGGACAGTTCGGGCCCCGCTTCGAGCACGTTGACCGGGCCAAGATCGGCGAGCGTGAACACCCGGGCTACCGCGTCCGCGGGCTTGTCGATCCGGCGCACCCAGGCATGCGCGAGGTGGCTGCGCACGAACGCGATATCCTGCAAGCCCGGCACATGGATGTCGGCAATGAACAGACCGTGTCCGTAAAGGTGCCGGGCGTCCTCCTTCCGCAGCAGGCTCGCACCAATCCAGCCCGGAGCTTCCTCTTTCACGTTTGGACGTTCCCCTGATCTCCTCGGCCTGCTCAAGCCTCCTGCGGCGGCACATATTCGGCGCCAGTGGGCACAAATTCATTGGTGTAGAGCTGGCTCGGCTTGAGCGGCGCGGTGATGCCACCATAGCGCTTGAGCACGTCGATCGTGCCGGCCCAGTCGGTATCGGAGCTAAACCCGAGCGGCTTGCCCTTGGTGTTTTGCGAGACCCAACTCTTCCAGGAGATTTCGCATTCGCGCCTGGTCACCGCCGCGTCGGCGGTCGGCTGGTATTTCTTCACCGCCGCGATCGCCTCGTCGACATGTTGCCGGCCGTAGAGAAAGCCCTTGATCGAGGGGGCGACGAAGGCGCGGATCAACTCTGGATCGCTCTTGAGCAGGTCCTGATGCACGATGATGCCATTGCTGACGACGGTCACGCCGAAATCGGCGAACCAGAACATGCGCAGTTTCTTCTTGGCGCGGATTTCAATGCTCGGCGCGTAGCTGAACACATAGCCGCCAATAGCGTCAGCCTTGCCGTTCAGCAGGGCCGGGCCGACACCGGCGGGATCAACGTTGATGATCGCCACCTTGGCGGGATCGAAGCCGGCGCCCTTGGCGAAGGCCGGCCATTGCTGAAACTGCGCGCTGCCCGCGGTCATGGCGACCGTTTTAGCTTCAAGATCCTTCGGCGCCTTGATTGGCGAATCCGCAAGCACCATGACGGCAGCCGGATCGCGTCGATAAATAGTGCCCACCGTCTTGATAGCCATGCCCTTGGCGACGCTGTTCGCCACGACGTAGCCGTCGGAGAACCCGATCGGCGTCGCCTTGCTGGCAACGAGCTGCGCGGTGGTGCCGGAACCCTTCCCGGCGAGGATGGTCACCTCGAGGCCGGCGTCGCGATAAAAGCCCTTCTCGCGCGCCATGAGGAAGCCGACGCTGGCGCCCTGATAGAGCCAGTCGAGCGTAAATGTCACCGGCTTAAGCGGCCCGCCGGTGCGGGCGCGAACCGCCGGTGCAGCGAGGACTCCCGCAGCGAGCGCGGCGTTTTTAACAAAGCGCCGGCGGGACATCGGCATTGCTCGCACGTCGTCAGGGCTCATGGACTTGCCTCCGATCATTAAGTTTTGGGTCGCAGCCGCCTCGGGGCTCGGGAAAGCTGGCGCCAGCCGTCCTGCTGGGCGAAAAGCAAGCCAGGTGCCAGAGCAGCGAAGCCATCCGTCTGCGGTTCGGACCGCGCTGCAGTGCCGCTCACGCCGCCTGCGGCGGGACATACTCGGCGCCGGTCGGCACGAATTCATTGGTGTAGAGCTGGTTCGTCTTTAGCGGCGCGGTGACGCCACCATATTGCTTGAGCACGTGGACCGTGGAAGCCCAGTCCGCCTCAGCGCCGTAACCGAGCGGCTTGCCTGTGGTATTCGGCGTCACCCAGTTTTTCCAGGAGAGCTCGGCTTCGCGCCTGGTGATCGCTGGGTCGACGGTCGGCAGATATTTTTTGACAATCGCCGCGGCTTCCTCGACGTGCTGGCGGCCGTAGAGGAATCCCTTGATCGTCGGCGCCACGAAGGCGCGAATGAGATCGGGGTCGTTCTTGAGCAGATCGTCATGCACAATGATGCCGTTTGACACGACGGTGACGCCGTAATCCGCATACCAGAACAGCCGCACCTGTTTCTTGCCGCGGATTTCGATCCCGGGCACGTAACCCTGGGCAAAGCCGCCAATGGCATCGGCCCTACCGCTGATCAGCGCCGGCCCGACTCCGGCAGGATCGATGTTGACGAGCTTGATGTTCGAAGCGTCGATTCCGGCGCCTTTGACGAAAGCCGGCCATTGCTGGAATTGCGCGCTGCCCGCAGTGATCGCCACGGTTCTGCCTTCGAGGTCCTTTGGCGTTTTGATGCCGGAATCGGCCAGCACGATCACAGCCGCTGGGTTGCGCCGGTAGATGCTGGCGACCGTTGTGATCGCCATGCCTTTGGAGATGCTGTTGCCGACGACGTAACCGTCGGCAAAGCCGATCTGGGCCGCCTTGCTGGCGACAAGCTGCGCGGTGGACCCCGAACCTTTGCCGGCCGTGAGCGAGACCTCGAGCCCAGCCTCGCGATAGAAGCCCTTCTCGCGCGCGATCATGAAACCCGCGTTCGGCCCCTGATAGATCCAGTCAAGCATCATCGCCACGGGCTTGAGCGCTGGCGCGGCGCGCGCCCGGCGCGGCGCGGCGGGCCCCACGATTGCTGCTGCGACGAGCGCCGAATCTGTCAGAAACCGGCGGCGCGATAACCAGGCGTTTGCAGCGCGACTGCTCATGGGTCTCGTCTCCCGGATCTCAGCTATTGCCAGCGATAAGCAAGCATACAGGCAAGGTGCCGACGCTGTCATGATCCCTTCTGCCGCGCCTGGAATAAAGCACGTTGGCTGTCCTGCTATGGAGCGGCGCGCCTGGTCAATGGCTGCGCGGCCACGCGCACGAAGGTGCCGGAAATACGCAGCGCCGCCTGCAGCGACCCGCGCAGGGAGCCCGCGACCTTGGATTGCCCGCCGAGGCGCCGCCGATATGCAACCGGAATTTCCAGGACGCGCAAGCCTGCGCGCGCCGCGCGCATCTGCATTTCCAGATTCCAACCGTAGGTCAGTTCGCGCATGCCGAGCCCGAGCAGGGCGTCGCGGCGGATGGCACGGAAGGCGCACATGTCGGTATAACGCACGCCGTAGAGCAGCTTTATCAGCCACCCGGCAACGAAGCCGGCGAGCAGCTGATGGGCGGCCATGCTGCCCGGCGCGCGCGTTCCGCGCGCGCGGGAGGTAATGACGAAATCGTAAGTGCCATCACGAATCGGGTCGACCAGAGATGGAATGGCGGCCGGATCGTCGGCGCCGTCGCCGTCCATGAGGACGATGATCTGCGCGCGCTCGGCGGCTTTAACGCCGGCGAGGCAGGCGCGGCCGTAACCACGGCCGGCGCCGATAACCTCCGCGCCGGCGTTGCGCGCGCGCTCCGATGTGGCGTCGCTGCTGCCCCCATCGACGACGATCACGCGAGCGGCCACAATGGCGCGAATCTCGCCGACCACCAGGGCGATCGATTCGGCTTCGTTGAGTGTCGGGATGATGATCGCGAGATCGGCCGCGGGCGGCGGCATCGCTACAGGCTCCACCGCAATCCGCAACTCGCGCATGAAGCGGGCGGCCGGTCGGATTTGAGCGCGTTGCGGAATGCGCGATAGGCCGGCCCGCTCCAGATTTCGCGCAAGGTCTCTTGGGTGGCATCGCCGAGCGTGTAATTCTCGTAACCCCGCTGGGAAAACGGGGCGATGCAGCAGGGCAGGGCACGGCCATTGGCGGTGAAATACATCACCGTCCACGGCCGCCGACACAGCGACCAGGGCGAGCCATCGTCGCTGCGCTTGAGGCTCATGCCCGGCTCCGAGGCGCCGCCGGAAGCCGAAAACGTGATCCCGAGCGAGGCGGCGAGCGCCGTAGCGCGATCGATATGGCCGGCCTCTGCGGCGGTGAGGCATTCGTAAAGCGCCTGGTCCGGACGTGCGAGGCCGATCGCCTCCTGCGCAAAGAAGACGAGCCGCTGCAAATGCACTTCCTTGATGCCGGTCTCGGCCGCGAGCCGGACAAAATCGGGCAGCTGCTCAACTGTCTCGCGCAGGCCAGTCAACCAGGCCGAGACCAGCGGCTTGCAATGGCCCTCGCGGTCCTGCAGCTCGCGAAAAGCGCGCACGTTGTTGAGGATGCGATTGAAATAGTTCTTGCCGCGAACGGCGCGATAGCTTTCGGCATTGGCGGCGTCGAAGGAGACGCGCAGCTCGTCGAGCCCGGCGGCAATCAGCGCGCGGCCGTTCCTCTCATTGAGGACGGTGCCGTTGGTGTTGAACAGCACATAGGTGCCGCGGTCCTTCAGATAGCGCACCATGCGCGGCAGATTTCTCACCAGCATCGGTTCGCCGACGCCGTGCAGGACCGCGCGCGAAAGTTGCTCGATCTGGTCGACGATCGAAGTGAACAGTTGCCAGCTCATATCGGCTGGAGGCTCGAGCTCCTCGTAGGTGCGCGGACAGGTCGTGCAAAGCAGGTTGCAGCGATTGGTCGTCTCCAAATATAGACACACCGGCTGACGCGCGGGCGCGTCGCTATCGGTTTCAACGCTCTCGAAATAGCGGCTCGGATCGATCGGCGCAGACGCGGCATTATCCATGGATCAATCCTTAGACGACGGGGTAACGGCGCGGCTCAAGCGTGCGCCGGTTCGATTGGCGTGCGCCGTTCGAGGCGACCAAACTCGCCGTCCGGCCAAAGGCGCTGCAGCAGCGCCTTGCTGTAGCGCGCCTGGTGCGGCCGCAGCTTGCCGCAAGCCGGCAAGCCATTCTTCCGGCAAAGTTGCGCGTGAAGAACGCGCAGGTCCTCGACCTCGTCCACGTCGTACCAGAGCGGCAGCACCTCAACGTCGAGGCCGATCTCGCGCGCCCGCGCGCGCGTTGCTGCGGCGACCCATTCGGTGCTCCAGGCTATGTCCTGGAACATGCGTTCGTGCGGCGCCTTCAGTCCGAGCAGGTAATAGCCGCCGTCTCTCGACGGGCCGAGCACGGCGCGGTCGCCGGGGCGGGCCAGCATTTCGGCGGTCGCATTGAGCAGCGTCGTCGGCAAGGTCGGACTGTCGGCATTGAGCACGACCGCGCTGGCATGGCCGCGCGCGAAAATTTCGCGAATGGCGTGCAGCAGGCAGTCGCCGAAGTCCGTCGACCACGCAGGAATGAGCCCGAGCGTGCTGTCGAAAGTGGCGCGAAAGAATGTCTCCGAGCCGGGCGGGCCGTAGGCCGCATAGCCGGCAATAGCGGCGCCGGCCCTGGCGCGACGCGCCGCAAGCAGAATGTTTTCCGCGACATCCTTTAGAAACGCCGTGTTGAGCGCAGCTGCCGCTTCGAAAGTGAGCGGCGGGACCAGTCTCGTCTTGACGCGTCCCGGTGCGGAGGCCTTGGCCATAATCGCGATGCCGCAGCTTGCTTGGGCTATCGGCGAGGAGTTCGCCGGTGAAAGTGGTTGTTCACGCAATGAAGACGGCTTGTCGTCGGCACGATCCGCACGTTTCATGCGATGCCCCCATCGGCGCCGGCTGGACTCGACCCGCAACGCAATAGTGCCGCATACGCCTGCGATCGCCGGCGACGCGGTCGGCTCCGTGCCAAATCAATCCCGACTTCAGGCTTTTTGGCGCCGCGAACACCGAAAGTTTATTCGCTTCACCGAGTTGTGATCGGCTGCGATCTCCGGCTGAAAGCGCGCGAGCGCGATGCGCAGATCGTCCGGCAAAACCGCTTCACCATCAGTGCGCCGCGAGTTCGCCGCTTTGGCGCATTCGTCGGCGGGCACCTCGAGCAACCAACAAACCGACCTGCCGCGTTGCGCCAGACGGGAGGAGCCCGGCCCGCCAGCTGAGCCAGCTCGCGTACTCTAACGCGCCTGCACTCTTGCGCACATTCCACGCAGCGCCGGACGTGCGAACCAGTTCAATGCTCGCGTTGCGCACCATTTCGCACCCACGGCCGAGATCGGATGCGTCCGCATCGAGGGCTACCCACCGATCTGGTCGCGACGCGAACCGGCTGCGGGAAGCGCTTGAGCAGGGCGCATTGATCGACACTATTCCGGGCAAGCGTGAGCCGCCCGTTGCCGCGCCTGCGGGGCGGCGAGTTCGAGCAGCAGACAGCGCGCCCCTCCTCGAGCGGAATCGTCGGATATTTTTCAATCAAAAACGCCGCGCGAATTTGTGAAAACCTTCGACTTGCCCGGCGATTTGTTCAAGCCTAGTGTCCACTCGTCGCCGCACCCGGGAAAGCACGTGCGGGCTTCTGCTCTGGCGTCACCATTTCCCGACTGCACTTTGTTTGCCGTTTTGTTTCTCACGAGCGCGGAACGATCTGCAATGTCACGTGCAGTCGCCGAAACAACGATCCGCCAGCGCGCTCGTCTGCATCCGCTGCCTCTGCGGCTCATGCATTGGATCAATGCCGCCGCCATTTTCATCATGATCGGCAGCGGCTGGAGAATCTATAACGACGACGTCCTGTTCGGCTGGCTGCATTTCCCCGACTTTTTGGTGATCGGCAAGTGGGCGCAATACGGCCTGCAATGGCATTTCTTCGGGATGTGGATTTTCGTGCTCAACGGCCTTGCCTATCTGACCTATGGGATCTTCACCGGGCGTTTCCGGCAAAAGCTGTTTCCGATTTCCCTAACAGAGGCGCTGACGACAATCGGCGAGGCGCTGCGCTTACGGCTGACCCACGAGGATTTGAGCGTCTACAACGCCGTGCAGAAAATTCTCTATGTCGGCGTTATCCTTGTCGGCATCCTGATCGTGATCAGCGGCCTCTCGCTGTGGAAGCCCGTACAGTTTTCGGAAGTCGCCGGACTGTTCGGGAATTTCCAAACCATCCGGCTCATTCACTTCCTGTGCATGGCGGCGATCGTGGCCTTTGTCGCCGTGCATGTCAGCTTGGCGCTCCTCGTTCCGCAAAGCCTCATCGCCATGATCACCGGCGGTCCGGTGCCCGGACGGCGAGGTGCTGGCAGCCAAGAGGGGACGCCGGCGGTCGAACCCGAAGCCCCGCGATGACGGTAATCTGATGAGCATGCGAATGCGCACGCAGCATCCCATCCGCAGGACCGCGCCAAAGGAAACGCGAGCGCTGATCGCGGATTTCGATCGGCGCCGCGTGCTGCGCGGCGCGCTCACGCTCGGCGCGCTGACGCTCCTGCCTGGATGCGACGTCAGCGAGAACAACTCCGTGCAGAAAGCGCTGCGCGCAGTTTCGTCATGGAACGATGGCGTGCAGGCGGCGATCTTGCGGCCGGGTCACCTGGCGCCGACCTTCAGCCCGACGCAGGTGGTCAGGCCGCCCCGCTTCAACGCCTATTACGACATCGAGGACGTCAAACCGGTAGACGGCGCCACCTGGGAACGGCGACAAGCGCCCGTGGACCTTGCGGCAGATCTACCAGCTGCCCGAACAGGAGCTGATCATCCGCCACATATGCGTGGAGGGCTGGGATTACATCGGGCAGTGGTCCGGCCCTAACCTTCGCTCATTCCTCACGCGTATTGGCGCCGATCTGACGGCAAGGTACGTTTATTTCATCTGCAACGACGACTTCACCGAAAGCATCGACATGGCTTCGGCGCTGCATCCGCAAAGCATTCTGGCGACCAAATATGCGGGCGCGCCGATTGCCGATCCGTTCGGCTACCCGCTGCGGCTACGCACCGCGGTCAAGCTCGGTTACAAGAACGCCAAATGGATCAGAGCCATCGAGGTCAGCAATACGTTTCGTCCGACTTTCTGGAGCAAACAGGGCGAAAACTGGTTCGCGGGGATTTGATCTTAAGCGTCGGTTCGCACCGCTCTGAACGCCTTATTCGTCCTTGCCGAGAATGTCATTTGCCGCCAGGCGCCGCGTTGGTGCCGCTGCCGCGGGCGTCGCCAGTCGTCCTGACGTAGATTCGCCAGCGATCCGCGCTCTCTGCAAGGCGATAGTCGGAACCTATAGCAAATGGATCCTTGGTCCACGCCTTGTCCTGGGGAACGAGGACGATGACGTCGCAACCGTATTTGCTGGCCATGTCGCCCACGTCTTTGGCGGTGCCTTCACCCGCGAAGACGCGGATGAATTGCGCGTTGATCGCTTCGCGGCGCGCAGCGGGAAGCGGCGCCAGGGCGAGCGCCAATTCGCGGCCGGCAAAACACGCGCTGCGGTCGGCCAGCAGCGCCCATGATATGTTCACCGGCCAGGGCGTAAGCTCCTGCAGAAAGAGTGGATTATTGGCGACGCGTGCCGTGGGCGACGCATGGCGGCGGACCGCGCGCCACAATTCGGGTGTTCGGGCAAATATTTCGGCTTGCGCCACACGATGGCCGGCAAAGTCGGAGCGGAGCAGATAGATGCTGTCCGGAAGGCTCAGGAGGAGCCCGGCGAGCGCCATCGCACCAATGAGCGCTCTGCCCGGCACGCGGGCTACTGCGACGGCGGTCGCCACAATTAGCGCCAAGGCGGCCGGCAGCACGGCGCGCAAGGCCAGATCGTTGTTGTCGCCGAGCGTGCTGGCGAGAAGCCATGAGGCGGCAAGCCCGGCTCCGGCAACCACGGCCAGCGCGGCGGTCGCGGTCTTCTGCGGCCGCGGCATCGCGCTTCGCAGCAGCATGAAGAACGCCAAGGCGCCCGGCAGATAGGTGGCAGGAAATTCGACGGGCAGTTCGACCAGCCAATAGGCCGGCAGATCCAGCAAGTGGCGCAACCGGTGCGGAAACATCGGTCCGAGCACGCTGAATGGATGGATCACGACGGGCGCCGGATCGTGCCGGGAGGCAACCGCCGCCGCCTGGCCGACGGCGAACGGAGCAATGAGGAGACCGACGAGCAGGGCGGCTGCCGCCATCGCAGCGGCAAGGCGAAGGCGCCCGGCCGGCTGGGTCCATGCGAGCAAAAGCGGCGCTGCAGCCAGCGCCCCTATCGCAAACGTTATGCCGCCCACATAGCTCGAACTTTCAAATCCGGCCACCACCGTGAGCACTAGCGTCAGCAAAAGGGCAAGGCTTGGCCGCTCGGCGTAACGGACGATGAGCAGCATCGCCGCCACCACGCACGAAGCCGACATCAGATGCTGGGGGACCCACGCGGACTGAAACAGCCAGCCGGCGAACCCGCTCGGGTGGTCCAGAAACGGTTTGAGATCGCGCACGTCGAGAATCCAGGCGAGACTGCCGCGCAAGGATGCCGCGGCCGCAAGCCCGACGACGAGAATCGCGGCCCAGCGCGCATTGCTGAGCCAGACCGCGAGCGCCATCATCAGCGTAAGCGACGCCAATGCGGTGAACCAGGTCAGAGCGATATCGGCTTCCCAACCGGTTGTGTGCAGCGCAAGAGCAAGCTCGGCGGCACTAAAATGCCAAAGGTAGTAATAGGCCAGCCGACCGGCCGTGCCGAATTCGCCGAAGACCGGATTGACGGGCGGGAGCCCCTGCCGCGTCATCGCATCGATAATGGCAATCTTTGAATGATCGAAGATGGGATCGGCCAGATACACTGCTCCGGCCGCAAACTTGGGCGCGATGGCGGCCGCGGGGACGAGGGCAAGAGTCGCTGCGGCCGCATAGGCCCAAGCCGGTATGACCGGCCCGCGCTCGGCATCGGCTTTCGGCCGGTGCAGCAGCAGCGCGGCAGCAGCGGCGAGGGCACTCAGACCGGCGACACTAAAAACCGACCATGGCCCGAAGCCGATCAGAGAAAAGATCGGCAGCGCAGCGGAACTGTGCACCGCCCAGCCGAGGACCGGCGCCATGCCAAGGGCAAGCGCACGGGGAAGGACATGGCGGCCCAGCGCGTAGCCGAGGAGCGAGCAGAATGCGGCAGCCCCGAGGGCGCATAGTGCGGCATTGGCGAGTGAGGCCATTGAAGCCAGTTCCGGGAGATTAGCCGCTATCCTGGGCTTCGCCCCGGTTCAACGCAAAATTCCGTTGAGCACCCGTCCGAGCGCAGACCGCCAGCAGGCTCCCGCATGGCATGTTGATGCAAAACGCGGCTCATGAGCCGCCCCCCTGGCGCTTACGTGCGATGAGGATCGACAACTGTCTTCGGCAACTTCTCCTCGGCAAGTTTTTTGCCAATGGAGTGCATACGGGTTCTCAATGAGGCCAACCTGA
Source organism: uncultured Alphaproteobacteria bacterium (assembly GCA_963708125.1). Lineage (GTDB taxonomy): Bacteria > Pseudomonadota > Alphaproteobacteria > Rhizobiales > Xanthobacteraceae > BOG-931. The sequence continues at coordinate 5,365,198 of OY970184.1, forward strand.
TTTGCTGGTTGCAGTGAGGTCAGGCGTCGCTCCGGATCGCCCAGAGTGCTGGCGACACGGAAAGCTTACCGGCATTGAGCGACGGCTCATCGTTCAATAGGCGTCCTCCTTGTAGATCGGATCGACCGAGCCGCCCCAGGCGCCGTGAAACTTTTCGAGCAATTCCTGTGCCGGTGTGGTGCCGCGGGCGATGCGGTCTTCCAAGACGTCGAGGTAACATGTCTCGTCCTGTCCGGAAACGTCGAGCCGCTTGCGGCGGGCGAGCCCGGCGCGGGCGAATTTCAGCACTTCGCTAGCGAGCATCAGCACGCTGCGGCCGCGGATTTTCGCCGCGAGGCCCAGCTTCGGCACATCGTCGCGCAGCTGAAGTCGTTCCTCGGGGGTCCAGTCCTTGACCATGTCCCAGGCGGCGTCGAGGCAGCGTTCGTCATAAAGAATGCCGACCCAAAGGGCCGGCAGCGCCAGCAAATTCGGCAGCGGCCCGGAATCGGCGCCGCGCATCTCCAGGTAACGCTTGAGTCGCACCTCGGGGAAAATCGAACTGAGGTGGTTGGCCCAATCGGAAATCGTGGCGCGGGCGCCGCGCATGCCCGGCAATTTGCCGGCAAGCAGATCGCGGAACGATTGGCCGGCGACATCGACATACGCGTCGCCGTGCTTTACGAAGTACATGGGCACGTCGAGCGCGTAATCGACCCAACGCTCGAACCCCATGCCCGGCTCGAACGCCCAGGGCAGCATGCCGGCGCGGTCATTGTCAGTGGAGCGCCAGATTTCCGAGCGGAAGGACAGAAAACCGTTGGGCTTGCCGTCGGTGAACGGCGAGTTGGCGAACAGCGCAGTTGCCATTGGCTGCAGTGCCAGCGAGACGCGCAGCTTTTTGACCATGTCGGCTTCGGACGAAAAGTCGAGATTGGTCTGCACCGTGGAGGTCCGGTACATCATGTCGAGCCCGCGCGTGCCGACCTTCGGCATGTAGGCGGTCATAATCTCGTAGCGGCCCTTGGGCATTTTTGGCATGTCGGCGCGGCTCCAGTCCGGAGTCATGCCGATGCCCAAAAAGCCGACACCCAGCGGCTGCGACACCTCACGCACCTGCGCGAAATGGGCCATGATCTCGCTCGAGGTCTGGTGAACGGTTTCGACCTGCGCCCCGGACAGTTCGAACTGGCCGCCTGGCTCGAGCGTGATGGCGCCGCCGCCAGTGATGTCGGACAGGCCGATAACATTCGCCCCCTCCACGATCGGCTCCCACCCGAGAAGATGCTGCATGCCTTCGAGCAGCGCGCGGATGCCGCGACGGGCCTCATAGGGAACCGGACGGTGACCCGCGAGCGTGAAGGCAAACTTCTCGTGCTCGGTGCCGATGCGAAATTGCGACCTCGGCTTGACGCCCTGGGCGAGCCAAGCGACGAGTTCGTCTCGCCGCTCGATCGGCGTCAGGTCGACTTGATCACGCGCCATGCCGGGTCCCAGAAAATTTGGGCCGCGACCTTACACGCGGCCGCCATAAAGGCCAATTGGCCTACGGCGAACTCACGCCACGGCCTTGCCTGGCCTCGACGGGAACCGGCGGTAGAACGTCTCGTCCTTTTCCGCCATATCGCGCAGCAGTTTCGAGGGCTCAAAGCGCTCCCCGTGACGACGGGCAAAACCGCTGCAGACCGCGACGAAGGCTTTGACTCCCATACCATCGATATAGGAGATAGTGCCGCCGGTGAACGGCGCAAAGCCAAAGCCGAGAATCGAGCCGACATCCGCTTCGCGCATGTCTGTGACGACGCCCTCCTCTACGCAGCGGGCGGCCTCAAGCGCCTGGATGGTGAGGAGGCGTTGCTTGAGCCCGGCGACCTCAAGCGTGTCGGGGTCGAGCTTGGTCGGCTGCAGCTCGGCAAGGCCGGGCCACAGCCGCTTTGGACCGTTCTGCGGATAATCATAAAAGCCCTTGCCGTTCTTGCGGCCGAGGCGGCCGCGCTTTTCCACCATTTGCTCGAGCAGCGCGCTTTGCCGAGCGTCGACCGCCGCCGAGCCGAGGTCGACTGCGGTCGCTTTCAGGATCTTCCAGGCGAGATCGATCGCGACTTCGTCGGTGAGCGCGAGCGGTCCGACCGGCATGCCAGCCATGCGTCCGACATTCTCGATCATCGCCGGCGGCACTCCCTCACTGAGCAACAAATGACCTTCGCGCAAATAGGTGCCGACCACACGCGACGTGTAGAAGCCGCGGGAATCGTTGACCACGATGGGGGTTTTGCCGATGGCGCGGACGTAGTCGAGCGCGGCGGCAAGCGCCACATCGCCGGTCTCCTTACCGAGGATGATCTCCACCAGTCGCATGCGCTCGACCGGCGAGAAGAAGTGAATGCCGATAAAGCGCGTGCGGTCCTTGGCGGCTGCCGCCAGTGAGGTGATCGGCAAGGTCGAGGTGTTGGAGCCGAAGATCGCTTGATCGCCGATCACGTTCTGTGCCCGCCCGATCGCCTCTTCCTTGACTTTGCGATCTTCAAACACGGCCTCGACGAGAAGATCGCAGCCTTGCAGCTCGACGTAATCCGCCGTCGGATTGATCCGCGCGAGCAGCCTTACGCGATCGCCGGCGGCAGCGCGCTCGCGCTTGATCTCTTCGCTGATCAGCGCGTCCGAATGCGACTTGCCGTTCTCGGCGGTTTCCGGATCGCGGTCGACCAGGACGACGTCGAGGCCGGCGCGCGCGCTCGCGTAGGCGATACCGGCGCCCATGAAGCCGGCGCCGATGACGCCGATCTTCCTGATCGATTGCTTGGGCACCGCGGCGGGGCGGCGCGCCCCCTTGTTGATCTCCTGAAGCGAAATGAACAGCGAGCGGATCATCGCCGCCGCCTCGGGCGAGCGCAAAATCTTGGCGAAGTAGCGCGATTCCACGCGCAGCGCCTGATCCATCGGCAGCTGCAGGCCCTCGTAGACAACCTGCAGGATGGCGCGCGCGGCTGGATAATTGTCGTAAGTCTCGCGCCGGTAGACCGCGTTCGCCGGCGCAAACACCATCATCCCGACGTTGGAATGAACCGGGCCGCCCGGCAACCGAAACCGCTCGCTGTCCCACGGCGCCTCGGCGGTGCCGCCGGCCGCGATCCAGTCTTTGGCGGCCTTGATCAGTTCGCCGGGCGCCACCACCGCATCAACGAGCTTCATCGCCTTGGCGCGTTCAAGGCTGATTTGTTCGCCCTTGAGCAGGAATTGCAGCGCCTCGGCGGGCGGCAACATGCGCGCAATCCGCTGGGTTCCTCCAGCGCCGGGAAACAGGCCGATCTTGATCTCCGGCAGTCCAAGCCGTGTTTTGGCATTGGCGGCGGCGATGCGATGGTGGCAGGCGAGCGCCAGTTCGAACCCGCCGCCGACCGCGGTGCCGTTGAGCGCCGCGACCCACGGCTTGCCGCCGGTCTCGATGCGACGGCACAGCTGGGACCATTTGCGGCTTTCGCTGAACAGGCGCTCATTGGCTGCTTCTTCACCCTCGGCGGCCGTCACTTCGGCAAAGGTGCGGCCAAGCGCTTGCAGAAGCGCAAGGTCGGCCCCCGCGCAAAAGCTCTCCTTGCCGGACGTCACCACCGCGCCCTTTACCGAGGGATCGGCAGTGACCTGTGCGACGATATCTGCAAGCTCCCCGGTCACTGCCGCATCGATGACGTTCATCGAACGTCCCGGCATGTTCCAGGTAACGAGCGCGATGCCGTCTGCGCCCGTCTCGAGCCTAAAGTTGGCGAAACTCATTTGTAGGGTTCACCGTCCTTGTGCGTATAACGCGCGCCCTTGTCGTCACGCACTGCCATCAGATCGGCATCCGGATAATGCGCACGCTCGAATTTCGAGCGCGTGCCGATTTCCAGATAAACCGCGTCGCAACTCGATTTGTTGACGAGGTGATGACCAACCCCGCTATTCGCCTTGAAGCCAGCGGCCTCGCCCGGCTTAAGCACGGTCTCGCCGGCGTCCTCGACGAGCACAACCTCGCCTTCCAGAATGAAGACGAGCTCGTCCTCCTGCTCGTGCCAGTGGCGCAGCGCGGAAGCGGCGCCAGGACGCAGCGTCGTCAGATTGACCCCGAACTGATCGAGGCCGACAGCATTGCCGAGCCGCTTGCGCACGCGGCCGGCAACCACGCGGTCGAACGGTGGAGGATATCCGGTTCGGGTGTCGGTCGGCAGCGCGGGGATATCGATCTTCGGCAAATGCGTCGTCTCCTCACACCCGCTCGATGATGGTTGCGGTACCCATGCCGGCGCCGATGCACAGTGTGATCAAGGCGGTGCCCGCGTTACGTCGTTCGAGCTCGTCGAGGGCGGTGCCGAGAATCATCGCCCCAGTGGCGCCGAGCGGGTGTCCCATGGCGATGGCGCCGCCATTGACGTTGACCTTGGCAGGATCGAGATCGAACGCCTGCAGATAGCGCAACACCACCGCGGCAAACGCCTCGTTGACCTCGATAAGATCGATGTCGGCCAAACTCATGCCCGACTTTTGCAGTACTTTCCGGGTCACGTCGACTGGACCGGTAAGCATCAGCGCCGGCTCCGAACCGACATTGGCGAACGCCTTGATTTTTGCGCGCGGTTTGAGGCCCGCCCGCTCGCCGGCACGGGCGCTGGCAACGAGGACCGCGGCGGCGCCATCAACGATGCCGGACGAATTGCCGGCGTGATGCACGTGATTGATCCACTCGACTTCCGGATGCGCCTGGATGGCGACCGCGTCAAAGCCGCCCTGTTCGCCCAACTGCACGAACGAGGGCTGTAGCGCGGCGAGCGACTGCATGGTCGTGCCCGGCCGCACATGTTCGTCCTTGTCGAGGATTGTCAGCCCGTTGGCATCCTTAACCGCCACCACCGAGCCAGCGAAGCGTCCGTTGGTCCATGCTTCCGCGGCGCGCTTTTGGCTCTCGACCGCATAGGCGTCGGCGTCGTCGCGGGAAAAGCCGTATTTGGTGGCGATGAGATCGGCGGAAATGCCCTGCGGCAGGAAATAATGCGCCACCGCGATCGACGGATCGACCGACCAGGCGCCGCCGGCCGCGCCAATGCCCACGCGGCTCATCGACTCGACGCCGCCGCCGACTGCCATGTCCTGCTGTCCGGCCATGATCTGTGCCGCCGCGAAATTGACCGCATCGAGCCCCGACGCACAGAAGCGGTTGATCTGCATGCCGGCGACGCTGTCGCCGTAGCCGGCAACAAGCGCCGCCGTGCGCGCGATATTGGCGCCGGCTTCGCCCACCGGATCAACGACACCCATGACCACGTCATCGACCAACGCGGGAGCGAGGTGGTTGCGGATCTTGATGGCGGCGAGCACCTGGCTCGCCAGATTGAGCGCAGTCACCTCGTGCAATGCGCCATCGATCTTGCCGCGCCCGCGCGGCGTGCGCACGTGATCGTAAATCAAGGCGTCTGACATCGGAGCCTCGCCTTATCGCAAGGGCTGCAAGACAAATTCCATAGCCCGTTCCGCACCAAATTGCACGTTTGCAGCTCGTCCAAAGTAGACACAGAAGCGCGAAATTGAAATTTACGGTTCCGCGCTCAATTGGGTTACCGATGGCGCCAACGCAAAGTCCGCTTGCGCATTCGACGCTCTGCAGCAAACTATGCTGGCGGCAAAATCGCCGGGAACCGCATGGTCGACCGCCCGTTTGCCGCGTCCGCCGGCGATTTAAATCGGGGAATGAGAGAAAGAGTGGACCGGTATCGGCGATCGCGTGCCCGCGGCCGGGAAAGACTTATCTATAGGGCGCGATGCGTCCAGAAGATATTCTCACGCTGACCCCGGCCGGATTATGCTTCCAGCGCGGCGGCTTCTACATCGATCCGACGCGGCCCGTGGAACGCGCGCTGATCACGCATGCGCATTGCGATCACGCGCGCCGCGGCCACGGCGCCGTGCTGGCGACGCAGGAGACGCTCGATCTGATGCGGCTGCGCTACGGTGAAGACTTTGCCGGCAGCACGCAGGCGATCCGCTACGGCGAGAGCATCACGCTTGACGAGGCAACGGTGACATTCCATCCGGCGGGCCACATTCTCGGCTCGGCGCAGATCGCGGTCGAAGCCGAGGGGCTGCGCATCGTCGCCTCCGGCGATTACAAGAACATCCCCGATCCGACATGCGCCCCGTTCCAGCTTATCCACTGCGACGTATTCATCACCGAGGCGACGTTCGGGCTGCCAGTCTTCCGCTACGGCAACCCCGAGGACGAGATAGCCAAACTCCTGGGTTCCCTCGCGCTCTTTCCGGAGCGCGCGCATCTGGTGGGCGCCTACTCGCTCGGCAAGGCACAGCGTCTGATCGCGCTCCTGCGCCGAGCGGGCTACGCGGCGCCGATCTATTTGCACGGCGCCATGGAAACCATCACCCGTTATTACGCGAGCCGCGCCATTGCGCTCGGTGAGCTGCGCCTCGCGCGCGACGCCGACAGGGCGGCGCTCGCCGGGACCATCACGCTGTGCCCGCCCTCGGCCTTGCACGATCTATGGGCCCGACGTTTCCCCGATCCAGTCCATGCCTTTGCGTCGGGTTTTATGCGGGTGCGCGCTCGGGCGCGGCAGCTTGGTGTGGCGCTGCCGCTGGTCATTTCCGACCACGCCGATTGGGCCGGGCTTACCGCGACGGTCGCCGCCACGCAGGCCAGTGAAGTGTGGGTCACCCACGGCCAGGAGGATGCGCTGGTGCATTGGTGCGGCACCCGCGGGCTGAAGGCGCAGCCGCTATACATCATCGGCTACGGCGAGGAGGAAGAGGGTGCATCCTCTGCTGCTGCTGCGCCAGGAGAGGACGCGCCGGCCTCGACGATTGCAAGCGACGTCGCGGCCACCTCCCCACAAACGGGAGAGGAATTATGAATCGCTTCGCCCAGCTTTTAGATCGCCTGTCCTATGAGCCGGCGCGCAACGCCAAGCTGCGGCTGATGACCGATTATTTTCGATCGACTGGCGATCCCGAGCGCGGCTGGGCCCTGGCGGCGCTCACTGGCGCGCTCGGCTTCCCGCATGCCAAGGCCGGGCTCATTCGCAACCTGATCGCTGAACGCACCGACCCGGTGCTCTTCGAACTGTCTCATGATTATGTCGGGGATCTGTCCGAGACCGTTGCACTGATGTGGCCGGCGCATTTTCGCGCCCGGCCTGGAGCGGAGGGTAGCGAGGCGGACCGGGTGGCGTGCCACCGAAGCAGTCCGGCGAAAGGCCACACGACCGCTAATTCCTCCTCGCAAGGGGAAGGGGAGCTTAGCCTCAGCACCGTGGTCGAAACCCTCGCTACGCTCGGCAAGGCTCAGCTGCCGCAGCAACTGGCCCGCTGGCTCGATGCGCTCGACGAGAACGCACGCTGGGCACTCATCAAGCTGGTCACCGGCGGCCTGCGCGTCGGTGTCTCGGCGCGGCTTGCCAAGGCCGCGGTGGCCGCGCTCGGGGCTGGTGACGCGCAGGAGATCGAACTGCTTTGGCCGACGCTCTCGCCGCCCTATGAGGCGCTGTTTGCCTGGCTCGAAGGCCGCGCTGCAAAGCCGGCCAGCAACGATCCGGCCGCATTTCGGCCGCCGATGCTCGCGCATGCGCTCGACGATTCCGAACTTGCCGCGCTCGATCCCGCCGATTTCCTCGCTGAATGGAAATGGGACGGTATTCGCGTCCAGGCGGTCGCGGCGCCGGCGACGGATGGCAGCCCAGGCGTCAGGCGGCTTTATTCGCGCAGCGGCGAAGACATTTCCAGAAGCTTTCCTGATCTGCTTGAGGCTCTGCACCTGCCCGGCGCCATCGATGGCGAGCTCCTGATCCGCCGGGGCGGCCTCGTGCAGTCCTTCAATGTGCTGCAGCAGCGGCTCAACCGCAAAACTGTTACAGCCAAACTGCTGGCTGAATTTCCGGCGCATCTGCGCGCCTATGATCTGCTTGCCGATAGCGAGGAAGATTTGCGTGCGCGATCGTTCGCCGAGCGGCGCACGCGGCTTGAAGATTTTGTGCGGCGGCTCGACGATCCGCGGGTTGATCTTTCGGCGCGCGTTGAATTCACCACCTGGGACGACCTTGCGCAGGCGCGAAAAGATCCGGCCGCGACAGGTGCGGGCGCCGACGCGGCGGCGGTCGAAGGCATCATGCTCAAACGCCGCGACGCGCGTTACCTGCCCGGCCGGCCGAAAGGCCTGTGGTGGAAGTGGAAACGCGATCCCTTCGTCGTCGACGCGGTGCTGATGTATGCACAGCGCGGCCACGGCAAGCGGTCGTCGTATTACTCCGACTACACGTTCGGCGTCTGGGCGCGTGGGGAGGCGGGCGACGAGCTGGTGCCGGTCGGCAAGGCCTATTTCGGCTTTACCGACGAGGAGCTCCTGCAGATCGACCGCTTCGTGCGCCGTAACGCGACGGCGCGGTTCGGCCCCGTTCGCGAGGTCGTGCACGCGCCCGATCAGGGCCTCGTATTGGAGGTCGCGTTCGAAGGGCTGCAACGCTCATCGCGGCACAAATCCGGGCTGGCGATGCGCTTTCCGCGGATCAACAGGCTGCGGTGGGAGAAGCCGCCGCGCGAGGCGGACCGTCTGGAACTCTTGGAGGCCATGATTGCCCGCATCGAGCGCGGGCGCGCTGCGTGAGTGCCTCGGTCCCGGTGACACTGCGTCGCGGCCACATCGGCGATCTCGAGGCGCTGGTGGCTCTGGAGAACGCGGTCTTCACCACCGACATTCTCTCGCGGCGGAGTTTCCGTCGCTTCCTGACGGCGCCAAACGTCGCCCTCATTATTGCCGAAGAGCGCGGCAAACTTGCTGGATATGCGCTTGTCCTCTATCCGCCGCGGTCGCGCCTCGCGCGGCTTTACTCGATCGCCGTTGCGCCCCACACCGCAGGGCGCGGCATCGGACCGCGTTTGTTGGCCGCAGCCGAAAGGACGGCGCGACAGCGTGGGCGGCGCGCCATGCGGCTCGAAGTTCACGAGCACAACGGCCGAGCCATTGCGCGTTATGAAAAGTCGGGATATCGGCTGTTCGGAAAACTTCGCGACTACTATGACGATCACGCGGACGCGTTGCGTTTCGAGAAGCCGCTGGCCAGCTCGGCAGATCCAGCCACACTCCCATGCCCGAATCGGTTTTGAAGTGGACATTACGACGGCGTGGTCGCCAATCGTCCTCTTTCAGGTTATGACGAAAACTGCCGCGCCTGACCTCAAACCCATGATCGGCCGAATCCAATCCGTCTTTACGAAAGGGGCCCGCCCATGACCGGCTGGGTCATCCTTGTCGACCAGCCCCGCGACCTGCCCAACGCCGAGACCCCACACAAGGTCATCACCACGAGCGAGTACCTGGCGCGGCCCCGCCTGTTTGACATGGGGCGCCCCAAGCTCGTGAACCTCGCCCGTTCCTACGCCTATCAGTCCAAAGGCTATTACGCTTCGCTGCTGGCCGAGGCACGCGGACATCGGGTGGTGCCAACGGTAGAGACCATGCTGGAGTTACGCGAGCAGAAGCTCTACGAGCACGCGCTACCCGATCTCGAGGACGAGCTCAACCGCTGCGCGCGGCGCGCCGATTTCCAACCCGACACGGAATTCAGGCTGCTGGTCTGCTTCGGCATCGCCCGCGACACGCGCTTCGAACCGTTCGGGCGCCTCTTGTTCGACTGGTTTCGCTGCCCGGCGCTGGAAGTAATCGTCGATCCCGGCGAGTGGCTGTCGATCGATCGCATCCGCCCGCGCAACATTACCCGGCTGGCCAATGGCGAGGCGGAATTCTTCCGCGAGTCGCTGCACAATCACACCAGGCGCGAGTGGCGCGACCCCAAGGCGCGCACGGTCGCCAAATACGACCTCGCCGTGCTCTACGACCCCAACGAAAAAATGGCGCCGTCCTCACCGAATTCGATCAAGCATTTTGCGCGCATGGCCGAAAAGCTCTCGGTTGACGTCGAGCCGATCACCAAGCGCCAGCTCGCCGAGCTTGCCGAATATGACGGCCTGCTCATCCGCGAGACCACCTCGATCGACAACCACACCTACCGCTTTGCCCGGCGCGCCTGGCAGGAAGGCATGCCGGTCATCGATGACCCGATCTCAATGATCCGCTGCACCAATAAAGTGTTCCTGATGGAGCTATTGCAGCAGAACCAGGTGCCCACCCCGCCGACCGTGATGATCGCGGAAGACACCAACCTCTGTAAGGCGATCGACGAGTTGGGGCTGCCGCTGGTCGTGAAAATCCCCGACGGCTCATTCTCGCGCGGCGTGCACAAGATCGAATCGGCGGCCGAGTTCAAGCGCGTCTGCGACGAGCTGTTCGAGGAAACCGACCTGTTGCTGGCGCAGAAATTCCTGCCCACCGAGTTCGACTGGCGTGTCGGCATCCTCGCCGGCGAGCCGCTCTTTATCTGCCAGTACCGGATGGCGCGCGGCCACTGGCAGGTGGTCAAATATCGGCCTGATGGCTCATCGCGGGAGGGCGGCTTCCGCGCCTTCGACCTCGGCCAGGCGCCGCCCGAGGTCATGGACGTCGCGGTGCGGGCGGCCCGCCCGATCGGCGAAGGTTTTTATGGCGTCGACCTCAAGCAGACCGACGACGGCGTTGTGGTGATGGAGGTCAACGATAATCCCAACCTCGAGCACGGCATCGAGGACGCGGTCGGCAAGGACGAAGTCTGGACGCGGCTCCTGCGCTGGTTCATCGACCGCTTCGCGCAATAGCGTTGGTTTCAGCGCAATCAGCGCCGCAAATTATCAGGCGGAAACCTAAGCCACCCGCATGCTGCCGCGCGCGCAGGGCGCCGCTTAATGATTGCGTCTTCCGGCGACGACCTTCACCACCTGATCGAGCGGCCAGCGCGGCCGCGGCGCGGCGTCGAGCGCATCCGTAAGTCCAAGCGCGAGCCGCTCAACCCCGGCCCAGGCGACCATGGCGCCGTTATCGGTGCACAGCGCCGGCGGCGGAGCGGCAAGTTGCGTGCCGGCTTCGAAAGCAAGCCGGTGCAGCACTTTCCGGATCGCCCGATTGGCGGCAACGCCGCCGGCGCAGACCAGCGCGTTGGGCGCCCCTATCCGGTCGCGGAACATGCGCAGACCCAGACGCAACCGGTCCATCACCACCTCGACCACCGCCTGCTGAAAGGACGCGCAGAGGTCGGCGACATCCTGGCCATTCAACGGAGCGACTTTCTCTGCCTCGATGCGCAGCGCGGTCTTCAGGCCCGACAGCGAAAAGTCAGCATCATGGCGTCCGCTCATCGGCCGCGGCAGCGAAAAGCGCGCAGGATCGCCGGAACTTGCCTCCTTCTCGACCAAAGGACCGCCCGGATATCCAAGCCCGAGCAATTTTGCGGTCTTGTCGAAAGCCTCGCCGATGGCGTCGTCGACGGTACCTCCGAGCCGCAGATAATCGCCTACCCCGCGCACGCCGAGAATTTGGGTGTGGCCGCCGGAAGCGAGGAACAGGCAATAGGGGAATGGGATCGCGTCCGTGAGCCGCGCCGTGAGCGCGTGCGCCTCGAGGTGATTGACCGCGATCAGCGGCTTATTGTGCACGAGCGCTATCGCCTTGGCTGTGGTCAGGCCGACAATCAGCCCGCCGATCAGGCCGGGTCCGGCGGCGGCGGCGACCCCGTCTAGCGCCGCGAAGGACACGTTCGCTTCCGCCATCGCCTTCCCGATGACGTGATCAAGCGCCTCGACATGGGCGCGGGCGGCGATCTCCGGCACGACGCCGCCGAAGGCCGCGTGCTCGGCCACCTGTGAAAGCACGACATTGGACAAAATGTGGCCGCGGCCATCTTCCGCCCGGCCCACTACGGCGGCGGCGGTCTCGTCACAGGTCGTTTCGATGCCGAGGATAACCATATGTCGATTATAAGCTGCATATAGGCTGCGAAGGTGCGATGGCTCAATCCTCCGACACAAGCCCAGTTCTGTGCATCGGCTCGCGCGGCTCGCCGCTGGCTTTGGCACAGGCGCAGGAAGTGCAGCGCCGGCTCGCCATCGCGTGCGCGATCGCGCCCGCGCAGATTGCGATCAAGGTCATTCGCACGACGGGCGACATGGTCCAGGATCGGCCACTGGCAGAGGCAGGCGGCAAGGGACTGTTCACCAAGGAAATCGAGGAGGCGCTGCTGTCGGGCGTGATCGATCTGGCGGTGCATTCGTCAAAGGACATGCCGACCGTGCTGCCGCCCGGTCTGGTCCTGTCGGCATTTTTGCCGCGCGAAGATCCTCGCGACGCGTTTATCAGCCGCAAGGCCAAGAGCTTGGCCGAGCTGCCCGCGGGGGCGGTGGTCGGCACCGCCTCGCTGCGCCGGCAAGCCTTGCTCAAGCGCTTGCGGCCGGATCTGCCGGTTGTGGCGCTGCGCGGAAACGTGCAAACGCGGCTACGCAAGCTCGCGGCCGGCGATGTTGACGCCACGCTGTTGGCCGTTGCCGGGCTCAAGCGGCTCGGTCTGGTCGAGGAGGCGACTGCGCTGCTCGACATCGACGAATTTCTGCCTGCTGTCGGCCAGGGGGCGATCGGGATCGAAACTCGCGCCGACGATGCGGCAACCGGCGCGCTGCTTCGCAAGATCAATGATGCGGATACGGCAACAGCGCTCGCCGCCGAGCGAGCCTTTCTGGCCGTTCTCGATGGATCCTGCCGAACCCCGATTGCGGGTCATGCGCGAATAGAAGACGGCGTCGTGCGGTTCCGCGGCATGATCCTGCGGCCCGATGGTGGCAAGGCATTCGAAGCGTCCCGCGAGGGTCGCCGCGATGAGGCCGCGGCCGTTGGCGCCGAGGCGGGACGTGAATTACGGCGCCGGGCCGGCGCCGATTTCTTTGCGTGATGAGCCGTGCGGCTTCTTCTCACGCGCCCTGAACCCGACGCCCAGCGGACCGCAAGACTGTTACGCGAGCGCGGCCACACTGTGGTTATTGCTCCGCTGTTGCAGATCGAGCCAGTCGCGGAGTCCAAGGTGGGGCCCGGCGCAGCGATCCTGGTCACCAGCGCGAATGCGGCACAGACCGTCGCGGTCCACCAGCAGCGCATGGCACTGTGCAGGCTGCCCGTCTTCGCTGTTGGCGAGCGGAGCGCGCAAGCCATGCGCGCGGCAGGGTTCGCCGATGTAACCTCCGCGGAGGGCGGTGTCGGCGATCTGGCGCAACTCGTCATCGGGCGCATGCCGAAAGGAGCGTCGTTGCTCTATCTCGGTGGCGCCGACCGCTCGGGAGACCTTGCGGGCGATCTGCGCGCCAAGGGCTTTGCGGTCGAGACGATCGTGGTTTACCGCGCTGTCGCGATAACGAGATTGCCCCAAAGGGCTGCCGAGGCCTTGGCAGGCGGCCTCCAGGGCGTGCTGCATTACTCGCGACGCAGCGCCGCGGCCTATGTCAATGCCGCGCGCGCGGCGGGGCAGCTCGCCAACGCGCTCAAGCCGGCGCAATTTTGTCTCTCAGCGCCGATCGCCGAACCGCTGCAGTGGGCCGGCGCGGTCGAGGTGCATATCGCCCCCAGACCGACTGAGGCTGCGTTGGTCGAGCTCATCGGGTTCGCTCGGCGATGAGGTGCCTCTGTTGCCGCCGTCTTCGCCGCGTACTATGCGTGGCGCGCGATGCCTGGAGACGCCATGACGAGCGAGCCTGATAGCGCGCCGCGCCGGCGCCCGCCAACCATCGATTTGAAAGCGACCGAGATCGAGAGGCAATCACAGGCAGAAAAGGCCGGCGGAACTCAGGCCGCCGAGAGCGCGGCCCAGCCGGGTTCTTCGGGCCAAGGCGCTTCGGGCGAAGGGTCTTCGGGCCAAGGCTCTCCGGGCCAAGGCTCTCCGGGTCAAGGCTCTTCGGGTCAAGGCTCCGCAACGAATGCCGGCAATTCGCCGGGCCGGCCTCTTTGGCATCTCGTCAGTGGGGTTACGGGCGCGGTCGTGGCGACCGCAACTTTGGTTGGACTCTACTTTGCCGGGCTCAATCCCCTACAGACCGCGCCGGCGACGACGCCGGCACCGACCAGCACGCCGAGTGATGCAACGAGCAACGCTAGCACCAGGATTTCGTCGCAGCTCGACAAGATCGAAGCTGAGCTGCAGTCGCGGCCAGCCGAATCGGCTCTTGCGGCGCGCCTCGCAAAAGTCGAAGCGCAAACAAAAACATTCAGCGATTCGCTGGCTGCCGCCAACCAACGGCTTGACAGCATCGCCGTGGCCGCACAAGGCGCGCGCGAGCACGCGGACGAGGCTTCCGCCGCCGCCAAGGGCGCGACCCGGAACGCGGTTCAAGCCAGCGATCTCGACGCGCTGGCAAGCCGCATCGCGGCGCTCGAGCGCTCAGTCAAATCTCTCTCGGAGACGACAACGCAGCGCGCGGCTCCAACAGACGATCGCGCCGCGCGCCGGGCGGTGGCCACCGGGGCGCTGCGCGCTGCCGTGGAACGCGGCGCACCCTTTACGGCCGAGCTGGCTGCGGTCAAATCATTCGGGGCGGATCAGGGCGCGGTCGCGGCGCTTGAACCGTTCGCCGTCAACGGCATTCCGAGCGCCAGCGACTTGGCCCGCGAACTTTCACAGCTCACGGACTCCTTAAGACAAGCATCCGCTAGCAAGCCGGCCAATGGCTCCTTTCTCGCGCGGCTCGAGGACAATGCCAGGAACCTGGTTCGCATCACACCGGTCGACGCGCCGCCCGGCAATGAACCCGCAGCGGTCATTGGCCGCCTCGACGCCGCCGCCGAGCACGCCGACTTTGCCGCCGCCCTCGCCGATGTCGCGCGCTTGCCGCCAGCCGCAAAGACAATAGTCGAGCCCTGGGTGCAGAAGGTGAACGCCCGCAATGCGGCCATTGCGGCGAGCCGGAGCATTGCCGCCGGCGCGCTCGCGGCGCTTGCAAACGCGAAGACACAATGATCCGCCTCGTCTTCTTTCTAATCGTGGTTGGTGCCATCTCGCTCGGCGCAGCCTGGTTCGCCAACCGCCCCGGCGATGTGGTCATCACCTGGCAGGGGCTGCGCATCGAAACCTCGCTGCTGGTCTTGGCCGCGGCGGTCTTGGCGCTGATGGCGATCTTGGGTTTGTTGTGGAGTCTCGCGCGCACGGCACTGCGCTCGCCCATGACGCTTGCCAATCATCTCCACAATCGCCGCGGCGCGCGCGCCTTTGAGGCGATTTCCAGTGGGCTCGTCGCTGTCGGCGCCGGCGATATGGCGGCTGCACGCCGGCTTGCCGCAGAAGTCAATCGCCTGGCGCCGGGCGAACCGCTGGCGTTGTTACTGTCGGCGCAATCGGCGCAGCTTTCTGGCGATCGCGAGGGCGCCGAGCGCGCCTTTCGCGCCATGGCGAACCGGGCAGACACGAAGGTGCTCGGCCTGCACGGGCTCTACGTCGAGGCGCAGCGCCGCGATGATCCGGCCAGTGCGCAAGCCTATGCGGAGGAGGCTGCGCGCACCGCACCGTCACTCGGCTGGGCTGGGCGCGCGGTGTTGGAATTCCGTTGCGCCGCCGGCGACTGGGCCGGCGCGCTGGCGCTGCTCGAGCGTCGCAAAAGCGGGCTCGACAAGGCGACCTACCGCCGCCAACGTGCCGTGCTGCTTACTGCCCGCGCCATGGAAATCGAGGATACGGACCGCGACAGCGCCAAAGCTTTTGCGCTCGAGGCGGTCAAGCTCGCGCCAGCGCTGGTGCCGGCGGTGGCCCTTGCCGGACGCATGCTGGCCGAAGGCGGCGAGCTGCGCAAAGCCTCGCGCATTGTCGCCAAAGCCTGGAACGCCCATCCGCATCCCGATCTGGCGCAAACTTACGCGGAACTGCGCTTCGGCGATGCTGCGCGCGACCGCCTTGCCCGCGTCGAATTATTGGCGAGGAGGGCGCCGGGCAATGTGGAAGGCGCGTTGGCGATTGCGCGGGCGGCGCTCGATGCGCGCGAATTCGGCAAAGCGCGCGCTGCGCTTACTCCCCACCTGTCGGCGCCGACCAGGCGCGTCGCGCTGATGATGGCGGCGCTGGAACGGGCGGAACGCGCCGACGAGGGCCGCGCCCGCGAATGGATCGCGCGGGCGCTCAACGCCACGCCGGACCCGCAATGGACCGCCGACGGCTACGTTTCTGATCGCTGGCTGCCGGTCTCGCCGATCAGCGGTCGCCTCGATGCGTTCGAATGGCGCGTGCCGCTTACCGGAGCCGTCAACGCGCCGCTCATCGAGCCGGGACCGTCCGCCGTGGCACCGTTGGAATCATTCGCCGAACCGGCGCGCGAGAGTGAACAAAATCCCCCGGCCGGCGGAGAAGCGCAAGCCGCGGCTTCGTCCCTCGCGCCGTCCCGCCAGGATCGCCCGCCGCCCAAGACGCCGGCGGTGATCCCGCTTGTTCACGCGCCCGACGATCCCGGCACTGAAGCGGTCGAGGAGTGATCGGGCAAGCAAAACGGTGGCCGGCGGAATTGAGCCGGAACGCGCGCTAAATCGTGCCGCGAGCGAGCGAGGAATGCCGCCACGCAAAGGCACGGCTCTCGAGCCGCGCAAACAGGCCGTGTTCCAGCACCAGCATCAGCACCACGAACATCATGATCCAGGCCAGCGTCTGCTTAATGTCGAACTGCTGGAACCAGAAGAAGAACATGTAGCCGATGCCGTACTTGAGCCCGAACGTCTCCGCCAAAGCTACGATCTTCCAGGTCTGGCCGAAGGCGTAGCGAAAGGCGGAAAAGATGTAGGGCATGAGCTGCGGCAGATAGACTTTGCGGAGCAGCAAATAGCGGTTCGCCTTGAACGTCGCGCCCATTTCGGCGAGCGACTTGTCCATGGCCTTGGTGCCCTCGAACATATTCACCGCCACGTAGGGCGTGACGATCGCCATGACGGCGACCAGGCCGCCGGCTTCGCTGAAGCCGAACCACATGATCGCGACAAACACCATGAGGATGCTGGGCATCGTCAGCATGAGGGGGATAATCGCCAGCAGCGAACGCTCGAACAGGCGGTTCAATCCCATCGCCAGGCCGATACCGATGCCGGCGACCATCGATGCCGAAAAAGTAATGAAGATGCGGGCCAGGGTGATGCCGATGTCGAAAAAGGGGGATTCGCCTTCCGGCCCGGGCGTGCGCAGGTCGGCGACGATGGTCCGTGCGATCGACCAGGGTCCCGGCAGCACCTGCGCATCGTGCACCGCCACCGATCCCGCCCACCACAGCAACAGCAGCACGAGGATGGAGCTCGCGCGTAAGCCGATGCTCTTGAGCCTCGACTGCATCTAGCTTTTTGCCTCCACGACGCTCGCCTCCACGACGCTGAAAAAATCGCGCACCAGAGTTTTTTCCAGATCGAGTATCGTCGAAATCCTCCGGCTTTCGCGGTCGCGGAACATCGATGGCGACGCGCTTGAATATGCGTGCCGGTTTCGTGCTCATCATGTAGATGCTGTCTGACA
The DNA here is from genome assembly GCA_963708125.1 of uncultured Alphaproteobacteria bacterium. Classification (GTDB taxonomy): domain Bacteria; phylum Pseudomonadota; class Alphaproteobacteria; order Rhizobiales; family Xanthobacteraceae; genus BOG-931. The sequence goes on from OY970184.1 coordinate 5,382,588, forward strand.
GGAACACTGCCTCCGACAGATCGTGGGTGACGAACAGGATCGTCGGCTTGGCCCGCTGCAGTATCTCCATCAGATCGAAGCGCATCTTCCTGGCAGTGATGGCGTCCAGATGGCTGAACGGCTCGTCCATCAAGAGGATATCCGGCTCGATTGCGAGGGCGCGGGCGATTGCGACCCGCTGCTGCATGCCCCCCGAGAGGTTCAGCGGATAATTCCGCTCCTGGCCGGCGAGCCCGACCATTTCGAGATTGCTTTTCACCAGATCGCGCCAGCGCTCGCGCGGCACTTTCTGCGCCTCGAGAACGAAGCGCAGATTGTTCTCGACCGTCAGCCAGTTGAGCAGCCGCGGACTTTGAAAGACATAGCCGATGCGCGGTTCGGCCCGCTTTCTGCCGGCCCTGGGATGGATTGTCACCGAGCCGCTGTCATAGGATTCAATGCCGGCAATCACGTTGAGCAGCGTCGATTTCCCGCAGCCGGACGGGCCGACAATGCTGACGAACATGCCTTCGTCGACGCGCAGGCTGATGTCGTGAAGAACAACGAATTTGTCGGCCGATCCGGGCGCCGGAAATTTCTTGGTGAGTTGGTCGATGGTGATGGCCGACGCCGCACCCATGAGCTCCCCCGGAACGACGGGCGCCGTCTCGACGCGCGGGACGTTATGCGCCTGCTGCGCGGATACTGACGGCGACATGCGCGGTCTTGCAGCCGTCAATTTCGCCATCGATCAAGCTCCACTTTGGTCCGGCTCAGCTCGCAGGTACGGGTCGCCAGGCAAAGGCGCGCCTCGCCCAGGGGCGAAAGATCAGCAAGTCGATCAGCACCATAATGATCATGAAGCTCAGGCCCCAGGCCAGCATCATGTCGACCCGGGTCTCCTGGAACCAATTGATCAGACGCTGGCCGACGCCGCTGCCGGTACCAAAGGCCTCGGCCACGAGCGCGATTTTCCAGGACAGCGACAGGGCAATCCGCATTGAGGAAAAAATATAGGGCATGAGCTGCGGAGTGATCACCTTGCGCAGCATCAGCCATCGGTTGGCCTTATAGACAGTGCCCATCTGGACGAGGCCGTTCTCGACCGACTTGGTGCCCGCCCATATGTTCATGGCGACATAGGGAAAAACGATCAGCACAACCGTGAAGATGGGCGCGATCTCCGACAGCCCGAACCACAACACCGAGAGGAATGCCCAGCAGACCGCCGGAAACGTCAGCAGGACCATGATCCAGCTGTCGAAGAAAACCTCGACGCTGCGCCGCAGGCCCATCAGCAGACCAAACGCCATTCCGACGAGCATGGAAATGGCGAAGCCTTCGAAGATGCGGGCGAGCGTCTGCCCGACGACCCGGTAGGATTGCGGATCGCCGTAGATCTCGACCATGCGTTCGAGCAGCACCAGCGGGCCGGGAAAGAACACCGGATAGAAAAATAGGGAAATGATCTTCCAAACGACAATGCCCGCGGCGAGCGTGAGCACGCCCGGCATCGCCCGGTTCACCCAGCCGGGCAGCAGCCGCTTGCTCTCGATTAAGGGCAGTTTGCCGTGCAATCAGCTCTCCACGAACAGCGCATGTTTATCTTCGGGCGGCACCTTGGCGAGAACGCCGGTCTTTTGGCAGACGTCGAGGAACTGCCACTGCGCGTCGACCGCCTTCTTGTTCCAGTCGGTCATGAACATGTTCTTGTGCTGCAGCCAATCCTTGTACTCGGCGACATCTTGCGGCTTGGTCACCCCGGCAAGCGCGCCGTGGTTCTTCACCGCGGTTTCGAGGTTTTCCGGCTTTTCCAGCCAGGCAAATGATTCCATGACCGCCGCGGCGAAGTTTTTCGCCCGGGTTTCATCCTCTTTGACCCAGCGTCTCCATGCGACGAGCGGTGCCGCCCAGACGATCGGATAGCCGGTCTTTTGTTTCCAGTAATCATTGGGTGAAAAGAGAACACGAAATGTGTTCGCTTGCGCCTCGGCCGCGAGGTTGAGCGAGCTGATGTTGATCATGGCGTCGATCCGACCGTTCTCCAGTAGCTTGGTCAGCGCTGGCCCGGCGACCTGCTGCAGATTGGTATCTTTGACGACGTCGATCTTGTAGGCTTCGATCATCGCCGCTCGCGCGCATTTGAAGGAGCCGGCACCGGTTGAGAAGACGCCGAATTTCTTGCCGCGCAGGTCGGCAGGCGTCTTGAACGGCGCGCCTTTGCGAACGATGACGTCCTGCACCACGGTAAGCCCACCGCCGATGATCACCCAATCCAGCCCCTCGTTCATCTTCTGGATCGCATCGATGCCCGAATAGGTGTCGACCATGCATTGCTGGCTCGGCAGGCCGGCCAGAAAGCCCGCGAACGGACGTGGATCATATTGGAGGTCGATCCCGTGTTTGGCGAAGATGCCGGCGTCCTTCGCCCCGGGATAATTAAGGCAGAAGACGCTCTCGGCCGGGATGATCATCTTGACCTTCTGCAGCGCCGGCGCAGCCTGCGCTTTGACTCGCGCGCCAAGGGCGGCCGTAGCGAGCGAGGCTGCGCCTGCCAGCAATAATGATCTTCGCGTTGCCATAGCATCCTCCCAGATTCATTTTCGTGCATTATTGACCCGGACCTTCGTCGAAATAAATGGCACGGAAACACGCAGTTCCTGCGTGACATCGTCGCGCAACGGTGCCAAGCGCTTACAACCGGAAGTGGGAGACGCGGAGGGGCGACTCGAGCGGCAACGGTAGAATTGTCGCGCGCTTGTTGCCGCTAGGCGCAGGCGTTTTTCGATTTTGCAGAAGGTCCGGTTTACCCCTCGATCACAGACCCTCAATCAGCCGACGGATCGAGTCGAAGCAGGCCGTAGGCTCCATAAATACGCTTATGACAGCAGCCGCGCTGCGGTGTTGCGCACTTGTGCCGACGGTCACGCGCCAATTCGCGCTTTAACCGCCCCCAATTAAAAGCGGACGCTCACGAACCGGCCTTTGGGCTGAGCGGTGGTAAAGCGCCTTCAATGCGAATAAAGAGAATGGAATGCATCGACGTCGATGAGTTGTTCACATCGTGAGCACTGCGTCCCCGACCGTCTGCAGTGCCCTCTTTGGCGGCCGGGTTGTACCGATCTGCGGCACGACCGAAGCGTTGAGAGCTCTCGGTGAGTGGCCGAAAGCAGAAAATGGACTCAGAGTTCCCAGCCGCGCGCATGGTCGATGGAATATCTACCGCCACCCTTGATCAAAAAGACCAACGCGACCGTCGCAATGATAAGGGAATATTCTAGCCCACCCTGCAGCCAGAAAAATCCTCTCTGTCCTGTCGCCCAGATCGCATTGAGCATGAAGATAAAAATCGCCGCGGCGGCAAACCGGGTTAGGAACCCGAAAGCCAGCATCAAGCCGCCAAGAGTTTCGGTCAGAGCAACGAGAGCGACCCAGAAAGCCGCCGGATGCCAACCCATCTTGTCGAAATTAGCCGTGAACTTCTCAAAACCAGCGCCGCCGAACCAGCCGAACAGCTTCTGGCAGCCGTGTGGCACCAAAACCAAACCCATCACGAAGCGCAGCAAGGGTAACACCACTGGGTCGAATGCGTTATAAATCGCACTGAAGGCCGGGACGTACGGACGTGGCGCTGCCGTATCGGACATGGTTTCCTCCAATGAAGAACGCAAGTGAATTTGCACGGGATTAGGCGCAGATTTCCTTGGGTTCATTCCTCTCCGGTCCGCATTGACGCCGATGCGGACGAGTTGATCCGTGACGGGACCAGGCGTCTGGGGTCCCCGGCTTGTATAGCCATTCTCCAATTCGTGCCGCGCCGATTGGCAACGGTCACAACGTGGCGAGCTTCGACGCCGAGCGAAAGCGGGCGATGTCACCCATCGCGGCATTGATCAGCCGGGCGAGGAACTCGCCGATGCCCGGCAGCGTCAGCAGCCCATTGGACATTGATATTGCCCTTGGACAGCGTCTTGATCGTTTCTCGCATTCCTTGATGCGGCGCGCGATAGCATAGATGAAGGCGAGCTTGCGATCGATCTGGATGTGATCGATCGCCGAAACCTCAAGGGCAGCGAGCCGCTTGCGGCCCTTGGCCCCGAACAAATCACGCGCATGATCAATCAGGCTTTTTGCTCGCAAACTTTAGCACCTTAGCCCATTTATCGATTTCCCGTGTAATCATGTCAGCAAACTCGGCCGATGAGCCCCCGACAGTCACATAGCCAAGGTCGGCGAGTCGCCTCTTTAATTTCGAATCGGCGAGACTAGCATTGATTTCCCTATTGAGCCTGTCGATGGTTTCGGCAGATGCATTTCTGGGGGCACCCATCCCGTACCAGCCACCCGCCTCGTACCCCGTTACGAACTCGGCGATGCTTGGGACGTCTGGCAGCACACCTGCGCGCTGCGCAGTGGTCACTCCCAATGCACGCAATTTCCCTGACCTGACGTACTCAAGCGAGCCGACACTCCATCGAAGTACACTTGCACCTGCCCACCGATGAGATCCGCGACCGCGGGCGCTCCGCCGCGATACGGCACGCGGGTGAATTTGGTGCCGGTTAACATCATGAAAAGCTCGCCAGCAACATGGGTCGTGTTGCCAATGCCGGCCGATGCCATGTTGATCTTGCCAGGGTTAGCTTTGGCATAGGCGATGAATTCGGGAATCGTCTTGGCGGGAAACGACGGGTTGACCTCCATGATGAGCGGGCCGCGCACGAGGCTCGCGACCGGAGCAATGTCGCGAGCGAAATTGACGCTGGCCTTGTCGTAGAACGAGGCGCTGAGCGCGTCGCCGACGTGGCAAAGAGAAGCGTATGGCCATCCGGCGGCGCATTCACCACGGCTTCAAGGCCAATGTTTCCGCCGGCGCCGGGGCGATTCTCGACCACGGGCTGGCCAAGCCGCTCAGAAAGCGCCTGTGCCACCTGCCGCGCGACCGTGTCGTTTGCGCCTCCGGCAGTGACCCCGACGATCAGACGAACAGGCTTGGTCGGATAATCGAGCGCGAACGACGATAGCGAGATGGCGCAAGCGGCGGCAGCAGCCGTAGCGAGGCGCAGCGCAATGCGAGATATGACAATCATGAGCCCCCCTCCACCAAGCCGGCCCGATTTAGATCGCAGGCACACCCCTACGCTGCCAGACCGTCCCGCTCAGGTCGCGGCCGCTTTCGACCGTTGCACTATGCCCGAGTATTCTCCAATCGCCGGGCGAGACAGCCCAAGCTGATCACGCAGCGTCGTGCCGGTATAGGCTTTGCGGTAGACGCCCCGCCGTTGCAGTTCCGGAACGACGAGGTCGACGAATTCGTCGAACGCGCCCGGGAAATAGGCCGGCATCACACAGAACCCATCCGCCGCGCCTTGCAGGAACCACTTTTCCAAGGTCTCTGCGATCGTCTGGACGGAACCACAAAGCACCCAGTGTCCGCGCGCTGCGGCGGTCAGGTTGTAGAGATCACGCAGTGACATGTTCTCGCGCTTGCCCTTGGCCAGCAGTGCCCGGGCGAACCCGTGTGATGTGTCGGGGACCGGGACATCAGGAATCGGCCCGTCGAGAGGGTATTTCGAAATGTCGACGCCCAGCCGCGACGACAGCATCGCCAGCCCCTCTGTTGAGTCGACGTAGCTTTGCAGCGTGTTAAGCACGTCGCGCGCCTGAGCGTCAGTCTTGCCGATGATCGGCATGACGCCCGGCAAGATCGTCACGCTATCGGGATCGCGGCCGAAGCGGCGAATGCGCTCTTTGAGGTCGGAATAAGCAGCTCTCGCCTCCTCGAAGTCTTGCACGACCGAGAACACTACATCGGCAGTGCGGGCCGCAAGGTTCTGGCCTCGCTCGGAGCCGCCTGCCTGGAGCACCAGAGGTTGCCCCTGCGGACATCGGCCCATATTGATGGGGCCTTTCACAGAAAAACGCGGACCTTCATGGTTGAGCGGCTTGACCTCACTCTCGTCGAAGAATTTGCCGGTCTTGAGGTCGGCAATGATGGCCTTGTCGCTCCAGCAGTCCCACAAGCCGCGTACCACATTGATGAATTCTTCGGCGATCTCGTAACGCAACTCATGGTTTGGATGCACGCGACCGAAGTTGCCGCCGGCACCGGACGCCGAGGTCGTGACCGCGTTCCAGGCCGCCCGGCCGCCGCTGATGTGATCCAGCGATGCGAAAATGCGCGCGACCGTATAGGGATCGCTATATGTCGTCGACATCGTCGCGGCTAAACCAACATGCGTCGTTCTCACCGACAGCGCGGAGAGCAGGGTTAGCGGCTCCAGGCGGCAGGTATAGGACGGGTGGCTGCGCAGATCGGCGGCTAGGCCGTCGCCCAGAAACAAGAAATCGAACAGCCCGCGTTCGGCAATGGCAGCAACACGCTGAAGCAGTCTGATATCGAGAAAGGTCTGGTCGGCACCTGGATAGCGCCAGCCAGCGGTGTGATTGCCAGTTCCGAGCAGAAAGACACCAAAGTGGATCGACCGTGGCATGACTGCACCTTCAAGAGCAGGGACTTCGATCTCGCCCTGAAGACGCACAATCGTGGAGATGCCGCTGGAGGTCAAAAGGCCTTCCGCCAGACGCACGCCGAAATTCCGCGCGAACCGAATCTGGTCATCTCCCTCGACAGCCGCTGCTTTCTGAACAGGACGACAAACTGATGAATGCCGGCGCCAATGATTGCCGCAACCCCGTCGCCATCTCCTTGCGCAGCTCGACGCGAACTTACCCGCCGAGCGCCGGCAATCGATAGCTTGCGGGCTCACCCGCTCGCTCCGCGCTTACCACCCCGCCGGCGCTCCGATGTTGCCGGCGGGTTCGCGCTGCAACCGTGCAGCATCCCATTCCTTGGCGATGATTCGCCGGCCAGTCACGCCATTGGAGAGCGCGGACATCAACCAGACGACGGGCGCCATCATGGCCTCTGGTTGGACGAGGGTGGAACGGTCCGGCACTTCGCGGTACGGAATCATACGCGTATTGGCAGGGCCACCAGGTGCCAATGCGTTCACCGTCACGCCGGTGCCGGCAAGGTCCTTCGACCAGATGACAGTCGCGGATTCAAGCGCAGCCTTAGATGGACCATAAGGCGAAAAGCCCTGCATCATCATGGTGTAGGAGCTCGTCTCGATGTTGACGATGCGCCCCCAGCCCTGGCGCACCAGATGCGGCCCGACTGCCTTGGCCATGTTGAAAGGGCCGTTCACGTTAACGTCGATCGCCCACCTCCAAGCGTCTACTTCGACTTCGTAAAACGCCTTACGCTTGCCGACCAGCACGTTGCCGACGTCCTGCATGCCAATCCCGGCGTTGTTGACGAGACCATGGAGGGCACCGAAGCGCTCAATAGTCCCGCTTACGGCAGCGACGCACTGGTGCCATTGTGTCACGTCACACTCGAGGTAAAGCAGGCGATCCTGTAATCCTTCAGCCTTGGCGACGCTCACAAGTTCGCTCAATTCAGCAGAGCTTGCCGGCAGATCGAACACGGCCACACGCACACCGCTGCGCATCAGCGCCAATGTCATTGCGTAACCAAGCCCGCGCACGCCGCCGGTCACGATTGCAACTGTATTCAGCGGATCAGAGGGCATTCGCTCTACACCCCGAGATAGCGCGCCTTGATCTGTGCGTCGGACCCGAGTTCAGCCGGTGTGCATCGGTGAACGATGCGCCCCTTATTCATGATATATATAACGTCTGCATACCGCAATGCGAATGCCAGTTGCTGCTCGATGAGAAGGATGGATGTGCCTGAGCGCTTGAGGCGCTCGATGACGCGTCCGAGCTCACGCACCATCAACGGCGCCAGCCCTTCGGTTGGCTCGTCCATTACCAAAAGCGCCGGATTGCTGACAAGCGCGCGTCCCGCTGCTAGCATTTGTTGTTCGCCGCCGCTAAGCACGCCGGAGAGACTACGCAGACGACTTCGCAAGTTTGGAAAAAGCTCGATTACTTGCTCAAAATTCCAGGGACCACCGTTGCGCGCAGTCACACGCAAATGCTCGCGCACGGTCAGCGAGCGAAACACATGGCGTCCTTGCGGCACAAAACCGACGCCCATGCGGGCAATCGCGTGCGCCGGTAGTCGGGTAATATCGTTGTCTTTGAATAGAATTCTGCCCCGCCGGGCGGGCGTGAGACCAAGAATTGATCGCGCCAAGGTCGTTTTGCCCACGCCGTTGCGGCCCAACAGACCGACCACCTGTCCACTTTTAACGTCGAGCGTCACTCCTTGCAGGATATAGCTGTCCCGGTAATAGGTATGGATATCCTGGACGCTTAGCATCGCAGGCAGCCTATTGCCCAAACAGTCATTCACCATCGACACCGAGATAAATTTCCCTGACCTGCGGATGATTGCGGATCGCTTCGACGCTGCCCTCCGCTATCAAACGTCCCTGGTGTAACACGGTCACTCGGTCGGCGATCTCGAAAGCCACGTCCATATCGTGCTCGATCATCAAGATAGTGATTTCGCGCGGTAGCCTGCGAATCATATCCACGACCCGTACGACTTCCGCGGCGGAGAGGCCAGCGGTCGGCTCGTCGAGCAGCAGCACTTTCGGCCGCGCAGCTATCGCGAGAATGAGATCGATCTGACGCTGCTGTCCGTAGGCAATGTCCTTGGCGGCTTTGCCAGTGATGGCAGCCAAATCCCAACCATCCAACAGCGTATGCGCGCGATCAAATAGCTCATGGTTCGCGCGCATGGGCCTGCGCAGCGAGAGTACGTTATGCTCGGCGGCCTGCAGTGCGAGGAGGATATTTTCCAACACGGTGAGACGCGGAAAAAGATTGGTAATCTGGAAAGTGCGCGCGAGACCCATCCGCGCCCGCACATAAGCAGGCAGCCAAGTAATATCGCGGCCAAACAGGGCGACGCTGCCGTTGGATACCGCCAGCGCGCCAGAGAGCATGTTGAACAATGTCGTCTTGCCGGCACCGTTTGGCCCGATCAGCAGCCGACGCTCGCCTCGCTCCACGGCAAATGAGACGTCTGCCACTGCCTGTACGCCGCCGAAATTCCGCGCCAGATCGGTGACGATGAGCGCGCTCATCGCGTGTCTCGCCACGGCCGGAAATGGCGGAGCAATCCGATAAGGCCATTCGGCGCGAAAAGTGATACCGCCACATAGATGATACCGAGCACGAGCAACCAGCGCTCGGTGTAAGCGCTGAGCACATTCTGCAGGAGTACGATGAGCACCGCGCCAACAGCCGGGCCGATCAGGGTACCGGCACCGCCAAGGATGACCATCAGCAATACTTCGGCCGACCGTGCTACATGCAAATAATCAGGGCTGACAAAACGGTTGTAGTAGGCATAGAGGCAACCGGCGAGCCCGGCAAAAATGGCAGCCAGCACAAAGGCGGCGAACTTGTAACGCCAAGCATTATAACCCAACGCGAGCATCCGCGTTTCGCTCTCGCGGATTCCGCGCAATGCATAACCGAACGGGGAAGCCACAATGCCAACCAGCAGCAGGGTAGCGAACGCGACAAGGAGGAGAGTGAAATAATAGAATGGCGTGCTGTCGGCCAGCGACCAGGGCAAGTGCAGCCCCAGGGCAGGCCGCGGAACATCGGGCAGGCCGTCGTCCCCCCCGGTCAGCGAACGCCAGCCGAAAGCAATGCCCCATGCCACCTGCGAGAGCGCCAGCGTGATCATGAGGAAATAGCTGCCGCGCGTGCGCAGCGCCAACAAGCCGAACAGCATCGCGGTCAGCGCCGCCAGGATGACGCCGGCTGGAAGGGCCAACCACACGTTCAGGCCCAGCCGCAACGCCAGCAACCCGGTGGCATAGGCGGAAATGCCAAAATACGCGGCATGGCCCAACGATGGCATTCCCGTATATCCGATCAGCAAATCCAGACTCATCGCGAACAGCGCAAAGATCATCATCTGCACGACGACACCGAGCTGATAGCTCGAAAGCGCGTACGGCAATCCCAGCAGCGCCAACATGGCAACCAGCGCGAGCGTGCCAAGCTTCGGCCAAAAACCGAGATCCTTCGAGTGCGGCGCGCTCATTCGTGCCCGAATAAGCCGGCCGGCCGCAGGGCCAGGATTACGGCCATCGGTGCGAAGATGGTAAACAGCGCCAGCTCGGGAAAGAAGACTTTACCGAAATTGTCCAGCAGCCCGACAGCGAGGCCGCCAATAAGTGCGCCCTTCAGGCTTCCCAAGCCGCCGATAATCACAACAACAAAGCCGAGCAGCATGACGTCGAAATCCGCACCAGGATAGACGCCCACGATCGGCCCGCCCATGACGCCGCCAAAGGCGGCGAGAAATGCGCCAAATCCAAACACAATGGTGAAAAGCAGAGATACGTTGATGCCGAGCGCGCGGGCGACCTCCTCGTCATCGACGCTGGCGCGCAGCATCGCACCAAGCCGCGTGCCGTCCTGCAGCCACCACAGCACGGCCGCGATGATCAGCCCTAAGACGATAATGAACAAACGATAGTAAGGATAAAAGAATCCGCCGAGCTGCAGCGCGCCGGCGAGCATGCCGGGCTTGGGAATAATTTGCGGGTTGGTGCCCCAGATCACCGTGGCGAGATCCGAGAAGATAAACAGGAAGCCGAATGTCAAGAGCGCCTGCGGCAATTCTTGCAAGTGCAGACGCCGCAGGAAGAAGCGTTCCATGATCACGCCAACCCCCGCGACCGCAAAACTCCCCGCCACTACCGCCAGGACAAAACTTCCGCTCAAGTGCAGGGCCGACAACCCGACATAGCCACCCAGCATATAAAACGAGCCGTGCGTCAGGTTGAGAACCTTCATCAGCCCGTAGATCAGCGAAAGACCCGCGGCCAACAAGAATAGCAGCATCCCGAAAGAGATACCGTTGAGAGTTTGGATGAGCCAAAAATTCATCGTCCCCTGCCTGGTCCCTGCGTTAGACAGCCGTGACAGGATGCGTCCACGTCGCCAGCCCCCTCTCGGAGCGAAATGCGTTTACACCGTCAGCGCACAGCTCCGACACTCTGACGAACGAGGGCGCGCGATCCATCCGCGCCCATCCCACAAAGGATGGGCCGCTGCTAAACGCGCAAGCTGGCCGAATAGTTGGCCCGTATCACCCTCGAAAACCTCTCAGGGGAACATGTCGTAGGGATCTTTCACTTGGGCGATGCGCTGGCCGCAGCGGTTCTGCAGCTTGCCATCTGGACCTTTCTCCACCGTGAGCAGATAGAAGTCGGCCACCATGCCGTGATGCTCATCAAAGCTCGCCATACCCATCGGACCCTTGATGCGGACCTTGCTCAGTGCGTCGATAAAAGCGTCCTTGTCCTCCACTCGCCCCTTGATATCTTTGAGTGCCTCAATGACCATCTTGGCCGCCATGTAGCCCATGTATTGGTACGAGCCAGGCACCGCATGGTAGCGCGTTTTATAGCCCTCGACGAACCGCTTATTCTCAGGCGTTTCGAGCGTGCCGCAATAGGTATAGGCGCTCATAACGCCTACGGAGTCCGGCGGCATGTTTCCAAGCACCTCCTCGCTGGTGAACGAGGCGATACCGAACAGCGGCATTTTCTGCTTCAATCCGTATTCCTCGTACTGCTGGGTAATCCGCGAAGAATCGGAGCCCCATGCGGCGGCGAATATCCCGTCCGCCTTGGCGTCCATCTTCGTGAGATAAGGCGCGTAATCCGACGTGCCGACGTTGGGGAACATCGGATCGAGTACGTTTTGTCCGCCGTAAACTTTTTTCACAACTTCGTACGCTTCTCGGCTAGGCGGCGCGTTCCAGCCTATGAAATACGCCTTCTTCCAGCCCATTTTCTTGGTGGCCTGCGCCGCGACCAATCCGAATTGATAGGACGACGGCACAAACCGAAAAATGTACGGGCTTTTCTCTGCGCGCGTGAGGCTCGCCAGCGCAACGGTGGAGATCCATGGGATTTTCTGTTCATTGACATAGGGCGCCATCGCAGCGCCGACCGAACTGACCAGTTCCGATAACAATAAATGGACCTTATCGCGCTCTACTAAGGCCTTGGTCTTGGTGAGACCGGTGTCCGGTTTGCCTACGCTGTCTTCATACAAGAGCTCGATTTTGCGCCCGGCGACCGCGTTGTTTTCCTCGTCGAAGGCTTGTTTGATAGCGTCACGTTCGGGCGCTCCCTGCGCGGAGACCGGGCCGGTCAATGGAAACATGACGCCGATCTTGATCGGCTCTTGGCTGGGTGCAGGCCGTAGCGACGAGCCGAGCGCTATTAAGCTAACGATCGCGAGTACGCTGAAATAACGCATTGCGTGTTCCTCCCTTCTTTACAGGCTAGGACAACTGAGCGGGCAAGCGCAACTGATTGCTCGTATCCGGGACCTTTGACCGCAGGCGGGGCCCGTAGGCCGATTGCGTTGCCGGGATATTCCGAATGTGCGAGTTATTGGCTCCTGGATATGTCCGGTGTTTTGCCTAAATGGTACTGCGCGCGGCATGCAAGAACCCGGCATTGATGGAATGAGAAGCCAAACAGAGAACAAACACTGCGGGACGATGCTGTGGAGAGAAGCATAGCTTTGAGAGAGACATCAGCTGCGCAGCAGCATCAGCTGGCGGAGACTTGGCTGGCGACATTTGCTGCGGCGCTGCAACAGCGCGATTGCGCGCGGGTCGCCGCGATGGCGCATGCCGATGGTTACTGGCGTGATTTGCTGACTTTTGGTTGGGAATTCAAGACACTGCACGGCGTCGACAATATCCAATCTTGGCTCAGCGAGGCCTGCGATGCGCAGGCAGCTCATGAGTTTCGCCTGGAAGGTCAGCCGATGATCGGCTCGATCGGCGATCATGTCACACTGGAATTCTTCTTCCGCTTTAAAACCCGCATCGCCCATGGGCGTGGCTACGCCAGGTTAGTCGGAGAACCGCCCTCGCCGGAGCTGAAGGCGTTCACTCTACTGACGACCATGCACGAATTAAAAAAGTTTCCCCAAGCCACGGCGCGAAACCGACCTAGGTCGGACTTGCGATTCGTCTCGACCCAATTGGAGAATTGGGCTGATCGCAGGAGAGCGGCACGTCAGTACCGTGACCGCGATCCCGAGGTTGTCGTTATTGGTGGCGGTCAATCCGGCTTAATGCTTGCGGCGCGGCTCGGACAGATCGGCGTCGACGCGCTGGTCGTTGAAAGGACCACGCGGCTCGGCGATGTCTGGCGCAACCGTTATCATTCGTTGCAGCTGCACAATGAAATCTGCATGAATTATTTTGCCTATATGCCGTTTCCGGATAATTGGCCGGTATTCATACCGAAAGACAAGCTGGCGAACTGGCTCGAATTCTACGCCGAGGCAATGGAGACCAACGTCTGGACCAATACGGAGTTTCTCGGCGGCGAATACAACGAGTGCGTGAAGCGCTGGACAGTGCGGCTGGGCCTCGCCGACGGCGGCACGCGAATAATGCACCCGAGCCATGTCGTTGTGGCGGTGGGTATCAGCGGCATCCCAAACATACCCAAATTCCGTGGCATGGATGAATTTGGCGGCGCAATCGTTCATTCGAGCGAGAGCATTGATGGCATCGATGTTCGTGACCGATCGCTTCTCGTCGTGGGCGCCGGTACCAGTGGCCACGACATCGCGCAGAGCCTTTATGGGCGTGGCGCCGATGTGACCCTGCTGCAACGCTCATCCGTGACAGTGGTTAGCCTGGAGCCGAGCTCGGTACGCCCTTACGAGCTCTATCGGCAAAATGATGGCGTCCGTCCCATCGCCGACACTGATCTGATGGCCGCATCTGTCCCTTACCCCCTCCTGGCGCGTCTACATCAGTCGCTCAGCAGGCAGATGATGGAAGACGACAAGGAGCTTCTCGCCGGCTTGCGCAAGGTCGGCTTTCTTCTCGATAACGGCGAGGATGACACCGGTTATTTCTTGAAGCTGTTGCGCTACCAATCCGGCTATTATTTGAACATCGGGGCATCGGATCTCATCATCGAGGGCAAGATCAAGCTCAAGGCTGGCGTGAACATTGTTTCGCTGAAACCGAAGCACGTCATTTTCTCGGATGGCACGTCACTGGCTGTCGATGCCATTGTGCTGGCCACCGGCTATAAGCCGCTGCAAGAATGGGTCCGCTCCGTTTTCGGCGACGACGTTGCCGATCGCGTCGGCCCGATTTGGGGAATAGGGCAAGACGGCGAACTGCGCGCGATGTACGCGCGGACCGGACAAGAAGGCTTCTACGTGGCCGGTGGCGGCCTTCCCGGCGCACGCGCCTACTCGCATTTCACCGCGCTGTTGATCAAAGCCGCGCTCGAAGGGCTCCTGCCATCCCGGCCGGCAATGCTGCCTGAGGCGTCGAAAGGACGCGCTCCCCAACGCGCTACCGCTCAGATTTGAACCGGAGCGGCCTAAAGCGGAGTTGCGTTGTGCGAGATCGTCTCGAGTTGCCCGCATGTGATCGGCGGGCGCGAGAGGCGTTCGGTGGTGACACGCGGGCAGATGCGCGCGCATTGAATGTCACGTACTGTGGGGCTGGCCGGTGATGTGGGACTTCAGCACTGCTGATGCGCGCTATGTTTGGCCGATCGGCGGCACGCCGAGAACAACACGGTGATATTTCCGTTAAGTGGCGAGCCGACACCATTCGTCTTTATGCCGAAATTGTGAATACTGGAAGCGCGCCCAGGATTGGGTAATCGACGTTCGTGCCCGGTGTTGCAAAGCCTGCAGCAACGCGCGAGTCCAGGCCTGCGCGAGTCGGAGGTTCATGCCCATTGATCGAGGCGATGCCGGCCGAGGGCGGACGACTTTGTTTCTGCGATCCATATCGGTTTCCGCATCCGTTCACTTGCCCACCGTTCGGCGGATGGAGCCTAGCCTAGCCTAGCCTAGCCTAGGGACCTGATTACCTGTGAGATCCGCCGGGAGATCGGCGGATATTTTTCTCACGTCGAGCGAACGTTCTATCTCGGCCAGCCCCGACTAAGAGCTGCAGCGCATTTATGACGGCTGTATTCGCCGCAGTCTGCCGCGGCATGGCCCTGGCAACTGCATGACGAGGTTAAGCGTGTTCGATGATGCCAATCTGGATCCGCGAGACAAATCCTTGGCCACGGTCCCGCCTTGCTGGAATATCCGCGCACTGTTTCCATGCACTAAACAGACGAGGCAGCGCTGTCGACCGTCAGCGGGAGTTCAAGGCGGGAATGGCGTTCGCCTTTCATATCGACCTGTTCGATCTGAAGTGGCGAAACGGCGCGACCGGCGCGGTATTTGCGCATACGGTGGTGATCACCGAGACCGGAGCGTGCAGCCTGCACGCCTTTCCGCAGGAATTGCAGAGCAGTGGATAAATGCTCGATCAGAGGGACGGACTGCATGGCGTTTCCGGCGCGTTGTTATCGGGCACTACGCACGCGCGTTCTCACCCGGTTTTGGCTGGACGCCGAGGCCCACGCCGAAAGCCCAAAATGTTCCTGATCCGAACTGGCTCGGCCATTTCTTCATCGGTCAACGCATCCGCTATCTTCGGCGGCGTCAAGTACCAGGGGACCGCGATCACGACCACCCGCGGACCGCCATATTCGAGGACGGCGTTGCCAAGTCGCCGAGCACGGTGGTTGCTCAGTAAATGCTCCCACCAGTGGCGTTTAACGAGTTCGGGAATCATTACCGCAATGGTGCGGTCGGGATCTTTTTGACATAATTCGTTTATGAGCTTGAGCAGCGGCGCGTGAATCCGCCGAAATGGCGCGCTGAGAAACACAAGACGAGGCGGATTAGCGGCCTGCGCCGCGACTGCGGAATCCTCCACATCCCTTGCCCATTGCTCGCGTAATTTCTTCTCCTGTGCGGATACGTCGGGTCCCTCCAGAGCCGCCAAGTGCACGGCAATGACGTCGGGCGAGATTTCCATGGCAAGCGAAAGCGCCTTATCCGTCAGGCGATTCCATTCCTTGGTCATGACCAGGACGAATGGTGGCTTGCTCGGCCGGAATTGCAACTGATCATCATCGCGCAATGCGGCACCGACGTCCGCGTAATAGCGGTGGATCCCCTTTAGCAGCACGATGACGCAGGGGATGGCGACGATCGTGATCCAACCGCCTTCCGTGAATTTGGCGATTATGACAATTGTTAGCGCCGTAACGGTTGAGGCCGCCCCGACGGCATTGAGGAAAAGTTTGATCTGCACCCGTTGACGCTGGCCTCGCCCACGGTTAGCGCGCAGCACGTTACGCCAATGCACCA
The DNA here is from genome assembly GCA_963708125.1 of uncultured Alphaproteobacteria bacterium. Lineage (GTDB taxonomy): Bacteria > Pseudomonadota > Alphaproteobacteria > Rhizobiales > Xanthobacteraceae > BOG-931. The sequence goes on from OY970184.1 coordinate 5,398,791, forward strand.
CCATTCCCGTCTGCGAAAGTGTAAACGTCGCGAAAGCGCCGATGGCGAACAGCGGAATCAATCGATCGGTGACGCCGTCGAACACGATCAACAGAAGGCCGGCGGTCAGCGTGAGGTACAGAATGCCGACGGAATAGACAAGGCGACGGCCAACGGTTGCGAACGGCCGCGGCAAAAACCCGTCCTGCGCCACGATCCGGCATAATTGTGGAAAGCCCACGAAGCTCGTGTTGGCCGAGAGGCAGAGGATCATCAAGGCGCTGGTGATGGCGACGTAGTAGAACACGCCCCGCCCGGCCACGGCGCCGACAAGCTGCGACAGCACGCTCTGATAGCCAGGTTTGGTTTGATCCATGGCCATTATGCCGTAACTCGTCGAGAGGTAGGCGATCCCGGCGAGGAGAGCGGCCAAGACGGTAACGATGATGGTCAAGGTGAAACGGGCATTACTGACTTGCGGGTGACGAAATGCGTTCACGCCATTGCTAACGGCTTCAACCCCAGTCATGGCCGTACAGCCGGACGCAAAAGCGCGCAGCAGCAGCCAGAACCCCAGCGCCTCGACTGGAGCCGGCGGCGCCGGCGGCGACACCACGGGCTGTGGATGGCCGCCGCTGACGATCACGGCATAACTACCGATGGCGAGGACGATAAAAAAACAGGCGATGAACAGATAAGTTGGCCCGGCGAACACCCGCCCGGCATCCATGGTGCCGCGCAGATTGAGCAAGGTGAGTACGATGAGAATGCCAAGGCAAAGCGGCAAAGTATAAGTGTGCAAGCCAGGTATGGCCGACACCAGCGCCGCGACGCCTGCAGAAATGCCCACCGCGACGTTGAGCACGTAGTCGATCATCAGCGCCGCAGCAGCGAGCAGGCTAGCGTTCACGCCCAGATTGGCCTGCGATACTGTATAGGCGCCGCCGCTTTTTGGGTATGCCTCAATAGTTTGCCAGTAGGAAATGAATAGGATGCCGAGCAGCGCCAATATGGTCAGCATCAGGGGACCGAGATAGGACAGACCCGCAATCCCCGCGGCGGATAGAATCGTCAGTGCCGCTTCCGGTCCGTATCCCGTCGAGCTCAGGCCATCGAGACCCAGGGCCGGCACGGCTTCAATTGCGCCGATTTCCCGGGCCCGGACCTCACGATTGGCAAGTTGGCGACCAAGAATAAAGCGTATGCAGGCGAGCGGCGTTGATGTTGACGTGCTCTCGCCAAGGTTGTTTTCGCCATGAGATGCCATCGGTTGTGCTCGCGCCCGTTTAGTCACGGCATGATACGGGTTGATAACTTACAATCGAGCAATTCCGACAATCCGCCCATGAGCCGCCGAAATGGATGTCATCGTGCGCTTACGGCACTTGCTGCCACAGTCGGATTTGCAGATCCGGCGCAGCGCGGCCGCATTGCGGTTCGTTGTTGGGGGTTTCGGCTGCCGGTCCGAGGCTAGGAGGCTGGAGTAAGCTTCGGCGGAGCTAGTCGGCGCGTTACCTGACGGTAATGCCCGCGTCCTTGATCACTTTGCCCCACAACTTCAATTCTTCTGCGAAAAACCGACGCGTTTCCTCAGGGCTGTTGCCACCCGGATCGAGCTGAAGCTGACGAAGCTTATAGCTCACGTTCGGATCCTTGAGGACATCGACTGTGTCCCGATTGAGCTTAGCGACGAGAGGCGCCGGCATTGCGGGGGGTGCTGCCAGCGCGAACCAAGTGATGGATCGAAAGCCGTGTTGCCCCGCTTCCTCCATGGTCGGAATTTCTGCCAGTGCTGCGATCCGCTTGCTGCTTCCAGCGGCCAAAATCTTCAATCGACCGCCGCGGAACAATGGTACCGATGTCGTCGCGGTGTCGAAGAACATATCGACATGCCCAGCAATAAGGTCGTTCAGGGCCGGCAATGCGCCCCTATAAGGGACATGCAGCATCTTGATGCCGGCCTTCTGCTCGAGCAAGGCTGAGCTCAGTTGCGCTGTCGATCCGACCCCCTGAGAGGCGAAAGTCAGCTTGCCTGGATTGGCCCTGGCGTAAGCGATCAGCTCTGCCACCGAGTTGACCGGAAGATCCTTACGTACGTCAAGCACGTTGGGTCCCGTCGCCAGCAAGGTAATCGGCACGAGCTTGTCCGGATCGTAAGGCAGGTTGTTATACAAAAGCTTATTAATGGTCAGTGGCGAGGGAGGGCTCGACAGCAACGTGTAACCATCGGGATTGGCACGCGCAACTCGTTCGGCCCCGATATTCATGCCGGGAACGTTTTCCACGATGGCCGCCTTACCCCATTTCCGGCTGAGCTGGTCGGCGACGACGCGCGTCAGGGTATCTGTGGTCGACCCGGCGGGAAAAGGAATAATGATTCTCACCGGCTGCGACGGATAGCTATCGTGCGCGCGGGCCAGACCGGCACAGGCAGCAAGGATGGCCATCAAGACAGATAATCCGAGCCTTCGCATGTCAGTGTCGTCCAACCGCGCCACTCGGTTCACGCCGCCGCCGTCGTTTGACCGGCCTCCCGTCGAAACGGGTCAATGATTTCATTGTGGACCATCGCAATCTGCTCCACCTTCGGTATCAGTTTGAATAGGAATAGTTCGATGCCCATCTCGCGATAGGCACGCAGCTGATCACGCACCAATTGGGGCGGACCGATGCACCCCGCTTTCATGGCGGGTGCCAAGCGCTGCGTGATTTTTCTCACCTCGGCCTCTGACCCGTCGGAAACCAAAAGCCGAGTAGCGCTCGCTTTGGCATCCTCGATCGAACCGCCGAAGGCGACAAACGGATTAAACGCGTAACGCACCTTGCGACCGTACTTTGCCACCTTACGATCCATCGCATCGATTGATCGCTGCAGGCTGTCCATCACGTCCTGCACGGTCTCTGCGTCCTTGTCAAAATCCAGGAACCACCAGTCGGCGACTTTGGCGACCATGTCGAGGCCGCGCGGACTGCGACTAGCGGTAAAAATCTCGGGCAAATTAGGAGTCGCGGGCTTTAGCAGTAATTGCGCACCGTCCACCGTATAAAACCTGCCGCTATAAGAGAATGGCGTTGAACTCCACATGCCCCGCAGGATCTCTATGAATTCCTCTGCACGCACATAACGGTCGTCGTTGTTCAACAGTGTATCGCCGCCAAACATGTGGTGCTCTTCGACGTTCCATCCGGTCACCAAGTTGATCGCCATGCGTCCCGGCGTGAGCCGGTCGAGCGAGCTCGCCATCTTGGCCACGAGCGTTGGATGCCAGAGGCCGGGGTGCACGGCGACCATGCTCTTGATCCGCGTGGTCCACGAACTCACAGCTGCGGCCAGTATCCAGGCTTCGAAGTCGGCGCCGAGATGGCGTTCTGCAAACAAAATGATATCGAATCCGGCACGGTCTGCGGTGCAGAGTATCTCTTTCGCCAACCCAAAGGCGGGATCGACCTTGGCAGGAAGCAGCGGCTTTAAGGCTCCGGCAACCGATTGCTCGATTTCTTGCGACCCGATCGTGACGTGCGGGACAGGTGCGTAAAGACCGAAAAGCATTGCGGCACTCCTCAGGCATTTTGCATGCCTATCGTGTTGGCTTGCTTAATCAAACCTCAGGCGAATTTATCGATTTTCGCTGCCTCGCGGACAAGCACTTTGCTGACGTCACCGAGACAGGTAAGCTGGAGCCGTATGCGGCTCAGGGGAATACATTTTTCCGCTCCCGTCGCCGGCGGCTATTACGGCAGCTCAGGCAAGTTACCGGACCGGTTCGCTTCGCAGCCGTGTAGCAAGGCAAACCTCGCCACCGTCGGGCGGTGACGCCAGTCGCGTGAGCTCGAGCAGTAATCGCCGGACAAAGGCTCTGGGTGCCCTAGCGCGGCCCGGTCGGCGCCGAGACACGGGGCTTCAAAACGTATGGCGCGCCCCATTCGCAATTAGCTTCCACACAATGATCTCACCAGTCTGCATCAAAGTTATCCGGTCTTGGGGGCTTGCGCGTTCAGGGAGATCAGCGCGTCTTGGCCCTAATAGGTTCGCCCCGGCCTAGCCCCGACCTGCAGCGTGCACTTTTCAGGATACCAGGATGCCGTTCGACCCATCTTGCTCTCCACCACCCGCAAGGATCAAAGGCGATCAGCGCCTCCTGATCCGCTAGCCGGCCACCCAGATTTGCCATCGCCGAATTCTTCAGTGCGGTGGAGGGGCGCGCCATCCCATAAGTTGGCCGCGAAAGCCTGGGCGGCGTTCCGGACCGCGGGGTCTTCAGCTTTTTCGCGTGTTTCTTCCGAGTGGGCCTCAACGCGTCCGCTGGGTTTACGTCACGAAATCTGAGCGCCTCGGTCGCGCAGCAAATGCCGCTGCCTTGGGGTCTTTGGGGGAACCGGAGCCGAGTAACTTAAGGAGTTTTCGACGAAAAATGAAACAGCAGCCTCTCCGGCTGGGCGGCTGGGCGGCTTTGCGGGAGGGGAGAAGGGCTATTGTATCACCAGATTGCGTTCCTATTTACACGACTTGATCCGGGTCTGCTCCTGTTTAAACCCTTGCTTCGGTCGGCCTCCAAGTCTCAGCCACCTAAGCTAAGCAATAACACAGGTCGCTAAGCACCCATGCCCGGCGCGATTTTGATCGATCGCCAAAGTCACAGCTTTAGCGTTTCCAGGTTGCGCTACCCAACGCAATACTCGCATGATCGATCCGCTCTCCCGATTCCTCGATCAGGCAGTAATGGGCGCTCAGGCGCTGCTGGAGTTTGGAACCCATCTCGTCAACCCCACCGTCCGACTCGGCGTTACCGGCATGTCAAATGCCGGGAAGACTGTATTCATTACCGCGCTGGTCCACGCCCTCATGCATGGTGGCCGTTTTCCAGTTTTTGAGGCGATGGCAAGCGGACGCGTCTACGAAGCGCGGCTGACCCCACAGCCGGACGACGCCGTACCCCGTTTTGATTACGAAAATCATGTACGCGCGTTAATATTCGATCGAAATTGGCCGGAATCGACCCGCCGCATCAGCGAATTGCGGCTTGTGATCGAATATCAATCGCGGCGTGCTGCAATGCGGACGCTCACGCTCGACATTGTCGATTATCCCGGTGAATGGCTTCTCGATCTGCCGCTCTTGGATATGAGTTACGAAAAATGGTCGTCAGAAAGCCTCGCGTTGTCGCGACAACAGCCGCGTGCTGCGTTAGCCTCTGATTGGCACGATCATCTGCGCGCGCTTGATCCGCTGGGACCGGCTGACGAGCACGCAGCACTGACAGCAACAGCATTGTTTAGTGCCTACCTGAAATCCTGCCGTCAGCAACAATATGCTTTGAGCATGCTACCGCCAGGCCACTTCCTCATGCCGGGAGATTTCGCCGGTTCGCCCGCACTAACTTTCGTGCCCCTCGATATACCTCAGTATGGTGTGGCACCGCATGGTTCCTTGTGGAGCATGATGCGCAGACGATATGACTCCTATAAAAAAGTGATAGTACAGCCGTTCTATCGGGAGCACTTTGCCCGGCTAGATCGGCAAATTGTGCTGGTGGATGTGCTCTCCGCTTTGAATGCCGGGCCAGAAGCGTTGCGCGATCTTGAAGGCGCGCTCGCTTCCGTTCTTGCCTGCTTCAGCGCAGGGCGTAAAAGCATCCTCAGTACGCTTTTCAGTCCGCGTATCGATCGTATTCTGTTCGCCGCTACCAAGGCTGACCATTTGCATCAATCGAGCCATGATCAACTGGAAGCAGTTCTGAGGCGCCTTACTGAAAGTGCGCTGCGACGGGTGCAAATCGCCGGAGCTGAGGTAGATGTCGTAGCGCTCGCAGCCGTACGGGCAACGCGCGAGGCGATGATCCAGTTTGAGCATTCGCAGCTGCCCGCAATTCTGGGTACACCCGCAGCCGGTGAGGTTCTCGGCAACCAGATGTTCGACGGAAATTCCGAGGTCGCGATTTTTCCGGGCGATCTCCCAGCGGACCCGGAGCTGCTATTCGTGGACAACGACCCCTTTCGCGGCCTCACAATGACCTCGGCGCAACACGCCGATTTTCGCTTCCTGAGGCTGCGGCCGCCGATATTGGAGAGCGGCCAGGGCGAGAAGCCGTTCTTCCCCCATATCCGCCTCGATCGTGCGCTTCAATTTCTAATCGGAGACCGTCTGCCATGAGACCGCCGACCCGACGCCCAACGGCGTTTGCCGTCAATGATCCGAACGTGGTGATTACCGAAACTGCTATGGTGAGCGGCGAAGTTGTCCCGCAAGCGCAGGAGCAGGGGCTCGCAGTAACGCCGATCGCCGGGGCCAAATCCAAGCACATCGTTTTAAGCTGGAGCGCTGCGTTTTGGTCAGGATTTGGTGGCCTCGCTGTGTTGGGAATTGGTCTTGCGATTACCCGGCTTGTTCAGGCTCTGTACGCGCGCAGCGAAGTGCTTGGGGGGCTTGGGATATCGTTCGCCGCATTGGCCGCTCTCGCGCTGGGCGCCATCCTTGTCAGAGAAATCCGTGCTTTAATCCGACTTTCGGCGATAGACGAACTGCGCGACCGCGCCGCTGCCACGATCGTCAATGATCAAAGGGCCGAAGGCGTCGCGATCGCCCGTGAACTGCTGTATTTAACCCGCAATAAACCGCTGCTCGCTCGAGCCCGCAAGATCCTAACGGACCATGTCGAAGACATCATCGACGGAGCCGATATGGTGCGCCTTGCAGAGCGCAGCTTGCTGGGGCCGCTCGATCAGGAGGCAAAGCGGCTGGTCAGCGCAGCGGCGAAGCGCGTTTCGGTCGTGACTGCGATAAGCCCGCGTGCGGTATTGGACATGGTATTTGTCTTCGCGACTGCATTTGGTCTTATGCGGCAGCTGGCGTATCTCTACGGCGGCCGCCCGGGGACCCTGGGCGTGATCCGGCTCGCGAAGCTCTCCCTTGCACATGTAACTTTAACTGGGGGCCTCGCTATCGGTGATGGCGTATTGCAGCAGATCGTTGGCCATGGAGTCCTGGCGAAACTCTCCACTCGATTAGGCGAAGGCATGCTCAATGGATTACTGACTGCCCGACTGGGACTTGCCGCGATTGAGGTTACACGCCCGTTACCGTTCGTCGCGCTTACGCGACCGGCGCTACATGATTTAGCGGCCGACATCATGCGTCAGATTTCTGGAGATCCCGAAGCTTCAGCCGGCAGTTTTCGACAGCCCTTCACGACCGCGAGCTACGGCTGACGCGCGAATCCGCTAAAGCGTGCGCGGCTGATGATCACAAAGTCACTGCGGCTCGATACCCGCTTGCTTAACCAGCTTCGTCCATTTCGCGGTCTGGCGCGCGCCCGGTTCGCCCGACATACAGGCGAGCAGCACCCCGCCTATGTGGCCTATGTGGGCAAGGCGCGCCTGAGGTCTGGGTTGCTGGCCTATGCCAGCAGAGCCGGCTTGTCGCTTGCAGCAGCAGAAGGCAGCACCTAACGAGCGGGTGCTATATTCGCGCAAGAGCTTTTTCTGGGGAGCGCCCTGAAGGAGCGCGCCAATGAGGCTCGTGAAATCGCGCCCGAATGAGCGTCATGAAGGGCACGTCCCGCGCGCACCATTGCCTCTCGACCTTTTGGCGTCAGGCGAGCATTCTCATGCGTGTCCATTCGGTCCCCCGCGAATCACTGTGTTGGCCAACATCAGCGTTCCCGGTCCGGGCCGAATGGACAACCTCCTGAAAGCTCACATCTAGCCAATCCATCTTACGCCGGGCCTACGTAATTTGGTCGCTATCAATCTTGCAAACAGATCGGCCCCGCGGGCGAGATCTGCACTCGGTCGCGCCGGATGCAAAAACTTCGTTGTTGGTTTGGTTTTCTGCCAGCCGTCTTCGATTAGTGAGGAATTGCTCCAGGTAATATAGCCTGGGTGGTGATCAGCAAGGACAACGCGCCACTGCTCCTCTGGCATCCGGGCCTGCTCGCGAACGACTGTGTTTGCTTCAGGGCTTGTTTTTTGCGGCATTTGCAGGCATCATCTAACGGTACGCTATACCGGCAATCGTGGTCTTTACCCGGTCTATGAGTGCAACTGGAGGCATCGCGAGGCACTACCGCCAACACACCGCATGTGTCTCCAGCAAAGCCGCTTGATGACGCGATTAGCGAACATCTGTTGACCGCCGTCACGCCCATGACAATCAAGCAATCAAGCTCGCGCTCGCAGCACTGACTAACTTCGAAAGAGCTTGACAGCCTAATCTCTGCGCAGTGGCACCGAAGGATCAAGCGTGCCCGCTACGACGCTGATTTGGCAGAGCGCCGTCGTGGGGGGTCAGACCCCAGCAATCGCCTCGTTGCCAGTACACTCGAGAATCGCTGAACGGCGCGATGCAGCGGTTGCTTGAACTGAAAGCCGAGCTGGCGCAGTTCGGCAGTTCGAACGCTAAACGACGTTACAGTGTCACACCCGAACAGAGACAGCAGATTGTGCAGTTAGGTCGAGACTTCCCTCGACTGTTGAAGGCGCCAACCACCCCGGCTCGCGACCGCAAGCGCATCATCCGTTTGTTGATCCGCGATATTACGGTCGTCAAGGACCCACAACGACCAAAGCTGTTGCACTTGCAGATCTGCTGGCAGGGCAGAGCGACGGAAACAATAAAGGCGCGGCAGCGGCCGAACTAACCCGAGGCGATCCGCTATCCCGCTTCATTCGTTGCTGAATCCGGGCCATGACGGAACGATACGATGATAAAGAGATCGTCGCCCAAATCACCAGCGAGGGATTGACCAGCTCGACCGCAAACCTTTTACCGCCAGCATGATAAGATCCGTTACAAGCACCGCATTTCCAGACAATCCACGCTCGACGACGGGACATTCAATGTCAGCCAAGTTCGCGCGAGATGTGGCGTCAGTCTGTGGGCGTCCGCTACTGAATTGAATGTGGCATCGTTGCAGCGACGCAGCGAAAACGCCCATATGCTGTTAGAAGCGGCGCCGCCGCCGATCGACGGCTGCGAAATTGCGTCGCGAACTCAAGTCATCTCCACCCAGCATCCCCAACGCAAACTGTATGAGGTGCATTATGCACGGCGCATCGGAATGCCCAGCGGTCGCGTTCCGCTCTTGCCCACCCTTTGGGTATTTCGACCCCTGACGGTGGCGCTCGGTAGGTGCCTGCTTTCAGCTGTTCGCAGATTTCCTCGACCCGCTCCTCCATCTCACTGGTAAACTGCTCGATGCTCTCCCCGTCGAGGACGCTTGCTGCCTTGTGGTTCAGCATTTCCCAAGTCTCCTTGAGAAAGGCCCATGATTCGACTTTTCTCTTCATTGATCTCGACTTGGAGATTGGCCAATTCCTCCCGTAATCGCTTTTCCACCGGCGGCAGGTGACTGGTCACACAACGCAGTGTGCGGATTTCCGGCCCTACGCTCTCCTCTCTGTTTTTCCCCAAGGGTTATGCGACCTATCCTGATGGTGCGACTTTCAGCAAACGTGCCGAAGCCGGTAGCCGTTTAACAGCTTCAAAGTTTCGTACAGACACTGCCTACTCCATCGCTTCCAGCCGAAGCCCTTTCGTTTCCGAGCTCGCATCATCCTCGGGTGGAAGTACGTCGGCGCAGCGGTACTGGCACGCAGGAGCTGCCATACCGGGGTCGTTGTATTTGGCATATGGATTGTTGCTGAGCGGCCAAGGCGAGTCCGTCGTGGCATTGCGCATGACGAGCAGGAGCAGCGTCTAGAGTCGATCGGAACCGAATTCGGTCGCGGCCCCGAACACTCCTTTCAGCTTCTCAGCCAGCGGTTCGCTTTCAAATTCGTATCGCAAGCGCTGCAGCAGGTTCGCCTTTACGAACACCTGGGCACCGGCTTCCTTGTGAAACGCCAACATGTCGTCAACCCACATGCCAGCGGACAGACCGGCCGCAATGATGCCACCCGTGCTCGTTCCACCGACGTAATCGAAGTAGTGGGACGAGCGGAAACCATCGCGACCCCCAACTTGCGCCTTCAGGATGGCCCTAATCTGTCGCAAGATCCCAAACGAAAGCACGCCACGAATCCCGCCACAGTCAACCGACAGAAGGCGTTTTAGGGCCCGGTTTGTTGATTCTTCCAAGTTGAGCATGTTCATCCATCGGAGAGCACGGGGGCAGTGTTGATTGCGCTAAGCGATTTCGGGACTGGTAACGGGCAATCGCGAGCGACTTCGGGCTTATTGCGTTGGATCTGGCTTTCAACGCAGCGTACAGAAAGTGAGAGGGCGTGGCGCGTTTAAAGGTGCGCCTTGCGGCACCAGTATGCCCGGCGCCGACGCCCGCTCAGGCGGCAACGGCGGGCGGTGCGGGCGGTGCCTTCAACCCGCTCAGTGCCTTAACCTTTTGTTCAATCACCTCGGCATTCTTATTCAAGTCGTCCTCCGGCCAACTCATCATGCGCGAGACGCGGGCGCAGCAGCGCGAGAGGAACTCGATATTGATGAGCCGCAGGGCCTCGAACACGAGCCGGTACCTCTCGGCATTTACACCGACCAGCGCTTGACCTGGGTCTGTCCTTCCGTCGGGCAAAAGCCCGAGGGCGCCGTAAAGATTCGCCTGTAGCAACGGCCAGTAGCCCACGATCCTGCCAATGCGTTCGGCTTCCTCGTCGTTGTCGTCAAAGGCGTGCTGCAGATCCTCAAGCCTGATGCTACCGCGCGTGTCGGATTCGGTCATTAGGCCATCGACGATGCGCGGGATGTCGCGTATCCAGGCGCGGCGCTGATCGTCGGACAGATCCGCCGGATCCACCGCGAAGCGCCTCAGGAACTCATAGCGGAAACGGAAGCCCAGCCGTACGCTGGTGATCAGCGCGAGCTGCTGCTGGGATAACGCGAGCACTGGCCCGCCGACGTCGTCGATGACGAGGAATTCGCACGAGTACGCTCCGTCCCCCTGGCTGCGAGCGACGTAGAGCAGAAAGCGCACGCGCCGGCTGCCGCGAATCAACACTGTCTGCGGCGCGATGAATCTGTTCTCGCGGGCCGCAAGGATGATCTTCTTCATCTCCTCGATCCATTTGGAAAAGAAGAGGAACTCCACCTGATTCAGGCGGTCGCCGGAGCGCAGGATATCGCTCCACGGGATCGCATCCTGCCCGATGGCGAAAAGTTGGGTGAACAGCGTCCTGTCGCCCCGGAGAATGGCCTTCGCCGGCAAATCGCCATCAGAACCGAAATCGGCGTCATCGGCGATGAAATAGACCCGAGGGTAGCTCACGAATTCCTGGAGCTTGCAAAACAGCCGTTTGGTCGCCTGCGTGATGTCCCGGCGGAGCTCGACCGCGTCGTAGACGACGCTGTTGCGCCTGTAGATCTCGATCAAGCTGGTGATCAGACGCTCGTTGTCGGTGACCATCTGCAGGTCGCTTAGCGGCCCTGGAGCTTCCATATTGGGCCGAGCGATGCAATAGATGCGCCGCTCCTGTCCTTGCGCTTGGGCGAGGGCCGCGAAGTAACCGGCCTCGTAGAAGCACCATGACCAGTCTTCGTAGGGCGCGCCGTAAATGAGAAAGAGGAACTCCGAGTCGTCGAGCTGCTGTTTGATGACCCCCCGCCACCTCTCGCCCGCTGGCAGATCCTCCGAGATGATCACCTCGATGCGGCCGCGCGACGTGGTCTCGATCGCGCTTTTCAGCTCCTGTACCAGGCTTTTGTATTCGTGTTTGTGGCTGATGAAGATCTTGCCCGGCTTCATGGCGGCTCTCCTTCTCTACGAGTTTACAGCCCCAACAACCGCGACTTGTATCTTCTGATGGGGTAGCTTACGCGTGCCGCATCTGGCCGTCTGTGACGTACTTCACAGGTGGCGCGAAGGGCGATCCGCAAGCTCTCCGGCAAAGAGGAGGCCCTGCTGGTCGCAAACGGCCTGTTCGAACCCGCCCAAAGGCCGCGCCCGCTGGACGCTGGAACTGCTGGCCGATGAAATGGTCAAACTCACCGAGCACGACAAGATCTCCCGGGAAACTGTGCGCCGGCGCCTGGAGGAAAACGAGCTCAAACCCTGGCGCAAGGACATGTGGTGCATCCCGCAGGTCGACGCCGAATTCGTCGCCCGCATGGAAGATGTGCTCGATCTCTATGCTGAGGAACCCGATCGAAAGCGCCCGGTGGTCTGTTTCGACGAGACCCAGCTCATCGGCGAGGTTCGCCAGCCGATCAAGGGCAAGTCCGGACAGCTGGAGCATTACGATTGCGAGTACAAGCGTAATGGCACCGCCAATCTGTTCATCTTCCTCGACGTGCATCGCCCCTGGCGCAAGCAAAGTCACGGACAGCCACACCGCCATCGACTTCGCTGCTTGCATGCGGGAACTGGTAGACGTTCACTTTCCCAAAGCGAAGGGCATCCGCGTCGTGCTTGATGATCTGTCCACCCACACGACCGGGGCACTTTATCAAGCCTTCCCGCCTGCCGAGGCCCGACGCCTGTTGGACCGTCTGGAGTTCCACTACGTCCCCAAGCACGCCAGCTGGTTGGATATGGTAGAAATCGAAATTGGCGTGTTGGCAGTCAGTGCCTGGATCGGCGCATCGATAGCAAGGAACGCCTCGTGTCCGAAATCGATGCCTGGGAGCGGCAGCGCAACACATCAAGTGATTTTGACCCTTTGATCTCGAGTTTCGGGTAGGCACGGCCCACGAGTTGGCGGCAAATACCATCCTCCCCGAAATCGGCACCGATATGAGTCGTTTCCCAACCGCCGGTCATCTTCGGCATGGGCAGGGCTATGTCCAGTGCGATCTGTGCCGTGGCCGCTTCGATGCTCACCGCAATCTACCACATGCTGAAGGACGGCACCGCCGTTGCACCGAGACTAAAGCCAGGCGCCTGGCCGCTGATCGCCAAGCTCGGCTACCAGGTCGAGCTTCGCCCGCTGCCGGAAGCCGCATGACACCCGCCCATTGTTGTTGCCCAGATTTCTTTTTAGGGGTCACGAGCGGGCAAGTCTCAGTGTGATTCTATTTGCTTCAAATCAGCGTTTGCAAGTCAATTCGTACACATACGATCGACATCCTAGTTCATCAATTCGTTGAAACGCATCATATGGGGTGGATTCATTTTTGCTGACATGGGTTGTAGCCTCGCTGCTCTGATTCGGAAGCGGGGATTGAGATCATTGCGGGGTGGCGGCATGCGATCGAGTTGGCGCTGAGTGAGGAGGATGCGGCCAGGTTGACTGCGGTGGCGCGGTCGCGGACGGAACCCGCGAGCCGGGTCGAGCGTGCGCGAATGCTGCTCGCCTACCGGGAGGACGCATCCTTTTTTGCGGTGGCCAGGGCCATAGGGGTGCACCATCAGACCGTTCAGCGCTGCGTTGAACGAGCCCTGGCCTTGGGCGCGATGGCGGCGCTGGACGATCTGCCGCGCCCGGGCCGGAAGCCGACAATCACAGCCGAGGCCAAGGCCTGGGTGGTGAATCTGGCCTGCCGCAAGGCCAAGGAACTCGGCTATCCCCACGAATTGTGGACGACGCGGCTGCTCGCCCGTCATGTGCGCGAACATGGGCCGCGAGAGGGGCACGTTTGCCTGGGCAAGCTTGCTCAGGGCACGTTGTGCATCATCCTCAACGAGCAGGAGATCAAGCCTCACAAGGTCCGTTACTACCTGGAACGCCGTGATCCCGACTTTAAGGCCAAGATGGCGGAAGTCCTGTGTGTCTATCGCGAGGTGAAGATCATTAAAGAGACTGCGGCAAAAGCCAAGCAAAAACCCAGCGACGCGGTGGCGATCATTTCCTATGATGAGAAGCCGGGCATTCAGGCGCTTGCGACGACCGCACCGGACCTGCCGCCCGAGCCTGGCATCCATGCGACGTTTGCGCGTGATCACGAATACAAGCGCCACGGCACGATCAGTTTGTTGGCCGGCATTGATCTGCTCACCGGTCAGGTTCACGCCCTTGTCAAGGATCGGCACCGTAGTCGCGAATTCATCGAATTCCTCAAGCTGATCGATGCCGCCTATCCGGCCCATACCGCGATCAAGCTGATCCTCGACAATCATTCGGCACACATCTCCAAGGAGACCAAGGCCTGGCTTGCACAGCAGCCCGTGGGGCGCTTCGAATTCACCTTCACGCCCACACACGGCTCCTGGCTCAATCTCATCGAAGGGTTCTTCTCCAAGCTCACTCGCTCGGTGTTGCGCCACATCCGCGTCGCATCCAAACAGGAACTCAAGGATCGCATCACGGCGGCCATGGACCACTTCAACCAGGATCCGGTCGTCCACACATGGTCCTACAAACTCGATCGAGCTGCCTGATATGATTCGGACTTTGGAAACGATGAACTAGTGTGCTGCCGTTCCCGTTCCGGTATTAAATTACCATCAAACGAAAAGTCCCGCTCCCTACCCCTGAGGAGGCGTGGCGGAGCTTGTCAGGCTTTCGTAGCAAGCGGTCCGACCATGGGACGGTAGAGACGGGATACTCCGTATAAACCTGCGCTGTGAGCCTTGGCTCAAGGCCCCCTTTGCCCGAATGGCAAATTAGAGCAGCAATGAAACGCGGCGACGAACTGACGAACTGGCTGGCCGACGGGAATCGACAGCGCGGCACCGTCGTCCACCCGGTCGTCCGAGCCGTCATTGCCAGCCGCGATGCATACCGTGACGCTGAGTGCGACCCGCTTGCTTAAGCGTATCGTCAAGGACCTACACCGCCTGACGTGTTTCGTCGGAGTCCGCACTTCGGTCCTTAAGCTGATTGATAGTACCATCCTAAATGAGTACCATCTGCCGCGAGGTTACGTTGATGCGATCGGGCTCATCGTTGGTATCATACTACCATCAAGGAAAACCTTCGCGGCAACCTGATGGCACGGGGAGCAAGTGCGCGGGTGATCTTGGCTCCGCAGCTTAAAAATTCTTTTGATCGATTGCGGTGAACTTTTGTTTGATGGTAAGTTCATGCCGCGCTTGACCTCTGGCGCCGAGATGTCGAGATTCAGTCTTACGGCTTTCCCCGAATTACACCGACTATTTTCCGCGTCGGTGTGATGCAGCCATACTGGCCTTCGCGCGATGAGCTTAGCATCCTCCTCCGACACAACTTGGGAGGGTTCTGATGTTAAGGAGCCTAAGTGTGAATAAACTGCAATGTCGACCAATCTCCGACGCTGAAACGGACTGGTAGGCACGATCGGGCGGCATCGGTCCCGGAATAACAGAACTCGACGCGGAGTCCCCTTATGCCCTGGTTTGCCACAAAAGGCCCTTGTACTCCTGGCCCAAAAATCTTCGTGTACACCCATCTGGACTGTTGATCCAGATCAGCCGGGTTCGACACTAGCCCGATTGCAGCTAAAGCAAATAGAATAAACGCTTTACGGGGCTCAACGATGCTCTCTTTTGCGCTTTGGCTAGAAAAGCAAGGCAATGCCGAGCCTACCATTAAGGTTTTGCAGAACTTTGCGAGCACTAACGCCGACAGGTGGCCTGTCGACAGCCAGAGTGTCGAGGACTATCGCACTGCCATCACGTCTACCACCAGCGGCCCAAGCCGAGATGATCTGCTCACCGCGCTTGGGCGATTGTACGAGCGGTGGTGTAATCAGGAACGCCAAACATTCTTGGGACAAATCTTGGAACACTGGGGTTCAATAGCCCTCTTTATCGGGGCTCTCCTCATCGCTGCCGGTTTGGCCTACGGCGTATTTTTTAATCAGTCATTCTTTGAACTGATGGCACTACCGGATCACGCTCGGGGTCTCATCACATTTTTGTTCTCCTTTGCGACGATTGCCATCGTCATCCTTGTTGCAGTTGCTGTTTTCTGGATGGACAAGTCCGAAGTCGAAGCGCGTTTTGCTCACGCAAAGGACCTTATATCGATATTGGTTGGTGTTCTCGGAACGGTGATTGGCTTTTACTTTGGAACGGCATCAATGTGTCAGTCAATACCGCGGGCCTCTGCCATTGCTGTAACGCCGTACACAACAGTTTCTAGTACAAAGACCATCAACTCAGCTATTGCCACGTTTGACCAGGATTAGGGCCATTAGCACGCGAAAGTAGCGAGGCGGTAGCCGCAGTGAAACTGACCCATGTGGGCCGCCGTCATGGGCAAACGCGCGCCGAGATGTACTCGTGCTTAAGGCCAAGACCTGCAGATCCGACGAAGCCGGCCACGCATTCCAACATGAGGCCGGCTACTCCGTTACGACCGGAAGCCGGCGTGGTTGCGATCTGAAGCCGGCCAGCAGCGGGGACGAGTTCTCCGCGCGTCGTGAGTAGAATCATGTTTTCGACCTTGATTTGCGTCAAGTGGCATCGCAACGACTCGCTTGATGCTCGCACGACCTCGCCGGTCTTCCACGGCTGACGCCGGCAGCGTGCACGGATGACGTACAATATTTCGCACAACTGGCGCGGGCCCCCGAATCTGGCGGAACTAGCGGTGGCTAAACGCAGCCAGGCTAGCAGGAAGGGGGCGCGTTCGAGTTTGAGCAAGCGTCTGCACTAAATCAGCCGGCCGAGGCCTAGATTCCACTCGCGCCTACTGCACCCCTGACGCCATTCGCAGGCCACTTCAAGGCCTTGTTCCATTCGCCCTTGGCTCTGATCAGAAGAGGTTCGAACGTTTCGTCAGACGTCGGCCACAAGCGTACAGTGCCATCAGAACACGAAACAGCCAACCATTTGCCGTCACGGCTGAAAGCAATACCACGCACGGGGCTTGCAGCACGAATATTCACGGACCTTGTTTCCCTCGAGATCCCACAAGCACACCCATCGATTGACTGAACCGCTGGCCAAGAGATCGCCATTGGGACTGAAGGTTACGCTCCAGATTGGCGCATCGAGGCCCTTCGACCATTTGAGAGCAGTGGCGGCTCGGCAAAGGCTGAGGTGGGGCGTCTTTTCCGTCGTGGAGATCCCAGCGGGAGATCTTGCCGCCGTTCGAGCCCGTTACAACGAAGCGACCGTTGGGCCTTAGCGCCACGCTTCAGACAAGCCCGTCGGCCGGGTCAATCGTCCTGCTAGTCTCGTTGAGGATATTCCACAGGCGAGCGGTGCCATCAATGGAACACGTCGCCAGGGAGGAGGATTCGAGAGGGTGAGAAACGACACACATTATCCACCCGCCGTGCTCTTTCAGCGAGCGCTGGATTTTGCTGTCCTCATTCATAGATGCACCTCTTTCTCAGTGTCGCCGCCGTCAACAACTTTCCATCAATACCGATCGACACATCCAGCAATATGGGCTTGTTTGGATGTATCGCCTCGGCTTTCCGCGCTGGCTTTCTGCCGTGCATTCCATACTTTCACCTGCAATCCGCTGCGGCGGTTGCAAGAGTTAGATCATCTAGACTGAAACATACGCCGTTGGCCGGAGCACCATGAACAAACATCGCTATTTGATTGGCTTTTTGGTCCCAGAGGCGCAGTGCCATACTCAGACCCGCTCGCCAGCAAGCTCCCGTCGGAATTAAATTGAAAGCCCAGTACCCACGAGGTATGACCGCTCAGCGTGCGTTCCTCTCGCCCGAGTTGTAGATCCCACAATTTGATATCGTGGTCTTGGCTGCACGAAGCCAGGTGCTTACCATCAGGGTGGAACCGGACTCCCCACCACACGGCACCGTCGTGCCGAAAGGCGCGTTCGGAGCCTCCGTAACGAGTCAATGAATTGCCGTTCAAATCCCAGAAGCTGATTGTCCCGTCGTCGGCTCCGGTGGCAAGGTGAGACCATCTGGAGAGGACTCGACGCAGCGTATGGCCGGAGAGTTGGCCTTGGAAGCATGCAGAACACGTCCTTCTCTCAAGCCGTAAGCCGCACCATGCCACCGTTGCTAGCGATGGCGAGGACTGAAGCGTCGGGGCCGAAGCTAAGGCCTCTCACCAACGGACCGGAATCCACGACCGAGCGCGCATTTCACTCCCATCGCTTACCGCTCAGAGAACGACCCTGCCATCGTCGGAACCGGTCGCAAGCCATTTACGTCCAAACGACCCGCAGCGCCCAAAACCACATTCTGTGACGGTCCTTGCAAATAACCGGGCCTTGGATGGCTGGACAAATGCGCCATAACGTTACTGAGCCGTCTTCCGCGCCGGTGACGATTACGCTTTCATCGCGGCCGCGCCTTCAAGAGCCGCCGCGCTGGACCTTTGCCCTTGCCGATAAAGTGCTTGCAGTTGCTCGTGCTCCTCCGCGCTCAGCCGCACCACATACCTCTTTACCGCAATCTCCTTTCCCGCCATGATCACCTCCGGCGCGCGAATCCACGGCCAAAGCGAAGCATCATTCCTGTCAAATTCGTTGAAACGGCCGACTAGTGATCCGGGAGCGTTTTTGAGGATCGTATTATCAGTGATAGCACATTGAGTGGCCTGACAATGAGCCTCTCAGAGTCAAAGTGTTCATTTTCTACTCTCGGAAGGACAAAGAGTTTGCGAAATAAAATTCAGCAAACTCAGAATATTGAAACTAATATCATTCGCGGCAAAGCGATGAGCGTATTGCCGACCCGCGGCAAAGCGCTGAGCGTATTGCCGACCAAGCTTTTCGAGCCAGCCAGAATTTGCTGCATCACCGGCGCTCTATGGATTTGACGCTATCGGTTCTGGACCAGCATGAGTAGGACCGCATTGAAACGCGGCAGATGGCTTTGGGAAGTCACGACGTTTCATTGGTGGCGGCGCGACGATGCGCGATCCGTCGCGGCTGAACGCGGCCGAATCAATCGCTCGCCACTCTTCAGGAGCGCGGGTATTTTGTTTGTGGTAATTGGATACCGAGGTTAATGGTGCTCATCTATGATGAGACCCCTGCTTGTGTCGGCTACAATCACTTCGCCTGCTGATTACGTTGCGCCTACGACCGCCTACAAGTAATCTCCAGGTCAGCTGCAGCGGAAGTGATAAGACATCGGCGCGAGGTCGCTCACAAAATCACGGGTGGGTGCGCGGCGCGGGCTGTCGGAATGTTTATAGGGCAGGATGTGCAAGGGTGTGTCGAAACAGGATCATCTCGATCCAGTTAAGGGCCCGAAGCGCATTCTGGCCCTCGACGGCGGCGGTATCCGAGGGATCCTCACGCTGGAGTTCCTGAAGACCATCGAGAAGCTGGTCAAGGAGCGTCTCGGGGAGGGCGCGTTGCTCTGCGACTATTTCGACCTTATTGGCGGCACTTCGACCGGATCGATCATCGCGGCAGGCCTCGCCTGCGGCATGACGATTGACGAGTTGCAGAAGCTCTACCGAAAGATCGGCGCGAGCGTCTTCCGAGCCGGACGTTTGGCAAAGTTCCTTCCGGAGCCTATTCGAGGCAAGCTCTCGCCCAAGTTTCACTCCGAGCCGCTGCAAAGCGAGCTCGACAGGCAGCTCGGCGCGGATACGACGCTCGACAGCGACAAGATCCGCACTGACCTCATGATCATGACCAAGCGGCTGGATACGGGCAGCCCTTGGCCCTTGAACAACAGCGGACGCGGAAAATATGCGGCGCAGGACGGTGCGCTTCGTCTGACGCAGATCGTTCGGGCGAGCACCGCCGCGCCCACCTATTTCGCGCCGGAAGAGATTGTCATCCATTCCCGCGACGGAACCGCCGTTGACGGGGCTTTTGTCGACGGCGGCGTCACCCCGTTCAACGATCCGGCACTGCAGCTCCTGATGCTGGCGGGGTTGCAAGGCCATGGCTTCTGCTGGCCGACAGGCCGGGATCGAATACTGATCGTCTCGGTCGGCACCGGCCACCACCGGCGGCAGCCGCGCCCTGCGGATGCAATCATTGCCGATCCGGCGGCTGTGCAGGGCCTCGTCGCCTTACAGTCGCTCATGGACGATTGCGAGCGAATGAACCGCACCACCCTGCAATGGCTGACGAACTGCCTGACGCCCTGGCTCGTCGACCGCGCGGTCGGTGACATGAAGCTTGACAGTCAAGCGGGCCCTCAGCTCGCCACTTACGTTCGTTACAACGTGCTTTTGGAGCAGGATTGGCTGAAGAGCGAACTCGGCCTCGACCTCGCCCCCGGCAAGATCGAGCAGATCTGCAAGATGGACGATCCGTCGAACTTGTCCGATCTTGCGGAGCTGGGACGCCTCGCCTCGGCGAAGCAAGTCAAGCCGGAGCATCTGCCTACTGCCTTCGACCTGCTCAGGGCGCAAGCGTGACAGCCGAGCGGAGCGAGAGGCATGTCTGAGACTCGCCCGGAGCCGCCCCGCAAAGTTGCGCTGTTCAGCGGCCACATGATCGACGCGCCTAGCCGGCGCAAGCCGCGATTTCCGCCAGACAAGGAGCCGATTGCCGTTCACGCGATCGCCAGGGCTCTCGCTGACATCGAGGTCTGCCCGGAGGACCTTTGCGTTTGCGGCGGCGCGTGCGGCGGCGACCTCTTGTTCGCGGAAGCGGCGCTCGCGCGCGGCGCGCGCCTTGAGCTTTACATCCCTTTCGAGGAGCCGACGTTTCTCGAAAAGTCGGTCGATTTTGCCGATAGCGACTGGCGCGCGCGATTCTTTGCCGCCAAGGCGCGTGGCGTTCTCCACGTCGCGCCGCGCGAGCTTGGTCCGCCGCAACGGGGCGAGGATCCGTACGAGCGCAACAACCGCTGGATGCTGGGCGCCGCCCTGCGTTTCGGTGCCGACAAGGTCGATTTCGTCAGCCTTTGGAATGGCGAGGGAGGCGACGGGCCGGGCGGCACGCGCCACATGATGGAGGAAGTTCGCAACAAAGGGGGCCGCGCGATCTGGCTCGATACGAGAAGGTTGTGGGGCTGATCGCCGCCCGCTACGGAGATGCGGTGGCACGGGCGAGCAATAAACGGAAACCAGCCGTCCCAACGCCGTGCGATCCGACCCACCTTCATCGGCATCGTCGCCAAGCGTCTCACCGATGGCTATCATCCCTCGACGGCCCGGTAAAGCGCCCGCCCCTCGCCGACCACGCCGTTGGTGAGCGCAATCCAGCGGACGGCCAGAGAGTTTTTCCGGTGCCGTCAGGAGCAGTGATGGCATAGGCAATGCGGCAGCCGCGTTCCGCCTGATGAGGCTCGGCCGCGGAGGTCGGGCTCAACTGCGTGCTGCTCCTCCAAGCGTTCCAGACAGTCAGCCCTTTCTTCTTCAGCAGAGCGACGTGGTCGTTCGCGATGCGAGTAGTTCAGTACGACTGTCAAGGGTACGCCACCAACAAATCAGCATTTGCAAGGGTGTTGTCGGTATCAAATTACCAGCAAACAAAAGCCCCGCGCGTGCCAAGGGGGACTGGAACGCCTCGAACGCGCGCGACGAAATCATTGACCTCGCCGCGTGATCGGATAGCCTGATGTTAACAGGAGACGTCAGCAAATTCCAACGCAAGTCGCGACGGGACCCGAGACAGTTGCCCAACGTCATGCAGCGTGCATTTGTCATTCGTCCATTCAACAAGAAGCAGGACCGCAAGGGAAAAGAGATCGATTTCGAACGCGTGAGCGCCGAACTCATCGCGCCCGCGCTGACGGCTGCCGGGCTTGGTGGCGGAACGACCGGAGAAATCATCGAGGCCGGCAATATTCGCGAGGACATGTTCGGTATGATCCTCGAAGCGGACATCGTCGTTTGCGATATAACCATCCATAATGCCAACGTCTTTTACGAGCTTGGCATTCGGCACGCGCTGCGGAAGAAGCGCTCCGTCCTAATCCGCGGAGAGCCGGTTGCCGACGAAGTCCCTTTCGACAACCTCACGGATCGATATCTGTCTTACAACGTCGACAATCCGGCCGGGGTTGACGCCGACAATCCAGGCGGGAAAACAGTCCGCCAGCTGACGGACACGCTGATGGCCACTCTGGCGAGCGAGCGCACCGACAGCCCGATCTTCAAAATGCTTCCGACCCTTCCGGAGGTCGATCCAGATAAGGTCGCAATTCTTCCGAAGGATTTGGCGGAAGAGGTCGAGCGCGCCAAGGCCGCCAAGGCGGCGGGGTGGCTTCGTCTCCTCTCGCAGGAGGTGGAGACACGGCGCTTCCAATGGCCGGCGTTGAAGATCATTGGGCGCGCCCAATGGGACACGGGGGACGTCGAAGGTGCCCGCCGCACGTACCAGAAGCTGATTGACCGCGACGCTGACGACCTTGAGGCGAACAACGCTCTGGCCAACCTGTATGAGCGGCAATACCGGCAGGAGAAACGACCCGAACTGCTGGCTGCGTCCGATCAAGCCATAAAACACGTCGTCGCAAACGAGCGCGCCAGCCAGGCGGATCGGACCGAGGCCCTCAGCCTGATGGGGCGAAACGCTAAGACCCGATGGCGAACGGAATTCGAAGCCATTCAGGACATAGCCGGAAGAAGGAAGGCGGCGACCAATCGGCAGCTCATCGCAGCTTACGACGGTTACCGACGGGCCTATTCCGGCGATCTCGACCATTTCTGGTCCGGTCTCGCCGCGTTGCAGATGTGCGCCATCGCGAAGAGCTTGGCGGGCGAGGAGCAATGGGAGGATTCGTTCGACAACGAGCGGGAGGCGCGGGATAAAAAGGAGGAGCTGACGGTCGCCTTAGACGAGCTGAAGGTCGCGGTCAAACTGGCGATTCAAGGCGCGCAGGAGCGCCTGACCGCAGGCAGCACCGATCGCATCTGGGCAGATATCAGCGGCGCTGATTTACTCTTCGTGGCTGAACCAAGGGACGCCCGGGTCATGCGCGCCTACAAAGATTCGGTCCCTGCGACGCCATGGTTTGTAGGCGCGGCGAAAGGACAATTGGAGCTGTTCGCAAGCTTGGGGATCAGACCCGAGCTCGCGAAGGCGATCGTGGCCGACCTCGGCGCGCCCGCCAACCCAAAGCCAGCCGCGCCTCCGCCATCGGCCATCGTCATCGTCGCCGGCCACATCATCGATGAGCCTGGACGCGCACTGCCCCGGTTCCCCGATAGCGCAGCGGCCGCCGTCAAGGAGAGGCTGCGTGAAAAGCTTACAGGCCTGAATCAGGGAGTGGGCGGCGTTCGCGTACTGGCTTCCGCCGCGCCTGGGGCAGACATCATTTGTCATGAATTGTGCCGTGAAATGGGATTGAAGAGCACAATGTGCCTGCCGACGCCGGTGGATGTTTACTCAACAGAAACCTTCAAAGATCTAGACCACTGGCGGTCGCGCTTCCTCGCGTTGGTTACGCCCGAGATCAACCGGCTGCAACTCAGCGACACAGCGGGACTTCCTAAGTGGCTTCAGGGCACGGACACCGACAAGTGGGAGCGCGGCAACCGCTGGGTGCTGCAATTGGCTCTCAGCGCCGATGCCCCAAAGGTGTCGCTCATCGCCGTCTGGGACGGGAGCCCAACCGGAGATGGGAAAGGCGGGACGGCGCATATGGTCGACATCGCCCGCAAAGCGGGGACTGTCGCCATCGACGTTATTAAGCTCAAGGAGGGGGCTGTCGTTTCGTGAGACGCAGGTTTGAATGATTACTTTGAGGTTTTGACACTCCCGCGCGCCAGGGCTTGGCCCCGCGTAGCGGAAACGTCACCGCTCAACCGAGAAACTGCGTTTAACGTCTTCCCACGGCTTTTGTCATTTTGTCAGTTACTTGCACTAGGAAGCCGAGCTCGTGGGGAGACCTGAACCGTCTCTCAGGCTCAAAGGCTCTTCCGTGGCGGCGGAAGCGAAACTGATCGCACTGGCTTGCTCGCCCGGCTCCGGAGGGGTTCGGGACCGCCTGCAGTTCGTGGAGCGGGGAATGCCAGGGTGCGCCACGCCGGTATGAGCAATTGGCCTGGTGCTAGCTCATGCACCAGAAAAACAGCGCGCGAGCGCAATGCGAACGTAAGCGGTCTGTGCCAACAGCGGCTGTCGAGCCAGCTGCGCAAACCTATGATCGTCGGCTTGGCCCACAAGCTGCTCATCACACTGTGGCGCTATGTGACGACCGAGATCTGCCAGCCGGCGCGGTGCTGCGTGCTGCGACATGACTGAGTTCAGCAGAAACTGGTTTAGGAGAACGGGGAGAACCGCTACTTCGTCGAGCTGGAAGACGCGGCGGCGCTCGGCAGTAAAAACGCGACGGATGGAAAGAAGTTCAAGGTCGACACGCAGCGGTTGCTGTACTCGTTGCAGTGGCTGCACAACGGCACAACGGAACGCCGCCGAATTTCAATTTGCAGCTGGTGCGCGACCCCGCTCTGTGCTTCGACTTCGCGCCACCCTGCTGCTCGGCGCGCTCTCTAAGCACGATGCGTCCTTGCGCGACAGGCTCCGCACCGCTGCCGCGGCTTGCCGAAGTTGGAGAGCCTGGGCAGGCGTGAAGCTTTTTGCGCCGGGCGCCGAAGGCTCGTCCAATGAACATTCGAGGGATTGGCAGCCGTTTAGCCCTAGCCACGGAAAACGGGACTGCTCAGCCGTATAAATGTGTCTAGTAGCTTCCGCCTCGATTCCAAAATCAACTTTTCGGTAATGCACTGGCCCCTTGCGTCGACAGAAAACAACAACCCGCCTGCTCGGTACTCGGGGATTGTTATACCATTAGAGATCATTTGCTGCTTCAGCAGGTTCCAGTCTTGTTTTAGTTCCTTATTAAATGAGGAGGGATTAGGCGGCATGATAAACACGGCCTTGCTGAAGTAATGATTTAAGATGATTTGATCCATTTCCCAGTACGATCCAGGCCGCGAAGATGGCAAACATATTAGCAATGATGCTCGACGCATCAGTTCAGACGCAGCTTCTTGCCAGCTGTCTTCGTCCACCAATATACGTCCGACGCCGAACGTTTCACCCGGCTTGCCCAGTGCTACTACCGGCAATGTGAGACGAAAGGCTTCAACAAGGGTAGCTTCAAGTTTGTGCTCAATAATGTATGTACCATATATCATTGTTCCGCCTGACCACTGGGGCATCATAATCGTTTGTTTAGTCTGTATTTTATCCATGGTATAGAACGGCCGCAGAAAAATGGCGAACTTTTGCTGTACACCGGATCTCACTGAGTTGAAGAGTGTGATCGCAGCCTGATCGCGCCTCGCTTGGTAGGAAGCGACAGCTTGTTTGTATTCTTTATACAGTAAATATGATGCTCCTACACAGAACACCATCAAAAACGGAGCGTAGATGAGCTTATCATTCATGATAAAGGAGAATGCGAGCGGCGGCGTTAGTAACGCTATACACCACAAACCAATCCGGCTGAGTATTGTAGGGAAACCAGGAAATTCGTATTGGTCAAACCGAACGCCACGCATTGACGGTCCTACAGATCGCTGATCGAGGTTAGATCCCAGCAAATCTACTCGATTAGGGTGGGACTCTTGTGCAGCCGGGCTGATAAACGGCTGGCCACATACGGGACAACATTTGTCATGCTTCCGGCCGACCTCAGATTGCTAGACAGCACTGCTTCGGGATCATCGTGGCACGCGACGGGCGCTGCTGATGTGATGCAGGTCACAAAGCTGGCCGGTGCCGCGCATAATCCGCAAAGACGCATAAGGGAACCACTGATCATGCTGGTCTCGCCGTACCCGTCATCCAAGCAAACCCTTTCGAGCAAAAAGAGTAAGCGGTTATTTTCTCCCACGTTGTTATAGGCGGGCTAGCCTGCAATATGCGTTCCGCCATGAAGAGAACGGATCGCAACATGATTTCAGATGTTGTTGACGCGTTACAAGCTCGACCGCTGGGCCGTCGCTGTAGCGACGATATCACGGCGCAGATCGTGGCGGAATCCTACGCGCCGGGCGCCGTGGTCTCGGAGGTCGCGCGTCGGCACGAGATTTCGCCACAGCTTCTGTCCGCCTGGCGCAAGGCTGACCGCTTTGGGTTGCTGAAGCCGGCGGGCGCGATCCAGGATCGGAGTTCGTCAACCGGCGAGGCTTCTTTCACGCTCGGCAGCCCAGACCCAGGGCATCAATTCGTCCAGACGGGAGGCCGGCCAGAGGGGCCGTCCTCGAGGAACCGCGTGAGCCCGTCCCAGTCGTTCAGGGCGTAGCGGATGTGCTCGGCGATCGTCGACTTGCCGGCTCTGCGGCGATCGCCACCGAGGCGCTGACGCGGATCGCCGCACTGTATGCCATAGAGAAGACCATCAGAGGCCGCAGCGCCGATGAGCGCCGCGCCGTCCGCCAGACCCGCAGTAAGCCCCTCGTGCTGGAGCTCAAGATTTGGTTCGAGCAGCAACTCAGCCGCGTCTCGGGCGATCAGGCTGGCATTCTGTTGGTCTCATTTGCGGCGCCGATTCTGCGATATCGCGGAAAACCAGGAAGGCCATGACCGGCAGGCCGCGTCCGATCGCGCGCAAGTAGCTGGACGAACATTTTCCATGGCCGCCAGAGCTCATCGACGGATTCGACAGGACGCGCATCGGGGCTCAGGAGAATGCGGACAAGATCCGTGCCCTGAGGCTCTCGCTTCAACAGAAACGCATCATCTCGTGGTTCACGACGCCGGCCGACTTGGAAGCGCGCGTTAGCGCGGCGGTGACCACGGCGGGACTCACGCGCCAGCTCGATCTGCAGCCTGCAGCAGCTTTGCCCTCCGGCGCAGGTGTCGCTGGCGCCGGCGCCGCGCAGTCTGGCATCACACAAGCGATCATTGCCGCCAGTGATCGTCAGCACGCGCTGAAGATCGACCTCGCGAGCACATGGTGGTCGACGCGCCTGTGTCTCATTGCGAGCCTCGTTCAGCGGCTGACTCAGGCTCGCCAAATCCTCATTGTTGACACTTCACCAACGCAGACGCCACTTGCAGGCTTGCCTGCGCCTACAAACGAGCGCTTCGTCGGCCAACTCTCCCTGGCGCAATCCTCTCCGTCATTGGCGCGAAATCGCCCGAGTTGCGGATGTTTGAAGAGAAGCTGCAAGCGAGCCTCTCGCGTACAACGACGTCACGGTCGAGATTGACGAATTTTTTCGCTCTGGGACAATAACGCATTCGCCCAAAAGAAAGAGGTTAGCCTCAAAGTCAACTTGACCTCCAAAATTCTCCGCCGTTGGTTCGGAGACGCCATGCTGATGCAGCCTCTGGAAATCGCTGATCTTCGCCGGGAGATCCGCTTCGGGACCAATCGCACAGGAATGCGTCATCCATCTCGTCAGCAGCGCCTGGACAGCTCTGCGTAGCGCCGGCTGAGAGGAGTGCGGCACATAGCGGGACCGAATTCTCAGAGCACTAAAGGCTATCAACGCGTCTCGCGCGGTTGAGAGACGCCGAGTACTGTTCAGCGATATCCAGAGCCAGTGAAGCGGATGCGCTTAACCGTGCCATCTGGATAGCGGACGTGTGTTACGCGGGCCGGGAGCTGGGACGTATCCTGCTGCTCATCAACGTCGACGAGCTGCCCCGTCTTCTCCAGGGTTTCGATGAATAGGCGCGAGTCTTTGTCCTGCGCGAGCTTGGGAGTCTGGGTCGGCATTATAGCTTCCTGGGGTGGGCGCGGGCCTAGCTCATTTACACATTATCCCCTTCCCGCGAAAATACCCTTCCCGCGAAAGCTACAGGTTGATTTTCGGCCGCCGCTGGCCCGATGCGACCACAAGCCACGGCTCCCCCCGAATGGGAAGCGAGCATGGCCGAGAAGGCTCAACGGCCGTGCTTGCAGCCACGGAACCCGCAATCGAAGTGGTGACGCCTGAGTATCGTCTTTCCGTCCTCACGAAGCAGGTAGTGGGTTTTATCAGAGGGGGGCGCTTCGCCCGGGGAAGTCAGCTCGGCGGGGATTACGTCCGTGGCGCCCTTGTGAGAGATGTTGTCGAGCTGGATCAGGTCCTCGACGAAGGATTGGGCATCTTGTTCGGCGCTTGAAATCTCTTCTGTCCCGCCGGTTAGGGCGGCGGCCGCTACAGGAAAACGGGCGCCCTCCGCCGGCATATGAACGTGTAGGGTGACGCCGAACCTAGTCATTAGCGGGCGGAGCGGAAGGTCCGGGGCGTCTCGCGCGGTCTTCTTGTACCCGTCGCTCTCGCCCTCGAACTGGAGCTGCTGACGGCTCAGTGCACGTCCGGTGACGCCGAAGTGGTCGCTGTCCACTCGCAGAGCCCGTACGAAGGAAACGGCTGCCGTAGGGGAGAGGATCCCGCGCTGGACAAAGCTGCTGGTGAAGGCCGTGCGGTAGCGCCCTCCGGTGAGGGACTGATCGGCCTGGATCAATCCCGCAGCTACCTGGCTGTAGAACCCCGGCGCCACGGAAGCCACCCGCACCCCCTCGACGAGGAGCCTCCCCGCGTCGACCGTGATGGCCAGAAGCTTGTCTAAGTCGCTCCCGCCAAAATTGGCTGGGCCGATCTTGAACATGGCCGCCAGCACGTCCAGGAATGCGCCGGAAAAGACGCGAGAGAAGGAGTGCGGCTCCGAGGAGAGCTGTGTGGCGGGAGCGCTCGTCGGCAAGCCGGCGGGATCTTCGTAGAAGAAGTTGTTGGAGGTATTGCGAAGACAGTCGCTGTCCACCGCTGTGGGATTGACCTGGACCCGGATGGCCCAGCCGAGCTGACGGGCGAGCTGGGAGAGTCGCGAGTTCGAATTCAGCTTTCCGCGAGTTTGCTGGAGCACGAAGTCACGCAGTGACGGCAATTGGAGCGCGGAGAGCATCGAGCTGATGTCGCCGAATGCTTCATGGAAGGCGGCCACCTCCAAGCTCATTGCGTTGAACAGCTCGGGTTTCACCGCGTCGAGGATCGCGTGCCCGAGCTCGTGGCAGGTCACGTCGGGACTTGCCCCGGAGAAGACCCTTACGGGCGGGGCGATCTGGTCGACTTGTCCGTGGAAGAAGTTGAGCCCACTGTCTCGGGCGTAGAAGGCGTTGAAGTCCTCCCCCTCGTCCAGATTGACCTGCATCGGTTGCTGATTGGTCGACCACTGTGTGCCGCTGGGAAGCAACGGCCCCCAGAAGTTGATCGCCCGGCCCAAGGCGGAGTTTGCGTTCCAGTAGCGGAATTCCGGGGTGGAAGGGTCGTAATTTTCCGGGTCCGGTTGCGGCTCGATGATTTGAGTTTGGAGCAACGTTTGCGTATTAATGGGCACGTCGGTCCGAATGGGGTCGGCAGGGACGGGGTTTGAGCCGACCACCGCCTCGAGGAATGGCTCGTCTTCGTAGATCTGGATCTTTCCTGCCGCCGCCACCGTTTTCGCGGCCCCTCGCGTTTCCTGTCGCGTTTCCCGCTCCACCCGGTGCAAAGAGTCCTCGATGGCTGCCTGCAGTGCGGTGCTCAACTTATCGAGGTTGATGGAAACTTCAGCTGCCTTCGAGCTGGATACTTGCCCTTTCTGAGATGCCATGACCATTCCTTCCCTAAAACACATGCCTACCCAACTCGGGGGCGACGATGTAGCCATCCAGCCCAGCCGCAATCAGCTTGTTTGCAACGTAGCTCGCTTCATCGAGCGCGTAGTAGTGCTTCGCGCTTTGACCTGGGAATAACGCCAGCCATTTCCAGGCATAGACCTTCGTAAAAGGCGGCTTCGGCGGCTTCGGGATTCATGTTGACGATCCATAGAAACTTATGGGTCAGCGCCATGATATCACCTCCAAATCACCTTCTAGCAGTGCCAAGAGAGGTCTGTATCGCATAGCGTCACAGGAACCTCGCGGAAATGGTGTTGGCCATCAGAAACTGGACTCGGGTTCGTGTACATCCTAGTTCGTCCGGCGAACTCTGCATGTATAAAACAGAAAACCAGTTTTGTCCGTGTCGCGCGTCACACCACATTCGCAAGAGTTTCGGATTGAGCAAGCAACAAAAATGTAAAACTCTGATATGAATTACAATTCAACAAGGTTTACGATGACACGATCTCATTCGATTGTAGTGGGCTAAGCACAGCTCCCATGCGGGTGTGTGTGACCTAATGATTTGTTCGTCAGCGGCCGTCTCTCTTGATCTAAACGGGCTAAAACTTCGACCTAACAAACCGCCTTCAGACGTATAAAACTCATCGGACGCGCTCGCGTCAACTATCAGAGTGGGTGCCATAACGCCATACCATGCCTTCGGCACCAGATTACCATTAACAAAGACCGAGCACGGATTATCATCATGCCGCTTCAGCCCGGGCCCGCCAGCCTCGGCAATCTCCGATCTTCCGTCAGGCAAAATTTCAACGACGGGCGTGCGCGGGTAGCCCATTCCGACTGGCCGTCGATAGCGAGATAGCGGCGCCAATAATCTGCCGCCTCGGCGCAGTCGTTTCGGGGAGGGAGAGGCTAGGCCTTGCCTGGAACTGTGTGACCGCGCAAGCGGGTCCAAGCATCGAGCGTTCGCCTCATTGGACTACCCGGACAGTTGGCGTTATAGCAAGCTCAGAGGTGGATGTTTTGAGCGCGAGCAGCTCTGCTAGGAGCGAAAAGATGCGCTTGGTATTGGCCGCTCCATACTCTGGCACGCAATAGTCGCCGTCAAAGAAGTAGGTGTGGACGAAGCATGGAATACCGGACTGCTTTGGCACGATCGTCAGCAGTTCCGGATCGCCAGGCTGTGTCGAAAGGTTTGGAGGCTCAGCCTCCTCTGGTCCCGCAAGATACGCATTCCCTGAGGGTGGGATGTGATCACGCTGCTGCCGAAGCAACCGGCCAAGGAACTGATAGATACTGTTGGTCGATCGAGTGAGGATCTTGAACGTGTAGGGACCGAAGCGCAAGGTCAGAGTGTCGGCCGTTAGTTCGCCCTTAGCACCCGGGTTCCAACCAGGCGCGCCGCAGCTAGGCGACAGCGTGAGAGGTCTATCCAGATATGTGTTGACAGTGCGGACCCGGGCCGGGTCCATGGCCGTCTTCGTTTGGTCAGCTAACACCCGATCGAAGCAGAAGCGAGAATATTCCTGGGTGCCACGCAGCGCGCCATCAATTGACAACGCTTGAGGTCATGCGTCGTGAAGCCGCCCCAGCCCCAATGGTTCTTCAACTCGTCAAAGCTGTTTTCACAATCGGCGCGATCGCGGTAGAGCTGGCCGATGGTGAGGATTTCCGCGGTCAGCGAGGTCACCAGAACAGCGTATTCCCAAACCTCGCGGCTACCGTCGATCTCGACAAAGCCCAGCCGCAATTGGCCGCCGGCGTCGCGCTCGGCAAGCGCCAGCGAGCGCGCAACGCGCCGCAGCAGCATCACCACCCGACGATGTCGGCTCCATCCCAGCAGGCGCAACGTGCCATCCCTTCCGTACCAGCCGGCGCCCGCCTCCTGCCAGTCCTGCTCGCCCATCGCCCGTTCGATCGCCCGCTTCACCCCCTTGGTCAGGCGCAGCTTGAAGAGATACGGCTGGCCGCGTTGCTCGGCTTCCCGCATCACCGGTTCGTTGCCGAAATTGGCATCGCCACGGATGCAACGCCGGTTTTTGCTCCGACCGAAAGCGATCCAAGAACTCCCACAGTCCAGGCGCCGAATGCTTCGACGTGTGCTGGTTTCCCGCGGCAACCTCCATCGCCAGCACAAGGCGCAGGTTGCCCAACAGATAGCTATGATAGCTGTGCGACGGCCGTCCAGGCTTGTGCGGGTTGTAACTCACCACCGCGCCTTCCTGGTGCCCGTAGAGCGGCTTCACCGTGGTGTCGATATCGAGAACCCACGGCTCGCTCAGCAGCGGTCGCGTGCAATAATCCAGATGCTCCTGCAGCCACGCCAACCCGGCTTGCTCTTCGATCTTGTCGAGGGCTCGGCGCACCGCATCCTCGCTGACCACTTTCTTCATCCCGAGCAGCGGCGGATTCACCAGGTCGCATCGCAGCGCCGTGATATGGGCATAGCGCCAATGCCCGGCCAACAGCGACAACAACGTCGTTCCCAGAACATCGCGTTTGGTCGGTGCATTCGGACTCGTGAAGTGCAGTGGGCAATCCGCTACCCAGCCGTCAAACAGTCCGCCTTGCTTGAGATACTCGATGAAAAACGGCAGCTGTCCCAGCGGCGTTACTGTCGCCCCGCCGTCCCATTCGACATGCACACGCCCTGCAACAGTGTCCGCCACAAGGGCTCCGGCCGACGTTCACTCTACCGCCGGTTGCTCACCCACCGGGAGCGCCGGCAATTCCCCGCGATTCGTGCTCATGCCCCATCATAGCAACGACTTTCAAAAGCGCCGCCTCCGTTAACTCACGAATTTAGGCTGATTGGTGATCGGCTTCTTTGATCGAGCGATGCGGGCCGCAAGGCGCTCCAATGCCGCTTCGATGCGGCTGGAAAAGTCCGCGTGGATTGCCGCCTCTTTGCTGCGCCGATCCTGCGAGCGGCACAAGATCACGGTCTCAACGCTGCACATGCCTGGTGAGCTTGACCTCGACAACGTGTTGGACGGTGAGCCAACCATCCGTGCTGGCAAGTTCAGCAGCAGACTTCTTCAATTCCGACTTCGGCGTGCCGATGACGTAGCGGCGGCCGGTCTCCCGCAGCCAGGCGAGATTCTTGGCACTCGCCATGCCGCGGTCGGGAATCCAACGCGCCCCAGCCCATGGGTCTGCATGTGCGCGAGTCGTGCGTGTTGCCGGCGAATAACTCATAGCCCAGCGGAAAGCCATCAAAGGTGACCACAACGGCAATGCATACCTGCTTGCAGTCCGGCCGGTGATCGCGCGAATGCTGCGCCTGCGGATTGCGCTCGGCTTGGCCCTCGAAATACGTGCTCGTCGTACCACGCGGCATACACAATTTGAGCGCCGCGCGATGTTCAAGTTTCCTCGAGATTAGGACGGGTTCGATCTCCATGTGACTTTGGCGGTGGCCGACCAGTTCGAATCCAAGTCACGACTTCCGCTTTCCGCCCAAAGTGGAAGTGCGTATGAGGTCAGTCGCCCCCTGTCTCGGCCTACACTGCGGCTAGGGCCGTTTTGGTGCTACGTTAATGAGGCGTTCGTCCGTTCAGTCGAGGCCGCGGCCTGGAGTACTTCCCGGAGGTTTCTAGCCAGGGCAACAATACATTCGCGCCGTTGCTTCGAAACCTCATCTCCGGAGGCGAAAATGTCTTCGTAGAAGTCGAGTTGCTCGTAGACTGAGCCGAGTTTCACGGGCGAGCCGATATAATTATAGGCGCGTCTATAGGCATCAACGATATCCGGCATCGCCGCCGAGGGATTGTCGGCGAGAAGGATCGTGTCGCTCATCTTGAGATCGGCAAGGTGGATGAGATCCCAGAAATCGAGATCCGGCCCGAATGTGGCTTTCGCAAGAGCGGCAAGCTCCTGTCCCAAAGCGTCTTCGCCCTTCGTCCCCTTGCGCACTGCCAGGCAGATCCGGGCGTTGCAGGCCATGAGCCGCGGATAGGACCGGTCCTTTCCGCTCCTGCCCGCTGCGGCACGATAGCAATCGGCCATCGTTGTGAGAGCCTTGACGACCGCGTCGGACGCCTCGGTCTCAGCTACACTTCCGGCTTGGGCATCCGCCTGTGCCAGCGCGTGGACCTGAGCCGCTCGCTTCCAGCACCCGCCCTGCAAGGAGAGGCGCTCGCTCGAATCTCCGAGCATGTCATTGACTGACTGAATCAACGCGAGTTGAGCCAGGATATCCTTGACCGCGCCGCCGTGCTCGCGGGCGCTCGCCGCCGCGGTCCTGAGCGACGCGACGGCTTTTCGCGCCCGAAAATTCGCAAGCTGCTCGATGGCCTTCAACTTGAAAGAAGCGTCCTCACCCCTGACCGCAGCGTCGTAATGTGCGATGGCCTTGTCGAAATTGCCGAGCTCGCCCCAAGCTTCGGCGAGCGCGACGCGCAGCTCAGCCGACCCGGAATAAAGCCAAGACTGCGCCAGCGTTTCGATCTCCGTCAGGCGCGCGTCGAGGTTTGAATCTCGCGCAAGCCCGATATTCGCGTCGTCGCAGACCCGCTGCGCCGCCTCCACCGCCTCGACCTTAGCGATAAAATTCGGCGTTTCGTTCGGAATATGGGCCTTCACCGTCGGGAGCCGATAGTCCGGGTCTCCATAGCACTGATACGCGCCCCAGGTGTTGCTTCTCACAAGGTGGGCGGCGGTATCGACGTCGTCGGCGTCATAAGCGGCCTGGCGAGCCCTCAACGTCGCGCTGCCGAAAGTATCTCCCTCGAGCATCGCCCCGTAGAAGGTCTCAGCGAAGAGTTTGGCGATGTCGTCCTTCACAGCCCAGCCCGTCGCAATCACGCAGCGCGCGCCGAGCTTCATGAGCTCGACAGCCACGTTCGCAGCGAATTCCGGCCTTCCGTCGAGATCCATGCTGCCGAGGTAGCAGCAGTTGATGAAGGCGATGCCGGGTGCCACTGGCAATTTGGCGAACGCGGATGGACTGAGGACCACTCCGCCGCCGAGCACTACGCCGGTCCGTTTCTGCGGCGTCCCTTCCGGCCCGACGACGGTCTGGTTCAATACTCCGTGTGCAGATATATGGATGATATTCCAAGCTTCCGTGAAAAGCTGCCGGCCGATGTCGTCCGGCTCCGCATCGCCCGCGATCAAAGGCATGACCTCATAAACTTCGTTCACGCACTTGGCGACGGCTTTCGCCTCCGCTTGCGCGCCCTTGAGCTCCCGGAAATCCGGCACCGGCGCGGCTCTCGGATCGCCAATGACGAGCGCCTTGGGCCTGTCGCGGGATGCAACGATGTCTTCACGGAACTGGGCCTGGAGCAACTGGCGAACGAGGCCCGCCCGCACAGCCGGAGGCTTTCTCTCCGCTTCCGCATCTGACATCCACGGCCGCCGGTCGTCGAGCAGCTCCCACGGAAAGGCGGCGCTGCGCTCGTCGAGAGTGAGACGGCGGGGCCGTTCATCCGAGCTCTGGTCCTTCAGCGACGCGGGCCACAGCAGCTCGAACAGCGCGCGCCCGGGAGAGTTGCGCGTGGCATCATCCACGGTCGTTCGCGACGTGCGGCGAACCAGCGGTGCGACCAGCTCGAGATTGGCGGCGATGGTGCGCGCCTCGGCGCGCGCCAGACCGCCGCCGATCGTGAAGCAGA
The DNA here is from genome assembly GCA_963708125.1 of uncultured Alphaproteobacteria bacterium. GTDB lineage: Bacteria > Pseudomonadota > Alphaproteobacteria > Rhizobiales > Xanthobacteraceae > BOG-931. The sequence goes on from OY970184.1 coordinate 5,433,588, forward strand.
GATTTCGGTCGCCGTTCGCTTCCTCCGACATCGTGATCTGGATCGGTTGCCACCACGTCGGATCGCGGCCGACCGGTCCGCTCCGCCGCATGCCGACGAGATCTCGGACTTTGTCATTGAGCTTAAAATTGCTCTGCAGCGTCCGGTCGGCGTTGCGCGCCGCTTGCACAGCCCGCCAGGTCGCATAGGCGCGGTCTTCGTACAGCTCGACGATTTCCAGATCGTCCAGCCGGAGCTTGAGCTTGAGCTTCCGGAAAACCGCGTGCGCCTCGTTGACCGCCTGAAGAAGTGCCTGCGCGCATTTCTGACGATCGAGGCCGCCCTCCCCGGCGCCGATCAGGAGCGTGCTCAGCCTGAGCAAGAATTCGTCCTCGCTCGTCTCCTTCTTCGACCGGGTCTGATCGAGCCGCGCCGCGGCGAAGGCTAGAATGCCTTGGCGCAACGTTCGGCGGAGCGGCCCCGCGGCAAGGGCCGCAGGCTCCCCGAGGCCCACGACAACCGCGCCCGGAGGCCTCGTGCTCGCATCGAGCACGACCGTGCTGGTCGCGATCGGGCCCGGATAGAGGCTCATGCTGCGGCGCTCGGTGAGACGCTTCGCCAGCACCCTGTCGAGCAGCGCCTCCGTGCCGGCAAACGTGTCGCCGCGATAATGGCCGACGAGAACGGGATAGCGCGCGAAGGCGAGATGGCCGCAGGCGACGGTGACCCTGGTCTGCGCAGTCTGCGCCCCGGGATGGCGCGGCTGGTCGTGGGTCGGCTGCGCCGCTGCGATCGTGGCGGAGTGCGGCGGGGCATCCTTGCTGGGCGGGTCGGAATTTGCTTGCGCGTCGTCCATCCTCGCCTCCCTCAGCGGACCGTGGCGCGTTTTCGCTTAGCCCGCCGGTCGATCCCCCTCAGTCATCGAACACGTCCGAGAAAGCGACGCGGGTGAACCCCTCGGGCGTCTCTTCGCCTGGCTTGGCGACACGGGGCCGCGCTTTCGCCGGATGGGCCGTCGCAAGCCTAGCCCAGTCGTAATCATAGACTCCGGCCAGATATTCGGCGATCTCACGGTCGTTGAAGATCAGGCTGGCATCGCGGTTCGTCTTTACGCCCTCGTTTGACCAGTTGTGGCTGCCGAACATCACGATCGACTTGTCGACGATGATGCATTTGTTGTGGCAGGCCGGCTGGAAGCGGAAATTTTCGGCAGGGAATCCGAGCGCGACGAGAATGTCGAGGCTCTCCTGTTTCATGAAGTCGCGGCAGATGATCCTCACCTCGTGACCCTTGTCGATCTGATCCTTGAGTGCGCCGACAAGCAGCTTGAAATCGGAGAACTCATCGTCCGTGCCCCGGAAGTTAATGTATTGGTTCTGGAACCACACGCTTTCCTTCGCAGACTGGATCAGGGCCAGAGCATGCTCGGCATAATTGTCGGGCGTGAGCAGCGGCTGCACGCTCACCTTGCGATTGAGCCGCAACGGCGGGAAGAAGCGCGGCGGCGCAGCGAAGGCCTCCGGCTCTTCCTCTGCCTCGGGAATGAATAGATCGGGCGCTGCAATGGGTTCCAACTCGCCCGCCTGTGCCGCGGCGAGGTCATGGTCGCGCCTGATATATTCCTCGTAGATCGAGGCGAGGCGATGGCTGGAGATGACCGCGTGATAATCGCGATTGTATTTGCGCTGAAATCCCGTCGGCAGCTTCGCGCCGGCCTCGAACGGATGCACGTCGGGCTGGTTCGAGGACTGCCAGTTGCCGCTCGACAGCCACATCGCCGAGCCGTCGCGCACAGCAACCTTGATGTGATAGGCCGAGGCCCATAATCCGTCGGGATGGGCTTTCGTGATCAGCGTTGCCCAAGCCCACTCGAATCTGTTGCGGAGCTTCTGTTCCAGCGGATCGATCACGCCCGCTTCCTCCTTGAGGTCGTGGGCCTTGACGCCTGACCGGGGCGGCGGCTCGGGGATCGGGTGGAGTACAAGCTCGAATTTGCGTCCCGCCGGGGTGATCGCGGCACTCACGGCGTTGAAGATGTGGGGCGCGGTGAACTGGTACATCCCGACCGTTAGGCTCTTTTTGGTCGCGCCGAGGAAAGTCTCGAGCTCGGACCAGCCGGCTTCCGGGCTGACGCAGATGGTGAGCGTCATCTCCTCGTCGACGAGGGGCAGGTTGGGTGGGTCGAGCGGCTCGTATGTACCGGCCTTCGGCGGCCCGAAGGCGAACACCTCCTCTCCCGCGATCAGGTTCTCGAAGGCGGAGGCGGTTGGTCCTCCTGCGGCGAAGTGGACGGGTTCCTCGGCTGCGGTTCGCGCCAACTGCTCCTCAACAGTCGCGTCGACCACGGATACGGGCACGCCATATCGCGCGGCGAGCTCGGCTTCAATGACCGGTTGCGTCCCCGGCGTCACGGCGACGAGGAGCGCGGGAAGCGGGGGCTGGCCTGCTGCGTATTTGTAGCCAGGCCGCACCGCATCTACGTCCGGGAGCGACCCGTGATCCTGCCGCGCCTGTCCCAGGACCTTGAGAAGGGGGGCGAAAGATGCGCGGACCGCGGGTGAAACCTGCAGCAATTCGCTCATAATCCCTCTCAGATCGCGCTCAGGCGAGCTTATCGATCCGGATGCGCGCTGCCGGATCGCCAAGCATGACGTAATTTTGGGCATCGTTGCGTTCGAGCCAGCGGGACACGAGCACGCTGTCCACGACCTTCGGCGCGCCCGGTGCAAGCATGCTGAGAAGCTCCGCCGAAAGAGTGGCGAAGCGACTGCCGAACTGGTCCCGGATCACGTGCCCGATGGGATGACCCTGCATCATGAACTGCAGGCTATCGCGGAACGGCATGATCTGCCCTCCCGTCATGCCGCCGGTCTGGATCGAGCAAGCCCAGGCCCTGTCAACATGCGCGATGATCGCGAGCGCGCTTCCCTTCGGATGTGCGAGGAGCCGCCGCGGCAGTGCGGCCATGAAGGGCCGTGGGGCGAGCGGCGGAAGGGGTGAGGCCGCGGCCAACTGATCGGGGTTCAGGATGAACTGGTCGACTTTCGGCGTACCTCCGGCGAAACAGGCGAAGAAGAACGCGACCATGCCGCCGACATTGGCGTCGTCCGGAACGTCTGAGGCGGCGAGGTAGTGAGCGGCCGAAATGGTTCCGAAGCCGGGCCAGTCCTGGCAAAGGAGCGCGCCCTGCGCGGTCTCTTGCTGCGGACGTCCGGCACCGAACTGCATGCCATGCGAGGCGGTGAAAAGGAGCGATGGTGGCCGATCGGCGGTAAATTTGGCGAGGAGCCGTTCCTTGGTCGCGTCGTCCGCGAGGAACAATTCAGCGCCGAATTTGAAATCGGCGTGGGCAGGCTTCGACAGCCTTCCCTTGCCGGTCGGGTCGCCGTTCGCCAACGGGCCGATAAGTTGCTCGGCGCTGAGCTGGGTCGGCTTGTCGCCGAGATGCCGCGTGCCCCAGTAGGCCACGGTCTTGGCGTTGGCGAGGGTGTTTGCGTCCTCGTAGCGAACGACGGATTCCGCGTAGCGGGCATACTCGTCCGGGGTGCCGAGCGAGAGCCGGCCCACGGCGTAGTCGACGCCGAGCAGGTATTGGAACTCGAAAGGGATCTCATCGGGAGGGCCGACGATCAGCAGGTAATACGGGACCGCGTCCGGGTTGACCTGGCTCGGCGCGACCAGGTGACGAGCGTACCAGTCGCGCGTCTGCTCGCCGGCCTGGTAGTCGAGTGTCTTGAACAGGGCGGCCGTCTGCCGCTTCCGCAACGCGAGCAGCGGCTCAAGGGCGACACGAATGTCGGGAGAGGTGCTCTCGTGGAAGATGACGCCCCAGCCCGTGGTGTTGAGCTGGTCCTGATCCACTCCCGGCGGCAGTCCGAAGGCGCGGATCTCCGTATGGGCGCGCACGGCCTCGATCGAGGCGGTCCGCGGGTTCGCCCTGGCGACGCCAGCGAGGTCGTCGACCGTGCGCGGCTTGATTGAATACTGCCCCGTTTCGCCGTCGATGCCGTTGAAATAGACGAGATCATCGGATTCGCTCCCGCCCGCCGCGGCGTCGGTCCGGGAAACGACTGTCGGCATGATCGCCCCCTTCTTATCCATGGCGCGCCATTGCGGGTTCCCTAGTCCGATTTTGTCGCTTCGCGCGATTGCGGACGTCTCTTTAACTCAGTGTCAGAAAAGTCTCTGTGACAGTCACCGGGTGACTCGGAAAATCGGCCGTCACCCTCACCCGATAAGCGGCGGGGGGAAGCGGCATTCGCGCGACATATGCGTCGCCTTCTTCCGTGAGCGCCAGCTCCTCGACGAAGGCGTTCGTTTCAGCGTTCTCGATCCTCGCCGAGACCGGCGTCTCGGTAGAGGGGATGGCGCGAAGGACGACGTCGTCTGAGCGGTAGACGTCGTCAATGTCGAGGGATAGCGTCTCCGCCGCGAAGAACATCCTGAGATCGAGCTCCATGCCGGTCAGCACGCCGATAAGATTGACAAGCGCCGGTTCGAAGTTCTGCAGCGACCCGTGCTGCTCGACAACGTAAATCTCGCGGTGTGCGCTGCTCATAGCGAGGGGTGTTGCGGAGACGCGCGGGACGGTTCCGTCGCCGCTATTGTCCTTGCCCTCGAAGCTGCGGAGCAGCGTGACCTTCCCTCCGGCGACCCTCGCGGACTGAAAGGTCGGCTGGGCAAGCCCGACGATCGGATAGGTCTCGAAGCCGCTTGTCTTGTAGGCCTCGTCCTTGGTGTTCAGGTCGGCAGCGGCCTTGATCTCGTCGTAGAAGTCGAGCGCGGCTTTCGCGCGCGCCGCGTCGACGCCCGTGATGCCGTCGATCTCGCCGATGCGCTCGCGCTTGCCCACTCCACCGTCGACGCAGGCGAACGCGGGGAGCAGCTGATAGATCGCGGTGAACGAGGCGAGGGTCGAGGTCAGATCCACTTTCAGGGGACCAACACCTTCCGAATAGCCGTTGGCGAGATAACCGAGCGCATTCAACGACCCGCGATAGGGCGTGCCGAAGCTGATGAGGGCGCGCGTATCCTTCCACCCGCCCATGACTTCAAGGAAATATTGCGAGACGAGGCCGCCCATAGAATGGGCTACCAGCACAAGCTTCGCGTCCGCCGCGCCCGAATCCTGCCGCCAGCGGTCAAGCCAGGTTTTCGCCGACCGCGCCAGCTTTCGCGCCGCCACGCGATTATCGCGCCGCCAGTCATAGGGAAATTCGAACAGATTGCGGCCGGGTTCAAGTGCGAGCGACGTTTTCAGCCGCTCGAGGAGACCCGTATAGCCGTCAATCTTCCACAGACCTGGCAGGATGTGCAGATCCCGCACGAGCCGCGTCGCGATGATGCCATCGCCGAGATCGTCAAGCGTCGGGTCGTCGACACCCTTGAGGGCGAGATCGCGAACGCTCCTTCCACCGCTCGTGACCGCCCGCCAAATCGCGCCGGTGGAGGTGCCCCAGACCTCGACTCCATCCCTGGACAGGACGCTGCCGCTGATCCCCGGAAGAACAACGACCAAATGCTTAAAAATCCTATCTACCATTTGAGCAACGAGCGTCGAACGTCACGTGCGACCGGCACAACTCGCGGACATAAAGTTGTAGCGCGGCCCCGCGAAAAAGCCTGTGATAGAGATCACATGAGTAGTGCGGCCAAGGAATGGATAGTCCATGCGAAGCAAAAGCGTCGATATACTTCCGCCGCAGCCCATCCAGTGGCGCCCCAAATTTGCGCTGCCCATTGGGCGGGGCCAGGTTCATAGCGGCAAAATTTTGAAAAAGTCAGTTTCGACAAGAACCGCTTTGCCTTGCGGATGCGCATTCCAATCGTGCTTCTACCTTCGCGATAGGAGTGCCAAACTCCCGTCCTTGCACCGGCTAACCCGCTAAACCATGCCCCACGTTTGACGCAGTCAGGGCGAAACTACTAACACTCTATCAAAAAAACAACAATCAAACAAGCCCCTATCCTGATACCGTACGCGCCATAGCCCGATCAAAATGGTCGACGCTAATGGTTCTTCGGATCTCAGCAGCTGCTAATAGATCAGAAAACTGGTCGATTGAGAGCTGCGGAGTTTCTGATGGTGGCGGCACTGAGCGGCTTCCGCTGGCCGACATGCCAACCGCTGATCGTCTCGGTCGGCACCAGCCACTATCGGCAGACGCGTCCTGCGCGCGCGATCATCGCCGATCCGGTGCCCTTGCAGTTCTTGTTGGCTTACGGGCCCTCAGCTCGCCACCCACGTCAGCTACAACGTGCGTTTGACGGGATTGGCTGAAGAGTGAGCTTGGCCTCAAGCTCTCCCCGGTACCATCCAGGAGATCTGCAAGATGGACAATCCGTCGAATTTGTCCGATCTTGCGGAGCTGGGAGGCCTCGCCCCGGCGAAGCAAGTTAAGCCGAAGCATCTGCCTGCGAGCTTCGACCTGTCCAAGGCGCAGACATAACAGCCGAGCGGAGCGAGAGCCCATGCCAGACACTCGCCCTGAGCCTCCCGGTAAGGTCGCGCTTTTCAGCGGCCACATGATCGACGCGCCCGGCCGCGAGAAGTTGCGCCTCGATCGATTTCGCCAACCGCGATTGGCGCGCCCGATATCTCGCCGCCAAGGCACCGCCGCCCTTCATGTCGCCCCCAACGAGCTTGGCGCGATCCGGGAAGAGGAGGACGCTTACGCGTGCAACAACCGCTGGATGCTCAATTCCGCACTCCGCTTCGGAGCCGACACAGTCGATTTCATTTGCCTGTGGAACGGCGAGGGGGCGGCCGGCCGGCACGCGCCACATGATGGACGCGGTTCCGGGACCGGGGCGGCCGGACGTGCTGGCTGGACACGAAAGGCTATGGGGGTAATTGCAAACTAGGCGGCTTTAATGGTCTTGTAAAACGCGTTGACCATGCGGCAGGATCCTTAGCGGCCTATTGGGGATCACTCGTCGGCGATCCGTCGGGCCGGATGGCCTGCGGCGTCGGCACTTTCACCTCTACGCCGACGTGTACAGATCGACATACCAATTCTTGTCCATTGTTCTTATCCAATAGCTGTGCTTGTTGAAGGCGAGTTGACGCTCAACCAGTCGTTCGGTCAGGGGCCTTAGCCGCAAATTCAGTCAAATTGACGGTCACGCCCATAGAATGAGCGGAGTTAGCTCAACTTGAGTTGCGGCGACCGAAGGGAGGGGGTTCGAAACTCGGACCCGACGAGGTCAGGCAATTCGCGCAGTGAAGTGCTGCGTCAGAGGTGCTTGATATCCTTGACAATGCTGTCCGCGGTCCGGAGCGCCAGGGCCGACAGGGTGAGCGTCGGATTGGCGGTACCGACCGTCGGAAACGTGCCGCTTCCGACTAGATAAAGGTTCTGGTGATCATGCGAGCGCTGCCAACCATCGACGACTGATGTCTTCGGGTCATCTCCCATACGATAAGTGCCCATAAGGTGACCCGCGCCGCCATAAGTTACTTGTTCCGGCTTTCCGTCGACCGTCTCGTCGAAGCCCGCAGGATCGCCTTCAGGGCGCTCGGTGAAATCCACAGCACCCAGCTTCCTGAAGATCAGCCTTTTCATGCGAACGGCAGTGATGATACCCTGTTTGGTGTAGTCAGAGATATCGTAGGCAATCTGCGGACGTCGCAAATTTAACGCGTCGGTGAACGACGATAGCTTTACACGGTTGTTAGGATCAGGACTTTGCTCGACCGCGAATGCGATCCGGAACTGTCGCGAAATCAGATCCCTGAGCGTCTCAGCGAGGTCAGCACCAAACAGCGCGCTCTTGTCGACCGCCAGATGGCTGAATACGTGCTTGTTGAGCCCGCTGGAATCCATCCCGTTAACAAAATCAAGCGTCGTCACGTGGGGATCGGCGCCGAACGCGCCACCGCCGACCACGAAAGCCCAACCTTCGTTGCCGAGACTGACCCGGAAGGCGGCGCGCGTGGCGCGGAACGGACCGTCGCAGAGATCGCCGATTGCGGAGGTAATGAGCGGACCGCGATAAGGAAACACCGGCTTTGAGGTCAGCGGCAGCAACCCCCAGGTGGTATATTGAGGGTGGTCCATCAAATTGCGCCCGACCATGTCGCTACTATTGGCAACGCCGTTGGCGGTCCGGCCCCCATTATTCGACATAAGCAAGAGCCGCGGCGTCTCGATGCCATTGGCGGCGATGACGTATACCTTGGCCTCGACGCAACCGTCGCCTGTCTTCGGTCCAGCCTCGTTCTCGTACCTGATAAAGTTGATCCCGCTGACGAGGTTGTTCGCAATCAGAATCTCGCTGGCTACCGCGTGGTCGATCAGCCTAACGCCGCTGTTTGTCGCCTCGTTCAACGTAATGGTCGGATCGTATTTGGCCTGGATCGGACAAATTGGAATGCAATTCGTGTTGCCAGCGCAGGCACGGCAATTCCGGTACGGCTGGGAATTGCGAGCTGCCGGCAAGCTCCGCACCCTGAGCCCTGTCACGGGCTTTCCCATTCCAAGAAATTTGGTCTCATCATCGCTCAAACGCGCGAGGGCTTCGCCGACGCGCTGGTCGAACAGTGACGGCGGAATCCTCGGCATTGGGTAGGTGTGGCCCTTGGAAAAGCTGATATCGCAAAAGCTTTGCTCCTCCACGTCAGCGGCGACACCAAGCTCAGCTTCCGCCCTCACGTAGTACGGGTCCATCGTACTATAGTCGAGTGGCCAATTTGGCAGCGGAAAGCTCGGCTGATCTTTGCCGTAAGTCTGTTGCATGCGGAAATCGCTAGGCACAAGCCTCGGTGTCGAGCCGAGCCAATGCGATGTGCCCCCGGCAAGGCGATCGTAGGTACTCTTGAAGGGACGCTTACTGTTCGTCTGATCAAGATAGGCTTGATGAGGATCGTTCCAGGTGGGCCGCGATACCGTACGCGACGTGGGCCTGCCAGCGGCGACATTCGCTGGATCAATCAGCTTGTCATTCCTATCGGCCAGTGCTGGGGGATAGGGACTTTCCGGTACTTTGATGCTCGCCTTATAAAAGCGCCTCAGATAATCGTTGATGTTCGGCTGAATACCCGGACCGGCCTCGAGAATAACGACTTTGATGCCCTTCAGTCGCTAACTCAACTCCTTCGCGATCAACGAGCCAGCAAATCCGGATCCGACGATCGCGACATCGCATTTGATGCAACTACCAGCCACGATTGCCTCCCTCAAGGAATTGTTGCGGTGATGACGCCGCGATTCTCGTTCGGATCGCTTGGATCACGCGACCAATAACCGAACTGCAAATTGCTGTAGCCCATCGGGTGGGCTCCCACGATTTGCCACACTAATCCCTGCGTGTACGCATTCGGAGAAACGACCTCTGACCGAATAAATGCGCGGTTTCCGGGCGTCGCGGACTTTGCTTTCAGATCCCCTGGCTTGTACCAGGAACCCAGATACCAGAGCAGCACAATGCTGCGGGCCAGGAATTTGGTATCGTCATCGCTGCCGTTCACCGACGCGATGATATCGCTTGCCGACTGACGGTTCTCCTTGGCAATCTGAATCAGTTTGCCGAACGACGATGTTGAGTCGTTGACGTTAATCCACGCGAAGTAGTCCCTCTTGATATTGATCGGATCAACGCCAGGATCCTGATCCAACAAGTCCTTCGTTTTATCGTGGCTGAACTCGGGCGCCAAATTCACCACGTGGACCCCAGTGAGCGCGGCGGAAAGCAGCAGAAAGGCCATCATGTCCTGCTTCGAATTCACATCTGGTCCCGCGCCATAGGCCGAACCGGCAATGGGCATTACGGCTGCCGCCGCAGTCGTCGCTACCGTGCCGGCGAGCATTGCGCGACGTGAAAATGCGCTCTCTGGTTCCGAGCGCGTCGCGCCGTCTCGATCATCGTGCCGATGTTTGGGTGACGTTCCCATAGTGGCCTCCCCCAATAGGATCCAACTGACAGCGAAGCGATTACACGGGTTGGGTTACTGTGCCTTTTCGAGCATGAACGTGAAGTCCGACTGGTTCAGGTGTATCTGGCCTGGCGTCGGAGCCGACGCGCCCGTTTGGAAGCCGACTGCGTTGCCGTGACAGGCGATACAACTGGACGACGCGATCGGGACATCTCCCTGGCTGTATGTCTCAAGCGTAGAATTCGCCAAAAATGTTGGTGCCGGCGAACAGGTCATGTCAGGTTGCTTAACAAAATCGGTCTGAGGCGCTGGAGCGCCGGGGGTTTGCGAGTGCAGCGACGTGCAGGCAAATGCGCTAGGCCATTGCGTGCTAATCAGCATATAATTTTGCCACACACTGTTGTTCGGCAACATGCTATGAAAGATCGTGTTCATGTTCTTAGCCGCATCGGTCAGTGGCGTTTCGCGAACGATCTGGCTCTTGAACGAACCATCCTTTCTAAAGCTGAGCTTTAGGGCCGGATCCGGATCCCATGGTCGGGAAGGTGTAGCGTTTTCGGCCGGGCAGTAGCCTTTGCAACTTGCACTGAAGAAATTGTAAGGACCGTCAAACTTATTAGCGGCGACCTCGTCCTTGTCCGGCACGTTCTTGACGTGCTCGAAGGATGTCCAGATCCACTGCGGACGATGTACAGTCTTATGGACAGCATGAAAGCCGATCAAGCCCAAGGTTTCGGGCAGACACGGCCGCCGCTTGCCCGGCGGCATCAAAACGAGCGCGCGCACCATGTGGAAGTTCTTTGCCGCGATTTGTTCGGGCGTCAAAATCTTCCACGAGACCTTGAGCATGAAGGCACCGAGTGTGGCGCTAGAATTCTGGCCGGGCGGAAAATCAACCAACAGACCGGAGTTGGCGGCGCTCATCTGTCCGGGCTTGGTGTTCAGATGATGCTGCATGATGTAATCGAACATCTGCCGGTTCATGAGAATATCGAAGATCGCGTAGTGCCCATCCTGGTCGATTAGCGGGCCCGTCTTGAACGGCTCGTTGTAGCTCTCCTCGATCATCTTCACGATCATTCTGTCGGGCATCCGCTTATGCAGGTCGCGGCATTCCTTCGGCACCAATCTCTCGCGCTCGGCCTTCATTCCGTTTACGTCACTCGGCCATCGCGCTGGCGGCAGATCGGGAGGCAGCATAACGTCAAGGAGCTGTTTGAAATTGCTCATATCCTCCCATTGGGTCCGCGTATCCGCCTGCGCGTTCTTGCTGTCGATAGGCGTTCCATTGGCCGGTGAATTCAGCGCGATAAACGTGCGCCACGAATAAAAATCGAAACCCCGTTGCAGGTTTTCCAATCCGCTAGCTTCAAATCCAGCCGTGCGCACGGTCTCCTCACACGGCAGCCCTGACTTCAAAATTTTGTCTTTCTCTGCGGCATCAATCGGAAGCAATCCCGGGGGAAGATCGTGACCAGCCAATCTACCTTTGAAGGAATCGGATATCGGTGTGTCATTGCATTTGAGGCCAGGTGTTTGGGCCTGAGGCGCTGCCGTGACGGCAGCCGTTTGAGCCATGGATCGCGCTGACAATACCATTAATGAAATCAGGCCAATTGTACTCGCGAGGTGACCGGCACCAAATCTGCTACAGCGCATGATCGACATCCCTTTCTCGCAACTCGACGTCGCGAAATGGTAGAGTGAGTCAAGCACTCCCAGCATGCAACAGATTACTTATGAAATAAGATATTATATCTTTGGATAGTGTTGCCGGTATCAAAGTACCATCAACAAAATCTATTATCAGATTTACCCATCGAACGAAGAGATGCGCACAAGTTAAAAGAGACATAGCGGAGAAATTTCTTGGTCGTCGGCTTTTTGGCTCTAGATCAACAGCTTCAAACATTGAGCAATCGTGTGGGGAAGGCGACCCACTCCCATCGTGCTGAAGTTTTTGCGCAGGACCGTCCAATCCCATCGTCATCTCCAGAAGCCTTTGCAATACGTGCGGCTCGACGGCGCCAACGTCAGCATCACCTTGCCCCGAAAGCGCGTCAGTGATCCGGCGGATCGTCCTGTAGAAGGATCACGATCCGAAATGGCCGCGATCTGTCCTGGATCAAAGTAGTGCTGGTTTCCGTGCACTCTTATGAGGTTGGCCATAGTCGTGCCCTTCCGTCTAGCTCACCAGCACCGCCATGCGGCCGCGCGCGTGACACTCGCCGCGCCGATTGCTCCGGCCGTTTGCGCTACAGCAGCTTCATCAGGTTGCCGCCGTTCGGGCTACCCCAGCCTGTGACCGCGTCAAAGCCAACTCCGGCCTTGTAGCCGCCGGCCGCGGCGGTCGCATTCTCGCCGGTAGTGATGTCCGTGAGCGCGGCGGCACCGAGCGGCTGGCCGGCGGTCTTCGCATTGGCCTGGTAAAGCAGTGGCGTGAAGAAGCCGAGCGTCTTGCCATTGGCCATCAGCCGCGCGAGCAGCGCGGCCCACAAAGGCGCAGCCGCGCTGGTGCCTCCCGAGATCTGCGGGTTGCCCTGTGACACCATGAAGTACCCGGTGCTACCCGCCGCATCGGCGGCGACATCAGGCACGCAGCGCCCGGCCGGAGCGTGCGGATTGACCGACGCGATCGCGATATTCTTCTGCCACGTCGGACGCGCGATCACCTCGCTGACACCGCCGCCGGTCGAGCCGCCGCCATCCGCGCGCAGCCCGTCACCGTCGAACCAAGTGGTCTCGGTGACGCCTGATCCATTGCGCTTCTTGAGCGCGGTTCCGCCAACGCAGAGCACGAAAGGGCTAGTCGACGGGAAGTCGACATGGGCGGCGCCGTCACCCACCTGATCGTCCGAGCCGTCATCGCCAGCCGCGATGCACACCGGGATGCCGAGCGCGGCGGCCTCCTTGAGCGCGTCGTTGACGGCCTGCATTGCCTGCCCGGTCCAGATGTCGGTGCCTTCGGCCAGCCCGTAGCTGATCGAGACAACCGACGGCTTATTGACCCTGTCGTGCAGGGCGGCATCGAGCACGTCGACCCACCCTTTCTGGTGAAGTTGCTGAAGTAGACTGCAAGCGTCGACCTCGGGCAGATGCCGGCCACCACCTCCACGTCGAGCATACACTCGCCGATCGCGCTGGGATCGTTGCGGTCCTGCGGCGATAGTTTCTCGACCTCGATAGCCACCACCTTCGGCGGAACGCCGAGCCCAGTGATTTGCGAGAACTCGGCGAGGTCGCTCGCGATGTATTGGCCGCCGAGTTCGATGATGCCGACGGTCTGGCCGTCGCCGCCGCCGGGCGGGAACTGGTAGATCGAGGCGAGCTCCTGGGGCAGGAACCAGGGACGGGTAGCGGCCGGGGGCACAGCCTGCGTGGCCGCGTGTGCGATGTGCCCGCGGCGGTGGCGGGTCATGCGTCGCATATCGAGGCCGAACACGCCGGTGATGATCCCCTCGAGTGCCATCGGAATGTGGATGTCACCCACGCGGCCTCGATAGAAATGCTCGCCGTGCTGCACGCGCAACAGATGGACCTGGAACAGCTTCTCCATGGCCTCGACCGGGCCCCCCGCCTTGATACTGCGGGTAGCGGCGTTCTTCGATTCGATAGTTAGGCCGGCCTTGCCCAGCACGTTTTCGACGGTCGCGAGATCGTCCGTGCCGGCACCGTACCGCTTGCCGAAGTCTGCGCGCGACACCACGGCCTTCCCGGCGATCGGCTCGGGCAGCTCCTCGGCGCGGCGCAGCTTGATCGTTACATCGCACCATTCGTGTGCGTCGGCGCGGCCGAGCACTTGCGTCCCCGCCCGGTGATAGCGAGCCGAGCCCGGCAGCACCACATGGGTATGGCCGTTGAGGGGCGCGTCCGCGCCGGTGGCCTTCGCCTTCTTCGCCTTGGGTCGTGGCGAGAGTTTCTTGACCATAGTGTTATGTCCTCCACATCGAGAGTTGTCATCGACAAAGTCCTGCAGATGTGAGAGAGGCCGCTATCGTGTCGGCGGTCGCGAAAATCGCGCAGCAGATCGGCACGTGACATGGCGGCTAGCCTGTAACGAAGAACCTCTTAGAACCGGCTTCGGGTCGTATCGACGCAGTAGTCGGGCTCGACCATCCCTCGATACCCGAGAACCGATCTAATGAGTATGACCTACGTCACGGTGCAAAATTCTTGTTGACCAATCTTACGTCCAGCGATTTCTGCGGACTATTCGGCTTTGATCGGGGCTCATTCGGCGTGCGCCGGGTTACGGCAATCGCCAAGTCGTAAGACGGACAGCCGATGTGAGCGACAGAGGTCCATGGCCAGGCACAATCGGCACTTTTTGATCTTGCTGCTCGCGGCCGGTCCATACAGAAGTGCAAACATTCGCAATCGTGCGTATCAGCGGCAGACAAATACTTTCAGTGCATTAAACAGCGCCTTCGGATCGTACTGACTTTGATAAACGGACGGTGGCGCGCGGCCACGCTTGAGCAGGACGTAGATCGCTTCCCACGCCGAGCGGACGGAGCATTCGATGGTAAAGGCTATTTCTCTGGGAACGTCGACGTACTGGCCGATCAGCCCGAGATTGGTCGACTTCTCTGGAACTGCGGCAGGCTTATCGCCGCGGCTCCGCAGGAGCCATGTATTGTTGACGTAGGGCATGTTGCACGGCACGCAAATCGATGACGCCATGATCGCGACCAAGTGCCGGTCGAACCGTAGGTGTCGCAGCGTCTCCTCCAGGATCTCTGCTCCAGTGCATTGATCCATGCGTTTGCGCACAAAATTGCCGTCGCGTTCGGGATACAGACCGTAGCCCCACCAGACGCTCGTGCCGGGCGGCTGGCCGATGATTTCCGGCTGGTGGAAGACGGACAACGACAGCACCCAGCCCGAGTCCTTTAGAGTCACGAGTTCCTCCGCGTCCTGGCTCGCTACCGGTCAATACCGACATTTGGTCGGTGAATTCGGTCCCTCTGTCGGTGACTGTGAAGGTCACCCAGCGCGACAAGGGGATCCGGGCCTCGCCGAAGAATGTGTCGGGTTTGCCGAATTCCGGGCGCCCCTCGGCGAGGCGTGTCCATAGCGCCCAGGACCTTCCGGTCGGGCGCGGGCGCGGCGCCTCGATCATCGATCCCGCCGAAAGGTCCGCCGCTTGCGACCCGGTGGTCACGAGTACGAGATCCTCCGGTGCGATCGCGACCGAGGTCACACTGCTGCCCCGTGTATAGTCGAGCCGGTTGATGGTCACGCGGCCGGGCGTCGGCGCGGAATTGATGTCCTGCACGAACGCGCCGGTGAGAAAGTTCACGCCTCGCGGGCGCAGCCATGCGACTAATGGTTCGATGAGTGCTTGGTGTTGATTGATGGGCGTACGCATCACGCCCTTCATGTCCGACAAGTGCCCGAACAAGTATAGGAAGCGGTTCATGTAGCGCCGAAACTCGATCGCGCTGTGTTCGGGCAGCGACCCCATAATCGTCGACCAGAGCAACCAAAATTCGGTCGAGAAAAAACGCCCAGAAAAGAACTCCTCGATGCGCCGCCCGTCCAGCATCGCTTCGGGAATCAGCAGAACCCGCGCCAGGCTCAGGCCGTCGCCCAGACTCAGGCCGAACCGCGGGCTATGCACGATGCGGCCATCGCGATCGAAGATGTGCGCCCTGTCGTGGTAGGGCTCGCCCGTATTGAAGGCAAAGAATTCGTCCGTGACGGAAATAGAAGGATTCCTCGCGGAGGGGATCGACTTGAGCAATTCGAATGTACAGCGATATTCCTTGTCGAACACGGAGCCAGGTAGGTTGTAGCCACTCTCCGCGCTGCCGCCGAGAAAGAACCCGCCGCCCAACCGCTCGTCCGCCTCGTAGATGGTGATGTCCTCGCCGGCAAACCCCGTGTTGCGGATGAGCAGGGCGGCCGCCGCCAATCCGCCAAAGCCTCCACCAACAATGTGTGCCCTCATCGGCCCTCTCCGTGGCCTCGACGGCGGCAAAGCTGCGCGTCGACGTCGTTTACGAGTTCAGAAGCAGATGTTGCAGGTCTGTTTCCGCGATTCGTCTATCCCCAATAGCCGTCGACCGGTAGCTGCAAACTTTCGGTTAGTGCGACTCGATCCAAATCCTAAATAGAGAAACTCGCAGGCTGGCGACGTAGTCTATTCCGAACCGATCTGGCCTAAAATCGTGCTGGCCCTTGAAATATAGATAATCCTCGTACAACTTAACTCAAAGGCAATTTTGGGCGAGGTAGTCAGCAGCATAGATATTCGCGAGGTAATCTTGAAATCTGTGACGTAGAACACTGGCGACACTGAAACGTAAGTTGAGGTTCAGGGAGCAATGGAGTATCAATGCGCGCGCCACGTCATCGTTATCATCGCACTGCCATTCTTGAGATTGCGAAAAGCTGCTTTACTCTTCAGACTTTATTGCGCTCTCATTTGTCTACAAACGGCGATCCCGTCTTTCGAACTGCTGTTTCTATCGGTTCTCAAAATTTGCGTTCGATATTCGCCATCGCTACACAGGGCATGCTCGCGTCTTTCGCGCGGACTTAGACCGACTTTCGTCCTCATCCTCAAAAATTGAAGCACGACGTAGCCATCTTGCGCACCGACGAATAGGTTACGGCCCTCGCAAAAATCCTAGCGGGCCCAATTTAAGCACTCGGCTCCCAGCCTGCGCGCGGTTGCTGCGGGTCTGGCCGACGTCGCGGCGCTCATCGGCGCTGCGGCCGCTAGATCGTCTCCTCGATGAGATTGAGCGCGGCGATCCCCGTCAGGGCCTCGGTGGCGATCGGCGCCGGCCGTTTTCCGCGATATCGAAAACCGGCTCTCAAAGAGACCAACAGAATGCCAGCGTGATCGCCTGGTCAGAAGCGGCGTTGGCAATAGCCGCTATAGGAGGGCTATACAGAATCATTAGTTGAGTAAGTTCCAGCACTAGTTACTTGTTTATTGCACGCCGTAGCTTCGGAATTCGTCAGCAATTCTCTGGTCGATCACTTTTGCGGCTTTGACGTCGTTGTTACCCTCGTAGACGTTTCCCTTCTTAAGTTTTGCAATTCCGCGTCCGTAGAGGGAGGTCGAATGGTCGTTCAGCAGCAAAATGCGCTGATGGCCTAGTCAAAGTCGCCGCGCTTTAGATACACCAAACCTCGACTGTCGTACGCATAGGGTCGTTAGGCAAGAGCTGCACGGCTTTCGTACAATCTGCCAATACTCGGTCTAACTGACTGATTCGCGAGGGCCCAACAACGCTCGTTATAGGCGGCGGAATTGTTGGGATGAAGGCGAATCGCTTGATCGCAACTTTTAATCGCATCATGATATTCTCCCTTGGCTAAAAGTGCACCTTCCCATGAAAGCACTGACGTTTGTCGGATCGAGTTTGATTGCATGAATGAAATCCTGTATTGCTGAATCGTAATCCGCCTTCTTGTTGTAAGCATTTCCGCGTCCTACGAAGAAGTTAGCTCTGCTGGGGTTGATCCGGATAGCTCACTGCAGTCGCGGATAGCCAGATCATATTGTTCCGTGGCATTGTAAGCGGCACAACGATTGTTGAGCGCGACATCATAGTCGGGCTTGAGCTGAATTGCTTAGCTAAATCTAGTTATCGCTTGCCGGTAGTCGGCAGTCCTGGTGTAAATATTTCCTAAATTGTATAGCGCACTAGATATGTTGGATCCAGCTTAATTGCCTCGTTATCATCCTTGATCGCTTGGTCGTAATTTCTCTGCTTGAAGTATGCATTTCCCCGGCTTACATGCGCCTTTGCTAAATCCGTACCAACGAGCCTTCCCGATGTAATCGCGGTCGTGCAAATCCCTACATCAGAGCTTGCTAGCGCGCGCTTGAGAAAGCTTATTGATCCGGCACCCCTAATTGCGGCCCGCAAAACCCACAACCTGCTCGACGCTGGCGGCGATTATCTTCTTCGGTTCGATACTTCAGAACTGAGTGTTCAACAAAGTGCGATCCGGATTGTGCAGGGCTTGAGTGAAGAACGGCTATTGCCGCATCATGCTGATTGACCCCGCCGACGCGCCCAAAAGGGCCCAGGCATGTCCGTTTCGAATCACGAACTGCCTTGAAGCTATGTACGCGGCAGGGTCTGTTCATCGCCGAACTCCAGACCGTGGGCCAGGCCCGGTTATGTTCACCTGGATACAGCCCTTGTCATGGCAGCGGATCGCCCTTGCGTTACCCCTCGAGCCGAATGACCAAGCAAGGCCGAACGATCGTGAGCTCCGAAAAACCAAGATCACCGGCAACGCTAGCAAAGGTGTGGCGCAGAACGTGAGGTGTCACGTCCTTGAGGTTCGTCTTCGCACAAACTCGGTCGAGAACCCGCACAACACCGACGAAGTGTGCGTCGCCCCAGTCTGCCGGAAACACGAGGTATCATCTGCTCAGCTAGCGAAACTACTCGATAACGCCGCGACAGCAAAAAACCTCGAAGAAATCGCCTCAGACGGTCGCCGCGACTGGAGTGGCAGCGTAAATGGATGGATGAAACGGCTGATTGTAGACGACATGAAGGAGCTTTACGTCGGTCACGACAGAGGTATCATGCGCTCGGGCGTGCAGGGCAGGAGGTCAGGACATTTCTCGGCGAAGACGTTATCCTGGCCAGCCGTCGCAGTGATGGTCGGCACCTAGATAACTCTGATCGTCGGGCGGGTAGTGATGTTGGTGTGCCCCGGCATCCGGCGGCCGGCCGGAAGGCGTCCGTCGCAATCCATCTTGCGCGGAATGGGCTGGGAAACGAATTGTGCTTCCCAACGCAGTTCTCGAGCAAGCTGAAATGCTTTTCAAGAGAACCGCTGCGCATTTTTGGAGGGCGTACTGAGGTGGCTGTAAACTGTTGTATGCAGCGGTAGAAGAGATGCCAGGTTACGACCAGGCTCAGGCGAAGTCTGCCGTCCGGAAGTTCCGGAGCGGCAAACAGCTTTGCTTCACCGACGGCCTTCGAAGGGTCCTTTCAAACGAAAATGGAGGCGCAGAGAACATTCGTCGAGAAGCTGCGCGCTTTCAAGTCCCAGCATGTTTCCAAGGTGCGTTCCGAGCTTCCGGACACAGTGCAAGATGAGGAAGTGGCGGAAGAGGCCAATAACCTCACCACCGCCACTGAAGAACGCTCCTGTGCTAATCCTGACTGCCGTCAGATAACCAGAACCCAAAGCCGTCGCGGTACGACGAAGGCGACGCTTCCCCAGTCCGCGAAGGAGCCCATCACGATGACGCACCATCCCCGTATTGCACTCGCCCCCGACCTACTGGCCGGCAAGCCGGTCATTCGCGGGACCAGGCTAGCGGTCGAGTTCCTGATCGGCCTCATGGCGGAAGGCTGGAGCGAAGCCGATATTCTGCAGAATTACCCGGGCATCACGCACGACGACGTTCTTGCCTGCCTGGCGTATGCCCGCGACCTGCTTAGCTCCGAGAAGATCTTCCCGAGCGCTGCCTGACGTGCGGTTTCTCGCCAACGAAAATTTCCCAGGTGCAGCAGTCTCCGCCATCACGGCATCGGGGCACGATATCGCTTGGATAAGAACCATCGCTCCCGGGACGAGCGACCGCGACGTTTTGGCGTGGGCGGCCCGTGAGCAACGGATCTTGCTGACTTTTGACAAGGACTTTGGCGAACTGGCGGGACGATCGCCCCTGCCGCGGGTGTGCGGTGTCGTGTTGTTTCGCATACCGATGCCGAGGCCAGACAATATCGGACAACGGCTCGCGGCGCTCATAGCCTCTCGGGATGATTGGGCCGGCCACTTCTCCGTCATCACGCCCGGCCGTGTCCGCATGCGAGCGCTCCAACCACCGCTGTGTCAGTCTCATACGCTATAGCTATTTCAGTCTGACACCACACCGGCATCTACTGAGTTTTTCGGAGAGGGAGCGCTGTGGCGTGCGTCCGTCGCAGTTTCGCAAACGCGCGATCCGTCGCCATGAACCGCGACAGCATGGGACCGATCAGCTTGGCCGGCTCGACAGCGCCTGGCCGGTTTCGCGGTCAAGCGCTTTGCCGTAGGCGAGACCGTCAGCTTGACCGGCTTGTCGTCCGGGATCGAGTTCGAGCCCCTGCGGCGAGCGTGCCGCTGACGATCGGCACTGCGCGCGGCGCCCCGCCGAGCAGGATCGGTTCGGTCAGCGCCCGATGGACCGGCGCGAGAAACCGGCGATGGGCGCATCCTGCGCCATCACACCAGCGCTCCGCCGCCGACTGAAAGAAGGTCAGGAAAAACCCGGCGGTATCGGGACGCTTCATGCCGGCATCCACGTCTACCCCAATGATCACGCGCCAGCCCACTTCCACGTCATTTCGAAGCAGTGAAGTATCAACGCGCGCTTCGACCTCAAGACGTTGCGGCTGATTAGCCTCAAAAGTGGTTCCAATCAGCAGCCGTGACGAGAAGAAGTCAGGAATTTCTTCGAACTGTATCCGGACAAACTGGGCTTCCTGAGGAACGAGTACGCTAGGCTGGAACAGCCGGCAGCGTCAGAACCGGGCCGAACGCGCTGTCCCTGAAAGTCTGCAGCCTTAGATCAAGATCGCTGTTCCGATCGGCGACTCCCCGAGGGTTTTCGTCACGGAGCGCCAGATGCTTGCACGAACAGCGCCGCTGTCAAGGAAACCCGAGCCACTCTCAGAGGGAAGGAGCTTTGCCGGGCGATAGTGTCACGACGGACGAAGATGGTCATGGCGCACGAAGGGCATTTCCTAGCCCTTAAGTTGTCCGTGAAACATATTTTTAGCTCCAAGTTGAAGTATCCTTTTCTTCCCTACCTGATAGCAATTGGTACAGAGCTATTCCACAACCTCTCGAACGAAGCGACGCTGTTACTTAGATAGTCCCAGCATCCTTGAGGCGGAGCCGAGCCCATTCTTTTGCTTGCTGATGCCTTGAGCTGGCGGGACGCCCGCGATGGGTAATGGCCATTGACCTCAGCCTTGTTGAAGTCGTCCATGAACCCAACTGATTCGCAATCGGACCGGCAAAGATCTTCATGGTCCCTTTTCAGGGCATTCTGGCCATTATTTCTGATGCGAACGGTATTTTCATTTCCCTACCTCGTCATTCGTTGAAGCCCCTGTTGCTGCAGGTCCCGGCTGTGTGGTCAACCGCGTGGAGCGAGCAGTTCGGCACTCGGTCGCAACGGAAGGGGTTCCGCGAACATCGTCCTCCGGCACCCAAGCGCGTGCCGGCGATGAAGGGCGCCTACCACATGCCGAAAGCGGCCGCGCGCCACTGCTGCTTCCCCCATGCTTCCCCGGGTCCTGGTGATGGATCGGGGAAGCACAAAACGGCTCAGTTTGGCTCGGCAAGGGGCTGACATATTGGGAAATTTGGAGCGGGCGATGGGATTCGAACCCACGACCCCAACCTTGGCAAGGTTGTGCTCTACCCCTGAGCTACACCCGCATATGGGCAGGACGCCACGAGAGCCGGTCTGCCGGAAACCTCCTATGCCAAAGCGCAGCAGGTTTTGCAACCGCCAGCGACTATCGCCTATCTAGGCGCGATGGTCGCTTCGCCGCACAAGCTGTTTGCCTACTTGGATAGTCTTGGTATCGCGCACAAGAGCGTCAGCCATCCGCCGCTGTTCAGCGTCGAGGAATCGCGTGCGCTGCGCGGGAAAATTGCCGGCGCCCATACCAAAAACCTGTTTCTGCGCGACAAGAAGGGCAGGACCTTCCTGGTCGTGGCGCTGGAAGATGCAACGATCGAGCTGAAATCCCTGCATCGGCTGCTGGGGGCTTCCGGACGGTTCTCCTTCGGCTCGGCCGCGTTGATGCGCGAGCGCCTCGGGGTCGAACCCGGTTCGGTCACCCCCTTTGCGGTCATCAACGATACGGGTCGGCGGGTCACGGTGGTGCTCGATGCGGCCATGATGGCGCACGACGTGCTCAACTTTCACCCCCTGCGCAACACCAGCACCACGACCATTTCGCGCGAGGGTCTGCTCAGGTTCCTGGAGGCGGTCGGGCACCCGCCGCGGATCGAGCCGGTTTCGGCCCCGCGCGGGTAGCGAACGCCACGATTGCATTCAACGGGGTTGTTACCATTTAATCAGGCGGATCAGGCAAAGCGGCCCGTCGGGCCAGAAACCTAAGGCGTATCAAGAGCCATGCTACAAGCCGGCACCGCAAAGGCGGACAATTTGGTCAAGGATGCGACGACGCAGACCTTCGTGAAGGACGTCATCGAGGAGTCCAGACGCCAGCCGGTGCTGGTCGATTTTTGGGCACCCTGGTGCGCGCCGTGCAAGCAGCTCGGACCGGTACTTGAGAAGGCCGTCAGAGCGGCCAAAGGTAAGGTCAAGCTCGTCAAGATGAATATAGACGAGCATCCAGCCATAGCCGGGCAGATGGGTATCCAGTCAATCCCGGCGGTGATTGCCTTTGCCAACGGGCAGCCGGCCGATGGCTTCATGGGGGCGTTGCCGGAGAGCCAGGTGGTCGCCTTCCTGGAGAGGCTCACTAAGGATCGGATCGGCGGCGAGGCCAAGGACCTGCTCGAAGCCGCTGACGCGGCCCTGGTCGATGGCAATCCCGCCGGCGCCGCAGACCTCTTTGCCCAGGTTCTCGCGCAGGACAGCAGCAACATCCATGCGCTGGCCGGGCTGGCGCGCTGTTACGTCGAGACTGGCGCGCTCGATCAGGCCCGGCAAACCCTTGCGATGGTGCCGGAATCAAAGCGTAACGAATCTCCGGTCGCTGCGGCGCGCGCGGCACTCGACCTGGTCGAGCAGGCCAAGAGTTTAGGACCGCTGGCTGAACTTGAACAAAAAGTCGCTGCCAATCCGCACGATCATCAGGCGCGGTTCGATCTCGCGCTCGCGCTTAACGGCAAGGGACAGCGCCTGGAGGCGCTCAACCAGTTGATCAGTATCGTCAGGCGCGATCGCAAATGGAACGACGACGGCGCCCGCAAGCAGCTCGTTCAATTCTTCGACGCTTGGGGCCCGACCGACGAAGCAACGATAGAAGGCCGTAAACGGCTGTCCTCGATATTGTTTGCGTAGCTGCTGGCTGCTTGACCCCCGCGCGTCAAGCTCTGCCGCGATCGCAAGAGCGCCGAATCGGTTCCGCCGCGGAGCGGAGTGCGACATGCCGATCAATACGATGTATCGAGGCCCCGAAGCGCTGCCGGACGTCATTCCAATCTTTCCGCTGCCTGGCGCGCTGTTATTGCCGCGCGGGCAGATGCCGCTCAACATTTTCGAGCCGCGCTATCTCGCGATGGTCGATGATGCGCTCCGCTCCGGGCACCGGCTCATCGGCATGATTCAACCAGACCCCGTCCATCCCGGGCCGGACCAGAATAAGCCGCATCTGTTCCGCGTGGGCTGCGTCGGCCGGATCACGCAGCTCGCCGAAAGCGGCGACGGCCGTTACCTCATCCAGCTCACCGGCATCGTCCGCTTCCGCGTCGAAGCGGAGCTTGCGGTAGCCACTCCCTACCGCCAGTGTCGCGTGACCTATCGGCCCTTTTGCGACGATTTCGTTGCTCGCAAGGGTGAGGAGGAGGTTGACCGCAAGGCGCTGTTGCGCGCACTCTCGGAATTTCTCAAGGCCAACAAGCTCAAGGCCGATTGGCAGGGTATCGAGAATGCGCCCAATGAAGCGCTGGTGAATGCGCTGGCAATGATGTCGCCCTATGCCACGGCGGAGAAGCAGGCCATGCTGGAGGCGCCCGACCTGAAAACCCGCGCCGAAATTCTCATCGCCGTCACCGAGATCGAGCTCGCCAAGAGTAAGACGCCGGGCGAGACACCGCTGCAGTAATTTGGCGTCATTGCTAAGAGCGAAGCGGCTAACCAATCCAGACGGGCGTCCACCGCTCGCTCACAACGATGGATGGTGTAAACCCTGCCTTAAACGTGGAGACCGTTGATGCCCAACCCACCCGCCGATCGTCCGCTCGATACGGTCGATCCAAAGCTTCTCGAAATCCTGGTCTGCCCGCTGACCAAATGCCCGCTCGAATATGATCGGGAGAAGCAGGAGCTGATCTCGCGCGCGGCCAAGCTCGCCTACCCGATCCGCGATGGCATCCCGATCATGCTGCCGGAGGAAGCGCGGCGGCTCGACTGAACCGCATGCGGACGGCGGGGCATGACACCACTGACGAGCACGGGAGGGAGATCGTGATCAAGGTCTGGGGGCGGAATACCTCGTCCAACGTGCAGAAGGTGATGTGGTCGGTCGGCGAGATGGGGCTGCCGCATGAACGCATCAATATCGGCGGGCCGTTCGGCAAGAACCGCGAGCCGGCCTATCTGGCGATGAACCCGAACGGCCTGGTGCCGACGCTCGAAGAGGAGGACGGTTTCCTGTTGTGGGAATCGAACTCGATCGTCCGCTATCTCGCCGCCAAGCACCGCGCGAGCGTGCTTGAACCGTCCGATCTGCGCACGCGCGCGCTCGCCAGCAAATGGATGGATTGGCAGCTCTCGGTCGCAGGGCCCGCCATCTTCGAATGCTTCTGGGGCCTCATCCGCACGCCGCCGGAAAAGCGCAACCACACGGCCATAGAGGACTCGAAAAAGAAGATCACCGCCGCAGTGGCGATCATGGACGAACAGCTGGCGAAGTCCGAGTATCTTGCGGGGGACGCATTTTCCTACGGCGACATCCCGGTCGGCATCATCGCCTACCGGTTTCGCCAGCTCGTCCCGGAGCGCCCGGCCCTGGCGCATTTCGAACGCTGGTACGCGGCCATTTCGGCGCGGCCCGCCTTTAAGGACCAGGTCGCTTCCGTGCCGCTGGCGTGATGCGGTCATTTCGGCCGAGCGAGCGTTGGCGCGGAGAGCGGGAGTCCACAGTTACAAGAAGATCGCGCCAAAACTCGTTCTGAGTTGTGATCCAAATTCCTGAGGGTGTCGATTTTCTTGCCGCTTCGCGGCGCCAGCGAACGACAAAAAGCTACTCCGCCGCCACCTGCGCTGCGTTCGAATGCACCGAGGCGAGGTAATCCATCGCCGCTTGCGCGCCGCCTCTCTGGTGCGGAATACCGGCCACGGCGAGCGCCATTTCGGTCGCCGCCAGCACGCCCATCATCCAGGCATCGTTGACGTCGCCGAGGTGGCCGATGCGGAAATATTTCTTGGCGTAAGGGCCGAAGCTCGCGCCGTACGAAATATTGAATGTCTCCAGTGCCAGCGCGCGGAACGCGTCGGCATCGTGGCCCTCGGGCAGCAGCACTGCGGTGATCGTCGGGGAATAATATTTTGGATCGCGGCAGAGGATTTCGAGGCCCCAGCCACGCACCGCGCGGCGCGTAGCTTCGGCAAGCCGCGCGTGGCGGGCAAAGACGTTATCGAGACCCTCCTCGTGCAGCATGTCGATCGACACCGCGAGGCCTTGCAGCATTTGCGTGGCCGGCGTGTAGGGGAAGAAGCCGACCTTGTTCATCGTGAGCATGTCGTCCCACGACCAGAACGATTTCGGCAGCTCGGACGACTTGGCTGCCTGGAGTGCCTTATCGCTCACCGCATTAAAAGACATGCCCGGCGGCAGCATCAGTCCCTTCTGCGCACCGCCGACGGTGACGTCGACGCCCCATTCGTCGTGGCGATAATCGGTCGAGGCGAGGGAGGAAATGGTGTCGATCATGAGCAGAGCCGGATGGCCGGCGGCGTTGAGCGCCTTACGGATCGGCTCGATCGGCGACAGGCAGCCGGTCGCCGTCTCGTTGTGCAGCACGCAGACCGCCTTGATCTCGTGAGCCTTGTCCCTACGCAGATGCTCCTCGATCAATGCCGCATCGGCGCCGGTGCGCCAATCGCCGGGAATGAATTCCGGCTTGAGCCCCAGGCGGCGCGCCATGTCCCGCCATTGGGTGGCAAACTGGCCCGTCTCGACCATGAGCACCCGGTCGCCGTGTGAGAGCGTGTTGACCAAAGCTGCTTCCCACGCCCCGGTGCCGGTCGCCGTGTAAATGATGACCGGGTTCGTGGTCTTGAAAATTGTCTTAATGCCCTCCAGGCAGTGTTTGGCAAGTCTGGCGAATTCCGGCCCACGATGGTCGATCAGCGGGGTGTCCATGGCGCGCAGCACGCGGTCCGGCAGCGGTGTCGGCCCCGGAATCTGCAGGAAGTGGCGCCCGACCGCTCGCGAAGCATTTTGCGGCATTTCAGCACTCCTTCGGAAAATCATGGATCCCGGCGGCGCACATCCGAAGGGCGCTCGCGGCTTGTGGGCTTGAATAGCGAATGCGACATTGCGGTCAAGCCCGGGATATGCGGCACGGCCTCGCGACTTCCGGCAAACCGCAAATGGTTTTCTCGATGAGTTCGCGATCACCCACCGCCGGGCGACCGCGGCAGCGGGGAATGGAGGACATTTTGCCCACCAGGGTGTTGCCGCTGCTCGAACGGCGGCTCAAGGCCGAGCAAATCGGCGGTGTCAGCTTCGACGCGTTCACCCGTGGGCGATACTCCACGGATGCTTCCCACTACCAGATCATGCCGATCGGGGTGGTGGCGCCGCGCACGATCGAAGAAGCAGAACGCGCGATCGCGGTCTGCCGCGCAGAAGGCGTGCCGGTGACCGCGCGCGGCGGCGGTACGTCGCAGGCCGGCCAAACCGTCAATCAATCGATCGTGATCGATTGCTCGCCGCATCTGAACCGCATCCTTGAGCTCGATGCCGCCGCGCGGCGCTGTGTGGTCGAGCCCGGCATCGTACTTGACGAGCTCAATCGTGCGCTCAAGCCCGAGGGCCTCTGGTTTCCGGTCGACATTTCGACGGCTTCCCGCGCCACCATCGGCGGCATGGCGGGCAACAATTCGTGCGGTGCTCGCTCGCTGCGTTACGGCAATACGCGCGAAAACGTCGGCGCGATCGACGCGCTTTTGGCCGACGGCACACACGCGCATTTCGGCTGCGTAGGCGATAGCAAGACCGATCTGCCGCAGGCGCTGCAGCGCGACTTATTCGCCATCGTCGCCCGCGAAGCCGCCGAGATCGAACGGCGTTTCCCGAAAGTGCAGCGTCGGGTCGGCGGTTACAACCTCGACGCGCTCATACCGAGCCGCAACGACATCAATTTCGCGCATTTGTTGGTGGGCTCTGAAGGCACGCTGGCGTTTTCGACGAAAGTCGAACTGAAACTATCGCCGCTGCTCGGCCGCCGCGCGCTCGGTGCCTGCCATTTCGCAAGTTTCCATGAGGCGATGAAGGCGGCGCAGCACATCGTGGCGCTAGGGCCCATTGCGGTCGAGCTGATCGATCGCACGATGCTGGAGCTTGCCCGAGACATCGCCATCTACCGGCCGCTGATCGATGCGTTCCTGCGCGGCGATCCGCAAGCGGTCCTCTTCGTCGAATTTGCCGAAGACGATTGGAGCGAAAATCTGCGCCGGCTCACGCAGCTCGGCGAACTCGTCGGCGACCTCGGCGTGTCCTTCGATAAAGGCGGCGCCAAATGGGGCGGCGTGGTCGAGGTGCTCGATGCCAAGCTGCAGGCCGGCATCTCCGAGGTGCGCACCGCCGGTCTCAACATCATGATGTCGATGAAAGAGGAGGGCAAACCCGTCTCCTTCGTCGAGGATTGCGCCGTGCCGCTCCCACATCTTGCCGATTATACGGCGCGACTGACCGAGGTGTTCACGAAGCACGGCACGCGCGGCACCTGGTACGCGCATGCCGCGGTTGGCTGTCTGCACGTGCGCCCGGTGCTCAATCTGCGGCTCGACAAGGACGTGCGCGCCATGCGCGCCATCGCCGAAGAGGCCTTCGCCATGGTGCGGGAATACAAAGGCTCGCATTCGGGCGAGCACGGCGACGGCATCGTGCGCTCGGAATTCCACGAGCAGATGTTCGGCCCCGAGCTCCTGCGCGCGTTCGAGGAGGTCAAGGACCGCTTCGATCCGCAGGGGCTGTTCAATCCGGGAAAAATCGTGCGCGCGCCGAAATTCGACGATCGCTCGTTATTCCGCTATCGCCCCAATTATCGTGCGACGCCGATGACGACCGCGCTCGACTGGTCGGCCTATCCCGGGGCCGGCCGCGGTTTTCAGGGCGCTGTGGAAATGTGCAACAACAACGGCGTCTGCCGCGCGCTGAGCGGCGGCGTCATGTGCCCGAGCTACCGCGTCACCCGCAAGGAGCGCGACGTAACGCGCGGCCGCGCCAATACGCTGCGTCTCGCCATCACCGGCCAGCTCGGGGCCGACGCTTTTTCTTCCGATGCTATGGCGGAGACGCTCAAGCTGTGCGTCTCCTGCAAGGCCTGCCGGCGCGAATGCCCGACCGGCGTCGACATGGCGCGCATGAAGATCGAAGTCTTGGCGGCCCGCGCGGCCAAGCACGGACTATCGCTGCACGACCGGCTCGTCGGTTACCTGCCGCGCTACGCGCCGTACGCGGCGCGTTTTTCCTGGCTGATGAATGCGCGCGACCGCCTGCCGGGAACGGCGCGATTGTCGGAAGCCATCGCCGGTTTCAGCGCGCGGCGGCCGCTGCCGAAGTGGCGGAACGATTATTTGCGCGATGATAATTGGCTAGCAACGAAAAAGAACGAGAACGGACAAAAAGTCGTCTTGTTTGTCGACACGTTCAATCGCTACTTCGAACGCGAAAACATCGACGCCGCGCTCGCCGTTCTCGGCGCCGCCGGGTGTCGGGTCGAAATCGCTAAGCCGGCTGCTGAATCGCGCCCGCTATGCTGCGGACGGACGTTCCTGTCCGTCGGCAAAGTGGATGAGGCTCGGCGGGAGGTCGAGCGGCTGCTGAACGCGCTTGCGCCTGTCATCGAGCGCGGAGAAACAGTGGTCGGCCTCGAGCCGAGCTGCATTCTCGGGTTGCGTGACGAAATTCCGGCGCTGATCGAAAGCGATGCCGCACGCTGGCTTGCCGAGCGCGCCCTTTTGCTCGAGGAGTTTTTGCTCCGCGAAGCTAAGGCGGGAAAGCTACGACTTCCGCTTACGGCAATAAACAAAAAAGCGATTCTGCATGGCCACTGCCATCAGAAATCCTTTGGCGTCATGACTGCCATCGAGGCAACATTGCGGCTTGTTCCCGAACTGCAGGTCGAAACGGTCGAGTCCAGTTGCTGCGGCATGGCGGGCGCATTCGGCTACCGTGCCGACACGATTGACATCTCCCGCGCGATGGGAGAGCTCTCCTTGCTCCCGGCCGTACGCAAAGCGCCGGACGATGCGCTGATCGTGGCTGACGGCACTTCGTGCCGCCAGCAAATTCGCGACGGCACCGGGCGCGAGGCCATTCACGTGGCGCGCGCGCTAATGATGGCGCTAGGGCCGTCATGAAATACTACCGCTCCGGCTCGAGGGCGCTTTCGTGCCAGCGCCGCAGCGCGAGATAATTGATTAATGCAAGCAGATAGAAGATCGCGATGCCGGCGGCGCAGAGCAGAAGCAAAGCCGCGAACAGGCGCGGAATGTTGAGGCGATACTGCGATTCCATGATGCGGAAGGCGAGCCCGGAGCCGGCGCCGGCCGAGCCGGCGGCGATTTCGGCGGCCACCGCGCCGACCAACGACAGCCCGCCGGCAATGCGCAGTCCTCCCAGAATGAAGGGCAGCGCCGAAGGCAGCTTCAGATTCCAGAGCACCTGCAGGGGCGAGGCGCCGTAGAGTGCATAAAGGTCGGCGAGATTGCGATCGACGGAATTGAGCCCCAGCGTCGTATTGGCCAGGACCGGAAAGAAGGCGACGATCCAGGCGCAGACCAGCACCGCCGTGGGCTGCTGCAGGTAGACGAGCAACAGCGGCGCAATCGCGATCACCGGCGTCACCTGCAGGATAACCGCATAGGGGTAGAGCGAATATTCGATGATGCGCGAGTGGTTGAAGATCACCGCGAGCCCGATGCCGCCGATTGCAGCGAGCAGAAAACCCTTGACGGTCGTGATCAGCGTTGACGCAAGCGATGGGCCCAGCACCGGCCAGTCGCCTACCAACGTTTTGAGGACTAGCGTAGGCGGCGGCAGCACATAGGCCGGAATGCTTTCGATCCGAACAGCGGCCTCCCAAATGATGAGCCCAAGCAACAGAACGATGAGCGGCAGGATGATGCGCAGCACGCGCTCACGGGCGCCTGGTGCCCTCACGTCCGCTCGTCTCGCGCGAGGTCCCACAATGGAGCTGGCCCGGAACAGGAACTCAGTTTGCTGCGTGTCGGCCGCGCTTCGATTGGCGGCGCTCTCGCGGTTCGGCGAATCGCCCGATCTCATGCGCCGCCTTCCGCCGGGATGGCGCGGGCGAGCGCCTGCGACAACCGATGGCTGCTTGGCACCGTGGACCGATGTAAGCCGGGCGTGGGGAGTCGTAGCGAACCGTCGAAGAAGCGATCGAGCAGAGTATTTTCTACAGCGGTATACATGTGCAACATGGCGCCAAAATAATGTCTCGCGCTGCCGCCTACCTTAGCATGTACGCTCATCAAGTCGGATCCAGACTTGTCGTGACCTTATCCGGCATTCAGCTCACAGTCCTCTGCGCCATTGCTTGAGCACGAGCACGGGGCCCAACGAATGCGAGCTGCCTCACAATCACTCGGGCAAGCTCAGATGGGGCCCTTCCGGTTCGGACAGGATCTCGTCCGCATTCGTCTGCACACCGATTGGCTAGGCGACAAGCAGTCGGCCATCACGCGTGAGGGCCAGAGGCATCGACATCACAAACGGTACGAAGAATAAAAGGCTCGCCCATCGCGGAGCGGGGCTCGAGTGATAGCGAGTGAGAACATAGGGTGACTCCAGCGGAACCGGCGCTCCGGCCGGATCGACATCCCGCGACACAAATTCACACGGACGATGCGTACAGTAGGGTCCAGGCGGTTTACTTGCGTCCGCAAGTGCCGGATCGCACCTCAAGTTCTAAGGTTCCGATTTTCGCGCCGTGCATGCATGTTGCGCCGCCCACGCACGTTCATCGGCAGTTCATCTGGGCCGCTCTAGTCCTGGCGTCATGGGAGTAGTCGGGGACTCCGCATTGGAGCCTCGCCATGAAGCTCTTATTGATGGTGCTGACGGCAGCGGCTGTGCTGGCGATAGTCAGCACGTTGGCGGTCCTCAATAATGCCTGCAAAACCGACCGACGCGCTTGGTGCGCAGCCGACATTCGCCATGCCAAGACGGCGTACCGCTAGCTTCCCGGGCATGCAACTTACCGCGCTCGGCGCAGCCAGAATGCCACCAATTCCAGCCGCCCTCAGCATGCCGGAGTGACGACGCGGCCGAGCAGTGGGTGCCTAATCTTCTCGCTTACTAACAAACTGAGACCCACCGGCCGAGAGCCGGCGACCATCGCCAGCAGGTTCCGCATCCTCCGCCGCAGCCTGCGCATCCGATCACGCCCACGCCGCATCTGCAGCCGCCGCATGCTCTGCCCACGCCGCAAGCTCTGCCACAGGCCCTGCAGCCCCTGCCACCACACGCTCTGCCACAGCCTCTGCCGCAGCCCCTTGCCAGCGTGACGAGCCCTTGGTCCAGTTTAGATTCGCTCTCCTTGTCAAAGACGTACAACGTCGCCAAACTCACGTCGGAGAGTTCCTCCTCGCCGAGAACAATCAGCGGGCCGGTATCGTGGTGCGGTGCATCCGCTGCCGGCAACGTTGCTGATGCGTCGCCGGTCATGGCCAAGGAAACACCCGCGGCACCCATTAATGGCAAGGCTGTATGTCTGCGCTTTCGTTTAGCAGCCTGCTTCGCCTGCGCCATCGTGAAAACTCCATGTCTGGGAACAGCATGAGAAATGCGGGAAACACATTCGCGTTCCTGGCAGCTCTTACGAATGCGAAATGTCCTTAGGATCACGCACGCTGGTAGTTGATACCAACTCGCGGGCCCAATCACCAATTCCGCGGAACGCCCTCCCTCGACTGCACCAGCCGTGAGCTGGATGTTTCATACGGTCAAAACGGCATGCGTCTTTATGATTGCAACTTCATAACAGCCATTTACACAAGCATTGTGCCGCGGTGGCTCGAAACGGGATTAACGCGATGCGCGGAGTCTCACCGGGTGAGCGACGCCTGGTTATTTGACAGGATTTGACGCAAAGGCCGTAGTTTCGCTTTATGTTCAAGATTCCGAATCGGGACATTCGATCCGTTTACGACCCGGGGCCTCTCCATCTGCCGGACTATCGTATAGAGCCAGGGCGGTAGTTTGTACTCGGCAAATCGGGTCCCAACGGCTCCAAGTGTCCGTTCCGATCGGGTCAGCGGGTGACGACGTTATGGTGGTACCAGCTTGATTTTTAGATGCAGGTCAATGACCTGCTTGCGCTGGCTCTCTACGTAGCATTCAGCCGTGCAGTATTTTTTCCTGCGCTCGTCGCCATTCTGACCGTTAGATGTGGTAAGGACGCCACGCGATTGCGCTCTCACGTCTGCGCGTCCCTGCGGTGCCGCAATAGGCGCGCTCGGCGACGAATGGCTCGATCTCATGCGCCGCCTCCCGCCGCCATGGCGCGGGCGAGCGCCTCCGAGACCCGGCGGCAAGAGTCGGCATATTCGGCTGAGGTGCGCAAGCTCGCCTCGCGTGGATAGGCAGACTCAATGGCGAGCTCGCTCACAACGCGCCCGCCCCGCGTGCCCATCACGGCGATGCGGCTCGCCAGATAAACCGATTCGAACACCGAATGGGTGACAAACACCACGGTGGTGCGCAACGCCGCCCACATCGCCAAGAGATCGTCGTCGAGCGCAAAGCGCGTGATCTCGTCGAGTGCCGCAAACGGCTCGTCCATGAGCAGCACTGCCGGCTCGGTGACGAGAGCGCGCGCGATGGAAACACGCATTCGCATACCGCCCGACAGCTCGCGCGGATAGAGGCGACTGAATTTCTGCAGGCCGACACGCTCCAGTGCGGCCTCGACGCGCGCCGTCGCGCGCTCCCTCGACAGGCCGGCTAGCTTGAGCGGCAGCCGGACATTGTTGAACACGTTCGTCCACGGCATAAGTGTTGGCTCCTGAAAGACAAAGCCGATGCGGCCGGCGCTGGTGCTCCTATTGGCCGCCCATTCGACCGTGCCCTGCGTCGGCTCGCTCAACCCAGCAATGATCCGCAACGCCGTCGATTTGCCGCAGCCCGAAGGCCCGACCAGCGAGAGGAACTCGCCTTCGCGGACGTCGAGCGTGAGGCCTGCGAGCGCCGTCGTCCCAGTCGAGAACGTCTTGCCGACGTCGCGCAGCGCGACCAGTACAGGTCCCGAGAAAGGCGCCAGCCGAATGGTCGAACCCCTGTTTTATTTGCTCATGCCAATTTCGCTGGTGAACTCTCCAGCGCAACTCAGTTGCGCCGACGGCGGGTCAGGCAGTAGTTTATGTGGGCCGCAAATCGAGGCCGACTTTCTGGTCGACGAACTGCAAGGTGTAGCATTTGCGGTAGTCGAGATCGGGCTTCACCACGCCGGCCCGCACCATTTGCTCGAAAAACCTTTTCATGCGCGCGTCCGTCATGGCGCCGATGCCGAGCCGCAAGGCATCGCCGGAATCGACAATGCCGTATCCTTTCATCTTGGCAACCGAATAGGCGAGCTGATCGTCGGTGATTTCCGGGTTCTGTTTCTTAATGAGCGCGTTGCCCGCGCTGTTGTCGTGATAGATGTAGTTGTACCAGCCCACGATGGAGGCGTTGACGAAGCGCTGCACCAGATCGGGCTTCTTGTCGACGAGCTCGCGCCGCGTCTCGATCAGCGTGGAGTAGGCGGAAAAGCCCTGGTCGGCGAGCAGAAAGACTTTTGGCTTGAAATGTGCCACCTTCTCGATCGCATAAGGCTCCGAGGTCACATAGCCCTGCATCGCGCTGTTCTTGTCTGCCAGGAACGGCTGCGGATTGAACGTATAGGGCTTGACCTGCGCGTCGTCAAAACCGTAATCGGCTTTCAGCCATTGGAAATAGCTGGCCATTCCCTCCTTGGAGATGAACAGCGTCAGTTTCTTCAGATCTGCGAATTCGTTGACGCCCCCGCCCGGATGCGTGATCAGCACCTGCGGGTCTTTCTGAAACAAGGCGGCGACCTCGATCGTCGGAACATTTTGCTCGACTGCGTCGAACCCCTGCAGGGTGTTGGCCGAGAGGAAGAAGTCGAGCTTGCCAACGGTGAGCAGGATGCGGTTGTTCACATTCGGTCCGCCCGGCACGATGGTGACGTTGAGACCATGTTTGCGGTATGTGCCGTCGGCCACCGCCTGGTAGAAGCCGCCGTGTTCGGCCTCCGCCATCCAATTGGTGCCGAAGGCCACCCTGTCGAGACTTTGCGCCACGGCGGGTGAGGTCACCGCGCCGGCGGCGGCGCCCAACAGGGTTCTGCGCGTCAGCGCGAGCGGCATCGAGTTGCTCCTTGCAAGCGGCGACGCGAGAATAGGAGAGCCGGCCGGACTTGGCGAGGGAGCGTTGGCGGACTGAACCTTGGCGAGTGAGCGGCGCGTGCGAGGCGACTGAACCTTTGAGGCGTGCGTGGATGATGCTGCCCAAACGAAACTGGATGGACATGACCTGGCAGGAGATTGCCGAGGCCGGCAGCGACACCGCGCGCTGGATCGCGGTACTGCCGCTCGCCGCGGTGGAGCAGCACGGAGCACACCTGCCGCTCGGGGTCGACAGCTATATCGCGGACGCCTATCTGGCGCGGGTCCAAAGGCAGCTGCCCGCGGAGCTGCCGGTCACGTTTCTGCCGGTGCAGCGGATCGGCGTCTCCGCCGAGCATCTAGCGTTTCCGGGAACGTTGACGCTCTCGGCGGCGACTGCGATCGCGGCTTGGACCGAGCTCGGGGAGAGTCTGTCGCGGGCGGGGCTGCGTAAGCTGCTCATGGTCACCAGCCACGGCGGCAATGTCGCCCCGATGGAGATTGTCGCACGCGAGCTGCGCACGCGCTGCGACATGCTGGTGGTGACTGTCGGCTGGCATCGCTTCGGATATCCGGAGGGAATTTTTACGAGCGAGGAGAAGCGGCACGGCATCCACGGCGGCGACGTCGAGACCTCGCTGATGCTGGCGGGAAGGCCCGAGACTGTGCGCACCGAGAAAGCGGCGAGCGCCATACCGGAGACCATCGCGATGGCGCGCGAGTTCAAATGGCTCGGCGCCTATCGGCCGGCCGGCTTCGCCTGGATGACCCAGGACCTCGACCCCACGGGCGCGGTCGGCGACGGAACGCTGGCAAGCGCCGAAAAAGGCAAGGCCGCGCTCGCGCATGGGGCAAAGGCTTTCGTGGAGCTGCTCGCCGAAATCGATCGCTTTGATCTCAGGCGGCTGCGCTCCGGGCCGATGGCGCCCCGCGTCTGAGGGCGCGCCGGGCTCAAATTACACCAGCGACGGCAGATCAGCACAAATCGTGGAGGACGGACGCCGCGCGTGGAACTCACTGCGGCAAGGTGACGTAAATCTGCCCCGCGCGCACAGCGACCTTGACCGGGTTGAGCCGCACTGAGGTGTCGCCTGGATGGCAGCCGGTGGCGAGATCGTACTCGTAGCCATGCCACGGGCACACGATGTGGCGCGCCTTGCCAAAGCACAGGCCGGCGCTTTTCTTGTCGGGCGTGATCACCTCTTCGACTTTGTTGAAGATTTTGCCTTGGCAGACCGGGCCGCCGGCATGCGGGCAGACATTCTCGTAGGCGAGCACGTCGCTGCCGCTGCGGAAAATGCCGACTTCGAACTCCTCGACAGCGTACACCCGGTAATCGCCGTCCGCGATATCGGCAAGCTTCCCGACTGCAATCTCCTCCATCACGTCCTCCACTTGTCCCGTATCTTACATTTTGTCGTCCCGGCGCGGGCGGGCTGGACTTGCTCGATATCATTCAATGCCTGGCGGGCGATGGAACCAGATCGCCACGTCGAACATGTTGAGGTCGGCGGCGCGAATCATGCCGCAGGCAGCAACGACCGTCTCGGTCGCGGTGACCGCGCCCTGCGCGTACGGCACCACCTCATGCCCCCGGCGCTCCACTTTGGCGGCATAGACCCTCACCGCCGCGGCGAGCACCTGTTGCAGCGCACGATCGGAGATGGCGTCGGGCTCACCGCGCTTGAGCGCCGCGCGCGCGGCGGCGCAGAAATCCGCCCGTGGGC
The DNA here is from genome assembly GCA_963708125.1 of uncultured Alphaproteobacteria bacterium. Taxonomy (GTDB): domain Bacteria; phylum Pseudomonadota; class Alphaproteobacteria; order Rhizobiales; family Xanthobacteraceae; genus BOG-931. Next base: position 5,469,493 of record OY970184.1, read on the forward strand.
CGGCGCGCGTCGCCGTTCGCTTGCGGCCGAGGCCTTTTGCCGTTTTTCGTTGCCGGATTTTTGCCATTCGCAGTTTAGGCCGTGACCGGCTCGCGCTCGGCTGGCGCCTTCCTGCTCTTGTCGTCCTTGTCGCTGGTGTTCCTCTCGGCCGCGCCGAGCTTGTGATCGGGCACTTTGAGGTTGAAGAGCCGTGCGGCATTGAGGCCCAAAATGTTGCGCTTGGCCTCTTCGGAGAGGAACGGCAGCGTGGTGATGGCATTGGGCAGGTCGAAATCCCAGTGCGGCCAGTCAGAGGCGAAAAGGAGCTGCGTCTGCGCCCGCATGGCTTTGAAGGTCGCTTCGGTGAGGTCCATGTTCGAGCGCTCGAGCGGCTGGCTCGAGTAATACATCTCCGCCATGTACTCGCTCGGCCGGCGCTTGAGCAGCGGCGCCTCCGAAGAGCGCATCATGTATTCGGAATCGAGTCGCTGCATGAGGAACGCAATCCACGCCAGCCCGCTTTCGATCCACACCAGCTTCAGTTTCGGGAAGCGCTCCGGCAGCCCGTTCATGATCCAATTCGTCATGTGGATCATATTGTAATAGACGAATGAGATCGCGTGCATGGAGATGAAGCGGTTGCACTGCTGCATCGACTGGTCGCCCCAGTGGAAGCCGGAGTGGAACGCGAGCGGCTTTCCGGTGGCCTGAATGGCCGAATAAAGCGGCATGTAGCTGTCATGGTGGACGGCACGGTAGCGCGTCGAGGTGACCGAAAAGCCGATGACGCTCGGATTATCGGCGTAGGTCTCGACCGCCTTGAGCGCGGCCTCCGGGTGGTTGAACGGCAGGTACAGCATCGCCTTGATGCGCGGTTCCCGCGGCAGGATTTCCTCGGTGAGCCATTTGTTGAAGGCGTTGCCGATCACAACTTCCATCTCGACCTGCGGATGCATGCCGAGCACGAGCATCGGAGTCGGAAAAACCACCATGTAGTCGATCCCGATCGAATCCATGGCGCGCTGCACCAGGGTCACCTGCGCGTGGGCGCTCCCCGCAGGCACCGCCTCGCCGAGCCGCTGCTGATGCGGAATGCGGCCGAACAGGTCTTGGTAGAGCAGGCCTGGCGTGGTGTTGAGCAGGCCGGCCGGCGAGCCTCCGCGCTCCTTGAAGGCGCGCGCCATCTGCCGGTAGACGTCGCTCTCCATGCGATCGACGACTTGCGACCAGAACGCCGTCTCGGTCACGTGAGCGTCCACATCGACGATGAAATAATCGGACTGCCGCGCCTGTTTGGCGGCATGCGCGAGAATGTCCCGCGTATCCGTTGTGTTGTTGATCTTCGGCAGCTCGGTCACGCGCGGCGCTTTCGCGCGGCTTTTTTCCTGCCTTTCGTTGCGCGGAATTCGCTTGAGCATCGAACTTTCCTCACCTCGCGAGCGGCGCTTGATCGCGCCGCGGCGTATGCTTAAGCCTAGCAGCATTGGCTTGCCCTGCCCATGGCCAATTCCGCCGGCCGCATTGCAGCTTTCCTTGGGTGGCAATGCTGGAATGTAAGGCAGACGCGCGCACCGATTCGCGTTATCAATCGCCGAGATTGGCAATTGCTGTCCTCTCCGCCCGGCCAGCACAGAACGGAGGTTTCCATGCGATTTGTCGTCATCGCCTTGGCGGCTCTCCTGTGCGCCAGCGCGGCGGCGCGGGCGGAGGTCGTTTGGCCGCAGCGCCCGATCACAATCGTGGTGCCGTTTCAGGCCGGCGGGTCGGCCGATCTGCTCGCCCGCATCCTGCAACAGCACATGCAGGCGGATTTCGGCTCACCGGTGATCGTGGAAAATCGTTCCGGCGCCGGCGGCAGCGTCGGCACGGCTTACGTCGCCAAGGCGGCCAATGACGGCAATACGCTGCTCTTGGGAACACTCAGCGGCAATGTCATCAACGGCTTCGTCTATCGCCATCTGCCCTACGACGCCGAGCGCGATTTCCAGCCGATTTCGCTCCTGGTGCACCTGCCCAATCTGCTCGTCGTCAGCAAAAAGCTGCCGGTCAAAAACGTTCCTGAGCTGATCGCCTATCTGAAGGCCAACGACGGCAAGCTCAATTACGGCTCGTCGGGCATCGGCACGTCGTCGCAGCTCTCGGTGGTCATGTTCGAACTCGCGACCGGCACGCATATGACCCATGTGCCGTTTCGCAGCACGACGGACGAACTGAGCGCCATGATGAATGGCAGCGTCGACGTCGCCATCGACAGCATGACAACGCTGTGGCCGCAGGCGCAGGCCGGTCTCATCCATGCGCTTGCGGTCACGAGCGCGCAGCGCCTCGCCAGCGCACCCAATCTGCCGACGATCGGCGAAACCCTCAAGGGCTTCACGGTCGAGGGATGGCAGGGCCTGTTCGCGCCGGCAGCGACGCCGAAGCCGATCATCGACAAGGTAGCCGCCGAGGTGAAGCACACGTTCGGATCGCCGGACGTGGTGAGCACGTTGACCAAGGTCGGCGGCGATCCCGCGCCCATGAGCCCCGACCAATTCGCAGCCTTCATCGCTTCGGAACGGCCGAAATGGGGCAAGGTCGTCAAGGCGGCGGGCGTGCATATCGACTGATCGGGAGCAGCCGCCAAGGTGACCTCGTCCCATGCCATCGGCCAGCGCGTGTTGCGGCTCGAAGACGACCCGCTCTTGCGCGGTGCCGGCCTTTTTGTCGACGATCTGAAATTCGCTGGCATGCTGGAGGCAGCCTTCGTGCGTAGCCCGCACGCGCACGCGGCGCTTGGCGGCATCAATGCCGAGGCGGCGCGGGCGCAGCCCGGCGTGCGCGCGGTGTTCGCGCTTTGCGATATCGCGCCGCTGCTCACTGCCGAGCGACTGCCGCTGCAATTTCGCACCGACCAGCTGAAAGCCAACGTCTCGCCTTTCGTTCTCGCCAAGGACGAAGTCGCCTATGTGGGCGAAGCGGTCGCCGTCGTGGTGGCGCAATCGCGCGCGCTCGCCGAGGACGCGGCCGCTCTCGTCGAGGTCGATTATCAAGTATTGCCGGCAGTCTCCGATTGCCGCGACGCCCTGCGGCCGGGCGCGCCGCCCGCCCATCGCGGCAAGGCGAGCAACCTCCTCTTTGAGTTCCGCCAGGCCTATGGCGACGCGGCGGCGGCCCTCGTCCGCGCGCGACATCGCGCACGGGCCAGCTTCAAGCAGCATCGCGGCGGCGCCCATTCGATGGAGGGACGCGGGGCCGTCGCCGTCTACGACAGTAACGAGGACCGGCTGACCTTGTGGTCCTCGACGCAGCTCGCGCACGAGGTGCGGGCGTTCCTGATGCACCTTCTCGACCTCGACGAAAATCAAATTCGCGTGGTGGCGCCCGATGTCGGCGGCGGCTTTGGCGGCAAGTTCGTGCTCTACCCGGAAGAGGTCGCGGTCGCGGCGGCATCTTTGCTGCTGCACCAGCCGGTCAAGTGGATCGAGGACCGCCGCGAGCATTTCTGCGCCGCGGTGCAGGAACGCGATCAGTACTGGGATCTGGAAGTTGCCTTCGACGATCAAGGCCGCGTGCTCGGCGTGCGCGGCGAACTCATTCACGACCAGGGCGCCTACACCCCGCAAGGGCTCAACCTGCCCTACAATACCTCAACCGGGGTCCCGGGCCCCTACATCGTGCCGGCCTACGAACTTCAGGTGAAGGTGGTCGAGACCAACAAGGTCGCCACCATGCCGGTGCGCGGCGCCGGCTATCCGGAAGCGGCCTTCGCCATGGAGCGGCTGCTCGACGTGGTGGCGGGCGCGCTCAAGCTTGACCGTGCCGAGGTACGGCGGCGCAATCTGGTGCCCGCGGAGAAGATGCCTTACGTGACGCCGCTCAAGACCCGCGCCGGCTCGCCGGTTGCCTACGACAGCGGCGACTTTCCACGCTGCCTCGATATGGCGATGGCGGCCATCGATTACGCGGGCTTTGCCGCGCGCCAGCGCGAGGCGCGCGAGGCTAGCCGCTATATCGGCATCGGCATCGGCAACGGTGTGAAAGGCACCGGCCGCGGTCCTTTCGAATCCGGCATCGTGCGCATCGGCCGCTCGGGCCGCATCTCGGTCTATACCGGCGCCATGCCGATGGGCCAAGGCATCAGGACCGCGCTGGCGCAGATCTGCGCCGAGCAATTCGCCGTGGCCGTTGACAACGTCAGCGTGGTGGCAGGCGATACCGCGGTCATTCCCTATGGCCAGGGCGGCTTTGCCAGCCGGCAGACGGTCACCGCCGGCTCGGCGGTGCATCTCGCCGCGCGCGCCGTGCGCGAAAAGGTGCTCGCCGTAGCCGCGCACCTCCTTGAAACCGGCATCGAGGACCTTGCGCTGCGTGACGGCCGCGTCGAAGTTGTTGGCGCGCCGGGCAGCGGATTGTCACTGCGCGAGGTGGCCGAAGCGGTCTCCGGCGTGCCCGGCTATTCGATGCCTGGAAAATTCGAGCCCGGCCTCGAAAGCCTGCAAAGCTTTTTGCCGAACGCGCTCACCTACGGCATGAGCTGTCATGCGGTCGAGGTCGAGGTGGACGTAGAGACTGGCCGCGTCGGCATTCTGCGCTACGTCGTGGTCAACAATTCAGGCCGCCTGATCAATCCGATGATTGTCGAAGGCCAGCTCGTCGGCGGCACCGTGCACGCCATCGGCAATACGCTGTTCGAGTGGATGCGGTATGATGACGGCGCGCAGCCCTTAACCACGACCTTCTCCGATTATCTCTTGCCGACCGCCACCGAAGTGCCGAATATCGAGCTGCGCTTTCTGCAATCGCCGTCGCCGCTCAACCCGCTCGGCGTCAAGGGCGTGGGCGAAGCGGGCTGCGTGCCGGCGGCGGGCGCCATCGTCGCCGCCATCGAGCATGCGCTGTCGCCGCTCGGGGTGACGATCGCCGAATACCCGGTGACTCCGGCCAAGCTGTTTGGTCTAATCAGCCACGCAGCGGAAACATTGGGAATGCGCATCTAACTGCATTCCTCAACATTTAACGCAAGGCCGGGTACATAAGGCCGTACACAAGCGTGTGGTGCGGATGATCAATCTGCGGCAAGACGGCAGCGGCAATTACAGCGCCCGTAAGCGCATCCCCGATGACGTACGCGCCGAATACAAGAGGCTCGACGGCGCAGGGCACGAGGCTAAGTTCTCAGCACCTTGCCGGCCTATCCACGGACCTATCCCTGAGAGTTCCGTCGGCCCGTACCGCGGTAGTGGCCCCTATTGGGACCGAGGCCGCCAACTGACGGGATATTCTCTTTTCGGCTGCTCGATCTCCGCATTGAGCCGGTCGGCTATTCTGAAGGCGTCGCCGAAGCTAAGGTCGGCGCACTCACGATGTTCGGAGACCGCAGGTCTGTATTTCTCGTTGTCCCAAACCGAGTAAAGGAGATCGCCTCGCGATGTAACGAGGCCACATGACGAGCGATCCCCTCAATACCTGCTTCTTAACGCCCTGAATTTGGCTCTAAAACGATCAAATTCAAGGGGCCACCTTCGTTCTCAAAAGGGACCAGTACCCGTACTGGCAAATGACTCGGCTTTGCGCAGAGGCCAGGGGGTCGTTCGGGGATTTCCGCGCGGCCTATAGGACCCAATTGGGGGAGCCCGGTTTTCCACAAAAGGACACCGCGGAACCGACCCGAGCATCTGCGGCTTAGACCGGCTTTTTTGAAGTCGGGGGTACGGGGTGGTCTCAAGGTGATCGCGAGCGACCATGAGGCTCATTAAACTCCCGCGTTGGCGCAGCGAACACCGCCACCGCGATTGATCGGTTGTTTGTTTGCTCGCGTTCGACACAACGGCAAAGCTCAAGGGCAAGCGCGGAGGGGATTTCCGTAGACGCAGGACTTGGCCGACAGCCATGCACTCTGAAGCTTGTGTAACAGCGTCGGGAGGGCGTCATGGCTACCAGAGGCTCGTTGGCTACATCCGCGCTATCACGGCCCAGCAAGGCCGCTCAGGGCTTGGCATTGAGGCGCAGCGGGAAGCATTGGAACGCTTTGCCACCACAGAGGGCTATGATTGCATCTGTTTGCTGCCCTCGCAGAGAAGGAACGCGCATTCATTTCCACGAGGATCAAGGCGGCCCTTGCAGCCGCCAAGGCTCGCGGCGTGACGCTGGGAAGCCCAAAGCTCAGACAAGCCCGCAAGGCCGCTGTAACGTCGCTCAAGGCGATAGCGGACCATCACGCAGCCAATGTGCTCCCGGTCATCCGCGAGATACAGCGCAGCGGCTTAACGTCCCTGCATGAGATCGCAGCGGCCCTCAATGCCCGGGGCATCAGCACGCCACGCGGTGGCCAATGGTACGCGAAGTCCGTCGCCAACCCTGTTAGCTCGCGCTTGACTTGGCCACCGCTATGTCATGCCGGAACCTTAATCTGGTCCATTAGCGACGCTAAAATAAGCTCTGGCTCGCGTGACGCCATCGTACTTCTAGCATCAAGTTCGTTGGGCTGCTCTTCGCTTCGGAGCATCGCCTCGCACTTATTGGCGACCTTGTCCCAGCCTATCGCGAACAGCTCCGATGCCTGCTTGTCGGCGGGCTTCGTCAGCATCGCCGCAAGACATCTGTAATCGCTTGCAAACTGTCTATACTGAGCAACCCGGTGCATCGTTGTCACTCCCAGGCGACCCCGAAACACACCCAACCAGAAAAACCCCTGAGCTTACCTCTACCAAGCCGGGTCGGGATTGGCCTGTTCCCAATTGAACGTCCGAGGCAAAATATTTGCCTGTTCCCAATTGAACATCCGAGGGAAATTATTTGCCGTCAGAGCCCGAGAGCTAGTCGCGCAGAAGGACACTCAGCAAGGAATTATGGATTTGCAGGTCGCCGTTGTATTCGATGAAGCCCAATTTCCTGAATTTGTTCATAAATTGATTGACCCGAGACCGAGTTGTGCCGATGATTTCTGCGAGCGTCTCTTGACTGATCTTGGCAGGGATCGGCTCCGGCTTAGCTTCCTTGCCATAATTCGCGAGGAGCAGAAGTGTTCGTGCCAGACGCTTTTCGCTAGAGTTGAACAACTGATCAACTAAATCTTCCTCAATCCGGTTGTTGCGGGTCAACAGATGGGCCATGAACAGCTCACCGAAAGTTGGCTCGGCATGCAGAACCCGGATCATTTCTGCTTTTTCCATCTGCATCACGCTGCTCTCGATTATGGCGGTCGCATTTGCAAGGCGTAGTTGCTGCCCGATCAAGCAGCCCTCACCGAAGAACGCGCCCGCACCAAGGATAGCGACTACGGCTTCTTTTCCCTGCTCCGACGTGACCGCAATCTTGACCTTGCCCGTCTTGATGTAAAATACTGCGTCCGCTGGGTTCCCCTGCGAGAAGATAACGTCGTCCTTGCGATAATCAGATACGGTTCGGCCGCCGTTCACTGTGGCAAGAAACACCTTCGGGTCAAACTTGGATTTTGCTTTCTTGGCCATGGCAGAATACTTCACGTTGCCCCTGGACAGATTAGTGCGCCTCCCTTCGGGATGGCAACATGGCTGCCGGACGACTTTGTGACGCTGATCGACCAGCGGGGTGGCAGATGGGTCTTGGTTGTGTAAAACGCATCGGCGCACAACAGCCGTAGGATGAAAGTTCTCAAAGCTACACGTAGGTCGGTTGCTTCAATGCTCGCTGAGTGAAGGCGTAAGGCGGCCAGTGGCACGCAATGAGGGCAGTCGATGTCGGGCAACACGCGCATGGGGCAGCTCGGCAACAAGTTGCCCAGGGGAGGACTGCCGGCCCGAAGATGTGATGGCGATGATGCAGCAGCTTTGGGAGAAGCATAGCGGCCCGGATCAGCTCACCAAAACGGCGGGAACTTGCGTTCAAATAGACGATATTGCTTTTGTTTTAATCACTTGAACATGAACAAATATTCATTAATAGCTATGCATAGCGGCTGCTGGATACGCTAGCGTCGCCGAGCCGAGAGTTCCTTCTGATCCGGCGCACTGGCGCACACGGGGACAACTCGTTTACGATCTGCCACCTTCCGCCATCATCCTGTGGATGGGGGCCGCTATGCTTCGAAAACTCAGTTGCGAAATTGCCGACTGTCACACGCATGCGGAGAATTGCGCCCGAAAGGCAGCCGAAGCAACTACCGACAAAGAACGCGACGATTACCTCGCTCTTCAGCAACGCTGGTTGACGCTCACGCGTAGTTACAAGTTCAGCAAGCGAATGAACGATTTCTCAGAGGAGAACACGCGGCGTCGGGCTGAATTTGACCGGGAGCGCGCATCGCCTCACGAGTATCGCCTTTTCACTTACAACCAAGATGGTCAGATCGTGGGGCCGCCGGTCGCCATTTCCGCGCCCAATGACGACGAGGCCGTAGCAAAGGCCGAAGCTACTATCACAAACGATCTCCGCAATGCGCCCACCGAGACGCAGTTCGTCGAGCCCTGGCATCATGCTGCTCGTGCGGTGTGTGACGTTATCACTGGCGTCAGCGAGCTGGCCGACGTCCTTCAAGCCCACCCCGAACTCAGATACGACCTCATCGATCTCGAAGCCGCTCATCGGGCTCTTGGACGCATTGTGGCCGTCGTGAAGCAGAGGGCGGCGCGATAATAACGCTCTTTTAGGCCGGTGCTTGGCAAATTGCTTGATGCTGCAGAGTATCGGCTGAAAACTGTACGCGGCGTTGGCACAGAAGGAACGCGCTTTGATCTGCGCTCGGACGCGGGAAGCCCTTGCACGCGCCAAGGCACGCGGGAAGGTCTTGGGGAAGCCCTGAGTTAGAGCGGGCACGCAAGATGGGCTGCTAAAGCCGTCAGGACCGAGGCCGACCGACATGCGGCCAATGTCCTGCCGGTTATCGCGACTATCAAACGCGCAGGTGCAACGACGCTACGGGGATCGCAGCGGCGCTTAATGCGCGGGGGCGTTGCGATGGCGCGGGGCGAACTATGGCACGCGATGAGGTCAAGAACGTGTTGGCGCGAGCTTAAAGATCGCTGTGAGGGCGCTGGGGTCACCATAGGCTTACTGAAACGGTGGGAAGGCACTTAGACCTGACCGAACATTCGGTGGTCCGTGGTATAGAGACCGCTCAGACAAGGCTGGCGTAAGCTTGCAGAAGGTACACAAGAGACGTACATATGGAAACGCCGCTCTGGCAAAACTTTCAATAATTTCAATGGCCGACGATCAGAATAACAGAGCTGTTTGCTTTGATCGAAGCGGTCCGTTCTTAAAGGCCCGCAAGTGGAGGTTTCGCCATGAACGATGTTCTGCGTCTGCTGCCCTGGATCGGCGGCCCGGCGAATGCTGCAGGCGGCGCGACGTTCTCGCCGCTCGTCTCGCCGGTCGACGAGAGCGTGGCCTCGCAGATGATCGAGTCGGATGCCGGCATCGTCGATGCGGCGGTCAAGCACGCACACCAGGCCTATCTCGCCAATCGGGACGCGACCACGGCCAAGCGGGTTGAGTGGCTCGCGGCGGCGGCCGACGCCATGGACGAGATCGCGGCCGACTTGGTGCGCTCGCTCATCCGCGTCATCGGCAAGCCGCGGCGCGCCGCGACCTTCGAAGCCAAGCGCGCCGGCAGCTTCATCCGCGCCTGCGCCGCGCAATTGCCGCATCTCAACGGCGAGGTGCTGCCGCTTGACGTGACCGCGACCGGCGCCGGGCGTTTCGGCTTCACCGTGCGTATTCCCTACGGGGTTGTCGCTGCCATCACCCCGTTCAACGGGCCGGTCAATCTGCTCATTCAGAAAGTGGCGCCGGCGCTTGCGGTCGGCAATGCGGTGGTGGTCAAGCCGTCGCCGCCGGGCACCGAGGTGGCGCTGCTCATGGCCGCGGCGATGAAGAAAGCGGGGCTGCCCGACGGCCTTTTCAACGTCGTGCCGGGTGGGCGCGACACGGCAAGAGCTTTGGTCGCTCACCCGCTGATCGCCGCGGTCACGGTGACCGGCTCGACCGCCGCCGGCAATGAACTGGCGCGCGCTGCCGGAGCGAAAAAATTCGTCGGAGAGCTTGGCTCCAACGCAGCCAATATCGTATGCGCCGACGCTGATCTTGCCGACGCGGCAACGCGGATTGCCGGCGCCGGCTTCGAGGCGAGCGGCCAGCAATGCATTTCGGCGCAGCGGGTGATCGTCGAGCGCGCGGTGTACGAGGCTTTCCTCGAGCAATTCGTGGCTGCGGCCACGAAGCTCAAAGTCGGCGATCCCGACGATGCGGCGACCGATGTCGGCCCCATGGTCTCGAGCGCAGCGGCGGACCGGGTGGAGGCGATGATTGGCGACGCGGTCGACCAGGGTGCCAAGCTCGTGCTCAAACCTGAGCGACGCGGCGCCATTTTGGGGCCCGCCATCGTGGCCGACGCGCCGTCGCAGGCGCGGCTGATGCGCGAGGAGGCGTTCGGGCCAGTGGTGGTGGTGCAGCCGGTGGCTGATGTGGACGCGGCGCTCGCGCTCGCCAATGCGTCCGAATTTGGACTGCAGGGCGCATGCTTCACCAAGAGCCTCAACACCGCCTTCAAGGTCTCGCGCCAGCTTCGCGTGGGGTCGCTTTGGATCAACGACGCCAGCCGCTTCCGGCTCGACACTTACCCGTTCGGCGGCGTCGGCGCGTCGGGCTTCGGCCGCGAGGGCGTGCGCTACACGATGGAAGAGCTGTCGCAGTGGAAGTTTACGGGCATGCGGCTGTGAGGTCGGCTGGGTTCATCGGCTGCGGTGGCATCGCCCGAGACGTCGTTGCTGCGCTGCGGGAGGCAGACGCCAAAGTCGAGATCCTCGGCGCGCTTTGCCGGCCGGGGCGGGCCGAAAAAGCACGCGCGCCGCTGCTCGGGATCGAGATCTACGATGTGATCGATGACCTTTTGCATCGTCGCCCGGCCGTGGTGGCGGAAATGGCCAGCCAGGAGGCGGTCGCCGCCTATGGCGCCGACATTCTGCAGCGCGGCATCGATCTATTGGTGATCTCGATTGGGGCGCTGGCCGATCCGAAATTGCTGCAGGCGCTCAAGCGCGCCGCGCAGCGCGGCGGCAGCCGCGTTGTTCTGCCGGCCGGCGCCATCGGCGGCATTGACGCGATTGCGGCGATGCGGCTTAGCGGGCTCAAGGCGGTGCGCTACCGCTCGCGCAAGCCGCCGGCGGCGTGGCGCGGCTCGCCGGCCGAAAACGTTGCCGACCTCGCCACATTGGCGCGCCGCACCGTGCTCTATCGCGGCCAGGCCGGCGAGGCGGCGCTGCTTTACCCGCAAAACGCCAATGTCGCGGCCGCGGTAGCGCTCGCCGGGCTTGGTTTCGAGGCGACGCAAGTCGAGCTCGTCGCCGACCCCGAAGCGCCGGGCAACGTCCACGAGATCGAAGCCGAAGGCGCCGCCGGCCGTTTCGCTATCCAGCTGCAAGGCCATCCCTCGCGCACAAATCCCAAAACCTCGGCGCTCGCGGCGCTCAGCGTCGCGCGTGCCCTCGTCAATCTGGGAGCACCCATCGTCATATGAGCACCACCACGCAGCGCGCGAGCAATTTGTTTGTCGGCAGCCCGATTGAGCGGCTCGAGGACCTGCGCTTTCTCACCGGGCGAGGACAATATGTCGACGATCTCGCCAGCGAGCGCATGCTGCATGCCGTGATCCTGCGCAGCTCCATCGCGCACGGCCGCATTGGCAAGATCGACACCTCGGCCGCGCGCGCCCGGCCCGGTGTGCACGCCGTGATCACCGCGGCGGAGATCGGCAAGGTGCCGACCATTCCGCTGCGCCATGATCCAACCCCGGCGATCCGGCGCTTCGAACAGCCGATCATCGCCAGCGGCAAGGTCCGCTATGTGGGCGAGCCGATCGCGGTCGTGATCGCCGACAGTGCCGCGCTGGCCGAGGATGCCCTGGAAGCCGTTTCGGTCGAGATCGAACCGCTTGCGGTCGTCGCCGACCGCGGCAGCGCCGTCAAGGACGAGATCGTCCTGTTCGAGACGGTCGGCACCAACCTGCCGGACACGATCACGGCGCTGCGCGGCGATGCCGATGCGGCCTTGGAGAAGGCGCCGTACCGAAGGCGCGAGCACTTCCGCGTCCAGCGCCATGCCGCGGTACCGATGGAGCCGCGCGGCCTGCTCGCCGAGTGGGACGACGACGCGCAGCGCATCACGGTGCGCGGCGCCTGCAAGGTGCCGTTCACCAACCGTCGCGCGCTGGCGCAGATGATGGGGCTGCCGGAGCAGTCCGTGCGCATGGTGGAGTACGACGTCGGCGGCGGCTTCGGCGCCCGCGGCGAATTCTACCCCGAGGATTTTCTCATTCCATTTGCGGCACGCTATCTACGCCGCCCCGTCAAGTGGACCGAGGATCGGCGCGAGAATCTCGCCGCGCTCAATCACGCGCGCGAGATGGAATGCAATCTGGAAATCGCCTGCGAGCGCGACGGCACGCTGATCGCGCTGCGCTGCAATGCCTTCACCGATCTCGGCGCCTATGTGCGCACCAACGGCGCCACGGCGGCGCGCAACATTTCGCAGGTGCTGTGCGGCCCGTATCGGATTGCGCATGTGCGCGTGGACGTGCATCTCGTGGTCACCAACAAAACGCCGGTGGGCACCTATCGCGGCCCGGGCCGCTTCGAATCCGATTTTTGCCGCGAGCGGCTGTTCGACATGGTGGCGGCCGATCTCGGCATCGACCGCATCGCGTTCCGCCGGCGCAATCTGATCGCCGAGGCGGAAATGCCCTACAAGCTGCCGACCGTGCAGGTGCTCGACATCGAGAGCGAATGCGACAGCGGCGATTACCAGCGAACCCTCGACCGCTGTCTCGACGAATTCAACTGGGCCGAGCGAGGCGAACGCAACGGCAAGCTGATCGATGGTCGTTATCATGGCACTGCGGTCGGCTGCTATCTCGAAGGCGGCGGCACCGGGCCGCGCGAGAACGTGCGCCTGGTCGTGGAAGCCGACGGTTCCGTCTCGCTCTATGTCGGCTCGTCATCTGTCGGTCAGGGCGTCGAAACGGTGTTTGCGCAGATCGCCGCGGACGCACTGGAAATGCCGATGGAGCGCATCAACCGGGTGCTGCACGGCTCGACCGATTACGTGGCCCAAGGCTACGGCTCGTTTTCCTCGCGTTCGATCGTCATGGGCGGCAATGCCATCGTCGATGCCGCCGGCAAGCTGCGCGAGCTCATTCGTGACGCGGCGGCCAAGCGGCTGGGCTGCGCCAGCGCCGAGGTCGCCATCGACCGCGGCAAAGCGATCGGCCGGAGCTCCGCGATCGAGCTCAACGAATTCGCCGGCCTTTCCGCAGACGGCACCTTCGCTAGCAGCAAGAGGACCTATTCGTACGGCGCCCATGCCGCCTATGTGGCTGTCGATGCCAAGACCGGCCACGTCGAGCTCATTGACTACGTGGCGGTCGAGGACGTCGGCCGCATCGTCAATCCACTGACGCTGCACGGCCAGTGCATCGGCGCCGTGGTGCAGGGCCTGGGCGGCGCCTTCCTTGAACACTTTATCTACGACGAGAACGGACAATTGCTCACCGGCTCGTTTGCCGACTATCTGATGCCAACGGCAAGCGATTTTCCGCAAATCCGCGCCGTGGCGCTGGAGGACAGGCCGTCGCCGCTCAACCCGCTGGGCGCCAAAGGCGCGGGCGAAGGCGGCATCATTCCGGTCGGCGGCGTGGTGGCGAATGCGGTCGCCGCGGCCTTATCGGATTTTGCCGTGCAACCGCGGGAGCTTCCATTGTCGCCGGCGAGGGTCTGGGAGCTCATTCGGCAATCGCCGGCAGCCGGTGCTGCGCGGCACACGCAGCACCCCAATTCGTGACCGTCATGATGTACTTGGTCGGCAATTCTGCTACCAGGATATAAGATCCGGGCGTTCGCTGCGCTCCACCGCAATCGAGTAGATCGGGTTTGCGATGAAATTGCCGCCCTTCGAATATGCCTGCCCGACCAGCATCGCCGATGCGGTGGCGCTGCTCGCCGCGCATGATGGAGAAGCAAAGCCGCTTGCCGGCGGCCAGAGTCTGGTGCCGATGCTGGCCTTCCGCGTCGCCTCGCCCGCGCTGCTCGTCGACCTGCGCAAGCTCGCAGAGCTGCGGCAAATCAGAGTGGGGCCGAACGGGGTGACGCTCGGCGCCATGGTACGCTGGCGCGACATTCTCGACGATGCGCGGCTCGCCACGGCGCACCCACTCCTGGTCGCGGCGGTCGAGCACGTCGCCCATTATCAGATTCGCAACCGCGGCACCGTCGGCGGCAGCTTGGCGCACGCCGATCCGGCCGCTGAAATGCCGGGCATCGCGGTGACCTGCGAGGCGCAGATCGCGGTGACCGGCAAATCCGGTGAGCGCGTGATCGCGGCGGACGATTTCTTCGTCGGCCCGCTGATGACGACGCTCAAGGCCGACGAAATCATCACCGAAATTCGCCTGCCGGCCTGGCCTGCGCAACGCCGTTTCGGCTTTCAGGAGTTCGCCCGCCGTCGCGGCGACTTTGCCATGGCGGCCGCCGCCGTGTTCTTCGATCCGGACGGCGAGCAGACCGCGCGCAACGCCCATGTCGGCGTCATCGGCGTCGGCGATAGGCCGCTGCGGCTGCCGGCCGTCGAGGCGGTGATCAACGGCCAAAGGATCGACGAAGCGGTGGCCGCCAAGGCCGAAAGCGCGGCGTCCGCCGCGGTTGATCCGGCCGACGACATTCACGCCAGCGCCGCCTACCGCAAGGCGCTCGTCGGCGTGATGGTCGAGCGTGCGCTCAGACAAGCAGCGGCCTAGACCGATCGATGAAGACCATGCTGCTGCCAGCCGTTCGCTCCGCGCCAGCAAGCACAAACGCTACTTCCCGCTTTCGCAGCGATGAGCGGTCAGGAAATGCCAGCCATGCCCGTCAAATTTGAAGTCAACGGCAAGCCAGTCGAAGTCGAGGTCGAACCACGGCTCACGCTTGCCGACTGCCTGCGCCATCATCTGCGGCTCACCGGCACCCATGTGGGCTGCGAGCATGGCGTTTGCGGCGCCTGCACGGTGCTGGTCAACGGCGCCGCCGTGCGCTCCTGCCTGATGCTGGCGGTGCAGGCCGACGGCGCCAAGGTGCTCACGGTCGAGGGGCTGTCGCGCGACGAAGGGCTCACGCCACTGCAGGCGTGCTTCCGCAAGCATCATGCGCTGCAATGCGGCTTCTGCACGCCCGGAATGATCACCACGGCGCATGCGCTGTTGAGCGAGGAGCCGGACTGCGACGCCGATCGCGTGCGCGAGGTGCTGTCCGGCAATCTCTGCCGCTGCACCGGCTATATCCCGATCGTCGAAGCGGTGCTCGACGCGCGCGCCGCCTATAAGCGCGACGGATACGCCACATGAGGACGGTCAATTCGTTCGTCGGTCAGCCGATCGAGCGCGTGGAAGACCTGCGTCTTGTGCGCGGTCGCGGTCAATTCGTGGATGACCTCGCTCGCAAGGACATGCTGCACGCAGCGATCCTGCGCAGCTCGGTTGGCCATGGCCGCGTCCGGTCGTTGGACGTCAGGGCGGCGCGGGCGCAACCCGGCGTGCACGCGGTCATCACGGCTGCCGATTTGGGCGAGCGTATTCCCGTGGTGCCGATGCGGCTGCAGCCGATGCCGGAATTCGAACCGTTCGCGCAGCCCGTCATGGCGCGCGACAAGGTCCGCTATGTCGGCGAGGCGCTTGCGGTGGTGCTCGCCGACAGCGCAGGACGAGCCGAGGATGCCTTAGGCGCGATCGCGGTCGATATCGAGCCGCTGCCGGCAGTCTCGAACTGGCAGGCCGCTCTCAAAGCCAACTCGCTGTTGTTCGAGGACAAGGGCGGCAACGTCGCGATGAAGTTTTGCGCCGTGCTCGGCGACGCCGCGGCGGCTTTTACGAATGCGGCCTATACGCGGCGCGAGCGGTTTTCCACCCAGCGCCACACCGCGCTGCCCATGGAGCCGCGCGGGGTCTTAGCCGAGTGGGACGGCGCATGCGGCCGGCTAACGGTCTCCGGCGCCGCCAAGGTGCTGTTCGCCAACCGGCGGATTCTCGCCAAGCAGATGGGGCTTTCGGAAGCTGCCATCGACATGGTCGAGTACGACGTCGGCGGCGGCTTTGGCGCACGCGGTGAGTTTTATCCGGAGGATTTTTTGATCCCGTTCGCCGCCCGCTATTGCGGTCGTCCGGTCAAATGGACCGAGGACCGCCGCGAGCACTTGATGACGATCAATCATGCGCGGGAGGCAGCCTGCGAGGTCGAGATCGCGTGCACGCGCGAGGGCACCGTCGTAGGCCTGCGCGGCCACGCGTTTGTCGACATGGGCGCCTATATGCGCACCAATGGCGCAGTCGGGGCGCGCAATGTCGCGCAGTTCATGTCCGGCCCGTATCGGATTCCCAACATCGACATCGACGTCGTGCTCACTCTGACCAACAAGACGCCGGTCGGCACTTATCGCGGGCCAGGCCGCTTTGAGACCGATTTTTTCCGCGAGCGGCTGTTCGACATGGTGGCGCGTGACCTCGGCATCGACCAGGTCGAATTCCGCCGGCGCAATCTGGTGCGCGAAGCCGAGATGCCTTACACGCTCGCCACAATCACGCCGGTCGAAAGCCAGGACGAACTCGACAGCGGCAACTATCAGGCCACGCTCGATCGCTGCCTTGCCGAGTTCGGCTGGGCCGACAAGGGCAAGCTCAAGGGCCGCTGCATCGACGGCCGTCATCACGGGCTTGCGGTCGGCTGCTTCATCGAGGGCGGCGCCGCGGGGCCGAAGGAGAGCGCGCGGCTCGTTCTCGAGACCGACGGCTCGATCACGGTCTATATGGGCTCGTCCGGCGTCGGCCAGGGTTTGGAGACGGCATTTGCACAGATCGCCGCCGATGCCATGGAAGTACCGATGGAGCGCATCAACAACGTGTTTCACGGCTCCACGGCCCACGTCAGCGACGGCTACGGTGCCTATCATTCGCGCTCGATCGTCATGGGCGGCTCGGCGCTGCTCGACGCCGCGGCCAAACTGCGCGGGGCGATGCGCACTGCCGCGGCGCGGCGACTGGATTGCGGCGCCAGCGAGGTGGTGCTTGCCGACGAGCGGGCGCTCGGGCCGAACGGCAAGTCGCTGGCGTGGGCCGAGCTTGCGCGCGAACCGATCTCGATCGAAGGGGCCTTCGTCAATCACAAGCACACCTGGTCCTACGGCGCACATGCGGCCCACATCACCGTCGACGCCAAGACCGGGCAGGTCGAACTGATCGATTACGTCGCGGTCGAAGATTGCGGGCGCATGATCAATCCGCTCACGCTCAAAGGCCAGCTGGTCGGCGCCGTGGTGCAGGGTCTCGGCGGCGCTTTTCTCGAGCATCTCGTCTATGACGATCAGGGCCAGCTGCTGACCGGCTCGCTTGCCGATTATCTGGTGCCGACGGCAGGAGATTTTCCGCAGATCCGCGGGTATGTGACGGAGTCGCACCCTTCACCGATCAATCCGCTTGGCGCCAAGGGCGCCGGCGAAGGCGGCATCATCTCGGTGGGCGGCGTCATGGCAAATGCGGTCGCTGACGCGCTCAGTTCCTTGGGGGTCGAGCCCCGCGATTTGCCGCTGACGCCGGCGCGCGTCTGGCAGCTCGTGCAAGAAGCGCACAAGAACCCTCATCCTTGAAGCCCGGCGTCGCGCGTAGCGGCTGGGACGAGGTGAACAATGGACGAGCCCGCGATCCGCGAATAGATTTACGCGCAATCAGCCGTTCGACAGGAGTCAAGTCATCATGTCCGTCGCCCGCCATCCGCGCCCGAAAGAGCTCCAAGACGTTCCCATCGAAGAGATCATGAACAGGTATGTCGGCCGCTTTAAGGAGAAGACGCCGGATTGGGCGGCGTTCGAGGATGCCAAGATCGAAGGATTTAAGCGCGCGCAGCACCGATTCATCGGCGCCGGCGGCTCCGGCAAGCACGGCGATCCCAGCGTGATCCCGGCCGGCAATTTCACGCTGTCGATCATGTATGTCGAGCCCGGCCAGGGCAACGCCGCGCACACCCACGAAGTCGAGGAATGCTTCTTCGTGCTCAAAGGCTTTCTCGACGTGTTCGTCGAGGACGAGACCGGCAAGCGCGTCACCACGCGGCTCGGTCCCTGGGAGTGCATCTCGTGTCCGGCCGGCGTGATTCACGGTTATCAGAACAATTCGCTCGAGCCGGTCTATTTTCAGGTCATGCTCGGTCGCGGCAAGCCGGAAACCATGGGCTATGCCGACGACGAGCTTTACCAGCGCCGCGACGCGCACCTCAAGGCGGTGTGATTAGCGCCGCTCAAAGCGGGCAATGACGTCGACCGGAACGGGCTGCGCTTTCATCGCCGCTGGGTTTTCGGCGTCGCGCGCCGCCCAGACGCGCGTTTCTAGGCCCTCGACCGCAAGCGCACCGCGAATCGTCAGCCGATGCGCGACATCAAAACTGGAGCGGCGAAATTCGCTCACCCGCGAGCTCAGCTCCACGACATCGCCGAATTTTGTCGGCGCGACAAAGCGCGCGCTGGCGTCCACCAGCGGCAGACCAACAATGCCGAAGACGCCGGCGAGCTGGGCCGGCTTCACGCCGAGCGCGGTTTCGAACAGGATCCAGGTGCCCCAGTCGAAAAACTCGAAGAAGCGGCTGTTGAAGACGATGCCGGCCGGATCGCAATGCGACCATTCGATCGCAAACTGCCGCCGGCTGATTAAGTTAGCCATGTTCGAAGCGTTCGCCCGACCGTCTAAGTCGATTATTCTACATTGCGCCCAGGTGCACCGCTCGCGCCAGATTTGAGCAAAGTGCGCCCCTCAAGCCCGCCGTTCACCGGTTTTCCACAGAGATGACAGCCCCATGCCGGCGCGCCAGGATGGCGGCCCCCGCCGCTTGACCCTCGGCGTAGGAACCATCAAGCTTATCAGATTATGGCGGCGGGTTGCTCGACGTCGGTGATCGCGGTCAGGGGCTGCCGCATCCGGCTGATGCGCGGCGGTGCAGGCCATCCGCTTGTCGTACTTCATGGCGCGAGCGGGGCGAGCTGGCTGCCGTTCATGCAGAGGCTCGCGCAGCGATTCGACGTGATCGCGCCGGAACATCCCGGCTTCGGCGAAGCCGACACGCCGGACTGGCTCGATAACATCCACGATCTCGCCTATTTCTATCTCGATCTCCTTGCGGAGCGGAAACTCGATCGCGTGCATCTTGTTGGACTCTCGCTCGGCGGCTGGATCGCCGCCGAGCTTGCCGTGCGCTCGACGCAGCGCCTTGCCTCGCTCACCCTGGCCGGCGCCGCCGGTCTCTACGTCGAGGGCGTGGCGCAGATCGATCCGTTCCTGCTCAGCGAGGAAGAACGGCTGCGCGACTTCTTCTATGATCCGAGTGAGGCGGAGAAGATCGTCGCGCAGGCGAGGCGGCCCGAATACGAAGACGTCGCGCTGAAGAACCGGGCCACGGTGGCCCGGCTCACCTGGCAGCCTGCAGCCACGATCCGCACCTTGCCAAATGGCTGCACCGGATCGACGTGCCGACCTTGCTGATCTGGGGCGACCACGACCGCATGTTTCCCAAAGAACATGCGCTCGCCTATCAGCGTTCGATTCCCGCAGCGAAACTGCTGATCGTGCCTGAGTGTGGGCATGTTCCTCACATCGAAAAGCCCGACGCCTTTGCCGCCGCGCTGGAGGACTTTCTCGGCGCGCGCAAGGCCGCCTAAGGATCGCTCATGAAGTTTTTCAACTTCCACCTGATGCCCTACGCGCATGCCGACCTCAAGGCCATCGCCGAGAACGGCTCCGCGTGGCTGACGTTCTCGAACGCCCATTACGATCCACAAAAAGGCGCTGAGCTGTATCACGACTACCTCGAACAGCTCGAATTCGCTGACCAGCTCGGCTTCGACGGCATCTGCCTCAACGAGCACCATCAGACCGCCTACGGCATGATGCCGATCCCGGGGGTGATCGCCGGCGCCCTGTCCCGCGCGGTCAAGCGCGCCAAGCTCGCGATCCTCGGGCGGGCGCTGCCGCTGGTGAACAACCCGCTCGCCATCGCTGAGGAATTCGCGACCCTCGACAATCTGACTTATGGCCGGCTGATCGCCGGCTTCGTGCGCGGCATCGGTGCCGAATACCACGCCTCGGGCGTCAATCCGGCCTACTCGCAGGAGCGCTTTACCGAGGCGCACGATCTGATCGTGCGCGCCTGGACCGAGCCCGGACCATTCGCGTTTTCGGGCAAGCATTATCAGTTCCGCTATGTCAATCCGTGGCCGCGACCCTATCAGAGCCCCCATCCGCCGATCTGGATTCCCTCGCAGGGCTCGGCTTCAACCATCCGCTGGGCGGCGCGCATGCGCTACACCTATTGCCAGACCCTTTCGCCGATCGCCGCGGTGGCACGATTTTTCCAGCTCTACCGCGAAGAGGCGGAGAAGGCAGGTTATCAGTCCTCGCCCGATCGGCTCGCTTGGTCGAATACGATCTATGTGGGCGAGACCGATAGGAAGGCGGTGCGCGAGGCGCGGCCGCATCTCGAAGCGCTGGTCAATTCTTTTCTCAAAATGCCGACCGAAATGCTGCTGCCGCCGGGGTACACCGACGTCGCTTCGATCAAGCGCGTGCGCGCCGTCAAGGTTACCGGCAAGACGCAGTCGATCGAGGAATTGATGAGCTCGGGCGTGGTGATCGTCGGCGGCCCGGAAACGGTCCGGCAAAAGCTCGGCGAATATCAGGACCTCGCCGGCTTCAACACTTCGCTGACCAAGACCCAGTTCGGCACACTGCCCAACGAGATGGCGCGCGCCAACATGACGGCGATCGCCGAGGAGATCATCCCTGCCTTCCGCGACCGCACCCCGCGGCCGGCGCCGCAAGCGGCGGCGGAATAAGCCGCGCAGGGAGGGTTGAATTTGCTTTCCAGCGAAGGCCTAATAGCGCGGCGGCGGGGGTCATCGGGTCATCTGCGACCCGCGCCTGGGAGACGACGCGGGGAGCCGAAACGGCGACACTCTGCTTCTTCGCCGAGCGCCGACGTGCCGGCGCATGGGTCGGACCGCAGACTGCCACGCGAGCGCCTCATTGTTACCCAGCCCGGCAGTTAGTGTCTCGCTGGATTTGATTCGGGGATCAGGGCCTTCGGGCCCGAGCACAAGGGGGAAACCGCACCTCAGCGGTCCGGGGAATGAAAGTCTGGCTCAGCTGCGTTATGGGCGCGGTGGCAGCGATCAGCGTTGCGGCGCTGTGTCGGGTAGCAGACACAATGTCGAACGCGGAGCCGTCGGCCGTGCGTGTCCCGGCCAATTTTGCCGATGATGTGGTCCACACGACCGTCGTGGCTAAAACAAGCATGACATCGCCGAATGCAGTCATCGAGGCGGCCTTCGGCTCGCTGGGCGGAGACATTCGGACTTCCGCCGAGGCGACAGGCCTGCTTCCTCGGCACCGCGTGCTGGCCTATCTCGAAGACAGTTTACCGCTGCCGGAGCAGGAGGAGACGCGGGAGTTGCCCTTGGAGACTGATCACTCCGCCCTCGCCAACGCGGTCGCTACAGCGAAGCGCGAACTGCCGTACCTTAAATACTATGTCTATTCGGAGCTTCCGCCGCCGGACAAACTGGCGAAAATTGCCGTCGAGGCCTATAGCAACATTCCCTTGGGAACACCGGTCGAGGAGATCAAACGCGCGGCCGACGCCTTCGGTCTTGATAATAATTTCATGAAAGCGGTCGCCAAGGTTGAATCTGATTTCAAGCCATCGGAGCGAACCGGCTCCTATATCGGCCTGTTCCAGCTGAGCCGATCCGAGTTCAGAAAATACGGCTTCGGCGACATCATCAATCCACGCGACAACGCTGTCGCCGCCGCCGCCAAATTCGTCAACGAGGCGACGCTCTTTGAGTCAGTGACCAACAAAAAGCCGACTTACGCCGATCTGTATTTGATCCACCAGCAGGGATGGGAGGGCGCCGCCGAGCACATCAGCCATCCGCAGCGGATCGCTTGGAAATCGATGTGCTCCACCGACGAGGGCATTCACAAGGGCGAACGCTGGTGCAAGAAGGCCATCTGGTGGAACACGCTGCCCGCGGTCAAGCACGAATGGAAGTCGGTCGATCGCCTGACCTCCGGCGCCTTCGTGGCGATGTGGCGGGACCGGATTGACCACCTTTATGCGCGCTATACGGAAGCCCCGACAGAGCAAGCGAAACAGTGACTCCGTCATGCCTTAAGTAACGGGGCGAGGCGCCCGAAGGGTACCGCCGCGCCGCCCCCCGCCGTCGCCCTGCAGGTTTGCTTCGCGGTCATTTGAGGCGAGGGGGATCGGTTTCTTCGCAAAAAACAAAACCACGGCGCAGAGTGTGTTGGCCCGCTCGCTTTTCAAAAGCAGCATGGCCAGGCGATGATCCTGCACCAAACGCTGCGCCCGATGCTTCTGCTGCGCCCACCTTTGCTGAAGGATTACGGCGGCTTTGCCGCAAACTGCGAGCCGCGTACGCACAGGCGCCCGCGCGGGTCCTGCCAGAGTTTTTCGGTTGCGTGCAGGCGGCCGATCGCCCGGGCGATGGTGCGGAAATCGAAGGCGGAAAATTTTTCGGCGACGTCCGAATAGTAGAGCGGTGCCTGCGCGATCGTTGCGAGAATATCCGCCGCCAGCGCCTCGACCGCCGCCTCGTCGCCGGCCTTGCCGGCCGTATCGGCCTTGCCTTTGACGTAGTCGGCGATCGTGGCCCGCTCGGCGTACGCATAGGTGATGCGCTCGTAATATTCACGCGGAATGCCTTCCGGAATCGTGGCGTCGATGCCGACCTTGGCGCCGGTCGGCACCACGCCGTAGCCTTGCGGCAAGCTGGGATCGAGCGGCTTTGCCCGCGCATTGGAGACGATCATCACGTCGCGGTCGCCCTGCACGCGCGTGGCGATCGCCCATTCGACTTCGGCCGGATCGTTGACGTCGATATCGTCGTCGACCACGACGACGTGCTTCAAATCCATCACCGACAGCGCGGCCAGCAGCGCGTTCTTGCCCTCGCCCGGCTGTTTTTTGATCGAGATCACCGCGTGCCAGAAGGCGCAACCGCCGAGCGTGACGTTGATGTCTCTGACCTGCACGCCGGCGGTGCGCAGCGCCTGCCGGATCGCCGCGTATCGCGTCGGCGCGGCGAGCCAGGTGTTCTCCCAGGGCATGTGCAGATTGTAGTAGATCGCGTCCTTGCGCATGGCCATCGCCTTGACGCGCACCAGCGGGTTCCAGTGCAGCCCGCCCATGAGCCGAGTGAACTCGCCGAAGCGGCCCTCCGGCCAGGTCCAGCCGGTGGGGAGGATTTCGGCCTCAAGCACAATCTCGGCATCGGCGATATACGGTAGATCGATCGTGGCGCAGGGCGCGAGCGCAACCGGCTCGCCGCGCAGACCGCCCGCGATCGCCATTTCGTCGACGCCGAGCGGAGCACGGTACCCAGAGCCGGTGATCTCGAACGGATGCGTGCCGATCGAGATCGAGAGCGGCAGCGGCTCGTTGCGGGCGAGTGCGCGCTGCACGAACAGCCGCATGTTGTTCGGCGTCACCAGATCGATACCGGTGAGCGCCTTTTCCTTGACGATGAAGCGATAGATCCCGGAATTCCATCCGAGCTCCGGATCGCGCGCGATCACGATGCCGGCGGTGATCATCGGACCGCCGTCGTAGATCGACGACATCGGAATCGGCAGCCTGAACAAATCGACGTCCTCGCCGGCGAGCACTACTTCGCGCGTGGGCGAGCCGTTGACGCGCTTGGGCGTAATCGGCTTGGCAATCGCCTGCGACAGCTTCTGCTCGATCTCGGCAAAGGACTCGCAAGCCAGCGCTAGGGTGGCGCGCTCGCGCGAGCGGATGATGCCGGAGACGACCGGAATGCCGTAGCCGATGACGTTGTGGAAGAACAGCGCAGTCTTGGCCTGGTCAACGAGCGTGGCGATGTGACGGATATCGACCGGCTGGCGCAGATCGACGAGCTCGCCGGCCTGGCGCAGGCGATCGAGAAATTGGCGGAAGTTTTCCTGCATTGATCTCACGCGGCGGCGAAGGCCGTCGTCTTGACGGCTTGGAGCAAGGCAATCAAGCGGACGAACCTGTTGGGGCAAAGGTAGTTTTCGCCGGATTCCTCGCTAACGCGAATGAGGGTGCGCTTCTCGGCCTGCCGACCGCCAAGCGCGAGGGAGGTCTTGCGCTTCGCAGGGGCGACCGGGGTTAGCGCTCGCTGGCGATGCATAGGACCAAATCTTCTGACCATTTCCTTGCCATCGGCCGATCCCGGTGGCTTACCAATGCTCGGCGAGGTGAAGGGAGCCGCGAGGCCCTTCCGCTTCCGCCAGGTGCGCGCCCATATGTCCTGCGAAAGACCAGCGATCTGTCGGATACCAGACCCCGCGGCGAATGTCTTCATCTGCGAAATTTTGCCGAATCCCAAATCGCATTGACCACTTGTGTCGGGGCGGCTGTTCCGGCGCGGAGGAATCCTATGAAAGCACTCGTTCTGCGCCGTCATGGCATTCCCGACGATCTCGATGTGGTTAGCGATTACCCAACGCCGAAGGCCGTGGACGGCCACGTCGTGATCCGCGTGCGCGCGGCCTCGTTCAACTACCACGACGTGTTCACCATGCGTGGCATGCCGGGCATCAAGGTGCCGCTGCCGGTCATTATCGGCCTCGATATGGCGGGCGAAATCGCGGAGGTCGGTGCGGGGGTGAGCGACTGGAAACCGGGCCACCGCGTGCTCGTCAATCCGGTCAACAAGCGAAAAGGCCTGATGGGCGAAATGCTCGATGGCGGCATGGCCGAATACTGTCTCGTAGCCGCCGACCAGCTCGTCGCCATGCCCGACGACGTGAGTTTCGCGGACGCCGCAGCCCTGCCGGTCGCCTACGGCACTGCGCATCGCATGCTGGTCACGCACAAGACCGTGGAGCCGGGCGAGCGCGTGCTGGTGCTCGGAGCCTCTGGCGGCGTCGGCACCGGCTGCGTCATTCTGGCCAAGCTGTTGGGCGCCGAGGTGATCGCCTGCGCCTCCAGCGCCGCGAAGCTGGCGCGGCTCAAGGCTCTCGGCGCCGACCACGCGGTGAACTACCGCGAGACCGACTGGTCGAAATGGGCGATCGAAAAATACGGCAAGCCGCAGCGGCGCTCCTACGATGGCGGCGTCGACGTGGTGATCAATTTCACCGGCGGCGACACCTGGCTGCCGTCACTGCGCTGCCTCAAGCGCGGCGGCAAGCTTTTGGTCTGCGGCGCAACGGCCGGCTACGATCCGAAGGAAGATCTGCGCTATGTCTGGAGTTTCGAACTAAAAATCATCGGCTCGAACAGTTTTTACGACGACAACCTAGCAGCCCTGATGCAGTTGATCCACGAAGGCAGGATGAAGCCGGTGATCGACAAGGTCCTGCCGCTCGAGCAGGCGCGCGAAGGTCTGCGGCTGATCGCCGAGCGCGAGGTGATCGGTAAGGTGGTGGTGACGCCGTAAGCGGCTGGCATCGTCTGCCAACGGGTGCGGCCTTTGGGCCGCGACGATGACAACCGGCCGACGACCCGATGCTCGCCGCGGATGGGCGTTTAGTGAATGCCCCTAACCGCGTGGGCATGGACAAGCTTGGGATGTGGCCCATGACGGTAGAACTCACCCGGGACCAGGTGCAAGCGCTGATCACCCGCGCGCCGTTTCATCAATGGCTCGGATTGAGCGTCATCGACGTGCGCGAGGACGGCATCCAGATCAGGGCGAAATGGCGCGAGGAATGGGTGGTCAATAGCGAGCGCGGCTATACCCATGGCGGCCTGCTCGCGGCACTGATCGACCTCGCCGCCGATTGGGCGATGGTGCGCCAGACCGGGCGCCCCGTCCCGACAATCGACCTGCGCGTCGATTATCACCGGCCGACGATCCGCAGCGATCTGATGGCGCACGGCAAGGTCATCCGCGCCGGCGGCCAGTTCGCCACCGCCGAGGCGCAGATTTTCGATCTCGACCGCAAGCTTATCGCCAGCGGCCGCGGCACTTATTTGACGGCGGCGCCAAAGTAGATGAAACCGTTTTCTGCAGGCCCATTTCGCCGGTTGTTCGTCGCTCAGACAAGGCCGCTAGTTGCAACGGCTAGCGCCTCGTACGCGGATCGTTGCAATCGAGCGGCGGCAAACGATCGGACATATGTTCGCCAGTGACGCGTATACCCTATGACGCGCTTTCAAAACCTCGGCGATCTGATCCCGCGTGAGCGCGATCTTGCGAAGACTGCGATCGTCGATCTTGGCGGCGAAGCCGGGTCGCGGGAGTTCAGCTTTGCGCAGATCGATGCCATGGCGAATGGCGTGGCTCGCGCGCTGCTGGCGCGCGGATTGCGCCGCGGCGACCGGGCGGCGATCCTTTCGCTCAATCGCGCCGAATACATCGCAGCGTATTACGGCATCATGCGTGCCGGGCTGATTGCCGTGCCGGTGAACTGCAAATTTCCTCGCGAGACCATCCTCTTCATCCTCCACGACTCCGGCGCAAAGCTTGTGTTCTGCGATGCCGCGCGTGCAACCGACTGCCCCGATGATGTTGCGCGCGTCACCTTCGGCGCCGCGTTTGATGCCTTTGTCGACCCCGGACCGCTCGAGCCGATTATTCCCGCGCCCGACCAGCCGGCGATGTTCCTCTACACTTCGGGCTCGACCGGCCTGCCCAAGGGCGTCGTGCTCTCGCACCGGAGCCATATCTGGGTGGTGGAAACGCGACTTGCTCCCGGCCTCGACCGCCATCGTTATCTGATCGCAGCGCCGCTCTATCACATGAACGCGCTGGCGCTCGCCAAACTCGCCTGCGCGGCCGGCGCCACCATCGTGCTGCTGCCGCAATTTTCCCCACGCGCCTATATCGAGGCGATCGGCCGCCATCGCTGCACATTCCTCACCGCGGTGCCGCCGATGATCGCCATGATGCTCAACGAGCGCGATCTGCTCTCGCGCACCGATCTCTCCAGCGTGCAATCCGTGCGCATGGGTTCGGCGCCGGTGAGCGCGAGCCTGATGGCGGCGTTGGGGGCAGCATTGCCGCAGGCCGCAATCACCAACGCCTACGGCACGACGGAGGCGGGCCCGGTGGTGTTCGGGCCGCATCCGCGCGGCCTGGTGCAGCCGGAATTGTCGGTCGGCTATCCGCATCCGAAGGTGGAGCTGCGGCTGGTCGACGGCGAGCGACGCGACGCCGATCAGGGCGTGCTCGAAATCAAATCCCCGGCGCTGATGCTCGGCTATCACAACCGGCCCGACGTCAAGCCGCCGATCACGGCAGACGACTTTTATATCACCGGCGACGTATTTCGCCGCGACGCCGACGGTTTCTTCTATTTCGTCGGCCGCACCGACGACATGTTCGTTTCGGGCGGGGAAAACATTTATCCGGCCGACGTCGAGCGCATGCTTGAGCGCCATCCCGACATCGCACAAGCGGCCGTGGTGCCGATCGAGGACGAAATCAAATGGCGGAAGCCGGTAGCCTTTGTCGTGCTCAAGTCCGGCCGCAGCCTTACCGAACACGACGTGAAACGCTTCGCGCTGGCCCACGCGCCGGCCTATCAGCACCCGCGCTTGGTCTGGTTCGTCGACGAACTGCCGCTCGCCTCGACCAACAAGTTGGACCGCGCAGCGCTCAAGCGGGTGGCGGAGGAGCGCGTGGCGCACAAGGCTAGGGAAAAGTAAATCGAGATCGACCAGCCACTGCTCGCCATTCTCGCGAAAGCGGGCATCCATGAGCAGAACGTGTACGGTGATCCAATTCACTGCTTCGCCAAGCGCGCCTCTCGGGCGGGGGACACAATAACGGTTTTGCCGGGCCACTTGCACAGGTCGGCGATGATGCATTTTTCACACAACGGCCGGCGAGCGAGGCAGACGTATCGGCCGTGCAGGATGAGCCAGTGATGGGCATGCAGAAGGTAGCGCTCGGGCACGACCTCTAGCAGCTTCATCTCGACCTCGAGCGGGGTCTTGCCGACTGCGAGTCCGGTGCGGTTGCCGACGCGGAAAATGTGGGTGTCGACCGCGATGGTAGGCTCACCAAAAGCGACATTGAGCACGACATTGGCGGTCTTGCGGCCGACGCCGGGCAGCGCTTCCAGCGCAGCGCGGTCGCGCGGCACTTTCGCGCCATGCTCCTCGACCAGCTTTTTCGACAGCGCGATCAAATTTTTTGCCTTGGTGCGGTAAAGCCCAATCGTCTTAATCAGCTGGCGCAGCCGCGGCTCGCCCAACTTGAGCATCTTCTGCGCAGTGTTGGCCAGCTTGAAGAGAGCCGGCGTCACCTTGTTGACGCCGGCATCGGTCGCCTGGGCCGAAAGCACAACCGCCACAAGCAGCGTGAACGGATCGACATGCTGCAATTCGCTGCGCGGATCAGGATTGGCAGCGGCGAAGCGGCGGAACGCGTCCTCGATCTCCGGGGTTGTCCATTGAGCAAGTGCGCCATGGGCGGCCTTCAGGTCGGCCTCGGCCTGAACCGGCGCAGGGCGCAGCCGGGCAGCCTTGCCCTTGCGGGGGGCCCGAACCGTTGTTTTCTTGATGGTTTTCCGCGCCATGTTTCTCCTATACTAAAGTGCCATGCCGAGCGACAACGACGTCTTGCCCGAGCCCAAGATCTTTTCCGCGACGATCACGCCGCACCGGTCGTTGACGCTGCGCGGCTTTCGCATACTCATGCTCTGCCTCGGGGCCTTGAGCATTGCCTCCGGCGTGCTGTTCGTCTCGATCGGAGCCTGGCCGGTGTTCGGCTTTTTCGGGCTCGACGTCCTGTTCCTCTATGTCGCCTTCCGCGCCAATTTCCGCGCGGCGCGCGCCTATGAGGAAGTCACCATCACCCAATCCGAACTGACCGTGCGCAAGGTCAGCCATCGCGGCGGAGTACGCGAATGGACGCTCAATCCAGTCTGGGTGCGGCTCGAACGCATCGTCCACGCGGAGTTCGGCATCGAGCGGCTGTTTCTCGTCTCCCATGGCCGTCGGCTCCTGATCGCGGCAGCGCTCGGCCCCGACGAAAAAGCGAGCTTCGCCCGCGCCCTGTCCACGGCTTTGGGCGAGGCCAAGCGCGGTCGAACGCGGACAGTGTTTGAATAGAGCGAACGGGAGCAAGCGAATACGGCAAGCAACGCACGGCGGGGCCTCTTTGTGTCTGCCCCTATTCTCGATCAGCTCAGGAATCGGGTGGTTTCGCGCCGAAACGCAACCTAGATCGGGGAGCAAATAATGGAGGCATCCATGTTGTCGCCCGATCGCATGACGCAAACGGTCCCGCTCGCCGAGGCCGCTGCCGATTACGAAGTTGTCCGCCGCGCCATCGGCCACATTCGTGGCCACTGGCGTGAACAGCCCGAAATCGAAACCATCGCCGAGGCGGCCGCGGTCACCCCGACCGAGCTGCACCACCTGTTCCGCCGTTGGGCCGGCCTGACGCCAAAGGCTTTTTTGCAGGCGCTTACGCTCGACGGCGCGCGGCGATTGCTGCGCGATTCGGCGAGTGTACTCGAGGCTACCTACGAAGTCGGCCTCTCCGGTCCCGGGCGGCTGCACGACCTGTTCGTCACCCATGAGGCGATGTCGCCAGGCGAATGGAAGTGCGGCGGCGAGGGCCTGGACATGCGTTTCGGTTTTCACCCTTCGCCGTTCGGCCAGGCGCTCGTCATTGCGACCGAGCGCGGGCTTGCCGGGCTTGCCTTCGCGGACGAAGGTGAACAACCAAAGGTGCTCGCGGAGATGAAGCGCCGCTGGCCGAAAGCCACTTACATGGCAGACCAGGCGCGGACGACACCGATTGCGAGGCGAATTTTCGATCACTCGCAATGGCGACCGAGCGAGCCGCTGCGCGTCGTGCTCATCGGCACCGATTGGGAGGTGCGGGTCTGGGACGCGCTTCTGCACATTCCCATGGGCCGCGTCGCCACATATTCGGGGATCGCGCAAAAAATCCGCACCCCCGCAGCGGCGCGCGCCGTCGGCGCCGCAGTCGGCAAGAACCCGATCGCCTTTGTGGTGCCCTGCCACCGGGTCGTCGGCAAGGCCGGCGATCTCACCGGCTACCATTGGGGCCTGACGCGCAAGCGCGCCATGCTGGGCTGGGAGGCCGGCAAGATCGCAGCGGAGTAACTGAGAATGACCTCTTCGGCGTGGCGGCTCGTGCAGCTCGATCCGCTTTTTTCGGCGGTGGTAGCGAGCGGGTAGAGATCACGACTGAGCGAATGAGCCTCCCGCGTGCGGGGAGACCTGGCACATGTCGTTGCGCGGCAGGTGAGGGGGCCGATCGACGATTGCGAGCGCTGCGGAGAGTTTTCCCTCGCCACGCAAGCGGGGAAGAGGGAGAGCCGCTCATTGACGCCCTAGCTCCGATCCGCGATACCCGCCCCATCCCCTCGCACGCGCGTTGGCTTGCGTGGGGGCGGAGCGGAGGACTTCGACATGCAGCGGCGGCGGCCGGTAATGCTGGTCATTCTGGATGGCTGGGGCTGGCGCGAAGAGGCCGCCGACAACGCCGTTCGCCAGGCCAACACGCCGACTTTCGAGCGGCTCTGGCAAAGCCGTCCGCATGGTTTCCTGCGCACCTGCGGCAAGGACGTGGGCCTGCCGGACGGGCAGATGGGCAATTCCGAAGTGGGCCATTTGAATATCGGCGCCGGCCGCGTAGTGCTGCAGGATCTGCCGCGCATCGACAACGCCGTCGCCAGCGGCGAGATCGCTCGCGCGCCGGCGCTTCTCGCTCTGATTGCCAAGCTCAAGGCTGGCGGCGGGACCTGCCATCTGGTCGGGCTTGTTTCTCCAGGCGGCGTCCATTCGCATCAGGATCATGCCGCGGCGTTGGCCAAAATCCTCGCCGAAGCGGGCGTGCCGACGCGGGTGCACGCAATTACCGATGGCCGCGATACGCCGCCGCAATCTGCCGCCGAGGATGTCAACCGCCTCACGGCCGCGCTGCCGCCATCGGTTTCGATCGCCACGGTCTGCGGGCGCTATTACGCGATGGACCGCGACAAGCGCTGGGACCGGGTCGACAAGGCTTACCGGGCCATGGTCGAAGGGAAGGCGCCCCGCTTTGCCGATGCGTCTGCGGTGATCGCTGATGCTTACGGCAAAAACACCTTCGATGAGTTCATCGTGCCGGCTCTGGTCGGCGATTATCGCGGCATGGAAAATGGCGACGGCGTGCTCTGCTTCAATTTCCGCGCCGACCGGGTGCGCGAAATCTTGTCCGCCATGCTGGAAGCGGACTTTTCCGGTTTTGCGCGCAACCGCACCGTCCGCTTCGCCGCCGCCGTGGGCATGGCGCAATACAGCGACCAACTTGATCGATCGATGGGAGCGATTTTTCCGCCGCAGAGCTTCACGCACATCCTCGGCGAAGTGGTGGCGGAGGCCGGGCGCACGCAGCTGCGCATGGCGGAAACCGAGAAATACCCGCACGTCACTTATTTTCTCAACGGCGGTCGCGAGGAGCCCTATGCGCGCGAGGACCGCATCATGGTGCCGTCGCCGAAGGTCGCCACTTACGACATGCAGCCGGAAATGTCGGCGCCCGAACTTACCGACAAGGCAGTCGCCGCGATAGCCTCGGGCAAATACGACCTGATCGTGCTCAACTATGCCAATCCCGACATGGTCGGCCATACCGGCAGCCTGCCGGCAGCGATCAAGGCGGTCGAGACAGTGGACGGCGGCCTCGGCCGTATCGTTGAGGCGATCGAGAAATCCGGCGGCGCCCTGCTCATCACCGCCGATCACGGCAATTGCGAAATGATGCGCGATCCGCAGACCGGTGGTCCGCATACCGCGCACACGACCAATCCGGTACCTGTGATGCTCGTGGGCGCACGCAACCGCTCGCTGATTGCCGAGGGCCGCCTCGCCGACGTCGCGCCGACACTGCTTGAATTGATGCAACTGCCCAAACCCAGGGAAATGACGGGCACTTCCCTGTTGCGCGCTGACTGACCGGCCGACGGCTTGCGCACCACTCGCGATCGGCTCGCCGGCAAGGATGGATTTCGCTCGCGCCTTCGTGCTCAGGCTACGGGCGATGACGCACCTTGCCGCTAATGTGCTCGGCGATAGGACCTCTTGCGCGCACAGATCCGGTCTCGCTAGCAGCTTTCGTCCGATCCAGAGTCAATTGCACAGAGGACGCAATACTCGCCAACTCAGAGATCTCGTTTGGGCGGTCCGTCCCCGCGCCGAAATTCAATCGCAATTAAACGCCGATATCGCCCCACTTGGCGCACATTCTGCGTGGAGGCTGGCCCCTCGAGTCCAGCGGAGCGATCATGGCGAAAGTCTCTAATCCGATCCTATTGCTTGCGACCACCCTTCTCCTGCTGGGAATCAACGTCAGCCTGCAAACCGATCGCGCCCGCGCCAATGAAACCGATAGCACGGGGGCCACGCCAACCGATGGCACGCGCGCCGACAGCTGCCTTGCGGCGCCGCCGAAAGCTTTGGCGCCAACGGGAAAGCATTGGTACTTTGTGACCGACCGGCAAAAAGGCCGCAAATGCTGGTATCTCCACACAACCTTGCCGCTTGGGCATCACGCCGCAGCGCGGTCTCACTCTGCAGCGCGGCCTCGCTCTAGCTCCGCAGCGCGGCCTCGCTCTCACGCGGCGACGAGCGCGGAATCCACTGCAAAGCCCGCAGCACCTGAGGCGGCACCGCCATCGCCTGCTCCGACGAATACGCAGACCGCATTTGAGGCGGCATCCGTGGCCACGACAGTGCCGACCGCCGTTGCCGGAGCGATGCCAGCCGCAACCGGCGCGGGATCCGCCGCCGACGCCTCGCCACCCGCCGGCGCTGCTGACGACCCACAGCCGCACATACAAATATTGAGAACCGTACCTATTGGCGTACCCACGCAACCAGCCACGCAATCGAGCGCGCCGGTGACGCAGGTGCTGCCAGCTGCACAAAGCGGAAGCACAACGGCGGTCAGCGACGCGACGTCGACGGGCAGCGCGGACGCGGGCCCCTCAAACGCCGGATCCGATGCCAAATCCGATGCCAAAAACGCCGCGTCTGCCGCCCACGACAGCGGGCCTAATGGCGAAAGCAGCGGATCTGATGACGCTCAGCAGAATCCCGAAGGAGCGCCCGGCGTGGCGGACACAGACGCGACGTTTCAGCCGACGGAAGTCTTCTTTCTTGTGGCAATCGGGCTTAGCATGGTGGTTTTTCTGATCGCGATCGCGCGCAGGATTGCCGCCAGAGGTCGCGACCCGATCATTACTGATTATCCCTGCTCAGCCTGGAGCAACGATCAGTCCGACCTTCTGCAGGTGGACGACGCCCAATTCGCCGATGAAGCGAAGGACGAACAATGCATTGATGCAGACCCGGTTCCGTTCATCGATCCTCAAGGGATCGATGATGTGCGTGAACCAGATTGGACTGAGCGACCGCTGGCCGCGCGGTCAAACCTGAAAAAGTCGGCGTCTTCGACGGTGCGGTCTGAGCCAGACTCGGAAGGCTTCGCTCCGGTGCTCCGCCTCTTGCGGCAAGCATAACGGCCGACTTTTTCGAAGCGGCATGACGGTGACCCGCGCGCCCCGCCGCGAGTCGAACCTAACGCAATTCGGGCTCAGACGTCAGAGGTGTCGTCGCCGCCCATGTCGCCATCGTCGTCAGTAAAATTGTCGTCGTCGTCCGCATCCGCCGTGTCGAACGCGTCCGCCTGGCTCGCGTCATCGCCTTGGCTCGCGACATCAATGTCATTCTGATCTTGCTGGTCGTGCCGATCCTGCTGGTCTTGATCGTCATAGTTTTGTTTGATGTCGTCGATCCCCGCTTGGCGCGACAGGTCATTATCACCCAAACGGCTTTGCCCGAGCACTGAGTCCTCGCGATGGCCGCCAAACGCAAAGGGATCAGAACCCGCCAAACCCGCGCGATGGCCGAACATCGAGCGAATTCCGTCAAGCAGCATTCCCCCGCCGATCGCGCCCGCCGCCGCCGAGGCGGCCGTGCCGAGGAACGATCCACCCGAACCGAATGGCGGACCGGGCGGATAGGACGGCGGCATTGCGGGAGCGGGTCTTGGCGGCGCATATCCGGGCTGTGGCTCAGCGCCCGAGGGCGCCGCCGTGCCGGGTTGTGCGCTCTGTGGCCGGACTGTCGGCACCGAGCCGTGGGGCTCATTGCGGCCGAACAGCGCGTCGCGCATGGTGTCGAGAAACCCAGCTTGCTGTGATTGCGGCTGCGCGGGGGCGCCGAGCTGCGCCTGCAACTCCCCGATCCGCGTATTGGCGCGCTTGAGCGCCTCATCCTGAACCAAGGCGGTCTGCACCAGCGCGTAAGCGGCATTGGGAGCCTTCTTCAATCCCTCCGCGATCAGCCGCTCCGCGTCCGGGTCGCGCGGCGCGCTCTCAAGCTGCGCCAAGCGCGCGAAAAGCTGGTTCACCAGCTGCTGTTCCTGCGGCGTCATCGGTCCTCTCCTTGGCGGCAACCGGTTGGTGATTTGGGGAACGATGGCCCCCCATGCGAGGGGGGCATGACGAAAATTCGCTCACGCTGCGCCGGCCTTGAATTTGCCGGCCTGGCCACGGGTCGCGGCCGGCAAGGATGTGAGCGGCGTTCTTCGCTGGCCCGCCATCGTCACGAACGTTAATTCGAGCGACCCTCTTTCATCAGCCTGCGCGCCAACATCCCCGCGGCGATGAAGCAAAGCGTACCGAGTACAGCGAGAATGAACGGCGCAATCAACCCCGGAGTGTCTTGCGGCGACGCCGCCTTTGCGCATTCATGGGCGCCGATCAGGCCGGCGAAGCCCAATCCAAGCAGCGCATAGATAATGAGCTTCTTTTTCGCTGTCGATCGTAGCGTCATGATGCTGATCCGGTTCGCAAAAGCAACTCGATCAGAAGCAGGGGACGCCATCTTTCAGTCTTGAGGGCGACGCGTGGCCATTGGACTGCCGCTTCACGCTAAGCATCGGCCAGCCCCAACACGTCCGCCATTGCGTAAAGCCCCGGCGCGCGGCCACGCGCCCAGAGCGCAGCGTGCAGCGCACCGCGGGCGAAAATCATGCGGTCCTCGGCGCGGTGCGTAAGCTCCACACGCTCGGCGGGGCCGGCGAAAATCACGCTGTGCTCGCCCACGATGGTGCCCCCGCGCAGTGAGGCAAAGCCGATATCTCCGGGACAGCGCGCGCCGGTGACCCCGTCGCGCCCACGCACCGCATGCGGCCTCAGATCGATGCCGCGCCCGGCCGCCGCGGCACGGCCGAGCATGAGCGCGGTGCCCGAAGGAGCGTCGATCTTCTTGTTGTGATGCATTTCGACAATTTCGATGTCGTAGTCATCGTCGAGAAGTCTTGGCAACGCGCTTGACCAAAGCGGCGAGCAGATTGACGCCGAGACTCATATTGCCGGACTTGACGATCTTGGCGCGGTTCGCGGCCTTCGCGATCACCGCTTCCTCTTCGGCCGAATGACCGGTCGTGCCGATAACATGCACCAGCCCGGCGGCGGCGGTGAGTTCGGAGAACGCAAGCGTCGCCGCGGGCATGGTGAATTCGATCAGCCCATCGGCCTCTTTGAGGAGCGGCGCGACGTCGCTCGTCACCTTGACCCCGTTCGGGCCGAGGCCGGCGAGTTCGCCGGCGTCACGCCCGATCACCGCCGACCCTTCGGCTTCGACCGCGCCGGCGAGCGTGAAGCCCTTGCTCGCGGCTAACGCGTGAATGAGCGTGCGTCCCATGCGCCCGCCGGCGCCGGCAATCACCACGCGCATGTCGGCCATCGGTTCGTCTCCTAAAGCACCGCGGTCCTCTCCCCACAAAGGAAGATGTCAAAACTGCGGGCCATCGTAGCCTTCGACGATAATGAGGTCGACCTCGGCCTTTCCTGCGCGCAGCTTCTTCACCGCTTGATAATCGGGCGAGTGATAGCACTCCCGAGCCGCAGCAAAGTTCGGGAATTCGAGCACGGCCGTGCGCGCCCGCGCGCGTCCCTCGACTGCCTCCTGCGCGCCGCCGCGCACCAAAAAGCGCGCATCGAATTTGCCAATGGCCCCGGGCAGCGCCGCCACATAGGCCTTGTACCCTTCAGGCTCGATCACGTCGATCTGGGCGATCCAGTAACCCTTAGGCCCCGCGCCCGCGGGCGGCGCGGCGGCCTGCGGCGGCTGCTCGCCCTCGTAGCCTTCGACGATCAGAAAATCGCAGGCCGAATGCGCGAGCCGCAGCTGTCGCGCGCTTTGATATTCATCCGAGCGGTAGCAGGCGAGCGCGGCCGCGTAATCGGGAAATTGCCGCAGCACGATGCGCGCGCGGCCGTGACCCTCCACGACTTCGCTGCGGCCGCCGCGAACGAGCGCGACGCCGCCATATTTCTCGTGCGCCAGCGGCGTCGCCGCCATGTAGGCCTTGTAGCCTTCGGGATTGCTGACGTCGATCTGCGGAAGCCAGTAGCCTTTGGGCATGGCGTGCTCCGTTCCAAGCAAGACAAGATTTTAAATCACCACTCCCCGGAGCGGAGAGGTCGAGCGAGCGAAGCGAGCGAGGGCGGGGGAGCACGGACGTCGCGGTTTTCCCCGCACGCCCGAACCCTTTCAAGGCTGCGGACCATCGTAGCCTTCGATGATGATTACGTCGACCACCGCGTGCGGTTTGCGCACTTTGACGTTGGCCTGATATTCGGGCGAGCGGTAGCAGGCGAGCGCAGCCGTGTAATCGGGAAACTCGATGACCACGTTGCGCGAGCGGCTTGCGCCTTCCACGGCCTCAAACTTGCCGGCGCGCACGACGAATTGGCCGCCGAATTTTTTGAAGATCGCAGGATTGGCGGCCGCGTAAGGCTTGTAGCCGTCCTCGTCATTCACATCGATGCGCCCGATCCAGTACCCTTTGGGCATGTGAGGTCTCCCAGTTTCAGATGCCGAAACAGCAATACTCTGTGTCGCTCATCATTCCAATGGCGGCAAGATGGCAGCATCAGGGTTGCGCGAAGAGGAAGCCGAGTTTTGTCCGAACGGGATTGGTGGATCATCCGCTTTGGCAGATGGCGAGGAAACGGTCAAAGATCGTGTCGGTGCTGCAAGACGTTAGGCTTTCGCGCTGGAAATCTCCTCGACAATCGCCTCGGCGGCCGCTCGCGGATCGGCCGCGGCGATGATCGGACGGCCGACAACGAGATAATCGACGCGTTGGGCGATCGCCGCCGCCGGCGACATGATCCGCTTCTGGTCGGCAGCCTCGGTGCCGGCCGGCCGGATGCCGGGGCAGATCAACAGCATGTTTTCGCCGATCACCGCGCGCACCCCCTGGGCTTCGGCGGCCGAGCAGACGATGCCATCGACGCCGAGTAGGCGCGCCTGATCGGCGCGGCCGAGCACGAGGCGGTGCACTGTCGCTTCGTAGCCGGCCGCTTTGAGGTCGTCGTCGTCATATGAGGTGAGCACCGTGACCGCGAGAATGCGCAAGTCGGCTTCGCGAGCCTGCACGGCGGCCTCCATCGTCTGTGGATAGGCGTGCACGGTGACAAAGCTGGCTCCCAGCCGGCTGACGCTCTTCACGCCGGCCGCGACGGTGTTGCCGATATCATGCAGTTTCAGGTCGAGGAACACGCGCTTGCCGGCATCGGCGAGCACCGGCGTGTAAGCCAAACCTCCCGCAAAGGCGAGCTGATAGCCGATCTTGTAGAACGACACCGCGTCGCCGAGCCGCGCGACCATGGCTTTCGCGTCCTCCACCGAGGACAGATCGAGAGCGACGATCAGGCGTTCGCGCGCATTGGGCTGCATCGATCGATGTTATGCCATGGCCCCACCGGTTCGGCCAGCCTTCGCCAGCGGGCAGCGTGTGCAGGTCGAAAATGAGAAGGAATTTGGACGGGCAAGATGATCAGAAACCGAAAATCGGTGGCCGGAGATCACGGATGAAGGCTGCAGAAACGGCGACGAGGCGAGCTCAATTAGCCGTTTTGACGCTGACTTCTGATTTCCGACTTCTGTAATCTGATTTCTGATGTTCGATACACCCAGACCCGTGCCGGCGGAATGTTCATCCAGATGCGTCCGGAGGCTTCCACCGAAAAACTGCCGAGCCGCTTGGGCAGCGGTGAGGCGACCACGTAGGTAAACTGCACGAAGGGCGCGCCCGGCAGCATCAAATCGAGCGCATCGCGAATGAGCCGCAGGCGCTGCCGCACCGGTTTGGTCACCAGTGGCAGGCTGGACACCACGGCAGCGGCGGGCTGCAGCAGCAAGGCCTCGAGCAGCCGCCGCAAACTGTAGGCATCGCCCTGCACCACGGTGGCTTCAGGATAGCGCGCGCGCAGGATGCGGCAGAAGCCGGAATTGAATTCGACCAGGATGAGCCGCGACGGCGCGACGCCCGCTTCGACCAAGGCCTCCGTCACCGGCCCGGTGCCGGGTCCGAGCTCGACCACCGGTCCGTCGCTGTTGGGATCCACATAGCGCGCCATGGCGCGCGCGAGAATTTTTCCCGAGGGGGCCACCGCGCCGGTGGTCAGCGGCCGTTCGATCCACGAGCGCAGAAAGCGTACTTCGTCGTCGAGCCGGGTGCCGCGCCGGCGCTCGAATTGCCGGATCCGCTCTTCGATCTTCTTGCCGATGTCGTCGCGCTTTTGCTCGAACAGCCGGATGTGTTGATCGATCTTGCGCTCGATCAGATACTTCCTGAGTTCAAGCAGCCGGATCTGCCGTCCGATTTTCCGCTCGAATTTTTGCAACGCAGGCAGAGGCATCGCGGCCCACAGAGCAGAATTCGACACAATACTCCCGCTTTTAGAACATTCGCAGCACAATGGCCAGCACGGTTCAGACGGACCCGGCGCGGCCGCCGAGGAACTCCTTGACCTTGCCAAGAAAACCCGACGATTCCGGTTGCGTTTCGGTCGACGACAATTTCTCAAATTCCATCAACAATTCGCGCTGCTTCTTGGTCAGATTCTGCGGCGTCTCGACAACGACCTGCACGTACATGTCGCCGTTCTGCCGCGCGCGCAGCACCGGCATTCCCTTGCCGGCAAGCCGGAAGCGCCGGCCGGATTGGGTGGCCTCGGGAATCTTGATCTTGGTCTTGCCGCCGTCGATCGTCGGCACTTCGCATTCCCCGCCGATCGCCGCCATCACCATGGACACCGGCACGCGGCAATGCAGATCGGCACCCTCGCGTTGAAAAAACGGATGCGGGTTGAGCGACAGGAAAATATAGAGATCGCCGGCCGGACCGCCGCGCACGCCGGCTTCGCCTTCCCCAGCGAGGCGGATGCGCGTTCCGTCTTCGACGCCGGGTGGAATGTTGACCGACAGCGTGCGTTCGCGGGTGACCCGGCCGGAGCCGGCGCAGGCGCCGCACGGACTGTCAATCACCTGGCCGCGGCCCTGGCAGTTCGGACAGGTGCGCTCGAGCGTGAAGAAGCCCTGGGCGTGGCGAACGCGGCCTTGGCCGCCGCACATCGGACAGGCTTTGGGTTTAGTGCCCGCCTTGGCGCCGGAGCCGGAGCAGGCCTCGCACGTGACCGAGGTCGGAATGCGGATCTGCGCCGTCTTGCCGGAGTAAGCCTCCTGCAGCGAGATCTCCATATTGTAGCGCAGATCGGCGCCGCGCTCGCGGCCGGAGCCGCGGCCCCGGCGCCCGCCCATGCCGAAGAGGTCGTCGAAAATATCGGAGAAGGTGGTGGCGAAGTCGGCGCCGAATCCAGCCGCGGCACCGCCCACGCCGTGCTCGAAGGCCGCGTGACCGAAGCGGTCATAGGCCGCGCGCTTGTCCGGGTCCTTGAGAACCTCGTAGGCCTCGTTGATTTCCTTGAAGCGGCGCTCGGCGTCCCTGTCTCCGGGGTTGCGATCCGGATGGCACTGCATCGCCTGTTTGCGGAAGGCGCTTTTGATCTCGGCGTCGCCCGCAGTCCGCTCGACTGCAAGAACGTCGTAATAGCAGCGCTTGGCCATCACTCCCCACCCGACGGCGTCCAATCATTCCCGGCCAAATGCGCACACCCCCGCGTCGAGAGCGGGGGTGCCGATTTCCTCGCACAGCGGCATGGAACGCTCCGCCGCATCAAGCCGATTTCTTGTTCTTCTTGTCGTCGTCGACTTCCGTGAACTCGGCATCGACGACGTCCTCCTTCTTGCTGCCGTCACCGGCGCCGGAGGCACCGGAGGCGCCCTGCGGCTGCTCGGCTCCCTGTTTGTACATCGCCTCACCGAGTTTGAGGGACGCCTGCTGTAGCGCATTGGCCTTGGCGGTGATCGCGGCCGCGTCACTGCCTTTGAGCGCCTCCTTGAGGTCGGCCATGGCGTTCTCGATCGCGCGCCGGTCTGCTTCGCCGACCTTGGAGCCGTGCTCGGCGAGCGTCTTCTCGGTAGCGTGCACCAGAGCCTCGGCGTGGTTCTTCGCCTCGACCTCAGCTTTGCGCCGCTTGTCCTCCTCGGCATGAGCTTCGGCGTCGCGGACCATCTTTTCGATATCGGCTTCGCTCAAGCCACCGGACGCCTGGATGCGAATTTGCTGCTCTTTGCCGGTACCCTTGTCCCTGGCCGACACGTTGACGATGCCGTTGGCGTCGATGTCGAAGGTCACCTCGATCTGCGGCACGCCGCGCGGCGCCGGCGGGATGCCGATGAGATCGAACTGGCCGAGCAGCTTGTTGTCGGCGGCCATCTCGCGCTCGCCCTGAAACACGCGGATCGTCACCGCGGTCTGGCCGTCCTCGGCCGTGGAGAACACCTGGCTCTTCTTGGTCGGGATCGTCGTGTTGCGGTCGATGAGGCGCGTGAACACGCCGCCCAGCGTCTCGATGCCGAGCGACAGCGGCGTCACGTCGAGCAAGAGCACGTCCTTGACGTCGCCTTGCAGCACGCCCGCTTGGATCGCCGCGCCAACCGCCACCACCTCATCGGGGTTGACGCCCTTGTGCGGCTCCTTGCCGAACAGCTGTTTGACGACCTCCTGCACTTTGGGCATGCGCGTCATGCCCCCGACCAGCACAACCTCGTTGATTTCGGCCGGGGACACGCTGGCATCCCGCAGCGCCTGCCGGCAGGGCTCGATCGTCTTCTGGATGAGATCGTCGACCAGCGCCTCGAACTTGGCGCGGGTGAGCTTCATGGTCAGATGCTTCGGCCCCGACGCGTCGGCGGTGATGAACGGCAGGTTGATTTCGGTCTGCGTAGTCGAGGACAGTTCGATCTTGGCCTTTTCGGCAGCCTCTTTGAGCCGTTGAAGGGCGAGCTTGTCGCGGCGCAGGTCGATGCCCTGCTCCTTCTGGAATTCGTCGGCAAGGTAATTGACCAGCCGCATGTCGAAGTCTTCGCCGCCAAGGAAGGTATCGCCGTTGGTCGACTTCACCTCGAACACACCGTCGCCGATTTCGAGAATCGAAATGTCGAACGTGCCGCCGCCGAGGTCGTAGACCGCGATGGTGCCGCTCCTCTGCTTGTCGAGCCCGTAGGCAAGCGCGGCCGCCGTCGGCTCATTGATAATGCGCAGGACTTCGAGGCCGGCGATCTTGCCGGCGTCCTTGGTGGCCTGACGCTGCGCGTCATTGAAGTAGGCAGGAACGGTGATCACCGCCTGCTCGACCTTGGTGCCAAGATAGGCTTCGGCGGTCTCCTTCATTTTCTGCAGCACAAAGGCGGAAATCTGAGACGGTGAATAGGGCTTGCCCTCGACCTCAACCCAGGCGTCGCCGTTGGACGCGCGCGTGATCTTGTAGGGAACAAGCTTCTTGTCCTTCTCCACCGTCGGATCGTCATAGCGCCGACCGATCAGGCGCTTGACGGCGAAAATGGTGCGCTCCGGATTGGTGACCGCCTGGCGCTTGGCCGGCTGGCCGACGAGCCGCTCGCCCTCGTCCGTGAAAGCAACGATGGACGGCGTGGTGCGCATTCCCTCCGCGTTCTCGATGACCTTCGGCGTCTTACCTTCCATCACGGCGACGCAGGAATTCGTGGTCCCGAGATCAA
Source organism: uncultured Alphaproteobacteria bacterium (assembly GCA_963708125.1). Taxonomy (GTDB): domain Bacteria; phylum Pseudomonadota; class Alphaproteobacteria; order Rhizobiales; family Xanthobacteraceae; genus BOG-931. The sequence continues at coordinate 5,511,414 of OY970184.1, forward strand.
TACCGATGACCTTGGCCATGGACTTTAATCCTTTCTTTTACGGCAGGTCGGGCAGGCCCAAAGGCACCTGGAAAATCCGACCCCCACATAGCCTCACTCGCCCCGGTCTGAATTCCGGGCGACCCTTCGGTCATATAGGAGGGCGGCATGGGCCTGCAAGGCACGATTGACATTGCGCAAAGCGCCGCGCTCAGTGCGGCACCGCCGAGCCGCCAGCGCGCCAAAGGTCAACGTCCGCGACAGCCTGCCGTTGAGGCCGCACGGCGGGCAGCCGAGCCTCCCGGCGAAAGCCGGCGTCGCGATCGCAATGTGCTGCTCGGCGAAGACGCGCACGTTGACCGGCAGGATCCATTACGCGAAGCCGCCGAAATCAATCGCCGGCCGAGCAAAAATAAGCAAGCCGATAAGGCCACGCAGTCGAATGCAAACTTGGCGTGGGGCTCCTCGGCGCGCGAGCAGCGCGAGCAGAAGGCCCGGCGGGGAGGGCCAGATGTGGCTTGGCGTAAGCCCGGATTGAGGCGACGGCCCACACAATCTGCATGCGGCGCGTGCATGCATGCTTTTTGCCACAATGCGGACGTTCCACCGGGGCAGAGGCTTGCACCGGGCTGCCGCCGCGCGCGATACACTGCCCGCGATACACTGCCAACAAGCCAATGAAAATTGCGATCCCATCGCGGCAGCCGCCGCACCCCTTGCCACAGAGCCGCCGAATGAGCGGGCTTCGCCTCTATCCGGATTATCTCGACCGCAACCAACAAGAGACGCTGCTGGCGAGCCTGCGCGAGGTGCTTGCGGCCGCCCCGCTCTTTACGCCCCGCATGCCGAAATCCGGCCGGCCTTTCAGCGTGCGCATGTCGAATTGCGGTCCGCTCGGCTGGACGTCCGACGAAACCGGCTACCGCTATGCACGCACACATCCGGTCACCGGCCGGCCCTGGCCGCCGATTCCGGGAATGCTCTATGCGATCTGGGACGAACTCTCGCAGTATCCGCACCCGCCTGAAGCCTGTCTGATCAATTATTACGGCCCGTATGCGAAAATGGGACTGCATCAGGATCGCGACGAACACGATTTTGCGGCACCGGTCGTCTCGCTCTCTCTGGGCGATCCATGCCTGTTCCGGATCGGCGGACGCAAGCGCGGCGATCCCACGCAATCCTTCTGCCTTGCCTCCGGCGCCGCGCTCATTCTCGGCGGCGAGGCGCGGCTTGCGTTCCACGGCGTCGACCGGGTGGCGGCGGGAACCTCGACCTTGCTCGCCGAAGGCGGCCGGATCAACTTGACGCTCCGTCGCGTGACCAGCAGCAAGACCATATCCGCTTCAGGCAACTCCGGAGGCGCTGTGGAATGATCAATCGCATCGTTATGTCGCTCGCGATCGGCGCCGGCATTGCGGCAGTCGTCTCCTTGGCGGGGCTTCCGACGCGGGCGCCGGCGGCTCCTGCTCCATCCAAGCCCGCGCCGGCAACTCCCGCTCCTGCAGCGGCACCGGCGACCCCGACTTTCCCCAGTGGCTCGCGCATTGGCCTCGTCCCGCCGCCCGGCATGACGCTGAGCAAGACCTTTCCGGGATTCATCGATTCCGACCAGCACGGCGTGATCCTCGTCGCCACCCTTCCGGGGGCCGCCTACGCCGACATCCAGAAGACAATGACCGCGCAGGCGCTCAAGAAGCAGGGCCTCGTTCTCGAGAAGCGGCAAGCGATCGATCTTAGCTTCGGCAAGGGCACGCTGATCGTCGGCTCGCAATCCGCACCGGACAAAACCGTTTACCGCAAGTGGATGCTGATCGCTCCGGCCGGCGATGTCACCGCGCTGGTCACGGTGCAGGTGCCCGCCCACAACACGGTTTATCCGGATGCCGCGATCCGCACGGCACTTGCAACCGTAGCGGTGCGCGGCAGCGTGCCGGCCGACGAACTGCTCAGCCTGCTGCCGTTCACGGTCCGAGATCTTGCCGGGTTTCACATCGTCAATGTCATCCCCGGCCGCGCCATGCTGTTGATCGATGCGCCAACTTACCCGCACATGGTGGTCACGCAAAGCCTGCTGCCAGAATTCGAAATCGACGGCCGCACGATCGTTGCGGCGGTGCCAGGCGGCCCTAGCGCCGGTCAGCCGCGGACCGACTTCGCGCGCTTTGCATTCAACACGATCGGCGGAATCAAGGACGTCCAGTTCACGATGTCGGAGCCCGTGCGGCTCGCCGACCACGAGGGATTTGAAACAGTCGCGCACGCCAAGGACGCCGCCACCGGCGACGCCCTCATGGTCGTGCAGTGGCTGCGCTTCGGCGATGGCGAATTTCTGCAAATCGTCGGCATTTCGCGCGCGGCGATCTGGGAGCGCGAGCTGGCACGCCTGCGCACCCTGCGCGACAGCATCGTGCTGAAATAAGATCGCCTCCGCCTCATCGGCTTGCATACCCTGGCGGGAATGACGCGCAGGAGCCGATCAGTCGGATTTCAGTATCAGCGATAAAACACTCCGCCAGCGTTGGGACGTTGGCACGCCCGGGCACTCGCATTTTGCCAGGTTGAGGCCTGCTTACTAACCTTGTCCCTGGGTGCTCGCTGTCTCGTTCGCTTTCGTGTTGTCGTTGTCCGTCCCTGACGCCGACGCCGCCTTGGGACCGCCCTTCGAGACGCCGACCAAAGCCGGGCGCAGCACGCGGTCGCCGATCATGTAGCCGGCTTGGACGACCTGCACCACGTGGCCGGCCGGAACGGACGCATCCGGCACCTCGAAAATGGCCTGTTGCACGTTCGGATCGAATTTTTGTCCCTGCGGATTGAACTGACGCACGCCGTTTCGCTCCAGCGCCTTCAAAAACTCGCGTTCCGTAAGCTCGACGCCGTCGATCAGCGCCTTCACCGCCGGATCGGCGCTGTCGCGCGCCTCCGGGGGCACGGCCTCGAGGGCGCGGCGCATATTGTCGGCCACGCCCAGCATGTCACGCGCGAACCCGGTAATGCCGCGCAGCCCGGCGTCGGCGACTTCGCGCTCGGTTCGCTTGCGCAAGTTCTCCATCTCGGCGAGCGTGCGCAGGAGCCTGTCCTTGAGCTCCGCGGCTACTGCCGCCGGATCGGGCTCCGGCGCAGCTTCGGCTCCCTGTGCCTGTGGCGGCTGTTCGACGCCAGGCGCTGCAGCCTCCTTGCCGGCGGCCGCTTCGTCCTCAGCGCGAGCGGGCAGTTCCGTCATGCTTTTCCCCATTTTTCCAGTCGTCCCGGGATATCAGGGGTCAATCGGCAAAAATCAAGCGATGTCCGCGCAAGACCCGGCACCGGCAGGCGCCGTCTATCTGCCGAGCAGCTTGCTCACCACCCTGGCGGTGTAGTCCACCATGGGAACGATGCGGGCATAGTTTAGCCGGGTCGGGCCGATAACGCCGAGAACACCGACGATCTTGCCGGCGGCGTTATGGTAGGGCGCAACGATCGTGGAGGAGCCCGAAAGCGAGAACAGCTTGTTCTCCGAGCCGATGAACACCCGCACTCCCTCGGCCTGCTCGGCGCGGCCGAGCAGATCGATCACGTCGCGCCTGGTCTCCAGATCGTCGAACAGAAGGCGCACGCGTTCGAGGTCGGCGAGCACTCGCAGATCGTCGAGCAGGTGCGCCTGGCCGCGCACGATCAGCTTGCGCTCGCTGCTCTCACCACCCGACCAGCTCGCGAGCCCGCCAGCGACAATCTTTTGCGTGAGCGCGTCGAGCTCGGCTTCGCCCTCTTTGAGCTTTGCTGTGATCTCGGCCTTGACCTCGTCGAGGGTGCGGCCGCGGATGCGCGCGTTAACGAAATTGGCGGCCTCGATGAGCACCGAACTGGGTAGACCGGATGGCAGATTGAGGATGCGATTTTCCACCTGACCGTCTTCGCCGACCAGGATCACCAGCGCCCGTTCGGGCTCGAGCTGCACGAATTCAATGTGTTTGAGGCGCGGATTTGACTTCGCGGTGAGCACCACGCCGGCGGCGCGGCTCAAGCCCGACAGCAGACCCGAGGCCTCGGTCAGCACCGCCTCGACCGATTTCGACTGACCGGCGCCGGCCACCTGCGCCTCGATGGCCTTGCGGTCCTCTTCGGAAAGATCGCCGATCTGCATCAGGGCATCGATGAAAAACCGAAGCCCGAGCTCGGTCGGCAGCCGGCCGGCGGAAGTGTGCGGCGCATAGACGAGGCCGAGCTGTTCGAGATCGGACATGACATTGCGCACCGAGGCGGGCGACAGCGTCATCGGCAGAAGGCGCGACAGGTTGCGCGACCCCACTGGCTCACCGGTTGCCAGATAGCTCTCGACGATCTGGCGAAAAATCTCGCGCGAACGCTCGTTGAGCTGGGCGAGGCCCGGCTGGTTCGCGGCTGAAGGAGGATCGTGATTGGCCAAGGATCTGCCTCAACTCACCTTGGGCACAGATATATCATTCCGCCGCCGCGATAGCAGGGCAGGCGGCGCGCGCCGGAGCGCGCAGCATGTCCATCAGCGTGCGCACGGACGCAAGATTCTCTAGTTCGGCGACGGCCCTGATCAGTTCGCCGATCACCGGGTCCGGCACTTGCCCCCGCGCGTAAGTGCGGAATTTCTGTTCGACCTGAGCGCCCGAGAGCGGGTTCTCGTAGGCTCCGAGCGGGTGTTCGCAGCGTACCGACAAAATCGCGCCGTCGAGGGTCTCGATTTCGACCGCGGCCTGTGCGTCGCTCAATGAGGCGTCGGCGTGGACTTCGACCTTCTGGGCCGCGAAGTGTCGCAGCCTTGCGTCGTCGTAGCGATCAGGCTCGAATTCCGCCAAACTAAGCGTGCGATCGTGCAGAACGACCGCGGCGATATAGTGTGCCGAGAGCAGCGCTTCGAACTTGCCCTTATAAGCGCCGAAGCCGCCGTGCATCTTGAACGCTCCTGGCGAAAGGCCGACGCGCACTTGGCGCACGCGCGCGGCATTGACCTCCCGTCGCTCGACAATGTTGAACAACGCCGTCACCAGGCCCTGAATGAGCGAGGCCGACGGCCACAGCCGCATCGCGATCTGTTCGAGTTCCCAGCGCGCGCCAAGTGCAGCCATCGCGGCCTCGGCCTTGCCGCCCTCCGCATACGTGTTGTAGAGGCCGCCGTCCCGGGCCGTGAGGAAGTCGCAGCTGGCAACGAAGCGCTGCTGCGCGAGCAGGGCCGCCATCAGTCCGGAGAGGGCGCCGCGGCATTGGTGGAATTTTACTGTCGGCGTCCCCCAGGCCGCGAATGTGCCAGCCGCCTGGCTGCCAGCAAGCCCAAAAGCGCGCGCCATGGTGTCGGCATCGAAGCCGAGCAGCGATCCGACTGCGGCGCCCGCACCAAACGGGCCGATCACCCCCGGCCCATGCCAGCCGCGGGCACGAAATTTGGGATAATCGAGCCCAAGGCCGACGCGCGTGGTCACTTCGCATCCTGCAGCGATCGCGGTGAGCAGAGCACGGCCGGAAAGGCCGTCGCGCTCGGCAATCGCCAATGCCGGCGGGATCACCTCGGGCGTCACATGGGTGAGCGTGGCGCGGTGCACGTCGCACATGGTGACGGCGGTGACGAGGTAAGCATTAAGCAAGGTGGCGCCGGCGAGCGACAGATATTCGCCGCCGATGACGCTCGACTCCCGTCCTTGCGCCAAGGCCGCCGCAAAGGTCGCGACTTGTCCGGTTTCCTCGCCGAGCCGGCCGGCCAGCGCGCAGGCGAGCGCATCGAGCAACAGGTTCTTGCAATGTGTGCGAACCCGCTGCGGAATGCCGTCATAACGCAGCGTCGCCGCGAATTGCGCGAGAGTGTAGGTGACGTCTGTTGTTTCCGGCATGTTTGTCCTCTCACTCTTTGTTTTAAAAAAAACGATCCGGCGTGAATGTCCCCTCATTCGTGCCTTAACAGCACAGTGAAAACTGCTCTTCAGTGTCCAGTGACTCTCCGGATCGCGAGTTCTTGGCGCTCAATCCGTTGCGCCGAACACCGCCGAAACCCTCAGAACCATGAGCGATCTCGGGCTCCGCCTCAAGCAGCGCGACGCAAGCCCGCGCCGACACCTCATTTGCGAACCGGCCGGCAGGTGCCGACCTCCACGCGCGAGCCGCACGCCAACGCGGGCACTGCGTGCAATGGAGCGAACGATTTGCGCCGACGGGGTCAATCTAAGCAATACAAACCCAGGTGGCGGAGCGGCCATCATGCGAGCCTCAGCGCACAGTCGCGAGTCTCGAGACCTTACATTTGGATCCTGAAACTCGATCCTTTTTCGGAATATCTTTGTTCGGAATCTCGACTGGACGTGACCCGCGTCGGCGGTCGCCGCCATTTCAATCCGTGCAGGTATCCAATGATGGGGCGCTCAAGGAAGATGTGAAGCAGACCGCCTATGGCGTTAGCGGCGACCACAGCAACGGGGATCATGACCGCGGCACCGATGTCGCCGGTGGTAAGTTGAACGATCAATCGCCCTAACGCTGACAGGATGAGAACGTGCGACAGGTAAGTCGCATATGACCAGTCACCGGTTCGAATTAGCCACAACGGGACCTTCCGTTGGCACTTCTGTTCGATTGCCGCGAGGCAATATACAATCAGTGCCGAGACGATGCCGAACAACGGCACCCGCAGAGAATCGAGGTCCGCTCGCTGCGGAAGGTCGAGGCGCGCGGCTATGTAAAGGGCAAAAGGCGCCAAGACCAGAGCGGCGACGCCGGCCACTGCCTTTGCGGGCAATCGAACCCGAGTCCATGCGAGGCCGATCGCAGCGCCAGCAATAAATTCCAAGTTCAGTGGATCGGTCGCGAGGTGCACGACCGGATAGGCCTGCATCTGCGTCGGCATAAACGCCCACAGAGCAGCATAGCAGGCTACCCAGGCAGCCAACCCGCTTCCGAGCGAAATTCTAAGAGCCAGAATGCCCGCGAAGACGACGTAGAAATAAACTTCGTAGACGAGCGTCCAGCCTACCGCCAAGAGCGGTACCGAGTCGGAAGGGAACAGTGCGAACGAGCGCCAGAGCGAAATCTCGCCGTGCACCGAGGCATTGACCATGTCCGCCCGCACACTCGCGACGATGAGGACGATGAGGGTCACGGCCCAGTAGCTCGGATAAATCCGTGTGGCCCGCTGCCACAGGAAACGCCCCGCGGTGGCCTGCCGCCCAGCGACCGCTGCCATGATGAAGCCGGAGAGAACAAAAAAGAAATCGACGCCGGCAATGCCGAGCTGACTAACGCCAGGCATCATCGGCGCGGTGAAGTATTTTTGCTCGACGATGTACAGGTGAGATAGAACTACGACGTTCGCGGCAATGCCTCGCCCTGCCTGTAGCAGAAGCATCCGCGGCTTCTCACGAACCCCCGGTCCCATACTTTTGGCGCCCTCACAGCCTCCCGATTGTGCCGCCCGCCGGGCGCTGAGTCCAGCATGCGCGCTGAAGAGGGCCGCTGAAACGACGTGCAATAAGGGGGCCGAGGCGTTCATGAGCTTACGGCTCTGAAGTCGGGGTTGCGCCCCATGAACGCAAACGCTGCACGGGTTTGCGCCCCGCCTCGGGACTGGGGCCCCGAGCAGCGCGTTTGCCCAATGAGGTTTGCGCAGCTGCGCCGGCGCAGGCGGGATCAAGATTTGAGGCACGCTCGCTTGTTCGCACAGCGCCGTCAGGAAGGGCAGCGGCAAGCGCGGACCACTGCAATCGGCTGCTGGAGCCGCGGGTGAAAGATCAGTCGGCGCGGATCGCGAAATATAGTGGCCTACGCCTCCCCTTGTGGCACCCATGTCTGACCGCCTAAAAGCGTGCGCCCCAACTCCCTGCCCCGAGGAGGGCCAAGCAAGGAGCCAAGCATGCGGCCAAGCCGCCGACAGCCCGACGAACTGCGCCCTGTTTCGCTGGAGCGGGGGGTGGTGAAATTCGCCGAAGGCTCCTGCTTCGTGAAATTCGGCGACACCCAGGTGCTGGTCACGGCCACGCTGGAGGACCGGCTGCCGCCCTGGCTCAAGGGCCAGGGGCGCGGCTGGATTACCGCCGAATACGGCATGCTGCCGCGCGCCACACTCGAGCGCACGCGGCGCGAGGCCTCCGCCGGCAAGCAGACCGGACGCACCGTGGAAATCCAGCGGCTGATTGGCCGCAGCCTGCGTTCGGTGGTCGATCTCAAAGCCCTCGGCGAGCGGCAAATCACCGTCGACTGCGACGTCATCCAGGCCGATGGCGGCACGCGCACGGCCTCAATTACCGGGGCTTGGATTGCGCTCTATGACTGCCTCGCCTGGATGAAGACGCGCGAGATGGTGGAGATGGAGGTCTTGCGCGACCATATTGCGGCCATCTCCTGCGGCGTGTGCGCGGGCGTGGCGGTGCTCGATCTCGACTACACCGAAAACTCGCAAGCGGAGACCGACGCGAATTTCGTGCTCACCGGCTCCGGCAATATTGTTGAGGTGCAGGCCACGGCCGAAAAGGTTCCGTTTTCCGAGGAGCAATTGACAATGCTGCTCGCGCTTGCCCGCAAGGGCGTCGCCAAGCTGATCGACCTGCAGAAGATGGCGGTGTTGTGAATGGATGACAGATGCCGGATGACAGCGGCGGCAAACGCCGGGTCCTGGGCGTTGCAACCGGTGACGGTTCTTTGACGCGAGATTCGTCATCCAACGCCCATCGTCGGCTTGCCGGCCGTGTCGTGATCGCCACCCATAATTCCGGCAAGCTTGCCGAAATGCGCGAGCTGCTTGCCCCCTATGGGGTCGAGACCCTCTCGGCAGCAGAGTTAAGCCTGCCGGAACCGCCGGAAACCGGAAAAATTTTTGGCGAGAACGCGCGCATCAAGGCCCAGGCGGCTTGTCTTGCCGCCGGCCTGCCGGCTTTTGCCGATGATTCCGGGCTTGCAGTGGATGCGCTCGCCGGCGCGCCGGGCATTTATTCGGCGCGCTGGGCCGGCGCCGAGCGGAATTTCGGCCGCGCTATGGCAAGCATTGAAGACAAGTTGCGTGCGCGCGGCGCCAAGACACCCGAGCGCCGCAAGGCGCATTTCGTCTGCGCGCTATGCGTCGCCTGGCCGGATGGCCACGTGGAAGAATTCGAAGCCCGCGTCCACGGCACGTTGGTCTGGCCGCCGCGCGGCGAGAAGGGCTTTGGCTACGATCCGATGTTTTTGCCGGACGGCCACACGCGCACCTTCGGCGAAATGGACAGCGAGGAAAAGCACGGACTCCCGGCGCCGGCGCGCGACCAGGGTGAGGGGCCTGCCCCCGTTCGCGCGGAGCCCGCGCCGAACGAAAAAGCGCAATCGGAGGCAAAACCGGCGAGCAGTTTTGCTGAGCACCCTGCGAGAGGTCTATCGCATCGCGCGCGGGCCTTCCGCAAACTCGCGGAGGCGTGCCTTGGGAACTAAAGGTCCCTCGATGCCGGCGCAGGTGGATCAATTGCCGAGTGATCCTGAAATGGGCGTGCCCACGCCTGCCGCGCCAGCTCCAGGGCCGCCGGGCCCCTCCTTATCCTGCCCGGCAAGCGGGGAAGGGAAAAGGCCTATTCATGCGGGAGCGCACGAGCAAAAATTCGGCGTTTACATCCATTGGCCGTTTTGCTTATCGAAATGCCCCTATTGCGACTTCAACAGCCATGTGCGCCACGGCGGCATCGATGAGCCACGTTTCGCCGGCGCCTTTGCCACGGAAATCGCGGCCACTGCGGCGCGCGTGCCGGGACGCACGGTATCCTCGATCTTCTTCGGCGGGGGTACGCCGTCGCTGATGCAGCCGCAGACGACCGCGGCCGTGCTCGACGCGATCGCGCGGCACTGGACCGTGGCGGCCGATGTCGAGGTCACGCTCGAAGCCAATCCCACCAGTGTCGAAGCGGCGCGCTTTCGCGGCTACCGCTTAGCTGGCGTCAACCGCGTCTCGCTGGGGGTGCAGGCGCTTGATGACCGGGTGCTGGCCCAATTGGGGCGGCTGCACTCGGCGCGCGAGGCGCTCGATGCGCTAGGCGTGGCGCGCGGGACGTTCGAGCGCTTCTCGTTCGATCTCATTTACGCGCGGCCGGGACAAACGACGCACGAATGGGCGAGCGAGCTTACACGCGCGCTCGCCGAGGCAGGCGAGCATTTGTCGCTCTATCAGCTCACCATCGAGCCGGACACGCCGTTCGCCGCGCTGCACGCTGCCGGTAAGCTCAACACGCCCACCGACGAGCTCGCCCGCGCGCTCTACGATACGACGCAGGAGATTTGCACCGCGCACGGCTTGCCGGCCTATGAAATCTCCAATCACGCCCGGTCCGGCGGCGAATGCCGGCACAATCTGATCTATTGGCGCGCCCACGAATACGCCGGTATTGGGCCGGGCGGCCACGGGCGGCTCGATATCGCTGGCGCGCGTCATGCCACAGCTACGGAGAAACGTCCCGAAGCGTGGCTCATGCGCGTCGAGGGGCACGGCCACGGCGTGATCACCGACGAGGTGCTCACCCGCGAGGAAACAGCCGACGAATTTTTATTGATGGGGCTGCGGCTCACGGAGGGCATCGATCCAGCGCGCTACGCCGCGCTCGCCGGGCGGCCGCTCGATGCCCAACGTGTCGCAGCATTACGGGAGCACGACCTCCTCGAAATCACTTCCGCGGGCCGCTTGCGCGTCACATTGCCCGGCTTTCCGGTGCTCGATGCGGTGGTGGCGGACCTGGCGGCATGAAACACTGCCACGTCAAGCCGCTACGCGGCTTCTGGCAAGCGGCTCTTTCTGCCATCAATTCCGTGATGTACGCTCGCCGCTCACATCCCGGATCCGCCGAAGTTTCGCGGCGCAGGTGAAACGACCTGCGGCCCAGAGGCCGTCACACGCAGGACGGCGAGCCCGCGCTGGCTGGTGCCGTCGGGCATGAAACGGAACAGACCGTCGATGCCGCTGAAGCCGGACGGATTGGTCAAGGTGTGCGCGGAGAACCGCTGCTGCGGGTCCGAGCGCGTTTTCACCAGAGCCGCGACCAGGGCCACCGCATCATAGGCGAGCGTCGCGGTGCGCACCGGGTCCTGCCCATAGCGCTTGCGATAGCGCCCGGAGAAAGAGCGGTAGCCGTTGCCATCGGGAGCCGCATACCAGCCGCCGACCAGGTCCGGCGCGGAAAAGATGCGCGGGTCGTCCCACAGCCCAGTGCCGAGCAGTTGGACGCGCTTGGTGTTCATGCCCCCGGCGACCAACGCGTGCGCGACGTTCGGAACGACGTCAGCGCCGTCGGGAATGAATAGCGCATCGGCGTGGCTGGCCGATTGGGCGACCGCCCTGATCGGGTTGGCCATCCCAGCCTCGTCGTGCGGGTAGTGCTCGAACGCGACAATCCGCCCGCCATGGCGGGTGACGTCCTGCCGAAACGCAGCCTCGACCACCGTGCCATAGGGATTTTGCGGCGTTAGCGCAGCAAACGACCGCTTGCCGGTCGAGGCCGTATACTGGACGATGCGCTCGACGTCCGATTCAGGCAAAAAGCTCAGCAGATAAACGCCGGGCGAGGCGACGCTGGTGTCGGTCGAAAAGGCGATGACCGGAATATTGGCCGGCCGCGTCACCTGCCCGACAGCATTGACCGACTGCGCAAATAAAGGACCGAGAATAATCTGGGCACCCTGGCTGAGCGCCTGCTGGGCCGCGCCGCGGGCGACGTCGGGATTGCCGGCATCGTCCTCGACCATGATCTGGATGTTAGGATGACTGAATTCGGCCACCGCCATGTCCGCGGCATTGCGCATGGCTTGGCCGGCCAATCCCGCATTGTCGCCGGCCGATAGCGGCAGAATGAGGCCGATCTTGACGTCACCGGTTCCAATCGTCGCCTGGGGCGATCCGGACGCGGCGGGCGGCGGGCTGCTCGAGAGCAACTTTGAGTCCGAGAAGACCGAACTGCCAGAGCACCCGGTAAGGCACGTGGCCGTGGCGCCCAGCAACGCGAGTGAGCGCCGCCGCGACAGCTTTGCCGCGGTCGCTCGCACCTGCAATTCCGCAGCCATCGCAGTTCCCCTCGCCTCTGCCGGTCCGCTGGCATAGGCATAGCAATTCGTCTTATTAGGGGCGAAATAGATTTGCCGAATGGAACCTGGGCAGCGCCGTGACGTCGCGGCGGCAAGACCTTAAAGTTGCAGGCCATGCGCCCGCCTGAACCGAACCCTTCGCAGCCGCCCGCGGGACGCCGTTACGTGATCGCCGGCACGGCGCTCGAGGCGGGGCAGCTTTCTGGCGGGCTCCATATCGTCGCCACCCCGATCGGCAATCTCGGCGACATCACGCTGCGGGCGCTGCACGCTTTGGCCGGCGCCGATCTGATCGCCTGTGAGGATACGCGGATCACACGCAAGCTCCTCGACCGTTATGGCATCGGTACGCCGCTGACGCCCTATCATGACCATAACGCTGCCGCGGCGCGGCCGGCGCTGTTGCGCCGGCTCGGGCAAGGCGCCGCCTTGGCGCTGGTCTGCGACGCCGGCACGCCGCTCGTCTCCGATCCCGGATTTAAGCTCGTGCGCGCCGCGCTTGCAGCTGGGCATCCGGTGACCGCGCTGCCCGGGCCCTCGGCATTGCTCGCAGCCCTGACCGTTGCCGGCCTGCCGACCGATCAGTTTTTCTTCGCCGGCTTTCTGCCACCCAAGCGGGCTGCAAGACGCGCGCGCATAAGCGAGCTGGCGCGCATCCCGGCGACCCTCGTGCTCTACGAAACCGGGCCGCGGCTTGCCGCTGCGCTCGCCGATCTTGCCGCTGAGCTCGGCCAGCGCGAGGCGGCGATCTGCCGCGAGCTTACCAAGCTGCACGAGGACATTCGCCGCGGCGATTTGGCGATGCTGGCGCAGCGCTATGCCGCGGTCGAAGCCCGCGGCGAAATCGCCATCGTGATCGCCCCGCCGCTCGAGGAGGAACGGCCAAGCCCCGAAGACGCCGACAGACTGCTGCGAGACGCGCTCGCGCGCGCATCGCTGAAAGACGCGGTTGCCGAGATCTCTGCGGCGACCGGCTTGCCGCGCCGCGACGTCTATCAGCGGGCGCTCGCACTCGCCAGGCAGACGGCCGCCGAGGACAAGGGCAAAAGCCATGGCGAGCCGCGCTGATCGATCGAAGGCGCGCGCGGTCAAACCGCAAGCGCGCCCGTGTAGCGTGTGGCGGCGTTCCGCCCTCCTCCGGAAGCCGTGATGCTTGTTGCTCATCGCGGCGCTGGCAGGCGCCGTTTTAGCGCGGCGCGCCGCAGCGAGCGCGTCGTCTCCGTCGAGGTCGCGGGGAGCAATTCGATCGCCAGCCGGGGAGCGAACGCTCGCAGAATGTCGCTTGCCCGCGCAGCCCGGTAGCCCCGGGCGCGAAAATTGCGTAGACCTGACCGCCTGTGTTCCGATCCACGCTCTCGTTTAGCTCCGATCTTCCATGCGCCTGAACGTCGCCGTCCAAATGGACCCGATCGAACGGATCAACATCCGCGGTGATTCGACGTTCGCGCTGCTCCTGGAGGCGCAAAACCGCGCCTACGGACTGTCCTATTACACACCCGATCAACTCGTGCTGCGCGACGGCAAAGTCTCCGCCGCCGTGCAGCCGCTCGTGGTCCGTGACCAGGTCGGCGACCACTTTACGTTGGGCGAGCCGCACCACGTCGACCTCGCCTCCTTCGACGTGGTGCTGCTGCGGCAGGATCCGCCATTCGATCTCGCCTATATCTCGAGCACGCACATGCTCGACCGCGTGCATCCGCGAACCCTGGTGGTCAACGATCCCAGCCACGTCCGCAATGCGCCGGAAAAAATCTTCGTCACCGAATTTCCCGATCTGATGCCGCCGACTTTGGTCACGCGCGACCTCGAGGCCATCAAGGCGTTCCGCTCCGAGCACCGCGACATCGTCATGAAGCCGCTCTATGGGCTCGGCGGCCAGGCCGTGTTTCGGCTCTCGGCCGACGATCTCAATTTCGCTTCGCTCTACGATCTGTTTGCCAGCTTGTTCCGCGAGCCCTGGGTGGTGCAGAAATTCCTGCCCGCGGTCAGGGACGGGGACAAGCGCATTATTCTGGTCGACGGCGAGTTCGCCGGCGCCATCAATCGTGTGCCGGCGCCCGACGATTTGCGCTCCAACATGGTGCGCGGTGGCACCCCGGCGTCGACCGATCTCACCAAGCGAGAGCGGCACATCTGCGAACGGCTGGGGCCGGCGCTGCGCCAACGCGGCCTGCTCTTTGTCGGTATCGACGTGATCGGCGGCTTCTTGACTGAGATCAATGTCACCTCGCCGACGGGCATCCGGGCGGTGCAGAATTTCGGTGGCCCTGATATCGCGGCTTTGATCTGGGATAAGATCGAGCAAAAGCGCGCAGGCCGATAGGCTTTGGCTGCAGTTTTTTGCGCACTGCGGCTTAGGAATTTTCTGAGCCATCGTCGCGCGCGTCCCCGACCGACAGTGTCACCGCCTCCGCGGCGCTGCGACCGGCCTGATCGAGTGTTTCGGGCGGCCGTCGCGCTCGATGCGCAATTATCGGTGCATTTGCAATTGTCAATCAGGCGGCCACACTCCGTTTCTCGGAGCTGCGATGATTGAAAGGGAGAATTTTCATGCTCGCGACCGGCAGCGAACGATTAGAACGCATGCGCGACGGCCGAGTCGTCTATATCGGCGCCGAGCGGGTCGACGACGTCACCGTGCATCCGGCGTTCCGCAATGCCGCGCGCACCATTGCGGCGCTCTACGATCTAAAGGCCGATCCGGCAAAGCGCGACCTGTTTAGCTTCGAGGAGAACGGTGAGCGGATCGGCCTGCAATGGCTGCGCTGCCGCACGCGCGAGGATCTTCGGCGTCGCATGGGCGCGATGCGGGCGATTGCGGAGGCCACCTATGGCCTGATTGGCCGCTCGCCTGATCACGTCGCCGGTCTCGTTACCGGCCTTGCGATGCGGCCGGAGCTGCTCGACCAACTGCATCCTGGCTTTGGCGGCAATCTGTTGCGCTTCTGCGATTACGCGCGACGAAACGATCTCTATCTGTCGTTCGCGGTCACTCCGCCGTCCGGCATCCGCGACCGCGAAATTTATACCGGCGCGGTGCGCGACGATCCGACCCTGCAGGTGATCGACGAGGACGATTCCGGCGTCATCGTTTCCGGCATGAAAATGCTCGCCACCGGCGCGATCTTCGGCGACGAGGTCTATATTGGCAATCTCACCGCGATCGACGAGGCGCGCAGAAGCGAGAGCATCACCGCCGCGATTCCCAACAACGCGCCGGGCGTGTCGTTTTGGGCGCGCGAACCGTACGAACGGCACGCGCGCACGCAGGCCGATTATCCGCTCAGCGCCCGCTTCGACGAGAACGACGCAGTGCTGGTGTGCGACCGGGTGAAGATTCCCTGGGAGCGGGTGTTTTTGCACAATAACGGCGCGTGGTCGCGCCGCATTTATATCGAGACGCCCGCGAACGTTTATCAGAACCAGCAGTCCAATATCCGCTTCTGGGCGAAGATGGGGCTCATCGTCGGGTTGGCGAGCCGCATGTGTCAGGCCAACGGCCTCGACAAGGTGCCGGCGGTGCGCGAGACGCTGGGCCGCCTCGCCGCGCTGGAAGCCACGATTGCGGGACTCGTCAGCGGCCAGATCGAGGCCTGCGAACCTTGGCCCGACGGTTACGTCACGCCGAACCGGCGCATGGTCTACCCGGCGCTCAACTGGTGCCAGGAGCACCACACCGAGATCATCGACACGCTGCGCACGCTGGCCGGTGCCGCGCCGCTGCAAATGCCGGCAAGCCTCGATCTTTTCGCCGCGCCGCAGCTTACGGAGCGCTTCGAGCGCTGGTGGCGCACGGCAAGCATGCCGGCCACTGCGCGCTATAAGCTCTACAAGCTGGTCTGGGACCTGATCGGCTCGGAATTCGCCGGCCGACACATGCTCTACGAAAAATTCTATGCCGGCAATTCGATCATCGTGCGCAATCAAAGCGATCGTGAAGCACCATGGGAGAAATTCCATGGCATCGTCGACGATCTGCTCGCGGCCGTGGCGGCGCCCGATGCCGCTAGCGAGAGGAATTCAAAACAGATCGAACCCTAGCCGATGGCGGGCACGTCGTGCTCACCGGCGAGCGCGACGTCGAAGACATCTTGTCAGATCAAACCCGCGGGCTGGCGCGGTCCACCTCTGCGGGAACCAAGTCAAGCCGACCAGCGGTTATTTTGCTGCTCGGCAGCTGCTATTCTTGCGGCCGGGCAGCTTTGTCCGCTCGACGACAGGGGCATGGGCCGATCGGCGAAGCACCGCATCACCCGCTTCCATTGGCCAGGTGGATCGCACCGCGCATGCCGATTGCCGTCAAAAATTCCTGTCGTGTCTCGGCATGGTCGCGGAACACGCCGAGCATGCGGCTGGTTACCATGCTGACGCCGGTCTTATGCACGCCCCGCGTGGTCATGCATTGGTGCGTCGCCTCGGCGACCACAGCGACGCCGTGTGGATTGAGCACGCCATCGAGACAGGAGGCGATCTCGGCAGTCAGCTTCTCCTGGATTTGCAGACGCCGGGCGTAGACCTCGACCAGTCGCGCCAGCTTGGAGATGCCGACCACGCGGTTGCGCGGCAGATAGCCGATATGAACGCGCCCGATGATCGGCGCGATATGATGTTCGCAATGCGATTCGAAGCGGATGTCGCGCAACACCACCACTTCGTCGTAGCCGCCGGTCTCCTCGAATGTGCGCTGGAGATATTCGCGCGGCTCCTCGGCATAGCCGGCGAACCATTCCTCATAGGCGCGTACGACCCGCGCCGGTGTGGCACGCAGCCCTTCGCGGTCGGGGTCATCTCCGGCCCAGCGGATCAGCGTTCGTACCGCCGCTTCCGCTTCGGCGCGCGACGGCCGCTCGAGCCCGGTCGCCCCAGCCGATCGCTGCGCGTTCTCGTTGTTCGTCGCTTTGTCCATACGATTATCTCCACGCGCAACGGGCCAAGGCCCGCGCGATAGCTCTCAATATGTTAACAAACCCGCGAGCTTCGCTCCAATCGCGCTTCGCAAATGCAAGGGATCCGCAAGGTTCATAGGCCAAATGCCTGCGAAGGTCGATCAACCGATGCGAGCGGGCCTTTCTCCGCATCGCGTGCCAACCCCGCCTTGGCCAGCATGCCGCCGAACGGGATGAAGCAGATCACCGGCCGTTCGTTCCATTGCCAGCGGCTGCTCTCACAACCGCCGCAGCGCCACTTCCTCGACCTGGTGCGTTTCGCCTTTCTTGAGGATCAGATCGGCGCGTGGCCGCGTTGGCAGAATATTTTCGCGCAGATTGACGAGGTTGATCCGGGTCCAGATCGAGGTTGCCGTGGCCACCGCTTCGGTGTCGGAGAGGTTGGCGTAACGATGAAAATACGATTTCGGATCGGCGAACGCCGTCCCCCGCAGCGTCAGAAAACGATTGGCGTACCATGCCTCCAGCACGTCTTCCTCGGCATCGAGATAAACTGAGAAATCGAAGAAATCCGAGACGAAGGGAATCGCCTTGCCGTCCCGCGGCAGCCGGCCGGCCTGCAGCACATTGAGCCCCTCGACAATGAGGATGTCGGGGCGGTCGATCTCGATCCATTCGTTGGGAATGACGTCATAGACGAGATGCGAATAGACCGGCGCGCGCACCGGGCGGCGGCCGGCCTTGATGTCAGAGAGAAAACGCAGCAGCGCCGGAAGATCGTAACTTTCCGGGAAGCCCTTGCGATCCATCAGTCCTTCGCGCTCGAGCACGGCATTGGGAAACAGGAAGCCATCGGTGGTGATGAGATCGACTTTGGGCACGTTGGGCCAGCGCGCGAGCAGGGCCTGCAGCACGCGCGCAGTGGTCGACTTGCCCACGGCCACCGAGCCGCCGACGGCGATGATGTAGGGCATCTTGGCGTCCTCGGTGCCGAGGAAGGCCTGCTGGGCATGGAACAGGCGCTGGGTCGCAGCCACGTAGAACGACAGCAGCCGCGACAGCGGCAGATAGATCTCCTCGACCTCCGACATATCGAGCCGGTCATGCAGCGAGCGCAGACGGGCAATCTCCGTGGGCGCCAGCGTCATCGGTGTATCGGCGCGCCGCGTGGCCCATTCGGCACGGGAAAAAACCCGATAAGGCGAGACGTCCTCTTCGGTGCGCAGCTCCATGCGGATGATCCTTAGTCGCCGCCGTTGCGCGCGGCCTTCTCGTCGAGCCCGGACTGCCGCGTGCGCGTGCCGAGTTCGGCTTCGACCTCATCGAGGCTGATGCCGCTCACGTGAAGTACGACCAAAAGATGATAGAGCACGTCGGCAGCTTCCGCGACGATGCGCTGGCGATCCTCGGCAATTGCCGCAATGGCAGCCTCGACCGCTTCCTCGCCCAGTTTCTTGGCGCAATGGACTTTACCGCGGTCGAGTAGCTTGCGCGTATAGGACACTTCCGCGCTCGCCTGTGCACGCTGCTGGACCCGTTTCTCCAAATCATGAAGCGTAAAGGTCGACATGAAAGTTCCTTATCACCTCGCTCGTCCCGCGGGGAGAGGGCGATCAGGGATCGAGCCGCATCGGCAGCCTGGCGCGCGCCATATAGTGTTTTGCCTCGCGCACCGAATACTCACCAAAATGGAAGATCGAGGCCGCGAGCACGGCGCTGGCATGGCCGTCGCGGATGCCCGCGACCAGGTGGTCGAGATTGCCGACCCCACCCGAGGCGATGACCGGAACGCAAACGCCGTCGGCGATCGTGCGGGTGAGCGCAATGTCAAAACCCTGCCGCGTGCCGTCGCGATCCATCGAGGTGAGCAGAATCTCGCCGGCGCCGAGCCCGACCACTTCCTGCGCATAGGCCAACGCATCGATCCCGGTGGGTTTGCGGCCGCCGTGGGTAAAGATCTCCCACCGGTCGGGCTCGCCGCCGTTCGACACTTTCTTGGCGTCGATCGCCACCACGATGCACTGGTCGCCGAATTTTTCCGCCGCCTCCCTGACGAAGGCTCGCCGCGCTACGGCGGCGGTATTGATCGAAACCTTGTCCGCACCGGAGCTGAGCAACGCGCGGATGTCGTCGATCGTGCGCACGCCGCCGCCGACCGTAAGCGGCATGAAACAGGCTTCCGCCGTGCGCCGCACCACGTCGAGCATGATGCCACGGTTTTCGTGGCTCGCCGTGATGTCAAGGAAGGTGAGTTCGTCGGCGCCGGCCTCGTCATAGGCGATCGCCGCCTCAACCGGGTCGCCGGCGTCGCGCAGGTCGACGAAATTGACGCCCTTGACGACGCGGCCGTCCTTGACGTCGAGGCAGGGAATGACGCGGACCTTGAACATCGATCAGGCCGCCCGCGCCCCGTGTACCAGTTTCAGGGCGGCAGCCGCATCGAGCCGGCCGTCATAGAGGGCGCGGCCTACGATAGCGCCCGCGAGTTTCTTTGCCTGCGGCGCGAGCAGGGCGCGCACGTCATCAAGCGAGGCAAAGCCGCCGGAGGCGATCACCGGGATGCAGACCGTATCGGCAAGCGCGATCGTGGCGTCGAGATTAAGACCCCTGAGCAGTCCGTCGCGGTCGACGTCAGTGTAGATGATGGCGGCGACGCCGGCGTCCTCGAAACGCCTGGCGATGTCGAGCGCGGAGAGTTCGGAGGTCACCGCCCATCCCTCGACCGCCACCTTGCCGTCGCGCGCGTCAAGCCCGACCGCGACGCAGCCCGGATAAGCACGCGCCGCCTCCTTCACCAGCGGCGGATTGCGCACCGCAGCGGTGCCGATGATGACGCGCGCTACGCCCTTTTCGAGCCACGCCTCAATGGTTGCCCGGTCGCGAATGCCGCCGCCGAGCTGCACCGGGATTTTGCAGGCGGCAAGGATGCGCTCGACCGCGGCGGCATTGACCGGCCTGCCGGCGAAGGCGCCGTCGAGATCAACGATATGCAGGTACTCGAAGCCTCGTTGCTCAAAAGTCCTGGCCTGGGCCGCAGGATCGCGGTTGAACAAGGTGGCGCGCGCCAGGTCGCCTTGCTCGAGGCGCACCGCCTCGCCGTTCTTCAGATCGATGGCCGGAAACAGGATCACGGTTTCCACCGCAAAAAATTTGCGATCATCGCCAAGCCGAGTTTTTGGCTCTTTTCCGGATGGAATTGGGTGCCGACGATATTGTCGCGGCCGACAATAGTGGTGAGCGCGCCACCGTACTCGGCCTCGGCGATCAGATCGGCGCGCCGGGCGGGATTGAGCTGGTAGGAGTGCACGAAGTAGGCATGCCGGCCCTGCGGCCCAAGCGCGAGGCCGTCGAGCAACGGGTGCGGCCGCACGACATCGAGCGTGTTCCACCCCATGTGCGGAATCTTCGAGTCGCGGATCGGCCGGCCTGATGCGCTCGACCTCGCCGGCGATCCAACCCAATCCCTCGGTGACCTCGTATTCCCGGCCGCGCTCGGCCAAAAGCTGCATCCCGACGCAGATGCCGAAAAACGGCCGTCCCTTGCGGCGCACCGCCTCCTCGAGCGCGGCGACCATTCCGGGCACGGCGTCGAGCCCGCGGCGGCAATCCGCAAAAGCGCCCACCCCGGGCAAAACGATGCGCTCGGCGTCCGCCACCACCGAGGGATCATTGGTCACGACGATCGGCTGGCGGCACTCGGTCTGCCGGGCGGCGCGCTCAAAAGCTTTCGCGGCGGAGTGCAGGTTGCCGGAGCCGTAATCGACAATGGCCACGCTCATTTTTGTCCTCCCGGTTCGGGAAAGAGCCCGACAACCGGCGGAGTTTGCGCGCCCCGCGCGGGCAGCGCCGTGGGGGCGGGGCCATTTCCTGCGGCCGGCCTTGAGGCGCCGTCACGCCGCCAGGTTTCGAAGAAGCGTCGCTCGGCGACCTCGCGATCACTGCCGCTGATCAGACCGAGCTCCTTGAAGCCGCGGCGGCGCAGCGTGAAACGGCGCAGCGTGCTCGCTTCGAGCCCAAGCAAGAGCGAGATGAGCAGGCCAGCGGTGATGATCTCCGCTGACGAAACACCTAAGCCAAGCAGAACCGCCAGCAGCCCGCTGGCCAGGACCAGATAGCCGACGAGCACCAGCCACATCCGGTGCCACAGCATCCAAAGTGGCGTGAGCAGGAAGGCCCAGAACGAAAAACCGTCGCGCACGAATACCATGCGTTCGGGGTCAGCCACCGGATCGACCGGCCGCAGCGGCGGCCCATGCACCGTAAAGACTGCCATGTCCTCTCATCCAGCCGAGCTTCGGCTGGCCTCTCGCTATTGCGCTCGCTGGCACGCCCGCGCCGCCAGGCAGGCGGTCATCGCCGGGCCTGCAATATATGTAGAGACGTCAGCAACGGTCGTGCGCCGGGGCGCTGACATTGACCACAGATCATTCCCCGAGCCTGCCCTTGGTCGACGGCACTTCGTTGGCGGCGCGCGGGTCAATGGCGAGCGCCGCGCGCAGCGCCCGCGCCAGGCCCTTGAAACAGGATTCGGCGATGTGATGGTCATTGCTGCCATAAAGGGCCGCCACGTGCAGCGTCACCGCCGCATTCATCGCAAAGGCCTGAAACCATTCCTGGACGAGCTCGGTATCGAAGGGGCCGACTTTGGCGCGCCCGAATTTGACCTTGAAGAGGAGGAACGGGCGGCCGGAAATGTCGAGCGCCACACGCGTGAGCGCTTCATCCATCGGCACGTGGACATCCGCATAGCGCGTGATGCCTTTCATGTCGCCGAGCGCCTGCTTGACCGCCTGGCCGAGCGCAATGCCGACGTCTTCCGTCGTGTGGTGCTGATCGATGTGCAGATCGCCCTTGGCCTTGATGTTCAGGTCGATGCGCGAATGCCGCGCCAACAGATCGAGCATGTGGTCGAGAAAGCCGATGCCTGTCGTAATCGTGGCGGCGCCGGTGCCGTCGAGATCGACTGCGACTTCAACATCGGTTTCCTTGGTGGTGCGCTTGATGGATGCCTTACGCATGGCATGCTCCCGCGGCTTTCGCCGCCGGCCTTTTATCAGGCTGCGGCCGGGTGCGCCATGGCGCCGGGCCGCGCCGCCGTTGTCGCTGCATTTGCATTGCGGTTGGCCAAATCCTAGATCAGGGCGTTGAATTAAAGTTTGGATGAAGGCCCTCCGTCCCGTGCAACCATCCGAAATGATGCAATCCCTGCCCTGGCACGGCACCACCATCTTGTCCGTGCGCAAGGGCGGGGCGGTGGCTGTCGGCGGTGACGGCCAGGTTTCGGTCGGCCAAACTATCATCAAGGCCAATGCCAAAAAGGTGCGCCGGCTGGGCAGGGGCGAGGTGATCGGCGGCTTTGCCGGCGCCACCGCCGATGCCTTCACTTTGTTCGAGCGGCTGGAGGCCAAGCTCGAGCAATATCCCAGCCAGCTCACGCGCGCGGCGGTGGAGCTTGCCAAGGACTGGCGCACCGACCGCTACCTGCGGCGGCTCGAAGCCATGATGATCGTCGCCGACAGAGAGGTCTCGCTCGTGCTCACCGGAACTGGCGACGTGCTCGAGCCGGAGGCCGGGATCGTTGGCATCGGCTCCGGCGGCAATTTTGCCCTCGCCGCGGCGCGCGCCCTGGCCGACGGACCGCTTGACGCGGAAGCCATCGTGCGCCGCTCCCTCGACATCGCCGCCGAAATCTGCGTCTACACCAACCGCAGCGTCACGGTCGAGACTCTAAAGAGCGCCTGACGATGCCATCCCGCGCAGATGATTTCAGACCGCTCGCGGCGCGCGACCTGCCGATGATCTGGCGCTGGGTTGCCAATCCGCACGTTGCCCCAATGCTGGGCAAACCCGAACAGCAATTCGCGCGCGACAGCGGCGATCTGCGCGGCGCGGCCGGGCCAGTTCGTCCTCGCAACAGACGGCAGGGATCACAGGCGCCGAGTGATCTCCGATCCAAACCCGAACGCCCGCGCGACGCGCGCTTATGAAAATGCCCCTAGCAACCGACCGGCTGGTCGAGATGCCCGATGGTCCGGCACTTCTCATGGTCCCTAACACATGAACGACTTTTCTCCCCGCGAAATCGTTTCCGAACTCGACCGCTTCATCGTCGGCCAGGGCGAGGCCAAGCGCGCGGTGGCGATCGCCTTGCGCAATCGCTGGCGCCGGCTGCAGCTCGAGGAGCGGCTGCGCGAGGAAGTGCTGCCGAAGAACATTCTGATGATCGGGCCAACCGGCGTCGGCAAGACCGAAATCTCCCGCCGTCTCGCCAAGCTCGCCGGCGCACCATTTCTTAAAATCGAGGCGACCAAGTTCACCGAGGTCGGCTATGTAGGCCGCGACGTCGAGCAGATCGTGCGCGATCTCGTCGAGGTGGCGATCACCCAGACGCGCGAGCGCAAGCGCAAGGACGTGCAGGCGAGGGCCCAGCAGGCGGCGGAGGAGCGCGTGCTCGATGCGCTGGTCGGCGGCAACGCCAGCCAATCGACCAAGGATGCCTTCCGCAAAAAGCTGCGCGCCGGCGAACTCGACGACAAAGAAATCGAGGTCGAGGTGCAAACCGGCGGCGGCCTGCCGTTGTTCGATATTCCCGGCATGCCTGGCGCGCAAATGGGCGCTATCTCGATCGGCGATATTTTCGGCAAGCTCGGCGGCAGCCGCACCAAGACGCGCCGGGTCACGGTGCGCGATT
Source organism: uncultured Alphaproteobacteria bacterium (assembly GCA_963708125.1). GTDB lineage: Bacteria > Pseudomonadota > Alphaproteobacteria > Rhizobiales > Xanthobacteraceae > BOG-931. The sequence goes on from OY970184.1 coordinate 5,534,991, forward strand.
CCTACGAGATTTTGATCAACGAGGAATCCGACAAGCTCTTGGACAATGATCAGCTCACGCAGGAAGCGATCAGGGCCGTGGAAAACAATGGCATCGTGTTTCTCGACGAGATCGACAAGATCTGCGCGCGCGAAGGCCGCGTCGGCGCCGACGTCTCGCGCGAGGGCGTGCAGCGCGACCTCTTGCCGCTGATCGAGGGCACCACCGTCGCCACCAAGCACGGTTCGGTGAAGACCGACCACATTCTCTTCATCGCTTCCGGCGCGTTTCACCTTTCCAAGCCGTCGGACCTGCTGCCCGAGCTGCAGGGCCGCTTGCCCATCCGGGTCGAGCTCAGGCCGCTCACCCGCGACGATATTCGCCGCATTCTCACCGAGCCCGAAGCGTCTCTGATTAAGCAGTATATCGCCTTGATGGCGACCGAAGGGGTCACGCTCGAGTTTGAGGAGAATGCGATCGACGCCGTGGCCGACGTCGCCGTGGCGGTCAATTCGAGCGTGGAGAATATCGGCGCGCGGCGCCTGCAAACCGTGATGGAGCGCGTGCTTGACGAAGTGTCCTTCGCGGCGCCCGATCGCAACGGCGAGACAGTCAAGATCGACGCCGAATATGTGCACAAGCATATCGGCGATCTCGCCAAGAACGCCGATTTGAGCCGGTTCATTTTATGAAATACCACCAGCCAGTGCCGCTGTGCTCTGGCGGAAGTTTCGGGCACGCGGCCCGGGCCCGGTCACGCGCAAGCGTCTGCAGCATCATGAGGGGATCGGCCCTTGTCGTCCCGGAAACTACAGCCGCCGTGGTGCCAGGGCACAGTAAATGCACGGATCCAGCAAAGCTTGCGCAAGTTTCGGGGACATCGGAGCCCAGCATGAAGGCATCCGTGCCGCTTGGCGGGGATCGGCGTTAGCGGCTAGACTTCGGCGATCCAGACGGGGGTGTGGCCATGCTGACACGTCGCCGCTTCATCGCAATCTCCACCGCATCAGTTTTTGCACCGAGCGTGCTCGCCCGCACGGCACGCGCCGACGCGTGGCCCAGCCGGCCCGTGCATCTGGTGGTGCCGATTGCGGCCGGCGGGCCGACCGATACCAATGCACGCTTGGTCGCCGAGCAGCTCTCGAAGATTTGGGGCCAGCAGGTCGTCGTCGACAATAAAAGCGGCGCCGGCACCAATATCGGCAATGAATTTGTCGCCCGCTCCGAGCCCGACGGCTACACACTGCTCTACGGCACGTCATCGCTGGCCTCGAACGGCGCGCTGTATCGCGCGCTGAGCTATAGCCCGACCAAAGATCTGACGCCGGTCTCGCTGGTGTCGAAATTTCCCTTCTTCATGTTTGTGCCCAATTCCTCGCCGGCGAAAACCGTGGCGGAGTTCATCGCCTATGCGCAAGCAAATCCCGGCAAGCTGATCATGGCGTCACCCGGCACCGGCAGCGGCCCGCATCTTGCCGAAGTGCTGTTCATGCAGATGACGCACATTGAGATGACGCACGCGCCCTATCGCGGCGCGGCGCCCGCCTTCATCGACCTCATACCCGGGCGGGTTCATTGCTATTTCGGCAGCGGCGAGTTGTTGACCTATTCCCGCTCCGGCCAGGTGCGCGTGCTTGGCTCGAGCGGCGACAAACGGTCGCCGGCGGCCCCGAGCGTACCGGCCATCGGCGAGACCGTGCCCGGCTACGCCGTCGAATCGTGGCAGGGCATTTTCGCCCCGGCCAACACGCCACGGCAGATCGTCGACAACGTCAATGCCGGCATCGTCAAGGCGCTGGGCGACCAGACGATCATCAAAAAACTCTCACAGAACGCCTACGACGTGACCCCGAGCAGCCCGCAAGCGCTGGGAAAATTCCTCGAGCAAGATACCGCGAAGTGGAGCGCCATCATCAAATCCGCGGGTCTTAAGATCGACTAGCGTGGCCGCCGCAAGCGCACGTAAAGTGCGCCGTCGCCGCCGTGACCCGCATGGGCATTGTCAAAACCGGCCACGAGCGCACGAAACTCCGGCAGTTCAAGCCAGAGCGGCACCTGGCGCCGCAACACGCCACGTTCGCTGGCCCGATCATGCGATCCGCCGCCGGCACCTTTGCCGGTCACCACCAGCACGATGCGGTGGCCCTCGGCTTGCGACCGCTGCACAAAGCGCAGCAGCGCCGCATAGGCCTCGTTTTGCGTAAAACCGTGCAGATCGATGCGGGCATCGATCGTCGCCCGGCCGCGGGCGACGCGCTGCTTCAACCGCCTTTCGAGCGGCGCCAGGGGCGGAGTGGGCGGCGGCCTGGGCGCTGGCGATGTCGGCGACTGCGGCTGAGGCTTCTTGGCAGCCCGAGGCAGGTGGGTTTTCTCGCCGGAAGCGGTTTGCTGCAAACGGCGCAATGGCGTGATCGAACGCACGAAGCCGCTCCACAACGCCTCTTCCTGTTCGCTGAGTTGACGGCGGCGGCTCATCGGCTTCGCGGTTCCAGCTGACTCGCCGCCGGTGCGGATTGGAGACTCGGTACCGCCGCAATCTCGCGCGCAATCGAGCGGAAAAGGTCGCTCCATGGCGAGCGCTCCCAGGGTGGCATAGCGGATCACCCGGTTTCGGTCGCTACCACTTTCCAGTTGGGATCGCGGGAGGTGACATCGCGCGCAAAGGTCCAGATATCGGTGACGTCGGCAATCCGTTCGGCATCGCCGTCGATAATGGCACCGTTGCGGTCGCGGGTGGCGGAAATCAGCTTGGAGACGAAACGCACTGTGATCTGCGCCGTGCGCCCCCGCAATTCGGCGGCCGTGATGGTCGAGGAATCGAGCGAGACGAATTTCGTCTCGAGAGTCTCGCCGCCTCCCTCGCGCTGGCTGATATGAGCCTCGAAGCCGTCATAGACCTCGCGCGACAATAGGCCACGCAATTGCCGACGGTCGCCGGACGCGAAAGCGCTCACGGTCATCTCGTAAGCGGTTCGGGCGCCGGTGATAAAGTGCTGGGCATCGAAGCTCGGATCGGCCGCCAGAATGGCATCGAGCCCTGAGGCGACGGCCGAGCCGGTCTCGGCAATGTCCTTCCAGCGATCCGCCAAAGGCTGTTGCGCGCCACCGGCCGGCCGCGGGGCCGCTTCGGCCGGGCGCGCCGGCAAGGTGACCACTTTCTCGGCGGCCGGGCTGCGGACCGCGTCGCGCGCCGAGTACGGATCATAGGGTGGCCGTTCGCGCCCGGTGCGGCGGCCCAGAACGCTGCGCAGCCGCAGGAAAATAAACACCGCGAGCGCCAGAAAGATAATGGTGTAGATGTTGTCTTCAAACACGGTTCAGTGTCTTTCGGCGTCTTTCGGCGTTGCTCATTGCGCAGTGCGGCCTTCCACCGCGGGGAGCTGCAAAACTGCGAAAGGAAGCCGGTTCACCCGTGTTATGTAAGCATGGGCGGGGAACCCTCCAGGGGGCCTGTCGAAGCTTAGACGATTGCCGGTGGAAAGGCCAACGATACGGCAGCTCCGCAATTATTCGTGCGAGCCGCGCGCAAAATGTCTCGCTGATGCGGTTTTAAGGGCAAATCCGCTGCTCTTGCGCCGTGTCCGATCGTCCCCGCGGGGCAGGCGCGACGCGTCACCGTTGTTCGCTGCCTGGCCCTGTGTTAGCGAAATCGCCATGCCCGACCTCGCGGGCCGGAGAGCACCATGTCGACCAACAATGGCGGACCGCAGCCCCAGCCGGTAATGCCGCAGGTTGCGGTGCTCGCGCAGTATGTGAAGGACCTGTCGTTCGAAAATCCCAATGCACCGCGCTCGCTCACGCCCTCGCCCCAACAGCCCGCGATCAATATCCAGGTGAGCGTCGATGCCGCGCCGCTGAGCGAAACCGACTTTGAGGTGACGCTTGCGATCGAGGGTAAGGCCGAATCCCAAGGCATGCTGCTGTACGGTTTCGAACTCGTCTTCGCCGGCATCTTTCGCGTCGTCAATGTGCCGCAAGACAGCTTGCAGCCGTTCGTGCTGATCGAGTGCCCACGGCTGTTGTTCCCGTTCGCACGCGAAATCATTGCCACGTCCGTGCGCAATGGCGGCTTCCAGCTCCTGCTCAATCCGATCGACTTCGTGTCGCTGTATCGGCAGCGCATGGCCGGGGCGCAGCCTGCGCCGCCGGCGCCGGCTTCGCAGCCGGTCAATCCGAGCTGAGATAATCGCGCCAGATGGCGTGGTCTCCAAGGGTCGCGACGAACTGGCGATGGGCGGCGCGATCGTCGGCCGAGACCCGGGGCAAGAGCGGGACCGGCCGCTCACGCACGATGATCGGCTCGCCGAGCGGCCGTGTGACCACGGGGATCTGCGACAGGACGAGCTGCGCTTGGCGGGCGCCGATCAGTTCCACATAGACCTCGCCCAAGAGCTCCGCATCGAGTAGCGCGCCGTGCTTGGCCCGCCGCGACGCCTCGATTGCATAGCGCGCGCAGAGATCATCGAGGCGATTGGCGGCTCCGGCATGTTTGCGGCGCGCAATCGAGAGCGTGTCGATCATCCGTTCGCGGCCGATGAGCGGGCGGCCGACGCGCTCCAGCTCGGCATTGAGAAAGCCGATGTCGAAAATGGCGTTGTGAATGACCAGCGGCGCGTCGCCCAAAAAGGCAAGCAGATCGTCGACGACCTCTGCGAACAGCGGCTTGTCCTTCAGGAAATCGTCGGTCAAGCCGTGGATGTCGAAGGCCTCCGCCGGCATGCTGCGTTCCGGATAGAGATAGGCGTGAAAGCTTTGCCCGGAGGGGATGCGATTGACCAGCTCGACACAGCCGATTTCCACCAGGCGATGGCCCTGCAATGGATCGAGGCCCGTCGTCTCGGTATCGAGCACGATTTCGCGCACGTCTTGCTCCGGAACCGCCGCACCAGCGCGCAAGGCTGGCGAATCACCTCCGCCTCATCTTAGCCACCCGGCGCAGAATGTCGTGCACCTGCGCGCGCGTGTGCTCGAAATCCCCGGAACTGTCCACGATAAAATCCGCGCGCCGCCGCTTTTCGGCGTCCGGCGTCTGTTTGGCAACAAGTGCAGTGAATTTCTCGTCGGTCATGCCCGGCCGCTCTATGGCGCGCCGGCGCTGAACTTCGGGCGGCGCAGAGACCACGACCACAGCGTCGCAGTCCTCATCCAGTCCGGTCTCGAACAGGAGCGGCACGTCGAAGAGGACCACCGCAACGCCGCTGGCCCGGTGCTCGTCCAGGAACCGGTTGCGCGAGGCGCTCACCAGCGGATGCACGATGGCTTCGAGCCGGGCGAGAGCCGCAGGATCATCGAGCACCATCGCGCCCAGCTTGCGGCGATCGACCTTGCCGTCCGCGGTTGAGCCCGGGAAGGCCTGCTCGATGGCGGCGACGGCCTCGGCTTCATAGAGCGCGTGCACGACCGCATCCGAATCATGCACCGGCACGCCAGCCTCGGCGAAAAACCGCGCAGCGGTGGTTTTGCCCATGGCCACCGAGCCGGTCAGGCAGAGCACGAAAGGACGCTCGCGAGGCCGTGCACGCGACGCACCCTTTGACGGGCTTTTGCGGGACCTCATGGCAGCAGGCATCGCTGCTGCCGCAGAAACACCAAGACCGGCATCAGCGGCAAGCCAAGCACCGTGAAATAATCGCCTTCAAGCCGCTCGAAGAGCTGAACGCCAGGCCCTTCCAACTGGTAGGCGCCGACACTCTCGGTTACCGCGTTACCTACAACGTCGAGGTAGGAGTTGAGGAACCGCTCGGAAAACCAACGCATGGTCAGCCGCGCCACGTCGACGTGTTCGAATAATACTGCGCCGTCACGAACCAATGCGACCGCGGAATGAAGCTCGTGAGTTTGACCACGAAGGGCAACGAGCTGCGCCCGTGCGGCCGCTCGGTCGACCGGTTTAGTAAGGCGCCTCGACCGAAAGGCAAGCACCTGATCGCCGCCAAGGACCAGCCGTCCGGGATGACTGCGTTCCACCAAACCGGCCTTTTCGCGCGCCAGCAAAGCAGCGACGGCACCAGAATCAGGCGACGGTGAAGCGGCCTCTACCGCCCGCTCGTCGATTGCGGCGGGACACACTTCGAGTGCAATGCCGGCGTTGCGGAGCAGCAATTGGCGTACCCGGCTTGCGGAGGCGAGCACAAGCGGTTTGCTGCCAAGCCACAGCGGCATTGGTTAAGAGGCCTTGCGCCGGCGCCGTTCGCCAAGATGTGCCAGCACAGCGGCGGCGGTCTCTTCGATCGAGCGCCTGGTCACATCGATGAGCGGCCAATTGTGCCGTGCGCACAGGCGGCGCGAAGCAGCAACCTCCTGCGCCACGGCAGTGCGATCGATGTACTGGTCGTCGTCGCGATGGGCGCGCAGCCCCAGCAGCCGGTTTTGACGGACCTGCACGATTCTTTCAGGGGTCGCGTAGAGACCGACGATCAAGGGATGGTGGAGTGCTTCGACCCGCGCCGGCAGTGGCATGCCGGGCACGAGCGGAACGTTCGCCGTCTTCACCCCGCGATTGGCAAGGTAGATCGAGGTCGGCGTTTTCGAGGTGCGTGACACTCCGACAAGAACCACATCGGCGTCTTCAAGGTCTTCCATCTGTTGGCCGTCATCGTGCAGCATCGTGTAATTGAGCGCGTCGATACGCCGAAAATATTCGGCATTGAGCGTATGCTGCGCGCCAACCTTGTGGGTCGACTCGGCTCCGAGATACGCCTGGAACAGATGGAGCACCGGGCCGAGGATTGAGAGGCAGGGCAGGGCGAGCTCGCGGCATTTCGTCTCCAGCCGCTCCACGAGGTTTTCCTCCAGCAGCGTATAGAGCACGATGCCCGGCGCTTCCTCGATCTCAACCAGCACCCGATCCAATTGCTTCTGTGTCCGCACCAGCGGATGCACATGCTCGACCGGCATAAGCTTGACGTATTGGGCGGCGGCGGCCCGTGCCACCGTGATCAAGGTCTCACCGGTTGCGTCCGAAATCAGATGCAGGTGGAAGTAGCCCGGCGGCTGCGCCATGTGTCGGTCAATGGGTCGGTGAGAAGAAGTCGATCATCGGGTCAAGCGGATAAGCTGTCGACAGCTGGGGAGAAGGCCATGGCTTTGGCGCGCGCGCAAGCGCGCGAGCCATCTTGGCCCAAAAAACATCCACACGGATTTCCTTCGGGATTGTGGATCAAGCCACACCGACCACAGCGGGGACATGTGGACAGAGTTCCGGCGACCGAACCAAAGTGACCGTAGAGCATAGACATTTTGTCCACATATAGTGGAACTCCCCGGCCGCGAAGTGTGGGAAAATGTGGGCAGGGCGTGGATGGCGCGTAATGACCAAGGTATGAGACTAATCAACGCTCCAAACTACAACAGACTCTCTTTAGATATGATTTGGTTTAGGATCGGCGTGTGTCCCGGGCTTCCGAACGCAAAACTCTTCTGCGGGTATTGGCAGGCGAACGGCTTACCGTTCCGCCAATCTGGCTGATGCGCCAGGCGGGTCGGTACCTGCCGGAATACCGGGCGCTTCGGCAAAAGGCCGAGAGCTTTTTAAAACTTTGCTTTACGCCGAAGCTGGCGGCTGAGATCACTTTGCAGCCGATTCGCCGTTTCGGCTTCGACGCGGCGATCGTCTTTTCCGATATTCTGGTGGTTCCGCATGCACTCGGCCAGCGGGTGACATTCGAGACCGGCGGAGGACCACGGCTCGATGCGCTCACGGACCCGTCGTGTTTGAGCCGGCTGCGGCGGCAACTCGATCACGAGGTGCTGGCACCGATCTACGAGACTATTGTCAGGGTCAAGCAGGACTTGCCGGCCGGCGTGGCGCTCTTGGGTTTTTGCGGAGCGCCCTGGACGTTGGCCACCTATATGGTAGCCGGCTGCGCGACCGCGGAGCAGGCGCCGGCGCGGCTTTTTGCCTATCGGCATCCGCAAGCTTTTGCTGACCTCATTGATCTTTTGGTCGAGGTTTCGGCGAGCTATCTCGTCCGTCAACTGCAAGCCGGCGCCGATGCCGTGCAGATTTTCGATACCTGGGCGGGAGTGTTGCCGGCGGATGAGTTCGAGAAATGGTGCATTGCTCCTAGCGCTCGCCTGGTCGCGGCGCTGCGGCAGCGGCTTCCGTTCGCCAAAGTGATCGGTTTTCCGCGCGGGGCGGGGGCCGCCCTGGCGCGTTACATCACCTCGGTGCCAGTCAATGCGGTCGGCCTCGACTGGGCGATTGACCCGGTATTCGCCCGCGAGCAGATCCAGAGGCACCGTCCGGTTCAAGGCAATCTCGACCCGCTTGTGCTCGTCGCCGGAGGCGACGCTCTTGACCGCGCCGTGGACGCGGTCTTGGAAAACTTCGGCTCGGGGCCTTTGATCTTTAATCTCGGCCACGGGGTGCTGCCCGACACACCCACTGCGCACGTGGCGCGGCTCGTCGCCCGCGTGCACGGCGCTCCGGGGGAACGCTGAGTATTCAGGTGCACGGAATCGATGGCGGCGCTCTATCCCTGGGTTAAGGCGTTTCACGTCATTGCGGTCATCGCCTGGATGGCCGGCATGCTCTATCTACCCCGCCTGTTCGTCTATCATTGCCGGGCCGAGAAGGGTTCGCTACAGTCGGAAACATTCAAGGCCATGGAGCGCCAACTCCTGCGCGCCATCATCAATCCCGCGATGATCGCGACCTGGGTGTTGGGTCTGACGCTTGGCTGGACCGGCGGCTGGTTTGATTCGTCCTGGCTGCAGGGCAAGCTTGTGCTTGTTGTGGCACTATCGGGTTTGCATGGGTTATTCGCACGCTGGGTCAAGGCCTTTGCCGCCGAGCGAAACCGCCATTCGGAGAAATTCTACAGGATCATCAATGAGGTACCCACGATCCTCATGATCGGTATCGTGATCCTCGCGGTGGTGAAACCGTTCTGATCGCGAAGCGTTGGCAGTGCAAAGTCCGTTTCGGCCCTTGCCTGAAGTGTGGTCTTTTCTTATCTTTGGGGCATCCCACCGAACGTAGGCGGATGCAGTCTTACATCTATGGCTTCAGAAGGCTGAAGCCGTTTCGATGCATCGGGGTTCGGGGCAGCTCCTCGCAACTCACGACCTGCGATCCTCTTCCGTCAGTACCACCGCGACGCACCCGCCGCGGGCACCATCTCCACAGGACAATTCAATGCGGGAAATGAGACTACAGGAACTCAAGGCGAAGACCCCGGCTGAGCTCGTGTCTTTCGCCGAGGAGCTCCAGGTCGAGAATGCCTCGACCATGCGCAAACAGGAGCTGATGTTCGGCATCCTCAAGCAGCTCTCGGCGCGCGAGACCGACATCGTCGGCGAAGGCGTGGTCGAAGTGTTGCCGGACGGCTTTGGTTTTTTGCGTTCGCCAGAAGCGAACTATCTGCCGGGGCCGGACGACATCTATGTTTCACCGTCGCAAATCCGCCGCTTCGGGCTGCGCACCGGCGACACCATCAACGGCCACATCCGCAGCCCGAAGGAAGGCGAGCGCTACTTCGCCCTGCTCAAGGTCAACTCGCTCAATTTCGAGGACCCCGAGAAGGCTCGCCACAAGGTCAATTTCGACAATTTGACGCCGCTCTATCCGGACGAGTGGCTGAAGATGGAATACGAGGATCCGACCAAAAAAGATCTCTCGGCCAGGGTGATCGATATTGTGGCCCCGGTCGGCAAAGGTCAGCGCGCGCTGATCGTCTCGCCACCGCGCACCGGCAAGACCGTACTGTTGCAAAACATCGCCCATTCGATCACCCACAACCATCCGGAATGCTATCTGATCGTGCTGCTAATCGACGAGCGGCCGGAGGAAGTCACCGACATGCAGCGGTCGGTCAAGGGCGAGGTCATTTCCTCGACCTTCGACGAGCCGGCGGTGCGCCACGTCCAAGTGGCCGAGATGGTGATCGAGAAGGCAAAGCGGCTGGTTGAGCACGGCCGCGATGTGGTGATCCTGCTCAATTCGATCACCCGGCTCGGCCGCGCCTATAACACCGTCGTGCCGTCGTCCGGCAAGGTGCTCACCGGCGGTGTCGATGCCAACGCCCTGCAGCGGCCGAAGCGGTTCTTCGGGGCCGCGCGCAACATCGAAGAAGGCGGCTCGCTAACCATCATCGCCACTGCGTTGATCGACACCGGCAGCCGCATGGACGAGGTGATCTTCGAAGAATTCAAAGGCACCGGCAATTCGGAGCTGATCCTCGACCGCAAGGTGGCGGACAAGCGCACCTTCCCGGCCATGGACATTACCCGCTCCGGCACCCGCAAGGAGGAACTTCTGGTGCCGCCGGATCAGCTCAAGAAGATGTACGTGCTCCGCCGCATCCTCAATCCGATGGGCACCATGGATGCGATCGACTTCCTGCTCGACAAGCTGCGCAACACCAAGAACAACCAAGAATTCTTCGATTCGATGAACACCTGACCCCCAGCGGGCGCGCCAGGCCGGCCATTCGGCGGCCTTTATGGTCTGATCCCCTTGTCGGCTCGCTTTATTGAGCGTTCGCGGTCCAACGAGCATCGCCGACGAACCGCAAGCTCGTGACCTTCGGGACCGTCGAGCCTAACGCGTAACCCGATGCATACGCCGGGGAGAGTTTTTGTCCGGCGCCGGGCTCAGGGTGCGCGGTCCTGCTGCCGGCTAGGCCCAGGCCATGGATCTAAAAAACGCGCGTCAGCCCTCAACCTTGGTAACGCCGAACGGGCCCACCCGGAGCGCGACGTAGGGACTGACGAAACACATCGCGCCCTTGCCGATGGCTTTTTCACAGCCTTCTACGCTCGAATAGCCGCATTCGACGATGGCGCCGGGGCGACCGGCATAGCCGCAATATTCCTGTGCTTGCGCCGCTCTCGGCGAAACTGCCGTGAAGCCCACGGCCGCGAGGGCGGCCGCCACAACCGCTGCGGATCGCATTTCTGATCTCCCGTTGCTCGGCTCCGCCCCGCTTGCTTAACAGCGAATCGTCATTGAAGGAAACAGCGCGTCAAGTATGTCGCACCGCATCCATGGCGCCAATGAGGCCGGCCGGGTCGGTCACCGGCAGCGAGCAGGTCTGGCCGACACAAACAAAGGCCGCCGCTTCGCCCGCCGCTTGCAACTTGTCGTGCGCCGGATGTGCGGCCGGCAATGCCGCGGCTGACGACGCATGCAGGACGATGCGGTCGAGCGGCGGTATTCTCCGCGCGCTTTGCAGGAGCGCTGCGGCGCGCGCATCATTCCCGGTCACCACGATCTCGGCGCCGCGCACCCGCAGGTCGACCGCATTGAGCAGCGCCATATGCATGTAGAGGTTCTCGCTCGCCTGCGGCGCGATGGCAGCGATCAGCCGATCGGCCTTCTCGCGCCAGGATTCGTCGCCCGCAAGCATTGCGAGCCGGATGAGATTGGCGGCTGCGACGGCGTTGTGGTTGGGTGTCGCCTCGTCGGTCGTCGCCGCGGGCCGCACGACAAGCCCTTCGGCATCAGCGGCGGCCAGATAGTAAGTGCCGGTCTCGACCCGGGCGTAGTCACGATCGAGGGCACGCTGCCAGGCGAGAGCCTGTTCCACGTATTGGCGCTGGCCGGTCGCCTCATAGAGCGCCAGCGCGGCGCGGATCATGGCGGCGAAATCGGATGCGAGACCGGGAAATTTCAATTGGCCGTGGCGCCAGGAATGGCCGAGCCGATCGCCCTTGCTCATCGCACCGGCGATGAAAGCGAACGCGCCGGTCGCAAGCGCAAGCCATGAGGGCTCCTCGAGCATCAGGCTGGCATTGGCCAGCGCGGCTATCATCAGTCCGTTCCAGTCGGCGAGCACCTTGTCGTCGAGGCCGGGACGCACGCGCGTATCGCGCACGGACAGCAGCTTTGCGCGCAAGCTCGCAAGCCGCGCCTCGTCGTCCTCGCTGCGCGGCAGCGGCTTGAGCCGGTTGAGAATAGTGCGGCGTTCAAAGTTACCGGCCGGAGTGACGTCGTAGTGCCGAGCAAAAAACTCACCGTCCGCGACGCCGAGAGTGCGCAGCACCTCGTCGTAGGTCCAGAGGTAAAACTTGCCCTCTTCGCCCTCGGAATCGGCGTCGAGCGAAGCAGAAAATGCGCCCTGCGAAATCGTCATCTCGCGCTTGAGCCACGCCACCGTCTCACGCGCGCGTTGCCGATAGAGCGCCTTGCCGCTACGGCTATGCGCGATCGCCAAAAGCTCGAGCAGCTGCGCATTGTCGTAGAGCATTTTTTCAAAATGCGGCACCAGCCAGCGCTCGTCCACCGAATAGCGAGAAAAGCCGCCGCCGAGGTGGTCGTAGATGCCGCCTTCGCAGATGTGGTCGAGCGTAATCTCCACCGCCGCGAAATAACGCGGTTCGCCGGTGCGCAGGCCGGCGCGCCAGAGCAGTTCAAACAACGCGGCTTGCGGAAATTTCGGCGCGCCGCGCGTGCCGCCGTTGACCGGATCGATCAGCTCGCGCAGCTGACGCGCGGCCTTGTCGAGTTCGCCGGCGCCGATTACGGCCGAGCCGGCGGGGTGGGCTGCCGCCGCCAGGCGCGCCATGAGAGCGGCGCGGTTGCGCTCGATTTTCTGCGGCTCCTCGCGGAAGATCCGAGCGATCTCGCGCAGCACATCAACAAAAGCGGGTTTGCCGTAAAGCGGTGTTTTCGGGAAATAGGTGCCGCCCCAGATCGGCTCGCCCTCGGGCGTCAGAAACATGGTCAGCGGCCAGCCGCCATGCTCGCCGAGGTGGTGCAGCGCCGCCATATAGATCTGGTCGAGGTCGGGCCGTTCCTCGCGATCCACCTTGATGTTGACGAACAGGTCGTTCATCAGGCGCGCGGTCTCGTCGTCCTCAAAGCTCTCGTGTGCCATGACGTGGCACCAGTGACACGCCGCATAACCGACCGAGAGCAGGATTGGCTTATTGGTCCGCCTTGCCTCGGCGAGCGCTTCCGGCCCCCAGGCCCACCAATCGACAGGGTTGCTCTGGTGCTGCAGAAGGTAAGGACTGCTTTCGTGGGCGAGGCGGTTCTGGTGCGGCGTTGACATCAATTGCCTATTCTCTTCGAGCCGGTCGACAGCTGTTATATAGGGCAGGAGCGCGGGCCGGTGACCGGTCGGCAAGGCGATTGCACCGGTGGCGCGGCCGCCGGACGCAGAGCGCACCTTCCCGGCTCGCCCCGCCCCGGGTCGATCTCAGCCCGTAGCGCGCCAGGAACCATTTCGGCCGTCGACGAAGGCTCGCGGGCGCCCGGCGACGAATCCGTGGGACGGTTACGATCATTTCGCATTGAGCAAGCGCGCGTCGAGGATAATCGTTGCCGCGCCGATGGGTCATGGCGGGCGATTGGCACGCCGACGCGCGCCAGACCGACGGCAGGCTAGAAGAATTGAAGGCGTTGCATCGCACGCGCCGCCGGCGTTCTTTGTGGGAGGTATCTGCCGCTGACGTCCGTTCCGATGACCACGCCGCGTTCCACCATTTTCGCTCTCTCCTCCGGCCGCCCGCCGGCGGCGATTGCAGTACTGCGCATCAGCGGCCCGAAGGCTGGCGCGGCGCTCGAAGCCCTCATCGGCCGTGTGCCGCAGCCGCGCCGGGCGACGCTCGCGCGCGTGCGCGATCCGCGAAGCGGCGAGATCCTCGACGAAGGATTGGCATTATGGTTTCCGGGTCCGCGCAGCGAGACCGGCCAAGACACGGCTGAGTTGCAGATGCACGGTGGACAAGCGGTCATTGCAGGCGTCCTCGATGCGTTGGCCACAATCGATGGTTGTCGCTTGGCTGAGCCTGGCGAATTCACGCGCCGCGCATTTGAGAACGGGCGGCTCGACCTCACGGCGGTGGAGGGTCTCGCCGACCTGATTGCGGCCGAGACCGCGTCGCAGCGGCGACTCGCATTCCGCCAACTGAAGGGCCTGATCGGCGACCGTGCGGAGGATTGGCGGCGGCGCTTGACGGAGGCGCTGGCTCTGATTGAAGCGCGGATCGATTTTTCCGACGAGGCGGACGTGCCCGAGGACCTCATTGGGCCCGCGCTTGCGGTTGTGCAGTCATTGCGCGCTGAGGTTGCGGAGAGCCTCGCCGACGGCGGCCGCGGCGAGCGCCTGCGCGAGGGGCTCGTGGTCGCCATCGCCGGCCCGCCCAATGCCGGCAAGTCGACCCTGCTCAACCGCCTGGCGCGGCGCGAAGCGGCGATCGTCTCCCCGCATCCGGGCACGACCCGTGACGTCATCGAAGTGCATCTCGATCTGGGCGGTTATCCGCTGACGCTGCTCGACACCGCCGGCATCCGTGAGAGCGACGATCCGCTCGAGCAGGAGGGGGTACGTCGCGCTCGCGCCCGTGCTGCTGCCGCCGACCTTGTGCTCTGGGTCACCGACGCATCGGTTGCGGCCGGACCGGCCGTGCAGGACGGCGCCAAGGCCTTCGCAGCCGAGGTTTGGTCACTGCGAAACAAAGCCGATCTGATCGGGGACCGCACGCCTGCGAGCGAGCAATCGCCATGCAAGAGCACATTCATCATCTCGGCTCGCACCGGCTCCGGAATGGACCGACTTGTCGCGGAGCTCGCCGGCTACGCGAAGGCATATTTCGCTACGACGGAATCCGCGTTGATCACCCGGGCGCGTCATCGCCGCGCCTTGCAGGAGACAGTCGCGGCGCTCGATCGCGCCTTGGCGCAGGATCACGCTGCGGGCGAGGAGCTGATCGCCGAGGACCTCCGTGCCGCAGCCAGGGCGCTGGGCCGGCTTACCGGGCGGGTCGACATCGAGGATATTTTGGACGTCATCTTCCGCGACTTCTGCATCGGAAAATGAAAGATTGACAAACCTGATCAACGAGCGGAGCGGGGCGCGAGAAGCGTGTTTCACGTGAAACACAGCCGGCGATGGAGGGAGGGCGTGTCTCGGGCCTATCTGTGTTTGCGGTCTTTCGCGGTGCGCCGCAGAGGCCATTTGTGTGTCATTGGGACAGGTGAGATTGCGCGATGGACGCCCGCTTCGATGTGATCGTGGTTGGCGGCGGCCACGCCGGCTGCGAGGCTGCGGCCGCGGCCGCGCGCATGGGCGCGCGCACCGCCCTTGTCACGCACCGCTTGGCTTCTGTCGGGGCCATGTCCTGCAATCCCTCGATCGGCGGATTGGGCAAGGGCCACTTGGTGCGCGAGATCGACGCTCTCGATGGCCTCATGGGCCGGGTGGCCGATGCCGGCGGCATTCAGTTCCGCGTGCTCAACCGCCGCAAGGGTCCGGCGGTGCGCGGGCCGCGCGCCCAGGCCGACCGCAGGCTCTATGCGGCGGCGATGCAGGAGGCGATCCGGCATACGGTGCGGCTGCGGGTGATCGAGGGCGAGGTGGAGGATCTCATCGAGGACGGTCGCGCGACTGGCGTGCGGCTCGTCGACGGCCGCATCTTCGCAGCGGGCGCGGTGGTGCTGACCACCGGCACGTTTCTGCGCGGTCTCATTCATATTGGCGAGCGGCAAATTCCGGCCGGGCGAGCCGGGGAGGCGCCCGCCATCGGCCTGGCGCGCACCCTGGAGCGGCTGGGCTTTGCCCTGGGCCGTCTGAAGACCGGCACCCCGCCGCGGCTTGACGGCACAGGCATCGACTGGGCGGCGCTTACGATGCAGCCCGGCGACGATCCGCCCGAGCCGTTCTCGGCATTGACCGAGGGCATCACCAACTCGCAGGTCCAGTGCGGCATCACCCGGACCACGGCGGCGACCCACGAGATCATTCGCGCCAACGTGCATCGCTCGCCGATGTATTCGGGGCAGATCAAGAGCACAGGACCGCGTTACTGCCCCTCGATCGAAGACAAGATCGTGCGCTTTGGCGAGCGCGACGGGCATCAGATATTTCTGGAGCCCGAGGGGCTCGACGACACGACGGTTTACCCGAACGGAATTTCGACCTCACTGCCGCAAGACGTGCAGCTTGCCCTGGTCGCCTCCATTCCAGGGCTAGAGCATGCGCGCCTGATACGGCCCGGCTACGCGATCGAATACGACCACGTCGATCCCCGTGAGCTGCGCCCCTCATTGGAGACCAGGCGCGTGCCGGGCCTATTTCTCGCCGGCCAGATCAACGGCACCACCGGTTATGAAGAGGCGGCGGCGCAGGGCCTGGTGGCCGGGCTCAATGCCGCCGCGCGCGCCGGCAGCGGCGCGCCGATCCTGTTCGACCGTGCCGAAGGCTATCTGGGGGTGATGATCGACGATTTGGTGACACGCGGGGTCACCGAGCCCTACCGCATGTTCACCTCGCGCGCCGAGTACCGGCTGACGCTGCGGGCCGACAATGCCGACCAGCGCCTCACCGACAAGGGCATCGCGCTCGGCTGCGTCGGAGTCGAGCGGGCCAACCGGCATCGGGCGAAGATGGCGGCGCTGCGAGCGGGAAGGGCGATGGCGCGGGCATTGAGCCTTACCCCGAGTGAAGCCGAGCGCCACGGGCTGGCGCTGCGCAAGGACGGCCAGCGCCGCACCGCCTTCGAGCTGCTGTCGTACCCCGACATTGGCATGGCCGACTTGGCGCGGATCTGGCCGCAGCTCGGGGCGCTCGATCACCGCACCGCCCAGCAGCTGGAGATCGACGCCAAGTACGACGTCTATCTCAGCCGCCAGGCGGCCGATGTCGAATCGTATCGGCGCGACGAGAGCCTCGTCCTGCCCGATGACTTCGATTACGCGGCGCTGCCCGGTCTGTCCCATGAAGTGCGCCACAAGCTGCAGGCGCATCGGCCGCGGACGATCGGCCAGGCGGGGCGCATCGACGGCATCACGCCGGCGGCGCTCACGCTCCTGGTCGCCTCTGTGCGCCGCGCCAGCATCGCCGCGGGACGGCATGACGGGCAAGCGTGAGCGCCGCGCCGTCCGGCCGGCGCTGCTGCGCACGCCCGCGCCGGCGGCGGCCGTCCTCGCCGCAGACCGTGCCCGCGCTCTCGCGCTCACTCCTGTTTCACGTGAAACAGGCGTCCGCCTCGACCGCTTCGTCGCCGCGCTTCTCGACTGGCAATCGCGCGTCAATCTGATCGCGCCCTCCACGGCGCCGCATTTGTGGACGCGCCACATTGCCGATTCGCTGCAATTGCTGGCGTTGGCGCCGCAGGCGCGGAGCTGGGCCGATCTCGGATCGGGAGCGGGCTTTCCCGGCCTGGCGATTGCCTGTGCGCTGGCCGAAGCGCCGGACGGCTGTGTCCACCTCGTCGAAAGCAATACCAAGAAAGCCGCCTTCCTGCGGGCTGCGGCGCGAGCCGCGTCGGTCCCCGCTATCGTCCACGGCATGACTGTTGTGGATTTTATGGCGATCGCCCCGACCCCGGTGGAGGTGGTCACCGCGCGCGCGCTGGCGCCGCTGTCTGATTTGCTGGCAATGGCTTACCCGCTGTTGAAACGCGGCGCTATCGGCCTCTTTCCCAAGGGCCAAAGCGTCGATGTTGAATTGACCGAAGCCGGCAAATGGTGGAACATTCGCGTTAGTTTGGCGGTGAGTTGGACCGATCCGAAAGCGCAAATCGTGGTGGTACGCGGTGCCCAACGCCGGGCTAAGGCGTGACCAAAAACGCAAAAATTCCCGGCCATGAGTGATCCGGAAGGCAAAGCCGAATCCCCCGCCGTGCCGCAATCGGCGCCCTTGCCCGGGCTACCGGCGGCGGCCTTGCCGGATGCAGACCCTGAGCTTTCGGCCCAGCCGCCGCGGCCGCCGCGCGTGCTCGCCGTCGCCAATCAGAAGGGCGGCGTCGGCAAGACCACGACCGCGATCAATCTCGGCAGCGCGCTCGCTGCAGTGGGCCATCAGGTTCTGGTGATCGATCTCGACCCGCAAGGCAATGCGTCGACCGGTCTCGGCATCGACCGCCGTAGCCGCCGCCACTCGACCTACGACGTCCTGGTCGGCGACGCGGCACTGCGCGATGCCATCGTCGCCACCGCCGTGGCGCGCCTGCACATCGCGCCCTCGACCCTCGACCTGACCGGGCTGGAGCTCGAACTCGGCCAGCGCGGCGACCGCGCCTTGCGCCTGCGCAACGCGCTCGGCCCGCTCGCCTCGGCAGTGAACGGCGGACCGAATTTCAGCTACGTTCTGATCGATTGCCCGCCGTCGCTCAACCTCTTGACGGTCAACGCCATGGCCGCCGCCCACGCTATTTTGGTGCCGCTGCAATGCGAGTTCTTCGCCCTGGAAGGGTTGTCGCAGCTGCTCAAGACGGTCGAGCAGGTGCGCCGAACGCTCAACCCTGGGTTGATGATCCACGGCATCGTGCTGACGATGTACGACGCGCGCAACAATCTGTCGGGGCAGGTGGTCGCCGACGTGCGCGAGTTCATGGGCAACAAGGTCTACGACACCATTATTCCGCGTAACGTGCGCGTTTCGGAAGCGCCCTCCTACGGCAAGCCGGTCCTGGTCTACGATCTCAGATGCAGCGGCAGCGAAGCGTATTTGCGGCTCGCCACCGAGGTGATCCAGCGGGACAAGGACCTGTGTGTTGGATGATGGACAGCAATTCGGCGTAAACCGGAATGCGCACGTGACCGACCGTTCAGGAGTTTCCGCTTTGGCAGAGGAGGCACGATCGCGACTGGGGCGTGGCCTCGCCGCCTTGATCGGCGATGTCGGCGCCGAGAGTTCGGCCGAGCGGCCGCGCGGGCAGCGCCGCGTGCCGATTACCTCGCTGCGGCCCAACGCACGCAACCCACGCCGGATGTTTGCCGAGGCCGAACTTGACGAACTCGCCGCCTCGCTGCGCGAACGCGGCATCATCCAGCCGATCGTGGTGCGCCAGGTACGCGGCGTCGGCGACGATTATGAGATCATCGCCGGCGAGCGCCGCTGGCGCGCGGCACAGCGTGCCAAATTGCACGACGTTCCGGTCGTCGTGCTCGAGGCCACCGATGCCGAAGCCTTGCAGCTTGCGATCATCGAGAACGTACAGCGCACCGACCTCAATCCGCTCGAAGAGGCCGACGGCTATCGGGCGCTGATGGAAGAGTTCGGCCATAGCCAGGACGAGATCGCAATCTTCATCGGCAAGAGCCGCAGCCACGTCGCCAACACGCTGCGGCTTCTGAAACTATCAGACAAGGTCAAAGACTACATCAACAGCGGCAAGCTTTCTGCCGGCCATGCGCGCATGCTGGTCGGCCATCCGGATGCCGACGAACTCGCCGAACGGATCGTCGTCCGCGGCCTCAATGTGCGCCAGGTCGAAGCGATCGCACGCGAGGCGGCAAAAGGCGCAAGAGCGAACGGTCGTGCGGCGCAGGCGCGCGCCGCAAAAAACGCCGATAGCGCCGCACTCGAAAAACGGCTATCCGACGCACTCGGGCTCGCCGTCAGCATCGAACATCGCGAACGCGGCGGCACACTTAGCATCCGCTATCGCAGCCTCGATCAGCTCGATGACGTGGCGCGGCGGCTCGAAGCCAAACGCTGACGGTTCTGCCTGATCCTTCAAGCAGCTCGAGGAGGAGCTCGGCGCCAAGCGCGAAGTCGCGAAAGGAGCGGCCCCGCGCCTCGGCTACTTTAAGCGCTGCAGAACTTGTCATCGGGGCGCGCCCTAGGCCGAACTTAGGGTCGAGGCCTTGGGCGGCCGCGCAGATGAAGTCGACAAGACGTGCTTTGAATTTTTTTATGTGCATCACTGCGGCTGCCACTGCGCCTTGAAGGCCTTGCGCTTCTCCGGATCGTACAGGCTCCGATAGTCGTATTTGAGCTCTTTCGTCGGCTCCACGTGCAACGTGGCGAAGACCGGTCCTTCCTGTTCGAGCACGTGGCCGACTTGTTGCTCGAAAATGCGCAGATCGGAAAAGTCGTAGGCGGCCGCGTAGCCGGCGGCCCGCGCCATAGAGGCGAAATCGATTTTCGGATTCGGAATCGGCTGCCGCCCATTGGCTTCGTAGGTGTCGTTCTGCGCGACGAGGTGAACCAGATTTTTCGGCGCTGCCGCAGCGATGGTCACCAGGCTGCCGAGGTTCATCAGCAGACTGCCGTCGCCCTGCAGCACGATCACCCGCCGGTCGGGCCGACCGAGCGCAAGCCCCAGCCCGTGCGAAGAATCGAGCCCCATGGCGCCGATCGACAGGTAATTGAGCGCTCGCGGCGCCACCTCGACCCAATCGACCGCTGAGCTATACGTCGCGACCACGGCCTCGTCGCCGAGATGCCGCGCGAGCAGGCGAAAACATTCGTCGCGTTTCATCATGATGCTTGCGGTCTCCTCCCGACGAGCAGCGCCACGGGCTGCGACTCGCGATAGGCCCATTCGATGGCCGGCTGGATTTTTGCAATGTCGGCGTCGAGGCTGATCAGGTGGTGGGCGATGCCCATGTCGTCGAGAATCGGCTCGATGATGCGCACGCCATAGCGCGGCGAAGCGCGCGGGGCCTTTTCCGGATCATGCCCCAAAAGCCCGATCATCATGCAGATCGGCTGCTTGTATTCGACCGCGACACCGCGGATGGCGTTGATCGAATTGAGAAAACCCGTGTACTGGATCAGCGTCAGGGCGCGCTTGTTGGCATAGGACAAGCCGGAGGCGATGCCGATGCATTCGTCCTCCTTGCACACGCGGATCAGTCCGAACGCGCCGTCGCGCGCGATCGGCGCCAAAAGCCCGGCGCTGGTAACGATGTCCGGCACCGCCAGAACGTATTCGATGCCGCCCGCCTTGAGCGCGGCAATGATGCCGCCGCCATTAAGCTCGCGCGGGGCGGCCTGCGCCGCTAACGCTTCCATCGCCGTCCTCCCGTTTGCCCGGCGCGATCATGCCAAGGCTAGCGCCGGTCGGCCAATGGTCAATTCCCCGGCAGCGTCGCAATCCGCATGGCGTCCGCCGTTGACACGCTCCGAGAGCCGCTCTTAATGCGGAGCATCGCGCATTCCAAGCGAGCCGCTCCGCACGACGCAATGGCCAACGAACTGCCTTTTTACGAAGTCCTCGCGCTGCGCTACGGCACCTCGAGCGCGCGCCCGGCGAGCCAGAACTTCATCATGCCGGACGGGCACGATGGTCCGATGCCGATGGATTTTTACATCTGGGTCATTCGCGGCGACGGCCGCGTCATCGTGGTGGATACCGGCTTTTCGTCCGGCGCCTCGGGCCGCCGCAACCGGCAATTCGTGCACGCGCCGGCGGAAGCTTTGGCGCTGGCCGGCATCGATCCTGCGGCGGTGCGCGACGTGGTGATCACGCACTTGCATTGGGACCATTCCGGCAACACCGATCTGTTTGCCAACGCCACGTTTCACGTCCAGGATGCCGAGATGGCCCAGGCCACCGGTCGCTGCATCTGCCACAAATGGTTTCGCCGCCAGGCCGAGGTCGACGACGTTGTGGCGCTCGTTCGCAACCTCTATGCCGGCCGCGTGTCGTTTCACGACGGCAGCGGCACCCTGGCGCCGGGCGTCACCGTGCACCGCGTCGGCGGTCATACCGGTGGACTGCAGGTTGTGCGGGTGCATACCGCGCGCGGCTTTGTGGTGCTGGCCAGCGACGCGGTGCACTATTGGATGAATCTCGACGAGCGCAATCCGTTTCCCGCCGCCAACGTGATGGACGCACTCGAAGGCTTTCGCATCGTCGAAGATTTGGCGGACGGCCGCGACCACATTATACCCGGTCACGATCCGCTCGTGCTCAGCCGCTTCGCGCCGCTTCGCGGCAATTTGGACGTCGTGCGCCTGGATCTGCCGCCGGTGACGTAAGCGCGACGTCGTCCGCCGCGCTGATCGACGAGATCACCAAAAAAATGCACGGCCATTGATTATGGTCTGCGCAACGCCGGCTACCGCGCGCCATGAGGTGGCGCGCCGGGCGGGGATCACGCAAGCAAGGGATTACTCCGCCGCCGTCCGTGCGCCCGGGCCATAGCGGCGCTCGATATAATCGACCACCATCTTCTGGAAGTCACCGGCGAGCGTCGGCCCGCGCAAGGTCGCGGCCTTCTTGCCGTCGATGAAGACCGGCGCGGTCGGCTGCTCGCCGGTGCCCGGCAACGAAATGCCGATATCGGCGTGCTTTGATTCACCCGGCCCGTTGACGATGCAGCCCATCACCGCGACGTTGAGACCCTCGACGCCCGGATAGCGCGTTTTCCATTCCGGCATCGAGTTGCGAATAAAGCTCTGAATGCTGGCGGCGAGCTCCTGGAAGGTGGTCGAGGTGGTGCGGCCGCAGCCCGGGCAGGCGGCAACGAGCGGTACGAAGGTGCGCAACCCCATGGTCTGCAGCAGCTCCTGCGCCACTCTCACCTCGAGCGTGCGGTCGCCGTTCGGTTCCGGCGTAAGCGAGATGCGGATGGTGTCACCAATTCCCTGTTGCAAAAGCACGCCCATGGCAGCCGAAGAGGCCACGATCCCCTTCGAGCCCATGCCGGCCTCCGTCAATCCAAGGTGCAGCGCGTAATCGGAGCGGCGCGCCAGTTCGGCGTAGACGCCGATCAGGTCCTGCACGGCCGAGACCTTGGCGGAGAGAATGATGCGGTTGCGCGGCAGGCCGATTTCTTCGGCGCGCTGCGCCGACAACAGCGCCGATTGCACCATTGCCTCGCGGGTGACGTCCCGCGCATCGACCGCGTGGTTCGACTTCGCGTTCTCGTCCATAAGATGCGTGAGCAGCTCCTGATCGAGCGAGCCCCAATTGGCGCCGATCCGCACCGGTTTGTTGTAGCGGATCGCGGTCTCGACAATGGCGCCGAACTGCCGGTCTTTCTTCTCCTTGAAGCCGACATTGCCGGGGTTAATGCGGTACTTGTCGAGCGCTTCAGCGCAGGCGGGATGATCGGCAAGAAGCTTGTGGCCGATATAGTGGAAGTCGCCGACGATCGGCACGTCGAGATTCATTTGCAAAAGCCGCTCCTTGATGTGCGGCACCGCGGCGGCCGCCTCGTCGCGGTCCACCGTTACCCGCACGATCTCGGAACCGGCGCGGGATAAAGCCGCGACCTGCCTGGCGGTCGCCTCGGCGTCGGCCGTGTCGGTGTTGGTCATCGACTGCACCACAACGGGTGCGCCGCCGCCGACGGTCACTTTGCCGACCTTCACGCCGACGGTGTTGTGCCTCGGGGCAGCCCCGGAAAATTCCATCATCGGTCGAGTCTCATCATCAAACTGCCCTTAAACGGAGGGATTTCGGACACTCCGGCCCGCCTGGCGCACCACCCGGCCCCGGTTCCTCCACGGCGGCGGGCGACCTCCGATATAGCGTCTTCGCCAGTCGTTTACGAGGAGGGGACACGCAGAGTGCGGCGGCCCGCTGCGCAAACGATGCTGCAAACGTGCGCGGCACCGAGCGCGACCCTCGCACGCTGCCGATAACCAGTTTATGCCGACGATCCGCGATCCGGGAGCGCCGTAAAGGGTAGCCGCTGGTTGCGCATGCGCGGCGGCTGGCGCCCTGTGCGCAGTGCTCAGCGCGGTCGATTGACAACGAACAGGCCGCCGGCGACGAACAGCACCGCTACCGCAAACGGCAGCGTCAGCGGCTCGTGCAGAATGAGGTGGCCGGCCGCCACGCCGAATAACGGGGTGAGAAAAGTAAACGCCGACAGCCTGGTGGCCGAATAGCGCACGATCAGCGCGAACCACACCACGAACGTGACGCTGACCACCCACAGCGTCTGATAGGCAAAGGCGCCGAGCGCGACCGGCGATGGCATGGCATTGACGCGCTCTCCGAACAGGACAGCCGCCAGCGCCAGCACCGGCGCCGAGACCACGAGCTGATAGAGCAGCGTCTTCTCCGCGCAAACCCAATTGAGCGGGCTCGCTTTGATGAGGAGCGTCGTTGCCGCCCATGCGCCGGCGGCGCCTACCAGCATCAGATCGCCCAGGATCTGGTGCGGATTGCTCGCCGGCGTGGGCACGCCGAAGGCAATGACGATGCCGGCGAAGGACGATAACAGCCCAAGCCATTGCGAGAGACGAAAATGGTCGCCGGGGATGAGGAAGCGCGCGCCGACAACCACGAAGAACGGCGCCAGGTAGAGAAACAGGGTCCCGCGCGTGACCGTCGTCCAAACAAGGCCGCGATAGATCAGCAGAAACTCAAGTGCAAACAGGATGCCGGCTAAAATTCCAGCGCCGAGCGTACCGTCGCGTTTGAACATCGGGATGCCGCGCGCCCGCGTGAGGGCACCGACCAGGATTGCGGCGATGAACGAGCGCGCCGATGATTGGATGAGCGGCGGGATGTCGATGATCGCGAGCTTGATCGCGACATTGTTAAATCCCCAACTGAGGCAAAGCGCGACGGTCGCGATCACGGCCAGCGTGTCCAGGGGACGCGACGACGGCGAAGACGGCACCGCGATGTCTTTGACAGCCTGCGGCATTAGCGCGTCCGGCAGTGGGCGCAAATGCCGACGATCTCGACGAGCGGCGTTTTGGGCGAAAATCCCGCCGCCCGCGACGACACCCTCAGCGCCTCGGTGACGCCGCCGCCCGGCGCCTCGCCGACCGCGCCGCAGCGCTCGCAAATCAGGAAAACGACCGGGTCGTCGCGCGCGTGGTTATGGCCGCAGGCGACAAACGCATTGCGGCTTTCAATGCGGTGCACGAGGCCGTTCGCGCGCAAGAAATCCAGTGCCCGATAGACCGTGATCGGGGCCGGCCGGCCCTTTCTGTTGGCCATGCGCTCGATGATCTCGTAGGCGCCGAGCGGATTATGACTTTCCAGCAATGTTTCCAGCACATGGCGGCGGATCGGCGTGAGCCGTTGCGCGCGCGCGGCACATTGCGCCTCCGCGTAGGCGATGGCGTCGCTGGTGCAGCGCTCATGGTCATGATCGGGCGCAGGAAAAATGGCGCGCGGCATTCGTTTCGGTCC
The DNA here is from genome assembly GCA_963708125.1 of uncultured Alphaproteobacteria bacterium. Classification (GTDB taxonomy): domain Bacteria; phylum Pseudomonadota; class Alphaproteobacteria; order Rhizobiales; family Xanthobacteraceae; genus BOG-931. Next base: position 5,559,753 of record OY970184.1, read on the forward strand.
GATTCAAGGATCAGGTCCGTCTCGCTTGAAGGTCCCGCGCCGCCATCATAGCGGCTCGACGATCGCGGGAGCGTGACGCGGGGGCGATTCGGCTTGCAATTTCTATGTTGCGCTGCAACAAAAGCCCCCGCAGATTCCCGAGGTCCACCTTTAGACGCTGTCTTCGCGTCCAGCAATGAATTGGGGATGACCATGCTGAAGGGAAAGTCCGCGCTCGTCACCGGCTCGACCTCCGGAATCGGCCTTGCCATTGCCCGCGCGCTCGCTGCGCAGGGCGCCAATGTCACGCTCAACGGTTTCGGTGACAAGGCCGCGGTGGAAAAGGAGCGCGCCGGCATCGAGAAGGACTTCGCTGTCAAGGCCGCCTATTCGCCGGCCGACATGAGCAAGCCCGCCGAGATTGCCGCCATGGTCCACACGACCGAGCGGACGTTTGGGTCGGTGGATGTGCTGGTCAACAATGCCGGCATTCAGTTCGTGGCGCCGATCGAGGAATTTCCCGTCGAGAAATGGGATCAGATCCTCGCCATCAACCTCTCGGCGGCGTTTCACGCGGTGCGCGCTGCGGTGCCGGGAATGAAGGCGCACAAGTGGGGCCGCATTATCAACACCGCGTCGGCGCATTCGCTGGTCGCATCGGCCTTCAAGGTCGCCTACGTCTCGGCCAAGCACGGGCTTGCGGGGCTCACCAAAACGGTCGCGCTCGAACTGGCGCCTTTCGGCATCACCTGCAATTGCATCAGCCCGGGCTATGTGTGGACTCCGTTGGTCGAAAAGCAGATCCCCGACACGGCAAAAGCCCGCGGCATCACTGAAGAACAGGTCAAGCGCGACGTGTTGCTGGCGGCGCAGCCCACCAAGGAATTCGTCACCGTCGAACAGGTCGCCGATCTCGCCGTTTATCTTTGCTCGGACGCGGCCAGGTCGATCACCGGCGCCAACCTTTCGATCGACGGCGGCTGGACTGCGCAGTGAAACTGATTATTTCCCGCCCATTAGGCAGCCGCCCGGGCATTTCGACGATAGCGGCGTCAGGAGCACCGTCGACCTGCGCGCCGAAGCGCAGCCCGAATGGAATGTCTCGGTATGACACAACCTGCGCCGCTTCTTACCGCCGAGCTCGGCACCAGCCGGCTCGAAGTATGCGTAGCCGACATCACCACGCTCGATCTCGACGCCATCGTCAACGCCGCGAACCGCACGCTGTTGGGCGGCGGCGGCGTCGATGGCGCGATCCACCGCGCCGCCGGGGCGGACCTGCTGGCCGAGTGCAAGACTCTGGGCGGCTGCGCCACCGGCGCGGCCAAGATCACCCGCGGCTACAGGTTGCCGGCGAGGCACGTGATCCACGCGGTCGGCCCGGTCTGGAGCGGCGGGGGCCATCGCGAGGAGGAATTGCTGGCCTCCTGTTACCGCACCGCGCTCGATCTGGCGGCGGCGCATCGGCTTTCCTCGATCGGCTTTCCGGCCATCTCGACGGGCATTTACGGCTTTCCGCCGGAGCGCGCCGCGCGCATTGCGGTGGGCACGGTAGCCGGCGAAATCGCCGCTGCGGCGCGCGGGATCGCGCGCGTCGTGTTCTGCTGCTTTAGCCCGGCATCGGCCGATCATCACGTCGCGGCGTTTGCCGAAATCGGCTTGGCTTGAATTCGTGCAACTCTGCCATGCAGAACCACGGATGTCGGCTCACGATAAGCTTGCTTATATTATCGCTACACGATTTAAGCTAGGTATAGCTGCGCCCTTGGAGGTCATCGTGCCGCCGCGTTCCATCAAGCGGGAATTTGGCTTCGCGCTCAATGACGCCGCTCGCATGCTGCGCACATTTGCCGACCACAAGGCCGCGCAGTTCGGGATCACGCGCGCCCAATGGGTGGTTTTGGCGCGTCTCGACCATTCCGAAGGCCTCAAGCAATCGGAACTGGCCGAGGTGCTGGACCTGCAGCCGATTTCTCTCACCCGCCTTCTCGACAAGCTCTGCGAGTCCGGTTTGATCGAGCGCCGGCCCGATCCCGTCGATCGCCGTGCCAAGCGGCTCTTTCTCACGCCGGCGGCGCGGCCGCTCCTCAAAAAGTTGGTCGATCTCGGCGAGGAGCTGATGGCGATCGCGCTTGCGGGCATCGAGCGCGGGACGGTCGAGCGCATGGTGGCGCAGCTCGGCATCGTGAAAGAGAACCTGCGGCAAGCCATTGCCCAGCGGCCTGCGGATTCTGCCGGGGAGCGGCGCTATGGCTGAAGCCCTCCGCAAGCCGGCGCCGCCGACAACCGACGAGGCGCCGGATGGTCTGCGCCCGCTGTCACGCCCGGCCGCTCCGCGCGAACAACACGCCAAGGAGCGGGCTAGCGACGCTCTGCGGCGCCGCCGCCGCAAATGGACGCGCCGCGGGCTTTTCGCGCTGCTGCCGCTGGCTTTGCTGTTGGCCGGCTACTGGTACGTCATCGGCGGCCAGATCATGGCGACCGACGACGCTTACATCGACGCTCAGAAGGTCGGCATCTCGACCGACGTTTCCGGCATCGTCAAGGATGTGGACGTGGTCGAGAACCAGCGGGTGAAGGCCGGGCAGGTCCTCTATCGGCTCGATCCGCGCCAGTTTCAGATCGCCCTCAACGATGCCAAGGCCAATCTGGTACAGACGGGGCTGACCATCGAGGCGATGAAGCGCGATTACCAGCGCATGCTGAGCGAGGTCGCCGCGCAACAATCCCAGGTGACGCTCGATCAGACCAATTTCAATCGCGACGTCACGCTGTTGCGCAGCGCCACCGTTTCGCAGGCCGTTTACGACCAGGCCAAATCCGCGCTCGACACCGACAAGAGCAAACTTGAGGCGCTGCGCCAGCAGGCACAAGTGCAATTGGCGAAGCTTGGCGGGGATGCCGATCTGCCGGTGGACCAGGAGCCGCAATACGTAAAAGCCAAGGCGCAGGTCGATGAGGCGCAGCGCCAGCTCGATCACGCGGTGGTGACCGCGCCGTTCTCGGGCATCGTGACCAACGTCTCGGCGATCGCGCCGGGCAAATATCTCGCCGCATCCACCACCGCCTTCTATCTGGTTGACAACGATCACGTCTGGATCGAAGCCAATCCGAAGGAGACGGAGCTGACCTATGTGCGACCCGGGCAGCCGGTCACGGTGACGGTCGATACCTATCCGAACCGGCAATGGCACGGCATCCTCGAAAGCGTTAGCCCGGCTGCCGCGCAGGAATTCGCGTTGTTGCCGGCGCAGAACACCAGTGGCAACTGGGTCAAGGTCGTGCAGCGGGTGCCGATGCGTGTTCGCGTCGACACCAGCGATAAATCCATGCCGCCGCTGGCCGCCGGAATGAGCGCCGAAGTCAACGTCGATACCGGCCACGCCCGCGGGCTTCCGCACTTTCTGACATCGCTCTTTTAGCCGGTGCGTGCCATGGCCTCCGCATCGGGCACGGAGATCGGCGGCAACCGCGGCGCCATCACTGTCTGCGTGATCCTGGCGACGCTGATGCAGGCGCTCGACACCACGATCGCCAACGTGGCGCTGCCGTTTATGCAGGGGACGGTCGCAGCGAGCCAGGAGCAGATCGCTTGGGTGCTGACCTCCTACATCCTCGCCGCCGCCATCATGACGCCGCCGACCGGCTTCCTCGCCGGCAAGTTCGGCATCAAGCGGCTGTTTCTGATCTCCGTCGTCGGGTTCACCGCGGCCTCGATGCTGTGCGGCATGGCGCAATCGCTCAACGAGATCGTGCTCGCCCGGGTCATGCAAGGTGCTTTCGGCGCCGCGCTGGTGCCGCTCTCACAATCGGTGCTGTTTGCCGCCTATCCGCGCGAGCGACAGGGCTTTGCCATGGCGCTGTTCGGCGTCGGTGTGATGATCGGCCCGGTGCTCGGCCCGGTGCTCGGCGGCTGGCTGACGCAGAATTACAGCTGGCGCTACGTCTTCTACATCAATTTGCCGATCGGCATTCTCGACCTGATCGGGATCATGATCTTCCTGCCGGAATCGCCGCGCAGCCCGTCCGGCAAGCTGGACTGGTTCGGCTTCATCGCCTTGAGCGTCGCGCTCGGCGCGTTCCAGATCATGCTTGACCGCGGCCAGCAGAAGGATTGGTTCAGCTCGGGCGAAATTATCATCGAGGCGATCGTCGCGGCCGCAGCGCTTTATCTGTTCCTGGTCCATATCTTCACGGCCGACAAGCCGTTCGTGCGGGCCTCCATGTTCCGCGACCGCAATTTCGCGGCTGGCATGTTTTTCATCGTCATCATCGGACTGACCTATTACGCCTCGATGGCGCTGCAGCCGCCCTACCTGCAGGAGATGATGAACTATCCGGTGGTGGCGTCCGGCATCATCATGGGGCCGCGTGGGGTCGGCACCATGGCATCGATGTTGATTGTCGGCCGCCTGGTCGGGCGTATCGATATCCGCATCCTGCTCGCCATTGGACTCTCGCTGACCGCCTGGTCGTTCTACGCAATGACCGGCTGGACTCCGGACGTCTCGCAGCAGGCGATCATCGGCGTCACTATGGTGCAGGGCTTCGGTCTCGGCTTTCTGTTCGTGCCGTTGAGCGCCGCCACGCTGGCGACGCTGCCGCTGCAAGAGCGCACCGAGGGCGCCGGCCTCTACAGCCTGTTCCGCAACATCGGTTCGAGCGTCGGCATCTCGGTGGTCACCGCGCTCCTGGTCCGCAATACCCAAGTCAATCACGCCAACATCGCCGGGAGTGTGACGGCCGTGAACCGGGCGCTGGACAATCCAAACATCGCCCATTTCTGGAGCCCGTTCACCGCCGCCGGGCGTGCCGCGCTCGATGCCGTTGTCACCCAACAGGCGCAGATCATCGCCTATGCCGACGATTACAAGCTTTTGATGATCGCAACGCTGTGCGTGCTGCCGCTGCTGATCGTGTTCAGAAAGCCGGCGGGCGGTGGCGGGCAAGCAGTCGCGGTTACCGAGTAAGGCGCGATCTCGCCGCAAACGACGGCCGGCGGACCGCCGTTCGCTTTTTGCCCGGGGCCGCTACGGCCGGGGGCTATTCGGCGGCGCCGCTAGCGGCCGCTTCGTGCGCGTGCTGGGCCTCGGCCTTTTCCTTCGCCTCGAGGTCCTCGCCGGTCTCTTGATCGACCGCCTTCATCGACAGCCGCACCTTGCCGCGCTCGTCGAAGCCGAGCAGCTTGACCTTCACCTTGTCGCCTTCCTTGACCACGTCGGAGGTCTTCTGCACGCGCCGCGGCGCGAGCTGGCTGATATGCACGAGGCCGTCCTTGGCGCCGAAGAAGTTCACGAAGGCGCCGAAATCCATCACCTTGACGACTGTGCCGTCATAGACGTGGCCGACTTCCGGTTCGGAAGCAATTGACTTGATCCAGTTGATCGCCGCCTTGATCGACTCGCCCTTGGCGGAAGCGACCTTGACCGTGCCGTCGTCGGAAATGTCGATCTTGGCGCCGGTCTTTTCCACGATTTCGCGGATCACCTTGCCGCCGGAGCCGATCACTTCGCGGATCTTGTCGACCGGAATCGAGAACACCTCGATGCGCGGCGCATGTTCGCCCAGCTCGGCGCGGTGCTGCGTGATCGCCTTGGCCATCTCGCCGAGGATGTGCATGCGGCCGTCTTTCGCCTGAGAGAGCGCGATGCGCATGATCTCTTCGGTGATGCCGGCGATCTTGATGTCCATTTGCAGCGAAGTGACGCCGCGTTCGGTGCCCGCGACCTTGAAGTCCATGTCGCCGAGATGATCCTCGTCGCCGAGGATGTCGGAGAGCACGCAGAAGCGCTCACCCTCCTTGATCAGCCCCATGGCGATGCCCGCAGTCGGCCGCTTGAGCGGCACGCCGGCGTCCATCAGCGACAGCGAGGTGCCGCACACGGTCGCCATCGAGGACGAGCCATTGGACTTCGTGATCTCGGAGACCACGCGGATGGTGTAGGGAAATTCGTGATGCGGCGGCAGCACCGGGTGGATGGCGCGCCAGGCGAGCTTGCCGTGACCGATCTCGCGGCGGCCGGGGGCGCCGAGCCGGCCGGTTTCACCGACCGAGAAGGGCGGGAAGTTGTAGTGCAGCAGGAAAGGTTCCTTGTACGTGCCCTGCAGCGCGTCGACGAACTGCTCGTCCTCGCCGGTGCCCAGCGTCGCTACCACCAGCGCCTGGGTCTCGCCGCGGGTGAACAGGGCCGAGCCGTGGGTGCGCGGCAGCACGCCAACCTCGCACACGATCGCGCGCACGCTGCTGACATCGCGGTTGTCGATGCGCCGTCCGCTGTCGAGAATGTTCCAGCGCACGATCTTGGCTTCGAGATCCTTAAAGGCGCTCGCGACCTGCGATTTCGGGTATTGCGGGTTCTCCGCGTCGGGCGGAGCGAAATGGTTGAGCACCCGCTCCTTGGCTGCGTCGAGCGCCTTGTGGCGTTCCATCTTATCGGCGATCGAATAGGCGGCGCGCAGTTCGTTCTCGATCAGGCCGCGCATTTCGTTTTGGAGCGCCGCGTCATCGCAGACGGCGAGTTCGCGCGGCTCCTTGGCGGCCTTTTCGGCGAGCCGGATGATCGCCTCGATCACCGGCTGGAAGTGGCGGTGACCGAACATGACGGCGCCGAGCATGATCTCCTCGGGCAGCTCGTGCGCTTCCGATTCCACCATCAGCACGGCGTCCTGCGTGCCGGCGACAACGAGATCGAGCTGGCTCTCGCTCATCTCGTCGATCTGCGGATTGAGCACGTATTCGTTGTTAATGAAGCCGACGCGGGCGGCGCCGATCGGTCCCATGAACGGCGCGCCCGAGAGTGTCAGCGCCGCCGAGGCGGCGACCATCGCGACGATGTCGGGATCGTTCTCGAGATCGTGCGACAAGACGGTCACGATAACCTGGGTGTCGCAGCGCCAGCCCGGCGCAAACAGCGGACGGATCGGGCGGTCGATCAGGCGCGAGATCAGCGTCTCGCGCTCGGTCGGGCGCGCCTCGCGTTTGAAATAGCCGCCGGGAATGCGGCCGGCCGCGTAGTACTTTTCCTGATAGTTGCAAGTCAGCGGCAGGAAATCGACGCCTTCCTTTGGGTCCTTGGCCGCGACCACTGTGGCAATGACGGTGGTCTCGCCGTAGGAGGCGAACACCGCACCGTCGGCTTGCCGTGCTATCTTGCCGGTTTCTAGAGTGAACTTGCGACCGCCCCAGTCAAGTTGCACACGATGCATATCGAACATTTATTTGTCTCTCATGGTTTTCGCGAGAAGTGCGAAAGCCATAAGCAAGACGGCGAGACGCTGTCGGCGGCGCGCGGCGCCTGCCGGGATGCCCAGCGTCTGGCGATCCTGCCATGGCCTTCGGGACCTTCCCTTAGGTTATGAACGGGCAACGGCCCATTCCACGGTTTGGCAGCAATCGCTGCCGGACAGAGCGGGCGCTCGTGCGCTCCGCGGCCCTGTGCCCCTGCGTGCCGGAGGGGTATGAAGGCGGATCTCCCGCACGCAAATCGTCAACGGCGGATACCCAACCGTTCGATCAGCTCCCTGTAGCGCCCCTCGTTGGTGCGGTGCAGGTAGTCGAGAATTTGACGCCGCTGCGAGACGAGCTTGAGCAGCCCGCGCCGCGAGTGGTTGTCCTTGGCGTGCGTCTTGAAGTGCTCCGTCAGATTGTTGATGCGCTCCGAAAGCAGCGCCACCTGGACTTCAGGCGAACCGGTGTCGCTGGATTTGACGCCATAGCTCTTGATAAGCTCCGCCTTACGCGCGGCCGTAATCGACATCGTCCTTTGCCTTTCTCCCGGCTCGACCCACGATGCCGGCTAAATTGAACACGCGCCTGGGGACGATCTCGCCCCGATCCACCCCGGCGATGGCTACGATTTCGCCGCTCGATGCGACCTGAACCATGCCGCGGAAGACGGAGGCATCCCGTCCGCGCAACAAAACGGCTTGGCCCCGTCGGAGCCTTGCCGCCTCTGCCGAGCTCACGGCCAGCGCCGGGATGTCGTCCAGCGCGGTCTCGATCGGCAGCAGCAAGTCGGCGAAATTGTCTTCGCCGGCGGCTGCTCTATGACACAAAGCCTCGAGGCGTTCCAGCGAAATCATCTCGTTTTCACCGAACGGGCCCACGCGGTTCCGCCGCAGCGCCGCCACGTGGCCGAGCGTGCCGAGCGCGCGCCCGAGGTCGCGGGCGAGCGCGCGCACATAGGTGCCTTTGCCGCACTCGGCGGCCAACACGGCATGGTCGGCGTCGGGGGTTTCAACCAAAGCGAGCCGGTGGATTTCCACCGCGCGCGGCTTGAGCTCGACGGCCTCGCCGTCCCGCGCCAGATCATAGGCGCGCTCGCCGGCGATCTTCACCGCGGAAAAGCGCGGCGGCACCTGCTCGACCGTGCCGGTAAAGCGCGGCAGCAGCGCCGCTATGGCGGCCGCCTCGGGGCGACGCTGGCTATCGGCCACCACGCGGCCCTCGGCATCGTCGGTGTCGCGCTCTTCGCCCCAGCGAATGGTAAAGACGTAAGTTTTGCGGCCGTCGACCACGAACGGCACGGTCTTGGTGGCTTCGCCGAGCGCGATCGGCAGGCAGCCCGAGGCGAGCGGATCGAGCGTGCCGGCATGGCCGACCCGCTTGGCCGCAAACAGCTGCTTGAGCACGGCGACCGCATGGGTCGAGGTCATGCCCACGGGCTTGTCGAGGACGATCCAGCCGTGCACATCGCGCTTCTTGCTCTTCTTCTGCGCCGGCGGGCCCTGCCGGCCGCCCTGCTGATCCGAAACGGCGAGCACTGCCGCGGCAGGGCGGATCAGGTCATTCGTCGTCATTTTTCGGTTCAAGGTCGCGGCGGACACGAGGTGTCCGCAAAAGCCTCTCAATGCGTTCCGCTTCGTCGAAGCGTTCATCGACGCGAAACCGAATCTCGGGTGCGAACTTCAGGTTGACACGGCGGGCGATTTCCCCGCGGACGTATTTTTTGTTGCGGTCGAGCGCGGCCAGGACCGCGGCCTCGTCGCGGCCGCCGAGCGGCATCACATAGATCGTCGCCAGCCGCAGATCTGGGCTCATGCGCACTTCCGGAACCGTGATCATGTGCGCCTCGACCACCGGGTCATGGATGTCGCCGCGCGACAGCATGCCGGCGAACTCGTGACGGATCAATTCGCCGACGCGCAATTGACGCTGGGAGCCGGAAGCCGGCTGAGCGCGACGTTGATGGCGCGACATTCGTATCGGTTCTTATCGTCATGCCCGGCCGCGGCAGGGCAACCACATCTTGTGCAAATCTGCTTCGACAAAAAACGCGCGTGGCCGCCGGCACGACCGTCACAGCGTGCGCTGCACGGTCTCCACGCGATAGCATTCGATGACGTCGCCGACCTTCATGTCCTGATAATTCTCGAATGCCATGCCGCATTCCTGGCCGGCGAGGACTTCACGGACATCGTCCTTAAAGCGCTTCAATTGCGAAAGCCTGCCCTGGTGGACGACGACATTGTCGCGGATGAGCCGCACATTGGCGCCGCGTTCCACGACGCCGTCGCTGACGCGGCAGCCGGCGACACTGCCGACCTTGGAGACCTTGAAGATTTCCAGGATCACGGCGTTGCCGAGCAGCGTCTCGCGCAGGGTCGGCGCCAGCATTCCCGACATCGCCTTCTTCACGTCGTCGACCAGGCTGTAGATGATGTCGTAGTAGCGGATTTCGAGACCGGCCCGCTCGGCCGCCTCGCGCGCTTCCTTGTGGGCGCGCACGTTGAAGCCGATGATGACGGCGCTCGAAGCTTCCGCCAGGGTGACGTCGGATTCGGTGATGGCCCCGACGCCGGAGAAGATCACGCGCGCGGCGACCTCGTCGGTGGACAGCTTGTCGAGCGCTCCGACGATGGCTTCGGCCGAGCCCTGCACGTCGGCTTTGATCACGAGCGGGAATTCCTTGCGCCCGGCGGTCTTGAGCTGGTTCATCATCTGCTCGAGCGAGCCGCGCATGCCAGTCTGCCGCGCCGCCATCTTCTCGCGCTTTTGCCGCGCGCGGTAGGCCGTGATCTCGCGCGCCCGCGCCTCGCCGTCGACGACGGCAAGCCGGTCGCCCGCTTCCGGCGTGCCGTTGAAGCCCAAAACTTCCACCGGCATTGATGGTCCGGCGGCAATAACCGAATGGCCGGTATCGGAAACGAGCGCGCGCACGCGGCCCCATTCGCAGCCCGCCACGACGATATCGGCGGGCTTGAGCGTGCCGCGCTGCACCAGCACGGTGGCGACCGGGCCGCGGCCGCGATCGAGCCGCGCCTCGATGACCGTGCCTTCCGCCGCGCGGTTCGGGTTCGCCTTGAGCTGGAGAATTTCGGCCTGCAATGCGATCACGTCGAGCAGCTTGTCGACGTTGATCTTCTGCTTGGCGGAGACATCGACCTCGAGCGTCTCACCGCCGAGGGATTCCACCTGGATCTCGTGCTGCAGCAGTTCGGTGCGCACCCGCTCGGGCCTGGCGTCCGGCTTGTCGATTTTGTTGATGGCGACGATGATCGGCACGTTCGCCGCCTTGGCGTGCTGAATGGCCTCCACCGTCTGCGGCATCACGCCGTCATCGGCCGCCACCACCAGCACCACGATGTCGGTGATCCTGGCGCCGCGGGCGCGCATGGCGGTGAACGCGGCGTGGCCTGGCGTATCGATGAAGGTGATGCGCTCGCCCGACGGCGAGGTCACCTGATAGGCGCCGATATGCTGGGTGATGCCGCCCGTCTCGCCGGCCGCCACCTCGGTCGAGCGAATGGCGTCGAGCAGGGACGTCTTGCCGTGATCGACGTGTCCCATGATGGTGACGACCGGAGCGCGCGGCTGCAGCTTGTCCGCATCGTCAGGAACGTCGAACATGCCCTCCTCGATATCGGCCTCGGACACGCGGCGCACGCTGTGGCCGAGCTCCTCGGCAATCAGTTGGGCGGTATCGGCGTCGATCGTATCGGTGCTCTTGGCCATGTGGCCTTGCTTCATGAGCAGGCGCACGACGTCGACCGCGCGCTCGGCCATGCGGTTGGCCAGCTCCTGAATGGTAATCGTTTCCGGGATCGTCACTTCGCGCGAGATCTTCTCCTTCGGTTCGCTGTCGCGCTGACCCGTCTGCCGCCGCACGCGGCGGCGGAACGCGGCTTCCGAGCGCTCGCGTTCTTCGTCGGCGGAAAGCGCGGTCACAACGGTCAGTCGGCTGCGCCGCTTTTCGGCGCCGCCGCGCTGCGGCTTGGGCGCGGGCGCGGGCCGGGCCGGCGCGCCAGCGCCGCGGCGGGTACGCGGGGCCTCTTCCTCCTCCATTTCGAGGGTGCGCGCAGCCGCGGGCTTGGCCGCAGCCGGTTCGGTGCCCAGGCGCTTCTGCGCCAGTTCGTCGGCGCGCTTCCTCTGCGATTGTTCGTGGGCGCGGCGCTCTTCCTCCTGGTGCTTGCGCGCTTCGGCTTCCGCGCGCTCCTTCTGCTCGGCCGCCTTCTGCTGGTGCAGAATTTCGGCCCTGCGCTCGGCCTCTTTGCGTTCCTCTACTTCCAGCTGTTCCGCCTTGTCGAGCGCGGTCGCCCGGGCGTCGAGCTCCGCCTGGGTCAAGGGGCGCAGCACCACGCCGGGTTTGGGCGCGGGCGTCGCCGCTGGCTGGGTTTCCGTAGCCCCGGGCCTGCCGGAGGAAACGCGCTTGAGGACCGCACCACGATCCTCCCTGGCCGGGGCAGCATCCGGCTTGCCCTCCGCCGGCGCGGCGACGCGGCGCTTGACCTTCTCGACAACCACCGCCTTGCTGCGACCGTGGCTGAAGCTTTGACGCACGACGCCCTGCTCGACGCCGCCGCGCTTGAGCGTCAGCGTCTTGGTCGAGGCCACACTCAACTTTTCACCGGTATTTTTGGTCGGTTCAGTCATAAACATCCACGTCCACGGCCGGACTTATCGACATTGCCGGCCAGATTGCCACGATCGCCCGCACCGCCGGTCCGGAACTGTTCAAGCCGCCGCGCACGCGATAAAAAGGTCTCGCTGGCGCCTCCGGCGAGCAGGGCAGCATGTACCACATTTGGGCGGCCCAATGCCAAATCCAATTGGGCCGAAGTCAGGAAATCGACCACCGGGATCGAGTTAAGCTCTTGCCGCAGCAAGCCATTAAGTTTGCGCACGCCGTCCGGGGCCGCTTCGGCCGCATGTAGGAGCGCTACTGCATCACCACGCTCAAGCGCGGCGGCGGTTTTGGCAAAACCGGCCGCCGCCAAGCCGGCCTTACCGGCGATCGCCAGCGCCTCGACGGCCGCCCTTTCCATGAGCCTTAAGGTCCTTTCGGCAAGATCCGGCGGTGTGTGCACGTCGCGCCTAAAACCGCGGGCAAACGCCTTGCGCTTGACGGCCTCGTCGACTGCCTTTTGCGTTGCGGTTACCCATACGCCGCGTCCCGGCAGCTTGCATTTGAGGTCGGGAATTGCTTCGCCCTGCGGACCGACGACGAAGCGGACCAACTCGCAGACCGGCCGCACCGCGCGCGTGACAATGCACAGCCGCTCACGTTGGGGCATGCGCGGGCCGCGATCGAGCTCGCTCGTGCGATGGTCCGGTGCGGCGAACATTCGCGTCGTCGTCTTCCCCTTTCTCAGGCATGCGCCTGGGCCGCCGCCTCTTCAACCGGCGGCGCGGCGAGATCGGCCTCGGTGATCCAGCCGGCTTTGACGCGCGCCTGCATGATGATCGCTTCGGCTTCCTCGCGCGAGGCGTTGAAGCTGTCGAGAATGCCGGGGCGGCGGATGGCCTCGCCGTCCTTGCGCTCGGTCCAGCCGGCCAGGTCGTCGGTGGCGCACCCGGCGAGGTCTTCCACGGTCTTAATGCCGTTCTCGCCGAAGCTGACTAGCATTGCAGTGGTGACGCCGGGCACCTCCTTAAGGGCGTCCTCGACGCCGAGCTCCTGGCGCTTGGCGTCAAGCTCGGCCTCGAGCTTGGCGAGATAATCGCGCGCGCGGGTCTGCAATTCCTGCGCCGTGTCCTCGCCGAAGCCTTCGATGCCGGCAAGCTCTTTGACATCGACCAGGGCGACGTCCTCGACCGAATTGAAGCCTTCCGATGCGAGGAGCTGGGCGAACACTTCGTCGACGTTGAGGGCGTCGACAAAGAGCCGCGTACGGTTCTCGAACTCGGCCTGCCGGCGTTCCGATTCCTCTTGCTCGGTGAGGATGTCGATGTCGTTGCCGGTGAGCTGCGAGGCCAGCCGCACATTTTGACCGCGCCGGCCGATTGCCAGCGACAGCTGCTGGTCGGGAACGACGACTTCGATGCGGTCGCGTTCCTCGTCGATCACCACTTTGCTGACTTCGGCGGGCGCCAGCGCGTTGACCACGAAGGTTGCGATCTCGTGCGACCACGGAATGATGTCGATCTTCTCGCCCTGCAGCTCGTTGACCACCGCCTGCACCCGCGAACCGCGCATGCCGACGCAGGCGCCGACCGGATCGACCGATGAATCGGTGGAGACTACCGCGATCTTGGCGCGCGAGCCCGGATCGCGCGCGACCGCCTTCACCTCGACGATGCCGTCGTAGATTTCCGGCACCTCCTGGGCGAACAATTTGGCCATGAATTCCGGATGCGTGCGCGACAGGAAGATCTGCGGGCCGCGCTGCTCGCGGCGTACGTCATAGATGTAGGCGCGGATGCGGTCGCCGTTGCGGAACTGCTCGCGCGGCAACAATTCGTCGCGCCGCACGATCGCTTCGCCGCGGCCAAGATCGACCACCACGTTGCCGTATTCCACGCGCTTGACGATGCCGTTGACGATATCGCCGATGCGGTCCTTGAATTCCTCGTACTGGCGGTCGCGTTCGGCCTCGCGCACTTTCTGCACGATCACCTGCTTGGCCGATTGCGCCGCGATGCGCCCGAAAGGCAGCGGCGGCAGCGGATCGGCGATCGTGTCGCCGATCTGGGCGGCGGGATGGCGGCGGCGCGCTTCCTCGAGGCTGATCTGGGCCGCGGGATTTTCCACGTTGTCCACCACCAGCATGTGGCGCGACAAATGCAGTTCGCCGCTTTTCGCGTCGATTTCGGCGCGCACCTCGGTTTCGCTGCCGTAGCGGGAGCGCGCGGCCTTGGCGATCGCGTCCTCCATGGCGGCGAGCACGATCCTGCGATCGATGGCCTTTTCCCTCGCCACCGCGTCAGCGATCTGCAGGAGTTCGAGTTGATTGGCGCTTACCGTCGCCATTGTTCAGTCTCCATCGGGTTGATGTGCGCGCCGGCCTTGCTCCGACGCGTGGCCTAGATCTTCCTCTTTGACTCGGGGCCGCTCGGCGTTCCGGTCGCTATGCTTACTTCGCCGCAGCGATTCGGCGACCAGCGCGTCGGTGAGAACCAGCCGGGCTTCCGCCATGTCGTCGAGGCGCAGCAGAACTTCCCGGGACTGCGCGCCGCCATCGCTGCAGCGAAGCCCGACGCACTCGCCCTTGGTGCCGACGAGCTCGCCGCGGAAGCGGCGGCGGCCCTCGATCGGGGCGAGCATTTCCACCTGCGCGACATAGCCGGCATAGCGGTCGAAATCCGAACGCCGTACCAGCGGCCGGTCGATGCCCGGCGAAGAAATTTCCAGCCGGTACGAGCCTTCGATGGGATCGGCGGCGTCGAGCACGGGCGACAGCGCCCGGGAAGCGGCTTCGCAATCCTCGATGCTCATGGTGCCGTCGGGCCGCTCGGCCATGATCTGCACGGTGCAGCCGGCAAAGCCGCAGATGCGCACGCGGACCAAGCGATAGCCGAGTGCAGCAAGGACCGGCTCAGTCAAATGAGCAACGCGCGAGGCGCGCCCCGGCTCGCAAATGAGCCGCGGTTCGTCGGTGAAGTTCGCGTCGGCAGCATTCGCGCTGCCTGTGAGCCTGTCGTTCATTCCCTCGGTCGCTTATTCCAGTCAACGCGCCGCCACTCGTCATGAGTATCGGCGCCGGGTAACAAAAAAGAGCGGGCCCCGGGGGAACCCACTCTCAAAACCGCTCGGATCAACCGACCGTTATGAGGTATCCATGACGGATATGAGGTATCCATGACGGACCCGGCGAATATAGCGTTTCCGGCGGACAAAACAAGGCCAGTATTGCAGGAAGATTGCAGGAAGGCCCGCACCTTTTCGCGATCGGTCATCAACGCGTCACGAACGCTCGAGCAGCGCTCTACCGGCTCAAGGCTGCAGTCCTGGCAAAACGCGCTGAGGCGCGCCCGTGACGTGAGCGATCGATTTCGCACTGGCTCTGGTCGATCAGAGAAGGCCGCGGCGTGCGACGACGCACAGCGATTGGATACGATTCGATCCGGCACCCTCGTCATTGCCGCACGCGTTCACTTCAACTTTCGGCGAAAGACCAGAAAGCAGGCGGCACGCTGTTGGCGCGCGGCCTTGCAATGGTAGCGGGTCTCGACGAAACCGGGCCAGGGCTCGCGCCAATCGTGGGCGCATTGCGCCGTCCAGGCAAAACTTTCCGAGCGCAAAAAGCGCTGCAGCGTCCAGGCTGCATAATCGGCGACGTCGGTGACGAAGCGGAACTCGCCGCCGGGGCGCAGGATACGGGCCAGCTGCGCCACCATTTCGTCCTGGATAAAGCGTCGCTTCCAGTGCCGGCGTTTCGGCCAGGGGTCTGGATGAACGAGGTCAATCCGCACCAGCGACGCCTCGGGCAGCCACGAAATCAGGCTGCTGGCCTCCTCGAAATGCAGTCGGATGTTTTTCAGACCGAGGCTCTCGACATCTGCCAACGCTCTGGCCATGCCGTTGACGAACGGTTCGACGCCGAGAAAGCCGGTTCGCGGCTGTGCCTGCGCCTGGGCGATCATCGATTCGCCGGCGCCAAAGCCGATTTCCAGGGCGACATCGGCGACCGGCACCGGAAACAGCGCGGCCAGAGCAGCGGGCGCCGGGGCTGAAAGATCGAGCGCCAATTGCGGCAGCAGCGTCGCCAACAGCTGCTCCTGGCGCGGCCGCAGCTTGTGTCCCTTGCGCCGCCCGAAGAAGGTTCGCGATTGCTTTTGCCTTTCGGAATGCATGCGTGTGCGGCCGCAAACGGCACGGTCGTCCGGGCTCTGGCTCAAGCCGAATATCAAAGGCGCGTGCGGCCTGTACAAGTTCGCCGGCCGGCGGGCCGAAGGCCGCGCCCGGCAGGCCGCGGCGGCGACGCGGCAAGAAACTGCGCGGCGGTCAGCGGAGCGCGCGCTTGAGTGCCTCGGCGAGGTCGGTGCGCTCCCAGGAAAAGCCGCCGTCGTTTTCCGGCGCGCGGCCGAAATGGCCGTAGGCCGCGGTACGTCGATAGATCGGCCGGCTCAGCTGCAAGGTGCGGCGAATATGGGTCGGCCGCAGCGGGAACAGGTCGGGCAGGAGCTTTTGCAGCTTGGCCTCCTCGACCTTCCCCGTGCCATGAGTGTCGACATGCAGCGACATCGGATCGGCGACGCCGATGGCGTAAGCGATCTGGATCGTGCAGCTCTCGGCAAGCCCGGCCGCCACCACGTTCTTGGCGAGGTAGCGCGCCGCATAGGCTGCCGAGCGGTCGACCTTGGTGGGATCCTTGCCGGAAAACGCGCCGCCGCCGTGCGGGGCGTAGCCGCCGTAAGTGTCGACGATGATCTTCCGCCCGGTAAGTCCACAATCCCCATCGGGGCCGCCGATAACGAAATTGCCGGTCGGGTTGACCAGAAAATCGCTCGCCTGTTTTGGCATCCAGCCGTCGGGCAAGGCCGAGGCGACCGTGTCTGCGATCATCTCCTTGATCATGTCCGGATTGTACTTGTTGCCATTGCGGGTCTGGGCATTGTGCTGGGTGGAGACCACCACTTTGGTGCAGCCGACCGGCTTGCCGTCGACATAGCGCACCGTGACCTGGCTCTTGGCGTCGGGTTGAAGATCGAACAGGGCGCCGGAGCGGCGCTTATCCGAGAGCACTTTGAGGACCTTGTGCGCGAAGTAGATCGGCGCCGGCATGAACGAGCCTTTTTCGTAGACCTCGCTCTCGGTGCAGGCAAAGCCGAACATCATGCCCTGGTCGCCGGCGCCCTCCTGCTCGCCGCTTTCATTCTTCTTGGCATCGACGCCCATGGCAATGTCGGGGGACTGGCCGTGCAGGAGGACCTCGACGTCGGCCCCGTAGTAGGAGAAGCCATCCTGATCGTAGCCGATATCTCTGACCACCTCCCGCGCGATCTGCGCGATCAGCTCGCGATTGACCACGGCTATTTCGCCATGCTTGTAAAACAGCGGCGCCTGGCCGCGTCCCTCGCCGGCGATCACGATCTTGTTGGTCGTGCACAGCGTCTCGCAGCCGAGACGCGTATTGACCTTGCTCTCGTCAGCGATGCCGAGCTTGATATCGTTCTCGATAAACGTGTCGAGCACGGCGTCGGAGATCTGGTCGCACACCTTGTCCGGATGGCCCTCGGACACGGACTCGCTCGTGAACAGATAGTCTGCACGTCGCACCGGCTCACACTCCCTTAAATGGCTCTGCCTCGCTCGCGCGAGGCCTGGCGGCGTCGGCCGCCCACAGGCGCCGCCACTTCATCCAACGCTTGTTGCAAGCGGACGGCGTCGCGGTCAAGCTGTGGGCAGAAAGTGGGCCCCGGCCGCGAGGCGCCGAGCGGGGCGCCCGCGGCGCGCTCAAGGCTTTTCGCTCGTGGCGATTTGTTCGACCAGCTCGACGATGCGCCGCCGCAGCTTGGAATCGCCGATGCGCATGAAGGCCTTGGTCAGCGCCAAGCCGTCCGAAGTGGCGAGAAAGTCGGAGACGTAAGCGGGCGAGGGCGCCTCGCCGACACCGTCCGTACGCGCCGCTCCCTGAACATGGGGCGCGCCATCGAAAAAAAACGACACCGGCACCTGCAGGATGTGGGAAATCTGCTGCAGCCGGCTAGCGCCGATGCGGTTCGTGCCCTTCTCGTATTTCTGCACCTGCTGAAAGGTCAGTCCCAAAGCGTCCCCGAGCTTCTCCTGGCTCATATTGAGCATCATTCGGCGCATCCGCACGCGGCTGCCGACGTGCTTGTCGATCGGGTTTGGCGCCTTTTTGCCTATCATAACAGCTCCCGTATGTCCCTACTCTCAGCAACAGGCGCAACGATCAGACGCGCGAGATGATGGCGAAGCGGGATCACTCACCGTCCTTTCCTTATCTCGGCTCAGGATCGCTGGCAAAGCCCGCCCAAAGCTGCTCAATCGCGGCGCGCGTTGTGGTTGCGGTGGTGCGGGGACACGCTGCGCCGCCGCTTGCTCCTTGGCAGCCCATCCATCGCTAAGGTTGAACACCGCCGTTCGTTTTGATCCTCGCCATTGCGAGCCTTCCGCGCAGCGCGATGACGAGCGCGAGCGCGACGATGATGAAGGCCGGCGCATCGCCGACACGGGCGTAGATCGGTTCGGCCACGGGACGCGGCAGCGGCGCGTCCAAAATGCCCGCACTGCCGAGCGGCAGCGACTTGATGATGCGTCCAAGCGGATCGACCACCGCGGAAATGCCGGTATTGGCAGCGCGGGCGAGCGGCAAGCCTTCCTCGATCGTCCGCACGCGGGCTTGTTGAAAATGCTGATAAGGCCCGGTGCTGATGCCGAACCAGCCGTCATTGGTGAGGTTGACGATCCATCCGGCGCGCGGCCCGGGCGGCGCTACATCGCCGGGGAAAATGATCTCGTAACAGATGAGCGGCAAGGCCGGCGGGGCGCCCGGGATGGCAAGGGGCCGGCGGCGGTCGCCGGCGCGAAAGCCGCCTTGCTGTTTAGTCAATTCCTGCAGGTCGAGGCTTTCGAGCAGGCGCTCGAATGGCAGATACTCGCCAAAGGGCACGAGATGGAGCTTGTCGTAGAGGCCAAGAATCGCTCCGTCGGGGCCAATCGCGTAGATCGAGTTGAACGCGTGCGGATGCGCCGGGTCGACCGGCTCGGCAAGCCGCATGGCGCCGGTGATGAGCACGGTGTGCGGCGCCAACAGCTTGGCGATCTGCGCCAGCGCGTCGGGTTCGCGCGAAAGGAAAAACGGGAAAGGCGATTCCGGCCAGATCAGATGCGTCACGGCATGCAGTCCGAGTGCGTGCGCAGCTGAGGCCTGATCCGACAGGGCGATATAGCGATCCATGACCTGTTTGCGGGCGGCGTAGTTGAACCGCACGTCCTGCGGCAGATTCGGCTGCATGATGCGCAGATGGACTTTCTCGACGAGCCCCGTGGGGTTGTATGCAAGCCGCAGCGCGCCGGCGGCGCCGAGTGCGGCGAGCGCGGCGAGGCTGCAGGCGAACGGCAGCCATGGGCGGCGCGTTTGCGAGCGGTCGTCGGTCAGGCTCGCGGGGCTCGCAAACACCACAACAGCAATAAAGGTCAGGCCCCAGACGCCGATGACACTGGCGCTCTGCGCCAGCGCCAACGGCGCGGTGAGCGCGTAGCCGAAAGCGTTCCAGGGAAATCCCGTGAACAGGTGGCCGCGCAGCCACTCGGTCGCGGTCAGCGCTGCCCCCAAAGCAAGGATGCGGGTCGCCCCGCGCGTCCACAACAGACACGCGAGCGCCGTGCCGAGCGCCGTATAGATGGCAAGCACCGCCGGAAGGCCGATGACTGCGAATGGCAGCAGCCATCCAAAGGTTCGCGCATCGACCAGAAACGCGTACCCGATCCAGTAGAGGCCGGCGACGAAATAGCCAAAGCCGAACCACCAACCGGTTGCGGCGGCGAGCGGAACGCCACCCCACCGGCCGGCTGCGGCCCCGTCAACGAGCCAGACCAGAACCGGAAAGGTGACAAACAGCACCGGCCAGGCATTCAACGGCGCCATGGCCAAGGCCGAGAGCGCGCCAGCGGCGAAAGCGATCAACCATCGCCGCAGGCCGAAGGCCTTCACGATGCGCTCGTTGCGCCCCTTTGCCTTCACGGCGACCGCGCCGGGCTTGACCGTGTGGAATCCTCGCGTGGCGCCGGCGGCCGCGGCGGCGCCGCTTTGGGCGGCGCCGAGGTCTCGCGCAGCGAGGCTGGGCGGCGATCGTTGCGCCGGTAGATGTTGATCCTCTTCACGCGGCGCGGATCGGCGTCGAGCACTTCGGCTTCGAAAGAATCTGGGCCGGGCACCAGTTCGCCGCGCACCGGTACATGCCCGGCCCGCATAACCAAGTAACCGCCGAGCGTGTCGACCTCGCTTTGCGCCTCGCCCACGTCGAACTCCTCGCCGATCGTGGCGCGAACGTCTTCCAGGCTGGCGCGCCCGTCAGCCAGAAACGACCCGTCATGCTGCCGGGTGATTGCCGGGGTCTCATGCTCGTCGTGCTCGTCGGCGATGTCGCCGACGATGAGTTCGACCAGATCTTCCATCGAGACGAGCCCGTCGGTGCCGCCATACTCATCGATCACCAGCGCGAGATGGATGCGCGTCGCCTGCATCTTGGCCAACAGGTCGAGCGCCGGCATCGAAGGTGGCGCGTAAAGGATTTCGCGGACGATCTTCGTCCTTGAGAGTGGCACCGCGAGATCGATCTTGCCGAGGTCCAAATCGATCGGCGCCAGCAGCTCGCCCGCGCCGGAATTTGCCGGCTCGGCCGCCGACCGTACCGCCATAAAAGTAAGCAGATCGCGGATGTGGACCATGCCGGTCGGATCGTCGAGGGTGTCGTTATAGACCACAAGCCGCGAATGGCCGGCGCTTTCGAAGACTGTGACCAGCGCGCCGAGCGCGATGTCCTGCTGCACGGCCACGATATCGGCGCGCGGCACCATAATGTGCTCGATCCGGCGTTCGCGCAGCGCCAGAATGTTTCTGAGCATCGTCGCTTCCTCGGGCGAGAACCCCGAGGCGGGCTGCGGCGCGGCGAGCACGAGTTCGAGTTCGGATCGGGTCGACTCCGCTTTCCAGCCAAACAGAATGCGCGCCACGCGCGCAAACCAACCTTCGGGCGGCGGCGGAGCGTTCTGCACGACCATCGGCAGTTTGCGATGTTCGGGATCGGGCGGTTCGTTGCTCATGGGGAATTGTGCCATCAAGCGCGCCCGAAATCAGCGCGACCTGCCGGCGCGCTGTCGCGGGCGCTGGTGCGCCACGCCGGCGGCCGGGCGCGGGCGATAGGGATCGTCGATATCGAGCCGCCGCAGAATGTCGCGCTCGAGCCGTTCCATTGCCTCGGCCTCCTCGGCGCGCTCATGGTCGTAGCCGTTAAGATGCAGGAAGCCGTGCACCGCGAGATGGGCGAGGTGATGGGCAAAAGGCTTGCCTTGCCGGCGCGCCTCCCGGGCCACGGTCTCGTAGGCGAGGACGATGTCGCCGAGCAGCGCCGGTCCGCCGCCGAAGCGCTTGGCCGGAAAGGACAACACGTTGGTGGCCGCATCGATGCCGCGCCAATGGCGATTGAGCAGGCGGATCGCCGAGTCATCGGTGAGAACGATCGCCAGCTCCGCACTCCTTGTCGACAGCGCGGCCGCCGCTGCTCTGACCGCGCGCAACAGGAGAGCCTTTGCCTTTGCGGCGTCTTGCCAGAGATCGGATTCGACGAGCACATCGATGTTGCAGCCATGAGGCCTCGCGCGCGGCATTCACCGCTGCTCGTGCCGGCGCGCCGCCTTGTCATAGGCCTCCACGATGCGGGCGACGAGTTCATGGCGGATCACGTCGGCCGCCGTGAAGGCGACATGCGCGATCCCTTCAACGTTCTCCAGAAGCCGCACGGCCTGCGCGAGCCCCGAGGTCTGCCCGGGCGGCAAGTCCACCTGGCTCGGGTCGCCGGTGACGATCATGCGGCTGTTCTCGCCGAGCCGCGTGAGCAGCATCTTCATCTGCATCGCGGTGGTGTTCTGCGCCTCGTCGAGAATGATCGCCGCATTGGACAGCGTGCGCCCGCGCATGAAGGCAAGCGGGGCAATCTCGATCTCGCCGGTCTGCAGCGCGCGCTCGACGATGCGCGGGTCCATCAGTTCGTAAAGCGCATCGTAAATCGGCCGCAGATACGGATCGACTTTTTCGCGCATATCGCCGGGCAAAAAGCCGAGCCGTTCGCCGGCCTCGACGGCGGGCCGTGACAGGATGATGCGATCAACCTCCTTGCGTTCGAACAACTGCACGGCATGGGCCACCGCCAGCCAGGTCTTTCCGGTTCCGGCCGGGCCGGTGGCAAACACCAGCGCGTGGCGCTTGAGCGCGCGGATATAGGCGTCCTGGGCCGCGGTGCGCGCCCGCACGCGGCGCTTGCGCAAATTGATTTCCTCAAAACCATCGCGCGCCGCGGTGGGATCGAAATCGAACAGCGAGCCCTGCGCCATGGCGAGGCGAATGTTGGCCTCGACGTCGCCCTGCACCAATTCGTCGCCTCGCTTGAGCCGCTCATACAGGCTTTCCAGAACGCGGCGGGCCTGCTCGCAGGCCTCGCGTGGGCCTTCAAGCGTCACCTGATTGCCGCGCGAATTGGCAATCACGCCGAGCCGCCGCTCGATCAAAGCGAGGTTCTGGCCGTATTGGCCAAACAGCAGCGAGGCAAGGCGATTGTCGTCGAAACTGAGCGCAATTTGCGCCGCGCTGTCGGCGGCGACGAAGAGCAATTCATCCGTTCCGCGAGTGGGCAATTTTAGGCTCCTGCGCGGAGAAGAGCGGGTTCGCGCCAGCGCGCCTGCGCGAGCTCGCCAAACAGCGAATTGCTGGCGACGCCGGTGATCGTGACCGCTGCGATCTCGCCGACCAGCGCGGAAGGCGCTGTCACCTGCACGGGCTGCAGGTAAGGCGAACGGCCGACGAGCTGGCCGGCATGGCGCCCGGGCTTTTCGAACAGAACAGCGACCGTGCGGCCAACACAGCTGCGATTGAAGGCCTGCTGATGATGATCGATGGCGGCCTGCAGCCGCCGCAGACGTTCCGACTTGACCTCCTCGTGCACCTGAATTTTCATTTCGGCGCCGGGAGTCCCGGGGCGCGGCGAGTATTTGAACGAGAACGCGCCGGCATAGCCGACCTCGTCGACCAGATGCAGTGTCTGGGCAAACTCGGCCTCGGTTTCGCCCGGGAAGCCGACGATGAAATCGGAAGTGAGTGCGAGATCGCCGCGCGCCGCGCGCAGCCGCGCGATGACGTCCAGATAGTCAGCGCAGGTGTGCCGCCGGTTCATCGCCGCCAGGATGCGGTCGCAGCCGGACTGCACCGGCAGGTGCAGTTGCGGCATGAGCTTGGGCAGACGGCGATGCGCGGCAATAAGTTCGTCATCCATGTCGCGTGGATGACTTGTCGTATAGCGCAGCCGTTCGATGCCGCCGATTTCGCCGATACCCATAAGCAACCGCGCCAGCGACCAGGACCGCCCATCCGGCCCCTCGCCATGATAGGCATTGACGTTCTGGCCAATGAGCGTGATCTCGCGCACGCCGGCGTCCGCCAGGCGCACGATCTCGGCGACGATTTTGCTCACCGGCCGCGAGATTTCGGCTCCGCGCGTATAGGGTACGACGCAGAACGTGCAGAACTTGTCGCAGCCCTCCTGCACGGTGACAAAGGCGCTGACCCCGCGGGCGCGGATCGCCGCGGCGCTCGGCGGGGCGAGCTGGTCAAATTTGTCGTCGAGCGGGAAGTCGGTGTCGATGGCATGACCCTCGCGCTCGGCGCGGGCCAAAAGAAGCGGCAGGCGATGGTAACTCTGCGGCCCGAAGACGACGTCAACGGCGGGCGCGCGACGAATGATCTCCTCGCCTTCGGCCTGCGCCACGCAGCCGGCAACCGCGATGGTGAGGCGGCGGCCTTCAGCCGCCGCGGCCTCCTTCAGGCGGCGCACGCGGCCGAGTTCGGAATAGACCTTTTCGGCAGCCTTCTCGCGGATATGGCAGGTGTTGAGGATGACGAGGTCGGCATCGTCGGCTGTTGCGGTCTCGACATATCCCCGCGGGGCCAAAACGTCGGCCATGCGCCGCGAGTCGTAGACGTTCATCTGGCAGCCGAACGATTTGACAAACAGCTTGCGTGGTTCGTTCATGCCGGTCGGACTTTAGCCTTAAGCCTCTTTCCTCACTCGTGGATTCGGTTCGGCCCGGTGTTTGGCCGCGGGCGCACTCTTAGCGGATTTTCGAGCAGAAAGGAACGCCGCATCAACTGTGCCCCCTGCGCTCTTGCCCGCCATTGATTTCGCCATGCTCCTCTCCTTTTAAAGTCATATAGGTCGTGCTCGGGTCAGCCGAGATCCCGGCGCAGGATCAAAGCAGTGACGCTGCCCGCGTAATACCCCCGGCGCTGCCCGACCTGCCGGAACAGGGCTCCCTCATAGAGCCGGAGCGCCGGCGCATTGTGCTCGTCCACTTCGAGGAATAGGGCGCGGACCCCCAGTCCGGCCAGAGCGCGCAAGTGAAAATCGAGGAGCGGACGGGACAATCCTCGGCCGCGCCAAGCTGGTGCGATTGCGACCGAGAGAATTTCCGCCTCATCGGCGGCCATGCGCGACAGGATGAAACCCACCATGGCGCGGCGGATCATTGCCCGGTGGGCGGCGACGGCTTTGTCCGCGAGCAGCGCCTGGACCTCGTCCTCCCCCCAGCCGCGGTGAAAGGAGGCGGCGTGCAGGGCCGCGATTGACGCCGCATCGCGCGTTCGGGCCGCCGACAAGGCCGGCTGGGGATTCTTCAAAAGACGGGAGACAATGCCGCTCATCGACGTGGCAATTGGGCGGCGTTTTGCGGCTGCGCGTCGGGAGCGCGCAGATATTGCGGTTTTGCCGGCGATTGCCCCGCGCGTGACGCGGCGCCCATGCGTGCCACCCAGGCAATGTCAGGGGCGTCGCTTGGGTCAATGCGCACCGGCCTAGCAGCAGCGTCGGTCAGGCGTTCGGCGATCAAGTGGGCGGCCGAGCCGACAATGCGGGCCGGCGCTTCGGCCGCCGCGCGCACCGCTTCACTGAGCGGGACGAGCCGCGGGCCGATCACGATCCGGCCGCCGGGGGCAAAGACCTGCAGATAGACGTGCTCGTGCCGGGCGTCGATGGCGGCAACGACAGGCGTTTTTTCGTCATCGGCGAGATGGGGGGCCGCATAGGCCGAAAGCGTCGACACGCCCACGGCAGGCTTGCCGGCGGCGAGCGCGATACCGCGCGCCGCGGCGATGCCGACCCGCAATCCAGTGAAGCTGCCTGGCCCCGTCGTGACCGCCACGCGGTCGAGCCCGGGAAAGTTCAGTTCGGAGCGCTGCATGACCCGGGCGATCAGCGGCATCAGTGATTCGGCATGCCCGCGCGTCATCGCCAAGCTCTCCTGCGCCAGGAGGCTGCCGAGAACCGTGTCGAAGAGCCCCGCCGAGCAGGCGCCCAGCGCCGTATCGATGGCGAGCACGCGCATGGATCTCACGCCATCCGCGGACCGCAGCGAACCCGGCCGTGCGGAAGCCCCCCGCGGGGGCGGCGCGGCTCTTTCGCCGAGCCGCCCATTCAGACCGGGCGTACTTCGGTCACCTCGGGGATAAAATGGCGGAGCAGGTTTTGGATGCCGTGACGCAGCGTTGCCGTCGAAGACGGGCAGCCGGAACAGGCGCCCTTCATGTTCAGATAAACCACGCCGTCCTTGAAGCCGCGGAAAGTGATGTCGCCGCCGTCATTGGCGACGGCCGGGCGCACGCGGCTCTCGATCAAGTCCTTGATGGTGGCGACAGTCTCGGCGTCTTCGGCCGCGAAGAACTCGGCGCTTTCGCTCGGCGTGCCGGCCGCCGGGGCGAGCAGCGGCTCGCCCGACATGAAATGCTCCATGATGGCGCCAAGAATCATCGGCTTGAGCTGCTGCCATTCGCCGCCATCCTTGGTCACCGCAATAAAATCCGACCCAAAGAATACGCCGCTCACGCCGGCAATGGCGAACAGCCGCTCGCCGAGCGGCGACTGCGCGGCTGCTGCGGAATCGCGCAAATCCAGCGTTGTGTTTTCCAGCACCGGTCGGCCCGGTAGGAACTTCAGTGTCGCCGGATTCGGCGTCGCTTCGGTCTGGATGAACATTTTCGGTTCTCCGCCGCCCGTGGGTCTTTAATGGATCTGGCTGAGGCTAGTATAATACGTGGCAAATTCGGTCGGAAGTTCAAGGGCGGCGCCGTTCATTCCGGTCGTGGCCATCGACCCGGTGAAAATCCCGCTCAGGCCGCGCCGCCCCTAAAATGGCCTATGCGTGCACCAGCCCAACGATGTCCTTGACCGCCTTCATGGTAGCGCCGGCGAGTTTTTGCGCGCGCGCGGCGCCGGCGGCGAGCACGGCGTCGATCGCCACCGGGTCGGCAACCAGACGCATCATCTCGGCCGCGATCGGGCCGAGCCTGGCGACCGCAAGATCGACCAATGCCGATTTGAATGTGGAGAATTGCGCATTGCCAAATTGCGCCAGCACGGCTGCGGGGGTTGTGTCGGCGAGTGCCGCGTAGATGCCGACCAGATTTTCCGCCTCGGGCCGGCCCACGAGGCCCTTGGGTTCGCTCGGCAGGGGATGCGGGTCCGTCTTCGCGCGGCGGATCTTGAGCGCGATGGCGTCAGCGTCGTCGGTCAGATTGATGCGCGATTGATCCGACGGGTCGGACTTCGACATTTTCTTGGTGCCGTCGCGCAGCGACATGACCCGGGTCGCCGCGCCGGTGATCAGCGGCTCCGGCAACGGAAAGAACGCCTCGCCGTAGCCCTTGGCATGGATCGAGCCGCCGAAATCGTTATTGAATTTCTGCGCAATGTCGCGGGACAGTTCGAGGTGCTGCTTCTGGTCCTCGCCGACCGGCACATGGGTGGCACAGTAGACCAGAATGTCAGCCGCCATCAGCGTCGGATAGGCATAAAGCCCGACCGAGACCTTCTCGCGGTCCTTGCCGGCTTTCTCCTTGAACTGCGTCATTCGGTTGAGCCAGCCGAGGCGCGCCACGCAATTGATGATCCAGGCGAGCTCGGCGTGCTCGGCGACCTGGCTCTGATTGAACACGATGTGCCGCCCGGGATCGATCCCGGAGGCGATGAAGGCGGCGGCGACTTCGCGGATCATGTTCGGCAGCTCGGCGGGATCCTGCCAGACCGTGATGGCGTGCAGATCGACCACGCAATAGAGGCACTCGTAGCGGTCCTGCAGCTCGACAAAGCGCTTGATCGCGCCGAGGTAATTGCCGAGGTGCAGGTTCCCGCTCGGCTGCACGCCGGAGAAAACCCGTTCCTGAAAGGTCATGGCGAAAACTCCCGCGACAAACGCGTCGCGCGTGTCTTTTAAAGACAAGCGTCCCATGCCATGAGGCTGCCTTGCCCCGCAAGGTCCGGCCGCTATAGTGCGCGCTCCCGCGCCGACGTAAGCGAGTCGCTGTAAAATGCCTTTCGCCCGTTACGACGTTCTCGGCATCGGCAATGCGATCGTCGACGTGATCGCCCGCGCCGAGGAGGATTTTTTGCTCAAGCACGGCATGCGCAAGGGCACAATGGCGCTGATCGATGAGGCGCGCGCCGAGGCGATCTACGACGCCATGGGACCGGCGGTAGAGATGTCGGGGGGCTCGGCGGCCAACACGACCGTGGGCCTCGCTTCGCTTGGCGCCCGGGCCGCCTTCGTCGGCAAGATCAAGGAGGATATTCTCGGTCGGGCCTTCGCCCATGACATCGGTGCCGCCGGGGTCGCCTTTGCCACGCCACGGGCGTCTTCCGGGCCATCGACCGGACGCTGCTATGTGCTGGTTACGCCCGACGGCGAGCGCACCATGAACACCTATCTGGGCGCCGCGCAGGATCTGCACCCCGACGACATCGACGCGCAGGCGATCGCCGCGAGCGCCGTCGTCTATCTGGAGGGCTATCTGTGGGACCCCAAGCACGCCAAGGACGCCTTCCTCAAGGCAGCCAAGATCGCCCATGAGGCCGGTCGCAAGGTAGTGCTGTCGCTCTCGGATGCGTTCTGCGTCGATCGCTGGCGCGACGAGTTTCTGCAGCTCATGCGCTCGCGCACCGTCGACCTGATCTTTGCCAATGAGGCCGAGCTGCAAAGCCTCTATCAGACCTCGGATTTCGGCTCGGCGGTCAAGGCCTTGCGCTCCGATATCGATGTTGCCGTGGTGACCCGGAGCGAGAAGGGCTGCCTCGTGATCAATCGGCAAGGCATCGAGGCGGTGCCGGCTTTCCCGGTAGAGCGCGTGGTCGATACCACCGGGGCCGGCGACCTGTTCGCCGCCGGGTTCTTGTCGGGTCTGGCGCGCGGCGCCGACGACCGCACCTGCGGCCGCCTCGGCGCGCTCGCCGCCGCCGAGGTGATCCAGCATCTCGGCGCGCGGCCGGAGACTTCGCTCGCGCAGCTCGCGCGAGAGAACGGGCTGCTCGCGTAAAGCTCGAACGGATCTTAAAACCGAGACGCGCTCGAGCGCGTCAGCCTGTCCAGCGGCGATCCGAAAAAAGCCTGCGCTTGTGCGAGCAATCGCCGAAGCGACCTTTCGCGCTACAATTTCGTCACGCGGGCATGGAGCAGCGCCGCCCGCCCGCCGCGGACCTGCTCCAAGCAGCGGGCGATGGCGGCCGGCGCATCGGCCGGATCGCTGATTTCCTCGCCGTAAGCACCGAACGCCTCGGCCACCTTGGTGAACGCAACTTTGGGCGCGAGTTTAGCTTCGAATTCGCTGGTCTGCTTGGCTTCACCCTCGGGATAGACCCGCAAGGTCGACTGCTTCACCGCGTTCCAACCGGTGTTGTCGAGCACGACCGAGAAGATCGGCAGCTTATATTGCTGCGCGACGGCAAAGACCGAGCTGGGATTGCCGAAGTAGAACCCGCCATCGCCGCAGATTTGCACCATGAGCCGGTCGGGCGCGGCAAGCTTGGCACCGAGCGCGAAACCGCCGGACCAGCCGAGGCCGCCGCCGCCAGAGCGCATCGTGGTGTTGGGTTTATTGCGCGGGATTTGCAGGAGCACCGCGCCCGCATTGGTGACGCCCTCGTTGAAGATCACCGCCTCGTCATCGAGCACCTTGCCGAGCTCCGCCATCAAATAATGCGGATTGATTGCGCCGGGCATCCCCTGGTCGGCGGCAAGCTTGGCGGCGCGTGAGACGCGGTCCTCGCGCAAGGCCTTGATCCGCGCGCGCCGGGCGGCGGCTGCGGCCTCGAACTGCGGCGTCGTCCTCACCTTGAGCTCATCCAGCACCGCTTCGAGAATGCGCCCGCAATCGCCCTGCATGCGCAGGTTGCCCGGGAAAGTCCACATCGGCGAGCCGGGCTTGAGCGTGTCGATGTCGATATGCGCCCAGAATGAGTTTTCCTTCGCCTGCACATCGCTCGGAAACCAGGGCACGTCGACGTCGACGAGAATCCCGACATCGGCGCCAGGCACCGCTCTGTCGGCCGAAAAACCGACGAAGCACGGCGCCGCATGCGAGATATTGTTGGTCATGTTGGCTTCGTAGACGGCGATGCCGGCGAATTGCGAGAGCGCGTCGATCGCCTCGGACGCATGCGCATTGCGTCCCCCATAGCCGGTGATCAGCACCGGGTTTTCCGCGGTCAAGAGCTTCTCGGCGAGCGCGGCCGCAAGCTTCGGGTCGGCGCCGCCGGCGGAGGTCGCCGCGAACTGCTCGGCGGCGTAGCGGCGGATCTCGTCGGCGCTAAAGTGTTGCGTCAGCGTCTCGCGCTGCATCATCAGATAGACCGGCCCGCGCGGCTCGCTCTGCATGATCGAGTAGGCGCGGCGCAGTGCCTCCTTGACGACGAGCCCGGACGGCAAGGTCCATTCCCATTTCAGATAGGGCCGCACCAGGCTCGCCTGGTCGAAAGGCTCCTGCACGAAGTGCACATAGGTGTCGCGCGAGCCGACCAGTTCGTCGTTGGCGGTGTAGGGCGCCTTGCCGGCCATGAGCAAAACCGGCAGCCGGCTGCGGTAGGCGTTGTGCATGGCGGTTGCGGTGTTGGCAGTGCCGACGTCGACATGCACCAGCACGCCCTGGCCTCGTCCGGTGATGAATGCGTAGCCCTGCGCCATGTGCGCCGCCGTATTCTCGTGCGGGCAATGCATTACGCCCGGCGTCGGCTCGCTGCGTTTCTTGCGATGCGCCATTTCCTCGATGATCGGCGCATGGTCCGTGCCAAAATTGCAGAACAGGTACTCGACACCGAGTTCGTTCAAGCCTTCGAGGAAATAATAGGCGGTCGTGAAGTCTGGGGCGTTGCGGGCGACTGAGGTGTCCATTGGCCGTGCTCGTTTGCGTTGATGCTCTTTTTCTGTGGGCTCTACTGGGCTGGTGTTCGCTTTTTTAGCGCTTTTGCGAGGAGCGAAGCGGAACGCCGTCGGGGGCCTTGCCCGCTTGCTTTACTTTCGGAACTATCGCGCCGGCCACTTTCCAGCGCACCCAATGACGAAGCTCAGGCAACCTTGCGCTCGACGGCCAAGCCGTCGAGATGCGCTAAAACGTCCTCGAGGTGCATCACGTCCGCATATTTGTGATGCAGGTCGAACAGATTGACCTTGTGACTCGTCATCGAGCGATCGTAGGTGCATTCCTCGACCGGCACGTTGTGAAAGCCGTACGAATAGGCGTCGACGGTGGAGGCACGCACGCATCCCGAGGTGCTCTCGCCGCAGATGATCAGCGAATTGATTCGCTTCTGCTGCAGGTGCGCGATCAGCGGCGTGCCGAAGAAGGCCGAAGCGCGTTCTTTGTAGATCACGAGCTCGCCCGGCTGCGGCGCCAGCTCGGCCTTGACATCGTAGATATCGTCGCGCTCCTTGCCGATAGTGCGGTTGGTCGAATGCACGCCACCGGTGTCGAGGCGGCGAGTGGTATAGATGATCGGGACGCCGGCGCGCCGTGCTGCGGCGAACAGTTTCTGCGTCGCCGGCAATGCCCTCCAGGCGTTCTCGCCGCAGGAGCCGGAGAATTCGCGATCAACCTCGCGCACTGGCCGGCTGCCGCCCTGGTAGGCCTTGTTGTAGAGATCGATCGCGAGCACGGCAGGATTGTCGCCCACATAGGTGCGGCGCCGATAGGCCTTATAAATGTCGATCGTGTCGACGTCGATAATGTCTTTCCAGCAGTGATCTTCAAAGTCGCGGGCCATGGCGGCTCCTGTTTGGTGCGAGCCCGTTATAGCGGGAGTCTCGGCCGTCGCGAAGCGGCAGATGAGGGCTTGGCCTGCGCATAGCGAATAGCGGATTGCGCGCCGTGCTCGCCGCCTGCGCCGCCTGCGATTGCTTGCC
Organism: uncultured Alphaproteobacteria bacterium; assembly: GCA_963708125.1. Lineage (GTDB taxonomy): Bacteria > Pseudomonadota > Alphaproteobacteria > Rhizobiales > Xanthobacteraceae > BOG-931. Next base: position 5,590,847 of record OY970184.1, read on the forward strand.
CATTCGCCATTCGCTTCTCACTCCATCCGCACGTTGTTCTTGAAGTCATAATCGGCGGCGTAGTCGCACGCATAGACCTGCACGCGGCGCGATCGGTCGGACTGCAACCCGAAAATCTGCCGCAGAAATTCAAGCTGCAGCGCCCAGGCGGCTTCGGCCGCTTCGCGCCGATAGCGTCCTGGCATGGTGTCGTTGAGCCAGCCGTGCGGGGCACCAGCGAAAACTTTAATCGTGAAGCTCTTGTCGTGGCGTTCGAGGCTGTCGCGGAAGCGCCGCACATCGCCAAGCGAGATCAGATGGTCGGCCTCGCCGAAAATGCCGAGCACCGGACATTTCAGCTGCGCCAGCACGTCGTCGAGCGGCCTCAGATAGCGCTCGCTCGGCTCCCACTCGCGGGCATTCGCGGCGCCATACCAGACCAAAGCTGCGGCGATGTCGTTGCGCTCGGCCGCGAACACCAGCGGATGGCGGCCGGTCTGGCACACGCCCTTGACGGCGATTCTCTGCCGATGGACCTGCGGCAGCCCGTGTAGCTCGGCAATGGCGCTGTCGAGAAAGCGGATTGCCTCGTCGTCGCCCAGCGCGTAGCCGACCTCGCCGCGGTGCAGCGCGTCCTGGTGCGGATGCTTGTAGAAAAAATCCGGGGCGAGGCAGACAAAGCCGTCACCTGCGAAGCGCTCGGCGAGGTCGCGTGTGTGCTTCACCAGCCCATAGCGCTCATGCATGAGCAGGACGGCGGGGTATTTGCCGTCGCCCGCCGCTGCGTCCGGCGGCATGGCAAGGTACGCCGGCAGGCCTCCGGCGCACGCAATCCTCGTGGTCACGGGGTGTGCTGCGATGTTGGCCACGCTTCCTCCGTGCCACGAGCGGCGCGACGACCAGCAGTCTGCCGGCCGGACGCGGCGGCGCGATGCTAGTGCGGCTGAAGTTCCAATGCCAAGCCAAAAAAGTCGAATTTTCCCTGCCGGCGAACGCAAAATCTCGAACTCTTGCCACATTGCACCGGCATCCCCTCTCCTAACTGAGGGAGAGGGTTGCAATGACATGGCAAACTGCGCTGGCCGGCGCGCTCGCGTCGGTCTTCATCACTGTTGCGGCTTCGACGATGGCTTCGGCCGAGGTTCGTATCGTCGGCGATCCGGGCGGCGAGGTTTCCGCCTATCTGCACAGGTTCCATGAAATTCGTGATTCCGGCCAGCGCGTCGTCATCGACGGGCCCTGCCTCTCCGCATGCACCTTGCTGACCGGCATTATCCCGCACGACCGGATCTGCATCACACAGCGGGCCATGCTCGGCTTCCATGCGGCGTCCTATTATGATGACGCGACCCGGTCGCTGGTGCCCACGCGCTCTGGCAGCCGGCTGGTGATGAGCCTCTATCCGACGGCGATCCGCCGCTGGATCGACGGCCATGGCGGGCTCACGCCACACCTCATCCGCTTGCGCGGCCATGACCTTGCGGCGCTTTACCACACCTGCCGGTAGGTGATTCGCTTTAGTCCGCTGGACAAAAGCGATCCGGTTGTCGTGGACAGGTTTCCGGCTTATCTACCGGCCGGGAACCTAATCATGACCGCAAGCCTGACACCGCGTCCGATCGCGCGCTCTTTGTGGGCGGCGGGGGCGGGCGTGCTCGTTCTCGCCGGCGCCATTGGGCTCTGGGCGCACTACGGAGCGGCGGTGTTTTTTGAGACGATCCGCGCCGGGTTCGTGGCGTGTTTCGGATGAGCCGGGGGCAGAGCCGTGAGTGCAAAGTCCTCTCGCGTTATCCTGCTTTTGGCAGCTTTTGGTGCCGGGCTCGGCCTCTTGCTCGGGGCCATGTTCATTGTCACCGGCCTGGCGCGGGCTCCGGTGGCGGGCACCGCCGCCGTCGGCGGTCCGTTCCGCCTCGTCGACCAGAACGGCAAACCGTTCACTGACCGGGACATGCTGGGTAAGCCCTATCTCGTATTCTTCGGCTACACCCATTGCCCGGACGTCTGCCCGACCACCTTGTTCGAAATGTCGCAGCTCTTTCGCAAGCTCGGCCCCGAAGCCGATCGCCTTGGCGCGCTGTTTGTCACCGTCGACCCCGCGCGCGATACCGCCTCAGTGCTCAAGGAGTATTTGGCGAGCTTCGATCCGCATCTGCGCGGGCTCACCGGCGACGCGAAGGCGGTCGATCAGGCGATCAGGGATTATCGAGTCTATGCCAAAAAGGTCCCCCTCGAAAACGGCAGCTACGCGATGGACCACACCGCTATCGTGTATCTAATGGACAAGGACGGGCATTTTGTCGCCCCGTTCGACATGCGACGCTCCGCTGACGCCGAAGCCACCCAGCTGCAGAAGTATCTCTGAGCGCGCCGGCCTGGAATGGGCGCTAGGCTTCCGGTCATTGCCGGCGCCTGTAAGCCGACCAGGCGGTCAGGAGCGCGGCGACCACTAAGCCTGCGGCGAGCACATAGGCGGCATAGCCGGGCCAAGTGCCGGTGAAGCGCTCGGCCGTCCCCAAAATCCAGGGCACCGGCCACAGGAAGAAGACGAGGCGGGCGATGATGTTGGACGTGGGCGCTCGCATGCCGCCAATTTAAGCCAGAACCGTCGTGACCGTTCCGTCTTGCCGCGCGGATTGCGCCAGCAAACCTGCGCTGCCCCGCGGCACGGGGGTCTCGCCCTCGACTTTTGCGGGCACCGCCGCTAAGCGGGCGCTGTGCCGTCCACGTGGAATCAAGAAGCATGGGGACCGGCCCATGCGCAGAGTGGCAACAGCCGTGTGATGCCGAACAACGTCGAGCCGAAAGTCGTTCGCTTGGCGCTGGTGTTAATCGCCTGCCTCGCCTGCGCATTGCTGCCGGGTCAGCCGGTCATGCGGGCGGTGTTCGCCGCACAGCCGGCGGCAGCGCCATCGCGGCCGGTTGTGGTGCCGGGCTTCTGGGACCCCAGGCGGCGGCCGGAACGACCCGACATGTCGCACCTGCAATCGATCCGCTTTCTTACCGACCTCGGCTACCCGCCGTTCGATTACGCGGGTCCGGACGGCAATCCGGTGGGGTTCAACGTCGACCTGGCGCGACTGATCTGCGACGAAGCCAAGGTCGCTTGCACGATCCAGGCGCGTCCGTTCGCAACCTTGCTGCCGGCGCTCGATGACAACAGCGGCGATGCGGTGATCGCCTCGATCGCCGCCAACGCCCAGACCCGCAAGAGCGCCGATTTCAGCGATCCCTACTACCGCACACCGGCGCGGTTCGTTGCCCGCGCCGACAGTCCGATCCGCGATGTGTTGCCGGAACTGGTCCCCGGCAAGAAAATCGCGGTGGTCGCGGGCACGGCGCACGAGGCGTATCTGAAACAGCTGTTCACCCAGGCCGAGATCGACCCTTATCCCACAGACGCGGCCGCGCGCGCGGCACTGAAGGACAAGAAGGCCGACGTGTTGTTCGGCGACGGCATCGCGCTGTCATTCTGGCTCAATGGCACCGATTCCGGCGGCTGCTGCGCCTTTCGCGGCGGCCCGTTCCTGGACGACCGTTATTTCGGCGAAGGCGTCGGCATCGCGGTCAAGCGCGGCAACGACGTGTTGCGCCGCGTCTTCGACTGGGCCCTGTTCCGCATCTGGGAGGAGGGAAAATTCACCGACCTCTGGCTGCGCTATTTTCCGATCAGCCCGTTTTGAAATCCTCAGGGAAAATCGCCATTTGACGGCATCTTGCGCGCTTCTTAGTGTCCGCGCGCCAAAGGTATCACCATGTCGACCGCGGCCATCGATAGCCCCTCCAGCCTGCGCGAATTTGCGGAAGCTGCCAATGCCTGGCCGTTCGAGGAAGCGCGCAAGGTCGTGGCGCGACTTAAGAACCGGCCGAAGGACGAGGTGATCTTCGAGACCGGCTATGGGCCGTCCGGCCTGCCGCATATCGGCACATTCGGCGAGGTCGCGCGCACCTCCATGGTGCGCCACGCCTTTCGCGTGCTCACCGGTGACAAGGTCAAGTCGCGGCTGATCGCCTTTTCCGATGACATGGACGGCCTGCGCAAGGTCCCCGACAACATCCCCAACAAGGAGCTGGTGGCGCAGCATCTCGGCAAGCCGCTCACCAGGGTGCCCGATCCGTTCGGCACCTATGAGAGCTTTGCCGCGCACAACAATGCCCGGCTGCGCGCCTTTCTCGACCAGTTCGGCTTCGACTACGAATTCACCTCGGCGACGGCCTGCTATACTTCTGGCCGTTTCGACGCGGCGCTCATCAAAGTGCTCGAGCGCTTCGATCAGGTGATGGCAGTGATGCTGCCGTCGCTGCGCGAAGAGCGCGCGCAAACCTATTCGCCGTTTCTGCCGATCTCGCCAGAAACCGGCGTTGTGCTGCAGGTCCCGGTGGTTGGCCACCATGCCAGCGCCGGCACCATCACCTACGAGGACCCCGACAGCGGCGAGCGCGTCACCACGCCGGTCACCGGCGGGCGCTGCAAGCTGCAATGGAAGCCGGATTGGGCCATGCGCTGGCTCGCGCTCGGCGTCGACTACGAAATGGCCGGCAAGGATTTGATCAATTCGGTCAAACTGTCGGGAAAAATCTGCCGCATTCTCGGCGGGACGCCGCCGGAGGGATTTAACTACGAACTGTTCCTTGACGAGCACGGGCAGAAAATTTCGAAGTCCAAGGGCAACGGGCTGAGCATCGAGGAATGGCTGCGCTATGCCAGTCCGCAGAGCCTGTCGCTGTTCATGTATCGCGAGCCCAAAGCGGCCAAGCGGCTCTATTTCGATGTCATTCCGCGCCACGTCGACGATTATCAGCAATTGCTCGAAGCCTATGAGCGGCAGGGCGTCAAGGAGCGGCTTGCCAATCCGGTCTGGCACATTCACGCCGGTTCGCCACCCAAGGCGGGCAGCCCGGTGACGTTTACGATGCTCTTGTCCCTGGTCACCGCCTCCAACGCCGAGAACGCCGACACGCTATGGGGCTTTATCGGCCGCTATCGCCCCGGCGTCACCCGGCAAACGCATCCGGAGCTGGCCAAGCTCGTGGAATACGCCATCCACTACTTCCGCGACTTCGTGCTGCCGGCGAAAAAGTTTCGCGAACCGAGCGCGGCCGAACGCGCGGCTTTGATCGATTTGCGCGATGCGCTCTCACAATTGTCCGCCGATGCGTCGGCTGAGCAAATCCAAAACGTTGTCTACGAAGTTGGCCGCCGTGAACCGTTCTTGGACGAGAAGAAAAAAGCCAAGGACGGCAAGCCCGGCGTTTCGCTCGTCTGGTTCGACATGCTCTATCAGGTGCTGCTCGGGCAGGAGAAGGGCCCGCGCTTCGGCTCCTTCGTCGCCGCCTACGGTATTAGGAACACGATCGATATGATCGACGGGGCGCTGGCGCGGTCGGCGTGAACTTAATGGTCCTCCCCACCGGGTGCGGGAGGAAATATGCTCACTGACTGACCCACAGAATGCGCGCGATCCAGAGCACCTCGGTGGCCGCCAGCGTACGCTCCCCCTGCTCCGCGTTAAGCGCCTTCAGTTCGATCGATTTCGGCGTCCGCCGCTTGAGTTCCCGGGCCATCACCTCGCCGTCGCGCGTGTGCGCGACCACGCGGTCGCCGCGGCGGACCGGGGCTGCCGGCGAGACCACGATGACATCGCCGTCGCGGTAGGCGGGCTCCATGGAATGTCCCGAGATCTGCATGGCATAGGCGTGTTCGTCATTGAGCGATGGGAAGGCGATGCGGTCCCAGCCCTCGCCGGTGGGGAACCCGCCGTCGTCGAAATGGCCGCCGTTGCAGGCCTCGGCAAAGCCGATCAGCGGCATCGCCGGTCCCCGTGCGCCGTCGATCGGCGCAACCAGTGCGACGAACGCGTCGAAAGGCGTCCCCGTCGCCGTCAGCGCCTTGGCGATCGATTCGGTCGAAGGCCAGCGGGCGCGGCCTTGAGCCGTCATGCGTTTGGACCTGTTGAACGTGGTGGGATCAAGGCCCGCCCGCCGCGCCAGACCGGAGGCTGAAAGACCCGCGCGCGCCGCCAAAAGATCGATGGCCGACCAGACCTGTGCGTGAGTAAGCATCGATGGCCGCTCCGCGAGCCGGGCGATGGCGCCGCCACGCCAGAACCCTTTTCAGTGATGATAGAAATATGTGGCCTGCACGCTCAAGTCCCGGCCGGCACGGCCGCTGCCAGCGATCCTTGAACAAACCGCGATGCGCCGATATAGGCTCGGTCTGATCTAAGGCGTCAACTGTGGCGACGATCTACAAAATCTGCGGACTGGCGGAGTGGCAGGCGGCCGAAAGCGAAGGGGAGTTTCGCGGATCGCCCGCCGACAAGCACGATGGCTTCATCCATTTCTCGACCGCCGCGCAATTGCCGGAGACCGCGGCCAAACATTTTGCGCACCAGACTGATTTGATCCTGGTCGCGGTCGACGCCGAGGCGCTCCTTGGCCGCTTGAAATGGGAGCGCTCGCGCCGCGGTGAGCTGTTTCCGCATCTGTACGCTCCCATTCCTTTGAGCGCGGTCCGTTGGGTGCGGCCGCTGCCCGAGGAGGTCGACGGCCACCGGCCGATCGCGGAACTCGACCCATGATGGAGCTGTTTGATCGTCTTGCTCGCCCGCTCCTCAATGCGCTTGAGCCGGAGAATGCGCATCGCGTAGCAATCCAAATGCTCAAGTTCGCGCCGCTGCCGCGCGGGTCGCGGGACGACCGGCGGCTCGCCACCTGGGCCTTTGGCCTCAATTTTCCCAACCCGGTCGGGATCGCGGCCGGCTTCGACAAACATGCCGAAGTACCCGACGCGCTGTTGCGGCTGGGCTTCGGCTTCGTCGAGGTCGGCACGGTCACACCGCTGGCGCAGGCCGGCAATCCGCGGCCGCGGCTGTTCCGGCTCGATGCCGATCGCGGCGTCATCAACCGGCTCGGGTTCAATTCGCATGGCGCGCACGCGGTGCTGGCGCGACTTGCGGCGCGGGCCCAATCGGGCGGCATCGTCGGCATCAATATTGGCGCCAACAAGGACGCCTCCGATCGCGTCGCCGATTACGTCAACCTGATCGAACGCTTTGCCCCGGTCGCCAGCTACGTCACCATCAATATTTCTTCGCCGAACACGCCGGGCCTGCGCAACCTGCAGGGGGCCGCCATGCTCGACGGTCTCCTGGCCCGCGTGGTCGATGCGCGCGACCGCGTAAAGCGCAATGCGGGCCCGACGCCGGTGCTCTTAAAGATCGCGCCCGACCTAACACTGTCCGACCTCGACGACGTGGTCGGGATCGCGCGCTCGCGGCGTATCGACGGCATGATCGTCGGCAACACCACCGTCACCCGGCCCGCCTCGCTGCGCGACAGAGCGGCGAAAGAAGCCGGCGGCCTCTCCGGTCAACCCTTGTTGCCGCTCGCCAACCGCATGCTGGCAGAGACCTACGTGCGGGTCGAAGGCGTATTCCCGCTTATCGGTGCCGGCGGCGTCGCTTCCGCCCAAGCCGCGCTCGGGAAGATCCGTGCCGGAGCCGCACTGATCCAGATCTATTCGGGCCTGGTCTTCCGCGGTCTTGGCTTGCTCGCCGAGATCAAGTGTGCACTCATCGCCGCGCTCGAGCGCGATCGCCAGGAAGGTCTGAAGGATTACGTCGGCGCCGACGCGGCTGCGGTCACGGCCGAGCCGTGGCCGCAGGCATGATGCCTTCGAATGGAGGAGCTGATGATCGATTGCTACACGTGGATGACCGATAACGGCTACAAGCCGCGCATCATGCTCGAGGAGACCGAGCTGCCGCACAAGATCGTTCCGGTGAATTTGCGGGAAAAGGAACAGATGGCGCCGGAATTCATGAAGATCAGCCCGGGTCACAAGATCCCGGCGATCGTCGATCATGATGGCCCCTCCGGCGCCCGCGTCAGCCTCTGCGAGTCCGGGGCGATCCTCAAATACCTGGCGGAAAAGTCGGGAAGGTTCTATCCGGCCGATCCGCTGGCGCGCGCGAGGGTGGATCAGTGGCTGTTCTATGGCTCTGCGACATTCACCACGCTGGCGCAGCAGTTCGGACACTGGACCATACGCTCAGCCGTCAAAGCACCGGTCGCACAGCAGCACTACGAGGCCAATCTGCGCGACATGCTCAGCATTCTCGATCGCCACCTCGCCAACAACGAATATTTTGGCGGCGAGTATTCGATCGCCGACATGAGCATGTACTCGGATGTCCATCTCCACGGCGTCAACGATATCGGCCTACAACAGTTTCCCAGTGTCAAACGCTGGCACGACGCCATACAGGCGCGGCCGGCGGTGCAGCGCGCCTGGCAGCCGATAGGAGACTGAGCGCGCGACCCACTTATCTGCAGCCGCGGCGGGCGGTGGCAAATCTGTGCTTTCGCCGTCCGCACCTTGCGTCAATGCGCTGCGCAGCGCACCATCGGCACTTGTTCGAAACGCACAATCATGACCACGTTGAAAAGCGCTTGTGGTTTGCTTTTTGCGCTGCTGCTCGCGGCCGCTGCGGACGCTGCGGCCGGCACGCCGCCGCTTTTCACGTTGTCATCTCTGGCGTTTCGGGACGACGGGTGGCTGCCGCTCAAATATGCTGGCGGCGCCTTGTGTGGAAAGGACAGCCGCGGCGGCAATGCCTCGCCGCCGCTTGCCTGGGCGAACCCGCCGCAGGGGACCAAGAGCTACGCCGTGCTGATGATCGATCCGGACGGTCGGCGCGGCCGGGGCTCGGTGCATTGGGTCGCCTACGGGATCGTGGCCGCGCGCACTGAGCTCAAGGAAGGCGAGGGCAACGCGCCGGCGCCAGGTATCGTCGAAGGCCGCAATTCGCGCGACACTATGGGCTATACCGGCCCCTGCGGGCCGCCGGTCGACGCGCCGCACCACTACGTCATCGACGTGATCGCGCTCGATCTTGCACCCGACGCATTGCGGCCGGGTCTCGATCGCGAGCAGCTTTTGCAGGCGATCGCCGGCCACAGCCTCGGGCCGGCAAGCCTCGTCGTGCGCTACCGCCGCGACGGGGCGCCGCAATAAGCGCGCAGCCGCAACACCGCGCGCGGCGTCGCTGCCGCGCCCGGTGCCGGGGCGAGCACGGGCTTGAGCACCGGAACCAGACGCCGCCGCTCGCGCTGCACCGGAATGGTGCGATAGACCTGTTTGGTTGCTTCGACGATGTGCACGCCTGCAAACGGCGCCGACAGCGTGGCTCCAGTGCGCTCCCAGGCCACCGCCGAGCGCAGGAACCAGCCGCGGGCGATCGGCGGTACGTAAAGCGCCTCCTCACAGCCGGTCGGCGTGAACCAGGTCTCGCGCAGGAGCTGGTTGATTTGCGAGCGCGAATAAGGCCGGCCGTACCCGAATGGGGTCGTGTCCATGCGCGCCCATAAGCCGCGCCGGTTCGGCACCACCGCGAGCAATCGTCCGCCGGGCGCCAGCACGCGCCAGGTTTCGCGCAACAGCTCGGCCGGATCCGAGGACATTTCAAGTGCGTGCACGAGCAGCACGCGGTCGACCGCCGATTCGGTCAGCGGCAGCGCATATTCTTCCACCAAAGCGGCCAGCGCCGGCCGGGTCGAGGGCCAGCGGACTACCCCCTGCGGCGCCGGCATCAGTGCCAGGCAACGTTCCGCTTTCTCACGAAATAGCCCGAGATAAGGTGTCGCATAGCCCACCCCGAGCACCCGGAGCGCACTCGCATCGTTCCAGCGGGCGCGGATGCCGCGGCCAATGAAGCGTCGCGCCACTCTGCCCAGCCGCTGGTCATAAAAGTTGCGCAGGTCAACGACGTCCATGCCTGCAAAATAGCATGTTTTCTGGTCCGTCCAGGTTGTTCGTCAATTCGCGGCGGGACAGCGGGGGGAGCGGCTGACGCAAAGGCTCGCGGCGGCCGTACAGGAAACCACAATTCTTGGGCGCTCGTCTTGCGGTCGGGGGCTCGAAGCGCCTACCTTCACCCGCCTGTGAACATGAATTGGCAGGGGCGGACGGGGGGCCGCACCCGGAGAACATAAGTGTCATGCCCGCGCAAACTCATCTTTTTCTCTGCCTGACGGACAATTTCGGCGTCCTGCTGCACGATTCGCAGACCGGCGCGACCGCCTCCATCGATGCGCCTGAGACAGCGCCGATCGAGGCGGCGCTGCAAAAGACCGGCTGGCGGCTCACTGATATTCTGGTGACGCATCATCATGCCGACCATACGCAAGGCATCGCGGCCCTCAAGGACCACCACCACTGCCGCGTCACGGCCCCGCGCCAGGAGGCCAAGCGGATCGCCCATGCGGACGAGACCGTGGGCGGCGGCGACCGCGTGCGTGTCGGCGACCTCGAAGGCCGCGTGATCGATACGCCGGGCCACACCGCAGGACACATCTCCTATTTCTTTCCGGCGGACAATCTCGCTTTCGTGGGCGATACCTTGTTCTCGATCGGCTGCGGCCGCGTCCTCGAGGGCAATGCGGAAATGATGTGGAATTCGCTCTTGAAGCTGCGTGATCTGCCCGACGAGACGCAGTTTTACTGCGGCCATGAATATACCGCGGCGAACATCCGCTTCGCCAAGACGATCGAGCCCCGTAACAAGGCGCTCGCCGAGCGTGCCGATGACGTCTCCAAGCTCACGGCTGCCGGCAAATTCACCATCCCGGCGACGATCGGTGCGGAAAAAGCTGCCAATCCATTCCTGCGTGCCGACGATGCCGACGTGGCGCAATCGGTCGGGCTTGCCGGCAAACCGGCCTCGCAGGTCTTTGCCGAAATCCGTGAGCGCAAGAACAGGTTCTGACTGAGACGCGTTGATCGAGAGCGAGGCTGACACGCCGCTGCGCTGTCACCGGCCGCGCGGCAAAGCGCTCATGCCAAATATTGTCCGCCGTTCGCGGTCAGCGTCGCGCCGGTGATGAGGCCGGCATCGTCGGACGCCAAGAACACCACGCAGCGAGCGACTTCGTCTGGTTCGCCGAGCCGGCCGATGGGAATGTGTGGCAGAATAGTCTTTTCCAGCACCTCTTTGGATACCGCCTGCACCATCTCGGTGTTGATATAACCCGGACAAATCGCGTTGACGGTGATGCCGGCGCGTGCGCCCTCCTGCGCCAGTGCTTTGGTGAAGCCGATCTCCCCGGCCTTGGCGGCCGAATAATTTACTTGGCCGATCTGGCCCTTCTGCCCGTTGATCGATGAAATATTGATGATGCGGCCGAATTTGCGGTCGCGCATGCCGCCGTAGACCTGGCGGGTCATGTTGAACAGCGAACCCAGATTGGTGCCAATCACCGCGTTCCACTGCTCTGGGGTCGTGCGATGAAACATGCCGTCGCGGGTGATCCCGGCATTGTTGACCAGAACGTCGATCGGCCCGAGCTCCGCTTCAACCGCTTTGACGCCGGCAACGCAGGCCTCGAACGAGGAAACGTCCCACCGGTAAACCGGTATGCCGGTTCCGGCCTTAAATTGCTCCGCCGCCTGTTCGTTGCCGCCATAGGCGGCGGCAACCCTGTATCCGGCGGCTTTCAGCGCCCTGCTGATCGCCGCACCGATACCGCGCGTTCCTCCCGTCACCAGCGCGACGCGGGGCATGGGCTTCCTCCCGGGGTATCTTTCTCGAAAGATAGACAGATGACGGATATCGTATCATCCCTCATCCGAACTGTGTCACCCGATCTTTAGTCTCTGCCGCTCGACAGATTTCTTTACCGCTCGACACACATTGCAATTCCCATGCCGCCACCGATGCACAAAGTGGCCAGCCCCTTCTTGGCGTTACGCTTTTGCATCTCGTGGAGGAGCGTCACCAGGATGCGCGTGCCGGAGGCGCCGATTGGATGGCCGAGGGCAATGGCGCCGCCATTAACGTTGACCTTCTTGGTATCCCAGCCGAGGTCCTTGTTGACCGCGCAGGCCTGAGCGGCGAACGCTTCGTTGGCCTCGATCAGGTCGAGATCGCCGACGTTCCAGCCGGCCTTTTTCAGCGCCGCGCGCGAGGCCGGAATCGGCCCGCTGCCCATGACCTTGGGATCGACGCCGGCCTGCGCCCAGGAGACGATGCGCGCAAGCGGGGTCTTGCCGAGCTTGGCGGCCTCGCCCGCTTTCATGAGCACCGCAGCGGCGGCCCCGTCGTTGATGCCTGAGGCGTTGCCGGCGGTGACCGTGCCTTCCTTATCGAAGGCCGGCCGCAATTTGCTGATTACGTTCAGCATGGTGCCGTGCTTCGGGTACTCGTCCGCATCGATGATGATGTCGCCCTTGCGCGTCTTTACGCTGACCGGCGTGATCTCTTCCGTGAACCGGCCGGCCCTCTGCGCGGCTTCCGCCTTGTTCTGCGAACCGACGGCAAACTCGTCCTGCTGCTGGCGCGTGATCTGCCATTGTCGGGCGACGTTCTCGGCGGTGTTGCCCATGTGATAGCCGTTGAACGCGTCCCACAGCCCGTCCTTGATCATCGTGTCGATCATCTCGAAATTTCCCATCTTCACGCCGCCGCGCAGATACGCGCAGTGCGGGGCAACGCTCATCGATTCCTGCCCGCCGGCGACCACGATGTCCGAATCGCCGTTGACAATGGCCTGATAGCCGAGCGCCACCGCGCGCAGCCCGGAGCCGCAGAGCTGGTTGACGCCCCAGGCCGGCACTTCGACCGGGATGCCGGCTGCAATCGAGGCCTGCCGCGCCGGGTTCTGGCCCTGCCCGGCCGTGAGGATCTGTCCCAGGATGACTTCCGACACGCGCGGTGCCTCGACGCCGGCCTGGTGGAGCGCTGCCTTTATCGCCGTCTTTCCCAGCTCATGGGCGGGCACCGACGCGAACGCGCCGTTGAATGCGCCGACCGGTGTACGCGTCGCACTGACGATAACGATGTCGTCCTTCATGGCAGGTTCCTTCTGGCACTTTGGGGTGGCGTGACGCCGCGGGCGCGGCCGCAGTCCATCGATACTCTCGATATATGTCATAAGGACGCCGGGCTCCGCCGACAAGGTGAAGCAGCTGACGCCGCGCCAGAGCGAGCCGGCACGCGCCCACACAAAAGTGTAGCCCGGCCTGCGGAAACCGCCTATTTTGAAGCTAAGCCCACCGTGGGCGGTCCTCCAGAGATTCCGCACCAGGGCCGCATATGTCAGAAACCCCGACCAAGGCTGCCGAACCCGTCGAGATCAAGAAATACGCCAACCGGCGCCTCTACAATACCGGGACCAGCACGTACGTTACGCTGGAAGACCTCGCCGCCATGGTCAAGAAGGGCGAAGATTTTGTTGTTCACGATGCCAAGAGCGGCGAGGACATTACCCGCTCGGTACTCACGCAGATCATTTTCGAGCAGGAGAACAAGGAGGGGCAAAACCTTCTGCCGATCGCCTTCCTGCGCCAACTGATCCGTTTTTACGGCGACAGCATGCAGATGCTGGTGCCGCGCTATCTCGAGGTGTCGATTGATTCGCTGACGCGCGAACAGGAAAAATTTCGCCAGCAAATGGCGCAGGCCTTTGGCGTCGGCTCGTTCGGCGCACTCGAGGATCAGGTCCGGCGTAACATGGAAATGTTCCAGCGCGCGTTCGCCATGTTCACGCCGTTTGCGCGGCGCGGGCAAGGCGCTGCCGGCGCGGCGGAGCCGGAGAAATCCGGCGCCAAACCGGGCGAGATCGACGATCTGCGGCGCCAGCTTGATGAGATGCGCAAGAAAGTCGACCGCCTGACCGAGAAGGACAAGAGCAGCGGCGGGTAGGCGGCCGTTCCGGGGGGACCTGCAACGCAGGTGCTGATCAGGCGATCCGGCGGAAGCGTCAGGTCTCCGACTTCTTGTTCAAGACCCGCCGGCCGCGATACATGCCGGTCTTGAGGTCGATATGGTGCGGGCGGCGCAGTTCGCCGGAATCCTTGTCCTCGATATAGGTGGGCGCTTTGAGTGCATCCGCCGATCGGCGCATGCCGCGCTTGGAGGGCGACACTTTTCTTTTCGGCACGGCCATGGTGGCGTACTCCTGTGGAGTCCACTGATTGAGCCGGGCTTATAGAAGAAACACGCGGTGAGTGCTAGTGCCCGCGATGAGCGTAGACGCAGGCAGCGAGTGTTGGATTCGCGGCGGCACGGCGCGCGTAGAGGGCCGCAAGCCGCAGCACCGGCAGGCTGGGATCGCGGGCGCTGCGTTGGAACGGGTTCGGCAGAATGGCGGCGAGTTTTGCGGCTTGCCAGGCGTTGAGGCTGCGCGCCGGCACGCCGAAAGCCCAGCGCGCGGCAGCCTCGGCGCCGAATTGGCCCTTGGGTCCCCACTCGGCGATATTGAGGTAGATTTCAAGAATGCGCCGCTTCGGCAGCACGAGGGTGAGCCACAGTGCCAGCGGGACCTCCAGCACCTTGCGCACAACGCTGTGTCCGGGCCAAAGGAACAGGTTCTTCGCCGTTTGCTGAGTTATTGTAGAAGCACCGCGCGCGTCGGCAAGGTCCTCGTCCGATTGCTTGAGCGCCTGGCGGATCGCGCCCAGATCGATCCCGGGATTGCGGCAGAAGCTCGCGTCTTCGCCGACGATCACCGCGCGCGCCAGGGCCGGCGCGATGCGACTCATCGGCACGACGGCGCGCTGCACGGGCTCGCCGTTTACCCAGCGCCACAGCATTGGCACCGAGACCGGGTCGACCACCCGGTAGAACGGCGCAATGACGTAGGGCGCGAGCACGAGTGCAAAGAGGACAGCCGCGCACCCTGCGATGAACCGTCGCAATCCCGCTCTCCGAACGTGCAACGCGCCGGGCCGCCGGCTCCGCGGCAGCCTTCCTTTGCCAACCTGACGTTGCGCAGCGAAGACCATGACGTATTTTGGCCGCCTGTTGCGGCAAAAGCGTGTGCCGCACCGCCCATGGCGCTGCAAGGGCCTCTCTTTCCAGGGGAGAGGGTGAGACGCCGCAACTGACGCCTGGTCTCGGCCGCAGGGCTTGTGCTGCCGGCGGTACCCTCCTGTGAGGCAGTTCGCAGCGGGCACGCTCCTGAGTTCCGCTCCGGTCGTCCAGGTGCCTGCCTGCAGGGGGCTAATCCGCAGCGTCTCGCGACGGGGCTGTCCCGGATTCAATGGGGACCAAATGAGGACAACGGCGGAGCGGCGCGGCGCGTCAGGTTATGGAAAATGAGCCTGGCACCGCTCACGCTCGAACAGATGTGCGGGTGCAAAGTTGTTTGCCATCATCGGCTTTGGTGAACGGCCAATGGGTCAGCAGTTCACGAACGTCAATCACGCGGCACCTCTTTGCACAGCAAGAGCACCTTGCCTTGAGGGAGAGTGACGATGTCAAACAATTCAAAGCTGGCCGCCATTGTGTTGATCGCGGCGGTGCCCTCGCGTCCGCCAGCCTTCGCAGAATCCTCCTCCGGCTGTGAGGGGCATCGTCATGTTTCTCATCTTTTTTGAGCTGCAAGTTAAGTTTTTGTGCGATCGCGCTGTAACGTTCGACGTGTGTTTGATAAATTCGATTGGCGTTGATGCCGACCGCTTTAGGTTAGCACGCTGATACAATAGCCGCGCAATCGGTCGCTCTCAATGAGCGCCTGACGTTGGGGCTGCCCGACCAGGCCACTTGGATCTCTCGTGAGCAGGCCGTCGGCAAAGATCGCCACCGTCATGTGATGAATCGATCCAACACCTGCAGAGCCATAATTGATCTTGCTGGGTTCGTTCTTTGCAAGCGCGATGAATTCCGAAATCGGGTGGCGGGAAGCTTGGGCTCTGCAAACGGGAACGATGGCTGCCATGGCGTCACAGGCGCCGACGGCGAAGAAATCCGTCGTCGAGTAGGGGCGATAGGTTTTCTTCCAGGCAGCGACAAAATCCTTCATGGGGTCGTAGTCACGTCGCACTTGAGCGCCGGGTTAATCGCCGTAGCGTATATCCGTCCGCGGCGCTTTTGCGTCCGTGATCGCACCGAGCGCGCCCCCCGCGCCGGTGATATTCTCGACGATGATGGGCGCGCCGAAATCCCTGGTGATTCTTTCAGCAAGCAATCGGCCCAACACATCGGGATTGCCGCCCGCCAGCGAGGGGACGATTAACCGCACAGCGTGTACGGGATAGGCATCGTTCTGCGCGAGAGCGAAGGGAAGTAGGCAGGCTATTGCGGTCGCTACAATTACAATGATGACGAAGCGTAAGCCCAATTTTTCCCGGGATTCCGAGCGATGAAGGCTGAGCTTGACGACCGACTATGAGCGCCGAGAAGTAGTTTCACCCTTGACACCCAGATTTGTTCGGATCGACGCTGGCGGCGTCGATGTCTACGCCGCCCCGAGGGCCGCGTCAAGCGCTTTGAGCCCAGGACGCGGCACTCCGCGAGCCTCGCCCGGGCGGGTGCCGGCGGGGGCGCAGCATGCAGGAGTGAGGATCATGCTTGATTTTCGCGTTCGGGCGCGAGCCGGCGGGCTGGCGGCGCTTCTTCTTGCATTGGTGTACGTGGTGATCCTGCCGCCCATGGCGCGTGCCGCCGAGCCGATCAAAGTCGGCATGACCATGGCGCTGACCGGGGGCGTGGCGCCGATCGGCAAGCAGGTGCTGGCGGCTCTGCAGATCTGGCGCGACGACGTCAACGCCAAGGGCGGCCTGCTCGGCCGGCCTGTCGAACTCGTCTATTACGACGACCAGAGCAATCCGGCCCACATTCCGGGGCTCTACACCAAGCTGATCGACGTCGACAAAGTCGACCTCTTGATCGGCCCGTACGCCACCAACATGGTGGCGCCGGCCATTCCGGTGCTGATGCAGCACAACAAGACCACGATCGGCATCCTAGCCAACGCCGCCAACAGCAAGTTCCACTACAACCAATACTTCTCGATGCTGCCGACCGGGCCGCAGCCGCAGAAGTCGTTCGCCTACGGCTTCTTCCAGCTCGCCGCCGCGCAAAATCCGCGGCCGAAGACAGTCGCCATCGTTGCCGCCGACGCGGAATTCGCCCAGAATGCTGCCGACGGCGCGCGCAAAACGCTTAAGGAAATCGGCGGTTTTCAGACTTTGGTCGATCAGAAATATCCGCCGTCGACCACCGATTTTGCGCCGATCATGCACGCCGTGCAGGCGCTCAATCCTGACATCGTCTACGTCGCCGCGTACCCGCCGGACTCGGTCGGCATCGTGCGCGCCGCCAACGAGATTGGTCTGACGCCGAAGATGTTTGGCGGCACCCTGATCGGGCTATTGGTGACACCAATCAAGGTGCAACTCGGCCCGCTGATGAACGGCATCGTCAACAACGAGGTGTTCCTGCCAGCGCCAGCCTTCACCTTCCCGGGCACGCTCGACGTTCTCGCCAAGTACCGTAAGATTGCCCAGCAGGAAAAGCTCGACCCGATTGGCTGGGCCTTCCCGCCGCTCGGTTACGCGGCCGGCCAGGTGCTAGGTGAGGCCGTCGAAGGAGCAAAGAGCCTCGACCAGGTGAAGCTCGCCGCCTACATGCACACGCATAGCTTCTCGACGGTGGTCGGCGACATCAGCTTCGGCAGGGACGGCGAGTGGACGAAATCGCGCGTCGTGTTCACGCAGTTCCAGCACGTCACCGGCCATTCCCTCGGCGAGTTCAAGGACACGAGCCACGAGGTGATCGTCTGGCCCGACCAGTACAAGTCGGCAGCCATGATCTACCCGTACGCTAAGGCGCACACGCCGTGAGTGAACGCATCTGCGCCAGCCGGTTTCGCTGGAAGACGCCGTTAATGGGCCGACGCTCCTTCTTCAACGTCGTGTTCCGACTCAAGCCCGGCGTCCTCGCCGTCACGGACAGTCTTCCAGTCCACAATATCGCCGGGCGTCGCCGAGGCGCTCGAAACGGCGGGTGCCATGCTGGTTTGGCTGCCGCCCTACTCAGGCAATCCGTTTGAGCTGGCGTTCAGCGAATTGAGCGCGCCTGCCCAAAGCTGCCGAACACACATTCCAGGTCTGTTGCAGGGCGCCGCGTTGTTAATGCCTTCGTTCAGGCAGAATTGCAGGAATTTTCTTGCGCCACGCCGGCTGGCGGGGATCGGCGCAACCGATCGAGTTTGCAGCCGGCAATGCCGCGGCCTCACCCTTCGCGCAATCTTTGGGCACGCCGGCGGTGCTGTTAATGCCACCTAAGCTGAGAAATCCTTTGATTGCAAATCTCGTCATCGACGCCACGATTGTCTCTAATCGCGTCCTTATGGATGCCGGCAGCGACCCGTTTGCTGAGCGGATGGCTGTTTTCGCTGAGTGAGAGGACGCTCCGGAAAAGCGTTGCTCTCGTCGAAGCCCCTGATCAGGGATCTCGCGAGGACCGCGGTCCGAACAGAGAATTATTGCCCGACGCGCGGAGCTTCGAAGGCCTAGCTGTCACGGGATTCGACGGTGAACTTTGACGATCCCGGCACCTATCGCCTTTATTCGGTGACCGCAGTGGCCATCCCGGCACCATTCTCACATTCTTTGCCTGGGAGACCGCCGCGCTGGGCCGCGCCGGCGTGTATCAGGCGCTGCAGACGACATTCCGCATCCCGGAAAACTCGATCGGTTTCTGGACCCATCGTTTCGTTGAAAAAGGCGTAACGCACACAGCGCCGGAGCGGCGGTTTGGCGAGTCCGTGCTTCCGTTCACCGATCGGGACGGCATGAGCCTCGCGCTGGTCGGCATTTTCGGCTCGGAATCTGAATCCGGCTGGGGAGTCCAGGCATTTCACCCGAACATGCGATACGAAGCCGCGAACAAACGCCTTAGAAGTGCTCGACACCCAGCCTCACGTATTGACATCACGGACCATCCTCGAGGAGGTCAGCGTTCATGTGGTTCGGCCGGCCGATTGTCTCGCTCGCGACCCGGTCCGATCTTTCCATCGAGGCGCAGGTGCGGGCGTCCGGCGCGACCTGGCTCGATCGCCAGCTCCTGGCCAAAGATCCCCCCTCAGGGGCGGATTCGGCCGAAGTGCGCGCCGCAATGGAGACACGTACCGATCATCTCGCCGCGCAAGGGCTCGCGCGGCGGCAAGGACAGCGTGCAGTCTTCGCGCGCGATCTGCTCGCCACGCTGCGAAGTCGAGAATTGGAAGACACCGCGGCGAAGCTATCGGCCGAGACGGGCATCGCCTACCAGCCGGTGGCCGAAGGCGAGCATGTCTCCGGCGTCTATCGGCAGCGGGTCACGCTCGCTTCCGGTCGCTTCGCCATGATCGATGACGGGCTCGGTTTCCAGCTCGTGCCATGGCGGCCGGCTCTGGAGAAAGAGCTCGGGCGCCAGGGTGCGCCGGGCGGCAATGTTGAATGGAGCTTCGGCCGCAAACGAGGCCTGGGTCTTTGACGCGACCAGAAGTGGCAAGGGCGTTGGTCTGGTAATGCCGAAGCTTCGCACCTGGCCCGGCTCAGCGATCGTCCACGACATCAAAGGCGAGAACTGGAGCCTGGCCGCCGGCCGGCGCGCACGGTTCGCCAACTTCCTCTCCGACCCGAAGCGCCCAATGGAAACGACGCTCGGCGCCATGATGACGACACCGCATCTGGGACAACAGGCCGTGCATCCAGTCGTTGCCAGCGCCGCGCGGGAGCTCTTGAACAAGAGCGAGAACGAACCTTCGGGCGTCCTGTCGACAGCCATGTCATTTCTCGGGCTCTATCGTGGTCCGGTCGTTGCCACGGTCACGCGACGCAGCGACTGGCGGATCTGCGACCTCGTCGCGGCCGAGAGCCGATGACTCTCTATCTCATCGTTCCGCTCTAGTCCTGCCATGGCCTTCAAAAGACCTTCTAAAGAGCTTATGCCCGACTGAGGCAGCGATGTCTTTGTCTGGAAACCATGTGGGGCCGGTGCGATCATTGGGGTGCCCTTGAGTTGGTCCCATCCGGCCGCCAGGATCACGGATCAAGAGGGCATTGAAGAGGCAACCATAGAGGCCTCGCGCCGTCGGTGTCTGTTGCTTCGTCTATTCGCGCGACAATGAGCGCATATCCTTTCGGCGACAAGCCGAACGCCTGCAGGATCTGATCAGATTGCGCGATCAACGGCTCGTCAAGACCGTTCGGGATTATCTTGGCGCTTACGCGAAGCTTCGGTTCATTGTTGAGCCAGAACCTGCGAAACAAACAATTCGTCCGTGGCTAAATGCCATTCCGGACCATTCGCCGAACCGAAGCAAGGCGCGCTCAAAGCGACCCCATTTGGCGTGCTCGTAATTGACCCGCATTGCCGTGGATATGCAGAATGTCCGGCGCCAGGCGGCGTACAAGACGCCCAAGAACGTATGAAGGAACGTCTCTACCCCTTTGGTTCGCGAGTTCCATAGACGCATAATCTTGATATCACGGTAGCTCGTGACAACTCTATCCACTGGGGTAAGAAAAAGGTATGGCTCAGTTGGAAGATTGCCCGATAATTTGTCGGCTACTCAAATTTCTACGAAACCGCGGCGCCACATGGGGGAGATAACGGAATGGTATTCAGCCAAAGACGATATAGAGAAGCCACTGCTAATTTTACTGGTTATAGCACAGGGCAAAGGCTGGGCCTTGGAATGTCGAAGGCAGAGCTAATGGCCTATCGGGCATTCCTGAAGATCTGGCGTTTGAGATTCCGGAAGCGCGCCCAAGACATCAGTGATCAAACTAATCCGCTTTTTGCCGTGCCTGCCGAGCTGAACGACGATCGCGTCCGAAATTGTCGCGTCTTTGCGAATCGACGATCAATGCTATTGTCTCTGCAGAAGAACAAGACCTGGGCGGAGGTTGGAACCTACGAGGGTGCATTTGCCCTTGAGATCCATAACATTTGCAGTCCGTGCGAACTCCACTTGATTGACATGGACTTTAGTCGTGTCTATGCAAAAAATTATGTTCAAGAAAGTAACATCATTAAGTTCCATAAGGGGGACTCGGCATCAACTTTGGGCAAATTCCCTGACGGGTACTTCGATTACATCTACATCGATGCTGATCATGGGCTGTTGGGCGTTGCCAGAGATGTTGATGCTGCAAAGACCAAATTGAAATCGCAGGGCCTGCTGATATTTAATGATTATATATTCTTTTCCCACGTAGATCTGATGCCCTACGGGGTCGTTCCCGTCGTCAATTCGCTTTGCGCAGAGGACGGTTGGGAGATTGTCGCCTTCGCTCTACATTTTAAGATGTACTGCGATGTTGCCTTACGCAAAAGGGATTGATTTAGCATTGGACGTCAGCGTTGCCGCAGACCAGTGCAAAAGAGACACTACCTGGCCCTTATTGCCGTCCTTGGTCCATCGCTCCCAAGTTCCGGCAGAAGAGGTCCAAGAGGTCGGCAGGTCCACTCCGCGGCCTTTGAGCCCTCTTTCGATGCTTTTGGCCTGCCATTCAATCCGTTCCCGCCCCAGAGTTACAGCATTTTTCCATCGAATTTGACTCGAGGGGATTCCCCAAGCTGTTGAGATGAGCTCTTTAAGTAGCCAGCGAGCTTCGCGGCTTCCTTTTGCTCATCATACTCCGCTGGCGTCAGGCCAATCCCCTTCAGATTGCCGACGAGAACGTATCCCCGGATGCTCGCTTTCGAACTCACCGTGCGCTTCCTTCTCGGTCTTGGCCTTCTCCAGCGCAATCACCTGCGCCTTGGTCAGCACCAGGCCTTCCTGGGCGCTCTTGGCCTCCAGCCCTTTGTGCCGCTTGTTCGTCGTTTCCAGCTCATGGCGTAGCCACACGCGGCGTCCAAACCGATATACCAGATTTTCCAGATAGTATGTTTCGTCAAGAACGGTCGATGCTGACAGCGGGCGAGATCAGCTTCAAATCGGGATCATTCATGCAATTCCTTTCTCGTTGCCTTGAACGCTAACCCAACTTGAGCAGTTCGGGGGTAGTTTTTACGATTTTGCGAGTAATGGCGCGAGTCGGATCAAGGGGTTAGACCGCGGGCGAACCTGATTTGCGCCTGTAGTGACGACCTTGGCTATTTTCTTTTGCTGCTGGTTCGCTCTGATGGTGCATGTACCTGCGCCATACGAGTCGCAAAAAGGACGGGAAGGTGCACCGCTATTGGTGCTTGGTGCGTAGCGTGCGCCTCGGCCGACGTGTGATCCAGCAGGTCGTCGCGCATCTTGGTGAGCTCGACGAGCGCGGACGCATTCAGGCGCGTGCGCTTGCGCGCCATCTGATCGGCACGCCTGAGCAAGCGCAGCTGTTCAATGACGGCAGCGAGGGGCTAACAGTTCCAGTTCACCTCAAAGGCATTCGCGTGGAACGCTCGCTTCGGTTCGGGGACGTCTACCTGGTGCTTGCTTTGTGGCGCGGGACCGGGCTTGAGCATCTCTGTGAGCAGCTTCTGCCGGTCGGGAAAGAGCTCATTCCCTGGGCAAAGATGGCAGCATTGCTGGTCACCGCGCGTCTGTGCGAGCCGTCGAGCGAGCTGCACATCGCCGAGGATTGGTACCGCCGGACGGCACTTGCCGATCTGTTGCAGCTCGGCGAGCAGGAGGTGACGAAGGAGCGCCTGTATCGCGCGCTCGACCACCTGCTTGAACACAAAAGCGCGCTCGAAGCACATCTGTCGAAGCGCTGCGGCGAGCTGTTTGCCACCGAGAACGAAGTGCTGCTCTATGACGTGACGAGCACCTATTTCGAGGGCCAAGCCGAACGCAATCCGCAGGCGCAACGCGGTTATTCGCGCGATCACCGGCCGGACTGCAAGCAGGTCTGTATTGCGGTTGTCGTCACCTTTGATGGCTTTCCGCTGGGCTACGAGGTGTTCGCCGGCAATACGCACGACTCGCGCACATTGCCGACCATCGTCACCACGATGGAAGCGAGGCATGGGGTGCTGGGGCGGGTTTGGATTGCCGACCGCGGCATGGCGAGTGCAGAGAATCTCGCCTGGCTGCGGGAGACCGGCCGCCGCTACATCATCGGGGCGCCGAAATCGGAATTGAAGAAGTTCGCTGCTGAACTTGCCAGCACCGATGGTTGGCGCGCCGTTCAGGACGGTGTCGAGGTCAAGCTCACCAGGCATGTGCAGAGCGGTGAGACCGTGATCTTGTGCCGCTCGCAAGATCGGCGCAGCAAAGAGACGGCAATCCACGCGAAGTTCTCTCGCCGCATCGAAGCGGCATTGCACAGCCTTGCGGCCCGCATCGCTCGATCAAAGAAGCCACTCAACCAGCCCGTCATCCAACGGCAAATCGGCCGTATCCTGCAGCGCAGCCAGCGCGCTGCTGCCCGCTTTGCAATCAGTCTGGAGCCGGACGGCTGCCCGGCAGGCTTTCGGCTTGTTGTCGCCTACAATCCGTCATTCGACCAATGGGCGGCAATCTCCGAGGGTAGCTATCTGTTGCGTTCCAATATCGCTGATTGGAACGAGCAGCAGCTCTGGAAGGCGTACATTCAACTCACCCAAGCCGAAGCGGCGTTTCGCATCCAGAAAACCGAACTGAGCGTGCGTCCGATCTGGCATCAACGCGAGGATCGCGTCCAAGCCCACATCCTCGTCTGCTTCCTCGCCTTCGTCCTCTGGAAGACCCTGGAGATGTGGCAGCAACGCTCAGGCTTGGGCAATTCGCCGCGCACCATCCTGGAAGAGCTTGCGCGCATTCAGTCGCATGACGTTGTGCTGCCGACCGCCACGCACGGACAACTCCGCTTGCGCTGCATCACGCAACCCGACAGCGCGCAATCCATACTGCTCGACCGGCTCGGCCTGGTCTTCCCCAAGCGAATGCGGCTTGCCGAAACCGCCCCTTCGATGCTCGCGGCCACAGCCTGACTCGCGCAGTCGCTGCACCAAAAATGTAGTGACGACTTTTCGGCTAACCCATTGATTTGTCTAAACCGAGGTGTCGATTCTGCTCAAGTTGGGCTAACAGGCAAGAGCGAGCGCAGATGCGTCGCCAGCCGCACCGCCAAGGCGACGATGGTCAATGTCGGATTGGCATGACCGCTGGTAGGAAACACCGAAGAGCTGGCCACGTATAAATTCGGCAATTCGAACAGGGCACAGTTTCCATCGACCACGCCTTGCTGTGAAGATGCCGCCATACGTGTCGTGCCAATGTGATGTCCGGCCAGCGGAACCGAGCGCCGCATGCGCTCGCGCAGCTGCTTCTCATCGAACTTTAAACGACAATGGTGCGAACGCTGCATCGCGTCGCGCAATAGCAGGAAGCCTCTGCAGGCGCTTTCGATATCATCGTCGCACACGCGCCAATCCAGGTGTACACGCGGCATGCCGTCGCGATCAGACTCGCGAGTGAGAGTGATACGACTGTAGGCTAGCGGCGTCTGCTCGCAGTTGAGCTCTAGGGGATAGCTGCCGTCACTGCTGGGCACGAGGGTGTAAGGTAGCTTGCGCCGCGTCAAGAAGCGCTTGAACACATAGTCGTAGCTGAAGCCCACGAATTGCGGAAAATCCAACAGCACGTTGCGGAGGTGCGCCAAGGTCGTCCCTGTCTCTTCTTCGTACTGTAGGATGTTGCGGTATTGCAGAACGTTGTAATATTCGGGAATCAGCGCGGACTTGGCCAGATAAATCCCAGACAACACCGCGCTGCCGTGACGCGAGTCGGAATAATCAGGAAAGTGCAAACGGAATGCGCTATTAAGCAAGCAGTGTTTGCGCTGCGCGTGTTCGGTGAACTGAAATTTTCGCCTGCAATAGACGCCGTCGCGCGTCTTCTCGAAATGGAAAGCCACAGCGGCGCCATGCGGCGCCACGCGTCCGAACAGATTCTCGAAGTGGGAAACGAAATAGCGCCCTACCCGATCACTGGCATTGCCCAGCCCGCCGCCTTCTAGATCCGACGCCAACAGCAAGCGCGGCGCCTCGATACCGCCACTGGCCAGAACGAAAATCGTCGCTTGAACACGGCGACGCTTACGGGCACCGTCGATGAACTCCAGCGTTTCGAGCCGCCCACCGGAGGCAGCACGCTTGAGCGCGACGCAACGCGCGTTGAGCAATACCGTGACGTTGGTCGATTGCTTCAGCTTGGCGCGGTAACGCGTGCCGAAGTCCGTCGGCCGACTATAGCGTTCGATCAGATCAGGTAGCACGAGCCCCGCGCCATCGAAGCCTTCGATGGTCGCACGCGGCTTGGCCAGAGAACCGCCGACGGTGAAGTCGTTGTGTCCTGCATCGAGATACTCCATGGCCCGTGGATAGTGCCGCGCTACATCTTGATGCGAGATCGGCCAGCCGCTATTGGCGATGTAGTCGCGACGCTCAAAGTCAATCGGATCCAGTGGCACGCAGCGGCCGCCCCAGATGTTGGTGGTACCGCCGAAGCGGATGCGACGAAAGTCCATCGGTGGCGGATGCGGTGCGACCATAGAGCCGCCGTAGATGTCCCTGCGCGCCGGTTCGTCGTCTTTGAAACCGCCCGCTTCAAGTAGGATGACGTCGAAACCACTGCCATCTAACTCGCAAGCCACCGTGATGCCCGCTGCGCCAGCGCCAACAATGCAAACCGCTGCGCGCAAGGATTCGTCGCTGACGTGCTGTGCCACCTTAATGCTCATTTGATCGTCGTCAACCACACACGTCCGCGCTACCAAAATCTGCCGGGCTGTTACGGGTCGGCCATCTCCATAGCCGTGTCTCGCACAACGGCTCCGCGCCGGCCGCAGTTGGATTGACCGCGCACATGTCAACCGTCAGTGCATCTATCATAGGTTTATGTTAATTACCCAATCTCGACCGTAGGATTGAAAGGGCGGAATACCCGTTATTATTCGATTGGTTTCGGGCTTCCGCGACACCATCTGGGCGGCGTTGAGCATCGCGCGCTCAATCCGGAGGGGAACGCACTGAGCCGCCAGATCGACCGCTGAACCGCACCGAAAACCGGCGAGGCCCCGGCGCATGCCGCCTGGATCTCGTAGGCGCCGTCGTTGAAGATGCAGAATCAGAGCTTGAGCCGGTGGCGCGCCATCATTTTCAGCTCCCAAATGTGCATCAAAAGCTGCCGTCCCCTCGAACAGGAGCACGCGGGGGTTGCGCCGCGCCGCGGCGACGCCGATCGCGTAGGACAGGCCGCTGCCGATGGCGCCAAAGGCCGCCGAGCATGTGCTCATGCCGGGTCGACCACCAGGGTGAAATGCGTGTGTATGTCACGCCCCTGGGCCGCGAAGGAGGCCTGCGCCAATGCTTCGCAGATCGGAATGTTCTGCATCCTTTTACGTTCGTCAGATAAAACCGGTCCGCAGTTTAGTGCCGCCTGACGAAATGCAAAACTATGTGGTTTGCCAGGCTGCTCCCACGCGATGGCATGGCCGGTATGCATTATCGCCCATTCCTGGTGTTGCGGCCCAAAGGCGGATCAAGGCGGGAGGGGCGAGCAGATCGGCATCGGCGGAGACAGCGACCATTCGCCAATGTCTTGCGCTGGCATGGCAGCCCCTTCAGATTGCGAGCACCGCATATCACTTTCATTTGTTACATCCTAGCTGTCCATGCCACATGCGCGCGTAGGAATCCCCGCGCCCCAACATCTCTCTCGCATAATAACTACTCCGGCAGGCGTGCGCGGCGATCGATCATGCTTGCCCTGCGCACGCTCGCCGCCGCCGGGCGCGCGCAAGTCGCGCGCAAGTAACGCTTTAGCGCACAGCGCAACGGTGGGTCTATAGCTAAATTAAATTATATTTGCCGCCCTCCGAATTAGGACCTACGCTTAAGGGGCAGGTCTCCATGTTCCGGGCTGGGGCTCGGCTCGGTATCTATTGGTTGCAGCCGCGACGTGGGAGGAGAGTAATGTATTCTAGGCTCAGCCGTTCCGCGCGTTGGGATCTGAAACTCAATATTTTTCGCGTTTTAAAGGAAACCCCAATTTCATCGGTTCGGTCGCGTTTTCTGCGTAGCTATTACGGGCGCTTAAGACGGCACACGAAAATCGATCTTGAAGCTGTTTTCGCAAAGCTTCCTCGCAACCCCGTAATCGTCGATCTCGGCGCGAATGATAAACTATTCTTGCCAGAGTTCGTATTGAGTAACGCGGCGGAAATTCACGCTGTTGAGCCAGACCCCGCGATCTTCGAGTTGCTGCGAAAAAATGTCGCCGGCCGAAAAAACGTTTTTCTCTATAATGCCGCCATCGGAGCGACAGATGGATGGGTTGAATTTTACCGCGAAGCGCAATTTGATCCTCGAGACCCGGCCAAACACTCAATGGGGGCGTCCACTTTTGCTAAGCATCTAGCCGTCAATGGCGTCGCCCCATTGACTCTGCCGCAAGTTGGAATTTTGACGCTTTTAGAAAACATCGGGAAGCCCGTCGACTTGATGAAGGTCGACATCGAGGGCGCGGAAGTGCCGATGTTGGAAACCCTTCTTTCATCCGCTCTAGCACAAAATATTTCCATCATGCTTGTAGAGACACACGAGCACATGTTTCCTGAATTAGTTGATCGCACTCACGCGATTCGTAAGCGTGTGAATGCGCTCTCCACTCCCCAAATTGATATGAACTGGCATTAACCAGGAGCTGGTGCTTACGCTGGCTCCAGCGCGGCGACCTGTTCAGCCCGAGCCGGCGCAGGATGCGGGTGACGGTCGCCGCCGATACCCCGACCTCAGACGCGATCGGTGCCCGTGTAGCGCTGCCGTCGCAACGCTTCGACAGCGGCACTACGGCCGCTCGGGTTTGGCTCGGCAAGGAATGGGGCCGTGAGGAACGATCGCGCAGACCATCCACGCCTTTGGCGCGGAAGCGTTTGACCCATTTGGCCACAGTCTTCGGCGTAACATTGAATTGGCGCGCGGCACCGACGCCTTGCCCAGGCTCCTCCAACAACACTGCGCACCACGACCTTTCGACCTTTCGGCGTCAAAGGAGCATTCTTGTGCGTGTCCATTCGGTTTGCCGCGAATTGCTGGTGGTTTGGCGACTTCGGAGTTCCCCAGCAGGATTCGGTGCAGTCATGTACGCGCTTGAAAGCAATTTCGAGCTCGCGTTCGGATCGCCGGAGGAGCCGCCGGTGCAAGTTCAATGGCTCGACAATTAAAAGCATCAGCGTGAAGACCAGCCAAACCGACCATCGCGTCAACCCACCATACGCAGCATAGCCTTTCACGCGACTACACTGGCATCGCGCACCAAGCGCCGTCATGACGAGTACATCTAGAGTGTTTCATCTGTAACTACCTCTTACCCGCATGTGGGCCCGCCCGGCGAATGACGAGACGCCCCGGACTCCTGCCCGGTAGCGATGATATTCGGTCTAAAATTGGGGTATTCATTTATCATCTGGCGTCGCAAAGTTTGTGCTCTACTGCAAAGGCTGAAGAGGAGGTGGGCGGTGGGCGGTCCTTGGCAACAGGTCCGAAGCCAGCTCTCAGAGAACTTCTATTCAAGGCAGCGCTGGCTCGCCTCGCTCGGTCTCGCTGGCCCCGTCGCCGCCGCCTATTTTCTTGCTGCGCGTCTGAGGCTGCTTCTGCTCAGTAAGCCTGACGGCGTGCCAGTGTTTTGGCCTGCTGCCGGTGTAGCATCCGGTATCCTGATCGCGATTGGGCCAAGTGCGCGGTGGCCGGTGGCGGCCGGGACCATGGTTGCCACAGCGTTGGCAAACCTGCTGGGCGATCGAAATTTCGAGCTTGCCGCGATCTCTGCGCTTTGCAAATTTTGCCCCCGACAACGTACGTCGAATATTCGGACTAGTTGTGGCTACAGCGGTGAGCGCAACTCTTTCTGGAATCGGTGGAACCGCAGGATTCATGTTGTTCCACAACGCTGCGACGCCCGCTTTAACAGTATGGCGACATTGGTTTGCATCTTGACGTACTCGGCGTGGTGGCGATTGCGCCCGTGTTGATTGGTCTCGCATCAGCAATCCGCAATCCGCCGCCGAAGCGAGAGGTCATTGAAGCCCTCGCGGCCATTGCGGGCGGTTGTTATCACAGCTTGGCTTGCTGTTTTCTGATGGTTTTCCATTCTCCTTGCGGAACATAACTGACCAGCCGCTCGCCGCGCGGACAGCGGCCCCGGACGCGGACCATATTCGTGGTGATCGCCGTCTCGTCGAGAAACACCAGCCGCGTCGTATCAAGAAAGCCTTGCTGCCGAATCCAGCGGCGACGCGCTCGCGCCACATCGGCTCGATGTCGCTCAGCTGCACGTAAGCCTTTTTATAGGTAAGGTCACGACGATCGAGAAGTCGCCAGAGCGCGGTTCGGCTACCCGGAATGCGCTGCTTGTGCGTTACCGCGAGTATCTCATCCAAGGTCCAATCTCGGTGCTCAGCCACCAGAGCAAGGATGCGATCCGCGTACTTCTCCAGGACGGAACAGCTGCCCCCACGCGGTTTCGGTTCGCTTGAGCGCTCCTCGCGCCAGCGTTGTACCCACCTAATGGCTGAACTGACGCTGATCTCAAACAAGTAGGCCGCTTCGCGTCGCCCCTGCTTCTACTGCTCCGATTACTCGCTCACGCAGGTCACCAGAATACGATTGTGGCATCGTTGGCCCCCACCGCGCTCTGCGGAAAAGACAATAGTTGCGTATTGTAACTATCTACTCGACCAACCTTTCGCAACGATATCCGAACAAGCCGAGCCCCAGCGCGCCCGGAATGGTCCCGGACCGGGATTTCATTGATGAGAGGAGCAACGTGGGCAAGCAGGCCGCCGTTCTTTTCTCCGGGGGGCGGCGGCCGCTCCCATTTCCAGAAAGGCTTATTGCCATGACCGATGTCACCGAGATCGGAAAGCGCCTTCGCTGAGCCCGGATCGCGCTTCGACTTGGTAGTTGTTGATGCCCAACTCCTCGCGACAGGCGCGCGCGATTATGGCCGTCGATGATCGCGCCGAACTCGTCGACAATCACCGGGACCTGCACGCCGCCGCAGAGCGGGGAGCATTTAGTATTGCTCAGACGCAATCGGCTTTTTGGCGGGAGCAATGAATGCCGCACCGCCGAACCAGCCGCGTGGGCGCCTTCCAGAGCCCGGCCTCTTCAAGGACACGACGATCTCTTCGCCGCTGGCATCCGGCACAGCCTGCCGGATGCGGCTCAGCAGCTCATCGACTTCCCAGGTCGGGCGCGCGGTGCGGCGGCGGGCGAGCAAGTCGCCGCCTAGCGGCCACTTCTTCGAGCACTTTCTTCGGCGACGCGCAGTATCTCGGTCGCGGCCGGCTGATGTGCCGCTCGATGCATTTGCGCACCAGCGCCTGCAGCAAATTCGGCAGCAGCGCATCGAGTTCGGTGGAGCGGCCGGTGAAGTTTTTGGCGTGGTATTTCCGGCGCGTTTGGTGGGTCGGGTCGGCAGCAGGTAGCCTTGGGTCAGCGACGGCGTGCCCGTGCTGACCACCACCGGCACGTCGTACTCGCTGGCCTCATCCCAGATGATACCGGATAGCGCTTCCTTCTCCGACCAGTTTCGATGTAGACGCCCGGTTCGCGGAGCGCTGCGGCGATAAAATCGGGCCGTGTCGTTGAGCGCATCGGCGATGCTGTCGAAGATGCGGGTCTGCCAGGTGCGGCCGCTTTCGTCGACGATCCAGGAAAAGCTTAGCGCGCCCGCCATGCGCATGTCGGTGAGCAGCTGGACGACCACCCCCCTTATAGGCCATCTCGGTCTTCTCGATCGCGCCGCGGACCACGGGCTGATAGAAGACCTGGCGGACGGTCATTGGATGATCGTCGCGCAGCACGGCCTGGATTTGTGCTAGTTTTAGCGAGTGCAAACGGCGATTGTCATCATGTGCGGCTAGCGGCAGATGCAATCTACGCCGATCAGCCTATCTCTGATGTCTTGCGGCTACTCGCCGGAATTTGACGGGCTACGCCCAGCAGGGATCTCGTCACCCATTCGCGCCTTCTCGAGGCGATGCAGAGGGGGCATACTGGCAAGAAGTGGCAAAATCATCCTGCACATCGAACACAAACCAGGTAGGGAAAGGATACGTGGAGCGAGCTCCATCCACGCAAAAATCTCTCTTTCGTTGTCGCTGAGCAGCGCGGCAAGGTATTGTAATTTCGTTTGAGGTCATTGGTATCTTCGGAGTCGTGTAATAGGCCGCTGGAGATTCGCCGGAAACCGCGTGGCGGCGATGGGTGCTCAATCATCTCGGCGAAGAACTTTACGCTCTTTCATTACCCCCTCACAGCCTCCTTCAGCATACTTGCACGTTGCTATAACAGCAACCGACCATGTCAATCTGCCCCAAGTGATTGTGGGCGTTCGAAGGATTTTCCGGCCGAGCTGCGCGAAGAAGCCAAGGGGCTCCGGTAGACTGCCGACCACCCGGGCCCACACACTGATTGAGCCTTTCCCACGCGACCAAATGGCCAGCGAGACACCCCACCGGGTATCTTGAAAAAGGCCGAATAAGCCGGCGCGCAATCCTGAGGTTCACGGAAGTGCTAATTGTTACAATGTACCCGGCGTCAATTCATCTCAGGCCACGGCCAGTACGGCAGACGCCCACCTCGCTACCGGTATTCAATGAGGTGAGTTGATCCAGCGCGTGTTTGGCATCGAAGTCTGGCATGGCGTTGCCCCAGCAACTTCAGCCTTGAGCACCACGCTGTGTCGTGAACGCGCTTTCGAGCTCTCGGTAAAGTGCGTCATAACCCGCGCGCTGAGTTGCCGGCAGACTTTGAGGAAATGCCGGGCGATGCATATCGCCGACCCGCGACCGACTCGGCTGGAAAAATTCGGAGGCTTGAAATCAGCTTGTAGGAAGTTTGCATTCCTTGCCGCGAGCGGTGCGCGGGCATATGTTGCGGGCTCAGCGGCTGCGACTATTCAGGCGCGCCAATCGCAGGAGGCCCAAACGGGCGTTGCGCGCACCTGCGCCGGCAGGCGAGAGAGTATTTGCAAAAGGCCGCAAAGCTTGATGCCGGCAAGATACCCCAGATCGGCCTAATTTGTCTAAAAGCCCAACGAGGCCATGCTAACCCGACCGCTCCCGGATAGCACAGCATCGCACTCCCGAGTCAAGGGACGTTCTTTGGAGGCGACAATGAGCTACAGCGATCAGCACGCAGCAGCGACGAGAGCATTCAGAGTGATCAGCTCTCTCACGCCCGCAACGCCCGGTGATGAAGCCAGTCTCGCCATTCTTCGCTGCGCGAATCAAGTAGCGACGGATATCACACAACGCCGTTCGAGTGAGATGGCACTTAACAACGCGCGTGACAACGTTGGAATCGCTTTGAGCCCGCTATGCGCCTTAATGGCGCACGGCCACGTCACGCAAGAGAAGATCAACCGCGCGAGAGACGCTGTCGGCGCATGGCTGCGAGAGATTGGCAAAGTGCGGTCTTGAGGTGGTCAAGGCCCAACTCGATCTGGCTGATCGGCATCAGACCCACGCAGCCGAAGCTCCCTCCGCGATAGCCATCTCAACGGTCATGTCTTTTGTAGTCCGTGTCTAGCTGGAGCCAGTATCACGTTCACACTTTAATTCGTTCTCTGGGGAGAGGTGGGGGGGCGCGACCGTATCAGTGCGCCCCCCGTTGCGTAGGCCGTCTCTCCACGTGGTAGGATCGGAATTTAGCAGGCCACCAGATCACCGGGCGAGATTATTCCCCGCTCACCCCGGCGCTGACGCAAATCCAATTGTCGCTATGACGCAGTGCCTCGCGCTCGGTCTCGAGCTGAGCGATAACTTGAGCATTTCCACAACGTTTCGTATTCCTTCTTCAACTCGGAGGCGGCGCCGAGCTAAACAGCCTTAGCGGGCATCCGACAGATCATACATAACCCCGTTTGCAGCATCCCGGCGTGGTCTGATGAACTCTGTCACGGGAGGACCTTCGGTATCGCGTCTTGGCGATCGCGTAATCCAGATTGGTCTGCCGCACAGTTAATGTGCTGATCGACCTCTGATGTTTGCGGGTGGTGGAAAGCGAGATGGCCTCCCAGTCAAACGGCATCCTAGCAGCCTGGTTCCAAAGTGGCATCTGAGGCGGCCCAACCACGCGGGGGATGGCTCGCCGACCCGCCGCACCTTGGCAAGACGAAGCGTTAATCTTCCTTCAATGGGCGGCGTTCACGGATCGGCGGCATTCACGCCGTCGATTTCTACGCGTTCCGGCGCGAGCAAACAAATCCCCCCGTCCGGCCGGGCGGTC
The DNA here is from genome assembly GCA_963708125.1 of uncultured Alphaproteobacteria bacterium. Classification (GTDB taxonomy): domain Bacteria; phylum Pseudomonadota; class Alphaproteobacteria; order Rhizobiales; family Xanthobacteraceae; genus BOG-931. The sequence goes on from OY970184.1 coordinate 5,623,810, forward strand.
AAGGTGTGAATAAGAAAATAGGTCGGCACCTCGTTGGTCCCGCTCATAATCGGCGACGGCGCCGAAACAATCTTGAGTTTGCCGCACGCGCCGATCCAGTCGATATGGCGGTGGCCGTGCATGACGATTGCGCGCGGCGCCAAGGACTTTATCTTACGAATGAACCAAGAGCCATTGATCAGCGCGGTGCCAATGCGTTCGGAAAAAGTTGCAACCGACATCGGATATTCAATAAGGTGATGGTGCAGGGCGATGATCCAATGCGCATTCGGAAATCGGTCAACGGCTGTCAAAAGTCTGCGGGTCTGCTCGACGGAGACCATTCCGAGCGCATTAGTGAATGAGAAATGCGTTTCAGCGTTGGAGTTGAGGATGGCGACACCGAGACCATTCGCCTCGCCCGGCGGCAGGATCAGCGGGAATTGATCGTCCCACAATTCACCCAGACCGATCGACAGGCGCAGGCTGCCGGTATCGGCAAATTCGGCGATCCATTCCCGATGCGGCGCTAGCGCCTCGGCAAGTGTGCGATCAAGTGTTGGCGCGCTTGCATCGACCACGCGCACACGGTGGCCGTGAATGGCGGCAATCGCCGACAATGTCCGCATCTGCCGCAAGCGCTTCATTGGGCTGAACGGCAGATCGAGCCGTGCAGGATTAAGGCGATCGACGATGTTGAGGTCGTGATTGCCGGGAAGGATAAGCATCCGTTCGGCGAGCGCCGGATGCAGCTCCACAGTATCGAGGAATTGCGCCCATTCGGCTGCAATTCCGGCGTCGGTCATGTCGCCGGTGATCAGGATGATATCCAGCTGGCTCGTGCGATGAATCGCTTCGATGCGGTCGAGGATACGCGCAAAACGGTCGTTGCCGCGTGGCCCGCGCCGCCCGCTCTCGATACGAAATCCGTAGCGCTCGCCGACCAGATGAATGTCTGACAGGTGCGCGACACGCCAGGCCGGTCGGCCAGACACAGCGTCATAGGCGCTGAGATTGATCGGCTGATCCATGAGCGCGTCGGCAAAGCCCCAGACCAGCGCGGCGGCGGCCAAATAGGTGCAGACGACCACAATGGCATTGGAAAGCGTTGGCAGGATGAGGCCGCGCACATCCAGCAGATCCGCAGGAGTTCCCACCCAACGCGATGCCGGCCAGACGACGACCGCGATCCCTACGGCGACGATGCACAAAACGATGGCGGCTGCCGCCGAGCTAATTGCGCTCAAGCTGGCGCGCGTCCGGTCGCTCACATCCGTGCTGAGCATGCACTGGGTCAAATAGCGGAGCCCCTCACGGCAGAACGCATAGCTAGGCTGAATCGCGAGTGCATTGAGCGACCAGAAATTGCGCTCGGCGATGCGCAGCAGCGGATGCCATCCGAACCATCCCGCCGCCACGATTGCCGCAAGGACAAGCGCCGCACCGAGCTCGTTTATTTGCGCCGCTGCCGCCGAGAGCTTGAGCAACCACGCGGTGGCGACCAGAGGCGCAAAGCCGAGCAGCAAGGCCGGCAGCAGGATTGAAAAGGTCAGGGCGAAGAGAAGCTTCGTCAGGCTGATTTCGGCGAGCAGGCTGCCGGCGATGGCGACCATGGATCGTTGCTTAGGGCTCGAGACGTCGTCTTCGACGTCACCACGCCGCGGATCGATTAGCGGCGGGTCGGTCGCGGGTGCCATTGGGGCCTGCGGCGGCTACCGCGCGCCGGTCAGCCGCAACTCGCTTACCGATTTGCGCAGCAAGGCGTAAAGGCTGCCGCCGGTGATCGCGCCGAGCACGTAGACGACGACAGCCAAGATCGCGAGTGGGGCGCGCACGCCAAAGCCCAGAAAGGACATCGTCGCCAGCGCGCGGTTCTGCACAACGAAAATCACAATTGCGGCCACAAACACGACGACGATGGCGAGATATACCCAGCGCATGGCAGCCCCCTTGCATTCCTCAAGGCGTTGAGGAATGGTCAACCGCGACGTCCCAGCTAGGCCGACCTGGCGAATCCAAGATCATCTACGATCACAGCATTCGGCCCGATCGGAACTTCGCCAGGGCTGGCAATATCTAGCTTACGAAACACGATCTTGTTGCGCCAGACCTTTCGGAGGAAATCCTCGAAGATGTTGATGGTCAGTTGTTCGCCCGGGCATCGTCGATAGCCGAAGCCGAACGGTGCGAAGCCGGCATAATCGCAAACTGGATAACTGGTGCCGTCGACGACCCCGAACACCGTCCCGAATCCGCTGTTCGTGATGTTAGCTTTGCGCCCGTCCTGGACCTGGAAATTTGTGATCTCGAAGGGGCAACGCGCCAAGCCCATCTGCTGGCACTTGTTCTCGTCGACCTGCGCGCTGGTCGCGACTTGAAGGTATCTTCGTGGATCGAACGTGCCCGGGTCCTTCCAGTGCACCGGGTCCAGACTGGTGCTGGTGTGCGGCGTAATGACATAACTGTGGCGCTCCAGCCGCGAGGTGAGTTGTAGTTGTGGCGATGCGCCGTAGAAGCTCGTCGTCCGCGTATCGTGAATTGAGGAAATGCTTCCGCCGTTCGGCGAGATCACGCGGAACGTTTCCATAACAAACAGTTCGAGCGGCGTGAATGTCGCACCGTTTGCGCTGTCGAAATTTCCGCTCATCGTCTTTTGGAACGACGCGCGCATGCCGGGATCCCCACCGTCCTCGCTGAGGCGCGACATGATCCCGTAGATAGTGTTGCCCCATTGGCTGAATGCAACGAAATTGTGGAAGCATTCGAAAACGACGTCTTTCTTGCTGAAGTGGCTGCCGTCCCCGGCATTCTTCAGCCAATAATACGCCATGGTCTTCTCGGGATTTTCGGTTTTGCCCGTCTGAATGTCGCCGATCCGCTCGTCGATCCACGTTTTAGAGGATCAAGGAGCTGGCGGACCTTCATGTAATTGTCGTGCGTGATCGGCAGTAGCGGATTGCGATAGGCAAGAACGGTATTGAACGATTCGCCGATCTGGCGCACCTCGAATGGAATGGCCTCCCCGGTGACGCCGAGATGCAGGTCCCAATATAGGTCAAAGTAGTAGTCGAGATAGTGCCGCATAAACGGCTTATTGGCGAACTTCTGGTCCAGGATTTGGTCGAAGAAGCTCGTGACTTTTGCCCCGTACATGGGCTTGTAGAGGTCCGGCGTCACCGCGGAGAAATAAATCCTTTTCCGCAAATTGTTATCGCCGCGCTTTTCGAGCCCTTGCAGGAACACCGTCACACCGTCCTCGGGGGTCGGCCGCCAATCGTGATAGATGAGGCCCCAAAGGTCGTAAGGTAGCGCATTTTCCTTGCTGAAATTGAGGTCGATCGTCGGCAGCATTGGCCGCTCTCCCTCGTAGACGCTCGTCAGGAAGAACGGAATGACCGCGTGCTCGACATAGTCAGGCTCAAAATTGGCTGGAATGGTCGCGCGAAAACGTTGGATCGCCGATAGTATCTGATCTGGGAGCGACGATTGTGCCGTATCGGCGGATGCCGGATTGGTTGCGAGGTCGGTCGAAACGCCGCCTCCCAAAAGGCCAACGGCAGCCATACCTGACTTGAGGATGGTTCGTCGCTTCATGCTGAGAGATTTCATCGTCTTCCTCCTGCTGTGTGGCGCTTTATTCGGGTTTGCATCTGACGGCGGCCAAGATCAAACCCTCCGAGATCTCCGCCCAGCGACGCGAATTTCGACACAATAGGGCATTCGGTGGGATTCTTTTTGCCGGCCCTCCGGCGAGCCAGTGCGACTACGATCGAGGAAAGAAGGAAGTGCGAAAGATACTTGTAATGCAGCGGGTGAGAAACGCAGCTCTTAATTCGGAGGTTCCGCTTCGCTCCTATACAAACATCGACGGCGTCATTCACGAAGGCGCGAGCAACGAGTCCAAAGCGGTATATTTTTACCGTTGCACTGCTGGCCGGTGTCCGTTGACGGGTGTTGCCCAAACAGCCAGTCCAGCGCCGCATACAGCTCCCGCTCGTCGACCTGCCCAAACTTGAGCACCGGGCCAAGCGCGCAGATCGCCGTCTCCTCGCTGAAATAACGCGCCGTACCCAACTTGGAGGCGGGATCGATCAGGCGCGCCACGATCATCGCGAGACACAGCGCCACCTCGGCGCCACTGGCTGGCGGCCGCCCTGGGAGATGCGGTCAAGTCCAAGCTTGCGTAGGGGTGCCGAGCGCCGCCGCTACAGGACCGTGCGGCAGGCTACGCAGCAGCGTTAATGCTTCCTGCTCGCTCGGTGCTACCGCGTGATCGCGCAGCACCAGGCGCAGCGCCCTCGATCTTGACCGCCGGCCAATCTGTCATGAAAATCTTTGGACTTACATGGGCACAAATGTCAGCCCTTGCCGCGCTTTCAATTCCCGATCAAATACTTAATCGAAAAATGGCCAGCAAATTCCGACTGATCGCACCCCGATGCAGATCGTGCGCAGATCCGAACCGGCCATCCACCGGCGGGTCCAGTCACTCACCCGCCGTCCCTTCTTCTAGGTGCGGGTGCGGCGAGGCAGCGGCTGGTTATTTTACTTCGGCTTGCCCTTTTCCCATCTGCTCAGCACTTGCTCGCACATCCGGCGGATGGACTCGCTCGTGGAGGGCAAGCCGGGCTGCTCGCGCCGCCACGCCTCCAGCCGCTTGAGGAAATCCCTCGACACAACCACCCGCACCGTGGTGCTCTCGCTCTGCTTACTAAGCCTTGGCGGCATTGCGCTTTTCGCCCCCACACGAATCGCCCTCGACTGTGGTTCCATAGTATCGGTCCCCAGAGTTGTCCACCGTGCCTATCATAGGCTTGACGGTATCCTAGCTATAATGTTTGGCTTTAACAAGTTCGGCGCCGCCCTACCTCCCAGAAGCCTCACCGGGCGGGCGCCTTTCGCTGCGGCGGCCGGTCTTGCAGTGATAGTCGGATCGGCCGCCGTCAGCGCAAAAATGCCCGACAAGGACATGCCGCCGCTCTCGAAAGCGGCGCCGCGGCACACATCAGGCTGGGTCGGCTATCGTGTGATCGTCATGAAATCTCATGACCGCGTAGACGCAATCAAAACTCCGGCTGCTCCAAAGGACGCGATCATGATGGAATGAGGCGCGATGCCCATTGCATCGTGAACAAGCGCGTAGAGCCCATTGCCGCGGTGGCGGCCGCGGCTATGGCGAACAGAAAAACAAACAGGCGTGCGACTTCGCTCGAAAATGCCTCGGCTGGCGGCCGCGGTATGACGGTTGCTGGCCGGAAACTTTGGATTTCGTCAGGCGGCACAAAACTGCGGTCCGGTTTTATCCGACGAACGCAACAGCGATGCAGAACATTCCGATCTACGAAGCAGTGGCGCAGGCCTCCCTCGCGGCCGAGCGTGGACACACACGCATTTCACCCTGACGGGCGACGCGGCAACAGGCACCAGGTCGCTGCCAGGCAAAAGCTGCCCGGCATGGCACATTCTCGGCGGCCTTTGGCGCCATCGGAGCGGGCCTGCGCCAGGTGCGTCATTGGTGCATCGGCAGGTAAGTCCATTGGCGCAGAGGTTTGCGTCAATGCCTTTTCCTACAGACGCACGCGACAATGATGCAGACCCCCTTGCGTCATTGCCGAGTCAATCAAAATCGTCCAACGACGCAGTCGTCCCCGGTCGCTTCGCGTTATCCACATATAGGCCGTTGCGCTCTCGGCGTTGGCTGGGGCTGTCATTCGATTGACGACGAGTAGGCCGGATCGCACCCAAGCATGGATGATGGTTCGGCACTGGGCTTCGGACTTATCCGGCGCGTATTTGAGCATCACCGGCCAGAATGTTGCGGCTGGCGCATTCGAGAAGCGCTCCCCGGTTGGGTGATTATCCTCGTCCACGCACCCAGCTTCGATGGCGTCGAGGATAGCTGTGAGGGTGTGGGTGACAGGCCGCCCCAGGCGTCTGGCAGGGACGAGGGTTCGGCGACCTGGACGGTGTCGCCGGCCGGGTATTCGGGTGTGCCGTTTGCCGATGTCGGACCCCGATGATGTGGAACCATGTGTCGCGGCTGGCGATCTTTGACAGTGGAGCTATCGAGTTGGCCATAGCCGAACCCGCTCATCCGGCGAGATATTGAAGCTCTTGGCTTCGGTTTCCGACCGTCAGCGTAGAGACCAGGCGGCGCATCGGCTAGCAACCATCGACCATCCAGCAACGTCTCTGGGTCCGGCGTGCGCAATCGGGACATCAACCGCCACTATCCGCGTGCCAGTCAATTCTCCGTCCATCGGCAAACGTCTCTGGGACCGCAGAGTGAAACGCGACCGCACAATCTGCGATTTTCTCCAAAGAAATGGAGGCCAGACCGCCTGCCGAAGGCCCATCATCCCGGAGAACCCATCGGGACAGGCGTGGTGATTCGCGGCGCGACCAGTGAGGTGCCGTATTACATGACAAAACAGCTCACAACCCGCGGCCGCTTTTGTTAGGAGGTCGGCTGGAGTCCCTCATTCTTACTATCCAGCGCGCTGGTAAGGATCTTCTCTAACCGGAGAACCTCCGTCTCGATATTGAAGTCCTGTTCGATCTTCTCTCGCCCCGCGCTGGCAAATTGATTTCTTAGATCAGGGTCATTGAGTAAGCGACGAATTGCTTGTGCGAGCGCAGTGGCATCGCCCGGTGGAATAAGTAGCCCATTGTGTTTATCGCGTACTATTTCTGGTACGCCGGCGACCCACGTGGCGACCACAGGTACACCAGCCGCCATCGCTTCCATAATCACGACCGGCAGGCCTTCAGCGAAACTACTCATCACAAACACATCCGCCTGCCTTAGCAAGGCGCGTACTTGCGGTTGCGACTGATAGCCAAGTATTCTTACTCGATCATAAATATTTAGCTCGTTCACTTTTTCCTCTAACATCTTTCGCTCCGGGCCGTCACCTGCGATATCTAGCGTTGCGCCTTCGACCTTCGCGAGTGCGTCTAACAGAATTGGTAGGCCCTTTTGCTCCGCCAAGCGCCCGACAAACAGTAACCGCGTTCCGCGCCCCTCGTGTTTCTTCATTTCAAACAAGCCTAGTTCGACCCCGCAGTGCACGATATGCAATTTATGCCAGTTATCTGGATGCGAAAACAGCATCCCTTGGCTACGGCAAAAATGGCTTATGCAATTGACGAATAGTGCGCGGCGGATCTTTTCATCGAGCCACCAAAGTCTCGGCTCATACAACTCCATCGGACCATGCATAGTGAAGCTGAAAGTGAAACCACCCATTGCTGCCGCTAACGCCGCAACCGAGCAGCTTGAGTCTGTTAGATGATTATGTAGGTGGCGAAGCGAATGTTGTCGCATCAACCGTGCTAGCATTCCTGCTTCGGCGAAATAAAAAGCCTGCCTCACTAATCCTGTAAACCCTGCCGGTCGGTGCTTTAGGGCCAAAAGCAACGCTGAAAAATATCGCTTTGGTGAAAACAGTAATTGAGCGAGGTGAGCGCGAACAAGTGCGCGAGGAGGAAGCAAATATATGGTCGAAGCTCTTGAGGCGGCGCCTTCAGCTCCAACAATCTCGGTTTCTGCCGGACGCCGCACCGAAAACGTTTGTACATGGTGTCCAAATTCCCGTAGCGTACGCACTTCCCGTTGGATGAACGTATAACTGGCGCGCGGATATTCCCCGGTCATGTAAGCTAATCTCGGACTGTTGCGTCGTAGCTGGTCGATCTTGGTCATGAAAACCTCAAATGTACTTGTGTCCTTGATAGTTAATGGGTTTTGGTTGAGACGCTCGCTCCTGGCGCGTGGCTGCTAATCTGGTCGACGCCAGCAATTACTTCAGAGCCAGACGACAAAATAACGGCCAGCGTGATGTTTCATCTTTGCGCCATTGCGTTTAGAAACGATCCTCCCCGAACCCCTATTGCCGACGCTCCAGACGGTACATCGCATAGTACAACCCTCATTGAACCTATTTTGGCCCCACCAACACGAACACCTCCGAGACTTTGCGCGTATGCCCTTAACTCGACGTCATCCTCAATGACTTGTACTGGGCCATCGTCCTCTAGGTCTCCAATTCTTACAACTCGCCGAGGGTCATTTCGACCGAGCACAGCTTGAGGAATGACAAAGATATTTCCGAAATGATGAATGCGCAATCCAGGACTGATTTGTGCTTCCAATGCAAAGCCACCCGCTGTAACTGTTCAATTATTCGATAAGCCAGCCAACGGAGCTTGAATTGAACATTTCGTACTAGCCCAGGCTTGCTCTTTAGCACGCGGCGTCCAAAGCGATACACCCAGATTGCCCAGCCAGTGGTGCGAACGCTGCATCGCATCGCGCAACAGCAGGAAGCCTCTGCAGGCGCTTTCGATATCATCGTCGCACACGCGCCAATCCAGGTGTACACGCGGCAATGCCGTCGCGATCAAACTCGCGAGTGAGGGTGATACGGCTGTAGGCTAGGCTAGCGGCGTCTGCTCGCAGTTGAGCTCTAGCAGCGTGCTGAAAAACCCGGTTTTTTCGACGGACTTTTCGATGTTTGGAGATCAGAAACATCAGGGAAGCGAGTGGTCGCCGCCAAAGGCGCCGAATTTGGGATAATTTTGCTTCATCTTCATCACTCCGGACAAACTCATAGTGTTGCTACAATCAGCTTGGGGTTGCGAACGAGGTCGTAGGCAGTCGCAGTGAGAACGAAAAGCCAGTCCACCAGGCGGCGACCGCAATGACGGGTCGTGCGCAGCCCGCCGCCAGTCTTCATCCATCCGAATGGTTCTTCGATCCGCTTACGGTTGATGGTGCTGAGCCGATAGCCGGAATGTCAGGTCGTTCGCAGGTCGATCGCCGAGCGGCGGTTGGTATTGTTCTGGGAGACATGCGGTATGCAGCCGCGTTCGCGACATCCGGCCACGGAGTCGGCAGTATCATAATTCTTGTCGCCACCCACGGTGCTGCCGGGCCGGGCATTGTCCACGATCATGTCGAGCGCGGTTTCGCGCTCGGCCGTGCCATTGGCCTCGGTCACCCGGGCGTCGACGATGAGCACATTGCAGTTCTCCATATCAGATGCCCCATGTGGCAGAGCTTCGCCTCCTTGCCGGCGCCTTTGCGGAACAGCCGGGCATCGGGATCGGTGGTCGAGCAATGGGTGTCATTCTTGCGTTTCTCGCCATGGAAGTCGCGCTCGGCATTGCGCCCGCGGCTCTGCTCATCGCCCTTTCCGCCAGGAGGATCGCCGCCGTCCTTGGGTACGAAGCTCTTCATGCTGGCCCAGGCCTCGATCAGCGTGCCGTCGACCGAGAAGTGATCGCTGGACAGCAGCCTGCGCACCTGCGGCGCCGCGTCAACAAGCGCTTGAACACATAGTCGTAGCCCATCGATTAGCGCACGGGTCCCAGCCTCATCCAGGCTAAACGTCGACGGTGTAACGCGGCGCTAGATGGCCATATTGACTGAAAAGGTTGCGCTTGCCACGCGGATCGTCCGGCCCTCGCGGGCTTAATTTTCGGTCAGAAGTGTGAAGCGCGAGAGCCGGTCAAGCGGCGCGCCGCTGTTGACGCATCCGGCGAGGAGATGACGTAGGGAATGTTTCGTGGCGCCGAACCGATCGACTGCCGATCAGCGACCAATTGCTACATTTAAGCCTTCCCCTAACAGCATGCCCATGAACAGTATTGGAAGAAGGAGCAGCTCCACTGATGGTTCGAGCAGACCGTGCTTGTACTGATAAAACACCGTCGCTGGTACACCCGAAAGTGAGCCTGCAACGATCCCCCACATGGCGCCCGCAACACCAAAAAAATGAAACCCTAGCGGAATGAGCACAATAGTGACAGCGGTGCGAATTGCTACGACATTACTAAAAAGCTTAGACAAGCCTCGTGCCAGTAGCGAATACACCGACAGTTCAAATGGAACTGTTATCAACCGGATCGCAAGAATTTCAAGCATCCACCCGGCTTGGTGATAACGGGCATCGTACAGCAGCCCGATTATGGAGTTACCGGAGAGAAACAGCAGACCAGCGCTCAAGTATGCAAAAGATGCAACGGGGATATGAAATCGATACAAGTAGCGCTTGAGCGCAGAAGGTCGGTCACGCACCACCTCACTGAAGGCTGGAAAAGATATGCCAGGAATAATATTCAGAAGCTGTCCGATCGCACGGGCGATATTTGAAGCGATACTGTAAATCCCCAGTACAGGACTGGCCACGAATGCTCCAAGCAATATCCGATCTGCATTGTTCGCGAAAAAGCCAAGTATCGACGAAAGAAAAATCCACTTACCGAAATGAACAATCTCCTGAACCGCCGACCGATCCCATTTCCATCGATTAGCAACTCCCGGCAGCCACACGTGACTAAGCAGCACCGTGGTTGCAGCCGAACACAGACCGCCAACGACTAATGCCCAGATGGATCGCTCTATGAGGGCCCACCCGATGGTGAAGACCACGGTCACAATCTGTCCGATGATGGCAATCTGCGTGACGCGGCCAAGTGATAGATGGCGACTTGCTTCAGCAACTTTGGTCGACTGAAAGCCCCCGATTGCTGCGCCGAGTGAAACAACAGCAAGCACAGGCGGAAGATGCGGATCGGCGTAAACGCTCGCTTCTGGCATCCACCTAAAAAGGTAGGCGGCGAAAAGTCCTCCTGAAATGCACAGCCCTAATAACGAAACGACAGCACCGCGAATGATCTGGATACTCCAAGCTGTATTCAAAAAGTCGGGATCACTACCCCGCCGGCTCTGAACGATGTTTTGTCCCACCCCTACGTCAGAGAAGAGTACGAGCGCCGTCATTACCAGCCATGCGATCGCTATGACCCCAAACATTTCTGGGGCCAAAAGGCGTGTCGTGATCAAGTTGCTGCCTAACCGGATTGGGTAAGAGACCGCATAGCCCGCCAACGTCCAGAGGCCTGCGCCAAGGAGGCGTCGCTTCATTGGTGGCTGATTGAACGGAGCACTGGGCATCTCAGGGGAGCTACGCTGGTTAATGGGGACTAGCAGGGCGGATTGCGCCGAAGCCGTTCCTCGTGCTCCGCGAAATTTTTAGCGCCATTCGCGGCGCGGCGCATCCTAAGTCCAAGAGCCGAACGTCGCAACAACACCGCCGTGAGGCGTGCCGCGTGTATTGCCCTTGCCACCAGCCATGCGCCGTTTCCCGTCGTAGTCCTGCTGCTCGATTGGCGCCCTGAGCCACATCTTGATAAAACGACCAGCCAGTATGATCATTTGGCCTGGACAATCGCAAATAGATCTGACGATCAGTGTATCGGAATGGTCAATTATCACCACCGCGAAGCGCGTAATAAGCGCCTCGAAATCGGTCACATTGTTGGACAAAAACATCAAAGAAGTGGTTTTGGGACAGAGGCTGTTCAGGCGCTAATCGATCACTGCGCCGACACCCTGGATGTGCATCGAGTTGAGGGCGATGATCCGCCCTGACAACATTCCCTCGATTCGTCTGGTCGAACCCCGTTGCGAAGGTGGTCTGGTCGAACGGTTCGGGTTCCGTTGCGAAGGTAGTCCGCTCACTGACTACTGGTGTGTCGGCAACAAATATCTCAGTGTGATGGTTTTTGCCTAGTTAGAAACCGTCGATAATGATGTTTGTCTCGGTGCAGTCAGTCCGTTGATGCGGGAGGTCTAAAAAAGTGGGCGTCGTGACATGCTTGGTCTTAAGAAAATCTAAACATCCTCGTAGATTACGATCCGTCATGGGGAGTTGGTTTCAATGAGGAGGGCAAGCGGCTTGCTCGCGTGCTTGGTGGGGTCGCAAAGGGCATCGAGCATTATGGCTCGACGGCTGTTCCAGGCATGCGAGCCAAACCGATCCTGGATATGCTTGTTGGCGTTAGCCCGCTTGATGATTGGGCGAAATGCAAGGATCCACTGGAAAGCCTCGGCTACGAGTATGCGGCAAATGCGGGTGTTCCCGGCCACCACATATTCGGGCGCGGCCGGGATTCCACGGAACGAACCCATCTGGTGCATGTTGTCGAATTTCTCGGGGAGGAATGGTGTGGCAACCTTGCGCTACGGGACGCACTTCGTCGAGATGCGAGCCTGCGGGAAACATATCTGCAAGTGAAGGAGCGCGCTGCTGCGGCTTCACCTGAAGGTCGCGTCAGATACAACGAGCTCAAGAGTCCATTTCTTGCGCAGGTGAAAGCACGCTTAAAAGAGTTGGCAAATGGCATCCCGCCTCAAGACAAGGAATGACAGCTTCTGACGGATGAAACGTGCAGAAATCTTCCCCTTGTTCGCAATCGGCGAGAAGCGGACATTCTGTCGCGATTGGCACTTGCTCCGCGAGCCTCGGCAGCGGCTGGGTTTACTCGGAGTTTTTTAAGAACCCCCAGTGGGATGTCGCTGGCCATTTGGTCGCGCGGAGAGGCTCGTTTAACGTAGGGCTAGTGGAGCCGATGCCGATGTGGCCGATTTCCTCGCTGGTCAATAAGCGGCGCGAGAATAATGATGATCTTGGAGCCGGTCGAATTGGACTGCGATGGTCTGACAGGCATTATGTCCGGTGCCTCCGTCTCCGATGGCGGACGTGGGGCGAACGACGCGACTGACCCAAGGCGGCCGCACCGGCCGTATAGCCCCGACTACAGGTTCTTGATCATTGGATGCCCAAACGTGATCCCGAACCGCTTTGTTGGCAGCCCGTTTCTTCGGTAGCCAGATGAACTCATGGAACCGAAGCGCTGTTAGGCTGCTCTGAAGAATGATGTTTCGGATACCGAGGTACGAAGCTTGCAGTTCAAGTCTTTGCAAAAGCGCTTTGCTGATTCCGCGGAAGCGCGCATCTGGGGAAACATAGTTGAGAGTAATTTCTCCTGACCCATTCACGGCACCGACCCCAAGTATCTGGCCTTGTTCGGCCGCCACGAAAACGTATGTCTGGACGATCCAACGGCGCATGTTCTCCGTGGTCTTGTTTGCGAGCCACAAAGAAAGGGTTGGAGCATCTCCTTGATGGTCGGCGTGACATAGATCCGTGATCGAGTACCGGATAACGGCGCATGCTTCTTCTGCCTCCTCTATGTGAGCCTCACGGATTTCCATGGTCCGAGTGTATCTGCTCAACACGGAGTTGGAACGAAAAATGTCTTCTTTCTGGCCCTTGTCAGACGTGCGGGAATATCTGCCGCTTGTTCACTATGGCGGGAAGCGGAGATTCTGTAACGATTGGCACTGCCTCCCCCGAACGACCGCGCTGGGTTTACTCGGAGTTTTTTGAAGATCCCCGGCGGGGTCTCGCTGCCTATTTGGTCGCGCGGGAAAGGGGCCTCATTTACGAAACGCTGCCGATGTAACCGATTTCGACGCGGGTCACGGTGACATATCAAGCGAGCGTGCCAACCACGATGAGATGGGCCAAGTAGGCAACACCAAAAGGAATGGCTGCATCGTTGAAGTCGAACGCCGGGTCGTGAACGCCAGTGCCGCTCTTCGAGCATGAAGGCGAAGCTTCTGATCCCATCAGCGGTTTGCGTTTCGCATGGACGTTGCCTTCACCAACCAGTGATCGAGCCACACCTACCGCGAACTCAGTTTGCTGGGCGTGGTTTATCGTGGGCGGGTACATGCGCTTATAGTTCACCGTCGCGATTGCGCCGTAAGCCTTAGCCACATTCGGCAATCTCCGTTACCCGCCTCTGCAGCAGGTCTCGCACGTCCGGTTCAAAAGACCCCGCGGTGTCGACATCTCCGCTGTCTGTGGAATGGCATTTCCGGCCGTTCCTCCATTTAATGCGCCGACCGACACGACCGCGCATTTCATCGGATGGAGATTTCGTGCAACGAGAGTTTGCAGCGCCAGCAGAATGTTGGCACCCACCACCAAAGGGTCGATGCCCGTATGCGGATCCGCGGCGTGTGTGGCTTTGCCCTCAATGACGATGCGAAAGCCCTCTGCCGCCGCGCCCAATGGGCCGGTCGCCGTTGCAAATTGCCCGTTCGGGAGTCCCGGCTCAGTATGCATGGCGTAGACTTTCTTGAATTCCGAAGCGCTCCATTAGTCCGTCATTACACATCGCCCTGGCGCCAGCCCGCCCTCTTCCGCCGGCTGAAATATAACTACTGCGGTGCCTTGGAAATTACGCGCTGCAGCTAAATACTTGGGCTGAGTGGCCATCGTGCCCGCATGCGTGCATCTTTCCAGGAATCTTTGAAGCGTAGGGCAATCCAGTAGTTTCCTGAATCGGCAATGCGTCCATATCTGCACGCAGCCCAGTCACCCGGTCGGTGCTATTGGATTTCCCGCGAATGACACCTACTACGCCGGTTCTGGCGATAGTGACAGTTTCATGGCAACCGAAGGCCCTCAGCTTCGCTGCCACGAACGCCGCTGTACGATGCACGTCGTAGAGAAGCTCCGGGTTCGCGTGCAAGTCACGCCGTCACTCAGCTGCTTCAGTTGCTAGCTCGGCAAACGGGTCAACGGCGGGCATGGGTCTTGCAATTCCCTAAGCTTGAATGCACGAGGCTAGTTCACTGAGGGAAACGATAGAGGCTATCTTACCGTCCATATAGCGCAACGAATCCTCCGGATGTGGCGTAAGCTCAGGAATGATTTTTGGCGCCAGCCGAGCGGCGGACGTTGGGTGCGATGCGCGTCCTGAGCATGCGGCAGCGCCAGAACTTCGAGTGAGGAGTCAATTTGACGTAGCGACGACGCACGCTATCGGGAGCAACCGATCTACTCGGACATCGAAGAGGGCTCTCGGTGAAGATGGGATCAATCCTGAATAGGATATACCCAAGCTGAGGTTCGGCAGAATTGGGCAGGAGAGGATAAACACACGATGAGTGAAGACGCGATGCTTCCAGCTCATTCTTTTCTGGGAGGGCAGGTTTCGGGACACCTGAAGCTTGATCCGGCCCTCAACTCGGGCTCCGCGAGGACGAGATAGCCATCGTGCTCAAGTTGTAGGTAGTTACGTTGTCCACCTGCTCGATGATGAAGCCAAGGTCCCTCAGACGAGTTTCAGCATCCACAAAGCTTCTGGAGTTCGCGGATTGCTTATCATGCCTTCATCACTAATCCGGAGGCGGCCGAGCGTGCCATGCGCCTGCATCACGCCGCCGTGCAGCGCATCATTATGGAGCGCATCAGTCCGCTCAGTTCCCCGGTCCCCGACCTTCCACTGCAAATTTCGGCCGCATTGCCGGGCGGCGATGATCCTGTTTCATCTTTGTGTCGCGCCATAAGCATAAGTCTCGATCGCAGTGGCAAAGTTGAAACAGCGTGCCGCCCCAAGGGCTACTTGTAAACGGAACTGTATTGGAGGGGAGCAATGCAGACTAACTGACGCGCATCTGCGCCAGGAACCATTGTCTTGCCACAGCAAATAGGCCGCCGTTGCGAACCGCCCCCGCTGTGCCCGCCGTGGGAGTTGCGGGTGCGGGTACCGCCAATGGTGCAGCGAAAGTCGCCCTTTGCCGGACCTGTCAACAAGGGCGAACGTTCGCGCCCTATGCGGCCCACACCGAATTTTTTCAATGTTTTCGCGCTGCAAAGATGGACAACGTAACATCAACCATTCCAATCAGCGACGAGCAGGCCAAGGCGACTCAAGAGGGCTTCAAGTTCGGTAAAGAAGCTCAAAAGGCCCTTCTTCCCTCATGCAACTGGCTCATCAGCCGCATCGAAAGCAGCGCACCATCACACGAGATCGTGGCCGCGCAGCTGGTGTATCTGATTGACCAGCCCGCTGTCGCATAGGTGGCGCTCGTGCTTGGCGATGGCTTAGGCGCGCTCTTAAGCGCGCTCTTCGGGGCTGGCGTTGCGGTGGAGGTTGAAAGGATTCGCCCGCTTGCGTCTGGCTGCGGCCGCGCCAGGGAGCGGCGCGAAGGGTCTGCAGTCGTAGCCGCCCAACTTGCGCCGGAGCCGCTCGAGGCGCGACGCGCTGCACGACGGGCGGGCACCCGGTGTACAGCGCACGCCGAAGCTCTTAACCTGCTCGCAGAACGTAAAGCCCTGATGCCGCCAGCGTCAGGTGCCTTGCCCGATGCCGGTCAACATGATGTACCCTCTGCGCGGCCGCAACGGGCCGACAGGAAGCTACGGCACATGCTTGATAGAGACGCCTATGAAGGACCGATCACGGGCACTCATCTGCGATGCGCGCCGATCTCTCGTCTGCGGGCGAAAGTGGCTGAAGCGATTGTTGACTGCAGCGACCAGGCAAATCAGGGGAGAAGATCGTGGCGAAGGACGCTGTCGTCTCCGACGAACTAGCGCAGAAATTTCAGACTGAAAAGGATTCGCCCTATCTGCGCTTCGTGCGCAGCGACGGGCTCGACATCATCAGCGCCCATTACGTGCCTAACCTGCGCACGGTCGACGTGAAACCATGGCCGCGCCGCGGCGGCAATGGCGCCTGCAAGGGCGTCTACATCAACCACGAGGCCTCGCGTTTCTCCAACGATTGCTACGTCTGCGAGATCGCGCCGGGTGCCAAGCTCGAGCCGGCGCATCACCTCTACGAGGAGATGCTGCTGATATTAAGCGGCCGCGGCTCGACCACCGTGTGGAACAATGCCGGGGCGCGGATCAGCTTCGAGTGGAAGGAAGGCTCGATCTTCGCCATCCCGCTCAATTGCGCCTACCAGCACTTCAACGGCTCGGGCCGCGAGGTGGTGCGCTTCGTCGCGGTGACCAATGCGCCGACCGTCATCAACCGCTACGACGATCTCGGTTTCATCTTCAACTGCAAATACGACTTCACGAACCGCTTTTCCGGCGAGCCGGACTATTTCTCTTCGAAAGGCGAGCAGGATGGCTTTCTGCTGCGCACCAATTTCGTGCCCGACGCCGTCAATCTGCCGCTGATCTCCGCGCGCGAGCGCGGCGCCGGGGGCGGTCACATCCGCTTCAACATGGCGCGCGGCACCATCGCCAGCCACATTTCGCAGTTTCCGGTCGCCACCTACAAGAAGGCGCACGCCCACGGCCCCGGTGCCCACGTGATCATCCTCTGCGGCGAAGGCTATTCGCTGATGTGGCCGGAAGGCGAGGAGCCGCAGCGCTTCGAATGGCAGGTCGGCACGCTGGTGGTGCCGCCCAACATGTGGTTTCACCAGCATTTCAATTCCGGCCCGGTGCCGGCGCGCTATCTGGCGTTTAAGCACTGGTCGCCGCGCAACGCCCAGGGCGTGCCGATCTCCTGGATCAGCCGCCGGCTCGGCGGTACGCAGATCGACTACGCCGACGAGCATCCGAAGGTGCGGCGCCTGTTCGCCGAGGCGCTCGCCCGCCACGAGCTCGTCTCGCGCATGGACGAAGTCTACGCAGCGGAGGCCGGCCAATTGCCGCCGAAGGCAGCGTGAGGGGTCGCATTACCCTGCCACGCGAAGCCCCGCAAAACGTGAATGGTATTTCGACGCTCCGGCTGGAATCTCAATCGCCTCAAGGGAGGAAAACTTCACGCCGCTTCCGCGCGCGGCAGCGTCGGTAGGCCGCGGACCATGTCCGAGGCCTTGTCGGCCATCATGATCACGCAGGCATTGATGTGGGCGGAAACCAGGTCGGGCATCGCCGAGGCGTCACAGACGCGCAAGTGCTCGACGCCGCGCACTTTCAGATCGGGCGCAAGGACGCCGTCGGTTCCCATGGCGCAAGTGCCGGCCGGATGATGCGCGGTAATGACCACCCTTTTCAGCCAGGCATCGATCTCGGCGTCGGACTTTACGCTAAGCCCCGGTCCGATTTCTTCGCCGCGGAACGGATCGAGCGCTGCGTGGAAGGCAAGCTCGCGCGCGCGCTTAAACCCTTCGCGCAGCGTCGGCAGATCGTTCGGCGCGGTGAAGAATTTGTAAACGATGCGCGGTGGCGCCATCGGATCGGCGCTGTGCAGCAAAATCTCGCCGCGGCTGTCGGGATGTAGCAGGGTCGGTCGAATCCCGTAACCGTCGAGATAGGGCGCGCGCAGGAGCGGAAACCACAGACGCGGGTCGTGCGAGGTGCCGCGGAACATGAACTCGATGTCGGGCACCGCAAGTTCCGGCCGTGTTTTGACGAAGGCGTGCAGCCCTCCTGGCACCACGGTCGCCGGCCCGGTGCCGAACAAGTAGCCGCGGATCATGCTGCTGGCCATGCGGTCGAAGCGCATTTCGCTATGGAATGTGCCCGGGCGCGGCCGCGTGTAGGTCATGTAGGCGCCGAGATGATCTTGCAGGTTTTTGCCCACCGGCAGGTCGGCGGCGACTTTGATGCCGTTTTCCCGCAAATGCTGCGCTGGCCCGATGCCGGAAAGCATCAGCAGTTGCGGCGTGTTAAACGCGCCGGCCGCAAGGATTACCTCGAGCGCGGCTTCACTGCGCGCGGTCGCGCCGTTCCTGACGTATTCGATACCCTTGGCGCGCGTGCCGTCGAGCAGGACACGGGTGGTGTGTGCATTGGTGACCACGGTCAGGTTTTTGCGGCCACGCGCCGGCTTGAGGAACGCATTGGCGGTGGAGGAACGCCTCCCGTCGCGAATGGTGTACTGGCCGCGCCCAAAACCCTCCTGCTGCTTGGCGTTATAGTCCGGCGTCAGCGGATAGCCGCAGGCTTTCGCCGCCGTGAGCCAAGCCTCGTAGAGCGGGTCCTGGGTCTTGGCGAATTGGGTGCCGAGAGGTCCGCCGCCGCCGCGCCAGGGATCCTCACCGCCTTGCCAGGTCTCACATCGGCGGAAATAGGGCAGCACGTCGGCATAGGACCAGCCACGCGCGCCCTTCTGCGCCCAGCGGTCATAGTCGCCGGGATTGCCGCGGGTATAGGCCATCACGTTGATCGAGGACGAGCCGCCCAAAACCTTGCCGCGCATCGCCTCGATGCGGCGGCCATTAAGGTTTGGCTCCGGGTCGGTCTCGTAGCCCCAGTCGAACATGCGGGCATCGTGCATGCGGCCGAGCCCGAGCGGGATGTGAATGTAGGGGTGCCAGTCGCGGCCGCCGGCTTCGAGCAACAGCACGCTGGCGGCGCCGTCCGCGGAGAGCCGGTTGGCAAGCACGCAGCCGGCCGAGCCGGCGCCGACGATGATGTAGTCGTATCCGTTGGCTGGCATTTTAGTCGTATCCGTGGGCGGGCATTTCACTGTGTATCTCTTCGCGGGCGCTGCGCCCGAGTAGCCAAGCAAAGCGCCAGCGGGCGCCGCCTCCGGCGAGGATACTGGTGCGGCAGTGGGTCACGAGGCGGACGTGTTGCACCGCATCGAGGATATGCACGTTAGTCCCGCGCGTAGCCAATGAGCTTCCTTTTCTTGCGCCCGAGCAAGACCAGGAGCACCGACAGGGCGGCCAGGACGATCCAGGTCGGCAAGTCGAAAAACATGCGTCCGTAGGGGTTCCAGGCCCAAAGTGCCTTCTGCCGCAACCAGCTCTGGACCGCGTTCAGGCTATTCTGATCGATTTCGGCCCATAGCTCGCTCACCCGCATGTAAACAAATTGATGGTTGGCGATCGACTTGGTCCCGTCATAGACGAAGAACACAAAGGCCGCGGCAAGCAGGCATAGGCCAAGGAAGCGGAGCAAGAAGCGGATCATGGGCTTTCCGGCGGGCTGCCGTTGGCGGGGCAGGCACCGATTACTCTTCCGCGCGCGCGTGTTCAATCTAAGGCAGATGCGACGATTGGGCCTCGCATCCGGCGACGATGCTTTCCATGCATTATCGGCCCGCGAAGCGCGAGAACATTTCGCCGCGAGCCGAAGCAGATTGCGTTCCAGCCGCGGCTTTCGCTAAGTTTGGAGCCAACCGGCACCTGCCGGTGGGGTGAAGCAAGGAAACACGACGAATGGCCGCAAAAAACAGCGGCGCCGACGGCAGCCGCGCCACCCGCCCGACCTTCACCGATCACGAAGCGCTGCTCTTTCACAGTCAAGGCCGGCCGGGAAAGCTGGAAGTGGTCGCCACCAAGCCGATGGCGACGCAGCGCGACCTCTCGCTTGCCTATTCGCCCGGCGTCGCCGTTCCGGTTCTGGCCATTGCCGAGGACGAAGCGCGCGCCTTCGACTACACCACTAAGGGCAATTTCGTCGCGGTTGTCACCAATGGCACCGCCATTCTGGGCCTCGGCAACCGCGGCGCGCTGGCAGCAAAGCCGGTCATGGAAGGCAAGTCGGTGCTGTTCAAGCGCTTCGCCGACGTCGACTCGATCGATCTTGAAGTTTCTACCGAAGACCCCGAGGCGTTCGTTAATTGCATCCGGCTGCTTGCCAAGAGCTGGGGCGGCATCAACCTCGAGGATATCAAGGCGCCTGAATGCTTCATCATCGAGCAGAAGCTGTGCGAGCTGGTCGACATCCCGGTTTTTCACGACGATCAGCACGGCACCGCGATCATTGCCGCCGCCGGCTTGATCAATGCGCTGGAGCTCACCGGTCGCGAGATCGAAAAGACCAGGCTTGTCTGCAACGGCGCCGGCGCCGCCGGCATCGCCTGTCTCGAACTGTTGCGAGCCATCGGCTTCCGCCCGGAAAATCTCGTCCTCTGCGACACCAAGGGCGTGATCTACGAGGGCCGCACCGAAGGGATGAATCAATGGAAGTCGGCTTTTGCGGTCAAGAGCAAGGCGCGGACGCTGGCGCAAGCATTGGCCGGCGCCGACGTCTTCTTCGGCCTGTCGGTAAAAGGCGCCATGACCAAGGACATGGTCAAGTCGATGGCGCACAGGCCGATCATCTTCGCCATGGCCAATCCCGATCCGGAGATCACGGTGGAGGACGTAGCGGCCGTGCGCGCCGACGCCATCATGGCCACCGGCCGCTCCGACTATCCCAATCAGATCAACAACGTGCTCGGCTTTCCCTACATCTTCCGCGGCGCCCTCGACGTGCGCGCGCGGGCAATCAACATGGAAATGAAGATCGCGGCCGCGCGCGCGCTGGCCGAACTCGCGCGCGAGGATGTGCCCGACGAGGTGGCAGCGGCCTATGGCGCGCGGCCGAAATATGGCCCTGATTACATCATCCCGGTGCCGTTCGATCCGCGCCTGATCTCGCACGTGCCGGCCGCGGTGGCGAAAGCCGCGATGGATACGAAAGTCGCCCGGCGGCCGATCGCCGACATGGATTCCTACCGGCTGCAATTGCGCAGCCGGCGCGATCCAATCGCCGGCATCTTGACCGGGGTGTTTGAGCGCCTGCGGCGGCGACCGCGTCGCGTGGTCTTCGCCGAAGGCGAGGAGGAACAGGTGATCCGCGCGGCGGCGAGCTTCGTGCATCAGGGGCTCGGCACCGCCCTCCTGCTCGGCCGCGAAGGGCGGGTGCGCGAGACCGCGAACGCGCTCGGCGTCGAGCTCGGCGGAGGCATCGAAATCATCAATGCAGCGCTGTCGAAGCGCAACGGCGCCTATGCGGCCTATTTGTACGAACGGCTGCAGCGGCGGGGCTACTTGCAGCGCGACTGCCAGCGCCTCGTCAATCAGGACCGCAATCATTTCGCTTCCTGCATGGTCGCGCTCGGCGATGCCGACGCCATGGTCACCGGGGTCACCCGCAATTTCTCGGCCGCGCTCGAGGATGTGCGCCGCTGCATCGATCCAAAACCCGGACATCGAGTAATGGGCGTCTCGCTGGTGCTGTCGCGCGGGCGCACCGTGCTGGTTGCCGACACTGCGGTAACCGAGATGCCGAGCTCGCAGGACCTTGCCGAAATCGCCAAGGAGGCGGCGGGTGTTGCCCGTTCGCTCGGCTACGAGCCGCGGCTTGCCTTGCTTGCGTTTTCGACGTTCGGCCATCCGCCCGGCGAACGCTCCGAGCGCGTGCAGGAGGCGGTGCGCATTCTCGATCGCGAGCGCGTCAATTTCGAATATGACGGCGACATGGCGGCCGACGTAGCGCTGAACATGGAATTGCGCGAGGCCTATCCGTTCTGCCGCCTGTCTGCCTCCGCCAACGTCTTGATCATGCCGGCCTTCCACTCCGCCTCGATCTCGACCAAGATGCTGCAAGAGCTCGGCGGCGCCAACGTGATCGGCCCGATGCTGGTCGGCCTCGACCGCTCGGTGCAGATCGTGCCGCTCTCCGCCAATGACGCGCAGCTCGTCAATATGGCGGCGATCGCGGCCTACAACCCCAACGGCTGAAATCCGCCCCGGGAAATCACATGCAAAAACGCAAGCTGGGAAGCGCGGGGCCGAAGGTTTCACTCGTCGGGCTCGGCACCAACAATTTCGGCGGCCGCATCGATCTTGCGGCGGCGCGCCGCGTCGTCGACAAGGCGCTCGACCTCGGCGTCACGCTGATCGACACGGCCGATGTGTACGGCATTCGCGGTGGCTCGGAGGAGTCTTTGGGGAAAATCCTCGGTCCGCGGCGAAAAAATGTCGTGCTGGCGACCAAGTTCGGTCTGCCGATGGACGAGGCGGGAAAGCTGCGCGGCGCCTCGCGGGGTTACATCATGCAGGCGGTTGAAGCGAGTCTGCGGCGGCTCAAGACCGATTGGATTGACCTTTATCAGCTGCACCGGCCCGATCCGCAGACGCCGATCGAAGAAACCTTGCGCGTGCTCGACGATCTCAAGCAGGCGGGCAAAATTCGCTTCATCGGCTGCTCGAATCTGTCTGCCGCGCAGCTTGAAGAGGCGCAGAGCGTCGCTGAGCGGCGGCATCTTGCCGCCTTTATCTGTTGCCAGGACGAATACAACCTGCTCGAACGCGGTCTGGAAAAGGAGCTCGCTGCGGCCATGCGCAAACACGGCTTGAGCCTGTTGCCGTATTTTCCGCTTGCGAGCGGGCTTCTCACTGGCAAGTATCGACTGGGCGCACCGCTGCCGCCGGACTCGCGGCTCGGCAAAAATCCGCCGCGGGCCGGAAGCGTGCTCAGCGAGCGCAACTGGCGCATCGTGGAAGCGCTGTCCGCCTTCGCCACGGCGCGCGGGCATACGCTTCTCGAATTGGCGATGAGCTGGCTGGGCAGCCAGTCTTTCATTTCCAGCATCATCGCCGGCGCCACCAAGCCCGAGCAGGTCGAAGCGAACGTCGCCGCCGTGAGCTGGGCGCTGTCGCCGGCCGACCTCGCCGCGATTGATTGCATCGCACGCTAACGGCGCGGGCCTCATTGCGGCGATCCTTGCGCTGCCTCGTCCTCGTGCCCCTGGCGTCGGATTTGAGCAGCAACCTCGCACGCTGCGCCAACGCCGCTCAGGTCACTTCGCTGCCATGTGACGTGATCCAGAATTTTCGCCGGTGTCACGACCCACGCTCCGCGAGCAGATCCGTCAGCCGCGCCATCCCTTCTTGCAGGAAGGCCGAAAAGGCGCAAGAATTCGGGTCGGCTCGAGCTTCATCTTGAGGACTCAAGGTCTCCTGGAGTTTATTTATTCCGCAAGCTACGCGGTGATGACGCGCGCGGCGATCTGGGACGATCATGCACCAGTCTTCGCCGCGTCCGCTCCTTGCCACCAAGCGATCATCCCGCGTTGGCTTACAAATCGGCGAAAGTTTCGGCCGAAACAGATGGCTCCGTTTCGAAGATGAAGGAGTGCTGTCGTGCTGTTCACTATTCCGTCGCTGCAAATGCCGAACGTCGATCTTGAAGCTATCATGCGGCGCTTAACTGAGACCGGCAAGCGGACCCATCAATTGTGGCTGACAGCCAACTCGATGGCCTTTATTGCACGTGGCCGCGAATACCGAAGCGAATTTCATGTCAACCCGAGCTATGAGATACTATATTCGCTTCGCGGCGACCTGAACCTCCACTATCGGACGGAGGAGAGAGACGAAAAGATCGCGTTCGTTCCGGAGGGCTCTTGCCTCTTTCAACCGCCGCTCGTTCCGCATTCGCCGCGGTTCGCGCCGGATGCATTTCAACTGGTCATCGAGCGCGCCCGGGTACGCGGAGAGATCGACCGCTTCTATTGGTTTTGCCCGCGGTGCGACAATCTCCTGCACGAAGAGAGCTACGCGGTAGACGACTATCGCGCGGATCCGGTGACCCAGGCTTATCGGAATTTTTACAACTCGGAAGAATTCCGGACTTGCAAAAAGTGCGGCACGATCATGCCCGCACCCGCCTCGCTCTGATGCGAGCCCTCCGAAGTCCCGTCTCTTACTGCCGAATTTCAAAGACCAGGTGAGGGCTGATCGAGTCGCACTTCCCACGCGCAACTTCACTGAGGTCTTCACGCCTCGCGCTCAAGCCTTTGTATCCGTGTCATGCGGGTCTTCAATTCATGCCGCGGGCGCGCAAATCAGTCGTCCTGGTCCGAGCCGTTCGCTTTCCTGTATACCTCGACCACTTCCCCAAGACACGTTCAATTCAACAATTGAGCTTTCCTCTATTGCTGCGGTGGCCCATGCACCACGTTGACAGAAAAGCCAAGCGGCTGTTCAAACCTAACAAAACTAGATCGTCGTTCATTGACTTTGCACTGCAGGGTGCCGCGCACTAGTGGTAACTATTCCCTAGCTGCCTCGACAAAGCGCGGTGAGAACCCATCACCAGCGCGCGCGATAGCTGCGACATGCGGTTCGCCGAAATGAATAGGAAAGACTAGGGCACGATATTCAGCGCAATACTCAAGAATACGGCGCCGCGTCGCTCGCGCCTGATCGGCAGCTCGCAGAAACTCGAATTCCAACGTGGCGCGTAAACCTCCAACGGATGGTGCATAGCATCGCCGCAGAAGACCGCCTTTTCGTTGCGAACGTCGAGTTTTAACACGACGTGGCTGCGGGTGTGTCCCGGCGCAGGCTCAATCAGCAAGTGTCGTCGATGCTGAATGGGCCTTCGATCAGTTCCGCCTGACCGGCTCGATTACGGGAAGAACGCTATCTAAATAACCGTGGGTACGCATCAAATCGCCGGCGATCGCAGGATTGCGCCGTGGATCGCCCCAATCGTTTTCAGTTCGTGAAAAGGGATATTTGGCGTTGGGAAAAGTCGGCACCCAACGCCCGTCGCGCAGCATCGTGTTCCAGCCGACGTGATCCGAATGCAAATGTGTACATAGGACTACATCGATATCTTCTGGCGCCGCTCCGGCTTCGCGCAGACGTTTGAGGAATGGCGTATCGAGTTGATGGAATCGCCCAAAGCCGGGCCGATTCTTGTGATTACCGGCGCAGCAGTCGAGCAGGATCGTGTACCGGTCGGTGCGAATCACAGCCATGAATGCACGCTGGTGATAAGCCGGTCGTGCGCCTTCGAATAATGATGATCGGGAACGAGCCACTCGAGGTGCCGGCCGAGAAGATCTCGATCGAACCCCACAAAGAATTCGTCAGGCGGCAAGCTAGCGAACCCCAGGAGTTCACCCACCCGAGTGATAGTGGTGCTGCCAACCTTCCACGCCGCCACCGAAAGCCTTCCAGGTTGCAGGTTGGAACTCTCGAGTATGAACACACGGAATAGTCTGCATCTTGACAAGTTTGTAGTTTAGCGAAACTCACGCGCGTAAGGTAGAGCTCGAATGGCACGCGAAAGCCCGCGCCCACCCGGCGAGCCGTTCTCGATATCGCGCGGCATCCGGCGACCGCGCCTGCGCGACGCGGACGGCCAAGTCCTTCGATCTGCACAACCGCGCCGACTTGCAGGACACTCTCACCTTCGTGGGCGAAAGCGGCGTTCGGCGCTGATGGCCTGGTTCCAGCAGCAAGGAGCAGCGACGTGAGCCAATTCTGGCACTACGATCCAAAGGAATTCCTCGCGCAGCCACTGTTTTCTCGCAACTCAAATCCTCAATAGCTTGACCATCTAAAGCAGGAACAACGCCGGAGGAGAGCCAGATGATCAAAACCCCAATCTGCGATCTCTTGCACATCGAGCACCCCGTGGCGCTAGGCGGCATGGGGTCGGCAACGACACCCGAGCTGGTCTCCGCAGTCTCCAATGCCGGCGGCCTCGGCGCGCTCGGCAGCTATCTTCTCAAGCCGGAGCAGATCGTCGAAAGCACCGCCAGCATCCGCCGGCAGACCAACAAACCGTTCGGCCTAAACTTTCTGCTGTTCGCGATCCGCGATGAAAGCTTTTCGGCCGCGCTCGAGCTGCGCCCGCCGGTCATGCAATTCGCCTGGGCCAAGCCCGAGCAGGACCTGCGCTCGTATTTCGACCGCTCGCATAAGGCCGGCGCGCTCGTCACCTACATGGCCGGCACCGTGCCGGAAGCCAAACGCGCTGCCGAAGCCGGCGCCGACATCATCATCGCGCAGGGCACCGAAGGCGGCGGTCATGTCGGCTGGATGGCGAGCATGCCGCTTCTCCCCATGGTGGTCGACGCGGTTGCGCCGATCTCGGTGCTGGCGGCCGGCGGCTACGCCGATGGGCGCGGCCTTGTCGCCGCGCTGGTGCTCGGAGCCGACGGCATTCTGCTCGGCACGCGCTTCCTCGCCACGGTCGAATCGCCGCTGCATCCGAATTTTAAACAGGCCATCGTAGACAGCGACGGCCACGACACGCAGCTATCGGAAATTGCCGACATCGCATCCGGGCTGGTCTGGCCGGGTGCGATGATCCGCTCGCGGCGCAACCGTTTCATCGAGCGCTGGGCCGGCCGCGAATGGGCGCTGCGCCGCGACCGCGCCGAAGCGGCGGAAAAACTCGCCACGGCGCGCCGCACCGGCGACGTTGACGAAGGCTCGCTGTCCATGGGGCAGGACGCCGGTCTCATCCACGACATTCCACCAGCCGGCGAGATCGTCACGCGCATCGTCAAGGAGGCGGAGAAATTGCTGACGCAGAAACTGCCACGCCTCGTCGCTGCGAATTGAGGTGCCGGCATTCGACTGCAGCTGACAAGCTCGCCGGTATTCCAGATCGAGGTTCTTGTTCCGAACGCGCGGCTGCCATCGCTCTTTCACTTATCGCATGGACAGTGTTGTTCGTATGTCGAACAGGAGTTCAAAAGGATAATGCTGCGTGCGGCCGCGAAACAACGGTTGATTGACCTCCCCGCACAACGCAGCCCTGAGAAGTACCGCCATTATTACTGAACGAAATTGCGGAGCGGTATAAAGCGAAGGTCGATGGGCGGCGTTTCTCGCTAGGGAGAGCGGATCCTTTTTTGCCGTACACGGAGGCGGTTTACAAATAGACGCAAGGTTGGTTAGGCGAACGCCATCTTTTCGATGAGGCACCCGAGCTTGACTACGCGGGTTCTGTGGTCGCCAAGCGTAAGGGGAAAGCGCCATCCGTGCCGGCTGCGAGAGCACATCAGGGCGGCCCTCTCCGAGCCAATTGAACCGCCCAACCGGCCCGTTGTTCGCGCTGGCGGTGGCGTCGTTGGACCGCTGGCCGTGCATCTCTTCTTGCCGGTGGTCCCGGCGGTGAAGGTGGCGCTCGCCCTGCCGACGCACTGGCGCAACTCACCTTGTGCATCGCGCTGTTCTCCATGGTGTTCGCGTGTTCGGCTTCGCCCTGGGAGCCGGCTGCCGGATTGAGGTCCTGGTAAGTGCGGTTGATGCCCGGCTCGTACCGGTTGGTCATCGTGACCCGGCCTCGACATGTCGCATACGATCGCCCTCGGCACCCCGGCCAGGGAAGCCGGCCCATTGATGTGCGCACTGATCCAGTCCAGCAGCGTCTCGCTCGCAGACGCAGCCGGCTGCGGCAGCACCATTACGGAAGCGCCCTGGAGCGCCCTGGGGCGTCAGTTTCGCGCGCCGCTAATTGCTGGCTCGCGGCGGTCGCTGCCGCGCCCGCGCTTGCGTACTGGCCGCCGCGCCTGGTGACATCACCGTGGCCGCATCGACAGCCTCGACGCGACGCCGCCGAGTGTGATTTAACCGGCAAATCGCCCGCGCTCGCGTGGGCAAAAGGGTGGGCGCGCGCGGAGCCGGGAATGAAAAGCAAGCCCGATTGGCCGAACGGCAAGCGCATCGCCGTAGTCTTCAACGTCTGCCTGGAAGCCTGGTCAGACGGCCAGGCACCCGGCATCAGTCCAATGGGCAATCCGCTGCCGGCCGGCGTTCTCGACACGATGGCGATCTCCTGGGCGGCCTACGGCGTCGAGGTGGGCATTCACCGCCTGATGGAGTCGTTTGCCCGCCATGGCGCCAGGGCGAGCGTGATGACCAATGCCATCATCGCCGAACGCTCGCCGGCAACCGTCAGGGCCATCGCCGAAAACGGCCATGAGGTACTGTCGCACTCCTACGCCATGGACGTGATCCCGGCTTTGCTTTCCGACCAGGACGAGCGCAAGAACATCGAACGCTGCACCGCGCTGCTCGAAAAAGCGTCGGGGAGAAAGATCGCTGGCTGGCTGTCGCCGCGCGGCACGTCAAAGCAGTCGATGCCCAAACTTCTCGCCGCGGCTGGCTATCGCTGGTATGGCGACGTGTTCGACGCCGACCTGCCTTACGTGATCGATTACGGCAACAACAAGATTGTCGCCATTCCGCTGTCCTACGACGTCAACGACATGCCCTCCATGAAATACGGCCATCCACCGCGCATGATGCTCGAGGCCTTTGACGAGATGATCGAGATCGCCCGTGCCGGTGCGGGGGACCTGCGCATTATCGATGTCACCAGCCACGCGCATATCTTTGGGCACCATCGCGGCGCGTATTTTTACGAAAAGATCGTCGAGCGGGCGATGCGCGCGCCGGACATTTGGGTGGGCACGCGCGCTGAGATCGCCGATCATGTGTTAAGCGTGGCAACTTCTAATGGTTTGGCCGAAGTGGTCACCCCGCTGGCGAGCTCCGCGACTATCCGACATCCCTAACAACGGGCGGCGACCATGCGGCCCCGGTCGTGTTTATACATTGCGGAGTTCGCGTCCATTGCGGCGCGCCCCCGAATGACGCGCAAAGCGTAGAGCAGGCACGATGATTCCTTTTGAAATGGCAGAGCCGAAATCGCTCAAGGAAGCGCTATCGCTCCTTGATCCGCAGGAGCCGACGATCCGCCCGGTCGCCGGCGGCACGGCCTTGATGCTGATGATGAAGGCGGGCGTGTTCCAGCCGACCCGCCTGGTCTGCCTGCACAGCATCGAGCCGGACTACGGGCGCATCAGCGCCGAGGACAATGGCACCGTGCGCATCGGCGCCCTGGCCACGCTCAGCCAACTGGAAAAGGATGTGAATGTGGCGGCGCGGCTGCCGGTGCTCAAGCGTGCCCTGCGCACGCTGTCCAACGTGCGCGTGCGTAATGTCGCGCGCGTTGGCGGCGCACTGGCGCACGGCGATCCGCATATGGACTTGCCGCCGGTGCTGGCGGCGCTCGGCGCCCGCGTGACGATCGCGGGTCCAAGCAAAAACCGCGAAATCCCGCTCGAACAGCTTTATGCCGGCTACTACGAGACGGTGCTGGAAAAGAACGAGCTGATCACCGCGGTGCTCGTTCCGCCGCTCGACGGCCGCAAGGCCGCCTACATCAAAGTCACCTCGCGCACCGCCGATGACTGGCCTTCGCTTGGCGTTGCGGTCTCGTTCGCGCTGAAAGGCGGCGCGATCCGCGAGCCGATCGTCGTGGTCAGCGCGGCCACCGAGAAAGTCACCCGCATGACCGCAGCCGAAGCAGCGCTGCAGGGCGCGGCGCCCGAGGATGCGGCGCTGCGGCGGGCCGGCGATGCCGCCGCCGCGCAGGTGCAGATGCTTTCGGACGCACACGGTTCGGCGCCGTATAAACGCGAGCTGCTGCGCGTTTATCTGCGGCGCGCCGTGCGCCAGGCAGCGGACGAAAGCGCGCAGTCGGACGTCCGATGAGGAAGGTCGGCAACGCGCTGCCGCGGCTCGAGGCGCGTGCCAAGGTCACCGGCCGCGCCGAGTATACCCACCATCTGCGCCTGCCCGGCATGCTCTACGGCAAAGTGTTTCGCGCCACCGTCCCGCACGGGCGCATCCGCCGCATCGACACCGAAGCGGCGCGCGCCGTGTCGGGCGTGCACAGGGTCGTGACCGGCGACGACGTCCGCAAGCTCATCCCTGAGCCCTATTACGGGCCCGCCTTTCATGATCAGCCGATCTTGGCGCTGGAAAAGGTGCGGCACGTCGGCGAGCCGGTCGCGGTGGTGCTGGCGAGCGATCCGCACGTGGCCGCGCACGCTGCGGAACTGATCGAAGCCGAGTACGAACCGCTGCCGGCAGTCTATGACGAGATCGCGGCCCTAGAGCCGGACGTGCTCGTGCACGAGGTGCTCAAGCCGGCCGGCACTTTTGCCGATCTCAGGCACCTCAAGGGTCGCACCGGCACAAACGTGGCGCTCGATTACCATCTGCGGCGCGGCGATGCGGATGCCGCTTTTGCAACGGCGGAGCGCGTGATTGAACACACGTTCCACACACAGCAATGCCTGCATCTGGCTTTCGAGCCGTTTGTCGCGGTCGCCGATCCGGGCGACAAGGTGCTCACGATCCACACCTCGAACCAGACACCATCGTTCGTGCGCACCGAGATCGCGCGGCTGTTCGGCTGGCCGGAAAACCGCGTGCGGGTGAAGGTGCCTTATCTCGGCGGCGGCTTTGGCGCCAAGGTCTATGTCAAGCTCGAAGCGTTGGTGGCCGCGCTGGCGATGTTGGTACGCCGGCCGGTGAAGATCGCGCTCGCGATGGAAGAGCAATTTTACATGATTACCAAGCACCCGACGACGTTCCGCATCAAAAGCGGGGTCACCGACGGCCGCCTGGTGGCGCGCGCGTGCGAGGTGTTTTGGAACGGCGGCGCTTATGCGGATATCGGTCCGCGGGTGACGCAAAAATCCGGCTTCACCGCGCCGGGGCCTTACGACATCGACAACATCCGCATCGATTCCTACGCGCTCTACACCAACCGCACGCCGGCCGGCGCGCTGCGCGGTTTCGGCATCCCGCAACTGGTCTGGGCCTATGAGAGCCACACCGACCTTGTGGCGCGCGAGGTCAATCGCGATCCGCTTGAATTTCGCCGCCACAATATCTTGCAGGAGGGGCGGCCGCAGGCGAGCGGCACGGCGATGAAGGACGCCGCGGTTGGCGCGGTGCTCGAGGCGATCGCCGCGCGCATGGAATGGGGCGAAAACTTCGAGCGCGGCAGCGGTCAGGTTCGCCGCGGCCGCGGCGTTGCCATCGGCTTCAAGGCGTCGATCTCGCCGACCACCTCGGTGGCTATCGTCAACGTTTCCGCCGACGGGTCGACGACGCTCTACACCTCGACCGTCGATATGGGCCAGGGCTCCGATACCGCCTACGCGCTGATCATCGCCGAGGTCTTGGATCTCGATGCGGAAGCGGTGCGCATCGTCCATCCGGACACTGACGTGACGCCCTACGACATGGGCACGCTTGGCTCGCGTTCGCTCTATCACATGGGAAACGCGGTGCGGCTTGCCGCCGAGGACGCGCGCACAAAATTGCGCGCGCTCGCCGTCGCGGCCGGGCTGCCGGCCGGCACCAATTATCCGCCGGCGGAGATTTTCAAAAAGCGCTATGGCATGCAGGCCGGCAATGTGATCGGTGCGGCGAGCTTTGTGCCGAGCTACAAATCGCCCGACCCGCAGACCGGACTGTCCGAGGATGTCACGCCGTTCTGGATGATCGGCGGCGCCGGTGCCGAAGTCTCCGTCGACACCGAGACCGGGGCAGTACGTGTGGAAAAGCTGGTCAATGCCGCGGATTGCGGGAAGCCGATCAATCCTGCAGTGGCGCGCACCCAGCTCTCCGGCGCCGCGATCATGCAGCTCGGCTTCACGCTCTCCGAAGTGATGCAGCTCGACGGCGGTCAGGTAACCAACGCCTCCCTTGCCGACTACAAGATCCCCGGCATTCGCGACATTCCGCCGATGCACAGCGAGCTGGTTGCGGCCGAGCAGCACAGCGGGCCGTTCGGCGCCAAGGGGCTTGGCGAATCCGGCACCTTCGGCGTGTCGCCGGCGATCGCCAATGCCGTCCACGACGCCGTCGGCGTGCGCATCAGCGCCCTGCCGATCACCGCCGAGGCAGTGTTGCGGGCACTTCGCGCGCAAGCCGGGCGCCCGCTGGAGGAAGAATGAGTTCCCCCCAATCGCGCGAACGCGAGTAGAACAGAGGCATCAACCGGGTTCCAGCACAATGAATGCGCAGATCATCAACTTCACCCTCAACGGCGCGCCGGTGACCGCCGACATTGAGCCGCATCGCAACCTGGTCGAGCTGTTGCAGCGGTTCGACCTGTTCGGCGCGCGGGAAAGCTGCGGGCAGGGGCTGTGCGGTTGCTGTACAGTCCTGGTCGACGACGTCGCCGTATCCGGTTGCCTGTATTTCGCGCTGTGGGTCGACGGCAAGGACGTCAAGACCGTCGAATCGCTCGATGCCGACGGCCAGCTCTCCCCCGTGCAACAGGCCTTCATCGATGCTGGCGCGTTCCAGTGCGGCTTCTGCACCCCCGGCTTCATTCTCATGGCGCATCAATTGCTCAAGGATCATCCCAATCCGAGCGACGACGACATCCGCCACTATTTGTCGGGTAATCTCTGTCGCTGCGCCGCCTACCCGGAAGTCATCGAGGCGGTAAAGATGGCGGCCAAGGCCATGGCGTAATCAGGTCGCGCCGAGCGCCGCGATAAATCTTTGCTTGATCGCATGCCCGTCCCGCAGCGGCAGCACGCGTGGGACATCCACGGCGGCAATGCGGGCATTGATCAAGATCGGGCCGGCGCCGCGATGCAAGAGCGCACGGACCGCGGCGACCTCCTCGATCCGCGACACCTCGCGCGCCTGCGCAAAGCGGCAGGCGCGCGCTACTGCGACGAGATCGACGCCGGCTCGTGTCGCGCTCGGCTGCATGCCGGTCTCGCCGTAATGGCCGTTGTCGAGTACCACGATGACGAGATTTTTCGGCTCCTTGGCGCCGATCGTGGCGAGGCTGCCGATCCCCATCAGCATGTCGCCGTCGCCGGTGAGCACGGCGACACGGCGCTCGCGCCGCGCCAGCGCGAGACCGAGCGCGACCATTGCGGTGCCGCCCATCGCGCCCCACAAATAAAAGTTAAGCGGGTGATCGCCGGCCGCGGCCACGTCGAAGGTGGCCGCGCCGAGCCCGCTCACCAGCAAAAGGTTTTCGCGGTCGATCAACAGCTCTTGCACGAAGGCGCGGCGGTCGAGCATCAGCCAACCCATTGCTTGCGGCCGATGAGCCGCTGCGACAGCAGGATGGCCACCTGCAGATTGCCGTCGAACGCCATGTCGCAGCCGGCGCCCACGACTTCATCAACGTCGTCGGCGCTCTCGACCCGGTAGGTGAGAAATCCGCCCAAGCGCAAAACCTGTTCGGTGATCGTGCCCATCGGCACTTGCCAGGGATTGAACTCGCCGAACTCGCCGCGCATGGTCACCAGGAGGAGGCAGGGAAAGCCGCAACTGCGCAACAGCGAAAACATGTTGATGCAATTGCCCACGCCGCTCGATTGCATCAGCAACGCCGCGCGCTCGCCGCCGAGCGTGGTGCCGGCGACAAGGCCGACGCCTTCCTCCTCGGTAGTGAGTACCACGTCGTCAATGTCGCAATCGGTCCGGCAAAGCGCGATCAGCCGGCCATGCCCCGCATCCGGCACGTAGCCGACCCGCCGGATGCCGACTCGGCGCAAGTGGGCGAAAATCGCCTCCGGCCAGGATGGTTTATTGGGCGTGGGCAAGCAGCGCTCGTTGGGCATGCGACGGGAAGGGTTTGCAAAGACGGCATGCCCCACTATTGTGCACCATCCCCGCACCAAAAACCACGATGGAGAAGGCCCATGGCCAGCAGACTTCGCCACATCGCCATCATCGTCCCCGACCCCGAACAGGCGGCCAAATTTTTCGAAACCGCGTTCGGCATGACTCGCGCCGGCACCGCGCGTCGCGGCATTTACATGTCCGACGGCACCATGAACGTGGCGCTCTTGAAAACCGAGGGCGACGAAAAGTCCGGCCTTTATCATTTCGGCATGTGGGTCGACGATCTCGACGAAGCCGAGAAGAAGGTCACGGCCGCCGGGGGCACTTATCTCGCCGGACGGCCGACCTCGCCGAATTCCTTCTACGAAGCCAAATACCGCGATCCGAACGGCGTCGTATTCGATCTCACCCACACCGGTTGGGCCGGTGCCGTCAAGGAAGTGATGGCCAAGGCATAAGGCCGTTGCGGGTCATTCCCGCGACGCGGAACCATAGACAACGGCGGACGTCTGCGTTTGCATCTTTGATGCCCTCCCATTCCAATCGCATCGTTGTCATCGGCGCCGGGCCGGTTGGCTTGTGCCTGTCGCTGAGGCTGGCGCAGGCTGACCAGAAAGTCTGCCTGGTCGAACTCCTGGGCGAGGATAATTTCCTCGAGCAGGTGCCGCGCGCCGGAACGAACCATCCGGCGACGCTGGAAATGTACGATCGCATCGGACTTTACCAGAAGCTTGCGCCGCGCGGCATCGTCGCGCCGGTGTTTCATTACTGGGACCGCCTCGAAGGCAAGCTGATCGCCGCTTTCGACCACGCGCACCTGAGGAACGACACCCGCTTTCCCTACGTGTTGCAGTGCGAGCGCATCAAGATTGTGGAGGAAGCCCTCAAGATGGCGAGGGACGAGCCCAACATCGATCTGCGCTTGAGAACGGAGTTCGTCGGCTTCGAACAGGACGCCGACGGCATCATCGCCCGCGTGATCAACCCCGGGGGCGAAGAGGAAACGATCGCGGGCCGCTATCTCATCAGCGCCGAGGGCGCGCGCAGCATCGTGCGCAAGCAGCTTGGGATCGCATTCGAAGGCTTTACCTACGACGACCGCACGCTCAACATCGAAGTGGCGTACGATTTCCGCAAGCACGGCTATGCCGAGCGCAATTACATTTCCGATCCCAGCGAATGGTCCAATCTGTTTCATTGGAAGGGCCCGCCCGACCGCTGGCGCGTGCATTTTCCGACCGATCCGCAGGCCGAGGAAAACGCGCTGACTGCGCCAGAAGCCCTGCAGGAGCGGCTGCAGCGGTTCTTGCCGACCGGCCGGCCGTTCGAGATTGTCGGCAGCAACCTTTACGTTGTCCACCAGCGCGTGGCGGAGAAATTCCGCGTCGGCCGCGCCATTCTCGCCGGCAACTCGGCGCACGTGAACAGCCCGATCGGCGCCATGGGAATGAACAGCGGCGTCCATGACGCTTTCAACGTCGCCGACAAGCTCATTGCCATCGCGCGCGGCGAAGCCGACCATACCGTGCTCGACCGCTACGCGCGCCAGCGCCGCCACGTCGCGGTCGCCCACACCCAGGCGCAGACCATTCGCAACAAGCGGCTCCTCGCCGAGCGCGATCCGGCCGTGCGGGCGCGCAATCACGATGAGCTGCGGCGCGTGGCCGACGATCCGCAGCTGGCGCGGAAGTTTCTCTTGCGCACGGCTTTGTTTGAAAGCCTGCGGGAAGCGGAGGCCATCGCCTGAAGGGATTGGCGAGCAAGCGCGGAAAAACAGAACGGAATGACGCGATGTCTGCGCGGTTTTCTCGGGCCTTGGTTGTTCGCAGAAAGTCGTCGGTCGCTAAGAGCAAGCAGCCTTTGCAGCCATTGCCACGGATCGGCCACGGGGGTCCCGCGAGCTAAGCGAATGGCGGATCGCATTTCCTGCATGGCAGCTGCCCGGCGCCGGCCACGATCGATCTGCCCGCCGCGGCGATTTGACCGCATCAGGCCGGCTCCGTAAATAGCATTCAGGAAAGCGACAGAACGAACCGATCAGGGAACGAGCCGATGCGCGAGGTCTTCATCTGCGACGCCGTGCGCACGCCGATCGGCCGCTATGGCGGGGCGCTCGCCAAGGTGCGCACCGACGATCTCGCCTCCGTGCCGATCCGCGCGTTGGCCGGCCGCAATCAGAAGGCCGACTGGTCGCGGCTCGACGAGGTGTTTTTCGGCTGCGCCAACCAGGCCGGCGAGGACAACCGCAATGTTGCGCGCATGGCGCTCCTGCTCGCCGGCCTCTCCGACAGCATTCCGGGTGTCACCGTCAACCGGCTCTGCGCGTCTGGGCTCAATGCGGTGGGTGATGCCGCGCGCGCCGTTCGCTGCGGCGAGATCGATTTCGCCATTGCCGGCGGCGTCGAGTCGATGACGCGCGCGCCCTTCGTGATGGGCAAGGCCGGCGAGGCGTTTGCGCGCGCGGCGGAAATCTACGACACGACGCTGGGCTGGCGCTTCGTCAATCCGCTGCTGAAAGCGCAATATGGCGTCAACTCCATGGCCGAGACTGGCGAGAACGTCGCCGAGGAATTTCAGGTTTCGCGCCGCGATCAGGATGCGTTCGCGCTGCGCTCGCAGCAGCGCGCCGCCAAGGCCGCGGCCGCCGGCTATTTCGCTGAAGAAATCGTGCCGGTGCAAGCGCCCGCCAAGTCCGGGTCGGTCACGGTCGACAACGACGAGCATCCGCGGCCCGACACCACGATCGAGAAGCTGGAAAAGCTCAAACCGATCGTGCGCAATCCCGGCACCATCACCGCCGGCAACGCCTCCGGCGTCAACGACGGCGCCGCGGCGATGATTCTGGCGAGCGAACAGGCGGTCAAGACGCACGGGCTGTCGCCGCGCGGACGAATCCTCGGCATGGCATCGGCGGCGGTGCCGCCGCGCATCATGGGTATCGGCCCGGTGCCGTCGACCAGAAAGCTGATGGAGCGGCTGTCGCTGAAGATCAGCGACTTCGACGTGATCGAAATCAACGAGGCTTTTGCCTCGCAAGGCATTGCCTGCCTGCGTCAGCTCGGGGTGCCGGAGGACGCCGCGCACGTCAACCCGCACGGCGGCGCCATTGCGCTCGGCCATCCACTCGGCATGTCCGGTGCGCGGCTCGCGCTGACCGCGCTGCACGGCCTGCAAAAACGCGACGGCCGGCGCGCCCTCGCCACCATGTGCGTCGGCGTCGGCCAGGGCGTCTCGATAGCGCTGGAGCGGGTTTGACTTTATAGCCCGCGTCGAGCGGAGCGATGGTCGGGGTCGCGGATGACGAACCGACTGCTTGCAAATGCCGAATTGGAGAGTGCCCGTGCCGATGTCCGCCGGTTACATTCCGTTCCATCCGAATCCGTCGAAGCCGCATTACAAGCCGCCGGCGGGCGCCGTGGACGCGCATTGCCACGTGTTTGGACCAGAGGCAAAATTCCCCTATGCGCCGGAGCGCAAATACACGCCTTGCGACGCGCCGAAGGAGAAGCTGTTCGCGCTGCGCGATTTCCTCGGCTTCGACAAGAATGTGATCGTGCAGGCCTCCTGCCATGCCAAGGACAATCGCGCCATGGTGGACGCGCTCGAGGCCGCCAATGGCAGGGCCAAGGGCGTCGCCTTCGTGGGCGAGGAGGTAAGCGACGACGAGCTCAGTTGGATGGACCGCGCCGGCGTGCGCGGGGTGCGCTTTAACTTCCTCAAGCGCCTGGTCGACTTCACGCCGCGCGACGTGCTCGAGCGCATCGCCGCACGGGTGGAAAAGCTCGGTTGGCATATCGTCGTCTATTTCGAGATGCCGGACCTGCCAGAGCTGGAAAGCTTCTTCACCGCGCTGCCGACGACCGTGGTGGTCGATCACATGGGCACGCCCGACGTCACGAAAGGCGTCGATCACCCGGAGAATCAGCGCTTCCACGCGCTAATGGCCAAACACAAAAACTTCTATGTCAAGGTGACCTGCCCGGAGCGTATGAGTCTGGCCGGCCCGCCCTATGACGACATGGTGCCGTTCGGCCGTCAGCTGGTCGAGCGCTTCCCCGACCGTGTCATCTGGGGCAGCGATTGGCCGCATCCTAACATGAGGAAGCAGGCGCCGGACGACGGCGTGCTGGTCGATTACATCCCGAAGATCGCTCCTGCGCCCGCCCTGCAGCAGGCCCTCCTCGTCGATAACCCGATGCAGCTTTACTGGAGCTGATCCAGATCCGGTCGTCACGGCGGGCTTGGGCGCGCGCCCGGAAAGTGCAGGCTTGCACTACTTTTCTGCGCGATGAACCACGATGCTGCAAGCCGCTTAGCGGTTCTGGAGCGAAGCCAAGCCACAGGACCGTTCCAATCGCAGGGGCCGGACACATTCGGACGGACTTTTGCCTGCCGGCTCCGCGCATCAGCCACCAACGAGCAGCGAGCGCTTCGGAGGGGCTCTTTCGGAACACTGCCTATGGGTGGCCCCATGGGTACGCGTCAAGAGTACGCTTCGCCGCCAGCGCACCAGCAAGCCTTCGTCACCGGCTGGAGCACGGCGCGGAATTTCGCTAGAAACGCTGCCACACTATATATGTCAGGTTAAGGGAGTGACGGCGATGGCTGGCGAACACCACGACTACGATGACATCCCGGGCACGTACGTTTTCGACCAGGAGCGCTCGCGCCAGGGCTACGGCATCAACATGTTCTGCATGTCGCTGATGCAGGAGGAGAACCGCAAGGCCTTCAAGGCGAACGAGGCGGAATACCTCAAGAAATTCGACCTCACGCCGGAGCAGACCGAGGCCATCCTCAACCGCGACTATAACCGCATGCTACAATTGGGCGGCAACATCTATTTCACCGCCAAGCTCGGCGCCACGGACGGCCATTCGTTCCGCCATCTGGCTGCCGAGATGACCGGAGCGACCCAGGAAGATTACGCCAATATGATGCTCGCGGGTGGCCGCCCAGTCGATGGCAATCGCAGCAGGTCCGGCAAGTTTGAAAAGGCGGCGAGCATTGTGGCGCAAACATCGCAAACCGCCGCCAAGAAGGCCAAGCCCAAAGCGGCGAAAGCCAAAATGGGAGCCAAGACGGGTGCCGCCAAAAAATCGAGGTCCAAACGTGGCTAGGATCATTGCAGGGGTCGCCTCGTCGCATGTGCCCGCGATCGGCGCAGCGATCGACAACCATCAGACCGAAGAGCGGTACTGGCAGCGGGTCTTTTCCGGCTTCGAGAAATCCAAGGAATGGATGGAAAAAACCAAGCCGGACGTGTGCATCGTGGTCTATAACGATCACGCCTCGGCGTTTTCGGTGGAAATCGTGCCGACTTTCGCGCTCGGCTGCGCCAGCCAATTCCCGCCGGCCGATGAAGGCTGGGGACCGCGGCCGGTGCCGGTGGTCAACGGTCATCCGCAGCTTGCCGCCCACATTGCCCAATCGGTGATCCTCGATGAGTTCGACATCACCGTCGTCAACAAGATGGCGGTCGATCACGGGCTCACCGTGCCGATGAACCTTCTGTTCGGCTCGCCCGAGGAATGGCCCTGCCCGGTCATTCCGCTAGCCGTCAACGTCGTGCTCTACCCGCCGCCGACCGGGCACCGCTGCTTTATGCTGGGGCGTGCCATCCGCAAGGCTGTGGAATCCTATCCGGAGGATCTGCGCGTCGTCATTTTCGGCACCGGCGGCATGTCGCACCAGATTTCGGGGCCACGCGCCGGGCTCATCAACAGTAAGTTCGACAAGGCGTTTTTGGACAATTTGACCAAGGACCCGCAGAAACTTGTCCGCATCCCACATATTGAATACATGCGCGAGGCCGGCGCCGAAGGCATCGAGATGGTGATGTGGCTGATCATGCGCGGCGCACTCGACGATAAGGTGGACGAGGTATACCGCTTCTATACGGTGCCGGCTTCAAACACCGCGGTCGGCCACATTATTCTGGAGAACCGCGGACGCGCCGCCAGGGCCGCCGGCAAGCGCAAGCCGGCCGCCAGCAAGCTCAAACGTGCCGCTTCTTTGGCCAGGACGGAGCGGGTTCGCGGCTGACATCGTTGCAAGAGAAGGATTAGCAATCGGCGCGCCGGCAGGATTGCCTTGCCGACTGTTCCTGGCAGTGACGAAGCCCGCTTTAAGACTAAAGATCATAGCGAGTTTGGAGATCAGTGATGAAAATCTGCGTCGCCGGGCAGGGGGCATTCGGTCAAAAACATCTCGATGCGCTCAAGCGCATTCCCGAGGTGGAAGTAACGTCGCTCGTCGGCGGCAACCAGGATGCCACCGCGCAGGTGGCGAAGAAATACGGTGTCCCACATTATACCGGCGACCTTTCGGAAGGCATCAGGCGCGCCGACGCTGTGATCCTCACCACGCCGACCAAGCTGCATTTCCGCCAAGGCGAACAGGTGATGCGGGCCGGCAAGCACGTGCTGATCGAAATTCCCATCACCGATTCTGCCGACGACGCCGAGGCCTTGGTGCGCATCGCCAAGCAGACCGGTGTCACCGCCATGGGCGGCCACGTGCGGCGCTTTAATCCCAGCCATCAATACGTTCACAAGAAGATTGAGAAAGGCGAACTGGAAATCCAGCAGATGGACGTGCAGACCTATTTCTTCCGCAGAAAGAACATCAACGCCGCCGGCCAGCCGCGCAGCTGGACCGACCACCTGCTCTGGCACCATGCTGCCCACACCATCGACTTATTCCAGTACCAAGCCGGCGAGACCATTTCCGACTGCTATGCCGTGCAGGGCCCGATCCATCCGCAGCTCAACGTTGCCATGGACATGGGGATCGTCGCGAAGACGCCTGCGGGCGCGGTGCTCACGCTGTCGCTGTCGTTCAACAATGACGGGCCGATCGGCTCTTTCTTCCGCTACATTTGCGACAACGGCACGTTCAAGGCCTATTACGACGATCTGTCCGACGGTAAGGACAATAAAATCGACCTCTCCAAGGTCGACGTATCGATGGACGGTATTGAGATTGAGGACCGCGAGTTCATCGCCGCGATCAAGCAAAAACGCGAGCCGAATGCCAGCTTGCAGCAGCTCCTGCCCTGCATGCATGTGCTCGATCGGCTGGAAAAGATCATCGACCCGCAACGCAAGGCGCACGCCTAGTATCGCGCCGTGAGGGAGAAGCTGATGAGAGGGTGAAAATCTCTCAAACAAGTCCCGCCGATGTAAGCCCCGGTCCGGTGCAAGCCCGTCAAAGCCGTAGCGGGCGGACCCGAATGAGTGTTGACTCCTTCGTCGGGCGACCGACGAGGGGAAGCGGTACACAGCAAGCCGACCGGCTATCCTGCGTTCATACCTGGCCTGTGCCGCCACAACCGTCGGTTCGTCTTAGTGGCGAACTGCATCGCCTCTTGTTTCAATCCGATCTAGCGCTTGGCAGGCTCGACGGGTCGATCCAGACGCTGCCGAATCCTGATCTGTTTGACTTTATGTATGTACGCAAGGAAGCGGTGCTATCGAGCCAAATCGAAGGCACGCAAAGCTCGTTACAGGACCGCTCGCGGCGGAGGCCCAACTCTACACGGCCCGAAACGCCTAAGGACGTGGATGAGGTCGTCAACTACGCTGCCGCGATGAACTACGGACTGGCCGCCTGTCTGAGCTGCCCGTCTCCGTGCGCCTCATCCGTGAAATCCACAAGAGGCTCCTTGACGGTGTCCGTGGTTCGCCTGGCGTCCGGTGAGCTGCGCCGGACCCAAAATTGGATCCGGCCCCGCCGGTTGCACGCTGAACGAGGCAACTTTCCTTCCGCCAGCACCGCCCGATATCGTCCCACAGGCGCTCGGCGATTTGGAAAAGCTTTTTCACGCAGAAAGCGACTTGCCGCTTCTCATCAAGATCGGGCTTGCGCACGCACAGTTCGAGACCATTCATCCGTTTCTGGATGGCAATGGTCGCATCGGGCGCCTGCTGATCACGTTCCTGTTATGCGAAAGCGGCGTGCTGCGCAAAGCCGGTCCTCTACCTTTCGCATTATTTCAAGCGCCACCGGGAAGGTATTACGATCTGCTGCAGGCAACACCAGACAACGGCGCATGGGAAGACTGGCTGGAGTTTTTTCTGCGCGGTGTAGCGGAGGTTAGCGTGCAGGCAACCGACACTTCGCGTCCTGAGACTGCGCGAAACGCATCGCAACTGATCACCGAAAATCTCGGCTATTCCGCAGGCAATGGCCACCGCGCCCTCGAACGGCTCTTTGAGCGGCCGATCGTCCGGTGAATGAGGTGCGTGAGTTGACGCGCACCACGTTATAAGGCCGCCAATCAACTGCTCGAGCGGTTGGTCAAGATTGGGGTTCTCAGCGAGATCACGGGCCAGGCTCGCAATCGACGCTTTCGATACGAGGCCTACGTGCAGCTCCCTGATGAACCGCATGCCGAGGGGACGCAGTCGGGTTAAAGAGTCGCTGCTAGTCGAACCTTGAAACGCTTGTCCGCGCGAGCGGCGATCAACCAATAACAACCCGGCGGCAGTCGAGCGGTGCGATGCCACCGCGAGCATGAGGGCCCGCATAGCCTTGCGGTCGCTTGTGCCGAGGAGCGTCGCCAGACAAAGGACCGGGCCGAGATCTGCCTTCACCCCCCTTGCCTTTCGCCGTCGCAGCTCGCTGCGCCTCGAGATCCGCAAGCGCCGTGGCGGCTGCCGTGCGCTGCGTCACAGCCCGCGGCTCTCAGCCTGATCAGGAATCAAACGTTTACCGCGACACTTATTCA
Source organism: uncultured Alphaproteobacteria bacterium (assembly GCA_963708125.1). GTDB lineage: Bacteria > Pseudomonadota > Alphaproteobacteria > Rhizobiales > Xanthobacteraceae > BOG-931. The sequence goes on from OY970184.1 coordinate 5,666,061, forward strand.
ACAATACCGATCAACTTCGCCAGTCGCTCCGCGTCGGCGGAGAGCGGCGCCGATTCGCCGTCATAGACGATGCGGCCCTTGTCAAGGACGACCGTGCGCGGTGAAAAGTTGAGCGCCACGCGGCTGTTCTGTTCGACGAGAATGATGGACAGGGCGTCGTTGGCGCGCAGCCGCGTTAGCACCGCGCTCAAGGCCTCGACGACGACCGGCGCCAAGCCTTCCGTCGGCTCGTCCATGAGCAGGAGCGAGGGGTTGGTGAGTAGCGCCCGGGCTATCGAGAGCATCTGCTGCTCGCCGCCAGAAAGCTGATTGCCCATATTGTCGAGCCGATCCTGAAGCCGGGGGAACAGTTCGAAAATCCGCGCATGCGTCCATTGCCCCGGCCGCGCTGCAATGTCGAGGTTCTCGCGGACCGAGAGCGAGGGGAAAATCTCGCGCTCTTGCGGCACCAAGCCGATGCCGGCGAGCGCGCGGCGGTAGCACGGCATGCCGTTGATCGCCTCGCCGTCGAGCAGAAGCTCGCCGGAATGCAGCGTGGTGTGGCCCATAATGGTGGAAAGCAACGTGGTCTTGCCGACGCCGTTGCGGCCGATGACGCTGATGTATTCGCCGGGCGCGAGCTCAAGATCGACGTCCTCGAGCACCACGGTCTCGCCGTAGCCCGCGCAGACCGAGCGCAGCTGCAGCGCGCTAGCCATGGGTCGAACTATGGAGCGCGCCGGCTTGGCCCAGATACACTTCGCGTACCCGGGGATTGGCCTCGATCTCGCGCGGCGGGCCCTCAGCGAACAGTGCCCCGCCCACCATGACGGTGACCCGCTCGGCAAAGCGGAACACCACGTCCATGTCGTGCTCGATGATGAGCACGGCGATGTGGGCGGGCAAGCGTTCGACGGCATCGAGAATGATGTGGCTTTCGGCGCTGGGCACGCCGGCGGCCGGTTCGTCGAGCAGCAGCACTTCCGGTCTTAGCCCGATGGAAATGGCAAGTTCGACAAGGCGCTGGCGCCCATAGGGAAGTTCAGAGACGCGATAGCGGGCCACTTCCGCAAGCTTGAGCGTCTGCAACAGGTCCATCGCTTCGTCGATCACCTCGGTGCGTCGGCCGGCCGGATAAAACATGAATCCGGCAACGCCGGCGCGCTCGGCGACGGCCATGCAGACGTTCTCCAGCACCGAGAGACCGCGGAACAGCCGGTTGATCTGAAAGGTACGTGCAATCCCGAGCTTGACCCGCTCCGCCTGCGGTTTGGCGGTGATATCGCGGCCGGACAGGAGGACGCGCCCGCGGGTCGGTGGCAGCACGCCGGTGAGCAGATTAACAAACGTCGTCTTGCCCGCACCGTTGGGCCCGATCAGCGCATGGCGCGCGCCGGCGGCGAGGTGGAAGTTAATCTCGTTGACAGCCACGAGCGCGCCGAAACGACGAGTGAGCGCCTGAGTCTGGAGGCAAATCTCGCTCATGGCACCTTGCCCCGGGCGCGGTAGCGCCGCCACAGCGCCTCGCTGAGTCCCAAAATGCCGTTGCGGGCAAACAGCGCGATCAGCACCAGAAGGAGCCCGAGTCCGAGCTGCCAGGCGGTCGGATAGAGCTGCGCCAGAAAATGCTCCAGCGCTTGGTAGACGATGGCGCCGATGAAGGCGCCGTAAAGCCGGCCGTAGCCGCCGAGAATGAGCACGATGAGCACGGTCGCGGCGCGGTCCAGTCCGAACGTCGAGAGGTTGACGTAGGCATTGGTCTGCGCCCACAGCCCGCCGGCAATGCCAGCGAGCGCTGCCGAGATGGCATAGCAGATGATGAGCCGGTGCCGCACCGGTGAGCCGATGGCATGCATGCGCAGTACATTCTCGCGGATGCCGGTCAGGCTCTGGCCAAACGGTGAATAGACCAGGGTGCGCACGAACGCGAAGCAGACGAATAGAACGCCCAGCGCGTACAGATACTGCGTGTTGCCGTAAAGCGGATCAAACTCGAAGACGCCGAAGACCGGCGCGATCGGCAGGCTCGGCAGGCCGTCGAACCCGCCGGTATAGGTGTGCGCCATGTTGGCAGCCTGTTCGAGCAGCGCCATGACGCACAGCGTGAGCATCAAGAGCGTCAGGCCTCTGGTGCGCAGCAGAACGAAGCCCGAGAGAATGCCGACGACTGCGGCGGCAATTCCGGCGAGGCACAGCCCGCTGACCGGTTCCGTCCATAGACCGTAAGTGGCCAGCATTCCGACTGCGTAAGCGCCGGTGCCGAAGAACGCCGCATGGCCAAGCGTAATGATCCCGGCATAGCCGAGCGCCAGATCGAGCGAAAGCGCGAACAGTATTGTGACCACAACATCGGTGCCGAAGCCGAGATAATCGGGAAAGCCGAAGTAGACGACCATCGCGGCGAGCCAGGGCAGCGTCTCCCACCAGCGTACCCGGTGGCGCCGCATCAATTCGCGCACCGCGGGATTGTCCATGGGTGCCGCGGCGGGCGTCTTGTCGGCGGAGGGGGCCGCGAGGCTCACTGCTCCTTCCTCCCAAACAGCCCCTGTGGGCGGGCAAGCAGGATCAGGATGGTGAGCAGGTAAATGAAGATGGTGCCGCCTTTGGGCAGATAGAGCGTGAGCACGAAATCAAGCACGCCGAGGATCAGCGCGGCGCAATAAACACCGAGCACGCTGCCGAGCCCGCCGACCGACACCGCGATCAGGAAATAGACCAGGTATTTGAGCGGGTATTGCGGGTCGAGCCCCAAAAACTCGGCGCCGAGCCCGCCGCCGATTGCCGCCATGCCGCTGCCGAAGGCGAAGGTGATGGTGAACAGCCGGTCGACATTGATGCCGAGCGATTCCGCCATGCGGCGGCTGTCCACGGTCGCACGGATCTGTGCCCCGATCCGCGTGCGCTCGAAGGCGAGCCAAATGCCGAGCGCGATCAACAGGCCGACCACGATCAGGAACACGCTGTAGGCCCGATACTGAACGAAGCCGAGGTCGAGCTGGCCGGCGAGGGCCGCCGGCAACTGCAGCGTCTGGCTTTCCGGCCCGATCGCGAGCGTGGTCGCAGCGATGAAGATGAAGATCAGGCCGATGGTAAAGAGAACCTGATCCAATTCGCCTGCGCGGTAGAGCCGCCGGTAAAGGAACCGCTCGAGCAGGACGCTGAGCGCCGCAGTGGCGACAAAGCCCAGCGCCAGCGCGGCGGCGAAGCCCATATGCGCGCGGTTCATCGCCAGCACGATAATGTAGCCGCCGAACATCGCGAAGGCGCCGTGGGCGAGATTGACGAACCCCATCAGCCCCATCGTGACTGACAGCCCGACCGAGACGACGAACAGCACGGTGCCGGCGGCGAGCCCGCCCAGCACGATTCCGGCGAGGTCAGCGATAAAATTCACGAATGCTCCCGCGAGCCGACGGCGAGCAGCCAATGGCGAATAGCGGCTTCACCCTCTATTCGCTATCGCGCCATTCGCTCTTCGCGGTCATTTTTTCGGCGCGCAGGGCCCGATCGCCAGCGCCTTGCACTGATCCTTGACGCTCGGCACCGTCAGCAGAACTTTTTGATGGAGCTTGCCGTCCGCGCCTTTGACCACTTCGTCCAGATACTCGTTCATGACGATGTCGCGGGTCTGCGGATCGATCGAGATCGGACCTTGCGGGCTCACGAATTTCCAGCCTTCCAGCGACTTTACCGCGGCGGCGCCGTTGTCGATCTTGCCGTTGGTAGCGTGGGCAGCCTCGACGATGGCCGCCATCCCGTCGTAGGCCCCGATCGCCGTGAAATCCGGCGTCGAATCCGGTCCGTAGGCCTTTTTCCACGAGGCGACGAACGCCTTGTTCTGCGGGTTGTCGAGATCGGCATTGTAGTGATGCACCGTGATCAGGCCAACCGCGGCGTCACCCATGCCCTGCAGCTTGATGTCCTGAACCACGTCGCCGGTTCCGATCAGTTTGACGCCGGCAGCGCGCATGCCAAGCGCGGCATAGGTTTTGACCACGGCGGTCGCCTGGTCGCCGGCGGGTACGAACACGAACAGCACGTCGGGGTGCTCGTCCTTGGCGCGCTGGAAGAAGGGCGTGAGGTCCGGCGTGGCGCCGGGGCCGCCCGACGGAATGGCGTCAATGACCTTGCCGCCGTTATGCTCGAAGGCGTACTTGAACGCGTCCAGCGCGTCCTTGCCCGGCGGGTAATCCGTATACGCCACCACGACGGTCTTCGCGTGCAGGTGCTTAGCCGCCTGCTCGCCCATCACATAGCTCGATTGCCACAGGGTGAACGAGGTGCGCACGAAATAGGGCGACAGGTTGGTGATGAAAGCGGTACCGGCATTCATGATCACCGCGAGCCGTTTGGCGGCGGTGACGATCGGCGCGGAAGCGATGGCGTCGGGGGAATACACCCAGCCTGCCAGCACGTCGACCTTGTCCTGTGTGATCAATTCCTGGGCGTCGACTTTGGCGGCGGCGCCGTTCGGCGCCTTGGAATCGCGTTTGATGATGGTGAACTTGTAGGGTTTTACCTGGGCGGCGTTGAGCTTCAGATATTGCTCGATGCCTCGGTCCATCTGTTGGGCGAGCTCGGCGCCGACGCCGGTATAGGGCAAGATCAGGCCGATCTTTATGTCCTGCGCCCAGGTGACGCTGGCGGACAGGGTCAAGGCGGCGGCCGCCGCGATGATACGCTTGGGCATCAGAGCTCTCCCAGTAGCTGCGATTTTATCGATTTGACTGGCAATTGGCCTCAGATACTAGGTCGAAAGCCAGAAAGCACGCAAGCGCATGGCGTTTTTCGTGCTGCGCGCCTTCGTCGCGCCAGTCAATTTGCGGGCCCGAGTGGGGTCCGCAAAGCCCGCGGTCACAGCCACCCGCGGCGACGGTGATGATGGCTTTGCAGAGCGGCCGCTTCGCAGCCGGACGCACCGACCTTAAGTCCAGCTCGCGAAGCTCAAGCCGGTGCCGGTCCCGGCCGGCGTGCGATAGCCGGGGACATACTCGAACCAATTCATGTCGAGATGCTCGAGCGCTCCGGCGATGCCGACCCAGTTGAGAATCTCCGAACTGCCGGCGTTGAGTTTGTTGCGCGGCAGGTTCTGTAGAAACGCCGCATTCTTCTCCGCGCAGGCCTGCAAGATCGCGCGATCGAATTGCTCATCGACCAGAAAATGACTCAACCCGCCCGATGCGATGATGCCGACGCGTGCGTCGGCGGAATAAGCTTCCACCGCCCGGCGAATGGCTTGGCCGAGTTCATAGCAGCGCCGCGGCCGCGGCTGGTTGGGCGCATAATAGGTGTTTAGAAATACCGGCACGACGGGGGTCGGTGCGCTGCCATCCATCACGCGGCGGTGCACGTAAGCGACCGCATGGCCTTCGCCCTCGCCCTCGCGCAGGCTTTTGGAAGAGGCGGGATCGAAACCGTGCTCCATCAGCCAGTCGATCAAGTGCAGCGCGAGCTTGCTGTCGACCGGATAGGCGCGGGGCGCGGCATCCTCGAAAAATCCCTGACGATTATTGACGTACCATTCAGGAAATCGCCGGCGATATTGCTCATGCTGTTCGTTGCTGTTGAGAATCGTCTTGCCGTAATAGATCGCGAAGGCCGGGCGGCAGTCCTCCAGGTAGCTCTCGTCCTGATCATCGCCCATGACGATAAGCGTATCGAGCCTGGCATTGGCGAGCGTCTTGCGCAAATGCGTGGCCGCGGCGCGCGCTTTGTTCTGCCGCGCCACGAGCTCCGGCGGCTCGACCAGGGCCGCCATCCGTGGATCGGCCTTTTCCAGGAGTTCCGCATAGGTGGCCGGGCGACCTTCCTTGTCGCGATGCTTGATCTTCTCGTCGGTCTCGCGAAAGCGCGGCAGCGTCTCGTCGGAGGCGAGCAACATTGGGGTGTGCGAGCTTCCGAGCCCGAGCACGATTTTGGCCATTGGCAGCTCCTTGCCACGTCTGCGCCCTGCGGGGCGAGACCTTAGCACATGCGGCGGCTGGGCACCCAGGCAGCGGCCGAAGGGGCCTGGCTGGACAAGCGCCGCGCGGAATGTTGTCTAGGTAGCGACAGCCGTTTCCGCGCGGGAGGCGGCGGTAGCGGGCGGATCTGCATGCTGACCATCCTGTTCGACGGAACCGCCTACGGCATGCTGTTGTTCGTGCTGGCCTGCGGCCTGTCGGTCACGCTCGGGCTGATGAATTTCATCAATCTCGCCCACGGCGCCTTCGCCATGGCGGGCGGCTATTGCACCGTGGTGCTGGTCAACCGCATGGGCGTGCCGTTCGCGCTCGGCCTGCCGAGCGCGTTTGTGGTGACGGCGCTGCTCGGCGCGTTGTTCGAGCGCCTGCTTTACGTTCATGTCTACGCCAGAAGCCATCTCGATCAGGTGCTGTTCACCATCGGGCTCGTCTTCATGGCCGTGGCGGCCACCGATTACATCATGGGCTCCTCGCAGCAATTCGTGCAGATCCCGCGGGCGTTGCAGGGTCAGTTCGACGTGTTCGGCATCGGCATGAGCAAATACCGGCTGCTCATCATCGCGGTGTGCGGGGTGCTCACGATTGCCCTGCAGTTCATGCTGACGAAGACGCGGTTCGGCAGCCGCCTGCGCGCCGCGGTCGACGATCAGCGCGTGGCACGCGGGCTCGGCATCAATGTCGGCGCGGTGTTTGCCGTCACCTTCGCGGTCGGCTCGGGGCTTGCCGGCTTGGGCGGCGCTCTGGGCGCAGAAATTTTGGGCCTCGACCCGACCTTTCCGCTCAAATTCATGATCTACTTTTTGATCGTGGTGACGGTCGGCGGCACCTCGAGCATTACCGGGCCGTTCCTCGCCTCGATCCTGCTCGGCATCGGCGATGTCGCCGGCAAGTACTACGTGCCCACCCTGGGCGCTTTCGTCATCTATGCGATCATGATCGCCGTTTTGCTCTTGCGGCCGCAAGGGCTGTTCGCCCGCAGCACGGCGCGGTGAGCGCATGACGCCGCTTGCGCAAAATGTCGCGAAGTCTGTGCGCCGCCGCGTGCGCTGGTCGCCGCTCGAAATTGCCTTCTGGGTGCTTGCCTTCGCGGCCATCTGGCTGTTTCCGCAGAAGCATCTGATCCTGACCGAAACGGCGATCCTGGCGCTGCTTGCGCTGTCGCTCGATCTCATCCTCGGCTATGCGGGAATCATTTCCCTGGGCCACGCTGCCTTTTTCGGCGTTGCCGGCTATGTCAGCGGACTGCTCGCCAAGTACGGCATCATCAACGAGCCGGTGCTGGCGCTTTTCTGCTCCGCATTGGTCGCCGCGGCGCTCGGCTTCGTCACCAGCTTTCTGCTGCTGCGCGGCTCCGACCTGACTCGGCTGATGGTGACGCTCGGCATCGCGCTCATGCTCGGCGAAGTCGCCAACCGCTATTCCAACATCACTGGCGGCGCCGACGGCCTGCAAGGCATCACGATTGCGCCCATCCTCGGCCGCTTTCAGTTCGATATTTTCGGCCACACCGGGTATGTCTATTGCCTGACCGTGCTGTTCATCTGCTTCCTGCTCGCGCGCCGGATCGTCGCCTCGCCTTTCGGCCTGTCGTTGCGCGCGGTGAAGGGCAATGCGCTGCGCGCCGCCGCGCTCGGCGTTCCGGTTAATCGCCGGCTGGTCGCCAGCTATACCGTGGCCGCCTTCTTTGCCGGCATTTCCGGAGCGCTGCTCACCCAGACCACCGCGTTCTGCTCGCTCGACGTGCTTTCACTGGAACGCTCGGCCGATCTGTTGCTGGTGCTGATCATCGGCGGTACCGGCTATCTCTATGGCGGCCTGATCGGTGCGGTGATCTACAAGTTCATGCAGGATTGGATCGCCAGCCTCACTCCGCAGTACTGGCAGTTCTGGATCGGACTGATGCTGGTGCTGATCGTGCTGATCGGGCGCGAGCGCATGGCCGGCTGGAACGAGCCGGCGCGCGCGTTGCTGATGCGGCTCGGCGGCAGGCTGGTGGCACGCAAGCCGGTGGAGCCCCGCGCCACGCCTGACCGGCGCTGATGGTGAGCGCGCCATGGCAATCCTGCAGACCATTGGATTGGGAAAGCGCTTCGGCGGCATTGTCGCCGCCTCCGACGTGACGCTTGACCTTAAGCAAGGTGCGCGCCACGCGCTCATTGGGCCGAACGGTGCCGGCAAGACCACGGTGATCAATCTGTTGAGCGGCGTGCTCAAGCCGAGCGCCGGCCGCATTCTGCTCGACGGCAGGGACATTACTGCGCTCGATGCGCACGCACGGGTGCGGCTGGGCATGGCGCGGACCTTTCAGATCAATCAATTGTTCCTCGATCTGACGCCGCTGGAGTCGCTCGGGCTTGCTGTCTCCGAACGTCTTGGTGCCGGCGGCAATTGGTGGCGGATGGTCGGCGGCCGGTCGGCGATTATCGATGAGATCGCCGAAATCGCCGACCGTTTTCGTCTGGCCGACGCGCTTAACGCGCGCACCGCGGTTCTGCCCTATGGCAAGCAGCGTCTCCTGGAAATCGCGCTCGCCTTTGCCTGCCGCCCGCGCGTGCTGCTGCTCGACGAGCCGGCGGCCGGCGTTCCCGAAGCCGAGCGCCACGAGCTTCTCGCCACCATTGCGGCGCTGCCGCGGGACGTCACGGTGCTGTTGATCGAGCACGACATGGATCTGGTGTTCTCGTTCGCCGACCGCATCTCGGTCCTGGTCAACGGTGCTTTGTTCGCGGACGGTGGACCCGAAGAGGTGGCGCGCGATCCGCGGGTCAAGGCCGTCTATCTCGGCGAGGAGCTCAATGGCTGATCTCCTCGTCATCGAACAGCTTTCGGCCGGGTATGGTGAGGCCGTAGTGCTGGCGAATGTCTCGCTCTCGCTCGCCGAAGGCCAGGCGCTGGCGCTGCTCGGTCGCAACGGCATGGGCAAGACCACGCTGATCAACTCTATTGTTGGCGTCACTCGCTATTTCGGCGGCACCATCGCGCTTGACGGTCGCGACGTCACTGTGCTCCGCCCCGACCAGCGCGCGCAGGCCGGCATCGGCTGGGTGCCGCAGGAGCGCAACATCTTCAAATCGCTCACCGTCCATGAGAACCTGACCGCCGTGGCACGGCCGGGTCGCTGGGGCGTCGAAAAGGTCTACGCGTTGTTCCCGCGGCTTGCCGAGCGCCGGCAAAATCTCGGCAATCAGCTCTCGGGTGGCGAGCAGCAGATGCTCGCCATCGGCCGCGCCTTGGCCCTTAATCCACGCATCATGCTGCTCGATGAGCCGCTGGAGGGTCTGGCGCCGATCCTGGTGGAGGAGCTGCTCGCTGCTTTGCACCGTATCATTCGCGACGAGGGCACGTCCGCGATCCTCGTCGAACAGAATGCGAAGAAGATCCTCAGCGTGACAGACCGGGCGATTATTCTTGAACGCGGCGCAGTGGTACACGCCGCCGACAGCGCGGTCTTGGCCGCTGATCGCGTGGCACTGGAGCGGCATCTCGGCGTCACCGAGAGCGGGCTGCGACGCGCCGGTCCGGCGTGAGGTGCACTGATCAGGTGCCTCTGCGATATGCAAGCGGCCATCTGTATCCATGTTGACTGCAATCAAACGATCGAACGAGCTCAACCGCGAGCACAAGCTTGCTTCAAAGGGGGGCATCTTCAGTGCTCAAGGGGTTAAGTAAATCGCCGCGTTCCGCCGCCTATCGGCCCGGTGGCGTAGTTGCTGGGCATGGACCGCACCACGCTGACGGCGGCATTAAAGCCGCTCAAGCGCCCGGGTCTGTCACGAGCGCTGCGGACCCGGCGGACCGGCGCAGCCGGCTCCTGCGTCTTAATACGGGCAGGGTGCTTGCGGCTGCGGTGCCGATCTGGCGCACGACCCATGCGGCGGTCGAGAGGCAATTGCGCAGTCCCGGTCAGGCGGACAAGTCGCGGGCCTCGCTGCGGGCGATCGCACAGACGCAGTATTCGACTTCACCGAGGGAAACGAAATGGAGTTCTATGAGTTGGCCCAACACGCTCGATCCGGTGCGCTGGACGCGCTTCGGACTAAAGTGTGCCGTTCGACGCGGAGAGCGCGAACCTGATCGGCGAGGCACCGCCGGCCGGACTTTCTTAAGATCGGTCCCGCTGCGAGCGCCAGCAGCGCGTGCTCTACGATGACCGAACTCGAGCAACCGCTCTGGCCATGGCACGCCATAAAAGCCGGCCGATGTGGCGTAGCGCGCGAGGAATTCGCCGCGATGGCGCGGTGATCGAGCAGTCCACGAATCGCCTTGGCGGTCGGCAATACTCGTGCTCGCCTACACGCTCGATTGGGCCAACACGCAAATGCCCTTGACGGACTGTCGCGGGTCGAGGCCTAAATGGAACAGAATTTCGGGTTCGGCGCTTATTGATATTGCTGCGGTTTTCGCGAAGTCCGTTCTATGGACGCCCTTTGTGGACGCCTAACCGGCAATCCTAGGCCAACCTATCTGAGTGCTATAACCCAGGCCTATTGCGAACCTGGCGTTATCTCGTGTGTTCTCCGCAAGGAGCCCACGATGAATCGCTTCGCTATAAAAGGGGCTTCCGTGCGCGTGGAGGCCTGCGTTGATGCCTCACGGGTTGATGCCTCACGGTTGCGCGTTGTGTTACTCAAGTGACGAACGACAAGTGACCTAATGACTGGACGTGAGTACCAGCGCAGGCAATGGCGCGTCCTCAAGAACGAAAATTCTCAAATTGCTGGAAATTTCGACTTAACAAACGCTAAACCTCTCGCTGTTGTCGCTCGACCTCAGGGTGCAGAGCGCTGCGAAAAAGTACGGGCATCGCTCGATGCATCCCCGGGCCTTGCCAGCCTTCACTCAACTAAATGGACGGGGTGTGCAGGCGCGGACTGTCGCCTCAAGGCCTGCTTTGGCCTACGCCCGCGTCGTCGACCTGGGCGTGAACAATTCTCTTGTTGGGACATGTCTGAAGACCATTGCTGTCACTGCTCTCATTAGGTCTGCCCTTGGTCAAAGGACCTGGTGGACCCCTGAATTTCAGGAGCCTGCCGTTCTGTAAGGAACCGGAAGCTGACAATTACATTGTTTGAGAGAGATATTTTCCGCCTACGAGGAAAGACTTTCATGGCACAAGACGAGAGTTCACGTGGATCAACTGTTTCGGACGGCGCCGCCGGAAGCATGTCGGTCGCTGAGCGAGTGCAGCGCAGCGCAAGTGACGCCGCAGAAAACCTCAAGGCACATGCGAGCGATGCCGCAGAGCAGCAGAAGAATGTCGGCGCGGAGAAAATCGGCGAGGTTGCCGATGCGATGAAGGCAGCAGCTAGCGACCTAGAAGGAACCCTACCCTCCGCGGCTGAGTACGTCACCGACGTAGCGGGACGGCTCGGCTCGGTCGCGTCGGCTCTGCGCGAACGCAGGGTGGATGACATGATCGCAAACACCGCCGAATTTGCCCGCCAGCGCCCGACAGTGTTCTTCGCAGGTGCGGTAGCGGCAGGATTTGCGCTTGCGCGGTTTGCCAAGAGTTCCGCCAGTCGAGAGGTCAAGGGTCATGGCGAATAGGTCAGTGGTTGAAATTGTCAGCGATCTGGCCAGCCAATTTACAAGCTTGCTGCGCAAGGAAGGTCTACTCGCCAGGACCGAAGTGTCCGAGAAGATCGGCCAGGCAGGCATGGGTATTGGCTTGATCGTCGGGGGCGCTGTCTTCCTCATCCCGGCTCTTGTCATCTTGTTGCAAGCAGGCGTCTCTGCTCTTCTGAAGGTCATCCAGGAGCCTTGGGCTTCCCTCATCGTCGGGGGCGCAGCTTTCATCATTGGGCTCTTGATCGCATTGATCGGGATGAGCCAGCTCAGGGCCAAGACGCTAGCTCCCAGTCGAACAATTAATCAGATCCAGCGTGACGTAACCGTCGCGAGGCAGCAAGTGAGAGACAGTTATGAAGAGCAGCGAGCGGCTTGAACGAGAAGCTGAGGAGACGCGTTCGCAACTGGCAAACACCCTAAGCGAACTTCGCGAACGGATTACACCGGGGCAACTGGTCGACCAGGCGGTTGATTACGCGAAGGACAGTACGGGCGGCGAATTCTATCGCAACCTGAGCCGGCAAATGGCGGCTAATCCGTTGCCGGTCACCCTGATTGGTGCCGGAGTGGCTTGGCTGATGCTTGCGAAGGGTCAGTCAACGCGAAATCAGCGTGCGGGGCGGCTGAAGGGCACCGCCAGCGACGCGAGCGCACGATTAGGCGAAGCAGGCCGATCGGCAGGAGCGAAAGCGGCGGACGTTGCGAACCAAGCCAGTGCCGGAGTTACTCAGGCAACGCAGCAGGCTGCTGACATGGCAGGTTGGGTCAGTTCGCAAGCCGGCGATGTTGCTGCCGATGCCAGGGCTAAGCTCGGCGAGGCACGTTCCTCGGTCAGCGAAGGAGCCTCAGCCGTTTCTCAATCGGCAAAATCAGCGGCAACGGCGGCAGCTAGCTTCGCGTCTGACGCTTACAGCACAGTGACTGACAAGACGGCCCGCGGGACGGGCGCTATGGCAGAAACCGTCAGCGGCTTTGGCCAGAAGACAGCGGGGGCAGGCAAAGACCTACTCGACTTCTGCAAAACGCAGCCCCTCGTGCTCGGCGGGGTTGGGCTCGCACTCGGCGCCTTGCTCGGTGCCCTTGTACCACCTACGGAGACTGAGGATCGACTGATGGGGGAGAGCAGCGACCGGGCGAAAGACCAAGCACGAAGTGCAGCCGAAGAGCAAGTTCAGAACGTGCAGAGCGCGGTCGAGCGGGGAGTGGAAAGGGGCTCGAAGGAAGCCGAAACCGGCACAAGCGCGGTCGAGCGGGGAGTGGAAAGAGGCCCGGAGCAAGCCGAAACCGGCAGAAGCGCGGTCGCAAACGCGACGTTTGGAACCGGCGCTGAGAACTCCGCCGAACAAGAATCGGCAGAACCGGTGCATGACGATCACTGACCGCCAAAGACCGAAGCCTGAGGCGGGGCGAACGCCCCTGTGGGCATCCGCTCTGACCGCCGGCCTCCTCGCGCTGGGCTTCAGCCGCAAACGCTACGCTGCGTCCTCTCAGCCGCCGAATGTTAGCCCGGACTGGGATCAACAAGATGGGCGGGGACGTTTGGCCTCCAGCCCCTCTGAAATTCTAGCACGCGGATGGAAGGATGTTCTCCTGCGCGTCTATAGGGGGCAGCGCCGCGGCAGCCGTTGGCTGGCTGGTGGTCTCGATCGGCTCCCTTGGCGCCATCATCGGGTTCATGATTTGGTTGTGGCTAGCGACAACAGTGATCCTGCTGGGAGCCGAAATTGATGCGGAACTGGAGCATCAAACGCTGCGAGATACCACCACGGGGCGCGCAAAACCGCTTGGCAGGCGTGGCGCAAAAAAGGCTGACACCGTCGGTGCAGCACAATGAGCGTGAACTCTCGAGCGGATACTGGCGGCCGGGTAGCGCAGTCCATTGATAAGCTCGCAAACCGAGACCGAGAGCGTTCCGCCGTCGATGCTAGCCATCACAAGCAGGCTAGGGTTCCTCCTGCCTCTCGCGATCCCTGCCAGCTAGGTCAGGTCATTCCGAGCGTGGAATGCCAGTTGCTGCGTGGGTCATTCGGCGCTGCTGGCGTCTCCAGGCGAGCAGCGCAGATCGGCGCGGATCGTCCTACGCCGATTCTTCGGACCGTCGGGCCAGCCGTTGTGTCACTTCAAGAGCCGCAGTAACGCTGCCGCGTAGCTGTTTACGGGTGCTCTTGAACCGCCCTGTGATCTCTGTCTGCCATTCATTGAACCGGCGCTGTGCCAGAAGCCGCGCTAGACTGGCCGCTGCGGAAGTTTTCTCGTATCGTTTTGTATGCGCGCCCCGGCCGGACCGATGGCGGATTCACCGATGCGGATCAAGGACCGCACCCTGATTGGATTTGACCGCCTTATACGCCTCGTACACTTGCCTCTTAACGTGCTTGCCGGTGTCAGGCGCTAAAGCGAAAATCTATGAGGGAGGACCCGGGCGCTGCAGCACAGCCAATGGCGCATATTGACGACGCACACCGGCAGCCTGCCGCGGCCGCGCGAGTTGACGCGGCTTTATGTCCTGCGCGCGCGCGGCGAACCGGTCGACGCTGCCGCAATCGATCGCCTTGGGCGCGAAGCGCTGCGCGCGGTCGTGCACAAGCAGCATGCGGCCGGCATCGACATCGGCAACAACGGCGAGCAGCAGCGGGATTCGTTTTTTCTCTATCTGACGAGCCGCTTGTCGGGGCTCGGCGGCAGCTGGGAACGGCCGTCGCGCGCCGATGTCGACCGTTATCCGCAATTCAAGCGCCTCTGGCTCGAGCAGCACGCCGCCAAGACGCAGGTCTCGGCGCTGGGCGGGTTGCCGAAAGCGATCGGCGCCGTGCGCTATCTCGACGATCGCGCCATCAAGGATGAGTGCCGGGCGTTCAAGGCCGTGCTCGCGGATAATCCGGACGTCTTCATCGAAACCTTCATGAGCGCGCCGTCACCCGGAATTCTGGCCACGACGATGCGCAACGAGCATTACGACACGCTCGCCAATTATCTGGCCGCGCTCGGCGCGGCGCTGCAGATCGAGTACGAAGCGATCGTGGACAGTGGCCTCCTGTTGCAGATCGATGCCCCCGATCTGGCGCTCGAGCGCCACGTCAGCTTCAAGGAGCGCCCGCTTTCCGAGTTTCTCGCCTTCGTCGAGCAGGTGGTCGCCACGATTAACCGGGCGCTCGCCAGCGTGCCGCGTGATCGCGTCCGCCTGCACGTCTGCTGGGGCAATTCGGAATCCCCGCATGATTGCGACGTGCCGCTTGCCGACATTCTTCCGGTTCTGCTTTGCGCCAATGTCGGCGGTCTGGTCCTGCCCTTTGCCAATCCACGGCATGCCCACGAATTTCGTTGCTTGCGTGTGCATCCGCTCGCCGACGACCAGCTCCTGGTCGCCGGCGTGATCGACAGCTTGACGAATCTGGTAGAGCACCCGCAGGTCGTGGCCGACCGCGTCGAACGCATAGCCGCAGTCATCGGCGATCCCTCGCGGGTGATCGCCGGCACCGATTGCGGCTTTGATACCTCCGCCGGCTGGGGCCGCGTTGCCGCAGACGTGGTCTGGGCGAAGCTCGCAAGCCTGCGGGACGGAGCGCGCCTCGCCTCGCTGCGGCTCTTTCCGCAAGGCCGCGCTGGCGACGCGAACTGACAGCCCACCGCACTCCTGCCCTGCGCCGCCGCCACGTTGCGCCTACTGCCGAAATCCCCTAAACGACGCGCATCAAGTACAAACGAGCCGCGTCCACGTCCGCGCATTGACGGCGCGGCCCTTAAAGCCAGGGATCGCAGAATGACCGGAATGCTGGAACACGAACTGCCTGGGCTGGGCCACAATAAGCCGTCCGCCGAAGACGCCGATGAGATCAAGCACGGCAGATGGGAGCGCTGGGCCAAGAAGCGCACCTTTGTGCGCGCGCTCGAAGGCACTTACAGCCACCTCTACAAGAAGCTTCTGGAGGAGCCGCGGGTCTATTCCTCCAAGGACCATCCGTGGAAGGGCGGTCCGGCGATGTACGGCAAACACATCATCTCACCGCAAGCGGTCAACATCGTGCAGTCGATCGAGTCGCACATCGAGTGCTATGCGCCGCTCAATGCCGGGCAGAAGCACGGGCACCTCAACAGCGCCGTGTTCTACGTGCTCAAGGGCCACGGCCACGACATCCACGACGGCCGCTACATCAAATGGAAGGCCGGCGACGTGATGCTGGTGGAGAACGCCAGCGTGCACCAGCATTTCAACGATGACGACAAGGAATCCGCGATTCTGCTGGTGTTCAAGGCGAAGCCGCTGTTCCTGTTCATGCACCTGCTGTTCCAGAAGATGGTCGAGTGGCCGACCGACTCGCTGCCGCCCGGCGTCAAGGAATTCCATCCGCCGACGGAAATCTGAGCCTGGGAAGAAAGATGCCGCTGTTCGAAGACAAAGGGCCGTCGCTGTCCGGCAGCCAGCAGGCCGATTTCCTCGCCAAGGCCATCGCCGAATCGGAAAGCTTCCGCGAGGATTACGCCAAGCTGCCGAACGTCATTAAAGCCGAGGACATGCCCTGGGAGCGCTCGCCCGACGGCCTGATCAAGCATCTCGTCAACAAGAAGATGCACACGCGCGAGTGCTGCATGGAAGCCTATATGCAGTTTCTCAAGGACGGCGAGCGCTCCGGCAAGCACCGCCACATGTGGGAAGAACTGTTCTTCGTCGTCGAGGGGGCCGGCTACGATCTGCACTGGGACCTGAAATGGGACTGTCTCGAAGCATTCCAGTGGGAATGGGCTGAGGCGCCGAAAAAATTCGAGTGGACAGTCGGCGATTACGTCTACATCCCGCCGTTCACCATGCACCAGCACTTCGCCAAGCCGGGCGAGGAATGCCGCATCATCGTGATGTCGAACCGCATCGTCAAAGACATGGGCTTCGACTGGTACGACCAGGTCGAACGCGCGCCTGGCTTTTAGTCTCGTTCGCGGCGGCAGCACTCGGATTGCGCTCGAAGCCAAAGACGCTACGGCCGCCATACGCGTGCGAGGATGCGCGCTCGTCGGTGACGAATTCGTCCAAGCGCGGACCCTTGGCGGCGCGCTCCAGGCGCCGGGATTCGCGATCGAGCCGCTCAAGCGCGGCCAACTCGTCGTCCTGGCCGAGCTTGGCACTGTGCACGGCCGATTTTAGCACGGCAATCGTCTCGTCATAGACTTTGATCGGCACCGGAAACGGATGTCGATCCTTGCCGCCATGGGCAAGCGAAAAGCGGGCCGGGTCGCTAAAGCGGCAGGGCGCGCCGTGCACCACCTCGGCGACGAGCGCCAGCGCCCGCACGGTGCGCGCGCCGAAGCCTGGGGTGAGCAAAAGGTCGGCAAAATCGGCGGGCCCGCGTTCAGCCGCCGCTGCGAGCGCGCCGTGCAGCCGCCGCAGATGCACGTCGCTATCGCGCACATCGTGGTGCGCCGGCATGACCAAAAAGGGCAACGTCGCTTGCGGCGAGGCCGCCGCCTTGGCCGGGGCGATCGCCGCGAACTCGCGCGCAATGCGGTCCGGACCGAGCGTGACGAGCAGCTCCATCTGTGCGGCCCGCGAGGTTTTTGCGCGCCGATCGGTCAGATTGATGATTTCGCCTTGCGCGCGTCCTTCGATCGCCGCATGGGGTTCGTCGACAAAGCTCTGCAGACCTTCGGAGAGCCAGTGATAGCGGCGCGCCTGCTTGCACGCCCCGTTCATGCCCTGCTGCACCACCACCCAGCGCCCATCGTCGGCGACGATAAAACCGTGCAAATAGAGATCGAAACCGTCCTGCACCGCGGCGCTGTCCACTTTTGCGATCAGCCGGCTCATAGCGGCAAGGCGGGCGCCGTCAAAGCCGACGCGGTCGCCGATCCCACGCAGTTCGCCCGGCGTCCGCCGCGAATGCTTGCCGCGACCGCCGCACACGTGCAGTCCGAGTTCGCCAGCAAGCGGGTTGAGCCCGTGCTTGAGCGCGCCGATCACGCTCGTGGTAATTCCCGAGGAATGCCAATCCATTCCCATGACGGCGCCGAACGACTGGAACCAGAACGGATGGGACAGCCGGCGCAAAAATTCGTCGCGTCCGTAATGGTGAACGATCGCCTGCGCAATGACGGCGCCGAGCCGGGTCATCCGGAGAGCCAACCACCGCGGTACGAAGCCGCCGTGGAGCGGCAAGTCGGCACTGCCCGATCTGCGGGTCATCGACCCTCCTCAAATGTGACTTACACGGTGTGCTCGTTCCTATTTCGTTCCTTAGGAACAAAGAGTCAACATCCGGCCGCGTCGAGGTGGCGGACCGTCTGAGGGGCCGCCAAAGCGTGTGCCGCCGGTCCTCGGGTCGGCAGGAGTGGGGCGACGCGGCCCGCGGCGGGTTGCCCGCTACTGCGGTGTGATGTGGCTTTCCCTGATCACCCGGCCCCACAATTGCGTCTCGTCGGCAATGAACTTTGCGGCCTCTGCGGTCGAGCCGCCCATCGGCTCGAGCTGCAGTGCCTGCAGCCGAGCGATGATCTGCGGATTTTGCAGGGTTTCGCCGGTATCGCGGTTGATCTTCTCGACGATCGTTGCGGGCAGGCCAGGCGGGCCGGCCAGGGCGAACCAGGTGATCGAGCGGAAGCCAGGCAGGCCCTGTTCGGCAATGGTCGGCACGTCGGAGATGGCACGGTCGCGTTCGGGGCTGGCGACACCAAGGATTTTCAGCTTGCCGGCACGGTGGAGCGGAATCGACGTGGCGAGCGTGTCGAAGAACATATCGACATTGCCGGCCATCACGTCGGTGAGCGCCGGTTGTGCACCATGGTAAGGTACGTGAACCATCTTGATGCCGCCGAGAACCTCGAGCTCGGCGCCGGAGAGTTGCGCGGTCGAGCCGATACCCTGCGACGCATAGGTTAGCTTGCCCGGATTGGCCTTCGCGTAGGCGATCAACTCCTGCACGTTCTTGGCGGGAAAGCTCGGCCGCACATCGAGGACATTGGCGATCTTGGCGAGCAGCGCAATCGGCACGAACTTGGTCGGATCGTATTGCAGGTCGTGATAGAGCAATTGCTGAATCGCGAGCGGCGCCGGCGGGCAAATCAGCAGTGTGTAACCGTCGGCAGCCGCATGCGCCACATAGGCCGAGCCCAGATTCATCGCCGCTCCCGCCATGTTCTCGACGATGACGGGCTTGTCCCATTTCTGGCTCAGGTCTTGCGCGACGAGCCGTGCCAGGATGTCGGTGGTCGATCCGGGCAGGACCGGGAGCACGATCTTGACCAGGTGCGTCGGATAGGTCTGCGCGCCAGCAGTCGTCGGCGCCAGCGCGGCCACAAGGACGGCAAAAGCCCAACAATGCAACCAGAGAGTCTTCCGCATATCGAGCCCTGCTCCGCGCGTTTGCGCTGATCGCCGGCCGACTATAGAAAATCGCGCCAGCAAGAGCCGAGCCCGGTTAAAGCCGCCTTCCTCTCATGGGCATGGTGTTTTGCCGGCCTTCTTTGCTCGTTCCCGCGGACGCGGGAATCCAGCGGAGAAGTTAGCTTCGCGGCGGTTTCACTTCCGTCCCGCTCCGGGCACCCGGTTTGCCCCGGCGCGGTGAGGAGCGGATTGTTCATGATCGGAAGATTTCGGTTGGGCGTCGATGTCGGCGGCACCCATACGGATCTGGTGCTGCTTGATGTCGAAAGCGGCACCATTGCCGTCGAAAAGGTCTCGACCACGCCGGCCAATCCGGCACTCGGCATCATGGACGGCATCGGCAAATTTGCCGCCCGGGGCGTCGATCTTCGCACAATCGAATTTTTTTCCCATGGCACCACCATCACCACCAACGCACTTCTTCAGATGCGCGGCGCCAAGGTTGGCCTTCTGATCAACCGCGGCTTCCGCGCGATTCAAGAAACCCAGGGCCAGGCGCGCGACGGCAACCCGTTCGATTATTTTTATCAGAAGCCGGAGCCGATCGCACCGCAGAGCCGCACCTATGAGATCGGCGGCCGCATCGACCAGGGCGGCGCCGAGCTCGAGCCGTTGGACGAGGAGGCGGTATGCGCGGCAGCCGCCGCGCTCAAAGCGGCCGGAGTCGCTTCGATCGCAGTGTGCTACCTGTTCTCGTTCATGAACCCCGCGCATGAGCGCCGCAGCGGCGCGCTCATCGCCGAGGTGTTTCCCGAGGCGCACGTATCGCTCTCCTGCGAGGTGCTGTCCCGGGTGCGCGAATGGCCGCGGCTGTCGGCGACGCTGCTCAACGCCTATCTGGCGCCGGTGCTGGTCACCTACATTGCCGACCTCGAGAAACGCCTAAATGCCGCAGGCCTGCGCACGCAGCAGCGCTTTCTCATGCAGTCTAACGGCGGCGTGATGCCGTTCGCCACTGCGGTCACCGGGCACAAGACCGTGCACAGCCTGTTGTCCGGCCCCGCGGCGGGCGCGCAGGCGAGCGCTTACCTGCCGCGGGAGGAACATCTTCGCGCGCGCGGCCTGGTCACGCTCGACATGGGCGGCACCAGTTGCGATATCGCCTTCATCGAAGGCGGTGCGCCTTTGGAAGTGACCGAGGGCACGGTGGCCCGTCGCCAGCTCGACGTGCCGGCGCTCGATCTCACCACAATTTCGGCCGGCGGCGGCTCGATCGTGTGGATCGACCGCGCCGGCTTTTTGTCGGTCGGCCCGCAGAGCGCCGGCGCCGATCCGGGGCCGGTCTGTTATGGCCGCGGCGGGCAGGATCCGACCGTGACCGACGCCGACGTCGCCTGCGGCCTCCTCAATCCCGATTATTTCCTCGGCGGCACGCAAGAGCTCGATGCGCAAGCCGCGCGCGCCGTGCTTGAAGAAAAAATCGCCCGACCGATGAAGATGACGCTCGCCGAGGCGGCCGCCGGCATCCGCCGCATCGTCGACATGCGCATGGCCGACGAGGTGCGTGTGTTCGCGGCGCGGCGTGGCGTCGATCTTGCCGAATTCGCGCTGCTGCCGTTCGGCGGCGCCGGCGCCGTGCACGCCGCGGCCATTGCCGAGGAGCTCGGTATGGCCCGCATCATCGTGCCGCCGCGGCCGGGCGCGTTCTCGGCCCTTGGGCTCCTGTGCACCGATGTGCTGCATGATCACATCCGCTCCGAACTATGTCCGCTCGATCACCTCGATCCCGCGCATGCGCAGGCGCGGTTTGGCGAACTGGAGGCGAAGGCGGCGAGCGAACTGGTCGAAGAAGGCCTCGATCCCGCGGCGGCCACGTTCGAACGCGAGTTCGACATGCGCTACGCAGGCCAGGGCTACGAGCTGCGCGTGCCGCTTGCGCGCCACGGTGGGTGGAATCAAGCCATGCAAGGCCCGGGACATGCGCTCGATGCCAACGCCTTGGCCGCGGCGCGCAGACGCTTCGACGAGGTGCATGCGCGCATCCACGGCCATGCCGCCCAGGAGAAGGGCGTCGAGGTGGTCAGCTATCGGCTGCGCGTGCGGGTAAACGCGCCCAAATTCTCGCCGCGCGCGTTTGATGCGCGCCCGGCGGCGGCACCGCGAGCGGACGCGGTGAAGGCAAAGCGTCGCGTGCTATTCGACGCGGGAGAGGTCAGCGCGGCCGCAATTTACGATCGGGAACGGCTTGAAGTGGGCGCGTTTTTTCCCGGTCCCGCCATCGTCGAGCAGTTCGATGCCACAACCGTTGTGCCGCCAGGCTGGCGCGCCTTGGTCGATCGCTACGGCAATCTCATTCTCCAACGCGAAAGATAATCTGCTGCTCGTGCTCGCGCTGCTCGCGGGCATCCGCGGCTTCTTCCGGGTTGCGCCAAGCGTGCATGGCCGCAACGATGTGCGGCCACAAGACGGCATGCGGCGCCTCAGCTCTTCCAGCCAAAGGCGACCTTGTCGAGCACGCGCGAGCCGAACTTTTCCGAGGAGCGGGCGACCGCATTGCCGCCGAGTGCGCGGTAGAATTCCACCGCATTCTCGTTCTCCGACAGCGCCCAGACGACGAGCGAGCGCAGGGCGCTCTGTGCCAGATCTTTCCGCGCCGCCGTGAACAGCCGGCGGCCGAAGCCGAGCCCCTGGAATTCCGGCCGCAGATAAAGTTCGTAGATTTCGCCGTCGAAACGGAGGCTGCGCGCCCGGTTGCGACCGTAATTGGCGTAGCCGGCGATCTTGTCGCCAAACTGCAGGAGCGCGATGCGGCTGCCCTTGCGAATGGCACTGTCCCACCATGCCGGACCGCGGCGGGCGATCAGCTTTTCAAGCTCCGTCCCGGGGATAATGCCCTGGTAGGCGGTGCGCCAGGCTTCGTCATGACACTGCGCCACCGCGCCGGCATCGCTGGCTTTGGCGCGGCGGATCTCGATCAGGACTGTGCTCATGACGTCATCAAAGCAAGCGGACCGGCGCCCTTCAAGGACGAGACGCAACGTTCAGGCAACGGATTATTACCGAACTTGCGCCCTCCGCGCCATCGCCGCGAACACAAAAATGTGAGCCCCCTTCGCGTTCTGCGAGGCCTGTTGCACGAGCGCCACGGTCGGTCGGACAATTCCACCACTCGGGCGCCTCATCGCCGCCGTATCAGTGCACCGGACGGCGGCCCGTCGGGCGGCGATCACACGCGCTCGGCCTCCTTGCGGCGCTCGTGGCGCTTGCGCTCGTTGGGATCGAGCAGTTTTTTGCGCAGCCGGATCGATTTCGGTGTGACCTCGACCAGTTCATCGTCTTCGATGTAGGCGAGGGCCTTCTCCAACGTCATGCGAATCGGCGGGGTCAAACGAATGGCCTCGTCCTTGGCATGGGTGCGGATGTTGGTCAGCTTCTTGCCTTTGAGCACGTTGACTTCGAGGTCGTTGCCGCGGGTGTGTTCGCCGACGATCATGCCGCGATAGACCTTCCAGCCCGGCTCGATCATCATCGGCCCGCGGTCTTCGAGATTCCACATCGCGTAGGCGACAGCCTCGCCCTGGTCGGTCGAAATCAGGACGCCGTTGCGCCGGCCGACAATCTCGCCGCGATGCGGGCCGTAGGCATGGAACAGCCGGTTCATCACCGCCGTGCCCCGGGTGTCGGTCAACAGCTCGCCGTGGTAGCCGATGAGCCCGCGCGTGGGCGCGTAGAAGATCAGCCGCACGCGGCCGCCGCCCGAGGGGCGCATCTCGATCATCTCGGACTTGCGTTCGGTCATCTTTTGCACCACCACGCCGGCGTGCTGCTCGTCGACGTCAATCACGACCTCCTCGATCGGTTCGAGCGGTTCGCCGGACGACCCCTTTTGGAACAGCACTTTCGGGCGCGACACCGACAGTTCGAAGCCCTCGCGCCGCATGGTCTCGATGAGGATGCCGAGCTGCAGCTCGCCGCGGCCGGCAACCTCCATGGAATCCTTTTCCAGCGATTCGCACACACGCAGCGCCACATTGCCTTCGGCCTCGCGCAGGAGCCGCTCGCGGATGACGCGGCTCTGCACCTTCTCGCCTTCGGTGCCGGCGAGCGGCGAATCGTTGATGCGGAAGGTCATGGTCAGGGTCGGCGGATCGATTGGCTGTGCCGCAAGCGGCTCGGTCACTTCCGGTGCGCACAGCGTGTGCGACACGAACGCCTCCGGCAGGCCGGCTATGGCGACGATATCGCCAGCAAGGCCTTCATCGATCGCGCTGCGCTCCAGGCCGCGGAAAGCCAGCACCTTGGTGACGCGGCCCTCCTCGACCAGTTTGCCGTGGCGGTCGAGCACTTTCACGCCCTGGTTGGGCTGTACACTGCCGGAAAAGATCCGGCCGGTAACGACGCGGCCGAGATAGGCGTTGGCTTCGAGAATCGTGCCGAGCATGCGGAACGGACCGTCCTCGACCTGCGGCGGCGCAACGTGGCGCACGACGAGTTCGAACAGCGGCGCCATGCCCGCCTCCTTCGGGCCGGCGGGTTCGGCGGCCATCCAGCCGTGCTTGGCCGAGCCGTAGAGGATCGGAAAATCGAGCTGCGCCTCGCTGGCATCAAGGGCGGCGAACAGGTCAAAAACTTCGTTGGCGACTTCCCTCGGCCGCGCGTCGGGGCGGTCGAGCTTGTTGATCACCACGATCGGCCGCAAGCCCACCTTGAGGGCTTTGGTGACCACGAACTTGGTCTGCGGCAGCGGCCCCTCGGCAGCGTCGACCAGGACCAGCGCGCCATCCACCATGTTGAGGATGCGTTCCACTTCGCCGCCAAAATCGACATGGCCCGGCGTGTCGACGATGTTGATGCGGGTGTCGCGCCAGACGAGCGACGTCACTTTGGAGAGGATAGTGATGCCGCGCTCGCGCTCGAGTTCATTGGAATCAAGTGCGCGCTCGGCCACCCGCTGGTTCTCGCGAAACGCACCAGACTGCTGCAGGAGCCGGTCGACCAGCGTGGTCTTGCCGTGGTCGACATGGGCGATAATGGCAATATTGCGCAGATTGAGATTCGCCAAATGCATGGGAGCCAGAAACCAAACGAGCCCCCAAGGGGCCCGCGCGTTTGGCTGGTATATAGTCAGGCCGGTTGCGCGCGCAACGGCGCGCGGCGGGCGCCGGATTAGGCTGCATGAAGGAAATCCACGCACCCGCTTGATCTTTCGGCTCGCATTTTGCATTCCGCCCGCGAATTCCGAGGCTTTTGGTTAAAGGTCCATGCGCTGTCCTCTCACCACCACCACCAGGCGCCGTGTTCTGTGCGTCTTCCCCGCTTACACGCCCTCATTCGGCACGTTTTCGCATGCGTACCGGCTCATGGGCCGGGTGCGGGCGTTCATGCCGCCACAGGGTCTATTGGTGATCGCCGCCTATTTGCCACGGGAATGGCAGGTCCGCTTTATCGACGAGAATATTGCCCGCGCAGAGCCGGCCGATCTCGCCTGGGCCGACGTGGTCATGGTCAGCGGCATGCACATCCAGGGGCCGCAGATCCACGACGTCGCGGCGCGCGCCAAGGCGGCCGGCAAGGTCACGGTGCTCGGCGGCGCTTCGGTCTCCGGCGCACCCGAGCATTACCCGGATTTCGATTATCTCCATATCGGAGAGATCGGCGACGGCACCGACCGCCTCATTGCCCGGCTCGATGAGGACGTTGCGCCTCCCGCGGCGCAGGTGCGATTCGAGACCGAGGACCGCCTGCCATTGCCGGCCTTCCCGGCTCCCGCCTACGAGCTGATCCGGCTCGACCGCTATCTGATCGGCAGCCTGCAATTTTCCAGCGGCTGTCCATACCGCTGCGAATTTTGCGATATACCAGCCCTGTATGGTCGCCAGCCGCGGCTGAAGACGCCCGCGCAGATCACCGCCGAGCTTGACCTGATGCTGGCGCAGCCGCGCCGGCCGTCGGTCGTTTATTTCGTGGACGACAATTTCATCGGCAATCGCAAGGCAACGCGTGAGATGCTGCCGCATCTGATCGCCTGGCAGCGCAAGCACGGCTATCCGCTACAATTCGCCTGCGAGGCCACGCTCAACCTCGCCAAGCAGGCCGAAATCCTGTCGCTGATGCGCGAAGCGCATTTCGTCACCGTCTTCGTCGGCATCGAGACCCCGGAGGTCGATGCGCTCAAGCTCATGCGCAAAGAGCAAAACGCGGCGCTGCCGATCATCGAGGCGATCCGCACGCTCAACGATTACGGGCTGGAAGTGACCTCCGGCATTATTCTAGGGCTCGACACCGACACGCCGGAGACCGAGGGCCGGCTCAAGGCTTTCATCGATCACGCACAGGTGCCGGTCCTGACCATCAATCTGTTGCAGGCGCTGCCGCGCACTCCGCTGTGGGATCGGCTAGCCCGCGACGGCCGCTTGATCACCAACAATTCCGGCCTGGAAAGCAATGTGCGTTTCCTGCGGCCCTACGATGAGGTGGTGGCGACCTGGCGGCGGTGCATCGCCTACGCCTACGACCCAGAGCGGCTGTTCGCGCGCTTTGTTCATCAGATCGAGGCGACTTATCCGAATCGGATGATCGGGCCGGCGCGCGGCAAGCTCACTGTCAACAATCTCTTCGGTGCGCTGGTGCTGGCGTTCAATGTCGCCGTGCGTGTCGGCCTGCTGTCGGACTACCGCCGCCCATTCTGGCGAGCCGCGCGGCGGGCGCTCAAGCGCGGCCAGATCGATGCGGCGCTCGGCATGGGCTTCGTCGCCCACCATCTGATCCAGTTCACCCGTGAGGCCCTGCGCGGCGATCACAACGCCTCGTTCTATTCGACGCGCAGGCGTGAGCGCGCGCAATGCGAAGAAACACCGCCGCTACGGCGTTCGGCGTGAGGCCGCGATTTTACAAGCCGTGAAGCCGTAAACGCCACGGCTTGTCGTTCATGGACCATTAGCGAAGCAAATAACGATTAGCGAAGCAAATAACGATACCCTATGCGGCTCTTGCTTCCCACAGCATCGGCGGCTTGCAGATTTTCTGAACCGGCTTTTCCGCGCGGCCTACTTTGTCGCCGTTGCACCCGTGCGGCAGAACGTGGGGACACAAGCCCGGCCAGCTCGCAGGTCCAAAATCATCTGACGTCGCTCGCAACAACGCTGGCGCCCTTGGCCAAGCCTTTGCGATTTCGTCCGCTCTGGTTGCAGAAAGACGCGCAACGAGGCCGAGGACAGGTTCGATCACGCTCCGGCAGGGCGGCTCCAGGGCCCGAGCCGCGCACCGCTCGGCATGGCCCGGTGCACCATCAGCATCTCGGCGATCGTTGCAGAGGTGACGAAGCCGATCAGCCGGCCCGCGGCATTGGTAACCCCGACGGCGGGGACCGATTTTTCCTGAAGCAGACGAAACGCCTCGTCGAGGCAGCTGCGGTGGCTCAACGTCGGCAATGGGCCGGTCATGGCATCGCCAACCCGGGCATCGGGGCCGCGCTCTTTCAGCGCGCGAATGAGCTCGTTGCGCCCGAGCACGCCGAGTGGCCGGCCCAATCCGTCCACCACTGGGAACTCGCCCTGGCTCGTTCGCAGCAAGGTCTCGATGGCGGCATCGACGTGCTCCTCCGGCGTGAGCGTGGCGAATTGCGTCATCATGGCGGCGGTCACCGGCACGCCGCGGGAGGCGGCGCGGATCGCCACCATATGAGATTCGGCGGTCGCTGCGAGGTAGACGAAAATGGCAACGAAGATCAGAAGCGGATTGCCGAACAGGCCGAGAAAGCCGAGCACGAACGCCACCCCTTGGCCGATCATGGCCGCGATCTCGGTCGC
The DNA here is from genome assembly GCA_963708125.1 of uncultured Alphaproteobacteria bacterium. Taxonomy (GTDB): domain Bacteria; phylum Pseudomonadota; class Alphaproteobacteria; order Rhizobiales; family Xanthobacteraceae; genus BOG-931. Next base: position 5,692,688 of record OY970184.1, read on the forward strand.
GCGCACATAGCCCAGCCGGGTTGCGAGCAGCGCCCGCAGCACCCGTCCGCCGTCCATCGGAAAGGCCGGAATGAGGTTGAAGGCGGCGAGGAACAGGTTGACTGCCGCCAGCTGCCCGATCAGCCCGCCGCGGGTAATGTCGAGATTGGCGAGCCGGTTGAGCTGCGGATGCGCGCCGGCAACAAGGAAGAGCAGCGCCGCGATCACGACATTGACCAGCGGTCCGGCGATGGCGATGAGAAATTCCTCGCTCGGTTTTTCCGGAATGCGCTCGAGCCGCGCCACTCCGCCGATCGGTAACAGAATAACGTCCGGCGTCGTCACACCGAAGGCGCGGGCGGTGAAAATGTGCCCGAACTCGTGCAGCAGCACGCACAGGAACAAGAGCACCATGAACAACAGGCCGTTCCAGGCGGCCTGGTGGCCTTGGGTGAAATAGTTGACGCCAAAAATCCACGCCAGGAACAGCAGGAACGTCACGTGCATGCGGACCGCCGTGCCGGCGACCGATCCGATTTTCAGTGACCAGCCCATCATGACCTCCCGCACGTTCCGTCCATGACTTTCGCCTCTACGGCGAATGGCTTTCTCTTCTACGGCGAATGGGTAAGTAGTGATTTTGCCGCGTGTTTGCGAGGCCAATGCGGGCACAGCCGTGTGCATGGAGCAGTTGTCGGACGAGGCAAAAGCTTTGCGCAAGGCGGCCCAAGGAGGCATTGGCGCGGTCCTAAGGCTGTCCCCGGCCAAGAATCGCAAACAGTCTAGAAGGACCGTGGAGGCCCCATACTCACTGGGGTGCAGTTTGGCCTTTCGAGCGCCGCCTTCGCCCTGATATACTACAAATTTGCTACGTACGGGTGAACCTCGGCGGAGGGGCGCATGTGGACTTGGCAGCAAGCCGCTTCGTGGCGCGACATGGCGGCGCGGACGCGGCGCATGGTCTCACATGAGGAAAGCTTGCGCTGGCGAATCTGGCGCAAGCTCTTGCGCGAGGCGGCGAGCCTTCCGCTCGCCGAAGAATTGCTCAGCGCGCATTACTGCGCGTTCGATCGCCAGACGCCGCTCTATGTCAAGGGCGTGCTGATCGGCGCGATCGCCTATTTCGCGCTGCCCGACGAGCTGATGGCCAGGTACGTTCCCTTGATCCGCTACGCCGACGACGCGGCGGTGCTCGCCGCGGCCGTCAAGGCCGTCTCCGCCCATATCAAGCCGGAGCACCGGCAGGCGGCACAGGGCACGCTGGCACGGCTGCGGGCATAACGCTGCTTCGACCGACGAATTGCCGCGAGACGCACCTGCCCTCGCGCGATCCGCGCGGGCGACAACACCAGACCGAACAGCCGATTGTGCTTTTGCCCGTCACGGCCGCAACACGATTTTGCCCATCGCCTTGCGCTCGGCGATCGTTTTCAGCGCGGCGGCGATTTCGGCGAGCGGATAGACCGCGTGTACGTGTGCGCTCAGTCGGCCTTCGGTGCACCAGCGGACAATGTCGGCCATCAGCGCGCGCTGCCTGTCGGGTTCGCGTCTCACCCACGTGCCCCACAGCACGCCGCGGACGTCGCAGCTTTTCAGCAGGACCAGATTGAGCGGCAATTTCGGGATTTCACCGGCGGCGAACCCGACCACCAGATAGCGTCCTTCCCAGCCGAGCGCGCGCAGCGCCGGCTCGGCATAGGGTCCGCCAACCGGGTCATACACCACGTCGATGCCGCGCTCGCCGCCGAGCCGCTTGAGGGCATCGCGCAGGCTTTCGCTGGCGTAATTTGCGCCTTCGTCCGCCCCGTGGGCGCGGGCGAAGGCTAGTTTCTCAGCCGACGATGCACAGGCGATAACGCGCGCTCCCAGGATTTTGCCGAGCTCGACCGCCGCGAGCCCGGTCCCGCCTGAGGCGCCGAGCACGGCAAGCGCTTCTTTCGGCTTGAGCTTTGCCCGTTCGCGCAGGGCGTAGAGCGTCGTGCCGTACGTGACGGTGAGGCCGGCGGCGCGGTCGAAATCGAGCCCTGCCGGGAGCTTCACCAAGCGCTGTGCCGAAACGACGACATATTCGCGCGCCGCGCCAGAGCCCATATAGCCCATGACGCGGTCGCCCGGAGCGACATCGACCACATCCGCCCCGACGCTTTCGACCGTGCCGGCAAATTCGGCCGCCGGAGAAAATGGAAAGGGCGGCTTGTGCTGGTATTTTCCGGCAATCAGCAGTGTATCAAAGAAATTGAGGCCAGCGGCACGGACGCGCACGAGAGCCTCGCCGCGGTCGGGCTGCGGCCGTGCGATATCGGCCAATTCAAGTTCGCCGGGAGCGCCGAAGTGAGTGCAGAGAACCGCTTTCATGGGCCATTCGCTTACCACAATTTAATGACCCTGCGGCCGCCGGCTTTCGTCGGCGGCGCCCGCCAAAACGCCGCCCTCATCCACAAGCCGCGCACAGGGAAGCCGCCGCCGCTTTTGAATGCCCTTAAATTGCCGGGGTCTTTTGCCGAATGGGTTAAGGCTTAGGCTTGCAACCTTTGCTACCAGTGATGGGGGTTCGGGAAAAATCCAATGCGCCTTCCTCGAGCATTGCCTGTCTGGCTGTCCCTGCTCGCGGCTGCGGCCGTTCCGGTCGCGGTCCGTGCGCAGGAGCCGAATCCCGCTACGCCCGCTCCCCCAAAGCACCCGGCGAAACCGAAACCGGCGGCGCCGCGGCCTGCCGCCGCCAGCGCCGCAAAGCCGACGCTGCTCGGCCAGTTCGGCGACTGGGGCGCCTATACGGCCACGCCAGGTGGCAAGAAAATCTGCTTTGTGATCTCCCGGCCGACCTCCGCCGAGACCAAGCCGCCGAACCGGCCGCGCAACCAACCCTACCTGTTCATCACGACACGTCCCGCCGATAAGGTGGTCAACGAGGTGTCCATCGCCGTCGGCTACCCGTTCAAGGCAAGCTCCCAGGCGACCGCCGAAATCGGTCCGACGAGCTTTGCGCTCTATACTCAGGGCGACGGCGCCTGGATCAAGAATATGGCTCAAGAGGTCCAAATGGTCAGCGCGATGCGGTCGGGGGACACGATCGTGGTCAAGGGCGAGTCGGCGCGGGGGACCGAGACGACAGATACCTACTCGCTCAAGGGGTTAACCGAAGCGCTGGACCGCATCACGCAAGAATGCAGGTGAGAGTATAAGGGAAGCTGGACGGTCCCGCCCTGGCGCGCGGCGGCCGCTCGGCCTCGCCCTTTGCGGACCAGGCCCTATCTATTGTGGGAGCCCGCCCCTTTTGGACCGATGATGACACTCACTGCATCCTGCGCGGAAACCGTGGCGCCAGCTGGCTTTGTCGAGAAAAGGCCGCTCGAACATTACGTGCCGCCGGCAAGGCCGTCGCTGGTCGGCTGTTCGCGTGCCGCGCTCGCCGACGTGCTCGGCAGGCGGGGCGTGCCCGACAGCCAGCGCCGCATGCGTGTGCAGCAGATCTGGCACTGGCTCTACGTCCGGGGCGCCCAAAGCTTCGATGAGATGACAACCTTGTCGAAAGATTTGCGCGCGGCTCTGGCGCGGGATTTTACTCTGGCGCGGCCGGAAATCGCGGCCGAGCAAATCTCGGTCGACGGCACGCGCAAATGGCTGTTGCGGCTTGCGGGCGAGACCGCGGAACGGGCGCATGAGGTCGAATGCGTCTACATTCCGGAAGCCGATCGCGGCACGTTGTGCATTTCGAGCCAAGTCGGCTGCACGCTCAACTGCGCATTCTGCCATACGGGAACGCAGCGGCTGGTGCGCAATCTCACCTCCGGCGAGGTCGTGAGCCAGGTGCTGGTGGCGCGCGACCGGCTGGGCGACTGGATGCGGCATCTTTCGCCGCAAAGCGGCGCACCAACGCAGGACGCGAGCGCTCAGCCCGAGAAGCGTCTCGTCTCCAACATCGTGATGATGGGAATGGGCGAGCCGCTCTACAATTTCGACGCTGTGCGCGACGGTCTCAACGTGGTGGCGGACGGCGACGGCCTGAGCCTCTCCAAGCGGCGGATCACGCTGTCGACCTCGGGCGTGGTGCCCAACATCGCGCGCGCCGGCGCCGAGATCGGCGCCATGCTGGCCGTATCGCTGCATGCCGTCACCGATGAATTGCGCAACCAGCTCGTGCCGCTCAACCGCAAATATCCGATCGCGCAACTGCTCGAGGCCTGCCGCAACTATCCCGGGCTCTCCAACGCGCGGCGCATTACCTTCGAGTACGTGATGCTCAAAGGCATCAACGATTCGCTCGCCGACGCGCGCGCGCTGGTGCGGCTTATCAAGGGCATACCGGCCAAGATCAATCTGATCCCGTTCAATCCCTGGCCCGGCACCAAATACGAGTGCTCGGATTGGGAGCAGATCGAGAAATTTTCCGAGATCGTTTTCAATGCCGGTTTTGCGTCGCCGGTGCGCACGCCGCGCGGCCGCGATATCTTGGCCGCCTGCGGTCAGCTCAAGAGCACAACCGAAAAGCTGTCCGCACGCGAGCGGCTGGCACTGCGCGCGATGGCGATGACCGATTGAGGCGGCTCCAAGCGGACAAATGACCATCATCGTTCGCTTGTTCGTCGTGTTGTTCGCCTATCTGCTGGGGTGCATTGCTGCTTCAAGCGTTCTCACTCTCGGCACGCTCAGCCCGCAATGGGATGAACTTGCCGCGCTCGGGTTTCCCCCGGCGGCTTTATGGGCTGTGGTCGGCGTCGGCGCGGTCGTGATCGCCGCCATCGCCGTGGTGCCGTCGCTCCTGGTGATCGCCCTTGCCGAAGGGTTTGCCTGGCGTTCCATTGTGATCTACGGCACCGTCGGCGGGATATTGGCGTTGGCGCTTTGCTACGGTATCGATTTCGCTCGTTATCTCGGCGGTCCCGACAGCGCATTCGCTCGCCCTCGCGAGGTGCTCGCGGCTTCCGGTATTGCCGGCGGGCTGGTCTACTGGGCTCTTGCCGGCCGCACGGCGGGCTCCTGGAAGGCGCGATGATGCGAAAGCCGTTGGGACGGCGCCTATGAATCGCACGGGTCTGGCGATCGCGCTCGGCGTTGCCGCCGTCATTGGCGTGCTGTTCGGAGTCGACGCGCGGCGTGACATAGACGTTTCCGCGATGTTCTATGACCCGCAGCGCCACCTGTTCGTGGTCAATGCGCAGCCCTGGGCGATGCACGCGCGCGAGGGCGCGCGGTGGCTCACCACCGTGATCTTCGCGCCGGCCTGCCTCGCCTTCGTCGGCAAACTGGTCATGCCGAAACGCCGCATGCTGGTCGGGGTCCGCGCCGCGCTGTTTCTGATCGTGACGATGGCGCTGGGGCCGGGCATTCTCGCCAACGTCATCCTGAAGGATCATTGGGGCAGAGCCCGACCGATCGACGTCACCGAGCTGGGCGGCTCCGGTCGCTTCACCGCATGGTGGGACCCGCGCGGCGATTGCCCGAACAATTGCTCGTTCATTGCCGGCGAACCCTCGGGCGCGTTCTGGACGCTGGCGCCGGCAGCCTTGGCGCCGCCGCAATGGCGGCTGTTGGCTTTCAGCGGCGCGCTCGCCTTCGGCGGCGCTCTCGGCCTGCTGCGCATCGCCGGCGGCGGGCATTTTTTCACGGACGTGGTGTTCGCCGGGGTGTTCCTCTATCTTTTGATCTGGACGACCCACGGACTTTTGTTTCGCTGGCGGGCAACCCGCGCGAGCGAGGAGGCGCTTGAGCGTCCGCTGGTGCGGGCGGCCGAGAGCATCCGCGCTGCGCTCTCCGCGCTGGCGCAGCTTTTCGGTCGACAGACCAGCAAGCCCTCCTGAAACCGGGCGATTTGGCCGCCGGTCGCGATTGCCGCGATGCTTGCCTTGCCCCGACACGCGCCTATAGTCCGCGCGCATTTTTTAAGTCGCGCCGACGGCGGCTTTTAGGATTTTCCATGGCCAATGCGAGTTCGAAGCACGGTGACGTCAAGAAGGTCGTGCTCGCCTATTCGGGCGGACTCGATACCTCGATCATCTTGAAATGGCTGCAGCTCACCTATGGGTGCGAGGTCGTGACCTTTACGGCCGATCTCGGCCAGGGCGACGAACTTGAGCCGGCGCGGGCGAAGGCGCTCACCCTCGGCATCAAGCCGCAAAATATTTTCATTGAGGATTTGCGCGAAGAGTTCGTGCGCGATTACGTGTTCCCGATGTTTCGCGCCAACGCGCTGTACGAGGGGCAGTATCTGCTCGGCACCTCGATCGCTCGTCCGCTGATCGCCAAGAAGCAGATCGAGATCGCCGAAAAGGTCGGCGCCGATGCTGTGGCTCACGGCGCCACCGGCAAGGGCAACGACCAGGTGCGCTTCGAGCTTTCTTATTACGCGCTCAAGCCGGACGTGAAAGTCATCGCGCCCTGGCGCGAATGGGAATTCCGCTCGCGCGAGCAGCTGATCGCCTTTGCCGAGCACAATCAGATCCCGATCGCCAAGGACAAACGCGGCGAGGCGCCGTTCTCGACCGACGCCAACCTTTTGCACACCTCTTCGGAGGGCAAGGTTTTGGAAAATCCGGCCCGGGAAGTGCCTGATTACGTCTATTCGCGCACCGACGATCCCGGGGCAGCCCCGGACGAGCCGGATTACGTCATAATCGATTTCGGGCGCGGCGATCCGGTTGGAATCGACGGCAAGAAACTACGGCCGGCAGAATTGCTGGCGCAACTCAACATCCTTGGCCGCCGCCACGGTGTCGGTCGCCTCGATCTTGTCGAGAACCGTTTTGTCGGCATGAAATCGCGCGGCATGTATGAGACGCCCGGCGGAACGATTCTGCTCGCTGCTCATCGCGGCATCGAATCGATCACGCTCGACCGCGGCGCGGCGCATCTGAAGGACGAACTGATGCCGAAATATGCCGAGCTGATCTATAACGGCTTCTGGTTCGCACCGGAGCGCGAAATGCTGCAGGCGGCGGTCGATCTCAGCCAGAAATTCGTCAGCGGCCGGGTGCGGCTCAAGCTGTTCAAAGGCAGCGTCACCGTGGTCGGCCGCGAAAGCCCATATTCGCTCTATGACCAGGACCTTGTGACCTTCGAGGAAGGCAAAGTCGCCTACGATCAGCGCGACGCGGCGGGCTTTATTCGGCTCAACGCGCTGCGGCTTCGCACGCTGGGACAGCGACGGCGCAAGCTGAAGCTATAGGCGGCTGGGGGCACCGCCGGCTTACGCCGGCACATGCTAGACCACCACGTTGTGGCCCTCGGGGTCGAGCACGAGGGCGCGCAATAGTTCGCATGACAGGCCATTCGGGCGCGCCGTTGTCGCGCGAGCGCGGCGCGGTAAAACCCCTGTCGCGCGCTCCTTGGCCGTGAATGCGACGTGCGGCGTGCACAGGCGTGCGGCTGCAATTTGGCTCACGAGCGAGCAATGTCTTTGCGCGATCCTCGCCCAGGATTGGCTTCGCGCCGGTGCGCCTCGTCTTGACAAACTCGAAGATGCGACAGCGGTGCTCGACGGCCCGTCCCATAGTCGGCGGCCAGCGGCTGGACGCGCAGTACGCAAACGTTCGTCGTCGGGCCCCTCAGCACCTCGTGTCGGTCGATTTGGAGACCGCCGCCGCGGCGTGATCGGGCATCACCTCGACTTTCTGCGTGGCGATGAGCATGGATTGCGGCACTTGCCGCTGTCGCGGCTCTGCCAGACTTGCGCTTTAGTGCTTTAGCCAGAGCGTGTCAGCGCTTGGCTGGTGACTTGGCGGGGGTGACTTGGCGGGGGTGACTTGGCGGGGCAGACCTTCACACCAGCCGTTCGACCAGCATGCGCTTGATCTCGGCGATTGCCTTGGCCGGGTTGAGTTGCTTGGGGCAGACCCTGGCGCAATTCATGATCGTGTGGCAGCGGTACAGGCGGAACGGGTCTTCCAGATTGTCGAGCCGCTCGCCAGTCGCCTCGTCGCGCGAATCCATGATCCAGCGGTGCGCCTGCAACAGCGCGGCGGGGCCGAGAAAGCGTTCGGAATTCCACCAATAGCTCGGACAGGCGGTTGAGCAGCAGGCGCACAGGATGCACTCGTAAAGCCCGTCGAGCTGTTGCCGGTCGGCGTGGCTCTGTCGCCATTCCTTCTGCGGCGTCGGTGAGACCGTCTGTAGCCACGGCTGGATCGAGGCATGCTGGGCGTAGAAATTGGTGAGGTCGGGTACGAGGTCCTTGACCACCGGCATATGCGGCAACGGATAGATGCGAACCGGTCCCTTGATGTCGCGCGTCGCCTGGGTGCAGGCGAGCGTGTTGAGGCCGTCGATGTTCATCGCACAGGAGCCGCAGATGCCTTCGCGGCACGAGCGGCGAAAGGTCAGAGTGGCGTCGATATTGTTCTTGATCCAGATGAGCCCGTCCAGCACCATCGGGCCACAATCGCCGGTGTCGACGTAATAGGTGTCGATGCGCGGATTGCGCCCGTCCTCCGGATTCCAGCGATAGATGCGGTATTCGCGTTCGGCCTCGGCCTTCGCCGGGTGCGGCCAGGCCCGACCTTCGGTTACCTTCGAATTTTTGGGCAGCGTGAACTCCGCCATGGAATTGCCTTTACCTCAATAAACGCGCTTGGCCGGCTCGATGTAGGATACGTCGTTGGTCAGCGTGTAGGTGTGCACCGGCCGGTAGTCGACAATCACCTTGCCGTTCTCGGTATCGAGCCAGGCCAGCGTATGTTTCATCCAATTCTTGTCGTCGCGCTCGGGGAAGTCCTCGCGTGCGTGGGCGCCGCGGCTCTCGGTGCGATTGACCGCAGAATCCATGGTGACCACGGCCTGCTCGATCATGTTGGCGAATTCGAGCGTCTCGACGAGATCGGAATTCCAAACGAGCGAGCGGTCGGATACGCGCGCGTCGCCAACGCCGGCGAAGACTTCGTGAATGAGCTTTGAGCCCTCCTGTAGCACCTCGCCGGTGCGAAAAACCGCGCAATTGTTCTGCATCACCTCTTGCATCTTGGCGCGCAGCCGCGCGGTCGGCGTGCCGCCCGCGGCGTAGCGGAATTTGTCGAGCCGCGCGAGCGGCTGCTCGACCGAATCCTTCGGCAACGGCGGCTGCTTGTCGTTCGGCGTGAGCAGCTCGCCGCAGCGCAAAGCCGCGGCGCGGCCGAACACGACGAGGTCGATGAGCGAATTGGAGCCGAGCCGGTTGGCGCCATGCACCGACACGCATGCCGCTTCGCCGAGCGCCATCAGGCCGGGGACCACGTGGTCGGGGTTGCCGCCCCGTTTGGTCATCGCTTCACCGTGATAATTCGTGGCGACGCCGCCCATATTGTAGTGCACCGTCGGAATAATCGGCACCGGCTCGCGGGCAAGATCGACGCCGGCGAAAATGCGCGCGGACTCGGTGATGCCCGGCAACCGCTCGGCGAGAATTTTGGGATCGAGATGATCGAGATGCAGGAGGATGTGGTCCTTCTTCGGTCCCACGCCGCGCCCTTCGCGAATCTCGATGGTCATGGCCCGCGAGACCACGTCGCGGGAGGCGAGGTCCTTCGCTGAGGGCGCGTAACGCTCCATAAAACGCTCGCCCAGCGCATTGGCCAGATAGGCGCCCTCGCCGCGGGCGCCTTCGGTGATCAGGCAGCCCGAGCCGTAGATGCCGGTGGGGTGGAACTGGACGAACTCCATGTCCTGGAGCGGCAGGCCTGCACGCAGCACCATGGCGTTGCCGTCGCCGGTCTGGGTATGCGCGCCGGTGCAGGAGGCGTAGATGCGACCATAGCCGCCGGTCGCCAGGATCGTCACCTGCGCGGCGAAGCGATGGATCGAGCCGTCGTCGAGATTGAGCGCAATCACACCGCGGCAGCGGCCCTCCTCGTCCATGATCAGGTCGAGGGCGAAATATTCGATGAAAAACTCGCCCGAATGGCGCAGCGCCTGGCCGTACATGGTGTGCAGCATGGCGTGGCCGGTGCGGTCGGCCGCAGCGCAGGTGCGCTGCGCGGTGCCCTTGCCGTAATGAGTGGTCATGCCGCCGAACGGGCGCTGATAGATCTTGCCGTCTTGCTCGCGGCGCGAGAACGGCAATCCCCAATGTTCCAGTTCGTACACGGCTTCCGGTGCGTTGCGGCACAGATATTCGATCGCGTCCTGATCGCCGAGCCAGTCCGATCCCTTGACGGTGTCGTACATGTGCCAGCGCCAGTCGTCCTCGGCCATATTGCCGAGCGCCGCGGCGATACCGCCCTGCGCCGCCACCGTGTGCGAGCGCGTCGGAAACACTTTGGTGATGCAGGCGGTGCGCAAGCCCGCCTCGCTGCAGCCGACCACCGCGCGCAGCCCTGAACCGCCGGCGCCGACCACGACGACGTCGTAGACGTGATCTTCGATTTGGTAGGCGCGGCCGTTAATGGAAGGCGCCGCGCCGTTCGATCCGTTCCCTGCCATTGTCATAACCCGAAGGAGAGCTTCAAGATCGCGTAGACCGCGATCAGACCAACCGCCCACGAGAAGCAGGTATTGCCGACCAGGAGCGCCAGCTTGGCGTTGTCGTCGTGTACGTAGTCCTCGATGACCACCTGCATGCCGATCCGCATATGGACAACGTTGCAGATGACGAAAAGCAACATGATGATCGCCACCAAGGGCGATCCGAGAATTTGTGCGGCGGCGGCCTGATTACGCCCGAGCAGCATCATCACGATGACGATAGCCATGACGGTCAACGGGATGCTCGCTACCGAGGTCACCCGCTGCAGCCAGAAGGCATGCGTTCCCGAGTGCGCCGCGCCGCGAAAACGCACACGCGCGAGCGGCGTGCGGAAATGGGCCGGGGCGCTCATGCCGGCCCTCCGATGGTCAAAAGACCGATGATCCACACAACGATGGTGAGGAAGATCGAGCCGATTAAGGTCGCCGCGGCGAGCCACTCGCGCTCGTTCTGGCCAAAACCGTGACCGGTGTCCCAGATCAAATGGCGGATGCCGCCGAGCATGTGGTGGAACAGTGCCCAGGTGACGCCGAACAGAATGAATTCGCCGATCCACGTGCTGATATACCACTCGAATTTGGCGTAGCCGTTCGGGCCCGAAGCGGCCATCAGGAACCAGGCCAGCAGGATGGTGCCGAAGTAAAGTGCGATTCCGGTGATGCGATGGACGATCGACATCACCATGGTCAGAATCGGCCGGAAGATTTGCAGATGCGGCGATAGCGGCCGTGCGGCGCGGGCCGGCCTTTCCAACGAATGCATTTCGGCCATTGAATTCATCCGTGAGCGCTCGACAGCGGCGGTCGAGCCGAAAGCCCGTTCCTATCCAATCTGTGCGCCTGCCGCAATCGGAGCTGAACCTCACGCGCAGCCCTGCGGCGGGGACTTCGTTCTATGCGAAATGATGGTGTTGAATTATCTTGATGCAAGCAGCATTTTGCAAAGGCAGGATTCGTTGGACACGAAGGCTAACCGGTGCGTTTCGATCTGACCGATCTGAGTCTGTTTCGCCACGTGGTGGAGGCGGGCAGCATTACCCGCGGTGCGGAGCGCGCGCATTTGGCGCTTGCCGCCGCCTCGACGCGCGTGCGCAATATGGAGCTGGCGTTGGGCGTGCCGTTGCTCACGCGCGGACGCGCCGGGGTCGCGCCCACCCAAGCCGGGCGCACGCTGCTGCAGCATGCACGCGCCATCCTGCGCCAGGCCGAGCGGCTGCACGAGGATCTCGGCGCCTATGGGGGCGGCCTCGCGGGCCAGGTGCGGGTCCTGTCCAACACCAACGCGCTGACCGAGTTCCTGCCGGAGGCGCTCAGCTCCTTCTTGGGCGCACACCCGAACGTCAGCGTCGACCTGGAAGAACGCCTGAGCGACGAGATTGTCGGGCTGATCGCCGAAGGCGTCGCCGATCTCGGCATCGTCGCCGGAACTGTCGACGCGGGCGCGCTTGAAACCTACCCGTTCCGCCGCGATCGCTTCGTGCTGGTGGTCGCGCGCGGCCACGCGCTCGCCGCCCGGGGCAAAATCGCCTTCGAAGAGGTGCTTGAGCGCGACTTCGTGGGGCTTGATCGCTCGAGCGCGCTGCAGCGCTTCCTCGCCGCCAAAGCCGTGCGCATCGGCCGGCCGTTGCGGCTGCGCGTCCAATTGCGCTCGTTCGATGCGGTGTGCCGGCTGGTCGAATGCAATGTCGGCATCGGCATCGTGCCGCAAAGCACCGCGCGGCGCGTGCAAAAAACCATGGCGATCGCCGTGGTGCCGCTTGCCGACGCCTGGGCGATGCGCGAATTGACGATCTGCACCCGCAAACTGGATGAACTACCGCTCTATGCGCGACGGTTGGTCGAACATTTGCGATCAAAGACCCTTCCGGCAAAGCGCGGCGCTCATCGCGGGATCAGCGCCCAATAATCCAAATCGAGGATCACCGCAGGGTCGTCCTCCTCGCCAACCTTGAGCGGGAAGTCGGCGCAGGGCCGGTCCTTGGTCGCGACCGTGCGCAGCCGCAGCGCGCCGAGGTCGCCGCGGCCCGGCAGCTCGGATTTGGCGAGCACTTCCGACCAGGCGAATACGGTGCCGCCGGCAAATAACGGCGCGACATGGCGGCCGCCATTGATCGCCGCCACGTGGAAAGCATTGGCCAGGCCGTTGAAAGACAGTGTGCGCGCCAGCGAAATCACGTGACCGCCATAGATCAGCCGGCGGCCGAAGCGGCCTTTGCCTTCGACGTATTGGTTGAAATGGATGCGCGCCGTGTTCTGATAGAGCCGGGTGGCCATCATGTGCTCGGCCTCTTCTACGGTGATGCCGTCGAAGTGATCGATCCGCTCGCCCACCTGATAATCGCCGAACCGGTCCGGGCTACCGGCAAGCGCGAAATCGTAGGCCGAAATGTCGAGCGGCGGAGCGGCCTCGCCCAAAACCTTGGGATCGAGCACGGTCGGCAGCCGCGGCACGTGATCGCCGGGTGCCGGCGCGGCCTCGTCGGCTTTGCGCACCATCACCCAGCGCACGTATTCGAGGATCGGCGCGCCGTCCTGCTTGTAGCCGGTGGTGCGCACATACACGATGCCGGTTTTGCGGCTCGAATTTTCCTTAAGCCCGATCACCTCCGAGAGCGCGGTGAGCGTATCGCCCGGATAGACCGGCTTGCGGAAATAGCAGCCGGCATAGCCCAGATTGGCCACTGCGTTGAGTGACACGTCAGGGACGGTCTTGCCGAAGATGATGTGGAAAACCAGGAGGTCATCGACCGGCGCGCGCGGATAGCCGATCACCTTGGCGAACTCGTCGGAGGACTGCACCGCAAATCGCGGACCGAACAAGCTCCCATAGAGCGCCACGTCGCCGACGCTCACCGTGCGCGGCGTGGCATGGGTGATCACCTGGCCGATGCGAAAATCCTCAAAATAATTACCCTGACTGGTCTTGCCCATCGCTCAATCCCGCTGCAACCGCTCGAACGGCGGCGCTTTTAGCCCAGTGCCGGCGGCCGGGGAAGCGGCGCGTTTGCGATCCGGGCGCGAAGCCGGCGCAGGCCTGTGGTTCCTTTCGTCGCTGCATCACAGCGCCCCTGACAACAATGTGAGCACTTGGCGAGGGGCGGTTTGCTATACATCTCGCGCCCGGAGCGGACGGATCGCATGTCGGTTGAAGTTGTGAGCAAACCCGTTGCATCCGATGCAGCGCCGCAGCCGGCGCGGTCGCAGGCGCCGCTCATTCATCCCGCATGGGTGCGCGTGACCCATTGGATCAACGTGCTGGCGATGGCGATGATGATCGGCTCGGGCTGGCAGATCTACGATGCCTCGCCGCTGTTCGGGTTCGTGTTTCCGTCGCAGGTCGCGCTGGGCAATTGGCTGGCCGGCGCACTGCTGTGGCACTTCGCCGCGATGTGGCTCCTCGTCGTCAACGGCCTCGTCTATGTGAGTCTCGGCATTTTGACCGGACGCTTCCGGCAAAAGCTATTGCCGATCCGTCCGCGCGCGGTGCTGCGCGATTGTGTCGCCGCTTTGCGCGGCCGGCTCTCGCACGACGATCCGTCGGCTTACAACGCCGTGCAGAAGCTCCTCTATGCCGGCGTGCTGCTTGCCGGAATTGTCATCGTGCTGTCCGGTCTGTCGATCTGGAAGCCGATTCAGTTCTGGTGGGTGACGGCTTTTTTCGGCGGCTACGATACCGCCCGCTACGTGCACTTCGCGGCGATGACCGCGATTGTCGGCTTTGTCGCCGTCCACGTCGCGCTGGCGCTCATTGTGCCGCGGAGCCTGCGGGCGATGATTTTCGGCCGCTGAACGAGACAGGAGAGAGCGATGGCTCGTGCGCGCAAAGCTCTGCCCGGCGTCGATGCCAAGCTGTTGATCAACGATGCGGCGAAGTTGCTGCCGGCGCGGTCGCGGCGCGCGTTCTTGCGCGGCGTCGCGAGCGTCGGAGCGCTCGCCACGCTGACCGGCTGCGACATTATCGACGGCGACACGTCGGAGAAGGCGCTGCGCGTCATCTCGGCCTTCAATGATTGGGTGCAGGCGCGGTTGTTCAATCCGCATGTCTCGGCGCCCACCTACAGCGAAGCCGACGTGACGCGGCCGTTTCCGTTCAATGGATATTATGCGGAGGACGAAGCGCCGGTGATCGACGGCGACAAATACCAGCTTGAGATCGGCGGCCTTGTCGACAACAAAAAGCCGTGGACGCTTGCCGAGCTCTACAAGCTGCCGGAATCCTCGCAGATCACCCGCTTGGTCTGCGTCGAGGGCTGGAGCGCGATCGGCTCCTGGCAGGGCGCCAGATTGTCGGACTTTCTCGCACGGATCGGCGCGGATACCACGGCCAAGTATGTGTGGTTTCAGTGCGCCGAGGGCTATTCGAACACGATCGACATGCCAACCGCGCTGCATCCGCAGACGCAATTGACGCTCAAATTCGATCACCAGGTTCTGTCGACCACCTATGGCTATCCGCTCAGAATCCGTATCCCGACCAAGCTCGGCTTTAAAAATCCCAAATATGTTACGGCCATGTGGGTGCAGAACAACGATGCCGGTGGCTATTGGGAGAACCAGGGCTACAACTGGTTTAGCGGGCTCTGATCGCGGGCGGCCGCCTTGTTGCCAACGTTGTTGTCGCTCTAGGTTTGCGATGGCGGCGGCGATTGCGTGATCAGCCGGGCGCCGCGCTGGAACGTGATGTAGCTCCACAGCCACGTCACGGCGACGACGAAGCGATTGCGCAATCCGATCAAGAAATAAATGTGCACGATGCTCCAGAACCCCCAGCCGATAAAACCTTTAAGCTGAATGGGGCCCAATTCGACGATGGCGGCGCGTCGGCCGATCGTCGCCAGCGCCCCCTGATCGTGATAGCGGAAGGCAGGCAGCGTGCGCCCGGCAATCCGGGCTGCAATCAGCCGGGCCACATAATCGCCCATTTGCTTGGCGGCCGGCGCGAGGCCGGGCACCGGCTTGCCGTCCGGGTTGCGCACCGACGCGGTGTCGCCGACGACGAAGATGTTGTCGTGTCCCGGCAGCGACAGGTCGGGATTGACGATCACGCGGCCGGCGCGATCGCGCTGGGCTGCAAGCCATTGCGCGGCAGGAGAGGCGACCACCCCCGCCGCCCAGATGACGCAGCCCGCGTCGATACGGCCGGCGTCTAGATCGACGCCGCGCTCGTCGCAATTGGTCACGCGAGTCGACACCATGACTTCGACCCCCATCCGCGTCAGCATGGTATGCGCATAAGCGGAATGTTCTTGCGAGAAAGCTGGCAAGATCCGCGGTCCGGCTTCGATCAGCACGATCCGCGACAGGCGCGGGTCGATGCGGCGGAAGTCGCGCGCGAGCGTCTGCCGCGCCACCTCGGCGATGGCGCCGGCGAGTTCGACGCCAGTGGGGCCGCCGCCGACAATGACGAAGGTGAGCAGCTGCCGGCTTCCGCTTTGGTCGCCCGCGATCTCCGCCCGCTCGAAGGCTGAAAGAATGCGGCGGCGGATGCGGGTGGCATCCTCGATGCGCTTTAATCCCGGCGCAAACGCCTCCCATTCGTCGCGGCCGAAATACGAATGGGTCGCGCCCGTCGCGATCACCAAAAAATCGAAGCCGACCTGCGCGCCGGTGGTGCGAACCAGCCCTTTGGACGGGTCGATGCCGGTGACTTCCTCCATGAAAACGACGGCATTCTGCTGCCGGCGCAGAATATGCCGAATCGGCCAGGCGACGTCGGCGGGCGACAAGGCAGCGGTCGCCACCTGATAGAGGAGCGGCTGGAAGCAATGGTAATTCTGCCTGTCGATGATCGTGAGCTCTACCGGGGCGCGGCTCAACCTGATGGCGGCCTGCAGCCCGCCGAAGCCGGCGCCGAGAATGACCACGCGAGATCGCCGTTCTGGCACGTGAGCGCCTCCGCGATTGAGGCTAGGACCGCCTCCACGACATAACAACTGAGTTCAACCACGGTTGCCATTGGCTGCCCCGCGGACTAGCACTGCGCCCGCTTGTGCATCCCCTTGTCGTCGGAAGGCACGACCATGCCGAATTATAAGCTCCTCCTCCTCCCCGGTGACGGCATCGGGCCGGAAGTCATCGCCGAGGTGAAACGGCTCCTCGATTTTCTCGCCAAGGCGGCAATTGCCAGCTTCGAGACCGAGGAGGGGCTGGTCGGGGGCGCCTGCTATGACGCCCATCAGGTCGCGATCACCGAACAGACCATGGCGAAAGCGCATGCCGCGGACGCCGTGATCTTCGGGGCGGTCGGTGGTCCGAAATGGGACAAGGTGCCTTACGAGGCGCGGCCCGAAGCCGGGCTCCTGCGTCTGCGCAAAGAATTGGGCCTATTCGCCAATATCCGGCCAGCGATCTGCTATCCGGCGCTGGCGGATTCCTCAAGCCTCAAGCGCGAGGCGATCGAAGGGCTCGATATCATTATCCTGCGCGAACTGACCGGCGGCGTCTATTTCGGCGAGCCGAAAACCATCACCGATCTTGGCAACGGCCAGAAGCGCGCGATCGATACGCAGCTCTACGACACCTACGAGATCGAGCGCATCGCCCGCGTCGGCTTCGAGCTCGCGCACAAGCGGCGCAACAAAGTCACCTCGATGGAGAAGCGCAATGTGATGAAGACCGGCGTGCTCTGGCATGAGGTGGTCGAGCAGGTGCACGAGCGCGAATACCCGGACGTGCAGCTCGAGCACATGCTGGCGGACGCCGGCGGCATGCAACTCGTGCGTCGACCGAAACAGTTCGATGTCATTGTGACCGACAATCTGTTCGGCGACATGCTCTCCGATGTGGCGGCGATGCTCACCGGCTCGCTCGGCATGCTGCCGTCGGCCTCGCTCGGCGAAATCGACGCCAAGGCCAAGCGGCGCAAGGCCCTGTATGAACCGGTGCACGGCTCGGCGCCCGACATCGCCGGCAAGGGAATGGCCAACCCGATCGCCATGCTCGCCTCGTTTGGCATGGCGATGCGCTACTCGTTCAACATGGGCCGCGAGGCTGACATGCTCGATGCGGCGATCGCCGCGACGCTTGCTAAGGGATTGCGCACGGCCGACATCAAGGCGGAAGGTTGCACGATCGTGCGCACCGCCGAGATGGGCGCGGCGATCGTCGGCGAGATGGAGCGGCTTGCGGCGAACGCGTAGAGCGGGCGCCAGCAACCGGGGCAATGACGGCACTCTAAACCGAAGACCTCATCCCGGATCGATCAGTCAGAACGGCGTATTGGGATTGAACCCCGGCAGATAGTACGGAAGACCAATCATATAGCCGCCGGCGGCGGGGCCTGACGTCGAATCGGGCCCATAGAACCAGTAGGGCCGGCCGGGATCGCCACCGGGCGGCAGCATGTAATCGCGGTAGCTGCCGGCGCCCACAGAGACCTCGGTCCCCGGATCGAGGTAGGAGCGTCTGGGATGCACGATGATCGTCGTGGTCCCGTTGGGATTGTGAATGATCGTGCGCGTGGGCTGCACGACGGTGCGGCCCGGCTGGTCAGCGGTGCGCGGATGCCGTCTCGGCGCCGCATGGGTCGCGATTGGCAATACGGCGAAGGCCGTAAGTGTCGCCACGATCGTTAAAAATGTGCGCATGTCGCCTCGCTTTCCCTTGCCGCCAATCTAACCCCATTTGGCGGTGTGGAACAGCACGATCGTAAACGCCGTCTGCGCTGCCCCTTCGCTCGTCGGCGGTTGTCATATGTGCGGTTCTCGCCTACAGAGGCGGCTTCGCCGCGTTTCGACGCCGGCGGGATATGCCAGTTTCGAGGAGAGCTACCGATGGGTTACAACGTGGCGGTCGTCGGCGCTACCGGCAATGTCGGGCGTGAAATGCTCGATATCTTGGCCGAGCGATCGTTCGCGGCGGACGAGGTGGTCGCGCTCGCCTCGCGCAAGAGCCAGGGCGTCGAAGTGTCGTTCGGCGAGCGGGTGCTCAAGGTCAAGGCGCTCGAGCACCACGATTTCTCCGCAACCGACATTTGCCTGATGTCGGCCGGCTCGGCGGTCTCCAGGGAGTGGTCGCCGCGGATCGCTGCCGCCGGCGCTGTGGTGATCGACAACTCGTCATGCTGGCGTTACGCCGCCGACGTGCCGCTGATCGTACCCGAGGTGAATGCTGAGGCGGTTGCCGGCTTTCGCAAGCGCGGCATCATCGCCAATCCCAACTGCTCGACGGCGCAACTCGTCGTCGCCCTCAAGCCGCTGCACGACCGCGCCAGGATCAAGCGAGTGGTGGTCGCGACCTATCAGTCGGTCTCGGGCGCCGGCAAGCAGGCGATGGACGAGCTGTTCACGCAGACCAAGGCGGTCTTTCAGATCGACGAAATCGTGGCCAAGGAATTTCCCAAGCGCATCGCCTTCAATCTCATTCCGCACATTGACGTGTTCATGGACGACGGCTACACCAAAGAGGAATGGAAGATGGTGGTCGAGACCAAAAAGATTCTCGACCCGAAGATCAAGCTGACCGCGACCTGCGTGCGCGTGCCGGTCTTCATCAGCCATTCGGAAGCAGTCAATATCGAGTTCGAAAACCCGATCAGTGCCGAGGAGGCGCGCGAAATCCTGCATTCGGCGCCCGGGTGCCTGGTGATCGACTCGCACGAGCCCGGCGGCTACGTCACACCCTATGAGGCCGCCGGCGAGGACGCGACCTATATCAGCCGCATCCGCGAGGACGCGACCGTGGAGAACGGCCTTTCCCTGTGGATCGTGTCGGACAATCTGCGCAAGGGCGCGGCGCTCAACGCGGTGCAGATCGCCGAATGCCTGGTCAACCGCAAGCTGATTACCGCCAAGCAGAAGGCGGCGTGATTGGCTGTCCCCGCGTGAAGGCAGACGTCGCCGCGGACGGCCGCGCGCCCGGCCTGATCGACACTTCGCGCCACAGCACTTCGCGCCACAGCACCTCGCGCCACAGCGGCCGCCGTGGCACGAAGCATGCTAAACCATCATTAGCTTGGGGTCGGTGAAATGGGACAAATGCGATGACCGTTCGGCCGCGGCGCAGCATGCTTTACATGCCGGGATCGAACGCGCGCGCGCTGGAAAAAGCCCGCGAATTGCCGGCCGACGGCTTCATCCTCGACCTTGAAGACGCGGTGGCGCCGGACGCCAAGGGCATGGCGCGCGACCTGGTCAGGAAAGCGCTGCAGAAGGCCGGGTTCGGCGACCGCGAGGTCTTGGTGCGGATCAACGGCCTCGACACCCGCTGGTGGGTGGACGATCTGCATGCCATTGCCGACTGCCGGCCGGATGCAGTGCTGGTGCCGAAAATATCCGATCCGCACCAGCTGCAGGATCTGGCGGCGCGCATCGTCGACATGGGCACCGACCCGCACATCCGGGTATGGGCGATGATGGAGACGCCGCTGGCCATGATCAGCGTCCGCGAAATTGCCGCGGCGGCGCTCGATTCGGAGACGCGGCTTTCCGGCTTCGTCATGGGCACCAATGATCTCGCCAAGGACTCGCGGGCGCGCATCGTGCCTGGCCGTCTGCCGATGCTGCCATGGCTGACGACCTGCATCGCCGCTGCGCGCGCCTTTGGCCT
Organism: uncultured Alphaproteobacteria bacterium; assembly: GCA_963708125.1. Lineage (GTDB taxonomy): Bacteria > Pseudomonadota > Alphaproteobacteria > Rhizobiales > Xanthobacteraceae > BOG-931. The sequence continues at coordinate 5,712,641 of OY970184.1, forward strand.
CGATATCCTCGACGGCGTCTACAACGACCTCGGCAATGCCGAGGGTTTCGCTGAGGAGTGCCGCCAGGCCCGCGACCTCGGGTTTGACGGCAAAACCCTCATTCATCCAAAGCAGATCGAAGCGTGCAACGCCGCGTTCTCGCCGGCGCCCGAGGAGGTGGAGGCGGCGCGCAAAATCATCGCCGCCTTTGACCTGCCGGAGAACCAGGGCAAGGGCGTCATCCAGATCGAAGGCCGCATGGTCGAGCGCCTGCACGCGGAGATGGCGCGACGCACCGTCGCCATCGCCGACACGATCGCGCAGCGAGCGCGCGCGGTCGCGCCGCCGACCGCCAAAGCCGCTAATTCCTAAGGGTCAGCCCCAGCCAGTTCTTCGCCGCGCCGCGAGGCGGCTTTCGGCAATGCATAATCGGGGCGAGCTCAATTCTTCAGCCGGTAACCGGTCTTGAAGAACCACGCGACGATGACGAGACAGATGCCGAGGAACAGGAGTGTCATTGCCAGGCTCACCTTGACATTGACATCGGCGATATTGAAGAAGCTCCAGCGGAAGCCGCTGATCAGGTAGACGATCGGATTGAACAAGGTGAGGGTCCGCCAGGGCTGCGGCAACACGTTTGTAGGATAGAAGGTGCCGCCCAAAAAGGTCAGCGGCGTGATGATCAGAAGCGGCACGATCTGCAGCTTTTCAAAGCCTTCGGCCCAGATGCCGAGAATGAAGCCGAGCAGGCTGAAGCTCAAGGCGGTGAGCACCAGGAACGCGAGCATCCACAGTGGGTGCTGGATCTGCACCGGCACGAACAGGGTGGACGTCGCCAGGATGATCAAGCCGAGAATGATCGACTTGCTCGCGGCGGCGCCGACATAACCGAGCACGATCTCGAACGGCGAAATCGGCGCCGAGAGAATTTCGTAGATGGTGCCGACGAAGCGCGGAAAGTAAATGCCGAACGACGCGTTGGTCACGCTCTGATTGAGCAGGGTGAGCATGATCAGGCCGGGCACAATGAAGGAACCATAGGGAACGCCGTCGACGTGCGAAATGCGCGAGCCGATCGCCGCGCCGAACACGACGAAATAGAGCGAGGTCGAGATCACCGGGGACACGATGCTTTGGAACAGCGTGCGTGCGGTACGCGCCATTTCGTAGACGTAGATCGCGCGAACCCCGGGCACATTGAGCGAGGGTGGCGTGCGCGCGCTCACCGCCGCGCCGCTGATCGCGTTCAATCGCCGATTCATGGCCGTCCCTTGACTAGGTTGACGAAAATGTCTTCGAGCGAGCTCTGCGTCGTTTGCAGGTCCTTAAAGCGGATACCGGCGCGGGCAATATCGTCGAGCAAGGCGGTGATCCCGGTGTGTTCGCTCTTGGTGTCGTACTCGTAGACGAGCTGGCTGCCGTCCGCGGCAAGCCGCAGATTGTGTACGGCGAGGCTCGGCGGCAGGCGCTCGAGCCGCTCGCGCAGATCCAGCGTCAACTGCTTGCGGCCGAGCTTGCGCATCAGCTCCACCTTCTCCTCAACCAGGATCAGTTCGCCGTGATTGATGACGCCGACGCGGTCGGCCATGTCCTCGGCTTCCTCGATATAGTGGGTGGTCAGGATGATGGTGACGCCGGAGGCGCGCAATTCGCGCACCAGCTGCCACATGTCTTTGCGCAGCTCGACGTCGACGCCCGCGCTGGGCTCGTCGAGAAAAAGGATGCGCGGTTCGTGCGCCAGCGCTTTGGCGATCATCAGCCGCCGCTTCATACCGCCCGAGAGCATGCGGATCATAGCGTCCTTCTTGTCCCAGAGCGAAAGCTGGCGCAGCACCTTCTCGATGTAGGCCGGGTTCGGCGGCTTGCCGAACAGGCCGCGGGAAAAGCGCAAGGTCGCCGGCGGCTTCTCGAACGCGTCGGTGGTCAGCTCCTGCGGCACCAGGCCGATCAGCGAGCGCGCCGCCCGGTACTGAGCGATGATGTCGTAGCCGTCGACCATCACCCTGCCGCTCGTCGGCTTCACGATGCCGCAGATAATGCCGATGAGGGTGGTCTTGCCGGCGCCGTTGGGGCCGAGCAGGGCGAAAATCTCGCCGTGGCGGATATCGAGATTGATGTCCTTGAGCGCCTGGAACCCGGACGCATAGGTTTTGCAAAGATTTTTCACCGAAATGGCGGGATTGGCCGCAGCGATAGTGCCGGCGCTCAGGTCGCCGGCGCTCATGTCGTTCTTGGGCCGGCCGTTTATAGCGGCAAGGCTAGGCGATTGCATTGGCGAAACTCGATTTTCGGCGCTGCGTTATCCGCTTGGGAAACTGAAGGATGCATCTATGTCCAAGATCGATGACAGCAATGGCGTATGCACGCAAATTACCACCGTGAAGCTCGATCCCGGCAACGAGGAGGAGGTTTTGAACCTGATGCGCGACCGTGCCCGCTTCATGGCGACGCAGCCCGGCTTCGTGTCAGTCAACCTGCACCGCAGCAAGGACGGCAGCCACGTGGTCAACTACATACAGTGGACCGATCCGCAGCGGCTTGCCGCCGCCCATCACGCGCCGGAGTTCCGCAAAAAATGGTCGCGGCTCGGCGAGCTGGCGCAGCAGATCGAGCCCTCGCTCTACGACGTCGTCCATATCGAACCAACTTGAACGGGCTCGACTCGCGTCGGAATTCCGGGCTTCGGCGTATGCAGCTGCGCCGCAAAGCCAAGCGCGGCGAATGATTGCGCGAGATCGCCGGCATCCTGCGTGAGGTGCGCCCAGCCCTCACAATGGACCGGGACGATCGCGGCGTACGGAAAGGCGTGCGCGGTCTCGATCGCGTCGTTGGTGCTCATGGTGAGGTTGAACGGCCCGCGCGTGCGCGCCGCGCCGGCGAACAGCACGATCAGACCAGGCTGGAAGCGGCGCGCGACCTCTTTCACCCCGTCGAACCAGACGGTGTCGCCGGTGATGTAGATCGACGGCGACCGGTCGCCGAATTCAAGCATGAAGCCGGTCACATCGCCCGATAATGGCTCGATGCCGGCCGGCCCATGCCGCGCCGGAGTGGCGGTGACGCGCACACGCTCGCCCTGGGGCTTGGCGAGCATCGTGCTTTGCCACGGCGCGAGTCCGAGGGCAGGCCCGCCGAGCCGTTGCGCGCCCGCTAGGGTCGTCAAGACACGCGCGGCCTGCATCGCGTAAGCCTTGCCGGAATAATCGAAATTGTCGGCATGTTGATCGTGGCTGAGCAGTACGGCATCGACGGACCCGACTTGCTCGGCGCGAAGCGCCGGTCCGGACGTCTTCTTCAGGGTGACGTACGGCAAACTGTATTCGCCGGGCGCATCAAATGTGGGATCGGTGAGCAGGCGAAACCCGCCCGCCTCGATCAAAACCGTGGGGCCGCCAATGAGGGTGACGATGGGTGCGTTCACCAGGGCCATCCCGTGTCCCGCGTCGGTCGCAAGCGCGGTCGAACCCGCTAAAGCCAGGGTCGCGCTGCATTGATCTTTTGCTCGAAACTGTCGATCTTGTCGGCCTTGACCATGGTGAGCCCGATATCGTCAAGGCCTTCGAGCAGGCACTTCTTACGGTGCGGGTCGATCTCGAACTTGACAACGCCGCCATCGGGGCCGCGGATTTCCTGTTTCTCAAGGTCGACGGTGAGGGTGGCATTGGCGCCGCGCTCGGCATCGTCGAACAACTTTTCCAAATCGTCGGGCGACACCTTGATCGGCAGGACGCCGTTCTTGAAGCAATTGTTATAAAAAATGTCGCCGAACGAGGTCGAGATCACGCAGGTGATGCCAAAGTCCATCAGCGCCCACGGCGCGTGCTCGCGCGAGGAGCCGCAGCCGAAATTGTCGCCGGCGACCAGGATTTTCGTGTTGCGATAGGCGGGCTTGTTGAGCACGAAATCGGGATTCTCGCTGCCATCCTCGCGATAGCGCTGCTCGGCGAACAACCCCTTGCCGAGGCCGGTGCGCTTGATCGTCTTCAGGTACTGCTTGGGAATGATCATGTCGGTGTCGACATTGATCATCTTCAGCGGCGCCGCGACGCCTTCGAGCACAGTAAACTTCTCCATGGCCGGGTCCCTTTTGCGACGGCGCTAAATGGCGCGCCACAGCGCGGCGGTCAAGTCTCCGCCACACCTGTGGGGGCATCTGGGGCCGCGGCTGCGAAGCGCGATTCGTGGTCAAGCTGGCAAACCTGAATGCGGTACTCGGTGTAGTATCTCTCGCGCGCCAGCTTTTGCGCCGCTCGGTGCTCGGCATTGGTCCGCCAGGCGCGCTGGCCCTCTTCGCAGGCAAACTCCACGATTGCCACCCGCTCGCCGTCCTCAGCAAAGAAGTCCTTATGCGAGACGTAGCCCGGCATGGTCTTGGCGAGCTCGTTCATGCGATTGGCCAGCGCCACATACTCGTCGCGCAGCCCCGGCCTGAGGCGGGAGCGGAAAACGGTAACGATCATCGTCTTGGCCTGTTATTCAGAGTGGGGGACCCACCGGCCGCTCTTATAGCACATGAGCGGGTGCGTCAGGCCGGGCCCTGTTTGTCGTGTCTGGGAACGGCGCCGAGCTCAGCGACCCAGGAGCGCGCCGAACGGAACCAGTTCTGCCGGCGCGGATTGAGTTGATCACGCTGGCGCAGGATGCCAACCCGCACCGTATACGACGGCTGCACGCCCTCGCCCGGCGTCGTCGAATAAATCGGGGAGCCGCATCTGGGGCAGAAGGCCTGCACGCGCGGCCGGCCGCTCTGCGCAGTGGTCTTCAGATAGAGCGAGGGCTGTCCGCTCATCTTCAATGTCGCACCGGAGACCGGGATGGAGACGCGAAAGGCGCTGCCGGTGCCGGTCTGACAATCGGTGCAATGGCAGATCTGCGTTTTGTCCGGATCGGCTTCGCCTTCGATGGTGATGAAGCCGCAATGACAGCTGCCGTCGATTCTCATCGCCGTTTCCCTCCATGGCTAATTGGCCGCGCGCTCGATGGCGTGCATGTCGGCGTCCGACAGCCCGAAATGATGGCCGATTTCGTGCACCAGCACATGCTGCACGATGGCGCCGAGCGTTTCGTCGTGGGCCGCCCAGTAGTTGAGAATCGGACGCCGGTAGAGCCAGATCATGTTGGGCATCTGCAGGGATGTGCTTTCCGAGCGGAACGGCAGGCCGACGCCGTGAAACAGGCCGAGGAGGTCGAACGGGCTTGCCGCACGCATGAGCCGCAGCACCTCGCGGCTGGGGAAATCGTCAACCCGGATCACGAGGCTGTCGCACAGATCGCGAAAGCGCCGCGGCAAACGGCGAAAAACCTCGGCGGCGAGCACTTCGAATGCGGCGAGCGAGGGTGCCTTCACCGGTCGCCAAGCCAGCGGATCGGGTCCAGGGTCGGGCATGAGCGCGTATGTAGCGCGGATTTGCGTGTCGCGCTTGTCCGCGTAACGGTGCGCAAAGGTAACGGTGCGCAAAGCCAATTCCGAATTAAAACCGGTTGCAGCGTCTCGGCCGCAGTTGACCGGGGCGCCGCGATGCGGGAGGTTCCCCCGACGGAAGACACGCAACCGCAAAGGCCAGGCGATCATGTCGGCGACGTCGTTCGTTCGTCTCGCCACAATGGTCGTGGTCGCGACCTTGGGCGGGCAGACGCTGAGCGCCGCGCAGCCACGGCCGGCAACCGGGCGGCCCGTGCGCTTTGAGCGGCCGCGAATTGTGGTGACGCCGCGGCCGTTCCATTACCGCCGGCGCTGCACCGACTGGCTCGAATTGCAACACCGGCCGAGCGGCACGGTGCTCTACCCGCAATATCGCTGCTGGTGGGAGTGGCAATGAACGTCATTCCCGGTGAATGGCGGCCCGCTCGCCCGGACAATCACGTTCGCAGTGGTCGTCCGATCGCCGCGCGATGACACCTAGCGCCACTCCCGCACATCGACGAAATGCCCGGTGATTGCGGCGGCCGCGGCCATGGCGGGCGACACGAGGTGCGTGCGTCCCTTGTAGCCTTGTCGCCCCTCGAAATTGCGGTTCGAGGTGGACGCGCAGCGCTCGCCTGGCGCCAGCTTGTCCGGATTCATGGCAAGGCACATCGAGCACCCGGGCTCGCGCCATTCGAAGCCGGCTTTCACGAAGAGCTGGTCGAGCCCCTCGGCTTCGGCTTGGGCTTTGACCAGCCCCGAGCCGGGCACGATCATGGCCTTGACGTTGCCGTTGACCGTCCTGCCATCCACCACCCTCGCGGCCGCGCGCAGATCCTCGATCCGCCCGTTCGTGCACGAACCGATGAACACGCGATCGATGGCAATCTCGGAAATCTTCTCGCCGCCGCTGAGCCCCATATAGGCGAGCGAGCGCCGGGCGGCCTCACGCTTGTGTTCGTCGGGAATGTCTTTAAGCCGCGGCACGTGTCCGGTCACCGAGACGACCTGCTCGGGATTGGTGCCCCAGGTCACCAGCGGCGGCAAGCTGGCAGCATCGAGTTTGATCTCGCGATCGAAATGCGCCCCGTCCGCGGAATGCAGCGTCTGCCAATAGCGCAGCGCTTCGTCCCAGGCCTTGCCTTTGGGCGACTTCGGGCGATCCTTCAGATAGGCGTAGGTCTTCTCGTCGGGCGCAATGAAGCCGGCTTTGGCGCCGGCTTCGACCGACATGTTGCAGATGGTCATGCGCCCCTCCATCGACAGCGCGCGGATTGCCTCGCCGGCAAATTCCAGCGCATAGCCGGTGCCGCCGGCAGTGCCGATCTCGCCAATAATGGCGAGGATGATGTCCTTGGCGGTGACGCCGTCCGGAAGCCTGCCGTCGACGACCGCGCGCATGTTCTTCGCCTTCTTCTGAATGAGCGTCTGGGTCGCCAGCACGTGCTCGACTTCCGAAGTGCCGATGCCCATGCCGAGCGCGCCGAAGGCGCCGTGGGTATCGGTGTGGCTGTCGCCGCACACGACCGTGGTGCCGGGCAGGGTAAATCCCTGCTCGGGGCCGATGATGTGGACGATCCCCTGCCGCTTGTCGAACTCGTCGAAATACTCGAGGCCGAACAATTTGGCGTTTTCCGCCAAATAGGCGATCTGCGCCTCGCTTTCGGGGTCCGGGTTTTTCAGCCGGCGATCGGTGGTCGGCACGTTGTGATCGACCACGCAGAGCGTCCGCTCCGGCGCCCGCACTTTGCGACCGGTCAGGCGCAGGCCCTCGAACGCCTGCGGGCTCGTGACTTCGTGCACGAGATGGCGGTCAATGTAGATCAGGCAGGTGCCGTCCGGCTGCTCGTCGACCAGATGGTCGTCCCAGATTTTGTCGTACAGGGTGCGGGGTTTGGCCATTCCAACGTGCTCCTCGCGGTGCGGTATTGGCGTATCCGGCGTGCCGTCCTTTAGCGCCTGCCGGGCCGAAGGAAAAGGTGGGAATTGTGCCGCTGTCGGCTCTACGATCGGCTCGTCACGAGGATGCAAAGGTATGCGACGAAGCGAAGCCGCGATCAGAACCACCCACGCCGGCCGGCTGCCGCCGGTGGCGCCCCTTCAGACTGATCTTATTCAACAGGTCGCCGCGGTCATCGGCAAGCAGATCGAGCTCGGCATCGACTGCGTCGGCGACGGCGAATTCTGGAACGGTCGGAACTTCCACTATTACGCGCAGCAATTTGGCGGGGTCACGGCGCGGCCGCTGCGCCCGGGTGAGCGCGGCTCCGGCCGGGAAGCCACGCGCGAACGCGACCGGCTTCCGAAGCTGTACGCTGACATGGATCGCGTCGGCACCATGTTCTGCGTGCCCGGCGAGCAACCGCGTTTTTCGCCACCGGCCAAGATGGTCGTCACGGGCCCGCTCAAGGCTCGCGCGACCGACGCGATCCGCCGCGAGCTCGAGGTGTTGAAGTCCGCACTGCAGGCCGCGGGCGGCGTCGAGGAGGCGTTCGTCTGCGTGTTCGCGCCGGGCTGGCTCGATCATCAGATTTTCAACGAGTACTACGCGACCGACGAGGAGTTCGTCTTTGCGCTGGCCGACGCCATGCGCGAGGAATACCGCGCGGTGGTCGATGCCGGGTTCATCCTGCAGATCGACGATCCGGGCTTTGTGACCTCGTGGGACATGATCAAACCGGAGCCAAACATTCCCGCCTACCGCCGGTATCTGAAACTGCGCATCGAAGCGCTCAATCATGCGCTTGCCGGCATCCCAGCGGAGCGCGTGCGCCATCATTTCTGTTGGGGCTCCTGGCACGGCGCGCACATCCACGACCTGCCGCTTGGGGAAGTCGTCGATTTGATTTTTGATGTGCGCGCGCAGGCTTACAGTTTCGAGGCCGGCAATGTGCGTCATCAGCACGAATGGGAGATCTGGAAGAACGTGAAATTGCCGGAAGGAAAGTTCATCGTGCCGGGCGTGGTCAGCCACGCCACCAATCTGGTCGAGCACCCCGAATTGATCGCGCACCGGATCAGGAATTTCGCCGCTGCGGTCGGGCGCGAGAACGTGGTCGCCGGCACCGATTGCGGGCTCGGCACGCGCCTGCACGAGGATCTGGTATGGGCCAAGCTCGCGGCGTTGGCCGATGGCGCGCGGCTTGCCTCGAAAGCCCTCTGGGCGGGTCGATGACGGCGAGGACGTCAGCGGCGCGTGCGCGCCATGACTGATCCGGATGATCGAGCGGAGGACGGTTACTTTGCCGCCTCTTCTTCGGCGGCGCCGCTCGTTGCCGCCGGGGCCGCGCGCTCCTGCCGTTCGACGATGCGGGCGGACTTTCCGCGCCGGCCGCGCAGGTAATAGAGCTTGGCGCGACGCACCTTGCCCCGGCGCAGCACCTTGATCGAATCGATCATCGGCGAATAGAGCGGAAACACGCGTTCGACGCCCTCGCCGTAGGAAATTTTGCGCACGGTGAAGTTCTCGTTCAGGCCCGAGCCGGCGCGGCCGATGCACACGCCCTCGTAGGCCTGCACGCGGCTTCTTTCGCCCTCGACCACCTTGACATTGACGACCAGCGTGTCGCCCGGCTGGAAATCAGGAATTTCCTTGCCGGCGGACAACTTCGCCACTTGTTCGTTTTCGATTTGCTTGAGCAGGTTCATGGCGAATTCTCCATCGGCTGCGCCCTTGGTGCGCGGTTCCGGCCGGGTTGTGGCGGATTGGGCGAGCTTCTACGCTACCGTTCGGACTTTGTCACCTTCGCGTCACGCCGCATCCAAAGGTCGGGACGGCGTTCCCGTGTCAGCCGCTCGGCCTGCGCCCGGCGCCACGCGGCAATTTTACCGTGGTCGCCGGACAATAGCACATCCGGTATCGGCTGCCCCTCGAAGAGCGGCGGACGGGTATATTGCGGGTATTCGAGCAAGCCGTCGGCGAAACTCTCTTGCGCTCCCGAGGCTGCCGTGCCCATCACCCCGGGCAGCAGGCGCACGACGGCATCAATCACTGCCATCGCGGCAATTTCGCCACCGGAGAGCACGTAGTCGCCGATCGAGACTTCCTCGAGCCGGCGCGCCGCGATGACGCGCTCGTCCACCCCTTCAAAGCGGCCGCACAGAACAACGACGCCCGGGCCCGCTGCCAAGTTTTCGACCTGCGGCTGCGTCAGCGGCACGCCGCGCGGGGACATGAGCAGGCGGGGGCGTTCGTCTCGCGCCGCGGCGTCGATGGCGCGCGCGAGCACGTCCGCCTTCATCACCATGCCGGGTCCGCCGCCGGCTGGCGTGTCGTCTACGCTGCGGTGCTTGTCGATGGCGAAGGTGCGGATATCGACGGCGTCAAGCGACCAGGCGCCTGCCGCCAAGGCCTTCCCGGCGAGGCTTAAACCCAGCGGGCCCGGAAACATCTCGGGAAAAATGGTCAGCACGCTGGCCCGCCACATGTCACCGGTTCGCCTTGCCCGAGGGGGCGGATCGTTGCCGGCGCCGGTCAGGGCGCTCCGAGCGGCTGATCACGATTCGCCCCGCGCCGACATCCACGTCGGGAACATGAAGCGTATCGAACGGCAGCATCTCGGTCTGGCCTGCATCCAAACCCACCTCGATCAGATCGCCGGCCCCGAAATTGTGGACCGCGACCACACTGCCGAGCCTTCTGCCCTCCCGGTTGATGGCGGCAAGCCCGATCAGGTCGGCGTGATAGTATTCGTCGGGCTCGGCGAGTTGCGGCAGCCGCTCGCGCGGCACGTAAAGCTTGGCATTGGCCAATTGCTCGGCGGCATCACGGTCGCAAATGCCGGCAAACGCCGCGACGAAATGATCCTTGGCGCGCCGCAGCGATTCGAGCTGCAGGATGCGGCCGTTCTCGGTCTGCAGCGACCCATAGGCGGCGATCGCCTCAGGGTCGGACGTGAACGAACGCAGCCGAACCTGACCGCAGACGCCGTGTGGGGCGCCGATTTGCCCGAGGCAGATTCGCGCGCCCTCGGGCATGGCCTATCAGGCCGCTGGCGCCGCGCCGGCGCCGCCGGCGGCAGCCGCGGCCTTGGCGGCTTCCGCTCTGGCCTTGCGCTCCTTGCGCGGCACCGCCTTTTGCGGATTGTTGCGCTGCGGCCGCTGCAGCACGCCGCCGGCATCGAGGAAGCGCAGCACGCGGTCGGAAGGCTGCGCGCCCTTGGCGATCCAGGCCTTGGCCTTTTCCAGGTCGAGTTTGAGCCGCTCCGTCTTTTCCTTCGGCAGCAGCGGGTTGAAATGGCCGAGCCGCTCGATGAAGCGGCCGTCACGCGGTGCGCGGCTGTCGGCGACAACAATGTGATAGAACGGCCGCTTCTTGGTGCCGGCGCGCGCCATGCGGATCACGAGAGACATTCAGCTTCCTTTCGTTGCTCTATTGATCGTTCACTTCTTCTTTCCTGATCCCGGGAGCCCCGGCAATCCGCCCGGAAGTTTCGGCATGCCGCCCGGCAGGCCGGGGAAATTCGGCGGTAATCCAGGCCGATTCGGCGGCAGCGCGCCCATTCCCGGTAAGCCGCCCGGCATCTTTTTGCCAAGCTCAGCCATCTGCTCGGCACTCGGCATGCCGCCGCCAAGCCCGAGCATGTTGGCAAGCCCTGCCAACGGGCCCCGCTTGGCGCCGCCCACCGCCTTCATCAAGTCGGCCATGGTGCGGTGCATCTTCAGGAGCCGGTTGATGTCTTCCGGCCTGGTGCCGGAACCGGCGGCGATGCGCCGTTTGCGGCTGGCCTTGAGAATATCCGGATTGCGCCGCTCCTTCGCTGTCATCGAATCAATAATCGCGATCTGGCGCTTGAGCAGCTTTTCATCGAGATTGCGCTCGGCGATCTGGTTCTTGACCTTGGCAATGCCGGGCAGCATTGCCGCAAGCCCGCTCATGCCGCCCATGCTCTTCATTTGCGTGAGCTGCTCGCGCAGATCGGCCAGATCGAAGGCGCCCTTGCGCAGCTTCTCGGCGGCGCGCGCTGCTTTCTCGGCGTCGATCGTGGCGGCCGCCTTTTCCACGAGCGAGATGATGTCGCCCATGCCGAGGATGCGGTCGGCAATGCGCTGCGGATAAAAGTCTTCGATGGCATCGAGCTTTTCACCGGTGCCGATGAGCTTGATCGGCTTGCCGGTCACGGCGCGCATCGACAGCGCAGCGCCGCCGCGGCCGTCGCCGTCGACGCGGGTGAGCACGATGCCGGTGATATTGAGGCGCTCGTTAAAGGCGCGGGCCAGGTTGACCGCGTCTTGACCGGTGAGCGCATCGGCGACGAGGAGAATCTCGTGCGGCGTCACGGCGCGGCGCACCTCGGCGACCTCTTCCATCAGCGCGGTATCCAGCGTGATGCGGCCGGCGGTGTCGAGCATTACCACGTCATGGCCGCCGAGCCGGCCGGCCTGCTGCGCGCGCTGCGCGATCTGCACCGGCGTCTGCCCGGCCACGATCGGCAACGTGTCGACGCTGACCTGACGTCCGAGCACAACGAGCTGCTCCATGGCGGCCGGACGGCGCGTGTCCAAGGATGCCATCAGCACCTTGCGCCTGCCCGTTTCCGCAAGACGCTTGGCGATCTTGGCCGTGGTGGTGGTTTTGCCCGAGCCCTGCAGGCCCACCATCATGATCATGACCGGGGGCGGGGCGTTAAGATCGATGGGCTCTGCGCTCGCCCCGAGCGTCTCGATCAGCTGGTCGTGAACGATCTTCACCACCATCTGGCCGGGGGTGACCGATTTGATCACCTCCACGCCGACGGCGCGCTCTTTGACCTGCTCGGTAAAGCTGCGCGCCACGTCGAGCGCGACGTCCGCTTCGAGCAGCGCCCGCCGCACTTCCCGCAGCGCCGCCTCCACGTCCGCCTCCGACAGCGCGCCGCGGCGCGTGAGCCGGTCGAGGATGCCGTTTAGCCGCTCGGACAGGGATTCGAACATTTGTTTCCTTTCACCTCTCCCGCACGCGGAGAAAGGGAGAAGCACGAAAGCGCCCGAGGGCGCATCGCGCTGTCGGGCGGTAGCCTCCGGCCTCTTAGGCCGGTCAGCGGTCACTCACTACGGGTCTCTTGCGAGAGCGGGGGGAAAATAGGTGTGCGCCTAGCCCCAGTCAACCGCGCGAAGCCGGGAACGAGGCCAAGCCCAGACCCGTGCCAAAATCACCCTGGCAAAATCAGTTGCCAAAATCACTTTGCCGAAATCACTCGCCAAAATCACTCGGCCATGTCGCGCTATTACAAAGGGCCCGTCTCCGATCATTTCAACGGCGAGCGCTTCTTCAACCTGTCTGGAGCGCGGCCGCGCGGCCGCGGCGCGTTCCTGCGCTGGAGCGTCAATCGTCGCTGGCGCCGCACCAAGGCGAAATGGCCCGCTTGGGCACCGTCTCCCTATGCGGATCGGCCGCCGGCGCGGGTAGAGGGGCGCGCCATTCGCATCTGCTACGTCGGCCATGCGAGCTTCTTGATTCAGACCGGTGGTCTCAACATCCTGCTCGATCCGGTCTGGTCCCTGCGCGTCTCGCCGTTCGGCTTCGTCGGGCCGAAACGGGTGAACGATCCGGGCATTGCGTTTGCCGACCTGCCGCCAATCGATGTCGTGCTGGTATCCCACGGCCATTACGATCACCTTGACGTTGCCACTTTATCGCGGCTCGCGGCCGCCCATCGTCCGCGCGTGGTTACGCCGCTCGGCAACGACGCGATCATGCGCGCGCACGATTCGGCATTGGCGGCCGAAGCCTATGATTGGGGCGATCGGATCACACTCGGGGCGGGCATCGCAGTCACGCTGGTGCCAGCTCAACATTGGTCGGCGCGCAATCTGTCCGACCGCAACATGTCGTTATGGGCTTCATTTGTAATCGATGCGCCCGGCGGCCGGATCTATTTCGTCGCCGATTCCGGCTACAGCGAGGGCCGCCATTTCCGCGCTGCAGGCGAACGGCACGGCCCGCTGCGGCTCGCGATACTGCCGATCGGAGCCTACGAGCCGCGCTGGTTCATGGGCGATTCCCACATGGATCCGGCGGAATCGGTGCAGGCCCTTCTCGACTGCGGCGCCGAGTTCGGCCTTGCCCACCATTACGGCACGTTCCAGCTCACCGACGAGGCGATCGACGCGCCGCTCATAGCGCTAGCCGAGGCGCTGCGGCTGCGCGCAATTCCCGGCGAGCGATTCCGCGTCTTGCGGCCCGGGCAGGTGTGGGAGCTGCCTTCGTCGCCGCGCTCCCCGCCGTGAGGTTCTCTATTTGGTCAACACGAGCACGTCGATGACGAGATTGTTCTCGTCGGACTTTGCTGGATCGGTCACGTATTGCTCGATGAGCACGTCCTGCGATTCGAGCTGTTTGTCGTCCAGATAATTGGTGATCGCCTCGTAGGTGTCGTCGAGCGAATCATAGGAACCGCGATGGACGAATTTGAGCGCATGCCCGTCGGGCGATTGGCCGAGCGCGACCTCGCCCGCCGGCGGCTCTTTGGGCGTCTCGGCAAGGGGCACAGCCGCTTCGTAATCGAAGCCGTGATCGTCGGTTGAGGTGAAGATCGTCATCGGCAGCCCGTCTGCTTTGAGCCCGTTCTGCGCCACGTAGGCCTCCACCTTTTTCAAGGCGCCGCTGATCGTGGCGAAAGCCTGGTCCCAGGTCCCCGACCCCTTGAGATAGACGATCGGTTTTGCAGTGAGCGTGACGTCCTCGCCGAACGCCTCGCCGGGCTTGGTAAGGGGTCCTTCGGCCGGTTGCGGCGGCTTGGCCGGTGCCGGCGCGTCTGGGCTGGCGGCCGGCGGCGAGGTCTGCGCTTTGTCCGATGGGGCAGCGCGGGCACCATAGGCAAGCACCACAAGCGCACCGGCGAGCAGGACCACACCACTGCTAGTGCGCGCAAAACGAAAGACCATCGGGACCCTCCTTATCGGCCTGGCCTTGCAGGGTCTGGCCGCGCCCGCGGCCGCTTCCTCCTGCTCGGCGCTCCCAGTGAGGCTACTGGCGCGCCCGGCCCAAGTGCTCATATAACTTCCTCACGTTCGAGACTTTATCATGAGTGCGCTCGCCGATCGCGATTTCGTCAAGATGAACGGCCTCGGCAACGAGATCGTCATCGTCGACCTGCGGGCGGCCCCCGTCGCGCTTGAGGCGGCCGAGCTGCGCGCCGCCGCCCGGCAGGAAGCTTACGATCAGCTGATGGCGCTCTATCCGGCACAAGCCGGCGCCGACGCTCTGATCCGCGTCTTCAACAACGACGGCTCGGAGGCCGGAGCCTGCGGCAACGGCATGCGCTGCGTGGCCGCACTGGTGGCTGCCGCAACCGGCAAACCTAAGCTCGTGTTTGAAACCGCGGCCGGCACTATTCCATGCTGGGCCGCGGGCGACGGCCTGTTCACCGTCGATATGGGGCCGCCGCACTTTCGCTGGGACGAGATCCCTTTGGCGGCCGAATGCGCCGATACGCGCAGCATCGAACTTAAAGTCGGGCCGCGCGGCGCGCCCATTCTGCATTCGCCATCGGTCGTGAGCATGGGCAATCCGCATGCCGTTTTCTGGGTCGGCGATCCGATGGCCTACGACCTGGAAAAGATCGGCCCCATGCTCGAACGCCACCCGATTTTTCCGCAGCGTGCCAACATCACGCTCGCAGCCGTGCGCGCGCGCGATCACATCGTGATCCGCACCTTTGAGCGCGGCGCCGGCCTCACCAAGGCCTGCGGGTCGGCCGCCTGCGCCGCCGCTGTAGCGGCGGCGCGGCTAAACCGCAGCGAACGCAAGGTGACGGTGAGCCTGCCGGGCGGCGACCTCTCGGTCGAATGGCGGGCGAGCGACGACCACGTGCTGATGACCGGGCCGGTCGAATACGAGCATAAGGGCCGTTTCGCCGGCCCGCTGCTTGCGGTGTCCGGGAGAGCTCGATGAGCGTCGAGGTGGTCACCTTCGGCTGCCGGCTGAACGCGGCCGAATCGGACGTGATCCGCGGGCAGGCGGAACGGGCCGGTTTGTCCGATACCTTGGTGGTCAATACCTGCGCGGTGACCGCGGAAGCGGTGCGCCAGGCGCGGCAAACCATCAGAGCGCTGCGCCGTGACCATCCGCGCGCTCAGATCGTAGCGACCGGCTGCGCCGCGCAGACCGAGCCGCAGACTTTCATCGCCATGGGTGAGGTCGATCGCGTCCTCGGCAATGATGAAAAGCTCAAACCGGCAGCCTGGGCGGAAGCGCGCGCTGCGTTTGCGCGCACAGGCGCGGACCAGGAGCCGCGCAAAGCGTGCGTTGGCGACATTATGGCGGTGAAGCAAGCCGCCGCGCACCTGATCGACACATTTTCCGGCCGCACCCGTGCTTTCGTGCAGGTGCAGAACGGCTGCGACCACCGCTGCACGTTCTGCATCATTCCGTTCGGCCGCGGCAATTCGCGTTCCGTGCCGATCGCGGCGGTGGTCGAGGACGTGCGCCGGCTCCTCGCCAACAATTATCGCGAAATCGTGCTCACCGGCGTGGACATCACCAGCTACGGCACCAATCTCGCTGAGGCGCCGCGGCTGGGCACGCTGGTCAAGCGGATCCTCAAGGAGGTACCGGAGCTCAAGCGCCTGCGGCTGTCCTCGATTGATTCGGTGGAGGCCGACCGCGACCTGCTCGACGCCTTCGCAGGCGACGAGCGGCTGATGCCGCATCTGCATCTGTCGCTGCAGTCCGGCGACGACCTCATTCTCAAGCGCATGAAGCGCCGGCACTTGCGCAAGGACGCGATCGCGTTCTGTGAGCAGGTGCGACGGCTGCGGCCGGACGTCGTGTTCGGCGCCGACCTGATCGCCGGCTTCCCGACGGAGACCGAGGCCATGTTCCGCAACTCGCTCGATCTGATCGCCGCGTGCGGCTTGACGCAGCTGCATGTGTTTCCGTTTTCGCCGCGGCCGGGAACGCCGGCCGCGCGCATGCCGCAGGTCGCCCGCGAGGTCGTCAAGGAGCGCGCATGGCGGCTGCGCGAGAGCGGTGCGCTGGCCTTGGCGCGGTATCTTGCTTCCGAGATCGGCCGCACGCGGTCGGTGCTCATCGAGACAGGCGACGCCGGCCGCACCGAACAGTTCACGAGGGTCAAGCTCAACCGGCCGAGAACGGCAGGAGAAATCATCGCACTTAAGATCGCCGCACATGACGGCCGGCAACTCTTAGCGGCATGAAACTCATTCCGACCGCGATGGAGACGAAAGCATGGACGAAAGCGGGAAGGCCCACACGATAGCGACCATGGCGCAGCTCGAAAGTCTCTATAGCGACCCGCCCTATGGACCCGCTCTGCTAAAGGAAACGGACCGCATCACGCCGCAATATCGCAAGCTGATCGAGGCGGCGCCGTTTTGCGTCCTTGCTACCTGTGGCGAGGAAGGGCTCGATTGCTCGCCGCGCGGCGACCCGCCCGGCTTCGTGCGGGTGGCCGACGCCCACACGCTGCTCATTCCGGACCGCCGCGGCAATAATCGCATCGACTCTCTGCGCAATCTGGTGCGCGATCCGCGCATCGCACTGCTATTCCTCATTCCCGGTGTCGGCGAGACCATGCGCATCAATGGCCGCGCCGAAATCTCGACTGATCCGGGGCTGACCGGAAGCTTCGTCATCAACGGCAAAGCGCCCAAATGCGTGATCGTGGTGAGGGTCGAGCGCGCCTATTTCCAATGCACCAAGGCGATCATCCGGGCCAAGCTGTGGGACCAAACGAGCAAGGTCGACCGCAAGACCCTGCCGACACCCGGCTCGATCCTCGCCGAATTGACGGACGGCAAAATGGGCGGCCCCGAACATGACCGGCGCGCGCCCGAGCGCATCAAAGAAACGATTTATTGAGGGGGTTTTCTTCAAATCGCGCGGGCGCGATCGTGCCGCGCTTTCGCCGACCCACGATGACGGATTGCGGGGATTACGGATTGCGGTTGCCTGGCAGTGCTGCTGCCATCCGCAGGCCGACAGCTGCTTTCGCATGTGCTCCGGTACCGGGGCAACGACGCGGATCGGAGATCGATTTTTGTGGAGCGGCACGACGATCTCGCGCGCGTGCAGGTGAAGGCCACTGCCGCCCGCGCGCGGCGCCGTTCCATAGATCGCGTCGCCCACGATCGGCCATCCCATCTCGGCGCAATGAACACGCAGCTGGTGGGTGCGGCCGGTGAGCGGCTCGAGCGCAAGCCAGCTCGTGGTCTCGCCTTGCTTGGTCGTGAGGTGGAGCGTGGCATCGACGCCCGCGGCCGGCCGTGCGGCCCTTGCCCCTAGCCCCTGCCCAGGGGAGAAATCGCCTGGCGCAATGGAATTGCGCCCCATGACCCTCCACTTCGTCAACGCCGGTTGGCCGTTCTGCGGGTCGTGCTTCATCCACCACCCGCGCGTGGCGTCGAGGCGGCCGAGCGGCAACGCAACGAGGCCTTCATCGGCGTCAGGGGCGCCTTCGACCACGGCCCAGTAGGTCTTCTGGATGCTGCCGCTCTTGAACAGGCGGCCGAGCTGCGCCAGGGCCTTGCGGTGGCGGCCGAGCACGAGGCAGCCCGACGTGTCGCGGTCGAGCCGGTGCGCGAGCGCCGGCGGCCGCGGCAATCCGAAGCGCAGGAAGTCGAAATAGTCTTCCAGGCTCTCGCCACCTTTGGGCCGCGATGCACGGCAAATCCGGCCGGCTTGTCGATCACCAGCATCAGGCCGTCGCGATAGAGGAGGCGCGACACCATCTCTTCCGGGGTCATGGTTTCCCTGCTCCGAGGGGAACCGCTATCACGGGCGTCCCACAGGCGAGAGTGTTACGGCAATGAGCGACAGCGCTACTGAGACGAGCGACAGTCCGGCGGAAGCGACGAAGCATAGCTGGTGGCAGCGGCTCACCGGCGGGCTGAAGCGCAGCTCCTCGGCGCTTGGCGGCGCCATCACCGACCTCGTGTCCAAGCGCAAGCTCGACGCCGCGACCGTGGACGACATCGAGGACGTGCTGATCCGCGCCGATCTCGGGATCGAAACCGCCGATCGCATCGCCGCGGCCCTGCGCGAGGGCCGCTACGAGGCCTCGATCTCGCCGGACGCAGTCAAGGCAGTGCTTGCGGGCGAGGTCGAAAAGGTGCTGGCACCGGTGGCGCAGCCGCTTGTCGTCGACCCCGCCCGCAAGCCATTCGTCGTGCTGGTCGTGGGCGTCAACGGCTCCGGCAAGACCACCACCATCGGCAAGCTCGCGGCCAAGTTCCGCGCCGAAGGCCGCAAAGTGATGATGGCAGCCGGCGATACGTTCCGCGCCGCCGCCATCGATCAGCTCAAGATCTGGGCGACGCGCAGCGGTGCCGACTTTGTTGCCCGCGAAGCCGGCGCCGACGCCGCCGGCTTGGTGTTCGACGCGGTGACTGCGGCCAAGGAGCGCGGCATCGATATTCTCCTCGTCGATACTGCCGGCCGCCTGCAGAACCGCACCGAGCTGATGAACGAGCTGCACAAGGTGGTGCGTGTGATTAAAAAGATCGACGTCTGTGCGCCGCACGCCGTGCTGCTCGTGCTCGACGCCACCGTCGGGCAGAACGCGCTCTCACAGGTCGAGATCTTTCAGAAAACGGCCGGCGTCAGCGGCCTGGTCATGACCAAGCTCGACGGCACCGCCCGCGGCGGCATTCTCGTTGCACTGGCGGCGCGCTTTAAGCTACCGGTGCACTTCATCGGCATCGGCGAGAATGTCGACGATCTGGCGCCGTTTGCGGCGCGCGATTTTGCCCGGGCCATTGCCGGGCTTGAGGATTGAGCGCGTGAGGCAGGAAGACAGCGCTTCACCGGTCGGGCGGAAAGCGGGGCGTTTGCTAAGCATCGGTCGAGCATGGAAACAACGACAAAGCCGCAGCTTAATCCCTTAACCAAGCTCGCGCTCGATCTGGGGCCGCTGGCGCTGTTTTTCGCCGCCAATTCGCGCTACGGCATCTTTGCCGCGACGGCGACGTTCATGGTGGCGGTGCTGGCGGCTTTGGCTGCCTCGTATCTGATGACGCGCCGTCTGCCGATCATGCCCGTCGTCACCGCGATCGTCGTGCTGGTGTTCGGCGCGCTCACGCTCATTCTGCACGATGCCACATTCATCAAGGTCAAGCCGACCATCATTTATGCGCTGTTCGGCGCGGTGCTGGTTGGCGGGCTCTATTTCAACAAACCGCTGCTCGGCGTGGTCTTCGATTCGCTGTTCAATCTTACCGCCGAGGGTTGGCGCAAGCTGACCTGGCGCTGGGCGATCTTTTTCTTCGCGCTTGCCCTGCTCAACGAGATCGTCTGGCGCAACACATCGACCAATGTGTGGGTCGACTTTAAGGTGTTCGGCGTCGTGCCGCTGACCTTTCTGTTCGCGTCGCTGCAGGCGCCGCTGCTGAAGAAATACGCCGCGGAGCGGGCGCGCTCGGGGGAGTGAGCGGGCGCGCGCGGCGCCGGCTTACGATCCCGCCGCGATCAGCTTGTCGATCTGCGGCTTGAGCCGCGAAGCGAAGCTTTCCGGGGTGACCGGGCCAACCAGCTTGTAGGCGATGCGGCCGTCGCGGCCGACGATGAACGTCTCCGGGACACCGTAGACACCCCATTGGATTGCGGCACGGCCGGTCTCGTCGGCGCCAGCGGCGGCAAACGGGTTGCCGTAGCGACCGAGGAAACGCCGGGCATTGCCGGGATCGTCCTTGTAATTGATGCCCACCAGGCGCACGCGTTTGTCATGCGACAATTGCATGAGCAGCGGCGCCTCATCGTGGCAGGGCACGCACCACGAGGCCCATACGTTCACCACACTGACGGCGCCCATGAAATCCTGCGGATCGAGTCCGGGGACCGGCTGTCCGTCACGGTTGAGGCCGGCAATGGGCGGCAGCTTCATATTCGGGGCCTTTTGGCCGATCAGCGCCGAGGGAAGCATCGCAGGATCGCCGGAACGCAGGCGGACCATGAATAGGACCGCCAATCCGAGGAAAACGGCGAGCGGCACAAGGACCACCATCCGCCGCGTGCGCACGCTCGCATTGTTGTTCGCCGCCGCAGTCACGCCTTCTCCTCCGCCTTCGCCATGGTCCGCTCCGGGTGAGCGGGCGCCGAGCGGCGGACCATCCCGCGCTTCTTAAAATCGGCAAGCGTGCGCTGCTGCGCGCGATAATCGAGGGTCACCCAGGCAACGAGCCCGCCGATTACGATGCCGGCGGCCGCATAGGAGCCGACGATGAAAGGAAGATGACTGATCGTTTCCGTCATCGGCGCTTGGTTCCGTCAGCGGCTTTCGGCGCTCGCCTGCATGAGCCGCATCGTGCGTACCCGCCGGCGCAAAATTTCGTTGCGCATGGCGGCAAGATGCAGCGCCGCGAACAGCAGCGTGAATCCCACCGCCATGATCAAGAGCGGAATGAGCATGGCCGGATCGATCGTCGAACCGGCCAGGCCAAACGAATCGCCTTGGTGCAGGGTGTTCCACCAATCGACCGAGAATTTGATGATCGGCAGGTCGATCGCGCCGACCAGGGTGAGGATCGCGGCGGCGCGCGCCGCGCGCGCCGGATCCTCAACCGTTCGCCACAGCGCGATCACCCCGAGATAGAGCAAGAGCAAAACCAGCTCAGAGGTGAGCCGTGCGTCCCATACCCAATAGGTGCCCCATTCGGGCCGTCCCCAGAGCGACCCGGTGAGCAGGCATAGGAGCGTGAACGCGGCGCCGATCGGCGCGGCGCTCTTGCCGGCCACGTCGGCCAACGGATGACGCCACACCAAAGTGCCGAGCGCGGCGAGGCTCATGACGCCCCAGGCGAGCATGCCGAGCCAGGCCGCCGGCACGTGCAGATACATGATCTTGACGGTGTCGCCCTGCTGGTAATCGTTGGGCGCGATCATCGCCTGATAGAGCCCGAAAGCCAGCACGACCACCGTCAAGCCGGCGAGCCAGGGAATGAGCCGATTGGCGAGGCTCAGAAAGCGTGAAGGGTTGGCAAGGTCGACGAGGCTCATCGGCAGCTTCCTAGTCCAGGCGGCCATGCTAACGCAATCATAGGCAATTCAATGATGCCCGGTTCGAACGTGTTAGACGTCCGCAACGCTGCAATCATTCGATCTCTTGGCGCAGCGCCGCCGCCGCCGCGAACGGTCCGATCACGAGGCTCGCCAGCGTCAACGCGCACAAAATCGTGAACGGCGTGCCAAACGGCGCCGATCCGGCGAAGGCCGCATTCGCTGCCGCCACACCGAAGATAAGCACTGGTACGGTCAGTGGCAGGACGAGCACGGCGAGCAGGAGCCCGCCGCGGCGCAGGGCCACCGAGATCGCCGCGCCGATCAGCCCGACAAAGGTCAGCGCCGGGGTGCCGACGAGAAGCGTCAGAACCAGGCCGGCCGCGGCTGCCGCATCGAGATTGAGCAATAGCCCGATCAGGGGCGCGGCGACGACAAGCGGCAGGCCAGTCGTCAACCAATGGGCGAGGCCTTTTGTCGCCACCACGAGTTCGAGCGGTGCCCGGCTCATGGTCAAAAGATCGAGCGAGCCGTCCTCATGATCGGAGGCGAACAGCCGGTCGAGCGCCAGGAGGCTCGCCAGCAGCGCTGCCAGCCACAGGATTGCCGGCCCGATCCGTTTGAGCAGCGGCAAGTCCGGCCCGACGGCGAACGGCACCAGTGCGGCGACGACGAGAAAGAACAGGACGCCGATCAGGGCGCCGCCGCCGACGCGCACCGCAATGCGCATGTCGCGGATCAAAAGCGCAGCGAGCGGGCTCATGAGCGCTATCCCCTTCGCGGGGAGGAGTTGGGCGTGGGAGCCGCGAGGCCGGCCGCCGTGGTCGACGAGCTTGCCTGAAGGTCCGCTCCCCTTTGACCCTCCTCCTCCGGAACTGGGGAGGAAGCAGTGTGCACCGGCGCGCACTCGCCAAGCCGCAGCTCATGGTGTGCGGTTAACCCGAGCGGGCCGTGTGTCGCCGCGAGGATGAGGCCGCCTGCGCCGAGATGCGCGCGCATAAAGCCAGCCAGGCCTTGTTGGGCTGCGGCATCGAGCGCGCTCATGGGCTCGTCAAGCAGCCATAATGGCCGCTTCACCGCAACGAGCCGCGCGATCGACAGCCGCCGCCGCTGGCCCGCCGAGAGGTAAGCCGCTGGCAGATCCTTGAGCGCTTGGAGGCCGACGGCGGCGAGCGCGGCGTCAATGGCTTTGGCCTTGCCGCCAAAGAAGCCACACCAGAAGCCGAGGTTTTCCGCAACCGAGAGCGCCGGCTTCAAGGCGTCGAGATGGCCGAGATAGTGCGCCTGCTCGGCAATGGTCAGTTCGTCATCGCCGCCCTCGAGCACGATCTCGCCCGCCGCCGGGCGAATCAGACCGACCACGGTGCGCAACAGCGACGATTTGCCGGCGCCGTTGCGGCCGGTAATGGCGAGAACTTCGCCCGCCGCCAGGCTGAAGTTCACGCCGGCAAAAACGTCGCGGCCGCCCCGGCGGCAGGCAAGATTAGCAGCGCGAAGCCGCATCGATGCTTACTTTCCTGGTACGGCGGAAGGGCCGTACCCTCCCGTTTATAACGGTTATTCCTTGGCGATCTGGCACAAGCTGTGAAAAGGTTTTATAAGCCGAGCATGGATCGCGAGCCGTCATGCGGCTCTGCCGTATCCAACCCGCTGACGGTCCGTTGGCGTGCGTTCCGGCACCTTTCGCCTTCGAATTGCCCCGGTACCCGCCGGCGAGGATAGGAACAAAATCATGGATTCGCTCGACAGCTTCAAGTGCCTGCGCCCGCTTACGGTGGGTTCCAAGACCTACGCCTATTTCAGCCTTCCGGCCGCAGAGAAGAATGGGCTCAAGGGGATCTCACGGCTGCCGTTTTCGCTGAAGGTCTTGCTCGAAAATCTGCTGCGCAACGAGGACGGCCGCGCCGTCGCCAAGGACGACATCCTGGGGGTTGCGCAGTGGCTCAAGACCAAGAGCTCGGACCGCGAATTGGCGTTTCGGCCGGCGCGGGTCCTGATGCAGGATTTTACCGGCGTGCCTGCCGTCGTCGACCTTGCCGCCATGCGCGATGCCATGGCGCATCTCGGCGGCGATCCAAAAAAAATCAATCCGCTGGTGCCGGTGGATCTCGTGATCGATCACTCGGTGGCGGTGAATTTCTTTGCCCAGCGCGACGCGTTCAAGCGCAACGTCGAGGAAGAATACAAGCAGAACCAGGAGCGCTATCGGTTTCTGAAATGGGCGCAGAGTTCGTTTGAGAATTTTCGGGTGGTGCCGCCGGGGACCGGCATCTGCCACCAAGTCAATCTCGAATATCTCGCACGCACGGTCTGGAGCTCGAAAGCCAAGATCGAATTCGGCGGCAAGGACAAAAAGGTCGCAACTGCAGTCGCCTATCCGGACACGCTGGTCGGCACCAATTCACACACCACCATGGTCAACGGCCTCTCGGTGCTCGGCTGGGGCGTCGGCGGGATCGAGGCCGAGGCGGCCATGCTCGGCCAGCCCTATTCGATGCTGCTGCCGGAAGTGATCGGCGTGCGGCTCAACGGCAAGCTCAAGGAAGGCGTCACCGCCACCGATCTCGTGCTCACGGTGACGCAATTGCTGCGAAGGCGCGGCGTGGTAGGCAAATTCGTCGAATTTTTCGGCCCGGGTTTGGCCAACCTGTCGATTGCCGACCGCGCGACCATCGGCAACATGTCGCCCGAATACGGCGCGACCTGCGGTTTCTTTCCGATCGACGACGACACGATCCGCTATCTGCGCGATACTGGCCGGCCGGCGGACCTCGTCGGCCTCGTCATCGCCTATGCAAAGGCGCAGGGTCTTTACCGCACCAAAACCACGCCCGACCCGGTCTTCACCGATGTGCTCAAGCTCGAACTGTCCTCGATCGAGCCGTCGCTCGCCGGACCGAAGCGGCCGCAGGACCGCATCGCGCTCAAGGACGTCAAGAGCGGCTTTGCCCAGGCCATGGACCGAGAATTCGGCAAGGCGTCGGAAATGGACAAGCGCGTGCCGGTGGAGGGTCGCGATTTCACGCTCGGCCATGGCGACGTGGTGATCGCCGCGATCACTTCGTGCACCAACACCTCGAATCCGACCGTCATGATCGGTGCCGGTCTGCTCGCCAAGAAGGCGGTGGAGAAGGGGCTCAAGGTCAAGCCCTGGGTGAAGACCTCGCTGGCGCCGGGCTCGCAGGTGGTCGAGGAGTATTATCGTAAGTCGGGGCTGCAGAAGTATCTTGACGCCCTCGGCTTCAACCTTGTCGGCTTCGGCTGCACCACCTGCATCGGCAATTCCGGCCCGCTCCCGGAGGAGATTTCCGCAGCGATCAACAAAAATGACCTGGTGGCGGCCGCGGTTCTCTCCGGCAACCGCAACTTCGAAGGCCGCGTCAATGCCGACGTGCGTGCCAATTACCTGGCTTCGCCGCCGCTGGTTGTCGCCTACGCGATCGCCGGTTCAATGCAGATTGACGTCGCCAAGGCGCCGCTCGGCGTCGACCAGAAGGGCCGCAAGGTCTATCTGCGCGACGTCTGGCCGACCAGCAAAGCCATCGCTGAGGTCATGCACAAGAGCATCAACAAGCCGATGTTCACCCGCAAATATGCCGACGTGTTCAAGGGCGATGCCAACTGGCGCAAGATCGCCGTCAAGGGCGGCTTGACCTTCAAGTGGGACGACCGCTCCACCTACGTGCAGAACCCGCCCTACTTCGAAGGCATGCAGAAGCGCAGTCAGCCGATCGAGGACATCGTCGACGCCCGCATCCTCGGTCTGTTCCTCGATTCGATCACCACCGACCACATCTCGCCGGCCGGTTCGATCAAGGAGGACAGCCCCGCTGGCGAATATCTGCGCGATCACCAGGTGCGCCCGCGCGACTTCAACCAGTACGGCACGCGGCGCGGCAATCACCAAGTGATGATGCGCGGCACGTTCGCCAATATCCGCATCAAGAACCAGATGGTCGCCGGTGTCGAAGGCGGCTATACGATCCATCATCCATCCGGACAGCGCATGACGATCTATGACGCGGCCATGCGCTACAAGTCCGAGGGCGTGCCGCTCGTCATCTTTGCCGGGAAGGAATATGGCACCGGCTCCTCGCGCGACTGGGCGGCCAAAGGCGCGGTTCTGCTCGGCGTGCGGGCGGTCATTGCTCAATCGTTCGAGCGGATTCACCGCTCGAACCTGGTCGGCATGGGCGTGGTGCCGCTCCTCTTCGAGGAGGGGACGTCCTGGCAGACGTTGGGACTCAAAGGCGACGAGCAGGTCACGGTTCGCGGCCTGCACGGCGATCTTAAGCCGCATCAGCGGCTGTTCGCCGAAATTGTCGCCGCCGACGGCGGCCTCAAGCGCGTTCCGCTGATCTGCCGGATCGACACCGTCGACGAACTCGATTACTTCAAGAGCGGCGGCATTTTGCAACACGTACTGCGTCGTCTCGCGGCTTGAGCATGCGCAGTGCGGTCTTGCCGCGTGCGGGGTCGGGGCGCCGCCAAAATGCGCCTCACCTCGAATTGAGTGGCGGGTGAGCGGCGACGGCGGTAACAGTGCCACGGCGCTGTCACAGAGCGGTCATATAGCGAAACTTGCAACCTGTGGGGCCTGCGGGGTGGAGTGGGGAATGCTGCGTAGCCGCCTCGCCTCGGCCGCAATCGTCCTTGTTTGCCTGATCATCAGCCACGCCTTCGCGGCCGCTGCGCCGCGCGCGGTGCTTGAGCTGTTTACCAGTCAGGGCTGCTCGTCGTGCCCGCCGGCCGACAAATTGCTCGGCGAGCTTGCCAAGGACCCGTCGGTCATAGCCCTAACCCTGCCGATCGACATTTGGGATTATCTCGGCTGGAAGGATACGCTCGCGCTTCCCGGGCACGCAGCACGCCAGCGCGCCTACGCAAAGATGCGCGGCGACCGGCAGGTCTATACACCGCAGGTCGTGGTCAACGGCGACGTCCATGTGCAAGGCAGCGATCGCGCCGCCATCGAGCGGGCCATTGCGCAGACCGACCACAATGCGGCAATCATGTCGGTGCCGGTGCTGCTCTCGACCGGGCAAGGCGATTTGACGGTGACCGTCAAGGCGGTGCCGGGCGAGCAGGCACGAGGCGAAGTCTGGCTCTGTCCTCTTTCCATGGCCGTTCCGGTCGCCATTGGCCACGGGGAGAATGGCGGGCTCACGATCACCTACCACAATGTCGTACGCAGCTGGCGCAAGCTCGGCGATTTCTCCGGGGCCGATTCGACCTGGAGAGTCCCGCTCTCCGACATCGAACGGACCGGAGTGGATGGCGCCGCCGTCATGGTGCAGGAGGGCACGCGCGCCAAGCCGGGCGTCGTTCTCGGCGCCGCCTCGACCCCCATCGGTGCGCAGACGACAGTGGACAGCCGATAGCGAGCATCCGCTGCTCGTTAATTTCACGCGCGCGCCGAAAAAAAGCGCCTGAATAAGAGGGGCGTCGGAAAAAAGGGCCGGCGAACGCCGGCCCAAAAGGTTTGGGGGATTGAACCGTACGCGGAACTCTAGCCCGGTCCGTCCGCACCCCGGGGGGCTGGGGGGCTGAGGAATCCGGAATACGATCCGGACCGGGCCGTGAGGCAACAATGCACGATGTTGCAGCTTAGCTTGGCGCGTGCTGGGCCGAAATGGGGCCGCATTATGATTCGGCTAACGAACCCGTGATTTAGCGGTCGAAAACCCCACAGGGTCCAGCATTCTTGGCTTTCGCCGACCATTTGGCGAATGCATTTGTCGCGCGCCGAGCCTCTTGCGGCCGCCGCCTGTCCGGCGCAATCATAAAGTTCCCACATGGTCCAATGACACAGGGAGGCGCCGTATGGACACCGGCGAAATCGAACCGAGCGCGTTGCGGGGGCCCCATCGCGGCGAGCGCGACGGGGTGCCCCGGCGCGGGGGTGAGCTGCGCCTGGCCGGCTGCGCAAACGAGGTGACCTTTAGCCGGCGCGAACTCGATCGCATTCTTCGGCTCTATGGCCGCAAGGTTGCAGCCGGCGAGTGGCGCGATTACACGATCGATTTCCTTTTCGACCGGGCGGTGTTTTCGGTGTTTCGCCATTCCTGCGAGGTCCCGATCTATCGCATCGAGAAAAACCCACGGCTCGCGCGCCGTCAGGGCGCCTACAGCGTGATTTCCGCGACCGGCCATATCCTGCGCCGCGACCGCGAACTCGACCGCGTGCTGGGCGCGCTCGATCGCGCCGGGCTGCACCTCGTCGCCGTGTGAGCGTCGCTAGGCGGGCGGCGTCTGATCGCCGCTGCCGAGCGGCCGCTGCATCAGCACGGTGTCGAGCCAGCGGCCGTGTTTGAAGCCGACCGAGCGCAGCGTGCCGGCATGGGTGAAGCCGACGCGGGCATGCACGGCAATTGAGGAGGCTTGCGCCGAATCGCCGATCACCGCGATCATCTGTCGGAAGTCGCGCGCGGCAGCGTCGCTTACGAGCCGCGTCAGCAGCGCCGCCCCGAGGCCCTGACGGCGGAATTGCGGCGCCAGATAGATTGAGTCTTCGACGCACCAGTGATAGGCGGGCCGCGCCCGGTACGAGCCTGCGTGCGCATAGCCGGCAACGACACCATCGACCTCGGCGACCAGATAGGGATAGCCGTCCGCCAGCAGCGCCCTTAGCCGGCGCGCCATTTCGGCCTTGGGCGGCGGCTCGATTTCGAAGGTCGCGGTGCCGTGTTCGACGGCCTGCGCATAGATGCGGGTAATAAGTGGAATATCGGCGAGCCGCGCCGCGCGAATGGCATTCTCGGTCATCTGCCAAGAATAATGCAGGCGCGCGCGAACATATCAACAAATGCACGCCAATAACGAAGCGCCCCGGGCCTTAAGGCCCGGGGCACTGCTAAAGACATACTGGACAGGCTTCAGCGGCGATTGCCGAGGAAGCGAAGCAGGAACAGGAACAGGTTGATGAAGTCGAGATAGAGCGCCAACGCCCCCATCACCGCCTTGCGGCCGGCGACGGTGCCATCATCCATGGCGCTGTACATTTCCTTGATCCGCTGCGTATCCCAGGCCGCCAGTCCGGCGAAGATCAGCACGCCGACGGCCGAAATCGCAAAATCGAGCCCGGGGCTGCGCAGGAACATCTGGACGAGCATCGCCAGGATCAGCCCGAACAGGCCCATGATCATAAACGAGCCGATCGGCGAAAGATCGCGTTTGGTCGTGTAGCCATAGAAGCTCAAAGCGCCGAACGACGCTGCGGAGATGAAAAAGGTGCGGGCTATCGATGCGCCGGTATATTGCAGAAAGATCGAAGCCAGCACCACTCCCAACAGCCCCGCATAACCCATGAACAGTGCGAGCGCGGTGTTCGGCTGCAAGCGGTTAATGCGGAAGCTGAGGAAGAAGACGAGCCCGAGCGTGCCGAGCAAGAGGACGAGCGTCAGCGGTCCGCCAAAAATGGCCTGGCCAAACGACGTGAGGCCGACGATTTGGCCGTCGGCATTGTGCACGACCGCGGCCGAGTAGGTCAGCCACGACACGATGCCGGTCAGCGCCACACCGGCCATCATGTAGTTGTAGACGCGGATCATATAGGCGCGCAGACCCGCATCGATCGCAACTTGGTCCGTGCCATAGCCGGACCGCGCTGAGAGATTCCGATCGAAGTCGGACATGGGGATACCCCTGGGTTGGCCCGGCCTGTCCGGGTTCTGGCGTCCGGCGGGTCAGCCGGAGACGCAGGGGGAATTTAGTGCGATTGCTGCGTCGGCGCCAGATGGGGTGGAGGCAAAATCGGCAGCGTTACCAACCCGCCCATGGGCCGGATCTGCGCCCCGGCCTACAGATTTCTTAGCACGGCCGAGGGCTTACGGCCGAGCGCCGCAAACGTGCCGGCGAGCCCGAAGAGGAGCGTGACGAAAAGCGCCGAAGCGGCCGCAAACGCGGCGGCTCCCGCCACGAGGACGAAGGGAAACTCCATCACCCGCTCGACGATGAGCTCGGCCGCCAGGACGCCGATGGCGAGGCCGACGAGGATTGCAGCGAGCCCGACGAGCACGTATTCAATGGCGTAGGCGCAAACGAGCCGCGCGCGCGTCGCGCCGAGAAGTCTTGAGCACGACCGCGTCATAGATGCGAAAGCGCTGGCTCGCCGCGAGCGCGCCGCCAAGCACCAAAGCGGCAGCGAGCAGCGTCACCGCGCTGGCGCCGCGCAGCGCCAGCACAATCTTCCTGACGATGCCGTCGATCGTATCGAGCGCGCCCTTCACCCCGATCGCGCTGACCGTGGGATATGCGCTAGCGAGCGCCCTGATGAAGGCCGCCTCCTGGGCGCTCGTGCCGCCGTCGGCGAACGTCAAAGTCGCGATGTCGCTATGCGGAGCCCCGGCGAAAGCGCCGGGCGAGAACACCATGACGAAATTGATGCCGAGATTTTCCCAATCGACGGCACGCAGGTTGGCAATGCGGGCGCTGATGTTGCGGCCGAGCACGTTGACGGTGATGGCATCGCCGACCTTCAGATTGAGGTCGTGCGCCGCAT
Source organism: uncultured Alphaproteobacteria bacterium (assembly GCA_963708125.1). GTDB lineage: Bacteria > Pseudomonadota > Alphaproteobacteria > Rhizobiales > Xanthobacteraceae > BOG-931. The sequence continues at coordinate 5,742,459 of OY970184.1, forward strand.
TGTTTTCTAAGGAAACCAACGGCTCGCCGGAATAATCAGGTTGCCACCAGCGGCCTGCGACCACGCGCGAGCCGGGCGGAACGGCCGCCGAATAGGTGATGCCGCGATCGCCGCTCAGCACCCAGCGGGAACGTGCTGCAGGCTGCAAATTCTCGGCTTTGATGCCGTTGGCGGACACGATACGGCCGCGCAACATCGGCACGCGCTCGAGCGTCGCTCCCGGCGCCGCGGCGCGCACGACGCTGTCGAAGTGCTCGGCATCCGCCGAAGGAATATCGATAAGGAAGAACGACGGCGCGTTTTTCGGCAGGCCGAGTGTGAATTCCCGGTGCAGATTGCCGTCGATTTCGATGATGGTGGTGAGCAAAGCAAGCCCGAGCCCGAGCGAAAGCATGATGGTCGGCGTAAGCGCGCCCGGGCGATGCGTGTTGGCGATGGCGAGCCGCAGGGTGGTCGAGCGCGCGCGCGGCAGGCGGCGCGCAGCCGCCATGGCCACGACGGCGAAGATGCGCAGCAGCAAGAGAATGGCGGCGGCCGATGCAATGAAGATCGCCGCGATGCGATGGTCCGACGTGGTGAGGATCGAAAGGGTCGCGAAGGCGGCGACGATCAGCGCGGTTGCTGCGATGTAGCGCAGGCGCGGCCAGCGCCGCCCAGGTGCGACCTGGTCGCGAAACAGCGTTGCCGCCGAAATATCGTGGGCGCGCCCGAGCGGCCAGAGCGCGAAAGCAAGTGCGGTCAGGAGCCCGTATGCGACCGATAAGCCCAATACTGCCGGATGCAGCGCAGGGGTAATTGGAAGCGGGATGATCGCACCGAGCCAGTACGAGATGGCGAACGGCAGCGCCGCGCCGATGCCGGCGCCGAGCGCAGCGGCGAACAAGGCCACCAGCACGATTTCGGCGCCGTAGATCGCGAACACGCTTGCGCCGGTCGCACCGAGCGCCTTCATCGTGCCGATGGCGTCGCGCTTGCGCGCCAGATGGCTGCCCACTGCATTTGCGACTCCGATGCCGCCGACAAGGAGCGTCGTCAGGGCCACCAGCGTTAAGAACTGCATGAAGCGCGCAACGCTGCGCTCAAGCCGCGGCGAGGCCTTTTCCCGCGTGCGAATTTCCCAGCCGGCATCCGGAAATGCGGCCTGCGCTGCCTGCGCCACCGATGCCACCGCGCTGTCGCTCGCACCATCGGGCAGGCGCAAACGGTACTGCCAACGCGCCAGGCTGCCGGGCGCAATGAGCCCGCTCGCCTGCAGCGCCACCTCGCTGATCAGCACGCGCGGTCCGAAGCCGATGCCGCTCGACAACTTGTCCGGCTCGTTGAGCAGCGCGGCGCGCAGCTCCACGGTGGCGTCGCCGATCGACAGACGCGCGCCCGGTTTGAGATTGAGCCGCGCCAGCAGTGCCGGATCGGCGACTGCGCCGAATATGCCGTCGTTCCCTGCGAGCGCCGCCGTCAAAGGCAGGGCAGGATCGGTGGCGACCGTCCCGAACAGGGGATAGGCACCGTCGACCGCTTTGAGCTCCACCAGAGTTGCCATGCCCTGCGGCGCCCGGGACGGCTCGGCACTGCGCGCCATCGCGCGCGTGCTGACAACGGCGCCGACGATGCCCTGCGATTTGAAGAAGGCCTGCTCGGCCGCGCTGGCGTGGCGTTGCGCAAGCGAAAACGAAAGATCGCCGCCCAGAATGGCTTGGCCCGCCGCCGCTATGCCATCGCCCAGGCTCGCCGCGATCGAGCCGACGCCGGCAATGGCCGCAACGCCGAGCGCAATCGAGGCGATGAAGACGCCGAAGCCGCGCAAGCCGCCGCGCAGATCGCGCCAGGCGAAAAGCATTGCCAGCCGGGCCGTCTTCACGGCTGAGCTTGGAGTTCTGGCGGCCAACGCCGCCGCCGGCGCCTCGAGGCGGCCCGAGTGAATGTGCAGCACGCGATCGCAACGCCTCGCGAGCTCGGCGTCGTGGGTCACCAGCACCAGCGTAGTGCCGCGCTGGCGCCGGCCACGAAATAAAAGCGCGATGATCTCACGGCCGGTAGCCTCGTCGAGGTTTCCGGTCGGTTCGTCGGCGACGATGATGGCCGGATCGGCGGCGCGGGCGCGCGCGAGTGCCACACGCTGCTGCTCGCCGCCGGAAAGTTCGGCCGGGTAATGATGCAGCCGCTCGGCCAACCCGACGGCGGCAAGCTCGTGTTCGGCGCGCTTGAGGGCCTCTCTGGCGCCGGCGAGCTCGAGCGGCACCGCGACGTTTTCCAAGGCGGTCATGGTGGGGATGAGGTGGAACGCCTGGAACACGATCCCGACATGCCGGCCGCGAAAGCGCGCGAGTCCGTCCTCGTCGAGCTTGCCCAAATCCTGCCCGGCGACGACGACCGTTCCACCGTCGGGGCGCTCCAGCCCGGTCATCACCATCAGCAAGGTGGACTTGCCGGAGCCGGAGGGGCCGAGCAGGGCCACGGCCTCACCACGCCCAATATGCAGGCTGATGTCCCGCAGGATGTGGACATGGGCCGCGCCGCGGCCCAGAGAAAGGTTGACGCCGCTCAAGGTGACGGCGTCGCCGGCGCAAGAAGGCTCCGAAATGTCGTTCATGCTCGTTCCCGGCCCGCGTGCGGATAGGTCATATGGGTGGCGGCGCGCCTTCGTCCAAATCCTCGGGGCGGCGGCCTTAACCGTGAGCCTGCTGGCCGCCGCCAGGATCGAAGCAGCCGCTGCGGATCGGCCGCTCAAACTGGTGGCGCTCGGGGATTCACTGACGGCAGGCCTTGGCCTGCAGGCGCAAGACGGTTTCGTGCCGCGGCTGCAAGCGGCTTTGGCAGCCAGGGGCACGAGCGTAACGATCGCCAATGCCGGGGTCTCCGGCGACACCACCACGGACGGGCTCGCCCGGCTGGATTGGTCGGTGCCGGGACAGACCCAAGCTGTGATCGTTGAGCTCGGCGCCAACGACATGTTGCGCGGCATCGATCCGCAGGTGACCCGCAATGCGCTCGACACGATCCTGCAGCGGCTGACAGGGCGCCATATTGCGGTCCTGCTGTGCGGCATGCGCGCGGCGCCGAATCTCGGGCAGGCCTATGGGCAGGCCTTCGAGCGCATTTATCCGGTGCTTGCCGCCAAGTACGGCGTGCTGCTCTATCCCTTCTTCCTTGACGGGGTGGCGGCCAATTTGCAGTTGACCCAGAGTGATGGAATGCATCCCAATGCGGCCGGGGTCACAGTCATGGTCGAACGCATTTTGCCGAAAGTAGAGGAACTTGTTGCCCGCGCGCGGACGCTGCCGCCGTCCTAAAGGGTTGCGCGCAGGCGGCGATGCCCGCATGCTGTCTCGATTCGCCGCGTCGACGCCGCGCTGTGACAATCGCCCCTTTTGCACCTCCATGGGTGTCATCACTATGCCCCGCCTGTTCACCGGTCTCGAGATCCCGGCTTCGATTGCACAATCGCTCGCAATGATGCGCGGCGGGCTGCCCGGGGCGCGTTGGATCGATCCGGAAAACTATCATCTCACGCTGCGCTTTATCGGCGACATTGACGATGCGCTGGCGCGCGAGATTGCCGCCATGCTCGATCGGGTGCAGCGCGTCGCCTTCGAATTGCGCTTCGAAGGCCTGTCCTCGTTCGGCGGTCGCAAGCCGCGCGCTGTGGTCGCGACCGCCGCGCCGGTGGCGCCGCTGATGGAGCTGCAGGCCGAGCAAGAGCGGCTGTTGCAGCGGCTCGGGCTCGAACCGGAAGGCCGCAAATTCATACCGCACGTCACGCTGGCGCGGCTACGCGACTCGTCGAGCCGGCAGGTTGCGGATTATCTCGCCGCGCGCGGCCATTACCGCTCCTGTGCGTTCGCGGTGTCGCGCTTCGTCCTGTTTTCGTCGCGCGCCTCCGTTGGCGGCGGCCCCTACGTGGTCGAAGCGGATTATCCGCTCGCTCTCCGGCAGCTGCGAAGGGCTTGACTCTGCCCCGAAAGAAATTCGTGGGGGCCGCTGATCCGCAATTTGCAAATGACGGCGTTTTCGAAAAGACCGTCCAGCTTTTCCAAAGGACTCCTGAGGTTGTGGTCGTAAGGCGTCCGCCTCGCGTCCTCCCAAGAGACTACGGATTTAAGCGCGCCGAAATGTGGCGTGCCGGGTCGAGGTGTGAGCACGCATACATTCCCCATATGCATGGCTCGCGAACGGATCACCTTCCCTTTGCAACAAAGACTTGCCTTGCGACCTGCATTGCCGTTATGCGTCCGCGGCCACGCCTTCTCATCTGCACCACTTCATCGCAAACCGGTCGCACACCTTAACGCCGCAGTGGGCCGCAGAGTGAACTTGCAGCAGACTTGAATTCTCCAATGGCGAGCTCCGTCACCGCCCGGTATGCCGCCGGCGTCGCCGCAAATCTTCTCGAGCGCGACGCGGCGCAGCTCGCCGTGCTGGAAAAGCTGGGGCACCTCGAAGCGCGCATCGCGCAGCATCGGCTGGCGCGCAAATCCTCTTCGCTTGGCTGGCTGTTCGCGCGCAGCCAAAGCGCGCAGCCGCCGATCAAGGGCCTCTACATTTACGGCGAGGTCGGACGCGGCAAGACCATGCTGATGAATTTATTCTTCGAAGCGAGTCCGGTGGTACGCAAGCGTCGCGCCCATTTTCATGAATTCATGCTCGACGTGCACGAGCGCGTCCACGGTTTCCGGCAGAAGATGAAACTGGGCGAGCACGCCCCTGACGATCCGATCCGGCTAGCGGCCGCCGAGTTGGCGCGGAAGGCGTGGCTTCTTTGCTTCGACGAGTTTCACGTCACCGACATTGCCGACGCCATGATCCTGGGTCGGCTGTTTTCGCATTTGTTTGCTTGCGGCGTGGTCGTGGTCGCCACTTCCAACGTGGTGCCGCGCGAGCTCTACAAGGACGGTCTGAACCGCGCGCTGTTCGAGCCGTTCATCCGCGTGCTGGAGCAGCGAATGGACGTGGCCCGGCTCGATGCGCGCGCCGATTTCCGCCTGGAGAAGATCGCCGACACACCGGTCTGGTACGTGCCGGCCGACGCGACGGCCGACGCGGCGCTCGATGCCGCCTGGCGGCGACTTGCACGCGGGTTGCCGGGAAGCGCGCAGGAGCTCGCGGTGAGGGGCCGCGTCGTCCGCGTGCCGCAAGCCGCCATGGGCGTGGCGCGCTTCGATTTTGCCGCGCTGTGCAAGGACGCGCTCGCCGCCGCTGAGTATTTGCGCATCGCCCGCGAATATCACACGATCATTCTCGACCACATCCCGGTCATGGATTTCGAGGCGCGCGACGCCGCCAAGCAATTCATCATCCTGATCGATACGCTTTACGAGACCAACGTGAAGCTGATCGCCTCAGCCGCCGCCGAGCCGGACGCGCTTTACCGGGGCAATCAGGGTTTTGAGGCCCAGGAGTTCAAGCGCACCGCCTCGCGCCTGATCGAGATGCGCTCGCGGGCCTACCTGGCGCGGCCGCATGGCGCGGCGCACGGGCAGATCTCGGGCTCCTCCGCCGGCATCGTCGAGACCTGAGTGAGCGGGAGGCGACTGACGGCCCGGACTGGAGCAAGCAGGGCCTTGCTCCTGAGCGGCGCCGGCTTGAACACACGCCGCGAAAGGTCTAAGCACCGCGGCCGGTTCTTTTTTGTCAATCGAGGGCATTCGTCTGATGGCGCGGAACAAGATTGCATTGATCGGTGCGGGTCAAATCGGCGGAACGCTGGCGCTTCTGGCCGGTCTGAAACAACTCGGCGATGTAGTCCTGTTCGACGTCGTGGAGGGGGTGCCGCAGGGCAAGGCGCTCGACCTGGTTCAGGCCTCGCCGATCGAGGCGTTCGACGCGAAACTGACCGGCATCAATTCATACGAGGGGATCGCGGGCGCGGCGGTCTGCATCGTCACCGCCGGCGTGCCGCGCAAGCCGGGCATGAGCCGCGACGATCTGCTCGGCATCAACCTCAAAGTGATGGAGCAGGTCGGCGCCGGCATCAAGAAATACGCGCCGAACGCCTTCGTCATCTGCATCACCAATCCGCTCGACGCCATGGTGTGGGCGCTGCAACGCTGCTGCGGGCTGCCCAAGCCGATGGTGGTCGGCATGGCCGGCGTGCTCGATTCGGCGCGCTTTCGCTATTTCCTCGCCGATGAATTCGCCGTTTCGGTCGAGGACGTCACCGCTTTTGTGCTCGGCGGACATGGCGACAGCATGGTGCCGCTGGTGCGCTATTCGGCGGTCGCCGGCATTCCGCTGCCCGATCTGGTCCGGATGGGCTGGACCACGCAGGCGCGCATCGACGAAATCGTCGAGCGCACGCGCAACGGCGGCGGCGAGATCGTGAGCCTGCTCAAGACCGGGTCGGCTTTTTATGCGCCGGCGGCGTCCGCAGTCGCCATGGCCGAGAGCTACCTGCGCGACAAGAAGCGCGTGCTGCCGTGCGCCGCCTGGCTCACCGGCGAATACGGGGTCAAGGACCTCTATGTCGGGGTGCCAGTGGTGATCGGCGCCAAGGGCGTCGAGCGCATCGTCGAGATCGAACTTAACGCGGCCGAGCGCGGCATGTTCGAGAAATCGGCGCATGCGGTGCGGAGCCTGGTCGACGCCTGCAAGAAGATTGCGCCCGATCTGGGCAACTAACGTAAGTCCCGTCTCCCCGGGCTCCGCAGCGCAGCCGCCGTGCCACGCTGCAGAACCCGGATCGTCACGTGTTAACATGTCGGATCGGCGGTGCACCGCCGCAGACGCGTCGAGCAAACGCGCAAAGCTTCTGGCGCGGCACCGCATCCGGCAAACCGAGAGACCCGAATGGACATCCATGAATACCAGGCCAAAGCGGCGTTACGCGAATTCGGCGTGCCGGTGCCGCGCGGGTTTGCGGCCTTCAGCGTCGAAGAGGCCGTGAAAGCGGCCAAGGACCTGGGCGGGCCGGTCTGGGTGGTGAAGGCGCAGATCCATGCCGGCGGCCGCGGCAAGGCCGGTGGCGTCAAGGTGGTGCGATCGGTCGACGACGTGGCGCGGGAGTCCGCGCGGCTTCTCGGCTCCACCTTGGTGACGCATCAGACCGGTCCGCATGGCCGGCAAGTGCGCCGGCTCTACATCGAGGAAGGCTCCGCGATCGCCCGCGAATATTATCTGTCGGCGCTGATCGACCGCGCGAGTGCACGCGTCGCCTTCGTCGCATCGACCGAAGGCGGCATGGAGATCGAAGAGGTCGCGCGCACCCATCCCGATAAGATCTTGACTTTTTCCGTGGATTCGGCGACCGGCTTCATGCCGCATTACGCACGCCGCATCGCGCGCGCTCTCGGCCTTAGCCGCGAGGTTGGAAAACAGGCGGAGGCCGTGCTGCCCAAGCTCTATGCGGCGTTTCTCGCCAAGGACATGAGTTTCCTCGAGATCAATCCGCTCGTCGTCACCACATCGGGCGAGCTTGTCTGCCTCGACGCCAAGATCGGCTTCGACGACAACGCACTGTATCGCCATCCCGACAACGTGGCGCTGCGCGACCTCGACGAGGAAGACGAAAAAGAAATCGAAGCCTCGCGCTACGATCTCAATTATGTAGCGCTCGACGGCACGATCGGCTGCATGGTTAACGGCGCCGGCCTCGCCATGGCGACCATGGACATCATCAAGCTGTACGGGGAAACGCCCGCGAACTTTCTGGATGTTGGCGGCGGCGCCACCAAGGACAAGGTGACGGCGGCGTTCAAGATCATCACCTCCGATGCGAACGTGAAGGGCATTCTGGTCAACATTTTCGGCGGCATTATGCGCTGCGATGTCATTGCCGAAGGCGTGGTCGCCGCGGTGAAGGATGTCGGCCTGCGCGTGCCGCTGGTGGTGCGGCTTGAAGGCACCAACGTGGCGCTCGGCAAGGAGATCATTGCCAAATCCAACCTCAACGTCACTTCCGCCGACGATCTCGACGACGCGGCGCAAAAAATCGTCCGCGCCGTACAGGAGGCGGCCTGATGTCCATCCTCATCGACAAGAATACCAAGGTGATCTGCCAGGGTTTTACCGGCAAAAACGGCACGTTCCATTCCGAACAGGCGATCGCCTACGGCACCAACATGGTCGGCGGCACCTCGCCGGGCAAAGGCGGTTCCACGCATCTCGGCCTGCCGGTATTTGAGTCGGTGGCCGAAGCGCGCGAGAAGACCGGCTGCGATGCCAGCGTGGTCTACGTGCCGCCGGCGGGGGCGGCGGACGCGATCTGCGAGGCGATCGACGCCGGGATTCCGCTGATCGTCTGCATCACCGAAGGCATCCCGGTTGCCGACATGGTCAAGGTCAAGCGTGCACTAGGCGGCTCGAGATCGCGCCTGATCGGGCCGAACTGCCCGGGCGTGATGACCGCCGGGGAATGCAAGATCGGCATCATGCCCGGCAACATCTTTCAGCCCGGCGAGGTCGGCATCGTGTCGCGCTCGGGCACGCTGACTTACGAAGCGGTTTTCCAGACCACGCAGGAGGGGCTCGGCCAAACCACTGCGGTGGGCATCGGCGGCGATCCGATAAAGGGAACCGAGTTCATCGAAGTGCTAGAGATGTTCCTCGCCGACGATGCCACGCACGCCATCATCATGATCGGCGAGATCGGCGGTGCTTCCGAGGAGGACGCCGCGGCGTTCATCAGGGATGAAGCCAAGCGCGGCCGCAAAAAGCCCATGGTCGGCTTTATCGCCGGCCGCACCGCCCCGCCCGGTCGGCGCATGGGCCATGCCGGTGCCATCATCGCCGGGGGTAAAGGCGACGCCGAATCGAAGATTGCCGCCATGGAAGAGGCAGGCATTAAGGTGTCGCCGTCGCCGGCGCGTCTTGGCAAAACGCTTGCTGACATGTTGCACGGCTAGTTCAGTCCTTTTGGCTGCCGCATGCAGCGCCTAGATAGGCAAGGGAGCCCGTCGGGCCTCCTCGCTGTCTGCCCCCGCTGTGGGAGAGCAGGGAGGCGGTTTTTTTACACCCCATTCGCCACGGCGCTCGAGTTTATTGGGGCGGTTTTTCGCCCCCGCAACGCGGGGGACTAGCCAGGAATAGCCATGTCTCGACAGGATGCGAACGCGGCTTTCACGATCAGTTCGTTTCTCTACGGCGGCAATGCCGCGTACCTCGAAGACCTTTACGCCCGCTACGAAGCCGATGCGAAAGCGGTCGATGCGCAATGGCAGTCGTTCTTCGCCAGCCTGAAGGACGACGCCCGCGACGTGGCCGAAAATGCCCGCGGGCCGTCCTGGCGGCGGCCCGGCTGGCCGCCGCTTCAGCGCGGCGAGCTGATCGGTCAGTTCGAAGGCGGTTTCGCCGAGGCCGGTCAAAAGGCCGGGGCCAGGATCACGGCACAAGCGCAAACGCGCGGCGTCGATTTGTCAGCCGCCGATATCGAGCGCGCGACCCGCGATTCGGTGCGCGCGCTGATGCTCGTTCGCGCCTACCGGGCGCGCGGACATTTCCATGCCAATCTCGATCCGCTCGGCCTCGAGCCGCCCAAGGACAAGGGAGAACTCGATCCACGCTCCTATGGCTTCGGCGAAGCCGATCTCGACCGGCCGATTTTTCTCGACAACGCTCTGGGGCTCGAATTCGGTACCGTGCGGCAGATCGTCAGCATTCTGCGCCGCACCTATTGCCAGACCCTTGGCGTCGAATTCCTCCACCTCGCCGATGCCGGGCAGAAGCGCTGGATTGAGGAGCGCATCGAGGGGCCCGACAAGGAAATCACGTTCACCCGCGAGGGCCAGCGCGCCATTCTCAACAAATTGGTCGAAGCCGAAGGCTTTGAAAAATTCTGCGACCTGAAATTCACCGGCACCAAGCGCTTCGGCCTTGACGGCGCCGAATCGATGATCCCGGCGCTCGAGCAGATCATCAAGCGGGGCGGCGCGCTGGGCGTGCGCGAGATCGTCATCGGCATGCCCCATCGCGGCCGGCTTAACGTGCTGGCGCAGGTCATGGCCAAGCCGCATCGCGCCATTTTCCACGAATTCAAGGGCGGCTCCGCCGCGCCCGACGAGATCGAAGGCTCGGGCGACGTGAGATACCACCTCGGCGCCTCCTCCAACCGCGAGTTCGACAACAACAAGGTGCATCTGTCGCTCACCGCCAATCCGTCGCATCTGGAAATCGTCGATCCGGTGGTGCTCGGCAAGGTGCGCGCCAAGCAGGACCAGCTCGGCGCCACGCCGCAAGACCGCACCATGGTAATGCCGCTTCTCATTCACGGCGACGCCTCGTTCGCCGGGCAGGGTGTGGTTGCGGAGTCGTTCGGGCTGTCGGGCCTGCGCGGCCACCGCACCGGCGGCTCGGTGCATTTCATCGTCAACAATCAGATCGGCTTTACGACCAATCCGCGCTACGCGCGCTCGTCGCCCTATCCCTCCGACGTCGCCAAGATGATCGAGGCGCCGATTTTCCACGTCAACGGCGACGACCCAGAAGCCGTGGTGTTTGCCGCCAAGATTGCCACCGAATTCCGGCAGAAATTCCAGAAGCCGGTGGTGATCGACATGTTCTGCTACCGTCGGCACGGCCACAATGAAGGCGACGAGCCGTCGTTCACGCAGCCATTGATGTACAAGGCGATTAACGCCCATCCGACCACGCTCGAAATCTACGGCAACAAGCTCACTGCCGAGGGCCTGGTCGGCGGCGGCGAAATCGACAAGATGAAGGCTGACTGGCGCAGCCGGCTCGACAGCGAACTTGAGGCGGCGCAAAGTTATCGGGCCAACAAGGCCGATTGGCTTGACGGGCGCTGGTCGGGCTTCAAGCGCGCGGGCAGCGCCGACGATCCGCGGCGCGGCCATACTGGCGTCGAGCTCGCGATGCTTAAGGATATCGGCGGCCGGATCGCGGCGGTGCCGCCGAATTTCCGCCTGCACCGCACGTTGAACCGCTTCCTCGAAAATCGACGCAAGGCAATCGAGAGCGGGGCCGGGATCGATTGGGCGACCGCCGAGGCGCTGGCGATTTGCTCCTTGCTGCGCGAAGGCTGCCGGGTGCGGCTGTCGGGCCAGGATAGCGAGCGTGGCACGTTCTCGCAGCGCCATTCGGTACTGTTTGATCAGGACACCGAGGAGCGCTACACGCCGTTCAATCACCTCGGTGAAGGACAGGCGCGTTTCGAGGTCATCAACTCGATGCTCTCGGAAGCGGCTGTGCTCGGCTTTGAATACGGCTACTCGCTGGCCGAGCCGAATGCGCTGGTGATGTGGGAAGCGCAATTCGGCGATTTCGCCAATGGCGCGCAGGTGGTCTTCGACCAGTTCATTTCCTCGGGCGAGCGCAAATGGCTGCGCATGTCCGGGCTCGTGTGCCTTTTGCCGCACGGCTACGAGGGCCAGGGACCGGAACATTCCTCGGCGCGGCTCGAGCGCTTTCTGCAGATGTGCGCCGAGGACAATATGCAGGTCGCCAACTGCACCACCCCGGCAAACTATTTCCACATCTTGCGGCGCCAGCTCAAACGCGACTTCAGGAAACCGCTGATCCTGATGACGCCGAAATCCCTGCTGCGTCACCGGCGCGCGGTCTCGCAACTCGACGAGATGGGCCCGGACACGACGTTCCACCGGCTGTTGTGGGATCACGCGCAGCTGCACCCGGACGAGAAGCTCAAGCTGGTGCCGGACCAAAGGATTCGCCGCGTCGTGCTCTGCTCCGGCAAAGTCTATTACGATTTACTCGAAGAGCGTGAGAAGCGCGGCGTCGATGACATCTATCTTTTGCGCATCGAGCAGCTTTATCCGTTTCCCACCAAGGCGCTGATGGCCGAGCTGTCGCGCTTTAAGCAAGCCGAGATCGTCTGGTGCCAGGAAGAGCCGCGCAACATGGGCGCCTGGGTGTTCGTCGACATCTTCCTGCAATGGGTGCTCAATCAGATCGAGGCGAAATATCGCCGCCCGCGCTATGCGGGGCGACCAGCTTCGGCCTCTACCGCGGTCGGACAAATGTCGCTGCACCTGGCCCAGTTGAAGCAGTTTTTGCAGGAGGCGCTGGCGGAAGGCGGATAAAATTCCCGCGCTCTGCCATCTGATCGCGGCCGAAGAGATGAGGAACTGACCCCCATGGCCGAAATTCGCGTCCCTGCGCTCGGCGAGTCGGTGACCGAGGCGACCATCGGCAAGTGGTTCAAAAAACCCGGCGAGGCGGTCGCCGTGGACGAGCCGCTCCTCGAACTTGAGACTGACAAGGTCACGATCGAGGTGCCCGCGCCGGCCGCCGGCGTGCTCGCTGACGTGGCGGTCAAGGACGGAGATACGGTCGCAGTCGGCGCCATTCTCGGTCAGATCAAAGAGGGTGCCGGAGCCGTGCCGACCGGCCGGCCTGAGCAAAAGACCGAACGGCCAAAGCCGATCGGCGCCGGCCCCGAAGAGGTCGTCCCCAAAGAGCAAACACCGCCCGCCGAGACGGCTTCACCCGCAGCCGCCCCCCGGCCGGTCGGCGCCAAGCCGGCTGCCGCGCCCGGGCCAACCACCGCCGAGGCCGCGTTCGCGCCCTCAGTGCGCAAGCTCGCGGCCGAAAGCGGAGTGGACGTCTCCACGGTGCCGGGCACCGGCAAGGACGGCCGCGTGACCAAGGCCGACATGCTCGCCGCCATCGAGCGTGCCGCTGCGCAACCGATGCCGGTCGCGCAGCCGGCGGCCGCCGTCAAGGTGCGTGCGCCCTCGCCGCCCGACGATGCCGCGCGCGAAGAGCGCGTGCGCATGACGCGGCTGCGTCAGACCATCGCGCGGCGGCTCAAGGATGCGCAAAACACCGCCGCCATGCTCACGACCTTCAACGAGGTCGATATGAGCCACATCATGGCGCTGCGCGCGCAATACCGCGATCTTTTCGAAAAGAAGCACGGCGTAAAACTCGGCTTTATGGGCTTTTTCGTGCGCGCTTGCGTGCAGGCGCTCAAGGAAATTCCCGCCGTCAACGCGGAGATCGATGGCGCCGACATCATCTACAAGAACTATTATCACATCGGCATTGCAGTGGGCACCGAGCGGGGCTTGGTCGTGCCCGTGGTTCACGACTGCGACCGCAAATCGCTCGCCGAGATCGAGAAGGCGATCGCCGATTTCGGTCGCCGCGCCCGCGACGGCGCGCTCAAGATCGAGGAACTGCAGGGAGGCACGTTCTCCATCAGCAACGGCGGCATCTATGGCTCGCTGATGTCCACGCCGATTCTCAACGCGCCGCAATCCGGCATCCTGGGCATGCACAAAATCCAGGAGCGGCCGATCGCAGCCGCCGGCAAGGTCGAGGTGCGGCCGATGATGTATCTGGCGCTGTCCTACGACCACCGCATCGTCGACGGCGGCGAGGCGGTGACGTTTCTGGTGCGAGTCAAGGAGAGCCTCGAGGAGCCGACACGGCTGGTGTTGGATTTGTGATAGACCATGCGCCTGTGCGGCAATCCCAAACTCCGTTCCAGCCTCTGCTCGATTTCCAACCGCGTCGATTTCCAACTCCCGGGCGCATGTTTTCCAGATGGATCGTTGCGATTGGCCTTTTTAAATAAAGGTCGAGATCACCCTGTTTGGCCGGTGATCAGCGGCCTGGCCGAGGTGTTCGATGATTGACTCCCTCCCGGGCGGAGGCGGCCGCTTGCCAACCGTCCTTTGAGCGGCTCGTGCCGGGAATAGAGGGCCGCTATCGCCGTGGTGGTCTTTGGAAACGAAGGGCGGGGGATTACCTGTCGAAGTGCTAAATCGAGACAAATCGAACTGGCCGCTATTATCGGCCTAAATTCGAGGGCAAGATGGCCTACGACCTGATCGTCATCGGCAGCGGTCCCGGGGGCTATGTCTGCGCCGTTCGCGCCGCCCAGCTCGGGATGAAAACCGCCGTCGTGGAGAAGTGCGAAACGTTCGGCGGCACCTGCCTCAACGTCGGCTGCATTCCGTCGAAAGCGATGCTGCATGCCTCCGAGCTTTACGAGGAGGCGGGTCAGCGCTTCGGGCAAATGGGCATCAACGTCGGCAAGCCGAGCGTCGATCTTTCGGCGCTGCTCAGATACAAGGACCAGAACGTCGAGAGCAACGTCAAGGGCGTAGCCTTTCTGTTCAAGAAGAACAAGATCGAGGCGTTCCATGGCAGCGGCCGCATCATCGCGCCCGGCACGGTCGAGGTGAACGGCAAAGACGGAAACGCACAGACGCTGCAAACAAAAAACATCGTCATTGCCACCGGATCGGACGTGGCGCGGCTTCCCGGTATCGAGTTCGATGAAAAACGCGTCGTCTCCTCGACCGGCGCGCTCGATCTGGCGAAGGTGCCGCAGCGGCTCGTCGTGGTTGGCGCCGGCATTATCGGGCTCGAACTCGGCTCGGTCTGGCGCCGGCTCGGCGCCGAAGTGACGATCGTCGAATTCCTCGACCACATTCTGCCCGGCATTGATGGCGAGGTCGCGCGCCAGTTCCACCGCATTCAGGAGAGGCAGGGCCTCATCTTCAAATTGTCATCGAAGGTGGTCGCGGTCGACGCGTCCGGCAAATCGCTCAAGGTGAAGATCGAGCCCGCGGCCGGCGGCACCGCGGAGCCGGTCGAAGCCGATACCCTGCTGGTGGCAGTCGGCCGGGTGCCCTACACCGACGGTCTCGGCCTCGATGCGCTGGATGTCAGGCGCGACAATCGCGGCCGCATCATTGTCGATGCGCATTTGCAGACCAATGTCGCCGGCATCTACGCGATCGGCGACGTGATTGCCGGCCCAATGCTCGCCCATAAGGCCGAGGACGAAGGTGTAGCGGTCGCCGAGCTTCTCGCCGGCCAGGCAGGCCACGTGAACTACGAGGTGATTCCGAACGTCGTCTATACGTTCCCGGAAATCGCATCGGTCGGCAAAACCGAGGAAGAGCTCAAGGCCGAGGGCTTAGCGTACCAAGTCGGCAAGTTTCCATTCAGCGCCAACGCCCGCGCCAGAGCCAATCTGGCAACCGATGGCTTCGTCAAAATCCTCGCCGACGCCAAGACCGACCGCGTGCTGGGCGTGCATATTCTCGGCCCCGACGCCGAAGCGATGATCGCCGAGGCCGCCATCGCCATGGAGTTCGGCGCCGCGTCTGAGGACATCGCACGCACCTGCCATGCGCATCCGACACTGAGCGAGGCGGTAAAGGAAGCAGCCCTGGCGGTGGCAAAGCGCGCCATTAACATGTAATCGTCTGCGAGCGAAGCAATTCGGCGGGCGAGGTGATTTGGATCGCGCATCACCGATCGAGGCGAACATCCGGATGGTCGACGCCATCACCACGCAAGTCGTGCGCAACCGCATCTTCAGCCTGATGCAGGAGATGCACTATCATTTCTATCGCTCTGGCTATTCGACCATCATCCGCGAATCGCGCGACTTCTCCTGCGTCATTCTCGACCGCAATGGCGGGCTGCTCGTGGCGCCGCCGATGTTCTTCCACGCGCCGGTCTACCGCCACCTGATCGGGAAAATACTGCAGCGCTACGGCGGCGATATCGAGCCGGGCGACATGTTCGTGTGCAACCATCCCTATGAGGGCGGGCTGCCGCACGTCTCCGACATGGCGTTCGTGGCGCCGATTCTCGCCGGCGCGACGCTGGTCGGATTCGCCGGCTCGATCGCCCACAAGGCCGATGTCGGCGGCACCATGCCCGGATCGACTTCGGCCAATGCGACGGAGATTTTTCAGGAAGGCCTGCTGCTGCCGCCGGTGAAGATTTGTTCGCGCGGCGTGCTCAACGCCGACCTGGAGCGCCTCATCCTCGCCAACAGCCGCCAGCCCGAACTCGTGCGCGGCGACATGCACGCGCAGATGGCGGCGACCGAGATGGGCGCCAAGCGCATTCTCGAGGGCTGCGAACGTTTCGGTGCCGAAACCCTGATTGCATCCTTCGCCGCGCTGCTGCAGGGCGCCGCGGCGGAACTGCGCACCGCGCTCAGGGCGCTGCCCGACGGCGAAGCGTCGGCCGAAGGATTCATGGACAATGACGGCGTCGAACTGGACCGGCCGGTGCGCTTTGCCGTCACCGTGCGGGTGCGCAACGGCGAGATCGAATTTGATTTCTCGGGCAGCGACCGCCAGGCGCGCGGACCGGTCAATTTGCGGCCGTCGATGATCGAGGCCTGTGTGTTCTATTGCCTAATTGGCGCGCTCGATCCAAAGCTGCATTTCAACGACGGCATGCGCAAGGCGGTGCGCTTCACCTACGCGCCCGGCACCGTGACCAATGCGCGCCCGCCGGCGCCGGTGAGCTCCTATCAGGCAGCCAATCTCAGGCTCGTCGACGTCATTCTGCAGGCCTTGGCGCCGTTCCGCCCCGAGCGCGCGGTCGCCAATGCCGGATCGAGCGGGGCGCTGCTGCTCTCTTGGAAAGGCGGCGGGCGGCCGGGCCAGCCATCGATGCAGTACGAAATCCTCGGCTCCGCCTATGGTGGGGGCAACGGCAACGATGGCGCCTCGGCGCTGGCGACGCATTTGAGCAATCTGCACATCACGCCGATCGAAATTCTCGAATCCGAGTTTCCCTGCCGCATCGTTGCCTTTGATCTGGTCCCCGATTCCGGTGGCGCCGGCGAATTTCGCGGCGGCCTGGCCTTTCGCCGCACCTACGAATTGCTGCAGGATGCAACCGTGGTGCGCCGCTATGACCGCGCGAAATTTCCGCCCAGCGGCATTGCCGGAGGCAAGCCCGGCAGCCGCAGCCGTTTCGTCATCCGGCTCGGCACCAGGGACGAGCAGGAGACGCCGGCGTCCGGTCGTTATGAATTGCGCGCGGGCGAACGCTTTCTGCTGCAGAGCGCCGGCGGCGGCGGCTACGGCGATCCAACAAAACGCGGCCGCGCGGCGCTCAGGCGCGATATCGCCGAGGGCTACGTCTCGTCCGCGGCGGCCGCGCGCGACTATGGCGAGATTCGGCAACCCGGGGGAAAGTGAGGAAAGGGACGGCTTCTAGGAAAACGCACATGCCACGAGGTTAGCGTCCTAAGGTCCTGTCCAGTCCCAGAGAAGGATTCCCGCTTCTTGGTGCTACTGTTTCACAGGCTTGGCTTTACGCCGGGGCCTTTCCCCGGCAACCGTCAACCAGGCTGTCACACAGCTCGTTTGGCCCGGCAGACAGATTTCAGCTCGAAAGCCGGAACCAAACGCGAGGACACAATAGGCCTTGAATCGATGCAAAACCAAGGACGCGGATTCGTCTGTCGGCTAAAGCAGACAGTCCCCGGCGCGTGATTTCTATGGCGGAAACTAAAAGAGATCGGGTCGGCATCGTCGGCGCGGGACGCATGGGGCTCGCCATGCTCAAGCACCTCGTCAATAAGGGCTATACGGTCACCGTCTGCGACATCAGTGAAAAGCAACGCGGGGCCGCGCAAGCTGCGGGCGCAGCTATCGCCAAGACCCCGGCGCAGGTGGGCAAGCTCAGCGACATCGTTGTCCTCGCAGTAGGCTATGACGATGAAGTCAACGACGTGGTCTTGAGCGAAGATGGCCTGATCGAGACGATGGCTCCCGGTTCGATCATTGCCATATCGTCGACCGCCAGACCCCAAACCGTGAAAGCCGTTGCCGCGCGCGTCGGCGAAAAGGGCATTGCAGTGCTCGACGCGCCGATCTGTCGCGGCCGCTTCGCCGCCAATTCGGGGACCCTGCTTGCGCTCGTCGGCGGGGAGTCCGAAGTCGTCGCGCGCGCGCGGCCGGTTTACGGCACGTTTGCTTGCGACATCGTGCATCTCGGCGAGCTCGGCCACGGCCAGGTCGGCAAGGCCATGAACAACCTGCTGCTTTGGGTAAATGCCATCGGCTTGTTGGAAGCCGGCCGGCTCGCCGAAACCACCGGTATCGATCTCGTCAAGCTGCGCGAGGCACTGCTGATGAGTTCGGGCGGCTCGGACGCGCTCAAGGAGTGGGACATGATCTCATTCACCTGGGCGCTGAAGGACATGCAGATCGTGGCCGACATGACCGACAAGGCAGGCGTGTCGCTACCGATCACCGGCGCCATCAAGGAACTGGTCAAGGAAGCGCGCCGCATCAAGGCCTCGAATCCGCCCGACTGGACCGGAAACAAGCCGCTCAAGTACGGATCGTAACCGCCCAAATACCCCCCGCCGCATGGCTCGTCTTGCCGTTTGCCAACTCGGCGAAACATTCGCGCGTCTGGCGATGTTCGCGTAACGCGCAGCGCCGGATCTCACTGAGCGGAAGTTACCAAGACACGATAATTCCCGACACTCCATCGTGCATCGTTGGCGACTGCGGGCGTGCCGGAAAAGGCCATGGATACTGCTGAAACGTCATTTAATGGGGCATGGCAGGGGTATGAAGGTCACCCCCGGAATTCGGACTTCATGACAGATCCATTGCCGACACGCCGCCGTCGACGAACAAATTAGCGCCGTATACGAAGGAGGAATCCTCGCTTGCCAGGAACAACACAGCCTTGGCGGCTTCTTGCGGCTGGCCGGGCCGCTTCGCCATATTGGGCACCGGTCGGCTTGGGTCGAACGCATCCTTGCCGACGGGCGAGCCGATCTTGTTCGGCACAATGGCATTGACCCGAATCCCGTGCGGGGCGAGCTGCGCCGCCATGGCGCGGGTCAGATTGGCGACGCCGCCCTTGGCGGCCGAATAGGCGATAGCGCGGCTTCTGCCGGTAAAACCCGAGGTCGAGCCGATATTGACGATGCGGCCGCCGCCCTGCGCCGCCATTTGTTTGCCGACCTCCTTGGCCATGAGAAATTGGCTCTTGAGCGTAACCGCCAACACGCGGTCCCACTCCTGCTCGCTGATGTCGAAAATATGCTTGTTGTCGGAAATGGCCACATTATTGACGAGGATATCGATGCGGCCGTACCGATCGATCACGGCCTTGACGAGCGCTGCCACCTCGGCGCCTTTGGAGACGTCCCCCGGAAACAGCGTCGCCTCGCCGCCCGCCGCCTTGATCGCGTCGGCCACCCGCTCGCCGCGGGTTTTGTCCATATCGACGATGGCCACCTTGGCGCCCTCGGCGGCGAACAGCTTGGCGATTTCCTCGCCGATATTCCGGCCGGCGCCGGTCACGATCGCCACCTGGTTCTTGAGTTTCATCCTCTGCATTCCTTTGTCTTAAGTTTGCTGCCTTAGCGCGCTGGCGGATTTCGCTCCGTTGGGGCACGATAGGAGAACCATCCTGGACCAGCAATTATTCGGCAAGGGTTTGATTCCATTGCCGAATATGTTGGCCTCGCGACAACGCGTCGCCAACGCCCGCGCCGCCGTCTAGACTGGCGCCCGGGGATTGCCGGCAGCTCTTCTCGGGGCGCGGGCGG
This sequence comes from uncultured Alphaproteobacteria bacterium, assembly GCA_963708125.1. GTDB lineage: Bacteria > Pseudomonadota > Alphaproteobacteria > Rhizobiales > Xanthobacteraceae > BOG-931. The sequence continues at coordinate 5,761,714 of OY970184.1, forward strand.
AGCGGCGCGCAATAACGGCAAGTGCAGGCTACGGGAAAGCGATGTTCAGATCCTTGATGACCCGGCGCCGGTTCGCGCCGCTGTTCTTCTGCCAGTTCTTCGCGGCCTTCGGGGATAATTTCCTGAAAACCGCGCTGAGCTTCGTCATCTTGGCCCAGATCGCCGGCCCCAGCTCCGCCGCTCTGATCACCCTTGCAGGCGCGGTCTACATCCTTCCGTTCTTCTTTCTGTCGGGGCTCGGCGGGGAAATCGCGGATCGCTTCGACAAGGCGCTCATAGCGCAGCGCGTCAAGTTAAGCGAAATCGCCGCGGCGGCCTTGGCCGTCATTGGCTTTGCTTTTCAGTCGGTCGGCTTGTTGTTTGTTGCGCTGTTTCTGTTCGGAACGCTGGCAACTTTGTTCGGACCGGTCAAATATGGCATCCTGCCCGACCATCTGCGCCGCGGCGAACTGCCAGCCGGCAACGCGCTGATCGAAGCCGGCACGTTTCTCGCCATCCTGCTCGGCACCATCGCCGCCGGCGTCGCGGCGACCCGCAGCAGCAATCCGATCCATTTCGTCTGGCTAATGCTGCTCACCGCGCTTTCGAGCTGGCTCGCCAGCCTCTTGATCCCGCGCACCGGCGAGGGCGCACCGAGCCTTACCATCAACCGCAACATCATGGCTTCCGCGCTGTTGCTCATAAAAGAGCTGCACGCGGATTGGCGCCTGTGGTGGGGCGCCATCGTGGTGAGCTGGTTCTGGCTGGTCGGCGCGCTGGTCCTGTCGTTGCTGCTGCCGCTCGTGCACGTCAACATCGGCGGCACCGACGCGGTGATCACGCTGTTTCTCACTATCTTCTCGGTGGCGGTAGCTCTTGGCTCCGGACTCGCCGCCTGGCTCGCCGCCGGGCGCATTGTCATCCTGCCGACCCTGCTCGGTGCCATCCTGCTCGGCCTGTTCTCGCTCGATCTCGCCTTGACCTCCTCGCGCTTCGTCGCCGCCGCGGCGCCGCTTGGCATCGGCGCCTTTTTCGCCACCCCGCTCAGCCTGCACATCACCACCGATCTCGCCGGCCTCGCGATCGGCGGCGGCCTGTTCGTGGTGCCGACATTTGCGGCGGTGCAGGCCTGGGCGCATCCCGACCGCCGTGCGCGGGTGATCGCCGGCGTCAATGTGCTCAACGCCGCATTCATGGTGGTCGGTGCGTTGATTCAGGCGCTGTTGCAAAAACTCGGGCTCGGCGTGCCGGCCCTGTTCGCGATCCTCGGCCTCGCCAATCTTGTGGTCGCGATCGCCATCGGCCGCACCATGCCGGCGAGCTGGACCATCGATTTCCTCAATATCGTGTTCCGCGCTTTTTTCCATCTCGAGCTGCGCGGCATCGAGAACATCGACAAGGCCGGGCACAACGCCATCATCGCCCTTAATCACGTGAGCTTCCTCGATCCACCGCTGGCAATGTCGCTTTTGCCCAAGGAGCCGGTCTTCGCCATCGACGTGACCATGTCGCGCCTTTGGTGGATTCAGCCGTTCCTCAAATTCGTGCGCACCATGGCGCTCGATCCGCTGAAGCCTTTTTCGCTTCGCGCGATCATCAATGCAGTGCGCGAAGGCGACATGCTGGTGATCTTCCCGGAAGGACGCATCACGGTGACCGGGAGCCTGATGAAGATTTACGATGGCGCGGCCATGATCGCCGAAAAATCGAAGGCCATGGTGGTGCCGGTGCACATCGACGGCCCCGAAGCAAGCATCTTCAGCCGGCTCAAGCGCTCGCAGGTGCGCCGCCGGTTGTTCCCGAAGATCACAGTGACCGTGCTCGAGCCGGTGAAACTCGAGCTCGATCCGGGCCTGAAGGGCCGCAAGCGCCGCCAGGCCGCCGGCGCGGCGCTCTACGAGGTCATGTCCGACCTGATGTTCCGCGCAGCCCCGACCGACCGCACCGTGCACCAAGCCTTGATCGAGGCGGCGAAGGTACACGGCGCAAGCTGGCCGATTATCGAGGATTCGGTCAGCGGCCGACTGACTTATCGACGGCTTGCCCAGGCCATTGCAGTCCTGGGCGCCAAGCTGATGCCGCTGGCGCCCGAGGGTCGCGCGCTCGGCGTCATGCTGCCAACGTCGACCGGCGGCGTGGTGACGCTGTTCGCGGTGATGTCGGCAGGGCGGGTGCCCGCCATGATCAATTTCACCGGCGGCGCAGCCAATGTCCTCGCCGCCTGCCGGGCGGCGCAAATCGACACGATCCTCACCTCCCGCGCCTTCGTGGCAAAGGGCCGGCTGGAAAATCTGATCGCCAAGATCGAGACCGCGGTGCGCATCATCTATTTGGAGGATATCCGCAAAGAGGTGACGAGCCTTGACAAGCTGCGGGCGCTTTGGCGCTGGAAGAAGCCGCTCGCCGCGCGCACGCCCGACGACTGGGGAGTCATTCTGTTCACTTCCGGTACCGAAGGCTCGCCCAAGGGCGTGGTGCTCTCCCACCGCAACATGCTGACCAATGTCGCGCAATGCGCGGCCCGCATCGATTTCGGCCGCGAGGACATATTATTCAACGCACTGCCGATCTTTCATTCGTTTGGGTTCACCGGCGGCATCGTACTGCCGCTGATTTCCGGCGTGCCGACGTATCTTTATCCTTCGCCGCTGCACTACCGCACGGTGCCCGAACTGGTGTACTGGCATTGCGCGACCGTGCTGTTCGGCACCGACACTTTCCTCAACGGCTATGCGCGCATGGCCAATCCCTATGATTTCCGCTCGCTGCGCTTGGTGGTCTCGGGCGCCGAGCCGGTGCGGGAATCAACCCGCCAGGTTTATCTGGAAAAATTCGGCCTGCGCATTCTCGAAGGCTATGGCGTGACCGAAACCTCGCCGGTGCTGGCATTAAACACGCCGATGTTCAACAAGTTCGGCAGCGTCGGCCGGCTCTTGCCCGGCATGACGGCGAAGCTCGAACCGGTCGCCGGCATCGAGGACGGCGGCCGCCTTTACGTCAAGGGGCCGAACGTGATGCTCGGTTATCTGCGTGCCGAGCGGCCGGGCCTGCTCGAAACGCCGCCGGAGGGCTGGCATGACACCGGCGACATCGTCAGCATTGACCCGCAGGGTTTCATCACCATCAAGGGCCGCGCCAAGCGCTTCGCCAAAGTCGGCGGCGAAATGGTCTCACTGGCCGCGGTCGAGCTTCTGGCCGCCGAGCTCTGGCCCGATAACACGACGGCGGTCGCGGCGGCGCCTGACGCGCGTAAGGGCGAACGCCTCGTCCTGGTGACCGATAGGCACGGCGCCACGCGCGCGGAGTTCCAGGCCTATGCGCAGCAGCGGCATGCCTCGGAGCTAATGACGCCGTCGGAGATTATTGTGCTCGACAAGCTGCCGCTCCTCGGCTCCGGCAAGGTAGACCATCTGGCGCTGCAAAAGTTTGTCCGCGACCAGGCACAGGCAAAGGCCGCGGCGGCGGAGTGATGTTCGCGCCGGGAGAGCCGCCGCGCGCCTCCCGGCACTGAGATCGTCAACGGCGCATCGCCAGCACGCGATCCACCATGGCAGCGGCTTCCCCGAGATAATTCGCCGGGTCGCACAGCCGCTCCAGTGCGGCGCGGTCGAGATGCTTGCTGATTTCCTCATTCTCGGCGAGCAGATCGAAAAGCGGCCTGCCGCTCGCCACCACTTTACGGCAGATGGCGTAGACGAGGTCGTGGGCGTATTGGCGGCCAAGGTAAGGGCCGAGTCCCATCATCACCGCTTCGGAGACGATCAAGCCCCTGGTCAAATCGAGATTGGCGCGCATTTTTTTCTCGTCAACCTGCAATCCCTTGAGCACGAACAAGGTGTGCTGCAACGCGCCGGAAGCAAGACAGAAAATTTCCGGCAGCACGATCCATTCGACTTCCCACGGCCCGGTGGCGCGCTCGTGATCCTCGACCATGGCCTCGAGCAGCGCCGCGACCTGCTGGCGCACCACCGAGGTGAGTGCGGTGACGTAGACCGATGAGATCGGATTGCGCTTCTGCGGCATGGTCGAGGACGAGCCGCGGCCCTCATGGAACGGCTCGTACACCTCCTCCACTTCGGTCTGCATCAGCAGTTTTACGTCCAACGCGATTTTGCCGCAGGTGCCGGTAAGGAGGCCCAAAAAGCAGCCGACTTCGGCGATGGTGTCGCGCAGCGTGTGCCAGGCGATCGCCGGCTGGGCGAGATCAAGCTCCTTCATCAGCTCGGCCTGAACTTCCAGGCCGCGACGGCCGAGCGACGACAGCGTGCCCGCGGCGCCGCCGAACTCGCCGACCAAAACGCGCGCGCGCAGTTCATGCAAACGCCGCTTGTGGCGCTCGAACGCGGCAAGCAGGGTCGCCATTTTGTAGCCGAACGTGATCGGCACCGCCTGCTGCAGGTTGCTGCGGCCGGCCATCGCGGTGTCGCGGTATTTACCGGCGAGCGCCGCCAGCGCGTCGGCGATGGCATCAAGGTCGGCCTCGATCAGCGTCAGCGCCTCGCGGATTTGCATTACCGTCGCCGAGTCGGTGATGTCTTGGGTCGTGGCGCCCCAATGGCACCACTCGCCGAGCCCGTCGCGGCAGGCCGCCACCAATTGCTCCACCACCGGCAGTACCGGATAACCGATGCGCTCGGTTTGCGCCTTCAGCTTCTCGAAATCGATTTGCTCGACATCGCAATGGCGGCAGATTTCCTCGGCCGCCTCTTTGGGAATAATGCCGAGACGCGCTTGCGCCCGCGCCAAAGCCGCCTCGAAATCGAGGTATTTTTGCACGCGGTTCTCGTCGGAAAAGATCTTCCGCATCGCTGCAGTGGAGAAAATGTCGCGGAATACCGCGGAATCGATCAATGACGTGGGCATGAGCTTGCTACTCCCTGTGTCCTCGTCGGCGAACGCCGACGCGCCGCGAGCTTGCCAGGAGCGAGGGCGGGCAAGCTGATCGCCCCCTGCCGGGCATGACAGGAGGGTCGGGCCGCGGTCAAGTCGTCGATGTTGCGTTGACAGGTGCGGCCGCGACACTGAAATTGCGAACATGACGCCGCACGCCAGCGACCATGACGGGGACAAAGCACTCGCACTGCCTGCCCGCCTGCGCGCGATCCACGAAGCCGACTATCCGCAATTTTCCGACGCAGAAATGGCACGTCGGCGTGCCATTGTCGGGGACCTCCTGAGGCAATGCGGGCTCGACCACCTCGTATTCTGCGGCGCCAACCGCTTCGGCTCCGCGGTGCAATGGCTCACCGGCTGGCCGGTCACGACCGAGGCTGTCGGCGTGTTCACCCCCGGTGCAGCGGACGCCATGTTCGTCCAGCACGTCAATCATGCGCCGCTCGCGCAAAAGCTCGCGTCGCGGGCGCAGGTCGCCTGGGGCGCCGGCTCTTCTGTCGGCGAAGCCATCAAGGTGCTGGAGCACCGCCGCGCACAGCCGGGCCGCATCGGCGTGATCGGGCCGATGACATTCGAGCAACACGCGATGCTGACGGAAAAGTTCGGACCGGTCCAAGACCTTAATCGCGCTTATGTGCGCTTGCGCCAGGTGAAGTCGGACGAGGAAATCGATTGGATGCGGATCGGCGCGGCGCTCACCGATCGCGGCATGCAGGCGCTGCGCAGCGCGCTACGCCCGGGCGTGAGCGAGCGCGAACTGGGCGATGCGGTCGAACGCGCCTATGTGCCGTTGGGCGGCACCACTGTCATTCACTTCATCGGCGTCGCCACCATGGTCTCGCCGAATCTTGCCGTGCCGCCGCAATTTGCCGGCAACCGCCGGGTCGCGGACGGCGACATCGTCTTTGCCGAAATCAGCGCTGCCTTCTGGGACCATCCCGGCCAGGTGCTGCGCAGTTTCGCGCTCGGCGCGGCGGCGCCCGCGCTCTACCGCGATCTGCACGCGGTCGCCGATGCGGCGTTTGAGGCTGTCGCTGCCGTGCTCAAGGATGGCGCTTTGCCGCGCCAGGTTATCGAGGCCGCGCAGGTGATCGAAGATGCCGGTTTCACCATCATCGACGACCTCCTGCACGGTTACGGCGGCGGCTATCTGCCGCCGGTGCTCGGCTCAAAGAGCAGGCCGAGCGCCCACGTGCCCGACGAGCCGTTTCGCGCCGGCACGATCGTCGTGATCCAGCCCAACGTGGTCACGCGCGACCACACGGCCGGCGTGCAGACCGGCGAAATGGTTCTCATCACCAAGACCGGCATTGAGCGCTTTCACGCGATCCCGCGCGGATTTATGCGGGTGTAATCGCCCTATCATCAACGAGCGAAGGAACGGTGCAATGGGGTCGCCGAGCAGCGACGTGCCAGCATTTCGCCTCGCCGGCAACGCTTCCTTATCAGCCGCCGCGCTCGGGCGGCTCGCGGGCGGAATGGCCGCATGCCCAGGAGCAGCAGCGCGCCGACGAAGCCTCGCTGTGGTGATAGATGAGAGACTTGCAAAATTAAAATAGCCAGGGCCGCTAAGGGCGGCGTTGAACTCGGCCAGCAACCCGCCGATCAAGGGGCTCCGGCGGCGAGCCGCAATCCGACCAATAGATAAGGCGCGGGCGCCGGCATTACTCCATCGAGCAGCGCGCGCAGCCGCAGCGTGCGGAAACAGCCGCCACTTCCATGGATTCTGCGGCACCGAACTCGTGCCCACGCTGACATTCACTTTGGTCGAGAACCGGGGCGCGTGGCGAGAGAAACCGCGCGCTAGGATGCGCGCCGGCCCGACGCCCCGGGCCGCCACCTGCGACGGCGCAATCTCCGCCGCCGTCATTCGGCCGCCCGGCTCGACGCGGCTGCAGTGTCGCTGCGGGCCCAGTAATCGCTGCGCTCTTTCGACTGCCGCGCGGCCGCTGCTGTCTCGAAGCCCGGTGCCATCGAGGCGTCGGTGCCGGGCATGATCTGATGATGCTCGACGCCGAGCGTGCGCAACCAGCGCTGCTGACCCATGGTCAGTGCAATAAAATAGCCGATCTCGACCAGTTCCGGCTCACTGAAATGCTGTTTCAACCGTGCCCAGAAGGCGTCGTCTACGGGGAGATCCCAGGTGATCGCCTCCGCATAGGAGAGCGCCGCCTTCTGCCGGTCATCATAGTGCATCGAGGCCTCGAAGTTGATCAGGTCCCGATAATCATCCTCGACGAGGCCCTGCGATCGCGCCTTCATCGAGCGCTGATTGCCGCAATAGTCGCATCTGACAGAACGCGAGACATAGACGCGGCACAGCTCCTTGATTTCATGATCGGCTACGCCGTTTTTGAACACGTCGCGCCAGGAATTGGCGAACGACCAGAATACGGCGGGAACGTGGGCACGGATTGCCTGGCTTTCCGGACGCGGCGTGCCCTCGCGCGCGCAACGCTCGAATTCGCCAATCATCGCCTGATCCTTAACCGTGGTCGGATCGACATAGCTGATGCGCGGATTGTCCATCGGATGTTCCTCCATTCGCGCGGCGGGCGGTGGTCCGCCCGGCTTTGTTCTTGATAGTGTAGTACCGTTCTCATTGAAAGGCTGCAGCCTATAGGCGCCAAACGGTGCGCCGTTCACGCGCTCGCGCAGCGCGCAAAAAGCCAGCGGGCGGCGTCGCAATTGCCGCCGCCGCAGCCCGGGCCGCACACGCGTCGGGGCGGCCTGACTTGAAGCAGAGGCGGGGCGTAGCGATATGAAGGCGTCATCATTGCGGTCGCTGCAGGAAGGCTTCATGTTCCAGTCGTTCAAACATTTCGTCACTGAATTCATCGACGGGGGCAAGCATCCGAGCCAGTTTGCCGAGGACGATTACCGGCTCGCCGCGGCGGCGCTCCTGGTCCATTGCGCTGTCATCGATGGCGACGTCTCGCCGCAGGAGCGTGATGCCCTCCGCGCCGTGATCAAGCGGCGCTTTGCCCTCGACGATGCCTCGACCGACGAGCTGATCGAGAAGGCAACGGCAGCCGAGCACGAGGCCGTCGACCTTTACCATTTCACTCATCTGCTCAACCGCGCGCTCGACGAGGAAGGGCGCGCCAAGGTCATCGAGATGATGTGGGAAATCGTCTATGCGGACGGCAAGCGCGACGAACTCGAGGACAACCTGTTGTGGCGAGCGGCCGACCTTCTCGGCGTCTCGCCACGCGAGCGCATCGAGCTGCGCCAGCGCATCGCGCTCAAGGCTGGCAAAGTCGCCGGCGCTGACGTCCTTGCCGGCGAGGACGCGAACAGCGAGGGGGCATGAAACCCGTCACCGTGATTACCGGCGCCTCCTCCGGGATCGGGGCGGAGCTGGCGCGGGTTTTTGCCGCGCACGGGCATGAGCTCGCCGTGGTCGCGCGGCGCCAGCGCGAGCTTGCCGCGCTCGCCGACGAGATCGCCAGAAGCGGACGGCCGCGTCCTCTGGTCCTGGCGCTCGATCTCGGCGAGCGCGACGCCGTCGATCGTCTTGCTGCAGAGCTTGCCTCGCGCGATCTCGAACCGGGCAATGTGATCAACAATGCCGGTTTCGGGCTCACCGGCCCCGCCGCCATGCTCGACCGCAACCAACAGCTGGACATGGTCGATCTCAACGTGCGGGCGCTGACGGAGCTTTCGGTCGCCTTCGTCGACAGTCTTGCCCGCCATCGGGGCGGCATCCTCAATGTCGCTTCGATCGCCGCCTTTCTGCCCGGCCCCGGCATGGCGGTTTATTACGCCAGCAAGGCCCTACGTGCTCTCTTTCAGCGAGGCACTGCACGCCGAACTGGCGCCACATGGCGTGCGCGTCGTGACGCTGTGTCCGGGGCCGGTGGCGACCGGCTTTCAGGCGCGCGCGGGGATCCGCGCGGGCGGGCTCGGCGAAGACACCATATTGGCGCTGCCGGCGCGACGCGTAGCCGAAATCGGCTATGAGGGTTTTGTTCGTGGCAAGCGGGTTGTCGTCGCTGGTGCAGCCAATAAGGCCGCGGTGTTCTTCATGCGCCTGATGCCGCACGCGCTGCTCCTGCCGATAATCAGCTCGCGCATGCGCAAGGCCTTTCCTGAAGGCAAATTCCTGAAAAGATCAGGATCCGTTTAATTGCGCGATGCAGCGAAAAGGCGAAGCGGATCAAATTTCCAGCTGCGGGTGGGATTGCTTGTCCCGCAGCACTTACCTCGTTCGCGCGCCGGTGTTACTTCCCGTTGCAAGGAGCTGCGCGAAATAAGCGACCGTCTTGGTGTACACCTCGGCTGAATTCCACTTCAGCAGCACCTGGTAATTGGCACTGCCCTCGCCCCAGGGCTGACCCGCCTGCCAGCCGTAGCTTTTCAGATAATTGGCCGTCGAGGCGAGCACGTCCGGCACACTGTGGATGAGATCGCGGCGGCCCCTGCCGTCGTAGTCGACGGCAAATTTCAGGTAGGACGACGGCAGGAACTGCGTCTGCCCTATTTCGCCTGCCCATGCGCCGCGCATCTGCACGGCAGTCATGTCGCCGCGGTCGACGATGCGCAGCGCGTCGATCAGCTCGGCGCGGAATTTGTCCGCGCGCCGGCAATCGTAAGCCAGCGTCGCCAGCGAGCGGATTGTCGGGAAGTTGCCGTTATCAGCGCCGAAATCCGTCTCCAAGCCCCAAATGGCGACGATAATCGGGCCGGGCACGCCGTACTGGCGCTCGATCCGGTCGAACAGCGCGCGGTAGCGCTCCAACAGGCGCCGGCCCTTGGCGAGCCGCGGCGGCACCATGCGGCCGGCGAATTGCTGCAGGCTTTCGCGGAACACACCCTGGGAGTGGTCACGGCCAATGACGGCGGAATCGTAGGTCAGCCCGCCGAGCGCGGACTGGATCGTTCGCTCGGAAATACCCTTTGCCGCCGCCTCCTGCTCCACGCCCCGCAGCCATGTAGCGAAGTCGCCGCCGCAAGGTGTTGCGGCCCCGGCCGCAAAGGCTAGGCCACCAAGCCAAAGCAAGATGCAAAACAGACGTGCCGTGAGCGGGCCCATGCGGTCCCTCGTTATCCAGCCCCGCAAAGAATAGCCCATTGAGACACAAATATGATGGCATATTGCCCGGTGGGATTCCCACCTCACCTCGCCGCGGCGGCTGGCTCGGCTCGTAGCGCCGCCCCACGGACCGTGCAAACGTCCCACTGAAATCAGCACAACGGGCAGTTTTGAGCCCGCCGATCAAAAAGGCAGGAATGGTGCCCGAACTGAACCGCGGCCGGGCCGGCTTCGTCGGCGCAAAAGTGCGAGAAGTGGTGGAGCCGAGGGGATTTGAACCCCTGACCTCCGCAGTGCGATTGCGGACCCAGACAATCACGCTCGCTCCCACAGCTTAACATTTTCCCCTTCTCAAGCCCCTGTTTCCCGCTTGTTTTCGGCGTTGCGTTACGCATATAACATAACGCTGGCGCACGCTTCATAACGCCCTGCGCTGTGCGCCTTTTGTGTACCCTGAAATGGGCCGCCGGACCAACGCAGCGCAGTTGCGGCGGTCGCATTCAATGGGAGGGAGAACCCCCAATGGCCGAGAGCGCGAGACTGACTGACGCCGGCATCCGCAAATACAAGCCAAACGGCGAACGCCGACGCATCCGCGACACCCAAACCGAGAGCTTTTATTTGATCATCGAGCCATCCGGGCATCGCAGCTTTCAAATGCGCTTTCGCCGGCCGGGCGGCCCACCCGGCAAATTGACGCTCGGCGGCTATGACGAAAGCGCCCGCGAGCTGGAAGGCACGCCGATCGTTGGCCAGCCGCTAACGCTCGCCGCTGCGCGCGCCCTGGCGGCCGACATCCATCGTCGCCGGGCGTTGGGCGAGGACGTCATCGGCGACCACAAGGCGAAGCGTCGCCGGGCCCGCGCCGACATTGAGGAAAAGGCTGCTACGACCTTCGCCAAGTGCGTTCGCGACTACATCATCGAGCACGCCCGACCGCGGCGGCGCACCTGGATCGAAACCGCTCGCGTCCTTGGCCTGGACCCGGACAACGACCTTGCGCTCCTCCCCGGCGGTCTTAGCGAGCGCTGGGCCGACCGTCCCGTCGGCGCGATCAACTCGCATGACGTTTGGGAAGCGCTCGACGAAGCGCGCCGCCATGGCTTCCCTGGCCTCAAGGTGCAGCGCCGTGGCCTGTCGGATGTGCGGGCACGGCGGCTGCATGCCGCGTTGTCGAGTTTGTATGGTTGGTTGCTACGGCACCGCCGCGTGACGGCCAACCCGTGCGCCGGCCTGGGGCGGGCGTTCCCGGTGCCGAAGGCGCGCGAACGCGCTTTGTCGCCAGATGAGATCCGTTGGCTCTGGGCCGCTGCCGGCAAGCTCGGAGAGCCGTTCGGCACGATCGTCAAGCTTTTGCTGTTGACTGGTCAGCGGCGCGATGAGGTCGGTGGCATCCGGCGCGCCGAGCTGGACGCTGACCTGTCGCTGCTCAGCTTGCCTAGCACGAGGACGAAAAACGGCCGGCCCCATGCCGTGCCACTAGTAGGAACGGCACAAGCGTTGCTCGCTGAGGCAGCCGCGCGCAGCAACCATGAAATAATTTTTTCGACCACGGGCCACTCGGCACCCTCTGGGTTTAGCCGCGTGAAGCGGCGCCTGGACGCCGAGATGCTCAAGATCGCGCGCGCCGAGCGTGGCGCCGACTACGTGATACCGCCGTTTACGCTGCACGACTTGCGGCGAACGGCGGTCACGGGTCTGGGCGATCTTGGTGTTCGTGGCGAGGTGATCGAGTTGCTGGTCAACCATGCCGGCGGCTTCCGTTCCAGCATTGCTGGTACCTATAACAGAAGCGAACTGATGCCCGAGCGCCGCGAGGCGCTCGAACGCTGGGGCAATCACGTGGCCGGATTGCTGACGCCGCATGACGGCAAAGTGGTCGAGCTAGCGGCGCGGCGGACGTGACATGCGCGGGAAACTTGCGCGCTGCCCCCGTTGCGGCTGGGATATGATCGACGATCGCGGTGTTCATCCACGATCGTTTTGTCCGAGGTGCGGTTTCACCGGCCCCGGCCTAAAGCCGAAGAAGCCGGGGGATGATCCGCTCCGCAGCTTGGCCACGATGTTCGATCCCAAGAACCCGGATTATATCGGCGATGAGCGCGCCGCCGCCTATCGCGACGCCGACGTGGCGACAACGGGAGCATGGATGGGCAGTCTGGAATTTGGCGAGGTTCTGGAGCTGGCGCGGGCGGGCAACACCGTCCCGCTGGGGGACTACGTGGCGCGCCATCCGCTCATCGACGCCCAGCGGCTCTATCTCGCCTATTGGATTAGCTCGCTGTCGGCCGCCCGAAAGAAGCCGGGTCCGTCCAAAATGCAGCCGGCACGCGAGGCGGCTAATCTGGTGGATATCATGCAGCGGCACTGGCGCAAGGAGAACCAGTGCAAGCAGGTGCCGCTGGACAAAACGGCCGAGTTCATCGATCACGCCATAGCCGTCGCGGCCGAAACCTTCGCCATCGCCAAAAACAAGATCAGCCGCGAGAGCGTTCGCGATCTTATGCATAACGGCCGAACCCGGCGCAGGAGATAAAGTATCCACCAGATGTTTTCCGCATCTGGTTGAAGACTACTGGTTAGAACGTGCTCATAAGAAGGGCTTCCTAACGAATCACAGGGAGCCCTTTTCCATGTCTACAGCCACCTCGACGAGCGATAACGACCTCGTGCCGGATCCGGCGGTGCATCGGGAATTCGGCATTACGGCGATGACCTCATGGCGCTGGGATCGCAGCGCCGAAATGATCGCAATGGGGTGGCCGCCGCCGATCCGCATCAGAAAGCGAAAATTCCGCAGCCGGCAAGCGCTCGATCTTTTCAAAGAAAGCCTAATGAAACGGGCGATAGCGCAGCGTCGCAGCGAACTTTCTGAAATCACCGCAGCCTGAAAACCAGGGAGCCGCGCAGTGGCGCTGCACGGGGCCCCGGCTTTTAGGCATTTGACGGCTCTGGATACAGCCCAAATAGCCCAAGGCGCGGCCTAGCGCAAGCGCAGCGCGATGCTCCCCAACCCAAGGACATCGCACAATGGACGTTGCAGACAATCTCCCGCAGGCACAAGCCAAACCCGCGAGCGGGTTTTATGTACCTAGCGACATAAAACGCTTCCGGCGGACCCGAGCTGACATCGGACGCATCAAGGCGGCGGTGATCGACATCCTCTCGCAGGATCGCCCGCAGACAGTCAGACAAGTCTTCTACGCCCTGACCGTCAGGGGCGTCGTTAAGAAAGCCGAGAACGAGTATCACCGCACCGTCGTCCGGCTGCTGACGGAGCTGCGCGAAGACGGCGTGGTCTCCTTCGGCGACATCGCCGACAACACGCGCTGGCAGCGCAAGCCGGCCACGTTTACCGGCATTGAGCAGTGCTTGCAAACCACCTCGATGCTTTACCGGCGAAATCTATGGGCGGCGATGCCGGTGTATGTCGAAGTATGGTGCGAAAAAGATGCGCTCGCCGGCGTGCTCATGGAGGAGACAGCGCCTTACGATGTGCCGTTGATGGTCTCGAAGGGCTATGCCTCGATCAGCTTCCTGCATTCGGCGGCCAAGATAATCGAAGCCAAAGGTAAGCCCGCCTACATTTATCACTTCGGCGACCTCGATCCGTCCGGGGTGGATGCCGCGCGAGACATCGAAGCGAAACTCCGACGCTACGCTCCGGGAGCCGAAATCCATTTCGAGCGTCCCGCAGTCACGCGCGAACAGGTTGAACGATGGAACCTGCCGACGCGCCCCACGAAGATGACCGACAGTCGGGCCAAGAAATTCGGCAACGACACGTCAGTCGAACTCGACGCCATTCCTGCCCGGCAGCTTCGTGAACTTGTTCGGCAGTGCATCGAACGACACGTTGACCAGGAACAACTAAAGATCTTGCGCGCGGCCGAAGAGAGTGAGCGCGAGCTGTTGCAGAGGTGGGCCGACACTTACGGCGGCCAGGCGCGGCCGTGATGTTCCTCGACCAGTCGTTTGGCAGGGCCGCAACAGCGCTGCGCGAGTATCAAGCCCGCGACGTCGAACGCATCGGCCAAGCCAAAGACCCGCTGTACGTGCTGCCGACCGGCGGCGGAAAAACCGTTGTTGCTGCGACCTTGATTGAGCCGGTCGTTGCGCGCGGCGAGCGCGTGCTGGTGCTCACTCACCGGCGCGAGATCCTGCAGCAGACTTCGTTAAAGATGCCGGTCGAGCATGGGTTGATCCAAGCCGGCTTGAACGTCGACCTCGATTATCAGGTTCAGATCGCCAGCATTCAGACGCTGTGGTCACGCTGCATGCGCACCGACAAGCTGTCCTTGCCGGCGGCCAACTTGATCATTGTCGACGAAGCCCACCACGTCGGCGCCCGCACCTGGCGCAAGATCCTCGACCAATACCCTAACGCCAAGCGGGTCGGCCTGACCGCAACGCCGTGCCGGGCGGACGGCCGCGGGCTTGGGGACTACTTCAGCGAGCTGATCGTCGGGCCGCAGATTCCGGAGTTGATCGCGCTGAGGTACTTGGTGCCGACGGTGTACTACGCGCCGACCGAGCCGAACCTGGCCGGCGTGGAAACGCGCCAGGGCGACTACGTGATCAGCCAGCTGTCGGGCCGGATGAACCGCGATGACCTCGTCGGCGATATCGTCACCAACTGGCACCGACACGGCGGCGGCCGGCGCACGCTGGTGTTCTGTTGCGACGTTGCCCATTCGCTTCACGTCTGCGCCGAGTTCGTGAAGGCCAGCGTCAAGGCCGAGCACGTCGACGGCTCGACACCGAAGCCGGAACGCGACGCAATCCTGAGGCGCCTGCAATCCGGCGAGACCACCGTGGTGGCCAACTGCATGGTGCTGACCGAGGGTTTCGATTGCCCGCCGGTCGGCTGCATCATGCTGGCACGGCCGACCAAACAACTCGGCCTGTACCGGCAGATGGCCGGCCGCGGGCTACGGCCGGCGCCGGGCAAGCCGGATCTGATCCTGATCGATCACTCGGGTGCAGTCTATCGCCACGGCCTGCTTGAGGACGAAGTGCACTGGACGCTCGACGTTGACCGCCGGGCCGAGAACCCGACGCACGCCCGGCGCACCCGCGACACCACGCAGCGCCTCGTTGAGTGCAGTCAGTGCAGCGCGCTGCGCAAGGGCGGTGAGGCCTGCCCGGCCTGCGGCTTCCAGCCCCGGCGCAAAGCTGACGGCATCGTCTTCCGGGACGGCGAGCTTGCCCGCGTCGACCGCAATAGTCGCACCGCCGAGGCTCTAAACGACCCCAGCGAGCGCGCTAGGTGGCACGCGATGCTGGCGTGGATCGCTGCCGAGCGCGGCTATAAGCCCGGCTGGGCGGCTTACAAGTTCAAGGAACGGTTTGGCGTATGGCCGCCATGGGGCGCCAAGCCGGTGCCGATCGAGCCGACACGAGAGTGTCTCAGCTGGGTGCGGTCCCGGCAGATTGCTTACGCCAAGACAATGGTGCGCGCAGGATGAGCCGGCAATTCAAAGACAAGGGCCGGATCGAGGGACTATTTGTTCCGGTCCTAATGGAGCGCGGCACGAGCGCATGGCATTCGGCGGCGTGGAAAGCGACGTCGGACGGCACACGGCTGCTCTACATCGCGCTCAAGGCGCGCTATATCCCGCCGAAGAACAACAATCCCGGCAACAACGGCAAAATCTACCTGCCAACTCGGCGGGCCGCCGAAGAGCTTGGCTATGGCAAGACTAAGGTAATCGAAGGCTTCCGCGAACTGATCCACTACGGCTTCATCGTCCAGATGACTGACGCCTCCTGGTCGGGCGTCGCGGGACATGGCCGGTCGCCACATTATCGGCTGACTGAACTGGGCCACATGAACAACACGCCGAGCCGAGATTACCTACGGTGGGACGGTGTGCTGTTCGAGCAACGGAAGCGCCCAAATCGGCTCCATACCATGAACGCGAAAAATCGGATTGCGGTCGCACGCTCCGACCACGTTGGTCGCACGCTCCGACCACCTGTGGTCGCACGCTCCGACCAGTCAGACGCCAAACTGGTCGCACGCTCCGACCATGTAGCCACCCCAGACCGGTCGCACGCTCCGACCGTATCTAGGTATACCACTTGGGTGGCGCGGGCGGGCTCTGTAGCGGACGCGAGCCAACCAGAGGCGCAGCCCGGAGACGGCTTGGCCTCCTACGGTGTCCACGAACACGACGGCCGTTTCGATGTCACCCTGGACGGCGAACTGGTCGGGATTGGATTTTCCAACGAAGCTTCAGCGCGAGAGTGGATCGACAACGCCGAGAAGGTCCGGCGGTGGACAGGGAGGAACGACTGAAATGCGAGTACGCGATGCTAAGGGCACTTGAAGCAATCTTCAACGACCTCGATGACCATGACTATTGGCAGGTGGTCAACTGGGCTGCTGGCGGATGTCAATGGTCGCTAGTCGAGTGGCTGCAGGCTGAGAAAGCCGATAGGCGAGAGCGACGGCGGTTGAAGGTGCAGGGAATGAGCGAGGCTCGAATCAGCGAGGCAATGCTCCGGCGAGAGGGCCGCAGCGAGATCGAGATCATGTACGAGATGGAGCGCTGGGAGCGGAGCCAGGCCGCGAAGCTTGCGGGGCAGTGAAGCCGCGCCGCAGCGGTGCCGGTGCCCCAGGACAAAAACAAACAACAAAACAAAACGAGGGGGCAGCGGAGCGAAGCGAAGCGCTGGGGGGCGAGCAGCCCCCCAGGTAAACGTCTTGCGCTGACGGTGTGGTCGTGACACGGCTTCGAGCCCGCCTCATGCAGAGTGATAGCGCCGGTATTGAGAGCTGAAAGGTGAGCGGCAATGAGCAACACACTTGATGAACTCTTCGACGTTACGGATACCCGAAATTTTTCTGAAAAAATTTCACATAGCCGTAACAGGCCCAAGGACTGGTTCTGGGGACTGACACACAACGAGCGCCTCGCTGCAGACCCAAACGCCTACAGGGCTGACGCCACCGTGTGCCACTGGTGCCGTAACAAGTTCATGGCTCGGCAAATGCGTTACCCGGTAATGACGAACGTCGATCTTCGCGGCTGGGATCTCGCAAGCGTGTGTGTATGGACTGCTTTAAAATCGCGGACGACGAGGAAACCGGGCGGCGAAGGCGATACCAGCGAGAGTGTCGTGGCTGCGGCGTACCAATGCTGACGCCACTGGATAGGCGCTACCGCTTTGGGTGTGCAGCAACCGCTGCTATCAGCGTTACTATCGCAAGCGCAGGCGCGGCCAAGGTAGCGTGATCGAGTGGAAGGCCGACCGGCCCAATGGGGTTTGCGCAGTCTGTAAGACACCGTTTGATCCAAAGCACTACAAGCGCAAGGACGCTGTGTACTGTTCGCCGAAGTGCCGGCAGTGGGCATACCGGCGGCGGAAGGATAGGCCGTAAAGTTAGGAAAATGTTCCCGACCCCAAAAGTTCCATTTTCGGGAAATATCCGCCGCCCGGCTTTGCGCGCAACTGGTTGCCACAAGCAACCAATCTGTTGCCGCCGGCAACCATTGGGCGGCCGGCGAAACGTCGATTCGAATCGACGTTCTTTCCTTCGAGCGCAAACGCTTGCACGCACCGCGAGCAATGGCCCGGCTGCAACCGGCTGCGCGGAACCGCGCGCGGCGCGGCCTGTCAAGGGGTACCAGCGCATATGGAATACGCAGGTTGCACCGGGCGCATGAGGCGTTTGTCTGGAATCTCCAGTTTCTTAACGGAAAGCTTGCAGTGTCGGCCTGTTAACGTTACGCTTGCGGGCGCACAGCGGGCGCACAAAAGCAGGCTTTTGCCGGCGGCCAGTGGCACCGTGAAGCTCTACAACCGACGCTGGCAAACGGTGCTGGCGGCCGGTTCCGAAATGAAGAGGTCTGAGCTGATGGAACTTGACGCGCAATCGTCGCCCTGGAGCGCAGCGGACGCGGATGCGCTAGCGCCGGCAGGACCGGCCGCTAGCGCCGCGCAAGTACCGGCAAAAAGCCCCCCGAGAAAAGGCGCCCGGCGGCCAAAAGGTCTGGCATAGGCTCGGGTCCAGGGCGGCGGCATCGCAAAGTGTACTTGATGACGCGCGACCGGATCGACGGTCGCACCAGTTCGGCCAAACTGTTTGATGCCATCGCACGCGGCGTCGCTGACGACCAGGCTGGCGAGCGCAGGCTGAGCACGGTGCGCAAGCATCTGATCGAAATGTTCGCCGGGGCGGTGGTGAAGATCGACGACCTCAAAGCACAGATCGCGCTCGGGCAGCCGATCGATGTCGGCGACTATACCGCGCTGGTGAGCACGGCTTGTCGCTTGGCGAGCCGCATCGGGCTCGACTGCGCGGAGCGCGACGTCACCTCGTTCGGGCAGCTGCTCGCTGCCGACGCCGATCGCCGGCAGCGCGAGGACAACATCCGCAACAAGGCCCAGCGTGAAGCGTTCGAGCGCGAGCAGGCGCTCAAGTATGGGGACGCAACACATGAGTGATCCCCAATTTTCCGTTGCCAGCGGCGAGGCGATCGATGCGAGCGGCGTTGCGGTGCTGCTTGATCAGGTAGCGGATCTGCAACGCGCGCTCGACATCACACGCGCAACGATCACGGCGCGCGACGGTGAGATCGCGTCGTTGTCGAGGTTGTTGCGTGACTTGCAAGCCGGTTTTATTGAGCTGAGCGCTGCAGCCCGGACATGCTCTGAACAAATTGCAGCAGAGATCAAAATTGACACCAAAGTTGAGGAAACCAACACATGACAAACCCCGTAATCGCGCCGACCGTGATCAGCCCCGGCGATGCCGTATCGCAGCGTATTGGTCGGCCGTATCCCACTGCGCAAGGCGCAGCGGACTGGGCCGCCGACGCGGCTTTCGCTGCAGCAAACAGTCAGCCCGCCATGCCGCAGCCGCCGCCGTCTGGGGTGGCGCCGCTGCGGCCTAACGGTGCCGGAATTGGCTGGGGCAATAGCTGAAGCCCCTATGGCCGAGATCCCGATGCGCGCGCTGCCGATCGAGGTTGTGGTCGAACATCGCGAGGAAACAGATAGCGCCGGACAACCTTGGCAAGCGTATCGTGCTTGCCTGGCAGCAGACGGCGAGCACGTGGCGCTGGTGCCGGAAATTTGGATCGATCTGTTGCCGTTCCTCGCCGCAAGGGTTTTGCTGGAGCGCGGCTTTGACGTGCGGCGCCCGCTGCGCGTCTTTCTGCGTGGCGCCGACTTCATGCTGGCGGACACCATGCTCGGCTGCTTATGCGCGACACCGCTGGTGGACTTTCTGCATCCGGTGAGCGAGCCGACGCGCATGCTGTATGAGGCAAAACATGGCTAGCAAAAAAGCGATCGTGTTGGATGCGTTTCGGGCGGGCTCCGGCAACGCTGCGAAGCTGTTTGAGGATGAGGTCGAGCGTCTTGGCGGCGGTCGAGCCTGTTTGATGGGCATTTCCTGGTACACGCCGGAAACCTGGGCGCGACTGGTTGCCCATCCTGAAGCCAAGATCCAGAAGAGTTATGCTGACATGGTGCGCACGGTGGAGCGCACTGAGCGCCACTGCGCGGCCCGAGGCATCAAGACGGTACGGCAGACGATCGACGTCGATGCGATGCTCGACTGGTGTCACCGGCATGGGTATGAGATCGACGGCAGAGGCCGCACCGCCTACGGCGGCATGCTGGCAGCCGGCGGCAGCCACGACACGCCCTTTGTCGACAAGACGAGGCCGCTGCAATGATCGCGAGCTTCGACCAGATCGACAGTCAGACGCTGGATCGCTGGCGCGCCGATCCTTGCGCGTTCATCGAGGAGTGTTTGGTCAGTCCGTATGACGGCAATTTTTACCAGCTCAACCCGGCCGAGCGTGCCTTCGTCAAACATGCCTTCCAATTAACGCCCACCGGGCGGATGAAATATCCACTGCTGGTCTACTCGGCCATCAAGAAAAGCCGCAAGACCGAGCTGGCCGGCATGCTGACCTTGACGCTGATCTTGCTGTTCGGCGGCCGCTATGCCGAGGGCTTCGTCGTGGCGAACGATCTGGAGCAAGCTGTCGCGCGCTGTTTTACTGGTTGTGTCCGCATTGTCGAGGCCAGTCCGCTGCTCAAGCGTGAGGCCAAAGTCACCGGCAACAAAATTTTCTTCCCATCGCTGCAGGCTTCGGTGACCGCTATTGCCGCGGATTATGCCGGAATTTCTGGTTCGCACCCTACAATTTCCACACATGACGAATTGTGGGCGGCGACGTCGGAGCGTTCGCGGCGTTTATTTGACGAACTCGTGCCGGTGCCGACCCGGCAAATCAGTTGTCGGCTGGTGACCTCGACTGCCGGTTTCGAGGATGAAGGCCATCTGCTGTTTGAGCTTTATAATAGAGCCATGGCCTTGCCAGAGATCGACACTGATCTACGCGCCGGCTCGGGCATGCTCTGCCACTGGTCGCATCGGCCGCTTTGTCATTGGCAAACGCCGGAGTGGCTGGAAGAGATGCGGCGCGAGCTGCGGGCAAATCAATATCTGAGGATGATCGAAAACCGCTTCACTACCACTGAGCAATCGTTCATCCCGATGTCGGCCTGGGATGCTTGCGTGCTTCCAGCCATGCTGCCGCTGCGCGAGAACTACTCGGTGCGGGTCTGTGTCGGCATTGACGCGTCCTACAATCGCGACAGCACCGCCATTGTGGTGGTGACTTATGATCGCGAGACCGAAAGTGTACGGCTCGTGCGGCATAGTGTGTTTCAGCCGTCGCCGGAGACGCCGATCGACTTCGAGGCGGTGATCGAGGCCAATTTGTTGGATCTCAAGCGCCGCTTCTGGATCGACAAGGTGCTCTATGACCCGCACCAGATGCTGGCGACGGCGCAACGCCTGGAGCGCGCCGGCTTGCCGATGGAAAAGTTCGATCAGACGCCGGCGAACTTGACGGCGATGGCGGAGAACCTCTGCGACCTGCTGCGCACCAAGCACATCATGCTCTATCCCGATCAACAGATGCGGCGCTCGGCGTCGCAAGCGGTGGCGGTGGAAACCGAGCGTGGCTGGCGCATTGCCAAGCGCAAGCAAACCCACAAGATCGACGTCATCGTTGCTCTGGCAATGGCGGCTTATGCTGCGGTGGATACGGCGCACGGCAATGCACCACTTCCGTATGCGGCAGCCAACGGCGCTGACCCGTACGGCGACGACTATGCCCGCCAGTGGCGGGTGGCGCGTTATAATTACTACGTTTCGTCAGGCGGGCAGATACCGCCCTTCTGAGGACCAAACAATGGAGGCCCGATATGGCCAAACGACAACGCTACGAAGATGATGACGACGCAGTCGATGCGCGCGGCGTGCTCCGCCCCGGCCGGTCGGTGCGTGTGCCTACAATGTTGAGGGACTCCGCATCCGACAGCGGTGATGGTGGCGACACCGGGCGCCGTGTTTTCGCAGCCGATGGCACGGACTTTGCCGCCGGCAGTCGGCCGGGTTTCCGGATCATGGCTGCCGACAGCAGCCGCTTTGCGAGAGCTGGTTACGCCGCTAAACAGGCCGCATACTCAGAATACACGCAGGATCTGGAAAACCGTTGGAAGATTGGCGATAGCAAGAAGGCTAAGAAGGTCGCCGTCGATCCGGAGGCGGACGAAGACGCGGACGAAGATGAGATCGACGCCGAGGTCGAGGCTAGCAAAAGACATAGCGAGGGCGGCTATCCGAGCGAGGAACCATTCAGGCAAGCGCGCCGCCGCCGGGCGGATCACCAAATGGCCGATCACCAAACGCAGATGCGGCAGCTTTACGATAGATACGACGCCGAAGCTGCGGCCGCCTGGCGCAAGGGATGACGGCAAGGGCCCTGAGCCCGCCACGATCAGAGAGAGATTGGAGAGCGAAATGAGAGACGACGAGTTTGTGCAAGACCCTGCCGAATTGGGCAAGGCCGTTGAGATCGCGACCGGGCCGGTGAAGGCGTTTTCTTCTCATCCCGCCTTCGGCCCGTTTTGGTGGAAGTACCAAGAAGAAGCTGCGGCCGAAGCGCGGCGCCGCCATGCCGAGAGCCAGGAAAAAGAGCGCCTGGCCGCGGCGGAACGGCAAGCGCAGTATTACCAGGCCATGCAACTCGCCGAGCGCCGGCGCCAAGAGCTGCTGTACAGGCGTTTCGTGCTCGGTGACAGCAGCGTTTGAAGTTTGAGATCCTCGCGTCGTTGTTTAGCGTTTTTCCAACGGCGCGAGGGGGACCCGGCAAAGTCTTCGTGGCCGTGCGCTTGCGAGTCCATCGGGCGCGCGGATGCCGGGGGGGCCAGCGACGGTGTCCGAAACAACCGTCGACCAGACTTGCGGCTCGGGCCTCCAACCCGCGCGCGCGAGACCCCCGTGCGGTGCTTTTACTGGTTGGGCATCGCGCGCGGCAAACAGAGAAGGGCCACGGCGTGTATCACTCCGCGCCGTGGCCAACTGAGATGAAGGTTGCTTTGAAATTGTCCCGTCGGGGGGCCGCGGCTTTCTCCGGCCAACCTGGAGCAGCGGTGTTTCTTTGGTTCTGCTCTTGCTCGCCAAAGTGCACCGTTCGACGGGAAAGGCCCCCGCGCGGCAGCGCTCCGCCGCATCGCGCCCAGGTGCGTTGAGCTGCGCCGCGCGGGGCACTTTTTTGCACACGAGGGCTGACATGAGCTTTTACTTGTTGTTTGTGATAGCCAACGGCGCGATCGCGGCGGGGCTGCTCGCGGTTGGCATCGCGCAGCTGCATCGAGCGGGCTTGATGTGATGAGCGACGGCAAGGGCCCTATAGCCGACGTCGCCCGATATGACGTTGCCACGCACGAAGCGGCGCACGCAATCGTCGGCATTCATCTCGGGCGTCAACTTCTCGGCGTGCAAATAAGCCCGCCGCAGACGACTTTCGAGACTGAGAAGGCTTGCTCGCCGCACGCCTGGGGCATCACCGCGCTGTCGGGCGGGATCGCCGAAATGGTGATCGGCGGCTCTGATGAAGGCGATCTCGATCTTTGGCAAATCCACGATCGCTACGAGGGTGCCGAGCGTCCTTTTTTGGACGAGTGGCACGCGCAAGCGGTCGCGCTGGTCGAGGCGCACGCTGCCGAGATCGAGATTGTTGCTGCTGCGCTTTACGAGCGCGGCAGGCTGGATGAACCCGACGTCAGGGCGCTGCTCGACGGGCGGCCTTGTTGATGGTGTTGTAGTCGGGCGGCAAAACGCGGTCATGACCGCGTTTGGGGGCCGGCGGCTAAATGGAGGTGAATGAGACGAATTCCGTTCCAGCGCGGTCGGCTTTCCTAACGCCGGCGCAACGGGGATAAGTGAACCCCGGCCAGGGTACGCGACCGGGTTTCGAAGCGCGCTAACGTCCGGCCGGGCAGGGTCGTTCCACCCCGTCGGCCACGAGCCGGGAGACACCGAAACGCCCAGAGCAAAGATGTTGGCGCGGCAGAATGCTCGGAACGAGCAGCGCGCCGCCGCGACCCCGCAAGGCTCGACAGCAACAGCCAGGGGACTGAGCCCCGGACGGCAAGGCTTGAAAAAGCGCCGCGTCTCGAGGGTCCCGGCCGCTTCGCCGAACGACACGACACCGGGGTCCGCTGACATTTCTTATGTTGCGCCTGCGGCGGCGCTGCTGCGGTCGTCCCGTAGTGTTTGTTTGTTGTTTGTTTGCTCGCGCACAGTGACCGTGGAAACCTGGGGTCCTGATACCCCCACCGGGACCGTGGTGAGCGAACGTGGCCCGCCTTCTCGACCGACAGCACTACCCGCGCCTTGACCCCCTACGCGCCCCAACACTACACTCCTCACTGCCTAGAGCCGCTGGATTTCCTTTCCTTTTCCTATCCTTTGGGCCGGGTTGTGCGAGGCTCTGGCGACGGAAGCCACGCGCGGGAGGACGGCTTCGTGATTTTTGCAGGGGATTATGCGGCGCGGCATTGGGCGGCCAGGCTGGAATTGCCGAAGGGCGTCGTGCTGGCAAATTTAGAGGGGCCGATTCTGGCGCTGGAACATGGACTGGCCAAAGCTCCGAAGGCAGGGCCGGCATTATCGTCGGAACGGTTGCCGGAGGGGGCGGAGGTGATGGCGTGGGCGCTGGCGAATAATCACATGATGGATTACGGGGGCGAGGGGTTGCGACGGACCTTGGCGGCGCTTGGGGACGCGGGAATGGCGGGGTGCGGCGCGGGGATGAGTCTCGAGGAGGCGCGGCGGCCGATGGTGCTGCAGGATGGGGCGGTACGAGTGGCAGTGCTGTCGGTATGCGAGGCGCAATACGGGTTGGCGGATCGGCGGCGCTGTGGCGTGGCGGAGTTGGGGCCGTGGATGTACGAGGAGATTGCGAAGCTGAAACGGCGGGGCGACAAGGTCGTGGTATCGGTGCATCAGGCGGTAGAGATGTCGGCATGGCCGTCGCCGCGGGTGCAGGAGTTATACCGATCGTGGATTGAGGCGGGTGCGACAGTGGTGCATGGGCATCATACGCATGTACCGCAGGGGGTGGAGACATACCGGGGCGGCGTAATCATGTATGGGCTCGGGAATTTTTTCGTGGACCCCAACGCCCCTTTTTGGCGGGGTATTGCCAATGCACTCTGGTCGCTGGCGGTGGAGGTGGAATGGGCGGAGCCGGTGCGGTTTAAGGAGCACACGCTGGAGCTGCAGGAGGAGGGTGGGAAACTGGTGGCGCGGGTGGCGAATCGGACGAAGTATGCGGCGTATCGGGAGGCGTGCGACCGGCCGCTGAAGGAGCCGGACTTGCTGGAGGCGCTTTGGCAGGAGACGGCGGCACAGGAGTGGTATCGATATTATGCCGAGTGGTTGCGGGGGCCGCGGCCGGGGCGGGGTCTGGATGGTGAGGCGCGGGTGCGGGCGCTGCGCGCGGGGCTGCGGGAAGTGATGCGGGGCTTGCTGGGGCGGGAGGTGCTGGAGAAGAGGGCGCGTGCGAAGGCCTTGTTGTGGCAGCACTTGTTCGGGTGTCAGAGCCATGCGGAGGCGATTACGACGGCCATGGGGATGCTGGGCGGGGAGATGACGGACCGGCGGACGGCGGAGAGCCGGAGGATGGCGGAAGAATTTATCGCGTGGTGATGAGCCTGATCATCCTGTGCTTGCCTGTCCATGCTTGAGGGAGTTCTCGCAACTGTAGCCGACCAAGCCGCGCTCTCTGTACTCAGGCGCCTTCTGTTCCGCGACGCGCGCCAGCGCCTCTAGCCGCAACATGACGCGACCCGCACCAGTGTGATTATTTTCAAAAAAGTTCAGGGTTTTATTGGTGCCCGGACCCCTACTGGCTGGGCGCGTCGCCGTCGTCATGTCCCGCGTCTGGCTTGGAAGCCGGAATTAAGCGCGCCGAAATTGCCGCCTAGTCGATTTTTGGGCGACGCCGGTGTCTTGCCCCGGGTACAGGCGAGCCTCTGCCGACCCGTTTGCCGGTCCTCTATCCAACGTAGATCTTAAGTTATAGTCTCCATGTCTCTCCATTGGAGTGCACCTATGCTGCGAGCAGAGATAAGGCGGTCGCCTCTAGAATACCGGATGATCCGCCGAAAGGCGGTGAAAGCTGTCGGCGAACTCGAGGCACGATTGAGTAGTTTTATTACACCGCTCTTGCGACCTGGCAGCACCAACTGGCTAATAGCGAAGGAACAACGGTACGGCGGTTACGTCCTCGTAAAGATCTTGCGCGTAAGCCCGCACGATCGGGGAGCCAAAGAAAGATTAGAAAGATCTCCCGGAATGAGAATGATCGGCGGCGACAGAATGAGCCGCAGGCGTCATGGCTATGCCCCCCACTACTCCAAGCATTTGAGACGCTTCATCGGATCTCGACCAGTCTGCGTCGAAGTGGGGATCCTGCGGGGGACTGGACTGGCGATCTGGTCCGATCTTTTCCCAAAAGGAAAGATTTTCGGCCTCGACATAGACCTTTCACATTTCGAAAACAACAAAGCCTATTTGTGCGCGAGCGGCGCGTTCAAGGCAAAAAACGTATCAACTCACGAATTCGATCTGTTCGACTGTTCCGACGCCACTTTCTCAGCAATTTTGAACGGCAGAAAAATCGACATCATGATCGATGACGCATATCATACAATAGAAACAATCACAAACACGCTTGTCGCCGCGCGGCCGCATCTGGCTAAACAATTCGTTTATTTTATCGAGGATAATGATTCGCTCTCAAGTGAACTGTTGCAGAGCTATTTCGGTCCTGATGTAAACATCGAACGCCGCGGGCTGCTTTCTATCATCAGCAGAGACTGACATGATGGTTTGCCACGCTGACGTCGATGGCAGGAGCCTGGCCACGATCGCGCGCAGGCCCAACGCCACGGCGGCGGTGCGAAAAAAACTTGACACTACCACCGGAACGGCATTTCCGGCGAACGCAGGCGAGGCCACGACCCCGATAGAGCGAACCTGCATCACGCCTCCGCCAGCCGCCGCGCGATTGGTTTGGCGCGGATGGTTGCATTGACGGCAGTGGCCGGACCCTGCGCCTTCCGCGCCCTTTGGGAGTCGGGCGAGCACTGTTCGGCCCCGCGCGCGGACGTATGCTCCTGCGGGGTCGCACATCTCTTGCGTGTGGCTCTTTACGCTGGAATGCGCGACTTCAGGACCTTCGGACGCATCATTTCGACGCGTCGACGTTGAAGATCATGTAGGCGTTGAAGGTCGTTCTCGCTGGCGCGACCACTCGCGAGCTTGCGGATAAGCTCCTCGATCTCGCGGATGATCTCCGCCTCCGGCGACGGCGTCATTGCAATCTTTTCCAGCGCGCTCATCGCATTCTCGCATTCGTCTCTCTACGAACCATTAAAGCGCCCTCCAAGGTTAGTTCCTTGATTTACATCACACTTTGGGCGCCATTGTCCGCCGTTTCCCCCTGGCGGCCGACACATGATACTACAGGGGAATTTGGCGGCTTCGCCAGCGCTTTTACCGCGAGAGCCGTCATTGCGGCAATTGCGCGTATTGGCTCGGCCGTGGCGACTCCGTCCACCTGCTCGTCTTGGAAATGGCCCGGGCGGCTCGATGTTGCAATGGCGATCCCCCACGGAGCCGTACAGCCGGCAACGAGGATGGGGATAGCAGCCATTGATCGGTATCTCTCCCGATCGTACGAGCGCGCCTTATCACCAAGTTCGAAGGCGCTGCCAAGCTCGGGCGCAAACATGTCCGGTATGATGACTTCGTTGGCCTTCGAGTAGGCCACGCCGACTACGCCAGTTCCCTCTTGCCAAACCCTTGCCTCGGCCAGAGAGCATTGGATGGTACGGTCATGCGCAATACAGCGGAGAAGCACCTTACCGGAATCTGTGTCTCGATTCGCCTCATAAATGCAAATGGTCCACGTATCCCCAATTTGGAAATCGCAGGCGACGTGAAGGGACTTCCCGGCTGCCTTCAAGCAGTTCTGCATTATTCTGGCAGCCGAATCGGCGCCGAGATCTAGCGATTGCTCGATCACCCCGCGCATGACATCCATTGAATTATAGATCTCCAAACCTCGCGTGACCTCTTTGCTGAGCCGCGTGATGTTCCTTTCAAATTCAGCTTTTTCTTGCTCAAATTCGCGAGCCGCTTCCAAAGCCTTCCTGGCGGTATCGAGCGTCTCGGTTGGATCGTTTTCGGTCCATAACACAAAAAGAGCTCCGAGCAACATTAGGAAAGCCGCAACCATGCTAATGATGGTCCAAACCGAAATTTCGTGTGTGGCCCGTGTCAGATCAAGCGATTGCGCAAAAATCACCAGGAAAGCGGGAATCGTGATCAGAACTAATTTGACGAACAGCGTCGCCCTCGTTTGCGCGCTCGATCTTTCTTTGAAACGTGCCGTGACTTCGCCGGCGATCTCTTTTAGCGTAGGCATTTGATACAGGGGACTTTATCGGGCGGCCCACAGGCATGCGATTGTGAGACAACCACGGCGGGGAGCGCAAGAGGGGAAGCCGCCTCGAAAGAGCCCTTGACCGACGCCCGCGACGGTGTAGCCATTACGCCTCTTCCGACACGACTCGCCTGGGACGCGCAATGGCTCTTCTAGCAATTGCTTGTCCGTCATGTGCACACGACGGTATCGTCGCCGGCACCGACCGCATCGTCACCTGCAGCGCCTGCGGCTACCGCCATCACCCCCATGAAGATGAAGGTTTCCGCATCGCCGGCTGGAGCAGCGATCCGGTCGAAGCCGAGCTGGCGTCAATCCAGGCCGAACTGGCTGCCGCCAAGCCGAGTGGCGGCGCAAGCGCCACAAGGCGGCCGGCGATCTGACCAAGTCGGAGATCGAGCAGCTCTGGCAGTCTGTGGGCATGTGAAGCCTTGCGCGCAGTGTGCCGCCACGGCGCTTAAGCATTCCCTTTGTCAGCTCTTCGGGCACCGAGGGCCTGACTGATTGGTCGGCAGCAACAATGAGGCCCGGCGGGTGAAAGCCCATCGGGGCTTTTCGTCGTTTGAAGGCTCCCGCGCTGGGCCGCGCCGTGGCCGCTGGTGAGTTTTTTGCAGCCCGGGCGACCTTCCCCTTCAGCTCGACGTCGATCTGCGGCCTTCCTAGCGGCTTTTTCGCCTGTGAGCCCGATTGTGCACCCTAACCCGATTTCCGTCTTTTCGTCGCACCCGGAAAAACCAGTTAAGCCGTTGATTCTGTTTGGTGGAGCCGAGGGGATTTGAACCCCTGACCTCCGCAGTGCGATTGCGGCGCTCTCCCAACTGAGCTACGGCCCCGCCGCGGTCTCCCCCGTCCCCCTTGCCTGCCGTCGAGGCACGGGCGCTCACTGGCTGGCTTTCGGCGAGTTTCGGCCATTTAGGGTTCGGCAGAGGGCCTGTCAAGGATACGTCTTTCCACCCGAATGCGGTAGCGCGGCCAGGCGCAAAATCGGTGCGAAACGCCTCTTTTCCGCGGCCGCGCAAGCTTGTATTCGTCTGTCGCGCCGCCACAGCGGAGACCTCGATGGAAAACCCCTTTCTCTGGCTCGTCGATACGATCATCCAGATTTACATCTGGATTTTGATCGCGGCCGCCATTCTGTCGTGGCTGATTGCTTTCAACGTGGTCAACGTACGCAACCAGTTTGTCGGCTCGGTGGCGAATTTCTTCTATCACGTGACCGAGCCGGCGCTGCGACCCATCCGCTCGGTCCTTCCCAGCTTGGGCGGCATCGATATTTCGCCAGTCATCCTCATTATCGGCCTGTTATTCCTCGAACGCATCATCTTCTGGGTTTACTTTCAGCTGGTTGCATAGGTGAGTGCCGCGCGCGTTGAACCCTGGATGGCGGCGCCCGACGGGGTGCGTGTCACGTCCGGCTGACGCCGCGCGGCGGATGCTATCGAGGGAATCGAATACCGCGGCGACGGCCGCGATGTTCTCAAGGCTCGGGTGCGCGCGCCGGCGCATGAGGGGGGAGGCCAATGCGGCGCTGTGCTGGCTCTTGGCGCGGGCAACCGGCAGCGCGCCCGGGCGGGAGACGCTGGTGGCCGGTGCAACCGCCCCGAACCAAACGGGTGCGGATTGCAGGCGACGCCGTTTTTCTCGACGCGGCGCTCAGACGGATTGTGAAAGACGGAGCAAATCGAGCTTTATGAGCGCACGGATTATCGACGGTAGGGTCATCGCAGCGGATTTGCGCAGGGCGGTGGCAGAGGACGTTGATCGTCACCTGGCAAGGCACGGGCTGCAGCCGGGCTTGGCGGTGGTTCTGGTCGGCGACAATCCGGCAAGCAAGAGCTATGTCGACAGCAAATCGCGGGCGCTGGTCGAGGCCGGAATGAAGCCGTTCGATTTTCATCTGCCGCAAACGACCACGGAAGCCGAGCTGCTCGGCCTCATGCAAAAGCTCAACGCCGATCCCGCCGTGAACGGCATCCTCGTGCAATTGCCGTTGCCGCCGCAGATCAGCCCGCAGCGGATCATCTCGAGCATCGATCCCGACAAGGACGTGGACGGTTTTCATCCGCTCAATGCCGGGCGATTGATATCCGGACTGCCGGCGCTGGTGCCCTGCACTCCAGTCGCCTGCCTCAAACTGATCAAGAGCGTGCATCCATCGATCCAGGGCATGGATGCGCTGATGATCGGCCGCTCGCATATCGTTGGCAATCCGATGTCGCAGGTCCTTCTCAAGGAGAATGCCACTGTCACCCTCGCCCACACGCACACCCGCCATTTGCCGGACCTGTGCCGGCGCGCCGAGCTATTGTGCGTTGCCATCGGCTGCGCCGAATTCATACGCGGCAACTGGATCAAGCCAGGCGCGACCGTGATCGATGTCGGCATCAACCGCGTCACCATTGACGGCAAGTCGCGGATTGTTGGCGATGTGAAATTTGCGGAGGCGGTCAAAGTCGCCGGTGCCATCACCCCGGTGCCTGGCGGCGTCGGGCCGATGACGATCGTTTGCCTGCTCGTCAACACGCTGCGCGCCGCGTGCATGCAGGCCAAGCTGCCGCCCCCGGCGGTGTGAGTGAATTCGCTTCCCGAAGGGGAGGGGCTTCGCGCCTGGCGCGCCAAGGGAGCCAATCGGGGCAGAAAGTGTCCGGGGCGGGCGAGGACGCGGGATCGCGGCGAGCGGCGTGAACGCTCGGCGGAGGCCGGGAGATAAGGGAGGTATCTGATGCAGCCGAATTTTGATGAGGAGAAAAATGCGGGGGGTCTGTAACAATTCATGATTGGAGTTGCGGGTACGACTGACCGGATTTGATTGTGATATACGACACATAGCGTGAACGCTGGTGAAGGTAGTCTCCCAACCACCGAGAGCATCGCGCTCTCTGGCGTTCCAAAGCGGGAGACACGAACATGAACAAGAAGTTGAGATTAGCGTTGATCGCTGCGGTCTTGGCGATGATTGGTGGCGTTAGCTCGCCGGTGCTGGCAGCGTACTACGACGCTCCTGCGTTCACCGGTGGCGGCAGCACCGGCTACAACGCCAATAATAATGGTGATTCCTGATTGACGTATCTACGCGGCCTTGGCGCCCTCGCCGAGGCCGTCCTTCTTCGTCACCAATGCGATGTAATTGACCGACCAACAACTGAAAGTACCCAGCGGATCCGCGAAGTGATCGACCAGTTGCGCCTGGCGATCCTGAACCATCGAAGCCGCATTAAAAAAGTATTTTTTTACCGCGCGCCGATGGAATTTCGGCAATGGCCTGAGACTCACCGTTCCGTTTGCTAGCGACAGCGGCAAGAAGACAGGGCCGCGTCACGCCTTGCTGGCCTCAAGCAGGATCTTACCGTCGGCCAAATCCGCCGTATCGCACTGCGCCTCAAAAGTGCGATATAAGGCTAGCAGAAGGTCATATACTCTGCGGGCCTACCCTGATCGGACATAATTGGTCGTGGCGGCTGTAGCGGCGCGGTCGGCGCACTCTTGCCTCGGGGCGAGGCGATTGTGAGCGACGACACCAGGCTTGCAGTCTTCGCTCTGCTTCGGTCCAGCGTCACGATCATGCTGCCGGGCTCTGCGCCTTCGACTTGCTTGAGCTTGACGGCCGGGATTTGCGCCGGCTGCGGATCGAGGCCCGCAAGGCACGGCTCGCCGCCCTGTTGCCAAAGCCGCTCCAGCGAGGCGACGTTATTCGCATAGCCGTCGATGTTCGCGAGATTAAAGCTCCTAAGTTCGGGGTGCCGCCCGGAGCTGCAGCTGATCGATGTTGCCGCTCTTTGCCGGGAGCACGGTACTGTCCGGCGCGATAGTGTCGAGATAGTGCCCCTCTCCTGGAAGCGTGTAGGTCTGGGGATTCCCTGAGACTCTGTCATCGCACCGCATTGTTGACTTTGGTGACAGTGACATTGTCGATGTAATTCACGCCGCTGTTGTGGGTTGGAGCGACAGTGATCTCCGTGCCATCGGCTAGCCGCAACGTCGCCGGGGCGTTCTGGAACGGCGTACGATCGGCCTTATCGGCCGTGATATGCGGATCGCGCCAAACTTTGAAGCTCTCTGGCATTGGTTTTGTCCGTTACCGTAAGCGTTCCGCCTTACAGCAACGCCACGGCGTGGGGGGCGAACAGGCCGAGCGCCACAAGCGCAATCCCGACGGCTCCGAGCGCGCCGGCAAACCAAGCCAGCGCCACAATGCCGGTAATCACGGTTGCCGAGGCGAGCACGATGCCCACCTGAAAAGCCGCGGAGGCGAGTTCGTAATGGTGATAGCGCGTGAGCGCGAGATCGCGGATTGCTTCTTGCTCGCGAGCCTGCACGGCCAGTTCCTTTCGGCCCTCGCCAGTCTTGGGGTCGGACTCGTAGCGCGCAGCCGTGGCACGCCAGGCGGAAATCTGCTTGTCGAGCGCGGATTTGGAGACCGGATCGATCTGCGCCGACGCCAGCAGCAGGGTCTGATCGGCCGCCGCGGTTAGTACGGTGCGACGAATATCCTTGGCCTGGAAAAAGGCCCAGGTGTCGGAGGTTTTGACATTGGCGTCGAGGGCTTCGGTCTGCGCGCTTTTGCCGAGGGTTTCCGAGAACGAAAGGAACAGAGCCAGGACGGCAATCAGCAAGGCGATTTTTTTGCTCCAGCCGGCGGCGTGTTCGGCGTGGTCGGCGTGTTCCAGATGTTCGTGTGCTCCCGGCATGGTGTGCCCCTCTTTCGCGTCATTCGGGGCGCCCAGCGCGGCGGTGACCCTAAAATCCATATCCGCTCGGCCCCTGCAGTGACCCGATACCACGAAAAGCGGTCATGCGCGCGGATGGGCGCAGCGATAGGCCTCGATCAGCCGTTCGGCGTCGACCTGGGTATAGACCTGCGTGGTCGAGAGCGAGGCGTGGCCGAGCAATTCCTGGATCGCGCGCAGGTCGCCGCCGCGGGCAAGCAGATGCGTGGCAAAGGAGTGCCGCAGCGCGTGCGGCGTCGCCGTTTCCGGCAGTCCGAGCCCCCCGCGCAGTCGCGCCACGGCGAGCTGGACGATGCGCGGCGCCAGCGGCCCGCCCTTGGCCCCCACAAACAGCGGGCCCTTATCGGGCAGGTCATAGGGGCAGAGCGCGATATACGCTGCGATCAATTCATAGACCTGCGCCAGCATCGGCACCATGCGTTGCTTGGCGCCCTTGCCAAGAACGGTGATTACAGCGCCGGCTCTGACATTGCCGCGCTTTAGCCCGAGTGCCTCGGAAAGGCGCAAGCCGGAGCCGTAGAGCAGCGCCAGGACCGCGGCATCGCGCGCGTGAATCCACGGCGCGCGTCCGTCGCCTGCAGGCAGAGCGGGATCCGCCAGGCTCTTGGCGGCGGACGGCGTCAGCGGCCGCGGCAGTGTTTTCGGAATTTTAGGCGCACGGACCGCCGCAAGCGCGCCGATTTTTCCCTTGCCGTTGCGCTCCAGATAACGGGCGAAGGCCCGCGCACCAGAGAGCGCCCGCATCAGCGACCGGCTGCTCACTCCATTCGCCCGCCGCGCCGCGAGAAAACCGCGCACGTCGGCCGGCGCCAGCGTCGCGAGCTCTTTGAGCGACGGCGCGCCGCCGAGGTGTTCGGCGAGGAAGGCGAGAAATTGCCTGACGTCGCGTCGATACGCCTCGATCGTCTTTGGCGACATGCGCCGCTCGCCGCCGAGATAGGCGAGCCAGTTTTCGACCTCGGCCGCGACGCTCGCGGCCACGAAATCTGCTCGGGTCCGAGGCGCCATCCGCGCTCTTCCCTGCGAAAGTGGAGACAAAGATGAGCAACTCCTGCTTTCCGCCTTTGCGCTCCGCGCTTCGGCGGCTCGGGGGAAAGAGCGTGTATGATAATGCGGGCTGGGTTTCAGCTTCCTAAAGACGCCAGAATCTGTCCAAAATCGCGCATGTCGAGACGCGTGGTCGATGTCCTTGTCCCGGTCGCTGTCGACCGGACCTATTCGTACCGGGTACCGGAGACGCCCGCGCTTGCGCCGGGCGACCTCGTTTGCGTGCCGCTGGGCGCACGCGACGCCACCGCCGTGGTCTGGGCTGAGAATCCGAGGCCCAGTCCGCGGCTCGACAACCGCCTCAGAGACATCGGGGAAAAACTCGATCTGCCGCCGCTCAAGGACGAGCTGCGCAACTTTGTCGATTGGGTGGCCAGCTACACGCTCAGCTCGCGCGGCATGGTGCTGCGCATGTGCCTGCGTATGGCTGAGCACCTGGGCGCCGAGCGGGAGCGCGTCGGCGTGCAGCTCGCCGGCGCGGCGCCGCAGCGCATGACGGCGGCGCGGGCCCGCGTGCTCGCTGTTTTTGCCGACGGCCTGGTGCGGACCAAGAGCGATGCCGCGCGCGAAGCTGGCGTCACTTCCGGCGTGATCGACGGCCTCATCGACGAAAGTACGCTGCAGACCATCGTGCTGCCGCCCGAGCCGATCGCGGAAAAGCCCGATCCGCATTTCCTGCAGCCGGATTTTTCGCCGGCGCAGAGCGCCGCCGCGGCGGCGCTCAAGGCTACGCTCGGCAGGGGCGGCTATTCGGTGACGCTGCTCGACGGCGTCACCGGCTCGGGCAAGACCGAAGTCTATTTCGAAGCTGTGGCGGAGGCGATCAGAAGCGGCCGCCAGAGTCTCGTTCTGATGCCGGAGATCGCGCTTACCGGCCAGTTTCTGGAGCGCTTCGCCGCGCGCTTCGGGCACAAGCCGGCGGAATGGCATTCGCAGCTTTCGGCGCGCAAACGTGCACGCACCTGGAAAGCGGTCGCGCAAGGCGACATCGCGGTCGTGGTCGGCGCGCGCTCGGCCTTGTTTCTGCCCTATGCGGCTCTAGGGCTCATCGTGGTCGATGAGGAGCACGATCCGGTCTACAAGCAGGAGGAGGGCGTGCGTTATCACGCCCGTGACATGGCGGTGGTTCGCGGCCATATTGAGCGCATCCCGGTCGTGCTCGCCTCGGCGACGCCGTCGGTCGAGACCGAAGTCAATGCGCGGCGCGGCCGCTACGCGCGGCTTTCTCTGCCCGAGCGCTTCCGCGGGACGCGCCTGCCGGAAATCGCGGCGATCGATCTGCGTCGCGCGCCGCCGCCTCCGCGGCGTTTCATCTCGCGGGTGCTCGCCGAGGCGATGAAGCTTTCGCTCGAGCGTAACGAGCAGACGCTGCTGTTTCTCAATCGCCGCGGCTATGCGCCGCTGACCTTGTGCCGCGCCTGCGGCTTCCGCTTCGCCTGCCCGCACTGCGATGCCTGGCTGGTCGATCACCGCTTCCGCCGCCAGCTCGTCTGCCATCTTTGCGGTTTCGCCATGCCGCTTCCGGCCGCCTGCCCGCACTGCGACGCGGTCGATTCTTTCGTGCCGATCGGGCCGGGCGTCGAGCGGCTCGAAGAGGAAGTGCGCGAAGGCTTTCCCGGCGCCCGCGTCCTGGTGCTCTCGAGCGATCTCGTCGCCTCGGTCGAGCGCATGCGCGAGGAATTCGCCGATATCGCAGCGGGCCGCTTTGACATCATCATCGGCACGCAGCTTGTCGCCAAGGGGCATCATTTCCCGATGCTCAATCTCGTTGGCATTGTCGATGCTGATCTGGGGCTCGCCAATGGCGATCCGCGCGCCGCCGAGCGCAGCTTTCAGCTTCTGCATCAGGTCGTCGGCCGCGCCGGCCGCGAAGCCAGCGCCGGCCACGGCTATCTGCAGACCCACCAGCCCGAGCATCCGGTGATCCGCGCACTGATCGCGCAGGACCGAGCGGCGTTCTACGACGCTGAGATCGAACTGCGGGCGAAAATGCATTATCCGCCGTTCGGCCGGCTCGCGAGCCTCGTCGTGTCCGGCGAGGATAGGCACAGAACCGAATTGTTTGCTCGCGCGCTCGCCCGCGCCGCGCCGGCACGCGAGGGAATGAGCGTGCTCGGGCCCGCCGAAGCCCCGCTGGCGCTCATCCGCGGCCGCCATCGCCTGCGACTGCTGGCAAAGTCGCCGCGCAATTTCGATCTCTCGGCTTATTTGCGCCAGTGGCTCGCCGCCGGCCCGCAGCCGAAGGGCTCGATCAAGCTCGAGATCGACGTCGATCCGCAGAGTTTTTTGTGATCCGCCCAGGCGCCTTTCGCGGTGCGGCGCTTTTCTTATCGGCCCTCGTTGCGAGGAGCCGCGAAGGGGTGACGGTGCAATGGCGAGGCAGCGGATTTCGCCTGGCCCATCCGCCAAGTCTGCGGTCCCACTTAACGGTAGCGCTGCGGCGTCTCGTCGGCATCGACGATCATCTTGCCGATCGGCCACAGCGCGATGCCGGCGAGTTTCAGGTGTGCCCAGGCGAATGGAATTCCGATGATCGTCACTGCCAGCATGATGGCGGTGATCAGATGCGCGAGGGCAAGCCACCAGCCGGCCAGCACCAGCCAGATGATGTTGCCGATGAGCCCGAATGGCCCGGTGCCGAAATCGTCGGCGCCGAGATATTCGGCGCGCGAGACGGCCTTGCGGCCGAACGGGAGCAGCGTGTAGGAGGCGATGTTGAACGCCGCACGCGTCCACGGCAGGCCGATAATGGTGATCGCCATGATCAGGGCGGCGATTAGCCAACCCGCCGCCATCCACAGTCCGCCGAAGATCATCCAGGCGATGTTCAGAAGCAGAAAGACGAGAGACATGGCTCGACCTGCGACCGATATTAGGAGTTACAGTTTCTTCCAATAGTCCGGGAAGAATCCCCGTGCATCGAGCTTGCCGATCGGCGCGCCGGCCGCCGCGCTGGCGCCAGCGCAGCGCCAAGAATAGAGCGTGTCGTGACCGGTCACGTACATGGGAATGAAATCGGAATTGGCGTGCGTTGCGCACCATTGCGCCGCCGCCGGCAGCGTTTTGCTGCTGTTGGCCTTGCCGCAAGGCAGGTTGGCGCCGACCGAGCACACCAGCACAGCGCCGCCGGCACAGCGATAATAGCTCGATTTGAGCACATCGGCCCCGCTCAGGCCGAACAGGCGGCGGATCGCAGGGGCAAGCGACGGAGTCGGCAAGCGCAGCGTGTCATCGGTGCCGATACGGCTGCAATAAGCGCGCGGGCTCTCGTGTTCGGCCGGCGCCGCCGCGGCAGGGCGCGCCGCAAGCGCGAAATTGCCGAACGCCAGGATGGCAAGCGCTAGGCATGCAAAGAACGTCCGCAAGGGCGGGGTGAGGGTTGCACGATGGCCTGCGCTCCGCTGTGGCGCAATATCCATTATAATGCGCTAATTCGCGGGGCAAATGTCACGATGCGCATTCGCACGATCCTTCTCGGCGGTCTTCTGACCGTCGTCGCGTTCGCCGGGGTCATCTTTGTGATCAGCCGGATGTGGCCGCCGGCGACAGCGCCGTCGAAACTTACGCTGGCCCCAGTGCCACCCTTGCAGCCGCTGACCGGCACCTCGACCGTGCTCGTACCCGCCGCCATTTCGATGACGGCGATCGGCCAAGCGCTCGAAGCGGGCGCGCCGCACAATGTTTCCGGCAAGGCGAAAAATCCGGTTCCCAAACTGCTGACCAACGCCGACCTCACCTTTACGGTTACGCGCGGAGCTATGAGCGTTGCCGGGCGTCCCGACGCGCTGGTCATCACCACACCGTTCAACGGCAGCCTGCAAGCGCGTGGCGTCATCAGCGGCGAAGCCAATGCGCTCGGCAGCGCCATCGGCAACCTGATCGGCGGCAATATTGGCCGGCAAGTTCAGAATCTTGCGGGCAAGTCGTTCGACCAGCATGCTGACGTGAGCGGCTCGGTGACGACGACGGCACGGCCGACGATTACACCGAACTGGCGGGTTGAGCCGAACCTTTCCGCGCAGGTCAACGTCGTGGACCTGGCGCTGCCGGTCGGGGGCGCAAAGCTTAGCGTCGCGAACGCAATCAAGCCGCTCCTCGAGAAGGAGGCGCAGCAGGAGACCGGTGCGCTGCAAGGCCGTCTGCGGCAGGACCCATTCATTGAAAACGCCGCGCGCGACCAATGGGTAAAGCTCTGCCGCGCCATCCCGCTCGACGCGGCCTCGCCAGGCATGCCAAACCTTTGGCTCGAAATCCGCCCAGTGCGCGCCATCGCCGCGCAGCCGCAGATCGCGGCGCAGGCGGTCACGCTGCTGGTCGGTGTGCAGGCGCAAACCCGCATTGTGCCCGATCAGAGCAAACCAGCTTGTCCCTTTCCGGAGCACCTCGATCTCGTGCCGCAGGCGAATGCCGGAACGCTCAATATTGGCGTTCCGATTGATGTTCCGTTGAGCGAGGTTAGCCGGCTGCTCGATGCGCAGCTCGTCGGCAAGACTTTTCCGCAGGACGGCTCCGGCGCGTTCGCCGCGACCGTC
The DNA here is from genome assembly GCA_963708125.1 of uncultured Alphaproteobacteria bacterium. Classification (GTDB taxonomy): domain Bacteria; phylum Pseudomonadota; class Alphaproteobacteria; order Rhizobiales; family Xanthobacteraceae; genus BOG-931. Next base: position 5,799,761 of record OY970184.1, read on the forward strand.
AAGCATGTGACCCTTGGTGCCTCGGGCGACCGTCTGGTGATTTCGCTCCTGGTCAACGTGAAGAAGCGCGGCTTTTTCAGCTTGTTCGGCGCCGACGCGACGCTCAATGTGTGGGGTCGGCCGGTGCTCGACCGCGAGCACCAGATCGTGCGCTTCGCCGATCTTGCGCTCGACATGCAATCGCAGGCCGCGTTCGGGCTGTTGGGCGCGGCCGCGCAGGCCGCGGTACCCTATCTGCGGAACACGCTTGCCAGTCAAGCCGCCATCGATCTCAAGCCGTTTGCCGCCGCCGCCAAAGAGCGCATCGCGGCCGTAGTCGGCAGCTTCACCAAACAAGACGGCGGCGTGAGCGCCAACCTGGCGGTCAAAGATCTCGGCCTCGACGCCATCGCCTTTGATGACAAGACGCTGCGCGTCATCGCCCACGCGGACGGTTCGGCCAATGTGGTGGTCTCGTCGCTGGCGGCGAAGTAGGTTGTCTGCGGCCGCGGGTTTGTGGGGGGACGAAACGCCTCGGCACTTTCTGGGCCGGATGATCGATCTCGCTAAGCAATCCACCAATCCTCGGTTATCAAAAAAAAGCCTGAACTCCCGTCTGCGCGCGGCCGAGGATCAGCGCATGGATGTCGTGCGTGCCCTCATAGGTGTTCACGGTTTCCAGATTGCAGAGCACGCGCATGACGTGAAACTCTTCAGTGATGCCGTTGCCGCCGTGCATATCGCGGGCGAGCCGGGCGATGTCGAGCGCCTTGCCACAATTGTTGCGCTTTAGCAGCGAAATCGCCGGCGCCGATGCCTTGCCCTGATCGATCAGCCGCGACAGGCGCAGCGCAGCGTGCAGGCCGAGCGCGATTTCGGTCTGCATGTCGGCGAGCTTTTTCTGAACAAGCTGATTGGCGGCCAGCGGTCGGCCGAACTGCTTGCGCGTGAGCGCATAGTCGCGTGCGCGGTGCCAGCAAAATTCGGCTGCTCCCATGGCGCCCCAGGCGATGCCGGCGCGCGCCACATTGAGGCAGCCGAAGGGGCCAGCGAGCCCACTGACATTAGGCAAGAGATTGTCTTCCGGCACGACGGCGCCGTCGAGCACGATCTCGCCGGTGATCGAGGCGCGCAGCGACAACTTGCCAACGATCTTCGGGGTGGAGAACCCCTTTGTGCCGCGCTCGACCAGAAAGCCGCGGATGCGGCCGTCGAGCTTGGCCCAGACTACGGTGACGTCCGCCACCGGCGCATTGGTTATCCAAGTCTTGTTGCCGGTGAGGCGAAAACCGTTTGGCACCCTCTCGGCGCGCGTGGTCATCGAGCCCGGATCGGAGCCGTGGTCGGGCTCGGTAAGGCCGAAGCAGCCAATCAATTGAGCATTCACCATCCTCGGCAGGTACTTGCGCCGCTGCGCCTCGCTGCCATAGGCATAGATCGCTTGCATGGCGAGGGAAGACTGCACCGACATCAGCGAGCGGAAACCGGAATCAACTCGCTCGAGCTCGCGTGCGATCAGCCCGTAGCAGACATAGTTGAGACCGGCGCCGCCATAATCCTGCGGGATGGTCGAGCCGAGAAGCCCGAGCGCGCCCATTTCGCGCACGATGGCCGGATCGAAGCGTTCCTCCCGATTGGCGGCGATAACGCGGGGAAACAGCTTATCCTGCGCGAAGCTGCGCGCGGTGTCGCGCACCAGGCGCTCTTCCTCGGAGAGCTCGTCTTCGAGATCGAGCGGGTCGTCCCAGCGAAACGCCGCTTCCTTGATGATTGCGCTCTTGGGCTGCAGCGTTTCCGGCTTTTCAACCTTTGCCGCGGGTTCACTCATGGCGACTTTCTCCGATGCGAGCTAACCTTAGGAGCCGCGACTGGGCGCGGCAAGCGCCGGCCGTTGCCCGAGCGGCGCCCGTTCGCTATTTTGGCGGCATCGCGTCGCGTGCCATGACGGCACACGGGCGCCCGTAGCTCAGCTGGATAGAGCGCTGCCCTCCGAAGGCAGAGGTCACAGGTTCGAATCCTGTCGGGCGCGCCAATCTTTTCAGACACTTAGTCGACCTTCAGCACAGATCTGAAACCGGCTGGTCCGCAGAATGTCCGTGGAATCTGTTCGCCCGCCGTTCACGCCCGCCCGGAGCCGGGCCGCCCTTAAATGAAGCGGCGCCGGAGACGGGAATCTCCGACGCCGTAACAAAGACGAGAGCGGCGAGCTCTGCGGCGGGGACAGTAGTTCAGCACCGCGCCACAGACAAGGCCGCCGCGCTGCAACTTCCGAACGGATGGCGGCCATGAGCAAAACCGCCCTTCGTTGTGTCAGCTTCAAGCCGATTCATCGTGGCTCATTACGCGGTTTTGCCAGCATCACCTTGGACGACCTGATGATGACGATCCACGGGATCGGCATCCACGTGCACGACAACGGCTCGTCATGGGCCTCGCCACCGGCCCAGCCACTGGTCGAGGGCGGCGCGCTCCTGAAAAGCGGCGACGGCAAGCTGACGTACTCGCCGCCATTGATCGAGTTTCGCGACCGCGGCGTCCGCAATGCGTGGTCGCAAGCCGTCATCCGCGCGGTGTTGGAGTTTGACGGACGCGCGCTCGATGGCGGGAAGGCCGAATGATTCCCGCCGAGCAAATCGGTACCGCGCAGGCGACCGATATCCTCGTCACCGCGCAGCGTTTCACGACCCTGAAACGCGCCTGCGCCAATGAACATGTCGGACCGTGCCCGAACTGCGGCGGCCGGGACCGCTTCGGCGTCAACCCGCAAGAGGCTTTTCAATTGCCGCGGCTGCGGCGCCAAGGGCGACGTCGTCGCACTCGTCATGCACGGGCTAGGCGTGAGCTTTGCCGAGGCGATCGCCGATCTCGTCGGCGAGCTCGGACGGCCGCCAGCCCCGCCACGGCCAAGCACATCGCCGCCGACGCACAATGGCTCTGCCGAGGCGCAACATCGAAAGGCAGCGTGGTTGTGGTCACAGCGCCAACCGATCGGCGGCACGATCGCGGAACTATACCTGCGCGAAGCGCGAGGCATAACCTGCGCCTTGCCAGCGACGCTGGGCTTCCTGGCACCGCATAAGCCCGAGCACCACTCGGCGCTGATCGCGGCGTTCGCGCCTGCCGAGGAGCCCGAGCCGGGCATCCTCGCGCCGCCTCGCGCCATCGCGGCTGTCCACCTCACGCTACTGAAACCGGACGGCAGCGGCAAAGCCGATGTCGAAAAGCCAAAGCTCATGGTGGGGAGTCCCGGCACGGCCCCCATTGTGCTCACGCCGGTCAACGACTTGGGCGGCCTGGCTATCGCTGAGGGGATTGAGGACGCGCTGGCCGTCCATCAAGCGACCGGCCTCGGCGGCTGGGCCGCCGCCTGTGCGGGGCGCCTGCCGGCAATGGCGGCGATCGTGCCGCCGTATGTCGAGAGCGTCACGGTGATGGTCGACGACGATCCGGCCGGACGGCGTGGCGCCGAGGCGCTGGCGCGGTCGCTGGTTGACCGTGTCCTTGAAGTCCGCCTTGCCGACATCGCGCAACTGCGAGGTGCGCCATGAGCATCGACGCAAACAAGATGGCGCAGGAAGAAGGCGACGAGGCGCTGCGCGAGACGATCGATCGCGCAAAGCCATATCGGCGGGATGCGAAAGCCAACAGGCAGGCCACAATGGGGGCGAGGCGGAGAGCGAGCCCCAACGCGGGCTGCCGTTTCGCACCATCGCCGACATTACCGTCGCCGATAAGCTGTGGCTCTTCAAGGGCGCGATCGCCCGCGGCGAGGTGTCAAGTTGGATCGGGCCGCCGGGCGCCACCAAATCGATGGCCCTGACCGACATCGCCGTCCACCAAGCTGCCGGATTGGACTGGCGCGGCTACCGCAACAAAGTCGGGCGGCGGGCCACGGTCTACTTCGCCCTCGAACGCGGCAATTTGGTCGAGCGTCGCCTCTATGCCCACCGGCTACGTGACAACCTTCCCGCCGACACGCCGATCGCCGTCGTGAGCCGCATCATCGACCTACTTGACCGCGGCTGTGTGCAAACGATCACGCTCGAGGAGCTGTTGGCGATCCTCGATCAGCATCCGGTCGAGGTCGATCGCGACAGCTATTTGCGCCGCTGCCTAGCGCAGCAATTGCTCTTGCTTGATCGGCTCGAAGTGACGTTCGGCAAGATGGCGTTCGATGATCGCGACACCGCGGCCGCTACTTTGTTGGTGAAAGTCGCTGAGCGGCGCAGCACATTGCTCGGCCTGAACGCGCCGATCGGGCATGCGGTAAGGGTCGTTCAGCATCCGCCGGAGCACCGCCAAAATGCGACCGACCGGATCGAAGCGGCGATCGATGCGCTGATCCGTGATCAGCGGTTGCAGGCGAACGGCCAGCATTAGTTCAACTTCGCCCTCCTGGTGCGAAACTTACGCTTAATGCACTAATTTGCGACGCCTTGTTTTCGCGGCTTTCCGCGGTGGATAAGTCAAAGGCAAAAGTGACGGGGGGCTTGTCGCGCCGGGCGTGAACGTTTTGCCGCCGAGGCCGGGGGGCACCCCTTCCACACTCGGTTGGGCAATTTTTGAGGTCTCTGATGACGGTTTACGGAGATGCGAGGGTTTCGAGCGACGGCCAGTCGCTGACGGCGCAGGTGGCCGAGTTGAAAGCGGCCGGCTGCCAGCGTGTGTTTCACGAGAAAGTGAGCGGCGCGCGGATGGACCGCAAGGGATTGGCACGGCTGCTGGCGGAGCTCGATGGCGGCGACACGGTGATCGTGGCGCGGTTGGATCGGCTGGCGCGTTCGACCCGGGACTTGCTGAACACGCGGCGAGGCCGGCTCGACGTTCAAGAGCCTGCACGATGCTTGGGCAGACACGACCACCGCACGGCCGGCTGATGCTGACGGTACTCGGCGGGCTGGCGGAGTTTGAGCGCTATCTCATCAGCGCCCGCACCAGCGAGGGCCGCAAGCGCGCGCAGGCCAATGGCGTGCTGTTCGGGCGCCCGCGCGCGCTGACACCGCATCAGGCCCGCGAGGCCCTCAAGCGGGTCGCAGCTGGCGAGCCGCTGCGCGAGATTGCATTGAGTTATGCTGTCGATCACTCGACGATCTCGCGACTTAAGGCGCCGCACGCGGCCGAGATGTGATCGACCCCGGGGGGCTTGCAAAATTGGGCGTGAAGATCGAGCAAAAACTGGCGGAGAGGCCGGATCGGCGCTTCGGCAGCCTCTTGGAATCGTCATCGTGGGTGGGCTTCTGGTCTCCCAATTCCTTACGCTTTACACGACGCCTGTCATCTATCTCTACCTGGATCGCCTCAATAATTGGCTCAGCTTCCGGCAGGCGAACGACGAAGATAAAGAGCTTCCGGAAAGGGCGGCGCAGGCAGCATAGAACTTGCAGCGTAGGCTCAGCTGCTCTTAAACCCATAGCCACTCAAACTCGGTGAATGGTTTAGCTGCAAGCCAAACTCCATGACGGGAGGCGCGCTCGGCGAGGCCTAGGCGGACACCACGACTTCCCATGGACGGCTGATGCTCACCGTATTGTTTTGCGGCATAGCCGAGTTCGAGCGCGACCTCATTCCTGCAACGAACGAGCGAAGGCCGCGCCCGCGCGCTCGCCGAGGGCGTCCGCTTTGGTTGGCGGCCGAAGCTCACCAGGCACCAGGCGGGCGAGGCCCCTGAGGCGGGTCGATGCCGGCGAGCCGCTGCGCGAGATCACGTTGAGCTACGCCGTCGACCACTCGATGATCAGTCGGCTGAAGGCACGCCACGCTGCCGAGGTGATCTGATCGAACTCGGGGTCTGGCCGGTTGCAGGGGTTCACCCTCGCTACGAGGGCGCCCCGTAATACTTCGGATCATCACAATAAACGGAGCCGACTCGAGGAACAAACCGGAAATGGCTGGGGGCCAAGGTGGTGATAATTGCGGTGAATGCGATAGCAGCCGCGACGGACCGCGGCGCGGCTGTCGAACCGGTGGCATAGCCCACATCGATCAGTTCGTCGAAGTGCGCACGACGCGCCCAACGCCATACTGATCGCCGACGCGGCTGACCTTGCCATTGGTAAAATCGATCTCGATCATGTCCTCCGACGAGCCGATCAGGCCCACGAACTTGTGGGTGTGAGCGTCAAATATCTCGGTGGTATCATCGCTGCTCTTGTTGGGCGCGACATAGGCGTAGTTGCCTTCGACGTCGAAGGTAAGCCAATGCGCCCCGCGGCGGCTTTTCATGCTGATCCGCTCGACCAGGACCGGGGACATCGGATCGCGCATGCTCCATACATAGATGTGCGGATCGCCCGCGCTGCTACTCTGCCACACCTCGCGCTCGTCGGGCGTCCAGCCGATCCCATGCAGTAGCCCGGGCTCGCCGGGCGGATGCTCTGCAAGGCTGGCGGTGACGATGCGGCCGCTCTTGAGCTCGGCAACCTGCATCCCCCACAAGCCGATCACGTTGTGCACCACGTAGCGGCTCATGCCATCAACCGCGTAGGGCCCGAGAATGCCGGCGTAAGGGCCGATGCGTGAGACCGCGTAGCTCTGCGGATCGATCAAATAGAGGTATTTCCCGCTTCCGTCCTCGGCCTTAGTCTCCTGAAAGAGCGGCCCAGATACCGGGAACAGGGTATCATGCGATCGATTAGAGAAATACACCTTGCGAACGACGTCGCCCGTGCTGGCATCAAGGACATTGATAAAGTGGGCCGAGTTGCCTTCCCAGGTCGGAACGTACAAGAGCTGCCCGCCCGGATGAACCGCCAGCCGATCGACACCGGGATCGATGGCGCGATTCCAGAGTACAACATCATCGTAGACATTAAGGCAATAAATCATCCCGATGCCCGAGAGGGTGCGGTAGGCCACGTAGAGCCGGCCGGTCGCCGCGCTAGCGGCGACCCCCTTCACGTCGTCGGCGTCGCGAACGGTCTCGATGGTCTTAACAAGGCGATGCCCGGCACTGATGTCGTAGACCGATATTGAACCCCGTGTGGCCGCCGCCTGATTGACTGCGTAGAGGAAACGCCCCGTGCGCGGTGCGTGGCTCTCCGTTGACGTGCTTCTCGTTGATTCAGCAGGAGGTGCGGCTGCGACGGTCCGGACCGTAGAGCCAATCGTCACGGTCGCCAGTGCAACCGCGCAGGCAAATCGAATCCAGTGCTGTTTAGTTGTCATCCGCCTGTCTCCCGAAACGACCGCAATTTCCAGGTGCAATTTTTTCGGTTTCACGGCGATACCAATCGCAACTTTTTAGTCAGTATCCCCTGGCCCTGGCAATCGCATGCGAGCTCGAGATGGAACTAAAATCGCCAGGCGAGCTCGCGGATAGACTGGCGGAGGGTGGCCCCGAGGCGTTACCGGCCGGGGCCGGGGCAAGAGTCTCGCCGCTCAAGGCGCGGCACGGTGCCGAGGTGATCTGAGCGACCGGGGCTTCAAATCTTAGGCGTGAAAAAGTTCCTAAGGTCGCGATGCCTCGAGCGCCGTCGCCGCCTGCGGAATTGCTAGTCGGTGGACCCAAATGAGCATTTTCTGGACCGTCCCATGCCGGGTAGGGGCTTGAAAAGTTCGGCGTGTAGAGGTCACCAAATCGGCTGGGCTGAAGCTCTGTGCACAGTTGGCAGACCGGCGATGGCATGCTTCATGTCGCAGACACGCGCAGGGTCCTCAGCGTCTGATCTTCGCCCTCTTTTGCGCGCGTCTCGATTGCCTCCGGGGAGAAATCGGCGTCGTCGAATTGCGTGGTTTTCTCGGGCAGTGTGATTGAAATGATACGTGGTACGCGCAAGTAGCCGCGATCTTTGATCGCGCGATAGGCCGGGTGATCCTGGAGCGGATTGCCACCCGGAAGAGACTCGAGCGTCTGCACAAGCGCGGCCACTTCGTTGAAGCGCGCCAGCAGTTTAACGTCTTCGAGAGACTTGTTTGCGAATTGGAGGTTTTTCATGCGCGCGGCGACCTCGGTGAGATTCTTCGGGATCGGGGCAACGTTCGGAAACAAATTGACGACATAGACCGTGCGGTCAACATCCGGGGCGTCGCTGAGGTAATCGAGCACGGCGCCGAGCGGCGTGTTGTCGAACAACCCTCCGTCCCAGTATTTTTCCTTGCCGATCGTCGTCTTGGGAAAGGCGGGCGGGAGACTGCCGCTTGCCATGATATGGTCGAGTGTCAGCTCGTAGTCGCAGCTGTCGCTATAAAAATAGTCGATCTGGCCTTCGCGCAAATTCGTCGCGCTTACCAGCAGACGTGGAAGGGCGGTTTTGCCGCCAAGGCCTTTGAGATCGACCAATTCCTCTAACGTCCGCCGAAGGGGCGACGTCTCGTAAAAATAGTCCCAATTGAAGACATTCAGATAGTCCAGCCGGGGCATGAAGAAGTTTGGATTGCCGAGAAACGAGGCATAAGGCCGGGCCAGATTCGGAAGGAAAGGCGCCGGCACGGTAACCTTTTTCCAAAAAGCTTCGAGCGCGGCGAGGGGCTCCATCGGCGGCTTTGGCCGCGCCAGCAGGACGGCCGTGACAGCGCCGATCGAGACTCCAGCAATCAAATCGGGCTGAAACGCGGTATCGCGATAAAGCGCCCTCGCGGCTCCCAGCTCGTAAGCCCCGAGCGCCCCGCCGCCTTGTAGAACCAATGCGGTTTTGGCTGTACCAGCCATGGCTTCGCCCTTGTTGGCTCAGCAGGTTGGGCATTATAGTTTGATCTCGCCATTGCCGATATGCCGGGGCCAACCGGCTGACGCTTCACGTGCTCGCCGCCGCTGCCGAGCACGAGCGACACATGATTGGCGAGCGCACACATCCGGACATGCAGATTTCCCGCATCCGGCTCTCGGACAAGACATCGCGCCTCGCCATACGCTGGCCGCCGCCAAGGCACGCGGCATCAAGCTTGGCAATCCTGAGCAGGCCGAGGTCAATCGGGCGAAGGCGGCCGAGCGGGCGCAAGCGCTGTGCCCGCACATCGAGCGCTGCATCAAAGCTGGCCACATATCGAGCAGTGCCATCGCAACCGATCTCAACGCGCGCAGCATCGCGGCACCGAAGGGCGGCCAATGGTTTCCGATGCAGGTTCGCCGCGTCATCTTGGCCTATGATCGAGGCGGGGTTTTTAATTTTTTGGGTGTGGAAGTTTCGCCTGCGGGCCGGGAGCGACACTACGACTGCGCATGGCCGCCTAATGTTGACCGTGCTGTCCGGAGTCGCTGAATTTGGCGCACCTTGATCCTGCAGCGGACCGACGAAGGCCGCACCCGCGCGATCGCCCAAGGCAAAAGGTTCGGCCGCGAGCCGAAGATGACCAAGCACCAGGCGCACGAGGCCTTAAAGCGCGTGGCAGAAGGCGAGCCGCTGCGGGAGATCACATTGAGCTACAACGTTGATCATTTGACGATCTCGCGGCTCAAGGCACGGCACGCTGCCGAGATGGTCTGACCGAGCGGGGGTTTCAGTTCTTTGGCGTGAGCTTTGCCGCACGGTCGACGCGGCGAAGGCAGGCTAACCATCGCCAGCTATTCAGTCAGTTGTTCTATCCTGTTCATTTAGTTTTATGGGCCGTAAAATGCGTGTGCACTTATGAGAGGGGTCGATTAATGAAGCGCGGACACTTCGATGAAATGCTGGCCTTCATGGCTGTGGGACAGGAACGCAGCTTCACTAAGGCGGCGGCAAAGCTGGGCGCAGGGGCTGCGGGCGGCTGTGCCCATTGTTTGCAGAACGGGCGCAGGAAGGCGGCAACCAGACAGGTCTCAGTCGGACGTGGTAATGTCCGGTGGATAACGGACGTGAGCGCGGACATGGCAATATCGACGCGAATGACCCATTTCGGAAGCAGGGAGTGCAGCGCAACAAACACGGCACATGCCGAGTTTTTAGCGGAATACAATGGAGAAGTACTTGTCGCAAAATTTGAAACGCAAAGCTATCCATCGTTTGGGCTATTCCCTCTCTGTAGATGCTCGTCAAGAAACCGGTATGCCGCTTGTCGCATTTCCTGCGTGAAGACGTGACCGCCGGGCCAACATCGAAGCTTCAGCTTTCCTTTTGGAAATGCCGATTCAGTATGTTCAAATATCGCGGTGGCTCCTCGAGACCATACATCTTCCGAAGTCGCTTGCAGAAGTAACGCGCGAGGGGAAACAAGCCGAACGATGTCTTCAACGTCCCAAATTGCAGCACGCCCGGCAGACAAAATTCCATCTGCACACCAGTGTCACGAACTAACGACTGCTTGTAGCTCACGCATCCGCAATTGGAGACCGATGCTCGAAAGCGGTTGTCGATTGCTGGAGCCCAGATGGCCATTTTGCCACCGTAAGAATGGCCGATGAATCCAATCCGTAGCGGATCAACCTCCGGCCACGCCACCAAGTAATCCAGGGCCACACTGACATCATGGAGGCATTTGGAGAGTAACGTTCTGCCTTGTACAAGACGCGTGGCCAACTCGTAATACTCGGCGTATCCTGAAGGATTGCTCCAGTTCCGCTCTTCAAATGTCAAAGCATCGGGCGCGATGACGACATAGCCTCGCTCGGCGAGTTCTGAAGCGTGTGCTTGATCTGCATCGCCTTTCAGTCCGACAACTGGCGGGCTGCCCGCATCATAGGGGGACAGCGAACGAATAGATCGTATGCAGGCGCGACGGACGGGAGGTGTTAACGTCTCGGTTTCGACCTAGCCAACAGCGCATAGGAGACACACTGATGGAAGCCCAAGTGGTAAACGCCCTGCCGTCCGTCGCATCCCATGATGAGACAGTAAGCTGCCTTCTCGCAATCGATTGAGCAAGAAAAATTGGATTGTCGCGGTCAACACACCCCTGTCGGACAAGATCTAGTCGCTATACGTTGAGGCCCTGTGATGGGAAGGAACTCCTGGATCTGTGCGAGCGGATCCGGACGCGAGCTGCCAGAGAAACGAACAAACACGTTGAGGTGGTTTCTTGCTACGAGGCGGGCTACGACGGTTTCTGGCTGCACCGTCTGCTCGAAGCACACGGCATCCGCAACTACGTCATCGATCCGGCAAGTCTGCAGGTTGATTGTCGGGCACGCCAAGCCAAGACGGACCATGTCGATGCCGAGCGAATGCTCCGATCACTGATGGCGTCTCTGCGTGGTGAGCCGAAGGTTTGGAGCGTTGTGCGCGTGCCAAGTGTCGCGGAAGAGGACGACCGTCGGCTCCATCGTGAACGTGGCCGGCTGATCAGCGAACGTATCCAACACGTCAATCGGATCAAGGGACTGCTCGCGATCCAAGGCGTCTATGACTACCACCCCTTGCGCCGCGATCGGATGAAGCGGCTGGAACGATTGGAGACCGCAGATGGTCGGACGTTGCCGCCGCGGCGCAAGACGGAAATTCCTGCGCGAACTGCAGCGGTTGGAACTTGTCGTAGGAATGATCAAGACGATCGAGGTGGAGCGCGACGCCCTTGCGGCGGCCCAGACTGGAGTGGCAGCGCAGTCGAGGACAAAAAAGATCCAGGGTCTGGCCAAGATCAAGAGCATCGGGCCCGAATTTGCGACCACACTTGTCGGCGAAGTATTCTACCGTTCTTTTGACAATCGCAAACAACTGGCGAGCTATGTCGGTCTGACGCCGGCGCATTTTCAGAGCGGCCCGATGTGCCGTGATCAGGGTATCAGCAAGGCCAGTAACGCCAAGGCTCGCACCGTGATGATTGAAGTCGCGTGGCTGTGGTTGCGGTATCAGCCTGACAGCTCCTTGAGTATCTGGTTCCGAGATCGTGTCGGCAAACTCAAGGGCCGTATCCGACGAATTACGATCGTCGCAGTCGCACGCAAGCTGCTGATCGCACTATGGCGCTACCTGGAGACCGGGATGGTTCCGACAGGTGCAGTTCTGAAGGCTTAAAACACTTCAGCACAGAGGCTGACCACGAACGAAAGGTTCCAATCCAAGGTGGATGCGTGACCGCATGGGCACATGGCTGAAAGACGCCCGCTCAATAGAATGGTCCCATCCTTACATGGGGGCCCTTTGCTCTCGCAACGATGCATGAGGGACCTTGGTACGGACTCGATTCCGACCGGATATAAGTTGATGCAGCGAGTTGCTGCATAGCGAAGAGGGCTCCGCCTTGGATCAATTGAACAAACGCGTAATCGGGACGGGGGGAAGAGGACCCAACTGGAACGCAGTTACATTTGCAGAGTAATGGCCCGGCACCATTGTTGCTTGGCCGTGCTGAGCGGTCAACCCCTCGGCGCCTTTCGGCGCGACCCTCCGGGCTCTGGGGGTGGACACCGCCCTCAGCGCGGCCAAGCAAAGGAGAGCCGCCGTGCCATCAATGCAGACTTGCGCTCGCGTGAGCCCCTCTCTTGAAACGGAAGAAGTAGAAATGTTGAGCGCGAAAAAAAACTCTTGACAGGCGAAGTCCTCATATAAGTGCCCATTTTCATCGGCCGTGGCGCGCCACTCTACGCCAGAGCACGCCATGGCCGCCGGGAACGGCCGTTGTTGCTCTGTGGTTCTCCGCATCGCCGTGCGCGGGTCACTGCGATCGTTGCGCGTCCATCGGATCAAGGTGTAATCTCCAGCCATGAAGCCAATTGTCTCGCGTAGCCCCGACGTGATGGGGGGCACCGCCGTGTTCCATGGGACCAGAGTTCCCGTGCAGACCCTGCTTGACTACCTTGAGGCCGGCGAATCTATCAACGATTTTCTTGAAGGGTTCCCGTCCGTGACGCGAGAACATGTCATCGCTTTCCTGGAGGAAGCGAAGGCGCGAGTCATCGAAGCGGCTTCGTGAAGATTCTTCTCGATGAATGCGTCGACTGGCGCTTGGCGCGCGATATCGTCGGTCACGACGTCAAGACCGCCCGTCAAATGGGTTGGACGACCATCAAGAATGGTGAGTTGCTGACATTAGCCGCCGAACACTTCGACGTGTTCGTCACGGTGGATCGAAACCTATCATTTCAGCAGAATCTCGTTTCCCTCTCGATTGCCATCGTCGTACTTCAGGCGAAAACGAACCGGCTTGTCGACCTCAAACCGTTGGTGCCAAAACTTTTGACGGCCATCGAGTTTGCGCAGCCCGGCACCGCCAAACTCATTGAGCCCGGCTGAACTGCACGCTCCAACTATGGCGGCAACGGTATCTATCTCGAGCGCAGCAGCCTGGAGTGGGACGGCGTGCATCAGCGAATCCAATCGTGAATTCTGCTCCTGCATCATAGCGCCACGGCGAACGAATAGATCGTATGCAGGCGCGACGGACGGGAGGTGTTAACGTCTCGGTTTCGACCTAGCCAACAGCGCATAGGAGACACACTGATGGAAGCCCAAGTGGTAAACGCCCTGCCGTCCGTCGCATCCCATGATGAGACAGTAAGCTGCCTTCTCGCAATCGATTGAGCAAGAAAAATTGGATTGTCGCGGTCAACACACCCCTGTCGGACAAGATCTAGTCGCTATACGTTGAGGCCCTGTGATGGGAAGGAACTCCTGGATCTGTGCGAGCGGATCCGGACGCGAGCTGCCAGAGAAACGAACAAACACGTTGAGGTGGTTTCTTGCTACGAGGCGGGCTACGACGGTTTCTGGCTGCACCGTCTGCTCGAAGCACACGGCATCCGCAACTACGTCATCGATCCGGCAAGTCTGCAGGTTGATTGTCGGGCACGCCAAGCCAAGACGGACCATGTCGATGCCGAGCGAATGCTCCGATCACTGATGGCGTCTCTGCGTGGTGAGCCGAAGGTTTGGAGCGTTCGGGCCCGATGCTCTTGATCTTGGCCAGACCCTGGATCTTTTTTGTCCTCGACTGCGCTGCCACTCCAGTCTGGGCCGCCGCAAGGGCGTCGCGCTCCACCTCGATCGTCTTGATCATTCCTACGACAAGTTCCAACCGCTGCAGTTCGCGCAGGAATTTCCGTCTTGCGCCGCGGCGGCAACGTCCGACCATCTGCGGTCTCCAATCGTTCCAGCCGCTTCATCCGATCGCGGCGCAAGGGGTGGTAGTCATAGACGCCTTGGATCGCGAGCAGTCCCTTGATCCGATTGACGTGTTGGATACGTTCGCTGATCAGCCGGCCACGTTCACGATGGAGCCGACGGTCGTCCTCTTCCGCGACACTTGGCACGCGCGCCCGAATTTGCGACCACACTTGTCGGCGAAGTATTCTACCGTTCTTTTGACAATCGCAAACAACTGGCGAGCTATGTCGGTCTGACGCCGGCGCATTTTCAGAGCGGCCCGATGTGCCGTGATCAGGGTATCAGCAAGGCCAGTAACGCCAAGGCTCGCACCGTGATGATTGAAGTCGCGTGGCTGTGGTTGCGGTATCAGCCTGACAGCTCCTTGAGTATCTGGTTCCGAGATCGTGTCGGCAAACTCAAGGGCCGTATCCGACGAATTACGATCGTCGCAGTCGCACGCAAGCTGCTGATCGCACTATGGCGCTACCTGGAGACCGGGATGGTTCCGACAGGTGCAGTTCTGAAGGCTTAAAACACTTCAGCACAGAGGCTGACCACGAACGAAAGGTTCCAATCCAAGGTGGATGCGTGACCGCATGGGCACATGGCTGAAAGACGTCCGCTCAATAGAATGGTCCCATCCTTACATGGGGGCCCTTTGCTCTCGCAACGATGCATGAGGGACCTTGGTACGGACTCGATTCCGACCGGATATAAGTTGATGCAGCGAGTTGCTGCATAGCGAAGAGGGCTCCGCCTTGGATCAATTGAACAAACGCGTAATCGGGACGGGGGGAAGAGGACCCAACTGGAACGCAGTTACATTTGCAGAGTAATGGCCCGGCACCATTGTTGCTTGGCCGTGCTGAGCGGTCAACCCCTCGGCGCCTTTCGGCGCGACCCTCCGGGCTCTGGGGGTGGACACCGCCCTCAGCGCGGCCAAGCAAAGGAGAGCCGCCGTGCCATCAATGCAGACTTGCGCTCGCGTGAGCCCCTCTCTTGAAACGGAACTTGCTGCGGTCGCTCGCTGCGGTCAATGCCCATCCTCTGAACGATAGCCTCGGGCGCGTCTGGACGGGCACTTCGTGCCAATCTCAACGCTCTGCTTCTATGGGCAAATACGGCAGACATAAGGGCCCTTGCATGGATGACGTGATCAGCAAGCTGACAGCGGCAAAGGCGCTGAAAATTGTCGAGCGGCTGGGTCGAAAAGGAGGCAAGATTCGGGAAGCCGTCCTCACCGAAGCGATGAACGTCTTAACCGCTCACCGCCCGACTTGTCAGGCTCTGCTGCGTGGTCAGCCGCAAGATCTCGCTAACCGCTTCACGCAAGTTGGAAGCGTCCTCCCCCGTGGGACCGTGTCGCTACAAGCGTCGCGCAACTGGATGGAGTGAGCCGCGGCGGATGAAGGTGAACGCTGCCGCGGCGCCAAGCATTTCACCGATACCGCCGCCGATGAAGGCAGGCTGCAAACCGGCTGCGACTCCACCGCTGCCGCCGGCGAACATCGCAAAGATCGCGCCGAGAACTGCTACACCGAGCGTTGCCCCGACCATGCGAGCCGTGTTGACAAGACCCGAGGCCATTCCGGCTCTCGCCGCGGGCACGTTGGCGACCGCAACTGCGTTCACCGGAGCCGTGTTGAGGCCGAGGCCGCAACCGATCACGACCAGCGCAGCTTCCATCAGCAACAGGCTGTCGCTAATCGGGATCAAGGCCAGCATGAACAATCCGATGCCCATCATCGCCATGCCGAGGGTCATCGGCAGACGCGGTCCGTATGCGTTGGTAATCTTGCCCGACAATTGCGAGACAATCACGAACGTCACCGACATGGGTAGAAGCTCGACTGCGGCCAGCAATGCGCCGTCGCGGCGCCCCGCTTGCAGGTAGAGCGGTGTCAAGAACAGCATTGCGTACATCCCGAACGTCATGGCTGCGGCGACGCTAAGGCTTGCGGAAAACACGCGATTTCTAAATATTGCGAGCGGCATCAGCGCTGCCTCTGACCGTTTTTGCCGCAGTACGAACAGCATGAGGCTCAGCGCCGACCCGACGAACGCCGTCACGCTGCCGATTGATCCCCACCCCCACCGTGGGCCTTCAATGACCGCGACCGCCAGCGCGGCTAGCCCCGCGATGGCTAGCGCCTGCCCCGGGGCATCGAGTCTGCGGCCCTTGGGGTCTTTCGATTCGGGTACCGAGGTTGCGGTCAGCACCAGGGCCAAAACGCAGATCGGGATGATCAGCAGAAAGATGCTGCGCCATCCAATGGACTCCACCAGCACGCCGCCGAGTGTCGGCCCGATGATGAAGGCCAGCCCATTGCAGCTCGCCCATACGCCGAGCGCCTGCGTCCGCTGTTTCGTATCCTGATAAGCTACGGTGAGGATCGCGAGCGAGGTGGGTATTTCGAGCGCAGCGCCAAGCCCGGAAATAGCGCGGCCGGTTATGAGCACGGGGGCATTCGATGCCAGACCGCAGACGAGCGAGCCAAGCGTGAACAGTGCAATGCCGAGCGCGAAGATACGGCGCCGGCCATAGAGATCTGCAAGCGTGCCGGCGGTTAATAAGAGGCTCGCGTAGACAAGATTGTAAGCGTCGACGACCCATTGCAGCGCTGTCACTCCGGCGTTCAGCCTGGCGCCGATCTCCTTGACCGCCAGATTGACGACAGATGTATCGATCTGCGCGATCAACACGCCGAGCGACATGGTCAGCAGAACGACCGCGGTGCCTTGCTTGATTCGCGCGCGCGGTGCTGCAGCGGTCGTAGTCATGACTGGGCTCCACTGTTCTTCAGTCGTGGAAACAACCTGGGAACGAACGGGCCAGGCTCAAGGCACATTGCTACGGTAGCGGCCGAAGCATTCGGGCTAGCCGCATCAGCTCCTCGCCTTACATTTGTGCCTAGGTGTATGCCCAGTAGAAAGGATGACCTAGCCATGAGCGAGGACGTTCGCATCGCGGAAATTGCTGCGCTGGTCGGCGATCCGGCGCGCGCCAATATCCTGGCGGCGTTGATGGGTGGGCGGGCGCTCACGGCGGGCGAGCTGGTCGATGTAACCGGCGTCTCACCACAGACGACAAGCGGTCATCTCGGCAAACTCACCCAGGGGCGATTGATCGCTTGCGTCAAGCAAGGCCGCCACCGTTACTACCGGATCGCGTCTCCGCGTGTCGCGGAGATGCTGGAATCCATCATGGCGGTCGTTGCCGACGCGCCGCCGCGCTATCGGCCACCATCGAAACTCGACGAGGCAATGCGCCTAGCGCGGACCTGCTACGATCACTTCGCCGGTAAGCTTGGCGTTGGCATTACCGACGCGCTGTGCGCGCTCGGCCACGTTACGCTGTCTGACGAGGGTGGCGAGTTGACGCAAAGCGGAGTCGCTTTCTTTGGAAGATTTGGCGTCGATCTCGCGTCGGCACGCAGCCGGCGGCGGATTTTCTGCCGTCCTTGCATGGACTGGACCGAGCGGCGGCCGCATCTCGGCGGCACGGTCGGCGCCGTTCTGGCGGAGCGCTGCTTCGATCTGGAATGGCTGCAGCACATGCGGGGCAGCCGCGCACTGATCATCACGCCGGCCGGCCGCCGGGGCTTGAGCGAAGCATTCGGGTTGTTGATGTAGCCTGGGTAGGCTAAAGCGCAATGTTTAGCGCAGATCTCGGGTGCCGCATGCGCTGTAGAAGGCCGCGCGGCGGCGGCCAGGCCCAAGCCGCAAAACCCGGCCGCTTCTAAACCGAGCCAGTACGTTTCTTGCCGTGAGGCAGGCGAGCACCCTCGCCCGCGCAAAATTTTCGCGCCCACGTTCCCCCCGTGTGCCGGTTAGCCGCACACAGGAGACCCGTTCCTGCGCCCACGCGTATGCATTACCAAGGATTAATTTCTTGGACGGGAGGCGGAAAGGATCGATCTGCTATGCGTTCGCAGCGGATTAGCGCCGATAGGAAATCGGCATGTGGGCACTTGTTCCAGCGCCCGGTCCGCCCCGCTTATCGCTGGCTGGGGAGTAAACGCCATGCAGCAGATCAACGAGACCATAGTTCTTGCCGCCATCCGCCAGTGCTTAGAGACCGCCGATCACTACATCCGCCAGGGCAATCGACGCGACGCGGAATTTTATCTCGATACGGCAGAAACCTACGCAACCCGGCTGATCTTCTGCCGTCAAATCGATGACACAGCTGTCGCGCAATCTGGCTCGGTCGCCAAGCCTGGCGAGCGTACTTGACACCATCCGCTGATCAAGCTCGAGGCAGAAGTGCCATCAAGCGACGTGCTCCACGATAAGGCAGAGCCGCTAACGCAGTTGCTACCGACTCGCACGGCGGTCTCGCGCCCGAGATCGGCATCACGAATGTTACAGCGTTGTGTGGCGAAGAGGCTCGCCAGCCGATCTCGCTTTCACGCCCAAGTTGTGAAATCCGCCTCGGAATCATTACCAGGCCGCCATCATTGTCAGCGGGCTCAGGCGCGGCAGTCCGCGAAGGCTCCGGCTAAGTGCGCTGTGTCGAGCGATGGCCGTAGCAGTCCTGGGGCCCGCGTGTCGTGCCGAGCAAGATCGCCGCATCTCACTTATATCCTCGCCAGAGACCACCTCAATTTTGAACGTCTGCTCTGAGAAAAAGGAGGGCGGGGCCCTAAACGTCGGATCGGCGAGATCTGTGAAGCGGTGGCGGAAGAGATGAGCCCATCCCCCCGCCAATGCGATTCCGGGTGGCGACTAGTGCAGATGCCTGAGCTTGTCGGGGTTCCTCATCACATAGATTGCTGCAATCCTTCCGTCCTCGATCTCTAGCGCGGTGGTCTGAAGCTCGCCGTCGGCCTCCAGGCTAATGAAGCCAGGCAATCCGTTGACGAAACCGGCACGGACCAGTTTCGAGCCATTTTTCCGAAAAAAATCCGCCAGAGTCTTATGGACCTCCATGACGGCATCGAAGCCGACAATCGGGCGCCTCGCAGCTGGACGCTTGCCGCCGCCGTCCGCATGAACACTGACGTCGGCTGCCAACATCGTAGCAAGCGTTGTCATGTCACCATTGCGCGACGCGGTGAAGAAAGCTTCGGCAAGCTCAAGGCCGCGTTGTTTGTCGACCTGAAAGCGCGGTCTTGCCTCGCGGACATGGGTGCGCGCACGGGAGGCGAGTTGACGGCAGGAAGTGGGGTCACGTTGAATGGTCGTGGCGACTTCCTCGAAGCCCAGTCCAAATACATCGTGCAACAAGAACGCTGCGCGCTCGAGCGGAGAAAGACGTTCCAGCGCAAGCATCAGCGGCAGACTGATCTCGTCCTCCTCCTTCTCTTCAAGCACCGGATCCGGAAGCCACGGGCCGACATAAGTTTCGCGCCGACGCTGCGCCGACTTGAGCTGATCGAGACATAGGCGCGTGATCGTGCGGCGCAGGAACGCCTCAGGCTCACGCACCGCGCTGCGGTCGGTCCCCATCCAGCGGATGAAAGCCTCCTGCAGAATGTCCTCAGCGTCGGCCACGGAGCCGAGCATGCGGTAGGCAACGCGCATGAGCTTTGGACGCAGCGGGTCGAAACTAGCCGCTGCGTCCTCGTGGCTGACGCCGGCCATTACGCGGCCGCCGCCTTGGCCGCTTCGGATTTTGCTTCAGCCGGGTCAACAAACTGGCTGAAACCAACTGCGATGCGGTTCCACCCATTGATGATATTGATCATTAGAGTGAGCTTAACCTGCTCCGGCTCCGTGAACTGCGCCTTCAAGGCTTCACGGGCGCTTTCGAGCTGGTGTCCTTCGGAGAGCCGCGTGAGCGCCTCGGTCCAACCGAGCGCGGCACGTTCGCGGTCAGTGTAGCAAGGGGCCTCGCGCCAAGCTGACAGCAGGTAGATGCGCTGCTCGGTCTCACCCTTCGCACGGCTATCCTGCGTGTGCATATTGATGCAATTGGCGCAGCCGTTGATCTGGGAGGCGCGGATCTCCACGAGCCCGACGAGGGTCGGCTCGAGGCTCGAAGCGATGGCGAGCGAGGCGGCGGTCCACTTCTTCATGAGTTCCGGGGCGACGGCAAAAAGATCGTTGGCTTTCATGGTTCGTCTCCTTCTTCGTTCGACATCATGACGAGGCAGAGGCTGCCAGTGTGACACCGATGCCGAATATTTTCGGCCGTACAATCGGTCCTGGTATCCGTTGCCGAACTCTATTCATCGAATGCAGCAACGGCAATTTCCGCGTGGATCGCGGCTACTTCCTTTCGACACCGGCGCGGATGCTCTCGCGCAGAGCTGTGCTGTGATGGCTCGCCCAGCAGCTGATCAAGGGCCGGCGAAAGCCGGTGGCGCATCTCCGGTACAAAATTCGCGAGTCCGCGGCGGGAGCACCTGGCGAACCATCGCAGCGGCACCGGAGAGCCCGTTAACTGAAGAAACCGTGTCGCAGCAACTCGGCGCCGGCGGCAATGACCGCGATCAGCACCAGTTTGTTGATGTCTCAGGCGCAATTTTTCGCACATATGTTGTCCGCCGTACATGCCGGAGCACGACCCGCAACGTCGCAGCCGTTGAGGCTGAAACGTCAAGCCAACTGTTCCTTTGTGAACGCCTTTCCGCGCAGTCCCTTTGCAAGCAGAAATATGGAAACAAGCATCACATTCGGAGTTTCGGCGGGATTCTGGGAGGCATCGTAGCGATACCGGGACGATCGCGTCCCCGCTGGTCGCGACAATGCTGGAGAGCATCAAGGTCGTCACGGCCATAGAGGTGCCAGCTCGCCATCAGTCGTGGTCAGCAAACGACGATGCAATCCGTTTTGCGGCCATGGGGCCCATCGTACTCACCGATGCAGGCCGTGGGGTCACGTCTTCGGGTAGGGCGTTTCCTTTGCGCATTCGGCGCTGATCTGAGCCCGCGGACTCGGCGGATATTTCGCAGCGATGTCTCGACTGGAGCGAGCGTCGTTATCACCTTCAAGGGACTCGTCGGCGCTCGCATTCTGGATCGTTTATTGCAGCTCGAATGGCTCAATCGCGTGTCGGACAGCCGTGTACTCCGACTGACGTCATCTGGAAGGGCGGGCCTGTCCGAAATCTTCCATATCGAGATCAACGACGAAGGCGTGTTAAGCCGTCGACTATACGATGCGCCACAGCTAACGGTGTAAGCCGAGCGAACCGTAATCTCCTGCAAGCGCTGCTGATCTCTTGTCGGCCTCGTCTCTGCGAACCCGGATTGCAAGGGGGACGCATCGGGCTCAGTGAGGCTGACCCCCCGCAATGGCGGCTTGTACCGTAGCCAATGAGTGGCGCACAAAGTCGTTGCGCACCGCATCTGCATCTTCGATCTTCGACCACGCTTGAACCAAGAACTCGACTCCTTTGTCGGTGAGATTTGCTGCTGTCACGCTCGGTGAGGGAGAATCAAGCACACGCTTATCCTCCTTGAGATACCTGCGTAGATGCGTCGAGATCGCCTCCAGGTCCTTGTCCAGCATGACCGGAACGCTGAGTGTTATCCGGCGGATTCCGTAAAAGGAAAGATTGCTCATCGCTGCGCCCCAAACCTGGCCATTGGGGATGAGCACCTGGACGTTATCGCTACTCGCGAGTTCGGTCATGAACAGATTGAGATTCTTTACCGTGCCGCTCTTACCAGCCACCTCTATGTTGTCGCCAATTCGGAAGGGCCGAAATATTAGGAGCATGACCCCGGCAGCCATATGTGAGAGTGTGCCTTGCAGCGCCAGACCAATGGCCAGCGAAGCCGCGCCGATTACCGCGACCAGACTGGTCGCCTGTACTCCGATGACTTGCAGAATGATGACAAATGCGATGACCAGGGTCGCATAACGAGCGAGGCTCGACAGAAAAGTCCCGACCGTAAGATCCATATGAGGCGACGACATCAGGACGCGCCGCGCGCCACGCTCGATCATGCCGGCCAGCCACCACCCGACTACGGCTAGCAGTACTGCGCCCCCGAAGTCGACCGCATAAGCGACAAACAGATTTCCGAGATGATCAAAACCCAGCGTCATGCTTGTGCCTCGTTAGCGGCAGCTCTGCAACGTCGCTTTGATGGGGTCGAGGCGAGTGCCCGCCTGGGGTTTCCCAGCGGCCAGGAGAATCTCCACTTCGAGTGGCTTCAATGAGGCCGAAGCGGGTGCCTCCGGAGAACTGTGGACGCAAAGCAAAACGGCCGAATTCCCATTATTTGACCGCATTCGGTGTGCAAGGGTCTGGCCACATGATCGGTAATAGAGCTTAATCTCGCGGTGGGCTCAAGATGCGACGGCGATGGCCTTGTGCATTAACGGTGATTCGACAGTCAAGTCCGCCTCGCAGTGGCGTTGGGCTACAGCTCTCCGACAGCTCGTTTAATGTCGTCTCCTCGTGCGGAGCATCGGCGTCTTACCGGCGGCGATTCTGCGGGTGGGGTTCGCAGTAATACAAGGTGAGCGGGTCCGCGCATTGGGCGATTCCCGCGCGCGAGTCAATGCGCTAAACTCGCTTATCTCCTTCGTCTTGGGAATTGCGATTCACTCCGGCCGGGACACGCTGTAGGCCACGCACTCATAAATTCGCGAAGGGCAGTCATGACTTAAATGAAACCACCTTACCGCGCCGAGCATGTTGGCAGCCTGCCGCGTCCGGAGCGTTTGATGGCCGCGCGCGAACGGCATGCAGCGGGACAATTGTCGAGGGCGGACCTCAGGCAAGTCGAGGACGAATGTATCCGCGAAGCTGTTACTATGCAGGAGCGGGTCGGTATTGGAGCCATTACGGATGGCGAGTACCGCAAGCGGGGATGGCGCGAGTTTCTTTACGACAAGTGCGACGGCTTTGGACCGGAGACAGTGGAGCGCGCGTTTCCAATTCGGCTGTACGACGGCACAACCGCCCCTCCAATCCGAGAACCAAAGGTCACGGCTAGGCTCAACAGGCGGGAGCCGCTATCGGCTGACGATTTCTCGGCGCTCAAGCCCATGACGCGGGGCCCGATCAAGGCGAACCTGCCCACCCCCTCTGTTGCCCATTTTTTCACTGGCGACGCGGTGCTCGATCGCACTGCCTATAGCAGTCGCGAGGATCTCATCGATGATCTCGCCCGGATCATGCGCCTAGAAATCGCCGACCTCAGCGCACGCGGCTGCACCTATTTGCAGATGGACGAGGTCCCCCTAGCCGTGATTTGCGACCCGAAAAATATGGAAGTTGTACGCGCGCGGGGCGATGATCCTGGCGAGCTCATCGACCTCTACATCGATGCGATCAACAACTCGATTAAGGATCGACCAGCCAATATGACCGTGTGCGTCCACATGTGCCGCGGGAATTATGCACGAGGAATGGCCGACGGCGGCTATGAGCCGATCGCTGAGCGCATGTTCAATCGGATCGATGTTGACGGTTATTTTTTCGAATATGACAGTCCACGAGCAGGTGACTTTAGCCCACTTCGCCATTTGCCCAAGCCGAAAAAAGCAGTGCTTGGCCTCGTGTCGACGAAGGTTCCGGAACTCGAAACGGCCGACACATTAAAGCGCCGCATTGACGAGGCAACGAAATTCATCGACCTTGAACGGCTGTGTCTATCCCCGCAATGTGGCTTCGCCAGCGTTCCAGCCCGCGCGGGCCGCGGCTTTCCTATGGATCTGACCGAGCGCAAGCTCGCGCGCGTCGTTGAGGTTGCCGGACAGATCTGGAATTGAACGCAGCGCAAGCGCGTTCTCGGCGTCCAATCTGCGACATGGGGGCGCTGAGGCGAACGGCGTGAGTGACGGTCGGCGACATCGCTCCGCTCGCGACACCGCGCACCCGTGGCTTGTCCCACTCCGACCGTCGGCTACAATGCTGACGGTTCTTGTCTTACCCGCCCTCGCCCTGCTGGAATATCTGCCTGGCGATCCGCGCTATGGTTTGCAGGGCGAGGCGCTGAAGAACTACTATCGCGCAAAGCCGGCGCAGTGGGCGATCTACTGCTGGGACAAGCCGGGCAGGGAATTTGCCCGCCACACACTGATTGCAGAGCAGGACCGCTACGTCAAAACCTTGTTGAGCGCGTCATCGGCTACGGCCATTTCGTTTCCGACGACAGCCGCGACACGCTCGGCACGTCGTTTTTTTATGCAGCGCGACGATCGCGCCGGACCGGACAGATTCGTGGCGAACGAGCCGATGCGCAAGGCCGGCATGTACCAGCGAGTCGAAATCCACCGCTGGTCGAACAGCTTCCAAAAGCGTGCCGCCGACTACGCCCGAAAGGGCCTGCAGCAGTTTCTATGCACGGGAGCGAAAACCGGCACTGCGGAGTTCTTCCGCGAGCATCGTTTGATTTCAAACGAACGAATTGTCCAGCGCTTGGCGTAATGGTTCTGGGCCTCGAACCTGGAAACCAATGCAGAGGCAGACCTCAGTCGACTATGTCCGTCCGGGTGATCAGGAATTGATCTCACCAGGGGATGACTTTTCGATCGCGCAGGAACTTGCCTGTAAGCGTCTGCGGTGCATCAAGAGCGAGCCAAACGGGAGTATCCGCACCCTCTGAGACATCACGCTCGGCTTTCTGGCCGCCCATATCGGTCTTGACCCATCCTGGACAGGCTGCGTTGACGGCGATTTTTCCCCGGAGTTCGGCAGCAAGCATCACGCTGATCGCATTCAGAGCCGTCTTCGACAGGCGATAGGCGACATAATCGCCTTGCATCTCGGAAAATGCGCCCATGCCGCTCGATACGTTCACAATGCGGGCGTGCTTGCCCGTTTCAAGTAGCGGCACCAAGGCCTGAGTGAGATGAAAGGGCCCAAGTGTATTGGTTTCGAGCGTCACGCGTACCGTCTCCATATTCACGTCCACAACGCGGCTGTCGTTCTTTGCGATAACTCCAGCGTTGTTGATGAGAACGTCTAATCGGCCATAAGTTCTTTGCAGGAAATCACGGAAGGCGGCAATGCTCTTGCGTGAGCTCACATCGAGCAGCTGAAAGTGCACGATGAGCTTTTGTGCGGCCAACTTTTTCGCCGCCATCTTGCCAGCGTCTTTGCTTCGCGCGGTCAAAATGACGTCAGCACCGCGAGCCGCAAGCTGCCGGCACATCTCAAAGCCAATGCCGCGGTTAGCGCCAGTCACAACAACAATAGGTTCGCGAGTCATCGGTACCGACTCTCCTTGTCACCACCATAAGCCTGGGGGCACCTCACCGCCGGGCCCGGCCAGATCTCGCCCAGCCTAGCCAGTGTCTCGCCCGAGAGGGCAGCGACGGCACCTTCAGGTTCTGACGCAGCGGCTCTACCGTACGGGGGCCGCTTATTGCGCAAACCGCACCACGTCGCCCGGATTTGCTCGATGGGGCCTCCCTCGGGCTGTGCCCAGCCACAGTCGCCGGTGAACGAGAGTCCGACCAAGCGGATGCGTGTGCCAGGCCGTGCGCACGCATGGTTCAAAGGTCACGTTCACCCCGCTCACGCAACGGGGAGCGGGCGCCTGAAACAAAGGCATCAACGCGTACTGCACCCGCAAATAGTCCCTGGTCCCTTGCCGGATGGCTGTGAACTGCTTCGTGCGATGTCCATACGCTACTCCAAAATTTGGAAGGGCCGCGCGTTACAGCGGCCCCCACCCTGGATACTTAAAGCATGGATTCGTCCAAACTAGCCGCTAAAATGTGCATGGAATTATGAGTGGAGACGATAAATGCTGCGTCGCAGCAACCTCGACGACATGGCGGCCTTTCTCGCCGTGGGGACTGAGCGAAGCTTCACCAAGGCAGCCGCCAAGCTGGGCGTCTCACAGTCGGCAATTAGCCACACCGTCCGCGAGCTTGAAGAGCGGATGGGCGTTCGGCTCCTGACGCGGACGACGCGCAGCGTCGCGCCAACGGCGGCTGGAGAGCGCCTCCTTCGAAATGTTGGGCCTCGCCTGGATGAGATCGAAGCCGAGATCGCGGCCATCAGCGAACTTCGGGAGAAGCCGGCCGGCACAATTCGGATCACCGCGACCGAGTATGCCGCCGATGCGATCGTATTGCCGAAGATCGCAAAGTTGCTGCGTTCCTACCCGGACATCAAGATTGAAATCAGCATCGACTACGGGCTCACCGACATCGTTGGGCAACGCTATGATGCCGGTGTGCGCAGCGGCGAGCAGGTGGCAAAAGACATGATCGCCGTACGCATCGGGCCCGACATGCGCATGGCGGTCGTTGCGGCTCCATCGTACTTCAAGTGCCGATCAGTACCTAAGACGCCGCAAGATCTGATAGATCAGAATTGCATAAGCTTGCGCCTCCCCCACGGCGGATTGTATGCCTGGGAATTCGAGAAAGGCGGTCGCGAGCTGAGAGTGCGCGTCGAGGGCCAGCTCACTTATAATACCACTGCGCAGATGTTGAATGCCGCTGTAGCGGGTATGGGCTTAGCGTATGTCCCTGAAGGTCTTGCGCAGCCGTATCTAATCAAACGCCGGCTCAAGCGCGTGCTCGAGGACTGGTGCCTTCCGTATTCAGGCTACCACCTCTACTACCCCAGCCGCCGGCAACCTTCGGCAGCTTTCACCTTGTTCGTCGATGCACTGCGCTACAGAAGTTAGCGTCGGCCAGGCAAAATTGCGACTCTACGAGCAAGCCGCTCCCGGGGCATTGCGCTCTGTACCGGCCTCTCACCAGCAGGGCGGCCGCGATGGCTGCGGAACAAACTGCGGCCAGCATGCTGGCGCCGAATATGCTGCCCAGACCAGCGTAGGCGCCAAGCAATCCGAGGGCGGGCGTACCGATCCCGAGCGCGATATCTAAAAAAGCCGTGTAAGCGCCCATGGCGAGCCCCCAATTCTGTGCCGGCAGCAGACGCACGGCTTCGACGCCGAGGGCGGGATAGACCAGCGAGTAACCGAGCCCTGAAAGTGCCGCTCCGATCAGCGCGGGCGTAAACCATGAGGCGAGCCATATCAGCGCCATGCCGGCTGCCTCGACGAGTACCGAGACGAGCGCGACCTTGGTCCCACCAAACCGGTCTGTCAGATGGCCAAACAACATGCGCGTCAGCATGAAAGTCAGGGCGAACGTCGTGAACGCAGGCCAAGCTGCCCAGCCGCGCCCGACGAACAGCAGCGCGCTGAATGCTGTAATCGCGCCGAAGCCGATGCTGCTCAGCGCTGAGGCGAGGCCGGGAATCCAGACTGCCGCCATCACCTGCATAACGCCGGTCTCGACGCGAGCCGTCGCCGAAACCTGCCGAAGAAGAGCCACGAACAGCAGTGTTATCAGCGGCAGAAATGTCGTTGCGAGCGCTATCGCAACAAATCCGTAACGGCCGTACAAAGCTGTCCCGAGCGGTGCGCCTGCAGCAAAGGCGCCGAACATCGCGCTGCCGATCCACGCCAGTGCCTTGGCGGTATTGTTGCTGCCAAGAATCGCGAGGCCCCAACTCTGCGCTCCTACGATGATGAAGCTTTCGCCGACTCCGAGCAGCGTCCGACCGGTCAGCAGAATTGTCAGCGACAGCATAGGCGCAATGATAAGGCGCAGCGAGCCGAGATAAAACAGGCCCGCTCCCGCTGCGATCAAAAGACCGATGATCACCGCCTGCTTTGGGCCGCGCGTGTCCGCATGCCGGCCGGCCCACACACGCGAACAAATAGCGGCGGCAAACTGGCTGCCGCCCACAATTCCGACCAGGAAAGGGCCAAACCCCAGCTTGCCATGCACATGAAGGGGCACAGCGGGCAAAGCAAGACCGATGACAAGAAATGCAGCGAATACTGCCTCCATGATCGGTGTCAGCGGGCCGCCGCAGCGCAGCGGATTTGCCGTTGAGAGATTGATCGTTCGGGAAGCTAAACCGTCCATGACTCTCTTGGTCCAAACTTGGCACGCTCGCGGGTGTACCTTACAAACCTAGGTAAGAATCGCCGCCACGATTAGCCAAAAAATAAGCCATAGACTTAGAAATGTGGTTCATGAAATCCGCGGGGCGGTCGCGCAGCTCCGGATGCAGGCTAAGTTTCGCTCCGGGAGTCATGAAGAGCTAAAAGGCGTTTCCGCTGTACCCATAATGGGAAGTTCGGGGCAATTCCGAACACGGGGATGTGGTGGAGAATGATTGGTCGCCGAAATCGACTGCTCTCTGGTCGGAAGTGGAGAATTCGACACGGTCCAGCAGCTAGCCGAAAAGGACAAGAAGTTTAGACGTCCACCATAGCGCCTGCTGTACTCACTGCAATTCGCCACAGCTTGCCGCTCGCCGTGTGGCATGCGACTATCGATTGCAGTTGTTTCAATGCATGCAGGGCGATTGCCCGGCGACCCATCAGGAAATTGCCGGGTTGTGGGGCACGGAAGGCGCTAAGGCGGCATCCGTGTTTGACTTAACCGGGCAACCATCGCGTCGTGGGGCTTCTCAGCCGAAGGTCTGACCGCCAGGATGGTTCAGGGATAGTAAATCGAGACTGGGGAATTGCTCAGCCTCGCGAAAGGTTTTTTCGCCGAGCCAAGTATAGCGTCTTTAAGGGGGATGGTCATGAAGTTCGTTCTGTTTCAGCAAGGTGACGCCGGCCCACAGTTGCCCGGTCTGCTCACCGACGATGGGGTGGTCGATATCTCGGGTGCCGTCAGGCCGAGTTACACGCCGCAGCGGGTGATGGAAGGTATCATCGACGATTTCGAGAAACTGCGTTCCGTACTCGAGAAGCTTGCCGAGGCCGCAACGCCAATGCCGCTGTCGGCAGTCCGGTTGCGGGCGCCTTTGCCGCGGCCCCACAAGATCCTGTGCGCGATCGCCAATTACTGGGAGCACGCCCAGCGCGCGCCGCGCCCACTCAACATGTTCCTGAAGAATCCCGATGCCGTCGTCGGCCCGGGCGACACAATTCAGCTGCCTGCATATACCGATCCTTGGGTCTTTATGCACGAAGCGGAACTCGCGCTGGTCATGAGAGGTCCATCCAAGATGATCAAGCGCGAGAGCTGGCGCGAAGCCGTATTCGGCTACACCTGCTTTGTCGACGTGACGGCGCGCGGCGAGGGCCGGCGCACCTGGCCCGCCAGCCAACCCATGAGCTGGCTTGGCAAATCGTTCGACACGTTTGCGCCTCTGGGGCCCTGCATCGTCACTGCAGACGAAATCACAAATCCCAACGGTCTGCTCGTGCGCTTCTGGAACGATGGACAGCTACGACACAACTATAACACCGACGATATGGAGCACCCCGTGCCCGAATTGGTCGAGTTCGCGACCACCGTTATGACCATGTTGTCCGGTGACGTCATTGCCTGTGGCACGAACCACGAGGGATTGGGGGCGCTACAGGACGGCGAGACGATCGAGATTGAGATCCAGCGCATCGGAAGAATGTCGCTTCGGGTTGCGGATCCGCTCAAACGCAAATGGGAGCGCGGCATCTACATGGGTGCGGATTCGACGAACCCAGAAGCAGTTAGGCGGCACCGTCCACCCGATGGGGCCGCCTCCAGCCCGCAACAGGAAAAGCCAGCATCCTGAATTGCGCTGGCGGCCACAGTCTGTCTCGATTAACAGCTTTCCTTCACCGCTGACGCGCGCAGGTCTGAGCCTTATAGCGGGCGAGGTAGGTCGCATGTCGGTCGTGAGGCCTCGGATCGCCCGCCCGCTCTGACCGGCATAGACGGGCATATTGCGAAGGTCCGAACGATCGCGTGTGGCCGAATTACAACATGGCCCCGGATTCAAACACCGAACACAATTCGGACTGGAAAAAGCCCCTCCACCCTCGCAGCGTGCGCGGGTTGGGGAAACGGGGGAATAAAGATGGGGGAAGGGCAGACGGTCCCGGTCGGTTTCGAAAAATCAGGGGTGGCGACCGGGGCCGCTCCTTTTGCCATTACCGCGGCCCGTTTCTTCGGCCTTGATGCAGGAGATTGGTCGTTGATTTTCGTCGGTCTTGTGCTTTCGGGTTTGTTTCTAGCTTTTATCTGATTAGCTCCGCCTCTATTAGCACAACAACCGTAATCACGCCGGAGAAATCCATGGACGGGAAAATAGCAGGTCTGCTCGGCGCGGCCGTTGCGCTAACGACCGCAGCTGCGGCACATCCCGCTACGTCGATACCGGGACGACTACTGCCTGCAACCAACTATCAGGACCTCCTCACGCCGGTTCCGAATCCCGTCGCCGCGCTACGAGCAGACGACGCTCGTTTAGCGAAGGCGCCCGGCGAGATGAAAATCGCGCAGGAACACCATCATCATCACCGTCCCCCACCGCGTCGGCGTCATCACCATCATTACCGCGACTAGAATACTGCACAACGATCACGGAATGGCACTCGAAAGCCAAACCGCGAGAAATGCCTGATCTCTCGCCGAAGGGCCACGTGTGCGGTGGCGAGTTTGTCGCGTTCGATGACGCTGCACGCCTCAGTTCAACGCCCACGATTTGGACGCCGCCTCCGACCTACGTGCTTCAATCCACTGATTGCTGTCGGTGCGCGGCCAGGTTCAGCGGCCATAGAATTTCTGGCGCAAGGACTGTCGCCTTCAGACGACAGGGGGGTGCAGGCCCTGATTTGACTTGCGACCGGCTACTGCGGCGCTTGGGCGCAAATCGCTTCCATGCTCGGCTACAAAGCTGCGAACGCTGATGGTCTTGTCGTCAGAGTTAACCCGCGTGGCAGCCCTGAGTGCGGCCAGATTGCCGTCAAGACGCTTGCCGACAGAGAACACGCCTGCCCACTGCGGCTGAGTCCTTAACCGGGATACAGCGTCGGCAAAGGTCATACATCCCAAGGTCTTAGGGCAGGGCTGGGACGCAGCCTTGGAGTGTTAAGCGGGCGGGTTGCCGCGTAGCTTGCTCCAGAACCCGCCGCCTTCAGGCGACGGAGTTGTCACTTTTAGGCAATTGTTCGGCCATTGAACCGCCGCGAACGAGGGCAAATGTGTCGCTAAGGTGAGCGCCCGAACTCCTACTCGGGCGAAATGTAAGTGGTTGAGATATGCGCTCGCGAGTGATTCTTGCCGTGGCGGCGGCGATTGCCGGCTTCTGGTTTAGCATGTGTGCGGCGCTGGCTGCACAGCTCGCCTCCGGCCAAAGCTCCACAATCCAGTCCCATCAATCCGGTCAAATTGGCCAAAGACTTTGTTTCACACGCAACTCCAAGGAAGGTGCTGTGCGAGCGGCGATGAGACAATCTTGTCAAGGCGCCGCCGCGAGGGAAGTTACCCCAGTTCGCCTGCCGGATCTTCCTGGATTCCCTGCAGCGGGCGACAGGGCCGCTAAATCATCTAGCGCCGATCGTCGATCAAGGAGACCTCTGCTTCGGGCCACCACGGGGGCTGCAGACCTCAACCGCCGTGTGGACCATACATCAGGCAAGCGGCAACTCAGCAATAGTAGGCGGTCAGTCGGTTTCAAATTCGCCGCCGGCGTGGGAATGCCTCAGGACCGATTGACTTTAGAAGGCCCGTTGAGCCCCTACCAGCAGCCTAACGGCAACACCACTGCCGCAATGTCCAGCAATCTTACTAACATGATCCAAGCACAGGGAATGCACTTCGGTTTCGAGTTGCAATACTAACGAGCCTCCGCCTCAGACCGACGAGGTATGGGCGCCGGTCCTCCAGGCGGAGCGTCGCTAGTTTTAGCGGGCGAGAGCGGCGACAGGACCTCGACCAGAATTTCCTCAATCGGCGGCATTCACGCCGTCGATTTCTACGCGTTCCGGCGCGAGCAAACAAATCCCCCCGTCCGGCCGGGCGGTCAAGGTGTGAATAAGAAAATAGGTCGGCACCTCGTTGGTCCCGCTCATAATCGGCGACGGCGCCGAAACAATCTTGAGTTTGCCGCACGCGCCGATCCAGTCGATATGGCGGTGGCCGTGCATGACGATTGCGCGCGGCGCCAAGGACTTTATCTTACGAATGAACCAAGAGCCATTGATCAGCGCGGTGCCAATGCGTTCGGAAAAAGTTGCAACCGACATCGGATATTCAATAAGGTGATGGTGCAGGGCGATGATCCAATGCGCATTCGGAAATCGGTCAACGGCTGTCAAAAGTCTGCGGGTCTGCTCGACGGAGACCATTCCGAGCGCATTAGTGAATGAGAAATGCGTTTCAGCGTTGGAGTTGAGGATGGCGACACCGAGACCATTCGCCTCGCCCGGCGGCAGGATCAGCGGGAATTGATCGTCCCACAATTCACCCAGACCGATCGACAGGCGCAGGCTGCCGGTATCGGCAAATTCGGCGATCCATTCCCGATGCGGCGCTAGCGCCTCGGCAAGTGTGCGATCAAGTGTTGGCGCGCTTGCATCGACCACGCGCACACGGTGGCCGTGAATGGCGGCAATCGCCGACAATGTCCGCATCTGCCGCAAGCGCTTCATTGGGCTGAACGGCAGATCGAGCCGTGCAGGATTAAGGCGATCGACGATGTTGAGGTCGTGATTGCCGGGAAGGATAAGCATCCGTTCGGCGAGCGCCGGATGCAGCTCCACAGTATCGAGGAATTGCGCCCATTCGGCTGCAATTCCGGCGTCGGTCATGTCGCCGGTGATCAGGATGATATCCAGCTGGCTCGTGCGATGAATCGCTTCGATGCGGTCGAGGATACGCGCAAAACGGTCGTTGCCGCGTGGCCCGCGCCGCCCGCTCTCGATACGAAATCCGTAGCGCTCGCCGACCAGATGAATGTCTGACAGGTGCGCGACACGCCAGGCCGGTCGGCCAGACACAGCGTCATAGGCGCTGAGATTGATCGGCTGATCCATGAGCGCGTCGGCAAAGCCCCAGACCAGCGCGGCGGCGGCCAAATAGGTGCAGACGACCACAATGGCATTGGAAAGCGTTGGCAGGATGAGGCCGCGCACATCCAGCAGATCCGCAGGAGTTCCCACCCAACGCGATGCCGGCCAGACGACGACCGCGATCCCTACGGCGACGATGCATAAGACGATGGCGGCTGCCGCCGAGCTAATTGCGCTCAAGCTGGCGCGCGTCCGGTCGCTCACATCCGTGCTGAGCATGCACTGGGTCAAATAGCGGAGCCCCTCACGGCCGAACGCATAGCTAGGCTGAATTGCGAGTGCATTGAGCGACCAGAAATTGCGCTCGGCGATGCGCAGCAGCGGATGCCATCCGAACCATCCCGCCGCCACGATTGCCGCAAGGACAAGCGCCGCACCGAGCTCGGTTATTTGCGCCGCTGCCGCCGAGAGCTTGAGCAACCACGCGGTGGCGACCAGAGGCGCAAAGCCGAGCAGCAAGGCCGGCAGCAGGATTGAAAAGGTCAGGGCGAAGAGAAGCTTCGTCAGGCTGATTTCGGCGAGCAGGCTGCCGGCGATGGCGACCATGGATCGTTGCTTAGGGCTCGAGACGTCGTCTTCGACGTCACCATGCCGCGGATCGATTAGCGGCGGGTCGGTCGTGGGTGCCATCGGAACCTGTCGCGGCTACCGTGCGCCGCTCAGCTGCGACTCGGTTATCGATTTGCGCAGCAAAGCGTAAAGGCTGCCGCCGACGACGATGGCCAACGTCGAGAGCGGACCGCATACGCCAAACGCCAGAAATGACATCGTCACTAGCGCGCGGCTCCGGACGAAAATCACTATTGCGGCCACACACATAAGGGCGATGGCAAAATACACCCAGCGCATGGCAGCGCCCTCGCATTCCTCAACGGATTGAGTTTACAGCGTCCGAAGGCCAGGAGCTAGAGACAGGTCGAGCCGGCGCCATAGTCCTAGTTCTTCCCAGGTTACTGGTTCGATCAGCTGCGATGTCCGGGAGTTCGCAGTCGTGGTCCGCCCGGTCAGGAGCGGTGACGAACCAGCGCGGGTTATCCAGGCCACGATCATTCAGGGAAGAACAAGAAATTTACGGCGAGGAAGCTTCATGGAGATGAATTATGTATGCAATCGATTTAACTGCAAGTCCGATTGATGAACGTCCAATGAACTATTGGATCACCGTTAGTTCAGGGGGACGTAATTATTGTTCTTCTGTGTTACGTCGCAATCTTTGTCGCGGTTAAATTGAGGAGCGAAGAACATGAGCTACGATTTAAAGATTATACCGCTTGCTGTTGTCCTCGCGATCACAGGAGCCTCGATTGGCACTGCAGGGGCAGCAGCAGGTGACACTCCCTGGCAGCGCCATCATCCCTGGCGCGAGCAGGTCAATCAGCGACTCAAGAATTTGGACAAGCGAATCAACACCGAAAGGCGCGAAGGAGAACTAACGTCGGGGCAAGCCCACGCACTGCATCGTGAGGACCGCAAGATACGTCAACAGGAGCGCTCTATGGCGAGCTTCCATAACACTCACCTGAACCGCGCCGGCCATCGTGCGCTCAATCAGGAGGAGAACGCAGTGGGCCGCCAAATCGGGCGTTAATGCCGCCGAAGCAGTCGAAGCCCCGGCGCATCCGCCGGGGCATACGCCAGCGTCTGAATGCGCATGGAAGCAATATGAAGTCGTAGAGAGTAATGTGCGCACGTCACGCTCTGATTTCCGATCACGACCAAATAGTGGATGACGGCGAAAGGCACTGCTAATCAAGCGTTGCGGTGACCTCATCAGCTCCTATGACCTACTCGGAGGTAACACGCTCTGCGTGTCTGTGAGCTATAGATCGTCAATCGGGTCGGTATCCATAGTCGAGTTTAGGTACGGCAGCGGCTGGAAAGATAAAAACCCAGGCCGATCCAGTCGAACTTGCTCTAGGCTCGGAGATGCCGGTGTTCCAGCCATTCTCCCGATGCTGGCATACCAGCTCCGTCGAAGCCACGTTCGCGAAACGCGCGCGCAGGCGTCTATTTGCTGGTTGCATCTTCTGTCCAATTTGCGAACGCCTCTATGTCGCCGCTCGCGGGTGAGCGACTGACATCTGGCAATGGGACCGCCGGTTCATCTATGGTCTCTGCATTGATCATCGTACCGCAGATCGTTGAGTGCTGCGGCAGAGCTGGGGCGCCGGCCGTTGCTCTTGATCGGTTTCGGCGCGTTGGTCGTTCGCACCCTATTGTTCGCCGTGACCGTCATCCACGTTCCATTCAGCCCCTTGTGTGCTTCCCCCTCGATTGTTGCGGACATTACGGTTGGAACCGAAGAATTCAATGAGGCCGACGCTTTGACGGGCATTTTATTGGCGGATCGCCTCAGCACTACATTCCTTAACCACATTGTTGTAAAGTCCGGCAGCGCAATTGGCTTCTTAGCACAGACAGTAGCAACGGTCATTCTCGCTTGGTGACTTATGCCAGACACAAAATTGGCAGGACTAAAATCTTTTAACAAGAAACATGAACAATCCAGGAGCAATTAATGGTATTCAAGGTACAAGTTGGTCCGCCCCAGATTGCCATTCATCAAGGTCAGACGGTGCTTATCACCGATCCTGATGGCACAATCACGTGGCCAAGCGAGAAGGGTTTGTACTTTCTCGATACACGAATCATCAGCAACTGGGCGATCTACGCTAACGGCGAGCCCTGGCAGTTGCTGAATGGTGGCCCCATTAACTATTACGCAGCGAGCATCTTTCTCAGTAATAAGTCGATCCTGACCGAAGATGGCCCGATTCCGCCGCGCACCCTCGGCCTTACCATCAACCGATGCATCAGCGGTGGCTTGCACGAAGATCTCGACATCACCAACAACAGCATGAAACCAGTGCGTTTCCAGCTAGAGGTGGCGTTCCGATGCGATTTTGCCGACCTCTTTGAGGTAAGGTCGGGTCATATCGTACGCCGCGGCAAGATTGCTACCGAGTGGTCAGAGCAGGAGCAAAAGGTTCGTACTGTATATTCTAACCGAGATTTTCGGCGTGCAGTGACAACTTCAGTAATGCGCGCTCCACGCCAGGCTGTTTCAGCCAACGGCCGGCTCAGTTTTGAGGTCTTCCTTCAACCAAGCGAGATTTGGCACGCCTGTTTGCTCTATACCCTCGAAGACGGCGAGCAGCTCTTTCATCCACCGGATGACTGCGTTGAGAACAGCGATAAATCTCCGCATTTTGAAACGCTATCACAATGGCTAAAGACCGTAGTGAAGATCAGGACAAGCAATGAAGAATTTTACCGGCTCTTTCGTCAAGCGCTCGAGGACATGGCCGCACTCCGCTTGCCTATCAAAGGCACGGATCATATGGTTTTCATGCCGGCGGCTGGATTGCCGTGGTTCGTCGCTCCATTTGGTCGGGATAGTCTGCTCGTTTCCCTACAGAATGTTTTAATTTACCCGGAGTTCGCGCGTGGTTCACTCGAGATCTTGGGGTCGCTGCAAGCCAAGGAGGACGATCCATACCGCGATGCCGAACCAGGCAAGATCCTCCACGAGCTGCGCTACGGTGAGCTCGCGCATTTTAAGCTGATCCCGCACACGCCGTATTACGGCACCGCAGATGCGACGCCACTTTATTTGGTCACCTTAAACGCAGCTTGGCGCGCAACGGGAGACAAAGGTTTGCTGGAGCAGCATTTAGAGACGGCTGAAGGGTGTCTCGCCTGGATCGACAAATACGGCGACCGCGATGGTGACGGCTTACAGGAATATCAAACACGGTCCCCGGTGGGCTACGAGAACATGGCCTGGAAAGATTTTGGCGATGCTGTCATGTATCCTGACGGCTCACTGGTAAAGGGACCTAAGGCGCTCTGCGAGCTTCAGGGTTATGTTTACGATGCATGGGTACGCATGGCGGAGGTATTCGATGCGCTCGGTAAGCCCGAGCGCGCGACTGAATTACGTTTCAAAGCTTCCACTCTTTTCGCAAGGTTCAACGAAGCGTTCTGGGATGAGGAACTTGGGTTCTATGCCTATGCGCTTGACGGCAACAAGAACAGGGTTTTAACCATTTCGTCCAATGCCGGCCATTGCCTATGGTCCGGCATCGTCCCTCCCGAACGTGCCATGAGAGTTATGCAGCGCCTGACAGCGCCAGATATGTGGACGGGGTGGGGCATTCGAACGTTATCAGCTAATCACGTAGCATTTAATCCCTACAACTACCAAACGGGGTCGGTCTGGCCGCACGACAACGCCGTTATTGCCATGGGCTTTAAACGCTATGGCTTTCACAAAGAGGCGGGACTAATCGCCCACGACGTCAGCCTCGCAGCCAGTCATTTTCTTCTTAACCAGCTGCCAGAGCTTTACACCGTATCCGAGCGCAAAGAATCGAATTTCCCGGTGCAGTATATCGGTGCCAATGTACCGCAGGCTTGGGCTGCCGGCTCGGTATTTATGCTCACTCAGGCACTGCTGGGATTCTTGCCGGCTGCGCCGCACAACAAACTCTACGTTGACCCGTACCTTCCCGACTGGCTGCCTGACCTTACCGTGCACGATATTCGCATCGGCAAGCATATGCTTGACATTCGCTTTTGGCGTGAAGGAGAGCAGACGGCCTTTGACGTGATCAATGGAGACAAGAGGCTGGTCGAGCGTCGCGATATCGCAACAGAGGGCGTGGGACTGACGACCTCTCCAGCGTCAGTTTAGCGAGATCCACGCCAGACGCAGGCACAAAGCGACATCGTCCCGATGATGCTCGCGACGCTTCCCTGATCGGTCGTGACAATGGGTTGACGCTCTGGGCCGTAGGAGCAACTCGAGCCGGCCGCCCTATTGACCAGTCTTTGGCCCTCGCGGGCATGTTGCACATCGCTGGCGGCTGGGTGCGCCGGGCAGGTCGTGCTGCTGTGGCATCCAGGGATGCATGCCGTTTGTGGGCGATGCGGCGCGAACCTCACGGGCTTGGTGATCCCCTCGGCTCGAGAATTTAGAGGAAGGTCATGCGAGCCGGCGCAAAGTTGTGAATCTGTCATTCGATGCTGCCAGGTTCGGCTGCGGCAAGCCTATCGCTCGCGATGGCGTTCCCGCCGTATATGGGGCAAGAAATGTTTGCCTAAAGTGGAAGATGCCGGGTGTGGGGCCTTAAAGCCATAACAAAACTGATATTTGTAGCCCAGTATCGACCATCATGAAGGCAAAATTCTCGGTTCCTGCGGATGCCCTGGTCTTGCCCTCACGACGGAGGAATCGCCAATGTTCGATTTCGTGACGAAGGATTTTGTCCCGCGCCATAGTGCACCACCTCCTGCTTTTCATCCTTGCCGGCGTTCTGGCATTCGAGGTTGGCGTCATTCGCCCGAGCATGAAGAGCGAAGATATTCTGCGCGTTTCGCGCGCTAACAACTGGTACGGCACCCTAGCGGGGGCGATCGTCGTGGTCGGTTTCTCACGCGCGATCTATGCAGCCAAGGGCTGGGCCTATTATGAGGTCAACGGATTCTTTTGGGCCAAGATCGCGGCCTTCATGGTGGTCGCCCTGCTCTCGATCATTCCGACAATAAAG
This sequence comes from uncultured Alphaproteobacteria bacterium, assembly GCA_963708125.1. Taxonomy (GTDB): domain Bacteria; phylum Pseudomonadota; class Alphaproteobacteria; order Rhizobiales; family Xanthobacteraceae; genus BOG-931. The sequence continues at coordinate 5,837,966 of OY970184.1, forward strand.
ATCATTCGCTGGCGCCGGGCGCTGAAAGCCGACATCGCCTTCCTGCCGGCCCCAGGGGACATCGCTGCAGTTAGACGTTACCTGTGGGCCGAGGTGGTGTTCTTCGCCTTCATCCCGGCCTTCGCACCCGCGATTGCCCGTGGCTATGGCGTCCTCGCGCACTGACGCAACGTGCCCCTGTGGTGAGAGCGGTTGCTGGCCCAAGTCGGAGCAGCGGAGTGCGCCACCGATGGCAAGCGCGGCGCGCCTTCGCTCCATGGGCAGATCGTTGATGCCCACGATCCGGATGCTCATCAAGCCATTCTCGGTGCAACTGCCACTCTTCGCTGCCATAACTGCGCAACCACTCCCCGTTATCGTGATCCCATTCCTACGCGAAGCGGACTGGAGTTCCGTGCTCAGCCGGTAATCGAGCGCTCGCTGGTCTTGAGACCGTACGAAAGCTCGACGTCAGCAGGGCCTGAAAAAGTCGACACAATGCAGAAACTCACAGGTGTAAGAGCCGTTCGGCATTGCCATGCGCGATGCGAGCCTTGTCTGTTGCGCTGGCCGGAATCTGGTCGAGGAAGGCCGTTGCCCACTTCATCGATTGGTAGGGATAGTCGGCAGAGAACATAATCCGGTCGAAGCCACCTAGTTCCAGAAACATGTTGAGGTAAGTTGGCATGTAGTTCATGCCCGAGAAGGTGTAGTGGACGTTCTCTTTCAGATAAGAGCTGATCGGGCGCTTCAGCCTACTGGTCTTTATTGGGATGATGTCCAGGCGATTGAAGAAGAATGGCAGTCCCTCGCCCATATGCCCGATGATGAACTGAAGCCTGGGGAAGCGGTCGAACACACCACCGCAAACTATGCGGATCATGTGTACCGACGTTTCCATATGCCAGCCCCACGCACCACCCGCTAGCATGTCGGTCACCATGGGTGAGAAGCCTCCATAGGAAACGTCGATCACCGATTGCGGCGGTGGCGTCGGGTGCAGGTAGATCGGGACATTGAGCGCCTCGGCGCATTCCAGGAGCGGCCAGTAGAACTGGTTGTCGAGATAGCGACCCTTATTGTGGCCGTTGATGACTGCGCCTTTGAAGCCCTGCCGGACCCGGCGCTCCAGTTCTTGCGCGGCCTGCTTCGGTGCGCCCGTAGGCACCGCGGCGAACCCGGCGAAGCGGGTCGGACGCTTCTTCACCGCGTCGGCGAGATAGTCGTTGGTGTCGCGGGCCATGGCTATCGCATCAGGCAGCTCCATCTGCTCGACGCCTGGCGCGGAGAGCGAAAGCACTTGCATGTCAATACCCGCTTCGTCCATTTCCCTGATTCGCTTCTCATCGAGATCGCAGAGTCTGTCGAGCACCAGCAGGTAACGATCGCCGATCCTCTCGGCGCGTTCTTTGACGAACCGAGCGGGCCCTTCGAAGAAGGCCGGGGTTGCGAAATGCTCTTCCAGAGTGATGATGCGCATCGATTTTTCTTGTCCTGTCTTGACTAGGTCTCTGGGAGCGTGCGGTCCTGTTCAGGGTCGCCACGCTCTATCATGCTTGCCTTACGCCGCCGCTGAACCGACAGCCATGATGAAGTCCAAGCCGCTCGAGCCGCGGCGTCACCTCGAGTGCGGAAAAATGTAAGTCATCAATATAGTTGATCAGACAAAACGCACGCCGTCGAGGCCACGGACACTCAGGAAGTTTGATTCGCGCCAGCGCGGCCCATCGCATGCACAGCGGCAATCGAGGCTCTGTACGCCGGGACAGAACTTGCTGCTCTAAGTAATCGTTAGTGTCCGGCCACGGCAAGCGCAACTTTGATCGGATTGTCCGACAACGCGTTACCGCGCCACACTACATGCAAATCTGGCCTGACGATAAGATAGTCGAAGCCATAGACGCGCCGCGCCGCATCATTATCGATGTCGAGCACGGAGAACGGTGCACCGCCGAAGGCCTTCGCCAGAGCGGCGGCATTCCGTTTGGTCGTGCCAAGCCGCAGAAGTGTAAAGCCGTCTCCGATCCGGTCGTGTACCGAGACTTTGCCGGGCTCTAGCCACACGTGCGGTAGCCGCGCTCCCGGCCAGCTGCTCGGCTGGTACTCTCGATATTCGGTGCCGGACCGCCGGGCTCGTCGCAGATGACCGGCGAACCGGCATCGCGATATCCGAGTTCGGCACCGGTAACGCGGAACGATTTCGGCGCCTCCTGCCTGGCGATACTCAAAAGATTATCCAGAACCGCCCGGCCCTCGGGCGTGTCCTCGTCGATGTTCGGACGATAGGCGTCCCATTTCGTCCGGCTGGCGGTGCCTCTGCCGGATGCTTTGACGTTGATCGCGCCAACCGGACGTCGCTCGGCCTCGTAGGACTGCAACAGCTTCGGCCCGCCCCAGCCACGCAGCGTCGCAGCCAGCTTCCAGGATAGGTCGATGGCGTCGCCAATTCCGGTATTCATGCCCAGCCCGCCCGTAGGAATGACGAGATGTGCGGCATCGCCGCCGATGAAGACGCGGTCTTGCCGGTAATGCTCTGACAGCAGGAGCCGCTGGACCCATTTGGCGCAATGCAGCATCTCGAATTTCGCCGGCGTTCCGAGCACCTTCGCAAACAGCGTCATCATGTCTTCATCCTTGTCGACGATCGCATGCAGCGTGAAGTGCTGGCGCGAAGTCTTGGACGATCATGAGGGTCCAACAATCGTCGATGCGATGGTAATGTCTGGCCCTTGGGGCGCGCACTCTGTCGTAGAGCTCCGGACAATGGAACAGGGCCTGCCGCATCTCCAACAGATGCGGCTCGCCTTCCATTTTAAAGCCCAATTGCTTGCGGACGACGCTTGATCCTCCATCGCAGCCGATCAGGTAACGGCTGCGGATGTTAACCTGCGCGCCGCCGGCTTTTCGCGCCTGCGCCCTCACGCCATCGCCATCTTGTACAAACGACAGCAATTCGTGTCCGAATTTCACTGTCACGTCGGGAATTCGCTCCGCAATGGATTTGAGCAAAGGCTCCAGGCTGTATTGTGAAATGATTTGGTAGGGTTCGAGGGGCAATGAGCCGTCGGTGGTGGCATCGCGCTTGGCCTTGGCCTGTGCCACCGTGGGATGTGCCATTTTAAAATAACGGCGGTCGCATCAGATCGAACAGGAGATAGGCATCCATCGGCCAGTCCGGCGGACAGCCCGCCGCTCGCACCATCTCGGCTAGTCCGAGGCGACGGAAAATTTCCATCGTCCGCGGATTGCAGCGCTCCATTTTCGGATAGCCGAGTGGCGTCTCATTTCTCTCGATGAGGGTACACTGTATGCCGCGCCTGCCGAGATCGATGCTAAGAGTGAGGCCGACCGGGCCGGCCCCGACGATCAGTACGTCTGTGTCCATACCTATCTCACTGTCGCAATATTTGAGATGCAAACGTCGAGAGGATTCGCCCTAGTTGACAGATGCGCCCGAGCGTTTGACGACTTGCCCCCAGCGAACGATTTCCGATCGGACAAATGCTTGCAATTGCGCGATCGAGGCGCTTTGCGCGGGAATGAGACCAATGCGGGTAATGGCGTCGCGGGTTTGCGGCAGCGCCATGATGCTTAGAAGCGTACCGTGCAATTTGTTGATGATTGGCCGGGCCGTTGCCGCCGGCGCCGCCACCATCTGCCATGCCGCGGCGTTAAATCCGGGTAAGCCGAGCTCCGCAATTGGAATGAGATCCGGCATGGCCGCTGCCTGGGTAAGCGTCGTCACGCCCAACGCACGCATTTTACCAGCCTTGATGAGAGGTACTGAGGAAGTGAAATCCGTAAACATCACTTGGATTCGGCCTCCCATCAGATCGACCTGAGCATCCACCACCGCTTTGTAGGGCACGTGGACCATCTTGATCCCGCTCATCGCACTGAATAGTTCGGCGTTAAGGTGGAACGGCGTACCGGGGCCGGTCGATCCATACGACAGCTCGCCGGGATGTGCCTTCGCATAAGCGATCAGCTCCTTGACCGAATGCACCGGCAGATCGTTGTTGACGACTAATACGAAGGGGATGGTTGCGATCAAGGCAAGCGGCACAAAATCCTTCGCTGGATCGTATGGCAGGTGCTTATACAGGCTGGCGTTGATCGCGAGCGGCGTGCTGGTTCCCATCAAAATGGTGTAGCCATCGGCCTTAGACTTCGCGACCGCGTTCGATGCTGTCAAGGTCCCAGCACCAGGGCGGTCCTCCACGACGAAGGACTTGCCGAGCCGATCGGACAGCTGAGGTGCGAGAATTCGCGCCAACAGATCAGTGGCGGCACCGGCGCCGGTTGGTACGATGAACATGACACTGTGAGTAGGATAGTCTTGCGCCAGCACGTCTGCCGAAGCCGCAAGGAGCAAAACCAGTGTCAGCACTAATCTCATGTGTTACCTCGCTCTCTTTGTGGCGGCCCTAATCGGAAGGCACTGCACGCTCCGCTCGTGTGGCGCACCACTCGACTAATCTTGATTGCGTTACTCTGCCCTCTGGCGTCGCTACAATATTGAGACGCTGTACGTCGTCCGTAGCAATTTAGACGGTAGCCTTTTCCACATTCACGGAAGATCTGGAAATAGCGTTGTCGGGCATTTCAGCTTTCAACCTCGGGAATACGTGACGGGCAAAGTTTCGAATGCTGCGTGCAGTTTCATCGTGATCGAGAAACCCCGCCTGGCCCATAATCAAAAGGTGTCCGAAACCGCCGACGTGATCGTACATCTTTCGGATTTGCGCATAAACCTGATCCGGGGTCCCGGCCATCATCAGGCCGGCATTGATCACACCTTCAACCGTTGCCGTGGCAGAGAAATTGGCGTGTTGATCGCCAAGGTCACCACGCATAATGCGGGCAAAGGCTTGCGGCGGCGCGTATCCCGGCGGAAAAGAGAAATGCTGCGGCACCTTGTTTGCGCGAATGTACCACAGGATCTTCTCCGCGCCGGCGCGCGCCTCCGCGTCGTTTTCGCCGACATAGACCAACGCCGCATAAGCCAAACGGTTTATTGGAACGTCCTGACCACGCCCGGCTTCTCGCCAACCGCGGCGGTAGGCATCGTAGACACGTCGCGTTCCGTCATAGCCGGTGAGGAAGGTGGCTTGGACAAATCCTTGGGCGCCGACGCGCATGGCGCCATTTGGTGTGGTTGTGCTGATCCAGATCGGCGGATGCGGTGATTGATAGGGGCGGGGCCAAATATTCACTTGACGATGATGGAAGAACTGGCCTTCATGACTGAACGGGCCGTCATGGCTGGTCCAGGCCTTGATGATCAGGGCAAGTGCCTCAGCGAAACGCTCGTTGGTCCGGACCGGGTTACTGTTGCCGGCGGCAATCTCATAGGGCACGCCGCGCACGAAACCGGCCTCTATCCGCCCGTGCGACAACACATCAGCCATTGCCATTTCCTCGGCGACTCGCACCGGCTGCCTGCGATTGGCTATAGGATTACCGAGGATCAATAGCCGCGCCGTCTTGGTGACACGGCCCAGCGCAGCGAGCAGCAGCGGGGCCGCTGGATCCACGCATGTCGCCGTCTGATGATGCTCGTTGAGCATGATGTCGACACCTTCCTCTTCGGCGATCTGCCATTCCTCGATAAAACGGTCATAAAGTGCAGCACCCTTCTTCGGATCGTAGTTGCGGTTTGGCAGTGTAACGCGGATCAATTCGTAGTCCGCTGCTCGCGGAAGATATGGATAGGCTGTTTCGCTGAAATGCCAAGCTTTCATGGCGTTCCTCCCCGTTTGAGTCACGCCTCGAGAAAGGCGAATAGGACTCGAGCGAATTCTTCCGGCTGCTCAAGCTGGGGCGCGTGTCCCGCCGCAGCAATCGTTATAACCTGTGCGTTGGGGATGAGCTTGGCATAGGCGTCGATGTAGCATTGGCTGATGAGGCCGTCACTCGCACCCCGCATAAATAACGTAGGTGACCTCACGCGGTGCAGGCGATGACGGAGTTTCGGATTGTGCATCCACGGTTCCCATGTCAATAGCGCAGTCGTCTCGCGATTGCGGGCAATGGTCGCAAGTTGCTCATCAGTCATCCGCGAGACATCGAGCCGCCCCTTCTCAACGTCATGGAATAGGAGCTCTGCCAACCTGTCGTGTGGCATTGCGAAAATATCGGGAATGTCGAGCTTGTCCGTGGGGCCAAGTTTGACCCCGACCGGTCCCACCAGAGCCAATTTTCCGATACGCTCGGGACTCTTGGTCGCTATTTCTGCGGCGAGCCAGCCGCCGATCGAACAGCCGACGATGTCGACGCGATCAAGCCGCTTGCGGTCCATTAGTTCTAGATAAAGATGTGCGATGTCGTCGATGCTATCGAGCCAGAGCGGCAGGCCCGATGCCCCGAAGCCTGGATGTGATGGCGCAATCATCCGGCGACGATCGGCTAACATCGCCACGTAGGGCTGGTCGGGCGCAAATCCCTGGGCGCCATGCAAAAACAGCAGTGGGCTTCCGTCACCCATTTCGAAAAGTTCGATCTCGATGCCCGCGAGAGTGATGATCTCGCGTCTCATGGCAGTCGAATATGTCAATCCATCCTCCCCGCGGGCCCTGCAGTGTATTTCCAAAACAGCTTAGCTTTTGCAACGTGCGGGAAACAAGTGGCGCGATTGATGGGCGGCTGCGCGCCTAGCGGGGGGTGTTTCACGTCCGCGCGTTTGATTTGCCAAGCTATAATAAATCCCAGATCTGTTGGTACGCGCGCGAGAGAGGCCCACTATTCGCAGCCGGGAGATCTCATCCAGCGCTACATCGCCGAAGCAGGATTGGCCGACGAGGCAATTGGCATTGCTCCGTACGATCTGCGCGACGGCACCGTCTTGGTTAAGTGAAGCTTCCGCGCCACGGCAAATAGGTGCGCCCGCGCAAGCTTCACTGCCTCCTACTCGTTCACGACGGCAAAAATGAATTGCACTGAGTCCCATTTTTGGTTGCGCTGCCATGCTTTGCGTCGCTCCCAGACTTCACGTCGTCGCTCCAACAATAGTGCGCGTCTTCGCCGCATGTTGTTTCTTAAGCTATAAATTGTTTCGATCAACGCCTCGAGCACAACGCAGCCGTTTGTTCGTCTTGTTGTAAAATGACGATTTATTACGCCCGAGGTGATTGAATACGCCAACTTCCAGTTTCATGCCGGTATTACCGTTGATGCGTAGCTTGCTCAATAGGAGTTCTACGGAATTCTAATCATGGGACCGCTTATGGGATCGATCAAGGGAGCGGGAATGTTCCGGCGATTGAAGCGCTGCTGCCCATAGTATACACTTCTGGTGACGGGGCTCATGCAGCTAGGGAGGGATGGCATGAAAAAACAAAATCCGCTCGGCCATGACATATCGCGCAGGACATTGATCAGGGCCGCAGCCGGTGCGGGGGCTGCGGCAGCGTCCGGCATAGCGGCGCCTCCCGTTCTGGCGCAAATCAATCAACCAATCCAACTCGGCAATATTAACACCTACACCGGCGGCCTGGCCTACGCCGGTCAGGCCAATTGGAATGCCGTGAACCTTTATTTCGACAGCGCCAATTGGACGGTTGCTGGGCGCAAGATCGAGATCATAAAGGAAGACGACCAATTCAATCCGCAAGTCGGGTTGCAGAAGGCAAAAAAACTGGTCGGCAGCGATCGGGTTGATCTAGTGTTCGGTATCCAGGCCAGCAACGTGGCGCTTGCTGTGCTTAACTACCTGAAACAGCAGAAGGCGTTTTATGTAGTCACCGGAGCCGGCACAGACGCCATCACGTGGAAACCCTATCCGTACCTGTTCCGTACCTCAATTTCGACCTATCAGCTCTCGACGCCCATGGCCGGATATATCTATGACAATCTTGGCAAGGAGGTCGTCACCATGGCATCTGATTATGCCGGCGGTCGAGATGTTATGGCGGCATTTAAGGCGCCCTATCTCGCCAAGGGCGGCAAGATCCTCAAGGAAATCTGGCCGCCACTCGGCACGACGGATTTCAGCGCATATCTCACCGACATCAGATCGATCAACCCGCCGGTCACTTACGACTTTATGCCGGGCGCTGACGCGGTTCGTTTCGTCCAGCAATATTCCGAATTCGGAATGAAGGCGAAAATGCCCCTTACCGGTTTTACCATGATCGACTCGCAATCGACTAGCGCGCTGGGCAAAGCCGCAGTCGGAGTGATCTCAGCCCTTACCTTTGTCGATACGCTCGACAATCCTGAAGCCAAGAAGTTCGTTGCCGAGTATGAGTCAAAATGTAAGTCGACCCCCGACTTGTTCGCAGATTACGGTTACGTCGGTGCACGGGTGATCGGGGAGGCCTTGAAGATGGTCGACGGCGACACCTCCAGCAAAGACAAGTTGGCCGAGGCCATGACCAAGGTGCAGTTCAATGCGCCGCGCGGGCCGTTCCGCTTCGATCCCAAAACGCATAATCCAATCCAGGACGTCTATATCGCGCAAGTTGTTGAGGGTGACGGCAGGATAACCACCAAGACGTTGTCGACTGCCAAGCAGGTCCAGGATCCGGGCCAGAAGAGATAACGAGCGCCGCAGAAGCGGTACTGCAAAATGCCCGGTTGAGGACCGCATGGAGCTGCTCGTCCCCCAGCTTCTTAATGGGCTGGTCTATGGCGTCTTGCTGTTCTTAATGGCGGCAGGTCTATCGCTGATTTTCGGGCTGATGAATGTCGTCAGTCTGGCGCACGGCTCGTTCTTTATGCTGGGTGCCTTTTTAGGACTTTCGATCGTTCATTACACTGGCAGCTTTTGGCTCGCTCTCATTTTAGCGCCTTTGATGGTCATGGCGCTCGGCGTGCTGATGGAGCTACTGTGTTTACGCCCACTCTATTCGCGCGGCCACATGGATCAAGTGTTGCTGACTTTCGGCGTCACCTTCGTTGTTTACGATTTGGTGCAGACCTTCTGGGGAAAAGTTGTACTGACCCTGCCGCCGCCCGAATCATTGCAGAGCACGTTGCATATCGGCTTCGGCGTGTTCTCGGCTTACCGACTGTTCCTGATCGGCCTCGGATTTGTAATTGCGATCGTATTGTGGCTGGTTCTGGAAAAGAGCCGGATCGGCGCCATGGTACGAGCCGGCGTGGACGATGCCGCCATGGCAGCCGGACTTGGCGGCAATATCCCAGCGCTCTTTACCGGCGTGTTCGGTTTCGGCGTGGCACTGGCCGCGCTGGGCGGCGTAGCGGCGGGCCCGGTTCTAGGACTCTATCCCGGCATGGACGCTGATATCCTCATTCCGGCATTCATTGTTACCGTAATCGGCGGCATGGGAAGCCTACGCGGCGCCTTTATCGGTTCGCTGCTGATCGGCATCGCCGATACTTTTGGCAAGGCCTATTTGCAAAGCATCGCGCTGTTCCTGATCTACCTCGCGATGACATTTGTTTTGTTGGTCCGGCCTCAGGGCTTGTTCGGAATAAAATACGTCGAAGCTGTGCCATCAGCCGTTGCCCGCATGGTGCCGACGTCGCGTCGTGGAACGCGCGCGGCAGGCCTCATCGTGTCTCTGGTATTGACGGTACTGCCATTCGCGCTCACCGATTATCCCCGAGCCCTGATCGCCGAGGTTTTCATATTCGGAATTTTTGCCATGAGCCTCGATTTGATCCTTGGGTTCACCGGGCTGATGTCGCTTGGCCATGCGGCTTTTTTCGGCGTGGGCGCTTATGCGGTCGCCGTGCTCAACGTGCAATTTGGTCTCAATGCGTGGCTCGGCTTGGCTGCTGGTGTTCTACTTGCCGGGTGCGGCGCCGCATTGATCGGCTTTTTTTGCGTACGGACCAGCGGCATTCCGTTTCTGATGCTGACGCTAGCATTTTCGCAACTCGTGTTCTCGGTCGCCTTGAAATGGCGCGACGTGACGGGCGGCTCTGACGGGATTGCACTCGCCGAGCAGCCCAGTTTCCTCGGTTTTAATCTATCGAATTCGCTCGTGATGTATTTTATGGCCCTCATCTTCTTTATTGCCGTGTACATAGCGCTGCGCCGGCTGATTAATGCGCCACTAGGACATGCATTTATTGGTATCCGCGAGAACGAACCGCGCATGGCCGCGCTCGGCTACTCAACGCGGATATATAAACTCCTTGCTTTCATCATCGCCGGCGCAATTGCAGGCCTCGCGGGAGGTTTGTATGTTATCTACAACGGATTTATTTCATCCGACGCCGTATACTGGACGGCTTCCGGCGATATTCTGATCATGACAATGCTGGGAGGCGCTGGAACGCTGATCGGGCCGCCGATAGGAGCGGCTGTGTTCTTGGTGATGAAGAACGTCGTCAGCTCATATAGCGAGCATTGGCTTTCCATCATTGGCATCGCTTTCATCTGTTGCGTGCTGTTTATCCCAGGCGGCATCTGGGGCGCAGTCCAAAAGCTGCAATGGCAGGGATTAAAGCCGTGAACGTTCTTGAGATCGATCATCTCAACTGCGCGTTCGGCAAACTCGTGGTGACCGACAATATTAGTCTTACCATCCCTGAAGGAGAACGCCACGTCATAATCGGTCCGAACGGAGCCGGAAAAACGAGCCTGATTAATCAAATCGGGGGCCAGCTAAAGCCGTGCTCGGGTCGGATTTTCCTGAACGGCGAAGACATTACTGGCCACTCGCCAAGCCGGATCAGCCGAAAGGGCGTGGCACGGACCTTTCAACGCAACAATCTGTTTATAAACCTGAGCGTGATGGAAAATCTACGTCTCGGACTTGCCGTTCGGTTCGGTAATCCACTCGATTTTTTGAGCGTGGCAGCGCGTGACAAAGTGCTGATCGAGCGCGCACGCCAACTGTTGCACCTCACAAATCTTAACGGACTGGATAACCGTATTGTCAGAACTTTATCTTACGGTGAGCAGCGGCAGCTTGAGATCGGGTTGGCGCTAGCCGGCGAACCTAAGCTGCTGCTGCTTGACGAGCCCACCTCGGGCATGTCGCCGACCGAAACTGCTCGCATGATCGCATTGATAGGGTCGTTGCCACGTACTTTATCAGTGCTGATGATCGAACACGACATGACCGTAGTGTTTTCGATCGCGGATCGCATCACCGTCTTGTATTACGGTAAGACGGTCATCACTGACACGCCGGCCGCAATCAAGGCCAACGAACGCGTGGGGGAGATATATCTCGGGAGGGCGGAAGATGCTTAATCTCGAGAATGTCGAATCCTATTATGGCGATAGCCACATTCTTCATGGAATTTCACTCACCGTACGTAAGGGTGAAGTGGTGTGTTTGCTCGGCCGCAACGGCGCTGGCAAGACCACGACAATTCTGACCGTCATGGGATACCTGCATCCACGGCGAGGTACCATACGTTTGAACGGGCTCAATATCGAGGGGCTGCCGCCGAATGCGGTGGCGCGGCTTGGAGTTGGCTTCGTACCGCAGGAACGGGGAATCTTCCCAAGCTTGTCCGTGCGCGAGAATTTAACCGTATTCGCTCGCGCTGATCGAAATAGCTGTTGGACGCTGCAACGCATTTTTGAGCTGTTCCCGATTCTCCAGGCGCGCGAGCGCAATCTCGGTTTCCAATTGTCCGGAGGTGAGCAGCAAATGCTGTCGATCGCGCGTGCTCTGATGCTTAATCCGGTGTTGCTCTTGCTCGACGAACCCTCTGAAGGATTGGCACCAATGATCGTCCAGGACATCATCGACGTGCTAAAGCGCCTAAAAGGCGCGGGACTGGCGATTCTTTTGGTCGAACAGAATCTAAGGGTCGCTCGTGCAGTTGCGGACCGCCATCATGTTATGAACAAAGGCGGGATTTGCTTTACAGGTAGTACGGCAGAGCTGGAATATAACGAAACTGTGCTTCACAATTATCTTAGCGTCTAGCTGTGGGTCACTCAGGACAGTGTGGTTGGTGAGCCGAGTCAAGTTTGTATGTCCCGCATCAGCTTCGCCGACATCATGCCCGATCAGAAGAAGCAAAGTGCGATAGCCTTCCTCAAGGCCGCAGTCGCTTATTACGCAGCGATGTGATCGGATGCGATGGAGACGCTGCACCGCTCGTTGCGCAAGGATCAAAACTCGGAGGGCAACTTCCCGATGATGATGCAGCCCTGATTCGCCCTGCCAGCCGAGCCAGGGGAGGCTACGCTGATACATCAACCCCGCCCTGGCTGGACCGGCTTGACGCCGAAGCATCAGCGGTCGGCGAGTACATAGGGGATCGATCCTTTCCGCTTCCTGTCGAAGGAATTAATCATTGTTAATTTGTTCCGAAGAGGGCCTACGCCTCAAAAGGCGGCCGCTGACAGAGGTTTATGCGCTCGACGCGGTGCTCCAACAGGCTTACGCGGGGACGTGAGGTTGCTCGCCCGGCTCCACACTGCCTGCGCATGCTCGTCGAACTCGAAAAGCACGACCGCATCTGTTCAATCTATCGACAATTCCCATTGGCGAGCACAGCGGTGCAGTGCCGGGAGGCGCAATGGTTGCCCTCAGCACTTGCCAGCGACGGTCTCACGGCCATCGTGCTCGACCTCGATGCGCAATGCTTTGGTCAGCAGTCCATTCGCGTAATAGCTGCCGACCGTATAGGTGATCTCGACGATTTCCTGCGGATCGAAATATTTCTGCAGCGCTGCGAAAGTCGAATCGTCTACGTCACCGCCATTCGCCATCTCCTCGACATAGCCGAGTAATGCGCGCTCTCTTTCGTCAAACAAGTTTGACATCTTCCAGTTCGGCAGAGCGGCGATTTGCGTGTCGCTATAGCCGCACATTTTGCTGAGCGGAATGTGCTGGTTGATCTCGTATCGCGAGCCGACAATCTGCGCTGTTCGCATGATGATGAGTTCGAGCAGCTTGCGCGGTGTCTTGGCATCGAAGCGGATGGTAAAGGCCATGGTGGAAGCGGCCTGGGCGAATTTCGGCGCATGACCCGTGACAAGCTGGAGATTAATGATGGAGCCGCCTTGCGCCCTGCGTTTGTCGAACATCGCCCGCATCGTCGGATTGAGCGGCTGCGGCAGCGACGGGAGGCGCGAAACTTTCCGCTGTTCGAGCGGAACAGCTTGTTGGGCGTTGGGCGAGGTGGTGAGAGCGACGAGGCAGACCGCCAAGCCAACAATTTTTTTCACCGAATCTCTCATATCTGCTTTCCTTGCACTTGGGGACGGAACCCGACATGGCGGTTAGGAAAGTTCATACTCAATGAAATCTTCGCGCCACGCTACCGGAGATGAAGTGGACATCGCATAGTTATACCTTCAGCTATTTAGCGATAAGCCGAGCGGCACTGTTAGGGGGCTACCTCAGCGGGATGGGAAGCTCGTGACATCCCCGGGGCGGAAGTCGACGCCAGTATTCTGATTGGCCACCTCTCGGGCCCGCGTGGCCTGCGTTGAAATATTCTCGAATTTTAGTGATATGGTGGGAAGCCTGGTTCGACGTGGGATTGCAGCGGTCGACCGCGGCGACGCGAAGCGAGGCTGAACTGCCCGCGCGACCTGAGGTGGTCATTCGCGGCAGCACTGTGCTGAGATTGGATATCCGCCCGGAGGACATCTATAGTGGTGTCCTCTTGGGCGCGGCAAGATGCTGCATTCCGGGATTACGACGGTCCACAGCTGGGCGCACAACATTCGCGCGCCGGAGTACGCGCGAAGCGACCTGCGCGCTCTGCGCGAAACTGGCATAAGGTTTTTCGTATGGAATGTACGAAGGCGGCCCGCCGCCTGACAAGCCGATGGAATTCGCAGACATACAGTCATTACGGGGTGATTGGGATGCTTATTCCAATGAGGGTCTGATCACGTTGGGCGCGTCCGCAGCATCAGCGTGGCCGGACGCGGTCAGGTCATGCCCCGCGTTCTGCGTCAAGATTGGGAGGCCACCCGCCGCTTGCTTCTCCCGGTCACAATTCACATGGGCGGCCCTGGTCGAGTGACCGCGCTTGACCGTGAAGGCCTCCTCGGCCCTGACGTTCAGCTCGTCCACCCCGTGGGCTGGACCGGAGCGGAATTGGATATCGTCGCGGAGAGTCGCGTGCACGTGTGCCTTTCCCCATGGTCGGACATGCGCGAGCTGACTGGATTCGATCCGATCCCGGAACTCGCGGCGCAGAACGTCGTAACGAGCCTCTCCTTCGACAGCGCTGCGATCTCGGGAAACCTCGACATGCTCGCGGCAAATGCATGCCCTCATCGATACGCAGTTCGCACGGACCAGGTCGAAAGCCGCAGTCTCGCTACGGCAGATTTTGGAGCTGGCGACGTTCGGGGGGCGCGGGACCTAGGTCTCGAAGTCAAACCGGCTCGTTGACGCCAGGCAAGCGCGCCGACTTGATCTTTATCCGGGCGACAGATCTCAACATGGCGCCGATCGCTGATCCGGTCGAAGCAGTCGTCCGATGCGCTCAACCGGCGAACGTCGATAAGATTATTTTGATGGGCGAATCTTCAAGCGAGGAGGAAGTCTCATTGCGATCGATCCGGCCGCAGTGGCTCGCGAAGCGACCACATCACTGGAACGTTTCCGAAATCTCGCGAACGTCTGAGCTTAGCACGCCTCGCCAGACCCTTCGAGCCCCGAGATTTGAAATTGGTTAATCACAAATCTTGACTTCCACAGGGGCGGCAACCCGCTTCTGTGCGGGAAATCGCGCGAACCGGACCCCACCTCCGCAATCTTCAGACGAGCGCTTGTTGTTCGGTCTTTGCCTGGATCTGATAAGTTTGGAATCGGGTCCTTCGTCGCCGGATTACCATCCCCTCGTGTCGTGCAGCATTACGGCGATGACCGATAAACGTTCGGCGAGGCAAATGCCGTCGCCGTGTTCCCCGCTCATACCGTTGATCGGGCAGTTCGAACGGTGCTTTCTGCCCAAGCGCGGCCGGCGTCACGGTGGGCCCGCGAGATAATAATATGTAGTGTAATCTTGCGGATCGATGTTGCCGTAGTCGCAATTGCATCCTCGCGCTTGAGCTGGCGGCTAAGGTGAGGCTACACACTCCATCATGATTGAGGGTTTTGCGCGGTTCGACTGTCGATCACCCGTTGAATTCGAGGGCGCTTGCCATGCCTTACCTTCGGATCACTTGTTCCGAATTGCCTCCTGCTAGGAGGCGCGAAATTGCTCAGCGGCTCACCGATGAGATAAACGACCTTTTCTACACCCCCCGTGCTGCGGTCAGCAGAGAAGAGCTGCGCGAACATACAACTGTGCATTTCACCCCATATCGGCAGGACGAGATGTTTATCGGTGCTCGCACACCTCGGGAGCGGGATGGTATTGACCTTACTGTGGAGGTGTCAGACTGGAGCATGTCGGAAGGCCAGCAGCGCAAAATTGCTAAACGGCTCACGCCGGTTCTAGTAGAATTATTCGACATTAAGCTGGAGAACTTCGGCGGAATAAATATTCGCTTTCATCCATATCCACCGAAGGATTTTGCTGTGGGTGGCCGCCTGCTTTCAGACGTTGTGCCGCTAATCGGCCGGGTACTTAAAAGATTGTTGTAATGACGGGCGCTTGGCGGCCTTGCTTTGCGACCGCGGACACTTCTTCACCCCGCCAAGCTGGGGCGCGGCAGGGCGCCTTAAATACGTTGCGGAAACTCTCTTGCTTTAGGAATCGTCCCAATTTTAAATCGCGACTGGCCTGTGAAGAAAGGCGGGGTACCGCCATCTGCGAGGAGAACGCGCTTGAACATGGACCTAAATGGGCAGGTGGCGCTGGTCCCAGGGGGAAGTGGCGGAATCGGCAGCCATGTGGCCGAGGTTCTTGCTGAATGCGGTGCCACTATTGTGGTCGGCTATCGCTCGAATTCGCAGCGTGCGCATGAAGTGGTAGCGAAAGCGGCCAACCGTGGTGGCACAGCACACGCCGAGCAGATTGATGTCACCGATTACGACGCCGCCAAGACCTGGGTTGCCCGGTGCAGTCGGAACTTCGGCAAAGTCGACATTCTCGCCACATGCGTGGGTTGGTTCGAGGAAGGTTTCTCCCTGTTCAAAGACCAACAGCCTTCCCAATGGCAGGCGATGATAGCCCAGCAGTTCTGGTCGCAAGTCTACCTTGCGCACGCCGTTCTGCCGCTAATGATAGATTGCAAGGCGGGGCGCATTATTACGCTTGGGTCGGACGGAGCCAAAGCGGGTCAATCGGGCGCTGCGATCGCAAATGCCGGCGTTGGTGGCGTCATCTCGTTCTCGAAGTCGCTCGCGCGCGAGGTGGCTCGTTACAGCATCACCGTGAACGTCGTTTGCGCGGGTCCGACAGAGACTCCCGTACTCGAAACGCTGCGCAGCCGGGGAGATCTCGGCGCTAAGCTGGTCGCAGGCGCGATCCGGTCGATACCTATGAACCGGCCAGGGTCCCCGCGCGAAGTCGCCGCGTTATTTGCGTTTCTCGCGTCTTCCGCCGGAAGCTACATCACCGGCCAAGCGATTAGCGTCAGCGGCGGTCTAACGATGATGTAAGATGGGCGCGCTTCGCGGCAAAACAGAGGGGCAGTCCGAGAAAACGCTTGGTACAGGAGGGCTCGATGGGATTTCGGTGGACTGGTGACCACAAGTGTTGGCGGATGCGGCAGCGCTGCCCGCCCTGGAGAACTTGAGGCTTGCGTTGATCCTGCTCAAGCAGATGTACCGCTCGCAATTGGCCTTCTCGAGCACGCGGTCGTCGCGCAGCGGGGCATCGCCCAATGGCGACGCCCTGGTCGCAAGCAAAGCGGGAAATTCCAAGACTTTACGGGAAAGATCTGGATAACCAATGAGCGCGAGTAGCGAGTCGGCAGCGACGACGTCAACATTGCCGCTCTATCACTATGTGACAGATTGGCAGACTTTCCACACAATGTACCCGCCTCCCGACGTGTTCCTCGACACGATTTACCGCTGGCCGCGCGATCGCGTTCGCGCGCTGCAGAACGAGCGGTTCCAGGAGGTGATCGATGTCGGCTGGCGCAATCCGTTCTACCAGAAGCTTTGGGGGAGTGCAGGACTCGCGCCGGGCGATGTTCGAAGCCTCGACGACATTTCCAAGCTGCCGATTTTCAATTCCGATGACATTAAGGCGGATCAGCGAGATCATCCGCCATTTGGAATTATGTCCGGCTTCTCGAGCCTGCGGTCTGCTCTTGGCACCACTCCAATCAAGCTGCAGACCAGTGGCGGCACGACAGGCAAACCGCGGATTACTTTCTATGGGCCGCTCGAATGGGAGATCAACGCGCTCAATACAGCACGCTCACTTTACGTTCTCGGCGCCCGTCCTGGTGATGTTATGCAGATTCCATCAACATGCTCGCTCGCGAACTTAGGTTGGGCGTTTTACAAGGCGTGCCATGATTATCTTGGTGTATTGCCAATCACGACCGGCAGCGGCGTGGTGACTCCGTCGCGGCGCCAGATGGAGATCGCGTTCGACTGTGGCGTTAATCTATGGATCAGCTTTCCCGAATACCTGATGAGGCTGGCGAAAGCGTGCCGCGATGAGCTTGGCCGCGATGTTCGGGAGCTCAAGACGAAATTTATTCTGACCTTCCTTGGCCCTGACGTTGAGGGGACGCTGCGCAAGGAGCTAGAGGATCTCTGGGGGTGCCCCGTCTACGATAACTACGGTACCAATGAAATTGGGGAGGGAGCCTTCGAGTGCCCGCACAAGTCGGGTTTGCACCTTATGGAAGATCTCGACTATTTTGAGATTCTCCATCCTGAGACGAACCAGCCGGTCATGCCTGGCGAGGTCGGTAATCTCGTCGTCACAGTATTTCACAGACGATTGCAGCCAATCATCCGCTTCAATCTGCGCGACCTTGGGCGACTAGTCTCGAGGGACACTTGCCAGTGCGGCAGCAACTTTCGTCGTATGGATCATTTTCTCGGGCGCAGCGATAGCATGGTCAAGATTCGCGGCGTCAATCTGTACCCAATGGCCTGCTTGAGTGCGGTGAAAAGCGATTCTCGCACGACGGGCGAGTGGCTTTGCGAGGCATTGGTCGTTGACGTCGATGGACTCCCACGCGAGGAGATGCTGGTTCACGTCGAGTACCGCCAGGACGCAGCCGGCAATTTGGCCGGTCTGAGGGAGCACGTCGAGCAGCGATTGAAGAGTGACCTGGGCCTCACCGTGCAGGTGAAACTCGTGCCGGAAGGGCATCTCGACCAGCTTGGGACGTTCGGTGAGGGCAAGGCTAAGCGCCTGGTCGACCGTCGTCCCGCCTACCGTCCGAAGGCGTGACAGGCCGCACGGCAATACCGAGGAGGAGAATTCGATGCCAACGCGCTATTCTCGATACGAGCGCATGACTTTTGAGAATCCGACGCCGAAGGTGCTGGAAATCGTACTCCATGGCCTTGGTCCAGGAAATGCTTGCGATGCCAGGCTCCATGCGGAAATGGCTGATATCTGGAAGGACGTTGAAGCCGACGCTGACGTCAATGCGGCTATGGTCCGTGGACACGGCGATGCGTTCTGCGCAGGAGGCCACATGGACCTTGTCGAGAATCTCGGTCACGCGGATTTCATGAACTGGGTGGCGAGCTGGAAAGAGGCGCGCGGAATCGTCTACAACATGCTCAACTGCTCCAAACCCATCGTATCCGCAATTCGGGGACCGGTCGCTGGAGCGGGTCTTGCCTGCGCCTTGCTGGCCGACATCACCGTGGCGTCTAAAACCGCGCGCATAAACGATGCGCATCTGAAACTGGGGATGGCAGCTGGTGACCATGCCGCGATCATCTGGCCGCTGTTGTGCGGGATGGCCAAAGCGAAGTATCACCTTCTACTCAACGACACGTTAAGTGGCGAGGAAGCCGAACGGATAGGGTTGATTTCGTTGTGCACGGAAGACGCCGAGACATACAGCAAGGCGCGCGAGATCGCCCATCGTCTTGCCGACGGCGCGCAAACGGCGATGCGCTGGACGAAATACGTGCTGAACAACTGGCTTCGGCAGGCTGGCCCGACTTTCGATAGCTCACTATGCTTTGCCTCGATGACATTCCTCGGGCCGGACGTGAAGGAGGGTATCGCAGCCGTCCGTGAGAAACGGAAGCCCCAGTTTACCGCCGGATCGCCGCTGTGAGCACAGCTGTTGCGTAGAACTGCTGTTTTAAATTGGAAGTGAGTTTTTCCGAAACTATCATGCTCGCTCAAATGCTGGCGCCCACTGTTTAAACTTAAGTTTGGAACGTGATTCTCTGCATCTGACTAACACTACCGACCGACGCCTTCAGCAACGTGCCCCAACCAAAGTCCGCGAAGTCGCAGCGACGCTCAAGGCCATCCATGCCGGGCGAGGACATCGCGGCGGCCCGGCAGCATGCCGCCGAGTGATCGAGAAGATGCGTGGCCTAGGCTGACCAAGCGGCGGAGTTGGTGGAAACGGTAGTAGAGGAGACGCTCGCCTACTAACCTTTCCCAGAAGAAGAACGAGGCTGGCCGGCGTTCCTGATCGCCCGCAGGTATTCGGCCTCTGGCATCTTCTGCAAAACCGTAAACGGCCGTAAGATCAAGCCGTGTGCGCCCACGAAAGGGGGCGCCGATATGAAGCTCAAAACGCAGCGCGTTCCTGGGAATCCAGATCGTATGCGTCGCGAGCACGTGCATCGGCGGAGTACCGCTCGCGTTGTGCGGGCTCTGGTTAATGCATATGTGCGCTCATGACTGCGCTCCGGCGCGCTCAGCCGGCGAGCCCGACCGCCCGAGCCCTTGCAATTCGCGACGAATGGGCGTGAGCGTGCAGGCCAGAAGCGCGGTCAAGAGGGAAAAGATGGCCAGCGCGTAAAGACTGCCGCCGACCGAGCCGTATTTCTGGAGCGCGAAGGCGAGCACGATTGGTGCCACGACACCGCCGACCGTGCCGATGCTGTTGACGAATGCCAGGCCGCCGACGGCGGCGTCGCCACCAAGCAGGTCGCCGACATAGGCCCAGAAGACGCCGAAGATCGACCAAATGCCGAGGATGCCGATGCATAGGCCGACGAATTGCACGATTTGAACGTCCGACCACCCAGCCAAACCATAACCGACGGCGGCGATGAGCGCGCTGGCAGCAATGTGCCATTTGCGATCGCCGGAATTATCGGAGTGTCGCCCCCAGAAAATTCCGCCCGCACCACCGATTAGAAAGGCGAGGGAGATGAGTAGGCTAATCTGCACAACGCCCAATTGGGGAAGGATTGCCTTGACGATCTGCGGCAGCCACAGCACGGTGCCGAAATTCGCGCAGACCAGGAAAAAACAGGTCGCCGTCGCTAGCAGCACGCGTGGATCGAAGAAGCCCTGCCAGAGCTTGGTCGCGCCGGCAAGTTTTTTCTCCTCATATTCCGCCCTGAGCCTGGCGAGAAGCGAGGTTTTCTCGTTGCTGGTGAGCCAAGCGGCATGCTCGATGGTGTTCGGGAGGATGAAGAAGGTCACAATGCCGGCGACGATTGTCGCTAGGCCTTGGACCAGATACATGAATTGCCAGCCATGGAGGCCGAAAGCGGAGAATTTCATCATCACAGCCGTCAGGGGCGCGCCGATGACATAGGTGATGGCGGGCGTCGCAAGGAGTGTGGCGAATGCCGAACCGCGCTGCTGCGCCGGCAGCCACAGGCTGAGATAAAGAAGAAGGCCCGGTAGCAAGCCTGCCTCAGCGACGCCGAGCAGGAACCGCAAGATGTAAAGTGAAACGACCCCCTGAATCCAGGCCATCGCCACGACGACCAGCCCCCAGGTGATCATGATGCGTGCCAGCCATACGCGAGGGCCGGTGCGCTGAAGCAAAAAGTTACTTGGAATTTCGAATAGGAAATAACCGATGAAGAAGATGCCGGCTGCGGTGCCGTATTGCGGCGGCGACAGTCCCAAATCTTTGTTCATCTGCAAAGCGGCGAAGCTGATATTCGTTCGATCCAGTAAGCTGAAAAAGAACAGCAACATGGCTATCGGCAGCAGACGCCACAATGCTTTCTTTATGGCGGTGTCCAGAGAATTGGCGTTCATGTGTCCCTCCCTGGACCGTCAATTTTTCTTTGCATACGGGAATGATCCAAGATCGGCGCCGATTTTTCGCTCGCGCGCATGATGATAAATGGCGTTCGCCAAGGCGATGTCCTGAATGCCGGTGCCGACCGATTTGAACAGTGTGATCTCATCGGCTGAGCGGCGGCTTTCCGCGGCCCCGCCGACGAGTTCGCAAAGCTCTCTTACCCGGCGATCGTCAATGCGCTCGCGCGCGGCCACCGCATCGCCCGCCTCTTCAAGAACGCCGCGCCGGGTATCGAAAACAATGCGGTGGCTGTGCTCGAACACGGCCGCATCGAGTTCGCGCTGATCGCGCCGCGCCGTGCCCACCGAGTTGATATGCATGCCGGGTTTCAGCCATTCGCCGAGCAGTACCGGCGTGCCGGCCTTCACTGCGGCCAATACCAGGTCGCTACCGCGGACAGCATCTTCGGCGGTTTCGACTGCCTCGATTGCCATTCCGCAGGAAGCGCGGAAATCTTGCGCGAGCTTCTGGCGGTTAGCCTTGGTCGGGCTGAAAACGCGGGTGCTTTTGACGAAGCCGGCCGCCTGCATGGCCTCGAGCTGGGCGCGCGCCTCAGCGCCGGAACCGAGCAGCGCGACCTTTGCCGGGCCCGGCCGCGCCAGGCGGCGGGTCGCGACCGCGCTGGTCGCGCCAGTGCGCAGGGTGGTCAGATATTGCGCGTCCATGATCGACAGCAATTCGCCGCTCTCGATCGCGAACAGATGGACCTGGTAGCGCACGCCGACGCCGGGACACAGGTTCATGGCCTTGAATCCCATCACACCCGATTTCTGCAAGGCGACGGGGCCGACGCGCAACCACCCCTTGCTGACCGTCATATTGATCCGCTGGGGCAGAATGGCGGCGCCAGCCGCCTCCTCAGCAAAAGCCAATTCCATCGCCTCGATCGCGTCCTGCATCGAGACGAGATCGCGTACCTCGTGGTGACGAAGCAATAAAGCCATTGCCGCTATTCGGCGGCGCTGCGAGCGAGATGGCTGGCCTCTTCGACTGGGAAACGGCCGGAGTAGAAGCCATCGTCGCTTTGCGGCAGGTCGAAACCTGACGCCGCGAGGCCGCCGCGCAGGGCGCGCATCTGATTGGGATTAAGCCGCATTTGCGGCATGCGCAGCAAACCGCCGCTGTAGCCATGCAGCCATGACAGATATTTCCAGCCGATGCGATGGATCAGATTGGCGCCGGCAAAAGAAGCGTGGAATGCGCCTTTGGCCTCGCGCGCGGCCTGATAGCTCCAGTAGAGCTGCATGCCCTCGTCCCATTTGCCGGCATGCAGCATGGCGAACCAACGCGGCACGCGGTCGGCAAAAGAGTCATAGGCGCTGGTGCCCATGAACTGCATGCCGAACCAATCCACCAGCCCCGGCGCGTAATGCTCCAGCGGGCATTCGATCAGGACGTGATCGCCGCAGCGCCGTCTTAGATCGGCAAGGCCAGCAACCATTCCGGGGGGATTAGCCTCGTATTTCACGCAAGCCGCCGTCGGAAAACGTGCCATTTCCGCCATGGCCTCCGGCGGGAATCCGCTGGGATGTAGCGCCTTAAATCCCCAGGTGAGAACGTCGAACAGGATCAGCGCCAGATCCGTTCGGTCGGCTATCTGCCTGCTGAAGGACACGATGTCAGCGGTGCTTTTCGGGCGGAACGTAGCCGGATAGGACAACAGCGCGCCTTCGTAGCCTAGTGATTCGGCGGCCTTCGCAGCCTCGATCATCTCCTCGACCGTGTCAAAGCTGAGATGAACGACGAGATTGAAATTTTTAGGTGCGGCTGCCTTGGCGATCTCCATGAATTGCAAATATTCGCGGAAGGTCGTTCCCGATTCCGAGGCCACCAAGGTTCCCCAAAAACCCATCTTTGCGCCAAGCTTGATGTCATGGGCGATGGCGCGCTCGTTAAGCGCGTCGAAGCGCAGAGTGAACGACGGCAGCGTGACATTGCAGGCTCCCTTCCAGGTGGCGCGCGCCCGGTCCTTTACTTCGCTGCGTGTGTAAGCAAGAGTCATATCAGTCTCCGTGTGCGATGCTGGCATTAGTGAAAACAAAGCCGCCCTTCCGTTCGTTCGAGATTCGCGGCGAGCCGCTCGATCGAACTCGGCTCGGCGATGTCGGCGACCGCGAAGCGGCAATCGGCGATTCGGTTGGCGGTCTTTCGCCTTCGTTATGGACAATGGGCTGCACCAGCCCCGCCATGGCCCTGGTGCAGGCGACCGCAACGGCACGGCGGACGTCGCCGCCTGCGGCCGTCACTTCGACGGTACGGCCTGCCAACACCCGAGGACCTCCCGTCAGCTCACGTGACGGCGTGGTAGCACGTCAATCTCGGTTTTGATCTGCGCCTCCGCTTTGCGCCGCATGACGCGGCGCAGCCGAGTGACGCCGAGATCGTGTTGATAGAGCATTTCGCGGCCATAAGCGTCGGGCGGCATATGTTCTAACATTTCGCGGTCCTGCTCGAGAACCCTCCAGTGTCGCGTCTCCAGGCGAGCGCGGAATAAGAATCGCCAGCTTTCGCGTTCCAACACGGTGGACGCCGAGCGCGTCCGCCAGAAGAAAATTCGGCACCTCCTGTCATCGACGGGGGTGACGAAAGTAATGACGAACATCGGCCCGCCCGGCCCCGCCGCCGGCGGATAGGGAATGAGCACCCGCCCATAGAGCATGCTGTCGCTGACGATGAGCTCGGCCCAATCGAAATTGACCTGCTGCTGCGCCACGCGCTTGACGATGAAACCGGTGCCTGTTTCCTTGACCTCAACCGTGTCTTGCTGCACGCCGCGGCCCAGCGTGAACGTGTCTGAATGCAGGAAAATCCCGTGCATTGGATCGGCCAGATTGTCGAGGACATATCGGTGGTTGCACGCCCATGGCGCCATGCAGAGAAAATGCGTGAACGAAGGCTCGGTCAATTCCGCGGGCAGCGCCAGCGGCGGCGGATTCGGCGCCTGCGCGCTCGGGAAATAGACAAACACGCCGTCGGCCGCCTCCTCAACCGCATAGGCTTCAACGGCGCGTCGGCCTTCCAGCGCGCATTGCGCCATGCCGGGCACGCTCACGATGGTGCCGGCGCCGTCGATGGTCACGCCGTGATAACGGCAGGACAGCGTGTCGCCGACGATACGGCCGAGCGACAGGCGGGCGGCGCGATGCGGACAAAAATCGGCAGCGCAGCGGACCTTGCCATCGGCCCCGCGCCAAAGGACGAGATCGCGGTTCAAAGCCCTCACCCCGACCGGTTTATCCTGCTTTACGTCCACAGATTTCGCGACGACATACCACGTTCCGAGCACGCCCTCATTGAGCCGCTCTGTGACCTCTTTGGGTTCTGCAAGCATGGCCAGCTCCTTGGCGGCTTTATCGGTAAGCGTCCAGAGGCGTCGCCTCTGCATAGGCGGCATCGAGCGATTGATTGATCGTCTTCAGCTCCGACTCCAGGAGCGCCACAGTCCATGGTCCGTTGTGCCCCGAAGGAGCGGCAACGCTATGCTCGTTCAGACGCCGCGCGAGAGCCGTAAAATCGTGCTCGCCGGAAGCGAAAATCTTCTCCAGCGCGTCGGCTAGGGCCTGCTCCGCCTCGGTCAGCGGCCGGCGCAGTCCCTGGGTGGCCAACCGCGAATGGACGTCATCGTCGGCAACCGTCATGCCATCCTCCGCCAGAATTGTCAGACAATTCTAACGCTGCTATGGAAAGGCCTGCAAGGGGCAAAGCGGCGGTGTTATGAACGGTTTGCGGCAATCCATCATTGCCGGAGCGGCTGACGGCACGCTTTTTCGGCCCAAGATCGACACCATCGAGGAACCACTTGAGCTGGACGCGGAGCAGCTTGGCCATCTCGATTTCCGCGGGATCGTGTTTAGTTCCCGAATTGATTTTCGTGACACGGTTTGGACCGGCCTCGCTTGGTTCGACGGCGCGACGTTTCGTGCCGACGCCGATTTTTCAGGCGCGCGATTCGATAACGACGCGCGTTTCGACAAGGCGATCTTCGAAGGCAAAGTTTCGTTTGCCGGCTGCGAATTCCGCGGCGTTGCAGATTTCGACGACACAGTATTCCAAAAGCAGGCTTGCTTCGACCGCGTGATGTGCTGCGCAAACCTCTCGCTCGACGAAACCCGCTTTCATGACAAGGTATCGTTCCGGGATGCCGAACTCCACGGCGGCCTGTGGTGCCGCAAGGCTGTGTTCACGTCGGTCGATGTGGCCGGAATGGTGGTGATGGGCCGCGTATACTCGAAGGATGCAGCGGCGCAAGTGCTGTTTCCGCAACTGATCGGCAATGCACCCTGAAACTCGAAGACTCGCCTGGCGCCTAGGGGCGCTAAGCTCTCGGAGCACGCCCGATCTTGGTCGATTTGTACCAGTCTGCGCTCGCGCGCCGGCGCGACCTGCGCAACAATCGAGTAACTTCCGGCGCTTCCAGCGCGGGCCGCGCGCGGATCAAAAGCGCTGCCGAGCATACCGACTCGATGTGCTTCCACGTCGCGGCACGGGCACCGCGCGCATTCTTTGCTTCGATATGACGAGCGATTGCTGCAATCTCCTTGGCACAGCGGAGCGCTTGCGCCTGGTCAGAAAGCGAACGCGCACGTAAGAAGTTAATTCTGCACACCAGCGAACCTACCATGGCAGCGAGAATAGCGTTGCCAGTTTTCGACAGGATCAAGCCAAAGAATTTGTTGATTGCTTCGATACGTCGCAAGACGTTGCCGCGACGGGCCATCCGACGGATTTTGGCAAGCGCGCGCGCGATCGCGGCTAAATCCGCAGCCCCGGCGACCGCAACAAAATCAAAAACCGCCTCGCCCGTGAGCAATGCCCAAACCTCATGAATCTGCTCGACTTCCATTGGGCCGAGCTTGGCAACAAACGGTCCGCGGTGGGGAATGAGCTCTACGAGCCGCTCGGCCTGAAGTGTACGCAGGGCCTCCCGCAGCGATGGACGGCTGATATCGAGTGCGGCGGCGAATTCCGCCTCTACGAGCTTTTGTCCTGGCGCAAGATGCCCTTGCATGATGGCATCGCGAAGCGAGCGGGCGGCATTGGCTGCTACGCTAGGTACCACTACACTATGTATGGAAGTATCGACAGCAATGATTTTTCCCTCGTCTCGTGGCCGGTGAGGCCGGCTGGCAGGCTTAGGTAGGTTAGCATTCACGGCAGTCTCTCGGCGATGCGGATTGCGCCGCCCGTGACGAGGACGCGATTGATGATGCGTCCTAGGCATGTCTGTCGCCCTGCGGCCGGCGAGATCGAGGCCGCGGATTTCCGCTCCGATGCGTGCTGAGCGAAACGATGTCGATCATGTCACTCTCGATCGCGGCCACGGCGGCAATGAAAGCCATGATGGGTTATCGTCCAAGCTTCGCCATCATCAAAGAAGCAGGCAGGGCATTCGCGGCAGGAAGCAAGCGGATCGCCGTGAGGGCTGAGTAAACCGCGGCAATCCAGCGGCCGTTTCGGGAAGTGGTTGGTGCAGGCCCAAACGCAGAGCAAGTACCATAGGAATGGTGGCTGGTGTCGACCACAATTGCCGCAGCCGCCGCGGTCCGTTGCGCCATAAGCCAGTCGTCATCCATCATTGCCAAACTGCTCGCCGGTCGCAGTTCGTAGAGATCGACGAAATTGGAGACTTGAGCAGTGCGTGGCCTTCGCCTCGGACCCATTGAGGATTCGCGGGCGTGGTGCGCAGACAGCAAAGCCGGATGATACGAACTGTTCGAGACCCATATTTCCATTCGAGCAACGCTTGCCGCAAACTGAATGATTGTCCAGCAGGCCGGCAATATAAAATGTTCTCCCGCCCTGCATTGTGCCGCAGTCAAAGACGCTGCTCAACGTTGATTGAGCTTGTGGAATTCGGATTCAGCGGCCGGCGTAAACGAGCACGTACCGGCGGGCGCTTGCTGCTCAACTAGTCGGGTGCTAGGCTCGCCAACAGCATTTGCCGTAACGCCCGCAAACTCAAAGTTGTTTAGCTGCTGCGGGCGAAGAGGGGTTAGCTCCCATGGGCGTAAAATCCAAGCTTGTGGTGGTGTTTGCCTTATCGTTGCCGATTTTCGCGGTGATTTCCCCTTCCGCCCGCGCGGCTGATACAGTGCGAGTTGGATTGGCGGCAGTTTACCCTGCCTACGCCATACCCTATGCCGCCAACAAGCTTGGATTTTACAAGCAAAAGAATCTCGACGTTCAGATCACACAGTTTCGCGGCGGTCCCGCGACACAGGAGGCGCTCGCCTCAGGCGCTATCGATATTAGCACTATTGCGCCGGCGGCTGCGGCCTTGGCTATCGCTAAGGGCGTTCAGGAAAAGATCGTCGCCTTATCCGTGCCGCCGACGCCGCAGGGCTGGTACATTTTGGTACCGGTCCAGTCATCGATTAAAAGCATCGCTGACCTGAATGGAAAAACCGTGGGCGTCACACAAAAAGGCTCGCTCACCGATTTTTGGGTGCAACAGGCCGCCGCAAAGGCGGGGATTAAGGTACAGACAGTAGCGCTCGGGGCACCTGCGATTATGCCGGCGCTCAAGGCAAAACAGGTGGATGCCGCAATTCTGTGGCCGATCTTCAGCTACAAAGGGCTGGCGGACGGCGACTTTCGTTCGATCGATGACCTCGGCGCCACGATGGAGCCCTCCGTATCGGAAGGCTGGGCTGCGAGTCACGATCTGATCCAGAAACATGCTGGGGCTCTAAATCGGTGGCTTCAGGCAAATGCTCAGGCAATCGTCTACATGCAGAACCACGAGGATTGGGCCATCGAATTTCTCAAGCATTATTTTGACGAAGAAGACGAGCACGTGGTCAAATTGGTCGTCGATAATTTCATCAAGCACATCAATCCTGATGGCGTCATGAAGCAGCAATGGATGAAGACGTCGATGGAACTTGCAGCAAGTGCTGGTATGGAAACGAAATTGACAGCGGATCAAATCTTTTCGACCGCGTTCACACCGGTCAGGCCGTAGTGGTCGGCAGGTGTAGCGACGTGTTTGCACCGGGGCTGCTGCTGCGGTTCAAGATCAGAAAGATCGCTGGCTAGACGATGGGCGTCTCGGTTGACGACGTCATTGCTCGGATCGATAGCGACGACCTTGTTCAATTCACGCTGGACATCTGCAACATCGATAGCCCCGTTGGCCAGGAAAGGCTGGTCGCGGAGCAATTGGAAGATTGGCTGCAGCGTGAAGGCTTCGCTGTCAGGCGCATCGGCCTGCTCGCGGATCGCTATAACCTGCTCGCGCGCCTGCCCGGCGCACGCGGACGGCCAACCCTGATGTTCAACGGCCACATGGACACGTACTCGCCGCCGCATCCCGACCTTGTTCAACTCGACCCGATGCACGATGAGCTTCACAAGGCATGGGTGGAGGGCGACCTTTTGGTCGGCGACGGGGTAGTCAACGACAAAGGACCGATTGCCGCCTTCATGATCGCGGCCAAGGCCATCAAGGATTCTGGCTACCAGCTCAAGGGCGAGCTGCTACTGTCTGCAGTGGTCGCCGAAACCGCCTATGAACCGGCGGACGGGCAACCCGGCGATATTGTTGACTCGAAGGAGCTGGGCGCGCGTTTCCTCGCGACGCACGGCGCGGTTGCCGACTACGTGCTGGTTGCAGAGGGCACAGGA
Organism: uncultured Alphaproteobacteria bacterium; assembly: GCA_963708125.1. GTDB lineage: Bacteria > Pseudomonadota > Alphaproteobacteria > Rhizobiales > Xanthobacteraceae > BOG-931. The sequence goes on from OY970184.1 coordinate 5,866,584, forward strand.
TTTGGAATCGTCTGGATCGAGTGCGGCAAATTGTGGTTCAAGATTGCCTTGCGCTCGCGCCAGCCCTGCTTTTACACGCCCTACCTGCCCGAGCGCACCACTGCAGACAAAAGTCCGAACATGATTGTAGCGGCGACTGCCGCCATCGAGGCAATAGAACGTTGGGCGGACGGGTACGAGCGTCGCAGCGTCTTGCGATCGCCTGGCGGCGAAGTCCATCCGAAGGTACAGATCGGGGCCATCCGAAGTGGCGAGCCGAGCCGGCCGATCATGTCACCACAATTGTGCTACCTGTATCTTGATGTCCGCGCTGTGCCCGGCACAAATCCACTGGATGTGCGCGACGAGATAGGCGCCGCGCTGCAGGTCACCGGCATCGATCACGAAATCGAGCTTTACCTGTTCCGGCCGGGCTATGAGTCCAAGGGCATCGAGCCGTTGGTCGAAGCGGTGAGCCAAGCCCACCGCGCCGTTGTCGGCGGCGACCCGCCGCCGGTGTCTGGGCCGGCAGCGAGCATGTGGCGCGACAGCAACGTGTTCGCAGAACTGGGCATTCCGGTTGTCAATTACGGCCCTCGTTCCGCAACCCACGCTTTCAGACGTGCTTTGTCCATCCAGAGCCTTTACCAGGCCGCATGCGTCTATGCACGCACCGCATTGACGATATGCGGCTGATCCTCTGAATGCCTTATAGTTCTTCGATTTGCATGGTGCGCCAAGAGGTAAAGCGCCGCTCGACGACGCTGAGAGCCCAATTGGCAGCGAGGGCACAGCCGACCGCAACAAGGATGCCCAGATACACGTGAGCAGTGGCGTAGATTGATCGGTAGTACGAGATCAGATTTCCAATGCCGCCAAGCGAGGCGAGCATCTCGGCTACGATCACTCCGATGACGACGAGCGCGGTGCCAATCCGCAGGCCGCTTACAATTGACGGCATTGCCATCGGCAGGAGGATGCGAAAAATAATCTGCCGGCGTGAGCAGCCGATGGCCTTTCCCAGCAGAAGATACTGATCATCGAGCGCACGTATCCCATTCATGGTGTTGATCGCGATCGGGAAGAACCCGGAGAAGGCAGCGTACGCAATCTTCGAGGTGATGCCGATACCGAACCACACCATGAACAGGGGATACCAGCTGATCAGCGGCACCGCGAACAACGAGGCCAGAAGCGGCCCCGCCGTAGCGCTAAGAAACGGGCGCAGGCCAGCGATCGTGCCGGCGCCGATCCCGAATGTCCAAGCCAAAGCAATGGCGATGGCGATTTCCGAGGCAGTAAAACGAAGCGCCACCAGGTAGTCGAACCAGGATTTGACAAAAGCCTCGGCAATCTCGGTCGGAGAGGCCAACAGCAGTGGCCCTACCAAATTAAAACGTCGGACCGCCTCCCACAATGCGAGGATCATTAAGGTCATCAGCACGCGGCGAAGGTTCATAAACTCGCCATGCCCTTACTGTTCACCTCGCCGTCATCGTGGCTGATCAGTTTCCAGATCCGATTGCGCTTGGCGCCGAACTCGGCGCTGCCAATGATCTCGTAGCTGCGCGGGCGCGGCAGGTCGGCCTTAACTGTGCCCACGATCTGCCCCGGACGATGGCTCATCACCAGGACGACATCGGCCAGGAAAAGGGCCTCGGTGAGGCTATGGGTGATAAAGAAGATAGTCTTGCCGGTCTTTTCCCAGATCCGCAAGAGCTCGTGGCCCATCTTGATGCGGGTCTGTTCGTCAAGGGCGCCGAATGGTTCGTCCATGAGCATGATGCGGGGATCGGGCGCCAATGCCCGCGCGATCGACACCCGCTGCCGCATTCCCCCTGACAGTTCGTGCGGATAGCGTTCGGCGAATTCCGATAAGCCAACCAGCGACAGCATTGCGGCCGTACGCTGGCGTCGCTCAATCGGCTTCACGCCGCGAATTTCTAGCGGAAACTCGACGTTCTCGGAGACCCGTTTCCACGGCAGAAGAGTGGCATCCTGGAACATCACGGAAATCTTTTCCGGGGCCGGCTTGCGCACCGCGACGCCGTCAACCAGGACTTCCCCCGAGGTGCTTGGCACTAGGCCGGCCAGCATCTGCAGGAGCGTTGATTTTCCACATCCGCTCGGCCCCACCAGAGATACAAAGCTGCCTTCTTCGACGGCAAACGAAATGCCTTGTACGGCGACAATTGGCGCCCGGTCGATTCCGTAGACCTTACGGAGCCCGCGCGCTTCGATGACGACTCGCCGGCCCGAACTCATCGATTCCCCGCAACGCTCCGCCAGCGTCCCACGTGAACTTCCCAGATTCGCATCGCCTCGTTGATGGCTATGGTCGCCAGCGATATGAGCACGGTCGCCGCCATCAGCTTGTCGACGGTGTAGGATTTGCCCCAGCGCAACAGCAGCACACCGAGACCGGTTCGTGAGGCATACATTTCGGCAAGCAAGATTCCGATGATGGCGAAGATGATCCCAAGCCGAAGTCCGGTCACGACCTGTGGCGCCATGGAGCGCACATAGATAGATCGGTAAATCCTGAGCCTGCCGGCGCCGAACGAGCGTGCCAGCATGACTTGGCCGTGCGGCACTTGACGCACGGCCGCCATGGCGTTGATGGCAACCACGAAGAAGACGTGAGTTATGCCGAAGACCAGCTTTTCAGTAAAGCCCAGGCCGAGGAGGAGGACGAATAGTGGAAGAAAGATCGACTGCGGCACCGATAGCACGAGATTGAAGATGGGCAACAGCGAACGCCCCACGGCAATGTTCTCACCCATGACAAAGCCAACGGCTAGCGCAATCGGCGCGCCAATGGCGAACGCGGCGATCACCCGTATGACTGTGTCGAGAGAGTCGGCAAGAAAATCACTGCTGCGCAGAAGTGCTGCGAGCGCGAGAGCGACCTTTCCCGGCGGCGGAAGAAGGGCCGGGTCAAATACGCCGATCCAGGAGCCCACGGCCCACAATCCGATCACGAGCGTGACGAAAGCGACCTGGGCCAACAGAACCAAATGCTTCATAACTGGTTTGTGATAATTCGAGCTCTCACGGAAACGCAAGATCCCCGTTTGCGTCTCGAAGCAATCCGCGACCATCGTGCGACGAGGGCATGTTTTCTGGGCCGATTTTCAGCTCATCGAATGTAACAGCGCCCTTGAACGTATCTGCGTCCACTGCGCCATTCTCATCCGCTGCAATGAGCTTGGGCTCATTCCCGGAGCCAAATCTCCATGGGTTTGCAGAAGATGCGCCGCAAGCGACCGAGGGCATCGTCGGAACTGCCGAGGAATTCCTTTTCTCTCGCCGACGGCGATGCCTGAGACCTCTGCATTATTAGATAGTCGCGTGTCGTCGAACTCTCCTCGTAGCGGGCAGTGGTGGCATGCTCTCTCCCCCATTCATCCCGGTCAGGGAAGCTTCTCAGCGGCAGATGGTACACAGCAGCGTGATCAGGGCAGCGGCCATTCCGTGAGGTGGCGGGCAACTGAGAACGCACGTTGATCCGAGACTGTGACATCAGTCTGTTCTTTGCGCGCGTACAGTGCTCCGCGTGCTCAGTGAAAGTCAAACTTTTAGTCACGCCTACGTCAGCGGCTGCGTCCAGCCAAGTCTCTATTCAGATTTCGGTGCACTCATTCGCCACTATCCGGCAAGAAGAACAAGTCTGTCGCAGTCGCACGTCCTGCCATGCATCTGTATTGCTGACGACCGCGAGCGCCAAGCATGTCACAGCTGCGCTCGGCGGCTCCGTCACCGGTTCCATTGCAAATTCGGCTTACCGTCCAGGACAGGCTGTTCCCCACAATCATGAGGTTGCCGTCACACCGGCACATGGAAACAGTCCGTGCCGCGTTAGGAAGTCGATCATGAATCGGTCGAATAGCCAAGGCTGCTCCATCTGGCATGCATGACCCGCGCCCGGGAGGACCTTCAGTTCGCAATTTGGTATCCGGGCTTGTAGCGGGAACGCGCTCTGATGCGCGCCATCCTCACTGCCCGTGAGGATCGTCGTAGGACAAGAGATACGCTCGTGATGGCCCTCAGGATCGGGTTTTTGCAACGCCTGGAACTGATAGAGAATGGTGTCGAGATCGGCCGTTACGTTACGTTCAGTAAAAATGTCGGCAAAGAAATGCGCGAGCGGCGACGCGCGGAACGCCGGGCTTAAGCCCTCGAAGGTGTAGGCCCAGCGATAATCGATGCCGTTCGCCGTATAGGCATCAATTCGGCGCTTCGCAAATTCTTTGCCTGGGGTATAGCCTGTGCCCGACAGCACGAGCGCGGACGTCCTTGTCGGATGTTGATGATACATGTAGGGAAGAATGGCTGAGCCGACCGAACAGCCTACCAGAATCGCGGACTCAATAGAGCCGAATGCGTCGGCGATCGCTTCCCAACTTGCCGTGGCCATGTCCACCATGGTGAGACCCTTGATTGCCTTGGGCGAGCGGCCGTAGCCAGGAATGTCAATGGCGATGCAGCGGTACCAAGTGGAAAAGTGCGCCATCTGAAAGATCCAGCAGGACTGGTCCATTGGGTTGGGATGAATGAATGCCATGATCGGGCCCTTGCGCCCCATTCGCTCGTAGTAGAGCGGCCCCAGGATATGCTCAACCATCTTTATCGCTCCTTCGCTCGGCTAGAGTGAAATCACTATCGCCGAACGGTACCAGGCTGTCGACGTGCACAAGCGGTCGCGCAGGCTAGGGAGATCCGCGGGTGCTTGGCCATCCTGGCTGCACCTGCAAATGATCCAGCCATCTTGCATCGGCTGACACTAAAATAGTTAAGATACCTGGCGAACAGGATGCGCACTTGCAATAATCGCAAGAGGATATCAAGCAAGATCATCGGAGTTCGTGGATAGGGGAAACGGGGATGAGCGACGTAACCGCAGGCCCGAGTCAGCGGCAAATTTACCAAGTCGCGCTGGCCAGCATCATCGGCTCGATTATCGAGCAATACGACTTTTTGGTCACCGGCGTGATCGCCGCGACCGTATGGGGCGGCATTTTCTTTAAGGAGAGGGGCCTCGCGGCCGTGGCTGCAGCGATCACGGTTTATGGCCTAGGCATCATCATCCGGCCGATAGGCGCCCTCATCTTCGGCCACATCGCCGACCGCCAGGGACGCAAGGACGCCATGGTTTATGCTCTGGTGCTCATGGGCGTCAGCACGCTGTTGATCGGGCTAACGCCGACCTACGACAGCATCGGTGTCCTCGCCCCGGCGCTACTGATCTTTTTCCGCCTGCTGCAAGGGATCAGCTTCGGCGCCGAGTTCGGCACCGCCTCGACGTGGGTAGTAGAGCAGGCGTCGCGCTCGAAGTTCCGCGCGTTTTGGGGCGCCTGGGTCGGGTTTGCGATCCCGATCGGGCTGATACTGGGTTTCGGGTCGGTGATCATCGTCAAGTCCTTGATGACGCCGACGAGCTTCTCCGCTTGGGGCTGGCGCATCTTCTTCGTTCTTGGCTTCCTGGTGGCGATCGTCGGTCTCATCATCCGGACGCGTACCATGGACAGCTTCTTATTCGAGCAGCACAAGACGCAGAGCGCCACTCTCAAATATCCCTCCAGCCAGGTGTGGCGCGAAATGCCGCTGACAATATTGCGGACGTCCCTAGTGAATGCGATGTTCGGCGGCGCATTCTTCCTCTATTTCGTTTTCGGCACGAGCTACATGAAAGCGGTCGGCTTTACCGGGAACACGCCGGAGCTCATCGGGCTGGTCGCTGCCGCTTTCATGCTGGGGTTCATGGTCGTCGGATCTATTCTCGCCGATTACATTAACCGACGGACCATCCTGTTGACCGCCGCGGTGGTCTTTCTGATATTCGCCATTCCCTACTTTTATCTGGTGAACACTGGAAATATTTTGCTCGCGTTGATCGCAGACATTATCGGATTTGGATTCGTCTTTGGCTTCGGTTACGGCGCTATTCCGAGCTTCTACACCGAAAATTTTCCCACCCGGTATCGCGCCTCGGGGGCCAGCGCCGCCTATCAGATCGCTCAGGTCTACGGCGGCGGGCTCATCCCAATCGTTGCGGGCCACATCCTGAGCGCCTACGGAGTAAAAGAAGCTTATCCATATATCGGTGCCTACGTCATGCTCTACGCGATCGCGGCGATTATTGCCATCCTGCGTACACCCGAGACCAAGAACGTCGACTTGGAACGCTGATGCGGCGGTTTGGAATTGGTCGGCGAGCCCGCCTGGCTGCGAAGGCCGCTACAGAGCATTGCCTTCGAACGAATATTTCCGGGACGCGCCCTCATCTTCGAGCACGCCTGCTGCTCGGCGCGCAGGCGTTCGGATTCGGAAAATATCAAAGTAATTTCGAGCCTCGCCAAGATGTGCCGGCGGCTGCGCGCTTGGATCGAACGGATTCGCCGCAAGCGGTCACACGTTCTCGGATGCGCCGCGCGTCCAGAAGGAAACGGATCGAATGCTTCGGCGGACTTCCGTACAAATAGCCCGGCCCGTGCACCCGAGTGCACTGACCGTGGGTGAAAAGCTTTCAAAACATGAGGAACGGCTGCCGACGTTGTGACTTTGGCGTAAATAAGTGATGCGTTTCCTCGCGCCGCTCGCACATTCCTTCGCTTCAACTTGGTACCAGAGCCTGCCCTCATAGCCACTGCGAGCAACATCAAGCTCGCAGCAACCAGGGGCGGCAGGGCAGCAGCTTTGCGAATGACCCCGAAAAGCCACGAAGCCGGAAAGGGCGACGCGGCTCTGTCAAAGAAGCCCCGTGGGGCGGCCCTTCTGCTTTTCAGGCGGAGGAGGAATTGGAACCTAGCATCTCGGGCGGCGAGGATAACACCTGGACCGAATTCGGCATTCAAACGTTATCTGAGGTAATATTCCTTTCAGAACGCGATGCTCGAATATCTCTTACGCTTTGTCGCAGGCGGAATCGCAGTTTCGGGGTTCGCGGCGTTGGGCGACGCGCTGCGCCCGAAAAGCTTTGCCGGCCTTTTCGGCGCCGCGCCATCGATCGCGCTCGCGACGCTCATGTTGACTTTATCCAAGGAAGGAGCAGCCTTTGCGGCGGTGGAGGGCCGCTCGATGATTGTCGGCGCATTCGCTCTTTCCGCCTATAGTTGGGCGGTTTGCGTCTTGTTGAAGAAATTTATGATGCCGTCCTTGGCTGCGACCATCTTGGCCCTCCCAATTTGGTTCGCGGTCGCGTTCGGCGGCTGGTATGTATTGTTTGGCCTGTCATGATCGTCCGGCTCCATCCGTCCGGCTTACGCGACATCCGCTGGTACGAGTACGCAATCAGGTTTGTGCTGGGTGGCGCGATGACGGTGGTTGCCGGCCTCATTGCCGCGCGCTTCGGCCCTGTTGTTGGCGGACTCTTCCTCGCATTTCCGGTGATTTTTCCCGCGTGCGCGACGCTCATTGAAAAGCACGTGCGCGAGCGTAAGGAGAAAGCCGGCGTTGCCGGGGCGCGGCGAGGCAAGGAAACGGCCGCGCTCGATGCCATGGGCGCCATGCTCGGTAGCGTGGGCCTCGCGGCATTCGCGGTCGTTATCTGGTTGCTGATAGAGCAGTCAGCGGGGTTGGCACTTGTCCTGGGGACGGCAGCGTGGCTCACGATTTCCGTGCTGGCCTGGATCGTGCGGCGCCGGCTCTGACGCGAACGGTGGCGAACAGTTTATGGGAGATACTTTGCTGCCATTGGCGTTGACCGAGCGAAGCGTCCATCTTTGCATGGACATGCAGCGGCTCTTTTCTGCTGATGGTCCCTGGCCCACGCCATGGATGGAGCGGGTGTTGCCGGTGGTCGCTACAATCGCAACGCGCCATCCGGCCCGAACCGTCTTCACCCGCTTTATTCCGCCCCGGAACCCGGCGGAGCTGCCCGGCATGTGGCGCCGTTACTATGCGCGCTGGCGGACGGCGACCCGCGAATGTCTTGATCCCGGTTTGCTGGAGCTGATGCCCCCATTGGCGGCCTTATGTCCTCCTGCCACGGTCATCGATAAAACGCGCTATTCGGCGTTCGCCGCGCCGACCTTGGCGGCGCATCTGCGCGAGCGGCAGGCGGATGCATTGGTCATTTCCGGGTCGGAAACGGACGTGTGCGTGCTGGCGACTGTTCTTGCTGCTGTCGACCTCGGCTACCGCGTCATCGTCGTGCGCGATGCCGTATGCAGTTCGTCGGACGAGGGCCACGACATGCTCATGCGGCTCTACCATACTCGCTACAGCGAGCAGATCGAGACGGCCGACGCAGAAACCATTCTGTCGCGCTGGCAGTGCTGAGGACGCGAGCTATCTAACTTTAGTACTATAAGCCACCCGAGGCGGCGTATTCTTTTGTCAGGCTGCGGCTGTTCTGCTCGCTCTGACGGCTGCCGATCTAGACCGAAGTTTTCACGAAAACTCGGCCTAGAGCTAGCTGCCAGCGCAAGCCTGCTCTGCGGAATCATTTGCGGGGCTGATGGTGCCACCCGGAGTGACGTTATCCACCCACAGAAGTGCTGCCGGATCGCAATGCCGCGGCGGCCGTCCGGAATGTTGCCTATTCGCGCAAGCCTGGCGCTGACGAACATTAGGTCCGCCGCTTGCGAAAAACCCTCCCAATTACGGCGTGCCCGTGGGAACATCGTGTCCTGCACCGCGTTCAGGGCACAGGTCCGCCGCCACGGATGCACTGGCAGCGGTTCTCGCGCACCCGGCGGGCGTCTCGAGCCGCCTTGGCCGGGGGCGTCCTTCCCCGAAGGAGCGCGGGTGCGCCTGCCAATCGGCCTGCCGTAACAAAAGGCTGGCGAATAGCGATCCTTGCGCGAAGTAGCCAACCGCCAGGCTTCGAGCTGGAAATGAATGGAGCGTACGATGTCGGAGAAAAACCTAAACGAGCTTTTCCATGAGACCCTCAAGGACATTTTCTTTGCCGAGAAGAAGATCCTCAACGCGCTGCCGAAGATGGCGAAGGCCGCACACTCAGGCGAACTGAAGGCTGCCTTCGAAAAGCACGAGCAAGAAACTGAAGAGCATGTCGCGCGCCTCGAACAGGTATTTGGCGAGATCGATGAAACACCGCGCGGAAAAACCTGCGAAGCCATCCTCGGCATCATCGCAGAAGGCCAAGACGTGATGAAGGAGTTTAAGGGCAAGCCGGCACTCGACGCTGGCCTGCTCGCCGCGGCCCAGGCCGTCGAACATTACGAGATCGCCCGTTACGGGACGCTCAAGACCTGGGCGGCCGAGCTTGGCTTCGACGAGGCTGTCCGGCTGCTTGAGGCGACGCTCGCCGAGGAAAAGAAGACTGACGAAGCCCTAACGAAGCTCGCGGAAAGCGAGGTTAATCGACACGCTGAGGCTGCGTAGCTTTTCCAAGTGAGTTTACCATGAACGAGCATCCGAAACCGCCCTTTCCCCCTCAGCAGCAGCCCATGCCCGGCGCTACGGCGTCCATGCGGCCGAAGCCCGATCATGGCGAGGACAGTTATCGCGGTTCCGGCAAGCTCAAAGGCAAGAAGGCAATCATCACTGGCGGCGACAGCGGCATCGGCCGCGCCGTGGCGATTGCCTTCGCCCGCGAAGGTGCCGACCTGCTAATTGCCTATCTCAACGAGCACGATGACGCGCAGGAGACGCAGCGGGTCGTCAAGGAAGCGGGCCGCAAGGCGATACTGATGCCTGGCGATATCGCGTCGCCTGAGCACTGCCGCGCGATCATCGACAAAGCCGTTAATGAGCTCGGCGGGATCGACATCCTTGTCAACAATGCCGCCCACCAGGCCAGCTTTAAGTCGATCGAGGATATTTCGGACGAGGAGTGGGATAACACTTTCCGCGTCAACGTCCACGCCATGTTCTACCTGGCCAAAGCCGCCGTGCCACACATGGCCAAAGGCGCTGCGATCATCAACACCGCTTCGATCAATGCGGACACGCCCAATCCAACCCTGCTCGCCTATGCGACGACCAAAGGGGCCATTCAAAACTTCACGGCGGGTCTCGCGCAGCTTCTCGCCGAAAAGGGCATTCGTGCGAATGCCGTTGCGCCGGGGCCGATCTGGACTCCGCTCATTCCCTCGACCATGTCGGACGACGCGGTGGCTGAATTCGGAAAAAATGTTCCAATGAAACGTCCGGGCCAACCTGCCGAATTAGCGACCGCCTTTGTCATGTTGGCCGATCCACTATCGAGCTACGTCTCAGGCGCGACTATCGCAGTCACAGGAGGCAAGCCCCTTCTCTGACAGGAAAATAGCTCAAACGCGATCCCAGGCGCGCAACATCCGTTGCTTCGCTCCAGAGCCGTCCTGTTTTCTTGGATGGCCTGGTTCGGGTGGCCTAGATCCCCGAGTTCAAAGATCGTTCTTGTTCCAAAGTCCAAGGTCAATGAATATTCAAGGCCTTTGATAGCACCGGCCTAAGACGGATTTTCAAGGGTTCCACGGTTCGATCTTCAATTCAGGCTTGGCCGCTCGTTGCTCCATGTGATGATCGGAACCTTTAATTCGGCCCTGTGTTTGTTTTGTGACGAAACATTTTCCGGGAGGAATCGTCATGGAAGCTGCCGTTAGGACGGAGAGGTCCGTCTCGGCCGATTTGCTCGCGGATGTTTCGTGGGCGAGCATAGTGGCCGGCGCCATCGTTGCCGCAGCTCTTTCGCTGGCGCTGCTAGCCCTCGGCGCGGGGCTGGGCCTCGCCACCGTGTCGCCCTGGTCGGGGGCCGGCGTTTCCGGATCCGCCTTCACCAATATCACCGGTGCCTATTTGCTAATGGTCGCAATCATGTCCTCGGCAATTGGGGGATATTTGGCCTCGCGGTTGCGCTCCAAATGGTCGGATATTCACACGAACGAAACTTTCTTCCGCGACAGCGCCCACGGACTGATAGCATGGGCTTTGGCAACGGTGCTAAGCGCGAGCTTGCTCGGTGCCGCCAGTGCTCACCTTGTCGGCAGCGCCGTTTCAGGGCTAAGCGCAGGCGGATCGAGCGCCCAAAGTGGGAATCCGTACGCGGTTTTCGTGGATAAACTGTTCCGTGGCGGAACCGCACCCGCGGCCGCTTCGGGCTCGCAGAACGACGGCGCGACGCGCGGCGAGGTCGCGAGATTATGGACGGCGAGCTTCACCGAAGGCAGGGGCTTGGCTCCGGCCGACAGAACCTATGTCGCGCATCTGATCGCCGCGAAGACTGGCATGAGCGAGGCCGATGCCGAAAAGCGCGTGGATGAGGTCGTCAACGAAACGAAGGCCTCAATTGATCGCAGCCGTCAGAATGCAATGAAACTAGCCTTCTGGATGACTGCAGCTCTTCTCTTTGGTGCTTTCGCCGCAAGTTTGGCTGCAGTCGAAGGCGGACAGTACCGCGATGGCACTTGGAACGACCGCAAGCTTGTTCCGCGGGTCGGGTAGGGAGAACCCCATGCCAATTCTGCTGTGGTTGCTAGGAGTGCCGATACCCATCATCATAATCTTGGTCCTCCTCTCGCATTAGAGAAATTCCGACTTGATGGAGGTTGCTCATGGGATTGGGACGGGGCCTGCTATTGTGGCTGCTGGGAGTGCCGTTGCCTATAGTCCTTTTGCTCGCGCTGTTTTGGCACCACTGAAGCCGACTGCGCACCGATATCACTGTGACAGCTTGCGATGCTCGTCCCACGTCGGAATGAGTGGGCGAGCGGATTTGTCGTCCGATGAGCAAATGGCATTTGTGGGAAGTGTCTAAAGGGTAATTTCCCACGCAAGCCTTTTCTGCTCGCCAGTCGAAATTTATTTCACCTCGTATCATCGGGTTGATTAAAGTGCCGCTCGCCCTCGCGCGCGTGGCGCTCCCTTACCGGGCGGCCGCTCTCGGTCGGGTGCAGTGCGAGCGCTCGATGAACCTAAGGTCGCCGAGGCTTTCCGCACAGGCAAGGGCGTTGGGTGGCACGAGGATTCAAAATGCCTTTTCTCCGGCACCGACCGTTTCTTCAGGCCAGGCTACAGCGCCAACTTGGTTCAGAACTGGATACCTCCCTCGATGCCGTTGAGACGAAACTGAGAGCCGGTGCCAAGGTGGGCGATGTCGGATGCGCCCATGGTGCTTCGACAATAGTCATGGCACAGGCCTATCCGAAATCGAAATTCTTCGGCTTCGACTACCACCAACCCTCTCTTGACCGCGCAGCAACCCTGGCGAAGAAAGCCGGCGTCGGCGACCGCATCACCTTCGAGCGGGCTTCCGCCAAGCATTTTGCGGGCAATAGGTACGATCTTGTCGCGTTTTTCGATTGCCTGCACGATATGGGCGACCCAGTCGGCGCCGGCAAGCACGTGAAACAAGCCTGGCGCAGGACGGTGCTTGGATGATCGTCGAGCCGTTTGCGCATGACAATCTTAAGGACAATCTCAATCCGGTCGGCCGCGTGTTCTACGGCGCTTCTACTTTTATCTGTGCCCCTGCCTCAGGTCGCGCTCGGCCTGGGTGCGCAGGCCGGCGAGCGTCGGTTACATCAGGTTGTCACCGACGCCGGCTTCACTCATTTCCGCCGCGCTGCGGAGACGCCCTTCAACATGATTTTCGAAGCACGCGCCTGAGATCGACTGCTGTCCTGAAGCGTCGTACTGATCTGTTCGGGCTTGGCGGGCGTAAGCAGCTTGCCCGACCTTGAAGCGTTGGAGCTTGATCGCATCCAGATGCCTTGGCATTCATCAAGGCGCTGGTGCTGCTGAACAGCCCGCTGAACTTACAAGTTCGCCTAGCCGCTTAGGGGTATGAAGAGTGCCGCTTCCAGATGGCCATAGACGGCAATATTGCCGTGATCGGAGGCCGACACAGATGCCGCGATGTCTGCATGTAGCATTGACACATCAGCGCGGCAACCTCGCTGAAGCCGGCGAGTTGCTGCGCTAGCTTGAGCGGCAGCGACATGTGTTCGCCGCTAGCGCCGATGACCGTCTCATTCATCTTGCTAGCTAGCCACTTTGGTCGACCGGGGCTTTGATTGGCAGGCACGGACGTTGTGCGGCGGTCCGCGAGCGCAATTGGCGACCGATGATGCGCTCGGGGCCACTTGCGTAGGCCGTCATAGCTGGGGCACCGAACGGTACGATCTTGTTATCAGTGTCATGCCCAATGTCGGCGCGTCCCAACCAGGGAATCCCGGCCTTGCGGCACCAGTATTGGGCGACATCCTCCTCGTTCATTCCGAATTCTGGTGCATTCGGTGTGATGTTGCTGCAACGGCCGAGCATAATGCCCGAGACGCGTTGGACGTTTTGGTTGCTGGTGATATGAAACAGGGATCGATCGATTCTGTACATAGCTTCCCCGACCTCTTCCAACATGAGCACATGTCCGTCGAGGTCGGGTTCCAGTGGGGTGCCCAGCAGGTGGCTGAGCACGGTGATGTTGAACGCCGCGATTTTCTTCGCGCCGTCGACAGTTGGCTCGAGCGCCTCTGGCGCTCGATCAATCATCCAGGCGAGTGTCCGCGCAACCGCTGCATCCCCTCCGTGCCGAAGGATGTCCTGCGCGACGGGGCCGTGTGCCACGGCGGTAAATCCGGCCCGATACAAAGCGGCAAGCAGCATGCCAGCATCACTGTAACCAACATAGGCCTTTCGCCTGGAGGGCTGCATCAACCGCGACATGATCAACTCGACCACGCGGCACGATCCGTATCCGCCGCGCGCGAACCACACCGCGTCGTAGCTTCCGTCATTGGCGATGTCGAGGAAAGCCTGCGCGCGAGCTTCGTCATCGCCCGCGAAATGTCCGTGTGACGCAAAGCATTGCGGGTGGAAGACGATGTCGGGGGTCCGTCCCGGATAAAGACGCTTGGCCAAGGCCGGTACACTCGTGGCGACCTCTGGAGACATGCGTGAGGCCGGCGCGACGACGCCAATCTTGCATCTCTCCGTGCTCATGTGAGCGCCCCGATCGAGTTGTCCCTCACCGGCGATGCTTGTAGATTCCGCCGATGTCCCAACCTGGAGATTACTATTTCTGTGGCATCGGTGGTAGCGGCATGACTCCCCTCGCATTGATCATCCAGGCTGGGGGCGGACGTGTCGAGGGTTCTGACCGCGCGCTCGACCAGGGACGCAACACCGAGAGATTTGATTTCTTGCGCGCGCGGGGCATAGTGCTCCATCCGCAAGATGGCACCGGAATTCGCCGCGACAGTCAGATCCTGGTCATCTCCGCCGCAGTCGAGGAGACCGTCCCCGACGTGCAGGCTGCGCGTCGGGTGGGCGCCACCGTCGTGACACGCGCAAAACTTCTCGCCCAACTCTTCAACCACGCTGCCCTTAGCGCCGGAGTAGCCGGCACTAGCGGCAAGTCCACCACCGTCGGCATGATCGGGTGGATTTTGCACCGCGCTGGAAAAAGCCCAACAATTGTGAACGGCGCTGATATGAAGAACTTCATCAACTCAGGTTCGCCGTTTGCCAGCGCTCGTGTAGGCGCCGGGGATATTTTCGTCAGCGAAGTCGACGAGAGCGACGGCTCGATTGCTTTTTTTAAGCCACGCGTGGCGGTCGTCAACAATATCTCGCTTGACCACAAGCCGCTCGACGAGTTGCGGAGCCTTTTCGGCGGCTTCATCGCCAGTGCGCAAACGGCGGTACTGAACCTCGATAATGCGGAAACTGCATCGCTCGCTGCCGATCTGAAGCCGGTAGAGGCAGTTACCTACAGTCTGCGCGCGGGACGCCGGATTCGCGAAGGCACTCTGCGAAGACCGTTGCGGGAGATCCGCACGATGGGTTCTAAACCAGCCGATCTTTTCGCCTCAGCTCTAATGCTCGGGCCGACTGGAATCTCGTTCCAGGTAAACGCGCGCGAGACCGGTGAAACCGCCACGGTAGACCTGAAAGTTCCGGGGCTGCATAACGCCTCAAACGCCCTTGCCGCATTGTGTGTCTCGAAGGTTTATGGCGTTGGCCTCGCGGAGGCTGCTTCGCATCTGGGCGAGTTCAGCGGGATTCGGCGACGATTAGAGGTCGTCGGCACTGCCAACGAGATCACCGTCATCGATGACTTTGCCCATAACCCCGAAAAGATTGCCGCTACGCTCCAAACCTTGCACGCGTTTCCGGGCCGACTACTTCTGATGTTTCAACCTCATGGCTACTCCCCGATTCGTCTGATGAGGCACGCCTTGGTGGATTGCTTTGTGCGCGGGTTGAACGATGATGACGTTCTCGTCATGCCGGAGCCCATTTATTTCGGTGGTACTGTCGACCGCAGCATTGGAAGCCGCGAGCTTATTTGCGACATTGAACGGCATGGTTGTCATGCCTTTGCGTTTCCAGACCGGGGCAGCTGCGGCGACGCTCTGGTTAGGCTGGCCCGGCGTGGCGATCGAATTGTGATCATGGGAGCGCGCGACGACACGCTTTCGAATTTCGCACACGAAGTCCTTCGACGCATAGGCAAGAACTAGAAGCTTGATTATCGATAATGATTACCAGTACACGAGTAATGCCTTACCCCAGATACGTCAATCAAACGCTTCTGGCGTGGGCGATACGGAAATTCAAGCGCCTTAAGGACGGAACAATTCGTGGCGGGCGCCTGCTTAGAAAGATAGCCCGTGAGAACGCGAGTCTGTTTGTACACTGGCGGATGGGCATGATCGGTACGTTTGCCTGATGGGAGCCGTGTAACATGAGAGTGTTACGCACGGTTCTGGGCGGCTCTAAGTAGTGACGGAGAAGGCGGTGCCGTTGAGCTGTCAGTGAGCTGCTGCAAGTCGACGCATCATGATCGAGCCGCCGGCGCTTCAAAACTGGCATGCACTATCGCGCCGGGGCCGTCAGCTCCGGACTGCGCCGACTGCGCCAGACTGCTCGCCTATGTTTGTGACTTTGCCTGCTGCCAGTCGTGTTCGGACATGTCGAACACGACACCATTCGGATCCTTGAACTTGGACTCCGCATCTACTCCAGGAAGGCTTGGCAGTTTCATGAAGAATTGGCCGCCTTCTGTTTCGACCTTTTTCTGTGAGGCATCGAGATCATCGACCACGAAGCCAAAATGATGCAGGCCCGCCCACTTTGGCCCGTTTACGATGCCCTTTGCGCCTTCGGGGAAATTGAGCAGTGTCAAATTCATCACGCCGTCCGATAGTACCACGGCGTCTCCGATTGGAGCGCTCACCTTGTTGACACGCTTCATATCGAAGCAGCGCTCGTAGAAGGCGGCGGCCCTTTCAAGATCGGGAACCTGGATTGCCAAATGACGGAGTTTGGCCATGGAAATTTCCTCCTGTTCCAATTATGCGGGGCGCAGCGCATCCCGCCGCCCTACTAGGATATATCAACACCGACGCCGTTGACAGGCCCTTATTGATGTTTGGATGTGCCGTTGGCTGCTTGGCATAACGACGCGAATGGCAACGCGACAAACGAGTTTTGCGCTCGAACAGTCGCTTAGGGTAAGCAACGGACCTGTGCAAGAGGAGGTCAGAGCGGGAAGACGGACGTCGTGGTCTGCCCTGACCCTTCAGTTGATTTTTGCGAGAGCGGCGCCGATAAGTGAGTCCCTCTACTTGCTCGGCTGGCACGGGGAATAGCGATGGAAGAGCGGCTGTTCGGGCGCACGGGGATGAAGCTGTCGGCGCTTGGCTTCGGTTGCGGCGCGGTCGGCGGACTGATGGTGCGCGGCGATCCGGGCGATCAGGAGCGAACCATCGCACGGGCAATTGACGCCGGCATCAACTACTTCGACACCGCAGTGCAATATGGCAACGGCGAATCTGAAAAAAATCTTGGGCGCATCTTGCAAAAGCTCCAGCCGACCAACGTGGTCGTGGGCACCAAGGTGCGGTTAGCCTCTTGTGACTTCGACCGTATTGCCGGCGCCATCACGAAGTCGCTGCAAGACAGTATGAGGCGACTTCGCCTCGATTGTGTCGACATCTTTCACCTGCACAATGCAATCACCGAGACCGGCGGTGGAGCAGCACTCACTGCCAGACAGGTGCTCGGCGAAGTGCTGCCGGCGTTTGAGAGGCTGCGCCAGCAGGGCAAGACCCGCTTCCTCGGGCTTACCGGGGTCGGCGATACGGAGACGCTGCATCAGGTGATGGAGACGCGCGCCTTCGAGAGCGCCCAGGTGGTCTACAACATGCTCAATCCCTCCGCCGCAGTAGCGCTGCCTCTCAATTATCCAGCACAGGATTACGGACGGCTCTTCGACCGTACCAGGATGGCTGGGGTGGGCGTCATCGGCATCCGAGTGCTTGCCGGTGGTGCGCTGGTCGGCTCGTATCATCGCCATCGGATTGCCAGCCCTCCGCCCGAACCCATCGGATCAGGGGCAAGCTATGATGCCGATCTCCAGCGCGCTCGCCGTTTGCTGCCGTTGATCAAGGAAGGATTTGCGGCGACTCTGGCCGAGGCTGCTATTCGGTTTGCGCTCTCTCATCCAGCGGTGGGCACCATCCTCGTGGGTATGGCATCGCCGGAGCAGTTCGAGGATGCCCTCTCCGCCGCGCAAAAGGGCCCGCTAGCGCCAGCAGCGCTCAACCGACTAGCGGTATTGCAGCAGACATTCGCAGGTGAACCACGGTGAGCGACATTGCTTTCTGGCGCATCGATGCAGTGCAGGTCCATGCGACCGTCAATCCCCCGAGCGGCCGTACGACTGCCGATCATTCTTTGCAAGCTCACCGCCCCGGCGTCTGGATAATGCAGGTCTTGCCTGAGCGCTCGGTCACCGGCGCCACTCCTGTCGAATGCGCAAGGCGGCGTAGTCACGCGAAGGCCGCTGCCGTGACGACTTCCCCTCCCGACAAGGACGCGAGGAGCTCTACGTCACGCTTCTTTTGCTGCTCCGCCTCGGTCGGGTTGAGGCTGGAGGGTGAGCGAGGCGAGCCTTTGATGAGCGTCGGCAGCTGACGGCTGATGAGACCGAGGCGCGTAATGAGGTGGTGAGCTGCGCGCTGCAGCTTCGATTGTGCTGGCGGCTACCTGCGCGGGCGGCCGGCGCAGCATATCGAACACATGGGCGGCATCGAAGCGCCCGCTGTGGGTCCGGGCCGGCGATGTGCATCCAAGATCTTCAAAAATTGGGCGCGCCCTTGAGGCCGCGATCCCTTCAGGAAAATCCCTTCAGCTTGGAGCGCTCGCTCCGTTGGCTTGATCGATGGGGAGCACCTGCTGTCTGCCGTGCCAATCGGCGCCGATCGCGATCAACGCTGCTCTGCCGACCGATGATGCTGAAGTTGGACTTGCTTCTCGATGAAGGCCTTTAGTCTTTGACGGTAGCCAACCCAAGGATCTGCCGTGCATCGGCGGCCGTCGCGACACAATCACCCAGAATTTCGATGATCTTGGCTGCCTTTTCGACCAGCGCCGCATTGCTCGGCGCAAGCCTACCCTTTCCCAGATATATGTTGTCTTCAAGCCCAACGCGCGGATGTCCGCCGAGCAGAATTGTCTGAGCCACCATTGGGAATTGATGCAGCGAAATTCCGAAGGCGAACCAAGGGGAGTCCGGAGGTAGCAGGCTCCGCATGTAGGCCATGGCCTCCGTGGTTGCTGGCTGACCCCAGGAAATCCCGAGGCAGATTTGGAACAGCCCCGGCGGTTTGACGTAGCGTCTTTCGATGAAACGCTTCGCGAGTAGCAGATGGCCGGTCTCAAACACTTCAAGTTCGGGCATCACGCCAGCATCCTTGATCGCCGCCGCCATGGCCTGCAGATGTTTCGGCGTGTTGACAAACACACGTTCTCCCATGTTGAGGCTACCCATATCAAGGCTGCAAATGTCGGGCTTGAGTTCGACCACGTGGCGCACGCGCTCTTCGGGGGATTTGAGCACGCTCTCGGCGCCTGGTTTCGCGGGGTCGCTATCGTCGTGCGTAAAACGGGCGCCCGGCCCGGTCGTGAGATTGACAAGGACGTCGGTGTCGCTTGCTCTGATCCGCTCGACAACCTCGCGGTAAAGTGCCCTGTCCATACTCGGCTTGGCGGTCTTCGGATCGCGCACGTGGATGTGCACGATGGCGGCGCCCGCTTTGGCCGCATCGATCGCTGAATTGGCGATCTGCTCGGGGGTCACCGGCACGGCCGGATTTCGGGCAGGTGTGTCAGCAGAGCCGGTCACCGCGCAAGAGATGATTATTTTGCGCTGCATCGGTTCACCACAGGCTGTTAGACATCGAGCAGGCTGCAGCTAATTGCTAGCATATTAAATTTCACTTCCGCACACACTTTTCACGGTGCATAGCCCTCTGGCGCGGCCTAGCCGAGGTTCAGCCCGGCTGCATGCCCTTGCCCTTAACGGCGGGACCGGCGGCTCGAGACGCGAGGATTTTTCATTAGCGCCGTTGCGGCTTCCGCATTTTTGCTCTCAGTCAACTCAGCCGCGGAGAACACCAACAACGACTATAGATCGGCGGGAAAATCCGGCCAGCTGCGCCCCTGCAATGCGGAGAATTTCGCTGACCGGACCAAGGCCTATTTCGACCTCGCACTGGCGATAGCCGGCGTGCGACGGCATCCGCAATTCCCGAGCTCGCGCAGCAAGGCGCGCCGCGCTTTCAGATTTCTACGTCCGCGACTCGGCTCTGCTGAGCCGACCGCCCCTTGGCGAAGTGTCAGAAGCGAACATCAGCATCAAGGCGGGAGGACCCTCTAAGGACTACGACGCGCGTTACCCAGTTAGCGGTGTGGCGGGCGGCTTCCCCCTTGAGTGCAAGCCGACCCGTCGCCGCGGTCGGTGGAGTCACCACCACCGGGCCCGCCGCCCTTTTGACACGATGCTCGAAAGCTAGCCGAGCCGCAGTCGCGCGACGTATCCAACGGCGGCCACAATCAACCTTGTACTCACGATTGACCAGGCTTCATGTGGTGCAGCGGATGAGGCCGTAGGCGTGCTGGATGATGGTGCACCGCTGTCGCCTGCATGCGCATGCGCGGATGAGACCGTACACGTGCCGCTTGTCTGTACCCCTGCTGATTGCGCTGAACCTTCTGCGTATTAGCACCGCTACCGGTCCTTAGGCTGTTTTGATGGGTGCCAGCGCCGCCACTTGCAGCCGCATTGGCTGGAGCGTTGCCCTGCTGGGCGGACGCGAACGAGGAAGCAGCAAATGCAATTCCGATTGCGAGGCCCAAAGTCTTCATGGTGATCATTTCTACTTCTCCTATCAGAATGGTGAAGCGACAACGCGGGCGCAGGAGCCGGGTTCCCTCCTTTCTGGAGCATCGATGCGCTAACCCGGCAGGAGCCAGGCGTGCACGCACCGCAGCGTTGCCGGATGCCCAAATTGTGGCGCACCGTATGAGCTTGTGTGCGGCAGTTGTCGCAAGCTTGCGTGTCTTAGGTGCGGTGCCGCATCAAACCAGACAGGGTCGTTTCCTGCCGAATACGTAATTTGGGCAGTAATAACGTTCCTCACGCCATAAACCCGCGGTACAGCGTACAATCACTTATGTGGATTTTCGTTTATTGAAGCCTACCACTTTCCCCGATGTGCGGCCTCAATCTCTCCCCGACCCTCCGCTCGGGTCCGCCTATTTTCAACCGGCCAGACTAGAGTCTGCCCCGTAAGCAGGAGAGGACTCGTTCAGGCCACGTTCATATTGCGAAGTCATAATCGTTGATGGAGGGGCAAAGGAGACTACAAATGCGTATCATCTTAATTGCAGCACTTTTTTTGCTCCCGATTTCCGCAGTGGAAGCTGCTGCCACGCATCATCCAGTAACTGGCAAAAAGCTGCAGAATGCTATGCCGGCTGCTGCAGTGCACCATCCGGTAACTGGCAAGAAGCTGCATCCGGTAACTGGTAAGAAGCTGCATGATACAGTAAAGCCAGCGAAGCCGAGCTCGTGAACGGATCAGCCGAAAACGGGGCGCTGACAAATTAAAGGTGATCGTGGCCGGCTCGGCGCGCCTGGACTGCCGCTTCCCCTCGCGCTCAGCAAGTTAATAGCGCACCTCCGGCACTTCCCGTAGCGCCGCTGTAAGCTCCCTTTCTTCCTCGGCCAGATAGGAAGCATGCTGCGCCCGCTCCGGCAGGGTTTGTCTTGTAGTTGATCGACAGCTCGCTGGTGGAGCGGAGCGCGGACCTAGCGCTGAATGGAACCGCGACCCGATCACTCTGGGTTCTAAGGATCAGCGGCATCGCTGTAGGCCACTCGCCTTTGTGACGGACTTATGTGATCCGTTGAATTCCGGACGTTTGGCTCGCACGCCAAAAGCCTGGAAGGCGTCGATCTCACGCTACACGGCGCCTTGATAGTGCTTGGTTGCGTCGCCGGTGTAAGCATCGTCCGCGCCATCTCTCGATCTACGATCACTGGGGGCTTCAAAGGTCGGGCGTGAAAGAGTCAGGTCGATCGCGGGGCTTGCACGCTCGTCTGCGTCATCAACTCCCGTGATGCATCCGCCAACTTGGTAACGCGATTGTCGACGCGGCGGAGCCGACGACAAAGCTCGCGGTTTATATTCTGCAATACCATCACGTACGCGTGGATATCGACCTTGTAGAACGCGTAAAGGTCTCGGGCGGTGAGCTCGTACAGCACAGTTGGGCGCTCCGCGATGACGGTCGCCGATCGGTTCTGCATTTCGATGAGCGTCATTTCACCGAAGAAATCACCAGGGTCGAAACCCGCAATGCGGATCATGCGTCCGGAATCCCCGAGCTTGCCCACCACGAGCTCGCCGGTGTGAACAATAAACATAGAACGCCCTGGTTCTCCTTCCACCACCACAGTGGCACCGGCGTCGAAGCGGCGCTCGACCAGCATCGAGGTCAGGAGATCGAGGCTGGCATCCGAGAGACCACCGAAGAAAGGTGTTGCGACCAAAAACGCTTTCAGATCGGGCGAGCCGGTAACCATCCATTCTAATGTACTCTCGCTTCCGGGGACTTGACAGCACCTTTGCCCTTATCCGGCGGCGCGGCTCGACATCCGCCACTCTCCAGCGCCCAGACCTAAGCCGGTGGAGGGATTAGAGATGCCCGCTGGATGGCATCCGGCCGAGTCATCGCCCGTGCTAGGACCGCCGTATTCCCGCTTCGCGCGGCCAAGAACTGCAGCGTCGCGCCACCGGAAGGACCTTTGCTTTGTCGCTGATCGATGGCAGTGAACGACGTCAAGGCAGCCGTATCACCCGGGGCAGTTATTGATAGCTAAACCGACTTGCCACAGACGTGGTGGATGCGTCCCGCGCCCACAGAATATCCCAACCCCACCAGCAGGTGTGGTATAGTACCGACGTTGCATCATGCACAATTATGAAGTGGTGCCGCGCCATCGAATGGCGTGAATAGCCAAGACATATACGGGAGGGAACTATGATTTGCAAAGCGCTCTGTGCAATCGTCATCACGACGTCGATTTGCTCGGCCGCGAATGCGAGTGACATCCGCCGCATCGTGACCACGCTCGATGTCGACAACAAGTCTACCGTCTTATTCGATAGCAAGGTGCCTCTTCAAGTAGGCAAGTCTGGCATTCCGGGCGCCGTGCTGTGGGCGACCGATTCCAGCCCGGCCGGATTCTCTCAGCAAGACATCGGCAAACGGCCGATTGGCATTTCACCGCCGGACAATGGAACCGTGTTTCGCGTCGTCGAATTTCCTCCAGTCGATGACGCCAAGCTCGCAACTATGAACCCGAATTTCATGATGAAAGTTGTCGGCACGGCGGCGCCGGCGCGCGGTGTCCCGCCGACCAATCCGATGGAGCACCGTACGCGCACTGTCGACTACGCCATCATCATGTCAGGCGAAATCGATATGATGCTTGACGATAAAACAGTGCACCTCAAAACCGGCGACGTTGTCGTGCAGCAGGCTACTAACCATGCTTGGCTCAACCATGGCAAGGAACCGTGCCGCGTGCTCTTCGTGTTGATGGATTCCAAGCAGCCGTAACTACTCCGGACTTTGGTCGCTCTGATGGGACAAGTGGCGCCCAGACGCCCAGTCCGCCGATCCTGAGAACGTTAGCGAAATCGGGCGCCGGGCACTTTGCCTCGGAGGAGGATTTTTGGAAGTCGGGCATCCCAAGACTTGCGGTAACTTACTCTACTCCGCCCTTGGTCTTTCTGGGGGGCGAATCCGCTGCAACAACTGTAGCAAATGGCTTGAGCAATTTGCTGCTCGGAATTCCTTACCATCCCCAGGGATGTCTGACCCACCCGCCGGGACGTCCGCCATGGGACCAGCCCCACGGCCAATAATAAAATTGATTGGAGACCAGCGCGGGATAGGAACCGCGGGGAGACGAGCAGTACGGTCCAAGGGCATTGAGTTCAACAACCGCGTCGGGGGTAAGGGAACAAAGTTGTGGCCCGATCGCGCGCCAATGGTGATGATGAATGACAATTTCCACCGCGTTGGCGCTGGCGGGCAGGAGCGCAATTGTCATTGCCGCGAGCCAATCAAAACTTTCGTACGATAGCTTCTCCGTAGAGCGCTCAAATCAGGCGTAATGGGCGCCGCCGCTTGCCACGATCCGAAGGCGAAGGTAGCAATCTACACCCTCCACAGACAGACAGCCGGAGAGACCCAGCCGACGGAGCAGGATGCGTGTGGTGAAGCGGGCACCCGAAGGACGGCTAGTGAATTCAGCGAGCTTTGGTGCAAGGCTGATCGACGCCAATGAGCACCATGGCGCCGGTAAAATTGCTGACACACCTGTGATGCGAGTCACACGTCCAGCCTCCGAGCCTCAATGTGGGCATTTCGATCAACAAACGCACCGACCAGGCGCTGAAGGCCCGTTCATGTCGCTCGATCAAGCAGGCACGACAAGACGACATTCGACCGCTCGGGCGGCAACAGGAAGCCGTTCGTACCGAACGAGAAACCAGGTCGCCGTGACCAAAGCATGCCCCGAAGGCTCTTCTCGACCCGTTGCCTCGTCGATGACGCCGCCGCCGGGGACGTACCCGGTGGTCATTTCGTCGGCGTTTGACATGGTGCGCGGGCGCTGGAACGTGTCGGTGGCGCTGTTGCCCTCAAAGTTGAGGTCGCCGCCCTTCGCGCCGGGCGCGTTTTTCTGAAAAGTTCGTTGATGAATTGCTCGACCCGCCGAGGCGCTTGCTTAAAAAGAGCTGTCGCCTTGCTCAATGGTATCTCGCGGTGCGCCAACCTCTTCCATGAGGCCGCCGAGGCCACCTTCGTAACTGAATTGAGTGCTCTTCTTTTGCGCCTTGCCGCGCGGCGATGATTCTCTCGTTTCATCTCTGTGGCGCAATAGTAATGATAGAGCGCGAACGCCTTGCAGCCCAAGCTAAAAGGGCGCGAGGACCCAATGGCCGTCGCGGCCGTTCAAGCAGATCATCTTCGATTTTGGAGCCGGGGCTTGCCCGCCAGCTCATCCTAACATAAAGAGCGGGCTTGCGCCGAGTTAAGATCGGCGCAGGCGTTTGCGTCACAGGAGATGAAGAGACGCTTCGCGTGCCTCAGTTGCGACCTACGCAGGGATCGCAGCCACCGCCCGCCGCAACTTCCGGGAGGAGCTCGGACCAAGAAGCTCTTCTGCCTCAAGCTCGGCGAGCGGCCGAAAGCCGGGCACGCCGCGCCTGTCCTCGGCCTCCGCTGAGCCCGCCTCTGCGAGGGCGGCGAGCCGCTGATGTTGCGGCGAAGGATCGCGACACGGTGGCAGATTGCATTGGCGCATCGGCAACGACCGGTGCCCAGGGCCACTCGGCACAGGCCGCCTGCAAACAGGGAGAATGAGTGAAGCGCGCGCTTCCCGGGACCGCAAGGTGAGCCGGGCCCAAGCGGGGCGCCACAAGGATTGCGCCCCAACGTCCGTGGTGTCGTCAACGCGACTGTCGAGCTTTGCGGGCCGCGGCCGCGCGCTTGGCTCTGTCCGAGCGTTCCCGCCGCTTCTTTTCTTCCGATTCCCAAAATTCAAGCTCATCGGCCATTCGACAAGCAATAGCACACGCCTCGGCTATCTCGTTCGCAGTCCCCTGCATTGCGAAATGCCGCATCTGCCGCATCGCAGCTGCCAGGGCCGAAACGGCTTCTTGGGGAGTGCTAGCCTTATTCAAGGCAGGAAGCTTGTTGGTAAGTTCGCCCATTGTTGTCTCCCATCAGCAAGGCGCGCAACGTGTCTGACGTCGCTGTGACCGTGGCTCTGCCCGGGCTCGCGCCGGCGCAGTTCCTCGCCCTCACCGCTGCCGCGTTAAGTAGCGTTGGTCACATTGTTGAAGATCGGGTTAAGACAAACCCACCGGGGACGGCCCTGTGCCCCTGTTTCGGGCCGCAGGGGACGGACAGGCGGCCGGCATGCCTGCGGCTTGCCCTGGCCAATGCCGGCCCTAGCCCGACCAGTAGAAATGCAGCACAATTAAAGTCCTGTGACGCTGGCGCGTGGCAAGTCACGCCCAGATAGCGGCTGATCGAAAATTTGATTAAATCCGGCCACCATTCCCAGCCGAAGACAATCCCCATTATTGCCCATATTGCTTCCGCGATGCGTTTGCTGCTGTTTGCACCCCTGCCGCGGCCCCAAACTCGGTTGCAGGCTCGGCCTCGACGAGCGTACCCGCTTTGGGGCCATCAGCGAGCTGCTTGCGCAGCAATGCCGTGCCGCGTCCGCTCCGATCTCGCCCGACGGCGGCGGCGTTTGACGCGGCTCGGCGGCATACATCGATTCAAGCTTCTCGCCATCCCGAGTTGGCGCAACGTAGTGAACACCGTTGACAACGCCGCCGCGCCTTGGGCGAGCGCGTGCCGGAACCGGTGCGACAGCGCCACGCGACCGACGCAGCTGTATGAAACGTGGTAGAGGCCGAGCCGGTCGCGCTCCGCGATGGAGTGCGCGTAGTCCGTTAATTCATCCGCCGTGGGTTGCGGCCAGCAAAGACACGCCGAAAACGCCCACTCGAGGACGGACTCTTCTAGATCCATGAGGGCGGCAGGCTACCCGCCGCCGCGCGGCCGTTAAGTTCGTTCTGGGCGATCGTATCCATCGCATCAGTGCCGAGAAGGGCAAGTGCCTCTCAGGTGTGAGGGGGGAACATATCCAAAGATATATACGCATATGCCCACAAAACGCATAATTGTGGGTATGCTACTGCGGTGTATTGGCGGTTGATGTCCTAAACGATCCGTTTAGGAGGATAACCAAGCGAGTGACAATGAAATCGTACCGGGCGGCTTCCTTAGCAGCGAGCATCTTAGGGCTTTGCGCGGTGTCGCAAGGTGCAAGTGCTGCCACTGTCTCGATTGTTAGCCAAGTCTTTACGGGTAATGCTCCCCTGGTAAACTCGCGAACTGCCGCCTCGGGGTCTGGGATTTTCTCGCAGAGTGCCACCGGCAGCATTGCTGGCGTCGAGCTATCGCCTTACGCCTTTAATACGGGACCAGGTGCTGCCGCTGCGGTGAGCGGTGCCTACAGTGTGTTGGGTGCCGGTGGAGGCTCGGGATCTGCGACTTATAATGTGAACAGCAGCAGCTTCGCGCTTTTGTGGGGATCGCCCGATCCCTATAATCAAATAGCGTTCTATACTGCACCAAACGGCACGGGATCACTTATTGACGTCATTGGTGGTAACACCACCTCCTACAATGGCTCGAACCTGGCGTGCTACGCCAGCACTTGTCACGACACGCTTTTTGATCTGGTGACATTCGCCGTCTCCAACGGGAAAATAGGGTCGGTCGTATTGGCCGACTCCGGTGCTGCCTTCGAGTTTAGGCTTGATCCGCCTGCTGCCGACCCGCCTTCCGCCACGCCGTTACCCGCCGCCCTGCAGCTCTTCGCCATCGGCATCTGCGCACTCGGTCTGCTCGGCTGGCGCAAGAAGCGGAAATCGCGCGTAAGTTTGTTAGGGGCGCCCTAACAATCCCCGCGGGCTCACCGAGAAGCTCCGCAGAGTCAATGCCGATGCACCGTGGTGCTATTCTTCGCCGCTTTCAAAGGCGTTGAGCAGTGGAACGATGTTCGGCATGCCCATCCAGTCGCGATCTGTCGGGTCTTTAATCGTGCCCCCCTGCCGCGGCAGAGTCGCCGGCAAGCGCTCTACGCCAAGGCCGCCTTAAGCCGGAAGAGCGCCTACAGGCGGCGCGCTACCGAAGCACACGAAGAGGGCAAAGCCGTAACCGCATGTGGTCGGAATTGACCCTTTTTTGCTGGCGCGCCCGAAAGGATTCGAACCTCTGACCCCCAAATTCGTAGTCTGGTGCTCTATCCAGCTGAGCTACGGGCGCGTGCGGGCCGCAGCGATTGGGCCCTCCGCGAAGGAGACTTACGGCGCGCCATAGCTATAGGCTCCCCCGGCTCCTGGCAAGGCGGCCCTTCCTCCCAGCTGTCACCCAGGCCGCTCACCCATGGGCACGGGCGCCGCGGTGGGCCGAGAGTTCGACAGCCCGATCAGGGATGGTCAGCCGCAGCGTGGCGCCGATCGTGCCCTCAACTAGGCGGATATCGCCACCGTGGGCACGGACCAACTCGGCGGCGATAGCCAAGCCGAGCCCTGCGCCGCCGGTGCGGGTAGAGCCCTGGAACGCCTCGAACAAGTGGGCACGTGCCTTATCGGAAAAGCCCGGCCCGGTATCCGACACCTCGACGACAACGACCGCACCCTCGCGCCTGCCGGTGATACGGATCTGATCGCGGCCGGGATCGCGCGAGGCGCGGCTTTCCATGGCCTGCACGGCGTTGCGCGCGAGGTTGAGGAGGATGCGGAACAGCTGGTCGTAATCGGCTTCGACCGTAAGCCCGCGCTCGACCGCGCTGATCCAGCGCATCGGCGCGTCTGCGCCCAGATTGAGCGTTTCGTGCACTTCCTCCACCAGCGGCTCGAGAAGAATTGGGCGCCGCTCCGGCGGGGGCTCCTGCAGGCGCCCATAGGACAGCGTCGACTGGCAGAAGGCGATGGCGCGCTCCAGCGCCTGCATCAGCTTCGGCGCGAAGCGCTGCACGGTTGGGTCAGGGAGATTCGCCAGGCGATCAGAAAACAATTGCGCAGTGGCAAGCAGGTTGCGCAGATCGTGGTTGATCTTAGAGACCGCGAGCCCGAGCGCGGCCAGTCGGTTCTTCTGATGCAGCATCGAGGCGAGCTCGGTCTGCAGTGCCGAAAGTTCGCGCTCGGCAAGCCCGAGCTCGTCGACCCGCGCGGACGGTGCGATTATGCGATCTGGATTTTCTGGGTCGGCGCGGAACGCCATCATATTGTCGGTGATCCGGCGCATCGGTCGCACGAACAGGTAGTGCAGCGCCAGATACACCAAGGCAGCGGTGATGCCGGAGATGAGCAGCGACATCAGCGACAGATCAGCCGAATAGCGCAGCATCGCGGCGCGAAGGGGCTGCTCATCCATGACGAGATCGATATATTCACCGCCCATTGGGGCCGGGCCGACCACGCGCATCACGCCTTTCCTATTGTTGAGCATCGTTCGAAACGCGTCGACGACAGCAGTGAATGTGTCGACCTGGCGCATATCGAAAACGTCGGCGACCGGCGGCAGCGCGACATCGCTCGGCTGCAGCATGTAATGGGTAGCGCCCATCTTCATGGCCACGGCGCGCGCCCCGATGGAATCAAGGATTTTCTTGGCAAGCGGGTCCGGCACCATCCCATTCGGCGCCGCCTCGAGCACCAGCGCCGCAGTCTTGGCGACTTCCAGATGATCGCGGAGCCAGTTGACCCGGAAATTGGCGACAAGCGGCACATAGATCAGTATCTCCGCGATCATCACGAACAGGATCGTGAGAAGCAGGAGCTTACCGGAGAGCCCGAAACGCGGTGCTCGGGCAAGTTTCGGCCACTCGGCGGATTCCTCTTTCATCGCGGAGCCTCGGACCGTGTCTCTCCATTACGGAGCGCGCGCATGCTGCCGGTTTCCAGGCCGCGACCCCGAACACAACACACTGGAGCACTACTACCCTGCCGGCACTGACCTTGGTTCGAAAGCTCCTACGCGAGATAGCGCTTACTTCCGTTCCACGGGTCAAATACGCCAAACCCGTCGTCAACCGACCGGCGCAGCCATTCTATGATGCGACGCACCCGTGCGGTCGTCAAATCCCGCACGAAATAGGTAACGGCCGCGCGTTTTCCCACCTCGTCCTAGGCCTGGTACGGCCCACAAGGCCTGCAAACCCTCCGAGAAGCTTTTCCCACCCCGCAGGGGCGCGGTTCGCCGCGTCCTCCCCGCGAGGGCGGCACCGAGAGCGTGTCCACCGCGGCCGGCCATGGCCCTCGAGTCGCAGTCGTTATCCCAATAGGGCCAATGCGGGGTGGAGGCCGTGTCACACATATCCCATACATCCTATACATCTATACGTCGCTGCCTCGCCGCCAGAGCTAAACGAGGTTCCTTTGCCACGGTGCCGCGCAAAGTCCGCGCGACTTCCGCGCGCCTAGAGTTCGGAAGTGGATTTTCTGCCGCATCTGGTCAGATTGACGGCACCGAACGGCTCCCGTATAAGCCGCCGCAATTGTGCGCCTGCGCTGCCCCCACCCTACCCTCCCCCCGAGCGGGGATGGTGGGGTGGGGGCTTTGGTACCGCCGCTTCGGCGGCGTCATTTGGCGGGCGCGCGCCAATCCAGCGAGCCGAGGAGGCGAGCGAGCCCAGTTTCGAGCGCGTCAGCGGAGACAGCTTCGTGAAACGGACCTATCAGCCGAGCAAATTGGTGCGCAAGCGCCGCCACGGCTTTCGCGCCCGCATGGCCACGAAGGGCGGTCGCCGAGTTTTGGCTAGACGGCGTGCACATGGACGCAAGCGGCTCAGTGCGTAACGGGCGGGCGGCCCCGCTCGGGCTTGCTCTCCGGGCATTAGTTGCCATGGGGCAATCGGGGCTGGATCGATCGAAGCTGGAGCGACTGAAGCGCCGGGCGGATTTTCGCTCAGCTGCTGCTGCCACGCGGGTGCCCGGCACCGCTTTCGTGCTGCAAGCCCGCCGGCGCGCGGACGAAGGGGCCGTGCGCGTCGGCTTTACGGTGTCGCGCCAGGTCGGCAAGGCGGTCGAGCGCAACCGGGTGCGGCGCCGTCTGCGAGAACTCGTGCGGCTTGCGGATGCCGGCAAGCTGTATGTCGGCCATGATTACGTGCTGATCGGGCGGCGCGCCGCCCTCAATGCGCCATTCGGCGAGATGGTGCGGGAACTCGATGCGGCGCTCAATCGCATCCATGCCATCGAGCAGGAGAGAACTGGTGGCACTCCAACACGGCGCTTACATGATGCCCGTCAGCAGGCTTCCAGGCGAGCACTGCCGCGCTCCAAAAGGCGCTGAATTCTGCCAATACCCGAGCTTTAAATGAACGACTACAAAAATACCATCCTTGCGATCGTACTGTCGTTGATTGTCGTCGTCGGCTGGGAATATTTCTTTGCCCGGCCGCAGACCCAGCAGCAGGCACAGCAACAGCAGCAGACACAGCAGCAGCAACAGCCGCGCACGACCGCGCCGGCGACACCGGCCGGACCCGCCCCACAGGCGCCGAATGCCCCTTCGGCGCTACCGGCGACCAAGACTGCCGCGCAAGTGATTGCCGCCTCACCGAGGATCGAGGTTGATACGCCGACGCTGCGCGGCAGCATCGACCTCAAGGGTGCACGGATCGACAATCTATCTCTCACGGAGTATCGCGAAACGCCTGCTCCCAATTCTCCGCCGATTGTGCTGTTGTCGCCGTCCGGCGCGGCGGACGCCTATTACGCAGAATTCGGATGGGTGAGCGCCTCGGGCACACACGAGACGGTGCCTGGGCCCGACGCGTTGTGGAAACAGGAGGGCAGTGGCGCCCTCACGCCGGAGCACCCGGTCACGTTGACATACAATAATGGTCAGGGCTTGATCTTCACCCGTACGATCGCAGTCGACCGCCAATATTTGTTCAACATCAAGGACGAGGTGCGGAACCAAGGCGGCAGCCCGATCACCCTTTATCCCTACGGTCTTATTTCACGTCACGGGACTCCGAAGACGCTCGGCTATTACATTCTGCATGAAGGTCCGATCGGGGTCATGGGCCAGGACGGGCTGCAGGAACCGAGCTATAAGGATGTCGCCGAGAAGAAGAGCCAGACTTGGAATGTCACCGACGCTTGGCTCGGCTTCACCGACAAGTACTGGGCCGCCGTGTTGCTGCCCAGCACCCACGCCCAAGTGACGGCGCGGTTCTCCGCCGCCGAGGTCAACGGCCAGCAGAATTACCAGACCGATTATCTCGAACAGCCCCAGACGATAGCGGCGGGCGGCACGGCCAGCGCCGACACCCGGCTGTTCGCCGGCGCCAAATCGGTCTCGGTGGTCGGTATCAATTTTCCATTCGGCGCGGGCGGCTACAACCAGTCTCTCCAGCTCAACCATTTCGATCTGCTGATCGATTGGGGCTGGTTCTACTTCATCACTAAGCCGATGTTCATGGCGCTCGATTTCTTCTTCAAGCTAGTCGGCAATTTCGGCCTCGCCATCCTTATCGTCACCGTGCTGGTGAAAGCCTTGTTCTTCCCGCTTGCCAACAAATCCTATGCCTCTATGGCGAAGATGAAGGCGGTGCAGCCGCAGATGGCGATGATTAAGGAGCGGTATGCCGACGACCGCGTTAAACAGCAGCAGGCGATGATGGAGCTCTATCGCAAGGAGCAGATCAACCCTATTGCCGGCTGCCTGCCCATGGTGATCCAGGTCCCGGTGTTCTTCTCGCTCTACAAGGTGTTGTTCACCACGATCGAAATGCGGCACGCGCCGTTTTACGGCTGGATCCATGACCTGTCATCGGCCGACCCGACCAATGTCTTCACGCTGTTCGGGCTCATCCCCTGGGATGTCTCGGCGTTGCCCGTTCTGGGCGGATTCCTCCTGCTTGGTGCGTGGCCGCTGATCATGGGCGTGACCATGTGGGTGCAGATGAAGCTCAACCCGGCGCCGCCCGATCCAACCCAGCAGGTGATATTCAATTGGATGCCAATCATCTTCACCTTCATGCTGGCGCATTTCCCCGCCGGGCTGGTGATCTACTGGGCGTGGAACAACACGCTTTCGGTGATCCAGCAGAGCGTGATCATGCACCGCAACGGCGCGAAAATTCAGCTTTGGGACAATCTCAAGGCCACGTTCCTAAAAGTGAAACCGAAGTAGCCGCCCAAGTAAGCTCATTTGCAACCGCATCGGTGAAAGAGCTGGCCAAGGCCCGAAGTGAGTTGTGCGCTGGTGCACCGAATGCCGTTACCGCGGCAGCGGCAGTCGAACCGCTACGTCCCGTCCTGCCAAAAGCGGCGTGATACGCCGCACAGTGACGCGGCGGTTAGCACGCTCGGGACCTTGGGTTGGAACTTTCAGAAATTGTGCCCCGTAACCCTGTGTCACGAGATTCTCTGCGGGCACCCCGAATTGCTGAGTAAGGACCAAGGCCACCGATTCCGCACGACGATCTGACAGCGACAGGTTGTCGATATCGGAGCCCACGGCGTCCGTGTGGCCTTCGATCAAAAACACCTCGCCTGGATTGGCCGCAACGGCGCGGTTGATGCCGTCAGCGATCACCGCCAGCCCCTCGACCTGCTCGGGGGTGACCTCCCACGAACCAGAGTCGAAGTTCACATCAAGGTCCACCCGCGGCATAAGCACGCGTAACGGTTCGCTATAGCGGATCTCATCGAGTGTGTACGGCTGCGCAATCGCCTCCACTGGGGCAGCCCACAGTGCGTAGTAGACATTGTCGGACTGTGCATATTGTGGATCGACGATGTAGTGCTCGCGCGGGATGTGGATAACGGGCGGCGGCAAATCGATGAAGTTACCGGCAAATCTTGGCGGCCCGCTGTAGTGGTTATCAATAATCATGATTTCGCGTCCATCCGGAGTGCGTCGATAACGTCGCAGAAGCCGGCCGTTTTCGTCGGTCACAGTGTAAATGCGCGAACCGTCTGGCCTATCAAATACCGCGACGTCCTCGTCACCGCGGCGCTCCACATGCACCCTGCGCGCCTCCCAGCGGAAGCGATCATCGTCGCTGTGGCGAATGATGGTACGTCCTCCCTCGCGAACGATAACGCGTCCCGGTTCCTCGATCACGATTCGGCCGTCCTCGCGCACCTCACGGCGGGCGCCGCGCAGGTCTTGAAGGCGATGTGCGTTGTCGTTCGGTGGCGGCGGTACAAAGGCACGTCGCGCAACTGCCGCCGATGATCCGGCCGGGGGCGGCGGCCGCAGCGCCGACGGTGCGACAACAGGCGATCCAACTGGATGCTGCGGGGCGACTGGACGCGGCGCTTGGACACGCCCTTAAATCGGCGGAGCGGGCTGTACTTGGCGAAATTGGCTCGGTCGCTCGCCCGGCGGCTGTGTTTGAGGTTGCGGGGTCTGCGGTTGTAATTGGCGTCCCTGTGGCGGCGGACTCGGCTGCACCCGACGTTCCTGCGGTGCTGGTGGCAGTTGGCCTCCGCGAGGTGGCGGAGTCGGCTGCACCCGACGTTCCTGCGGTGCTGGTGGCAGTTGGCCTCCACGAGGTGGCGGAGTCGGCTGCACCCGACGTTCCTGCGGTGCTGGTGGCAGTTGGCCTCCGCGAGGTGGTGGAGTCGGCTGCACCCGGCGTTCCTGGGGTGCTGGTGGCAGTTGGCCTCCACGAGGTGGTGGAGTCGGCTGCAGCCGACGTTCCTGGGGTGCTGGTGGCAGTTGGCCTCCACGAGGTGGTGGAGTCGGCTGCACCCGGCGTTCCTGGGGTGCTGGTGGCAGTTGGCCTCCGCGAGGTGGTGGAGTCGGCTGCACCCGGCGTTCCTGCGGAGGTGGCGCCACTTGGCCTCCACGAGGGGGCGGCTGCACCCGACGCTCCTGCGGAGGCGGTGTCGGAACCCCCGGGCGCCTGGGTGGTCTGCCCGGTTCGCCCTCTGGCTGTGCTTGCGCCACGATGAAGCCCGAATAAAGCGGTGCGGCGTGAACGGATCCAAGCGCGACTACAGACAGCATCGTTCCCGCCAGCAGGCGGTATTTTGTATTGGGCATCATCTGGTTTTCCGATTTGGCGGGGTTAGCGAAAGTCGAGGAGTGGCTAAGAGCGCGCTGGAAAGCGTCTTTCGCCCAGCACTATGGCCACTTCTAGGCCGTGGCTTGATCGCTTCGACTGGGCTGCCACGGGCGCGGACGGCAAGGACCTGGCTAGTTGTCACTGCCGCGCTGCAGCTATGTGAAAATCACGACGGCTTACATTTTAGATCATAGCACCGAGAGCACGGACGGCCTTCATTCGAGGGCCTACCGCATTCCGCTAAGCATCAATGCGCTCCTGTAGGACAGCGTGGTTTTCGCACGGTAGGGGAGAAGCGATTAGCAGAGGAGGAGCGATTACATAGTGCCCGATGTCAATCAGACGTTAACATCGCGAGCACTGCGTCCGCGAACGCCTGCGGTGCCTCTTGCGGCAGGTTGTGACCGATCTGAGGCAAGACGCGGCGTTGATAGCGCCCAGTGAACAATGCGGTGTGGTTTGCTGAACTTTCTGGTGGCAGAACGCCATTCGCTTCGCCCTGCAGGGCGATCGCCGGCACCGAAATCTTTGGCCGCATGGCGAGCCTTTGTTCGATCGCTTCCAGAGCCGGATCACCGCACGCATAGCCGAAGCGGTGACGGTAGGAGTGGATCGTCACGTCTACGAAATCGGGATTGTCGAACGAAACGGCACTGCGCTCGAAGGTGGCGTCATTGAAAGTCCAATGCGGCGACCAGATCTGCCAGATATAACGGGCGAACGCGCGACGGTTTTGCTCGAGGCCAGCTTGGCCGCGGTCGGTATGGAAATAATACTGATACCAGAACCGGTGCTCCTGCGCCGGCGCGACTGGCATGGTCGAGCCGGCGATGTCCTGGATATTGTAGCCGTTGCCGGTGACAAGTCCGCGCACCCGCTCGGGCCACAGCGCCGCCACGATGCACGCCCCGCGGCCGCCCCAGTCGTAGCCGGCGAGCACCGCGCGCTCGACGCCGAGCGCGTTCATCAGCTCGCGCAAATCGCTGCCGAGCGCCGCCTGCTGGCCGGAGCGCGGGGTCTCGGCACGAATGAATCGCGTGGGGCCGAAGCCGCGCAGATACGGCACGATCACGCGGCAGCCGGCGGCAACAAGGAGCGGCACGACCGCATCATAGCAGCGTGGATCGTATGGCCAGCCGTGCAGTAGAAAGGCTGCGGAGGCATCAGGCGCGCCACTCTCCTCGAAAGCGATATCGATTGTTTGAGTGCGAATGTGTTTGATTGCCATTGTCACGTTTGCCGTCCGTTTTGTGACATCAAGCCGCCCTAAGCATTATAGGCGACCGATCTCGCGTTCGATGAACAGTTTTGCAGTTGGATTTAACGGCCGCTCAGTCATCGCCAATTTGCACGTATAGCCTCGAAGCGCCACAAGACGAGGTCCGTTTCCTCTCGGATCTCCGTTACATCACGTACGTGCCGCCTAGTCCAAAGCGCCGAGGCCGGACGCGTGGTCATCCGCGAGTCGGTAGCGCCGGAGATCGTCGAGCACGCCGACGAAGGTCGCCACCATCGAGAAAGCGATGTCGCGCTTGGCGAGCTCCTTTCCTACTTCGAGCAGCATCTTGGCCGCCGTGTAGTCGACGTTGTCGATTCCCGAGGCATCGAGGACAACCGCACGGATAGGCTTGTCCGCGGCCGAGACCAGGTGAAGTAGCTGCTTCATGAACAGGTTGGCATTTGCGTAAAAGAGGTCCGCTTCGAAACCGTAGACGAGCAGGCCTGGCGCGGCGACGCGATTTGGTAAGGCTGGCACGGATTTCCAGGCGCCCGGCATCGTCCCTCACCAGGACCCGGGTACGCGGCCGGTATCCGTGGCGTACGTGATCGATTAGCGACAAGAGCACTGCGACCGCGATGCCATGTATGACGGAGAGGACCACGACGGTCACAGCCACAACAAGACGTCCAAAATTCATCGCGCTGTAGTCTGAACAACTCGCGCATGCCCTTTGTGTCGATCAGTTTAACGCCGATCAGATGGCGGAAAGCACAGCACTGGGAAGGAAGCCGAGCGGTCGGGTGAGAAACAGGAGCACGAGGAGCACCACCCCTGCAGTCGTAAGATGGGCCAATTGACTGCGGCCTCGCGCTTCATCGAGCATCTCTGTTTGGTCGGGCTGCCGTTGACCACGAACGTGCCGCTGCGTGCGGGGGCAGCGTTTGCTCCGGCAAGGCCGACCAGTCGAGGTTCTCGGTGAGCTGTTCCTCGTAACGCAGCGCATAGGCGCGTGCGGTAGCGACGCTCTGGGCGACGATAACAAGGAAACATGAGGCCGCGCAGGCTAAGACATGCTGAATTCCATTGACATGCAGAGGTGGCAGCGAGAGCGCCGGCGGGCCGCCTGGAACGTTGCCGATCGTGGCGACGACGCGAGTATCGCAGCTATCGCCGAATCAGCGGCTACGACCAGGTGACGGGATATGCAAAGTGCCGGATGCTCGCCGCTAACGAGTGTGATCATTCGCTTCCCATGATGGCCGAAGCAGGTCTCGTCATGAGAGCAGGAATTGTGGTGGAGGTCACCCCAGAAGAAACGTCGGCTTCGAGACGAGGTCCAATTACCCAGTAGGTAACCGCGCAGAATGCCGTACGTCCCAATTCCCGGGAGACGGTTTGCGCCGAATGGGGGCGCGTATGCGTCAAAGCAGGGCAGGGAACCAGGACACGCCCGGCGAGCGTAGATCGAAGCTCAAACGCCAATGATGAGCTCCAACGGCTGTTGAGCAAGCCGAGGAGGATCCCAGGATTTCAAAATTCCAGATAGCGCGTCCAGTTCGTCGGAGCAAAAATTAAGGGCGGCCGAACCTGAGACAGCCCCCCGTCGGGCTAGCGCAAATACGCGATACATCAGCTAGCAGGTCCCCCCGACGCGCGCCTTAAGTTAAGCGACTCGGGCAACTATAAGGCGAACGTGCGGCAACTTTGGTTCGTGGCAAGCTAAACCAGAGGTGTGGCCTCCGCGCGACAGCGCCTCGGCGGGAATGTTCGTTTTTGCGAAGAGTTATTTGCCAGTTTCCGCCATCAGCATGACAGAGCTGAGATGCGGTTTGCTCGAAATTGATGCAATGTGCAGGCCCTTAACGAGTGTGGATCGGCACAAGCATCGTATTTGCTGCGACGATGGCACGGATGTTTCTGGTTGTGACTGGATCTCAATTTCTTTCGCTAAGGTCTTGCAAGCGAACTGGGCGGCGCCAACTGGGGCGCGCGCAAGCCGCGGTCGAACAACCAGGCCGGGATTTCAAAGGCCACCATTCGCATTCGAGCTGCTCAGGTTGAACCGTAAGCAACGCTGCGCATCAAATAGTCCTAATGTTCATATTCATCGACGGCGAGGAGTTGCTCGACCATGCGGTTGTCAAGAACATTGTAGGTGCCGCCGATAATGGCATCGGGGAAGTGCTCGCGGAACTGCGCCACACGGTCGGCCGAGAAGGCGAAGACTGCTGAGCTATAGACGCGGTCGTAAATCGGCTCTCCGCGCTGGCGCTCGACGTGCTTGGTGAACTGCACCTGGCCGCCGCCTTCGCAATGATAGTGGGCCAGCTTCATCAGGGCAAGGTTAGGAAGCTTCCCGTCGATCTGGGCGAGGCGGACGTGCATTCGGAAATCGTTGCAACGGATAGCACAGCGGCGTCGTAGTACGTGGTCGTGCCGCCTTCGGTCGGGCCATCGGCCGAAGACCCGGCGTTCGGCAACCGCTATATGTTCACCGACCTCGATTAGGGCGTCACGACGGGCGGGGACTTCTCCGAAACTTCCGATAACGAGCAGTACCGATAGGGATGGCCAGAATCGGACCCGAGGGGCTCGGTCTAATCTACAAGACCTCCTCGCTGCCTACGGCCTGAACGCCGGTGCGGTCCGCATTGGTAATGCTCGGCGTTGCCCGTGGCGTCGAGCACACTGACAAGAGCGGCTTTGGCTTCGGGTCCGGGCGTTCGATGCACCGAACCAGCTGATCAGCGAATTTCCGGTGGTGTTAGTGCGGGTGTTCGGCGTGCCGCTCGCGTCATCCTGCACGTGGCGTCGCTCATCAAGCTCGGTCGTGATGCCGCACGCCGTCCGGCGCTCAACGGCCTCTGACCGTTCGGCCGCAAAATTCGGGGTGCGGCATACCGCGCTCGGGTTCTTTTCGGTTGCTGCGACTTCCGCCAACGGCAGTCAGCTATGGAGGCATGACCCGAGTCGAACCATCCCAGTTCCGGCGCTCACCACAGCAACACGGGAGAGCTATCAGGTGAATGGGGTTGGGTTCCTTCAACCGCGGCTACACCAGGCGGATAAACGGCCGTTCCGCTGTTGGATCGACCTCGGCCATGGCCCCGTTCGGGATGGCCTTGGTTATATCGAGATCAAAACCCGAAATCATGGTGAACTCGGCGAGCGCGGCGCCCTGAACCATGATCGGGTTCACGTGATTGAGCACGAGTGCCGCCGGCATAACCCCGCGAGCTTTCATCTCGTACAGCATCCAGGCGGTAGCTACCCCACCCTTGGCGGCATCGAGCACGAGTACGCGGTGTCGATAGCTTTGCCCGGCGAGCTTGTGCTCAGGACGCGAGAAGACCCCGCGGATGCGGTCCAAATCGTAGCGCGCCGAAAAGCCGTCACTGGCGACGAGCGCAGGGGCTTGCACTTTGCGGCCCATCCCGGCCATCGCATAAAAGGTGGTTGCCATCATTCGCCAAGCTTTCCACCGGCGCAGGCGGCGGCCACGCATTGCTCCGAGGAGAGCAGCACGGGCTGATAACCATAGCCGCCGAGGATGTTAACCAGTTTCGCCGAATTGGTAGCGAGTCGTCGCCAGCCGTTCGCCTCTGCAATTTCCCGCGCATAGCTTTGATAGAAGCACATACCGGAGAGAACCGTGCCGCCGGCGGCCTCGATGCGCGCGGTGATGCCCATGCGGTCGGCGTCCGGCTTGATCTGCGGACTGGTCACTGCCAGGAGTGGAATGCTGGCGCGGCGGCTGTCCAGCAAATCGGCCAGCGCCCGCAACTCGATCAGGCTTAATTGTGGGGCCGAAAAAACGACAACATCGATCGCTTCAATGTTTTTGGTGTACCGCGCCTGAAAGGCGCGCACGTCCGCTTCGCCGATCTTGTGCCTGCGCAGCGAGCGTCCGGTGGGTACTAGATCCTCGAAGCGCGTGGCTTCCGGGGTGATGCCCGCGATGTGGAAGAGCGCGACCGAACCGAAGCTCGCCAAGGCGGCGCCGAAATGTTTCAACTCGTCGGACGACGGCACACGCTCGATTCCAATCAGCACCGGGACCTGCCAGTAATCGCCGGCGAGCGGGCCGACTACGCCGCCGAGAGCGCCCCAATCGTTGAGCGCGTGCGGCGTCCACGACAATTCGACCGTCAGCGTCGCCTGCCGCGCCGCATCGAGATGATAGCCGTAGCGCGGAGTACGGCCGGTCAGGCCGGCGCTCAGCGCGGAAGGTCCGCCCTCATAGTTCGAGCGGGCGCCACACACGCTGTTCGCATAGATCACAACGCCCGTGTCCCCGTAGGCGCAGTGCTCGCCGCGAACCGGCGGCATGATCGTCTGATAATTGATGCACGTGTTGGTCATCAGAATCCCGAGCGCCTCGAAGGCCGCAATCGCGCGCCTTTCAAGCTCGAGCATCCATGGTTGCTGTTTAAGTCGCGTTGCCGCCGCGAAATCGGTGCCGCGGGGGTCAGTGATCGTTGGGATGCGCACCAGACGCTGCTCTCGCGGCAATTCCGCCCAGCGTTCGAGCCACTCCACACCCGCCTCGCCCAGGGATTCAGTATCGCCCATGATGTGTGCCTGACCCACAGGCACGAAATCGACCGCGCCAAGGTAGTCGCCTACCTTGATCTGGTGTTGGATGGCCCATTGCAGCAGCGGACCCTGTTCCCCCGCGCGCATGGACCTTTCTTCTTCGCTCAAGCGCACACGCGGCCCTCACCGGGACAATCACTGGGATGTTGCATCACTGCGCGGTGACGCCAGCGGCCTCGATTAGCGGCACCCATTTGTCGATCTCGGTGGCAACGAGACGGCCGAGTGCTGCCGGCGTGCGTTCTTGTGGCGGAGGAACATCGGCCCCAATCTCAGTGAGACGCTTCTGAATGGTCGGATCCTGCATCGCCTTTTGTACAGCGGTGTTGATGCGCAGCACGATCGGCTGCGGGGTGCCTTTGGGCATGAATAGCGCAGTCCAGGCGACGGTTTGCAGCTGCGGAAGACCGGCCTCGTTTGTGGACGGCACGTTCGGGATGGACGCAGCGCGGGTCGGAATCGTGACCGCGATCGGATTTTCGGCACCGGCCAGGATGTGCGGCGTCGCCGTGACCACCTGATCGAACAGCAAATCGATCTGTCCGCCAAGGAGGTCGTTGGTGGCTTCTGACAGCCCGCGATACGGTACGTGCACGACGCCGGCTCCGGTGAGGTGGTTGAACAGCAAAAGGGCGAGATGTGAAATCGACCCAAGACCAGCGCTGCCCATCGTTGTCTCACCCTTATGCGCCTTGGCGTAGGCGATGACATCGCTGAGTGAGTGAAGCGGCAGCGTCTTGCGCACCACGAGGACCATTGGCGTGCTGGCCACCAGAATCACTGGCTCGAAGTCGGTGCGCGGGTTGTATGGCAGGCTTCTATAGATACCCACGGCTGCGGCATGCGTGCCGAGATTGCCCATGATCATAGTGTAGCCGTTGGGCGCGGCTCGGGCGACCTTTACGGCAGCAATGGTTCCGCCAGCTCCGGTCACATCTTCGACGACAACTTGTTGCCCGAGCGACGGGCCGATGGATCGGGCGATGATTCGCGCGAGAATATCGGTCGGTCCGCCGGCGGCGAACGGTACCACAATGGTTATGGGATGAGCTGGGTATTTCTCTGACGCCAGTGCGCTCGATCCATGGCACGTCACAATGATCGCCAATGTCAGATGGCGCATGACTCGAAGGAAAGCCATGTTTCCTCCCCTACCGCACAAAATTCTCGGCATTATTGCTCGCATCCGTCTACAAGACCATCAGTGAGCCGTCAAAGATCCCTCAGCAAGCCCCGCTGGTAATAACCGCGACACCACGATTGCATCGGAAGGGGACAATCACGCGGCTTATTACGCGCTCGCCCTCGGCAAGGCTGCGATTAGACTCCTCGCTCTGGATCCCGGCGACAATTGCGTTTAATGACCTTCTGCACCGCGTCCCGATGCGTCTGGATATAGGACTGGCCGCGAGCGACGCCGGATATTTCAAGAAGCAGAAACTTGACCTCACCAC
This sequence comes from uncultured Alphaproteobacteria bacterium, assembly GCA_963708125.1. Taxonomy (GTDB): domain Bacteria; phylum Pseudomonadota; class Alphaproteobacteria; order Rhizobiales; family Xanthobacteraceae; genus BOG-931. The sequence goes on from OY970184.1 coordinate 5,907,763, forward strand.
GCGCGAGCGGCCGGCTCAGGAGGGCGTGCCGGCGCTTATTACCGGTCAGGTGCGATCCACATGGCCACGTACTTCGGGACCTTTTGACTGTAGGAGATCGCGAGTTTGGTTGGGCCGGCGGCCGTTGCGGCTGGGGCGGCGTTCGGCGCCGCTCAAGCGGCAGAGGCAAGAGCGCGGCAAGCAATGTTCGTATCGGATCGCTCATGTTGTCCTCTTGTGCTAAATGCGCACCTGCGCGAAGCATCAGAGCTGCGCTCGAAGTGACATTCCGAATCCCGCTTTTGCACGGTTTGAGATTATCGCGGTAGAGAGCCCCGAGTCGTAGCGCACTTTGTCACGCCCAAGATTTCAGCGAAGGCGATTTTTGAGATCGTAAATAACGCCACCCAGATGACCGATCAGCTTGGCTTCCTCGTCGAGAATCATCGCGATGAGTTTGTGATATCCACGGCTCCGGCCTCCGAGAAGGCGATGCCATGGCGGCCGCCCGTCGACGGCTCCCCATCGTGGCGGTGGATTGCGCCACACCGCTCTTCTACGAGCGGGAGGACTCCCTAGCCGGCTGGTCACAACGGCCCAAAGGCGAGCACCATTACCGCACCGATGGACGTCCCATCTGGTCTCGCTTGATTCGGACGGCCTAGGAACCCGCAGGCGCTGAAAGATGACCGTGCCTGATATTTCATGACGTCACGGCCGGCCGGATAGCTCTCGAATAGACGTCGACGCGGCGGTGCCGGTTGGTATCGGCCGAGAAGTGCCAAACGCAGACGGTATGCAACTGGGCCGAAGTTTGCATTTTGCGCCTTGCGGGTGCGGCGTTTCGCTTAGCTGCTGGAGGGAAGCGTCGCACGAAGTGGAGTAAAATGGTGCAGAACAGGCGTGGCAGGCCGCCCCTTTCAGAAGACCGCTCGTCGCCGGCGACCGAAGCGGCAATCCACTCACAGGTGTCGCAGTTGCTACCGTTCCCTTGGAAATCAAATGAGATTGCACTTGCTGACATCGAAGTGCGGGAAGGATGCCGCGGAATTCGCGAATAATGCCAAACGGGGCGTCGCGACAAGTTAACGCTACCATCGCGCCGAGGCACGGTAGTTCTGAGAATGGGACTCCTCGATGCGCGCCTGCCAGCTCTCGCGCGGCTGGCCAAAGAAGTCGTTGTCCAACAGGTGCCGCGGCCAGGATCGCTGCGCCAAATTCGTGCGACTGAGTTGACCGCTCGCGGCTTGCCTTCCTTCTTTGGCACGACGCAAAAAGCCGCACTTCATCCGGCAACCGCGTCGGGTAAAGCGGATGGATGATCGAACTGCGGGTAAGACGTGCGGATCGCTTCGCGAATGACCGGCCGGACGAGCAAACCACGGATGCGGTCAGTATAAGACTTCCGTCAACTCGGTGCGCTCGGGCGTTCTTAAGCCAGATGTGCAACGAAGTACGGCCTCAACGGTGCAATTGGTGACAGGGGGACTTTAGTCTATTTGGTGAGGGTGCTCGCGTCCGGCGCGTCGATATCGATGCCGCGAAATATCACTGCGCAGCGTGCAGAGTGTCCCAAAATGGGACATCATTGTTTGGACTCGCCAGCCTTAAGTCGTTGTCATTTCGTTAACGATGGGTGAAGATTTCTGGCATGGAGAAGCGTTGCAGGAGGCCGATCATGAGATGCAGTGCTTTAGTCTTTACGATCGGCGCTTTCTGGTCGTTCCAGGCCTCGGCAGGCGAACTTCATGCGTCTATGTAGCTCCTGGAGCCATTTACATCGCCTCTGGACAGCTCTACGTCGGCCCAGGGAGCGACGGGGTGCCGGGTCCGAGTTACTATCAACCCCATTATGCCGTGCCTGGACCCGCATAGTACCGGGGTTTGCGCCGCCGGCCCCTATATTGCACGCGGTGCCTACCTCTTACCGCCCATTCGCTTATTCCGACGCCGTCGACACATATTGCAGGAGACCCGGCAGTCGTGTCCCCCCCTATGCGGACCCTTAGTCACGGATGACCCGGTAAAATCACGAGCTTCCGAGGCGGCCAGACGGCGACCGGCGCAGCGGCCACCTTCCAGTCTGCCGGACGCGGTAAGCAGTTTAGAAGCGCGAAGCTCGTAGCAGGTCGGAAGCGTCGCCCGCTCAGAGTGAATTTCCGCAAATCATGTACCGGCCTCGCCGCCGTGACAATGCGAGTCCTGGTCGACTCTCCATTTAGAAGTTTGCCAGCGCTCGGCCGCCAGCCGGAGCAAACGCTACCGTCCCATCCGCTTCGCACCAGCGTGAAAGCGGAATGGCGAGGTGCATCAGTGCAACCGTCGAAACGCCAAGAAGGGGAAGCAAGAGGCCACTGCTTCCCGGCACGTGCGACGCAGAAGGAAGCTGGCTAAGCGCGGTGGACGCGACCGCTGCTGCTATCGCTCAGCCGCGAGTATCGAGTGACACTCCGATGCTGAAGGCCTTTTGACGAGTCGCGCCTTCACTGCGTTTGAGGGCCTTCGCAATTTTGCTGGCCGGCGTTTTCTTCTTGGCCATGGATTTCAGGGTGCGAACGTGCTCGGCGGACCAAGGCACGCGTCTGCGCTTCTTTGCCATTGTACTCTCCGTTGTATTAGATGGTGAGCTTCGGCTCTGTGGGAGATCGGAGTGCGTTTTTTGCCGTTGTCGGCGGAGGCGTTCGCCGCCGTCCGCGGTTTCCTCTCAGGTGAACGTCATATATAACTGGGCAACTGATGCCTGAATTCGCCGAAAAAGAAAAGGAAAACTTCACGCGTCAGTTCGAATTTTCATCTGATTCAGTCCTCGCTATCAGAAAAGGACACAAAAGCCAACATAGACCAAAAAAAACCGCAAATCTGCCAAACGCCCTCCAGCTACCGATAGAGCTAAAAGCTACGAATAAAGCTAAAAGCTACGAATAGAGCTAAAAGTGTGGGCAAAATTAGGCAGGCGGGGTTGCCTGGTGTCCAATAGAGATGGAATATCGATAAGGTCAGGGCCAGGTAGCCGAATGGGGTGATAGTACCGTGATTGATTTCGGAGTAAGGCCTCCGATATCTGTTAGAGAGCCTGCCCGAAGGGCACTCGAAATAAAATCGGAACCCGGGCCCATTTCTTTTCGGCAGGCGATCATCTGGAGACTCTTAATCACTGCGCAGCGGCGAATGCCCAATGACTGGCAACCGTTCAGGATTCGGTGTCTTTCAGCGTTCGCGAAAGCCGCGTGAGCAGCGTATCAATGGCGTCTCGGTCTTGTGAAAGATGCTTTTTAGAACGTTACGCGCGGTCTCGAAGGCGATACCGAGCTTTTCCGTTGTTATCTCAATCGGTTCGCCGACTGCAAGCCCTGATCGCCAGTCGCGCCTCGGCAGGGGCAAGTCCAAAGGCCGCGATGAGATCGCGCGGCACGGCAGCGGGACGGGCTTCGAGATCTACCAGGACCATAATTGCTTGGCAGGAGCCGAATCCTTACCTCTGGTACGCTGGATGGACAGAGCCCAAATCTCATTTCCTGAGCCGACCTTTACCCCGGCGAACCAGTGGAGCCCGAACGGAGCTTGAAATTCCTGGTAATAGGGATGGCGTGCGATTTCGCCCGTCGTGGTGAAATCGAATTCGGTAGCGACGCCGCGACGGACAAGGATCGGCACGCTGCCGCACCGTACATCCCGGCGAATCCAGCCGTCCCGGACATAAATTTCCGCCGCGGGGCGAAGCGAATCCGTTATTGGAAACTCGGGTTGCCGGCCGCGTATGGGGACCAGAAGCGCGCCGAAGCTGCCGCTGGCATGCGCCGTGATCTCCATCGCCTCATTCCAGCGCGAGGGATCGACCGCCGCAGTCGCGAAAGCGTCGGCAATCTTAGAAAAGCCGCCGATTCCGGAAGCCATTGTGCGCTTGCGACCGGCAACGCCCTCGGCCGAGACGCTTCTGTCACCGGGCCACTCTCACTTGCGCCAAGGACTATGTAATTCGGTCGCGAGGTGTAGTCGGCCGGGCACTACCATCCTCGCGCTATTTGGACCGAAATTGCAGGTGAGGCAGGGCTCATAGGGCGCAACTCGACGCGGGCGAAGAGCCGCTCGATCTCATCAGCATTCAAAATTTTCTGGCAAATCCACGACGCGAGCGCGAACCCCTTTGGATCAAGCGCGCTGCGCTAGGGCCCCAGCGGTGTCAATTCCGCATTGACGAGCTGGTTCGGGCTTATAGCGACGCCTTGCAGGTCGCCGATCAATTCGTTTGCATCGATCAGATGCTGCAGACCAGCGCGCGACACAGCATTGCTCCTGGGAAACATGCCGACCTTGCGCACGACGTCGTATGATTGTGCGACGAGGGAGCGGTCAGCGGGAGAAACCTTGACAAGGATGTTGATCGCGTCGTCGCAATTCTTCTCGTCGTAGAACCAGGCGATGGACCGGTCTAGCACGCAAATCAGCTTCTTGGCCGTATCCCGATGCGCATCTATCCAGGCGTCGGTCGCGTCAGCGCTCGCAAACGGTAAGTCTCCGGCATAGTCTTTGATCCAGGCGATGTTGCGAAAACCGTCCTGCCCCGCTACGAAGCTCTCGGGGGGCAAAAGCATTGTCGCGTCCACGGAGCCGGATTTAAGGGCCGCCAAACGCTCTGCCGTATTGGGGACAATGATGAGATCGTATTGACCGTCCTCGATGCCGTTTGCCGTCATTACGCGCTCAAGATAGACGCGATTGATGTCTTTGCTTCCCCCAATACAGATCTTCTTCCCCTTTAAATCTTCTACCGATTTGATCGAAGGCCTGGCGAGCAGCTCATAAGCTGTTTTGCCACTGATATTCCTGAGGATTGCAACTTTAGCGCCCGCGGCGTCGGCGTGGATCGTCTCGACTGTGCCGTCGACGCCGACGACATCGAGAGAACTGCAACCAGCTGCTGCATCAAGCCGGGCGCGCTCGGCACATAAACGAAGTCTGGAGCGATGCCGGCGTCAGTAAAGAATCCTTGCGCCTGCGCGATATAATAGAGCCAACTGCTCGCGCCAGGGCCGCCGATGATGCCGATCGAGATCTTCTCGGCTGCTTGTGCTGGGAACGCAACAGAAATTGCGGCGCAGATGGCGGCCCAAAGCGCCAACTTCCTCGCGTTCATTGTCGTCTTCCCTAGCCGCAATCGGGCAGAGACGGCCTACCCGCGAGCTTACGGCGCCGATAACCGAGCATCAACGGTTCTGGAGGGACCGGCAGCGACATTGCGACCCATTATCGCACCCAAGCTCACAGGCAATAATACACAACCTCGGGCCAACTTGGTTTGCAATTGTGGAACCTCGAGAGCAGCGAGTCTAAGTTAAGATGAGCACGGCGAGTGGAGGCACGACTGACCACATAAAAATAGCCGCTGCAGCAGAGCGTCAGGTCAAGGCTGGCGAACTTTTGCCAGCGCGGCGGAGCTACCTTGCCGGCATCCTGTCGGTCCTCGGCGGGCTTGCGCTCTGGGAACTGATCAGCCGCTACCTGGTCGCCAACGCGCTTTTTCTCGCCGCGCCTTCGCAGATCGTCATCGCCGTCATCAGGCTTGCGCGCAGCGGCCAGCTGTGGCGCGACATCGTGGTCAGCGCCAGTGAATTCGCGCTCGGTTATGTCATCGCCAGCGTGCTGGGGATCGCGCTGGGGCTTGCCATGGCGTGGAGCAAGACCGCCAAGCAGGCCCTGCAGCCATGGGTCTCGGGCCTCTATGCCACGCCCATTATCGCACTGGTTCTCTGGTTTGAAATCGGCATCTGGTCGAAAGTCGTGGTCGTCATCTCGCTGGTTATATTCCCGGTCGCTATCAACACCGAGGCGGGGTTGCACACCACCAGCGAGCGGCTCATCGAGATGCTGCGGTCGTTCGGCGCCACGCCGCGACAGATCTTCATGAAAGTATCGCTGCCCTCGGCCGTGCCCTTCATCCTCACGGGCCTGAAGCTCGGCATCGGCCGCGGTTTGATCGGGGTTGTGGTGGCCGAATTGTTCGGCTCACGGGCCGGGCTCGGCAACCTCATTAGCCAGTCGGCCGACGCCTTCAACATGCCGGATCTGTTTGCCGGGGTGGTCATTCTCGCCGTCGCTGGCATCGTGCTGACGGCCGGGTTCGGCTGGCTCGAAGGCCGGCTCGTTCCCTGGACGCGAGATTGACCATGCCGGCAAAGCTTCAGGTATCGCGACTGGGCAAATCGTTTGCCGGTCTGGAAGCCTTGCGCGGCATCGATCTGGGCATTGCGCGCGGCGAGTTCATCTGCGTTGTCGGCCCGAGCGGCTGCGGCAAGACGACCTTTCTGCGCATTATCGCCGGGCTCGAGCCCGCCAGCTCGGGCGAGGTGCTGCTCGACGGCCGTGCGGTGCGCCATCCCGGCCGCGACCGCGGTTTCGTCTTTCAAAACGACAGCCTGCTGCCCTGGCGAAGCGTTCTGCACAACGCCATGATCGGCCGCGAAATCGCCGGCGATGCCGGCCCGGCGCAGCGCCGGCACACGCTCGAGCTGTTGAAGCTGGTCGGGCTGGCAGGTTTCGAGCACTATTATCCGCGCCAGCTTTCCGGCGGCATGCGCCAGCGCGTCAACCTCGCCCGCGCGCTCGCCATAGACCCGGAAATTCTGCTCATGGACGAGCCGTTCGCGGCGCTTGACGCCCAGACCCGCGAGATCATGCAAACCGAATTGCTGCGCATCTGGGAGCGCGGGCACAAGACGGTCCTGTTCGTCACCCACCAGATCGACGAGGCGGTGTTTCTCGCCGATCGCGTCCTGGTGTTCGCGCGCCGGCCGGGACGGCTGCAGGAAGAGGTGAAGATCACCTTGCCGCGGCCGCGCCATCTGGACATCAAGCGCAGCGCGGAGTTCGTCAACTTGGTCGACCATATCTGGCGCCTGATCGAGGACGACGTCCGCGCCGCCGCACTTTATGGAAATGCTTGAACGAGTAAGCAAAAAGGCGCTCCGCCCGACCGCGCGTTTAGCCAGACCACCCGCGGTTGACAGAGCCAAAATGGATAGCGCGATCCGGCGTGGAAAGAATTGCGTGAGGCTCGTGATCCGGAGAAAACGATGATAAAGCTGGCCTATGCCGCTCAGGCAGTCCTTATAGGCCTGGGGCTCCTGCTCGCACAGGCGGCGCACGCCGACGACACTGTGGAAGTCGGGCTGGTCGGCGCGATCAGCCCGACCCACTGGCCAGTGCTCATCGGCCTCAAGAAGGGCTACTACGCCGCCGAGCACCTAAAACTCGATCTCATCCACGCTCAATCGAGCGGCGCGGTCCTTCAGCAGCTCGCGGCCGGGTCAATTGACACCACCATATCCGCAGGGCTGGTGGATCCGATTTACGCAATCGACAAGGGCGCCCCAATCCGGCTCGTGCGACTTGAGATCCAGCTTCCGCCTTACGGCATTGAGGCCAAGCCGCAATACAAGAAACTAGAAGATCTCCGCGGCAAGACCATCATGATAGATGCGCCGACAGGCATCACCAAGATTTATGTTGAACGTATGTTGGTGCCGCATCACGTCAGGCCGAGCGAAGTCGATTACGTTTACGCGGGTGCAACCGGAGCACGCTTTAGCGCGCTCATGTCGGGTGCTATCGACGCGACGATCTTGCTGCCGCCTTTTAGCTTGAGGGCTGAGCAAGCGGGTTACAGCAATCTCGGCCTTGTCGCCGACTATGCCAAAGATCTGCCCTTCACCGGAGCTGCCGTGAACACGAAGTGGGCGTCGGCGCATCCGGGTGTATCGCGACGATTTCTGGCGGCACACAATAACAGCGTTGCATGGTTTCTCGAGCCCAAAAACCGGGGGGAGTCGATCGATATCATGGCTGAGGCGAGCAAGCTCGATCCGAAAGTCATAGCGAGAACTTACGACTTCCTGAGGAGTCGCCCCTTCTTCGAACCGACCGGAGATATTTCCAAGCGCAAAATGGGCGCGCTGCTCGCCGCCCTTAAACAACTCGGCCAATTTCAGGGATCGACAGACGTTGAGCGATACGTCCTCCCGGGCATCGCGAAGCTGAGCGACTGAGCCGCGAGGGGCGTCATCGAACAAGCTTGGCTAAAGTTACCCGGGCCTTTCGCCAGCTTGCCCCTGAGAACGCCGCGTCTGGCTGCGCTGGCCGACCGGAATGTCGCCGGTCAGGCCGTGGGCGCCGGCGTCCAGCGCACGGCAATTAAGGTTGCCGCCGGTGCTTTGCTCGAGGGCTTAAGCTGATGGCACTCGGGACGAGTAGTGGTAGTAAGGCCTCATAAATTCATCTGGGACTCGCAAACGCGGACGTGTCGACGTTCGTCGCGGCATGGTTCGGGCCGGGCCGGTATGGCCGCACCTGTCGTCAGGTGGCGCGTATTCTCGATGAAAGAGGCTCGGGCGCTTTGCTGGAAGCGCGCTCGCTGGCTCCGCCTCGCCGCAAAGTCCTCGCGAAAGGCGAGTTGTTTATGGACGGGCCTAAGCACTCAACCGCCTTGCCGACGGTCACCGCCTCGGTTTCGGCTGGCCGCAAATATCAATGAGTAGCGGCGCCCGCGCGCCACCGCGACGCGCCGTAATCAATTGAAGACACGGTATTGCTTAGTCGCTAAGAAAAAGCAGGCGCTGACCGCCAGCATGAAAGCGCTCCAGAGAACGCCCATGGCGGCAAGCTCTGTTACTTGCCCGTTCTGCCATAAATCGAAAAGCAGCACGGCAATGACTTGCGTACCCGGGCCGACCAGTAACAATGGTAGCGCGACAGATTGGACACACGAGAGAAACACAAAGAGCCAACAGCTGATGAGCGCGATCTTGATTAGCGGAACGACGACGCGAGTGAAGACGGCTGATGATCCGGCACCTGAGGCGGTTGCCGCTGCCTCGAGGTCAGCATCGATCTGCAATATGCCGGCATAGGCATAGCGCATGCCATAGGGCAGGTAGCGGACCGCCGAGGCAATGATGACGGAGAGCAGTGTGCCGTAAAGCGGAATGATTGTCAGGTTCACGAAAACCAGCAGGAACGCCACACCCATGACGATCGCGGGAAAGGCGAGTGGCGTCATTGCGACCTGATCGAGCAGCCAAGCGCCTGGCCAGCGCCGCACCGCCAGCCAGGCGCAAAGCGCGGTCAGCGGCACTACCACGCAGGCCGCCGCGCCTCCCAAGAGGAGTGTGTTGCCGATCGCTGGCGCCAAAAACTCGCCCCGCAATACAACCTGGTAGTTGTCCAGCGTAAATCGGGCAAAGGAGCCCGCTGTCACCCCCTCGTAGAAAGGCTGCAGCGAGGTGAACACGAGCATGGCAAGCGGCAGCAGGGTGACGAGAGAGAAGATTATAACGAGCGCGGCGGCCGTCAGATAGCGCATCCGGCCGAGATCTATCACGTGCGGGCGGTATCCCTTGCCGGTGATCGTCTGGAATTTTCGCGCTTCACGCGAGAGTCGATGGTGCCAAAACAGCAGCAGCGCCACGATTGCGAGCAGGCAAACCGAATAGGCGCCGGATCGTCCGTAATCGGGCCTGCCGCTGTTCAGCGAACTCTGATAAATATCGGTCGTCAGCACGTTGATGTTGCCGGCGAGGCCGACCAGTGCCGGAACCTCGAACAACTCGCAGGCGCGGATGAAGAGCAGGAGTGCGAGCGCCATGATGCCCGGCCGAGCCATGCGCAGGGTGATCAGGCGTAGCGTTTTCAGCACTCCCGCGCCGCTCACCATCGAGGCTTCCTCGAACGCAGGATCCGAGGAACGCAGCAATGCGGACATCAACAGGAAAGTCAGCGGCGTCGATCCTACTCCCTCGATCGCCACCATGCCCCATATCGAATAGACGTCCAGCGTCCTGCCTCCGGCGAACCGGATGAGATCGTTGATCGGGCCGCTGCGGCCAAGCAACAAGAGCCAAGCTACTAGGTAGAGCACGTAGGGGATGCCGAGCGAGGCGACGACGCCGACGACGACAAAATGTCGGCCCGGCGTATTGGTGCGCTCGACGATCAAGGACTGCACGATGCCGAGCGCCAGCGCCACCACAGCGGAACCGGCGCCATAAATCAGGGTGTTGGACAAACTCGAGAGAAAGTGCGGGCTACCGACAAGCTCCCGGTAATGTCGGAGGGTCGGCTGAGCGAAGGATCCGTCATAGGCGGTCGTAAAGAAACTCGATGCGATCAGATAAAGCACCGGCGGCAAGACGAGCACGAGCAAAACGAGTGCAAGCAGGAGGACGGCCGGCGAAATATCGAGCCGCAGCCGTGCCTTGCGGATGCGATCAACGGCTAAAGCATTTTTGCTGATATCGTACCCCATGCCGCTGGGCTCGTGCGGGCACGAACGCGACCCGCGTTCGCTATCGAGACTCGCTCAAGGTTCGAACAGCCGACGAAAGATATCCTCCGAGCTGTCCGTGTATTCGAGCAGCTTGTCGGGGCCAATGAAATTCTCATGCAAGCCGGGATTCTTAGGCACCACAGGCATCTGTATGGCCCGCGGCGGAACGGTCGGATCGGCCGGGAAATATCCAGCCTGCGAGAGAATCCGCTGCCCGTCCCTGGAAAAAATGAAATCGGCGAACAGCAGGGCCGCGTTAGGATGGGTCGCGCCGCGCACGATACCCAAGGTGGATGCGGTAGCCGGCACTGGATCGAAGAGTTGGGTATCGACCGGGGCCCCTCTGGCCTTGCTGATCAGCGGGTGGTGGGCGAAAATGTTAAGCGCGATCGGATAATCCCCGGCGATGACCCGATCCACCAGCGTGCGCGCGCTGCCGGCGGCGAAATTGATGATGTTCTGTTCCTTCAGTTTGTGCAGATAGGCGAGCGCCTTGTCTTCGCCCCAAGCGAGCCGCAAATTGGTGATAAAGAGGTCGCTGCCTGAATCGGTGCCGACGCGCCAGGCGATTTTGGCTTTCCAGCGCGGATCCAGCAGTGCGTCGTAGGTCTTCGGCACCTGCGCGGGCGGGACTAATCTGGTGTTGTAGGCGGCGCCGTAATAGCTGATCCGCGTCGATGCCCACATTCCCTTTGGATCCACATATTGCTGCGGGTAGGCGGCAAACTCGGGTGAATAAAAAGGCCGCAGAACGTTGGCGCGGGCTGCTTGCTCTCCGGCTCCAGTCCCCTCCACCACGTCGGCGACGATGTTCTTGGCGCGAACTTCGGCCGCCACCTTCTGGACGATATCCTCGGTATCGGCGCGCCAATTGGTGAGCCGGATGAACGGATATTTCTTCTCGAAGGCCGCCGCCAAAGGCCGCATTGCCTGATTGACGATCATGGCCTCGTATATGACGATGGCGCCCTCTTTTTTTGCGCCGTCGATCAGCTTTTGCTGGCGGTCAACTCCTTTGTAGAGGAGAATGTTTTCGAGCGGCTGAGCGGTGCTTGAGATCCCACAAGCGGTCATCAAGGCCACAGCGAGTGCGCCTGAAAGCGCGATCAAAAGCGGTACTGGTCGTAACGTCTCAATCATGTTTCCACCCGCACAGGCTGCCATTTCGAAACAGCGCATTGCCGATTGCAAGCCATACCCTCGCCGAGAAACAAAAAGTGGATTGAGGTCCATGGAGGCGAACAGACTATCGGTCGCACTGAGAGCGCGCCAAAGGACACGCAGCATTCGACAAGCGCATCGATATGGCACAGCGCGCTAGCCGCGCTGCAAATCCTCCAACTGTGGCAGAGCATGCGCGAGACCATAGTCGCCCCAGTAGCGTGGCAGGCTGTTCGCCGGGAACGAGATCATCAGCGGCTTGGGGCCCGCCTTTGCGGCTGCTGCGACTTCCTCTGCAAAATCGCAGTGTGAGCTCCGGCCGGCCGCCGCGGCCTTTGCGCCTTACCAAAGGAATGCGTCGTGCGTTCGCGCGAGAACGGCCGGACGCCCGAACCAGGTCCATCGGGAAGTGCCAGCATGCCATCCGCGACGTCGAGGCCAGCAAACGGATCATCGAGGAGCCGGTCGAACTCGGCCAACTCGCAAGCGTAAGCGATGCCTGGCAACGCGCAGGCGAGATGCAGCGCCTGGGCGGCAAGAAGCCGGCTGCCGACGGCGGCACCCAGCCGATATTTGATCTGCGCCGCTTCGCACAGCCGCGCTGCCGCCAGCGTGTTGCGCAGCCCGCCGAGCTTGGGGATTTTCAGGCTGACGGCATCCACCGCGCGCCTTGCGACCAGTTCGAAAATCTGCCGCAACGAGCCGGCCGCTTCGTCGGCTTCCACCGTCACCGGTACGGTGCGCGTCACCAGCGCCAAGCCGTCGAAATCATCGGCGGCGACCGGCTGCTCGACGAGATCGATGCGGTGCTCGGCCATGCGGCCAAGCGCGATGATCGCATCCTTGGGTGCATAGGATTGATTGGCATCGATGGTCAGATGAACGCCGTCGCCGACTTGGCGGCGGATGGCGGCAACGCGCGCGACGTCCTCATCGACCTGCCCATGCACCTTTATCTTCAGGTAGCGATAGCCCCCATCGACGAGCCTTTGCGCCTGCGCCGCCATGTCCTGTGGCGTCTTAATTGCGAGAATGCGCAGCATCGGGACCCTGTCACGAACCTTGCCACCGAACAGAACGTTCAGTGGCACCCCGAGCGAGCGGGCGAGCAGATCGTGGAGCGCGCAGTCGACTGCGGCCTTGGCCTGCCGCGCGCCGCGGATCGCACGATCGAGCGCAGACATTATTGACTCGATGTCGCGCGCATCGCGGCCCAAGACCAGCAGCCGGAACAATTCCAATTCGGCTTTGAGCGCGTCCTGGATCGAGCCCATATGCGCGGTGGCTGCGGCGTAGCCAAATCCCTCAATCCCGTCATCGCTGGCGAGCCGCAGCACATGGCCGTCGCACACCGGATTGGCCGCCAAGGCGAAACGCCACGACGGATCCTCCTTGCGCATTGTGCAGGGCGTTACGTCAAAGTCTCGAATGAGCATCGAGGCTCCCCTCCCTTCTTATTATTGCGGCGAGGTTACAGCATTTTGCGCGGTTGGAGAAGTTGGCGGCACATGTTTACGCCCCGGCGGGGGCGCGAGCCGAATGGTTCGCGGCCAATTCGGTCGCCCTGGCCCGTCCGGGATCAAGCTAGACTGCGTGCCGTGATCTCGCGCGCCCGCCAGACATCGCCTTGATTGGCGCCTTCCGATAATTGTCTGTTATGATCAAGGCAACTGTCCGGCGCTGGCCCTCTCCCGAAGGCGCCATGATCTCTCGGCCAGTTCAACGTCGCGCGGAACAAAAAATCTTCGCTCATATCCATGGCCGGGCGCCAACCGTGAATATCGCCGCCTTATTGGTTCCGCAAACCGCTCGCACAAGCGATGGTGACCGACGGAGGCGGCCATGCAGGTGGTTATGACGACAGACCGACTGGCGGCAAACTCACGGGCGATTGCACGTTTCAGCGCTTGCATCGTCCTGTTCGCGGTCCCCCTTGTGATGGCTGCGCCTCCCGTGCAGGCGCAGCAGTCATCGACCATGCCCCCGGCGCGAATCATCGTCACCGGAGAAGGCACTGTTCATGCCGCGCCTGATTCGGCGGAGATCGTGAGCGGGGTGACCAATCAGGCGAAAACCGCGAGGGAGGCGACAGACGCCAATTCCAACGCCATGGCCGCAATCGATGCGGCGCTGCGCGGCGCCGGCATCGGGCAAAAGGATATTCAGACTGCGCGGTTCTCGGTTGCTCCGGTTTACGGCCCGGTGGAGGCCAAAACGCCGCCAAAGCTCGTGGGCTTTTCTGCCTCGAACCAGATCCGCATCAATGTCACCCAGATTGGCAGGGTCGGCGAGATTCTCGACACCTTGATCTCGGCTGGAGCGACCGACGCCGACAGCGTGCAGTTCCAGCATTCCAATCTGTCGCAGCTGCTGGACCAAGCGCGGCAGGCGGCCATGGCCGATGCCAAGCGAAAGGCGGAGCTTTACGCGAGCGCCGCGGGCCTTACGCTTGGCAGCGTTGCCTGGATCAGCGAAGCGCCACTCTACGCGCCGACGCCAATGATCGAGGCGAATACATTTGCGGCCACCCGAGCGGCGGTGCCGATCTCACCGGGGGAGGACATCTTGCGGAACCGGATCACGGTCGGCTTCGAGCTCGCGCATTGAGAGGCAAGCCGGCGCAGCGGCCGCTCAACGCGGCTTGTGTGCTTTGAGAAGCCGCCAGCGATGGATGAAGCCCACCTCGGGGCCCTTGATCGCCAGACCAATTCCGGCGCTGCGGCTCGCCTCGGCCAGCGCCCAGATAACTGTCCGGATCGGCTCGAACTCGATCCGGATCGCTCACGATGGCGAGCCACTCTTCCAGCTCGCGGTGCATATCCCAGCTCACCGCTTCCAATTCGCGGAATCCGGCGCGACAGGCCGCGGCATCGAGTTCGGATGCGGACAGCATACGCACATGCGAGGGGTCGCGCAGCCGCTCGATTGCATTGTGAAGCCGCAATTCGTCAACGTTTTCGGACGAAATCACGTCTAGGATGACCGCCGTGCCGCCCGGGCGCAGCACTCTGAACATCTCGTTGAAGGCGCGCTGCGGGTCAGCGAAATGATGCACCGCCGCCCGGGTGACGGCGCCGTCGAATTGCGCGTCGGCAAACGGCAAAGTCTCGGCGTTGCCGCTTTTGAATTCAACATTGCGCAGGCCCGCTTTGGTGCATCGTGCTTTGGCTTTTTCCAGCATCTGCTCCGTCGCGTCGAAGCCGACAACCGAGGCCGCTCCGGGCGCCAGCGCGGCCGTGACCACGCCCGGTCCGCAGGCAATATCGATCAATCGGCCACGCGCGGCGTCGCCCAGCGCGGTGGCAAAGCGGGCGCCGACTTCGGCATCGACCTTCTGCGCCCAGACCTCGAAGGTATGCGCCTGGCGCGAGAATTCGTCCGTGATGCGATCAAGATGGTCCATGGCACAGGGGTTGCTTTGGGCCACGCGCCGGCCCTGGTCGTTTACGCCTTGCCTGCTTTGTCCAGCACCGAAACGTCCATGCCGTTCTGATACGCCGGGTGCGTCCAGCCATTCTCGTCGTAATCGGCCATGCATTGCTCGACGAGGCCGAGCATTTGTTTCAACTCGCCGTTGGACTGCGCCTGCTGCAGCGGGAAGATGCGCACGAGCTCGTGGCTGCCCGAGTAGTTCATCTCGTAGAGTTCGTGGCGAGCGCCAAATTCACTGCCGACGGCGTCCCACAGGAGCTTCATGATCTTGATCCGCCCCTTATAGTCGATATCGTTGGAACCGCGCACGTATTTGAGCAGATATTTGTCGATCTCCGGATTTTTAAAATCGCGGGCGTTGGAGGGCAGATAGATCAAGCCGGAGGCCACCACCTGCTCGATGATGTTGCGAACCGCCGGGTAGGCTTCGGTCATGAACAGCCGGTAGGTGCTTGAGGCGCGCGAGTTGGGCAGCACCGCGCCGTCCACCCAGGGCTCAGGATTGTGGGCCATGGCGTCGGAGAGCGACCAGAACAGATTGCGCCAGCCGACGACCTCGCCGATCTGCGCCTGCACGCCGCGGAACGCCTCGACGCCGGTCGCGCGAGCGGCGTTGTAAAGCAGCGCCGCGAGAAAATCGAGCTTGACCGCAAGGCGCGTGCAGCCTTGCATGGTGAAGCCGTTGAAGAAGCCCGACTTCGGATAGAACGCTTTCAGCCGCTCCACGTCGCGGTGGATGAACACGTTCTCCCAGGGAATGAAGGCGTTGTCGAAAACGAAGATCGCGTCGTTCTCGTCGAAGCGCGAGGTGAGCGGATAGTCGAACGGGCTGCCGGAAGCGGCCGCGGCGAACTCGTAGGACTGCCGACAAATAAGCTTGATGCCAGGGGTGTTCATCGGCGCGATGAACATCACCACCATGGCTGGATCGTTGATTTCCTGTCCCATGTTCTGGCCGAGAAAATTGTAATGGGTCAGCGCCGAGTTGGTGGCCACTACCTTGGCGCCGGAGACGTAGATGCCGGCGTCGGTTTCCTTCTGAATTGTGATGTAGACGTCCTTGACCTGCTCGGCCGGCTTGTTGCGGTCAATCGGCGGATTGACCAGCGCATGATTGAGATAGAGCACCGCCTCCTGCGCGCGCTTGTGCCAGGCACGCGCATTGTCCGCGAATTTTCCGTAGAACGCCGCATTGGCACCCAGCGTATTGAGGAACGCTGCCTTGTAATCGGGACTCCGGCCGAGCCAGCCATAGGTGAGGCGCGCCCAGGCGGCGATGGCGTCGCGCTGCGCCACCACGTCCTCGGGCGAATGCGCCACCTTGAAGAACTTCATCGTGTAGCCGCCGGAGCCGGTATCGGTCGGCGCTGTAAGCACGTCCTTGGTTTTGGCGTCGTGGAGCGCGTCGTAGAGCAGCGCGATCGAGGCGGCGGCATTGCGGAAGGCCGGGTGCGTGGTCACGTCCTTCACGCGTTCGCCGTAGATGTAGACCTCTCGGCCGTCGCGCAGCGACTGAAGATATTCCGCGCCGGTGAAGGGACGCTGCTTGCCGGCAAGAATGGCTTCGGGATGTTCTGGCATAGACGACTCCATCCTTCTTGTTGTCTGCATCAATCAAGGGCGCGCGCCAATTCCTGGCGAAGTGGCCCGCTGCCCTGTGCCTCTTGCCCGATGCGGCCTCGGTGTGGCGCCCCCGCGGGAACGCGATGAGCATCGGCGCGCCACTACTCTGTCGCGCGCTGGCACGCTTCCCACAAGCGCTGCGCGGTCGCAGGCATGTCGAGGTGAGCGCCAGCCCCACCCGGGATGGCGTCCGCCACCGCGTTCATCACCGCGGCGATCGCCGCTGTGGTGCCGGCTTCGCCGACGCCCTTTACGCCGAGCGGGTTGGTTGTCGCCGGTACATTGTGATGGGCGTCGCGCAACAGCGGGACGTCGTCGGCGCGCGGCAGGGCGTAATCCATGAACGAGCCGGTCAGGAGCTGGCCGCTGTCGGGATCGTAGATCGCGCGTTCCATCACGGCCTGGCCGAGACCAGCGACCACCGAGCCGTGGAACTGGCCTTCGACGATCATCGGGTCGAGGGCGCAGCCGCAATCGTCGACCGCCGTATAGGCGGCAAGCACCATGGCACCGGTCTGCGGATCGATCTCGACCTCGGCAATGTGCACCCCGTTGGGGAAGGTCTGCGGGGTTTCGGTCGTAGTCTTGGTGTCAAGATCCGCAGCAGTATCGCCGCGCCTTTTCATTTCCGCCGCGCGCGCCGCGACCCCGAACAGAGATACGCGGCGATCGGTGCCGACGACCTGGAAATGCCCGGCCTGATAGGTAATGTCGGCCTCGCCGGCTTCGAGCATCGAGGCGGCGATCGGCTTGCCCTTTTCCAGGAGCGTATCGATGGCTTTCATCACCGAATGGCTGACCGTCATGCCCGAGCGCGACCCGACCGATGCGTAGCCCGGCAGTTCGAGCGCGGAATCGCCGTGCCGATGGCGGATCTTGTCGGCGGCAATGCCGAGACGCCCGGCGATGACGCGGGCAAACACGGTGGCATGGCCCTGCCCGGTGTTCTGCACGTTGAGGCTTAGCAGCAGCGTCTCGTCGCCGGGAAAGCTCAACAGTGCGGTTTCGGTCGGCGCCCCGCCGGAATGTTCGAGTGCGCAGCAAATGCCGAAGCCGCGGTATCTACCGCGCTTGTTCGCCTCGCGGCGGCGCGCCTTGAAGCCTTCGTAGTCCGCAAGCGCCAGCGCTTTGTCGAGGATCGGCTCAAAATCGCCGCTATCGTAGGTGGTGCCGACCGCGGTCTTGTACGGCATGGCCGACTTTTTGATCAGGTTGCGCCGCCGCAGCTTGATTGGATCGATGCCGCTCACGCGCGCTGCCTCATCGACCACGCGCTCGAGCGCGTAGCTTGCCTCCGGCCTCCCCGCGCCGCGATACGGCGCCGTCGGCAGCGTGTTGGTGAACACGCATTTGGCGCTGACGTCGATATGCTTGATGTCGTACATGCCGGGCAGGCAGCGGGTAAAGCTCAACGTCGGTATGGCGGCGCCGATCGAGCCAAGATAGGCGCCGACATTCCCGATATTGCGGATGCGCAGCGCCAGAAACCTTCCCCTCCCGTCGAGCGCAAGTTCGACCTGCGAATAGCAGTCGCGCCCCTGATTGTCGCTGACGAACGCCTCGGAGCGGCCCGACATCCAATGAACCGGCCGGCCGAATTTTTTGGCGCCGACCAGAAGCGCGATGTTCTCCGGGTAGGCGCCTGTTTTCAGCCCGAAGGCGCCGCCGACGTCGTCGGTGACGACGCGCAGCTTCTCCTTCGGCCAGTTCATGATGCCGAGAATATTTTCGCGCAGTGTGCCGGCGCTCTGCGAGCAGGCCCGCATCGTGTAGGTTTCGGTCGCCGAATCGTAGCTCGCGGTGGCGCCACGCGGCTCCATCGAATTGATCACCATGCGCTGGTTCGTCAGCGCGACCTTGGCAACGTATTTGGCGGCGGCGAACAATGCGTCGACTTCGCGGCCGTTGGCTTCGGAATCGGCGGCCGGTCCGGGCCAGTCGACGGCGAGATTGCCCGGCGCCTGCGGCCACAATTGCGGGGCATCTTCGCGCAGCGCCTCGCGTGCATCGACCACGGGCGTCAGTTCTTCGTACTCAACACTGACAAGCTCGGCGGCGTCCTGCGCCGCGGCCGCCGTCTCGGCGACCACCATCGCCACCGGCTCGCCCACATGCATGACCCGCTCCGAGGCGAGCGCCGGGCGGAAGGGCATGACCAGCGGCTTGCCGCCCCGGCCGGGCAGCGGCGGATGGCGGCCGATGCTGCCGACGCCTTCCAGGTCCTTCGCGGTGAGCACGCCGACCACGCCGGGAGCCTTGGCCGCGGCCTCGATTTCGAGGCCCAGGATGCGGGCGAAGGCGTGCGGTGAGCGCACGAAACATGCATAGGCCTGGTTCGGCAGCGGCGCATCGGCGACGTAGCGCCCGCGGCCCCGGACGAGCGGTTCGTCCTCGATCCGGCCGTGATGGGTCGTGCGCTCGACAAGACTGGCGTCCATGTTCTCTTCCGGGCTGTAGGGCCGTGATTACACCCGCCTTTATAGCGAAAAGCGGTGGCGGCTAAAGGGCAGCATGACAGGTGTGCTACTGATGCAACTGGTGGCTTGCAGGGCCACGCCCATTGCGGGCACAACAGCTGCGTTCCGGGGAACCCATGCGGACCATCGACACCCATACCCACGTGCTCGCCGACGACACGATCAACATCCTGCAGAAGGAGATTCCACTGCTCGATCTGCGGCTGACGCCGATCGACGGCGATAATTCGATCGTCACGGTAGCCGGCGTGGCCTACCGGCCGTTCCCACGCGGCGGGCATGACATCGAGCGGCGGCTTGCTGACATGGCGGCCGCGGAGGTGGACATGCACGTGCTGTCCACGGCGCCACAGACCTGGCTGTACAATCAGGAGCCCGCGGTCGGCGCGGCGGCGGCGGCGATCCAGAACGAGGGCATCGCGCAGCTGGTGGGGCAACAGCCGGATCGCTTTGCCGGCATCGCTACCTTGCCGATGCAGGCGCCGGAACAGGCGGCGGCGGAATTGCGCCGCGCCGTCAAGATGCTCGGCCTGCGCGGCGCCATGATCGCCTCCAATGTCGGCGGCAAGAATCTCGACGATCCGACTTTCGAGCCGGTTTGGGCGGCTGCCGCCGAGCTTGACGCCTTCATGATGATCCATCCCGGCAACGTTGCCGGCGCCGAGCGACTGCGCGACTACTATCTCAACAACCTGATCGGCAATCCGCTTGACACCACAATCGCGGCGGCTTGCCTGATCTTCGGCGGCGTGCTGGAGCGCTATCCAAGCCTTGAGCCGGTTATGGTGCACGGCGGCGGCTTTATTCCCTATCAGGGCGGACGTTGGGTGCACGGCTGGCAGGTGCGACCAGAGCCGAAAGTGCACCTGAAACATGCGCCGGAGCAATATCTCGAACACTTTCGCTACGACACCATCCTGCACTCCAAGGCCTCTCTCGAATTCCTCATCGCATCGGCCGGGGCGGAGCGCGTCTTTCTCGGTAGCGATTATCCCTACGACATGGGCATGATGGATTGCGTGCGGCACGTGCGTTCGCTCGACATTTCGCCAAACGACCGTGACAAGATCCTCGGCGGCCATGCGGCGGCAATCCTTTTGGATGAAAAAAGCTGAGATCAATACCCGCATCGCGCGAATCCCATCAGGGTGACGAAGCGACCCAGAATCTGCAGCGCTGAACTGGATTCCCCCGCTGGACTCGCAATGACGAAACAATCCCAGGGGAATCCGCACTAAGATGCTCCGTCCTCGCACGTTCGCGCTCACGTTCCTGTTGGCATCGCTGACCGGGCTCGGGCCGCTGTCGATGGACATGTACGTTCCGTCGCTGCCGGACATTGGGCGGGCGCTGCACGCGCCGACCGCGCAGGTGCAATTGACCATTTCAAGTTATCTGCTCGGCTTCGCTGCCGGCCAGATTCTCTACGGTCCGATTTCGGATCGCTTCGGCCGCAAGCCGGTGCTGCTTGTTGCACTTGCGATCTACGGCATCGGCAGCGTGATTTGCGCCACCACGCAGTCGATCGAAACCCTCACCGCGCTGCAATTCGTGCAGGCATTGGGCGGTGCTGGTGCCATCGTACTGGCACGCGCGGTGGTGCGCGATCTCTATTCCGGCGTCCGCGCCGGACGCGAGTTGTCGCTGATGGGCTCGATCCAGGCGTTCGCGCCGATCGTGGCGCCGGTGATCGGCGGCGTGCTGCAGACGGCGTTCGGCTGGCGCGCGAGCTTTATTCTCTTGGTAATCTTTGCAGTGCTGATCGGCTCGGCCACGGCACGGCTACTGCCGGAAACATTGCACAAACGCACGCCGGGGCTGTTCTCGCTGCACGCCATGGCCGGTCTCTACCGCTCGGTGCTGCAACGGCGCAGCTTTGTCGCCCATCTGGCCATTCTGACCGCCACTTTCGTCGGGCTTTATGCCTGGGTGTCCGGCGCCTCCATCGTGATCCAGGGCGTCTACGGCCTGTCGCCGTCTGCCTTCGGCTTTAGCTATGCGGTCGGCTCGTCGGGCTATCTCCTGGGAACCAGCATCGCGACGCGCATCGTGATGCGGCTCGGGCTCAATCGGATGATCGGGATCGGCGCCGCGACCATGGCAGTGGGCGGGGTCGCCATGGCGGCGGTCGTGGCGTCCGGCCGTGGCGGTGTCGGCTGGATGGTCGTCACGATGACCATCTATCTCGCCGGCATGGGCCTTTCGACACCGCAAACCATGGCGGCGGCTCTCACGCCGTTTCCCGATCGCGCCGGCACCGCTTCGTCGCTGTTGGGATTTTCCCAGCAAACTTCCGGCGCGATCGCTGCCGCTGCGATCGGCGCCTATCTGGGCCGCTCTGCCTGGCCGGTCGCTGGTACCATCGCGACCATGGGCTGCCTCGCGCTCTTCATCTGGGCGACGACGCGCGCCGTGCGCGGCTGACCGTTACCAGTCCAACTGCGGTCCCGGCCGCGCAACAAACAAACGAATGCACAATCCTGCTCGCCGGCCGATCGGTGCTGTCGAATTCAATCCACGTGGGCGCCAGACGCCTTGATGATCGGTGCCCACTTCTTCAGCTCCGCCTGCAGGAATTCGCCGGTTGTCGCCGGCGTCGAGCCGGGCGTCGGATCGATGCCGGTCTTTTCCAGCGCCTGGGAGACTCTCGGATCGTCCAGCGCTTTGTTAATCGCGGCGCTGAGTTTGTTCACGACCGGCATCGGCGTTGCGGCGGGCGCGAGAAACGCATTCCAGGTGTAGCATTCGAAACCTTTGATGCCCTGCTCCTGCAAGGTCGGCAAATTCGGCATGGCCGACAGCCGGTTCGCCATGCCGGCGCCGAGCGCGCGCACCTTGCCGGCCAGAGCCAGCGGCATCGCCGTTGGCGTCGCATCGAACGCCATGGCCACCTGGCCGGCCATCAGATCGGTATCCATCGGCGCCGATCCTTTGTACGGCACATGGACGATGTCCAACCCGCCGGCCCGCGACTTAAATTCTTCTCCGCACAGATGCAGGATCGAGCCCACTCCGGACGAGCCGTAGGAATATCTGCCCGGATTCGCCTTCAGCAGCGCCACAAGGCTCTTCACGTCGGCTGCCGGAATGGACGGGTGCGCTAACAACAGCGTCGGCGTTACCCCGACCCGCCCGAGCGGCGCGAAATCGCGGATCGGGTCGTAGGGCATGTGGCTGTACAGGCCTGGGTTGATCGCGTTGGTCGATACCGTCGCCATCAGCAGCGTATACCCGTCCGGCGCAGCCTTGGCCACGTAATCGGCGCCGATATTGCCCCCGGCGCCGGCGCGATCCTCGACCACGAATTGCTGATGCAGCAATTCGCCCATTTTCGCCCCCATGATGCGACCGACAATGTCGGTCGGACCGCCAGCCGCAAACGGGATGATCATGCGCACCGGGTGCGACGGATAATCATCCGCGGCGCGCGCGCTCGCGCCCATGAGCGCGAGGATGGTAATCGTCGCCGCGGCGGCCCGCCGATGTTGCTTGTTCATCATGTCCTCCCGTAGGTTTTTGTTGTGAGTTTAGCATGGGCCTGCGGCAATATCACCGGGCGGCAGGTTTCGCGCCGCCGCGCTTCGGGGGTATAGTTGGCGACCGGCGGGAATGGGTGCGCATCACGCGGCGAAGAGATCGCGGCTGTCGTCGGCTCCTGCCCGGGCGGCGATGGGAGAAGCGCCAATGTCCAGCATCGCATCCAGCGTTGCGCCAGAACCCGCGCCATCGGAACGCGGCGACATGCGCAATATCGTCGCGCAACTCGAGCGGCTTCCCTACTGCTCGTGGCATTTGAACATGCGGCTGATCGTTTGCACCGCGTGGTTCTTCGACGCGTTCGACTCGATCGCTATCGCCTATGTGCTGCCGCCGCTGATCGGCCTATGGCACCTCAAGCCGCAGGACATCGGCTCGCTGATCGGCATCGGCTTTGCCGGCCAGTTGGTCGGCGCCATCGCCTTTGGCTGGATCGCCGAGCGTTGGGGACGGCGGCGCTCGATGCTGGCGACTCTCTTGATTTTCTCGCTCGGCGCCTTGGCCTGTGCCGCGGCGCCGAGCTATCGCATGCTCTGGTGGCTACGCTTTGTGCAGGGTGTCGGTCTGGGCGGCGAAATTCCGCTGATGGCCGCCTACGTCAACGAATTCGCCCGCGCCAAGGGACGCGGTCGCTTTTCCATCTCCATCCAGGTCTTGTTCTCGGTCGGCCTCGTGGCGGTGGCACTGGTCGGCGTCTACGTGGTGCCGCGTTGGGGTTGGCAATGGATGTTCATCATCGGCGCGATCCCGGCGCTGATCGCGATCCCGATGCGCAGCCTGTTGCCGGAATCGCCACGCTGGCTGGCGAGCCAAGGCCGCTATGACGAGGCTGATCGCGCGCTCGCGCGCATCGAGGAAATCGCGCGGCGCGACGGCATTCCGGTGCCGCCGCCGCCCGGCGACCTGCCAGCAATCGTGGCGGCGCGCCCGCGCATCGCCGACCTGTTCAAAGGCATTTATCTGCGCCGCACCGTTTCGGTCTGGCTGATATGGATCGGCGCCTATTTCGTCTCCTATGGCATCACCGCCTGGATGCCCTCTTTGTTCCGCACCGTCTATCATCTCGACGTGCAGCAATCCCTCACGTTCGGCCTGATCAACAGCGGCTTCGGGCTCGCCGGTGCCTTCTTAGCGCTCTACCTGATCGAGGCCATTGGACGGCGGCGGATGTTCATTGTCAGCCTCGGCGGCTGTGCGATGTCGCTCTTGTCTTTCGCATTCCTGCCGCAGCTCAGCGCCGCCGGAACGCTCGCGGTGGCGACCTGCGGGTTCTTCTTTCTCAGCTCGACACTGCTGTCCCTTGCTACCTATACGGCCGAAATCTATCCGACCCATCTGCGTGCGCTCGGCGGCGGGGTCGCCAGTGCCTGGCAGCGCGGCGCCTCCGTCGTCGGCACCACAGTCGTGGGCTGGGTACTGCCGTATTACGGTATCAACGCTGTCTTCGTAATGTTTGGCCTGTTCGCCCTGATGGGCGCGGTGGTGGCCGCTTGGTTCGCGGTCGAGACCCGCGCGCAGGTGCTCGAGCGCGTATCGCCGGTCGCTTGAGAACCGCCGCCACATGTCCGACATGCGCAATCGCCGAGGCGGCACCTATGCCGAACTTCCCGGTGTGAAACTGTGGTTTGTCGACACTGGCGGCGCCGGCGCGCCGATCGTGCTGTTGCATCCGAATACCGGCACGATCGAAATCTGGGAGCCGCAAATCGCGGCGTTTGCCCAGGCCGGATACCGCGTTATTGCCTTCGATCGCCGCGGCTGGGGCAAGAGCGCCCTGGACCCGAAATCAGGCCCGCAGCCGGGCAGCATTGCGGGCGATCTGCATGCGCTCGCCGATCATCTGGCGCTCGGCCAATTCCATCTGCTCGGCGTCGCCGGCGGCGGCTTCGCGGCGCTCGATTACGCCGCCTGGCATCCGGAACGGCTGCGCAGCCTGATCGTCGGCGCCAGCACTGGCGCCATCGAGGACAAGACGATCGCCGATTTCATCACGCGCATCGCTATTCCCGAGATCAGGGAACAGTCGGCGCATTATCGCGAGCTCGGCGCGTCCTATCGCGGCACCGAGCCCGAAGGAACGAGACGCTGGATCGAGATCGAGGAGCATTCGCGGCAGCCGGGGGTCCCCTTCCAGCCGCCGCTGCGCTCGCCGAATACCCTCGGCAAGATCGCGACCATTCCAACGCCCACACTCGTGATAGCCGCCGATGCCGATCTGCTCGCCCCTCCCGCGTTGATGCGCCTTTGGGCCGCGCACCTGCAACACCAGGAATGGACGGTGATCCACGATGCCGGCCATGCCATGGCGTGGGAGCAGCCCGGCACCTTTAACGACAAGGTTTTGGATTTCGTAAGGCGACACTAAACTGCGATCTGGCTTTATCCGACGAACGCAACAGCGATGCAGAACAGTCCGATCTACGAAGCATTGGCTCAGGCCTTCGCGGCCGAGGGCGTGGACACCCATTTCACCCTGATGGGCGACGGCAACATGCACTGGGTTGCGGCGATGCAAAAGCTGCGCAGCATGAGCACCTTCTCCGTGCGGCATGAACACTGCGCCGCCGCCATGGCCATGGGTTATCATCTGGCGACCGGCAAGGTCGGCGTCGCTTCTGTCACCTGCGGGCCCGGCTTCACCCAGATCATGACTGCGCTCACTACCGCGGCGCGTGGGCGCATTCCGCTCGTGGTGTTCGCCGGCGAGGCGCCGATGCATGCAAAATGGTACAACCAGGCGCTCGATCAGCCGCCGTTCGCCGCCGCCTGTGGCGCGCACTACATTTCTGCGCACAGCGCGCGGCGCATGCACGAATACGTGCGCGAAGCGTTCTATCTGGCGCGGCACGAGCACAAGCCGGTCGTGCTCGGCGTTCCCTACGATCTGCAAAAGGAGCCGATGCCAAATGTCGGCGCCTATCAGCCCTCGTCGGCAGTGATGCCGCGCGTCGAAAAGCTACCGCCGCATCCGCATCAGGTCGACGCCGCCGTCGAAAAACTGTTGCAGGCCAAATGTCCGATCATTCTTGCCGGCCGCGGCGTGCTTGTGTCCGACGCGGCGAGCGAGGTCGAAGAGGTCGCAGAGCGGTCGGGCGCCTTGCTAAGCACGACGCTGCTCGCGCGCGGCCTGTTCGACCACAATCCGTTCAGCCTCGGCGTCGCCGGCGGCTTTGCCCGCGATATCGCGCGTGAAATGGGGGCGCGGGCCGATCTCGTCCTCGCCTTCGGCACGTCGCTGAACTACTACACCGTCGACAACGGCAGCATGTTTCCCAAGGCAGAAATCGTGCAGGTCGATACCGAGCCGGCCGGGCTCGCGCACGGCACGAAGTCGGGCGATCTGCACCTGCAGGCTGACGCCAAGCTCGCTGCGGCGGCGATTGTTAAAAAGCTATCGGCGCGAGGCTCGACGGCGGCAGCCGTCCGTTCGCAGGCACTGGCGCGGCGTATCAGCGAGGAACCTGCCGACGCCGCCGCATTTACCATTGCGCCCGGCACCCTCGATCCGCGTCGCGCGATTGAAGAACTGGACCGCATCATTCCCAAGGACTTCGACTCGGTCAGTGGGTCCGGCCACCAGTCCTATTTCCATTCGGTGATGCGCGGCCGCAAACCGGAGAATTATCACGCCATCCGAGCCTTTGGCGCCATCGGCAGCGGCCTGTGCTACGCTGTCGGCGTCGCCGCGGCGCGGCGCGACGGCCGCGTGGTCTTGTTCGAGGGCGACGGCAGCTTCTTGATGCACGTTCAGGAGCTGGAAACGGTGGCGCGCCACCGACTGAAACTCTTGTTCTGTATCTTCAACGACGGCGCCTACGGGGCCGAGATTCACAAGTTGCGTGCCGACGGTGTCGACAATTCCGGCTCGGTGTTCGGCTACACCGATTTCGGCGCTATCGCCAAAGGCTTTGGTCTGCGCGGCACCAATGTGACGGATCTCGGCCAATTGCCGGAGCTGTTCAATGCCTTCGCGGCGCAGGACAGGGCCGAGGTGTGGAACATCCACGTCTCCGACAAAGTCATCGCGCCGCAGACCAGGCGCGGTATTTCCGCCGGGCATGGCGTGCGCTGATAAGGCGCGGACTCTTGCCTGTTTCGGCGCGGTTCAGCGGCCGATCTGGCGGCTCCGTGTGCGATGAAAACGCAGCATCAGACAGGCGAAGAATACACGCGCTCCCTGCAAGCACAGATCCGTTCAGGGGATTTAATCAGCATTGCTTTTTGTCATGAACTCACTGAAACGGCGGGCGCCCTCAAAGTGAGACGCCCTCGTAAAGGCGCCTCATCGCGAGACAAGCGTCGCTCCAGTATGAGCCCGTGTGTTACGCCGCTTTCCCGTATTTCGGGTCGCGATCGAGAAGCTCGATCGAGATGCCTTCCGGACCGCGGATGAAGCAGATGCGCACACCCGGGCGCACCGTGGTCGGCTCGCGGGTGAAGGCCACGCCCTTGGATTTCAGATCGGCGGCGACCGCGTCGATATCGCTGACGCAGAGCCCGAAATGATCGAGGCCGCGATAGGGGATGGTCGGCGCCGCATTGGTGCCATCGCCGGCCGCAACCGGGGCAATGAAGATATTGGCACCGCCGAGTTTCAGATCGATGCGCGCCTTGCCATCCTGCATGCTGCGGATGACTTCGGCGCCGAGCATCTTTGCGAACCAGTGCGCCATAGCTTCGGGATCGGCGGTGCGCAGATGCACGTGGTCCCAGGTGAAATTGCTCATCTGACTATCTCCTGTGCGCCGGTCAAACCGGCAAGGCGTTGTGAATGAAAGAGACACACAGTGAGAAGCGGCGCGGATTAGTCGTCGCTTCATTCCTCCGCCATGACGTCGACGACCCTTAGATCTTGACCTTCTCTTCCTCTACGACGCGGCCGACCGCCGGCCTTTTGAGCATGCGGTCCTTGAACGCAGTGTAGTTTTTCAGTTCTGCCATTGGCAGCTCCCGGCGCACGCCCCAGGTGTAGAAGACGAAGCCGTAGGGATCGAGCACGGAATAGTCATTGGAGAGCCATTGGCCACCGGCCAGCATGCTGTCGATCTGTTTGAGGTAGCCATGGAAAGTCTTCAGGCCCATGTCCTTGATGCCTGGATAGGCCGACTTATCGGCCGTATAGCGTTCGGGCCGCCCCACATGAGCGTGCGCCGGATGCACGCTACTGGCAAAGAAGCCGATCAGCGATAGCGCCTTTGCTTCCGCCGTCGCGCCCTTCGGCCACAGATCGAAGCGCTTGCCCAGATAGGGCAGGATGGCGGTATTCTCGGTGAGCGGCTCGCCGCTGTCGAGGCGCAACGCCGGCACGCGGCCGAGCGGGTGGATCTTCAGATAGGCCTCGCTGCGCTGTTCGCCGCCTGCGAGATCGACTTTCTTGGCCTCGTATTCTTCTCCGCTCTCCTCGAGCACGATATGCGCCGCCATCGAGCAGGCGCCGGGGGCGTAATAGAGCGTCAGCATGCAACATCCTCCCTGATCGATCGGCCGGCCGATCCGGCCGCCACAAATTCGGCCGTGCGCGATTGACGCCGGAGTATAATGGATGCAGCGGCGGAAGGAAGCGGTCCTTGCCGATCATCGGCTTGGCCTAACCGGCGTGGCAGGCCAGGAGCGGTTGCGATATTCTCGGCACATCGCTCAAACCGAGAAAACGACCTCGGGGGAAACACATGATCAGGAAATTTCATGTCCTCTACGTCGGACAGATCGAACTCGACAATGTCGGTCTCGACGGCACCCCGGCCGACGAACGGCGCTATTCCGACGAGCGACTGCGCGAGGCGTATTTCACCGCCCGCGACGTCGCCCAGCTCATGGACGAGCTCGGCTTCGACGTGCTGTGGACCGCCGAGCATCATTTTCAGCGCGAGGGGTATGAGGTTTTCCCGAATCTCATTCAGCTTGGGCTCTGGCTCGCCACCCAAACCAAGCGCCTGAAGTTCGGCTGCGCGTTCAACGTGCTGCCGATGTGGCATCCGATACGTCTCGCCGAAGACTACGCCATGGCCGATATCGTCACCGACGGCCGCATCGTCATGGGCGTCGGCCGCGGCTATCACAGCCGCGAGGTGGAGAGTTTTGGTGCGCCGCTGCTCGACGCCGAGCAGAACCGCCAATTGTTCGAGGAGCAGCTGCAATTGCTGCTCGCCTGCTTCAACGAGCAGGCCTTCCATTACAAGGGCAAGTATTACGAGGCCCCGCCTCCGGTGCCCTACCGCGGCTACACGCTCAAGGACATCACGATGGTGCCCCGGCCGAAGCATCTGCCGGTCGAGATTTGGATGCCGATCGCCAGCGGCAAGACCATCGCGCTGATGGCGCAGTACGGACTGAAGGCGATGGTAACGCTCAACGGCGAGAAAATCCTCGATGATGTGGTGCGCGCCTATCATGCCGCCTGCCAGAAGAACGGTCGCGACAAATTATTGGGCGAAGACGTGATCTGGGGCGCCGGCGTCTTTTTGGCCGATACCCGCGAGGAGGCGATCCGCCGGCTCGAACCGGCCCACGACGAGCGCTTCAAATGGTTCGCGCCGTTCGGCTTCGTGCGCTATGCCGACGAGCAGGGCCGCACCTGGGGATCGCCGGGCGCGCCGACGACTGTGCCGAAACTCGCCGATGGCGTGAAGCAGAAGGCCTGGTTCTGCGGGCCGCCCAAAGAGGTAATCGACGGCATCAAATCGGTTGTGGCCAGATATCCGGGGCTCGAGCACTTCATGATCCATTGGGCGGAGGGACTGCCGCCCAAGGAATTCAAGGAACAACTGCGCTGGTTCGCCAAGGACGTGATGCCGGCGCTGAGGCAGCTTTGACTTCGCAAGGCTGGCGTGACGTCCCGGCCAGAGCTTCGCCGAGAGTACTCGACGCATCAGTGGTTTCCGCAGCAGCGGCTTATTGCTCTCGCCCACGGCCCGGGCGAGAGGGCATTTGCAAAGTCACGCCCGGTAGTCGGATGGCGCTGTCCCGTCGATCCGCTTGCCCCCAGCGCCGTTGAAGACCGGGGTGAGCACGACAGCCACAAGGACGTTGAGGATCACGGTGTAGAGCGCCGTGTAGCCGGGGAAAGTGTGGCCCGCGAAGGCCAGCGGAAAGTTGGGCGTGAGATTCGCCGCGACGAACATCCAGGTGCCGAGCACAATGCCGACCAGCCAGCCGACGAACAGCGCCCAGTCGTTGAACCAGCTAGTATAGACGCCGAGCATTACCGCTGGCAGCGTCTGGATGATGAGGATTCCGCCGAGCAGCTGCAGGTAGATCGCGTATTGCTGCGGCAGGAACAGGATGAAGGCGAGTGCGCCGAACTTGACGATCAGGGACACCCATTTCGCGATCTGCAACTCCTCGCGGTCGCTCAGGCTCGTATTGATGAACTCGCGGTGAATATTGCGGGTGTAGAGGTTGGCCGCTGCGATCGACATGATCGCCGCCGGCACCAACGCGCCGATGCCGATGGCCGCGAAGGCAATGCCGACGAACCACGACGGGAACATCTGCAGGTAAAGTGCAGGCACGGCGAAATTGTTGCCGAACTGCTTGAAGCCGGCGGCAAATTCGGGAAGGCGATTCAGTCCTGCCGCAAGCGCGAACAGGCCGACTAGCGCTAGCAAGCCAAGCATGAAAGAATAGCCCGGCAGCAAGGCTGCGTTGCGGCGAATGGCGTGACCGCTGCTCGCGCTCAGGATACCGGTGATCGAGTGCGGGTAAAGGAAAAGCGCCAGTGCCGATCCGAGCGCCAGGGTCGCGTACACGCCGTAGAGACCGGTCGTAGTGGGTCCGGGCGAAGCGAGCAACAACTTCGCCGGCGGCACCTTGGCGAAGATCGCGCCGAAGCCGCCCATATGGATCGGAACGTAGATGATGGCGGCGAAGGCAGTGATATAGATGAGGATGTCCTTGACAATCGCGATCGACGCTGGCGCCCGCAATCCGCTGGTGTAGGTGAAGGCGGCAAGGATAATGAAGGCGATGATCAGTGGCAGATCGCCTGCGTAGCCGGTGCCGTAAACACCCATGCCGCCGATGACAACCTGCAGACCGACCAGTTGCAAAGCGATATAGGGCATCGTCGCGACAATGCCGGTCACAGCCACTGCGAGCGCTAGCCAGCGGTTGCCGAAGCGGCCGCGCACGAAATCCGACGCAGTGATGTAATTGTGCCTGTGGCAGACATACCAGAGCCGCGGGAATACTAGAAACAAGATTGGATAAATCATGACCGTGTAGGGCACCGCGAAGAACGCGATGGCGCCGGCGCCGAAGGCGAGCGCCGGAACGGCAATGAAGGTGTAGGCCGTGTACAGGTCACCGCCGATCAGGAACCAGGTGATCACCGTGCCGAAGCGTCGGCCGCCAAGCCCCCATTCATGCAGCAAGTCGAGATCGCCCTTGCGCCAATGCGCGGCGACGAAGCCGAGCACCGTTATCAGCAAAAACAGCAGGATGAAAATGCTAAGAGCGGTCCAGTTGACGTCCTGCAAGGCACTTTCTCCCGATCGATCTGCCTGTCGGGTCTGAGCGGGCCGCCGCGCTAATTGTCGGTCGCCACATAGACGATCGCCGTGAGAATCGCGCCGATGATCACCCAGAGCATCTGGTACCAATAGAAGAGCGGAATGCCGTACAAGCTCGGCTCTTTGGCGTTGTAGAAGGGTACCCAGAGAACAGCAATGAACTGGATCAAGAAGAGCAGATACCACCAGCTCCATGCCGAACGCCGCTCGCCTTGATGATCCATTTTCTCACCCGAGGTCTTTTGCCCGCTCGTGTTGTCCGGTCTGTTTCGCCCAGTCTGTTTCACTCAGTCTGTTTCACTCAGTCTGTTTCACTCAACTGTCAGCTTAGTCTGTTTCGTTCGGTCGTTTTTTCAGTCATCTGC
The DNA here is from genome assembly GCA_963708125.1 of uncultured Alphaproteobacteria bacterium. Taxonomy (GTDB): domain Bacteria; phylum Pseudomonadota; class Alphaproteobacteria; order Rhizobiales; family Xanthobacteraceae; genus BOG-931. Next base: position 5,939,165 of record OY970184.1, read on the forward strand.
ACGATCTTTGTTGCTTGTTTGCGGCTATTTGAACGCTCCTTGGCGGCAGAATAGCCGCGCAGTGCGGCAATGCAAGGCGCCTTTCGGAGGCGACAGCGGTCTTGCGGCAGTGCAGCAATGCGCTCAGGCGGCGCTTTTCTCGGCAGCGACGGTGCGCTGCATGAAATCCACAAAGACCCGCGCGATTTCGTCCTCGTAAGGGCTCCATTCCGGGAACGGGATGAGTGGCACGTCCTGGTCGGTGATTGGGAGGCGGTGGAGCTCGCTTCCGGGAATGAGGCTGTGTGCGACCAGCCCGCTGGCGCTGGAATGGGTGTTGTCGTTACCTGGAATGATTATGGTAGGAACTTTGATAGAGCGCAGTTCCTGCTCGGTGACACCCATGACCGGCAGAGAGGCACCGGCCTCGAAAATTGCGTTCCAGCGGGTGAACACCGCGATAAACTTCTCCGCCGCCAGGTGGGCAAGGTAGTCGCGCCCCCGCGGGTTCTCCTTAAAGCGCTCCTTCCAGGCGTCCATGGCGCAGACGGCATTCATGCCGCCCCGGTGGGCGGCACGGATGAACTGACCGTAATACTGCTCCGGCAGCCGGCCGGCGGCGAAGGTGCCGCCGGTCACCCGCAACAGAAGCAGCCCGCGCACGGCCTGCGGGTAGCGCAGGTAAAATCGAATCGAGGTGCGCGCTCCGGCCGAGGAGCCGGTAAAGAAGGCGGGCAGCGCCTCCTGGCTGTGCATCAATTCGTACATGTCGCCGAGCCACATCGCCTCTTCGCCCTCCTCGCCTTCGATCCACAGATCGGAGGCGCCGGTGTTGCGACGATCATGTAGCATGATGCGGTAGCCGCTGTTCGCGATCTTTTCCGCCAGCGGGATGAATTCATCATGGCCGCGCCGGCCGCCGGTGGTCATCATGACCCAGGGGCCTTGGTCGCCGATCACCTGCCAATTTATGTTAACGCCACGGATGCTGCTGACCGGCATGGACGGTTTCCTCGAAGCGGCTGTCTCTTAACCTCTCCCGATAGCGGGAAGGTCGGGCGAGCGAAGACTGGGGAGGGCGATGGGAATCGAGCCCATAGCATGTTTTCAGGCAGATCAACAGCCCTGGTTGCAAAAACCGAAACCGCGCAATCGCGCCTCAAGGCCTTCGAAGGCGGAGCGTTGCAAAACTTGTCGCGCACTTCGCCCGATCTGAATCGTCGTTTGGCGATGCCCCGCCGCTCCGCGGCGGCGCCTTCTGGCCTGCATCTGCGCGGCTTGATCACGCAGCCACCGCGTGATGTGCGGGGGCCACGGCACCGCTCGCGATCGGCGGCGCTGCCCGCGTTACGCACTGCCAATCGCTCGTTTCACTTCCGAGCCTTCGACTTGCGTCGCTCCTTTTCGAAACTTTTCAGGCCAGCCTCGACAAGCCTGCGTGCTTCATCCGGGCTTGCTTCGTTTGTTGACCTGAATTTGCGATCGCGAAGTTTGTTGTAGGTGACGAAGAACTCCTTGATCTCTGCGATGAGGTGCGGGCGCAGGTCGGAAATTTTCTTGACACCATCGTGCGTCTGCGCATGCGTGGCGACTGCAATGAGTTTGTCATTGCGGGTCCAGGAGTCACCTTTTTCTTTCTGCTCGGCCTCAATGGCACCGATCAGCCGCGTCCGTACGATACAGCCGGGAACGACAGGCTGGTCCATCAGGATCAGGACGTCGAGCGGATCGCCGTCCTGGCCCAACGTGGACGGGATAAAACCAAAATCATATGGAAATACCATCCCCGCGGGGAGCACCGTCGAAAGCTGCATGCAATCGCATTCGGGATCATAGCTGTATTTATTGCGGCTACCGCGCGGGGTTTCGATCACCACGCGCAGGTCGTCATCCTTGGTGAAAGCACCAAGTTCGGACAAGGTTTTGTGTCGGGGGCTGGTCATAGCACGTCATCCTTAGAGACTTCCTGGGAGCACCGGGCGGTGGCGGCATTGATCGTGTGCATCTGCCGATTCTGGTGTTGGTGCAAGCCAATGTCGTGGAGCACCATGAGGAGGGCTTTGTGGCGGCGCGAACTGGCTTTCGGCCGGATGCGGCGGTAACGCCTTCGCGAAAGTCTCAATAGCGCACGGGCCGCAACTGCTTGGGCCGGCGCGACAGCGCCGAGGCCAGCAGAGTATTTTAGCGGGCTTGGCCCAGGCACAGCTGACACTAGCAACGGCGTTCGGCTTGCTCCGATGGGCCAGGACACGCGGGCCGCTAACGGGGATAAGCTCGCGCCCAAGGCTACGACCGAGGGACTGGACGGGACCGCAACAGCCGGCCGGACGTGTGTAGGGACTGAAATTCAGCTGGTGTTTCATTGCTGCCGAACGAATCGAAAAGGCCGATTAGCTAACCGCCGCGCAAATCTGGAGTTCCTGATCCGCGATTAGCGTGCCGGCCAAACTGCTTCGAACGCAGCGCAGTCCGCAAGGAACTCCAGATCGGAAGCCGGTCTGGGCCGCCGGTCTGGCTCAGTGACCCCAAAGCGCGAGCGAGGAACTAACACATATTGTCCGGCGTTCAGCAGTAGGCGGAAGCAATGGCGACAGTTTTGATGCGCTCGGTAACAGTGAGAGCGTGTCATCCGCCTTGGTTTCAAGACCAGATTCCCGATCAAGGAGTACGTCGTGGGTCTCTTTAGCAAAGACATCAAGACAATGGACGAACTTCTGCTGCATGGTCTGAAAGACATCTATTACGCTGAAAATCAGATCGTGAAAGCCTTGCCGAAAATGGTCGACAAAGCGAAAAGCCGCGATCTTAAGAAAGGCTTAAAGGACCATCTTGAAGAAACCAAGAAACAAGTCAATCGGCTGGACGAGGTCTTCAAGATGCTTGGCCATGCACCGCGAGGCGTTCGTAGCCCCGCCATCGACGGTCTCATCAACGAGGCCGACGAAGTGGCTGGCGAGGTGGAAGATCAAAGCGTACTCGATGCCGCGGTGGTTGGCTCCGCGCAAGCGGTGGAACATTACGAGATGGCCCGATACGGCACTCTGATCGCATGGGCCGATGAACTTGGACGGGATGATGTCGTGCGGTTGCTCACGACCAATCTCAACGAAGAAAAGGCGGCGGACAAAAAGCTTTCAGCGGTAGCGCTGCGCAAGGGCGTCAATCGCAAAGCAGCGAGCTGACAACAGGGCAGTCGGATTTCTGGGCTGGACCGAATTGGTTGCGGAGGGTTGAAAAAAGTTCCGGAGAAAACGCCCGGCGAACCTGCCGAACGCCTTGGGTAGGTTTGTGGCAGTTTGCCATCGATCGCATTCCCCGGGGTCCGCTGCAACAGGCCTGAATTCCAGCTGCAAAAAAGGAGATACCAATAACGCTCTCAGTTCATTGCCACGGGCTCTTTGCAAATCGGAGCTGGCCGTGGCGGCGACGGGGGACGATCTGTCTTGCGAGCGAGGACCTGATCGAGGGTTTCCTTTGGCCAAAACTTCGGAGAGCGGATTTCTTTCAAGCAGGACGCGTTCCAATATAATCCCAGGCTCGATACCGACCGTCCGGCCGCCACCGCGCGCGCGACGGCATCGATGTCGGTTGCGCCAGGATAGATGTACAGCGTCGTCGGGTCGTCCTTCACCATGGCGGTGACTTGCCGGGCGTCCGACGTCGACCAGCTGGTGCAGCCGTCGCTGCGGCCGCCGGCATAATCAACCAGCTTCCCGAACGGAACGTAGCCCTCGCGGTCCGCGTAGGGGCTATGCGGATCTTTTCGAAGACAGACGTTCCGCAACAATTCGGCCGCGTGGCCGCCGATCTCGCGCTGCCTAGCGTTTGCGGTCTCACCTTCGCCATCAAACTGTACGAACGAGCGTATCAATATCGCGTCTTGTCGGGGTGAGGCGCGGTAGTAGCCTTTGAAGGACGTTTTCGTCTCAGCCGTCACATAGGCGCCCCCGCTCGTCAGTTTCGAACCCATGGCATTGCCGAAGTTCTTTGCGCACCGGCGTCCATTTGCGAAATCCGCGATGCCTTTCAAATCGCGACCGCCGCCGTGACCCGCCGAAATCGCACGGAACGACCGGTCGCGTTCGCAGATAACGTAAAAGCGGTGCCCCAATTTGCCATCATTTAAAATGTTGGGACGGGTAGCGTCCATGGCAAAGTAGCAGGGATTTCGGACCACGCCCTCGCGCACCTTTTGGAAGTAAAGCGCCCGCGCCCTCTGTAAGACCACCTGTGCGATTTGACCTTCATCTTCACCGAGGTGGGCCCTAAGCCAAGCCGGGACGTCTGGTAATTGCCCCGCAGCAAAAGAGCGAGGCGACGCGGACATGACGATGATGAAGGGGCTGAAGATCTTGACGATATTCAGAAGGACAGATCTTAAGCGCACGAGGTCTTTCCCCTGTCGAAGCGCTTCGCGACCCTTTGGGGGCATTGTCGCGAGAATCGAGTACTAAGGAGCCACTCACGAGAACCTAGAGCGGAAGCCAACGCCATATTAGGCAAATTCGAGAAAAGATCCACTCAGCAGCGCGCATAAACTCTAGCCATGCTGCCCCGCGCGCAAACTGATCGGACCGATATGCGCGCGACTGAGGCCAGTCTTCGGCCCCCGCCCAGGCGGTTCGCCTTCATTCTCATGGCGGCGCCTTTCCCAATCGTTAAAGCTTCTTCGACACGCCCAGGGAATAGCGGTGGCGGCGTGTTGCGGGGGCGAACACGCCGATGCCGGTGCCGCTTCTGAACTGATAGACGGGTCGAACAGGTTAACGACGTCGAGCGCACAGTGACCAGATCGACGCTTGGCATAAGTTCGGGCGAAATGCCGTCACCAGCTGGCGATCTCGCCAGCAACTGTGAGCCGCATTCTTCGCCGGCTCGAGCTTAACCGGCTCAGCGCGCTTGAGCCGGCCGAACCGGTGCGGCGCTATGAGCGCGAGAAGCCCGGCGAGCTCATCCACATTGATATTAAAAAAACTCGGTAAGTTCAATCAGATCGGCCATCGGATTACCGGCGATCGCACCGGCCACAGCAACAGCCGCGGGGTGGGCTGGGAGTACGTCCACGTTTGCATCGACGATCACTCCCGCATCGGCTTCGCCGACATCATGCCCGATCAGAAGAAGCAAAGTACGATAGCCTTCCTCAAGGCCGCGGTCGCTTATTACGCCAGCATCGGCGTCAAGGTCGAGCGCGTGATGACCGACAACGGCTCCTGCTACAAGTTCTTTGCTTTCCGTCGAGCTTGCCGGCGTCTCGGTCTCCACCACACCCGCACCAAGCCCTACACGCCCAAGACCAACGGTAAGGTGGAGCGCTTCATTCAAACCAGCTTGCGCGAGTGGGCCTATGCCTACGCCTACAAAACCTCGCGCCAGCGAAAGCAACAGCTACCGAGCTAGCTCCATCGCTACAATTGGAATAGAACGCGTCCCGGCATCGGCGGTAAAACACCGATCAGCACACCGAGTACAACGTCCTGGTCCACAGCTAGATGCTGCACGAAGTCACAAGCGCGCCGGGTGAACGAGGCGAGCTCTATGCCCGGCCGTAGCGCATCACTGGGCTTTATCAAGGGTCGCACCGCCCAACAACTCGCAAGGCGCCCGCGCCTCATTGCTCGCCGCGGACCAAAAGCACCGGTTTGGTCGTGACGCGAATGAACCCTTCCGCCACGCTGCCGAGGAGCAGGCGCCGGAAGCCGCGCCGGCCGTGCGTGCCGATCACGACGAGATCGGCGGGCCAAGCCGCAGCTTCCTGCTCGATCGCGTCGTAGATGCGACCGCCAGCTTGGCCGACGGTAAGCAGCGTTGTCTCGACCTTGGCGCCGAGAGCGCGGGCTGCCGCAGCACCGCGGCTCAATACCTCCTCGCCGAATCTGCGTAGTAACCGGACCGCCGAATCTGCGCGAAGCAAATCGGCTTGGCGCTGAACGGTTTGGTGCGGCGTCAGCACCGCCGTGTAGGCGACTGTGTCGTCAATGACATGGGCTAGCCGCAGTTTTGCATCCTGCTCCTTAGCTAAAAGCGCCGCTTCCTTCAACGCCAGTTCCGACGTTGCGCTCTCGTCAATCGCCACAAGGATGCGCTGATACATTGACGTGCTTTCATCGCAGGTTCGCGTGCTGGCGGTAGCAGAAGATGCTGCCGCGGCCTGGCGCTCACCTCTACTTGGCGAAAGTCAAGTTCACCTCCGCCGCCATCAAGAAAATGGAGATCCAGCCACCTACGCATTGAGCGCCATGGCGGCCAAGTTCGTCAAGTCAGCCGGCGGGAAGCTGGTTTCCTACTATCTGGACCACCCGAAAGTTCCGGCATGGATCGTACTGCGTCCATGATGAAGCCAGTCGGAGAGCGTAATGCCGGCAATTGGCACGTTGCGTCGGCGGGAATACCATTGCCGCGATACAGCTAGCCGCTAATGTCCCCGGCTTCACGCACCTCGCCGTGGTGCCGATTATGACGGCTGAGGAGGCCGATCTGGTCCTCGCGAAGATCCTGCAGTCCGCGGACCAGGAGAAGCGTGTTCGCGGCTGCGCTCGCCGAATAGCCCGACGGCCGCTTCAGATCAGGAGCCGGACGCGTCTGGTGCACCGACAACTGAAGGGGCGACTGGTGCGAGGCGTCCGCACTCCGCCATGCCTTCGGCGGCGCAGGGTAGTCAGATACCGCGCTGTCTCTAACCCAAATGGGATAGACCACATTTCTAAGAATTAACTTGCAAACGGTGATTTCTTGCAAATAGGATTTTCTGGAAGCGACAGCTTATTACATGTATTGAGATGCTGCACTGACGTGACTGAATAAACAAGCCAACCGTCACTACCCACGGCTACACACCCATCACCCACCTACTGCCCCCACGCCATAACCGGAAGGCCTGACCAGTAGCGGGCGACCGCGCCTACAGAAGGGGCGATCATGACCAAGACTGCGCGTAAATTCGCACTCTCCATTTGCACTTTTGCAATGTATGCGATCAGTTCTAGCTTTGCCGCGATTGGTGACTTCCTGTATATTCCGTTATTTGACGCTAACGCACAATGACGTTGCTGCCCAAAAACAACGCCGCTCGCTGCCAGCCTTCCCCTCTTCGCCATCGGTCTCGGAGCGCTCGGTCTGCTCGGCTGGCGCCGGAAGCGGAACGCGCGGTTTAGCAGGGCCGTTAACGAACAATCCTTAGTTCCGAAGCGATGAAATCTCCAGGCACCGGTAACTTCACCTAAGCGGTCAGCAAAAAAACAGGGCTGGCGTATGATTCGTCAAACAATGAAGGCGTTCGTGAAGCGCGTGCCTGCGCTGGATGCGCTTATCAGCAAGCGGCATAGCCTTTTGCGTAATCGTCGCGAACGTGTTTTGCGTAAGCGTCAGCCCCAGCGCGAGCTATACCTAGACTTGCTCGTCAAGACGTTGACAAACACGATTTACGGCGACCCGTCGATCCGGCCGGGGCAAACAGAATACAATTCCAAGCTGCGCGAGGCAGGATCTGATTGGCCGAGCGTCGCGCATACTATGGTCGGCGTACCTAGGCTCATTAATGTAAAACAGCTGACGCAACGCACAATCGATGAGCGCATACCCGGCGACTATATTGAGACTGGCGTTTGGCGCGGCGGCTGTTGCATTCTGATGCGAGCGGTGCTCGAAGCGAACCAGATCCGCGACCGTAAGGTTTACGTTGCCAATTCCTTCGCCGGATTGCCGCCGCCGAAGCCCGACAAATATCCTATCGATGCAGGAGATAGGCTCCACACCTATCGACAGCTTGCAATTCCGATGGAGCAGGTTCGCTCGAACTTCGCAAGCTATGGCCTGCTCGACGACCAAGTCGTTTTCGTTCCTGGCTTCTTTCAAGACACGTTGCCGTCACTTCAAGCAGGCCCGTTTGCGCTGATCCGTCTCGATGGCGACATGTACGAATCAACCATCGTCGCGCTCAACTCGCTATACCCTAAGCTCTCGCCGGGCGGCTTTGTCATCATTGATGACTACGATCTCCGCGGATGCCGTGCCGCGGTTGACGACTTCCGCCGTGACCATGGCATCACGTCCGCGATCAAATTCATCGACGGGGCTGGCATTTGGTGGCGGAAGTCCCGAGTGAGAAGGAATTTCGACCGTTAAAGGGCGAGAACGCGTGCGAAGCAAAGCGGGGCCGTCGAGAAAAATTTTTGTCTCGAACCCGATGAGTTGCTCGAGTAGCAGTTAATGCTGCGGCGCGTGGCGACGGCTGGATGGTCCAGTAGCACGACCTCCTCGATGCGTGCCGTTCGCGCCCGCGGACGCTGTTGTCTTGCTCGACCATGAACATCTCGCCAGCGACGGCGGGATGTTGGAGCGGGCGATGGGAATCGAACCCACGACATACAGCTTGGGAAGCTGTCGTTCTACCACTGAACTACGCCCGCACTTACAGCAGGCAGCATACCGAAAATTGGCAGAATGCGGCAAGGGTATGTGCCGAGCTGTGCCGTGCAAAAGGTCTTTCTCAACGGGCAGACGGTTGTGGGGGCGGTCAGTGGCGGACCCGCGCCGGCCGCCTCGTATGTTTGGTCATTGAAATAGACCGCCATCGGTTAGCGGCTCAACGAGTTGAGGTCGAGCGAACTTTCTTTTGCTTGCTGGGACGCGGTTCCAAGACCGGCCCTAGAAGATCGTGCAGCATCAAAGATTGACAAGGAGACGTTTTGTCCGACCACGTGCGGTGTGGCGCTGGCAATGACTGCTCTGTGTCCCGTTGCGCATATCGGACCAGGAGATCGATCCCGGCATTCAAAAGCCTCGAAGCGACCAGTCCGGTCGCCCGCGGTTCGTGGCGCTGCGCGATTGCGGCGAGTATCACGAGATCAGATGTCGGCGACGTAGTCGTGTGCACTAGGCCGCCTAGCGGCTCTCACACCGGTTGCTCTCCCAGGACGGTCACACGCCGCATGAGCCGGCGTTCGCCCGCGGAGAAATCGGTGCGTGCATGTAACGTGCAGCGGTTGTCCCACATCAGGAGATCATTGACGCGCCAGACATGCTCGTAGACAAAGGCGGGATTTTCCTGATGGGCGAATAGAAACTCGAGGAGCTCATCGCTCTCACGCTCCGGCAAGCCCTCGATGGCGATCGTCATCAGCCGGTTCACGTATAGCGCCTTGCGTCCGGTTGCCGGATGCGTGCGAACCAGCGGGTGGGCAAAATGCGGCACACCTTCCTTGATGCGCGTCCCGCGCCTCATCGAAGCATTGCCGTAATCGTAGGCGTGCATCGCCTTGCGGCCGTCGATGCGCCGCTTGGTCTCGTCACTCAGCGTTTCATAAGCCGCGTAGGCGTTGGCAAAGAGCGTGTTGCCGCCGGCGCTTGGCACCTCAATCGCGTATAGCATCGACGCCATCGCCGGCTTTTCCATGTAACACTGATCCGAGTGGAACTGCATTTCGCCGTCGGGCAGGGCGCCGATCTGCCTGCCGTTCTCGCGGATGTTGGAAATCAGCATCACCGCCGGGTTTGCTGTGGTGAAACGGCGCGTGTGACTGAGCGCGAGCGGGCCGAACCGCTCCGCGAGGCGTACCTGATCGTCCTCCTGCAGGTGCTGATTGCGAAACAAGATGACCAGGTTTTGGTGCCAGCAATCCTGGATCTTGACAAACATGTCGTCGTCGATCGGCTGGGTTAAATCTACGTTCATGATCGCAGCGCCGAGCGCTGGCGACAATGCCTTCGTCTTTAAGGCGCCTGACGGGCGTGCGACGTCGGGCGCCACACTCTGCGCTCTGATCTGCATCGGCGGCTCCTTTGGGCGGCTTTCCTCAGCCACATCATAGGATTGATCTGATGTTGGTGCGAGGCAAGTGGTATCTCACCTGCGTCTGCGACCTTTGGGACCTGCTTACATGAGGATGGACGTCGGCCGCCGTCCACGTCATTCCCGGCCGAATTGCCGGCGCAGCTCGGCCTTGGCCTTCTCCAGCGTACGCCGCCGCGTGGCCGGCAAGTTTTTGCCGGCGCGGTTGATGTAAAACACCAGCATCGATAGCGCGGAGCGATACGGATCCGCCTTGCGCCGGCTGCTCTTATCGGCTGAGCGCTTCAGCGAGGCGGCGATACGCCTGGGGTCGCTCCAGGTGAACACGCCCCGCTCAAGATCCAGGGCGTCGCTCCCTCGGGTGACGCGGCCGGACCAGTAGCGGCTCGGCTGGCGCCGTGCCGAGGACGGGCGAGCCTTTTTTCGACCCGCTGCCTTCCACCGCGATGCCTTGCCCCGCGCGCCAGTCGTTGCCATTGGCCAAATCCTCCGACGGGACTTCTAAACAACACGCCGAAGCGGCTGTTCGTTCCGCGGCTACGCCGCAGCGATACCGCGGCTCGAGTGACCCTGAATGCTCGAAGGCACTTACGCAGCGCCTCGTTCGAGGTCGACGGCGCCGCCGCTCGCGCGCTGGCGATCGCGTCCACGGCTTGGCGCGGGGTCCTGGCGCCCGGGAGCGGGGGAAGGATCGGGCAGCGGGTCGATGGGCCACATCGACGATTTCTCGTCGAGCATGATGACCGCGCCACCGACGACGCCCGGCGAAGCAAGGTTCGACAGCGCGTCGGCGGCCACATTGGTGCCGACGAGCGACTTCCAAGTGACGGTGCCGCGCAGCGATAGTTGATTGAAGCCGCCAGCGTGGCCGCGGCGGCGGCCTCGTTGGTGCAGGTCTCGACATGCACGTCCGAGTTCTTCGAGCAAATCTTGGGTGTCGATATCACGTCGAGTAGATCCGAGAGCGGCGCGCCGTGATAGTCGCCCACATAGCTCACGTGCAACGAGCGCCTTGGTGAGCGCAAGGACGCCGTCCCGGGAAACACCTTGCCCGCGCAAGCCGCAAGCGCAGCCTTCTTTTTGCACGAGCGTTCCATCTGATCGATTGCGGCGAGAGCAGTTGGTTCCCTACAGCGGTTTTTGCCGAACGCGTCATTTCATCGGCTTGGTCGCGGGGAGGACACCGGCTAGGGTGCGGCCCGCCGGCAAAAAAGGGTGTGCCGGCTCCTGGGGAGGCCATGAGCGGCGGCACGCAAATCGTCATTGACAAGGTCGATCACACCTATCGTCCGGCGCGCGGCCGGCCGGTGCTGGCGCTGTCGGGCGTCTCGCTCGAGGTTGGCGCGCGCGAATTCTTGGCGATCCTCGGTCCCTCAGGCTGCGGCAAATCTACGCTGCTCTATCTGGTCGGCGGTTTTCTGCCCATCGAGGCCGGCCGGGTCCTGGTCGAGGGCAAGGCGGTCGCAGCACCCGGGCCGGACCGCGGCATCGTGTTTCAGCACTTCGCGCTGTTTCCCTGGAAAACGGTGCGCGGCAACATTCTTTATGGCCTCGAACTGCAAGGCCTGCCGCGGGCCGAGCGCGAGCGGCGTGCGCAGGGCTTCATCGACCTGGTCGGCTTGCGCGGGTTCGAGGACAGCTATCCCTCGCAGCTGTCCGGCGGTATGAAGCAGCGCACCGCGATCGCGCGCACGCTCGCCATCGATCCGAGCATCCTGCTCATGGACGAGCCTTTCGGTGCGCTCGATGCGCAAACTCGGGCACTGATGCAGACTGAATTGTTGGGAATCTGGCAGCGCACGCCCAAGACCGTTATCTTCGTCACCCATGACGTGCAGGAAGCGGTCTATCTCGCCGACCGCGTGGCGGTGATGTCAGCGCGGCCCGGCCGCATCAAGGCGATCGTCGAAACCAAATTCGGCCGTCGCGAGCCCGGCATCATGCGCGAGAAGGCGTTCGTCGAAAAGGTCGATGAACTCTGGAACCTGGTGCGCGTCGAGGCCCTCAAGGCGCAGGAGGACAAGGCGAAGTGACTTCGTCGGTGCACGCCCTGAAGTCGGCGGCTGCTCGTTATCTGCCGCTCCTGCTGCTGGCGCTGGCTTGGGAGGCGATGGCGCAACTCAATATTGTGGACTCTGTTGCCCTGCCGCCGCTGAGCAAGGTGGCAGTTGCCTGGGTCGATCTCATGCGCGGCGGAGAACTCGTCGACAACGGCGTCACCTCGCTTTATCGCGGGTCCATTGGACTCTTGCTGGCAATTCTTGTCGGCGGCGGCCTCGGCATGGCCATGGCGCGCTGGCGCATGCTCGACGTGTTCGTCAACCCGCTGGTGGAATTGTTCTATCCGCTGCCGAAATCGGCGCTCATTCCGGTGACTGTGATCTGGCTCGGCTTTGGCGATGGCTCGAAGATCCTGCTGATCTTCCTCGGATGCATGATCCCGATCACCATCGGCGCCTATAATGGCGCCCGCGGCAGCGAGCAGGCGCTGGTCTGGTCGGCGCGCAGCATGGGAGCAAGCCGGCTGCGCATGATGTGGGACGTGGTGATGCCGAGCGCGCTGCCGGAGCTGCTCAACGGCATTCGCACCGCGCTGGCATTGGCCTTCATCCTGCTGGTCAGTTCGGAACTCATCGTGTCCCAGCAGGGCTTCGGCTATCTGATCGGCTACCTTGGCTCCACCGGCTCGTACGAGGGAATGTACGCGGTGGTGCTGACCGTCGCTTTCCTTGGCTTTGCGGCAGACCGGCTCTACCAGGCGCTGATGCAATGGTTGCTGCGATGGCGCGAGTAGACGAGCAAGCTTCGTTGGCCGCCGCCGAAGCCGACCTGACCCAGGCCGCGGCGCGGCGGCTTGATTTCCTGTTCCGCGGCGGTGCCGCCGCTTTTTCGATTTTGCTCCTGCTGATCGCCTGGGAGCTGTTTGCCCGCAGCGGCAAGGTGACGATGTTCATGCTGCCGCCCTTTACCGTGGTGGCAAAATACATTGCGAACGATGCGGTCTCGGGCGATCTTTGGATCAATCTCGCGCTCACGCTCTATCGGGCGATGGCCGGCTTTTTCATCGCCGCGATTGCCGGCATTCTGATCGCAACCCTGATGATGCGCGTGCGGCTCGCGCGCTGGTTCTTCGATCCGATCATCTCGGTTGGCTTCCCGATGCCGAAAATCGCCTTCCTGCCCGTGATCATTCTGTGGCTTGGCGTTTACGACTTTTCCAAAATCTCCGTCGTGGTGTTCGACGCCATCTTCCCGGTCGTCACGGCGACGCTTGCCGGCATTGCGGCGGTGGACAAGGAGCTATTGTGGTCGGCCCGCAATATGGGCGCCAATGAGGGGCAGATCATGCGGCAGATCGTCCTGCCTGCCGCCTCGCCGCAGATCCTCACCGGCCTGCAGGTGGCGCTGCCGATCGCGCTGATCGTCGAGATCATTGCCGAGATGGTGATGGGCGGCTACGGTCTCGGCGGCGCCATGATGGGCGCTTCGCGCTTTGCCAATTCGCCGGGCGTGTTCGCCGGAATCGTCGAGATCGCAGTCGTCGGCTTCATCCTCATCAAGGCGATGGCGATGCTTCGCCGGCGGCTATTGACCTGGCATCAGGAAGCGGCCGAGCCGAGCGCCGCCTAGTCGGAAGGTTCAGGGCCATCCCGTGAGGCCTGTTCGTGCGCTCGGCTGGGGCGCTGCGGCGACCTATGCGCTTGCGCCGCATCGGCCTTTGCGCCCACAATCCCTGCAAAGAAGACCGGCGGCGCCGAGCGGCAGACCGCGGCGGATCCAGGGAGGGGAAACAATGCGTGCAAAACTCGCGTTGTTGTGTTGCGTCCTGCTGATCGTCGGCGCCGGGCGCGCTGCAGCGGAGCCGGTGAAAATCCGCGGCGCCTGGGTGGCGATCGCCAATTGGCCGGCGCTGTGGCTGCCGAAGAAGGGCCTCGCGGTCCATTACGGCAAATCCTACGTGTTCGAACCTGTCCATTTCGTCGGCACGCCGCCCATGGTGACCGCGATCGCCAACAACGAAGTGGAGATTGGCGACCTCGCCTTTTCCACCTTGCCGATCGCGATCGCCAATGCGGGCCTCGACGACATCCGCGTCATCGCCAGCGATTTCGAGGATGGGTTCGACGGCTATCACACCACTTGGTTCGAAGTGCTCAAGAACGGCCCGATCCACAAGGTGGAGGACCTGAAGGGTAAGGTCGTGGCGACCAATGCCGAGGGCGCCGCCGTCGACATTACCATGAAGGCAATGCTGCATCAGCACGGCCTGCGGGCCAATCGCGACTACACCGAAGTCGAGGCGCCGTTTCCAGCCATGAAATCGATGCTCGCGGAGAAAAAAGCCGATCTCATTCCGGCGGTGCCGCCGTTCGTATTTGACCCTGGGCTCAGAGCGATTGCTCGCACGCTGTTCACCGCCAAGCAGGCGATCGGCGTTTCCCAGTTCATCGTGCTGACTGCGCGCCAGCAGTTCATCGATGCGCACCGCGCTGCGCTCGTCGATTTCATGGAGGACACGCTACGCATCGCGCACTGGTATATGGACCCGAAGAACCAAGTCGCGGCCGAACAGATCATGGCGCAACTTACCAAACAGCCGGCCGACCGGTTCGGATGGGTCTTCACCAAGCAAGATTTTTACCGCGACCCCAACCTCTTACCCGATCTTGATGCCCTGCAGAGAAATGTTGACACGACCCGGGAGCTCGGCTTTGTGAAGGCGCGGCTGGACGTCAAGGCCCATTCCGATCTGAGCATCATTGAACAAGCAGCCAAGCGGTTACGGTGACGGAGCGGACGCAAAGCGAGACTTTAGCTCAATGCGGAGGAATTCATGCGCAGTGTCAAATTAGGTTTTTTCGGCGTGTGCGCCATGGCGCTCGCTGCGGCGGCCCATGCCGAACCGTTGAAAATCCGCGGCGCCTGGGTTGCTCCGGTCGCCAATTGGGCGTCACTCTGGTTGCAGAAGAAGGACTTGGCCAAGCATTTCGGCCAGGCTTACGTGTTTGCGCCTACGCATTTCGCCGGCACGCCGCCCATGGTCACCGCCATCGCCAACAATGAGATCGAAATCGGCGATCTGTCCTTTTCGACGCTGCCGATCGCCATTGCCAATGCCGGCATGGACGATATCCGCGTGGTCGCCGACGAATTCCAGGACGGCGCTGCTGGCTATCGCGACGACACTTATGACGTGCTGGCCGACGGCCCGATCAAAAAGATCGAGGATCTCAAGGGCAAGGTGGTTGCCACCAACGCCATCGGCAGTGGAGTCGACGTGGCGATGCGCGCCATGCTGCGCAAGCACGGGCTTGAGGCCAACCGCGACTATACGATTGTCGAAGCGCCGTTTCCGGCAATGATCGCCATGCTCGCCGAGAAGAAGGTCAACTTGATTCCGGCAATCCTGCCGTTCGCGCTCAACCCTCAGTACCAGAAAATCGCCCGGCCGCTGTTCGGCGTGCACGACGCCATCGGTGTTTCCCAATTCATCGTCTGGACCGCGCGCAAGCCGTTCATCGACGCGCACCGCGCTGCCCTGGTCGATTTCATGGAAGATTCGATGCGCATCGAGCGCTGGTATCTTGATCCGAAGAATCACGATGCGGCTGCCGCGATTGCCTCGCAGATCACCAAGCAGCCGCCCGAGCGTTTCAGCTGGCTGTTCACCAAACAGGACTACTATCGCAATCCGGACATGTTGCCCAACCTCGACGCACTGCAGAAGAACGTCGACATGACCAAGGCCCTGGGCTTCGTGCAAACGAGCTTCGACGTTAAGGCGCATTCCGATCTGAGCCTTGTCGAAGATGCGGCAAAGCGGCTGCGATGAACTCCTATCCCGCCGGCCGGTTCGGCGGTGTGGAGCGAATCTCCTGGCCGAAGCCAGAGCCATGGCTCGTCTCAGGAGCCCGCTTCACCACCAGCAAGCCTTCGGCTATGGCTGGAGCACCTTTTGCAAGTCGATAAGCGCCGGCGAACGGCGCCCGCACCATTCTGGGAGGAACCGATGCGTGTCAGCGTGCTTGCAATGGCAGTGGCGTGGGCGAGCCTCGGTGTGGCAGCTAGCCTAACCTGTGGCGCAGCGGCCGCTGCCGAGCCGCTGAAGATCACGGAAGGCTGGGTGGCTCCTGGAAACTGGGCGTCGATCTGGCTGCAGAAGAAGAACCTCGCCAGGCACTTCGGCACGTCGTACGTCATGGTGCCGGAGCATTATGTCGGCACCCCGCCGATGGTCACGGCGCTCGCCAACAATCAGGTCGCGATCGCGAACCTTGCCTATTCGACCCTCGGCATCGCCATCGGCAATGCCGGGCTGGACGATCTACGCATCGTCTCGGACGAGTTCCAGGACGGCGTGGCCGGCTATTACTCGCAGGAATTCATGGTGCTCAAAGACGGACCGATCCGCAAGGTCGAGGACCTCAAGGGCAAGGTCGTCGCCACCAACGCCGAGGGCAGCGCCGTCGACGTCGCCATGAAGGCGATGCTGCACAAGCACGGCCTCGAACCCAACCGCGACTACACAATCGTCGAAGCCCCGTTCCCGGCGATGCGCGCCATGCTGGCGGAGAAGAAGGTCGCTCTCATCCCGGCCGTCATACCATTCTCATACGACCCGGCGCTGCACAGCATCGCGCGCGATTTGTTCGTGCAAAAAGATGCTATTGGCCTCGCTGACATGGTGGTTTGGGTGGCGCGCAAGCCGTTCATCGAGCGAAACCGCGCCGCCTTGGTCGATTTCTTCGAGGACACCTTGCGCATCACGCATTGGTACGAGGATCCGGCGAACCACCAGGCCGCCATGCAAATCCTCGGCGATCTGGTGAAACGGCCGCCCGCGACCTTCGATTGGGCTTTCACCCATCGCGACGCCTATCACGATCCAAATCTGCTGCCGAACCTCGAGGCGCTGCAGAAGAACGTCGACTTGACGCACGAGCTCGGCTTCGCCAAGGCGGCCATCAACGTGAAGAAATATGCCGATCTGAGCCTCGTCCAGGAGGCGGCGAAACGGCTGCAGTGAAGCGCTCGACCGGCGGGTAGGGTATTGTCGCCATTGCGAAACGAAGCAGATGCGTTTTGCGGCACCGCTTTTGGATTGGCCTCACCTGCGCGGCGGCGGGCCTAAGCCAACTTCCGAAGCTCGCGGACCGAGCGCAGAGCATCGTCGACCTGCTCGTACGCGGCGGTCAATGCATGGCCTTGCCGCCGTCCACATTGATTGTCTGGCCGGTCATGAAATCGCTCGCTGGGGACGAGAGAAACATCACCGCGCCGACCAGATCGGCGGGGACCTGGACGCGCTCGATGGCCCGGCCCGCGATGCGGCTGGCGAGATAATTGCCCGACGAGGAAGCGACCTGCGTGTCGCTCTGGGTCATGCCGGGCGTCAGCGCGTTGACCGTAATGCCGAACTCTGCAACCTCGCGGGCGAGCGCGCGGGTGAAGCCGATCACGCCCGCCTTCGAGGTCGTGTAGTGCAGGCGGTTGGGCGTGCCCTCCCACACCCGCGAGGAGGAGATATTGACGATCTTGCCGCGCCGGCTCGCCTTCATGGCTGGGAACACGGCGCGGCAGCACAGAAACATGCCGCGCAGGTTCACCGCCATGACCCGGTCCCATTCCCCGATCGGAATTTCGAGCCAGGAGCGGCGGGGCAGGGCGCTCATCAGCGAGGCGTTGTTGATCAAAACGTCGATTGCGCCGTAGCGCTCGAGCACCGTCTCGACCATGGTCTGGGTCGCGACTTCATCGGCGATGTCGACGGCAAGCCCGATTGCCGTAAGTCCGGCCTTTGCGAGCGATTCCGCGATGCCCGCGGCGGCTTCGGCATCGATGTCGGCCGCGGCGACACGCGCGCCCGCTTTGGCGAATTCCTCGACATAGACTTTGCCGATGCCCTTGCCGCCGCCGGTGATGAGCACGCTGCGTCCGCAAAAGTCGAATCGTTCGTTCACCAGCATTGCGCTTGCCTCTATGATGCCGGCCAAGCCGGTGCCGGCAGATTGCCATTCCAGAACTGCGGCGCCGCTATGCGGATCTATGAGCAGTCAGGTGCGCAATGGGCGCCGGCATGATTTATGGCTTCGGCGCCGCGCCGCGCGCAGCCCGGAGTAACAATCTTCCCCGAGTTACTTAATGAACCCGATCGATCTCGAAGTCATCTACCAATCGACGCTGCAGATCGCGCGCGAGCTGACGCTCAATATGCTGCGCACCGGCTTCTCCACCATCATCAAGGAGAGCCAGGATTTCACTTTCGCGATCTTCGATGCGCAGGGGCGCATGGTAGCCCAGGGCGTTCCGCAGCCGTTGCATATCGGGCCGCTCGCCGCGCAGGTCAACGAAGTGCGCCGCCGCTTTGGCGATGCCGAACCGGGCGACGCCTTCATCGTCAACCATCCCTATCAGGCGTGCCAGAACCACTCGACCGATATCTGCATCATCACGCCGATGTTCGTCGACGGCCGCGTCGTCGGCTATATCGGCAATACCGCGCACAAGCCCGATCTCGGCGGCAAGGTGCCGGGCACCAATGCAGGCGACGCCACCGACCTGTTCCAGGAGGGACTGCTCATCCCACCGATGCGCATTTTGCGGCGCGGGATGCTGATCGCGGATCTCCAAACCGTCATCTGCGCCAATACGCGCACGCCGGAAGTGACCTGGGGCGACATCAGCGCGCAGATCAACACGAACACATACGGGCTCGCCCGCTTTGCCGAGCTGTTCAAGAAATTCGGCACCGACCAGGTGCTCGCCTGCTGGCAGACCTGGATGGACATCTGCGAGCGCGAGCTGCGCAAGGAAATCGCCGAGCTGCCGGACGGCCTCTATGGACCGGAGACCGATTACCTGGACGACGACGGCATCGACCTGACAAAACCGTATCGCATTTCCGCATCGCTCGAGGTCAAAGGCGATACCCTGCACTTTATTCTCGACAGCGACGAGCAGGCGCGCGGACCGATCAACTTACGGCCCTGCGTCTCGCGCAACTTCATCCAGTGCCTGGTGAAGATGGTTTTCATCCCGCGCCTGCCGGTCAATGATGGGCTCTCGCGGCCAGTGCAGGTGTCGTATCCGCCCGAGGGTTCGTTGCTCAATCCGCGCTATCCGGCACCCGTGAACATGTACGTGCGGCCGAGCCAGATCACGACTTCGGTGGCGATCCGGGCGCTGGCGCGTGCGCTCCCGGATCGGGTACCGGCGCCGGGCAGCGCCGCCGGCGGCTCGATCTCCAGCGCCGGACGCCATCCGCAATCCGGCCGCTGGTATTCGCAATACGAGATCTTGAGTGGCGGCACCGGGGCGCGTCCCGATGGCGACGGGGTGAGCGCCATGGACGAGCTCGTCGTCAACGTCATGAACACGCCGGTCGAGGCGGTGGAGAGCGAATTTCCGGTGCGGGTCGAAAGCTACGGCTTGATGCAAGATTCCGGCGGCCCGGGCCAATTCCGCGGCGGTCTCGGCGTGCGCCGGCAATGGCGCATTCTCGGCGACGAATCGGTGGTCAATCTGCGCACCGACCGATTCAAATTTTCCTCGCCGGGACTATTCGGCGCCAAGCCTGCGCGTCCGTCGGCGGCGGCAATGCTATCCAATGGCGCCCAGGCGCGGCCGCTGACCTCCAAGGTCGCCGGCTTGCGGCTTAAGCAGGGCGACGTGCTGTCGCTGCAATTTGCCGGTGGCGGCGGGTGGGGCGACCCGCGCGAGCGCGAGGGCGAACGCGTGCGCCAGGATGTGGTACGCGGCTACGTCTCGCGCGAGGCCGCGCGCAACGATTACGGCGTGGCCTTGGCCGACGATCTCAGTATCGATGAAGAAGAAACCGCGCGGCTGCGTGCCAAGGCCCCCGATTCCCCTCGTCCAGCGGGCGCTCCGCTCGATTCGCGCTTTCGCGGGAATGACCGGGGAATGTGACAACAATGCTTACCTGGCCATCTGACGAGTCTTCCTCGCTGTGCCAGCATTATTGATTGGGGGAAGGATCCCGAGCTTTGCGGCTCTCACGCACCGGGGCGACTTCACTCGAGCCGGCGAAAACTTGCCTCGTGGTGCCAACGATGCCTAAAGGCTTCAAGTCGATCGGCCCGAAAAAGCTGGCGCGGCTCCACCGCTCCGTCAACGGTGAGGTTTCGGCCGCGAAAGATGTTCGATGAAGTTGCGAATCGGAATTGACGTGGGCGGCACATTCACTGACGTCACCGCCTTCGATGAAGAGGCGGGCGCTCTGGTCGAGGGCCGCAAATATGTGTCCGCTCCGACGCAGCCGGCGGCGCTAATTGACCACATTACGGATGACCTCGCCGCCGCGTACGGGGCGGATGCGGTTTCGCTGATCCTGCACGGCTCGACCGCGGCGCTCAACACCCTGCTCGAAGGCAAGGGCGTGCGCGCCGGCCTCATCACCACCCGCGGCTTCCGCGACGTCTACGAGATCGGCCGCCAATGGCGCGGGGACGAGGTCTTCAACATTTTCCCGCCGGCGCCGAGAATGCTGCTCACGCGCGACCGCATTTTCGAAGTGCGCGAACGGCTTGATGCGTTGGGCAACGTCGTCGAAGCGATCAACACTGAGGACGTTGCATCGGCCACGCGCCGGCTCCTTACCGATGATGTGCAGGCCATCGCGGTGTGCTTTCTGTTCGCCTACGCCAACCCGGCGCATGAGCAGGTCGCCGGCGAAATTATCCGTGCCATCGCACCCGAGCTCTACGTTTCGCTCTCGCACCAGGTCAATCCGGAATGGCGCGAATACGAGCGCACCGCCTCGACCGTGGCCAACGCCTATATCGGGCCGCCGGTCTCGCGCTATCTGGGCGAACTGGAGGAGCGAACCCAACGGCAATTTCCGCGCGCCCGCGCGTTGATGATGAAGTCGGACGGCGGTGCCGCCAGCGCGCGGATGCTCGCGCGCGCGCCGATCGAGACCGTCATGTCCGGCCCCGTCGCCGGGGTGATCGGCAGCCGTTATCTCGGCGACATCAAGCGCATCGAGAACCTCATCACCTTCGATACCGGCGGGACCTCCTCGGACATGGCGGTGCTGCCGGGGCGGCCGTTGTACAAATCGGAATTGGCTGTGGCGCGCCATCCCTTGCGCACGCATACGGTCGATATCGAAACCATCGGCGCCGGCGGCGGCAGCATCGCCGCGGTCGATCTCGGCGTGCTCAAAGTCGGGCCGCAAAGCGCCGGTGCCGATCCCGGCCCGGCCTGCTACGATCGCGGCGGCAGCGCGCCGACGCTGACCGACGCGCTGGTCGTGCTCGGACATCTGAACCCAACCGCGCTGCTCGAAGGCGCGATGCCGATCGCCTACGAGAAGGCCCACGAAGCGGTCAGCACGCGCGTGGCGCAGCCGCTCGGGCTGACGCCGATCCAGGCCGCCTGGGGCATCCTCACCGTGCTCGCGACCAACGTCACCATGGCGATGCGCACAATCACCATCGAGCGCGGCTTCGATCCGCGCGAATTCACGCTCGTTCCGTTCGGCGGGATGGGCCCGATCATCGCCGGCCGCATCGTCCGCGAGCTCGGAATCGGTCGCATCCTGGTGCCGCGCGATCCCGGCACGTTCAGCGCCTTCGGCATGCTGGTGACCGACGTGCATCAGACGCGCAGCCTCACCCGAATCACCCGGCTCGCCGGGGCAGA
This sequence comes from uncultured Alphaproteobacteria bacterium, assembly GCA_963708125.1. Lineage (GTDB taxonomy): Bacteria > Pseudomonadota > Alphaproteobacteria > Rhizobiales > Xanthobacteraceae > BOG-931. The sequence goes on from OY970184.1 coordinate 5,960,598, forward strand.
ACCCGCCGAGCTGGAAAAGATTTTTGCCGCGATGGAACAGGACGCAACCGCACAATTGCTGCAGGAGCAATTTCCACCTGAGCGGATCAAAACACTGCGCAATGCCGGGATGCGTTACCGCGGCCAGTCCTACGAGGTCGGCGTCGCGGTCGCTCGCTTGCAGACCATGCAGGATATCGCCGCGCTCGCCGCGCGCTTTCACGAGGCGCATCGACGGCGCTACGGCCACAAGGCTGAATCCGAAGCAGTCGAGATCGTCAACTTTCAGGTGACCGCCGTTGGGGAAATCCCCAAGCCGCGGCTGCCCGCACTCCCGATACCGGAGCAGCCGGTTACGGTGGCGCCGCATGAGGTGCGCAAAGCCTATTTCAGTCCTACCGCCGCCAGCGAAGCGCCGGTGTTTCGCCGCTCGGACCTGCGGCCGGGCGCGACGATCGGCGGGCCTGCAATCATCGACGAAAAGACCTCGACGGTCGTGCTCTATCCCGGCCAGCGCGCTCGTGTCGATCAGTACATGAGCGTCGAAATCGAATGAGTTGTCGCCAACTCCGATGCTCACGCGCAGCTGCGTGCCGGGCGGCCCTCGTCTTGGCGGCCGAGCAGCCGAATTCTAGCTGAGCGGGACGCCAGCGCCGGTACCAAGCCAGCGACGGCGCCAGCGCACCTTCAGCTCACCAGCACATTGCTGAACTGCCACGGATCGTCGCGATCCACGGTCTCCGGGAACAGCCGACCGCGCCCATTGAGCGGCGTCCAATCCGTGTATCGCCCGATTACTGGTCCCAGATAGGGCCGCTGGATTTCAAGGCAGCGGCGAAAGTCCATCTCGTCCGCTTCGACGATGCCGCGATCGGGGTTCTCCAGCATCCAGACGATGCCGGCGAGGACTGCTGAAGTTACTTGCAACCCCGTGGCGTTTTGGTAGGGCGCGAGCTTGCGGGTCTCTTCGATCGAGAGCTGTGATCCATACCAGTAGGCGTTCTTGGCGTGGCCGTAGACCAGCACGCCGAGTTCGTCGATGCCGTCGACGATGTCATCTTCGCTGAGAATGTGCCAAGTCCGCTGCGGCCTCCATTCGGCGCCGGCCAATTCGTGCAGCGACAGCACCGCATCGTCGCACGGATGGTAGGCGTAATGGCACGTCGGGCGGTAGACCACCTTGTCGTTCTCGCGCAGCGTGAAGTAGTCGGCGATCGAGATCAACTCGTTGTGCGTGATCAGCCAGGCGTGCTGCGCCTGCGCGGACGGCGTCCACGACCGCACCTGCGTGCCGGCGCCCGGCCGGGTTAGATAGATCGCGGCGTCGCAGCCGAAATCGTGGCGATGGCCACCGGGGGGCAGCGTGGTCTCGTGCGTGCCCCATCCGAGCTCTGCCGGCTGCGAGCCTTCGGCAATGAAGCCTTCGACCGACCAGGTATTCACGAATTGGCCGCGCGGCCTGGGCCTGCGCGCCCGCTGGGTGTCACGCTCCGCAATGTGAATGCCCTTGACGCCGACCCGCTGCATCAGACGCGCCCACTCTTCGCGCGGGCCCGGCTCGACGAACCTAATTTGCAGCTCGGAGGCGACGTCGACGAGCGCCTGCTTGACCATCCACGAGACCATGCCCGGATTGGCGCCGCAGCAGCTGATCGCCGTGGTCCCGCCCGGCCGGCGGCGACGCAGATCAAGGACGCCTTCGCGCAAGGCATAATTCGAGCGCTCCGAGAGCGAGCGAGTAGCGTCGGTGTACAGGCCGGGCCAGGGCTCGACGACGGTGTCGATGTAGAACGCGTCGACGTCCTTGGCGAACGCCATCAGATCGACCGACGAGGTGTCGACCGACAGATTGACGATCATGCCGCGGCCCGGCCCAACCGTGAGCAGGGGCGTGAGCGCCTCGCGGTAATTGTCGCGCGTGATCGGCAGATGCATAAATCGGATCTGCCGTTCGTCGAGCAGCCGGCGGTCGCAATCGTCGGGTGCGATGACCACGAATTTCTCGCGATCGAAGGCGATATGCCGTTCGATCAGCGGCAGCGTTCCCTTGCCGATCGAGCCAAAGCCGATCATCACGATGGGGCCGTCGAAGCGGGCGAGCAAGGCCATGTCCTTCATTACCGTCCCTCCAAGAGAAAACTCGTTGATCGAGAAAGTTCGTTGACAGCGAAAGTTTGTTCACACGCTCAGGCGGCACGCTGCACCAAACGGTGCGGCGCAGCGTTGGCGGCGATCAGCGCATTGAGGTCCGGCTTTGGTACCGGCTTTCCCCTAGGCCCGATCAGCCCGTGGGCGCCGGCAAGCGCGCTCGGCCGCAGTTCGAGCGCCAAGAGCCGGTCGCGGTCGCAGCGGCCGGGCATCCACAGGCGGCTGCTCGCCGGCGCCGTGAAGCCGAAGCGGCCATAGAACGCCGCCTCGCCGACCAGGACAATCGCCTGGTGACCGGCAAAGCGCGCGCGCACAATCGCGCGGTGCACCAGCGCCGAGCCGATGCCGCGATTGCGATAATTCAGGTCGACCGCGAGCGGTCCGAGCAGGAGCGCCGGCCGGCCCGGTCCGGCTGTGATGTGCCACAGCCGCACAGTCCCAACGATGCGCCCGCGATCGGTCGCCACCAGGGACAGTCCGTCCGCCGGCAAGCGCCCCTCGCGCAGCCGCTCAGATGCTTTGTGGAAGCGAGCGGCGCCGTAGGCCTTGTCGAGCAGCGCCTCGCGGCCGAGCGCATCGGCGACTTTTTCTTTCCGGATGGTCACCATGATCCACTGCCTTCTCGCGCCGCGCCCGAAGCGCGCTTGGCGCGCGCGGCGGCCGCCGCTTGGGTCAGATGTGAAAGATGCGCAGGGGTGCGAAGCCGTTGAAGGCCACCGACGCGTAGGTCGCGGTATAGGCGCCGGTCCCTTCGATCAGTACTTTGTCGCCGATCTCCAGGCTGATCGGCAAGTTGTAAGGCCGCCGCTCGTACAGCACGTCGGCGGAGTCGCAGGTCGGACCGGCGAGCACGCACGGGCCGACTTCGTCTCCGTCGCGGGGCGTGCGGATCGGATAGCGGATCGACTCGCCCATGGTCTCGGCGAGGCCGCCGAATTTACCGATATCGAGATAGACCCAGCGCACGGGGTCGTGCGCGCTCTTGTTGGAGACCAGCACGATCTCGGCTTCGATCACGCCGGCATTGCCGACCATGCCGCGGCCGGGCTCGATGATGGTCTCCGGGATCTGGTTGCCGAAATGCTGGCGCAGCGCGCGGAAGATCGAGCGGCCATAGGCCTCGACCGCCGGCACCTCGCGCAGATATTTGGTGGGGAACCCGCCGCCGAGATTGACCATCGACAGGTTGATCCCACGCTCGGCGCAGGCGCGAAAAATCGCCGCCGCCGACTTCAATGCTTCGTCCCAGGCCGCGGTCCGGCGCTGCTGCGAACCGACATGAAACGACACGCCGCAGGATCGAGTCCGGCGCGCCGGGCATGGTCGAGCACGTCCACGGCCATCTCCGGATCGCAGCCGAACTTCCGCGATAGCGGCCATTGGGCGCCGGCACAGCCGAACAGGAAGCGGCAGAAGACCTTGGCGCCGGGCGCGGCGCGGCTGACCTTGTCCACTTCGGCCTCGCAGTCGACGGCGAACAGCCGGACACCGCGCGCGTAGGCGTGCGCGATGTCGCGCTCTTTCTTGATGGTGTTGCCGAAGGAGATGCCGTCGGGCGTCGCGCCGGCGGCGAGCACCATCCCGATCTCGGCAACCGAAGCGGTGTCGAAGCAGGAGCCGAGCGAGACGAGCAGGGCCAACAATTCGGGCGCCGGATTCGCCTTGACGGCATAGAAGACCCGGCTGTCGGGCAGCGCCTTGGCAAAGGACTGATAGTTCTCGCGCACGACGTCGAGATCGACGACGAGGCATGGACCCTCCTCGCGCCCTTCTTCGTGGCGGCGGCGCAGGAATTCGAGAATACGCTCGGTCATGGGCGTGCTCCTTCGCTTCAATGGGCCTTGCGGCCCACTTTGCAGTTCGGCCGGCGCGCGTTCGGCGCAGACGACCGGTCAGCGGCGTGGCTCGCGCCCGACACCCGCCGTGCGTTGGGGACACGGCTCGGGCGAGCGGCGCTGTCGCCGAAATGCTGCCTTGCGATTGGAGCGGGAGAGCCCGTTCCGCACGGCCGGCAAGATGGACAAGCCTCTTCGGTGCTGACCTGTGGACGGCCAACGAGACCAAAAAAGCCCGCTCCGTCGTTGCTTTAAGCCGCGTCCCCCGTTGAGCGCGGGGTGCGCCGGTTTCGCCTCCGGCTGCCGATCACGCTGTAAGGTCTCAACCGAAACCTCAGGCGACTGTCCGGCCTCTTGTCCGGATGCCTACCGATCGACACACGGCCACAGGCACGTGCGAATTTGGGCGAGCCGCACATAGTCGTGTCGCCACTTCATTGCAAGAAAAATTAGCGCCGCGATGAAATTTTTTTGCTGCGCGATTGACGCTTGCCTCGCGTTGGCGCCGTCGTGGTGACGGGGCGCGAGGCGCGTGGTAGGTGCCCAGACCCGCCTGCGCCGTTCAAAGGCAAGCCCAAGAGGGACAAAACCAATGACTGTCTTGCCGATCACCTTCGCCTGCGGCCTCTACGACCGCATGCTCGCCCTGCACACGGGCGAGATCAAACCCGACGGCATCGATCTGAATTTTCTAGTGATGGACAATCCGCGCGAGATCTTCGACCGCATGTCCAACCGGCTCGAATTCGACGCCTGCGAGATGTCGAGCTCGGAATTCGTCAGCCGTTACGCCGCCAAGAAGCTGCCTTTCGTCGCCTTGCCTGTCTTCGCCTCGCGGGTCTTTCGCCACGGCTACATCGTGGTCAATCGCCGGTTCGTCAGATCGCCCAAGGACCTCGAGGGCAAGCGCGTCGGCGTGCCGCTCTACACCCAGACCGCGGCGATCTTTATTCGCGGGCTGATGCAGCACGATCTCGGGATCGACCTTGGCACCATCCAATGGGTGGAAGGCGCCATCAACGAACCGGGCGGCTACGGCAATCCCTCGGTGATGCCGCTCATCAAGGCGGTGAACAAGAAGCCGAACACCAGCGGCAAGTCGCTCAGCGAGCTGCTCGAGACCGGGGAGATCGCAGCAATTATCGGCTCGAACCTGCCGCGCTCGCTCAAGCGCCATCCGGATGTGGTCCGGCTGTTCCCCGACTATCGGGCGCGGGAAAAGGACTATTACCGCCGCACGCGCATTTTCCCGATCATGCACCTCGTCGTCATCCGCAACGACGTCTATGACAAGAGCCCGTTCGTGGCGACGAGCCTCTACGATGCGTTCTGTGCCGCCAAGGATCGCGCGCGGGAAAAGATGCGTTTTTCCGGAACGCTGCGCTACATGCTGCCGTGGCTGTCCGACGACGTTGAGGAGATCGACGAGGTTTTTGGCGGCGATTGCTGGCCCTACGGCGTCGAAGCGAACCGGCCGACGCTGGAGGCGCTGGTGAGCTACATGGTCGAGCAGGGGCTGATCGGCGAGCCTATTGCGGTCGAAAAACTGTTCGTGCCCACCTACGGATAGCATCGGCGTCGTTTGTGCGAACGGGTGCAGCCCTGTCGCGGCCGAGGGGTCCATCGCGGTCGCGCGATATGCCCCGTTGCGGTCCTTAGGCGTTTTGGAGATAAGGCCACTTGGCGCTAGTCTGAAAACCGATCGCGGTTGCGGGAGCGCCACGACCGAAAAGCGCGTCGGCATTCATGCCCGGGAAGGATAGCGCGACGAGCCGTATAAGATGAAGCTTACGTACCGGTACCCGAACATCGAGATGCCCGTCAACGGCTGCGGAGCGGTTCACGAATGCCATGTAACTGCTGCCAAGAACATTCTCCGTGCGGGCTTGCACACGCTCGCAGGAGGCGGCCAACATGTCTGAGGACGGGAGGTCCCTGTCTTCAGACAGGGGAGCAATCAACGAGACGGCCGAGTTCGCAGAACTACCCGCGACACTGCGCGCGGAGCGCTACGGTGCCGTCGCCGTGCTCACGCTGGCGCGCGCGGAAAAGCGCAATGCGCTCGACGATCCCACGGTGCAGGGGATCGAGACTTTCTTCTCCTTTCTGCCCGATGCTATCAGAGCCGTGGTGCTCGCCGCCGAAGGCGAGCATTTCAGCGCCGGGCTCGATCTAGCGGAACTGTCGGAGCGCGACGTGTTCGCGGGCGTCGCCCATTCGCATTCCTGGCACCGTGCTTTCGAGCGCATCGAGTTCGGCAAGGTGCCGGTCGTGGCCGTGCTGCACGGCGCGGTGATCGGCGGCGGGCTCGAGCTCGCGGCGGCGGCTCACATCCGCGTCGCAGAGCGGTCCGCTTTCTACGCCCTGCCCGAGGCGAGCCGCGGCATCTTTCTCGGTGGCGGCGGCAGCGTGCGCCTGCCGCCGCTCATCGGCGTCACGCGCGTCGTAGACATGATGCTGACCGGACATGCGCTCGATGCTCAAGAGGGCCAGGCGATCGGCCTTTCCCATTATCTCGTCGAGAACGGCCACGGCCTTGCCAAGGGCCTCGAACTCGCCCGCCGGGTCGCTGAGAACGCTCCATTCACCAACTACGCGGTGATGCACTTGTTGCCGCGTATTGCGCGCGCCGATCCCGCTGCCGGCTTTGCCACCGAGGCGCTGGCTGCCGCCATCGCCCAGGGCGACGAGGAGGCAAAGCGGCGGCTGCGAGATTTTCTGGAAAAGCGCGGCCCGAAGGTGGCGCGGGGTTAGGGGAGAAAGTAGCGGCGATGCGCGACCGCGCGCAGACGAATGCGAGAATCGATCGCGCGCCACTGCGGCCGGTGCGCCTCGGGCCCGCCGATGTGCTCATCGAGCGGCGAAGCGACGGTGCGATCCTGATGCGCTCGCCGCACCCGCTGCCGCCCTTTGCGCAGAAGCTGACCGAGCGCTTGCGGCATTGGGCAGAAGCGGCGCCCGGCCGCGTGTTCCTCGCTCAGCGTGAGGGCGCAGGCACTTGGCGCGCGCTCACCTACGCGCAGACGCTTGATTCGGTGCGCGCCATCGCCGCGTCCCTGCTTGCGCGCAATCCATCACCCGAGCGCCCGATCGCGATTCTGTCCGGCAACGATATCGAGCACGCGCTGCTCGGCCTAGCTGCCATGCACATCGGCATTCCCTACGCGCCGATCTCCGTACCCTATTCGCTGCTCTCGGAAGACTTCGTCAAACTCAAGACCATCATCGATCTGCTTTCGCCCAGCCTCGTCTTCGCCGCCGATGGAAAGATGTTCTCCCGCGCGCTTGCCGCAGCCGTGCCGGCTGACGTCGAGATCGTGTTGACGGCGAACGCGCCGGCTGACCGGCCGGCCACGCCGTTTGCCGATCTGCTGAAAACGCGTCCCACGGAAGCGGTCGACGCCGCGCACGCGCGTGTCGGCCCGCAAACCATTGCTAAGATCCTGTTCACCTCCGGCTCGACCGGCCAGCCGAAAGGCGTGATCAATACGCAGCTCATGCTCTGCGCCAACCAGGCGATGATCCGTGCCGGCTTTCCGTTCCTCGCCGACGAGCCTCCGGTCGTGGTCGACTGGCTGCCCTGGAATCACACCTTCGGCAGCAATCACAATTTCGGCCTCGTGCTCGACAACGGCGGCTCGCTCTACATCGACGAAGGCAAGCCGCTGCCTGGCGCGATAATTGCGACCTTGCGCAACCTGCGCGAGGTCGCCCCGACGATCTATTTCAACGTGCCGAAAGGCTATGAGATGCTAGTGCCGCATCTTGAAGCTGATCGCGGGTTGCGCGAGACATTTTTCGGTCGGCTGAAAGTACTGTTCTACGCCGGCGCCAGCCTGTCACAGCACGTGCTCGGAGCGCTGCAGCGGCTTGCGGTCGAGACCACGGGCGAGCGCATCATTTTCTTGTCGAGCCTCGGCTCGACCGAAACTGCGCCGCTCGCGCTTGCCTGCACGTGGGAGTGCGAGTGTGCCGGCAATATCGGTCTGCCCGCACCGGGCGTGGAACTCAAACTGGTGCCGCGGGAGGAAAAACTGGAAGCGCGACTGAAGGGCGTCAACATCACGCCCGGCTATTGGCGCGCGCCCATGCTCACCTCCGCGGCGTTCGACGAGGAAGGGTTTTACCAGATCGGGGACGCGCTCAAATTCGCGGACGCGGCCGACCCGGCCAAGGGCCTGCTTTTCGACGGGCGCCTCGCCGAGGACTTCAAGCTCGCCACCGGAACTTGGGTCAGCGTCGGGCCGCTGCGCGCCGCGTTCATCGCCCATTGCGCGCCGCTGGTGCGTGACGTCGTCCTATCCGGCGCGGAGCGTGACGACATCACGGCTTTGGTATTTGCCGATCTCGAGGCTTGCCGCCGGGTCGTATCCGATCTCGCGCCGGATCTTTCCGCCGCGCGCGTGATCGCCGATCCGCGGGTGCGCGCTGAATTTGCCCGGCGCCTCGTTGCGTTCGACGACCCCGCGCGCGGCGCCTCGCGCCGCATCGCGCGCGCCGTGCTGCTCGCCGAGCCGCCCTCGCTCGACCGCGGCGAGATGACCGACAAGGGGTCGATCAACCAGCGCGCGGTGCTGGCCCATCGCGCCGGTCTGGTCGAAGATCTTTACGCCGATCCGCCGCCGCCGCACGTGATCGTCGTGCCCGCGGCGGTCGCCGCCCTCACTGCCAGCTGAAAGGCAGCGCGCCGACATCGAAGCGAGCAACGCATGGATATTGCAGGACAGGCCGCGATCGTCACCGGGGGCGCCTCCGGCCTCGGCGCCGCCACCGCACACATGCTGGCCGAGGCCGGCGCCAAAGTGGCGATCTTCGACCTCAATCGCAAGGCCGCCGCGGAAGTGGCGATCGACATCAATGGCATTGCCGTGGAATGCGACGTGACTGGAAGCGCTACCGCCGAGGCGGCTTTCGCCGAGGCGGCCGCGGATCACGGCCCGGCGCGCATCTTGGTCAATTGCGCCGGCGTCGGCCCGGCGCGCCGCATCGTCGGGCGTGACGGACCCATGCCGCTCGCCGATTTCGCCAGCGTCATCACCGTCAATCTCATCGGCACCTTCAATGCGATGCGGCTTGCCGCGGCCGCCATGCAGTCGCTGGCACAATTCGCCGACGGCGAGCGCGGCGTCATTATCTGCGCGGCGTCGGTCGCCGCCTACGAGGGGCAAATCGGTCAGGCCGCTTATGCGGCCTCGAAAGGCGGGGTGGTCGGCCTGGTGCTGCCGGCAGCGCGCGAGTTCGCGCAGTTCGGCATTCGCGTCAATGCCGTGGCGCCGGGGATTTTCTCCACGCCGATGCTGCATGCTTTGCCGCAGGCCGCGCAGGACAGCCTCGCCGCAGCGGTGCCGTTTCCGAAAAAGCTTGGCCAGCCGCAGCAATTCGCGTCTCTCGTTCGTCATATCATCGAAAACCGCTACATCAATGGCGCGGTGATCCGCCTCGACGGCGCATTGCGCATGGCGCCGCGCTGATGTCCCTTATTGGCCAACTTCAACGAGTTGGCGGTCATATCTTGTCCTTCCCCCGAAGCGGTTTTGCAGCCGGTTTTGCAGCCGATGTTTTGCGATCGTTCAGCTGACGGATGATTGCCTTGGTTGCGGCAGCGCGGCCGACGTAGCGGCGAATGATCTTGGCGACGTGCTCCTCCTCCCACCCCTTAATCTCGGCGATGACGCGCTCCGAAAGGCCGGCGGTGTAGAACTTGGTCGCCGCGGTGCCGCGCAAATCGTGGAAATGCAGATTGCGTCGGCCAACCCGGCGGCGCTCTTGGCCCGGATAAAATAAACGAGCTTCCGAACCCGCCGGCCGACCAAGGCCCGGCCCTTACTGTTGGTGAGGACCGTGGTCGAGCGCTTCGGGATCGCCGCCAGGACGGCGCGCAAGTCATCATAGAGCGGGACTATGGCCTCGCGTTGGTGCTTACTTTTGTTTGTCGGTTTCACGAGGCGTCTTCGCCGACGTGCGACCAGCACAAGGTCAGTAGGTCGCCGAGCCGCAGTCAGGTATGCGCGGCGAGATCGACCGCCCGAGCGATATCGGCGCTGCAGCGCGCCTTGAGGTTGGCAATGTTGGCTGCGGTCCAGATGATTTCCGAACGGTCGCCGGTATAGAGCGCCTTGATGCCCTCGGCCGGGTTGCCGGTGATCCTGCCGAGATCGACCGCGTAGGAGAGCACCCGGCGCAGCACTTGCATGTAATGGTCGGCAGTGCGCGGCTAATCAGCGTATTGTTGGCGCGGTGACATCTTGGGTCACCCGCGTAGATAGAAGCAACCATCAATTGGAATCTCATTGTATCCCAGTCAATGGCGAGGAACTTGTCATAAAGATCATCATTGAAAATCTTCGGCATCGTCCTTTCGACACTTCCTCGTAGATAGTCATGTTGCAGGCACGATTACTACAGTTGGCTAACGCAATCTGCTCACCACAGAGGCCTTTGTTATCAACGATGATGTCACGGGAGCTGTCGCCCTTTAGGCTCACAATTAGAATAACCTGCCGACCAGAATTTCGATCATGCCGAATTGCGGCATGATACCCATCATTCATGTTCTTCATAATCACGATGGCGGAGAGTATGATGGTCGTGATCAATCCGTGGATGCAAAGCTGAGCAATTATGGCTAGTCGAATCGAGGATTACGCACTCATCGGCGACTGTGAAACGGCTGCGCTCGTCTCGAAGGACGGCTCCATCGATTGGCTCTGCTGGCCACGCTTCGACGCTCACGCGTGTTTCGCGGCGCTGTTGGGCGATACCAACAATGGGCGCTGGCGGATCGCGCCAACAGTAGATGCAAACCTGCGGATCACCCGCCGCTATCGGCCCAACACGCTGATCCTCGAAACCGAGTTCACCACGGCCGGTGGCGAGGTCCTCCTGATCGACTTCATGCCGTTGCGCGGGGGGAGTGCCTCTTCCAATGGGGGGCGTGCTTCTTCCAATCTCGTGCGTCTGGTCGTCGGCAAGCGCGGCACCGTGCCAATGCGCTCCGAATTGATCGTACGCTTCGGGCATGGCGGTTGGATGCCGTGGGATGGCGCACGCTACTTCCCTTACGAAGCGGCTATGCTAAAAACGTCAAGATGGTAGTTCCGCCGAAGCCAGGATCGACACGATCAACCTAACTCTGTTCGCCGAGCTGCGGCGCTGGGCGCCGCAGGCGATCGACTGGACGACGCTATCGGCCGCGGGTGTCGTGCAGGTGCTCGACGATTTCGAGGCCGCGCGCGAGAGCGAGACGACGCGCCGGCATTGACGCCCGCGCGGCGGCGCCTTTGGCCTGTCGCCCCCATGGGTCGCGACGAAACTCACGACGCCGCCTGCCGGTGGGCATTTCGGCGAACCTTATGGCGCCGGCGGTCTGCGAACGCCAGGAGACGTAACTGCGCGTGCTCCGTGCACAGGACCCTGCGGACGCCGACGCCATCGGCGCCTTGGCGGCTCAGCACGCCGCTGCCAGTAAGAGCTTTGCGAATTTGATGGGTGTGCTGCAGGCAACTCCACGTGCCCGCGTGGTTCCGCGTGGGGCGTCACGGCAGCTGGCGCAGGTGCCGCGGGTGCCGCCGTGGGAGTTGTCCGAGGAGGCTTCCGATGGTTGAGGGCGCGTTTGAGTGCAGCTCTGACGGCGCATGACGTCATCCGGCTGCTCGATCTTAAGCCGCATCCGGAAGGCGGACATTTTCGTGAAACGTTTCGCGGTGCGCCCTTTCCGCAAGCCGGGGAGGGCGAGGAGAAGACCGCACGCGCGTCCTCGACTGCGATTTATTTTCTGCTCGCGCGCGGCGAGCGCTCGCACTGGCATCGGGTCGATGCGGCGGAGGTTTGGCACTGGTATGCGGGTGCATCGCTTTTGCTTGAAATCGCTCAAGCAGCTGGGCGCATTGAACGTGTGACGCTCGGGGCCGATCTCGCCGGCGGCGAGCGGCCTCAGGCCGTGGTGCGAGCTCACGCCTGGCAGGCAGCCCACACGCTCGGCGACTGGACGTTGGTCGGTTGCACGGTTGCCCCCGGATTCGAATTCGCCGGATTTGAGCTGGCGTCGAAGGGATGGGAGCCGGAGTAAGTCGCCACAGCAGAGCGGACTGGCGCCGCTGGCTGCAACTGAGCAATCGATCTCGATTTCGTTCCCCATAAACTTCGCGCCAAAGCCGGCGCGCAGCAGGGTTTGCAAAAATCCCAATTCCACCTGATCAATGAGCGTTTCGTGGCGTTCCCACAGACGACCAAGGCAATGTCGGGCGCTTGGTCATCTCGAACGGCTGCTGCTCGAACCCGCGTGGTGCACGACAATCCGTGTCTGACCTCATCCATTGTGCACACTACAATCAGGATGGATCGTGTCGGCAACCGGCCGCCGGACAAGAAGCGGACGATGCGTAGGATCGACGGCACAATCGGGCTGCTGATGGCGCTGCCTCGCGCTTTGCGGCCCCGGCGACTGTTCGGGTTCTGTGGATTGACGGGCGGGGTCCTGTGCTCACGCACGGTCTTCAATGACCCAGGGAGATACGAACTCCCGCCCGTCACCGCGAATCGGCCTTATCCGATTCGCGTGAATGAGAGTTACAAGGGAGGCAATCGAAGCTCGCGGCGCAACACTCCAATATCTGCCTAAGTACTCGCCAGACCTTCAACCCGATTGAGCTGTCTTTCAGCAAAATCAAGACCCATCTACGAAAGTTCTCCGAGCAAACCGTTCGCGCTCTATGCCGGCGCGTGGGTGCTTTTTTACCGACACTTTCGCGTACAGAATGCCGCAACTACTTCAAACATGCAGGGTACGTGTTAATTTGACCGGGATCCGCTGTAGTTAAGCGGGTACTTCCTGATCCGGCCCGACGTGCAGGATCATAGTGCTCAGCTCTTCGTCGGTCCCCTGCGCGAGCACCGTTACCTGGTAGGCCAAGCGGTGCAGGTTTCCTGCTTCTACCCCGATCTCTGCTTGAATAACCAGTACGTTTGCCGGTGGAAGTTACGCATTTCCAATTGCACAAGGGCGCCGTCAACGGCTGCGCCGATCGGCTCGTCGCCAAAGCTGGTCATTGAAGCCGAGATGATGGCTGTCGCGAATCCGGGGTAGCTCTCAATGTCTACGTTAGGTCCCGTCCCGTGGGGGGCCGAGGGGCACTAATGAAGTGAGTTTATCTCGTGTTAAATCTCCTTTCTGAAAGTCGAACACGCACGTGCCGGTGTAGATATCCATCACCACAGGTTGGGAGACACCCTGGACCACGCCCTGAGTGAATGAGCGCGACTGCCTTCTGCGGATGGGCGGTCAGCAGGGCGAGGGCGCAGCGGCAGAAAGCCTTTATCTCGAAGGGGTCGGGCGGCGGCCACACCAAGATGCCGCGGTCCAAACCTCCTCCTTATACTTTTGCAGTTCCGCCCGAAGCCGCTCGATCTCAGAGCGCAACTCGACGTTCTCCCGCGAACGCAGGTCGGCGACGGTCAACGCGCGGCGCTTGGCGCCGTCCTGCAGGCGCGCAATCTCGGATTTGCAGGCGTCGATCGCGCCCCCGCAGCTCCTCGATCACGTCCTGTAACTGCTTGCGGATCGTGTTGTCCGCGACATCCAACGGCGTGTTCATTCGGCCGCCTTTATCGTTGCCGCTCGCTGTTCGGGTTCCAGTCCCCAACAACCCCAACTTCTACGCGGCGGGCCGCGCTATTAAGTTCGATTTTGGGCAAACAAGAAAAAAACTGTTCGATCATTTTCAGAAAGATTATAGGCGTTTCAGAATGTTTGCCGCGCGGGGCAACGATCAGGCTTTCCCATTGTTCGCCTGGGGCCGGACATGGGATGTTCCCACGCGTGCCAATCAACAAAAAGTTCTTGCTTCTCACGGTTCCAATATCCGTTGCCGGTCTTGTGCTTTCCCCAGGCATATTTGTCTTGTACTCGAAGCCCCACGCCGCCATCACAAGCAACGCATGCGGGAGCATCGGATTCGTCGCCCACAAGAACAGCACCATCAGCAGCAATGGATGGCACATCGCGGTCGCGGATAACTTTCAAGCAACTTGTCGGGTAATGATTGTCCGCAGCTCGATCCATTCCAGTGTCGCGTGACCACGGTTCAAAGCGCCATTCGGGATCGGCGGGAAGCAATTCGGACGTGGGTCCGGATGGTGCCTTATCCAAAGCGCGGCTTAGCTCGCCCAATTTGTCTTCTGCGCGCTTCTGATTTCCTAGGCATCGGCTTCAAGCTGCGGATTGTTCGCTTGTCGTGCATAGGCACGCAAGCCTCTGCTGCGCGGCCGACATAGACCGCGCCCGGCGGCACCCGGTAGCCCAACTGCCAAATGTTATAGACGCGGGGGCGGTCCGGCGCGGGGGCGGGCGCGTCGGTCACGGGTCGCTCCGCCTCGCTTGCTCGGCGCCTTTCGCCCAGTCCTTGAGTTAGCGATTGACCTGAGGGCCTCGACGGCGCATTGCGCATGGCGCCGCGCTAATTCCCGGCTTGCGGGGAGGGCACGGGGCGAGGGATCGCGAGGCTATGAATGGGTCCACGCAGGCTGCAAAACAAAACCCATGCTTAGCAACGTCCGCAAGACGCGTATCGAATGGGGCGACTGCGACCCCGCCGGCATCATCTTCTACGCCCGCTATTTCGATATTTTCGACATCTCGACGACTATGCTTATCGAACGCGCACTGGGCATGAACAAGATCGAATACCTTAAGGCTTTTGGCATTATCGGCCATCCGCTGGTCCACACGCGCGGGCGCTTCCTGCGGCCGACGCGGTTCGGCGATGAGGTGGCGATCGAGACGGCGGTGGCCGCCTGCGGCCGCTCGAGTTTCAAGCTCGAGCACCGGCTCACGCTCAAGGGCACGCTCGCGGCCGAGGGGTTCGAGACGCGCGTGTGGGTGGCGCGCGATCCGGCCGATCCGGCGCGGCTCAGGCCGCAGCCGATTCCCCCCGAGGTCGTCGCGCGGCTGACGCAAAGCCGCGCGAAATCGTTCTGAAGGTTGCTCATCATTGCGAGCCGCGATCGTCGCAAAGGAGAACCGCACGGTGCAAACTTCGCGCCGCCAACAAGCCGACCTTAGCGCGGCATTGGCTTAAGTGCCGCCGCAACCATGCGGCCGCGCCTGAGCAGTGCGCGCCGGCTCGCGCACGCCGACGATCACCAAGAAGCGGACGGCGAGCACCTCGCCTTTTGCGCGCAACACCGCGGGCGTCGTTTTTTGCCGCATTTGAGGCCAAGTGATTGCCTTATCGTAGCGCCTGCGCTGCCCGCGCTCGCACGGATCAGCCGACAGGCTCAAGGCCGCCATCGCGGAGGTTCGAGGCGGGCACTGGGGACGATCGGGCAACCGCCGGCGAACGAAGTCGTGGGCCAACGATTTCGATAGCCGGATTTCGAGCCGATGCACGGCACAATCAATTCTGGATTCGGCTGCTAAGCCGAGCGCTTCGGTCAGCAAAGGTGGAAAGCTTCGGCTGCTGAGCCGAGCGCTTCGGCCAGCAAAGGAGGGAAAGCTCGGCTATGTCATTAATGAAATACGCCGGCGTGACGATCCTGTTCCTCGGCCTCTGGACTTTTCCTCTGCCCGCGCAAACGGATGCGGGTAAGCCATCACCGTCCTCCACGGTTGTTGTCGGGTCCGGCAGCTATCAATTGACGGAGCAGATGCTCGACTGGGCGCTTCAATTCGGGCAAATTCTCGCTGCCGCGGATTTTTCTCCTGCGAATGCTGCCGCACTCAGAACCGATCTGATTGCCTACTTTCAAAAAGAACCCGGCAAGCAAATCGAGGCCTACGAACCTGTAGCGAAGTACTGCAACAAGGTATCCGCCCCGTCCTCAAGCCTTCCTGGCTGGACCTTGCGCTGATTCGGTACCGGCAGTGGCAGTCGTACGGCGACCCGCAGCGGTTTCGCAATTTCCAGAGCTATCCTTTTGGCAGGATGGTTCTGAAGTATAACCCGGTACTGGTCAACTCTGGTGGAATGATCGTCACCAAAACGACGTCGATTGCCTATTCTACTCAGACACTATGATTGCCAAGGCCGCCGGGGTTGCGCCGCCTACGCAGGCAGACAAAGACAAGTTCGTAAGAGATCTTCCCTCGCGGTCGCGTCCATGCCGACGCAGACAAATGAATATTTGAGACAGGCGGAAATTCGTCTGGCGGAGTTCGACGCCGTGTACGACGGCACCGTCAACACACGTGCCGCCGTGCTTGCCGACATCCGCAAAAACGTCCGCTCTTCCGCCGACGTCTCGCGCGAACCCCGGCAGGTAGAGAACGACGCCGGACCTGCTGGCAAGCAGATTAGTGCTGCTTAGCGGCAGACGGCCGAGTTTCTGTCGCAGCTGGCAGTGATGCAAATGCGATTCGCGAGAAGTTGGACGCGGCCAAGGCGGCGAAAGGCGCCGCCAACGCGATTGGGAACAGCGGCCTGGAGGGGTCTCGCGACAGGCCCGGCAGGTAGAGAACGGCGCCGCAGCTAATGGCAAATACTGGCAGAGCTATGTTAACAAATCGATGGCTGCGATCTCGAACGCGCTCCGCGTTACCAATGACATCGTTTCTCTGGGGGACTGATCGAGCGAGACTCAAGAGCCATGCAAGAATTCAGCAGATAAATCGCCCCCAGCGGGCAGACAATACGTGATCAGCCACCTGGTTGTGCCGCCTTTCGACAAGTTTTGCCCCCGTTCCAGGCAGCACCACCAACCGTAACCAGTGTGCCGGAAGGGCAAACTTGGGAGCCGTCCTCACATCAGCGATGATTGTGAAATCGAGGCCTGGCCGGGCGCCATGCTTCGACCGAGCTCCGACTTGTCGGGCCGTGTTCAGCGAAACTCCGACTTCGTTGCGTCCTGATCTGTCGAGACCGAATTCCACCAAGCCGTTGCGATCACCTTGTGGGCTTGATCAATGGAACGCTCCGCTCCCCGACCCATGCCCTTTGACCGGTTTGGAATTGTTCGCCCGATGCCCGCAACGCGTTCGGGGCTGACCGGGTGACGTACCGTGACGCCGGTGCTAGAAGCCTCCCCGCCACAAGGAGAAACCCATGCGCATCGACGCGTACACCCACTTTTTCCCGAGACAATTCTTCGACAAGCTCAACGAAGTTGCCAGCGACTACAAGGATATGGGCAAGCGCATTCGTTCGCTGCCGGGGCTCTATGACCTCGATTTTCGCAAAAAGATCGTCGACGGTCACAAGGATTATCAGCAGATCCTGTCTTATCCGCAGCCGCCGATTGAGCGTTTCGCCAAGACACCCGCCGACATCGACGAGTTCTGCCGCATCATCAATGACGGCTTTGCCGAGCTCTGCGCCAAGGAGAAGGACCGCTTCCCGGGCTGGGTGGCGCACGTGTCGCTCGCTGCGCCTGACGCCGGGGCCGCCGAGGCCGAACGCGCCGTCAAACAATTGGGTGCGCTCGGCGTGCAGATCTATACCAATGTCGCCGGCCGGCCGCTCGACCGCCCCGAATATGCGCCGTTCTGGAAGAAGATGGACGAGCTCGGCGCGCCGATCTGGCTACATCCGGCCCGCGGCGCCGAGACGCCGGATTATCTTGACGAGAAGCAGTCGCTCTACGAAATCTGGTGGACCATCGGCTGGTCCTACGAGACCGCCTGCGCCATGCTGCGGCTGGTCTATTCGAAGATCATGGACACCCATCCCAACCTGAAAATCATCACTCATCATTTCGGCGGTATCGTGCCGATGCTCGAGGGTCGGCTCGGCCCTGGCAACGACGTGATGGGCAACCGCACCACCGAGCGCGATTACGTGGCGCTGCGCAAGAGCCTGAAGAAGCGGCCGCTCGACTATTTCAAGAACGATTTTTGGACCGACACCGCCGCGTTTACCGCGGTTCCGGCCACCAAATGCGGCATGGAATTTTATCCGATCGACAAGATCGTGTTCGCCTCCGACTGCCCGTTCGACCCGGAAGGCGGCACCATGTTCCCGCGCGAGACGCTGCGGATTCTGGAATCGCTGAAGATGGACAAGGCGACGAGCGACAAGGTGTTTTACCAAAACCTCGAGGCCGTGACCGGCCGAAAACTGGTCAAATAAAATTCGCCGCTCGTGGACAGCCTCGAAACCGCCACTGGGCACGGGTGCCAGGCTAATAATTCCGACCGGACATGCTCCGCGAAACGGAGCATGTCCACCTCTTCCCCTGCAAGCGGGGAGAGAGAGCAAGCGGGGTCACGCCGTGGCGCGCGTCACGGCTTCATCGGCGTCATATTCGGCAGAGACATCGCGGCCGGTATAGTCCTTCAGACACGCCGTCGCGGCGATCGAGATGATCGCTGTGAGCAGAATGTAGATCGCAATCGGCGTACCTGATTTGTAGGTGGCGAACAACGCGGTCGCGATGAGCGGCGCCGGCCCGCCGGCCGTGATCGAGGCGAGCTGATAGGAGATCGAGGCGCCGCTGTAGCGCAGCCGCGGCGTAAAGCTCTCGGCGATGAGCGCCGCCTGCGGCCCGTACTGCATGTCGTGCGGAATCAGCGACAGCACCATCGCCAAGAAGATCAACACCGCCGAACCGGTGCCGAGCAGCGCGAAATAGACGAAGCCGAACACGCCCATCGTGGCGCAGCCGATGATGTACATCTTCTTGCGCCCGATCACGTCGGAAAGGTGGCCGCTCAGCGGGATGGTGATTGCCGACAGGCAAGTCGCGGCGAGCACGCCCGCGAGCAACAGATCGCGCGGGGCATGCAAGATCCTTGTGCCGTAGGCGAAGATGAACGCCGTGAAGATGTAGAACGGCGCTTGCTCCGAGGTGCGCGCCAGCGCCGCGGCAATGATCGTGCCCGGAGCCTTGCGGCAGACTTCCAGGATCGGTGCGCGTTCGATCTTGCGCTCGGCAACGAGCTTGCGGAATACCGGCGTTTCCAGAATCCGCAGCCTGATCCACAGCCCGATTCCGATCAGGACGATGCTGAGTGCGAACGGGATGCGCCAGCCCCAGGCAAAAAACGCCTCGCCCGACATCTGGCTGAAGATGAGGACGGCCAGATTGGCCAGGAACAGACCGGCGGGCCCGCCGAATTGCGGCCAAGAGGTAAGGAAGCCGCGTTCGCCGTTGTGGCGCGCCCATTCCATCGCCAAGAGCACCGAGCCGCCCCATTCGCCGCCGACCCCGATACCCTGGATGAGGCGCAGGATGGTAAGCAGCACCGCGCCCCACACGCCGATCACCGCATAGCCGGGCAGGAACGCCACCAGGAAGGTCGAAACGCCCATCAGCATCAGCGTGACGATGAGCATCGACTTGCGTCCAATTCGATCACCGAAATGGCCGAAAATGAAGGCGCCGATCGGGCGGGCAACGAAGCCGACGAAATAGATGGCAAAGGCATTGAGCGTTGCGGTCAACGGCGCTTCGTTGGGAAAGAACAGCTTGCCGAACACCAATCCGGCCATCGTGCTGTAGAGCAGAAAATCGTACCACTCGATTGTCGTGCCGATCGTCGCTGCGACGACGGCGCGGCGCAGCTCGCGCGTATGAGCGTCCGGCGTAAGCGCATTATCGATGTCGGTAGCCGCTACCATTGGTGCGTCCTCCCAGATTTTTGCGTTATGTCCCGATGGCATTCCCCTTCTTGTCGTGCCGCATCGGCGGCTTGGCTCGCCGCATGAGCGGCGTTCACCGCGATGGTTCCACCTTCGCCCGTGCCTGCCAAGTGAATTGAATTGTGCGGTGCAGTGACCCCGACCATTGCGCCCACGCCGCACCGGCAGGAGTTTTACACCCCCGGTTTGTCGTGTCCGGTACAGCCGGCGGATCATCTGCTACGGTGCGCCGCATCATGGACCAGCCGCGCTTGACCGATCCGACGGGGATCACGCCCGCGGGCGGCGCCGCCAAGGCGCCGGATGACGGCACTCGCATCACGCCAATGATGGAGCAGTATAGCGAGATCAAAAGAGCCAATCCGGATTGTCTGTTGTTCTATCGGATGGGCGATTTCTACGAGCTGTTTTTCGGTGATGCCGAGGTCGCCTCACGGGCGCTCGGCATCGTGCTCACCACGCGCGGCAAACATCTCGGCCGGGACATTCCGATGTGCGGCGTGCCGATCGAGCGTGCCGACGAATATCTGCACCGGCTGATCGCGCTCGGCCATCGCGTCGCGGTCTGCGAGCAGCTTGAAGACCCGGCCGAGGCGCGCAAGCGCGGCTCAAAGAGTGTCGTGCGCCGCGACGTCGTCCGCCTCGTCACCCCCGGCACGCTCACCGAGGATTCGCTCCTTGACGCCCGCCGCAACAATTATCTGCTCGCGTTGGCGCGCGGTGCCGATGGTTTCGCGCTCGCCTGGATCGACATTTCCACCGGCGAGTTCCGCGTTGCCGAATGCGAGCGCGCGGCGCTCGCCGCCGCGGTCGCGCGCATCGAGCCCGGCGAGATCATCGTCTCCGATGCGCTCAATGCCGACGCCGAACTCGCGTCCGCCCTGCGCACATTCCCGGCGCTCACGCCGCTCACGGGCGAGGTGTTCGACGGCGTCACGGCCGAGCGGCGGCTCGCCGGGTTTCTGGGCGTGGCGACCACCGAATCGTTCGGCGCGTTTACCCGCCTCGAACTGACCGCCGCGGCTGCGGCGGTCACCTATGTGGAGCGCACGCAGCTCGGCAAGCGTCCGCCGCTGTCGCCACCGCTGCGCGAAGCGCCCGGCACGACACTGGCCATCGATCAGGCCACGCGCAGCAATCTCGAACTTTTGCGCACGCTGTCCGGTGAACGGCGCGGCTCGCTTCTAAACGCCATCGACCGCACGGTGACGGCGGCGGGCTCGCGGCTCTTGGCCCAGCGGCTCGCCGCGCCGCTCACCGATCCAGTAGAGATCGCGCACCGGCTCGATGCGGTCGCCGCCTTCGTCAATGAGCGCGCCCCGTGCGCGGCACTGCGCAAGGCGCTGAGCAGCGCGCCCGATCTCGCCCGCGCGCTGTCGCGCGTCGTTGTCTTTCGCGGCGGCCCGCGCGACCTCGCCGCGATTCGCGACGGCATCGTCGCGGCGGCCGAATTGGCGGCGCGACTGCGCGCGCTCGTGCAAACTGGCGCAGATGCGCCGCGCGAACTCGCGCAGGCGGCCGCAAACCTGTGCCGGCCCGATCGCGCGCTCGCCGCCGAGCTCGCGCGCGCGCTGGCCGCCGAGCTTCCCGCCTACCGCCGCGACGGCGGTTTCGTCCGCGCCGGCTACGAGCCGGCGCTCGACGAAGCGCGCGCGCTGCGCGACGAATCGCGCCGCGTCATCGCCGCGCTGCAGGTGCGCTACGCCGAGACCACCGGCATCCGATCGCTGAAGGTCAAGCACAACAATGTGCTCGGCTATTTCGTCGACGTCACGGCGCAGAACGGCGAAAAGCTCTTGAGCCCACCACTCAACGCCACCTTCATTCATCGTCAGACCACGGCCGGGCAGGTTCGCTTCACCACGGCCGAACTCGGCGAGCTGCAGGCCAAGATCGCCAATGCGGCCGAGCGGGCGCTCGCCCTTGAGCTAGAGATTTTCGATCGCCTCGCCGCTGCCGTCATCGCCTCGAGCGCCGCGATCAAACAAGCTGCCGAAGCGCTCGGGGTCATCGACGTCACCGCGGCGCTCGCGAGTCTTGCGGTCGAGCGTGCTTACGTGCGTCCGCTGGTCGATGACAGCCTGGCTTTGAGCATCGTGGGCGGGCGCCATCCGGTGGTCGAACAGGCACTGGCCACCAGTGGCGGCCCGTTCGTTGCGAACGACTGCGATCTTTCTCCCCCGCCAAGAGAGGCGGCTGGGCGCATCTGGCTCGTCACCGGCCCAAACATGGCCGGCAAGTCCACCTTTCTGCGCCAGAACGCGTTGATCGCCGTACTGGCGCAGATCGGCAGCTTCGTGCCCGCGCGCTCGGCCCATATCGGCGTGGTAGATCGGCTGTTTTCACGTGTGGGGGCCGCCGACGATCTCGCCCGCGGCCGCTCGACCTTCATGGTCGAGATGGTCGAGACCGCGGCGATCCTCAATCAGGCCGGCGAGCGCGCGCTGGTCATTCTCGATGAGATCGGACGCGGCACTGCGACCTTCGACGGCCTCTCCATCGCCTGGGCGACCGTCGAGCATCTGCACGAGGTGAACCACTGCCGCGCGCTGTTCGCCACGCATTTTCACGAGATGACGGCGCTCGCCGCCAAGCTGCCGCGGCTGCACAATGCAGCCATGCGGGTCAAGGAATGGCAGGGCAACGTCGTCTTCCTGCACGAAGTGATGTCCGGCGCCGCCGACCGCTCCTACGGTATCCAGGTGGCCAAGCTCGCAGGCCTGCCGCCGCGCGTCATCGAGCGCGCCAGGGTCGTGCTCGCCGAACTCGAAGCGCAGGACCGCGCCGCGCCGGCGCATCGCCTGATCGACGATCTGCCGCTGTTCGCGGCCACGCGCTCCAAGCCTGCCGCGCAACGCGATCCGCCGCTCGACGATCTACTCGCGGCGCTTGCCGCGCTTGATCCCGACCAAATGTCGCCGCGCGAGGCGCTGGACGCGCTCTATCGGCTCAAGGCGCAGCTCGCGAAGATGAATGCCAGCTCGTAGTCGGTCTAACTGCGCGGTGCGCGCAGCAGCCAGATCACACCGCTCCAGCCGATGCAAACTGCAAGCCCGAGCGCAAAGGCGCCCCAAACGCCGACCGGCGCGACCAAATAGTGCACGGCAAGAAAGCCCAGCCACAGCCCATTGAGCGCGATTTGCGCGTGGGCAAACATGCTGGCCGAGGCGACCCCGCCGACGCGCAGTTGGAGGATGACGGCCGAACAGCACATCACGATCGGAAACACCGCGAACATGCCGGAAGCGAACGAGCCGATGCTGTAGCTGGCGCTGGTGACAATCACCACAACAAGCGCGGCGGAGAGTGCCCGCACTGGAACGTCGTAAGCGGCGCGGATGAATTTTGGCGGCGGACCGGTCGTGCGGTAGCGCCAGCTCAGGGGCACGGTGAACCCGAACACCACGACGTTGAGCGCAAACGCGGTGAGCGGCGTCCAGGCGACCAGGTGCAGCGCGGCGGCGGCCGCGAACCAAACCACGATGGCCAAGCCAACACTCACGAACAGGCCGTGTCGCTGCGCCAGAACCGTATAGGTGAGTGCGAAGATCGAGACGGCGGCGGTCGCCGCGGCGCTGCCCACGGCGCTCGCCGCGACGAAGGCGGGCGGATGCTCGAAGGCGAGGATCACATAGGCCGCGCCGGCGGCAGTCGGCAGCGCGGCGATGAGCGCGCCGACGAATGGCCCCGACCGCTCGACGGTGAACGACACCGCCACGACCACCGCCGCCGTCATTGCCATTTTGAGGATGAGGTCGGACCAGAACAAAGGATCGGCGGAAAGCATCGGCCAGAATGGTCCTCGTCATTCCGGTCGAGCGAAGCGAGAGCCGGAAATCTCCATAATCGCCGTGGAGTGCCATATCTCGCGGGCCGTGAATACGGCCTCCGCGTTCAACGCCGCCCTATTGCCGCCTGGTCGGCTGCAGAAACTCAAGCCGGTTGCCAAACGGGTCGGCGACGTAGAAGCGTGCATAGCCGGCGAGCGGCTCGTCCTGGTAAGGCGCAAAGCCGGCCTGCGTGAGCTGCTCGCGCAGAGCGGCGAGATCCTGCACCAGAAAGGCGGGGTGGGCCTTGCGCGCCGGGTGAAAATCCGTCTCCACTCCCAGATGCAGTTGCTGGGAGCCGAGCGCGAACCACACGCCGCCGCGCCCGACGAGGTTCGGTGGCTTCGCCAGCTCGGCGAGGCCGAGAACGCCGGCATAGAAGGCGCGCGCCTCGTCCTCGCGGCCAGGCGGCATGGCGAGCTGCAGATGATCGAGGCCGATGACCGTGCTCATCCGGTCCGCTGCAGACTCAGCGCCACGGCTGGGCCATTGCGGATGGTCTGATAGACCACGCAATAGCGTTCAGTGAGCTTGAGCAGCTGATCGAGCTTTTCCTGCGGCGCGTCGGTATCGAGTTCGAAGGCAAGGCGGATTTGCGCGAAACCGACCGGCGCCTCCTTGGCGACGCCGAGCGTGCCGCGGAAATCGAGATCACCTTCGGCGCAGACCGTGCCTGCGCGCAGCGGAATATCGAGTGCCGTCGCCACCGCTTTGAGGGTCACGCCGGCGCAGGCGACCAGAGCCTCGAGCAGCATGTCGCCGGAGCACAGTTCCAGCCCCGACCCCCCAGTTGCCGGATGCAATCCCGCCACAGCCAGCGCGCGGCCGGTCTCGACCTTGCAGGCGATATTGGCGTTGTCGAGAGTGCCCTTGGCCGTAAGGGTGATGAAAGCGGCCTTGGGCTCAGTCTTGTAGCGGTCCTTGATCGGCGCCTGGAGTGCGCGCAGCGAGGCGGAATCCATGGCATCTCCTTGCTGTCATTGTCCGCAAAAGCGTGTCCGCAACAGCGTGCAATCCAGTATACGCTGGCGCGGACCGAGTCCACGTACCGGCGTCGGCCGGATCGTCCGCCTGCGCGGACGACGCGGAGGCGATCACCACCACAAAGCCGCGCCGGCGCTCGCCCTGGCTTCGGCTTCGACCGGCGCTACTGGGCGGTTTAGCGAGCGGTCGAGGGCCGCCAGCACGCGGCGCTTGACGAAATCGAAGGCCGCGGACTGGCGGTCCCGCGGCCGCGGCAGTTCGACCGCGATCTCGTCGAAGATGCGGCCGGGGCGCGGGCACATCACCATGACTCGGTCGGCGAGCACGATGGCCTCGTCCACGTCGTGCGTGACCACAACTAAGGTCGGCCGGAGATCGGCCCACAGATCGAGCAGATGGTCCTGCAGGTCGGCACGAGTGAACGCATCCAGCGCCGAGAACGGCTCGTCCAGCAGCAGAACTTCCGGCCGCGGCACCAGCGCCCGCGCGATGGAGACGCGCTGCGCCTGGCCGCCCGACAATTCGCGCGGCCACATTGCGGCTTTTTCTGCGAGCCCGACGCGGGTCAGCGCGGCAGTGATCCGCTGCATGCGTGCGTCCCGCGGCAGGGCGGCAATGCCGAAGCCGACATTGTCGGCCACCTTGAGCCAGGGCAGCAGCCGCGGCTCCTGAAAAATAATGCCGATTTTCTCGTGCGGCGCGGTGATGCGCTCGCCGTCGAGCACGACCGCGCCCTCGCTGGCTGGATCGAGTCCGCTAATGGCGCGCAGGAGCGTCGATTTTCCACACCCGGAGCCGCCGATCACGGCGACAATTTCGCCGAGCTCGACTTTTACGCTCACGCCGCCGAGCGCGTGCACGCCGTTCGCATAGGTTTTGCTGACGCGGTCGAGAACGAGCATGCCAATGCGCCGCTATTTGCTTCGCTCATTCCCGCGCAAGCGGGAGTCAAGACGCCTTGCCGCGACGGCACACCCCATCGCGCCGGTGCGATGGGCCCACGGCGCGCGAACGGGCGGATTTTGCCGGCGGATTTTCGTTGCCATTTGCCTACTCCTGACGCACCACGTCCTCCCACCGCAGGAACGGCGCGGCGGCGACCGCGATCAGCCAGTCTGTCGCCTTGCCGACGATGGCGAAGGCGACGATGGCGGCGATAATCTCCGCCGGCTTGCCCAGTTGCTGGCCATCGATCAACAGGTAGCCGAGACCTTCGGAGGCGCCCAGAAGCTCGGCGGCGGCGACGAACATCCACCCGAGGCCGAGGCCGGAACGCAAGGAGATCACATAGGCCGGCAGCACCGCCGGCAACAGAATGCGGCGCACCATCTGAATATCCGACAGTCGGAAGGCGCGGCCGACTTCGACCAGCTTGCGATCAACCGACTGGATGGCGCCCAAGACCCCGAGATAGACTGGAAAGAACACGCCGACAGCGATCAGCGTCACCTTTGAGGCTTCGAAAATGCCGAGCCAGAGCACGAACAGCGGCACCCAGGCGATTGACGGAATGGCGCGCAGCGCCTGCAGGCTCGGATCGAGCAGGCGGCGGATGAGCGGCGAATAGCCGGCGGCGGCGCCGATCATGGTCGCGGCGGTGACGCCGAGTCCGAATCCGGCGGCGACGCGGCCGAGCGTGACCAGCGTGTGGCGCTGCAGGTCGCCGCTTTGCGCCAGGTCGACGAACTCGGCAAAGATCACCGACGGCGGCGGCGCCAGCCGGCCAGTAGCCCAACCCATGCGGACCACGAATTCCCACAGCGCGGCAAGCGTGACGGGCACAATGAACCCGAGCGCCGGGCGCGCGAGCCGCGACCATTTCCGCGGCGCAGCCTGCTGCGTCGGGGCGCTTTCGACGACAATGCGCATACTCACAACAGACATGCCGGTCGCCGCAATTGCAATGTGGTCTAATCGCACCCGTCCTGATAAGCATTCCTCAGGCGGTCACGAAGCGGTCGTCGATCAGCTCGTCGAGCACCTTCTTGACGTCCACGCCCTTGTCGATCACGGCCGCCTGCTGGAGGGCGAGGCCCGCCTGCAGGATGGTCTCGCGCTGCTGCGGGCCGATGCGGTTGTAGTTCAAATCGGTCCGCTCCTTGAGCTGGATATCGACCACAGCACTCGGCAGCTTGGTGACCTCCATGAAGACGCGCTTCTGCTCGGCATAATGAGCGAGGCAGTATTTGCGCGCCTCCTCGTAAACGGCGAGCACGCGCCGCGTCAGATCCGGAGAGGCCTTGAGGAACTCCTCGCGCGCATTGAGTATGCCGTAAGTATTGGCGTCCTTATTGCGGTAGAACAGCCGGGCGCCGTCCTCGACCTGCGCCTGCGCCATCATCGGATCGAGCCCGGCCCAGGCATCGACGTCGCCGCGAATGAGCGCGATTTTGCCGTCCGGATGCTGCAGCAGCACCTCGCGGATGTCGCGTTCGGTCATGCCCGCCGAGAGCAGGGCGCGGACCAGGAAAATGTGCGGGTCGGTGCCGCGCGTGACCGCGACGCGCTTGCCTTTCAGATCAGTGACCTTGTCGATCGGCGTATCCCTGCGCGTGACGAGCGCGGTCCATTCCGGCCTGGAATAGACGTAGATCGATTTGATCGGGTTACCGTTGATGCGGCTAAGGAGCGCCGCCGAGCCGGCCGTCGAGCCGAAATCGATCGAGCCGGCGTTGAGGAATTCGAGCGCCTTGTTGGAGCCGAGCGTCTGCACCCAGCGGATGCCGATGCCGTCCTTGGCGAATTCCTTTTCCAGAAGCCGCTGCTGTTTGAGCACCATCGAGACCGGATTGTAGGTCGCCCAATCGATATTGATCGCGGCGGGTTTGCCGGCAGCGCGCGCGCTGCGAAGCGGAATGAGACAAGCGCTCGCTGCGCCGAGAAAGAGGTTACGACGTGAAAGCATGACACCTCCGGTCTTTGGAGAATTGCCGCGTGGCGCGTGACCCGACGTTCCGGCGGTGCAGGCGAAATTACGCCGTGCCCGCGACCCCGGAGCGAAGGTGGCTCGCGCTCGTTCGCCGCCAAGTTTGTTCTTTAGAAGGCGCTGCAACGACCGTCAATTAGAATTAAATTCTTTCTAGGCGCAAACCGACGGGTGATACCTTTCAGACCGCCACCAGGATAGCGTGCCAGCGTTCTTCTATAGGGCGCCTTCGGCGATGACAGCCACGGGTTGCTCGGCTATGGCAAGCATCATGCTCGACATCCAGCATCCGGCGCGGGGCGCCATAGAACTCGTGGACAGTGCCGCAATCGTCGCCGACCTTGACCGGTTGGCCGAGAGCCACGCGGGCCGCGAGCGCGAATTACGCACCGCGCTGGCGCAGCGCCTGAAGGCGGCGCTCACTCAGGCGCGCGGGCGTTCCGAACAGCTCTTGCTCAAAGACCGCCATGGGCGGCGCTGCGCCGAACGGCTCTGCCAGACGCAGGACGAGATCATTCACATCCTGTTCGAATTCGTCGTCCACAGGCTTTATCCCTCGCGGGTGCCGTCCGAGGCCGAACGGATGGCGGTGGTGGCGACCGGCGGCTACGGTCGCGGCCTGCTGGCGCCGGGTTCCGACATCGATCTTCTGTTCCTGCTTCCCTACAAGCAAACTGCCTGGGGCGAATCGGTCGCCGAGGCGCTGCTCTATTGTCTGTGGGACATGGGGCTTAAGGTCGGCCACGCTGCGCGCTCGGTCTCGGAATGCATCCGCCAGGCCAAAGCCGACATGACGATCCGCACCGCGCTGCTTGAAGCGCGTTATCTGCTCGGCGAGGCCAAGCTGTTCGATGAGCTGACGACGAGGTTCTATAAGGAAGTGGTGCAGGGCACGGCGCCGGCTTTCGTCGCCGCCAAGCTCGCCGAGCGCGAGGAGCGGCACCGGCGCGCCGGGCAATCGCGCTATTTGGTCGAGCCCAACGTCAAGGAAAGCAAGGGCGGTCTGCGCGACCTGCATACGCTGTTCTGGATCGCTAAATATGTCTACCGGGTGCGCGAGCCCGAGGAACTGGTCGGCCGCGGCGTGTTCGATCCCGAGGAGTATCGGCTGTTCCGCCGTTGCGAAGATTTCCTCTGGTCGGTCCGCTGCAATATGCATTTTCTCGCCGGCCGCGCCGAGGAGCGGCTGTCGTTCGACATCCAGCGCGAGATCGCCGTGCGGCTCGGCTATACCGAGCATCCCGGCCTGCAGGACGTCGAGCGCTTCATGAAACACTACTTCCTCACGGCCAAGCACGTCGGCGACCTCACCGCCATCCTCTGCTCCGGTCTCGAGGAATGCCAGGCCAAGCCGGCTCCCGTCTTGAGCCGCTTCATCGCCCGGCTGCGCCCGGCGAAGAACAAACGCACGCTGTTCGAGACCGACGATTTCGTCGTCGATAACAACCGTATCAACATCGCGCGGCCGAATGTGTTTATCCGCGATCCGGTCAATCTGATTCAACTCTTTCATCTGGCGCAGAAGCACAATCTCGCCTTCCACCCCGAGGCGATGCGGACGGCCACCCGCTCGCTGAGGCTGATCGACAAGAGCGTGCGCCAGGACAAGGAGGCGAACCGGCTCTTTTTGGAGATCCTGACCTCGAAGAACGATGCCGAAACCGTACTCCGGCGCATGAACGAAGCGGGCGTGCTCGGCGCCTTCGTGCACGCTTTCGGCCGCATCGTGGCGATGATGCAGTTCAACATGTACCACCACTACACGGTGGACGAGCATCTGCTCCGCTGCATCGGTGCGCTCGACGAGATCGAGCGTGGCGACAATTCCGCCGTGGCGCTGGCAAGCGAGTTGATGGGTACGATCCAGCCGCAGCACCGCGCGGTGCTTTACGTCGCGTTGTTCCTGCACGACATCGCCAAAGGGCGCGTCGAGGATCATTCGATCGCCGGCGCCCGCCTCGCGCGCCGGCTCTGTCCGCGGCTCGGGTTGAACGCCTCAGACAGCGAACTCGTCGCCTGGCTCGTCGAGGTGCATCTCGTCATGTCGACGGTGGCGCAGTCGCGCGACCTATCCGACCGCAAGACAATCGAGAATTTCGCCGCGGTAGTGCAGTCGTTGGAGCGCATGAAGCTGCTCGCCATCCTGACCACGGCCGACATCCGAGCCGTCGGCCCGGGGGTGTGGAACGGCTGGAAGGCGGAGCTCATTCGCACGCTCTATTATGAGACCGAGCCGGTACTCACCGGCGGCTTTTCCGAGGTCAACCGCGCCCAGCGCGTCGCCGCGGCGCAGGCCGAATTCCGCGCTGAACTCGCCGACTGGCCGCAAGCCGAGCGCGAGGCCTATATCGCGCGCCACTATCCGGCCTATTGGCTCAAGGTCGATCTGCCGCACAAGGTGGCGCAAGCGCGGTTCGTGCGCCAGGCCGAGGCCGCCGGCAAGAGACTTGCGACCAATGCCGCCCTCGATGCGGCGCGCGGGGTGACCGAACTGTCGGTGTTTGCGCCCGATCATCCCTGGCTTCTGTCGATCATCGCTGGCGCGTGTGCGCTTGCCGGCGCCAACATCGTTGATGCGCAGATCTATACGACCACGGATGGGCTGGCGCTCGACACAATTTCGCTTTCGCGCGAATTCGAACTGGACGAGGACGAAGCACGGCGCGCCGCGCGCATCGGCGACGTGATCGAGAAGGCATTGCGCGGCGAGATCAAGCTGCCGGACGTGGTGGCCAAGCGCGCGCCGCCAAAAGGGCGCCTGAGGGCCTTCGCAATCGAGCCGGAAGTGACCATCAACAATCAATGGTCGGCGCGGTACACCGTGGTCGAAGTCACCGGGCTCGATCGTCCCGGCTTGCTTTACGAACTGACTACGACGCTCTCAAAGCTCAACCTCAATATCGCCTCGGCGCACGTGGCGACATTCGGCGAACGCGTGGTCGACGTGTTCTATGTCACCGACCTGCTCGGCGCGCAGATCGCTTCGCCGACCCGCCAGGCCGCGATCAAGCGCCCGCTGCTGGCGCTGTTTACCTCGCTGCCGGTCGAGGCCGAAGTGCGCGCAAGTGCCACCGGCGAGTAACCCCTCCTTAAAGCGCTCTGTCTAGCGTCGCTCCAGTTGCGCGCTTGCGGAGCGGGGACATGGCCTGGCGGGGAGGCAGCCGCAGACCTGCGGCTGCAGGCGCAAGTCTCGGCCTGCGGCTGAAGTCGCAGGACCGCCTCGGGGGTCCCTTTCCCGCCGGCCGCAGGCCGCGCCGGCGCGGCAGACAGGGGACGCGCGAACCGCAGTGCGAAGGTCGCAGCAAAAAGCGCCGCCCTGGCATCGGGCGCGTGATCTATTGGGGCGTTGTTCTGGCGCTCTGGGCGTTCATAGTGGCCGCCGGCATCGTGGTCTGGGTCGGAGCGCATCTGCCGCCACTGCAATCCTTGGAAATCCCGGAGCGGCCGCCCTCGGTGCTGATTGCCGGCGACAACGGCGCCACGCTCGCCACGCGCGGCGACATGGGCGGCGCGACGGTGCCATTGCGCGATTTGCCGGCGTACCTGCCCGAGGCCTTCATCGCCGTCGAGGACCGCCGCTTCTATTCGCATGCCGCGGTCGACCCCTGGAGCATCTTCCGCGCCGTCATTGCCGACGCGGTGCGCCGCGGCGCCGCCCAGGGCGGCTCGACCATCACCCAGCAGCTTGCCAAGAATCTCTTCCTGACCCAGGAGCGTACGCTCACCCGCAAGCTGCAGGAGGTGATCCTCGCCTTCTGGCTCGAACGCAAATACACGAAAGCGCAGATCCTCGATCTTTATCTGAACCGCGTCTATTTCGGCGCCGGCGCCTACGGCGTCGAAGCGGCGGCGCAGCGCTATTTCGGCAAATCGGCGCGGCAATTGACCCTGCCGGAAGCCGCGATGCTCGCCGGGCTCGTGCAGTCGCCCTCGCGCCTTGCGCCCACCCGCAATCCCGACGGCGCAGTACGGCGCGCGCGGGTGGTCATCGAGGCCATGGTCGAGCAGGGCATGATCAGCCGCACTGCCGCCAAGCTCGCGCTTGCCCATCCGGCGCGTGCCATACAGGCCATTGGCGCCGGTTCGGCCAATTACGTGGCCGATTGGGTGATGGATGTGGTCAACGAGATTGTTGGCCATATCAACCAGGACCTCGTGGTCAAGACCACCATCGATCCGGCGCTGCAGAGCACCGCCGAACAGGCACTGGTCGACACGCTCAATCGGCGCGGCAGCAAATTCGGGGTGGGCGAGGGTGCGCTGGTCGCCATGACGCCGGACGGCACGGTGCGGGCGCTGGTCGGCGGCAGGAATTACGCCGACAGCCAATACAATCGCGCCATCGCCGCCAAACGTCAGCCGGGCTCGGCGTTCAAGCCGTTCGTCTATCTCACGGCGCTTGAACACGGGCTCACGCCCGATACGGTGCGACAGGATGCGCCGCTCGCAGTGAACGGTTGGGACCCGGGGAATTTCGAGCACCGCTATCTGGGACCGGTCACGTTGACGCAGGCGCTCGCCAACTCGCTTAACACCGTCGCGGCGCGGCTCACCTTGGAATTTGGTCCGGCGGAGGTGATCCGCACGGCTTATCAACTCGGCATCAATTCGCCGCTCGAAGCCAATGCCTCAATCGCGCTCGGCACCTCGGAGGTGTCGCTCTACGAACTCGTCTCTGCCTATACGCCGTTCGCTAATAGCGGCTTTGCCGATTCGCCGCACGTGATCGAAAGCATCCTCACCGCCCGCGGCAAGACGCTGTACGCGCGCCGGCCGCAGGCGCTCGACCGCATCGTGGATGCCCGCTACGTCGCGATGATGAACACCATGATGCGCCAGACGCTGCTCTCCGGCACCGCGCGCGGCGCCAATCTTCCCGGCTGGCAAGCGGCCGGCAAGACCGGCACCAGTCAGGATTATCGCGATGCCTGGTTCATCGGCTACACCGCGGCGCTCGTCACCGGTGTCTGGCTCGGCAATGATGACAACGCGCCAACACGCAAGGAGACCGGCGGCGGGCTGCCTGTCGAGATCTGGAGCCGCTTCATGCGCGCGGCACTGCGCGGCATGCCGCCGGCGCCGCTGCCGGGCCTGAGCGGCGGCTCGCCCGTTGCCCGTTCGCCCGCGCCGCCGGTGCCGCCAGCGCCAATCGGCGCGCCGGCGAATGCTCAACCGCCCCAGGACTATTCGCAGCGCCAAACCGGCACGGGCCACCGCGGTGGCGGACTCGACTTTTGGCTGCTCGATCGGCTGTTTGGGAGATGACGATCGATAAAGCGCTTTTTCTTACCGCGCACTCGGCCGACCCGTTCGCCGATGATCACGACAGCGAAACCCCTCAGTTTTTCTCTGCGCCGCTGCCGTTCGTTGAGGCTGCTGCTGGGAAACGACCGCGTTAACGCCATGGCCAGTTCTGATAAGTCAAGGCAGACCTCGTGGAGAAGTGTGGAAGGCGGTTGATCGATCTCAGTTTCGAGCCGATCGTGAGCTCGCAGGCGCAAGCCGACCCCATGCTCAAATCCGAAACCGACAAATGGAGCAGGATGGGCAAGGCGGTCGGGCTGACGATCAAATAGGCGCGTCCTCACCGCCGCCGGACGGACTGCGTCGACGCGAAAATGCTGCTGCTCGTTGTTTGCAAGCTCGGGTGGTCTGAACAAAGTACGCGCTGCGGCACTCGCGGCAACTTGCAGTTAATAAAACGGAAAGAGGGGCGGCCGATTGAGAATTCGCTGAGAAGGAAAGCGCCTATCTTGAGGATAGGAAACGCTTGGTCTCGAACCAGATCTTTAAGAGCCCGGCTTTCTCGACGAGAAAATGCGGCCCGATCGGCCGTAGCAGGGTTAATCCAGTGCGGGTTCGATCCTTGACGCCCGTTGGGCGCGGACCGCAACAAAAGGGGAGCATGGCGGGACCGCCGGAGCCCTCGAT
Source organism: uncultured Alphaproteobacteria bacterium (assembly GCA_963708125.1). Lineage (GTDB taxonomy): Bacteria > Pseudomonadota > Alphaproteobacteria > Rhizobiales > Xanthobacteraceae > BOG-931. The sequence continues at coordinate 5,993,800 of OY970184.1, forward strand.
TGACAGCAATCGGCTGCCGGCCAAAGGGCCGAGGATCACCATTTCGTCAACATTTTGGGCAGAGATGAGCCAAGCTGCAGGTGCCATATTGTTGGGGGCCGAAGGAAGAATCTCCGATCGGGCGTTGAAATGCCGACGGGGGAGGAGAACCAATTCGCACCTCAGGGCCAAGCACAGACTGCCTTGCCACTTTGGGTGCAGACCTGGGCAGGTGTTATCAGGACCGGGTGCGAAAGCCTCGGCGTGCCCTGCTCTGGCTGTTCGCGTCGGTCATTGCCGCGTCGGGCACTGGTGATGCGTTCCCCGCGCACGAGCGCCTGTCGACGCACCGATTCGGAACAGCCCAGGCAACGCTGCCTATGCAGCGCTCGAGGGAGAACACAAACCCAGCAAAAGTACCGACCCCGAAACGCGTAGGGAGTAAGCAAGCGCAGGCTGCTGAACCCGGCATTCCGTTGCCGGTTGCCCGACCGGCCGTGGCAGACTTGCCGCCAGATCTCGCGGCAATCAGGCAAGCGATTGAGTTGGTGCGCCAGGACAATGGGAACGAGGCGGCGAAGCTTGCGGCCTCAATCGGCGATCCGGTGGCAAGGAAGCTGGTGGAGTGGGCGCTGCTACGCCAAATCGGCAGTGAGCCTGGACTCGAGCGCTACGTCGCTTTCATCCGCAACAATCCCGAGTGGCCGAGTATTTCGCTGCTGCGCCGGGATGCGGAAGCAAAGCTCTGGCAGGATCGCAGGGACGCTGCCACAGTGCGCGCCTTCTTCGCCACGCAGAAACCAACTAGCCCGCTGGGCAAGCTTGCCCTCGCGCGGGCGTTGTTGAGCACGGGCGATCGCGCCGGCGCCGCGGGCGAGGTTCGCGCAGTGTGGCGGTCAGCGCAGCTGTCTCCAGCGACGGAGACTGCGGTATTGAATGCGTTTGCGGATGAACTGACGCGCGCCGATGATGTAGTTCGCATGGACCGACACATTGGCGCCAAGGATTTCGACTCAGCCATGCGCGTTGCCAAGCGTCTCGGCGATGATCAAGTGGCGATTGTAAGGGCCTGCATCGCTGTCGAGGCGAACTCCACCAACGCCGGCGCGCTTCTCAACGCGGTGCCCAGCGAAGCACGCGCCGATTTGGGCTACACCCTGTGTCAGATTCACTCGCTGGTCGACAAGGATGATCTTGCGACGGCGGTCAAATTGGTCCTCGCTGCTTCGCGTGAAGATCTCCAGCAACAGGACACAGACGAGTGGTGGCGCGAGCTTCGTAGCCTCGCGCGCAAGCTCATCGACCATAAAGACGCAGCCATGGGGTATCTAGTGGTGCAGGCGGCGGCGCCTCCTGCGCGTCCCCACTACCTGGCCGAATTCCACTTCATGGCAGGATGGATCGCATTCCGCTTGCTGGGCGATCCGATCACCGCGCTAAGGCATTTCGCACATGTCGACGATGGCTCGCCTGATCCGATCGTGCGAGCACGCGCTGCGTACTGGCGTGCGCGTGCAGAGGAGGCAATCGGCAATGTTAAAGAAATGCGCATGCAGTACGAGGCGGCTGCTCACTACCCTACTGCCTACTACGGTCAGCTGGCCCGTGCCCAACTCGGTCTCCCTGCTGCCACATTCAGCCGCACCCCGTCGCCGGCAGTGCATGGCGTGGGCCGTGAACTGCTGCATGCGGCGCATATTCTCTACAGGATCGACGAGCACGATCTCGCCTTATCTTTCATGACCGATCTCGCTAAGGAAAGCACAGATGTCAGCGTGCTCGCCGCGCTCGGTCAGCTCGCTGCACAAAAATATAATGATGCTCACGCCATGCTGCTCATCGGCAAAACCGCGCTCGCCAGAGGCTTGCCGGTGGAGCAAGATGCCTTTCCAGATTTTGGCGTGCCGCCTTACAATCCGATCCAGCTTGATCGCTGTATTGTCTATTCGATCGTGCGTACAGAAAGCGGATTTGACCAGCATGACAGGTCACCGGCCAAAGCCGTGGGACTCATGCAAGTCACTCCGGAAGGAGGACGCGACACCGCCAAGCAGCTCCGCATCGCCTACGATTGGGATCTATTAGGTTCAGACCCAGCTTATAACACCAGGATGGGGGCTGCTGAAATTTCCGCTCTGCTCAAGGCATACCGCAGCTCGTATATCATGGCATTCGCCGCCTACAATGCCGGTTCTGGCCGGGTCGAGCAGTGGGTGGCAGAGCATGGTGATCCTCGGGACCCAAAAATTGATGCAGTCGATTGGGTTGAGCGTATTCCGCTGGCGGAGACCCGCAATTACGTACAGCGTGTCATGGAAAACCTGCAAGTCTACCGCACGCAGTTCGGGGCCACGATCATGACGGTCGAGCTTAAACTGCAAAGACCATTGAGCGGTTTGTTGAGCGCGGAGGCCGACACGCTTGCGCCATCAGCCTTAGCGACGCCTGGCCGCTCCAAACAGATCGCACCGCAGGGGCCTCGACATGCCAGCCGCGCGCAGGCATCCCTAGCGGACCTGAGCACTGTCGACGCAATCGAACGCGCGAGCCCGCAGCTGTCGCCATCCAGGAGGCACAGCGCCAAAGCGCATATCATAAATGCTTTGCATAAGAGGCGATGCTGCTTGCCGAGAACGATAACCCCCTAGCTACCCTAGCCGGGATTTCAATCGGCACGAACCCGCTAACGCCCGCGCGAATCCGGGGCTCTGAGCGCCAAGCCCCTGGCTGCGGCGTCAACATCCAGGCTCATTCACCGCGTAATGTCGCGGCCGCGCAGGGTCGGCTGCGACTTTCGCCGAACTTTAATCACTGCGCGCCACAAACGGGAACGATTTATAGTGTAGATCGTTTTTTTGCGTCCCGACCGCCTCCTTTGCGTCCCGACCGCCTCCATAGGCTAGGAGGGGGGCATTTGAACCCGGAGCATGGCATGACAAATTGCTTCACCATGGCGCGATCCACCAGAGCGATCCGGCGGTGCGGGCTTCCCGGCATTGTCACCCTCGCGGCCGCGGGCGCGCTGATGGCGCTGACCGCGGCGGCGCCCTCCGCGGCGCATCAGGCCCGCCGGGCGCGCCTCGCGGAGGCGACGGCCCCGCGCGATGCAGGTGAGCCGATTATGGCGGTCGTGTCGCTCAAGAGCCAGCAGGTTACCTTCTACGACGCCGGCGGCTGGATACTGCGCGCGCCGGTGTCGAGCGGCATTGGGGGACGCGAAACTCCCGCCGGCGTGTTCAGCGTCGTGGAGAAGGACAGGGACCACCACTCGAACCTCTATGACGATGCCTGGATGCCGAACATGCTGCGCATCACCTGGTCGGGTATCGCGCTGCACGGCGGCCCGGTGTCCGGACGTCCCGCCTCGCACGGCTGCGTGCGCATGCCCTATGACTTTGCGGAGAAGTTGTTCGACGAAGTGCCGGTCGGCACGCGGGTGATCATCGCGCCAAACGATGCGCAACCGGTCGATTTTTCGCATCCGGCGCTGTTCGAGCCCAATGCGCGGGCCTTGGCGGCTGCGTCGGCCCGCGCGGAAACGCTCAACCGCGAGGCGGCGGAGGCCGCCACCGTCACCGATGAGGCAAAGAGCACCGCCGCGATGGCGGCGCGCGAGGCGGCGCCGCTGAGGGCGTCCCTGAACAAGCTGGATCGGCTCAAGACCCGCGCCGACGCCGAGCTCGCCGCCGCCGAGAAGGTGCTCGCCGCGGCCAAGACCGACCAAGCCAAGGCGCGGGCGCAGGAGCGCAAGCAGAAGGTCGCAGCCAAAGTTGCGGCGCTGCAGACGCAGCTCGATGCGGCCAAGGCCAATGCGCAGCCGAAGCTCGATGCGGCCGCCTCGGCCCAGGCCGCCGCCGCGGCGGCCGCCACCAAGCGGGCCGACACCGCCAAGGCGGCGCACGAGGCAAAGCTCGCGCTCGAGCCGGTCTCGGTCTTTGTCAGCCGGGCGACGCAGCGGCTTTATGTGCGGCGCGGCTTCGAGGCGACCATCGAGGTCCCGGTCACGATCCGCAATCCCGACAAGCCGATCGGCACCCATGTGTTCACCGCGGTGGCGCGCACCGGCGCCGGCCTGCGCTGGACCGCGGTCACGCTCGACAGCGCGGACAACGCCAAGTCCGCGCTCGACCGCATCACCATCCCGAAGGACGTGCTCGACCGCATCGCGCCGACCGCATTGCCGCGATCCTCGCTCGTCGTCTCGGACGAGCCGCTGAACCGCGAAACCAACTATCGCACCGAATTCGTCGTGGTGCTGAACAACCAGCCGCAGGGCGGCCTCGCGATGCGCCAGCACCCGACTGACGTCGTCGCGCGCCGCAGCCCCAGGGAGGAATACGGGTTCGCCTTTAACCCGTGGCGCGGTTGGAACTCCCGATACGGCTCTGCCCGCCAGAGCAGCGGCCAGTACTACTATCAGCAGCCGCAGGGTGATCGGTGGAGCAGTTGGAACTCCCCATTCGGCTTCGCCCGCCAGCGCGGCGGCCAGTATAATCAACAGCCACAGGGCTGGTGGTGAAGACGGATGCAGCGCGAGCAGGCGTGGGCTACTGTGAGCACCATGAACCGAATGTGCGCAGTATAGCGCACCGGCCGAACCCACATTCCATAACTAAGATTTCCATGCCTAAATTCGAAGCCACTGCTGATCCAAGGGGCTCATCCTGAGAGACGGCGTCTCGACCGCAGCAGCGAAAAGAGCGCGCGCCCATTCCGCTTCCGGGGGGCCTGCTGCTCGCTGTTGTTTTTCCTCGTGGGGTCAGAAAAGCTCATCAATCATCTGATACGCTCGGAAAGTCGCACAACCGGGGTGGAAGCGGAGCCTGATGCTATTTGTCCCAACCGACAAGATGCACGGTGGAACGCCAGGCGTGCCACGCCAGCGCCTGCCTTCGCAGTGTATCGACGCGAACGATCGCCGCGGCGGCAGTCAACGTTCCGTTGGCGACCCCGCCTAGGGTCTCACTGCGGTGAGTACGCTGAAGTTTCTCCAGCTCTTTGGCACAGCGCTCGAGTTGAACGAGAGCCTCATCGGGCGATAGCGCTTTTGCGCGAGACGCTCCGAGCGACGAATCTGGCGATTGGTCGATACCGGGCAGCACCCCGACATCGGCCGCCGCCGAGTTTGCGATTCGCATCATCCGCGCATAGTTCGACCGCGCGCGCATCGTCGGGTCCACCGCGCAGCGTCCCAAAATCGATTCCCGCGGCTGTTTCCGCCAGCCGGGATGTGTGGTCGAGCGCGTGCAATGTGCTTGTGAGTCGCTGTTGCTCGTCGTCGGTGTCCGGCGGTCCAGCAACATCCGACAGCAAGAGTTGCGCTTGGCGCAAAGCACCGACAGCCTGGTGCACCGAAATCCCTTTCTTCCGCGGAACGGGCTCTCTGCGGGATCCGGCCGCCAGCGTCGTTTCGACCGAACCACCCAACACTGCGAGCACTCGCGCGATTGTCCGCCGTACCGCTTCCATGGCCACAATCGGCGTCGCAAGCGCAGAGCGATCCAGGGAGCGCGGTGAGCCGCGTTCGGGCAGAATGCGCTCCACCTGTCGGGTGAAGCGGTCTACGAGCGGTAGCAGGACCAAGACGCCTACGACATTGTACGCGGTGTGATAGGCGGCCAGCAGCGTCACGCCGTCAATCGCCTGCGAAGCGCGGATGAGCAAAGGAGCGACAATCGGAAAAAGGACCAACGCGATTGCGGCAGCGATCATTTGAACAGCACGTACGCGATGGCCAACCGCTTGGCAGTGCTGCTCGCGCCGATAGCCGCCAATGCGGAACTGGTCGCCGTTCCGATGTTTTGCCCAATGATTAAGCGCGCAACCCTGGTCCGACCGCGCCGGCCTGGTAGGCCGACAGCGTCACCGCGATGGCCGCCGTTGACGACTGCATGACGGCGGTCATCACCAGTCCGACCACGACCAACGCCAGCGCACCGCCGACGAAGATCATCGGCAGCGCGGCCGCCGTAAGCGAGACGCGAACGCCAATGAGTGCAACCAGCCAGCCGGTACCCCTCGCGCCGACGTTCGCGCCGAAGACGAGCCCAAGCCCTTGCGGGAACGTCAACAAGCCCGCGCTGACGAGGCCTATTGTGGTCATGGTGGTCGCGCTGGACGATTGGACCAGGAGCTTAACGAGCGCGCCCCAGAAGGAGCTGCGCAGCGGGGTCGCTGCTGCCTTGCTGAGCACGGTGCGCAGCGCAGAACCGGCCAATCGCTTCAGGCCGTCCGTCATGACCGTCATGCCGAGGAGAAAGAGACCGACACCGCCAAGTACCGAGATTGCCGTCGACATGCTCGCGCCCGAAGCTGAACGGCGATTAGGTTATCTTTGGACTGTAGCGCAGCTGTAATCTGAAGCGCAGCTGTAATCTGAAAACAGCTGAGGTGCGCCATACTGCAGTTGCCGGACTATCATCCTAGATCCGTGAGTTGAGCCGCTCTGCGATTGAGCAAATCATTGTTATCATAAGGGATGGGAACGAATCGCACTATTATCGGGAGTCTCCCGCCGGGTGATCAACCGTTAGTAGAACGAGCATCGGCTGGACCTATCGTGGCGGATACCTTCGCGGGCCGCATCCATGTTGAATGGGACAACAGCGCGCCGGTGACGCCGTTTGGGCAGATGCCGTTCTTCATTGAATTCGTCAAACAGGGCGGACTGTTCGATGGCATGGTGGCGGACTGCCCGCTGCACTATTCGAGTCCGAATGCACCGAAAAAGCGCGACGTGCTGGGCACGATTTTGCTGTCGGTGCTGGCCGGACATTGGCGCTACGCGCACATGACGACGGTACGTTGCGACGCAGTGAATCCGCCGCTTCTGGGGATGACGGAGGTGGTCTGCGAGGACGCGGTGCGGCGTGGGCACGACAAGATCGACGAAGAGGCCGGCGAGACGTGGCTGCAGGGACATCTCGATTACACGACGCGACCGCTTTTGAGCGAGCCATGGATTCTCGACATCGACACCACGGTCAAGCCGCTCTATGGGCATCAGGAAGGCGCTGTGGTGAGCTACAATCCGCAAAAGCCAGGGCGGCCGTCGCACAGTTATCACTGCTACATGGTGGGCAACCTGCGGCTGGTGCTGGGGGTTGAAGTCGCGCCGGGCAACGAGCACACCTCGAAGCATTGTGCACCGGGACTATGGAAACTGCTGGACGGTCTGGCGCCGGAGCGGCGGCCGTGGATCATCCGCGGCGATTCCAATTTCGGCAACGAGCCTGTATTGCGTGAGGCCGAACAGCACGGCCAGGACTATCTATTCAAGCTGCGGCTCACGACTAACGTGAAGCGTGCGATCGAACGGGCGATGCGCGAGCAAGACTGGCAGAATGCCGGCCGCCGATGGCAAGGCAAGGACGACCAGTTGCGCCTTCTGGGATGGAGCCGGCAACGCCGCATCGTGATCCTGCGGCGGCGCATCGAACGCTCCCTGGCGCTGGCTCAACGCGATGACATGGGTCAGTTGCGGCTCAGCTTTGCTGAGGTCGATGATGGCGATGAGGTCTGGGAATACGCCGTTCTCGTCACCTCGCTCAACAGCGAGATCCTTTCTATCGGTCAGCTTTATCGCGACCGTGCCGACTGCGAGAATGTCTTCGACGAGTTGAAGAACCAATGGGGCTGGGGCGGCTTCACGACCCGCGACCTCAAGCGCTGCCGTCTGACGGCGGGCATGGTCGCGTTGTTCTTCAACTGGTGGAACCTGTTCGTGCGCCTGGCCGACCGCAATCATCATCGTGAAGCGATCACCAGCCGGCCATTGCTGCTTCAGGCCATCGGTCGGCAAACCCGTCACGCCGGCCGCACCACCGTAACGATCACCAGCAGCCACGGCGAGCATCACCGCGCCCAAAAGGCGCTCACCCGCATCGCCCGCTTTTTCCTACAGCTACGAAAGACTGCGGAGCAGTTGAGCCCGATCGAACGCTGGTACCGAATCCTCAGCGAGGCGTTCAGAAAATTTCTCCGTGGGCGGAAATTGAACGTGCCACGACAACTCCAGCCCTCGGGGGCTTGCGAGTTATGGGTGAGAAGCGCTGGCGAGAGCTCAGTTCAATGCCCCCGGATTTAGGAGATCAGCGCCCGCACGGCTCGGGAGCGCTCCTTGGCGCGGTCTCGGGCCGGCCCTTCCTTAATCGGAAATTTCCGTGCTGGGCAAAACTCGCTTCGCCTCGCCAACTCCAGCGCGTCAGAGCTGCTCGTCGCGGTTGAGAGCCCCTCAGGCGACCTGCTTCAAAAGCGGTCAACTCACGGATTTAGGATCATCTGTCTTTCTCGGCTGAGGGCGACGCCTGTTTGCATTCCGATTTCTTGTTCGCTTGGCCGTTGAATAAGCGAATACCTGGCAGCGAGGGTCGACCGCCGCGGATTGGAGGCTCAGCTGCACCGTCCAAGCCAAGAGACGTCCGCGACGCGCCTACACGTGACATGTCCTTAATTAGGGGCGGTGTTGTGGAATATTTTTGTCTTACGGCTCGGGGCCTGCTCCGATAGAGATGCTGATCTGAGGGTCGCCGGGAGCTTGTATCGTCATCGGTGTTGCCGATGAATGTGGCGTCCGTCCTCGATCAAGGGCCCGGTGCCGCCGCCTCCAGCACGGCAGTTGGGCCTGCACCCTTGGTCACAGCGCGCCTCTGAGTTGTGCTGCTTCGCAGCATTGCACTTATGGGCTCGGTCATATTCCACTTGAGGTGTTTGGTGTGGCGGCGGCGGCGCGACTTGGGCGCTGATTGGTCTATTGCTTGCTTGTTGAAACGAACGGCAACCGGGCGCAGCGTTCCCGGCCGCCCGATGGTCCCATTTGCAGCCGACGAAGGCGAATCGAAGGGCAATGCCATCAAAGCCGCACGAATTTATTCAAAAGCTGCAAAAACCTCTGAAACTAGGTTCCACCTGCCCGCAAATAGTGGGTCGGAATTTGCTCAATCGCGGAACAGCATCGCTCTCCCAGTCGTTAGTAGTCGCTGACGGCATCAACAGGAGGAGTAATGATGAAGCAAACTCTTTTGGCACTCTGCGCAATCGCTGCAATGACTGCGGTCTCGGCCAGTGTGGCAAGCGCCCAAGATATTCGCGTTGGGCCGGGCGGAGTAGGTATCGGCCGCGATCATGGTTTTCGCGACCGCGGCGACAATTGCCGCATGGTGATCACGCACCGCAGGGGCCCTAACGGCAGTGTGACAGTACGTCGACGGATCTGCGACTGACAGTACTATTTCCTAGCTGATGGCCTCGGCGAAAGCCGGGGCCTTTTCTTTCGCGTCTACGCCCGGTCGCGCGGCCAACTTCGGATCGTTGCGCGAGCTGTGCGGTAGGCGCGGTGCTCGAAACAGCATTGACCGGTCTGCGCCCGAGATGAGCGGCAATCTGCCTTGTGACGACTCAGTCCACAGGCATCCGATCAGCCGCGATCGTGGGCTCAGCGTTGCCCCCGCGGGTCTGCCAACTGTTTAGTTACGCGTTCCCTCCCTTTACCCTACCTACTCCTCCTATTGACTCTTCGTTCCCTGTTTGTTCTTATCACTGTTCCAATCAAGCGGCTGAATAGAATTTGCGTCACAAGGGCCGACAAGATTTGGCTCGAGCCGATGTCGACCGTGGCCGATTGGCGCGCAGCTACGCGCCGTGAAACGATCGGCGAAAGCAATCTCAAGAAGGTACCCCAGCAAGCCAGCGGATGAAGAAGATATTGAGGGCGGCACGGCGTACCTGATGTAACGGTCGCGATTGATCGGTTTTCAAGTTTTCCAGACGGACGGTCGGAATGGAGCCAGTAGCCACCATCCTTCATGCGGACCTCGATGCCTTCTACGCATCGGTCGAGCAGCTGCTCGATCCTGCATTGCGCGGAAAACCCATCGCTGTCGGCACCGGTGTGGTTCTCGCTGCCTCGTACGAAGCAAAGTCCTTCGGAATTTGTAGCGGCATGTCGGGGTGGCGAGCTCGCGAGCTTTGCCCCCAACTGATCTTTGTTGGGGGACATTTCCAGGACTACCAGCGGCTGGGCGACGCTGCCATCAATGTGCTCAATGACTTCACTCCTCTCATCGAACGAATTTCCATCGACGAGGCTTTTGCCGACGTTGCGGGGTGCACCCATCTCTTCGGTTCACCGCCTGAGATCGCGAGGGCTGTCCGTCGTCGTGTGCGCGAAGAGCTTGGCCTTCCGGTCTCGGTTGGCGTGGCGCGCACAAAGCACCTTGCGAAAATTGCCTCACAAGTGGCCAAGCCTGACGGACTGGTGGTCGTCGATCCGAAAACCGAATTGCATTTCCTTCACGACCTGCCAGTTGAGTTAATGTTGGGAGTGGGTCCGGTTACTCGGGCGCGGCTGGCCGAATTAGGCATCCGTACTATTGGGCAGCTTTCGAGCATGCCAAGCTACCCACTGGAGCGGATAATCGGCCAAGCGACCGCAGAGAGGCTGACGGCGCTCGCATCGAACCGCGATCCACGGGAGATCAGAGCGCATTATCGAGCACAATCGGCCGGCGCCCAGTCAGCGCTGGGCAAGAAGCCTGCTGAAGAGCGGGTATTTCGACCTACGCTTCGTTACCTTGCTGACAGAGTTGCCAGCCGACTTCGGGCGAAGGCTCGGCCTGGACGGACAGTGACAGTCCGCGTTCGTTTCGTCGATCTGCGTTCGGTGACGCGCTCCATAACCCTGGATGCACCGATTTCGGCCACCGCGAGCCTCGCCGAAATCGCCGAGGAGCTCGTTCGCATCGTGCTCGCAGATTACCCTGACGAGAAGACTATATCGCTCCTGTCGATCTCCGTGTCGCACCTTGAGAGGCACTGGGACGTGCAGTTGGAGCTTCCCCTTGGGCTCGAAGATGAAAAGCGTCGGCCAGGCACAAAGAGAGGGATGGCGCGTTGGACGGCCGATCGCGCTATTGACATGATCCGCGATCGCTTCGGATGGGGGGCGGTCGGGTACGGATCAATCATGTTGGGAGATTCCCGGTCCGTTCCTGACGAGTTTCGAGAGCTCGCCGAAAAGGACCTGTGAAGCCACGCCTTGCGTGCCGCCGCGCACCTTGTCCATCGGCACAGCGCCTCGAAAAGAAAGCGATCGGTCAATCATAGCCGGGACGATCGCGGACATCCGGCGCCGCGGATCCGGCCCGTCGCGCAGCGAAACCGCTAAGCCAAACCGTGATTGGTGAGCGGCAGGGAGCGGATGCGTCTTCCGGTGGCGGCGAAGATCGCATTGCCGAGTGCCGGCGCCAGCGGTGGCACCGGCGGCTCGCCGACGCCGCCCCAAAAATCGCCGCTCGGCACGATCACTGTTTCGATCTTCGGGACGCTGTCGATCCGCAGCATGCGGTAGGTGTCGAAATTCGCCTGCTCGGCGGCGCCGCCCTTGATGGTGATTTCACCATAAAGCGCCGCGGTCAGCGCATAGACGATAGCGCCCTCCGTCTGCATCTCGATCGAGAGCGGATTAACCGCATGGCCGGGATCGATGGCTGAGACCACGCGATGGACGCGGACGCGACCGCCGGTGACGGACGCTTCGACCACCTGCGCGCAATAGCTGCCGCAGGCCTCATTGAGCGCGATGCCGCGGAACACGCCGGCGGGAAGCGGTGTTCCCCATCCGGCACTGCGCGCTGCGGCATCGAGCACGGCGAGATTTTTAGGCCTCCTGCGCAATAAGCGCCGCCGATAGCTGTAGGGATCGACCCCCGCGGCGTACGCCATCTCGTCGACGAAGCTTTCCTTGTAGAAGGCGTTCTGTGTGTAATTGATGGCGCGCCAGACCCCGAGCGGAACGGGCGTTTCGCGAATCACGTAGTCAACGAGATAGTTCGGGACCTCGTACGGCATTTCGTCGGCGAGACCGCTGAGAAAGGTCCTGTCGATATAGTTGCCGCCGAAGCCGGGCAGCATCTCGGCGACGAACGATGGGCCAGCAAGCCTGATCGACCAGGCCACGGGCATGCCTGCAGCATTGAGGCCGGCGACCAGGCGGGCCATGCCGAAGGGCCGGTAGAGATCGTGCTGCACATCCTCCTCGCGCGTCCACACCAGCTTGACCGGGGGCTCCACTTCCTTGGCAATGAGAACGGCCTGGCGGATGTATTCCTGAATCGTGCCGCGCCGGCCGAAACCGCCGCCAAGCAGCAGGCGGTGGACCTCGACGTTCTCGTCGGGCACGCCGGCCGCGATCGCGGCTGTGGCGAGCGCGGTCGAAGCGTCCTGCGTCGGCGCCCACACCTCGACCCCGTCCGGCCGCACCTGCGCGGTGCAGGTTTGCGGCTCCATGGTCGTGTGGGCGAGAAATGGTACCTCGTAATCGGCTTCGATCCGCTGCACGGCGCGCGCAAGTCCCGCCGCCACATTGCCGTTGGCGTGGCCGACTTGGCCGGGCGTCACATCAAGCCCGCTGCGCACGAAATCCCGGATTGTGGGCGTGCAGACCTCGGCATTGCCATTGTCGTCCCAGGCGACGCGCAGCGCCTCTACCGCCTTCTTTGCCCGCCACCAGGAGTCAGCGACTACGGCCACGGCATTCGGCATGCGCACGACACGCTGGACGCCGTTGAGGCCGCGGATCGAGTCTTCGTCGACCGATCTCAGCCTTCCCCCGAAGATCGGACATTGGGCGATGGCGGCGTAAAGCATGCCGGGGAGCCGAACATCGATCGCATAGACCGGCTGCCCGGTGACCTTATCGAATACGTCGAGCCGCCGGCGCGGTTTGCCGGCAAGCGTCCATTGCGCCGGCGGCTTGACCCTGGCATGCGCAGGCGGCCTGATCTTCGCCGCGTCATTGGCGACGTCACCGAACGTCAGCGTGCGCCCGCTTGGCCCATGGGTAATGGTGCTGTTGCGGGCGCGGCATTGCGAGGCGGGGACTTTCCAGCGCCCGGCTGCTGCGGCAATGAGCATGCCGCGCGCCATGGCGCCGGCGCGGCGCAGGTAATACTGCGACGAGGCGATCGAGCGGCTCGCGCCAGTTCCGAGATCGCCCCAGGCCCGTCCGCGCAGCAGATTCTCCCGCGGCGAGACGAATTCAGTGCGCACTTTGCTCCATTCGCACTCGAGCTCCTCGGCGACCAGCATGGCCAATCCCGTGAGAGCACCCTGTCCCATCTCGGCGCGAGCGATCCGGATAGTCACAGTGTCGTCCGCTGCGATCTCTAACCAGCAAGTGATTTCCGCGGACCCGCCGCCTCGGGGTGCCGCAGCCGGGTCGAACGGTATGGAAAAACCGAGAGCAAGCCCGCTGGCGGCGGCGCTCGCGGCGACAAGGAAAGAACGGCGATCGAATTCGCCGCCAGACCTCATGGGTTGCCTCTCTGTGTGCTGTCTACACAAATCCTCCTGCGCGCCCGCAATGCCGAACAAGGGCCTTTGTGCAGCACAATACTCTCGTGCTGCTTTTGCGAAACTCGAGGGGATCTCGCAAGTGCGTCGATGCCGCCAGTCCCGATTTCCATGCTACGGTGGCAACCTTCACGCGTTGAGTCACAAATCAGGCAATGGCGAATGGCCCAGCAAAGCACCGATGAGGCCGTGCAAAGCACTTCCCACCCTACACTCGAACAGCGGATTCGCGCCATCGAGGATCAACTCGCAATCTACAATTTGATCGCCGGCCATCCGCCCAGCGCCGATACTGGCGCCGATTATTATTGCGAAGCGGTTTACGCCGAAGATGGCGTATTCGATCGCGGCGCCAATCTAGCCGGCGCCGTCGGCAATAAGGCCATTGCGGCAATGCTCAAGAGCGAGGGCCATCAAGCCGCAATCGCCGGCGGTCTGGCGCATTTCACCGGACTACCCCACATCGACCTTAACGGAGACCAGGCGGTGGTCACCTCGTACCTGCAAATCCTCACCCCGTTGCAATCCGGCGAGGCGATCGAGGTACCCAATCATGGCGCTTCGCGCGGCTACCATATCCATCGCGTGGTGACGAGCCGCTGGGAGCTGCAGCGCACAGCTGCGGGTTGGAAGATCAAGCGGCGCACGATCCGCTTAGTCGACGGCTCGCAGCCGTCACGTGACATCCTGCGCGGCGCGCTGGCCTCCTATGCGCCGAGGAGCTAAGACGCGAAACGCGTCCGGAGGCGGGCCGGTGCCGCACTGCCGCCGGGTGGCCTCTCGCTTGATGATCATGCCGTGGCAGTCCCTGCACGTCTGTCGGGTAACATTCCACTTCCCGCCACATTGCCTCGGTGGTCGCGATCGGAGCGCCAAATGGGACCAATCCGGCCGCAAAACCTGCGCTCTCCCCTGCTTGCGCGTATCCGCGGCGGGTTCTATTCACAGGGCGGATGCGGCGGAAAGATGCGCCCTGACCGGTGCCGGCCTGCCTTCTGCCGGCTGCCGCTGACCGATTGATAAGGAGAGTCAAATGGCCAAGAATGCCGTCGTTTCCGAGGATCTTGCCAACAAGTTCAAAACCGAAAAGGAAACGCCCTACACGCGCTGGGTTAAGAGCGAAGGCCTCGAAATTCTTCCCTCGATTTACGTGCGCAATCTGCGCACCGTCGCGCTCAAGCCCTGGGCGCGGCGCGGCGGCAGCGCGGTTTTTCTTAATCACGACGCCTCGCGCACCTCGAACGATTGCTACGTGATGGAAATCCCGCCCGGCAAGAGCCTCAATCCGCACCGGCAACTCTACGAGGAAATGATCCTGGTGCTCAGTGGCCGCGGCTCGACCACGGTGTGGAACGATGCCGGCGCCCGCATTACGTTCGAGTGGAAGGAGGGTGCCCTGTTCGCGATTCCGCTCAACTGCCATCACCAGCATTTCAACGGCTCCGGCCGCGAGCCGGTACGCTACGTCGCGGTGACCAATGCCCCGCCGGTGATCAATCTCTATGAGGACATCGATTTCATCTTCAACACCAAATACGACTTTAAGGACCGCTTTTCCGGCGAGCCCGATTATTTCTCCTCGAAGGGCGAACAGAAGGGCCTTCTGCTCACCACCAACTTCGTGCCCGACGCGGTTAACATTCCGCTCATCACCGCGGCTGAGCGCGGCGCCGGCGGTGGACATATCCGCTTCAATCTCGCCAAGGGGTCGATGAACAGCCACATTTCGCAATTTCCGATCGGCACCTACAAGAAGGCGCACGCGCACGGGCCGGGTGCCCACGTCATCGTGCTCTCGGGCGAGGGCTATTCGCTGATGTGGCCGGAAGGCGAGGAGCCGCAGCGCTTTGACTGGGAGGTCGGCACGCTCATCGTGCCGCCGAACATGTGGTTCCACCAGCACTTCAATTCCGGCGCAACGCCGGCGCGTTACCTGGCCTTCAAGCACGAGGGTGTCGCCATTCGCAATGCCCAAGGGGTGCCGAAGGCCTGGATCAGCCGCCGCATCGGCGGCGACCAGCTCGATTACATCGACGAGACGGCGGAGATTCGCCGCATGTTCGCCAACGAACTCGCCAAACACAGCCTTGCTCCGCGCATGGAGCCCGCCTACGCCAAAGAGATGGCGGAGCTGGGTGTGAAGACGGCGTAGGCGCGATCATCTTGCCGGGCTCGACCCACGGGTAGCCTCAAAAGCTGCCCGCACCTTCGCCCCACGGCTGAAGCACCAGGCATCCGGCGCGGGAAAAGCGGATGAAACCAGCGCCCTTTGAGTATCACGCGCCGCGGCAACTGCAGGAAGCGGCCGAGCTTCTGGCCACGCTGCCCAACGCCAAAATTCTGGCCGGCGGCCAATCGCTCGTGCCGATGATGAATTTCCGCTACGTGATTGTCGATCATCTGATCGATCTTTCCGGGTTAGAAGCATTGCGCGGCATTACGGTGCGCGACGGCGTGTTGCGCATCGGCGCCATGACGCGCCAGCGCGATTTGGAATTGTCTGCCGACATCGCCAAGCATTGCCCGCTCATGGCCGAGGCGCTGCGCTATGTCGGTCATCGCCAGACCCGCAACCGCGGCACCATAGGGGGAAGCCTGGCGCATGCCGATCCCGCGGCCGAACTGCCGGCGGTCTGTGCTGCCTATGATGCAATGCTTTACCTCGCCAGCGTGCGCGGCATGCGGCAGATCGCTTTCCGCGAATTTTCGTCCGGCTTCATGGCGACCGCGCTTGAACCCGACGAAATGATCGCGGCGGTGACGTTGCCACTGTGGCAGCCGGGCCACGGCCATGGCTTCCACGAATTTGCCCGGCGGCACGGCGATTTTGCGCTTGCCGGCGCTGCGGCTTTGCTCGATCTCGGCCCCGACAATGTGGTGCGGCGCGCCGCGCTCGCGCTGTTCGGCGTCAGCACCGGGCCGCTGCGCGTCGAGGCGGCGGAAACCCGCCTTGTTGGCCGGCCGCTTGATGCGGCAGCGGTCCGCGCCGCTGCCGCCACGGCATGGCTGATCGAGCCGATTTCCGATATTCATGCGGGTGGCGAGTACCGGCGTCACCTCGCGCAGGTCTTGAGCTTGCGCGCACTCAACGATGCGGCGCGGCGTGCCGGGGCCGAGGGCATTGACGCCTAAGAGTTCGCGTATGGGCAAACAGGCGATGCTGTTGACGGTCAATGGCAAGACCTACGCGCGCGTGGTCGAGGCGCGGCTGACGCTCGCCGATTTTCTGCGGCACGAGATCAATCTCACCGGCACGCATCTGGGCTGCGAACACGGCGTTTGCGGGGCCTGCACGGTGCTCCTCGACGGCCGTTCGGCGCGCTCCTGTCTGATGTTTGCCGTGCAGGCCAATGGCTGCGAGGTGACGACCGTCGAGGGTCTGGCGTCCGACGGCAAATTGTCGGTGCTGCAACAAGCCTTCATCGACAATCACGGAGTGCAGTGCGGTTTCTGCACGCCCGGAATGCTGATCACCCTCACCGAATTGTTGCGGGACAATCCACAGCCGACCGAACACGAGGTGCGCGAAGCGATCACCGGCAATCTGTGCCGCTGCACCGGCTATGCCGGGATCATCGCGGCGGCGCTTGACGCCGCGCAGCGGCTGCGCCCCGCCGCCGCCGCAGCAACGCGGGCGCGATAATGGGCGCAAAGCATTTCGGCGCGCGCGTCACGCGGCTCGAAGACCCGGCGCTGCTTACGGGGCGCGGACGCTTCGTCGACGACGTGAAACTTCCCGGGCTGCTGCACGCCGCTTTCGTCCGTTCGCCGCATGCGCACGCCAAGATCCGCGCTCTCGATGTCAAGCCGGCGCTCGCCATGCTCGGCGTGCATGCGGTGCTCGCCGCCGCCGACCTGCCGGAGCCGCTGCGCTCAACATCCCTGCCACTGCTGTTGCCGCATCCGGCGCTTGTCCCGCGCACCCAGCATGCCCTGGCGCGCGGGGAAGTCTGCTATGTCGGCGAGGCGGTCGCCGTGGTGCTCGCCGACAGCCGCTATCTCGCCGAAGACGCGGCTGCGGGGGTGATCGTGCAATATGACGAGCTGCCGGCGTTTTCCGATTGCCGCGGCGCTGCCGAAGAGGGGGCGCCGGGCGCCCATAGCGATCTGTCCTCGAACGTCGCGTCGACCTTCCGTCTTGCGTATGGGGATGCGGACGCGGCCTTTGCCGCCGCCGCGCACGTCTTCGCCGAGAAGTTTTGGCAGCACCGCGGCGGCGGCATGGCGCTGGAAACCCGCGCGGTGCTCGCACGGCATGATCCGGTTTCCGATTTGCTCACGGTGTGGTCGGCAACCCAGACCCCGCATATTGGACGGCGCACGCTCGCTGATTTGCTCGACCGTGATTTGCAATCGATCCGCATGATCGCGCCCGATGTCGGCGGCGGTTTTGGACCGAAGGCGATCTTCTATCCGGAGGAGGCGGTGATTCCAGCGGCGGCGCTCAGGCTCGGCCGTCCGGTGAAATGGATCGAGGACCGGCGCGAGCATTTCCTCTGCGCCACCCAGGAGCGCGACCAATATTGGGACCTCGCTATCGCCATCGACGCGGACGGCAAGATCCTCGGCGTCCGCGGCACCATGCTGCACGATACCGGCGCCTTCGTGCCGTGGGGCCTGATCATGCCCTATATCGCCGCTTCGACCGTGCCCGGCCCCTACGTGGTTCCGTCCTATCAGCTCGACGCGACCGTGGTGTTCACAAACAAGGTGCCGACCACGCCGGTTCGCGGCGCCGGGCGGCCGCAAGCCGTGTTCGCCATGGAGCGGCTCCTCGACCGCGCCGCGCGCGAGCTGCGCCTCGACCGTGCCGAGCTGCGTCGGCGCAATTTGATTAAGCCCGAGCAGATGCCCTACGAGGTTGGCCTCATCTCCCGCGATGGCAAGCCGCTCGTGTACGAAAGCGGCGACTATCCGCGCGGCCAGGACAAGGCGCTGGAGCTTGCCCATTATCAAAGCTTCCGCGAGCGCCAGCGGGCGGCGCTTGCTCAAGGCCGCTTCATTGGCATCGGGCTTGCCAATTACGTCGAGGGTACCGGGCTTGGGCCATTCGAAGGGGTCACCGTGCGCGTGCTGCCAAGCGGCAAGGTTTCAGTGGCGACCGGCGCCACCACTCAGGGCCAGGGGACGCGCACGACACTGTCGCAAATCGTCGCCGACCTGGTCGGCTGCCGTATCGAGGATATCGTGATGACGGCCGGCGACACCGGCGCCATCGCCCAGGGCGTCGGCGCCTTCGCGAGCCGTCAGGCGGTCAATGCCGGCTCCTCGGCTCACCTGGCCGCCACCGCGGTACGCCAGCAGCTCATTGCGCTCGCCGCAGGTGCGCTGGGCGCTGGTGAGGAGGAGATCGATCTTGAGGACGGCCGCGCCATCGCGCGCCGCGGCAACAAGCCGTCATTCTCGTTCGGCGAGCTCGCGCGGCTCGCCCAGGGCATTCCCGGCGTGTGCCTGCCGCAAGGACAGGCCGCGGGCATCGAGCATACCGCCTATTACACGCCGGCCCAGGCATCGTACTCCTCCGGCACCCATGTGGCCGAAGTCATGGTCGATGCCATGACCGGCGGCGTAAGCATTCTCAACTACACGGTCGCCCACGACAGCGGCCGCGTTATCAATCCGCTCATCGTCGACGGTCAGGTGCAGGGCGGCGTCGCCCATGGCATCGGCAACGCCCTCCTGGAATGGATGCAATACGACGCCAACGCCCAGCCGCTGACCGCCTCGTTTGCCGATTATATGCTGCCCATGGCGACCGATGTGCCGACCTGCACCATCGCCCACGTGGAAACCGTCAATCCGCTCAACCCGCTCGGAGTTAAAGGTGCCGGCGAGGGCGGCACAATCCCGGCCCCGGCGGCGATCGTCGCCGCCGTCGAAGATGCGCTCTCGCCGTTCGGCGTGCATTTTACCGAAACGCCGCTCACGCCGGAACGCATCGTCGCAGCTTTGCGTGCCGCAGGCGCCTACGAGAAGCTGCTCGCCGGGTGATACTTGCTATGTCCGCTCGTTACCGACAAAGCGGAAAACCTGTCTCAATCAAGTCACTCATTCGCGCTTGCGCGAACGAGCGCAAGGGAGAGAGCGCCTCATGACCGAGACCGCCGAAACAAAAGCTGAAACGCCGTTCTGGCGCTTCTCTCTGCATTTTTATCGCCAGCCCGGCGTATCGGATGCCTGTATCGCGCTGCAGGACCGTTGCGGTGTCGACGTCAATCTTTTGCTTTTTCTGTTCTGGCTCGCCGACAGCGGGCGGCTGTTGACCAGCGACGAGATCAAAAATCTCGACGACAGCGTGCGTGACTGGCGCAACCTCACCATCATTCCGATCCGCGACGCGCGGCGCAAGCTCAAGGGCGTGCGCACGCTGGTCGATCCCGGAATGCAGGAAGCGTTCCGCAACAGGGTGAAAGCGGTCGAGCTCGAGGCCGAGCGCCTGCAGCAGGAGGGGCTTTATGCCTTCACGCAGTCGGGTCCGCCTGGCAGGCCGGCCGCGCCCGGCGACGCTGTGCGGGCAAATGTATCCGCCTATGCGCGCCTGATCGGTGTGAGCTTCCCCCCCAATACCGCCGCCCTCCTGGTCAGCGCCTTCAACTCGATCGAGCATGGCCGCTACGGTGCAATGAAAGCGGCGGCCGGCCGCGCTTAGGCGGATTGCGGGCGAAAAAGGCAATTGGAGCGAAGCGATTGATGGCTAGACATGCGGCCCGGCTGATCGTCGGGATATCCGGCGCCTCCGGCACGATCTACGGCGTGCGGCTTCTGGAAATCCTCCGTCCTGCCGAGATCGAGACGCACCTCGTCATGAGCAAGTCGGCGGAGATGACGCTCGTCTACGAGACCGATCTGAAACCGAAGGATGTGCGCGGGCTCGCCACTATGCACTATCCAGTCGCCGATATCGGCGCCGCGATTTCCTCGGGCTCGTTTCCCACTATGGGAATGGTGATCGCGCCGTGCTCGATCCGCACCATGAGCGAGATCGCCTCTGGCGTGACCTCTTCGCTCCTGTCGCGTGCCGCCGACGTCGTGCTCAAGGAGAAGCGTCGCCTGGTGCTGGCGATCCGCGAGACGCCGCTGCATGTGGGACATCTGCGCAGCATGCTCACGCTCGCCGAAATGGGCGCTGTGGTCGCGCCGATCGTGCCCGCGTTCTACAATCGCCCGAAGACGGTCGACGACATCATCAATCACACCTGCGGCCGGTTGCTCGACCTGTTCGGCATCGACACCGGGATCGTCAAGCGCTGGAAGGGCGGTTCTGCGGTGGGTTAAGGACAGACGCGCCAATCGCGCAGGCATCATGGGGATGTGTCTGCTCGAGCCGCGAGCCGAGATAACCGTCGACGCGACGTCATTAAAGGCTTTCCGTTAGACCGCTTCGCCGCGACGAGTTGGCTGCTGCGGATGATCTTCGCAAGTCCCTCGCTGTCGCGATCGACGGCGTGACGTGACGGGTTTCGGATGGCCTTTTCGCGACCTCCTGAATCGGGAGTAAGATGCGGCGCCAACAAAAAGGACAACGCCATGGATCAGAAACGTTACGAGCTCGGTCTCGCCAAGCGCCGGCAGGTCTTGGGTGAGGCCTATGTGGACCGCGCGCTGGCCAACGTCGACGATTTCAATCGCGATTTTCAGCGCCTGCTCAGCGAATATTGCTGGGGCGAGACCTGGGGCGATGAAACGCTCAAACCGCGCGAGCGTTCTATCCTCAACCTCGGCATGATCGCGGCGCTCGGCAAGATGGAGGAGTTCGCAACCCATGTACGCGGCGCGCTCAACAACGGGCTCACGCCCAACGAAATCCGCGCCGCTTTGACGCAGGTCATGATCTATTGCGGCGCGCCGATCGGTGTCGACTGTTTTCGCGTCGCACGCCCGATCATCGTCGAATACGAGAAGAACAGAAAGTAGGGGAATAGACGCGCGAGATTGCGCGGCGGCCGTGCCATGATCGGACGCGTCTCTGCCGCAGAGGCAGTGGCGCGGGACGCCGGCTGATAAGGGATCCTGAACCTCCGGTACCCCTGTGCCGTTCCGCGCACGTCCTGTGGGGGGAAAAGTGGATTTGAAAAAGGCCATGCTCGATCAAGCCGCCCGAAGCCGCACGAGCAAGCAAGCGCCCGCGCCCCCGCTTGACTTTCAGGAGCATCTCGCGCGTCTTACGGCTGCGGGGCTGCTTACGCGCATCGATCGGCCGATCAACAAGGACAGCGAGCTGCATCCGCTGGTCCGCTGGCAATTTCAAGGCGGGCTCGTCGAGGAGGATCGGCGCGCGTTTGTGTTCACCAATGTGGTCGATGCACAAGGCCGCCGCTACGACGTGCCGGTGGCGATCGGCGCGTTGGCCGCCTCGGCGCGCATTTATGCCGTTGGCATGGGGCGGCCGGTTGAAGAGATCGGCGACGCCTGGATGCACGCCATCGCCAATCCGATCGCGCCGGTCGAGGTCGGCGTGGCGCCCTGCCAGGATGTGATCATCAAGGGCGACGCTTTGCGCCGGGACGGCGGACTAAAAGCCCTGCCGGTGCCGGTGTCCACGCCCGGCTATGACGCGGCGCCCTATCTCACCGCCACGCTGTGCATCACCGCGGACCCGCAGACTGGGGTGCGTAACATGGGCACTTACCGGGCAGCGCTGAAGGCGGCCGACCGGCTCGGCGTGCGCATGGCGGCGCGGCCCGGCGGCGCCGGTGGCTATCTGCACTGGCAGAAATATCGCAAGCTGGAAAAGCCGATGCCGATCGCCATCGTGGTCGGCTGCGCGCCGGTGGTGATGTTCACCGGTCCACAGAAGCTGCCGATCGGTTGCGACGAGATGGCAGTGGCCGGTGGGCTCGCCGGGGCGCCGATCCGCGTTGTCAAAGCGGCCACGCTGGATCTGCTCGTGCCGGCCGATGCCGAGCTTGTGGTCGAGGGACTTATCGATCCCGAACTGCTCGAGCCCGAAGGGCCGTTCGGCGAAAGTCACGGCCATGTTGCACTCGAAGGTTTCAATATGGCGATGCAGGTCACGGCGATCACCCATAAAAGATCGCCGGTCTACGTCTCGATCTTGAGCGAGGTGACGCCGAGCGAATCCAGCGTGATGAAGCGCGTCGCCTACGAGCCACGCTATCTCGCCTATCTGCGCGATACGCTGTCGATTAAGGGCGCACGCCGCGTGGTCATGCACGAGGCGTTGACAAACTTGCGCAAAGTCATGTTCGTGCAGTTCGCCGCGGGCACCGCGCGCACTGAGATCTGGCGCGCGCTGCAGGGCGCCGCCAGCCTGCAGGCCGATATCGGCAAATACGTCATCGCAGTCAGCGAGGATATCAACCCGGATAATCCGGACGCGGTGTTCTGGTCGCTTGCCTACCGTGCAAATCCCGTGGAGGACGTGCTGATCGTGCCCTACCGGTCGGAGGGTCATGGCCCCAAATCGGCCGGGCCGAAGACCGACTCGACCATGTTGATCGACGCCACGCAGAAGGAGCCGGACCCGCCGCTGTCGCTGCCCACGCGCGAGTTCATGGAGCGCGCGCGCGCGATCTGGCAGGAGCTCGGCCTGCCGGCGCTCAAACCGCGTGAGCCGTGGCACGGCTATTCGCTCGGCGACTGGGACAGCGCCTGGGATGTTTATGCCAGTCGGGCGGTGAGCGGCCAGTGGGAACAGACCGGCAAGGAAACTTATGCGCGCCGGCGCGGCGGGCTCACGCCTGAGACGCCGGTCAAGAGCGTGAGGCAGTAGTATCGTGCGTTGGGCCGCACGAGAGCGGTTGAAACACCGTGGCTACACGCCCGATGGTGGCGGCGAGCATTCCGTTTCGAACGGATTTTTCTGTCCAGGGCGAACCGGCGGCAGGCAGCGCTATGCGGACCTGACGGAAAAATTCGTTTAACGCTTGGTTGGCCGTCGCGATCGACAGCACGCGGCAGCAATCAGATTGGTCCGCAAGGCTTCGCCTGCGGCCTCATTGGGACATGTCCATGCTCATTTTCCTTCTCGCAATTCACCTCCTGGCTGCGATCTTCTGGGTCGGCGGTATGGCCTTCGCCTATTGGGTGCTGAGGCCGGCTGCCGTGCCGCTTGAGCCGCCGGCACGGTTGCCGCTCTGGCGCCGGGTATTTGCGACATTCCTGCCCTGGGTTGGCCTCGGTGTCGCGGTGCTGCTCGGCACCGGCTACGCGATGATGGCCTTTTATTTTGGCGGCCCTGCCGGCGCGCCTCTATACGTCAACATCATGCAGGGCCTGGGGCTGTTGATGGTGCTGCTTTATCTGCACCTCGTCTTCGCGCCGTGGCGCCGGTTCCGCCTCGCTCTCGATCAGAACAAACTGCCGGAGGCGGCGCAAAGCCTCGAGCTGATCCGCATGATCGTGGCGATCAATCTTGCGCTCGGCATCGTCACCGTGATCGTCGGCGGTACTGGGCGCTATTGGTAAAATTATCGCGGCCTTACCACGGTATCGACCAGTGCCGGCTTGCCGGCCTTGACCTGCGCAATGGCGCGGCGCAGCGCCGGCGCGATGTCGGCGGGCTTTTCGATCGGACCTTCGGCATACCAGCCCATGCTCTCGGCCATGGTGGCGAAATCCGGCTCGGGCCCGGAAATATCCTGAGCGATATAGGCGCGCTCCACCGGCGTGCCGCGGAGATTGGCGATGCGGATCTGGTGCTCCCAGTCGTTGTAGTAGGCGCGGTTGTTGTACATGACGATCAGCATGGCAATGTCATTCTTCGCGGCGGTCCACAGCGCGCCGGCGTCGAACATCAGATCGCCGTCGGGTTGGATGTCGATGACCAGGCGACCGGTGCCGCGGTGGGCGAGCGCTACGCCGAGCGAGGTGCCGATCTGGGTCCCGGTGCCGAGCGCCTGGCCGCAATGGCGATGCGGCTTGTCGAAATCCCACAATTTGTAGCACCACTCCTGCAGATTGGCGCCGGTGAGCACCCAATCCTCGGTCTTGATCACTTCCCACATTTCGCTGGCGAGCCGCGGCAGCGTGATTGGCAGGGCGTCCCAATCGGTTTTCGCCTGCTCGGCCCATTTCGCAAACAGCGCATCGTGCTTGGCCGCGATCACATGGGTGCGCTCGATGACGGACTCTGCCAGCGTCGGATTTTTCGCGATGCGCTCGCGGCACAGCCGCGTAAGTTCGGGAACAGCGCTGAGTGTGTCGCCGAGCACGCGCAGGCTGCAGGTCGGCATGCGCGCGTAATCCATCGACCACTTGCTCAAGTTGATTTCGCCGAAGCCGATCTCGATCATCTCGCAATGCGGCGGATAATGCGCCACCACCTGGCGCTTTGTGCGGTCGTTGAAATGCGTCGACTTCTCCCAGTCGCGGGTATCGAGTGAGAGGATGAGATCGGCGTCGCGGAAGATCTCCTTCTCGCAGCTCAAGTTGAGGTTGTGGCGGCTGGGAAAATTGAGCCGCGCGTGCACGTCGTACACGGCGGCGCCAACGGTTTCGGCGAGCGCCACCAGATTGGCAAAACCATCGGCGCTGCGCGCCACATATTCGGCCATGAGCACCGGGTACTTGGCGGCAAGCAGCCGGTCGGCCACAGCGGCGAGCGCCAGCGGATCGGCCGCCATGGGCACTGGCACTTTGTTGGCGGTCGATTTCGGCAGCACGACGCTCTTAGTCAGCGGCTGCTCCTGCAACCAAGCGTCATAGCACATGTAGATCGGGCCCTGCGGTTCGGTCATCATCGCCGCATAGGCGCGGGCAAACGAATCCGGCACGCCGTCGATGCTCGAGGGTTGGTAGTCCCATTTCACGTAATGCCGCAGCTGCTCGCCGTTGACGTTGGCAGTGTGAATCCAGTCGATGAACGGCCGCCTTCGGCTCTCGTCCATCGGGCCGGTGGCGCCAATCACGAAGACCGGGCAGCGGTCGATGTAGGCGTAGTAGATGCCCATCGTGGCGTGCAGCATGCCCACGACGTCATGGACGATCGCCGCCATCGGCCGGCCAGTCGCCTTGGCGTAGCCGTGGGCGATCTGCACGGCAATCTTCTCATGCTGGCAGAGCAGGATCGGCGGCTGGCTGCCGCCGTAATTGACCAGCGAGTCGTGCAGGCCGCGATAGCTCGCGCCGGGATTGAGCGCGATATAGGGAAAGCCGTAATGCTTGATGAGATCGACGATGACGTCCGACTGCCAGCCTTTGTCGGCGTAGCTTGCTTGCGTTTTTTCCTGTTTGGCAGACACGTCGTTCATCGGCCGGTTCCCTTTCCGCGGGGCTGAATGCGGCGGGACGATAAGCGGCAAGCGGCGGCCGGGCAATGTGGTTTGCTCGGAAAGCGCAAACGGCCGCTCGTCGTCGCCGCTTTCCCGCTCACCGCTGCCGCGCAAGGCAGGCGGCCAACGCGGATCGAGGTGCGCCACGAACCCTGCGCTTTTTCTACCCGATCACGGCCGCACCGCCGGCGTTTCCACCTTCAGGCCGCGGGCGCGCCACATGAGGTAGAATTCCAGATCGACGAGTTCGGGCGATCCGTAATCGTAGGGCTCGGCGCGCATCGCGGTCATACAATCGCGCAGGCGGCGCTGCAGCGACCCGACCTCCTGCCATTCCAGGCGATAGATCGGATAGCCCGTAGGCTGCGCCTGCGGCACCAGATTGCCGGCAAGACGCTTGCCCCAATTGTCGTCGTGGCACTGCGCGCAGGCGATGTTGAGCTGCCCCTGGCGGGCTTCGAAAATGGCGCGCCCGGCTGCGATGAACGGTTTCGATTGCGCATCCGCGATCACCGCGATCGGCAGGCCACGCGATTGCCGTGCGATATAGGCCGTGAGCGCCAGCAGCTCCTTGCTCTCGAACGGCCATGCCGGCGCCTTCTGGTTGGCGACGCGGCTCATATTGATGCGCTGCTGCAGATCGACCGGACGGCCCAGAGACGGCATGAACACCGGATAACGCGCTGCGACGCCTTTCATGCTCACCGCCGCTTCTGCATGGCAATCTGCGCACGACTTTCCCATGGCGCCCGCCTTTTGTGTCCACAACGCTTCGCCGTCGAGGACCGCCAGCATGCCGGGATTGGAGGTGTCGTCGTCCTGCATCGCGCGCGTATCGGCGCCGATGAACGTGGTGTCCGAACGGCGCTCATCGAGCGGGATTTCGTGAGCGGCCGCGGCGACAACTCCGACGGCGGCGAGAAATGCGCCCGTGAGAGCCGCCGACCGCATCGCGCTATGCGACCTTGAGCTCGGCGGTCTGCACCCTGGTGACGCCGTGCTGATCGGTCCAGGTGAATGCCAGCGTGCCGCTTTCGGTGGCGACGGTGAAGAACGAGATGAACGGATTGGCGGCGATCGCCGGATAAAGCTGCGCGCTGAAAATCACTTCGCCGTTGTAGGTGCAGACGAATCGATCGATGATGTCGCGCGGGATCGGCTTTCCAGTCACGCCGATGCGGTAGCCGGTCTCCATCACGTGCGCGATCATTGTCTTGATTTCGATAACCTCACCGCGCTTGGCGGTGGGCGGAACGTGAACGAGCGCGCGGCCGATCAACGGGTGGTCTCCTCGAGGCAGGCGGCAAGCGTGACGATCACGTCGGCTTCTCCGGACCAGAACGTGCCGTCGGAAAGCTCGGCGATCGCGGTGACAGTCTGCGAGTCGGCCAGTCTGATGCGGGTGGTAAAGCCGGCGCGTCCGGCGTGCGGCCCCAGCGTGACGCTGATGATGTCGGGCAGCGGATTCTTCTCGTTAAAAACGTGAATGGCCTTGACGTAGTCGGCTGCATTCATCGGGCTGTCCACCGCGACCGTGCACGGCACCGAATTGCCATTCTCCACGATAGGGGGAATGTCGAGTTTCACCTTTCCCTTTTTGACCGGCGCCTCGCCGACGAAGCGGCGGACGGCGACCCCCATCGCGGCGGGCGTCGCCGCTGCTGAGCGAACGGCGAAGTGAGCCATAGCGCTGCAGCCGGCGAGCGTGCCGGCCGTCTTGAGAACCTGGCGCCGCGAGCGGCGACGATTTGCCTTCATCCACGCATTTTCACGCTTTTGCGCCATCGCTGCGATTCACTTCAACGTCATCAGAAATGCCACCACGTCCTCGATCTCGGCGGCGGTCAGCACCGGCTTGCGGCGATAGGCCGAGGGCACCCGACGCAAGGCATCGACGCGATAAAACGGTGGCATGATCGTGTCCGGATAGATCTTGCTGGCATCGACAATGCGCAACCGCAACTGCCCCTCGCTCAAGCGCCGGCCGACGCCAGTGAGGTCCGGGCCGATATTGCCCTGGAACTTGTCCTCCGGGAACGGGCCCGAATGGCAAAGCAGGCACATGCCGCGCTGTGGGTCGACGACGATTGCCCGGCCTGCTGCCGGATTGCCCTTGGCGCCGGTGAGCGAGGCGGCAATCGAATCGCCGACAATCACGTAAGGCATAAGTTCCGGCCGCTGCGGCGCCGCCGCGGCGGCGCGCGGTTCGAGGCAGGCGACGGCCAGCAAGGACGCGATCGCCGTCGCGCTAGCCGAAAATCTGTCGCGTATTGGTACGGAACCAGGCATCGGCGAATTGGGCTTCCTTAGCGCGCAACGCGCGCGGCGCATCGAGCGGGCTGACCCCGCCGGCGCCTTCGACTTCCTGGTACTCGCCATTGACCGGGTGGTACACGCCGGCGATCGAGATCGCGTAGTCGCGGCTGACCAGGCTGTAGCAATTGCTGACCAGCTTCGCGCTATCCGGCTTCTCGCCGGCCATGAGGCGGACGATGGCGGCGGCGCACAGTTCGCCCTCGACGAAAGCCGCGAAAGCCGATTTCGGCATGGCGCCGGCGATCGCGGCGTCGCCGATCACATGAATGTTGCGCTGCTGTGGCAATTCAAAACTCAGCGGATCGATCGGGCACCAGCCGGTGCGGTCGGCGACCCCCGCGGCCTTTGTGACCTGCGCCGCCATCTGCGGTGGAATCACACTGGCGACCGCGAATTTGTACGTGTCGAAGTCGGTGGCGATGGTCCCCCCGACCGCATCGATCGAGGCGATATCGCCGCCCTTCGACGGCGAAATCCATTCGATGACGCCCGGATAAAGCTCATTCCAGGCGTTCTGGAAAAGCTGCTGCATGGTGAACTCGTCCTTGGCGTCGATGATGACGAGTTTCGAGCGTGGCTTTTTGTTCTTCAAAAAATACGCAATCATGCTGGCCCGCTCGTAGGGCCCGGGCGGGCAGCGCGCCGGATTGGCGGGGACCGTGATGACGACTTGGCCGCCGTCATCCATCGCCTGGAGCTGGCGGCGCAACAGCTCGATCTGCGCGCCATCGGCCGTCCAGGCGTGCGGCAATTGCGCGGCGAGCGCTTCGCTGTAGCCGGGCAGCGCGCCGAAGCGAAGATCGATCCCCGGCGCCAGCACGAGGCGGTCGTAGGACAGTCTGTCGCCGGCACTAAGGGTGACGCTGCGCGCGCGCGGATCGACCGCGAGCGCTGCCGCGTGCACGACCCGAACGCCCGCCGCGGCGATCTTGTCGTATCCGAATTGTTGTTCGGCGAGTGTGCGCAGGCCGCCAAGAACGCCGTTAACGAGCGGCGGTGCGGTATAAATACGTCGCTGCTCGATCAGCGTGACGTCGAGTCGCGGATCGGTCCGGCGCAGCGCCCGCGCGCAGCTCGCGCCCGCAAAGCCGCCGCCGATGATGACGATCTTCGCTGCAGCCTGCGCGATCGAAGGCAGCGGACACGCCATTGCGGCGGCCGCGGAAAGAGTGCCCCGCGTGAATTGGCGCCGGTTTGCTCCACGCGTAGCCTTTTTCGCGTGCTTCATCGTTGCGCCGCGTACCAGGCGGCGATCGCCGCGATGTCGCCGTCGGAAAATCCTTTGGCGATGCGATCCATCACGGTTGCCGGGCGGCGGCCATTGCGGAACGCCTTCATGGCGGCGACGATGTCAGGCGCGGCGCGGCCGGCGAGCTTCGGCAGGCTCGGATCGCCGCCGCCATGGCAGCCTTCACAGCCGGCAATTAAGGGCGGCGGCATGGCCGCGCCCGCGCCCGCCGAAGTGAAGACGAGCGCCAGCGCTGCCGCGATCATCCTTAATTCCCATTGCATGATGCGATCTTTTCCCCTCCCCTTTAAGGGGAGGGGAAAGTCTGCCGACTGGCCCGTTAGGTCGCGCGCAGGTCGGTGTCCTTGAGCGGGAAATTGCGCACGCGCTTGCCGGTCGCCGCCGCGATGGCGTTGAGCACGGCCGGCGCGGCGACCGCGATGGTCGGCTCGCCGACGCCGCCCCAGAATTCGCCATCCGGCATCACCACGGTCTCGACTTTCGGCATCTGGTCGATACGCATCACCAGATACGAGTCGAAGTTTTTCTGCTCGATCCGGCCGCCGTGCACCGTGATTTCGCCCATGAGCATGGCCGAGAGACCATAGACGAACGAGCCCTCGACCTGGCGATCGATTTGCTCCGGATTGACTGCATGCCCGCAATTGGTGCCGCCGACGATGCGGTGGATCTTCACGCTGCCATTGTCGACCGACACCTCGGCGCAGGCCGCGACGTAGCTGCCGAAGCCCATGATCTGCGCGATCCCGCGATGGAGGCCTTGCGGCGCCGGCGTGCCGTAGCCGGCTTTGTCGGCCACCGCTTTGAGCACGGCAGCGTGCTTCGGCTTCAGATACTTGAGCCGAAAGGCCAACGGGTCTTCGCCAACCGCGTGCGCGACCTCGTCCATGAATGTCTCGACGTAGATCGCGTTGTGGTTGGTGTTGACGCCGCGCCAGAAGCCAGCTGGCACGGATGGATTGCGCATGGCATGGTCGATCAACAGGTTGGGAATGTTGTAGCCGAACACGCCTTCGGTGCCGCCCGGGTTGAGACCCTGGAAGGTCACCGGATCCATGCCGTTCTTCATGCGCGCCGGAAACACGGTCGCCAGGATCGACTGGCCGGAAATGCGCATGTGCAATGCGATGAGTTTGTTGTCGGCGTCGAGGCCGGCTCTCATCTTGCATTGCGTGACCGGGTGATAGAAGTCGTGCGTCATGTCTTCTTCGCGCGACCACAGCAACTTGATCGGCGTCCCGGGCATTTCCTTCGCGACTAGCACCGCGTAGCGCACGAAGTCCTGCGACGTCGCACGCCGGCCGAACCCGCCGCCGAGATAGGTCTTGTGCACGTCGCATTTGGCAGGCGGCAGGCCGGAGGCATCCGCGGCCGCCGCAAATGCGGTCTCTGCGTTCTGCGTTGGGCACCAGACGCGACAGCGATCGGGTGTGTAGACCGCGGTCGCGTTCATCGGCTCCATGGTGGCGTGGGCCTGGTACGGATAGGAGTACACTGCCTCGACAACCCGGGCGGCGCCCGCCAAGGCGGATTTTGCGTCGCCAGCCTTGTTACCGACGAAGGCCTGATCGGCGTCGAGCCCCTCCTTGAGGACTTGCGCGATCATAGCGCTGGAGGTCTTCGCGTTCGGGCCGTTGTCCCAGATGATCGGCATGGCTTCGAGCGCCTTCTTCGCCCGCCACCATGAATCGGCGACCACCGCCAGCGCATTGTCGCCGATGCGCACGACCTTTTTGACGCCCGGCATGTCCTGGATGCTGGACTCGTCGTAGGTCTTGACCTTGCCGCCGAACACCGGGCAGGCGCTGATCGCCGCGTAGAGCATTCCGGGCAGCCGCACATCGATGCCGAAAATCGGCTTGCCGACGATCTTCAGCGGCGTGTCGAGACGGTGGAGAGGCTTGCCGGCGATAGTCCAGTCCTTCGCGTCCTTGAGTTCGACCTCCTTGGGGAGTTCGAGCTCGCCCGCCGCCTTCGCCACCTTGCCGAAAGTCACGGTGCGGCCAGAGGGCTTGTGTGTGATGACGCTGTTCTGCGCGCTGCATTCGCTCGCGGGAACATTCCAGGACTTCGCAGCGGCGTCGATCAGCATCATGCGCGCGGCGGCGCCGCCCTTGCGCACTAGCTCGTTCGAGGAACGGATGCCCTGGCTGCCCGCGGTGAAGTAGTCACCCCAGACGCGCTTGCGCGCTAGATTTTCCCCGGGAGTCGGGAACTCTACGGTGACCTTCGACCAGTCGCAGCCGAGCTCCTCGGCGACGAGCTGGGCGAGGCCGGTCACCGTGCCCTGGCCCATTTCGGATTTGGCGACGCGGATAACGACAGTGTCGTCAGGCTTGATCACGACCCAGGCATTCACCTCGTCCGGCTGGCCGGCTTCGGCGAGAGCGCTGCCCGGCCCGCAGGGCAGTTTGAAGCCCAAGGCTAGCCCGCCCGCGGCGGCGCTGCCGATGACGAAGGAACGCCGATTGATTCGTTGATTGATGCTCGCGAGATCGGTCATGGCCGCCCCCCTTACGCGTTGGCCGCGGCGTGGATGGCCGCACGAATGCGCTGATAGGTGCCGCAGCGGCAGATATTGGTCATCGCCGCGTCGATATCGGCGTCGGTAGGCTTGGCCTTCTGCCGCAACAGCGAGACCGCCGCCATGATCATGCCGCTCTGGCAATAGCCGCATTGCGGCACGTCGAGGTCGAGCCAGGCCTGCTGTACCGGGTGCAGCTTGCCGTTCTGCGCCAACGACTCGATGGTCGCGATCTGCTTGCCGCCGACGGTGCCCACCGGCACCTGGCAGGAACGCGTCGCCACACCGTCGATATGCACCGTGCAGGCGCCGCATTGCGCGATACCGCAGCCGTATTTCGTCCCGGTCAGGCCGATCGTGTCCCGTAACACCCAAAGCAGGGGTGTATCGGGCTCCACGTCCACATTGTAGGATTTTCCGTTGATCGAAAGCGCAGTCATTCTTGTCCCTCCGGATCAATTGCTGGGATGCGCCCGGGCGCCACGGCCATGTACCGAAGAATTGGAGCCCGCTGAGGTTGAGATTAGCGCCTTCCGGCGGTCCGGCGAAAGCCCCAAGACGTAGAAGCCTCAAGTGAAGGAGGCTGCGGTCTCCCGCCGAGGTCGCGATGACGCGGAACTTCGCTTTGCAAGAAGCCGAGCGGCAGCCGCCGAATGCGAGACGACAGGCTTACAGAAGAGCAAGATGCGCGCGCTCCGCAACCCTTCGTCTGTCGTGCGGCTTCCGTCCGCCTCTGTCATATCGCCACGTTCCCGCGAACTCCCTTTCCACGGCCACCAAAGCAAGGCATCCTGACCTTGACACTATTGCGCCATGCCCGGGGCTCCCGGACGCCAGGAGGCATGGCCAGACGTGCAGAATTGAAAAACCGCTTCTGGAGGAAATCTCATGAGCAGTCAGCTAACACGGCGCGGCGTCAATACCGGCATTGGCGCGGTCGTGCTTTCACCCGCGCTGGGCGCGGTGCCCGCGGCCGCGCAGGGTGGCGCGCCGATCAAAATCGGGTTCTCCATGGCATTGACCGGCCCGCTTGCCCCCAACGGCAAGCAGGCCTTGCTCGGCGCCCAGATTTGGGCGGAAGACGTCAACGCCAAGGGCGGACTGCTCGGCCGTCCGGTTCAACTCGTCCACTACGACGACCAGTCGAACCCGTCCACGGTTCCCGGCATCTACACCAAGCTGCTCGACGTCGACAAATGCGACCTCGTCGTCGGCCCCTACGCGACCAATATGGTGGCACCGGCGATTCCGGTGGTCATGCAGAAGAACAAGCTGTTCATCGGCCTGTTCGCGCTCGATGCCAACGGCCAATTTCATTACAACAAATACTTCTCTATGCTGCCCTCAGGTCCGACGCCGAGACGGTCATTCACCGAAGGCTTCTTTCAGGTGGCGGCGGCGCAGAACCCGAAGCCGCAGACCATCGCAATCGCAGCCGAGGATGCCGACTTCTCGCATAATGCCGCCGACGGCGCCCGGGAGAACGTAAAGACCTACGGCCTTAAGAGCGTTTACGATCGCACCTACCCGCCGAATACGACCGACTTTTCGCCGATCATCCGCGCCATTCAGGCGAGTAATCCGGATCTCGTGGTGATCTGCTCGTATCCCTTAAGCTCGG
Source organism: uncultured Alphaproteobacteria bacterium (assembly GCA_963708125.1). Taxonomy (GTDB): domain Bacteria; phylum Pseudomonadota; class Alphaproteobacteria; order Rhizobiales; family Xanthobacteraceae; genus BOG-931. The sequence continues at coordinate 6,027,072 of OY970184.1, forward strand.
TTGGAATGCTCTCGTCCGCCAACGAACTTGGGCTGAAGCCGAAGATGATGGGCGCTGGCATGGTCGGATTGCAGGCAACCGCCCTGAAACAAAAGCTCAAGTCGCACCTCAACGGCATTGTGAATTATGAAACCTGGGTGCCGTCGCCGAAGCTGATGGCGCCGGCCGCCGATTTCTTCAAAAAATACCAGGCGCGCGCGGCCGCCGCGGGCGCCGATCCGCTCGGCTATTACCTCGGCGGATGGGGCTATGCCTATCTGCAGGTGCTGGCGGACGGCATCACCGGCGCAAAAAGCGTCAAGGACGACAAGGTCGCCGATTACCTGCGCAGCCATTCGTTCGACACCATCATGGCCTCGGACATCAAGTTCGGCAAAGACGGCGAATGGACCAGGTCGGCGATGCTGCAAGTGCAGTATCATGGCATTACCGATGCGGCGAATCTCGATACCTGGCGGGGCATGAGCTATCAGACGGTCCTGACCCCTGCCGACCAGAAGACCGGCGAGGTAATTTTTCCGTATGCCAAAGCACTTGGATAACAAGTCGCTTTGAGAAGATGCTCTGAACAGACAGGGCCGATCGACACCGCTCTCGCGAGGAAAGAAAAGAAGGTGCCCGGAGACTGGCGCGGTCGCGCCAGCTCCTCAATGGCTGACAGAGGTGGAGGAAGAGCACCGCGCTTGGGAGGGAGCCCATGAACGACCACACATCGAAGCGCCTCCTGTCGCGGCGCAGCGTCAATGCCGGCATCGCCGCCGGGTTGGTCTCACCCGTACTGGCGCGCGCACCTGCCTTCGCGCAAGGTGCTCCGCCGATCAAGATTGGCTTTGGAATGGCGCTGACCGGGCCGCTTGCGCCCAATGGCCAACAGGCGCTGCTCGGCTCGCAAATCTGGGCCGAGGAAGTCAACGCCAAAGGCGGCCTCCTCGGCCGCAAGGTTGAGCTTGTCCATTACGACGACCAGTCCAATCCGGCGACCATTCCGGGCATCTACACCAAGCTGCTCGACGTCGACAAAGTGGATCTCGTGATCAGCGGCTATGCCACCAACATGGTGGCGCCGGCGATTCCCATCGTCATGCAGAAGAACAAGCTGTTCGTCAGCCTGTTCGCGCTCGATGCCAATGCCGAGTTCAAGTACCCGAAATACTTCTCGTTCATCCCAACCGGCGGTCCGGACCCGAAGGCGGTATTGACCGAAGGTTTTTTTCAGGTCGCTGCCGCGCAACGTCCGAAGCCGCAAACTGTGGCGCTAGCTGGCGATGACGCCGAGTTCTCGCACAACGCCATGCAAGGCGCGCGCACGAACGCAAAAAACTACGGTTTCAAGGTCGTCTACGACCGCAATTATCCGCCGAATACGACCGATTATTCTCCGATCGTACGGGCGATCGGGGCGGCGAACGCCGATCTCGTCGTGATTTGCTCCTATCCGCTCAGCTCGGTCGGCATCGTGCAATCGGCCAGCGAACTCGGGCTCAAGCCGAAAATGTTCGGCGGCGGCATGGTCGGTCTGCAGGCGACGGTGTTCAAGGGAAAGCTCAAGGGGAAACTCAACGGCATCGTCAACTACGAAAACTGGGTGCCGTCGGCCAGGCTAATGGCGCCCGCGGCAACCTTCTTTGCGAAATATCAGGCGCGCGCGCCGAAGCTCGGCATCGACCCGCTCGGTTATTATCTCGGCGGCTGGGGCTATGCCCGCATGCAGGTCCTGGCCGACGCCATCGTTGGCGCAAAAAGCGTCAACGACGACAAGCTCGCCGCCTACATGCGTGGCCACACATTCGATACGATCATGATCGAGGGCGTCAAATTCGGCAAAAACGGCGAGTGGCTCAAAGCCCGTCAGCTCCAGGTGCAGTACCACGACATCAGCGATGCCGCGACGCTGGATACGTGGCGCGGGATGAGCTATCAGACCGTGCTCACTCCGCCGGACGAGGCGACCGGCAAGGTCATTTATCCTTACGCCAAGGCTGTGAAGGCTTGACCTCCTACGAATAAATTCGTGGGATTCCGGGCTCGGCAGTCGCAGCTCCCATCGGGAGTCTTGCGCAGCCTCAGCCAGCGTTTTACCTCTCCGCGGTCGGCGGCGAGAAAAAAACAACGCGCTCCCGTACCAATGGCACGTTTGCGGAACGGTAAGAACCTGGCGATGATCGCAATGGGCGGCAACGACTGTTTCCGCCGGGCCGCAGGAGGATGCAAGGCCTCCCTATGGTCCACCTGATAATGGTGTGTTGGAATGCTGCTACCCACCTCCCTCGTCGGCTCCTACCCGCAGCCGGAATGGCTGATCGACCGCGCCAGGCTGTCGAAAAAGGTGCCGCGCGTGCGTGCCGACGATTTGTGGCTGGTGGCACCGGATCAGCTCGAAGCCGCGCAGGATGACGCCACCATCCTGGCGATCCGCGACCAGGAGCGCGCCGGCCTCGACATCATCACCGACGGCGAGCAGCGGCGCGAGAGCTATTCCAACCGCTTCGCCACCGCGCTCGATGGCGTCGACGTGAAAAATCCCGGCACGGTGATCAACCGCAATGGCAGGCCCATTCCGGTGCCGCGCGTCGTTGGCCCGATCCGGCGCAACGGACCAGTCGAGGTGCGCGATCTAAAGTTGCTGCGCGCCAATACCGACCGCGCCGTCAAAGCGACAGTGCCCGGGCCGTTCACGATGAGCAAACAGGCGCGCGACGATTATTACAGGGACGAGGAGGCAGTGGCGTTCGCTTACGCCGACGCGCTCAACGGCGAGATCAAGGACCTTTTCGCCGCCGGCGCCGATGTGGTGCAGCTCGACGAGCCGTGGATGCAGCAGCATCCGGACAAGGCGCGCGCCTATGGGCTCGCGGCGCTCAATCGCGCGCTCGAGGGTGTGCGCGGCACGATCGCGGTGCATCTGTGTTTCGGCTATGCGGCCGTCGTGCACGAAAAGCCGCCAGGCTACTCGTTCCTGCCGGAGCTCGCGAGCGCAAGGGCACAGCAAATCTCCATTGAGGCGGCACAGCCGCGGCTCGACCTTGCGGTGTTGCGCGAGCTGCCGTCGAAAACCATCATTCTGGGCGTCATCGATTTGGCGGATATGAATGTTGAGTCGCCGCAGATCGTCGCCGAGCGGATCCGGCGGGCGCTCGCCCACGTGCCGGCCGAGCGCCTGGTCATCGCCCCCGACTGCGGCATGAAATACCTGCAGCGACCGATCGCGTTTGCTAAAATGAATGCGATGGCCGAGGGCGCCGCGCTGGTTCGGTGCGAGATCGAGGGCGCCTGAAGAACTGGAATTTGGGAGAGCAGCAATGCCCTATGTCACCGAAGAAATCCTGACCGATATCGCGCTCAAGCGCTGGAGCGATATTCCCGATCCGCGGTTGCGGCAGGTGATGACGGCCCTGGTCAAGCACGTCCACGCTTTCGTCCGCGAGATCGAGCCGACGCAGGCCGAGTGGGCAACGGCGATCGATTTCCTCACCCGCACCGGAAAGTTGTGCAGCGACAAGCGTCAGGAATTCATCCTGTTCTCCGACGTGTTGGGCGTCAGCATGCTGGTCGATGCCATCAATCACCGGCGCGGCAGCGGGGCGACGCCGAGCACGGTCGAGGGCCCATTTCACGTGCCCGAGGCGCCGGCCATGGAGACCGGCGCCAATATGGCGGCAAACGCACCCGGCATCCCTTGCTTCTGTATCGGGAAGGTGCGTGGCCTCGGCGGCGAGCCGATCGGGGGCGCGACGCTCGACCTGTGGCAGACAGACGGCGAGGGGTTTTACGAGGCGCAGCGGCCGGGCATCGACGGCCCGTGGATGCGCGGGGTTTATCGCACGCAGGCCGACGGCTCCTATCTGATCCGCACCGTGGCGCCGGTCGCCTATACAATTCCGATGGACGGCACGGTCGGCGAGCTGATGAACCGCACCAATATGAGCCACATGCGGCCGGCACACATCCACTTCGCCCTCGAGGCTCCCGGTTATCACGGCTTGGTGACGCATCTGTTCCAGGCCGGCGACGAATGGATCAATGACGACGCCGTTTACGGCGTCAAGGAGCCGCTGATCGTCGAGTTCAAGAAGATGCCAGCCGGCAGTACCACGCCGTCTGGCGAGATCATGAACGAGCCGTTCTACGTCGTCAGTTACGACTTCCTGCTCGAGCGCAAGGCGCAGGCTGCTGCAGCATGAGAGTTTCCTTGCCGGATGCCGAGAGAGGGTTGGGATGAGAAGGGCTTTCCGCCGGGGCAAGTTCGCAGATTGCTGAGCAAAGCGACGCCCTTCGCATCTGCACACAGCTCAGATTCCTGCTCAATGCTTGAACCGTGCGGCACGGCACGTTCGGCGCAGATCTAGGTAAACGCGTGCTGCTTCCAGGGCACCAGCAGCCGCTCCGCCCAGTTCACGGCGCGGTTGAGCAGAACCGCGAGCGCCGCGATCACGATCAGCGGCGCAAAATATTTGGCGAGCGAGAGAGTTTCGCCGTAGAACTGAAACATGTAGCCGATGCCGGTTGCCACGATCAGCAACTGGCCGACGATGATGCCGACCAACGCGCGGCCGACCGCGATGCGCAGCCCGGCGAATATATAGGGCAGCGCCGAGGGCAGTACGACGATGTGCAGGATTTCGCGCTTGGTGCCGCCGAGCGAGCGGGCGACTTCGACCAGAAAGCTGTCCGCTTCCTTGGCGCCGGATTCGACGGTAAGCATTTGCGGAAACACCGCCGAGACAAAGACGAAGACGATCAGCGTCAATTGGCCGACACCGAACCAGGCTATGAACAGCGGCAGCCAGGCAATGTTGGGAATAGACCAGAAGACGAAAATGTAAGGATCGAGGATGCGGGCGGCGGGGCGGAAAATGCCGAGCACAAGCCCCAGGGTCGTGCCGACGATGAAGGCGATGACCAGCCCGACCGCGAACGGCCAGATGGTCTGCGCGGTGGCGCGAATGAGTTCGCCGGATGCGGTGAGCTGCACGAACGCGGTGATCACCTCGGCCGGGCTCGGCAGGATCACCGGCGGCACGTTCATGCTGACGATCTGCCAGACTGCCAAGAAAGCGATGATCGAGGCGGCGCCGAGCAGGTATTGATTGGAAAGGACGGCGGCTAGCATCGATTTCCCGCTCCGCTCGCTCGCAGGCGGCAGCAGGTTGCTGATCTGGCTCATAGCTCCTCCTTGAGGCTTTGCCAGGCGATGCTGCGCAGCCGCGCGAATTCGGCCTCCGCCCGCGCGTCATATTCGTAGCGCGGCTGCGGCAGCTTCACCTCAAGCAACTGTTTGATGCGGCCGGGCCGCCGCGCCATGATGACGACGAGGTCGGAGAGATAGATGGCCTCGTCGAGATCGTGGGTGATGAACAGCACCGTGCTCTTCACCCGGCCCCACAGGCTCAGAAGCTCGTCCTGCAGCACCGCCCGGGTCTGCGCGTCCAGCGCGCCGAACGGCTCATCCATGAGCAAAATCTCAGGCTGACGCACCAGCGCCCGCGCCAAACCGACCCGTTGCTGCATGCCGCCCGAGAGCTGATGCGGATAATAATGCTCGAAACCCTTCAGCCCGACCATCGCCAGCGTGGCGGCAACCAGCGCCGTCTCCTTCTCGGACAGCCTGCGCCGGTGCGCCTGCAGCTGGATGCCGAGCGCCACGTTGGCGTGGATGGTCTTCCACGGCATCAGACCGATGCCCTGGAACACCATCGACATTTTCGGGTTCGGCCCTGCGAGCAGGACGCCGTCGAGGCGGATTTCGCCCGAATCCCACGCAATGAGGCCTGCCGCCATGCGCAGCAGGGTGGTCTTACCGCAGCCACTCGGGCCGACCACGGTGACGAAGCGGCCGCCGCCGACCTTCAGGCTGAAATCGGCGAGCGCGAGCAGCGTTTCGCCGCGGGGGCTTTGATAGCTCTTGCGAACTGCGGCGAATTCAAGCTCGGGCATAGCCAAAGGGCTTTTTGAAGGTCTGCTTCTGTTCTGTCGTGACCACGGCCTCCGCCAATGTTTGCTCCGCTCCTGAACATGGATTCGCGGTCAATGAGCTCGTTAACCGAGTCCACCTGTGCCATTTAGAAGGGCGCCATTTCGAATGGCGCGATTTCGATAGGAAGCGTCGCAATAGCGTTCGGTCCGCCGGCCGCGCTCTAGTGCGCCGCCGCGCTCTTGTACCAATCCGGATGATCCGGCAGGCCGGGAGTCCCCTTGGCGAGGCCCATCTTATCGAGTGCCGCGCGCAGCGGGCCGGTGTCGTAGACATCCGACGGCTTGGAAAGATATTGGTTGGGTCTTTCGTTGCGTAGCTTGAAGAACAAATCCATGACCTTCTGCGTGGCAGCGTAGTTTACGCCGCCGTTGACGGTGAAATAGCCTCCGTCGCGAAATTCCTGCCACGCCGTGTGCAGCTGCTGCTGGTTGAGGCCGGCGTTCCTGTAAATCTTGTCCGCCGGATCGACCCAGGATTTGGCGCTGTCGTCCCATTGGCGGCCGGCATCGAGCATCATCTCGACATAACGCGTCGCCTCGTCTTGGTGCCCCTTGATCCAGCTTTCCTTGGCGATGACCACGAGCCGCGGAATCGGCGGGGTGTACTTTGCAGTATGCGGCACGAGCACGTGCACCTGATTCGTGTAGCCTTTCGCCTGGGCCAGCATGGCGCCGAGATGTGAGAGCGTGGCAAGCTGCGTGCGGCCGGTGTCGATCGCTTCGAGCCGCGCCCCATCGGCCCCGGCGATGGGGACGAAGCGGAAATCGTCCGGCTTAAATCCCATGCCTTGGACCGCCATCTGGGCGTTAAAGCGTTGCGCGCCGGCGAGGCTGGCGACCGCCCAGGTCTGGCCCACAGCGTCCTTCATCGTCTTGAATTGGCGGCGGCCCCAGATCTCTTCGTCGCCATAGGGGGTCATGACCAGCAGGACCCGCAGGTCGGCGCCCGAATAGATCGCCCCGAACGCCGAAATGATATCGCTCGTCGCCACGTCCGTCGCGCCCGTCGCGATCGCCTGCACCCGCGCCGGACCGCCGCCGCCGAGCTTCGGGCCGACCTCATAGGACAGACCGTGCTTGGCAAACGCCCCCATGGCTTGAGCCATTTCGTTGAAGGCCAAAGATGGATCGGGGGTCGGCTCGAGGTCGGTCGCCCTGATCGCAGTGGGCGTGCCGGCCGCGCTCTGACCCGGACTGGCCGCCGGGGCGCCGCTGATCAGCGCCGCAGATGCGGCCAACAAAAAAGCTGTGGCGCAACAAAACGGCAGCTTCGCCATGGACATTCCCACCTCCTTCTCGGCGTTTGGGTCTTGTTCTTCGGCGCCGATCGGCCTCTCGCCGCTGCGGTGCCGCGGCTGCCGCTATCCGGCGCCTGTGCCCTCTCCTATACCTCTGACCGGCAGCGAGCTTCCCTGCGGCACGTCAGCCCATACGGCCGGGCGTGTTCGCGAGGTTCGAATTTGCACTTGGCCTGAGTTGGCCTGAGGCTTACCGGAAAGCGGACGCGCGCGGGCTATCGCGCTCCAGCGCGTGGCGGTCCCAATGCGCCAGTTGCGCTGCGGCTTCGTAGGTTTCCTGCAGGAAGCCAAGCAGCAGCGCGTCGGGATCGCGCGCCTGGCGCACCGCGTCGTAGGGCAGGATGAATTGCCCGAGGCCCTGATCGTAGAAGGCTTCCGATGTACGCAGCCGGGTGTCGCCATAACCGGCCGGTTCCGGATAAGCGTAGACGTAGAAGGCAGCGCGGCCGTACCCGCCATTACCGGGCCAGAAGCCGCAGCTTGAGACTTCATGCGAATAGGCTTCCGCCGTCACCCGGTCCGCCGCGGTTGGCGCGGCGCCCCCGGGGGGCGCCGCAGTGCGTCCGGAAAAGCGCGTCACCGCCAGATCGAAACTGCCCCAGAAGAAATGCACCGGGCTCGCCTTGCCGACGAACCGCGCGCGAAATTCGTGCATCACCCGGTTTGACTGCAGCAACGCCCCATGGAAGCGCTCGACGAACGCGCGGTCGTATTGCGCGTGGATGCGGTCGCGTTCGAACGGTATGGCATTTTCGATCTCGCACGGCGTCGTCCAGATATGGACGTCGATGCCAAGCCGATGCAGCTTTTCCATGAACGCGCTGTAGAAATCGGCGACCGTCATCGGCGCAAGCGGCAGGTTTTCCCGCCGCCCGTCGCTCGTGACGATCTCGAGCCGGTGATCGACAAAATCAAAGACAATGTCGAAAGCGCCTTCCGGATAAGGAAGAGACCGCGACGCCAGTCCGCGCGCAGTGACAGCAAACGTCACGTTCCACCAATGATTGATCAACGGGGTGAGCGCGAGGCTCACTTTTCCCGGTATCTGGGTCCAAAGCTGCAGCGTATCGCAGGCCTCTGCCCAGGACGAAAGCGGCAAATCAGGCCAGCCGTCAACCATGGCCATCACCCCTTCATCAGATGCCCGAACCGTGTCAGCGCCTCGTGCCGCACTTGCGGCGAAGGCATGTTCACCGCCGGGAACTTGTCGCGCCAGTGCCACGGCCGACAGGCGTCGATGATGGCGCGGCTGTTGGTATAGTCGCCGGCTGCCTTGCGCTCCGGCTCGATACGGGGATCAAGCGGCGTCGACCAGGCGCCGGAAATGATGTCGATTGAGGTCGCTGGATCGGAGCGCGTGATCAGCGCCCAGGTCACCTCTTCGAGATTCGACACATCGATATCGTCATCGACAACAATGACGTAGCGGCCGCAATAGGCGCCGACGTGGCACTGCGCCGCGATATGGCCGGTCTGCTTGGCGTGGCCGGGATAGCGCTGCTTGACCGCGACCGCGAGCAGAAGCCGCGCATTGCCGACTTCGTGCGCCCAGGCGGCGACCACGCCCGGCACGCCGGCCTTCTCGATGTTCTCGCGCAACAGCGCCGAGCGCACGATGGCGCGATAGCGGCAGATTTCGTCGGGCGGGCGCTGCGGCACGCAGCCGAGCAGGATCGGCGCGTCGCGGTGGTAGATCGCCTTGACGTCGATGATTGGCTCCGGCCGCTCGTCACTGGCGTAATAGCCGGTCCACTCGCCAAATGGGCCTTCGCCGCGCACATTGCCGGGCTCGACGAAACCCTCGATCGCGATTTCGGCGTTGGCCGGAATGGGCAGGCCGGTCACCGGTCCCTTAATCACCTCGACCGGCTGGCCGCGCATCCCGCCAATCACGTCAAGCTCGCACACGCCCTGCGGCACCTCGCTCGAACCCATCAGGAAGCTCATCGGATCGCCGCCGCAGATAATGACAACCGGCATGCGCTCGCCGCGCGTTGCATACTTGTCGCGCATCTGGCGGCCGTGCTTTCCCGGCGAGATGTAGAACCCGAGCGTTTTCTGGTCATGGATCATCACCCGGTAGGTGCCGCAATTGATCCAGCCGTCGTCGGGATCGCGCATGATGTTATAGCAGCCGGTGCCGATATAGCGGCCGCCATCCTGCGGGTGCCATTGCGGCGCCGGAAACTTGGTTACGTCGATCGCCTCGCCGGTCATCACGTTCTGCATCACCGGGCCGGTCTCGACATCCTCGGGGGGAATGCGCTTTTGCATGCCCGCGTGATTGACGCGGAAGCTCTCGCTCAGTTCGAGCTTGGACAGTTCGGTGGAGAAGCCGAGCGTCATCGCCTTGCGCTTGCCGGCGAAGAAATTGACCAAGAGCCGGCTGCCCGGGAGCGTGCCTGGCACGTCGACAAACAGAAAGCACGGTGCATCGTCAGCATGCGCCGACATTTCCGCCAGCATGCCGATGTCGCGCTCGTAGGAGAGGCCGCCAACATCCTTGACCTCGCCGAGCTTGCGCGCTTCCTTAAGCCACTGGCGCAGATCGTGGTAGGGCAGGAACGGCGCGGCGTTCGCGCCGATACCCGCAACGCTGGGCGCCGCGCCTGCAGGGGCGCGCGGCGTTGACGTCGGATCGATCACCGTCGGCTTGTTCATGGTCTCTCCAGGCCTGCCGGTTGCGCTTGCAATTACGCGCTGCGCAAAGTGCTTATAACGCTAAGGAGTTGGGGTCGATATCCTACCATGCTGGCGGAGCCGGGCTCAAATCTGTTGCAAAGCTGGATCACGCGTGCCGCCTTGCGCGCGCCCGAAAAGCCGTGGCTCATCACCGCTGCCGACGGCCGCACGGTGAGCTACCGGCAGCTGCGCGAAAGCGTCGGCCGCTGCGCGGCCTTTCTGCATGCGCGCGGGCTCGGCCGCAATGATCGGGTCGCGCTGCTTGCCAACAATTCGGCCGAGCAGCTCCTGGCCTATTTTGGTGTCCTGGGCGCCGGGGCCACGGTCTGCACTGTCCACGTCGAAATGAACCGCAATCAGCTCGGTGATATTTTCGCGCGGCTCAAGCCGAAGCTGGTCCTCTATGAGGACGGTCTTGGCCTCGACGAGCTGCTTGCTGGCGGGGCGGTGCCGAAAATGCAGCTCGGATGCTGGAGCGCGCCCGCGCCCGACACGTTATTTGCGCAGGTCAAGGGCTGCGTTGAAAGCGAACCGCCGACGATCGCACTTCCCGATGACGATGCCGTCATCCTCTTCACCTCTGGAACCAGCGCCAAGCCGAAAGGCGTTGTGCTCAGCTTTCGCGAATACCTGTCGAACATCGATCCGGTGGCCACGGGTTTCGGCCTCACCGCGGATGACCGGCTCTACGATTGCCGCCCGTTCAGCTGGGCTTCCGCACAGCTTCTCGGTGCGCTCGCGACCGTCAATCGCCGCGCCACCCTGGTGATGGCGCCGAAATTCTCGGCGCGCCGGTTCTTTGCCCATCTGCGCGAGCACGAAGTGACGATTGCTGCCGGCAATCCGACGATCGTCAATATCCTGCTCAACGGCGACGCCGCCGCTCACCGCGACAATCTGCCCAGACTGCGTTTCATCACGTCGAGCTCCGCGCCATTAATCCTTGAAGACTGGCGACGGTTCGAACAAAAATTCGGCATTCCCATTGCGCAGGGCTGCGGGGCGAGCGAAGTGAGCTGGATCGCCGCCATGCCGGGCGAACAGCGGCAGTTCGGCACGGTCGGCCGACCGTTTGCCTATCACGACCTTGCGATCGTCGACGGGCAGGGTAAGCGATTGCCGGCCGGCGAAATCGGCTATGTCGAACTCGGAGGCTTTCCAGACCACCCGTACCGTTATCTGGCCGAAGACGGCCGCATCGAGGTACACAGCCGCGGCCGCATCCGCACCGGCGATCTCGGATGTCTCGACGGCGACGGATTTCTGATCCTCACTGGCCGCGAGAAAGAGCTGATCATTCGCGGCGGTGCCAAAATTTCGCCCGTCGAGATCGACGCCTGCCTGATGCGGCACGCCGACGTTATCGAGGCCGCGACTATCGGCGTGCCCGATGCGATCTACGGCGAGGAAGTAGTGAGCTACGTGGTCACGCGGCCGGGCGCGGCGGCCGATGCTGGCGCTCTGCTGCAGCACTGCGCGGGCTCCTTGCCGGCCTTCAAGGCGCCGAAAAGGATCGTGTTCGCCGAGACACTGCCGAAGACCGAGCGCGGCAAGCTCGACCGCAAGGCCTTGGCCAGACAATGGACGATCCAAGCGCGCGAATAAGCTTGCTTTCGTTCGCCGACGGCAAGGCCTTGCGGCCAGCGCCTATTCGTAAAAAGGGGCCGCCCTCAACCCGCAATAAGGTGGCAGAATCATTAGCAGCCCACGCTGGTATCTGTCCACCTACTTGATCGGTTGGCGCGGCTACTTCGGCTTTTGCCAGACCCCATCGATGCTGCGCGGAAAACAGCCATAGCAAGCGCTGCGCGGTATCGTATAATCGTGATCAGGGTGAGGAACCGAAGCTGCATTCTGCAGAGTGCTTCGAACGCTAGCAACGGAGGTCCCGCCATGAAAGTCAAAGACGTAATGCACAGGGGCGTCGATTGGGTTAGTCCGGACACGCCAGTAGCGGAACTTGCAAAACTGATGCGAGATCATGACGTCGGCGCCATCCCGATCGGCGAGAATGATCATTTGATCGGCATGGTGACTGACCGCGATATCGTGTGTAAGGGATTGGCGAATGATAACTTCGACGCCCAGCTCAGCACGGCGCGCGATGTGATGACCGCGAAAATCCACTGCTGCCGCGAAGATGAGGATCTCGCCAAGGCAGTCCGGCACATGGAAGAGCTGAAGGTCCGCAGGCTACCGGTGATCAACAAGAACAAACGGATGATCGGTATGCTTAGCCTCGGCGACATCGGCCATATGGCCCCCTCCGATCTTCTGAGCGAATGCGTCAAGAGCGTCGCGGACCATCACCAGTAAGGGGTGCCGGTCGCCCGAGGGGAGACGCGCGCCCATCGGGCTACCTAATGTCTTTCGTCGCGGTCAACAGTATTTGATCTACGAAGAGAAGGAGCATCCCGGTGCCGGCGCGTCCGGGGTGTTGCTGGGGCGCGGTGCAAAGTACGCCGTGCTATTTGGCCAGATGAAACCTGGATTCGGTAGGCGCCGGCGGCGAAAAATCTCGAGGGATTTCGGCGGGTTTCTCGCCGGGCGCCGAAATCCTTGGCCGCTTTGACGAGCAGCAGGTTTCCCGGCCGCTCGCTCAGCCGTGTCGCCAGCAACGCCGGCGCCGACAATCAGGAACTATTAGGGTTCCGCTGTCTCGTGCGGGGCTGGCACGCAGGGTACTTCGGAGTCACGCAACTTCGATGGCATTCTCATCCGCAGCATATGGCGCCATGTCAATCGTGGCTCCCCTGAAGCAGAATTGAGAAGACCTCTCGGCCGCAACGTTGCTTGTAAGGTGAGGCAAATCCTTTTGCTGAACGCCCGCTGCGCGCACAACAACTCCGCACGCGGGGAGAGCAAAGACCTTACCGCCCCGTCCTGGCCAGTGAGTGCACCCAGCCGTGCATGCGCTTCTTGGCGTTCTCGATCTCGCTCTTTGAGAAAAAATCTTCCGGCTTCACCCGGTCGACCGGATAGACCGGGCGCAGAAAATCGCTCTCGTACCCGAACGGCACCGTGGCATCGATGCCCATTCCGCCCTCGAAGCGCGTGTTCGAGGCGGTCCATTGCTGGGCGCCCGCGGTCATGCGTTCGGCCGGCATAAACGTCTGGCCGCGACCGCCGGGGATCGGGTTCAAAATGTCGGTCTGCGGATTGACGCGCGTGGTCAGGCACCACATGACATCGTCCATCGAATAGGGGTCGACGTCCTCGCTTACCGCGATCGCAACTCGCATGCCCTGAGAGCATGACAGGGCCGCGCCCAAAAAATTGCGCTGCCAGCCTTCATCGATCTGATGCCGCTTCTTCACCTGAATGATGCAGCCGCCCCAATCGGTCATGCAGTAAGGTATCACCACGTTCTGCACGATGCCGGGCTGCAGCCGATTGCATAGTTCGTAGATCGCCGCCTCGCGCACCGTGGTGTCGATATTGTGATCGTCGAGCATATGCACGCCGAGCGCGAAGATGATCGGCTTGGTCTCCGGCTTGCGCATGGTGATGGCGGTGACGTGGAAGGTCGGTGCCTTATAGGACTTGCCCATATAGCCCGCCCACTCGGGGTGGAAATGATAGCGGCCCTGCACGCCGGCGTCCTCGGCCTGTTGGGTCTCGAAGCGGCGGTCACGCGGGTTGACGTACCCTTCGAGCACAAGTTCGCAATCGGCAAGTGCCATGGCGTCGACGGTGCGCGCCTTGACCAGGCGGATGGGCGCTCCCTGCACCGCCGAGGCGATGCCGATCTCGTCGCAGCCCATAGGCAGCACTGCGTAGTCAAAGCCGGCGCCGGCGAGCAGCGTGCAGGCCGGCGGCACGCCGAAGCACATGGTGATCGGAACCTGCTCGCCCTCCTTGTAGTATTTGTTGACCACCTGCCACATGTGCGAGCCGGGCGAGATCTGGAAAGTGCCAACATTGCCCCAGCGGAAATTCATGCGATTGTAGCCGAGGTCGGAGCCGCCCTCGAATTGCCGGCCAGTGACGCAACGGATGCCGGAACCGACGGTAAGTTCCGGCTCGTAGGTGGTATGGCGGATCGGCACCAGCCATTTGTTCACATCGTCCGGCTTCTCGATGACGAATTCCTGGCACGGCGCCTCGCTCTGCGCGATCTCTGCCGGCTTGAGCGGATGAGAGAGCGCATGCGCGAGCTTCTTTACGCGTTCGGCGTCGTCCGCCCAGCCGAACATGCGGTTGATCACCGCCATGTCGCCGAACAGGTTAGTTATCACGCGATGATTGGGCTTGTCTTTGACGCTGTTGAACAGCACCGGGCAGCCGCCGTCCATGTGTTTCTGCAGGCCGGTGATCTGCAGGTCCGGATCGACCTGCTTGTCGGTCTCGATCAACTCGCCTTGCGCGCGCAGCCATTGGACAGTAGAGCGCAGGTCGAAGGCCTGGTTCGGCGTGGCGGTTTCTTGTTCCTGGTCTTGCTCCTTACGCAGCGGCTCTTGCATTGGTCGCCTTCCCATTGCATAGAATTCTAATCAATGAGTGCACCGGAAGCACGGGGCTGTCAACGCCGATGCCCGCGCCACGATCGCCGTCGCATTCGACCGCTTTCATCTGTTCCTCACAGCGAAAGCACGCATCCAACATCATTGATCAGGACGGCGCCGCCGATCCGGATCCGCGCCGGCGCGGGAAGGCACCAAACAAACGACACGCGGCCATGCGCAGCCGCCGAAAACGCCGCGACTGTCGTCTGGTTATCTCGTTCGCGACGCGCACCGTGCCTTTCAGCGGCTCCTGGAGCGGCGCATCGCCCCTTAGGGCGTGACCCGCGGGCAATGGTATTTTCTGCGCGCGCTGTGGAATACCGACGGAGTGTCGCAGCGCGACCTGTCGGCGCGGACCGGCATGATGGAGCCGAGCACCGTGTTCGCCTTGCGCAGCATGGAGAAGGCCGGCTTCATCGTGCGCATGCGCGGTGAGGGCGATCGGCGCAAGATGTGCGTGCTGCTGACCGCCAAGGCCAAGCGGCTGCGCAACGAGCTCCTCGGCGTCGCGCGCGGCATCACCGACGAGGCGGAATCGGGCATCGTCGCTCGCGACCTGTCCTGCTTTCGCCGCGTTATTAGCGCGCATGACAGCAAATCTCGATCGGATCGAGCAGTAACATCTCCCAATCGTTATGCGAGTGGAGCACGCTGTCTCGAGAACCGCCGCCCGCGCGGTGTGAGCGGGTTGCCCGTCTGCGAAGCTGATCGCACTGGCCGGCCAACAGAGCGTTGGCGCGCGGCCGAGATGGGATTGCCGGGCGAAAAAGTCTAGACGGCGTGCGATCGATGAGCTTACGGGATGATAAGAGGACACTTGCCGCCACTTCCCGCGGCCGTTAAGCTCGTTAAAAAGCTGCGGAACCGGCATCTATGGCCGGACACCCTCAGAGCGGATTCAGAAAAGCCACGGGCGTCGCGGTCATGCCGGCGATCCTCGCAGCTGCTCGTTTGGCGATAACCACACCAATATTGTACTGGCGCCGGTCTCGCGTACAGTAGCGGGGCAACACCGGTTGCGAGTCCCAATTTTGGAAGAAAATCCGTGCCATCGGACCCAAGGTACTGGTTCCCTGCGAAGCGGTACGGTTGGGGATGGGGTTTGCCCGTTGCGTGGCAGGGCTGGCTGGTATTTGCCGTTTATTTGGTATTGCTCGTAGCCGGCGCGCTCCTATTCCCGCCGAAGACGGCCCTTGCTGCCTATCTCATTTGCGTGGCCGTTCTATCCGTGGCGCTCATCGCCGTGTGCTGGCTTAAGGGCGAGCCACCGCGTTGGCGATGGGGCGAAGACGAATGACCGTCCGGCGCATCGCAAAACTGGATCGACAGTTGCTTGGCGGACGGCACGCTTAGCATTGGGGTGCGCACTAGCAGTGCGCACCGAGCGTTCGTGGGCCTCGGCAAGCCGTCACTTCTTGGCAAACTTCTTAAAGTCCATGCCGGTGGCAAAGCCGCCGAACACATTGCCGTCCTTATCGGCGGCAACGCCTTCCGGCATCGCGATCTTTGGGTCGATGGAGGGAATGAAGGCCGTCACCTTGCCGTCCTTGACGCTGCCGACGCGGATGCCCTGCCGAAACGGCGGATTTGTCTTGTCGTCCGATTGCGAATCGCCGACGTAAAGGATATCATCGCAGATATAGATACCGCTGGGCCGGCCGAATTGCTTCCATATTCCCAGCAGCTTGCCGTCCTGATCGAATATCTGGATACGGTTGTTCGCCCGGTCGGCGACGAAGAGGCGGCCCGCGGAATCCATGGCCAACCCATGGGGTACGTCGAAGTTGCCCTTTTCAGCTCCGTGGTGGCCCCAAGCTTTGATGAATTTTCCCTCTTTCGAAAACTTCACGATGCGATCGTTCGTGTGCAGTACCGGGAAGTCGCCATGGCCGTCGGCGACAAAGATGTCGCCGTTCGGCGCCACAAGTACGTCAGACGGCGAATTGAAGGTATCCGGTCCGTCGCCGGCGATGCCCGGCTTTCCGAGCGTCATCAACAAGCGGCCGTCCGGGGCGAAGTGCATGACGGTTTGCTTTTTACCGTCGGTAACCCACAGAGTGCCGTCCGGTGCGGCGAACAGCCCGTGTGGCCAGCTGAACAGGCCGGAGCCAAAGCTCACGACGAGCCGTCCGGTCGCGTCAAATTTCTGGATAGGCGCGATGTTCGATGCGTCGCAAGTTTTGCCGCCGCAGCGGTCGAATACCCACACGCTGGTGCCGTCGCGGTCGACGTCGACCCCGATCGCCATTCCCCAATGTCGACCTTCCGGAAGCTTCGCCCAGTTATTGACGACATGATACGGATTAGGTGCGCGGTTAGGGTCGTCCGCTTTGGCCTGTGTGCCGGCGGTTTCGAAAGCTGCCCCGACCACCGCTCCTACAATAGCCACGGAGAGCATAAATCTTACGCTGTGCATATCAAGTCCTCCCGTTGAATTCGGCGCGCGCCTTGCCGCATCTATTCGACGAATTAGACAAACATCATTTCATTCCATAATGTAGCTGCAAAGCCCGGGGCAGGCTGATCATTCGGCCCGGGAGTATGCAGGCGAGTTCGTTCCTCACGCGAGCGATGAGGCAGCGCGCGTTGGCCGCCCGCCAAGCATACACATTTACTGAGGCGAACCGCCGCGCAATCGCACCTGTCAAATGGTTCTTGGTCCCCTTCGCGTTTTGAAATGATGCGCAGGACGATCTGATTTTCCCAACTTCTTGGTCTGAGCCCCTCTGCGTCGGCTTCAAGCTCCGCAGATCAGCTGACGAGATGCTGCTAGCCCGCCAAATTTGTGTCAACAGGCGTAATGACATAAAATAGCAGACGGGGTGGAGATTGCATGTGTTAGTCGTTTCAGGCCTCCGGGCGGGACAAGCGCCACCGGCAAGCCTGCCTCGGTAGTCCGCGGCATCCGAAAATCTACACAATAGCCGCGCTCGACCGGCTTATCGGCTTGCGAGCTTGCGGAGGTCTAAATCCCGCCGCACAGTAATGTGGTCCCATGCTACGCAGGAGAAATCCCATGACTATGCCCCTCGCAGGCAAGCAGGCGCCGGGCGTCTATCGGCTCAAGATCGGTGCATTCGAAGTGACCGTGCTCAGCGACGGCAATCTTGCCATTGATCGCACATTGTTCACCGGCGACGTGGCAGGTGCAGACAAGCTATTGGACAAAGCCTTCATGCCGAGTGGAGCGATTCCAACCTGTGTCAACGAATGGCTGGTCAATACCGGCGACAAGCTCGTTCTGGTTGATGCCGGAGCGGGCACTTCGTTTGCCCCGACCTTGGGCAAAATGCACAGCAATCTGGCCGTCGCCGGCGTCGACCCGGCCGCGGTCGACGCGGTGGTGATCACCCACATGCATCCGGACCATATTCCCGGCCTGCTCGGGCCGGACGGCAAGATGATGTTTGCGAACGCGATCGTGCACATCAATGCCGACGAACACGCTTTCTGGACCTCGGAGCAAAACCGTGCCAAGGCGCCCGACGAATTCAAGGTGTTCTTCGAACTCGCGAATGCGGCGATCAAGCCTTATGCCAGTGCTGGCAAGCTGCAGACCTTCGGCGACGGCGAGCAGTTTGCGCGGGGCGTAAGTGCCGCGACGGCGCCCGGTCATACCGTCGGCCATTCCATGGTGCGGGTCTCCTCCGATGGCAGCGATCTTTTGCTCTGGGGTGACATCGTGCACTGCGCGGCATTGCAATTTGCCGAGCCGGAGCGCCCAATCGCCTTTGACAGCAATCCGTCTCTGGCCGCCGCCAACCGCAAGAAAGTTTTCGACATGGTGGCGACTGACCGATTGTTGTTCGCAGGCGCGCATCTGCCGTTCCCCGGTGTCGGCCATGCCGCGAAATCGGCATCCGGCTACGCCTATGTGCCGCTTACCCATGCTGAGCATTATTGACGTCGCCTCGTAGGTACTCTCCGCCGGCAAGCGAGCGGCGCGGTGGCGCGCGTTACGAAGTCATGCCCGTGCGCGCGGCGGGTTTGCTCTCTTCCCCTCTCAGCGAGCGGGAGAGGGTGCCGAACGAATGGGAATGCCGGGATAGCCCGCACGAGGCACGTGAGGCGACCTCTAGCTTGGCTTCACTACTCAGTGAGGCACTGCGCCTTTACGAGCATGCAAGGTTCAAGGGCTTCGCTCACCCGTGGTAACGCGTTGAGCACGGGCTCGATCCGATCAGTCGACGTTTCCTGGTGCGCCGGCGGATGTGGAATACGGTGATGCGGAAGTGGCGCCACTCAGCCTCGTCTGCAGGTGCGAGCTGCAATGTTGACGCCGCATCCGTGGTCTGGTTTGTACGGCACGCCGCAACGGCTTAATGCTCGAAGTTCCGCGCCGTGGCCGTGGCGCTTGTTCGCGGCTCTGCTGCACGTCGGGAAACGACCCGGTAATCGAAAATGAGCGATCGGGCCACTTGGATTGCAACTTCGTGTTAAAGTAAGGCTTGCTCGGACGAGATTCTCCGCTGACTTGGCGAGATTTCCACTGTTCTACAATTCACGTCTGCGCAAGGGCGTGCGGCGGCGAGGACGATGGCAGGAGGATGAGATGAAGACACTTTGCTGTTGGCTCGGTGTCGGCGCGCTGCTCGCGTTGCTCCCGGCCGCCTTGGCTGTCCACGCTCGGGCCGACAATTATCCGAGTCGCACGGTTACGATCATCGCCGATGCGGCGCCCGGTTCTACGCCTGATGTCGACGCGCGCTTTGTCGCGGCCGCTTTGAGCAAGGCTTGGGGACAGCAGGTCATCGTGGTGAACCACCCCGGTGCCAATGGCAGCATCGCTGCGCGCGCGGCGAGCGAGGCGGCGCCCGACGGCTACACGCTCTTCATGCCGGCGCTATCGACCTTCGTGGCGCTGGACTCGATAGCGCCGAACCTGCCGCTTCGGCTGCCGCGGGATTTTGTGCCGATCGGCTTCACCGCCGAGAACCCGATGTTCTTCGCGGTCAATCCGTCGCTCGGGGTATCGACGTTGCCGGAGTTGATTGCGCTCGCCAAAAAGCAGCCGGGCAAGATTTCGATTGCGGTGACCGGCGTTGGCCGGCTCACGCATCTCACCGGACTCTTGTTCCAGAAGAAGGCGGACGTCAGCCTCTTACCGGTGCCCTATAATGGCGGGCCGGCGGCCGCACTCGGCGATGTCGGTTCGGGCCGCATATCGATGATCATCGAAGGCTATTCGGGCATTGTCGGCGCGGTCAAAGCCAATCAGGTGAAGCTGATCGCGGTGGCCTCGCGCCAGCGCCTGCCGCAATTTCCAAACCTGCCGATTGTTGCGGAAACGATCCCGGGTTTTGCCGCGACCGGCTGGCAGGTGCTGGTAGCGCCGCTCCACACGCCCGCGCCGATCATCAGCAAGGTGAGCACGGACCTCGCCAAGGTGGTCAGCGATCCGGACTTTCAGAAGCGGCTCGCCAATATCGGCTCCTACTCGCGCGCCATGACGCCGGAGCAGACTGTCGCTTTCGTCAAAAGCGAGCAGGATACCTGGCTGCCGGTGCTGCAGACGATCAACGAGCGGTAAGTGCGGAGCGGCGGACGCGGCGCCCGCGCAAAAGTACGCCCGGGAAGAAACGAAGCCGTTGAGATGGGAAAGAATAGTTTGTGCTTGTGGCTCTTAGGCAACATCGCGTTACATCAGTGCGGAGTCCGATGCTAACCGGGCCTGTATGACGCGCATACCGACGAAGTAGATCCGGCACATAAATGTATGCATGCTGCGGCAGCCGCTAATTCAGCCACGTCGCGGTCGGGCTTTGAGCACGTGATGCGGTTCACGCATCAGCCGCGGACCGGTTTTTACCCGTCGGGATACACGCATCCTGCTCCGTCTGCTGTGGTGCTCTGGCTCCCTATAGGTGGAGACTGTAAATTGCTATCTGCCTATGCGTCTTCGAATTGTCGCAAAGCATCCGCCCATTAGCCTCATTGAGCTGTCTACGGAGAAGCTACCATGCGAATGTTTTTGATTGGCTTGGCGGCAATGACGATTGCGCTCCTGCCCGCCAGCGCCAACGCGGCGGAAATCGTCACTCACCATCATCGCTGGCGGGTGTTTGGGCCGCAAAGCTGTTTCCTTCCGCCCGATGCCGTTGTGCAACTCGATGCCCGTGGGCCCTACTGCTCGTCCCCCCGCGGCTCCTATCCCGCCACGTCGCTCGCCTACTATCGTTTTTACTATGCGCCCCACAATGGATGGCGGTTCGGACATCCATGGGGGCCGTGGCTTGGGCACCCCTGGCGATCAGGGTTCCGGCACCGGTGGGGATGGTAACAAGCATTCCGAGCAGCAAAATCCCGCACGTCAATTGGAGCTGCACGAGTTCGCACCCACAAGGGCCAACTGCCGGCTGAGTAAGTAGTCGCCTCGCAGAGGTCAAAGTCAACGACGCCACCACGTTCAAAGGATATGCGGCGCAGGTGCCAGCCACTCTCGCCCCGTTTGGCGGTCGGTACTTGCTTAGATCGGGGAAGATGACACCCGTGGAAGGTGAGTCCCCCGAAAGAAAATATTGTAGTGATCCCATTCGATAGCTTGGACAGACCGAGACTTGGTCACATTCCAGAGCTATGAGCTGATCAGCCGCTCAGACACGTCGGCCCGAGCCGCCTTTCATGTTCAAGGTGTACTACACGGCAGAAGGGAATCAAATTGTCGCAAGCTTCGTGCTTGACAAAGTGCTTGGCCCGGCAACCAACGGCAAAGACCGCTAGCACCGTTTTCGCGAAGATCGGGCGTCTCTGCTGGTTATGAACTATCTATTGCTGTCCCATGTCCAGCGCAGAAGGCTTAGAGAAGACGCAATCCGACGCAAGGATGCGCGTCATGTACCGCATCTTCGTTATTACCGGCCTGTGTGCGCTGGCAGTTATCGTTACGTTGGGCCAACTTGGTCGCGATTTGCCCGATTCTACAGCCACTGACAAACAACGCCAGAACGCCCAGCACTCGCAACGGCAAGCACCACAGCAGGATTTTCCCAACGCCAAGAAGCGACAGCAACCACGGCATTTTTACCATAGTGCGATCTCGCCCGCCGATCTCTCGCTCAGCGACATGACAGCGTACGGTGTGACAATCACGAACCATTCAAAGAATAGTGTGAAGGAGATCACCTTTGAAGTAACGATGAAGGATTGCCCGCCGGAGTATAACCCGAGCGCCGCGAACTCGGACGATCAGTGTGTCATTGCGGGTCACGAGAGCAAAGGTGTAGAAGTGTTTATACCGCCGGGACAGGCTCGAGGGTTTCGTACCCAGATGAACTTCCACGACGTGCCGTTCTCCGCACAAGCTAGACGGTTCTTCTTGTGGAGAATTGTTTCCGCCATGGGCATCGACGCGCCCTGATCTGCGGTAAGCCCATGCCGTGCGGAATGGCACCGCCCATCCAACCAAAGCATGCGCGGGGAATACAAGAGAGGGTTAACGCGGAGCTCACGGGCCCGGCCGCCGAGATGGCGTATCACATGTTAGTTCAGCGGCTCGGCGCGCATGCCGTCCCTGGCTTTTCTGAACAGCCAATTGTCAATTACAGACGCTGCATCCTCGTCGCTCGTCGCTCAGGTGTCGAAGTGGCTCGGCTCGGCCTTGATCTCATTCGTGCCGAGGCCTTCCGAAATTCGGCTGCGGACGGTTTGCAGCTACTCGCATCAAACGTCCGCGCTGAGCCCATGTTGTCAATGAAAAGCGCACACTTCCGGCAGAGATCGCCACGCGATTAAACAAGGCGCTAAGTCGGTGGGATCGGCCAAACACGGCACAACGATATTGCTGCGTTCGGGGATAACAGAAAGCGGTTGTTGCCGATGAGAATGCGAAAACGACTTTCGCTCGAAATTGTCGAGGCGGGGTGTCGCTGTGGCGGGGCATTTTAAAAGACAGGCGCCCGGCCAGGGGGGCTCGCCGACTTCGCTGCCGCTGGGGATGGTATTCGGTCCTCATCCCCTCGGCCTGCGGCGGGGAGAGTGCGCGCCGCATGGCGCAATTCCGTTGCGTATTTGCGCTCGACGTGACGTCGTCGCTCTCGCTGCGGAAGGCGGGACGCCACATTACAATACAGTACCGGCGATGTTTGTCTCGATCTGCTCCACGCGCCCGGCGCTTTTCGCGTCAGCCTGGGCCGATCGAGTCGCTCGCCCGGTGGATTTCCTGGGCGAGCCCTTCAGTTCCGCCTTCGTAACTCATGATGGACGTGACTCCAAATTTGGCCAGGTTGCGCGCGGCGATTATCTCCTTTCTCTGCGCGGCAGTAAGAATAAACGCCCCGAAAACCCCTTGCAGGCAAGGGAAAGCCGCTACATCGGCTGACGCGCCACGTTGTATTCCTGATGGCCCCCGACGAGAGGTCCCGAGTAAGGCGCGCACGCCATTGCCAGGTAAGCGTCGCGCTGTTGCCGCGCCCCTGTCGAAACTTCGTCCAATAATTCGCGACGAAGTGTCTCTTGGAAGGGTCCGGGAGGGAGGAACGGTTTGCCGCGCATTATCTACCGATAGGTACTTAGTGCGCTCTAGTTACGCGCGGATCGGCGCGGCGTGGCAAAGTCTCCCTTTCCCTGCGCCGCGCCGGAGGCGGCGGCCATGCTAGGCGTGGGCCGCCGCCTCAATTCCCTATTCCACGATTGACCGCAAGTAAACAAATTTAACAAAAAGGCCCTGCGCCAGAACGGCCCGGCGCAGGCGTTGCGATACTAACAATAAGACGTTCGTGTAGGGTTTCACGACGACGGCCCTCGCCTCCACTTGCGCGAGCAGCTCGACGCCCAAGATCGCCTCGACTTCCGAGTTGCTCAGCGGCCGAAAGCTGGGCGCGAGGCCGAGGCTCTGCGCCTCCGCACCGCGCGGTAGCGAAGTCGGCGAGCCGTTTGACCTCACGGCGGATGATTGCAGTGATGCGGCGGCGGAGCTTTATCGATACCTCCGCGCCGGAAACGGGCGCAACATCGCGTCGGTGCCTCAGCAAGGAATGTGGGCTCTGTGGCATGGCAAGCGGCTTTTGCCCGCGAAAGTTCAGCAATATTGCTAGATTTGGGGAACTGGAACCGTCGGGTGCTGCGATAGGCGGCCTCGCGGTCGAGCAGCAGGGCGAGCCATTCGCGGTGCGCGAGATTGCGGACTTCATCTTGCGTCTCGAGCTCGACGAAGGCCTGCGCCATACCGTCAAGCTTGAGCGCTCTGAGCTGGTCGAGTGTGGGATGTGTGAGCATCGCTTTCATCTCCCTCAATGGAAGTAGGTAGGGCCGCGAATGTTGTCGTGCGCGATCGGCGGCCCGTGCGCGGGCGTTGCAGGCCCTCGGCGATCGAGATTGTTCTTCAGGATCGAATTGACCGAGCTGTAGGAGCGCGCGCCGATCTCGAGCGCCCGGCCGCAGGCGGCTTCGAGCCGCTCACGGCCAACGCCCTTGGCAAGCCGCAGGATGCCGACGCAGGCGCGGAAGCCTTGCTCGGGGTGCGTGCGCTCCCGCAGGATAATCTCGACCAGCGCCGTGGTATTGCGGCCGGTCGCACCCGCCTGCCTCCGCAGCAGCTCCGGCTTCCAATCGGCATAGCGCCGGTGGCTCGACGGCATGTGCTCGCGCACGGTCGGATGCTTGCGGTTGGAGGACGAGCGCAGGTGCGCGGCAACCCGTTTGCCGTGATGGAAGACCTCGATCGTGTGCGCCGTGATGCGTGCCCAGATCTTCTCGCAGCCTCAGCACGTCGCGGATCTTGCGCATGGGTAATCTCGCTCCAGGCATCGGCCCCTCGCTCCTGTGAAAAAAAGGAGCAAAGGCAAATTCGCAGATCACCCAACGGTGCCCGTCACCTCTGTCCACAGGCTGGTCGCAATCGCCCGTAATGGGTGGTCGCGATCAATCGTAACGACTGGTCGCGATCGCCCCCATGCAGGCGTAGCCGGCGCAATTGATAGGTGATGGCGCCCTGAGTGATCGTGGTGCGTGCGGACAGGGCAGCGAGGTGCGCGCGCAGATCGGCGGCGCGAAAGCCTGCGGGGAGTTGCAATAGCGCGTGCACGCGCGGATCGGCAAAGCGTAGCCGTCAAGGCGCGCTGAGCGGAGGCGGCGACGGGGCGGTTAGCTTAATAGCCTGGAATTCATCCTCACTGAGAATGCAATCGTGTCTGATGCGCTCGCTCTCAAGCAGCCGGCGATTGGCTGCAAAGCCGATCTGCCGCAGCTTTTGCAGATTGTGTAGGCGTCTGCCGATGCCGAAGTCGTAGCTGTTGTTGATTGTCGTTTCTGTGCGCAAGGCCCGATTTTCCTTGTGCTACTGCTTAATGCGCGCGTTCTTGTAATAGACATTCAATGATGGGGTCACATCCTGCGTCACCACCCTGGTGCAAAACCGCGCCGGTGTCCGCCGCGATATGCGGCGATTGAAAATGAGCTTGATCTCCTCGGGCCGGCCGAAATCGACGTACTCGCGGATCGCCTGCTCGAAAAACAGCCGGCCGTGAACTGGCCGATCAAGCACCTGCGTGAGCGAGAACTCCGCCTGCCGGAACGGAAAGTAAGAACCCCTCCTTACGGCCAAAGTGCCGTAGATGCTCTGCTCGGCCATGACCGCGTCCTTGCGCTGCCCAGGGGAAAACTGCACGACGGGGATGCCATACCTAGCCACAAAATCATTCAGCGCCGCCACGAAGCTCCGCGTCATCGGGCTCATCAGCGCCGCTGACGGCACTGGTTGGCCGCCATGCCGGCGGAAAAACCGGACAATCCCCTGTTCGTACTGCAAGCCCGGTACGAACACGTTGAGGTACATTCGCTCGCTACCCTCCACCGCCAGCCGCACATGACGGTTGACAATCTCAGCCACGCTCTGTGCTATCTTCCCCCGGCTCTGGCCGTGCAGGTTTGCCTCTTGAAGGCTTTTGACCGTTTATCGGTCTTTGAGACTGGTCTTACCAGAGCTCGTCATGAACCGGTGACCGGAGCCACACTCTCCACACGCCTTGTCGGTCTGAGGCGGAGCCTCGTTAGAACATTAAGGGGCGCGCGACGGCGCGTTCCGGAGGAACTCCCATTAGGCAAGCACTCCGCGCCAGCCCCGGGCGGGCACGGCTCGTCGATTGCCGCCAAACCGTGCACATTCTCGCAGGCAATCACTCTTTCGTGCGAAACTCTGAAGAGGTGGAGGGGTGAGGTTTCGAATCGCAAGCATCTCGACCTAACGTCCGCTGCGCAGGTAGTTCCCTTTGCTACGTGGCACAATTTGTCACGCCAACCCGATTATAACCTCACGGATCGTGTGGTATTACTGTTCGGCGTGCTCGGGCTAAGGTCGGAACCCCCTACGACGATAGTTGGTTTGAAGTTGATTTTTGGCGGGTTCAGACCGCCCGACCTTCTCATGCCGAGGCCGTCATGTGCACCGACCCTGATCTCACCGCGATACGGGGGAGGGTTCAGGAGCGATCAGCCGTCATCCAGCAAGGTGCCGCATAATGAGGTCGTTAGGGGCAATACGCGGTATACGGCTAACGTGGCGACCAAAGAAACAGGTCGCACCGCGTTTATCGCCGACGAGTTACGCGTGGAGGCGGCCGGAGGTAACAGCCAGATGGGTAGAACGTACACAGATGAGGAAAACGTAGCGATGGACTTGCCGACGCCCAAGAGGGGCCGCCGGGCGTTCACTCGCTATCTGCTCGCGATCGGTATTGGGGTCGCTGCCACCTTGGCATGGCAGTCTTACGGAGCGACGACTAAGCAGATAATCGCGGCAAGAGCTCCGCAGCTTGGGTGGTCGCCGCAGGCTAAGCAGATGATCGCGAGTTGGGTCAGGCAGCTCGGCTGGACGCCAGACGCGCCTCAACCCGCGCTCGCTGCGCAGACTGCTCCGGCCACGGCTGCGCCGATGGCTGCCTCCCCTGCTCTGGACCTGCAGCAGGTGCAGCAGATAGCACGGGATCTCGCTAAGGTGCGGCAAGCCGTCGAACAGCTGGCTGCCAGTCAAGGCCGAGTGGCGAGGGATATCGCAAACTTGCAGGCTGCTGACCAGGAAATCCTGCAAACCATCTCAGCGCCTCGGCCGCGATCTGCTACCGTTCCGGCCCACATACCCATGCCAGTGGGGCAGCCGCCAATTCCGAACTAAGGCGAGAGCGGCGGCACGAGCGCGGTAACGACCGTGATCAACGCGGCCCGGATGGGCCTCAACCGTTCAAGCTGACGATCCACCGCTGATGCAGCGCGACGAACGCTGACGATTCACCAAAAGGAACTTGCAATAGCGGGCGGATCACGAGTGACGCCGTATAGTCGCATGGTACCGCGCTGTGCCGGCGGCAGATGGCGCATGTTCGGAATGTGCGGCCTTGGAATTGTCCTAGGAGAGTTCCGATAGTGGAAGGGCTCGTTTGAGTGCAGCTGTTACGGTGCAGCACATAATCCGGCTGCTCGATCTTAAGCCGCATCCGGAAGGGGGACATTTTCGTGAAACCGTCAGCGACCATACAAATCCTGCAAATGGAAGCAGGCAGAACGTTTCCAACCGCATTGATGTTACAAACGTTCTTTTCGGCTGGAGTCTTCCGATGACTAAATGGGCCTCGCCCGCCCTAACTCAGCAACAATCAAGGACCAGTGCCCCACCGGCCGTGAGGTCATCGCATTCATTGGGAAGTTCCTGCGCATTCCCGACTGTCCCGATGCCGGGCAGCCGCTAATCTTGACGCCGTGGCAGCGGCAGGAGGATTGCCGCATCATGACAAATCCCTCGGGCACCCGTCGCGCCATCATTTCTACCGCCCACAAGAATGCCAAAACGACCCTCTGTGGAGCGCTGCAGCTAAATCCCTTGTCCGACCCGCCTGCGCGCGCTCGTCCAAACACAAGACTGTACTTGATCGCGCAGTCGCCTGACCAAGTCGCGTTGAAGTTTGACGCCGTCGGCAAGATGATTCTGTGGAACAACGACCATCGCCAAATCATTTCAATTAAGTGTCGAGCAAGGTCCTGCGCACGATGAGTTCGGCATCGAGTACCGAGGCGCGTACCACGCAGGGCCTGAACCGTTGCTGCACATCTGCGACGGGTTCGGTCAGGTCTCGAGCTGGCGACCGGCGCCCAGCGCGATCCGCTGACGGTCGTCATCTTGACTCAATCTGGCAGCGACAGCGACCCATTGAGTACGCTATTGAGGCCAGCCGCAGCGGGCATGATCCGCCGCACTCGGTCAGTCCTTCACGCGTTCGGCGCGGAGGCGCCGCCAATCCGCCGTTCGAGTTGTTCATGAACAAGGCCGAAATCCTGGACACGGCCGGAGCAGTGCAAGAAATGGGCGAAGCGGCAGATCGAGCTCCGCGGCTACCGCTGCGAAATCGGGCTCGACAGCTTCCCGACCGATCCGAACCATCGGTCAACCGAGCGCGCTAGGGAGATCGGGGACATGAGCAAGCATCTGCTCGATCGGCGACGGTTTAATGCAATGTGCTCAACAATCGGCCTATCGTTATCCGCGGCCGGCCCAATCATTGCGACGATATCAACTGAATCGGCACTTGCTCAAGCCGCCGGCTCGCCAACGAGCGCTGCAGGACGCACGGTAAAATTGCCGAACGGCAACATTGTCCGGGCGCTCGGTCAGGGTACTTGGCATCTCGGCCAGGGGAGGCATCCAACAGCAGCAGAAGAAGAAGCGCTCCGTCTAGGTATTTCCCTTGGCTTGAAATTGATAGATACCTCCGGGAATTACGGCGATGGACTCTCCGAGAAGTTCATCAGTCGCGTGATTGCCGGCCAACGTGATCGCGTATTCTTGGTGTCTAAAGTGGAAGCCGATGAGGTGATGGCTGACGACATTGCCCGAGCTTGCGAGGCGAGCCTTGCGCGTCTCGGCACAAACTATCTGGATCTCTATTTACTGCATTCGCCAGTGCCGAGCGGGCTATTTGCCGGCGTTGTCGCAGGGTTCGAACGTCTACGCGCGGCGAGGAAGATACGCGCTTGGGGCGTGTCCAACTTCAAGGTTAGCCAAATGGAAGAGCTTTTTCGTGTTCCAGACGGGGCTCGCTGCGCGACCAATCAGGTCCCCTACAGCCTCAACAACCGCGGCATTGAGCGTGACCTTTTGCGATGGTGCAAACAGCACGAGATGCCCGTGATGGCGTACTCGCCGCTCGGCGGCGACAATAGCTTTGTCTTAGGTGATCCCATATTGGCACGGATCGGCGCCGCCCGCGGCTGTTCGGCGGCGGCAGTGGCGTTGGCCTGGGTCATTCGCAACGGTAATGTTATCGCAATCCCGGAATCTGGCGTCCCAGCTCACGTCAAGGAGAATGCAGTGGCGCTTTCATTAGCGCTCACGCCGGAGGACCTTCAGACACTGGATGCGGCGTATCCTGGGCCGTCCGCTCCTCGCACGCATTTATCCGTCCCAAGCTGGTGCCACGGTCTGAATCATCCGAATTTGAGCAAATGTGGAGCAGCGTCGGGAGGCACAAACTAGTTCATCGTTTCCAAAGTCCGAATCATATCAGGCGGCTCGATCGAGTTTGTAGGACCATGTGTGGACGACCGGATCCTGGTTGAAGTGATCCATGGCCGCCGTGATGCGATCCTTGAGTTCCTGTTTGGATGCGACGCGGATGTGGCGCAACACCGAGCGAGTGAGCTTGGAGAAGAACCCTTCGATGAGATTGAGCCAGGAGCCGTGTGTGGGCGTGAGGGTGAATTCGAAGCGCCCCACGGGCTGCTGTGCAAGCCAGGCCTTGGTCTCCTTGGAGATGTGTGCCGAATGATTGTCGAGGATCAGCTTGATCGCGGTATGGGCCGGATAGGCGGCATCGATCAGCTTGAGGAATTCGATGAATTCGCGACTACGGTGCCGATCCTTGACAAGGGCGTGAACCTGGCCGGTGAGCAGATCAATGCCGGCCAACAAACTGATCGTGCCGTGGCGCTTGTATTCGTGATCACGCGCAAACGTCGCATGGATGCCAGGCTCGGGCGGCAGGTCCGGTGCGGTCGTCGCAAGCGCCTGAATGCCCGGCTTCTCATCATAGGAAATGATCGCCACCGCGTCGCTGGGCTTTTGCTTGGCTTTTGCCGCGGTCTCTTTAATGATCTTCACCTCGCGATAGACACACAGGACCTCCGCCATCTTGGCCTTAAAGTCGGGATCACGGCGTTCCAGGTAGTAACGGACCTTGTGAGGCTTGATCTCCTGCTCGTTGAGGATGATGCACAACGTGCCCTGAGCAAGCTTGGCCAGGCAAACGTGCCCCTCTCGCGGCCCATGTTCGCGCACATGACGGGCGAGCAGCCGCGTCGTCCACAATTCGTGGGGATAGCCGAGTTCCTTGGCCTTGCGGCAGGCCAGATTCACCACCCAGGCCTTGGCCTCGGCCGTGATTGTCGGCTTCCGGCCCGGGCGCGGCAGATCGTCCAGCGCTGCCATCGCGCCCAAGGCCAGGGCTCGTTCAACGCAGCGCTGAACGGTCTGATGGTGCACCCCTATGGCCCTGGCCACCGCAAAAAAGGATGCGTCCTCCCGGTAGGCGAGCAGCATTCGCGCACGCTCGACCCGGCTCGCGGGTTCCGTCCGCGACCGCGCCACCGCAGTCAACCTGGCCGCATCCTCCTCACTCAGCGCCAACTCGATCGCATGCCGCCACCCCGCCATGATCTCAATCCCCGCTTCCGAATCAGAGCAGCGAGGCTACAACCCATGTCAGCAAAAATGAATCCACCCCATATGATGCGTTTCAACGAATCGATGAACTAGTCGGTCGTACGCCGTTCTCAAAACCGTCCCTCTGGCTTACTTTGCTTTGATGCACAATTTTGCGCTCATAGTGTGCCGCTCGAGGAAAGCGCTTTCGACGCTGTCGGCAAGCGCGATTGCGTGTAAACGGGGGCCCTTTACCCTCGGCAAGCGATCCGGCACGCGACCCCGAGTGGCTGAGCGAGTGGCTCGGGAAGATCGCCCCGCAGGCGAGATTGAGCAGGTGCGGCGATGCGGCCGGCGCGAAGCTGCTGCTTGAGAGCTACAATTATCGCCCTTCGAAAGACGGTCGAAGAGCGGGTGCCGGGTGTCCGCTGTGGCCGGGTCGAGACTAAGAAACTGCAAAGCGCCGCCGCGAAGCACACCCGCCGCAAGCGCGAAGCCGCTGCGCCCAATTCAGCGGAACACTAGGCGCCGCCATGAGCGTCACCACCGCGACCGCGCCGAGGTTGCCATGAGCAAGATCGGTGAGGTGCGTGATCGGCTAGTCGCGCTGCTCGATGAACACGAGCGTGACGGCGCGCTGCCGACCGACGCGAGGTTCTTATACTACGAGCTGGTTCAGCGCGCTTATTTGAGCAACAAAAGACCGGCGCGCGAAGGCCTGACCAGAACCTGCACGACGCGCTGACTGATCTTCGTGAGATCGGGCACATTCCGTGGGGTTGGATCGCTGACGAGACCCGCTCCGTCGAGGATTACACCGGCTATCCAAGCATTGTGGAGGGTGTGCGGGCGTCGCTGCCGCACGTCAACCTCGATCCATGGCGTGGTAAAGCGCCGTTTCACCTAATGGAAAGCCGCTCCGCTTGCGGGCGTGTTGCGCCCGATCATCCTGGAATACCGTGCCCGCCTCCCTGCGACCAATGGGCAGTGCGGCGGCTTCCTGCACACCGACGTTGCGCCGTTGCTGGAAGCCCGGGGATCCCGTCGAGTACCTCAGCGATTACGGCCTTGCGGGAAACCAGATCGAAGAGAACACGCGGCGCGTTCTTGAACGCGAAATCGGTGGCCCGCTGCAATGGCACCGGCTGGCCCCGACGAAGGAGCAAGTCGAGCAGTACGACCTATCACGCATCATCAAACGCGATCGCCGCTATAAGGACGGCCCACCGCACGAGGCGGTCGAAACCGAAGCCATCAGCCAGAGGGTCTTGATCGAGATCCTGCGCGCACGCCTCGACGCGCTGCTACCGGAGCCGCTTGAGGCCGTTCGAGAGCGTGAGCGGGCAGAGCGCGGCGAAATCCGCAGTCTGTTGGAGGCACTGCCCCGGTGACTGCCGCTCGCCACCCGCCCTTAACCGCCGCGCTGGCCGCCCGCGCCGACCGGTCATTGCCGCGCTCGCCGGGCTATATGGCCCGCGTGCTTTCAGATCTACGAGCGGCGCCGCCGCCCGCTCGCGATCGGGATCGACAAGCTGCTGATGGCGCAGATGGAGCCCGCGATCCGAATCGGCCGCATCAGCAAAGCCGACGTCAAGCTGGCGCTGCAGCGGTACGTCGGCGCTGGCGGCTATCTTGAGAGCTGTGCGCAATTATCGGCAACCGCGCATCGGCCTGGACGGCAGGTCGGCCGGCCGGCCGGTCACCGAACACCAGGCAAGCCGCGCGCGGGGGCTCATTGCAAAACGGCGCAAACAAAAAATGGAGCGCAGAGCTGCGCAGGAGAAGAACGGCGCGGGCGAACGCAATCGGAACTTTGTTGTTGATGAAAAAGCGACCGCGCCCCGAGGCTAATCGAAAGCGCGGCCGAACCCGAAAGAACCTTCTGAGACAGGCGTGAGGCTAACTCAGTAATCGTCTTTCGGTTTCGGCGCAAGACCCCGAGCCGACGGCGAGGTAACGCTGTAAGGATTAGAGGCCCCTCGCCCTTAACAGAAGCCTCGATACTCTGAGCTCGGTTCGGCTCTTGCGGACCGCACCGGCTAAAGGAACCAAGCGCAAGCGGCACACGTTACGCGGCCGAGTCAGGAGGGTGCGCGGGCCAGTCAGGAGGGGTGGCGCAAGAAGCGCAAAGCGCGCGTGAGTTTGTTAGGGTGGCCTAACAACTCACAGCGGTGACTGCCAGCACGCCGAATGGTTTCTCGAGCGCCGCTACGCCGGACGACGATGAGCGGGTCGGATCGCACGCAGTCGGCGGGCCACGCCCTTCGCGCACGATTGTCAATTTGACGCTGTTGATCTGGAGCCGGGGGCGGACGACAAAAATTGCTTCGCAATCCCTCCTCAGTGGCGCAGAGCTTTATTTGAGGTAATCTGATACCAGGGTAACAACAGTTGCGCTCAAAGCCATGGCACATCTATATCCAGAGATATATGGGATGTTTGCCTGATTGATTTGCAGACGGTTATGTATCGCAAATAGGATCGGTTGCCACGGCTAACCACTCGCCTAGGGGGCATCATGACCAAGAAGGGCCTAACGTGCCTGACGCTAGTGTCAGGCGCGATTACGGCATGGGATATTACCGGGGAATGGAAACCTGGGCCCGGCCCGGACCATGCGTTTGCTTCAACCAGCACTTCCGGCGATGTTGTCTCAGAAGGCGATGCCTTATCTTCTGTGTACGGGAGCAACAGCAGTCCTGGCATCTGGACCAGCCCCGCACCTACTACTCCGCTGCCCGCCGCCTTTCCGCTCTTCGCCACCGGGCTCGGTGGCTTGCTCGGCTGGCGCAGGAAGCGCAAAAGCCGGGGGTCTATATGAGCCAGCACTCGCCAGCATCTATATTTGCCCCTGACGAGCCTGTCTCAAATCGACCTGTTTCGACGGGTTGGAAGAAATGGATCGAGGCGTATATCGATGGCTGCGATAATCCTGATTTCAAGGCTTACGTCGGCGGCAAACCAGCAGCCGACGAACGCTATATTTGGCTCGTTCGGCACCTCTGCGAAATCGGACGCATGCAACACGCGCGGGTACTCGATATTGGCTGTGGCTTCGGCTGGGATGCAGTGGCAATCGCCCTCGAAGCCGACGCAACCGTGCTGGCCAACGACATCCGCCCGGAAATGACGTCTGTTGTAGAAGAGCGAGTGAAGGAAATAAGAAGACAAGGTGCTCCCGTCAAAGTTGAGACCTTGACCGGAGACGTATGCACAATTGCTCTCCCTGACAATTCGTTCGATGCCATCGTGTGTCAGGAGGCTATAGAGCACATACATGACCTGGACGCATTATTCCGAACTTGCTTTCGATTGCTAAAGCCTGGAGGCAGGGCGGTCTTCACAAACGACAATAATGTGTTTAATCGTTCTCAGTTTGCTCAAGACCAGAAAATGTGGAAAAAGCGCGATGCGGACTGGGCATTCATCGAAGAATTGAAGCGCAAGCGCCCCATCGAGAACCGGGATATTAAGCCTTATGCGGTGATGCGCCAAGAGATTGTGTTAGCCGCAAATCCCAGTCTTGAAGACGAAGAGGTGAACAGGATTGTTGACGCAACGGCCGGATTGACTGCAAAGGAAATCGTACCGCTCGCTGCTTCCTATGTACGTGGGCAGACGCTCCCTAAGCCGCCGTATGCTTCGTGGTGTCGAAATCCAATCACTGGCGAATATTGCGAACGGCAGCTAAATCCGTTCGAGCTTGCCGCGAATTTAGCGGCACATGGATTGGTAACGCAGGTCCGACACGGATTCTCTAAACGACCTCTCAGCTGGCTTAACGCTGTTCATCTTCGGTGGATGGACATTCTCTTATTTAACCTGCGCGCTTACTTCATTGTTCTCGGAGTTAAGCCGGAGCGTAATCCAGCAGAGACTGCGGTTACTCGCGATCCATCAAGGCGCTAAGCATTGAGGCCCGTCGTCGTCAAAAAAATAAAATTCCGCGTATCCCACACTGGGCAGTCTGGGCATCGTATTCCTGGATCGCGAGACGGCAGCTAAGCATGGGTCCCTGATTGACCGCGCGCTTTTTTTCGTCGCTCCGGCTTTCCTGAGCAGCTCGCTGCTGCCGACGAGATGGGAACGGGCCGGGCGGGGGCGATGAAGCGGGGCGTCTCATTTCAGCCCCTTGGCTTCCTTCGCCGCTTGCCTACACGCCGAACCGTCGCTGCATCAGGACCGCGAGGGGCAATGGAGCCCTCCTACTCGTTCGGCGAATAGAGGCTTTGCTTGCCCGATTGCTCAGTGCCGCCTACAGAATTCCGGCATGCTGACGCTGATCAATCCCGTCGTTCGCGCGGAGCCGTTCGACCATCCCGATTGGGTATTTGAGGCGAAGTTCGACGGATTCCGCGCCGCAGCCGACACCGTTCGCGGCCGGTTGATCTCCCGCAACGGCAGCCGGATGCGGCGGTTCGAGCAGGTGCTCGACTTACTGCCGAAGGGCCACGTCTTCGACGGCGAGCTTGTTGTCCTCGACGATGCCGGGCGCCCTCTGTTCGACGCGCTGCTGTTTGGGCGCCGCCGTCCGACCTACGTGGCCTTTGACCTGCTGGTGGCCGATGGCGTGGATATCCGATCGCAGCCGCTTCGGGAGCGTAAGGCGGGTTGGCCCAACTCGGCAAACGCGCCGAGGACTGGATCGCGCTCACCAACGGCGTGGTCGGCGAAGGGCGGGCGCTCTACCGGGCGGCGGTCGACGCCGACCTTGAGGGCGTTGTCGCCAAGCGTCTCGCCGACGCCTACCATCCGAAGCTTGCCCGGTGGCACAAGGTTTTGAACCGGACGTACTCGCAGCGTTGCGGGCGCGCCGAAATGGTTTAGCGAGCGCCGCGGACGCTATGGCGGACACTGGATAACACCTAGCCATACGCGTCCGCCGCCCATGCAAAGAAGAGGCGACAAGCGACCCCGACCTCGCCGAACGGCCGCCGCGGGGTCTTCAGATCCCCGCGTCAAAAATCATGTTACCCATTGCCCTTTCCAGTAGCTGCCGGTTGGTTCATCCGCTGTTTCGGTTTGACCGAGGTATGCGGATGGTGCCGCTTCAAGCGATAGTACTTGAGGCCGTGATTGTAGCCGGCACTGCCACCACCCGTGGCTGACGGGCTGTATTCCGAGCCGTATTGAGCGGCTGCCGGGAACGCAAGGCCGACTGCGGCCATAAAGGCAATTGCGCCAAGCTTTGACTTGTTGGTCATCGGTCTTCTCCTGCTTGTGGGGCGAATTCAACTCTGCGCGCCGCAAGACTAGGGAAGCGATTGTACGATTGTGCCAGTAGTTTATACTTTTAGGTTAGTGGCGCGCAGGGCGCGCGATGGCCTGTGCGGGGCACCCGCGCAGCGACGCCGGAGGTATGCGCGCTTCGTGGCGCTCGGTTTCTCGGTGTCCTGATCGCGGCAATCGCAACGTCCTAAAGGCAATCGCAACGTCCTAAAGATGAGACTCTGCCTCCGCATCGCCGCCATTCGATGGCAGGTCAAGAAGCTTGCGCCATCGCTGCCGAGTGCGCGGCCCAGGCCGAGGGCTCCCGCGTGCCGCCGAGATTCCGGCCGCTGACCGAATCAGAAACCGAATCGATTTTGGGCAGCAAGCTTCTGGCAAGACTCGCGGATGTGATTACTTCGTTGGTGAGGCGCGTGAGCGTCTCATCACGCAGGCTTTTCGTTAGGATGCGTGCCGCCGGGTCGCTCCGGTAACTCCATAGATGATCTCCTTTTCACGAAAGGGCGTCTCGGCCAGTTGGCGGCTGGGGCGCTCTTTTCGTCTTTGCTGGTACAGGTTTATTCTTGTGGTGCTGTATCGAGGTGAAAGGAGGCATCGTTAATTCGGAATGGACTTCGATCTACGCGACTACGCTAACGTTGCTGGTGCCGCTAGTCTTATCGCTTCTCTCGTGCTTGCTTCGATGCAGCAGTATCCGTGTTTCCTGACGCAGGCCAATTCCGCCTGCGAGTTGCGGACCTAGAAGCGCTCCACGTCGAACCCGATCCAATCCCACACCAACCGGTGACGTCATTCGGTCCGCTCAACCATCGTCTTTGGCAACAGCGAGGATTCCGATTTCGGCGTCGTTCACCATCAACCTGCTGACCAGAACGTAAATTTGGCGTCGTCGTCAAAGCCACCAAAGCCGTCGGCGCAGGCACAGGCGCTCGTGCGTGCGCAGCTCGCCAGCGGCCCGAAGCCGGGGCGCTGCGATCGAGGCCGCCGCTCAGGCCGCCGCGATTCCCATGCACCTGCTGATCGTGGCTGCCGATGCGCTCGCGGTGCGCACGCAGTGCGGGCAGTGGCTGCTGCCGGGGTAGATCGGCGGCGCAACTCGAACGTCTGATTAGCCGCTGGTTAGCCCGACAGTCTACGTGGAAGAGCGAAATAGCGAAATTAACTAAGCCTTTGAATTTGCTGGTACAGCTGGGTAAATTCGAACTACCGACCTCCTGATCCACAGTCAGGCGCTCTAACCAACTGAGCTACAGCTGCACGGCGCGCGGCCACTGAGGGGAGGAAACTATGGGGCGGGCCCAATTTTGGCAAGACGCGTTGCCCCCGTCCTGGGCGCGACTGCCCCGCGCCATGAACGCGGCGAAGAGTTCTGGCGAAAGTGCCTTAGGGCCCTGGAAGCAAAAAGCCCGGGCAAATCCGGGCTTTCCTCGCACCCTTTGGGCCGCGATGCATTCAGGTCGCGCTAATCAACCGACCTTGTTTAACGCCTTGTTCATGCCGTTCTTGATCGGCTCGGCAGTGTCGGTGGCGACCTTCTGCGCCAGCGCCGTGAGTTCCTTGGTCTGGCGGCTGAACTCCTCGAACTGCTTGCGCGCATGGGTGCTCGACAATTCGATGACCTCCGACAGCGTCTTGGCGGTAATCAGCTCGCCAGCAAAGTCGAAAGCCGCGTTGGTGTTCACGCGCGCCGCTTCGATCACCTTCAAGCCGTAATCGGAAGCGCCTTTCGTGGCGCTCGAATAGGTGTTCTCAAGCACGTCAGTGGCCTCTTCAGCCGCCGCTTTCATTTTTTCATAGGTATCCTTGCACTGGGCTACGCCGCGCTCAGCGAATTCGCGGAAGGCCGCCGGCATCTCGACCTTCGGAATCTCGAATTTTGGCATCTCGAATTTCGGCATCTCGAACGCGCTCGAGGCCGGCTTGCTCGTCCTTACTTTCTGGGAAGTTGTTGTTGTGGCGTCCGCCATGACAGGTATCCTTAAGTGTTTCTTCTTTGCTCTTCGGGGCTCATGGGACTTTCGTTGGCCTCGCCGCCCGCCGCACAAGGCCAATGTTACACGGGTCCAAATCACAATTATAGATTGTGACTGGCTGCACTTTCTACTTCGCTTGACAGCCAATATAATCAAGCGCAGGGTGCATTGCAATAGAAGTTATTGCGTTGCACAAAAATGCCATCTGGCTGTCGTCTGGCCTCCTATTCAGCCGGCGTTGCCCGATGCCATCATTGGCGCGCTCCGGCGACGAGCTGGAGGCGCCTGAGGCGGTTCGTCGGGGCGTGCCGTGCGGCAGTGCGCGCTCAGCGTCGGGATGACGAAAGCGCGCCCGAGGGCGCAACCCGTCGGATCCTCGCCCGTGCTCGCTGCCCAGAGCGGCCGAGAGCATTCAAGACTGGCGCAGCGCGCAACATTCCCGCGCACTTGCCCACGCAGGTGTGATGAACCGGGTGCGCGCAGGCCGGATTTCCGCCTTTTTCGCCGCCGAGCCTGCGACCATGCGGGCGTGCCGAATGTTCCTGGGCCTGCTGCTCGCCGGCCTTCTGCTGGTGCCGACGGCGGCACTGGCGGCGCAAAAGGTGGATCTCCTGTTGGTGCTTGCCGCCGACGTGTCGCGCAGCGTCGACGAGAGAAAGTTTCAGCTGCAGCGTCAAGGATACGTCGCTGCCCTCGCCAATCAGCGCGTGCTCGAGGCCATCCGCTCGGGTCCGCAAGGCCGCGTCGCGGTGGCATTCGTCGAGTGGTCGGGCGAGGGCAACGAGCGCGTGGTGATCAATTGGACCGCCATCGGCGATGATGCGACGGCGAAAAGCTTCGGCGACCAGCTCTTGGAAGCGCCGCGCTCGTTCGCCGACCGCACCTCGATCAGTGGCGGAATCGATTTCGCCATGGCACAATTCGCTGTTGCGCCGTTCGAGGCGGCCCGCCGCACCATCGATGTGTCCGGCGACGGGACCAATAATTCTGGCCGTCAGGTGACCGCCTCGCGCGACGAGGCTGTCGGCAAAGGGGTCACCATCAACGGCCTGCCGATTCTCAGCGACAATCCGATGCCCTGGAACCCGGCCCATACCAACCCGCCGGGGGGTCTTGAGAACTATTACCGCAACAACGTCATCGGCGGCCCGAGCGCATTCATTAGGGTGGCAAAAAATTTTGACTCCTTCGGAGAGTCCATTATCAACAAGTTGATCGCCGAAGTGTCGCAGGCGCACGGGAAGTGGCCGTTGCAAGCGGTGGCGCGTTGAGGAGGAGCCGGCAGCCCTGCCGGCGAGCGCTGCGCGCGGTAAGGACCTGAATTCCGGCAGGTTTGGCTTCACCTTCGGCCGGCCTCAACACTGCAGCCCGCGGCGTGAGGTCACGAATCCGACACAGATAGCCGGCATGTTCAAAATGCCTGCAGTTGTTAGGCTCAGTTAGTTCCGCAACACTCGGAAAAATGCGTCTCGTGACCGCGGCTCTAGGCACAAAGCGCTTCGCGATTGCCGCTGCCGCCTTGGCCGGGGCGGCCTTTGTAGCGTTGATCGCATCGTCTTTTCTGATTCCGACCGCAACGATCCGCGATTCCGTCAGAAAGCAGATCCAAGCCGCGACTGGTCTCGATCCGATGCTGCGCGGGGAGGTTTCGGTTTCGCTGTTTCCGCACGCGTCGGTAACCTTCCATGACGTGGTGCTCGGCGGGAGCGGTGTGCAACCCCTGGTCACAGCTGGCGGAATGATAGCGCGCCTGCGCTATTTCCCCCTGCTCGCCGGCGATGTTGAAATCGCCGACGTGACGCTGCTGCGCCCGACCATCAATGTCACTTTCGCGTCCGACGGTCGCTCCAACTGGTCGGGTCTGACTGCGGCGCTGGCACAGGCGGTTGAACCAAATCCCGGACGCGCAGCCTCGTTCTCCGAGATTGGCATCCACGATGGCACAGTCATCGTTCGCGACGACGGCCGGCAGATCACGCAGCGCCTGCATAATGTTGAATTTCAGGTCGCTTGGCCATCGATCTCGCGCAGCTTCGCCGCGAATGGCTTGTTTGTTTGGCATGGCGAACCGGTCAATGCCAGCCTGGCGCTCAGCGATTTCGAGGCGGCGCTCACCGGTCACTCTTCAGGGATGAAGCTGCGGCTCGCCTCGACACCGCTCGACGTCATGTTCGACGGCACCGCCAGCGGCCGGCCCACATTGAAGGTGCAAGGCAGGTTGGACGTCGATTCGCCGTCGCTGCGGGAGGCCTTGCGCTGGACCGGCAAACCGGAGCTGCCGTTCGGCGGCTTCCAGCGATTTGCGCTGCGCGCGGGGGGCAGCATCGATAAGGGGGTCATCTCGCTGACCAATGCCAATGTCGAGCTCGACGGCAACAGGGCCGAGGGCGTGCTCACGTTCGCCACCGATGATCACCATGCCATCGAAGCGACGCTCGCGTCGGACTCGCTCGATCTGAGCCCCTACGTCGCCGGCACCCGTTTGATCGCCGGGGCTAACCGCACATGGGATCGGTTGCCGATCACGGTCGACGGACTTTCCGATTTCGACCTCGATCTGCGGTTATCCGCGGCCAGCATCAAAGTGGCCCGGGCGCAGTTCGGACGCACGGCGGTTGCGGCCAACGTGCGCAGCGGCAAGCTCGCCGTGACCATCGGTGAATCGCAGTCGTTCGGCGGCGTGGTGACCGGATCGTTCGGGATCGGTACTGCGGACAACGGCGTCGAAGTGAGTTCCAACGTGCAATTTAGCGACGTCGACCTTGCC
Source organism: uncultured Alphaproteobacteria bacterium (assembly GCA_963708125.1). GTDB lineage: Bacteria > Pseudomonadota > Alphaproteobacteria > Rhizobiales > Xanthobacteraceae > BOG-931. The sequence continues at coordinate 6,067,121 of OY970184.1, forward strand.
AGCTGCCTCGACCAGCTGTTCGGGCTGCACAAGCTGGAAGGGCGCGGCTCGCTCGCGCTCGATGTGGGCGGCTCCGGCCCGTCGGTATGGGCCCTGACCCACACCTTAACCGGCACGGCCAGCGTCAACGCCCATGATGGCGCGCTCGCCGGCATCAATGTCGAGGAATTGCTGCGCCGACTGGAAAAACGTCCGCTCTCCGGCAATGGCGACTTCCGCAGCGGCCGCACAAAGTTCGACAAGCTCGCGCTCAATATCAGCATCAAACGCGGGATGATGAACGTCGACAATCTGCATATCGACGGCCCGGCCGTGCGGCTGACCATGACGGGCCAGGCCTCGGTGCCGAGCCGCGAGCTCGATCTCGCGGGTACCGCGTCGCTGGTTTCCACCGCCTCCGCGAACGAGTTCGATTTACCCTTCGTGGTCCAGGGGCCATGGGACGATCCGATCATGCTGCCCGACGCTTCGAGCCTGATCCGCCGCTCCAATGCCGCCGCGCCGCTGCTCGAAGCGGTCAAGCGCCACTCCGCCGGCGAGGCCGTGCGCTCGGTGATCGATCAGCTCTTTGCCGCGCCGGAGGCAACGCCCGCGCCAGCTTCGGCCATGCCGCCGGCGGGCCCGGCCGCGCCGGCCGACACGGGTCATGGCCCATAGGCCGAGACGTCGCGCTCCGGTGCTTTTGCTAATTGACCTGGCGCGGTCCGATCCGGGACGGTCGTGTGACGTTAATCGCGTCCGGTTGCCCAGCTGGGTCACGGCTTTACCTGCGCCGCCGTTCCTCTTGCCGTGGTGAACTTGGTAAACAGCGAAGCGGTCAAGACCGCAATGCCGACCGTGGCAATGAAGATGCTGCATACCGCGTTGATTTCCGGCTTAACGCCTAAGCGCACTTCCGAATAGATGCGAATGGGCAGGGTGGTTGCGCCCGGCCCGGTGGTAAAGCTCGCGATCACCAGATCGTCGAGCGACAGCGCGAACGATAACATCCAGGCCGCCGCGATGGCTGGCAGGATCAGTGGCAACGTGACCGAGAGAAAGGTCGCCAGCGGCGGCGCGCCGAGATCCATGGCGGCTTCCTCGAGGCTCGTGTCAAAGTCGATCAGGCGCGACTGCACGATGACGGTCACGAAACACATTGCCATGGTGGTGTGGGCGATTACCACGGTCCAAAATCCACGGTCGACCGCGATCGCCACGAACAGGAGCAGAAGCGACAGCCCGGTGATGACTTCGGGCATGACCAGGGGGGCGTAAATCATCGAAGCGAATAGAAGCCGCCCGCGAAAGCGGCCGAAACGTACCAGTGTCACGGCCGCGAGCGTACCGAGAAGCGTCGCCGCGCTGGCCGACACCAAAGCGACGCGTACGCTGATGAACGCCGCCTGCAGGATCGCCGCGTCGCCGGCAAGCTCCGCGTACCACCGCGTCGACCAGCCGCCCCACACCGCGACCAGACGCGACGCGTTGAACGAGTAGGTCACTAGGATGACGATCGGCAGGTAGAGAAACGCGATGCCGAGCACGACGGCTGACACATTGAAAGCCGATACTTTGCGCATCGTCAGTCGCGCTCCAGCGCGCGCACCGCCTGGTGTTGAAAAAGGACGATCGGGGTCACTAAAAGGCACACCAGCGCCATCGCCACCGCTCCTGCGCTCGGCCAATCCTTGTTGCCGAAAAATTCCATCCAGATCGTTTGCCCAATCATCGGCGTGCGCGAGCCCCCGAGCAGGTCGGGAATGACGAACTCGCCGACGATCGGAATAAAGCAGAGCAGCGCGCCGGCGAGCACGCCCGGGGCGGACAGCGGCAGCGTCACGAGCCAGAACGTCCGCCAGCGCGGGCAGCCGAGATCGGCCGCCGCTTCGACGAGCGATTGATCAAGTTTCTCCAGCACCGCATAGAGCGGCAGCACCATGAACGGCAAATAGGAATAGACGATGCCGATATAGATTGCGATATTGGTCGATAGCCAGACCGGCGGCTCGCGCACGATGTGCAGCCCCATCAACAGCTGATTGAGCAGGCCGTCGCGCTGCAGAATATTCATCCATGCATAGATGCGGATGAGAAACGAGGTCCAGAACGGCAGCACCACGAGCATCACCAGGACTGCTTGCAGCCGCCGCGGCGTCCGCGCGATGCCGTAGGCGATCGGATAGCCGATGACGAGCAAGAGCAACGTAGAGAACGCGGCGATTTCGACGCTCTTCACGTAGGACAACAGATAAAGCGGATCGGAACCGATGAGCCGGTAATTGTCCAAGGACAGTCCGGTGACGAAGTCCACGATTCCGCGCCAGCCTGCCGCGAGATCAAGCACAGGCGTATAGGGCGGCAGCGCGATCGCGCTCTGCGACAGGCTAATCTTGAGCACGATCGCGAACGGCAGGAGGAAGAAGATCACGAGCCAAGCGTAGGGAATCGCCGCCACCAGCTTGCGGGCGAGCGGCCGTTTGGGCTTGGCGTGCGTCTTGTCCATCATGAGCCTGATCGGGTCAGCGCTCATCGCGTGAGCACGATGGCCGCCTCGGGCGAAAAGCTCAGCCAGACATTTTCGCCGACGGCAGGTATGCGCTTGCCGCCGGTATTGGTGGCCGCGGCCTTGATCCGCGAACCATCGGCAAGTCGCACCTGATAGAGCGACTGGTCGCCCAGATAGCCGATTTCGGCAACGGTTCCGGATAAACTATTCTCCGCGCCGGGGGCCGGCGGGTCGCGCACGATCCGCAGGCGTTCGGGCCGCACCGCCGCCCAGACGACGGTGCGCGGCTCGGCGGCGATCGGCGTGGCGACCCGCAGCCGGCCCGCCGCCGTGCCCTCGACGCTGGTGCGGTCATCGGCGACGCGGCCTTCGAACAGATTGATGTCGCCGACGAAGTCCGCCACCCAGCGCGAAGTCGGCCGTTCGTAGATTTCGGCCGGGGCGCCGACCTGCACAAGCCGGCCACGATCCATCAGGGCGATACGGTCGGCAACGATCATTGCTTCGTTCTGATCGTGGGTGACGATTACGAAGGTGAGCTTGAGCTCGCGCCGCAATTCCATGAGCTCGAAGCGCGTGGCGTCGCGCAGCTTCTTGTCGAGCGCCGCCAGAGGCTCGTCGAGCAGCAGCACGCGCGGGCGTTTGACCAGCGCGCGCGCCAGCGCCACGCGCTGGCGCTGACCGCCGGAGAGTTCGTGCGGCTTGCGGGCGCCGAACTTTTCCAACTTGACCAGCGCCAGCATGTCGGCAACTCGGCCGCAGATCTCCTGCCGCGGCAGTCCCTCTTGCTTGAGGCCGAAAGCGACATTGGCCTCGACCGAAAGATGCGGAAACAGCGCGTAGCTCTGAAACATCATGTTGACTGGGCGGCGGTAGGGCGGCACCGGCGCGAGATCGACGCTGTCGAGCAGGATGCGGCCGGCGTTCGGCCGTTCAAAGCCCGCGATCAGCCGCAACAACGTGGTCTTGCCGCAACCCGAGGGACCGAGCAGGGCGAAGAACTCGCCCGGATAAATGTCGAGCGAGAGCTGATCGACCGCGACAAAGTCGCCGAAGCGCCTGGTGAGGCCTTCGATCCGCAGCAGGGGGCGCGGGCTGCCTTCGGTCGTGGAGGTGAACGCCTGATTTGCTCCGGCGCTGTGCATCTATACTCCAGGGACACGAACCGCGCGGCGTTCCAGCCGCGAGCGTGCGGCGAACCTAGTACATCCGAGCGGAATTGTAGGAACTCATCTGGTCACCCGGTTAGGGGTTTTTCGGCCATGGTCCAGCCGGAAGGGCTTTGCCATGGTAACGTTGAAGTAAGCGATGAACTGCTCGATCTTGGTACGCAGATCCTTCTTTGGAGGTGAAGTGGCCGCGGCGAAGGAGGTTGCGGACGAGGATCGAGAACCAAATCTCGATTTGGTTGAGCCATGAGGCGTGACGGGGCGTGAAGTGGAAGGTGACGCGATGGTGCTTCTTGCCGAGGAAGGCAGTGCGAGTGGCCTTCGAAGCCAGCACACCGGACCTGCCTTTGACGCCGAGCTTGTCCTAACGTCGCAGATCCGGGCCCACCAGCCGGACGACTGATTTCTGAGAGATGAATATTGAGATTTTCGCAGACGATATCCCAGCGGGCGGTCGGGGCGGTGCTCAGCACTCTGCGGAGAAAGCGGGTGAAATCCTTTTCGGTCCGGGTGTTGCGGGTGGTGACATTGAAGGCGGCGATCAAGGTCTGAGTGTCGTGCCGACGATATTCGAATTCTCGCCGCTCGACCTTGCCCGGCAGCATCGGCAAGCCCGGTGCGATGCGCTCCAGGGCCTGAATACCGGTCATCTCGTCGATCGAGATCGTGCGTGAGTGTCGTCGGCGCCCGCGGCGGCCTTGTAGACCTCGCAGATAATCGCCACACTTGGCGTCGAAGGCGGGATCGGGCTTCGGCGTCAGCCAGTATCGTACGCGATGCGGCTTGAGGTCGGTCTCTTTTTTAAAAAGCGCCCCGCTGAGCGCTGCGAGATCTTCTTGACGATACCGCGTCGCATCGCCTCGTCGGCAATCTCCCGCTGGCGCCCGGCTGATCGGCCGCTCGCCGTCCGACGGCTTCTCGCAGGTCATCGAAACAACGGCGCAAATTTCCTCCGGCGTGAAAGGTGGCCGGAGCTCCCGAGCGTGGCGCATCGGCAAGCCGCCCGGCACTCGATTGTCCGTCCGCAGCCTGCCGCCATCGTTTCCGCCAATATCGGACGGTCTTCGGCCATACATCCAGCTCCCGGGCGTACGCCCACACTGTCCGCTGCCCGCAGGATCATCTGGGCACGCAAGGCCAACTGCTGCGGGGTGGAAGGGGTACGCACCAGCCGCTCCAGAGCCTCGCGCTGCTCGGCCGAAACGGTTATCGCCTCGGCACCCGATCGTGGCATGGTCGCCTCCTCTCTCCGCTCCGGATTCGCCATGCCACAACATGGGGTGATTCAACTCGCTAAATGTCTCCATCACTGGAGTCAAAACTTTCGCTCTCATGTACTAGCGCATGTGATTGACGAGAGGGAATCGGAATGGCGGCGATCGTGCGATGCTAGGGCGTAAAGTCGCGGGCGCGTGAGCTGAAGCGACGGGTCGCCCAGCAGCGCGCGAGGCGCGTTCGCCGCCTCTGCCTCGCTCATGAGTGCGCAGCTTGGGCCTCTGAATGCACGCATCCCCGGGTGATGGCGAGCCGCGCGGCGTGGCCGGCCGAGCCCCGAGTTGGACGATTTTGGTGAGCGTTCGCTTTAAGATGAGGCGCTGCGCGGAACGCTACGTTGGCGCCGACCCGCTTTCGCGGGCATGCCGAGCCGCTGAAGTTTGCGCCATGAAACGGGCGAGCCTGTCGCACTCTGCCGGGGAAAAGCGCAGACCGAGTTTCGAGCGCCGCCACAGGACGTCGTCCGCACTCTCCGCCCATTCCTTCTGCATCAGATAGCGCAGCTCGGTGGCGGTCAGGTCGGCGCCGAAACGCTGACCGAGATCATCGAGCCGATGCGCATCGCCGAGCACGTGCGCGACGCGGGTCCCGTAGGCGCGCACCAGCCGGCACGCGTGGTCACGGGTGAGAAATGCCCAACGGTCGAGCGTGCGCGCGGTGAGCGCTTCGAGGCCGTCATGGGCGAAATCTCCGCCCGGCAGCGGGCTGTTCGCCGTCCAACGGCGTGAGCGCGGGAAGAAATGCGCGAGCCGATCGAGGGCGTCCTCGGCGAGCCTCCGGTAGGTGGTCACCTTGCCGCCATAGACCGTGAGCAACGGCGCCTCGCCAAAGCGCTCGTCGAGCAGCAGTTCATATTCGCGGCCGATGTCCTGCGGTTTGTGGGCACCGTCATCGTAGAGCGCGCGCACGCCGGCGAACGCCCACACAACGTCGGCGGCGCTGATTGAGGTGCGGAAATATTCGTTGACGACCCCGCACAGGTATTCGATTTCCAATGCTGTCGGCACCACCGTGCCGGGGTCGCCCGAAAAACTCCGGTCGGTGGTGCCAATCAGCGTAAAATCGCGCTCGAACGGGATGGCGAACACCACGCGACGCTCGGCAGCCTGCAGAATGTAGGCGCGGTCGTGCTCGTAGAGCGCGCGCACAACGATGTGGCTGCCCTGATCGAGCCGCAGGCGGCCTGGCGACTTCTGCCGCAGTACGGTCTCAGTTACGGTTTCGACCCAGGCGCCGGCGGCGTTGACCAGCACCCGCGCGGTGACTTCATCGCGCGTGCCGCGCGTGTCGACAATGAGCCGCCAGATCTCGCTGCGTTCGGCGCACTTGCAGCGCGTGCGCGTGCGGATCGCCGCGCCGCGTTCGGCTGCATCCACGGCATTGAGCATGACGAGACGCGCGTCGTCGGCGAGGCAGTCGGAATATTCGAAAGCTTCGTGAAATATGTTGCGCAGCGGGTGGCCAGCCGCGTCGGTCAGAAGATCAAGCTCGCGCGTTCCGGGCAGAATCTTGCGCCGACCAAGCCAGTCATAAAGCAACAGACCGAGCCGCAGCGCCAGCGGTGAACGCCGCGCCGCGTTGAGCGGCAGCACGAAGCGCAGCGGCCGGATGAGATGCGGCGCCGCGCGCAACAGCACTTCGCGTTCGCTGAGCGCCGCGCGCACCAAGCGCAGTTCGCCGTGCTCCAAATAGCGCAAGCCGCCATGAATGAGTTTCGAAGAGGCCGATGAGCTGCCGCTAGCAAGGTCGCTTTGCTCAACCAGGATGACGCGCAATCCGCGGCCGGCCGCGTCGCGTGCAATGCCAGCCCCGTTGATGCCGCCGCCGATCACTGCGAGATCGAAATCAGCCACTGCGTCTCCTTTCTGGGCTCGTTACTCAACATCGCCATAGAAATTTGCGCGCAAGGAACGGGTCTGGCGGTCAGAGTTAACCCGCGTGGCCCAAGCCAACAATGCCCTGAGTGCGACCAGATTGCCCTCCAGACGCTTGTCGACAGAGAACACGCCTGCGACTGCGGCTCAGTCCTTAACCGCAATGCTGGTCGGCCTGGGATGCAGCCTTGGAGCGTTAAGCGGGCGGGTTGCCGCGTCGCTTGCTTAAAAAGCCCTCGCCTTCAGGCGACGGACTCGTCATGACAATCTCGCTAAGATCGGCGAAGATGCACCATGGATTTGCGTGATCGCAACGTCGTAGTCACCGGCGGCGCCGGCGCGCTCGGCACGGCCGTGGTCTCGGCCTTGGTCGACGCGGGCGCGCTCTGCCACGTGCCCTGCTTTGATGAGGCCGAGGCGCAGCGCTTCCGGCTACGCGACCACAAGCAGGTGCGGGCGGCGATCAGCGGCAATTTGGCCGATGAGGCAGCCGTCACCCAGCTTTATCAGGACATCGCGCCGCTATGGGCCTCGATCCATATTGCCGGCGGCTTCGCGGCAGGGCCATTGCGCGACAGCACGGCGGTCACGCTGCGGCAGCAGATCGATATGAATTTCTTGAGCTGCGCCCTGTGCTGCCGCGCCGCCATCAAGACGATGGCCGGCGCCGGTGGCCGCATCGTCAATGTGAGCGCGCGCGCCGGCCTAGAATGGCGCACCGGGGCCGGCATGGTTGCCTACACGGCGAGCAAAGCGGCAGTCGCCGCGCTCACCGCGGCACTGGCCGAGGAAGTCGTCCAGAGCGGCATTCTGGTCAACGCGGTGGCGCCATCGATCATGGACACGCCGGGCAATCGCGCGGCCATGTCGGGTGCCGACTTTTCCCTGTGGCCGAAGGTCGAGGAGGTCGCGGCCACGATTGCTTTTTTGGCCTCGCCTGAAAACCGAGTGACTCGCGGCGCGATCGTGCCAGTCTATGGGAAATCATAAGCATTGAAGGGCTTAAGGGCGGGTCGCGCTCGTCACTCGCGACCCCTCGCCACCGAGCCGGAGGCTAATACCCTGGCCAGAGTCCCGGCGTAGCGAGTTCGACCAGATGGCGGTCGGGGTCACGGAAATAGATGCTTTCGCCGCCGCGCGGCCATTTGGTGCGACCTTCGATGACGATGCCCGCATCGGCGAGTTTTGCTTCCCACGTCGCCAGCGCGTCGGCCGCAATCGAGAACGCGATGTGCACGGGCCCGCCACCGTCGTGCGGCGGAATGGTGCCGCCGGGCAGGCGTATTGTCGTCAGCGAATGGCCGCGCAGAAACAGCAGCAGCACGCTGCGTCTGCCGACATCATAGGCGCAGAGCCGCTCATCGCGATAGATACTGTTGAGCCCGAGCACCTGTTCGTAGAACGGGCATGCGCGCTCGAACGCGTCGACATAGAGAACCGTTTCGAGAACGCCGAGCAGGTCGGGCATGATCGCTCTTGTTTGGCCGCCAATCCGCCTCGCTGCGACCCTGCTAGGCTTGTCATGCGAGCTTCGGAGTCCGCCGAAGCGCGCGGGACGAGTAGCCGCGGGACGGCGAGTCCGGACCAATCACCATCCGCGCCGATTTCGCAGTCCTTGAATATGGCTTCCGGGTTGCTCGCCGCGCTCCGCACCAGAATGACGCGCGGCAGAATCAACCCGAAATCGGCACGATCTCGCGCACCGGCGAGCGCAGCAGGCGGGTCACTGCGCTCGCGGCCACGACGGCGCGCTGCTGCGCGTAGGCCTCGTGGTTCCGCTCGATATAATCGAGCTCGTAGCGGTAATTGACCATCAGACCGTGCGACTGCGCCAGCGCCCGCTCGGAGGTGTCGCCGAGCCAATCGAGCCGCTCGAGCCGCGCGCCGTTGCCAAGATGGAAGCGGGCGACTGCGTCGACCGGCAGTCCGCGGCCGTTGCGCGCGCGCATGTAGTACCAGGCGGCTGCGCGCAACAGCGGCTCGCGCACGGCTTCGGCAACCTCCGGCGTCCGCGGCCAGTCGGGATTGTGGAGCGCCGCGAGCGTCTCGCGATCTTCTTCGTCGAGCGCGGTCGAGTTCTCCTGCGCGCGCTCGCGCTTGAGCCATGCGGCGAAGTTCGGCGCCGGCGAGAGTGTGACGAAGGTGGAGACGCGCGGCACTTCGCGAGATACCTCTTCAACCACCTGTTTGATGAGAAAATGCCCGAAGCTCACGCCGGAAAGGCCGCGCTGACAATTGGTGATCGAGTAGAACGTCGCTGTCGTGGCGCGCTCGGGATCAACCACGTCCCGCTTGTCGGCAAGGATTGGCGCGATCGCGGCCGGAATCTCGCGCGTCAGTGCCACTTCGACAAAGATCAACGGCTCATCGACGAGCGCCGGATGAAAAAACGCATAGCAGCGTCGGTCAGGCAGGTCGATGCGCCGGCGCAGGTCATCCCAGTCGCGGATTTGATGCACCGCCTCATATTGAATGATTTTCTGCAGGATCACCGCCGGCGTCGACCAGTCGATGCGGCGCAGCACCAAAAAGCCGCGATTGAACCAGGACGAGAACAGATGAATGAAATCATTGTCGATCGCGGCGAGATCGTCGCGGTGATCCATGGCGTCCATAAGCTGCTCGCGCATGCGCACCAGCGCGGCCGTGCCGCCCGGTGCAAGGTTGAGCCGCCGAAACAGTTCGAGCCGCCGCGGCTCGCTGGCGCGATGCAGTTCGGCGGCGGTGGCCGCCGATGGCGAGGCGCGGTACGCAGCAACCGCCGCCTCGATGGGGCCGCGATCATGGCCGAACGTCCTTTCCAGCGCTTCGAAGAAGGCGATGCGCGGTCCGATGGTCAGCGCGGCGTAGCGGGCGAGGATATCGCGCGCCAGCGCCACGCCGGAGGCCTCGCCGCGGCCGGATAGCAGCGTCTCACAAAGGTCGACTAGGCCCGTGGAGCGCTCGCGCGCCGGCTCGCGGCGGGCGATCAGTGCGCGGCCGCGGTCGGCGATGCTCTGCAGCATGTCGCTGAAAAAAGAGGAGTTCACCGTGTGTGTTCCATCCGCCCCGGCACCTTTGAATTTTGCGCCGAAAATTAGCTAGTCATCGCCGTCGGCGGTGACAAGTTGGCGCTGGCAGGGCAAGCCACCTTACCCGCCGCGAAGTTTGCTGAGAAGCGTGGTGGACAAAGCCGCCCGCCTGCGTCAGTTAAGCGGCGGCGCTGCCCTTAAGCCGGGTTGCGCTGCGTTTCGGCTCGCAAATGAGGATGAAAGTGATGCCGGGTCCATTGGCTGGTCTGCGCGTTTTGGAGCTGGCCCGCATCCTGGCCGGGCCATGGGCCGGACAAATTCTCGCCGACCTCGGCGCCGACGTGATCAAGGTCGAGCGCAAGGCTGCCGGCGACGATACCCGGGCTTGGGGCCCCCCCTTCGTGCCCGCCGCCGAGGGCGGCCACCTGGCCTCGGCCTATTTTCATTGCACCAACCGCGGCAAGCGCTCGATCGAGCTCGATTTCGACACGCCCGAAGGGCAGCGCATCGTCAGAAAGCTTGCCTCCCGCTCGGACGTGCTGATCGAGAATTTCAAGGTCGGCGGCCTGAAGAAGTTTGGACTGGATCATGGGAGTCTCGCGGCGGATTTTCCGCAGCTGATCTATTGTTCGGTGACCGGCTTCGGCCAGACCGGCCCCTACGCCCTTCGCCCCGGCTACGACCTCATGGCGCAGGGCATAGGCGGTATCATGGGACTGACCGGCACCGCCGACGGGGAGCCGATGCGCGCGGGCATCCCGGTTTCCGATATCTTTTCCGGCGTGTACGCGACCGTCGGCATCCTCGCCGCGCTGGCGCGGCGGCAAAAGACCGGGAAAGGCTGCTTTGTGGACGCCGCTCTAGTCGATTCCACCGTCGGGGTGCTGGCCTTCCAGGCGCTCAATTATCTAGTTTCGGGCGAAGTCCCCAAGCGCATCGGCAATACCCATCCCAACATTGTTCCCTATCAGGTCTTTCCGGTGGCCGATGGCCACATCATCGTCGCCACCGGCAACGATGCGCAGTTCATCAAGCTATGCGGCATTCTGGGAGAACCGCAGCTCGCCGAAGTGCCGGATTACAAGGACAACAAGGGACGGCTCGCTCATCGCGCCGAGCTCGTGGGCCGGCTCACCGCGCTGACCTCGCTCATGAAGCGGGACGAGCTCTTGGATAGGCTCGAAGCCGCCGGCGTGCCTGCCGGCGCGATCAACGATCTCCAACAGGTGTTCTCCGACCCGCAGGTCATTCACCGCGGCATGAAGCTTGAACTGAATTGCCCCGCCGCCAAGGGCGGCACGGTCCCTGGCGTGCGCACGCCAATCGTGCTCGACGGCGCCGCGATGGCGTCCGACCGGCCGGCGCCACGGCTCGGCGAGCACACGGCGGAAATCCTGCGCGAGATCGGCGAGCGCTGATTTCCATTATGTCAGGCTTGCGCCGATGCCGGCGAGCAGGCATGCCAGCTTGATACAAGGGTGTTTCCCGAACGCGAAAACCCGCCTGTCGGCAATGCGATTGATGCGGCATCGCGGAAAGCTGGTCAGACGATTTCAGCCGCTCCACCGTGACATGCCGGTGAAATCGCGGCTGTGGCCGCCAATCGCCGTCGTTCGCGCCGCCTCTGACCGGCGACGCCAATACCGGCCGCCATCGCCAGCAGCCTCGAGAGCGTGATAGCGTAGGCCCACTGTGCGGCCCGCATGGCTCGATAGCAAAATGAAATCGGAAACTCGCGATGGCATGCGCATCGACTGGGATGCGCCGATTGCCATGGACGACGGCGTGATCCTGCGCGCCGACCTGTTTCGCCCCATTCCGGAGGGCAAATACCCGGTCATTCTCAGCTACGGTCCTTACGCCAAGGGGCTCGCCTTCCAGGAAGGCTATAAGGGCAATTGGGCGCGGCTCGTCAAAGCGGCGCCGGAAGTGCTCGTCGGCTCGAGCAACAAGTACCAAAACTGGGAATTGGTCGACCCGGAGAAATGGGTGCCGGACGGGTATGCCTGCGTGCGGGTCGATTCGCGTGGCGCCGGCCGCTCGCCAGGTTTTTTGGACGTCTGGTCGCCGCGCGAGGCGCGCGATCTGTATCTGTGCATTGAATGGGCCGGCACGCAGGATTTTAGCAACGGCAACGTCGGGCTCAACGGCATTTCCTATTATGCGATGAATCAATGGACCGTCGGCGCGCTCAAGCCGCCGCACCTTGCCGCCCTGTGCATCTGGGAGGGCTCATCGGATTATTACCGCGAGGTTGCTCGCCACGGCGGCATTCTCTGCGACTTTCTCAACAGCTGGCATCCGCGGCAAGTGGCGAGCGTGCAGCACGGCGTCGGCAGTCGCGGCGCCAAAAGCGCATTGACCGGAGAGCCGATCGCCGGGCCGGATACGCTGCCGGAAAGGGAGCTCGCCAAGCGCCGCGCTGATCCGCCGGGCGAAGCAAAACGGCGCCGCTTGCATGACTGCTATTACGCCGCGCGCAAGGCCGCCCTCGAAGAGATCGAGGTGCCACTTCTGTCAGCGGCGAATTGGGGCGGTATGGGGCTGCACACGCGCGGCAATTTCGAGGGTTTTTTGCGCGCCGGCTCCGAGCAAAAATGGCTGGAAGTGCACGGCGACACGCATTTTACCCACTTTTACAGCAAATACGGCGAGCTGCTGCAGAAGCGGTTCTTCGGCCACTTCCTCAAGGGCGAGGATACCGGTTGGACGCGGCAGCCCCGCGTCTTGCTCAACGTCCGCCACCCGGGCGAAAAATTTGTGCTGCGCGGCGAGGACGAATGGCCACTCGCACGCACACGATGGACCAAGTATTTCCTGGAACCCGAAGCAGCGCTCTTGATGCCAGCGACGCCGGAGGCGGCCGCGGCTTTGGATTACGACACGATCGGCGACGGCCTGACCTTCCGCGCGCCGCCGCTACAGGACAGCCTCGAAATCACCGGGCCGGTTGCCGCCAAACTGTGGGTGTCCTCGCGCACCCGGGACGCCGACATTTTCCTGGTGCTGCGTCTGTTTGACCCCGATGGTGAGGAAGTCACCTTTATCGGCTCCAACGATCCGCGCGTGCCGATCGGGCTCGGCTGGCTGCGCGCGTCTCAGCGCAAGCTCGACCCAGCGCACTCGCGACCGTACCGGCCGTGGCACACGCATGATGCAGAGTGGCCGCTGAGGCCCGGAGAGCCGGTCGAGCTCGACATTGAAATCTGGCCGACTTCGATCGTTGTGCCGCCCGGCTACCGGCTCGCGCTCACCGTGCGCGGCAAGGATTACGAGGTCGACGGCACCGACATCGCGCTGCCGAATGCGCCCTATCCGATGAAGGGAGTCGGCCCGTTCCTGCATTTTGATCCCGACGATCGGCCGCGGGAAATATTCGCCACCCGCAATACGCTGCACTTCACTCCAGGCCGACAGCCTTACCTCTTGTTGCCGATCATTCCGCAGCGGTAAGAGTCGCGCGCAAACGCGCAGGAATGGGTTTGAGCCTTTGCGAAATCCAGCGTCTATGCGCGGCAAAAATGATCGGTTCTTTCGCTCAAGCCATCCTACGAGGGAGGAAATGTATGACGATGAGGGTGTTCACGGCCGTTGCGGCCGCACTGTTCGGGTTATTCGCCACCGCGCCGGGTTCAGCGCAACAATACCCGAGCCGCACCGTCTCCATCGTGGTGCCCTATCCGGCCGGAGGCCCGACCGACGAAACTGCCCGCGTAGTCGCGCAGTCTATGGGGGCGCAGCTTAAGCAAAACTTCATCGTCGATAATATCAGCGGCGGCAATACCATTGTGGCCTGCGAGAAGGTCGCCCGTGCGGCGCCCGACGGCTATACGCTGATCCTGCCCAATCTGCAGATTTCCGCTAACGTGACGCTGTTTAAGAAACTGCCGTTCGATACGGTGAAGGATTTTACCCCGGTGATGCTGATCAACCGCAATCCGCTGGTGCTGGTCGGCCGCAATTCGCTTGCAGCGAACACGATCAGCGAGCTGATCGGGCTGATGAAGAAACAACGGCTGAAGGCGGCGATTCCCGGCTACGGCGCCACCGGCCACCTTGCCACAGCCTTGTTCGCCCAGGAGGCAGGCGTCAAGCTCGATCAAATTCCCTATCGCGGCGCCGCGCCTGCCATCACCGATCTGCTCGGCGGCCAGGTGGATCTGTTCTTCGCCACGCCGCAATCGGTAGTCCAGCTGGTCCAGACCGGGAAGCTCAAGGCCTTCGGCGTGACCGCGAACGACAAGCTGCGCGAACTGCCCAGCGCGGAAAGCTTCGTCACCGCGCTCGGACCGAAGCTCGATTTCGTCTACTGGCAAGCGCTGTTCGCGCCGGCCAAGACGCCGCCAGCCGTGATCGCGACGCTCAACCAGGCGGCGCGCAGGGCGGTCGCCGAGCCGGCGACCGTGAGCAATTGGGCGGCCCAGGGTATCAGCGTGTTCCCACCGGCGCAGCGCTCGCCGGAAGCCGCGGAAGCCTTTTTCAAGAGCGAGATCGCGCGCTGGGGTCAAGTGATCCGCGACAACAACATTCATCTGGAGCAATGAACTCTTATGTTCGTCGTCAATAGAAAAAATCGTGCCAATCAACAAGCGCCCACTTGCTGCGCGTCTCTCGAGGTGAGAAGAACGAAGCGTGCTTGATCAGAATGAACTGCACAGAGCGGGAAATGCCGTTACCGCGAAATGCGACTGATTTTCGAACCCTCGAGAGTGAGGTTGTACATCAGCCCTTTCTGATCGAAGATGAAGCCGATCACCGGTTTTGTGATGTTGTTGGTGTCGATCGCGCCGCCGGCGCCGATGGCGATCACCGCGATCGAGCCGTCGACGCCGACCTTAAAACCCTGGGTGCGGCGGAATTGGCGCAGCGCCGCATCGGTCATGAACATGATGACGACGGAGCGCGCTTGCGCGCCGAGTTGAAACCCGATCGAGGCGGAGGCGATGTTATAGAAGCCGGCGGGCTGGTCGCGGATCAATAGCTCGCCTTCGCCGTATTCGCCGCCGATGCCGAGCCCGGCCTTCAGCACTGTGGGAAAAACCAGAACTGCCAGTGCCTGGTTGCCAAGTTCGCGCGAGGAGCGCACCTGGCGGAAGAAGCGCTCGAGCGTGGCGTGCACGTTCGCCTCGATCTGCGGCCCGGATGCGGCGCGACTCTGCGGCATCGAGGATCCGGCCGCGAACAAAGCCGCGAGCAAGAGCGGCACTCTCCATCGTGCGTGCATTGGCTTCCCCCGATCCTTACTCACCTTACGCAGAGCGTAGCGCTCGCGCCGGCGCACGGCAATCAGGCGGTTCCGGTTTTCGTCTTCGAAATTGCGCGCAGTTGCTAGTCATAACCCGAACAGGTCCGCCCGTCGCCAGAGACCCATCACTCAGCGGCATCTTCCGGTCGAACATAAGTTGACCGCAGCCGGATCACACATCCACCTTCAGCGCCGCGATAAAAGCCTCCTGCGGGATGTCGACCTTGCCGAACTGGCGCATGCGCTTCTTGCCTTCCTTCTGCTTCTCCAGAAGCTTGCGCTTGCGGGTGACGTCGCCGCCATAACATTTGGCGGTGACGTCCTTGCGGAAGGCGCGCACGGTTTCGCGGGCGATGATTTTGCCGCCGATCGCGGCCTGGATCGGCACCTGGAACATGTGCGGCGGGATGAGCTCCTTGAGTTTTTCCGCCATGGCGCGACCGCGGCTCTCCGCGCGTGTCCGGTGCACAAGCATGGCGAGCGCATCGACCGGCTCGCCATTGACCAGCATCTGCAGCTTGACCAGGTCCGAGGGCTTATATTCGGTGAGGTGATAATCAAACGAGGCGTAGCCTTTCGATACCGATTTCAGCCGATCGTAAAAATCGAATACCACCTCGTTGAGCGGCAGGTCGTATTTGACCATGGCACGGTTGCCCACGTAGGTTAATTCGATCTGAATGCCGCGGCGGTCCTGGCACAGCTTGAGCACGCTGCCAAGATATTCGTCCGGCGTCAGAATCGTGGCGCGGATCCACGGCTCCTCGATTTCCTTGATCTTTACCACGTCGGGCATGTCAACCGGATTGTGGATCTCGAGATCGTTGCCGTCGGTGAGCCTGATCTTATAGATCACCGAGGGCGCGGTGGCGATCAGGTTGAGATTGAATTCGCGCTCGAGCCGCTCCTGGATGATTTCCAGGTGCAGCAGGCCCAGAAAGCCGCAGCGGAAGCCGAAGCCGAGCGCGGCGGAGGTTTCCATCTCATAGGAAAAACTCGCGTCGTTGAGCCGGAGCTTGCCCATCGCGCCGCGCAGCGCCTCGAACTCGGCGGCGTCGACCGGGAACAGCCCGCAGAACACCACCGGGATGGCGGGACGGAACCCGGGCAGCGGCGCCGCCACCGGCCTTTTGTCGTCGGTGATGGTGTCGCCCACGCGGGTATCGGCGACTTCCCGGATCGAGGCGGTCAAAAAGCCGATCTCGCCCGGACCGAGCTCCTCGCGCTCGATGCGCTTGGGCGTAAACACGCCGACGCGGTCGACCTCATAGGCCGCGCCCGTCCCCATCATGCGGATGCGCTGACCCTTCTTGAGCACGCCGTCGACCACGCGAAAGAGCACGACGACGCCCAGATAGGCGTCGTACCAAGAATCGACGAGCAGCGCCTTGAGCGGCGCAGCGGCGTCGCCTTTGGGCGGCGGCAGCCGGCACACGATCGCTTCCAGCACTTCGGGAACGTTCAGCCCGGTCTTGGCGGAAATGAGAATCGCGTCGGAGGCGTCGAGCCCGATCACGTCCTCGATCTGCTGCTTGACCTTCTCGGGCTCGGCGGCCGGCAGATCGACCTTGTTGAGCACCGGCACGATCTCATGATTGTTATCGATTGCCTGGTAGACATTGGCCAGCGTCTGCGCCTCGACACCCTGGCTCGCGTCCACGACCAGGAGTGAACCCTCGCAAGCGGCGAGCGAGCGGTTGACCTCGTAGGCGAAATCGACGTGGCCGGGCGTGTCTATGAGGTTGAGCACATAATTGTTGCCGTCGCGCGCCCGGTAATTGAGCCGCACTGTCTGCGCCTTGATGGTGATGCCGCGCTCGCGCTCGATCTCCATGGAATCGAGCACCTGCTCGACCATTTCGCGGGCCTCGAGTCCGCCGGTGAGCTGGATGAGCCGGTCGGCGAGTGTCGATTTGCCGTGGTCGATGTGGGCGACAATGGCGAAGTTGCGGATATTGACGACGGACGTCGCGCTCATGGCGCGCAGATAACATCGGGGTCGGCGAGCGGCAAGCCATGACGGCCCTTACCCCTCAGCGGCGATGACAGCGGCGAAATTTCGGGCGGCCCGGACGCGGGCGGAGGGAGGAGAATGCGCTGTCTTGCTAGCGGCGCCACCACACAAAGGCGGCGCTGACGACGAAATTCCACACCGTCCCGACCAGGGCGCCGCCGAGTCCGGCCAGCCACCAGCGGCTGTCGTATTGGTAGATCCAGGCGGCAATGCCGACATTGGAGAGCGCACCGATGGCGCAGATTACCTGAAAACGCAGCAAGCCGGTTGCAATGCGCCAGCCGGTGAGACGGTGGTCGCGGTACGTGAAAATATTGTTGAGCGCGAAATTCCAGGTGATGGCGCTGAAGGTGGCGAGCGTCTGCGCCGCGCCGAAGGGCAAGCCGGCGAGCTTGGCAGCAATCGACAAGATGCTGAGGTGGACGGCAAGCCCGGTCGAGCCGACCAGACAGAACAACAAGAACCGCGCCGAGACCGCGCCATTTGTCAGCTTTGTGGTAACCAGCGCCGCGAAATCGAGCGCGATCTTGACGTCGAGCTTGCTCTCGCCGTAGCGGCGCTGCTGCAGCGTAGCCGGCAGCTCGACAACGCGCAGGCGGGCCGGCTTGGTTGCAAGAATGTCGAGCAATATCTTGAAACCTTCCGATGAAATCGAGGACGCAAGGGGCTCGAAGGCATCGCGCCGAATCATGAAAAAACCGCTCAGCGGATCGTTCAGTTCAATCCCAAGCAGACGTTGCACCAGCATGATCGACCAATGGCTCAGCCGTGCGCGTTTTTTCGAAAGTCCGGGGGCAGAGCCGCTCTCGAGAAAGCGGCTCGCCACGGCCAGATCGCAATTGCCGCTGCGCAGGGCGTCGAGCATGGCGAGCAGCAATCTCTCGTCGTGTTGCAGGTCGCCGTCCATCACCGCCAGATAGCGCGCCTGGCTCGCCAGCATGCCTTCGAGGCAGGCGCCGGCAAGTCCGCGCCGGCCGATGCGGCGCAAACAGCGCACGCGCGCATCGGTTTCGCCGATACCGCGCACAACGGCGGCGGTCCCGTCGGGGGAATTGTCGTCGACGAACAGCACCTCCCATTCCACGCCGGCTAGAACGCGCTCAAGGCGCTCGATTAGCAGCGGGACGTTGGCGCGCTCGTTGACAGTGGGGACAACGACGCTCAGTTCCGGCGCCGGTCGCAGAGCTGGGCGCCTCTGCGCCGCAGCCATCGCTCCCGACAAGCCTGCGGGTGACAAATTGTCCATCCCGACCGGATAACGGGATCGCGTTCGTCTTTCAATGCGCTGCGCTCCGGGTGCCTCAGTCCGCTGCTGCGATCAGCAGGACTGCTCCGCGCCGGCCGCTACGCCAAAGTGCAACGAAAATTCCCGGATCTCCGGAAGCTTGCTCGGACCAAGACCGTATGGCAGCTTGCCGCTAATGGCGATAAGCAGAATCGCGGTCGGCCGCGAGCCGCGGCGGTGGCAGACGGTCGCTCGGCCGCTCGTCGGTTGGACGCTTGCTGCCGCGGCCTTGGTCGTGCTGGCTTTGGCCAATCCGATCAATGGCGACGAAGACCTTTTCGTGGCGCCGGCGGCGCTGCCCGCGAGCGCGCGCATCTACGTCGATTTCCTGTTTCTCCACATGCCGCTGCAGGCCGAACTGACGCGCATTTTCGCGCCGCTGTTTTCGGGCTCCGCGTTCATCGCCTTGCGCGTGGCCATGGCCGCCATGGGTTTGGCGCTGCTCGGCCTGGTTTATGCCGTCCAACGCGGCATCGGCGTTGAGCGCCGGTCGGCGCTCATCTGCACGGTGCTTCTCGCCTGCACTTACAGCTTTCAATTTTCCAGCGGCATCGTGCGCAACGACATCATGGCGGCGCTCTTTTCGACCGCGGGAATTGCGGCGGCGCTTCTGGCGCTGCGCGCTAAGCGGCATGCCGCGCCGGCCTGGGGCGCCGCTGGCCTGTTGTTCAGCGCTGCCGCTGCCGTGCGGATTTCCGCCGCATTCCCGGCCGCTGGCGCCGGACTGTTCCTGATCAACGAAGTCGTGCGTAGGCGAATTTCGCCCGCCGGTCTCGCCGCCTTCGCAATCGGCGCGGGCGTCGGCCTTATTCCTTGCCTGCTGGCGTGGCTCGCAGCGCCCGACGCGTTTATCTACAGCGTCTTAACATACCCGTCGGTCGGCAATCTCTATTGGTTCGTGACCACCGGCAGGCAAGCCGTCGTCAGCCCGGCGGCCAACATCGTGATTACCGTCGGCGTCCTGGCGGTGGGGCCTGGACTGGGTGCTATACTCGCCATGGCGCGCGCGTTCGTCCGGCGCGAATCGGCCGGCAGGCAAACGCATCGCCATGCTGCGTTTCTCGACGTCCTTATCATCGCCGGCCTGATCGCAGCTTTGCTGCCGACCCCGACCAACTTTCAGGAGGCGATGGCATTTCTGCCGCAATTGTTCATCCGCCTCGGGCTCCAGCTCCCGCGCTTGCTGGCCTCCAAGCAGAGGTTCGAACGCTTCACTGTCAGGCTGATGGCGTTCGGTGCCGTGGTGGGCTGTGGCTACGGCCTCTTCGTCGTCGCGCCGCGGCCCGGCAAAGAGCCCTGGCCCGCAATAGCGGCGACGGAACACGCGCACTGGATCGGCGATCGCTTGCGCGCCGCCGGCGCGGACGGCTTCGTCAGCACATCGGCGGCCCACCTGATGCTGGATTCGGGTTATCCGCTCGATCCGCGATTTTCCTCCGGGGTTTTTCTCTACCGGTGCGCCGCGCTCGTCTCCGCCACTCAACTTGATCGGCTGCACGGCATCGGTCCGCAGAACTTGGCGCAGGCTTTGGACAAAAATCCGCCCGCCGCAATCGTCGCCAGCGGCTCGCTCATGGACCGGGATCTTGGCGTCTATGCGCAGAGCCGCCATTATCAGCGCGAGATAGACCTGCCGGGGAACTATGCCCTTTACATCCGCACACCGTAGGTCGCGCTTGTACGGTGTTTTGTCTTGCGAAAACCCGAACCGACTTCGTCACCCCGGGCCAAGCGTAGGTGGCTGCGACCAGCCGCTGACCGGCAATCCGGAAGGGCGGGTGAGCTGTCAATACCGATATTGGTCCGACTTGAACGGCCCATTCTGCGGCACGCCGATATAGCTCGCCTGCTTGGGTGTGAGCTCGGTGAGTTTCACGCCGATCTTGTCGAGATGCAAGCGTGCGACCTTCTCGTCGAGTTCCTTGGGCAGAGTGTAGACCTTCTTTTCGTATTTGCCCGGATTAGTCCACAGCTCGATCTGCGCCAGGATCTGATTGGTGAATGACGACGACATCACGAAGCTCGGGTGCCCCATCGCGTTGCCGAGATTAACGAGCCGGCCCTCCGACAACAGGATGATGCGCTTGCCGTCGGGGAACTCGATCTCGTCCACCTGCGGCTTGACGTTGGACCATTTCAGGTTCTTCAGCGCCGCGATCTGAATCTCGCTGTCGAAATGGCCGATATTGGCGACGATGGCGCGGTCCTTCATCATCCGCATGTGATCGATAGTGATGACGTCGACATTGCCGGTGGCGGTGACGAAAATATCGGCGCGCGGCGCGGCGTCCTCCATGGTGGTGACCTGGTAGCCCTCCATGGCGGCTTGCAGCGCGCAGATCGGGTCGACCTCCGAAACCATCACCCGGCAGCCGGCATTGCGCAGCGACGCCGCCGAGCCTTTGCCGACGTCGCCGAAGCCGGCGACCATTGCGAGCTTGCCGGCCATCATCACGTCAGTACCGCGGCGGATGCCGTCGACCAGAGACTCGCGGCAGCCATAGAGATTGTCGAATTTCGATTTGGTGACACTGTCGTTGACGTTGATGGCGGGAAACAACAGCCGCCCTTCTTTCTGCATCTGATAAAGCCGGTGCACGCCCGTCGTGGTCTCTTCGGTGACGCCGCGGATATTTTTCGCGGTCCGCGAATACCAGCCCGGTCTCTCCTTGAGCCGCTTCTTGATGGCGGCGAACAGCACCTCCTCTTCGTCGTTGGCGGGGTGCTCGATCGCCTCCGGCTCGCGTTCCGCACGGGTGCCGAGATGCGTGAGCAGCGTGGCGTCGCCGCCGTCGTCGAGAATCAAGTTGGGCGAGCCGCCGTCGGCCCACTCGAAAATGCGATGGGTATATTCCCAGTACTCGCGCAGCGACTCGCCCTTGACGGCGAAGACCGGCGTGCCGCCGGCGGCGATCGCGGCGGCCGCATGGTCCTGGGTCGAATAGATGTTGCAGGAGGCCCAGCGCACGTCGGCACCGAGCGCCCGCAGCGTCTCGATCAGCACGGCGGTCTGGATGGTCATGTGCAGCGAGCCGGCGATGCGCGCACCGTGCAGCGGCTGCGACGGCCCGTATTCCGTGCGCGTAGCCATCAACCCGGGCATTTCAGTCTCGGCGATGGCGATTTCCTTGCGACCCCACTCGGCGAGCCTGAGATCCTTGACGACGTAATCGGCGGCGGCGGTCTTCGGCTCAGTGCTCATCGTGATCCTTTGCGGGCCGTGGCGGGTGAAAATACGGCGGCCTTCCAGGGGCCAGCCGAGCAGGCAGGAGGCGGCTATAGCAGGGCGCCGGCGATGCCGCAACGCATATATAAAGATAGCTTTATGTCCACGACCGCGAACCCGCATCGGTCTCGCGCATTGTGCGGGTATGGACACCCAGACCGTAACCGAGCGGCCGATCAAATCGCTGCGCCAGCTCGCGGCCGCCGAGACAGGTTGCACGCGCTGTCCGCTCTACCGCGACGCCACCCAAGCGGTGCCCGGGGAGGGCCCGAGCCGGGCCACTTTCATGCTGGTGGGCGAACAGCCCGGCGACAGCGAAGATCGCGCCGGCAAGCCGTTCGTCGGACCTGCCGGCCGCATGCTCGATGCGGCCCTGCACGACGCCGGCATTGCGCGCGAGGAGACCTTCGTTACCAACGCGGTCAAGCATTTCAAGCACGAGATGCGCGGTAAGCGCCGCCTGCACAAGCGGCCCAATAATTACGAAATCGAACGCTGCAAAATCTGGCTCGACGACGAACGCCAGCTGGTCAAACCGTCGGCGATCATTGCGATGGGCGTGACCGCCGCGCGCAGCCTGACCGGAAAGACGCTGACGATCAGCAAGCTGCGCGGCAAGCCGCTCGACCTGGCGGACGGCACAAAACTCTTCGTCACGATCCATCCCTCCTCCCTGCTGCGCATCGAGGACAAGACGGACAAGCAGGAAGCCTATCGGCAATTCGTCGCCGATCTCAAAGCCGCAGCCGCTGAAATGGCCAAAGCTGAAGTGCGCTGAGGTGCCGATTTGCAGCGCCGGCGAGCGGGGCCGGCCAAGAGCGCTCAATCTTCCTCGCCGAATCGCGAGGCGATCAGTGCGCCGAGCGCTTCGAGCACTTCGGCGGCTTGCTTGCCCCGCGCCTGGACGGTGATCGAGGTGCCCGGCGAAGCGGCCAGCATCATCAGCCCCATGATGGACGTGCCGCCGACGGTCTCGGCCCCGCGCGTGACACGGACCTCGGCGTCGAATTTCTCCACCGTCTGCACGAACTTCGCCGAGGCGCGCGCATGCAGGCCCTTCTTGTTGCAGATGTAGAACACGCGTTGCGTCGCGCCATCGCGCAGGGGCTGCCGGTCGGGCTCGCGGGGGCCTCCCGCCCTCATTTTCCGGTGAGCACCCGGCTGGCAATGGTCACGTATTTGCGCCCGGCCTCCTGCGCGGCGGCGACCGCTTCCGCGAGCGGGCATTCGTCACGGACCTTTGCGAGTTTGACCAGCATGGGAAGGTTGATTCCGGCCAGCACCTCGACTTTGGGCCGGCTCATGACCGAAATGGCGAGATTCGAGGGCGTGCCACCGAACATATCGGTGAGGATAGCCACGCCGTTGCCGCTGTCGACGCGCTTGACCGCCTCAATAATATCCTTGCGCCGCTCCTCAACATCGTCCTCCGGATCAATGGTGATCGCCTCGATCTGGGTCTGTGGTCCGACAACGTGCTCGAGGGCAGAGCGGAACTCGACAGCCAGCCTCCCATGGGTGACGAGCACAAGACCGATCATGGAACTCCCCGCGGGCGCGCCCCGGTTGCGCCGCACGAAAGGCGCTCCATCATGACTATCCAAAGCCCCGGCGCAAGGGACATTCTCGGCGAATTTCGCGCTTTGTTGCATTGCGGTAGCCAAGGTCGAAGCGGATTTTCACGCCGGCGCCCGCCGGCAAACGCAACCGCCCCCGCGGAAAGTCAAATCTTAAAAGCGTTAAAGTTACGAATGTCCCCCAGACCGCGCGTGACGGCATAGCAAGAAATTTGGTCCCGTTTCGGCGCGTTCATATGTCTGTCAGAGTTGTGGCGCTGAAGTGAGCAGCGCCAGGACCGTCGGCAAGGCCGCTTCGCCGGCTGCGACCGCAAGCCGCGGAAGCCTTATCCCACAGATTTCGACTTGGCGTTGCGTCGGTTCCGGCCAGCGTTGGGCATTGGCTGCGAGATCGGCGACCAATCCGACCACAGCGCTCGGCTCGTAGGGCAGCCGCAAAATGCCGGCCCCCCGCACTTCGAGGAGGCCGGTAAGCGTTTCCGCCGGCCGCACCAGCAAGCGCCCGCCGGCCTCTTGCAAATGTACGCGGTCATCACCGACCAGGCGGGCGAAAAGCACTGCCCGGGTGCGCGCGGCTTGGATGAGCTCGAGCGCCAGGCGCGATTTTCCCGCGCCCGAAGGACCGCGGATCAGCACCGCGCGGGCGTCGACCAGTACGGCCGAGGCGTGAACGGTGGCTGCGGCCATTGGCGTTCTCCCTTTCCACGGGGCCGATGATTTAGCAGTCGCCCGGCACAAGCCAATGTGATCTGCCTTGCCGGTTGGATTCGCAAAGCGAAAAGGCCAATGGCAACATGACCGCACGTGGAATGATCGTCGCCGCGCCGCATTCCGGTGCCGGCAAGACCACTGTGACGCTGGCGCTGCTCGCCGCTTTCACCCGCCGCGGTGTTGTCGTGCGCGCCGCCAAGGCCGGACCTGATTATATCGACCCGGCGTTTCACGCCGCTGTCACTGGGGCGCCCGTCATCAACCTCAATTCCTGGGCCATGCCGCAGGCGATGCTTGATGCGCTGGCCGCAGACGCCGCCGCCGACGTGGATTTTTTGGTCATCGAAGGAGCGATGGGTCTGTTTGACGGCGTCTGCGCGGAGCCTGGCCGCCGCGGCGCGACCGCCGATCTCGCTGCCCACTTCGGCTTGCCGGTGGTTCTGGTGCTCGACGTGGCGCGCCAGGCGCAATCGGCTGCGGCGTTGGTGCGCGGTTTTGCCGCGCATGATCCGGCCGTACACATCGCTGGAGTGATCCTCAACCGGGTCGGCAGCGAGCGACACCGCGCACTCGTTGCCGAAGCGCTCGCCGCGCTGGGCGTTCCGCTCCTTGGTGCTCTGCCGCGCGACACGGCTATTGCGCTGCCCGAACGTCATCTCGAACTCGTTCAGGCAGCCGAGCACGCAGATCTGAAGAATCTGTTCGCGCAGCTCGCCGCGATGGCCGAGCGCCGTTTCGACCTGGATGCCATCGTGCAGTACGCCGCACCGCTGCGGCTCTATGGTGTTACGCGGGGAAGCTTCGCTCTGCCGCCGCCGGGACAGCGCATTGCGCTGGCGCGCGATCAGGCGTTCAGCTTCGTCTATCCGCATCTGCTGAAGGCTTGGCGACGCGCCGGCGCGGAAATCGTGCCGTTTGCGCCGCTCGCCGACCAGGCGCCGCCCGGCCATGCCGATAGCTGCTGGCTACCGGGGGGCTATCCGGAACTGCACGTCGAAGCGCTCGCCGCAGCGCGGAAGTTTTCAGACGGACTGCGCCGTTTCGCGCAGACGCGCCCGGTCCACGGCGAGTGTGGCGGCTTCATGGTTTTGGGGCAAAGCCTGCAAGATGCGCAGGGCCGCACCCATGCGATGACTGGTTTGCTCCGCCATGCGACGAGTTTTGCCGGGAGCAAACTGCATCTCGGCTACCGCAGCGCGCGGCTTCTGTCCGATTGCGTTCTCGGCCGCGGCGGCACAACCGTGCGCGGCCACGAATTCCATTACGCCACGCTCGCCGCCGCCGGCGAGGATCAGCCCTTGGCGGCGTTCTTTGATGCCGATGGGCGGGCGATGGGCGAGCTCGGCAGCCGGCGCGGCTACGTAAGCGGCACGTTCTTCCACGCAATTGCTGCGGACGGATGATTATTCTTTCGAGGGTGCGAGGAAACAAAGCAATCCGGACACTGATTTCTCACTCGCTTCGACTGCGACCGCTTGATCGGCGCGACGACTTTACTTTGACTTTACCTTATGTCAGTTCCGGACGCGTGCCGCGCGATCAGACATCGTTGCGATCGCGGCCGGCTCTCAACCGCATTTCTGAGATCGACAGCCAGCAAACAGCGCCGTCTGTCTGGTGAGAATCACCATGGCCAGCGGTGGACCTCGAGCAGAGCTGGGCGCGCGACCGGCACGCTTTGAAAAAAGCATCCGGCATAACTGAGCCAATCCGGTGCGACGTCCTATCCTGCTGCCTTTGGATGGCGCGTGGCGCCGTCTGCGACCCTGTCCGCCACGCCGGCCTGGGCGAACGTTGCCATGCCGACGTGGCAGGCGAGCGCGGCGCGCAGGATGAGCAGCGCAACCGCGGCTCCGGAGGCTTCTCCGAGCCGCATGTTGAGATCGATAAGCGGTTTGAGGCCAAGCTCTTCGAGCAAGAGCCGATGCCCGGCCTCGGCCGAGATGTGGCCGGCGAGCGCGTGGGCGAGCGTGTCGGCGCGCAGCTTGGCGAGAGGCGCCACTGCCGCAGTACACACGAATCCGTCGAGCAGCACCGGAATGGTCATGCGCCGCGCCGCCAAAGCCGCGCCCAGGACGGCGGCAAGTTCGCGGCCGCCGAGCGCCGCGGCGGTTCTCAGCGGATCGTGCAGCAGGGCGGAATGACAGGCGAGCGCGCTGTCAATGACCTCGCGCTTGCGCGCCAGGCCGTCCGCGTCAATGCCGGTCCCGCGGCCGGCCCAGCGCGCGCCGCCGCCGCCGAACAATGCGGCCGCGAGCGCCGCCGCCACCGTGGTGTTGCCAATGCCCATTTCGCCCAGACATACGAGATCGCAATCCGGCGATACGGCGCCGTAGCCAGCGCTCACAGCGGCGAGAAAATCCGCCTCGCTCATCGCCGGCGTTTGCGTGAAATCCGCTGTCGGCCGATCGAGGGCGAGCGGCACGACACGCAAAGCGGCGGCGCATGTGCGCGCCAGCTGATTGATGACGGCGCCGCCGGCACAAAAATTCTCCACCATCTGCACCGTCACCTCGGCCGGGTAGGCCGACACGTGGCGCCGGGTAATGCCATGGTTGCCCGCGAAGACGATGATTTCGACGCGCTCCAGCCGGGGCGGGTGGCCCTGCCAATACGCGAGGAAGGCGACGAGTTCTTCCAGGCGGCCGAGGCTGCCCGGCGGTTTTGTCAGCGTCGCCTCGCGCGCGGCTACGCTGGCGCTCGCCGCCGGATGCCCGCTCGGCAGATCAAAGCAAGCGGCACGCAGCTGTGAAATAGAGCTAAAAGTCGCCGACGGGCTCATCAAATTCTCCGTGCCGGATCCCCCGGTTTCAGCCGGAAGTGCGGGTCGCTTTTAAGGGTACCCGTCGGGTGCCCCGCAACAAGCCTATGCCGCTGCCATTGCAGGCAATCTCCAACCGCTTTTGGTGCCGATCATCAGCTTGTCTCTTGCCTTTGAGAGCGGCGAACTCAACGAAGCGGGTGTTCCTGTCTGCAACGTCTCCTCGTGTTGAGGGGTCTGGTAAGCCGCTGCTTGGAAGCTGGAGCAAAGGCGGCCGCCTTTTGCCGCCTTTCAGTGTGAGGGTGGCTTCGTGCAGCTCGGCGTTCCGCTGGCAAGGTGTAGCAAATGGGCGCGGCTGCCGCCATAAAGGGCGCTTACACGAGGACTGCAATGGCCGTCGACGAGTCATGGCTCAAAGAATGCGCAGGTGAATTGAAGGCGAGCCTTCTGTTCTTGACCCGCCTGCGCTATGGCTCGCCAGCGTCGGCCGGCGGTGCCATGCTCGCGCCCGCAGTCTGGGCTTTCCCCATCGTGGGCGCCATTGTGGGGTTCATCGGCGCCGTCGTCTATTGGCTCGCCGACGGGATGGGCCTGCCGAATTGGCCCGCGGCCGCGCTGGCGCTGGGGGCCACCATGGCGGTCACCGGTTGCCTGCATGAGGACGGGCTCGCCGATACGGTCGACGGGTTCGGCGGCGGCACTACCCGCGAGGGCAAACTCGATATCATGCGCGACAGCCGCATCGGTGCGTACGGCGTGTGCGCGTTGGCGTTGTCTGTTGTTCTGCGCGTCAGTGCGTTGGCGAGCCTTTCCGGACCCGCCCTGGTCGTGCCGGCGCTGATTGCCGCTCATGCCGCGGCGCGCACAGCCATGCCGGTCTTTATGTATTTTATTCCGCCGGCGCGCAGCGACGGGTTATCCGCCGCAACCGGCCGGCCTGCGGGCGAGCGCACCGCGCTGGCCGTCGCACTGGGTCTTGTCATCCTCATTTTCTGCCTCGGGCTGCCCGCGGGGCTCGAAGCGATCATCCTGGTCGTGATCGCCGTCGCGCTGCTCGGTTGGCTGAGCGTGTCGCAAATCGACGGTCAGACCGGAGACGTCCTGGGCGCGGTCGAACAGGTGAGCGAAACCGTCGTTCTGCTCGTCGCCTTGGGCTGAAGGGATTTTGCCTTTGTCCTCGATACTTGCGTAAATTTTGCGCAACGTGCACGTTCGGCAAGCACTCGAGGGCGGCTGATCTCCAGCCAACCTTTTGCAGCGATTAGGCTTTTTGGAGAGCCGCAATGGCATGAAGCTTGAAGCGGGCGGAGCCATGACGCACAATCCGCCGCTGCCGAAGCTCAAGCTCCTGCCCGAAACCGCACCATTCACCCCCGAACAGCGCGCCTGGCTCGACGGCTTTTTCATCGCCGCTTTGGGTCTGCGCGATGGCGGCATCACTGCGCTTGCCCCGCAGGACAGCGCGGCATTGATGGCCGACCTGCCCGCGCCTGGCGCCAGCGCCGCCGAGGGGGACGATGGCGCGCCATGGCATGACCAGACGCTGCCGCTCGACGAGCGGATGAAGCTCGCCGAAGGCCGGCCGCTGCGCCGGCGCATGATGGCGGCCATGGGCCAGCAGGATTGCGGGCAGTGCGGCTACAATTGCCAGGAATACGCCGACGCAATCTTTTTCAAGAAAGAGAGCAAGCTTAATCTCTGCGTCCCCGGCGGCAAGGAGACGCTGCGCGCGCTGAAGGCGCTCTATGGCGAGCTTGATGTGAGCCTCGCCCCGGCACGGGTCCCGGCATCACCTGAACCGTCGCCGGCCCGCGCCGTCGCGTACGCTGCTATCGGCCGCTCGCGTTCCCAGCCGGCCGAAGCGATTTTTGTCTCGCGCACGCGGCTCAACAAGCCCGGCTCCGCCAAGCAAACCTGGCACCTCGAATTCGATTTGTCGGTCAGCGGTCTCGATTATGTCGTCGGCGATTGCTTCGGTATTTTTCCCAAAAACGATCCGGCGCTCGCCGATGCGGTGATCAACGCGCTCGCGGCGCCACCTGATTTTCCGATTGGCGGCCGAAGCTTACGCGAGGAACTCATCGACGGCGTATCGCTCGGGCCGGCGCCCGACATGCTGTTCGAGCTTTTCTCCTACATCAGCGGCGGCGAGCGGCGGCAGAAGGCGAAGGCGCTCGCCGCGGGCGAGGATCCCGATGGCGACGCCGCCAACCTCGATGTGCTGGCTGCGATCGAGAAATTTTCCGGCGTGCGGCCCGATCCGGAGGCCTTCATCGAGGCGCTCGATCCGCTGCAGCCACGGCTCTTTTCGATTTCCTCCTCGCCGAAAACCAATCCCGGCCGCGTGTCGCTGACCGTCGACACCGTGCGCTACCGGATCGGTGAACGGATGCGTTACGGCGTCGCCTCCACCTACCTCGCCGAGCGGGTCAAGCCCGGCGAGCGGGTCAAGGTCTACGTGCAGCGCGCGCAGCATTTCGGTCTACCCGAAGATCCGGCGACGCCGATCGTCATGATCGGCCCGGGCACCGGCGTGGCGCCGTTCCGCGCCTTCCTGCACGAGCGCATGGCGACCAAGGCGCCCGGGCGCAACTGGCTGTTCTACGGCCATCAGCACCGCAATTGCGATTTCTTCTACGAGGACGAATTTTCCGGCATGCGGGCGGCGGGTGCGCTGACCCGGCTGTCACTCGCCTGGTCGCGCGACGACGACAAGAAATTCTACGTACAGGATCGCATGCGCGAGGTCGGCCGCGATCTATGGGCCTGGCTCGCCGACGGCGCTTACGTTTATGTCTGCGGCGACGGAAAGAACATGGCCAAGGATGTCGAACGAGCGCTCACCGGCATCGTCGCGCAATACGGCGCCCGCCCGGGCGACGAGGCCGCCGCCTTCGTCGCCGATTTGAAGAAACGCGGGCGCTATCAGCAGGATGTGTATTGAGCAATCCCTGTAATCGACGTCGCCGGCCCGCTCCAAGCGCTCTCCTATGGATTCGGCCTGATTGATTGCGGTCGTGAGTCTCGCGCCGGGCCAATCAACGAACTTCGCCCCGGCCCGATTATCTGCTCGCCAATGCCTTGCGCACGCGTGCAACAACATCCGCCGGCGTATGGGAGACCAGTTCGACCAGCCTCGCAAGCTGCTCACCGCTCAACGGATCGACGTCGATCTTTCGCTTGTTGGCCTCGTCGAGATAGGCGGGATCGCGCATGGTTTCGTCGAACGCCTTGCGCAAAGCGCTGACACGATCGGCGGGAACGCCCGGCGGCAGGAAGAAGGGTCGGCCGATATCGAGCCGCGCCATGGCGAGCCGCAAGGCGGCGCGGTCCGCATCGGTCTTGGCGAAATCGTAGACGTTGGGAGCGTCGGCCAATTCCCGATTGTTGTGCAGCGCCCATTGGGCGATGATTTTGATCTTCTTATCTCTAAGCCAATCGGAGCTGAGCGTCTTCAATGTGGTCCAGGCCGAGGTCGTGCCCTGCACCTCGCCGTTCTCCAGCGCAAGGTTGATCTTCGACGTGCTGCCGTAGCCGGACACGACCTTGAATTTCCATCCGAACAGCGCGTCCGCAACGAGCGGAAAGTCGTATTGCGAGGAGCCTGGCGCCTGGGCGCCGATGATCAGCGGTGTGGTCGCGACCGCGGCGAGATTTTGCACCGGCGACGTGTGCCACACATAGGTGACGTGCGTCTCCTTGTTGGGGTTGCCGAGCCAGATCAGTTTCTCCGGATCGGCATGTGCGGCGCTTTCCGGCTGCAAGAGCGGTATCGTCGGCATGCCGCCGAACGCCGCCCCGATGACGCTGCCGTCGAACGGACCGTTATTGTAGAGTGCGTTGGTCATGGTCATGCTGGAGGCGCCGGGCTCATTCTCGACGATGATGGTCGGATGACCCGAAATGTGCCTCGCCATGTGACGCGCCAGCAGCCTCGCGTTCACGTCGTAGCCGGAGCCGACAGCGATGCCGACAATGAGCCGAATGGTCTTGCCGTTATAGAAAGCCGCCACGTCGTCCTGAGCATGGGCAGGTAGGGCGAGGAGTAGGGCAAGGACGGCGAGAAGAATTCGTGCCATGGCGTTTCGGGTAATTAGCGCTCAGATGAAGTGACAGGGTTCGGAAATCAGAGGGATGCTCCTGCGCGCGGCCGACCGCTCCCTCCGGGCGCAGGCAAGTCAATGCGCGAACTCATCATTCGCAACGCGTTGGTCACGCCGCCGCGCGCTCCTCGTCGGGCTCAAGCGGCAGTTTCACCGGCTGCCTGCGTTTGGCCGATAGGTCCAGCGCCTTGGTGAGCATCAGCCGGTTATGCGCCTCAGCGGCAGTCGCTGCCTGGGTCGGTAGACCGAGCGAGACGCGGTTGAGCCATGACACCGTTTCTTCCGCCATCGGCCCGCGCAGTTCGCCGAGTGCTATGTCACCGGGGGGATAGGAGCCCATGAAATCGACGAGGCGGCTCGCGTCCGGCGCGTAACCCTCGCCCTGCGGCGAAGACACCGCCAGCACCATGTCACGGTGCGTATCGTCGATGGTGAGCACGCCCTCGGTGCCGTTGATGCCGACTTCGAGGCTGTAGACCGCGCCCGGCCAGGTCACCGGCAGCGCCCATGAGATGGACAGCGTGTACACCGCACCGTCGGCGAACATGATCATGGCGGCGGTGGCGTCAATGCCGTGATAGAGCGGTCCGAGCACCTTATCGATCGAGCGGGCGTAGCATTCCACCGGCGCCTTGTGCTCCATGTACCACATCACGATGTCGAGCGCGTGCGTGCCTGAAATAACCATCGGCGAGATCGTCGTCGGATCGTTGGTGCGCTTGTAATTGTCGATGGCCACCAGCCGGTTCATGAAGGCGCGCGAGGAGACGAGCGTCACATCGCCGAGCGCGCCGGTGCGCACCTTCTCCTTGGCGCCGAGCCATTTGCGACGGAAGCGCTGGGTATAGCCAACCACGGCGTCGAGCTTGGCGTCGGTGATGGCTTTGAGCACACGCGCGGATTGGGCAAGATCGGTGGCGAGCGGCTTTTCGATGAGCATGGGCACGCCGCGCTCGACCGCCGCCGTGACAGGCTCGACATGCAAATGCTCGTCGGTGGCGATGATCGCGGCGGTGACTTCCGGCCGGGCCAGCAGCTCATGATGGCTGGTGGTGACAAGATCGGCGCCGATGCGCGCGCCGACGTCACCGCCGCGATTGTGGTTGAGCTCGGCAATGCCGATCCATTCGACGGCCGGATGGCGCGCCGCCACCTCGCCGCGGAACAGGCCGACGCGGCCTGCGCCCACAATCGCGAGCCCGATGCCCTTGGCGTCTTTCTTCATCTGAGTCTCGCTCTCTCCAATTCCGCTGATTGCCGCGAAAGCGAAAATCCAACGCATGAGTGAACTGGGTGTCCGCAACCATCGCGCCATCGCCGTTAAGAATGCCGCCGGGGGACGAGCGGACGGTAATGCACAAAACCCTTCCCATCATGTGTTCAATCCCGCGCGGTTTCTTTGTTTCAGCTCGGCGATGCCGGAAATCGTCTCGTTGGACAGCGGCAGATCGACCGGCGCGTTGCGATCCGCAGACAGATCGGCCGCGCTGTAAGTCTCCATCACCCGGCGCGCGCTCTGCGGCGTCACCATGACCGGAGTATCGCGGATGCAGGCTTCGAGGAAATGGATGGTTTCCGGCCCGATGCCGCCGGCATAGACATGATCGACCCATTCGCCCGGCATGGTCGATAGGGTGAATTCCTGGCCGCGGTTTGCGGTATTGAGCCAATTGTCGCGTTGCGTGTCGTCGAGGAACAGCGAGCCCTCGGTGCCGGTGAGCTCGATCCAAGTGGCGCAGTAATTCGGATAGCTCGGCGGCAGATTCCAACCGCCGCCGATCATCACCACCGTGCCGTTGTCCATGGTGACGGTGGTGAACATGATATCGTGTGAGCCGTTGATCCCGCGCATGTAGCCATAGGCGCCCTGGCTGTAGACGCGCACTGGCCTGGCCGGATCAAGCAGCCAGAACACGAAATCGAGATCGTGGGTCGATTCCATCACCACCGGGGAGAGCCGCACGCGGCTTGCGATCTTCTTGCCGAGCTCGCGCGACAGATGGCGGCTCACTAGCACAGAGACCACATTGCCGAGCGTGCCGTCTACGATCTTCTTCTTGGCAAACGCGATCTTCGGATTGAAGCGCTGCGAATAGCCGATGGTGAATTTCAGGTTGTGTCGCTTCGACAGCTCGATCAGCTCGTCGGCTTCCCACAATTCGAGGGCGATCGGCTTCTCCAGCATAACGTGTTTGCCGGCTTTCAGGCAGTCGCGCGCAATCGGATAATGGTTCGCCTCCGGGGTCGTCGAAATGTAGACCACGCGGACATTGTCGTTCTTGACGATGTCCTGAAAATTCAGCGTAGCGCTTGCCGGCTTGTAGAGCTTGGTCACCTCGGCGAGCCGGTCCGGTTTGATGTCGCACAGGTGCAGCTTTTCCACCAAGGCGGTGCGCGCCAACGTGTCAGCGCGCAACCCGCCGATCCAGCCCACACCAACGACCGCTGCCTCCACTGTTTTCACCAGCAGTTCCCCTGGTTGCGGGCGAATAAAAATCATGCTGCGGCGGAAGACGCAATGCTTCACCTGCGCCGCTGCGCGCGGCGCGGTCGGCCGCGCAAAAGCGCGGCGGGCTTCAGACGCTCCCCCGCTCCCCGGCGGCGGCCGCGTCCCCTGGCCCGACCGTCTCCCCGGCGGGGCCAAACACCCGTTTGGCGAATTCCGGATAGACCTCCGCCAGCATCGGTGCCACGGTGGCGCGCATCAAGCGCAGCGTCTCGGGCGCCGGCGCCGGCGTGGTCGGCACTTCGTCAGGCTGGTCGAAGTCGAAGCCGGTGTTCTCGAGCACTTCGTCGAGGCTGTGGCCGGGATGTACGCTCGCCAGCCGGAAGCGCTGTCGTTGGCGGTCGAAGTCGAACAGGCACCGATTGGTAACCAGCGCCACGGGGCCGCCGCTGCGATACACGTTGTCGGGGCTCGTGCCCCGCGCGCTGATGAAGTCGACCTCGGGCACAAGCGTGCGGCGCGAATGCTCGGTGCGGAACAGAATCACTTTCGGAACGATGTAATACAGATACGCGGAGCCGAACGAACCCGGGAAGCGCACCTTGGGCCGCGCATAATCGCCGACCCCGACGAGATTGATGTTACCTTGTCCGTCGATCTGGCCGCCGGAGAGAAAGAACACGTCGATTCGGCCCTGGCCGGCACAGTCGAACAACTCGCGCGCGCCATCGGTGAAGAACGTGTGCGCGCGGCTGCCGAGCAGCGACACATAGGGGCGTCCGCCGCCGCGTTCGCGCGCGAGCAGCGCCGCGGTCGCCGGCACCGGCGACTGCGCGCCGACCGCCACGTGACACACCCCTTGCCGCACGTCGCCGATGAGCCGGCAGATCAGGTCGGCGAGCAATTCCTCGTCGCGGAAACCTTCCCCGGGCGGCATTGTGGGGATGCCTTCTCCCTCGACCCGCGAAAGCGGGTACGTTGACCTCATAACGTCCTCGTTCCATACCCGCGGATCGCAATGGCCGCAAAAGCTTGCGAGCAAATCAGCGTGGCAATGACGTCTGTAAGGGCGTTCAGCCCTCTCAGGCCGGCTATGGTGCCGCCAAGCGGTTTCTGCTTGACATTCTGAATTTGAAAGAAACTGTGACCCGTTGCGATCGGCGGCGCCATCTGATCGCCGCTGCTTGGGGCGCTCCGTTCCTCAGGCGGCGCGCTTCTGATAAACATACCGATCCAGATATTCCGCAAAGCCCTCTTGCGTTGCCGCGAGTCGCGCGTACTCGGCCATATGGCGGGCATCGATGCCGTAGTGATCGGGCAGCGGCAGCGGCCAGGCGCCGCGCGGTTCGACCGCCACCGCCTCGACGTAGAAGCCGGGCAGGGTCCCGGCTGCGAGCAGCGGATCGCGCAGCAGATCGCCGTCGTGGATTTGTTCCGCGGTGACTATGGTCTTGCGCGTGGCGTGCGCCAAGGTGACCAGTTCGCGCTGAGTGCCGATGAAAACGTTGCCGGCGCGATCGGCCATGGGCACGTGAAAGAGCGCGACGTCGGGCGCGAGCACCGGCAGTAACACGATCGGATCGTGCTCGCCGAACGGATTATCGATTATCGTCCAGTCCGGCCGCTGCACCAGCAGGTCGGAGCCGATGAGCCCGCGTAACGGCATGAACGGAACGCCCTTCTCGGCCGCCTGGATCTGGGCGTGCAGCGCCGGGCAGGTGGCATCCTTAATGCGGATCGCGGCGGAGAGGATCGCGGCGCAAAAGCGCGGCGCCGGGCCGAATTCGCCGAGGCTCACCGCCGAAGTCTCTAGCGTCTCGACTGCGCCGGCGCCGATCAACAGATCGGCCTGCAGGCTCGAGGTCGGCAAGGTGACCAGATGCAGGCGCTCGATGCCGCGGCGAATGAGCGCCCGCGTTGCCGCCATGGCCGCGCCCGAGCTCTCGCGCGGGACCGCGAGCAGCGCGCCGTCGACGATGGGCGCGAGCGCCTCCTCCAGCGAGCGGGCGATCACGGGCATAGAAGCAAAACGCTCTTGCAAACTTGTCCCTCTCTCCCCGCAAGCGGGGAGAGAGGGACAATGCGGTGCGGGTCCTCGTCGCCGGGCTCGGACTCGCGGATAAAGTGAATTAAGACGACAACGCCGCCTTTACATAGCTGGGCGAGAGTGGCGCGCGGCGGATGCGCACGCCGGTGGCGTCGAATACTGCATTGGCGATCGCAGCCGGGGTCGGACGGCTCGCCGCCTCGCCGGCGCCGGACGGTGCAATCTCCGGATGATCGAGGAGCACGATATCGATCTGCTCGGGCGCCTCGGTGATGTCGAGGATCGGATAGGTACGCCAATCCACGCTGGTCACATTGGCGGCATCAAACATGACTTCTTCCCGCAGCGCGCGGCTCGTCGCCTGCACCACGTTGTTTTCGATCACGTGCCGCAGTCCATCCGGGTTGATGATTTGACCGCAATCGTGCGCCACCGTGAATTTCCGCGCCCAGACTTTGCCGCTCGAGCGGTCGACCTCGACCTCGGCGATCACCGCCACGCGCGTCGGGCCGCGCTGCGCATAGGCGATACCGCGGCCGACGCGCGTATCGCCGCTTTGCCCTTTGCGCGCGGATGGCCGCGTCTGCCAGCCGGCCCGCTCGGCTGCTGCCTTGATCACCGCGATGTCGCGGGCCGCCTTGACGTAGCGCAGGCGGAATTCAACCGGGTCCATGTGCAGCGCCGCCGCCACTTCGTCCATGAATGATTCGCTGGCGAAACAGATTTGCGGTCCCACCGGATCGCGCATGTGGGCGGTGCGCAGCGGTGAGGCACGCTCGAGCAGCGGCGCGATCGTCTCCCACGTGGTGCGCTTGTTGGCAAAGTCGTAGGACTCTTGCGGCACGCCGAAGCCGTCGCCGGATTTCAGCGCCACGTCGAGGGTCTGTCCCGCCAGCGTGTCACGCGGTTTGCTGCCATTGGTATTCACGTCGATGCGGGAGAAGCCTTTGCTCAGGAAGTCGTAGGCAATGACGTTGCCGGACGCGTCAATGGCCGCCCTCGCCTGATGGACCGAGGCGGGCGCCTTCGGGTCCCAGCCCGTGCCCTGGTCGCGCATATATTGCAAGCGCACCGGTCGCCCGACGGCCTTGGCGAGGAAGGCGGCGTCGGCGGCGCAGTCGTCAGCGTCGTTGCGCCCGTATGAGCCTGGCCCGGTCGTCCAGATCACGCGCGCCTTGTCCTCGGGAAGTCCGAGGATGGCGGCGACGCCCTCGCGCACGAAATGCGCCTTCTGCGTGCCGCTCCAGCAGGTAGCCTGGCCGTCCTTGATCTCGACCAGCGCGCAGGCCGGACCCATCGATGAGTGCGATTGGAACGGCCACTCGTATTCGGCCGCGACGAGGCGCGCCGTCGTTTTGAATGCGGCGTCGACGTCGCCGGCTTGTTTGCCGGCCACTTCGCGCTTGCGCACCGGCGCCTTGCGGATGTGGTCATAGAGTGCCGCCTGGTCGGGGAACGGCGGGGCCACTTGCGACCATTCGACCTTGAGCTGCCGGGCCGCCTTGATCGCATCCCATTCGCGTTCGGCGATGACGCCGAGGAAGCCTTTGTTCCACACCACCCTGGCGGACGGAATATCTTTTATTGAACTCTCGTCGACCTTCATCGGCACCGCGCCGGCGACCGCGGGGCGGATCATGCGCCCGTGTACCATGCCGGGGACTTTAATGTCGGTGACGAAATCGGCCTGGGCAAAAACTTTCGGCGCGATGTCGTCCCGGGCAATCGCCTGGCCGACGATCGTGTAGTCTTTCGGATCCTTGGGCTTGGCTTGCCCCGGTGCATAGAGCGGGTTGCCGTATTTTCCGTTCCAGTTGAGATGGACGTTGAAGAATTTGCCGCCGATCAATTCGGCGTAGCGCACCGTCTTGCCGGCATCGTCTTTTGCCTGAACGAGGCCACCTGTCACTTTCAGCTGGTCCGCCGGAACGCCGAGCCTGTCCGCAGCCATCGCGATCAGCACGCGACGCGCTTCGGCGGCGGCGGCGCGCATTTGCCGCCCCCCTTCCTGCACGCCGGTGGAGCCCGAGGCGCCGCCTTGATTGACGCTGGTCGCGGTGTCGCCAATGAAGAGATTCACGCTGGCAAATCGCACGTCGAGCTCCTCGGCGATCATCTGCCGGAACGCGGTCGAGAGGCCCTGTCCCATGTCCATCTTGCCGCTATACGCGGAGACGGTCCCGTCGGCGTTGACCGCGAGGTAGGAGGAGAGCTGGTCGGGCTTCAGCGGCGGCTTGACCGTGACCGCGACGGCATTATCGGCGGCGCGCGCTGGCGTAAAGGCAACCGGCGCGCCGACCGAAACCACCAGCGCTCCGCTGGCCTTGAGCAGCATGCGGCGCGAAAACTGCGCGGTTTTTTCGTGTCTTGTCATAGCGGCCTCCCTCAACCCATCATCGCCGCCGCGCGCTTGACCGCGCGCAGAATGGCCAGGTGCGTGCCGCAGCGGCATTTGACGCCAGAAAGCGCGGTGCGGATTTCGGTGTCGGTCGGCTTCCTGTGATCGCGCAGGAACGCAGCCGCGGTCATGATCCAGCCGTTGATGCAATACGCGCATTGCGGCACCTGCTCCGCCACGTAGGCGGTCTGCAGCGGATGCGGATGCTCGGGCGTGCCAAGGCCCGCCAGCGTCATGACCTGCTTGCTGCCAATATCTCCGACTTTGGTAATGCACGATCGGACCGGCTCGCCATCGAGGAGCACCGTGCAGGCGCCGCATTGCCCGAGCCCGCAACCGAAATGCGGATTGTTGAAGCCAAGATCGTCGCGCAGCACGTAAAGCAGCGGCGTGTCCGCATCGGCTTCAACCGTGTGCGCCTTTCCATCGACATTGAGGGAATGACTCATGACGAGAGCGTCTCCATATGCGCAGCGGCCGTTTTGGCGACCGGCCATAGAGCCGTTGGTTCCGCCGCCGCTGCATTCGCCAGGGTGGAAGATTATTCCCAAAACCGGCCTTTGGAAACGCGTTCATCGATGCGGGTTCCCGCCCCAGCTTCGTCGCGCTCCCGCCGGCGTCCTTACGGCGATTCTCACCGGACTGATGTCGCTCCTCGTACGTTCTGCCTCGTCGTGCCGGCGGTGAGGACAGAATGGCTCAACGTCAAAGTCGGGGCTGTGTGAGATGAAAATTCCGCTTGCGCTCTGTGGCGCGAATGGATTCGTGCTGCGAACTCTGCCTGCTCAGCGCGAAACAGAGCTGACCGGCCAAGCCGTTCGTCAGCCTGCCGCGCATCGCTTCGGCCAGATTCAACTTACTGCGCGTTCGATCGGCCGGATTGGGTCTCATTCCCGGCGGGGGGCCCCGCTAGCGCTTGCACCGCGGCGAACAGATCGCGCACGCGGCGCTCGGCAATGTCGCGGGTAATGAACACCACGCGGCTTGTGGGCTTGCCATCCGGCCAGCGTTGGAGCTCCACCGGCGGGTGCGCCAAATGCTGCACGTATTGCACCACGACCGGGCCGCGGCAGCCCGCAACGTTGAGGAGACCCTTCACGCGCAACAGATCGGCGCCGCGCAGCGCCGTGAGCGTCTCCATCGCCCGCGAGAATGTCTGCCATTCGATGGGATCGGCGATTTCGATGACGAAGCTTGCAATGCCATCGCTGTGGGCGGCCTCGGCCACGAAACCCGAACGCTCGGCCGCGGCCGGCACGATCATACGCTGCGGATCAAGCGCGCCTGCGACCGCAAGCTCAATCGCCGCACGCGGGTTAAGCGCGCGCAGCCGCGCCGTGAGCCGCTCAACGGCCACAGCTTCGGCAAGGTCGGTCTTCGATATGATCAGACGGTCGGCAAGGATCGCCTGCTTGCGCGCTTCGGCCGCCGCGTCGAGGTTCGTCTCGCCGGCCACGGCGTCGACCACAGTCAACACCAGCTCGATATGAAATTCGCCGCCAAGCGCGCGATCGGTGGAAAAGGTCTGCAGGATCGGTCCAGGATCAGCGAGACCGGAGGTTTCGATGACGACGCGGGCAAATGGCGGGACGCTGCCGCACTCGCGGTCGAAAATCAGGCGGCGCAGCGCGAGCTGCAAATCGTTGCGCGTGACGCAGCACAGGCAGCCGTTGCCGAGCAGCACCGTTTCGTCAGCGCTCGAGCGCACCAGCGCGTCGTCGATGCCGACGGCGCCGAATTCGTTGACGATCACCGCCGTGCCGGCGCCTTCGGGCGATGCCAGGAAGCGGCGCAGCAGGGTGGTCTTGCCGGCGCCGAGAAACCCGGTGACCACGGTAACCGGAATGCGGGCGCCGCGCTCGCGCTTGGCCCGCCGCCCGAACCGGCCAGCCTCACGCGATGGAAAGAGGTCGAGCATTGATTTCAGCGCTTCCCGCGCGTGGGGAGCGTCCCTGCGTTCTTACAGCTTGTTTGATCAATAACATACGCGAGCTCCGTCGCAGAGCCGACGATTGACAGGGGCATGATCGACCTGGCGCCAGCCGCCTATATTGGCTGGTTTTACTTCACGGAACAGGCTGACCGCACCCTTTGAATGAGCGCATGGTCCGCCCCATAGGCCTTCGCGAGAAGATTTTCTATCAGGCGAGGCGGAACATATCTTACCCCAAAGCCCTTTCCCGCGGCATCGCCGATCATG
The DNA here is from genome assembly GCA_963708125.1 of uncultured Alphaproteobacteria bacterium. Lineage (GTDB taxonomy): Bacteria > Pseudomonadota > Alphaproteobacteria > Rhizobiales > Xanthobacteraceae > BOG-931. Next base: position 6,106,951 of record OY970184.1, read on the forward strand.
TCGGGGTCAGTTGCGGCCTTGGCGAAGGCATTGCGCAGAAGTTGGAGCGCTCAGGCGGCAGATCAGGCGGCGCAGCGAAAGGGCGTGACATGGCACGCCTGCAAACACCGTATTGAGCATCTGCCTCTGCTCGTCGGTGTGCGCGTAGTTGAACACAGTTGGAACGCCCTTCTGATTCAGTTCCGGATCCGATCGGCGCAAGCTGCAACACACGCAGCTTCGCGTGATCGCGACCACATCGGCGAGGAAAGCGTCCATGTCGGGATAGATTGCCTTGGATTGCTGCCAATCGCTGACGAAGCGCTGCGAAATACGGTCCGGCTAAGCACCGTCACCTTGGCCGGCCGCGTTGCCACCTGGCTCGAAAACAGGTATTCGCGCAGCGGCACGTTACGCACCAGGCGCAGCCGTTCCACACAGGACGCCGGGTCACTATCGCCCGGCCCGGCGCGCTGAAGTTCTGCTCGGCGCGCGCAAAGCGGCTCAAACTTACGCCTTCCATGGAGTTGTCCTGCGCCGCGCCGTCGAAGCCGGCGACCGGTTCGCTGAACTTTCCTGGAAATTGCGCCGCCGCAGTTCGCCATCCGAGAGCACCGGAAGCCCGATTGCGTGCTGTTTATGGATCACCTCACGGATCGCGTCGTCCTTGGCGCGGCCAAGCTCTTCCTCCGAAGCTCTTGAATATCTGTTGAAGCCGCAACGGCGCGCACAGACTACCCACCTGATCGACGCGCATTTGCCTCAAGTCTTCCATCACAGCTGCGCTTCCATTCTTTTGGACTTCGGGGCCGACCAGGAGCTTGTCCGCTCGCGACTTTGTGGAGCGAAGAAGACATAGGCAGCAGCGTCTTCGCGCTCGCCCTGATCGGGCGAGCGTAGCTGAAAGAGCAGCGCGGCATCCACGTCAATTCGGGCTAGAAAACTTGATTAAAGCAGTAAATTGCGGCGGGCGGGAATAGGCTTTGGAGGTTGGGTTGCCCCGTGCATGCATGCGATCCATTCGCGTCAAGGCCCCGGAAAGCCATACGTGCCATCAGACCATGGATGCGAACGAGTTTGTGAATCCGCAGCAAGGCGCTCGGCGCCTCTGCGGATCGGGGTTGATCCGCGAAACCTCCGCGGCACTTCGGCGTTGCCTTCGCGGGACGTTAAGCCTCTCTAATCCCATCGCTTTGGGTCCAATTGGGTGCAGGACGTGGCATTTGTGCCTGTCGTGGCGAGCCCGGCTAGCAGGCAACCGCGGCGGATGCCTGGCGCGACCGGCGCCGTCGCCATGATGGCGGCGCGGCGCAACAATCAAGACGCAAAGGGCTGATTGGGCCGATCGCGGCCCGCGCACATGGCGGCTTTTTGAACACGCTGCGAGGTGACCAGCTTGTCTACGGCCAGGCTCTTTCCGCTCGTGACCGCCCGCTCGACTGAAAACGCGCGCTATGGCATGACGAGGCCGTCCCCGCGCCGAGGATGAAATAAAGAGAGAACCATGAGCCTTGGGACATACATACGCGGCCTAGCTCTTGCCGCTTTGGCCGCAACGGTCGGCCTGCCTCCTTCCCACAGCAATGCCCAGGAAATGGACTTCGGCCGCATCGGTGCGTTCGAGTCCTTCGGAACCGGAACGGTGCACGGCGGGGCATCGCCGAAAACGCTGGTCGATGATGACGAAGCTCACGTCGTCGTCCTGACGATCTGGAATTCCGAGGGTGATTCGAAGGTCTATTGGAAACCGGTGAGCGGCGGCGCACCGCAGACCACGGTCATCCATGGCACCGGCGTGCACGCGTTTCAAACGGACGGTCTCTTTAAAATTCAAGCGATGGGGGAAGGCGATCACCAGGTCCAATACGGCTACGTCCTTCTCCGCTTGAGAAAGGAATGAGGCCCTTCTTTTAGGAAGCTCATCTCGAAATGGGCAGCGGAGCCGCTTCTGGCTTGGATAGCCGATGGCGGGAAGACACACGACAATGTTGTACGTTCATCCGGCGAAGCGGCCGCTCACGCTACCCTGTCCCCGCAGGCTCGGGAGGCAGATCGCTTTGAGCATCAAAAATCCATCTCCAGGACATACAACCCGCCAACATGGCGATCGACTGTGTAGACGATGCCGCGCTCGTCGACGAACACGTCGTTGAGCTGAATCGTTCCGGTCGGCGCGCCGGCGGGTGCCGGTGGCATGAAGATGCCGACCTCCTTGGGCTGATACGGATTGGAGATGTCATAGGCGCGCAGGCCGCCGTTGAAGAAGGTGCCGAGCACGATCTGATCCGATTGCCACGCCGTGGGCAGCGGCACGTTTTCATGAATGTTGTGTGCGCCGAAGCGGCCGGCTTTGGCGTAGATGGTGTGGTCGGGCAGCGGGCAGGTCGCGATCGGGACCAGGTTGGTCTCCTCGCGCGCGTCCAGCACCCAGATAAGTTTCGGCCAGTCCTTGCAATTGTTCTCGGTCGATTCGTCGGTGACCAGCATCAGGCCGCGGTCGAACAGCGGCACGACGGTGTGCATGAAGCCGGTATAGGGCGGCGAATTGGTCCATTGCGAAACTTTCTTCGGATTGGCCTTGTCGGAAATATCGAGCACGAACATGCCGCCATCGATATAGGCGAGATAACAGCGGTCCGGCCGCCGCGGATAGACGTTGGTGTTGTGCGCGCGGTAGCCTTTGTCGAACTTGTGCCGGGTCGGCGGCGTGACGTTGTCGCCCTGCCGCGTGCCGGGCATCCACCAGCGGCCGATCTCGACCGGCTTCGACGGATTACGCACGTCGACGCAACGGTAGAACTGATCGTCATTGGGATGGGTCGGGACGAAATCGCGCGAGCCGGAAGCGCAATGCACGTACTCGCCGTCGCAGAACCAGAGCTGGTGCACGCCGCGCGAGTGCGGCCCCGAGCAATCGAAGAACGAGATCGACTTTGGATTTTCCGGTTTGGAAATATCGAACAGTTCGAAGCCGGCCGGCTGCAAATCCTTCTTCGAGGTCTGATACGCCACCGCCATCAGGTTGCCGCACGTCTCCAGCGAATTCGAGCGCATATTGGCGTGCGGCAGTTCGGTCTGGCACACCACCCTCGGCTGGCGCGGATCGGTGACGTCGACGGCGGTAAAATTTTTTGGCGCACTTTCGTGCGCGAGCCAGATGATGCGCCGGCCGTCCGCGGCGATCTGCACCGACATGCCCTCGCCCATCCCCCCGAAGCCTGCGAGCATGTCGTGCGCCAACAGCTTGAAATTCCAGACGACGGGTTGGTAACCCGCAGTCAGCGGGCTCTTTTCAGTCACGGCCATTCGACGGCTCCTTTGCTGCGAATTCTCCCTCCCCTGCGCGAGAGTGGGTTCGGGCTCCAGGGGGTGGCAAGTCCGGCAAGGCAGTTGGCGGCCTCCGCGGCAGCCCGCGACCCTCACCTATCCTCACCCCTTCAGGGGAGAATAACACTATTGCCTTACACGGGGAGTTGTTGTCGAGATACTCGCGAATTCGGATCGCGCGCAGCGCCGCCCATCCTGGTAACTTGCAGCGACGGCAGCCGTGACGCAAAGCAGGCGGGGGCGGGCCGGGGATTTTGCAATCTAGTTTCGCTACAAAAGTTTTGGTCGGCTTGCTGCGCCAACGTTACGCCCCAGCTTTGGCCTTTTCCATGAATTGAGGCCGCAACGCCTTGCTCCAATCCGGGATAGTGCTGATGGTCCTGTTCTGCACCAGGATTTCGGCCTGCTGCTGCATGTAGGATTTCAGATCAGGGAAGCCTGGGTTCACTTCGACGCGCGACAAAGCAGTAGCGAATGTCTGCGGCGACATCTTGTAACCCTTGCTCGCGTAGAACGAATAGATCACGTCGTCGACCTTCTTCCTATTGGTCTTAAAATCGTTGGCGGCATCGAGCCAGGCCTTCAGGTAGGCCACTATCGCATCCGGCCGCTTCTCCACCATTTCGGCAGTAGCGGCCATGAACACCGGCATTGGATCGAATTGGTAAAAATCCAACAAATCCGCGCCGACGCCGTTGGCGACCGCAATCACGTTGTAGGGCTCGACATTGACCATGGCGTCCACGGTCTTAGCGGTGAGTGCGGCCACCATGTCGTTTATGTTCATCCGGATTTCTTGAAAGTCACCCTTGTGCAGGCCAAAATGCGGCATGACGATATCGTCGAAATCATTGCCGACAGAGGAGCCGACGAGGTTGGCAATACGCCGCCCGCGCAGTTCTTCGATCTTGCCGATGTTGAGGTCTTTGCGCGTTGTGATGCGCGCGGTTTTGCCGACATTCTCAATCACTGCGATCGCGATCAAACCGCCTTTGACGTTGCCGATGATGAAGGACGGGCCCGCATAGGTCCCCAGATCCACCTGGCCGGCGACCATCTGTTGCATGGTGATATTGCCGGAAGGCACGGCGAATTCTTCGACCGACAATCCGTGCTTGTGCAGATAACCGGATTTGATCAGGTAGTAGGTCGGCATGCCCCAGATGTTGGTCTGATAGCCCTGGCGGATCGCTTCTGCTGCGGCGGCGCGGTGCGTTACGGAAAGGCCAGTCAGAATGCCGGCGCCCGTTGCGCCGACCGCAGCCAGAGTTTGCCGGCGCGTCATTGCTGATTGCTTAGTCATCTGTCCCTCCGCGGTTGGCGTCGCTTCGCGCGCGTGTCAGTCTTGTTCAAGGCGGAATTCCTTGACCGCTGGGACGACCTCGTCCAGCGTCTTCTGCATGGTGGCGCCGAGTTCTGCTGGACTCGAGGACTGGGCGATTGAACCTGCGTTTTCGATCAAAGCGCGATAATCCGGGCTTTCGACGATCGGCACGATATGGGCGTTGAGCGTCGTGATGATCGGTTGCGGCGTGCCGGCGCCGGCGCAGATGCCGAGCCAGCCGAAGCGAACGAAATCGAACCCGTCTTCGCGCAAGGTCGGTATTTCGGGCAGAGTGCGCAGCCGTTGCGGGCTGGTGGTCGCGAGAATTTTCAGCTGCTTGGCGCGATATTGCGAAATGATGGCAAGCGGCGGCGATGGATAGAGATCGACGCGTCCTGCCAACAGCTCCTGCACCACCTGAACGCCGCCGCGGAAAGGAATTCAATTCATGGTGACGCCGGCGAGCCTGGCGAGCTGGCGCGCCATGATCTCCTGCGCGGACGCAGCGCCGACGGTCGCGTAGGTGATCTCGCCCGGATGGGCTTTGGCGTAGGCGATGAACGATCTGAAGTCGGTTGCCGGGATGGCGTTCGATAGCGCCAGGCCATAATAATACTTGGCGATCAGCGAGATCGGTGCGATGTCGCTGAGCTTGTAGCCGGCATCGCGGTAGACCGCCGTATTGGTCGCGTCGAAATGCGTGCACAGCAGCAGCGTGTACCCGTCCCGCGGTTGCGCCAGCACATCGCGCGTGGCGACGATACCCCCCGCAGCCGGCTTGTTCTCGACGACAACCGATTGCCGGAGCGATTTACCGAGGCGGTCGGCGATGAAGCGGGCGGGGATGTCGGTTGGTCCGCCGGCGCCGAAGCCGACCACAAGGCGGATGGGGCGGCCCGGATACGCGTCTGCAGCCCGGGCGAGCGGTGCCAGCATCAGCGTCAGAAGCGCCGCGGCGCATGGCAAGGCGGCGAGCTTGCGGGACATCTCATCCTTCCTTTGCGCCAACTTGGGGGCTGCAAGCGCCTTCTTGTCCGAGCAGGCGCAAGAGCTGTTTCTGGTAGTTGAGAAATTCGATGCTCAGCGGATCGCGCGGCCGCGGCAGCGCGATCCGCACCTCGGTCTTCACCGTGCCCGGATGCGCCGTCATTACCAGCACGCGGTCGGCGAGATATACCGCTTCGGCAACGTTGTGGGTCACGTAGATCACCGTCTTGCGCGTCGCGCGCCACACCTCGGCGAGCAGACGCTGCATGTCGTCGCGGGTAAGCGCATCGAGCGCGGCAAATGGCTCGTCCATCAAGAGCACCGCCGGATTGTAGGCGAGTGCCCGCGCGATCGCGACCCGTTGCTGCATGCCGCCCGAGAGGTGATGCGGGTAGGATCTGGCGAATTTTTCCAGCTTGACGAGGCGCAATTGCTCGAGCGCGATCGCTTCACGCTCGGCCTTGCCCATGCCTTTCATTTCCAGGCCGAACGCCACGTTGCCGAGCGCGGTTCGCCACGGGAAGAGCTGAGCAAAATCCTGGAAGACAATGCCGCGATCCATGCCATGGCCGCGCACCGGCTGCCCGGCGAGGCGGATTTCGCCCGAAGTCGGCGGCAGGAACCCGGCGATGATGTTGAGCAAAGTCGACTTGCCGCATCCGCTCGGACCGACGACGCAGAGAAATTCCGATTCCGCCATGCCGAAGCTGACGCCGCGCACGCCGGGCACCGCGCCCGCCGGCGTATCGTAGGTGAGCGTAATGTCGCGCGCCTCGATATGGGCCATTGGCCGCTTCCTCGCTCGCTTTCTGTCCAATACCATGAGGGTCGCACGGGGCGCCGTTCCGTGCCAAACGGATCGGCGCAGCATAATCGGCCTTGCCGCGCCTTGGCGGGTCAACCGCCGGGTGAGCCGCGGCCGATCGGCGCAGGCTTCTGCCGTACGCGGCGCCTGCAGCCAAACGCAAACGGGAGCGCCAATCGTCATGACCAGCATCAGCCGCACCAGCATCAGCCGCAGAGCGGCCGGCACCCTCATGAGTGCGGTCGCGCTCACCCTCGCAGCGGCGCCCCTACCGGCTGCGGCGCAGACCTATCCGAGCCGTGCGCTGCATCTGATTGTCAATTTTCCGCCTGGCGGCGCCGGTGACATTATCGGCCGTATCGTCGGGGACCGGCTCGCCGTCGTGCTGCATCAGCCCGTGGTGGTGGAGAACCGCTCAGGCGCCGGTGGCACCATCGGCGCCCGGGACGTCGTCAACGCGCCGCCCGACGGTTATACCCTGACGATGGCACAAACGCCGGAGATTTCCATTAATCCGTATTTCATGAAGGACGTCGGCTACGATCCGCTCAAGGATTTGCAGCCGATCGCACTCGCCGGCGTGGTGCCGCTGGCCCTGGTGGTGCCGGGGAAATCGCCCTACGCCAGCGCCACCGAATGGGCGGTGGCGCTGCGCGCCCGCAAGGCGCTTACCTTCGCCTCCGCCGGAGTAGGCACGCCCGGGCACCTCGCCGGCGAGATGCTGAAGCTAAAACTCGACGACAAGCTCGTGCACGTGCCCTACAAGGGTGCCGGCCCCGCGCTGAGCGATATCGCCGGCGGGCAGGTCGATTTCTTCTTCTCGGCCTACCCGAGCGCTGTGCCGCTGACGCAGAGCGGCCGGATCAGGCTGCTGGCGGTGTCCACGGTCAAACGCTCACCGGCTGCGCCGGATACCCCGACGGTCGCCGAGACCACCGGCATCACCGATTTCGATTTCAAGCTCTGGGTCGGCTTCTTCGGCCCGCGCGCCCTGCCGATGCCTATTGCGAATAAGCTCAATGCCGCGATCAACACCATCACGTCCGAACCGGCCACCATGGCGAGGCTGCAGGCGATCGGCGCCGCCATCATACCTTTGTCGATCGATCAATTTGCCGCTTTCGTGCGCGCCGATATCGACCGCTATCGTACGATCATCATCGACAGAACGAATTTGCGGGTGGAGTAACGGTGTCTGTTGCCGGATGTTGTTCTTTGCCGGTCAGTGAACGCGAGCGCAAACGCTGGCGTGCCAACATGGCGCAAACGTCACCCCTTTGGCATGCGCGCCATGCCCCAGCGATAGATGGTCGCGCGTTCGAGCGAGCCGAAGATAAGCCGCTCGGCCGCAAATCCGATCAGGCCGATCACCAGGATCGAGGCGAGCATCACGTCGGCGTTGAGAAATTGCTGCGCGTCAAAAATGACCCAGCCCAATCCCCAATTGGAGGCGGCCAGCATTTCGGCGCCGATCACCGCGATCCACGAGCGTAGAAACGATTGTCGTAACCCGGCGATGATGAAAGGCGAGGCGCCCGGAATGATTACCTTCCAGAACAATTTTGCCTCATCGGCCCCCATGGCGCCGGCGGCGCGCAGCCAAATTGGATTGACCGAACGGACGCCGGCCCAGGTGTTGAGCAGCATGGGAAACAACGCCGCGTAGAACACGATGACGATGGTCACCGTATTACCGAGGCCAAACCACAAAATGAAAACCGGGACCCAGGCGAGCGACGGGATGGGCATCAGGGCGCTGGCGAGCGGCAGCACGAAGCGCTCGACCGGCCCGAAGCGGCCCATCAGCACGCCGAGCGGCACTCCCGCCGCGACCGCAAGGGCGAAGCCGAACAGCACCCGGTAGAGCGTCGCCGCGGCGTGACCGAACATGCTACCGTCGCTGAGCATGCGCAGCAGCGTCTGCACCACCGTGCCGAGCGGTGGCATGAGCGCATGGGCAAAATAGCCGCTGCGCGCCGCCGCTTGGTAGAGCACGGCGACGACGATGATGCTGGTGGCGGCGCGCCTGAGCGAGCGCAGGCGTTCGGTCTTCATGGTTCGGCCTTCATGGTCCGCTGCTCCTAGAGCGCGGAAACCGCCGGCTTGGCCCGGTAGAGGGGCCTCGTTGTTCAACGGTGTATCGCATCTCCGACGGCCTGGACCAGGCGCGAGCGTCGCTTTGCCATTCTCCTGCGAGGCATTGCAATAAACCTCGCAGGACTGCCGTATCTTCCGACCCCGCCACCGCAGATGTAAACCGGCCCAACGTAAGCGTCGCCATGATGCTGATCATAAAGCTACCGACCGACGGGTTGCTTACGAAACCATGCCCCAGCGCACCACGGTGAAATTCTCCAGCGGCTGAAACACCAGTTTTTCCAGAGCCAGCCCGATCAGCGCGATCACCGCGATGCCGGCGAGCATCACGTCGGTATTGAGGAATTCCTGTGCGCCGAAGATCATCCAGCCGAGGCCCCAGGGTACCGCGGCGAGCATTTCGACGGCGACTAGGATGCGCCAGGCTTGCGCCAGCCCAAGCCGCAGCCCGGTCATGATGTAGGGCAGCGCACCGGGCAGGATCACCTGACGGAACAGGCGGCGATCGTCGGCGCCCATGGACTGCGCCGAGCGCAGCCAGATCTCCTTGACGGCTTTCACGCCGGTCCACGAATTGTAGATGATCGGAAACGCGGACACGAACGCGACCAGCAGCACCGAAGGCACATTGCCGGGCCCAAACCACAACAGGAACAGCGGCGCATAAGCGAGCCCGGGGATCGGCGCGCCGATGCTGATAAGCGGCAACAGATAGTCTTCGGCGCGGCGCGATCGACCCATGATCACGCCAATGGTCACGCCGACAATGGCTGCGAGCGCAAAGCCCGCAGCCAGGCGAAGGAGAGTATCCAGCGCGTGGTGCGGCAGCACGCCGTTGAACGTAAGCCGCACGATCACGCCCGCAATCTTTTCCAGCGAGGGAAAGAACTGCGCGGGGAAGACGCCGAGATGCGCCGTCGCCTCCCACAACGCGCCGACCACCACGAACGGCAATGCGTTCTGCGCCGCGCGACGCAGCGTGCGCAGTTCGCCCGCCGCGGGCTTTTTCGGAAGGTCGTAAGCTTGCGCAGCTTGTTGCATCGGGAGCGCTATTAAAAACCCGTTGCTGCGGGTTGTGCTCCTGCCCGCACTTTGGAGCACTTAGCGACCGGTTTTGCACCCTCCAATTCACCTCTCCCAGGAGAAACGGTCGGCCGCGCAGCGCGGACCGGTGAGCGGGTTCGGGCGCTGGAGCTTTTTCCTGCATTTCCCGAACTCATCACCCCAACCTCTTCCTTCCCGAGGGCTCATCACCTGATCTGCGCAGCATCTTCCGCAACGCCTAGGTTTGCGCCGATATTGGCCGAGCATAGTGCGAGCGTACGGCCACCGACAAGGCGAGACCAAACCGGCGCGGGTGAGCCATTTGGCACCGCCGCAAGACGGTGTAGTGTCCGCCCCCTGTGACACGAACGCCGGCAGCAGAGGAGTCCGCCATGGCCACCAAGAACGCTCAGAAAATCGGCTGGATCGGCACGGGCCGCATGGGCGAGCCCATGGTCGAACGGCTGCTCAACGCCGGCCATGACGTCGCGATCTGGAACCGCACGCGGGCCAAAGCCGCCCCGTTGGCCAAGCTCGGCGGCAAAGTTGTCGATCACCTGTTCGAGCTCAAAGGCGTCGACGTCCTGTTCTCGATCGTCGCCACCGGCAGCGACGTCCAGGAGGTGCTGTACGGCAAGAACGGCGTCTGCAGCCAGGGCGGCCGCATCCCGCCGATCGTGGTCGATTGCTCGACCATCGCGGTCGAGGAATCAGCGTCAATTCGCGAGAACCTCAAACAGCTCGGCGCCGACTTCATAGCCGCGCCGGTGAGCGGCAACGCCAAGGTGATCAAGGCCGGAAAGCTCTCGGCCGTGATCTCGGGCCCCGAGGCGGCCTGCAAAATCGCCATGCCGCTGATTGAGGTGTTCGCGCCGCGGGGCGTCTCTTATGTGGGCGCGGGCGAGCTCGCGCGCGTCTGCAAGATCGCGCACAACGTCATGCTCGGCGTGGTGATTGAGAATTTGATCGAGATCACGCTTTTGACCAACAAGATGGGCGTGCCGCGCCACGCGTTCCTCTCCTTCCTCAACAACGGTGTGATGGGCTCGATGTTCACGCGCTACAAATCGCCGGCTCTGGTCAATCTTGACTGGACCACCACGTTCACGCCGGAGCTGCTGCGCAAGGACCTCGATCTCGGGCTCGAACTCGCCCGCGAGATGGACGTGCCGATGCCGGTGACGGCGGCGGCGCGCGAAGTGCTGCAGAGCCACTTCGGCGCCGCCATGCTGCAGAAGAATCCGCAGGATTACCTGCAGAAGGATTTCGCGGCGCTCGCCGAAACCATGGCGCTCGCCGCCGGCATGAAGCTCGAGGGTGAAACCAAGAAGGTGCCGACTGGGCTCGAGGGTTAGTCCGCAACAAGCGGCCATCGTTTCAGGGGAGAGGCGCGTGCACGAAGGCGAATGATGCGCGACATTCTCTACGCCCGAACCCCAATAGGACGTGCAGCGCGACTGAGGTCGCGCTAATGTTCCACGTGGCAGACGCCCGCGCCAAACGTCAGCGCAAAAAGGGGGAACGCATGCGCGTCAAAGTTAGCTCTCTGGTCATTGCCTGGGCACTGATCGCCGGCGCTGCCGCGGCGCTCGCGGCCCAAGAGTGGCCGAACCGGCCGGTCAAATTTCTGCTCACGCTGGGTGCCGGCAGCGGTTCCGATATCGGCGCGCGGCTGTTTGCCGATCGGCTCGGTCAACGCTGGAGACAGCCCATCGTGATCGAGAATCGGCCGGGCGGCGATGGCCTTGTCGCCATCAACGCCTTCGTCACCGGGCACGACGACCATCTGCTCTTGTTCGCGCCATCGTCCTCGTTCACCGCGCATCCGTTTCTGCACGCCGGTCTGCCGTATAAGCCGAGCGATCTAGCGCCGATCGCGCGCGTCTCCAATACCTTCATCGCCATCGCAGTGCCGGCCGACATGAAGGTCAACTCGCTCGCCGATCTGGTGGCGCTGGCGCGCAAGGAGCCAGGCAAGCTCAACTGGGCCGGCGTCACCGGCGCGCTCGACTTCATGTTTGCCGGCTGGCTCAAGAGCGAAGGTTTGGAGATCACCAAGGTGCCTTACCGCAATCCGGTCGATGCGGCGAAGGATTTGGGCGAAGGGCGCGTGCAGGTCTACGAAGCAGCGCTGGCGATCGTGCGGCCACAATTGGAGGCCGGCAAGATCAAGCTCCTGGCCGTGACCAACACGGTGCGAACGCCGGCCGAAGCGAATGTGCCCACGGTGCGGGAAGCCGGCTATCCGGCGCTGACCTTGGACGGACTTGTCGGGTTATTCGGCCCGCCCGGCATGCCGCCTGCGCTGCGCCGGCGTATCAGCGCAGATTTCGCCGCGGTCGCAGACAAAAAAATCGCCGACCGCCTCGCCATCACCGGCCAGGCGCTCAATGTCGGTGGGCCGGAGGAATTCGCCAAGTCGATCGACGAGCAGCGGGCGAAAATTGCCGAGTTCGCCACGATGCTCGGCATCAAACCGATGCCGTAGTCTGGCAGCAAATTTGTACCGTGGCCGCCGCTTTCGCGGCAATGACGTCGACGGATCAGCCGCGCCCCGCGTCACCTGTGATGATAACGGCGCACCACGCGCCTCGCCCGGTGGGCGCGCAGTCTGGGTCCGCCACGCATGGCAACACGGCAAGCCGTGCTCAGTTGCGCGCGCTTGTGCAACATGCAAGCCTTGACTTTCGCCGCATCGGGAATGAATTCGGAGCAAAGCCGCATCGCGTCGGGCGTGCAGGCTTGCCGGGCTTCCGCGCTTCCCTCCGCGCTCGGCCGCGCTGTGGCCATACTGGTGCCGCCGAGAAGAAGCGCGGCGGGCAGCGCCAGCCAGCACGGAAAACGCATCGTCCGCATTGATGTTTCCCTCGAGTCTCGAATCGTCCGCAGGAGTGTAGCGTCAGGCAAAAGAACGTGGACTTATGGACGGTTGAACTTTCTAAGCTTGGCGACGCCAGGCCTGTTGCTGCAGTTAACGGCCATCCGATTAAGGTAATAAAAGGGCGGAGCGCAGTAGTGTGACCGCGGAACTTGCGACCGACGCAACAAGGAACGATAAAAGGGGGCCCGCGTATTCCCATTCGAAACGGGGCTAAAATAAACGGCATGCTCGCAAGGCGTAAGGGCGAACAATGTCCACTGATGGGACGCGCCCTTGAACATGATTTCGTAATGCGCCAGGCCGAAGGGAACCGGCTCATGTCGATCCCGATCTCGGAGACGATGACCTTGGCGCTCAGGCTCTTGATGCCCGGGATTGACGCGATCAACTCGACGGCGATGCGAAAGCGCGCCAGGCCCACCTCCACCTACGCATCGCATGAAGGCGCAGCCATCATGCGCGCCGGTTGACCACGTGGCGACGCGGCTGCGTTCAACCCAACAGGCGAGCAGCTTCTCCAATCTTCGCGACAAGCCTAACGGCCTTCTTGTCGAACGAGACGAAGGTCTCAGCGCCCAGTTGGCTTCCTTCAAAGGCGATGACCCCATCAGTAAAATCGCCGCCTGCTTCCAACAGCACGAGGCCAGCCTCGGCGGCGGGACGGCTTACGATCACGTTGGCGCTATTGATGAGGCCACGGATCGCAGCGGCGATCTCTGCAACATCGATTTTGTAGTCGCGCGCCAGAACCCAGACCAATTCACACAACGCCGCTATAGTCACGGCCACCATGTCCGATTGCGCGAGGGTGTTCTGGGCAATTCTGCTTTGCCGTTCGTCATCGCCTGTGAGGATTCGGACAAGCACGTTGGTATCGGCCGTGATCTTCACTTCTTGGTGGGCCCTGGCTTGACCTGCCCACCCGCGGGAAGCAATCTCGTTCATCTCGTCGACGGACAAGGCTCGGCGACCCGGCTTCTTCAGGCAGTTGAAGACATCCGAAATCTTTCCGGCCGGCGCAGCCTTAACCTCAACGCGGCCGGCGGGAAGCTTTTCGACAGAAACCTGCTCACCCGGCGCCACACCGAGATGCTTCAATATGTCCTTTCGAAGGGGGACTTGACCCTTGGCTGTGATGGTTGCCTTACTGTCAGGCAGGCCCCTCCCGGGGTGATGTAAGGGATTCTGTGTCAGGCGAGGAAGAGGCCCTCCACCTGTGGTTGCCAAGCCCAGACGCTCGCGTCAGAGCGAAGTGCGATGATGACGCGTATCGTCGAAATTCGTGTTTGAAAATCAAGAGCGCATCTTTCTGACGGATTGGCGAGACGGTCCTTCGTCGGGCGCAGGAAAAATTTGCGCTCCTCAGTCAGCACGTTACCCAGGCTTAGAACAATCGCGTGGGAGTGAGAGGCCCAGCGAGTCTTTGGCTTCTGAGCATGTCGCTGCTTCCAAAGCTGAAAACTCGAGTCTTGGTCAGACGAAATCGCCTCACGCCAACTTGCAACAACTGAGGTGCAGCACGGAGATGGCGTATCGAGAGCGGTGGCAGGCTGAGATTGCCGAGCTGCAAAGGATCTAATCTGGGTTTGACTTGAGGAGTGCAAGTGGGGAAAGCCCTGCTATACAATGAATGAAGAAAAATGCCGTTATCATTCAGGGCTTCAAAGAATATTGCGCGTTGGGATTCTTTCGGCGTGCGCTGCTGAAGGACTCGAAGAAGCCGGTGGTGCAGCTCGGGCAGGTTCAGCGCGGGTGATGAAGTTCACCAAGGCCTACGTGCGCGAGGCTGTGGCGGCCGAGAAGGCCGGAATGAAGTTCGAGACGAAGCCCCCGAAGTTTCCCGCGCCCGAGGAGTTGAAGGAGAAGTTCCGCAACGATCCGCAAGCGCGCGTTCGAGGCTCTGACGCCGGCTCGGCAAAGGGGATACCTGTTTCATTTCGCCGGCGCGAAGCAGTCTGGGGCGCGGACCGCGCGCATCGAGAAGGCGATGCCTGCATAAGGACGCAGAAGAGATATGGGCGCAAGCACAGCGCATGCTCGGCTTTGGCGTCGGCCAGAACCAAATCTTCGAAGGAACGATAGATCGTGAAACTGTGGATGCGTACTGAGGGATAGTCTCTTGACGGGCGTATCCAGCGCTGTGAGCAATGCAAGATAGCGTCGGCAGCGAGCCCGGCCTCGCGGTGCCAGCGACGGTCCTGGTTCCTCACGCGCTCGCGGTCGAGCGCGCAGATGCCTTCGTTCGGCGCGTTCTGTCTTCGCCGTGCCGATGCAATAGCCGGCGCTGCGCAATACAGCAGCAGCAATTGCGAATAAAGCGCGTTGTTCGACGCTATTGCACAGTGTAGGAAGCGGCCTTGCGTGCTTGGCGCGCTTTAATTTTAAGCGGCCATTTGGTTCGCTAGAGGCAGGGACCGAGGCAGGACCGACGGCCTTCACAGTCTAGACCGCCGCGTCCGGCTCTGGAAAAATCGCCTTGCCATTCGATCGCCACGGAGGCCGAACGTGCTCACCGCTGCCCGCAACGAGATGCTCACCCGCGTGGGGCCCGGCACCCCGATGGGGGCGCTGCTGCGCCGCTACTGGCAGCCCCTTGGCGGTGCCAGCGAACTAAACGGCACTCCGATCAAGCCAATCCGCCTCATGGGCGAGGATTTGGTGGTCTACCGCGACCGCTCTGGTCGCTATGGCCTGATCGAACGCCATTGCCCGCATCGGCGCGCCGACATGGCCTACGGCTGGGTCGAGCCGCGCGGCATCCGCTGCTCCTATCACGGCTGGCTCATGGATGAGACCGGCCGCTGTCTCGAGCAGCCCTACGAGGACACGACCAATCCGAAACCGTCGAAATCCGGCTGCGAAGTGAAAGCCTATCCGGTCAAGGAATGCGCCGGGCTCTTGTTCGCCTATATGGGGCCGCCGCCGGCACCCGAACTGCCGGTGTGGGAGCCGTTCACCTGGCCCAACGGCTTTCGCGAAATCGTGCTCGCCGACATTCCCTGCAACTGGTTTCAGTGCCAGGAGAACTCGATCGATCCGGTGCATTTCGAGTGGATGCACGACAATTGGGGTAGTCGGCTGCGGGGCAGCGACGGCAATGTCGCACCCAAACATCTGAAACTGAAATTCGAGCAATTCGAACACGGCTTCGTCTATAAGCGCGTGCGCCAAGGCCAGAGCGAGGAGGACCGCTATTGGACCGTCGGCCGCGTGGCCTTGTGGCCGAATGGGTTTTATCTTGGCAGCCATTTCGAATGGCGGGTGCCGGTCGACGACGAGAACACGCTGTCGGTGGCGTGGTTCTTCATGCGCGTGCCGAAGGGCCGCGAGCCCTATGTGCAGGGGTGCGTGCCGACCTGGAAAAGCCCCATCCGCGACGAGAGCGGGCGCTGGATCACGAGCCACGTCATCAACCAGGACATCGTCGCCTGGGTGGGCCAGGGCCGCATCGCCGACCGTACCCAAGAGCATTTACGCTCGAGCGATATCGGCATCACGATGATGCGCCAGCGCTTCTTCGCGGAGCTCGAGGCCATGGCCGACGGCAAGGAGCCGGGCGGACTCATCCGTAGCGCCAACGAGGCGGCCTGCATCGCGCTCCCCAACATGGCGCGCGAGTTCAACACCGAGGGCATTCCGCTCGCTGATTACGACAAGGACCCGATCCTGCGTCAACGCCTGCGCGAGTTCCGCCACCACGTCGGCCAGCCGCCCGAAGTACGCCGCGCCTTCGTGGAGGCAATGGGCATGGCGGGGGCCTAAATTTGAGCGAAAAGAAGCCCACGCGCTCGTTTCAATTATTGGCAAAGTGTTTCGCGGCCTTGTCCAGCATACGAACGGGTTTTGCTCGTAAAACGAACTAGGCCGTGCGGCAGCGACGATTGCGCCACGTTGCGCAGATTTGCGTATTCCGGTTTTGTTGCTGATCTTTTCTTGGGAATTGCTTGAACTTTTCAGGGAAGCGCGTCAAAACGCGTCGCAGAGTGCGGCGCGACACCGCTGGTCTATTTGCTCATGGCGAATACGCTGTAGAATCTCGTCGTTCCGACCCGTTCATGCGTAGCCAAGTCATGCTCAGTTAATTCATGCCCAGTCACGCGCGCACTCAAGTCGCCATCATCGGCGCCGGACCGGCCGGCCTGCTGCTCTCCCATATCCTCCACCGCAGCGGTATCGACAGCATCGTGCTGGAGCGGCAGACGCGCGCCCACGTGCTCGAGCGGATTCGTGCCGGCCTGCTCGAGGCCGGCACGGTCGCGCTGTTGCGCGAGGTGGGGCTTGGCGACCGCATGGACCGCGAGGGACATCCGCACGACGGCTCATGGATCGCCTGGGAGAACCGGCCGCGGCTTCTCATCGACACCAAAAAATATGCCGGCAAGCCGATGATGGCCTACGGTCAGACCAACATCACCGAGGACCTGTTCGCCGCGCGCGACGCTGCCGGCGGCATCGTCATCGACCAGGCGCATGACGTGCGGCTGCACGAGCTCACCTCCGAGCGTCCCCACGTCACTTACGAGAAGGACGGATCGCTTCAGCGCATCGACTGCGACTACATCGCCGGTTGCGACGGCTATCACGGCATTAGCCGCAGTTCGATTCCGGCGTCGGTGCTCAAGACCTACGAAAAGGGCTACCCGTTCGGCTGGCTCGGCATCATGTCGCATACGCCGCCGTTTCCCGATATCTGCTACTGTTATCACAGCCGCGGCTTTGCGCTGGCGTCGCAGCGCAACCCGATGCTCAGCCGCTACTACATCCAGTGCGACCTCACCGACACGGTGGAGGACTGGCCCGACGACCGCTTCTGGGACGAATTCAAGGCGCGCTGTGCGCCCGACATGGCTGACAGCATCGTCACTGGCCCGTCGATCGAAAAGAGCATCGCGCCGCTACGCAGCTTCGTCGCCGAGCCGCTGTGTTACGGCAAACTGTTCCTGGCCGGCGATGCCGCCCACATCGTGCCGCCCACCGGCGCCAAGGGCTTGAACCTCGCGGTGTCGGACGTTTTTTATCTGTCGCGCGCGCTGACCGAGTTCTACCGCAAGGGCAGCAGCCGTGGCCTCGATACATATTCGGACACGGCCCTGCGCCGCGTCTGGGGCGCCGCGCGCATGTCGTGGTGGATGACCACGCTGCTGCATCGCTTCCGCGACGAGACGCCGTTCGAGCAAAGGATGCGGCTTGACCAGTTTGACTATCTGCGCGCCTCCGAACACGCACTCGCCTCGTTGGCGGAGCAATATGTCGGGCTGCCGTTTTAGCATCCGCTCGTCCCAATCAAATCAATGCGGTCATTGCGAGGAGCTGCGAAGGGGGGTTGACGAAGCGCTCCACCGTCGCACAGAACCGGTTGCTCACAGCGTTTATCATCGGCCGGCCACTTGAGCCGATTGCGCGGAAGCCGTGCCACTTAGCTCGCCGGCGGCAAAAAACTCCCTGAGCTCTTTGTACGTCTCCTGCGGTGCTTCTTCGGACAGGTAATGGCCGCAGGGCAGCGCTTTGGGCCCGCGGATGTCGCTCGCATAGAGCGGCCACACCTCGGTTGGCCTGTGATTGCGGCCGACGCCACCGGTTGCGCCCCAGAGCAGCAGCAGCGGACAGGCGATCTTGCGCGCGGCCGCGAAATCCTCGGTGTCCATCTCGAGATCGATCCCGTGCGTGGCGCGATAATCCTCACACATCGCATGCACGGTCGCCGGATCGCGGAAGTAGCGCTTGTATTCGGCGAGCGCCGCGGGATCGAAGAAGCTCAAGCCCTGCTCGGTCTTGGCAAGCTTCTTCTCGATGAAGAAATCGGGATCGCAGCTCATCAGCCGTTCCGGGAAATCATACGGCTGGATCATGAAGAACCAATGCCAGGAAAACGCGCCCCAGGCGCGCGTGACGTTGTTGAGCAGGTGATGCTGCGGCAGGATGTCGAGGATGGCCGCGCGTGCCACCTTCTGCGGTTGATCGAGGCACATGCGGTGCAGGACGCGGCCGCCGCGGTCGTGACCGGCCGCATAGAAACGCGTATGCCCGAGTGCCGCCATGACCTCTACCTGGTCCTGTGCCATGGCGCGAAACGAATAGTTTTCGTGACTGGCGCCGCCCGGCGGCTTCTCCGAATCGCCATAGCCGCGCAGATCGGTGGCGACGACGGTAAATTCCTGCGCCAGAAGCGGCGCGATCTTCAACCAGGACAGATGACTGAACGGATTGCCGTGCAGGAGCAGAAGCGGCGGCCCGTTGCCCCCATAGACGGTGACGATGCGCGCGCCGCTGGTCTTGATGTCCGTGCGCGTGAAGTTTTCGAAAAGCATGTTTTCCTCCCGTGGTCCATGGCCGCCGGCGCGAACATTAGCCGCGGGTCGAAAACTGGTTGTGAATTCCGCTGCCGGCGGCTTCGGGCTCACCCGAATGACGAGTCCTGCGGCGGCCGCTAAACTCCCCCGCGTAAAAGGAGAAAAGGCATGACCAGCCAACTGCCCGCCGACATTGATCCACAATCCGGTTTCCGCCTGCCGCTGCCCAAGCGCGAGAACTTGGACGAGGCAGGCAAGCGCGCCTATGACCGCGCCAGCACGCCGGGAAGGACCATCGTCGGGCTGCGCGGCCCTTCCGGCATTCACCTTTACAGTCCGCACACGATCGAAGCCCACAACGTGATGAATCAGTATCTACGCTACCAGTGCTTCGATGCGAAGACGCGCGAGGTCGCGATCCTCACCGTTGCCCGCGAGATGGACAGCCGTTTCGAATGGGCAGCGCACGAGCCGGAAGCCTTGAAGGAGGGCGTCCCGCAAGAGGTGATCGACGTCATCAAGTACCGCAAGAGCACGCAAGGTCTCGACGGGAGGTTTGCGGCCATCGTCGAGTTCGGCCGGCAAATCTTTCGCGATCACCAGGTGACGTCGGACGCGTTCGCGCGCGTCAAAGCCTTCTTCCCGCCGAACAAACTCGTCGAGCTCGTTCTGCTCATGGGCAGTTACGCGGCGACAGCCGCGCTGCTGTGCGCCTTCGACATGCAGGTGCCGGACGGCAAACCAATTTTGCCGGTGGACCGATGACAGATGGCGCCGGCGGCACGCTGGCAAACTCAACGAAGCAAGATGGCGGATTGCGTTCTCCACCGATTGGTGGGGAGTTCGTCATCGGGGGTGCTTGGTTTGCCACGTTCCTCCTGGCCAATGATTGGGAGCGCAGATCCCCGGCGCTTACCTGCTCCGCTTATCCAGCCCGAGTTCGCTCCAACGCGCCTTCACGGCGTCGATGTCCTTCTGCTGCGGCCACACTTTCGGTGGAAAGCGGGCGCCGTCGAGATCAGGATCGGGATCGTAGTCGAGATTGATCGTGGCGTCGATTAGCATCCGATTCCATTTGCCGGTGCCGAATTGCGCGACGTTGCGGTCGCGGCGGCGGGTCGATGGATCGAGGCCAGCACCGAAGGTCGACGGCATGATCACGACGTCGTCCTCCCCGGCATTGACGCGGAACGCGATCGCCCAGTCGACCGCGGCGTAATCATGGATGTCGATGTCGTCGTCGACCACGGTGACGTGCTTGTAGCGGACGTGGGCCGCCGAGGATCCCCACAGTGCGTTGGCAACCTGCTTTGCTTGGCCGCGATAGCTCTGTTTGATCTGCACCAGCGTATTGATGCCGGCCTGCACCGGGGGACACCAGACGTCAGTGACGCCGGGCACGCCAGCGCGGTCGAGCACGTTCCACGCCGTCGCCGCGCGCATGATTGAGGAGCAAACGCCGTTCTCCGAATAACTGCCAGGCAGCGAGCCCTCGATCGTGCCGCGCAGGATCGGATCGGTGCGATGGGTGACGGCAGTGATGCGGATGGTCGGCTTCGGCGAGCGTTCACCGGCCACATAGCCGGTGAATTCGGCGTACGGGCCTTCGATCATATAGCTCGCTGGATCAAGCTGCAGATAGCCCTCGATGACGATCTCGGCGCTCGCCGGGACGTGGAGATCGACCGTTTCGCATTTGACGAGCTCCACCGGCTCGCCGCGGATTGCGCCCATGACGTCGTATTCGCAAATTCCCTTGGGTACCGGCGCGCCGCCGACAAAGCCCAGTGTCGGTTCCCAGCCAATGGCCACCGCAATGGGCATTTCACTATGACCGGCTTGCTGCCAGGCGGTGACATGATGGCCGATATGCTGCGCGCGCCACATCAGGATCGGAATTTTGTTTTTCTCCGCCATCATGCCGCGATAGATGCCGACGTTCATGACGCCAGTGTCAGGATCCTTGGTGACCACGCCGCCATAAGTGAGAATGTAGCGCCCGCCGTCGATCCTATTCCATTGCGGCACCGGAAATTCGGCGAGGTCGACATCGTCGCCCTTGATCACGTTCTCCTTCACTCGGCCGCCGTTGACGATCTTGGGCGGGATACTCTCGGTCAGAATGGTGCGGCCGATCTTCACCAGCTCGCGCGCGTGGGTGTCGGGCGGAAGGCCCAGCATCATGGCGACCCGGCGCGGGCTCGACAGGCCGCCGGTAAAAACTTGATGACAGCGACTGTTCTTGCCGTAATCGCGGATGTTGTTGAACAGTAGCGCCGGGCCGGTGCCGGGACCCTGCGCGAGTCGCGCCACGGTGCCGAGCTCGACATTCCAATCGACCTCCGCCTCGATTCTGTGGAGTTCGCCGGCGCCTTCGAGCGCCTGCATCCAGCCACGCAGATCGCCAAAGGCGACCGGGTTTCGTTTCGTCGTCATCAATATTCTCCGCGCCGGATATCCCGGCTTGAGCAGCCTTGAGGGCTGCCCCTGCGGCCTGCCCCACGGGGCCCGGTTGACGCCGCCCTTGCGGGCAATCTCCTCTCGACCCTGTTGCAGAGCGGCATGTGGGTAAGGCCGGTTTCGTGCCCTCTCCCCGGCATGGCTGCTGCCTTGGCTTTCAGAGCAGCGAAGCTAAGGAAGCATCCGGCGGTTTAATTCTTGCTGCAACGTCTCCTCTTGTTGGGCGTCTCGTAAGCCGCCGCCTAGAGGCTGACAGTAAAAGCCCCTGCTTTTCAGCGTTGAAACGGTCGTTGTTCCGTTGGAGGGAACGGCAGTGGGTTGTGCGCTTCTTAAGCGTGCCGTGTCAACGTTGCGCCGCGCCGCGATGCGAGAGCAGCAGGCCGGCCGGCGTTATCAGATGACGCTTGCGTCAGGCGCACGACGCTCGCAGCTTGAGTGGGCCTTTCGTCAATCGATGCGGGCCACCACCGCGAGCCGCGTGATCTCGTGGTTCTCGTAAGCCTTCAGGAAGGCATCGTAATCCTTAAACGAGACGCAGCCGTTCGATTGGCCGTTCGGGCCGAGCATGTAGCTATGGGCGAGCAGGCCGGCGCGGCCGAACACTTTCGATTCGTCTTCCGGAAGGAGCCGCAGCGCCGCTACCCCGTGGAACAGCCGCTCGCGCGGCTTGAGATCGTAAATGTCGGGCGGGGTAACGCCGCGAGCCCTTGTGCGCGCCGAATTGGGATCGTCGAGCAGCTCACCAAGGCCGGAATGCGCTTCCAGTTTCCTGCCGTCCGGCAGATAAACCATGTGCGCGGAAATGTCGTAGACGGCGGTCTGGCGGTCGAAGAGACCGGACGTGATGCCGCCGCTGTCACCGGCAACGCCGCTCTCGGGCGCCGCATAGGCGAGCTTCACGCCACCCGACGGCGATCCGAACAGTTTTGCGAATATGGACGAGTTTGACCTGCCGAACAGCTTTTCAAAGATATTCGGCCGATCGTCCGGGTTCGCGGCGTTCTGCTCGTCCGTCTGTGCATTGGGATGCCACACGCGGCGCAATCGTGGCGCAAAACCGCGCCGAACGGCCGGTGTTTCGCTGCGCGCGGCCAGATGCGGCGACGATGGCGTCGGCGTTTGATCGAGTGGCGGAATCAGAATGGCGCCCAGCGCGAGGTCACGCGGTGCGCCCGCACCCGCGAAGCGCGCATCGAATGAGGCCGCCGCGACTACGGGTGCCCCATGAATCGCTGGCGACAGCAGGGCTAGCTTGTCGCCGCGCGGGACTGCACGATTGGGCGCAAAGGCGTGCGGGGTTTCGTCGCTGCGCGCGGCGAGCCTGTCGCCCCGCAGCGCAGTTACATTTGTCACTGCGTTGCTTGTGCCGCCGCCGAGCTGCGCGCAAATGGCCCAGGCGCACACGCTGGCGAAGCAGACGAGAATAGTGCCGCCGAGAAGCCTTTGTGGCAGCGCATGAGTGATCGTAGACGCAAGATCGTATGGCCGCGAACCAACCCGCCAGTCGGCAACTAATGTCATTCGCTGTGTGTCCCCGAATTAGCAAAACGATACCGCGCGCCGCGGCGGCGCGTGCGAACGGACAGTATGTGCAGCGATCCCCGACCCCGAAGACCGAGCAAAGTCGCCTATAGACGTGCGGTAACATTGCGGCATCTTTTAGATGACGAAAAGTTAATCTTGCCTCAGCGCCCCGGGAGGACGGAAAGATAGTGAATGGTCAGTAACTTAGCTTTCGAATGAAGGGGGCAACAAGCAGCTGTGATTCGGCCTTATTACGGGTCGAATCGGGCGCCAAAGCGCTCGCTGGGCGGGGCGATTTCGGTGACGAGGTCGCGAAGCAGCCTCTTGTTAGGCAGCGGCGTGAGCGTCATCTCGCGCGGTTCGAGGCGAGCTGTACAGGCATAGACGGTCTCGCCATCGACCTGGATCATGCATTCCTTGCAGGCATTGGCGTTGATGCAGGAGAAGCGGATCGCGAGCGAGGGGTCCTGGTTGACGCGTATCCAGCGCAGTGCGTCGAGCACCGATTGGCCCGGCTCGAAGGGGACGTTGTAGTGCTCCCAGCGGCCCCGGTCGCGGGCGGCGCCGCGCCAGATTTTCAGGGTGGCGACGTGTGGTGTGGCGGTGCTCATGAGAAGAGGGCGCGCCGGTGAGCTTCGACCGGCGCCGGCGGCGCGCCGGAAATCTGTACGCCGCCATCGCGCCAGCGCACGGTTTGATGCAGGTGCCATCCAGGCAGTGTTTGCGCAAAGTCCTCGCGTTGATGTGCACCACGGCTTTCCGTGCGTTTGAGCGCGCATTCCACGATGGCGCGGGCAACCGTGATCATGTTGCGCAGATCGAACCATTCGAGGCGTTGCAGATCGAACCGCGGGTCGGTCTCTGCGAGTGCCCGAGGCACTTCCCCGATCTCGCGCGCAATCACGGCTATGCGCTCAAGCGCGCGCTGCAGCTTTCCCGCAGTGCGGAACGGTCCGGCCTCATCCGCCATGGTCTGTTGCAGCTGCGCGATGATGGCTGCAGTGTTGATCGGCGTGCCACCGTTGCGGCCGCCGCAAACAAGCTCGACGGTCGCGCGAATATCTTGCGGGCGCGGTTGCGGGCGCGCCGCGCGGCGCGCGCTGGCCGCAGCGCTTCTTCCGGCGCGGCGGCCAAATACCAGAGCCTCCGTGATGGCGTTGCCGGAAAGCCGGTTGGCGCCGTTGGCGCCGCCGACCACCTCGCCGGCCACAAACAGTCTAGGGACTTCCGTGCTCATGTCAGGACCGGCCTTCACACCGCCCATGTGGTAATGGGCGATCGGCGCCACCTCGACCGGGCCGCGCGTGAGATCGATGCCATTGGCCGCGAGCCGGTCGATCACCGGGCCGAACGCCGCCCGCAGCGCCTCGGGCCTGCAGTGCGTGAACGAGAGATAGGCGCCGCCATGCGGCGAGCCGCGGCCGGCCTCGACCTCTTTGAAGATCGCGTAGGTGGCGAGGTCGCGCGTCAGCACGTATTTGCCGTCCTCGTCGGACCCATAGGCGGAGGTGAATTCCTCCATGCGGCCGTTGAGCAGACGGCCGCCGAGCTTATAGCGGAACGGGTCCCACATGATAGGATCCATGCCGATCAAGCGCGGTGCCAGATGCCCGATGGGGAAGAACTGCACGAATTCCATGTCGATCAGCGAAGCACCGGCGCGTAGCGCCAGCGCGTAGCCGTCGCCGCCCATATTGGCCGAAGCACTGTTGCGCCGGTAAAGCCGGGTCAAGCCGCCACTCGCCAGCACCGTCGCCGTGGCGGCGATGATCACCGGCGCGCCGGTCGGGATGTGAAAGGCGAGGGCGCCGATGCACTCGCCGTCGCTGACGACCAGATCGACGACGCACAGATCGCCGGCCTTGCGAATCCCTTTTCCCCGGCGGGTGATTTCGGCGCGCAAGGTCTTCGACACGGCGGGGCCGGTATTGATGAAATCGACATAGACGCAGCGCGGCCGGTCATGGCCGGGCGCCGTCGTCGCGGTGATGTGGCCGTCCTTGCGGGCCCAGCCAACGCCCCAACGGTCGAGTTCGCGAATGCATTCGGGTGCTTCCATGCACAGCAGCTCGGCGAGTTTTTCGTCGCACAGGCCGCGCCCCGCGGCGATCGTGTCGGCGTAGTGATTGGCTGGATCGTCGGGCGCTTCTTCGCCGAGCGCCGCCGCCACCGTCATCTGCGCCATCACGGTCGCGCCGCTGCGGCCGATCAGGCTGCGGTCCAGCAGCAGGACCTGCGCGCCGCCGCGTGCCGCCTCGATTGCTGCGTACATGCCGGCAGCGCCGGAGCCGATGACCAGCACATCGGTTGCGAACGTCATGGGCTCAGTCGCCATAAACTTCAATCTAAGCGCGCGCCGAGCAAATGGGTACCGGCGCTGGACGCGCTCGCGTCTGTGGTGAGGAGGGCATGGGACAAGCCTGTCGGGCCTAGGCCGGCAAGGCCTTGCCTGTCGTTTCGGGCAAGAATGGTGCCACGCAGAAGCCGAGCACGTAGATCAACGCGATGCTCATGGCGGCATGGCTGTAGCCGCCGAACTCGACGATCAGCGTGCCGGCAAATAGCGGACCGAGAAAGGCGATAAACCGCGGCGCGTTGAAGGAAAACGCGATGCCGGTGGCGCGCGAGCGTGTGGGGAAAAGTTCCGGCAGCCAGACCGGCATCCACGAATATTGGCCGAGCGTGAAGAAGGCGTTGACCCCGGCGACGACCAGCAAAAGCGTCAAATCATGCGTCCACAGGAACAGGACCGGCGTCAGCAGCAGCGATGCCGCGAAATACAACATCACCACCGGCTTGCGGCCGAAGCGGTCGGCGAGAAAGCCGAGCCCGACGTACCCGAGGATGCCGCCCAAATTGTACGTCATACCCGCGTAGCTTGCCCATTGCGGGCCCGGCAACCCGGCCTTGGCAGCGGCCGCGGCAACGTAGGGCGGCACCCATGAGGAAATGCCCCACCAGGCGAGCGTCGTGGACAGCGACATCAGAAAGGCCAGGATCGTGTGCCGGCGCGTCTGCGCTTCGGCAAACAGATCGGCGACGGTGAAGCGAGTAAGCGCCTGCTCGTCCGCGGAGAGTGCGACACCGTTGTCCTTGCGCGCGCGCGCGTCGCGCCGCTTGGCGTTGATGAGTTGCCAGGCCTGCGATTCGTCGATCGACGTTCTGATCCACAGCGTCAACAGCGCCGGAAGGATGCCGATCAGGAACATCAAACGCCACGCCTGCGGGCCGAAGCCGCCGATGAACAGCCACAGGAAGGAGGCCAGGAAAAAACCGATGCCCAGGCCGCACTGCATCAGACCGGCGCCCTTGCCGCGCGCATGCTGCGGCCACAACTCGGCCATTATCGAAGTTCCGGTGGCCCATTCGGAGCCGATGGCGATGCCGACCAAAAAACGCAAGATCGCAAACGAAATCCAGTTGAAGGAAAGCGCAGTCACTCCGGTCAGCAGTGCATAGGAGAGGATGGCAACGATCATCGTGCGCTTGCGCCCGAAATAATCGGCAAAAATGCCGCCGCAAAAGCCGCCGATGCCCCAGCCCAAAAGCGTGATCGCAACCACCGTGCCCGCATAGGCAGGAATCTGAGCGAATTCCGCAGGCTGCAGCAGCGAGTGCATCGCCGGCGCGACCGTGAGCAAGAGCGCGTAGGTCTCGAAGCCGTCGAACAGCCAGCCGAGATTGGCCGCCACGAGCGTGCGCCATTGGCTTGCGGTGAGCGTCCGGTACCAGGGCGCCGCGCCGGCCTCGATCTCACTCATCGCGTCCTCTCCGCGCCGCCGCGCCTTGCACGATCGGCGGCTCGCTAATGCCGCGGCACGCCGCGCGCTGCGCTATTTTATTGAGGTGCGGCCGGGGTGTGCGGCGCCAAAGCGGCGGCGAGCCGTGCGGCAAATTGCCGTTCCATCTCCTTGGCCTTGGCGCGCAGCACCGGCTGGCCGAGACTGCCGAGCTTGCCGGTCAAGGCAGCGTCGACGTCGTAATTGATCTTGGTCTCGTCGCCGGCTTCGGTGAGCGTGGTCAGCGACGTGGCGGTGAGCCGGCCGACGATGCCGAGCGGCGTGCCCTCGATTTTGGCCTCGATCTGCCGCGGCTCCTCTGCGCGCAGGACTTCGACCGTCACCTTGAAGGCGAACCTCATGTAGGCGACCCTGGTCTCGAAACGGGCGCTGTATTTGTCGGGCGCGATCTCTTCGAGGTCGTGCACACCCTCAACGCAAGATGCAAAGAAACGCGCGTCGCGCACCGACTTGTAGACGCTTGCGCGCGGCGCGTTTACGGTGAGTTCGCCGGTAAATTTCATCAGAAGTCCTTTGCGGCGGCCGCGTCGACGGCGCGAAGAAGCCGCATCCGTGTTTCCTTGCCAACGACTTGCAGCGTTCAGGCCATCCGCGCCCCTTCTAACAAATTTCCAGAGCTAAAGTCGCCTTGTTATTGAGAGCCGCAAGTCACCTTAGGCCGTGGCTTTGAGCATGGCGGCAAGCGGGCGTCCCGGATCGGCGAGTGCATCCGCGTCGACCGGAATGCGGCGTTCGATCAGGCGGCGCGCGGCGGCGACATCGCGCTGCGCATTGACGCCGCTCGCATAAGCGAGCGTGCCGTCGGCGATCTCGAAACTCAGCAGGCTCTTGCCGGCAAGGGGCCGGCGCACCCGTTTGGCCGGCTGCACCGGCGGCCAGCCCACGCCCTGGACGTAGAGATCGTACTGCTCCGACCAGAACGACGGCACCGTGCGATAGACATCGCTGCCGCCTGCGGCATTGCGCCCGGCGACCGCGCCCTGGTCCTGGGCGTGTCGCCAATTCTCCAGACGCACGAGGCCGTGCGGGGCGGGAAAGCGCACCGCGTCGCCGGCCGCGAAAATCGCCGGATCGGACGTGTGGCAGAATTCATCGACCACGATTCCGTTGTCGGTCTTCAGCCCTGCCGCGGTGGCGAGCCCCTCATTTGGCTTCACGCCGGTCCCGACCACAACCAGGTCGGCGGTCAGCGTCTCGCCTGCTTGCGTGGTGACGCTGATGCTATCAGGGCCGCCCTTGACGTCGGCAATCATAGTGGCGGTGCGGATGCCCACGCCGTGCCGCCGGTGTTCTTCGGCGATGAAGGCGCCGGTCTCTTCGTCGCAAACCCGCGCCAGAATGCGCGGCGCGACCTCCAGAACCGTGGCGTCGATTCCAAGCTCGGCCGCCGAAGCCGCGGCCTCCAGGCCAATGAGGCCGCCGCCCACGACGAGCAGCCGCTTGCAAGCGCGCAGCACTGCCGCCAGCGCCCGCGCATCCGCCTCGGTGCGCAGGTAATGCACGCGCTCGCCGCCGAGCGGCAATTGCGGCAGTTCGCGCAGCAGCGATCCGGTGGCCAGCACCAGCGCGTTGTAGCGATAGCGCACCCCGTGCGCGGTGACGACCTCGCGTGCCGCACGGTCTATCGCGATGACGCGTGCGGTGCGCTCAAGCACCACGTTGTGCGCGACCGTGCCCTTGGGCCCGGCGATCAAAGCGTGCTCGGGAAGCGCCTTGCCGGTGAGCACGGCTTTCGACAGCGGCGGCTTCTCATAAGGCTCGCAGGGCTCGTCGGTGAGCAGGAGTACGTGCGCGGTCGGAGCGGCGCGCTTGGCCGCGATGGCGGCGAACACGCCGGCCGGCCCCCCGCCGATCACCACGATATTTTTGGGGGATTGCACGTTGGACACGTACGGGGCTCAGGCGCGCAACGCCGTGAGCATGTCCTTGATATACTCGTTGGCACTCGAAATCACGAGCATCATGGCGTGCGGGCGCAACTGCGCCAGCATTTTTGATAACGCTTCGTCGCTCGAGGCCGATCCGCCGAGGATGAGCGCCGTGGTCATCACGTGCTTAAGTTTGCAGGCTTCGCCGATGATCGCTGCCGCCGCGGCGTTTTCGCCGGCGGTCGCCACCATAACCACCAGGTCGGCGCTGTTGACTTCGTCGAGCAGGTCCTTGGTGCGGCCGGCGAGGTCGTTAAGCCAGCCGCCCATCGAGAACGGCTCGCCGCGCCGCGGTGCGCCGGAAAAGGCCGAAGCGGTGAGGAACGTCGCCCGCTGCCAGGACGCAGCGGCCAAGTCCTTGACCACCTCCTCGCTCGGCGGATCGAGTGCGATCACCTTCACCGCGCGCGGCTGCGAATTCGGCCGGTCGATGCGGAACTTGGCCTCGCTCGCCGAACTCATTCGCGCCGATTCACTGTGCATGTTGCTCTCCATGCTTCCCCATCTTGCCTGGATATAACGGGCCGGCGGGGATATTTCATTATGCGCACCGTCTTGTATAAGGGCGCTCGCTCACACGGAAGGCCTCGGGGCGCTGTCCATGTCCAAACGCATTGAACTCTGCTCGATAGACGAGGTCGCGCCCGGCACCGCGGTCAAGGTCGAGACCGAGGGGCTCACGCTAGCGGTCTTCAATGTCGGCGGCGAGTTCTACGTCACCGACGACCTGTGCACGCATGGCCCGGGCTCGCTGTCCGAAGGCTATATCGAGGACGATATCGTCGAATGCAATTTTCACAATGGCCAGTTCAACATCCGTACCGGCGAAGTGGTCTCGCCGCCGTGCATGGTGCCGATCAAGACCTATCCGGTCGCGGTGGTGGACGGCAAAGTGAGCATCGAAGTTTGAGTTATCGAATGCAGGGCGATGGTCTATCACATCGCGCTGACTGCTGAAGCCGGCGCTGGGACCCACGCTGCCGGTCATTATTGCTCTGCTTGAACCTTCCCGGGTGGCGGCCGCTCGGGCCAACGCCGACCCTCGATCTCCCCGCGACAGGGTCGGCAGTGGGCTTTGGCCCATCAGCAAGCAGCCTCGTTTTGCGGTTGACGAAGCGCGCTCCCGCCGCTTGTGTCTCGCCAAATCTTTGCGGAGGATCGCCGGATGACCAGAAACAAACCCCCGTTCCGCGCCGACGTGGTCGGCAGCCTGTTGCGCACCGCGCCGCTCAAGGAGGCGCGGGCCAAGCGCGAGAAGGGCGAAATCAGCGTCGCCCAGCTCGAAGACGTCGAAGACCGCGAGATCGAGAAGATCATCAGAAAACAGGAGGAGGTCGGACTGAAAGTCGCCACCGACGGCGAATTCCGCCGCTCCTGGTGGCATTTTGATTTCTTCGGCATGCTCGACGGCGTGGAGATCTACGAACTCGACCATGGCATCCAATTCCAGGGCGTGCAGACGAAGCCGCGCAGCATTCGCATCACCGGCAAGCTCGGCTTCTCCAATCACCCGATGCTCGAGCATTTCAAGTTTCTCAAGGCGCATACGCGCGCGATGCCGAAAATGTGCATCCCCAGTCCGGCCACGCTGCATTTCCGCCTGGAGCCGAATGCCATGCTGAGCAAGGACTATGCCGATCGCGACGCCATTTTCGACGACCTCGCCAAGGCCTACCGAGACGCGATTCGCGGCTTCTATGACGCCGGCTGCCGCTATCTGCAGTTTGACGACACGGCCTGGGCCTATCTGTGTTCGCAGGTGGAACTGAGAAAAGCGCGTGAGCGCGGGCTCAACGCCGACCGCCTGGCCACCGATTACGGCCGCATGATCAACCAGGCGCTGGAAGGCAAGCCGGCCGACATGGCGGTCACCACCCATGTTTGCCGCGGCAATTTCCGCTCGACCTGGATTTCCGAGGGCGGCTACGAGCCCGTGGCGGAAATCCTGCTCGGCAAGCTGAACTACGACGGCTATTTTCTCGAATATGACACCGCGCGGGCCGGCGGATTCGAGCCGCTGCGCTTGCTGCCGAAGGGCAACAAGATCGTCGTGCTCGGGCTGATCACCACCAAGTCGGGTCAGCTGGAAAACAAGGACGATGTCAAGCGGCGCATCGAGGAAGCGACTAAATATGCAAGCCTCGATCAGCTCTGCCTATCGCCGCAATGCGGCTTTGCGTCGACCGAGGAGGGAAACATCTTGGCCGAGGAGGAGCAGTGGGGGAAACTGCGCATGGTCGTGGACCTCGCCCGCGAGGTATGGCAATAGCGCCGCGGCCTGCCGCAGCCGCTTGCGCGATTGCCTCGTCGCTTCGGCGCTCGTATCGTAGGGGCTTGCGGCGCGTGAAGCTGCCTTGGGGAGGACGAGATGGCCTGGGTCAAAGTGACCGATATCGCGTACGGGCGCCTGCGCGCGCCCGACCTAGACGAGATGGAGGAATTCCTCACCCGGTTCGGCATGCACCGCAGCGAGCGCACCAACAACGCACTCTACATGCGCGGGACCGATCCGGTTCACCACATTCACGTCACCGAAAAGGGTGACCCGAAATTCGTCGGTATCGCCTATTACGTCGAGAGCGAAGACGATCTTAAGCGCCTTGCCAAGGCGCCGGGAGCCTCCGCAGTTGAGACCATCGACGAGCCCGGCGGCGGCAAGCGCGTGCGCCTCACCGAACCCAACGGTTATCGGATCGATGTGGTATGCGGCATTGCCCCGGTCGCACCGATTCCGGTGAAGCGGCAGAAGCTCAACTCGGGCGAGGTGCCGACTGCGCGCGCCGGCGAACTGATGCGCCTGCCCAAGGGCCCCGCCCACGTCAAGCGCATCGGCCACGGCGTGCTGATGACGCCGAAATTCGCGGAAACCGTCGGCTGGTTCCGCGAGATGTTGGGGCTGATCTGCTCCGACGACGTCTACGTCGAGAACAAGAACAACATCATTGGATCGTTCAATCGCTGCGACCGCGGCAATGCCTATGTGGATCATCACGTGTTCTTTTGTCTCAACCATTCGAAGACCGGGCTGAACCACCTCTCGTTCGAGGTCCCCGATATCGACGACGTGTGCATGGGTCACGATTACCTGAAAGAATCGGGCAAGTACGAGCACATGTGGGGTATCGGCCGGCACGTGCTCGGCAGCCAGGTCTACGATTACTGGGCCGATCCCTGGGGACGCGTGCACGAGCACTGGGCGGACAGTGACCGGCTCAACCTCGCCAACGGCTCAAACCTGGTGCCGGCGGAAGAAGCTTTGGTCTCGCAATGGGGCGAGGCGCCGCCGGAAAAATTCATCAATCACGCGAGTTCGTGAGATCGCCTCGTCGGGCGAGCGTCGAGGCTTTCGATTTCCGCATGACGCGCGCGCAGCGCGCGCCGACACGGCAGCGCGCGGTTCAGCGACCGACGGCGCCGGCGCGGCGCGGTAACGAAATTCTAACGAACCATGGTTAACCGAGGGTCATCCCAATCGGGAGACCCGCCGATGAGCATGGGCGAAGACGAGATTCGGTCAGCCGCGAACGGCACAGAAGCATCGCAGGGTACGGCGGTCGGGCCGGACGCCTCGGCAGGCGATGCCGCCGCACGCTGCGATCGGGCGTCGGGCGAATTGTCGTCGGATCTGCCGATGCGCGGGGCGCCGGAACGCGCGCATGGCGATGCCGGCGCGAAACGCAAAGGTATCGCCGCAATCGACCGCCTCAAATTGATCACCGCGAAACCGATCGCGTTTTTTGCCGGTGAGCGGATAAGCGGACCGTCGAACAAGAGCGAGGCTGCGGTTCACGCCCGGTCGCGGCGGCGCGTTGCGCCGCTCGCGGCCACGATCGCGCTAGCCGCCGGCGCGGGCGCCTTTCTTGGCGCGTTGAGCGCTGGCGGTTTTGTCCATCAGCTGCCGGAATCTGCCGCGGTTACAAGGACGGCCCAGGGGCACGACGCAACCGCGTCAATGAAGGCGCAACTCGCCGAAATGACCGCGCTCAAGGCGAGCCTCGACCGCGCCAACCGCGCCGCTAACGCGCAGTTCACCAAAATGGGCCAAAAACTCGACAGCCTGGAGCAAGCACAGGCTGGCCCGACAGCGAAGCTTGCGCAAATGGCCGATGCACTCGATCGGCTCGAAAAGCAGCTCGCCGCAGCGCCCGAGGTGACCGGATCGATCGCCAGCAATGCACGGTCAAAGACCTCCGAGCCGAGCGTGTCGGCGCCGGTCTTGAGCAGCTGGATCGTGGACGACGTGCGCAACGGCCGCGCAATGGTCGAAAGCCGCTACGGCGGAGTGTTCGTGGTCGGCGCCGGGAGCGTGCTGCCTGGCCTCGGGCGCGTCGAGCAAATCGAGCGGCAGGACGGACGCTGGGTTGTGGTAACCGCAAGCGGTCTAATCACTTCACCGCGCTGATCTGGCGCCTGTTATCGGCGCCAGCTTCGGGGCAACGGCATCAGCATGGGCACGCGGCGCCGATAAGCGGCGTAAGCGTCGGCGCCAAGCTCAGTAGCGAGGAAGCGTTCCTCGGCGCGAGCCTTGAGCCAGAAGCCGAAAGCGAGGAGAGCGGCGCCGGCGAGCGCTATAGCCGTCGCCTGCGCGATGGCGGTCGCAACCAGGGCGAAGATCAGCCCGGCATAGATTGGATGCCGCACCACGGCATAAGGGCCCGTATCGACGACGCGGTGATGTTGCTTTCGGGTGATCGACCCCGACCACAGGCGCCCGATATGAATGCGCGCCCACCATGCAAACAAGAGCCCAGCTAGCGTCAAAGCCGCCAGTACGTAAGCGCCGTCATCGCCGACGGCCCATAGCGGCTTCGGCGAAACGGTTCGAGCCGCCGACGGCGTCAGCAGCACGGCTCCGGCAACGATGGCCGCCTTGTAGACCAATGTCGGCCACGAGCGCACGCGCTTTTCCGCACGCGATGACCAGAACGCCGCCGCGATCCAGCTGACGATCCAGGCGATCCAGATGGCGGCAAATACAATGCGCGGACGCAAGCTCATGAGGTCGGCTCGTTATTGGCGCGTTGGCGAGCTGTGCGCCATGGGTTGCCTGTCAACTTTGCTCCTCACGAGACAACCCGGCGACCAGTACTCAATCCCGATCAGGTGCGTATGGGCCGGTTTCGGACGGGCCACGTTCCTCATTGAAAGCCCGCAGCGCCTGCGGCATCGCCACTGATTATAACGCTTTCGTTAGCCCGCCGGTCCTGCCGCCATGGCGACGATGCATGCGCACACCGACGCCATACCGCCTCTCGCGATCCGGGGATCAAATACCTGTCAAGCCCGGACAAGGGGGGCTGGGACCTGCAATATCCACGACGTGCGCCGCGCAAGGTGCCGAGTAAGGTTTCGCAGCGCAATTTGACTCGGTCTTCATCTTCGAACTCGCCAATCTTTGCATCGTTCATCTCCGCCATCCGCGCGACACGCTTGCCGAGGGCAGCTAGACCGCCGGCGACCGGCGGCCTTGCGCTCGGCGGAATGATGGTGGTGCAAGCTGAGCATCCCGATCCACTTCTTCAATCAAACACCTTCGGGCACTTCCTCGGCTGCGCCCCTGGCAAGTGTGACATTCAAACGCCGGCGGCCCCACATTTGTCGCTGCCGAATCGATGCTGCCCGCAAAGTGCAAGGTTCTGGCGCAGCCGAGACATTAAAAGCATTTCGTCAACCGGCACAGCCTATCAAATCATCTGCGGCTGCAGTTCCGCTGCCAGTGCGAGCAGCTTTGGGAGAAAAACTCTGCGCATGGTGTCGAGGCTGCAGCGATTGGTGTGCGTTCCGATGTTGAGGGAGGCGATGACTCGGCCGTCGAGCCGGCGCAGGGGCACCGAAATCGAGCGGAAGCCCATTTCGGCTTCCTGGTCGACGAGGGAATAGCCATCCTTGCGCGCCTTGTGAATCGCATCGCGTAATTGCGCGCGGTAGACGACGGTCGCGGCCGTCAGCCTTTTCGGCACTACGGATTTCAAAAAGCTGTCCAGCTGGCGCGCGTCGAAGGCCGCCACCAGCACGCGACCGAGCGAGCTCGAAACGGCAGACAGCCGAAAGCCGATCTGGGCGCTGACGTTGATGATTCGATTCGGGGATGCGTGGGCGATCATGACCACGTCAGTGCCGTCGAGGACCGCTGCCGAGCAGGCCTCGCCAACCTCGCTGGCGAGCCGTTCGACAGCCGGCTGCAGAACGCTGGATATGGTGTTGGAGAGCAAATAAGCGCTCGCCAGCGTCAGAATTCGCGGGCTGAGCCGAAACGCCCGACCATCCGTTTCGGCAAAGCCGAGATGCACCAGAGTATGCAAAGTCCGGCGCACCGAGGCGCGTGGCAAGCCGACGAGGCCGGCAAGTTCGCTCAACGTGAGTTGGCGTCGGTCGCCATTGAAGGCTTGAACGATCCGGAGCGCACGCGCAAGCGCTTCCAAAAAATCCGGACCACCGCTCTCGGCGATCCGCTGCTCGGCCCGGGTCCGTTTCACGCGCGGCATTGCGCGCCTTCTTCGCTGTCGTGGCACGGGAGCGCTCGGCTCGCCGCCTTGTCGCGCTAGCCCCGGCTTTGCTATTATCATACGAACATGTGTTCGGTCTACGAACGGGGCTGCCGATGTTGAGCGCCGAGCAAAACGACCTTGTCACCCGCACCACTCCCGGCACTGCTGCGGGCAATCTCATGCGTCGTTACTGGCAGCCGGCATGCTTGGTTGACGAACTTGCCGGCAATCGGCCGGTCAAAGGCGTGCGCCTCCTCGGCGAGGACCTGGTCGCTTTCCGGGACCACAAGGGCCGCTATGGGTTGATCGGGCGCCGGTGTCTGCATCGCGGCACCGATCTCGCTTACGGGCGGCTCGAAGACGGCGGACTGCGCTGCGCCTTTCACGGCTGGTTGTTCGACGTCAACGGCCGCTGCCTGGAGACGCCGGCGGAGCCGCACAACAGCAGGCTGGCCGCCAACATCAGGCAAAAATCCTATCCGGTCGTCGAGAAGAGCGGGATTCTGTTTGCTTACCTCGGCCCCGGGGAACCGCCCGCCTTTCCGCATTTCGACTGCTTCGTCGCGCCGCCCACGCATACCTTCGCCTTCAAGGGCAGGATCGATTGCAACTGGCTGCAATCGCTCGAAGTCGGCATCGACCCGGTGCACACCTCGTTCCTGCATCGCTTCTTCGAGGATGAGAAATCGGACCACAGTTACGGCAAGATGTTCCGTGACACGTCACACGATTCGGACATGCCGATGACCAGGATCATGCGCGAGTTCCCCCGGCCATGCATCGAGGTGGAGCGCACTGATTACGGTTTACGGCTGATCACGCTGCGCCGGATCAATGACGAGAAGGCGCATGTGCGGGTGACCAATCTGATCGTCCCCAACGCCTTCATCATTCCGATGAGCCGCGAAATGACGATCGCGCAATGGCATGTGCCGATCGACGACGTAAGACATTATTGGTATGCGATTTTCACGTCGTTTGGCACGCCAGTGAACAAGGACGAGATGCGCCGCCAGCGCCTGGAGCTCTATGAATTGCCCGATTACGCGCCGCGCAAGAATAAGAACAACGATTACGGCTTCGATCCGCACGAGCAGGCGCATAAGACCTATACGGGGATGGGCGCCGACATCAACGTGCACGATCAATGGGCCTGCGAATCCATGGGGCCGATTGCAGACCGCACGCAGGAGCACCTCGGCACCTCCGACAAAGCGATCACCGCCTATCGGAAGCTGCTGCGGCAGGCGCTGGCCGCCGCAGAAAGTGGCGGCAAACCGATGATGGTGCTCGACACAGTCGCGGCGCGACGCCTCACCGGGCCGGCCTGCGTCGACGGCATCGGACCGGCCGATGACATGCAGGGCTACTGGCAGCGCAGCGCCGAGGCCCGGCGCAAGTTCACGACCTGGGCCAACGGAGGATAGCGAATAGCGAGCAGCGAATAGGAACGGCGCCGATAAGCTCCTATCATTCGCCGTTCGCTGTTTGCCACCCTGATGTCTTCCCCCCACCCTCTTGCCGCAGAAAGCTTCGTCGACCGCCATGGGCTCTGGAGCGCCGAACAGGCGCGCGTCGCCGACGCCGTGGCGCAGGCGATCAAGCAGCGCGGGCTGGAGATCGTGCGCTTCTCCTTCGCCGACCAGCACGGAGTGCTGCGCGGCAAAACGGTCATGGCGCAGGACGCGCCGGCACTGATGAAGGGCGGCGTGAGCATGACCACCACGCTGCTCGCCAAGGACACGGCGCACAAGACCGTCTATCCGGTATTTAGGCCCGGCGGCGGCTTCGGCATGGCCGAGATGCAGGGCGGCGGCGATTTCGTCATGGTGGCGGAGCCAACGACCTTTCGTGTTCTGCCCTGGGCGGACAATACCGGCTGGCTGCTTTGCGATATTTACTTCACCAACGGCAAGCCGGTGCCGTTCTCGACGCGGCAAATTCTGCGCGACGCGCTGGCACGATTGCGCACGGCAGGATTCGATTTTCTCGCCGGACTCGAAGTCGAATTCCATCTGTTCAAGCTGGAGAACCGCCGCCTCGATCCATCCGACGCCACCTGGCCGCCGCTTGCGCCGCACGTGAGCCTGCTCAATCAGGGCTATCAATATCTCACCGAAAGCCGTTTTGATCAGCTTGACGCCGCTTTGCAGCCGATCCGCCGCGGCATCGCCGCGCTCGGCCTGCCGCTGCGCTCGCTGGAAGTCGAACTGGGCCCGAGCCAATGCGAATTCACCTTTCGGCCGCAGCTTGGACTGGAAGCGGCCGACACGATGATTCTTTTCCGCGCCGCTGCCAAACAGATCGCGCGAAGGAGCGGCCTGCTCGCGAGCTTCATGTGCCGGCCCGGGCTGCCCAACAGCTTCTCATCCGGCTGGCATTTGCACCTGTCGCTGCTCGAGCGCGCGCGGGGAACTAACGCGTTCGCCGGCGACGCCCGCGAGGGGCTTTCTGCGCTCGGCCTGCACTTTCTCGGTGGGCTCTTGGCACATGCACGTGCAGCCGCGGCGTTCACCACGCCGACGATCAACGGCTACAAGCGATACCGCGCCTATGCGCTCGCGCCCGATCGCGCCATCTGGGCGCGCGACAATCGCGGGGTGATGGTGCGTGTGCTCGGCCAGCCCGGCGATCCGGCGACCCATCTGGAAAATCGCGCCGGCGAGCCGGCGGCAAATCCGTATCTGTACATGGCCGCGCAGATCTATGCCGGATTGGATGGTATGGCGCAAAAGACGGACCCCGGACTGTCGGCGGACACGCCCTACGAAACCAAGGCGCCGTTTTTGCCGAAGGATCTGGGCGAAGCGCTCGCCGCCTTAGACAACAGCGAGCTGCTTCGGTGCAGTTTCGGCGACGCTTTCGTGGACTATTAACCTAGATCCGTGAGTTGAGCCGCTCTGCGATTCAGCAAATCATTGTTATCATAAGGGATGGGAACGAATCGCACTATTATCGGGAGTCTCCCGCCGGGTGATCAACCGTTAGTAGAACGAGCATCGGCTGGACCTATCGTGGCGGATACCTTCGCGGGCCGCATCCATGTTGAATGGGACAACAGCGCGCCGGTGACGCCGTTTGGGCAGATGCCGTTCTTCATTGAATTCGTCAAACAGGGCGGACTGTTCGACCGCATGGTGGCGGACTGCCCGCTGCACTATTCGAGTCCGAATGCACCGAAAAAGCGCGACGTGCTGGGCACGATTTTGCTGTCGGTGCTGGCCGGACATTGGCGCTACGCGCACATGACGACGGTACGTTGCGACACAGTGAATCCGCCGCTTCTGGGGATGACGGAGGTGGTCTGCGAGGACGCGGTGCGGCGTGGGCTCGACAAGATCGACGAAGAGGCCGGCGAGACGTGGCTGCAGGGACATCTCGATTACACGACGCGGCCGCTTTTGAGCGAGCCATGGATTCTCGACATCGACACCACGGTCAAGCCGCTCTATGGGCATCAGGAAGGCGCTGTGGTGAGCTACAATCCGCAAAAGCCAGGGCGGCCGTCGCACAGTTATCACTGCTACATGGTGGGCAACCTGCGGCTGGTGCTGGGGGTTGAAGTCGCGCCGGGCAACGAGCACACCTCGAAGCATTGTGCACCGGGACTATGGAAACTGCTGGACGGTCTGGCGCCGGAGCGGCGGCCGTGGATCATCCGCGGCGATTCCAATTTCGGCAACGAGCCTGTGTTGCGTGAGGCCGAACAGCACGGCCAGGACTATCTATTCAAGCTGCGGCTCACGACTAACGTGAAGCGTGCGATCGAACGGGCGATGCGCGAGCAAGACTGGCAGAATGCCGGCCGCCGATGGCAAGGCAAGGACGACCAGTTGCGCCTTCTGGGATGGAGCCGGCAACGCCGTATCGTGATCCTGCGGCGGCGCATCGAACGCTCCCTGGCGCTGGCTCAACGCGATGACATGGGTCAGTTGCGGCTCAGCTTTGCCGAGGTCGATGATGGCGATGAGGTCTGGGAATACGCCGTTCTCGTCACCTCGCTCAACAGCGAGATCCTTTCTATCGGTCAGCTTTATCGCGACCGTGCCGACTGCGAGAATGTCTTCGACGAGTTGAAGAACCAATGGGGCTGGGGCGGCTTCACGACCCGCGACCTCAAGCGCTGCCGTCTGACGGCGGGCATGGTCGCGTTGTTCTTCAACTGGTGGAACCTGTTCGTGCGCCTGGCCGACCCCAATCATCATCGTGAAGCGATCACCAGCCGGCCATTGCTGCTTCAGGCCATCGGTCGGCAAACCCGTCACGCCGGCCGCACCACCGTAACGATCACCAGCAGCCACGGCGAGCATCACCGCGCCCAAAAGGCGCTCACCCGCATCGCCCGCTTTTTCCTACAGCTACGAAAGACTGCGGAGCAGTTG
The DNA here is from genome assembly GCA_963708125.1 of uncultured Alphaproteobacteria bacterium. Lineage (GTDB taxonomy): Bacteria > Pseudomonadota > Alphaproteobacteria > Rhizobiales > Xanthobacteraceae > BOG-931. The sequence continues at coordinate 6,146,267 of OY970184.1, forward strand.
AGCCCGATCGAACGCTGGTACCGAATCCTCAGCGAGGCGTTCAGAAAATTTCTCCGTGGGCGGAAATTGAACGTGCCACGACAACTCCAGCCCTCGGGGGCTGCGAGTTATGGGTGAGAAGCGCTGGCGAGAGCTCAGTTCAATGCCCCCGGATTTAGGAGATCAGCGCCCGCACGGCTCGGGAGCGCTCCTTGGCGCGGTCTCGTGCCGGCCCTTCCTTAAATCGAAAATTTCCGTGCTGGGCAAAACTCGCTTCGCCTCGCCAACTCCAGCGCGTCAGAGCTGCTCGTCGCGGTTGAGAGCCCCTCAGGCGACCTGCTTCAAAAGCGGTCAACTCACGGATTTAGGATTATGTCTACCTTAAGCAAGCCGAGCTCTCGCGCTTCAAGGCCGAGGTGCCCGATGGGGCAGAGAACTCCGAGGTGACGGCTTGGGAGCAGAACGAATATTTCGATTTGTTTTAATGAACTGCGCTTATGCTCGTCACACGATAGCTTCGGGAGTTCTCGATCAGGCAAAATTCGTCTCGATCGCCGCAGCAGCTCTGCGAACTGATCAGCCAAACTGGGGGTGCGGCCCCATGTCTCCGCTTGCGCCCAACTCTCGTCGGTCAATTTTTTGCACGCTGTCCTGACCTTGGCGCGCCCGTTCGTCGGCGCCGCAATCTAATGCAGAGTTGAAGCGGTTGGCGCGAACCGCGCGTCCGGTCCGATTTTAGACGTCCACGCTCGCCGCCAAAGCGTGCTCTTCGATGAACTCGCGGCGGGGTTCGACCTTGTCACCCATGAGTTCGTCGAAGATGGTGTTAGCCTCGTCGATCTCCTTGACGCCGACTTGCAGCAGCGAGCGGGCATTCACGTCGAGCGTGGTTTCCCAAAGCTGGTTCGGGTTCATTTCGCCGAGACCCTTGTAGCGCTGCAGCGTCACTCCCTTCTTGCCGGCGCCGGTGACTGCCTCGAACAGCCCGACCGGGCCGTGGATCGGCGTCTGCTCGTCCCTGCGGTGCAGCATCGCCGGCGGCGTCGGCCGCGGATAAATATGCTGCAGCGAGGCGGCATATTCGTTGAGCTTGCGGGCATCGGCGGAGCCGAGCAGCGCCTGGTCGATGATGGCGACCTCCTTGACCCCGCGCACTGTGCGCTCGAAGCTAAATCCGGTCTCGCCGAATTGACCGGTCCAGCCACGCTCGGGTTCGTCTGTCAGCGCATCCAGGCGGCGGGCGATGTCCGCGGCCGCCGCCGTGCCGCTCGCGGCATCGACGGTGACGCGCGGATGCAGCACGCCGGCAATGGCGGCCTGCTCGATTACGCTGCGTTGATAACGGCTGTGCAGGCCGTTTAGGCTGTTGCGGATGACGCGGGCGTCCTCGACCAGCCGGCGCAGATCGTCGCCGGCGCGCACTTCGCCCGAGGAGAGGCGCAGCATGGCATCTTCAAGCCCGGCATCAATCAGATAGTCTTCCAGCGACCGCTCATCCTTCAGATATTGCTCGGACCTTCCGCGCGCGACTTTGTAGAGTGGTGGTTGGGCGATGTACAGATAGCCGCCGTCTATAACATCGCGCATCTGCCGATAGAAAAAAGTGAGCAGCAGCGTGCGAATATGGGCGCCGTCGACGTCGGCGTCGGTCATGATGATGATCTTGTGGTAGCGAAGCTTGTCGATGGCGAATTCGTCGGCGCCGATGCCGGTGCCCAGCGCGGTGATCAGCGTGCCGATCTGCTCCGAGGACAGCATCTTGTCCATGCGCGCGCGCTCGACATTGAGGATCTTCCCGCGCAGCGGCAACACGGCCTGGAATGCGCGGTTGCGGCCCTGCTTGGCCGAGCCGCCGGCAGAGTCGCCCTCGACGATGAACAGTTCGGATCTCGCCGGATCGCGCTCCTGGCAATCGGCGAGCTTTCCGGGCAGCGAGGTGATGCCGAGTGCGCTTTTGCGCGTCATCTCACGCGCCTTGCGCGCTGCCTCGCGCGCGGCGGCTGCCTGGATCACCTTGCCGACAATGGTTTTGGCCTCGCTCGGGTGCTCTTCGAACCACGCTTTGAGCATGTCGTTGAGTACGCTCTCGACCACCGGGCGGACCTCGGAGGAGACGAGTTTGTCCTTGGTCTGCGAGGAGAATTTGGGGTCGGGCACCTTGACCGAAAGCACCGCGGTCAGGCCCTCGCGGCAATCGTCACCGGTGAGCGCCACCTTCTCCTTGCGCGGCACGCCGCCGGATTCGGCGTAGGTGGTCACTTGGCGGGTGAGCGCGCCGCGAAAGCCCGCGAGATGCGTGCCGCCGTCGCGCTGCGGAATGGTGTTGGTGAAGCATAATACGGTCTCATGATAGCCGTCGTTCCACCACAGCGCGCACTCCACGATGATGCCCTCGCGCTCGGCCTTGATGAGAACTGGATGCTGGATGAGCGGCGTCTTGTTGCGGTCCAGATATCGGACGAACGCCTCGATGCCACCTTCATAGCGCATCTCTTCGCGCTGCTCGACAGCGTGGCGATTGTCGGCGAGCACGATCTTGACGCCGGAATTGAGGAAGGCGAGTTCGCGCAGGCGATGCTCCAGCGTGGCGAAATCGAAGTCGGTCATCGAGAACGTTTGTTTCGAGGGCAGGAACGTGACCTCGGTGCCGCGCTTGTCGCGCGCGGCGCCGACCACCGCGAGCGGAGCGAGCGGCTCGCCGTCGCGGTATTCCATGAAATGTTCCTGACCGTCGCGCCAGATGGTGAGCTTGAGCCAGCTCGACAGCGCATTCACCACGGATACGCCGACGCCGTGCAACCCACCGGAAACCTTGTAGACGTTCTGGTCAAATTTCCCGCCGGCGTGGAGCTGGGTCATGATGACCTCGGCGGCGGAGACGCCTTCGCCCCTATGGATGTCGGTCGGAATGCCGCGGCCGTCATCGCGCACGGTGCAGGAGCCGTCCGGGTTGAGCGTTACCACGACTTGGCTGGCGTAGCCGGCGAGCGCCTCGTCGATCGCATTGTCGACGACCTCGTACACCATGTGATGCAGGCCGGACCCATCATCGGTGTCGCCGATGTACATGCCCGGCCGCTTGCGCACGGCGTCGAGCCCCTTGAGCACCTTGATGGATTCCGCATCGTAGTCGGATGGCGCAATCGAGGCTTGTTTACGGACCGGTTCGGGCATGCGAGGGCTTTCGAGTCGGGGCGCGAGGTGCACCGCAGAATCAATCGTGTTTGTACACCAAAAAGCCCTGTCGTGCAGGGCAAAGTGGCTCCCACTAACATATTGTTCTATCGCGATTTTTCAAGGATTTGCCGAGGCCAGAAGAGGCCTTTCGCGGCGCTTCCAACGCCGCCAGGAGGACGCGACCGGCCCGGGCGACCTTACGCCGGCAAAATCTCCGCGCCTTCGAGCGAAGCCGAGGCCGCCTTCACGCCCGCACCCGCGTCCGCGTCCGCGTCGGTTCCTCGGCCGGGGGCAGGACGTATTGATCGCTGGGCTCGTAATCCGGCACCGGCGCTTGGAACTGACCGAGCGCGGTGACCCAAAGTTCCACGCGCTTGAGATCCTCGCGTAGATGCTCCAGGGCCTCGATCAGGTTATGGACGATCACGTCCTCGGCCAGTTCCGGCATCGGAATTGATCCCGCAGCAAAGTTTCTTCTTTGACGTTAAAGGCGTCGCTGGCCTCTTGTTCCCATCCCCAGTGACAGCTTTCGCTTTGTCAACTTTGCGACCGTCGCGTTTCAGGGCGGCGCCTGAGCCTGCCCTCATCGACTTCGATGAGCGCCGCGCCGTCGACTATTTCGGCAAATAGCGCCGGGTCCGCGCCGGTCATCCAAACCTGGGCTCCGAGCGCGGCAAGCTCGCTATGCAATGCTGCGCGCCGCGATGGGTCGAGGTGGGCGACCACTTCGTCGAGCAGGAGGACCGGCGGGATTGCAGTCATCTCGGCGATGAGCCGCGCGTGAGCGAGCACCAGTCCAATGAGCAAAGCCTTCTGTTCGCCGGTCGAGGCCTCGGCGGCGGCCACTCCTTTGAGCGCGTAGCGGACGGCAAGATCGGTCAGGTGCGGGCCGTCAAGGGCGCGCCCGGCCGCGGCGTCGCGTCCGCGGTTGTCGCGCAATAGCGCGCGGTAGCGCTCTTCGACCTCGCCGGCGGGGCGAGCCGGCATGAGCTGTTCCATCCAGCCGTCGAGCGCGATCTCGGCCGAAGGGAAGGCCACGTCCTTGCAGCTTACAATCACGCTCTGCAGGCGACGCACCGTCTCGGCACGCAGGCCGGCGATCGCCACTGCAAGCTCCGCGGTTTCGTGCTCGACCGCATCAAGCCAATGCGGGTCCGGTCGCGGCTCTTGCAACAGCCGATTGCGCGAGCGCAGTGCGCGCTCGAGCGCATTGACGCGGCTGCCGTGCTCGGCGTCCACCGCGAGCACGAGGCGATCGAGAAAGCGCCGCCGTTCCGACGGCGGGCCGACGAACAGGCTGTCCATGGCCGGCACCAGCCAAACGACGCGCAGATGCTCGGCAAAGGCTGCTGCTGAGGAGGCCGGCTCGCGATCGATGCGGAATTTGCGACTGGGCGCCGCCCCCTCTTCGGCTGGGCGCGCGATGCCCGTGCCAAGCGTCGCCAAGCCCAGGGCGCCCTCGATGTCGGCGGCGACCGCCCACGAGCCGTCCCCCTCGTTGAACGCCACCTCGTCCAGGGTGGCACGGCGCAAGCCGCGGCCGGGCGCCAGGAAAGAGATGGCCTCGATCAAATTTGTTTTTCCAGCGCCGTTCGGGCCGACCAGTACAATCGTCATCTCGCCCGCCTCAAGACTGGCGGCGCGATAGTTGCGGAAGTTGGTCAGCGACAGGCGCAGAACTGGCATCGGGTCTTCAGGAACAGATATCGGGTACCGGGAAGCAGAACTTGAGGGTTCAAGCTTCAAGACTCCGATCCCCGAATTCCGGCTGCCTGATGCCGGTATCCGATCAAACCCTCATCGGCATCAACACATAGAGCGAACCGCGGCGGTTCTTGTCCAAAATGAGTGTGGGCGAGCCAGGATCGGCAAGTTTGAGCACGGCCGCCTCGCTCTCGACCTGCGCGGTTATGTCGAGCAGATAGCGCGAGTTGAAACCGATATCGATCGGCTCGGATTCGTATTCGACCTCCAGTTCCTCGTTGGCACTGCCGGAGTCGGGATTGGTCACCGACAAGAGCAGCTTTCCACCGCTGAGCGACAGCTTCACGGCGCGGCCGCGTTCGCTCGACACTGTCGACACGCGGTCGACAGCGTCCTGAAACTCTTTCTTGTCGACGATCAGCTCCTTGTCGTTGTTGACCGGAATGACGCGCGCATAGTCGGGAAACGTGCCGTCGATTAGCTTTGAAGTCAAAACCACCTCGCCGATGCTCAGGCAAATCTTTCCCGGCGAGAGCTCGACCGCGACCTCGGCCTCGTTGTTTTCCAGGAGTCGTTGCAACTCGCTCACGGTCTTGCGCGGCACGATGATGCCCGGCATGCCGTCGGCGCCGTTCGGCAGATCGAGCTCCATCTGCGCCAGCCGGTGGCCGTCGGTCGCGACTGCCCGGAGCGTCGGCGCGTTGGCGGCGTGGGCGGGGTGCAGGTAGATACCGTTGAGGTAGTAGCGCGTCTCTTCAGTGGAGATCGCGAACTGGGTCTTCTCGATCAGCCGCTTGAGGTCGCCCGCCTTGAGCGTGAATTTGTGGGTCATCTCGCCGGGAGCGAGATCGGGGAAATCGCTTTCTGGCAGCGTCTGCAGCGAGAAGCGCGAACGCCCGGCGCGGATCGCAAGGGTCGCTCGATCGCCCAACAATTCGAGGCCGATCTGCGCCCCTTCCGGCAGCTTGCGCACGATGTCGAAGAACATATGGGCGGGAACCGTGGTCGAGCCACCGGGCCCGACTTCGGCGGCGATCGCATCCGTCACTTCCACGTCGAGGTCAGTCGCCTTGAGGCTGAGCTTGCCCTGTTCGGCACGCAATAGCACATTGGCGAGGATCGGTATCGTGTTGCGGCGCTCGACCACGCGATGCACGTGGCCGAGCGACCTGAGCAATTCGGACCGCTCTACGGTGACCTTCATCCTGCAATCCGTCCGCTACGCTTGAGGTCAAAAGTGCCGCGCTGGGCTCTTTTCGGCAAGACCGCGGCCCGGCATTTTCCCTGAAGTTTCGCATTTAGCCGCGATTTCGGCTCCGCGCCAATGGTGCTGACGGGCACGGTGGGCGCGGCGCGGCGTGCCGCAGGAAGGTCCAAGCGGCCGCTAGTCTTGCAGCTGCCGTTTGAGCGCCTCGACCTCTTCCGCGAAAGCCGTATCGTTCCCGGTCAGTGCCTCGATCTTGCGTACCGCGTGCAGGACGGTGGTGTGGTCGCGACCGCCGAACCGGCGCCCGATCTCCGGCAGGGACCGCAGCGTCAAGACCTTGGCCAGGTACATCGCCACCTGTCGCGGGCGAACCACGTTGGCGGTGCGCCGGGAGGAGAGCAGATCGGCGCGGCTGACATTGTATTCCCGCGCCACGATGCGCTGGATGTCCTCGATGCGCACTCGCTTCGGCTCCGCGGGCCGGATCAAATCGCGCATTTCTCGCTCGGCCATTTCCAACGTCACCGGCTGGCCGGTGAGCTTGTTGTGGGCGAGCAGGCGATTGACCGCACCTTCGAGGTCGCGGCCGTTATGGGTCACCGACTTGGCGATGAAAACCAGCACCGGGGGCGGCACTTCGAAACCGGGGTGATGCAGGCAGGCAGAGGCAACGCGGCACTTGAGGATTTCCAGCCGCAACTCCTCGGTCAGCGGCCCGATCTCGACCACGAGGCCGCCGGCAAGCCGCGAGCGAACGCGGTCATCGAGGCTTTCCAGGTCCGCCGGCGGCCGATCGCTGGCGATCACGACCTGGCGACCGGCATCGATGAGCGCATTGATCGTGTGACAGAACTCGTGCTGTGTCGAGCGGCCCTGCAGAAACTGCAGGTCGTCGATCACCAGGACGTCGATGGCGCGCAGCGCCTCCTTGAAGGCGAGCGTCGTCTGCGTCTTTAACGCCGAGACGAAGCTGTACATGAAACGCTCGGCCGTCAGATAGAGCACCTTGCGGTCCCCACTATTACCGGCCCAGGTGATTGCCTGCAGCAGGTGGGTTTTGCCGAGCCCGACACTGGCGTGAAGATAGAGCGGATTGAACATCAGCGGATCGCCGCGCCGGCCGAGCGCGATCTGTTTGGCCGCCGCGTGCGAGAGCGTATTCGAGCGGCCGACGATAAACGTCTCAAACGACAGCCGCGGGTCGAGGGGCGAGCCGCCGAACGCCTCGTGCACCGACGTGAGCGGCACGGGGCGTGCCTCGCCGTTGATCGGCCCAATCTGTCGCGCCGGCCGCCCCGGTGTCGGCTCTACCAGCTTCGGCTTTGTCAGCGGCGGGCGCATCGCTGCCGAACGAACGTTCAATTCCAGGCGCATGATCGTCGGGTCTTCCCTCTGCCACTGCGCGAGAACGCGCTCCGCATAATGTGATTGGATCCATTTGCGCAGAAAACGTGTGGGCACGGAGAGCCGGACCGCGCCGCTGTCCACGGTTTCGAATTCCATGCGGCCAAACCAGCTCGAAAAGACATCCTCGCCGAGTTCAAAGCGCAAGCGATCCTTGATGCTCTGCCAGCGATTCTGATCGGGGCTCATGTTGAGGTGCTGTTTTTGCGGAATCACGTTCTCAATCCCTAGGGTGAGGGCAAGGCCAACGCGTGCCCCGCCCGGAATACCGGAGGACGCAGCGGACTGAACCAAGGTTGTCGAAGGAAAGCCGACTGCTCTCGTCAGTGGGCAATCGGAATGGAATGCTTAGCCGCTCGGCGTGGCAATTGAACCGCGGCGGCCGCGCGAGACCGCAGGCTGCGCATACGCGTGTAAGCGCCAAGCACGTTCAATGGCGTGCTCAATTCGTTGTGCCGGTAGGAGGATCGTTATCATTTGCCCCACCTCCATCGCTCCCATAATCGATGGTTGGCTGAGCGTGACGCTCAGCAATCGCCGCAAAACCGCGCAAGGCAACCAGGTCGCCACCTGTTTGGTTCCTCGCCGCTACGCAAGATCTAAGAACAGATCCGTCGCCAAACGCGCGACAACACGCTACAGCACTCGTGGACGAAACCGTCCTGGCTCATCTTTCGTTAAGTCAGAGACCGCAGACAAGACGAACCGTCAGGGACCGAAGAGGAGGTAAAAAATAGCACGGCACCTCCACCCTGCAACGGTCATCGGGACAATGTGTACTTTAGACTACGTAATTGTGGCAGCTTTTGTGTGCCCGCGAGTGAAATGTAAGTCTTTGATCGGAAGGCCGAAGCTTATTCCCGCCGGCATCCGACCGCCCGGGAATCCGCGCGCTGAGCAAATTAGTTCGCTTGCGCCACCTTTGCATCGGTTTTTCAACTCCCCGGTTTTCGATTGCATTAACCCATTCATGGCCCAGCAATTCCGCATGTACAAAGTTTGAAGCACCCACCCAACCGCGCGGGCGCGAGCGCACCAAAACATCATCAAGGCAAAATCGCGCAGCCGCGCCGATCGCTGCGGTGCGCTGACACCGCAGCGCCTATCCGGTTTTGTTATTCGATGACAGTTCGGCGACAAAACGCTCGCAATCCACAGCGAACAGGCGGCGGATGCGTGAGCCGGCTAGGCGGATCTTACTTTTGCCCGGAGACCGCGGCCTCTTTGCCGAGCTTGGCGATGCTGTGGGCGAGCCGGGAAACTTTGCGGCGGGCGGCATTGCGATGGACAATGCCCTTTTGCGCGGCGCGAATGAGTGCAGGTTCTGTAGCGGCCATGGCGGCAGCGGCGGCGGTGCGATCACCGGCTGAAATTGCCTCCTCGACCTTGCGCAGGGCGGTGCGCATGCGGGAACGTCGGCCCTTATTGATCGCGGTCCGACGCGCGATTTGGCGCGTGGCCTTTTTGGCTGATTTCGTATTGGCCATCGGAGCGGCTTTCGGATGAATGGGCGGTGACGGCGAGACGCCGGCCAACTTGCGGGCGCTTATAGGGGTGCCGGTCGCGCTCGTCAACGTTTGCGACCGTTTGCGGCTCAGGCGACGCGCTTTTCGCGCACCGCCTCGTAACCGGACCACACGGCCGCTCGGTCGGCGGCCGAAAAAGCCGCAAGCGGCGGGGCCACGCGCATCCATTGGGGATCGTCATGAATATGGGCGAGCAAGGCCTTGACGCCGGGAACGAGCGCCTTGCGGTCGAACAGTTTGCGGATCGCCACCGCCTCGGCGAGCGCCGCGGCATCGCCAGAATGGTAGGCGCGGGCGCACAGATCGGCATTGAGATTGGCGGTTGCCGAGATGCAGCCGGCGAACGGCCCGGAGCGGGCCTGCGGCAGCGCTGCCTCGGTGGATGGGAACACGCGAAAGCGCGGATCTATGCCGGCCGCCGCGCGGGCAAAATCCATCTCCCCCGACAAATCCTTCAAGCCCACAATCCGCGCGCCGAACAGGTCAAGCAAGCGGCGAATCAGGGCAATATGCCAGGGCAGACCCGACTGCGCCGGGAAATGGTAGAGGTAGATCGGGATCGGCTGCGCCGCCGTGGCCCCGATGATGGCGTCGATATAGGCGACGAGGCCATCGTCAGGCACGCCCTTATAGTAGAACGGCGGCAACACCAGCGCGCCGGCAAAGCCCAGCCCGGCGGCGTGGCGCGTCAGCGCGATCGCGTCGGCGGCGGCGGCAGCGCCGGTGCCCACCATCATGCGGTCGAGCGGCAGGCCGCTTGCCGCATAGGCGCCCATGACGCGGCGGCGCTGGTCGAGGGAAAACGAAGTCGCCTCTCCGGTCGTGCCGAGCACGTTGAGGCCGTCGCAGCCATTCTCGAGGAGAAAGCGCGCCAGCGCGACCGAACGCGCGCAATCAGGCTCGCCGGCTTCGTCAATTGCGGTGGCAATCGCGGCTATCACGCCATGCAGGGTCTTTGCGGTCATCGGCGGTTATCACCTTCGATGGCGTCATCCCTATCACCGGCGGGGGGCAATGAGCGAGGCAAATTTGCCATTGCGGCGCGTGACGACAAGCGCGGCGAACAGCTTGACAGTGCCCGCGGCGGCGCGCCAGTTCGCTCTGTTCGCCACGCTGGACTTTGGGGAGGGGGAATTCATGGCCGACCTGCGTATGAGTTTTGCCTGCGGGCCTTACGACCGGACCCAGGCCTTGCGCGACGGTCGCATCAAGCCGGAAGGCATCGAACTGATCTACCTGACGTTGCAGCCCGCGGAAATCTTCTGGCGCATGCTGCAATACAGGGAGTTCGACGCCTCGGAAATGTCGCTGTCGAATTATGCGACCCTGGTCGCGAGCGGCGCCGCGCCGTTCATTGCCGTCCCGATCTTTCCATCGCGGGTGTTCCGCCACGGCTATTTCTTCATCAACACGCAAAAGGGCATTTGCAGCCCGAGCGATCTCGCGGGCAAGCGTGGCGGGGTGCCTGAATACAGCATGACCGCCGCAGTCTACATGCGCGGCCTGTTGCAGCACGAATACGGCGTCAAGCCGAGTGACGTCGAATGGGTGCAGGGCCGTGCCGACCGGCTCGGCCACAGGCTGCCGGCCGACCTGCGCCTGACCCAGGGGCCGGCCGGAGTCGAGCTGGGCGACCTCTTGGAGCGCGGCGAGATCGATTTTCTGATGACCGCGAACAACCCGCTCTCGTTCCGCCGCGGCTCACCGAACGTCAAGCGGCTGTTTCCCAATTACCGCGAACTTGAGCAAGACTATTATCGGCGCACGAAGATCTATCCGATCATGCACACCGTGGTGATCCGCCGCGACATCTACGAGCGTGATCCGTGGGTGGCGATGAGCCTCTACAAGGCTCTCTGCCGCGCCAAGGACTACGCGCTGCGGCTGATGAGCGAGGGCGGCTCGCCCAAGGCGTCGTTCGCCTGGTTGCAGCCGCTGATCGAAGAGGAACAGGCGATCATCGGCACGGACTGGTACCCCTACGGTGTCGAGGCCAACCGCCCGTCCATCGACGCGCTCTTGCAGTATGGCCACGAGCATGGGCTTACGCAGCGCCGGCTCAAGGTCGAGGAGCTGTTCGCGCAGGCCACCTTGCGCGACATACCGCTCAGCGAAGGGCAGCAGGTGTGAGAGCGGGAATCGCGGCGCAGCGCGCGCCTGCAGCGGTCGCGGCTCCGCCGGCGACCGCTCAAGCCGCGCTCGACGACTTGCTGCGGCGGCGGCCGTACAACGCGGCAAGCGACTTGGTCGATGCTCCGGTCGCACGCGGGCTTGGCGACAAGGTGGCGTTCGTGCAGCCCGGCGGCTCGCTGACCTACGGCGAATTGCAAGCGCGGACCTGCGCATTTGCAGCGGCGCTCTACGAGCTCGGTCTGCGCCCCGAAGAGCGGCTCGGCCTTTTGCTCCCCGACACGATCGATTTTGCCGTGGCATTCTGGGGCGGCATCCGCGCCGGGATCGTGGTCTTGCCGCTCAACACGCTCTTCACGCCGGCGCAATACAGCTACGTGCTCGACGACAGCCGCGCCGCGGCAATCGTCGCCTCGCCGTCCCTGGCGAAGGCGCTGCTATGCGTTCTCGACCGCCTGGAGCGATTGCGCACGATCGTGCTCGTCGGCGGCAGCGCCGAGGACAAGGCGGCCTTTGCCGGACGCGATGTCTACGACTTTGCCGAGCTCCTGGCGCGCGGGCGACGCGATCTGTTCGCCGCGCCGACGCTGTCCGACGAAGTCGCCTTCTGGCTGTACACGTCCGGATCGACCGGCGAACCAAAGGGCGTCAAACACGTCCACACCACGCCGATGGCGGCGGCGCAGCTCATGGGCCGGCAGGTCATCGGCATCCGCGAAGACGACGTCGTGTTCTCCGCGGCGAAGCTGTTTTTCTCCTATGGCATGGGCAACGCCATGGCCTTCCCGATGTCGGTCGGCGCCAGCGCCGTGCTGCTGCCCGGGCGCGCCACGCCGCCGGCGGTCTTCGAGGTGATGCGCCGCCACCGGCCGACGATCTTCTATGGCGTGCCAACGCTCTACGCCGCCCTGCTGGCGCACAAGGACATGTCTGCTGGCGCCGGTTCGGATCGGTTGCGGCTGTGTGTTTCCGCCGGTGAGGCGCTGCCGGAAAGTTTGGGCCGACGATGGCGCGAATTCTCGGGCGTGGACGTACTCGACGGCATCGGTTCGACCGAGATGTTCCAGACCTTCCTCAGCAACCGCCCGGGCGACGTGCGCTACGGCACCACCGGCAAGCCGGTGCCGGGCTATGAACTGAAAATCGTCGATGACGGCGGCCGCGAGTTGGGCGCCGGCGAAATCGGCGAGCTCATTGTGCGCGGGCCGACCGCGGCGGAGGGCTACTGGAATCAGCGGCAGAAGAGCCGCCGCACATTTGCCGGCGAATGGACCTTTACCGGCGACAAATTTGTCCGCGACGTGGACGGCTACTACCGTTACTGCGGCCGCAGCGACGACATGTTCAAGGTGAGCGGCATGTGGGTGTCGCCGTTCGAGGTGGAGGCGGCGCTCGCTTCGCATGAGGCCGTCCTCGAAGCCGCCGTCATCGGCAAAGCGGATGCCGATGGGCTGATCAAGCCCAAAGCCTTCGTCGTGCTGCGCGATGGATTTGCTGCCGACGAGCCGCTGATGGAAGCGCTGCGCTTGCACGTCAAGCAATGTGCCGGTCCCTGGACCTATCCGCGCTGGGTCGAGGTCCGCCCCATGCTGCCGCGCACCGCGACCGGAAAATTGCAGCGGTTCAAGCTGCGCGACCTCGACGCCAAGCAGATCGAAGGCCGGCGGCGGAACATGGGTTAAGATTTCTTTCCGCGGTGGCGCTCCTTGACCGGATCATCGCCCGCGAAACACCGGCTTGCGCTTGGCGTGGAAGGCCTCAACGCCCTCGCGGAAATCGTCCGATTGCCGTAACCGGCTGTAGCAATGGCCTTCAAGTTCGATGGCGCCTTGCAGATCGGTGTTTTCGGTTGCATTGAGCAGCGTCTTGACGGTGCGCTGCGCCAAGGGTGAGAAGGCGCGCAATTCGTCGACCAGCGCGTCGGTCGCCGCTTCCAGCTTGTCATCGGGCACGCATTCGGTGGCGATGCCCCATTCGTAGGCTTGCTTGCCCGAAATCCGTTTCGAACGCATCACGATGTCCTTGGTTCGAGTGATGCCGATGATCTTTTGCAATCGTGCCGAGCCGCCCGATCCCGGAATTTGGCCGAGCCGCTGCTCGGGTAGCGCATACAGACAAGTCTGCGAGGCGATGCGGAAATCGCAGGCGAGCGAAATCTCGAAGCCGACGCCGAAGCAATATCCGCGATTGGCGGTGATGACCGGCTTGCTGCAGCGCGTAGGCGCGGCGATGTTCCAGGCGAGTTTCGAAACGTGCTCCGGCGATGCCTGCACAAACCCCGCGATATTGCCGCCAGAAGAAAAGTGCTCGCCAGCCGCGCGCAGGACGATCACGCGCACGCGCCCGTCTTCATCGAGCGCTTCGAACGCAATGCGCAACTGCTCGCGCTGGGCCATCTCGATGACATTGAGCGGCGGCCGGTCAAGCACGATATCGGCGCGCTCGCGCGCGGCGTCGATTTCGATGCGAAAGCCGTCCAGCTTGCGGTTTTGCAGACGCGGATCGGAGACGACACTCATGCGGCGGTCCCTTGCTGGCGCGCGGAGGGATCGATCGTGTATTCGCCCGCCAAAAGCTTGCGGCGCAAGAGTTTCCCGACCGGCGATTTGGGAAGGTCGGTGACGAAGACGTAGCGGCGCGGACGTTTGAAGCCGGCGAGCCCCGAGGTGCGGCAGAAGGCGTCAAGTTCTTCGGCCTCGACCGGGGCCGTGCGCTTGATGAAAGCGCCGACCGTTTTGCCCCAGCGCTCGTCAGCCAACCCGACCACCGCGACCTCCGACACGGCCGGGTGCAGCGACAGGCAGGATTCGACCTCGACAGGCGAAATGTTCTCGCCACCGGAAATGATCATGTCGTCGACGCGGCCGGTGACGAAAATATCGCCGTCGGCGTCCAGGTATCCGCTATCGCCGGTGAAGTACCAGCCCTGCCGCAGCGCCTTGGCGTCGGCTTCGGGCCTTCGCCAATAGCCCTCGAACAACTCGTCGCCGGCCAAGTGCGCGACGATCTCGCCCTCCTCGCCGACGGCGGCGCTGTCGTCCACCGAATGCGCCGCGAACTTCACTACCCGCACCATCTGGTTGATGCCGGCGCGGCCGGCCGAGCCCGGCTTTGCCGGCGCGTTCTGATCGATGGTGAAGGTGTAGATTTCCGAGGAGCCGTAATGATTGACGAACAGATCGGGCTTGAACGCGGCCTGCAACGTCTTCAGGAGACCGTCGGTCATCGGCGCGCCGGCGAAACCGAGCTTGCGCACCGAACTGACGTCGCTTGCGCCGAACAGCGGATGATGAACGAGATCGTGATAGAGCGTTGGCACCAGATAAAGATTGGTGATGCGTTCGGCGGCGATCAGGTTGAGCGCCGCCGGCGCGTCGAACCGGCGCAAGCAGACGAAAGCGCCGCCGACGAGTGACATGGCAATAAGCGAGCGCACGCCCATGGTGTGATAGAGCGGCATGACGCCGAGCGTGCGCTCGCCATGGCGGTAAAGATTTTGCGCCACATGCGCCAAGGCGGCAGCGCGCTCGGAACGCTGGCGGCGGGGCACTCCCTTGGGCCGCGCCGTCGTGCCCGAGGTATAGAGCATCACCGACCAGGCTTCGGCATCGGCGCGCGGCCTCGCGTCCGCCGCCGACGCCGATGCCAGCGCGGCGAACGCGATGGAGCCGGGTGCCGCCGCATCGAGCGCGATTCGCGGCATGCGTTGCGCCAAGGTCGAGCCGGCAACGGCGGGGGCGGAAATGTCCTCGTACGCGATCGCCTTCGCCTCGGCATCATCAAGAAAGAAATCGAGTTCGCTGGAGGTCGAGCGCCAGTTGACGGGCGTGACGATGAGACCGGCGAACTGGCAGGCCCAGTGCAGCGTCGCCGCTTCCCAGCGGTTTTGCAGCGTGGTCAGCACATGATCGCCGGGCTTCAGCCCCAGTGAGTCAAGGGCGACGACCAGCGCCGAAATGCGCCGATACCATTGCGCATAGGTCAAGCGCAGATCGCAATCGACGATAGCGAGCGCGCTGGGATCGCGGGCGACGCTGGCAACAAAGCTGAGGCCGAGGTCGAGCATGCAGGCGTTACAAACAGTCCGGGCGGCGCCGGCAAGCCGCCGGCGCCAATGGTTTATCAGTGCCAGCCCGTCATCGGCAATTGCAGCTTGCCGGTGGCGCGGTCCACCGGCCAGACCGAGACGTATTGACTGCCCTTGAGCTGCACCAGGAATGTCGAGGCCAAAATGTTCTGGCCGGTGGCATCGAATTTCACGCCGTCATAGCCGATCATCAGCCGACCGGGTTTGAGATCGGTTGCGCGCAGCGCCGCCTGAACCTTGCCGGGGGCTGTTGAGCCCGCACGGTTGATGGCATCGGCGAGCACGAAGAAGCCTTGCATCCAGCGTGCGCTGGTGTCGTCCAGATCGCGGCCGTGTTTCTGCCTGAACATCTGATCGACGATGAAGCTGTTGCTGCCCGGCTTGCCGATATCGAAGGCGCTGCGGTTGATCGCGCCTTGCGCCAGGTTGCCGACGTTGGGAATAAAGCTCGGATCGGAAAATCCGGCATCGTCGCCGATGATGACCGGCGGCAGGTAGTCGAGATTTTTCATCGTCCGGAAATAAAGAATAATGTCGGCTGTATAGCTGACGAAGATCACCACGTCCGGCTTGAGCGTCTTGAGCTTTAGCACCTGGGCAGACACGTCCGAGCTGTTGGCATTATAGGCGATCTGTGCCGCGACCGGGATATTGGCCGTCTTGGCTGCCTGCACGATGCTGGCGCCGACCGATGTGCCGTAGTCGGTGTTCTCGTTGACGATAGCGATATTGTCGATCTTCCTGCCCGATTGTTTCAGCTGGGTGAGGAAGTCGGCATAGGCCTTGGCGAAGTCGGGCGCAATGGGCGTAGTGCGAAAGGTCCATTTGAAGCCGCGGCCGGTAATGTTCGAGGCGACCGAGTCGGCCACCAGGAACGGAACGCCCTGCCGCTCGGCCACGGCGGTCGCCACCAGCGACACCGAAGACTGATACGACCCCAGCACGGCGGCGACGTGATCCTGTGCGATCAGGCGCAGCGTCTGCTGCTGGCCGATTTGCGGATTACCCTGATGATCGGCCTCGTCGAGCACTATTTTGGCGCCGGCGAGATTGGGCAGGCCGGCGGTGGGGCCAAGTGGCAGATTCTTCAGGTCGGCATAGGCGTTGTTGACGATTTCCGCGCCGAGATGAACAGCGTCGCGCGCCGATTGTCCGGCACTTGCGGCGTTTCCGGTCAACGGATAGATGACGCCGATCTTCACGTCTGCGGCTTGCGCGGAAACCGCCGTTGCGGCGGCCAGCACGGCGGCGAGGGCGTAGCCTGCTGCCCGGGTCATTCGCTCATCCTCCCCTGTTTGCGCGTCGCTACCGACCGCATATCGCAATCGCCGCATTTGAACGAAAAAGCGCCATGCTTGTCTATGGCAACTTAGCGCCGCAGGTTGCGGCTTGGCGCCGACGCCTCGATGCACAAGGCCCGTCCCTTCTTGCAGGGAAGGCAAGCGAAGGCAGCCTGTTCAAGCTAAGCGGCAGCGGAGCTGCCGAGTGGTCTTAGCGCCGCGTGGGAAAGAGTGCGGCGGGAAAATCGGCGGCATAGCGCGGCGGTTTGGCGCGTGGGCGATAATCGGGATGCGGATTGGGGTCAGGGACGACCGCGCGGCGATACAGATGCCACGTCGCGTGCCCGAGCACCGGTACCACCACGGTCAAGCCGAGAAAGAACGGCAGCGAACCGATAGCGAGCAGCACCGCCACGATTAATCCCCACAGCGCCATGCTCAACGGGTTGGCCGCGACCACGCGAATGGAGGTGAGCAGCGCGACCGCGGCGCCCACGTCGCGGTCGAGCAGCAGCGGGAAAGACACGACACTGATCGTGAGCACCACGACGGCGAACAGAAAACCGACGCCGGTGCCGACCACGATCAGATAAAGTCCCGCACGCGTAGCGAACACGTCGTGGACAAAGTGGCCGACCGAGGCTGGCGGCGAATAGCCGAAGAACGCCACATAGATCGCTTGCGCGACCGCGAGCCAGATCAGAAAGATCGCCGTGAGCAGCAGCCCGAGCGCCACGACGGCGCCGAGCGATCGCGAATGCAGCACGTCGAGTGCATGGCTTGAGGCGCTGTCGAGCCCAGCTTCGCGGCGGCGGCTCAACTCGTAAAGCCCGATAGCCGCCAGCGGACCGATCAGAGCGAAACCAGCGGCGATCGGAAAGGCCAGCGGCAGCATCGAATAGCCGAACGCGATCCCCACCAGAACCATACCGAGTAGGGGATAGATCACGCACAGAAAGACGGCGTGGCTCGGCATGGCGGCGAAATCATCGGCGCCGCGGGCAAGTGCATGCCAGAGATCAGCCACACCGACACGCCGGATCGCCGGACCCGCCGGCTCCTCGCCGGCCGTGCCGATGAGAACATGGGCTGGCGTCATAGGGCGCACCTCCATGAAGCTTTGTTCACGGGCGCCGCCTGCAGCCGCGGCCGCAAAACGCGCCCGAGCTTCCACCACAGATGATGGCACCGTCGACGCGCGTTGGCTACATCATCCGGCCACGATCACGCGATTGTTTCCCGGGAAAACTGTCATTTACCATTCGCGGTTCGGCATCATGAGCAGACCAATTCGCGAGCCAACGCAGGATCGTACCGAGGCAACGGTAAAACAAGAGGAGGCCACCTTTCGGTGACCTCCTCCCAAATAGCGCTTTTCTGACTACCAGTGGCGCCAATGGTGCCAGCGACCGTAACGCCAACCCGGCACGACGCGCACGCGCGGCCCGCCATAGTAGTCGTAATAACCGGGATGGCCCCAATAGGGTCCGCCTAGGCCCACGCCGAAGCCGCCTGGCCCAGCGTAGAAGCCGATTTGCGCCATCGCCGGCACGGCTGCAGTGAGCAGCGTCGCCGCTGCAACGACGCCCAATGCAAGTTTCCTCATGAGTGCCTCCTTCTCTTACCGACGGAAAACGCAGGGGCCGAGCGTGTTGTTCCCGGCGAATGCATTCAAGCTATCCGACGTTTCGTGGAAAATCTGCGGAACAAAACAGCAGATGAGATTTTGCCGCGCAACCGCCTCATTCGGCGGCGATAGGCAGCGCTTCCGGTTCCTGCTGATGCTCGCGTTTGTCGCCGCGCAGCCAGGCCTGGAAGCGGTCGAGATAGAGGTAGATCACCGGCGTCGTGAACAGCGTCAGGCATTGGCTGAACGCGAGGCCGCCAACCATTGCATAGCCCAGCGGCTGGCGCAGTTCGGATCCGGAACCGTGGCCAAGCATCAGCGGCACGCCGCTCAAAAGCGCAGTCATGGTCGTCATCATGATCGGACGGAAACGCAGCAGGCACGCCTGACGCACCGCCTCGCGCGGCGCCAACCCGGCGCGTTCGCGGCTGATGGCGAAATCGACCAGAATAATACCGTTCTTTTTGACGATGCCGATCAAGAGAATAAGTCCGATAATGCCGATCACCGAAAGGTCAAACCCGCCGAGCCACAGGCACAAGAGCGCGCCGACGCCGGCCGATGGCAACGTCGAGAGAATGGTCAGCGGATGGATATAGCTCTCGTAGAGCACTCCGAGAATGACGTAGACGACGACGAGCGCGGCGGCGATCAGGATCGGCTCATTCGACAGTGCGGCCTGGAACGCTTGGGCGTTGCCCTGGAAACTGGTGATCAGCGACGACGGCATGCCGATCTCGTCCGCGGTCTTCTGAATGGCATCGACCGCCTGCCCGAGCGCCACGCCCGGCGGCAGGTTGAAGGTCACCGTGACCGCCGGGAATTGGCCGGAATGCGAGACTTGCAATGCGCCAATGTGATTCGTGTCCATCTTGACGAGGACGGAGAGCGGAACGAGCTGCCCGTTGAGCGGCGAACGGACGTAGAGCTCGTTGAGCGTCTGCATGTTCTCCTGCAGGTTCGGCAGTACCTCCATTTCGAGGTAGTACGAATTGTGCGTGAAATATTGCGTCACCTGGCGCTGACCGAACGCGTCATTGAGGGTGTCGTCGATCAGTTGCGGGTTGATGCCGAAGCGCGCGGCGGCGTCGCGATTGATAGTTACTGTGAGCATTGGCGCACGGTTCTGCGCGTCGGTGGCGACGTCGGCCAATTGTGGCAGTTTCTTAAGGCGATCGATCAACCGCGGCGCCCAGCTGTCCAGTTCGTGGAAGTCGGGATCCTGCAGCACATATTGGAACTGGCCGCGGGCGATGCGGCCCCCCACCGTGATGTCCTGCGCCGGCTGCAGAAATAGCTTCACCCCCGGGACCTGAGCGAGCTTCGGCCGTAGCCGGTCGATAATCTGCGAGGCAGTGACCGAGCGGTTGTCGCGCGGCTTGAGCCCGATGACGAACCGGCCGGTATTTTGCGTGTTGCCGTAACTCGGGCCGAAGAACGAACCGAAGTCGGCGATGTCCGGATCGCGGGCAATCACCGCGGAAAGCTGCCGCTGGATTTCCTTCATCTTCTCCGGGGAAACGTCCTGACCGGCTTCCGAAATCCCCAGGATCATGCCGATGTCCTGGGTCGGGAAGAAGCCTTTCGGCATGAATACAAACAGCACGGCCGTGGTTAGGACGGTGGCTAGGAACACCATCAGGGTCGCGAATTGGTGGCGCAGCACGACATCGAGCCCGCGCCGATAGCCGGCGACGGTTGCGTCAAACGCCCATTCGATGGCGCGGTAAATGCGGCCATGCTTGCGGTCATGCTCGCTCACCAGGAAACGCGAGCAGAGCATCGGCGTGAGCGTGAGCGAGACCACAACTGAAACGAGGATCGCCGCGGTGACCGTAATCGCGAATTCGTGAAACAGGCGTCCGACCACGCCGCTCATCAGCAGGAGCGGAATGAAGACGGCAATCAGCGAGATGCTGATCGAAATCACGGTGAAGCCGATTTCGCGCGCGCCCTTGATCGCCGATTGCAGCGGCGTGGTGCCTGCCTCGAGATGGCGGAAAATGTTTTCCAGAACGACGATCGCGTCATCCACCACAAACCCCACGGCGATCGTAAAAGCCATGAGCGACAGATTGTCCAGACTAAAACCGGCGAGGTAGATCACCGCGGTGGCGCCGAGCAGCGACAGCGGCACTGCGGTGGCGGGAATGAGCGTGGCCTGGATGCTGCGCAGAAACAGCAGGATGACCAACACCACCAGCACGCAGGACAGGATCAGCGTGAATTCCACGTCCTTGACCGAGGCGCGGATCGTCTGGGTGCGGTCCACAATCGTATCGAGATGGATGCTGGGCGGGATCAACGAGGTCAGACGCTTGAGCGCGCTCTTAATGTGGTCGACGGTGTCGATCACGTTGGCGCCCGGCTGCTTAAACACCAGCAGATTGACCGCCGCCTCTTGGCGGTGCAGCGCGCCGAGCGTGATGTCCTGTGGTCCGTCGATCGCGTGCCCGATGTCGCGGACACGAACCGGCGCCCCGTTCCGATACCCGACAATGACCTCGTTGTAGGGCTCCGCGGACGTCAGTTGGTCGTTGGCCGCGATGGTGAAGCTCTGCTCGCGTCCGATGAGAGTACCTTTGGCCGCATCAGTGGTGGCACTGGTCAGCGCGCTGCGGATCTCCTCCAGGGTCAGGCCTCGCGCCGTCAGCTTCGCTGGATCGACCTGCACACGAACCGCCGGAGTTTGCTGGCCGCCGATCTGGACTTGCGCGACGCCAGGCACCTGCGAGATCTGCTGGGCGACGACATTCTCGGCAAAATCATCGACCTGGGGGAGGGGGATCGTCTGCGAGTGTGCGGCCACGATCAGGACCGGAGAGTCGGCCGGGTTGATCTTCTTGTAGGTCGGCGGTGACGTGAGATTTTTCGGTAGCTGCCGGGTGGCGGCTGTGATCGCCGCCTGCACGTCCTGCGCGGCGGCGTCGATGTTGCGGTTGAGATCGAATTGCAGCGTGATCACCGTCGAACCGAGCGAGCTCACCGAACTCATCTGCGTGACGCCGGCAATCTGGCCGAACTGCTGCTCAAGCGGGGTAGCGACGGTGGCCGCCATGATCTCGGGGCTCGCCCCTGTCAAAGTTGCGGTGATGTTGACGGTCGGGAAATCGACCTGTGGCAACGGCGCCACCGGCAGCAGCGGAAACGCCACAATGCCGACCAGCGCCAGCGCGGCCATCAACAACGAGGTCGCGATCGGGCGGCGAATGAAAGGTTCCGATACGTTCATCGCCTCTAACCGGCCTCCCGCCGGGCGCCGGGGGCGGGTCTGATGTTGACGTGGACGCCAACGTCCAGCCGCGACTGTCCGTCAAGCACCACGCGCTCGCCGGCGGCAAGGCCCTTGGCAACGATCGCGGTGTTCTGGTCGACGACCTGCGCGTCGATGGCGCGCTGCTCCACAGTATCGTCCGGTTTGATGACCCAGACGAAAAGGCCGTCGGGGCCGCGCTGCACGGCGACCGGCGCAATGGCCACTGCGTCTTTGCGGGTCGCGATGAGCATGCGGATGCGCACGAATTCGCCCGGCCACAAGCGCTCGTCCTGGTTGGCGAATTGCGCCTTCAGCCGGATCGTGCTGGTGGTCTGGTCGATCTGATTATCGATCAGGAGTAGCTTGCCTTGCGCGAGCTGCTTGACGTTGTCCTGATCGAAGGCGGTGGCTTCGACCTCGCCATTGAGCATGGCCTCGCGCACCGGCCCGAGATCGTCCTGCGGCAGTGTAAACACCGCGTAGCAGGGTTTGATCTGCGTCAGCACGGTGAGCGGATTGGCATCCGTGGTGTGGACGACGTTGCCGACGTCGACCTGACGGAATCCGACGACGCCATCGATCGGCGCGGTGATCATGGTGTAGTTGAATTGCGTCCGCGCCGCTTCGATGGCCCCCTGATCGGCATCGATCATGGCCTTCGTTTGATCGACCTTGGCCTGCTGGGCATCGACATTCTGCTGCGTCTCGGCGTTGCGCAGCACCAGGGTCTTGAACCGCCCCAAATCCTTCTGGGCGTAGATCAAGGTGGCTTCGTCCTGCTTTTTCTTCGCCACCGCCTGATCGAGGGTCGCCTGAAACGGTGCGGGATCGATCCTGGCGAGGACGTCGCCCTTGCGCACGTCCTGGCCCTGGCGAAAATCGATGGAAACGATCTGGCCGTTGACCTGGGCGCGGATAGCGACTGTATTGTAGGCCATCACCGTGCCCAACGCGTCATAATAGACCGGCACATCGCGCTGGTCGGCTGTCGTTGCAACCACCGGCACCGACGCCGCCGCGCGCGCGGGCTTCGGCTTGGCCGGGCGCGGAGCCATCATGGCCCCGGCGAGAGCGACGATTGCGAGTCCGGCAAGACCGAAAAGGATCGGCCGGGACTTTCTCCCCTTCGGAAAGGCGCTCATTGCCTAAAGTTACACCTTGGTCCGGCCAACACCATCTGTCTGTTTGCCAGCTTCCGCCGGCGCGGAAATTGCGCCACTTTGCCAATGACGAAAAGGCGATCGCCAGCTTATAGCCGCGTTTCACCGCAGGCCCCATTAAAGTTCCGTAAGGCCCCTGCACCCAGGCGACCGCAACAGAACCCCTCATCCTGTCCGATTATGCCTCGCCCACCCCTGCCGGGGAAGCCCGGACGCGCGCCTAAAAGAATTGCCCAGCCGTGTCGGCCGGGGCGCCCCGCTTTCCGGAAAAGGCTTGCAATTCATCGTGCTCTTGAGCACGGACCTGCCGCAGGGAGTGATCAGCCGCGCAAAAGCCGAAACACCGTCGCAACAACAACCGCCACGGCCACGATCGGGATCCAGAACAGCACCGCGCCGACGACGACGATCACCAGGATCGCAACGATGGCCGCAATTGCAAGCAGCAAAAGCACGGCGCTGAACGGCCCCAGCCTGGTGATGTAAACGCCATGGGCTGCGCGTGTGTGGGAGAACGGTCCGCCGTGCCAAGGCGCACGGCGCCAATCAGATTGCCGCCCACTCCGATCGGGCGGGATGATTTCCGGCTCTACGCGCGGCCATTCCGGCTGTTCTCTGTCGTGCGCCATTGCCTGATGCTCGAGCTTGCTCGTTACCCTTATGTAAGGGCAGTGTCGGCCCGCACAAGCGTTGAGCCGCTCGCTCGTGTGTTCACGGTGTGTGGGTGCGCGCGTGATGCTCGTGCAAGAATTTAGCCAATTGCTCGCGCAGGCTTTCGTCGCGCTCCCCTTTGTGACCGAGCAAGACTGCCCGTTCGAACAGTGTCTGTTGCTGCTGCTGCGGCAGGTTGCTCCATAAATCGGCGGCTGCCGCTCCGAGCACAAGAAAAAAACGGCTGCTGTCCTGGTCCATGCTGGTCGTCCGATGTTGTCCTGATACCATTTCTAGCCGTTTCTGCGCACAATCGCCAAGCACTCTGTTAAACGAGCAGCGCTGATAACGCGGCGTAGCATGCGGGTTCCACGTCGGACCGCCGAAACCGGTAAACCACGACCGAAATGAGCCAGCTGGCCCAATCGGACCGCCGAAATGGCTAAACAGCCATCGAAACGGGGCAGCTGGCGACAAAAATGGCGATGATGAAATCAGCCGAGGCTGCCAAATCGTCTTTGAGCGCGTCGATCAAGCGCCAGAACGGCCCTGCAATCCGAATTGCTCACTTGTCTTCCTGCATCAGTTTCCAAGCGATGTTGTCGGTCGCCGGGATATCGGCGACCGTATAGATGGACGATTTTGCCGCCGAATACCGTGTTCCGATGTTTTGAACACGCTGCAGAATGTGATCTGCGTGTAGATGGCGCAACTGTCGCTCTTTGACGGGCCGCGCCGAAAGCCAGTGCTCCGGCATCACCAACGCGCGTACGATTGCAGCTAAGGCGGCGCGCGGGGTTGCCGCCGCTCAGTTATTGCGCCGTTATGCCGGCGGTGCGGATCACGGCGCCCCAGCGTCGGGTCTCGTCTTTGATGAAAGCCCTGATTTCGGCCGGCGTTCCGCCTCCCGGAGTGGCACTGAGCTTCTGGTAGCGCTCGAGCAGGTCGGGTGCCTGCATGGCCTTGTTGGCCGCGGCGTTGAGTTTGGCGACGATTGCGGCGGGCGTCTTTGGCGGCGCGGTGATCGCATTCCAGGTGTCGGATTCGCAACCTTGCACACCGGCTTCCGCCAGCGTCGGGATGTCAGGCAGCGAGGCAACGCGCTGTTTCGTGGCGACAGCGACAATCCGGGCGCGGCCGGATCTGTGCAGCTGCAGCGAAGTCGAGAGTTCGGTGAACATCAGATCGACGTGGCTCGCGATGAGATCGTTGAGCGCCGGCGCCGTGCCCTTGTAGGGCACGTGAACCAGTTGGGTATGGGTGATGCTGGCGAACAAGGCGGCCGTCAAATGCGAGGTCGTGCCGATGCCCTGCGAGGCGTAGTTGAGCTTGCCTGGATTGGCCTTGGCATAGGCGATTAGGTCCTGCACCGTCTTGGCTGAGAAATCCGGGCGCACCAGGAGCACGTTCGGAATGTGCGACATGATGGCGACCGGCTCGAGCCTGCTCGGATCATAGTTGAGCGATTTATAGAGGAACGGATTAGTGGTGATCGGGGAGGGCTGCGACGCCAGCAACGTGTATCCGTCGGGCGGCGAATGATACACATACTCGGCCGCGAGGCTGCCGCCGACGCCGGATTTGTTCTCCACCGGCAGCGGCTGACCCAGCACAGGCTGCATCCTGGCGGTAACCAGGCGCGTGAACGTGTCGACGCCGCCTCCAGCCGGCACTGAGACAATGACGCGGATCGGGTGGTTGGGAAAACTCGCGGCGTCGTCCTGCGCCTCGGCCGTGGCGCGCGCTAGCACCAAGCTCAAAGTTGTCAGCAGCGCAGAACGTCTGGAAATAATGCGGCTGGACACGACGGTTCTCCTCATTCCTTCCCAGCGTCCCGTTATTGCATGGTGCCTCTCATCGGGCAAATGCAGCGATGACGCGGCTTGCGCATCGCACTTCTCCCCCGACGAGAGGCCGGCGCGGCAGCGCTAGGCCATCGCGGTTCACAAAGCGCCGCGGCGCCCATAGGATCGGCCGCAAAAAGGGAGAGGCGCGATGAGCAAGCTCGATTTCATCCTCGAAGAACTGGTGACCGCCAACCGGATTTTAGCGCATGAGGGCGTGGTAGATTCGTTCGGCCACGTCAGTGCCCGTCATCCGGACAACCCGCAGCGTTATCTGCTCTCGCGCGCCCGCGCCCCCGAGCGCATCGAGCAAGGCGACATCGTCGAATATGAGCTCGACGGTACGCCAGTCGAGGAGCGCGGCCGCACGCCCTATCTGGAGCGCTTTATTCACGGCGCTATCTACGAAATGCGGCCTGACGTGCACGCCGTCGTGCACAATCACTCGCCGAGCGTGATCCCGTTCGGGGTCACCGGCAAAAGCCTCAAACCGCTGCTGCACATGTGCGCTTCGATCGGGCATGAGGTGCCGATCTGGGATTCGCACGACAAGTTCGGTGACACGACGCTGCTTGTCACCGACATGGAGATGGGGCGCGATCTTGCCCGCGCACTCGGTCCGCGCCCGAGCGCGCTGATGCGTGGCCACGGCGCGACCGTCGTCGGCCGCTCGGTGCGCCATGCGGTATTCATTTCGGTTTATCTTGAGGTGGGCGCCAAGCTGCAGATGCAGTCGATGGCGATGGGCGATATCAAATATCTGACCGCCGGCGAGGTCGACAAGATCATCGCCCGCGTCACCGACTACACTCTCAACCGCGCTTGGGAGAACTGGGCGCGGCGGGCTGGGCGGCAGATGCAGCCGGCATAGGAACCCGTTCTCGGCTGGCATCTGGTCGCCGGGCCGCTTGCATCGGCGTAGGGTCTGACCACAACCCTGTCCGCCGTTGATCTCGGCTCTTTACGCTTGGCTTTGCGCATGACCAAATCGTACGGAAACTTCGCCGAGCTTCAGCAATGCGCTCGCGAGTACGCGCACTCGCCGTCCGGCAAGAGCCCGCGATAGCCTAGAATGGCCGGCAAGCCCGTCCAAAACCACGCTCGGCTTAATTCGTACGGAAACTTCGCCGAGCTTGAGCCATGCGTTCGGGAGCTCGAGCATCGCCGACCGGTAAGAGCCGGCTAGGCGAGAATGGCCCGCAAGCCGTCCAAATTTTCACTCGGCGGCGATGCGCACTTCCGGCGCGGCGGCGCGCACGTCAGCCTCGACGTGTTCGTCGAACTGCACGAAGTTCTTCTGGAACATGCCCACGAGTTTGCGCGCGGTCTGGTCGAATTCGAGCTTGTTCTGCCAGGTCTTCTGCGGATAGAGCAGATGCGGCTCGACACCGGCGAGCTGCGTCGGCACGGCAAAACCGAAGTAAGAATCGGTGCGGAATGTAGCGTTCTTGAGCGAACCATCGAGCGCTGCCGAGAGAAGCGCGCGCGTCACCTTGATCGGCATGCGACGCCCGACGCCGTAAATGCCACCGGTCCAGCCGGTATTCACCAGCCAGCAATCGACGCTGTGGAGGCTGATCAGCTCGCGCAAGAGATTGCCGTACACGGAAGGGTGTCGCGGCAGAAACGGAGCGCCGAAGCAGGTGGAGAATTCCGGCTCGACGCCGACCAACCCCTTTTCGGTGCCGGCGACCTTGGCGGTGTAGCCGGAGAGAAAATGATACATTGCCTGCGCCGGCGTGAGCTTGGCTATCGGCGGCATCACCCCGAAGGCATCGGCGGTGAGCAGCACGATGTTCTTCGGCATGCCAGCGCGTCCGGTGCGCGAGGCGTTGGCTATGAAATCGAGGGGATAGGCGGCGCGCGTGTTTTCAGTTTTGGAATCGTCGTCGAAGTCGCAGATGCGCGTTTGCGGATCGAAGACGACGTTCTCGAGCACCGTGCCGAAGCGGTGGGTGGTAGCGTAGATCTCCGGCTCGGCCTCGGCCGAGAGCCGGATGCATTTGGCGTAGCAGCCGCCTTCGAAATTGAACACGCCCTGGGGACCCCAGCCGTGTTCGTCGTCGCCGATCAGCGTGCGCTTCGGATCCGCGGACAGCGTCGTCTTGCCGGTGCCTGATAAGCCAAAAAACAGCGCCACGTCACCGTCCGGCCCCACATTCGCCGAGCAGTGCATCGGCATCACGCTTTCCGCCGGCAGGTAGTAGTTGAGCACGGTGAATACCGATTTCTTCATCTCGCCGGCGTAATAAGTGCCGCCGATCAGAATGATCCTTCGCGTGAAGTCGAGGGCGATCACCGTCTCGCTGCGTACGCCGTGGCGTTGCGGATCGGCCTTGAACGAGGGCAGGCTGAGGATCGTGAAATCCGGCACGTAATGGGAGAGTTCGCTGCGATCGGGCCTGATCAGCAGGGCGCGGATGAACATCGAGTGCCAGGCGAGCTCGGTATAGACGCGCGCCTTGATGCGATATTTCGGATCGGCGCCGCCGTAAAGGTCCTGCGCGAATAGGGTCCTGCCGCGGGCATGGGCGAGGAAGTCGTCGAACAAAAGCTGAAACTTCTCGCGCGCCAAGCGACCGCTCTTTTCCCACCAGACCGATTTTTCGGTCTGCGCGTCGACGACGACGAATTTGTCTTTGGGGCTTCTGCCGGTATGCCCACCGGTTTCCGCGCAAAGGGCGCCGCCATAGACGAGCGCGCCTTCGCTCTTGGCGATTGCGTGCTCGACCAGCGCTGTGTCAGGCAAGTTCCAGTGGATCGCCTCCAGGTCCCTTAAGCCGAACTTCTCGGCGCCACAGGCGCCGTTCCGCAGACCCGTCTCCTCCACGCTTGCCTCCACTGAATGGCCCGCTGCCATGCGGGGCTCGAAAACCGAGTTGTCGAATAAGAAACCGCGGTGAGGAAAGTGCTATATCGGGCATCCCCGTCTCTGCCAAGCGGTTCATCGTTGCAATGCTAACCGAGCATGGGGTCGCGCGTTCCGCCCGTTGCAGCGCAGCAGATTGGGGCGCAAGCAGCCGGTTTTAAGGCTCAACGGCGCGCGCCTTGGCCGCAAGCTCGACCAACACTCGACGCAGGGCTTGCGGATCGGCGATCCGCTCGGGGAATGGCAACCGCAGTGTCGCGTCGCCGAGGGCTAGGTCGAGCCCTTCGGGGTCGAGGCCAGTGAGCCGCCAGTTGCCCTGGCCGCCGCCCAGAAGCTGCGTCGCATAGAGGCGCACAGCTTCAGTATGGTTCTCATTCATATGAGCAACCGCAGCCGCTTCAGCCTCAATCAGGCTTTCCGCCCCGCGGAAGTCGGTCAAGACGTCAGCAGCAGTCAGATCGGCGGCGCGGGCAAAGCCGCCGTTGAGATGCGCGGATACGGTTTGGAGCCGCCAGAAGGCGAAATCGGCAAACCCTGCGTAAAGCTCCGACTTGGGATGGCGCGCGAGAAAACGCCGGCGCGCGCGCAGCTCGTCGGGATGCTGCCGCCCGAGCCGAACGAAAGTTCCGACGAGCGTAAGGCGCGGATGGGCCAGCGGGTCGCCCTTGCCGGTCGCGGCCAGCAGCACCGAGGCGCGAGCGTCTTTCTCAAGATTGGCGGTATGAGTGGACAAGCGCGACACCAGAATGAGTGGCGCACCATCGACGTCAGTGGCAACGTTCACCAGCGAGGCGAAGGGATAGCCGCTGTTGCGGTCGATGGTCGCAAGCGAGCCCGCTCTGGTTGCGCGCAACAGGCTCTTGGCGATGGGCTTCGGATCGAAATCCGGTGGCGGCACACCTTCAGGAAGTCGATTGGGCATCCACCCGGGCAAGGGGAGCGACGCGCCAGACGGCGCGGCAGCGGCGGCTTTTTCGGCTTCGGCCATTTGCGATCCTCGCAGCTATGTGTTTACAGCTTCGTCAAAATTCGCGCTCTGCGCGGTTCCAAGTCGATAGCAAATGCCCCTTTTTCGCCTTGTTTCGTCACACTTCCGCCCCCACATGGGGATTTACGACTCGAGTAGGGGCCGGGCTCTCTAGTGATGCTGCGGCCAACTCATGCTAGAAGGCCGCCATGCCGACAATCGCTCTCGTCGACGACGACCGCAATATCCTCACTTCGGTCTCCATCGCGCTCGAGGCCGAAGGCTATCGCATCAACACCTACACGGACGGTGCCTCTGCGCTTGACGGATTCAAAACCGCGCCGCCCGATCTTGCCATTCTCGATATCAAAATGCCGCGCATGGATGGCATGGAGACCCTGCGGCGGCTGCGGCAGAAATCCGATCTCCCGGTGATCTTTCTCACCTCGAAGGACGAGGAGATCGACGAGCTCTTCGGCCTAAAAATGGGAGCCGACGACTTTATTCGGAAGCCGTTCTCTCAACGTTTGCTGGTCGAGCGCGTCAAGGCGGTGTTGCGCCGCTCCTCCCCCAAGGACGGCGTCGTCCCCAAGGAGGCCGACAGCAAGGTCCTGGAGCGCGGGCAACTGCGCATGGATCCCGAACGTCATACCTGCACCTGGAAGAACGAGGCGGTGACACTGACCGTTACCGAGTTTCTGATCCTGCAAGCGCTCGCCAGCCGCCCCGGCGTAGTGAAAAGCCGCAACGCGCTGATGGATGCAGCTTATGACGATCAGGTCTACGTGGACGACCGCACCATTGACAGCCACATCAAGCGGCTGCGCAAAAAGTTCAAGGCGAGCGACTGCGAATTCGATATGATCGAGACGCTCTATGGCGTCGGCTATCGTTTCAAGGAAATGTGACCCGCCGGCGTGGTACGACGAGACGTGTGACGGCACGGTTGCAGGGCTCGGGTCGGACCGCTAGCATGCACTGTGGCCGGAGTGGGCGGCAGGCTTAGGGTCAGGCTGCCGAAGAATGACTTCACCATAATTGCCCGCTGACTGGGACGGCTGACGTGCGGTAGTAATGGCCTCTGGTCGCTGCTGCCGTGCCTTACCAGGCTGGGTGGAGAGGCCGATCGGAACCACGGCAGACCACGTGCTCGATCGAACTGCAGATATCGCCCAGAACCGGGCGCCGCCGTTGGCCCCTGCCGAATCGCAGGTCGAGGCCGGAGGCCTCGGCGAGACTCAAGCCCTTGCCCAGCGTGGCCTTGCGCGGGTGTTTGGCTGGGTAAAGCGCGGCTGGCAGGTTTTCGTCAGCCAAATCTCTTCGACCGTCACGCGGCGCATTGTCGTGCTCAACGTCGCCGGCCTGCTCGCGCTTTCGGTCGGCATCAATTATCTGTCGCCGTTCCGCGCCGGACTGATCGATGCCCGCATCCAAAGCCTGATGGTGCAGGCGCAAATCATTGCCGGTGCCATTGCCGCCTCGGCCACGGTCGAAGGCGATTCGTCGATCACCATCGACCCTAACAAACTGCAGAGCCTGCAGCCTGGTCAGAGCTACGGACCGTCCGAAGACGCCTTGTACGGCATCGACTTTCCGATCAATCCGGAGCGCGTGGCACCGGTTCTGCGCCGCCTCGTCTCGCCCACCAAGACCCGTGCCCGCATCTACGACCCCGACGGCGTGCTCCTGGTTGACAGCCGCAGCTTGTTTGGTCCGGGCGACGTGCTGCGTTCCGACCTGCCGCCGCCCGACGCAGCCAAACCCGGCCTGGTCGAACGCGCGTTGGTGGCGCTGCGCACATGGCTTAATCGCGGCGATCTGCCGCTTTATCGTGAACTCGGGCCGGACGACGGCAAAGGCTATCCCGAGGTGGAGCAGGCTCTCGAAGGCCGCGATGCCAGCACTGTGCGCATCAACCAGAAGGGTGACGTGATCGTTTCGGTGGCTGTGCCGGTGCAGCGCTTCCACGCGGTGCGAGGCTCGCTCATGCTGTCGACCCAGGGAGCTGACATCGACAATATGGTGACCGCCGAGCGGCTCGCCATCTTTAAGGTGTTCCTGATTGCCGCCGTGGTCATGGTGGTGCTTTCGATCCTGTTGGCGGGAACGATCGCGGAGCCGATGCGGCGGCTCGCAGACGCCGCCGAAAGCGTGCGCCGCCGCATCCAGTCGCGCGTCGAAATCCCCGATTTCACAACCCGCCGTGACGAGATCGGGCACCTGTCGGGAACGCTGCGCGACATGACCAACGCACTCTACAGCCGCATTGAAGCCATCGAGCGTTTCGCCGCCGATGTCGCCCATGAACTGAAGAATCCGCTGACCTCGCTGCGCTCGGCGGTGGAGACCTTGCCGCTCGCCAAGCTGGAGCAAAGCCGCGGCCGGCTGCTCGATGTCATCCAGCACGACGTCAAGCGGCTGGACCGGCTCATCTCCGATATTTCTGATGCCAGCCGCCTGGATGCCGAGCTGCAGCGTCAGGAATCAGCGCCGGTCGATGTCGCCAAGCTCTTGAACACCGTGGTGACGGTCGCCAACGAAGTCAAACGCGACGACGGCGTCAAAGTAACCCTCAAATTCGAAGGCGGCGGCGTGGGCGCGTTCCAGACGCCGGGCCACGATTCGCGCCTCGGCCAGGTGGTCGACAATTTGATCGAGAACGCGCGCTCGTTCTCGCCGCCGGGCGGCACGGTGCGCGTCACCTGCCGCCGTTCGAAGAACAACGTTGAAATCTTCGTCGACGACGATGGGCCCGGTGTACCGCCCGACTCGATCGAAAAAATCTTTGAGCGTTTTTACACCGACCGCCCGCATCAGTGTTTCGGCCACAATTCCGGTCTCGGTCTGTCAATCTCGAAACAAATCGTGCATGCGCATGGCGGCGCCATCTGGGTGGAGAACAGGCTCGCTGCCGCCACGGCGCCCGCTGCCGAACCGAAGGTGCTCGGAGCACGCTTCATCGTGCGCTTGCCCGCAAGCTGAAGCGGCCGGCGGACGCACTCGCGAAGATTCGGTGTGGCAAACGCCGTGTTCTGCGGTCGATGTAAGCGGGATAGTTCTAGCCGGAAAGCCGCTCGATCGCGGCGCCGCAGCGCGCAAGCTTTTCCTCAAGCCGCTCGAAGCCGCGGTCGAGGTGATAGACGCGGTTGACGATGGTTTCGCCCTCGGCGGCGAGCCCGGCAATAACGAGCGACACCGAAGCGCGCAGATCGGTGGCCATCACCGGCGCGCCCTTGAGCCGTTCGACTCCCTCGATGGTCGCTTCCTCGCCGTCTAGGTGGATGCGGGCGCCGAGTCGCGCCAGCTCCTGCACGTGCATGAAGCGGTTCTCGAAAATGGTCTCGATGATGCGCGAGGTACCGCGCGCCTGCGTCATCAATGCCATCAATTGTGCCTGCAGATCAGTGGGGAATTCTGGAAACGGCGCCGTGGTCACTTCGACCGGCGCGAGATCGACCCCGTCGCGCGCGACGCGGATACCAGCGTTGGTGGGGCTGACGCAGACGCCGGTGCGCTGGAGCACATCGAGTGCCGCCTGCAGCAATTCCGCACGGGTGTTTTGCAACAGGATATCGCCACCTGCCATGGCCACTGCCATCGCGTAGGTGCCTGTCTCGATGCGGTCCGGCAGTACGATGTGGCGGGCTCCGCCGAGTCTGGCGACACCTTCGACCATGATGCGTCCCGTGCCCGCACCGATAATGCGCGCGCCCATCTTGTTAAGACAATCGGCGAGATCGATCACCTCGGGCTCACGCGCCGCGTTCACGATCGTCGTGGTGCCGTCGGCCAGGGCCGCCCCCATGATGGCGGTATGCGTGCCGCCCACAGTCACTTTTGGAAAGACAATCT
Source organism: uncultured Alphaproteobacteria bacterium (assembly GCA_963708125.1). Taxonomy (GTDB): domain Bacteria; phylum Pseudomonadota; class Alphaproteobacteria; order Rhizobiales; family Xanthobacteraceae; genus BOG-931. Next base: position 6,178,987 of record OY970184.1, read on the forward strand.
CGCCGCCTTTGAGACCGCGCGGTGCACGCGCCACCACATAACCGCCGTCGATTTCGATCTGCGCGCCGAGGCGTTCGATGGCCATGATGAGGAGGTCCACCGGCCGGGTGCCGATGGCGCAGCCGCCGGGCATTGAAACGCGCGCCTCGCCCATGCGCGCCACCAACGGCCCCAGCACCCAAAAACTTGCCCGCATCTTCGACACGAGCTCGTAGGGAGCAGTGGTGTCGACGATATTGGCGGCGGAAATGTGCAGTGTCTGGCCGTCGTCGGCTGTTTCGCCCGAGCGCTTGCCGCCGACCATGATATCGACGCCGTGATTGCCGAGGATACGCTGCAGCAGCGCCACATCGGCGAGCCGCGGTACGTTTTCGAGAATCAGCGTCTGCTCGGTTAGCAGGCTGGCGATCATCAGCGGCAGCGCAGCGTTCTTCGCGCCCGAAATCGCAATGGTCCCCTCAAGCCGCCGGCCACCGAGGATGCGGATGCGATCCATGGTCATCCCTAGCGCTTCATGCGCCTGCTTTAACTGACCCGCACGCGCCGCGGTCTGTAGCAAAATGTCCTCAACCGCTACTCCTTTCCCCGATTACGGCGAAAGTCGGGAGTGTTGGTTCCCGAATCGTGAGCGGCCCATGCAGCGTCGCGCTCCGCCGCCTGATCGGTGGCGCGGCCTCGCGCTTGCGCCTTGCGCCGCTTGAGGTTTTCGCGCAGCGCCGCCGAGAGCCGCTGGCTTCGCGCCGCCCATTTCTGCGCCTTGCCGGGTTTGGCCATAGTCAATTAACTCTGTCGGTAGACCAAGTCCGCGAATTGAAAGCAGAACGCCGGTATGCCGGCAATTGTTGCGCCAGTCCGTCAGTTCCGGTCGCCTTTTTCTGCGACGCTCCGCGCGCTCGACACGCGAAGATCCCGAGGGATGAGGCAGAGTGCGGCGGGCATCGCTCCCGTGCTTGCGCTCAAAACTCCGCTATGGCAAGGAGGCCGCAATCTTTGGCCATGTCAGTGCGATTCACCCGGCCGGCTGCCGTAGCTCAGTGGTAGAGCACTCCCTTGGTAAGGGAGAGGTCGTCAGTTCAATCCTGACCGGCAGCACCAGAAAGCTTAATAAAATCAAGAGCTTCTATCGGCGCCATGGTCGGACGACTGTGCGCTCGGAAATCTGTACCCACCCTGTACCCACGCCCACGGGAAAAAGCCCTGGCGGTGCCCGCGCGAGCGTGGCTGACGAGGCGTGGATAATCGCGTTGCAAAGAGTGGGCCTCCGGCGACACTCTTCAGCTCTCATCAAGCTCGCGTGCAATTGCGGTGCTTCGCGCGCCCGACCATCGCGCAGCCGGAGCCCGACCGGGGACCATCGACCACCCCCCGATGGGACGGGTGTGACGAACGCGAGCCGACCAACTCGAAAATTGTCCCAAAAAATCCATGATTTCCGAGCCGCCGCCTCCCTGTTTGAGGGAGGCGGCAGTCATGGTCGAAACAAGGTTTTCACTTGTCCTCAAGGTTGCTACATGTAGCTCGGATCTCACCGATGGTTCGTCGGCCACAAAGTCTCCGCGTACGTAAACGTTTCCCCACGACCGTCATGTGCAGGAGACGCTGTGGTTTTGGGATGTTCATAAATTATCCGACCGCGCAGCTGACCACGCATGGTCCATGCAGAACTCGGAAAGTATCTAGCACCCGATCCTACCCAAGAGAATTTCTCATCAACTAGATTGCCACGAAACTTCACGGTGTCGAAGAAATCCGTTGGCTTCTCTTGCCCACCGTCACTGTGGTTGTAAACGATGATTGCCGGGGGCTCAAAACCTCCGTGATTATCAAACCCTGCGCATACGGTTATCGATTTAATCTTTTTAAACCGATCAGCCCAATATTGATCGGGATCGACTTTCTGAAAGGTGTTCTTGTCGATTTTACACGTCAAATTCCAATTTTCGAAGGCGCTATCAGTACAAGTTTCTTTGTACACGACCACGTCGGCGCGGCCTCCGGTGTCACTAAACAGGGTCAAGACAGTTACAATACAAGCAGCGACCAGTTTGTTCATCGTACCCACCTAGCTTTTCGATGGCATAATCGTAGCTTGGTTGCCCCGCGGGTCGAACACGTTAACATCGCAGCCCAACGAGCAGGCGCAGCTCTATGGGTGCGAGAGCAGCTGGTCGAGGTTGGCCTTGCGCAGCGAGAGCGGCAGCCGGCGGAGATCCTCGCCGTCATGTCGAAGGCAGCCGAATTGGAAACCCAAGCGATCATACTTGTTTTTCAAGAGCGTCGGCAGCGCAAACGGTGCCCGGCAAATTTGCCTTGGTGATGCTGCGGCCAAGTAGCCGCTGCTCGGCGTTGCGGGCGCGCTGACGAATCGCACCGTCGCTCTCGCCTCATGGTTTCGAGATCGTTCCTTGCTGCTATCCAGAAAGTCTAATCCTGCGAGGAGGCCGCTCGCCTTGAGCCCTATGCGGCGGTATTGGTACCCGCCCACCCTCGCCCGTTGCCGGTAGAACCTACTCGCCGGTGACGTGAATTGGGTGCTTATCCATGTAGGCGTCTATGCAAGCGTCGAGCTTTTTGCCGCGCAGACCTTTAGGCCAGCAACTAACAAAACCTGCTGCGTAGCAATCTCGCGTTGCCGGCATGGCTTCGTCTTCCGGCTGCCCACAGTTTTTTGCTGCAGCAGTGCATCCCGCAACGCCTCCGATCTCGCGGCAGTAAAAATCTACTGTGCTTTCTCCCGGCTGACGATGCCATTTTGCCGATGCCGGCTGCAGCGACGCTGCAGTCAGTAGGGCAGTAACAGCTATTAGCTCTCTCATTTTCTCTCCTCATTTTCAGAACTGACGGTTTCTGAGCCTTACAAGCCCAGATCGTACACGTGGACAATGGAAAAATCGCCCGGTGCGACTTCGCCGCTGGGTCCTATTCTTAATCCTCCAGAGCTGGTTCACAGACATGCGCATGACGCCGGTACTCGGCGCGAGCGTCATTAGCGCGGCTGCAATCATAGGACGACGCAGCATTTATTTCGTCTCTCGGGCGCGTGTCGGAGCGATGCTGACGAAGCCAGACGAGTTTTAGCGCCATCCCTTACGTTCAAGCACGGGGCAGTTGTGCGTCACAAGAAAGCGCGCCGCTGGCAACGCCCCCACGCTTGCAAGCCCATTCCAGGCGACTACGCAGCTTGGAATAACACCAGATACAGCTCTATGGCGATTTATGAGCCAACCTTCGCGGTACATTATCGGGCAGTCTGACTCAATGAGAACTTGGGCGTAAGGAAGCGCGCCGCGAGCGCGGAGAACGTTCCAAGCATATCGGCAGCCCGGCGCTTCTTGTGCGTAAGTCGGAGCAGCCAAGCACGCCACTGCGGCAGCTGCAATGATGGTCTTTTGTAGCAACGTTCGTCCTCTAAGATTTGAATTACTAAAGGTCAATTGGCTCGCAACTACCCTTGTAAACACTCCAGTTATCCAGTCGCAAACTTGAAAGCAGCTTGTCAGCATCGGAATTGCGTCCGTTTACATATTTTTCATTGTACGTAAACGTTAGGGTAAGTTCCTTACCAAATCCGTCTGTATAGCATGTGTACAACCAAGGCCTATCAGCGGCGGTGCCAGTCAATTCCGGGACTTCTCGTAAGAATTTATCTGCAAAGCCATATCCACAATCTTTGTCCCTATATCCCGACACGCTCATGCAATTCGATTGGTCTCGCCGAATCCATCCGGCTTTTTGTACCTCCAGCCTGGCGGCAGCATAGTGCATCCCCTGTACAAGGTGAGGCTCGTTGGCCCCTATCGCACTTCCAACGCCGATCGTTAGGATCGCCGCTGCGACGGCGAAACAAGAGAACGTGCGTTTTATCTGATATCCTGCGATTTTATTGCGCTATGCCGCTATGATGTGAGCACTTACTACTCGCAAGTGGTTTCAACACTGATGACTAATCCTTTTTGGCAATATTTCCGCATCCATCGATTTTCCAGCTGATTCATTTTTTCGCAACGGACGCCAAGGCGGCCCTACGCAGGGTAACCAAGTTTTCGCTTTCGGTTACGTTTGGCGGTTGGCTTGCTTTGCCGGTCGCGCTTAATGAGAAGACTACAAATCCGCCCGCTGGTCTCGGCACAATGAGATGTTGTGTGACGCGCGTGCCGCTCGAATCTTCGCAGGATGCAAACCCGCGAAACACTACATCGCTATCAACGAGCTCGCTGACGCGGCCAGACGCAAATTCGCCGCTGCAGTCCTTCGAATCCGCGGCGGCAACAGCCGTGGCAATATCGAGGCCTTTTACGGGCTCATCAGTGATGATCTTGACTGTTCCGATACCTTCGTCGGCTGCGAAAGCTGCACCATCTGATGCCAACTGCGCGCGTGTTTCGCTGGGTCCAAATACGTGCGGATTGTGCAGCTTCGCCTGAAGAATGAAGTTACTAGCAAGCTGTATGGCTTCAATCTCAAGTGCTGGCGAAGTTGTCCGTTCAGTGGCCGGCGCGGTTGCCGGTACGGCGAGCTGCTGGATTCGTGAGAGATATACTTGTTCGACGCAGGTCCGGTCGCGTCCGCAGGATCTTCGGGTCTCAAGCCATTCGGCCTGTTTCTGCTCAAGATCCCGCCTATCGGCACCAGCTAGCCTATTGCGAAGTTCTGAATAGAGGCCCGCTAGACGCTCATCGAGCCTGGCCAGATCTGGGTACTGACAGATGAGTACTTCATCTGCGGATTTGGCCAAACTGCAGTTGAAGCTTTGCGCCCTTGCATGCGTCGAGGGGGATGCAGCTGCAAGAACGATCAAGATCAACGCCAGCTGTCGCAATCGCACCACCCTCCTCCCGACCTCGAGGATTTTTCCCTTTAGCTTATTTTGGGTGCTCAGCTTAATCACATTCACCTCTCGCTCGGCTTCGGTATAAAAGTCGAGGTGGCAGCACAAATTTCCCCTGCAGCGGAGCTGCGGCCAGTTTTATGCCGACTGCTTGATTGGCCGCCGAGCGGCCGTACGCTGGTTTGCTCGGGCGCGAAATATGGTTGGGTGGCAGGGTCAGGCCATGGAATTCTGGTCGATTATTTGCTCGTTTTGGACAGACTGCCTTTCTGGTAACCGAGGCGCGCCCGGTCGTCGACGCCTGCCCCCAGCGACAAAATGCCCCTCCGCACCCAGTTTCACCGAAGACACCATCCCCGCATAACGGGGCATGAGGAAAACGGACGAACTATACTCCACCCGCGTGCACCTGATGATGTCGGCCTCAGAACTGGAGGCCGTCCATGACTGGCGTCGCCGGCAGCCTGACCTCCCGGCCCGGGCCGAAGCAATCCGTCGCCTGATCCAGCTCGGGCTGACGGGCAAGGCTGCGTCACCCAAAAAGACGACGTGACCCGGGGGGCATGCCGTCAGTCACCACAAAAGGACGCTTCGCAATGACGTAGCGTATCGTTCGCGTAATCAGTATTCCGATTGCTTACGACCTACTTAAAAAAATCACCGACATGAGAAAGCTTGATCCTCGCGCTGGCGCTAGCCTGCGCGACTTCAGGAACGTTATGAGTAGATCTTCAGCTGCGTATCGCTCATCAAGCCGCCGCTGTCTGTGGCTGGTGCTGTTTGTCGTCTGGGCTATTGGCACGGCGACTGCGACGCGGGCTGATAGCCTCGGCTCCGGCGTGATAATCGGTACTCACGGCGAAGTTCTTACGAACGCTCACGTGGTCGAGAACTGTACGAGTATAACCGTTCGATCTTCCTCCGTTTCGACGGCGTACTTAGTCGCGCGCGATGAGAAGAACGATCTGGCCATTATTCGCAGCAACCTCGCACTATCATCGGTCGCCGTATTCCGGGAAGGGCCGGTCCGCCCTGGCGATACGGTCGTGGCTTTGGGTTATCCTCTTCCGGGGCTTCTGGCCACTACCGCCAATCTCACGGTTGGAAATGTGAGCGCTCTGGCAGGGCTGGGTAATGACTCGCGCTATCTCCAGATCAGCGCGCCCATTCAGCCAGGCAATAGCGGCGGACCACTGGTTGATGCAAGCGGTCACCTGATCGGAATTGTTACGGCCAAACTCAATGCCCAGCGAGTCGCTCGAGCCACGGGTGACGTTCCACAGAACGTGAACTTTGCGCTAAAGGCCTCGGTAGCGCAAACATTTTTGGATGGCCAAGGTATCGGATACCGGACCGCGCGATCTGAGCGGCCGTTATCTCCGGCTGACGTGGGAGAAATTGCGCGGCCATTTACCGTCCAGATTGAATGCAGTGGCAACAGCACGAACAACGAGGCCAGGACTGCGCGGCCATCGTCGCCGCCGCCCGTACAGCAGGTAAAAGTCCTGCCCGCGTGCAACTCGCCGGGAGTGACTAAGGTGCTCATAAGGATCGGCTTGCAGCTCGGAGTCGTGGTCTTTAGGGCTCAAGGAGGCCAGGTGTCCAGCACCGCCAACATGAGATTCTGCAGGGGCGTCGAGTGGGGCAGCACCGGTAAGCGCCTCTTTACCTTCACCGTCCGGTGGGTAAATCCCGAAACCAACCAGTTTTGGGTTCAAGTCACGTGGTATTCGGCACCAATACCGTGAACGCTGTGCACGCGAGCTGAGAAAAAACGCGGAATAATCGCTAATTAGCAACGGTCGCACTGGACGGTACAGGATCCACCGAGTGCTTTCAAGTTGTTACAAAATTGAGTCGCTTCTAGCGCGGTCGAAAACTGGCCGACCATCACACGGTAGTAAACTCCCTTGTTACTTTGCTCGATGCGTACGATGCGCGGTTGTTGGTCGCCTAGGACGCTCCCGTATCTTCCTTGCAAGGCGCGGTAGGCTGCTTGCGCGTCGGCCGCGTTCCACTCCGATGCGAGCTGGACCGCATACTTCCCAGTGTCGTCGCTCGTGCTGCCTCCTTGCGTCGGGCTCGCGAGCGGCGCCGATGCCTGGTTGGCCGGCGGGATAAAGAAGGCGCCCAGATCGAGCTCGCGCCGAGCGCCGGAAAAGCGCTGGTCAAAATTTGCGCCGCCTGGCACGTGCCCTCCCGGCGCAGTACTAACAACGGGAGGCGGCACGCCCGGCGCAGTACTAACGACGGAAGGCAGTCCGCCTTCGCCCCACGCCGAAAACGCTTCGGCAAAGGCCCGATCGCCAGGCGGACCTCTTTCGACAGCCAAAATCGCCTTGGTGTTGTTTTTGTAGACGATGGCTATGTCGAACCACTTCTGATCCTTCAAAAGCTGCACGTTGCGCTGCTGCAGCGTGGGATCGGCGGAGAGGCCAAGCAGGAAATAATTGTCGGTCACTTTCACGGAAATTCCGGCCAGCGGCGTGCCGGTCGCCTGCTCGGAAGCCTTGGCGAAAATGCCCGGCATGCTGGAGACCCCGTCGCCGGGGAAGTCTGGCGGCAGATTGAACAAGATCTGGATCGTATGGCTTGCCGGCAGCGCCTTGTCGGTGTTGCGGCGCAGCGACAGCGTCACGGTCACGTGCCGTTCGGGAATCACGATGTCGCCGTGGACCTCAAGCTCCGGAGCCAGACTGGGGCCGGGCGAGACCGTTTCGGTGCGCCAAGTCACGGAGCCGTCAAAGCGCTTGCTCTGCGGGTCGCTCGGATCTTGCTCCAACAGAACGGCGCGCTGCGCCGCGACTGTCTGCGGCGCGCCCGGTGTAATCGATGCGGCATCCGATCCATGTCCGGCGGATACGGTAGGTTCATTGCCTGGTCCGGCAGCGGGTGCTTCGCCGAGGGCCGCAAAATCTTGGAGAACTCGGCCAGAGAATTTGGCTGGTGGTGGCGTTGACTGCGCCGTCCGGGTCGTCGGTGCTTCTACGTGATCCGGCTTTTCTGCGTTGGTCTCAGTGTTGGGTTGCGGCGGCTGGCTCGACGAGGGCGAGCCGCTGTAGGCCTGTGTAGTTTCATCGCACAGATGTGCTTTGAGATTGTCCTGCGAACACGATGAGTCGCCTGGAGGCAAACGCAAAGCACCCGGAATGAGGAGCACGAGCACTGCCACGAGCACTGCCAACCCTGAAAGAGTCCAGTAGAATGGCTTACCGAACCGTGCGGTCATACTAGCGCGGAAATCCGGCTCGTTAGCATTGCGGGAATATGCTTGTTCAGTTGCTTCGGCCGCGCGTTCTGGTTCCGGTTTCGGTTTCAGTTCTGGTTCTGGTTCTGGTTGCTGCTGCTGCTGTTTAGCTTCGGGCTCAGGTTCGGGTTTCCGCCATGCTCGTCCCGGTCCAGTGCCGTAAAGCTCCTCGTGGCTTACCTGATACTCATCGATGAGAGCTTGCGCCTTCGCATGCGCTGTCAACGCCTCTTCCACGGGACAGCCGTTAGCAACCGTCTTTTGCAGGAGCGCCCTGATCTTGCGCAGTACATTGTCCCGGTCGGTCATGCTCTTCTTGAGCTTTCTCTTCTTTCGGCCTTAGTCCGGCCGAGCGCCTTAAGCATTTTCTTTGTGGTCATATGCCTCGGCACGGCGACAACCTCACCGGCCAGGGCTCGCGCGAGCCGCGCACGCGACGCTGCCAGCATTTCGGCGACCTTTCCGGCTTCTGCCTCGCCTTCGGCAACCATGAGTTTGCCGTGTGCCTGCAGTGCCCTGCCGCCTTCGATCCTGGCCCTGTGCAGGCCATGCAACGTCTCCCAGTACCTGGCAACAGCGCGAGCGCGGGCGAGCTCGGCGTAGTGCTCATCCTGGCTGAGCAGCGGGATGCGCGCTTGGACGGCGGCGAGGATCGCGCGCTGTGCTTCAGCGTCGAGGCGATCGGCGAGCCGCTCGAGCCGCTCGTGCAGGCGGGTCCAGAAGGCGATGCGGTCGGAGGGCGAGGAGGCAATTGCTGTCGAGCCCAGGGACGCGATGTGCTCGTGGCGGACTTTGCCGGCAGATCGGCGGGTGGTGATCAGGCTGACCTGCAGCCGGCGGGCGGTGGTGCGGAACCGGACGAACATCGTAGTGGTGGCATTAGCATCGCAAGGCGCATTTAAACAAATGCGTACCACTACAGCGCGGCCAGGGGGCATAATTGTGTCAGCCGCCGGGTGTGCAATCACTCGTCGGCAGGATCGGTCCTGCAGGGATCGTCAATGAGGGGCTCGCTTGCGGCCTCGGCGGCGTTTCCGGCGTTGGGCGCTCGGTAAGCTGCGAACGCGGCGGAATATCGTCGCACCGCGCTGCCGGCGATCTCGCCGTCAGCGCGCCCATCTTCCATCCTCAAGACCTTCAACGTCATCGCGATGCGCAGACGGCGCCGATTTTGGTTGCACACGACGCGGTTCTCAATCGCCTTCGTGGCGCTGGCATGCGGTCATCAGCTCGTCGCCGAACTTTTTCCAGACGGCCGGCAAGGTTGTAGCGGTCAAATCGCTCTTTCACAGCGCGGCTCCCGTGCTCGGAGATTGCAGGGCGTCCCCCCGGCCGACAGCGCCTGTGCGTTCTTTCTGGCGCGCTGGCGCTCACGCCAAGCCCGCTGCTGCGCGCGTCGCTGTTCCGCTACCTCTGGTGCTTGCGGCAATCGCCGCTGCTGGTCGGTCATGATAAATGGCCCTTCCCAGTCTGCGAGCGGCTGCGGCGGCTGCCATGACCGGCGGAATGGAACGTTGGACTGGCGCAGGGCCTCGAGCGCCGCAGCCGCACTGCGCGCCACATACACGTCCGCGCCCATCGCCGTTAAGTTTGCGAATACGCGCCGCTGCACCGGGCTCGGCACGCCGCGCTTGCTTTTCATCTCGATGAAAACTGGCGCCTTCCAGGACACGATGATCATCAGGTCCGGCAGGCCGGCGCGCACACCGCGTTGCTTTTGCCGCAGACCAGACCAGGCCGACCGAGGCCGGTTCTCAAGCGCCGAGAAAAATGCGAAGGCGGGATCAAGCAGCTCTTGCAGCGTCTCGACAAGCAGGACCTGCTCGGCAAATTCCTCGCGCCGGCTTTCGCGCCGACGCTGCACGGCAAGCGTCTCCCGCCGTCCCGCATCGGGGACAACGAAGCCTTTGCGCAATCTCTCATCGCGTCCCGGCATTATCGTCATTCCTTTGCCGGTCATGGCGCTATGCGTGGCCGCCACCGTCCCCGCCTGACTGCGAGGCCTCCGGTATAGTTTCCGGAATTGCCCCTGCGATCTGCGCTATCAAACGCCCCGCCTGTAACCGCGTCCACGCCGTCGCGTTGCTGTCCCCGAACGCTATGGCCGCCGCCAAACGCACATCTTCCGGCAAATAGCGCCGCGCCAACTCTCGTCCCCATTCCATGCCCTCCGACGCAGAGGCTGTCGGTGGTTCCGGTGCGGCGAAATACCGGCCGGGGGGTTCGCCTGACTTGGTCATATCAATCTCCCTTGCATCCCTCTTCTAACCCGCCATAGGTCGCCTCGGGAGATGAAGAGTGAGAAGAGAGCGCTTACGCTACTCTCTTCTCACTCTTCATTTCCCCGCTGCGCTTATGCGTGATTACGGGTGGGTCATGGGGCTTGCTGCGCCTTTGTCGCCTTTGGCTGCGCGGAGAGGCCGGCTTCTGCAATGCGCGGTGAGCCGTCCTTGCAGCACGAGGGCGACGTTGTCGCCCCCCGCATTGCGGATCGCCGTCTGCGCCTTGCGCAGCGACTTGGCCGCGATGTCTGCGGTGAGTGTTCGATCCGGCAGGCGGATGCGCAAGCTACACGCGGCTGGCCCGCGGGCGCCGGGACGGCGAGCGGCTCGGCGGCCTCGAGCACGAGGGTGACTTTCAGCCTTTTCGCCGAGAGGGGTGCCGGGCAGCCGCAAACGGCGGGGGGTTCTCGCGGCCAAGAGAGAGCCCCGGCCGCGGTGGCAGGCGCCCCTCGGGGCGGCAGCGCGGGGGCTCGACGGCCAGCTTCGCGGCGGCGGGGCCCGGGCGGGCTTCCTGCTCCTGGCTGCGGGATCAGGAGCGTTTCGGGACTCGGTGGTTCGGCATTTTTTATTCCCATCAAGGCCGCATAGGCCGCGGCGAGGCTTCTCAGTGGTCCTGCGAGTACGAATAAAACGAAGTAGACGAAGAAATAGGGGCATTACTTCGTTAACTTCCTTTTCTTCGTCACAGTAGGAAGTGGAAAACACGGTCAGACGGCCCTCCAGGTCTCGGTCGGCCGCCCTGGCCCGGGGCCACCGCTGCGCGTCGTCGTCATGCGCGCCTTGCCGTGCTCCTCGAGCAGGAGAAGCGACTTGCCGATGCGGTCACTCGAAAGGTTGCGGCCGAACATGTTGGAGATCTCCCAACGCGTCATCCCGTCCGGCCCCGCTCTCCGTAATGCGCGGAGGATCTCATCGGCGACCGGGTCGCCCACGGCGTCGCCGAAAATGAACCGAGCGCTGGCGTCACAATAGCGCCAGAAGGCCAGAGCGGCGCTGAGGTGATCGGGCTTGATATCCAAGCTGTTGCCGAGCAGCGCGTAAATTATCGCCAGGCGCAGAGCGTGCGCCTCCGCACGCGCGACAACGCTGCCGTACAGCCCCGGCTTGGCGGCTGACAGGTCGTGATATTCCGCGCGCCACATCTCGGCCCCCTCGTCGCTGAATGTGACCTCCTCCCCCAGCGCGTCATTGGTCAGTGCTCGTCGAATGCGGTCAGCAAGGGGCTTCATTACCGTGTCGGCGACCAGCTTCCCGAACGGCAGCTCCTGCGCGCGCTTGACCAAAAGATTGAGAAACCGATTGGCATAGCCGTTGACCATGCTGATGCGGTCGAGGCTTGCGCGGTATTCATCGACGGTGATGTGCCCAAGGATTGAAATATGCGCGTCAGTCGCACGCTCAGCGTTGTTCTTGACAAGGGCGCGCAGGTCACCCTTGTCCCAGGCTTCGCGGACTACGCGCGAGAGCGTGCTGCCCTGGCGCTTCATCACCTCCAGCGCGCCGCCGAACTCGGGCTCGTGGATCAATAGCCGCTTGTCGCTGATGCCGAGATCTTTGACGACCTCGATATATTCGATCTGTTTCCCCTTGCCGGTTTTTTCATAGCCGCGGACCTCGTCGCGTACTGCGTGGATGATGCCTTCGCCTGACGACAGGCCGCTGGCGATGCAGTTCTCATACCAGACAGCGGCTGCAGTTCTCATGAACTGGTCGACGCGCTGAGCAGACGTCCCTTTGCGCCCTTTGCTGGTGATGCCGACTGTGACCGCATATTCGTTCGGGTAATGCCGCGCGCCATCGGCGATGCAGTAAGACCTGCGGCCGACCGCGTTGCCGAACTCGACAAGAAGGTGCGCCAAGAGCGCGACGGGATCGGCCTCGGTGGTCGGTGCAATGGCCTCGACGACGTCGCCGGCGAGGCCGTGAAATGCGTCGGCGCCCATCTCCGGCCAAAGTTGAGTTTTGTCGGCCGCTTTCGCCTCGGCCGCGGGTTTGGGGCCCGGCTTCTGATTGGGCTCGCCTAGTGACGGATCTTCTTCGCGCTCTTCCTCGCGCGGATCTCGCTTTGCTGCTTCCTTGCCGTAAATGTCGAGGAGAATGCGCTCAATGTCGGCAACGCGGTCGCGATACCGTTGAGTATTGTGATCGGCCTCGGGGACCCGGGCATAGACGGCTTCAAGATCGCGCTGCGCTTCCAGCAAGGGCTTGCGGCGAAACGCCCAGGCGCCGACCAGGCGTACGGTTGCGCGGTGATAATCCTTGCCGCTGCTGATCGCGCGCTCAAGCTCGTCTTGATCGACGGGCCCAAAGTTGAACTCGGTTTCGCCTCTCTCGCGTGATGCCGCTGCAGATTTGCTGAGCCAGCCCTCGTCGAGTTCATCGAGCAGGTCGATTGGGGTGCCGTCGATCATCTCCACGCGGTGATCGGGACTGTGATTGATGCTGCCGAAATAGTACGCCTGCGACAGCGCCCAGCTTTCGTCCGCGAAGATGCCGCCGAAGAGGCCGTTAAGCCGGCCCATCATGTGATAGCGACGATCTGGCGGCAGCTCGCTCGAGACCGGGCACACGACGCGCCAGCGCGGCTTGTCCGTCATGATCCCAACGTCGTTTCCGTCAGCGGCGTTGAAGGCGATTACGACGGGGAACAAAGAACCGTCGATGAGGCCGTGGAAGTAGCGGAAAAAGCCGGCCTCTTATGTTTGATCTACACCAGCCCCTCGCACACCACGCGCTTCGTTGCCGCCGCGTAGTTCTCGAAGAAGGTGACAGCAAACCGCGCTTTGGGCTCGGGGTCAGGTCCAGGCTCAAGAGGTTCGGTCTTGGGCCCCGGTTTAGGTTCGGGTTCAGGGCTAGGTTCAGGGTTGGGCTCGGGTTCGGGTCCCGGTCCGCTTGCTGGCTGGGCGTCGTTGGCGTTTTTGTTGGCGGCTTCACGTGTTGGCGCGCTCGCGCTGGGCGATGCCGGCGTGCCGCGATTTGTCTCCTCGTCGGCGCAGCGCCTGCAGGAAACCTCCCGCTGGTCGCCCCGCTCGATTTGTCTCACCCCGATGGTGGTGCCGCAGTGGATGCAGCGTTGGCCAATGGGTAGAGCCGGCCCTCGGTCCTTGTAAGGCGCAGGCGCAGGGGCGCTGCGTGGCACACTATCGCCGGGCTTATATTCTCGAGCTTGAGCCACAACGGGCGCCTCTCTCATCGGGCGCCTCCCGCGGCTGCAATGTTGTTGAAGTCGGCGTCAACGCTGTGTCGCAGAACAATTTGATGAACGAAGCGCACGGCGCCGAGCCAGCGCCGCGTGCAAGCATCGGCGGCATCTTGCGCCTCATCGCTCTGATCGTTGTCGATCAGAATGGTCAGCGCCTCGATGGCCGTCATAACCGGAAAATCGCGCAAGCCATCGTGATCGAGCAGCGCCCAGGCCGGTTGTATGCACGCGCCGCGCTGCTCGACGCGCGTTGCCGCCGCCGTGACGGCCTCGAGCCGTACGCCGACGACGAGGCCTTGCTCGACTGCGGCGTCCTCCCACAACTTGATTGCACCGCCTTCCTTTGGGCCGAGCACATGCTGTGCAATCTTCTGTCCGGCACCATCGAGCGCGATGCATATGATCGCCTTCGGTTCGTCGGTGATGACATCGCGCACGAGCGCGACCAGGCAGGGCAGCTCGCTGCTGCCGAGCGGGCAGCACGGCTCGAACCGCAAGACGTCGCCGACGTCGGTTATCCGGTTGACATCAACGCGGCAGACGTTAGCGAGTTGGCGCTCGGCCAGCGTCGCGGTGATTGAGCGCGCAGCGTCCCAGATGCGGAGGGCCAACGCACCGTTGTGGTCGGCACCATCATCTGCGACAGCATTGCACTGACGCGAGCCGATTAGGCCGTGATCGCGGCGGTGAAGTTTTGAACCCATTGCTCAGCTCCTCAAAAATGAAGGGCCGGGCGTGAGCGGGCGGTTGAGAAAAGACCACTGAAGTGCTTAAGTGAGAGTGCGATTAATCCATCAACAGCCTTTCTCTCGGCCGCGCTTTCGCTCACGCGCGGCCGATTGGTTATGCGCCCCTCAGGAAAGCGCGGATTGAGGAAAGTTCGTAAAGAATGCGGCCGCCAACCCGTCGCCATTTCAACGGGTGATCGGGCTGCTTGCGCCAGACCTCCAAAGTCGCTTTTGCTCGCCGGCAAGCCGCTGCGGTTTCGGTCTCATTCAGCAAGGTACTGTCGGGCAGAGGCTCGAGGTCGAACGTCAGCGGCGGCGGCGTGCCACGAAAGCGCCGACGCGGTTTCTTGCGGATAATCTTCTGAGACGGCGGACGCGAGCGGCCGTGCGCGCGTCCACGCGCAACGTCGATATCGACCATGGAAACGCCTCACCATGTTCTTCGGTCTGTGTGGGAGACGTAAGGTCCAGCGATCAACGGATCGCTGCTTCGCTTGAGATACGGCTTGGTCTTTTTTACATCTTACGCGGTAACACCATCCGCCAGATGGTGGTCAGAAGATACCTTACCGGCACCTAAAACGTCAACGGCAAATCAGGAAATGACTGGCCTTGTTTTTCGATGTTCACTCGCCCTGCGCGCGCTCCGCACCGCGCATCGGGATGACGTTGCCGCGGTCGTCGGCTGCTTCGGCTAGCAACGCGCTGATATGCGCGCTGACTTTCTCGAACGCCTCGACGCGGGCCTGCCACGCCTGGTCCTTGTTGTACCGCGCGACCAGGTCGGCGCGCTGATGGCCGATAGCCAGCTCGGCGATGTCCTCGGCCACGCCCAGGCGCGACATAAGGGTGCGCACGGTACGGCGCAGATCGTGCAGTTCGACGTCGACGCCAGTTGAGTCCTTCAGCGCCGCCACCAGCTTAGTCCAGCCCATGAGCCGGCCTCCGGTGATGCGCGATGGAAACAGCAGCGGGCTTAAGCCGCGCGGCTGTGCCGCAATCACCGCGCGCATTAGCGGTGTCAGGGGGATGTCGTGATCGGCAGCGGTCTTGGTGATGGTCTTTGGCAGATGGATGCGCTCACCTTTGATGCCGCGATTATCGACGGCGCGCTCACCGGTCAGGACGTGGCGGTCGCGCCGCAATTGGGCGAGTTCGCCGCGCCGCATCCCGGTCAGTAGCGCGAATTGCGCCAGCGCACCGAACGATCCGGCGACGCGCTCGCCGCGCTGGCCGCGATCCTGTATCGCCTGCGCGACGCGCCAAACTGCGACTAGTTCGGCGTCGGTCAGCGCCTTGCCCTTGTCCTCGGCATCCCTCAGGCGCTGTTGCCGGGTTCGGCTCGGCGTGCGCAGGCCCGCCATCGGATTGAACTTCGCCAGACCTCGCTCGACCGCCCACTCGAAGAACGTGCGCGAGTGCTTCCGCAAGTCACCGGCCGCGCCGCGCTTGCCGATCTTGGTCAGCTCGCCGATGGCGGTGACGATATCATTGCGGGACAGATCGGCGACGTCCACCGCTATGTGAGTCTTCAGGCCGCGCCGCAGCGCGCTCAGCGCCGTCTTCCAGTTGACCAGCCCGCGCTCTTTCAGGTGCAGCTCGTAAGGTCCGTTCTCGGCCAGAAGCTTGCCCAGCGTGGCACGGCTGCGCCGCCGGTCCTCGGCCCGCTGCTCGGCCGGGTCCTTGCCCTTGGCGACATCACCGGCGTGGATGCGCGCCGCCGCGCGGGCGTCGTCGAGGCTGATCGACGGAAACGCGCCGAGCTTGAGTAACCGCGGATTGACGCGGCGCCCGCCGCCGTGCGGCCGATAACGAAACACGAAGGTCTTGGTGCCGCCCGGCAGGCACCGCACACCGAAACCGGAAACGGTGGTGTCCCACAGCATGGCCTGGACGGCGCCGGGCGGCACCTCGGCCTTCTCAATTCGGCTTTTAGTCAGCGGCGTGCGGTCGTTCGGCATGTTGGCACTCCGTTTGGCGGGAGCGGACTTTGTGAGGGGCAAAAACCTGTACCCACTCTGTACCCACCGAGTGAGCGTCTGTACCCACTCTGCACCCACGGCAATCTACGCCACCATCTTTCCACCTATGGCAATATATGGCCGTGCATTAAGGTTTTTTCGTGGGTGCAGATGGACCGCTCTGGCTGGATATGGCAGGGACCACTCTTTTGGTAAGGGAGAGGTCGTCAGTTCAATCCTGACCGGCAGCACCAGATAGTCAGAAACTTAGCTGATACGCTGCTTTGCACCGCCCCGGAAACCGCCCCGTTTTGCTTCCTGACCGGGGCGCTTCGACCACACCTGCACTGCTGTGCGCAAGTGGCCGATGGCGTGGTGCCGTAGACCGTGCTGATGACCTGCTCTGAAGTCCCCAGCACTCCGGCCGCATCCCAGGTCGAGACGCCAGCTTGCAGCATCAGCGTCGCGCAACTGTGCTTGAGCACGTGCGGTGTGACCTCCGGCCCGAGACCGGCCAACTCACAGCCACCGGCCCGAGAGCGACGGAGCTTGGAAGTGATCGGCTGCCATCGAACTCAATCACGTATTGTGTCGAGAGACGGCGCCACCGCCGCAAGTGCGGCATCAGCCGTGGCGGAATTGGCGACGGCGTGCGCTTCTTGTTGGTCTCGATGGCATCCTGCGGCCTGCGGTAGAGCACGCCGGCCTCAAGGGCGAACCATCCTCCGCGCGTGTTCGGCATCCGGCAGCAAATCGAAGACAAGCTTCAGACACAGACGTGGGAAGAGACCGCGCTGTTCGCCGTGTACAGTTGCCAAGTCGAAACGCTCCACTTGAAGCCTTGGCAGCCGCCCCCCCCTGCTGGTCCGAGGATGATCGCCCACGTAGACTTCCCCGCCGCTGGCAAGGTCGCTGCTTGGGAGCTTCGCCGACGGCTACTCAAAGCCGGGCTCAGTGAATTCGAGCCTGATCCGGTTGCTGCTCTCGAGGCGAGTCGCTGCGCGGCAGCGCCGTGATCAGCTGCCGGTCGAGCTGCTCAGATCACCAGGTTAAACGGCCAGTGCTCCGCTGCTAGAGTGGCGATTTTGGCTCGCCAATGCATATCCAGCCACAGCATAAATGTCTCGAAAGTGCGGAGTTTGTTATTCCTGCGGTCCGCGACTTGCCTTAGGAAGCCATCGTTAAGCGCTCGGATACCGATCTCGCTGCGCGGCTTGCCGGTGACGTTGTGAAAGTGTTCTGCGCTTCACGCGGACTCACTAGCGAGCATTTCTGGACTCCTGTGGGGAATTCTGTGCGGTGGGTATCGTTGGGGCGAGTTGGCTGCGGTGGGTTGGTAGGGCATCACGTCCGAAGTACCTCCGGTCTCCGACATAGCGGGAGGTGGCACGAAAGACGCAACTGACCCCAAGCTGATATCGCGCTGACGGGGACTGCTGACGAATTCTGCCTCCACTGCTGTATTGGCTTGATACCGCCGGTTGCCGGGCCACTTCGCCGTCGGAAGCGACGCGTGCGGCGCTTCCCTCTACTTGGGACCAAGCGTAGGTGTGGCGCTTTGGGGCACATGTTGAAAACGTGGACGATTCCTTCTCTGGTGCCAGGATGCGTCTCATTCAGGTAGATGAATTGCGTAAAGGATTCGTCGGGACATTGACTAGAAGGACCGACCAATGTGTTGCGAATAGCAATTCCCCCAAAATCAGCGAGTATAACGATGAGCGACGTTCTCTCACTGGCTCACATCACCGAATTGGCTCAGTCGTTCGAGCGAGCAAAAGTTCTGCTTGCCGCCGTCAAACTCGACCTATTCACCGCGTTGGCAGATGGACCACTCGATCGGTATGCTCTTCGGGAGAGAATTGGGATCGACGAACGCGGTGCGCACGACTTCTTCGATGCTCTCGGTGCCCTCGGGTTGTTGGTCCGCGATCGGAACGGACGATATGCAAACACTGGGGCGACGAACACATATCTTGACCGCGCCAAGCCAAGCTATATCGGAGCCCTGATGGAGGACCTCAACTCGCGGTATAACGGCGTCTGGGCAGGACTGACTGCGGCGCTTCGAACGGGACAGCCTCAAGGCGGCGCCCGGGCGACTGGCGATTTTCCGACGCTTTATGCCGAGAAGGCCGCGCTCCGCCGATTTGCTGGCTCCCAGTCCGCCAGAAGCTTGCCGGTGGCGAAGTCGCTGGCGGCAAAATTCCCTTGATCGCAATATAGCAGCGTGATCGACGTGGGCACGTCGCAGGGTTGCGTTCCTGTTCAGATCGCTCTGGCGCACCCTAATATCACAGGCGGCGGGTTCGATCTGCCGTGGTGAGCGAATCGCGAAAGTGCAATATCGGATCATTCGCGCTCATCACTGACCGTTATCTGTCGGATGAAGAGCAACATAATCGCGTGCTACTAGGTTCGCGCTGCGAGCGGGCCCCGCCGCGCCGCCGAGAAGGGTGATGAATTAGCGCCGTCTCCGACCCCATCACCCCCTTCAACTTGGCAAAAATGCCATCGGTCCCCGACCTACTTCACATTGTGCGGCCAGCCCTATATTGGCGCGCGCCCAGCTGTGAGTGCCTGGCTGACCGCGCCCGATAGCCAATATGGCCTCTATGGCTCCCAGAGAGTTCACTGGTGCGTTTTCGCATGTCAGGGCTAGGACGTCGCGGCCTGAGACGCGCGTAGATTTTCCTCGGTAGGAATTCTAGGTATCTGCCGGCGAGCTTCAGGCTGATCGCGGTCATTTTTCGCTCTCGTAGGCGCCGATATCCCCTTTTTCCCTCGCAGCGCATCATACGTTGGATCGTTGCGGCGTTACATCCCCTGTGTTTTTGGGAGTAAATAATTCCGGCGACGTCCAGTTGGGGAAAGCGTTGCAATTTGCAATGCATAATCCTAAATCCGTGAGTTGACCGCTTTTGAAGCAGGTCGCCTGAGGGGCTCTCAACCGCGACGAGCAGCTCTGACGCGCTGGAGTTGGCGAGGCGAAGCGAGTTTTGCCCAGCACGGAAATTTTCGATTTAAGGAAGGGCCGGCACGAGACCGCGCCAAGGAGCGCTCCCGAGCCGTGCGGGCGCTGATCTCCTAAATCCGGGGGCATTGAACTGAGCTCTCGCCAGCGCTTCTCACCCATAACTCGCAGCCCCCGAGGGCTGGAGTTGTCGTGGCACGTTCAATTTCCGCCCACGGAGAAATTTTCTGAACGCCTCGCTGAGGATTCGGTACCAGCGTTCGATCGGGCTCAACTGCTCCGCAGTCTTTCGTAGCTGTAGGAAAAAGCGGGCGATGCGGGTGAGCGCCTTTTGGGCGCGGTGATGCTCGCCGTGGCTGCTGGTGATCGTTACGGTGGTGCGGCCGGCGTGACGGGTTTGCCGACCGATGGCCTGAAGCAGCAATGGCCGGCTGGTGATCGCTTCACGATGATGATTGCGGTCGGCCAGGCGCACGAACAGGTTCCACCAGTTGAAGAACAACGCGACCATGCCCGCCGTCAGACGGCAGCGCTTGAGGTCGCGGGTCGTGAAGCCGCCCCAGCCCCATTGGTTCTTCAACTCGTCGAAGACATTCTCGCAGTCGGCACGGTCGCGATAAAGCTGACCGATAGAAAGGATCTCGCTGTTGAGCGAGGTGACGAGAACGGCGTATTCCCAGACCTCATCGCCATCATCGACCTCGGCAAAGCTGAGCCGCAACTGACCCATGTCATCGCGTTGAGCCAGCGCCAGGGAGCGTTCGATGCGCCGCCGCAGGATCACGATGCGGCGTTGCCGGCTCCATCCCAGAAGGCGCAACTGGTCGTCCTTGCCTTGCCATCGGCGGCCGGCATTCTGCCAGTCTTGCTCGCGCATCGCCCGTTCGATCGCACGCTTCACGTTAGTCGTGAGCCGCAGCTTGAATAGATAGTCCTGGCCGTGCTGTTCGGCCTCACGCAACACAGGCTCGTTGCCGAAATTGGAATCGCCGCGGATGATCCACGGCCGCCGCTCCGGCGCCAGACCGTCCAGCAGTTTCCATAGTCCCGGTGCACAATGCTTCGAGGTGTGCTCGTTGCCCGGCGCGACTTCAACCCCCAGCACCAGCCGCAGGTTGCCCACCATGTAGCAGTGATAACTGTGCGACGGCCGCCCTGGCTTTTGCGGATTGTAGCTCACCACAGCGCCTTCCTGATGCCCATAGAGCGGCTTGACCGTGGTGTCGATGTCGAGAATCCATGGCTCGCTCAAAAGCGGCCGCGTCGTGTAATCGAGATGTCCCTGCAGCCACGTCTCGCCGGCCTCTTCGTCGATCTTGTCGAGCCCACGCCGCACCGCGTCCTCGCAGACCACCTCCGTCATCCCCAGAAGCGGCGGATTCACTGTGTCGCAACGTACCGTCGTCATGTGCGCGTAGCGCCAATGTCCGGCCAGCACCGACAGCAAAATCGTGCCCAGCACGTCGCGCTTTTTCGGTGCATTCGGACTCGAATAGTGCAGCGGGCAGTCCGCCACCATGCGGTCGAACAGTCCGCCCTGTTTGACGAATTCAATGAAGAACGGCATCTGCCCAAACGGCGTCACCGGCGCGCTGTTGTCCCATTCAACATGGATGCGGCCCGCGAAGGTATCCGCCACGATAGGTCCAGCCGATGCTCGTTCTACTAACGGTTGATCACCCGGCGGGAGACTCCCGATAATAGTGCGATTCGTTCCCATCCCTTATGATAACAATGATTTGCTCAATCGCAGAGCGGCTCAACTCACGGATCTAGGATAATGTTTTTTTAACAGGGAGCAAGCCACACTTGCACATCGGCGGTATTGTGGCGGACAAGCGTGGGAAACGCCTTGCTTATTCTGGCGATTTCGCTGGATACGACTTCCGCATCGAAGTCCCGTCATTGCTGAGAAATTGGGCGGTGTGCTTTTTGGGCTACACGAAAATTTGCGTTTTTGTTGAATGCTAATATGCCTTAACGCGTGGTTGCATTGTGGCGGATGGCGGCGGCCAAATAAAAAGAAAAACATCCTGGCAGTCTGAACTGTCTTGGCAGCGCTGCGTTTGATCGAGCTTCTTTCGGTCTCTTAGTTTAAATCTCTGCTCGCATCGCGCTCGCCAGGATGAACGCCACGAGTTGCGTCCACAAACAGGCGCGCACCCGCGTTGCCAGCATTCGTTCCATCGTGGTCAGGTACTTGGTCTAAATCTTCGACATAGCGGAGGATATCCGTGGACCGGTGTGGTGGCCACCAATTCAGCGGCAATTGGCTGCTATGCTAAGTTGGAATTTAGACCGATTGGTAAATGGCCAAACGCGATTGTGGCGGGGTCGAGCACTCTAGACATTATTTGGACGACCGTGACGCGTGACACATGGACTGGCTCCGTCACCAAGCCTTCGACGTTGCCGCGAGGGTAATTGGTCACCTTCGCGTCACAGACTCGGAAAGACTCGGATTGAGCATATCGAGTCCGCTTGAGGCCCGGCGAGCCATCATGGACGCACTAAAGGACAGCTGAAATGATGAGGTTGATTATCGCATAATTCTCTTGCTGCTGCCCTCGCTCCCCCTGGCGGGGCCGCTGCCGCAGCCGAAGCCGCCCGGACCCGGCGGCTCCTGCCCGCGCCTGCCCGCACGGTTACAGCGCCTCCGGATCGTTCTGCGTGCCTCGTGTCGGCGCCCAGGAGGCGGTGCCGCTGCCGCCGAACGGGACCTGTCCACATGGATGGACCCGGTCAGGCTCGTTCGGCCTTGCTTCGGAACTCCGATGCATCTCTGCTCGTTCGCCATCCTTCCGCCGCAACTTCCTACATCCTTCCTACATCATTGTGATTCTGTTCACTGGATGGGAGCTGATGATGTATCGCACGCTGGGAGCTGCAGCCTTTATCGCGATTGCCTTCGCGATGCCGGTGCAGGAGGCTTCTGCGCAAGACTCCGTTGGTGGTGCTATTCTTGGCGGCGCCACCGGGGCAGTTATTGGTGGAGCGTTGGGCGGTGGCCGTGGAGCCGCAGTTGGTGCGATTGTTGGCGGTACCTCTGGTGCAATCATTGCTGCCCAAGGCCAGCCGCGGCCAGGAGGGTATCGCTACTATCACGAAGCCTGTTACCAGCAGCGCCCTGATGGCGCATGGATCGTGGTCGCGCCACGGTATTGTGCGCCACCATCTCCTGCGCCTGTCGCCGTTGCTCCGCCACCTCGACCGGACGTCAGTCGGGACGAACTGATCGACCGTATGGAGGATCTACGCGGAGCGTGCCAGGCTGGTGATCGGCGTGATTGCGTCCGGCTCGGAATAATGATTGGTGAACACCGCGCGCGCCGCGCAGCTTGGCGTCGTGAGCACCCAGACGTCTTCTTCTACGAACGTTAAGAGTGTCGCCCGTAACAGAGCGATTTCCAGGTAGGTGGGCAATTAGATCTTCGGCAGCGTCGGTATCGGTATCGGATATTGCGGCAGGCCTCCGTGGGAGGATCGGGCCGACCATCGATGTCCGAATCGCTGAAATTATACGAAGGCCCGCGTACGCCTGCGCGGGCCTTTCTCTTATGGCGCGAGTGGCGGATGAGGCAAGTGGCCGGTGAACTGCGCCGCCCCGTTTTCGCCCCGGAAACCCCGGAACAAAATGTGTCAAACCGGGGCGGACGCGACAAAAGCTCTCTGAATTGATTGAGCTTTTTGACAGTACACTCCTCGGTAAGGGAGAGGTGGTCAGTTCAATCCTGACCGGCAGCACCAGAAAACAAACAAACAACAAACAAAGGACTTTTTCGCTAGAGTACTCCTTTCTCCCCCCATGGCTCGAACGTGAACAAAGGCGGATTTTCCGAGGAAACTGGGGAAAATTCGCGGATTCTGTGATTCTGTTCGGCACATGTTCGTGCTATCGACCACTCGCCCCGCGTCCCCCACGCTGACTTGAAACCCGAAGTCGCCCCGCCCTGGCGGCCGATCGGCGCTGTGGCCGCTAACGTCGCCGCGATCCCCGCCGATGCGAACGCAGGGTGCGCACCATGAGCGTCAACCCCGCGACCGTGCCGAATCCGCGCCGGTCGCGCTCTTGACGCGGCTACGACAGGAGCCTTTGATTTAACCACTAGGCGGGGCGATGCGATTGATTGGACTGCTTGACGTTTCCGCTGTTTCCGCGGCGGATCGGATTACAACTCACGCTGATGATTCTTAAGCTGGTCGAGACTGGGTGTCCCAGGTCGTGGCCTTTGGGCGGCGCCGCCCGGCCGCGAGGCGACTTTCCTCCTAAATGAGCAGCCTGCGATGCACAACTGCCCCGTGCTTGAACGCAAAGGTTGGCGCACGGGTATACCGGACAGGTCACTTGTCATGGCGCGAAAGAATGCTCGAACGGCCACTTTCTGATTGCCGACGAAGTTGATCTGCGCTCGTTGCCGCTTGGGGAGCGTGACGAACGCGACCCTATCTGCCCATCGGCGATAATTGGAAGGGTTTTATTGGTTGGCCCCGACCTCAGGCTTGGCGCATTTGCGATCTATTTCGCGGTTGTGGTCGTATCCTCGATCCGGCGGCGGAGTGCAAACAGGCGCTATGAGGTGGAGCCTTTGAATCTCGTTCATCCGTTTGACGAATGCCGGATGAAGCGGCCTAACCAATTTCCTGGTAAGTATTTCCATTATAGAATTGAAAGATCCATAGAAGCTGGAACGGATTTTCCAGATGGAGGCTTTGTTGCCCCACTCAAGCTTCGCCTTCTCAAATAGCCCCGGAGGATTCAGCGGATATCCGCTCAGCGTGTAGCCCCGCTCCAGGAGGAGAGTACGGGTCTTGACCTCAACCAATGCGATTGAGCGAGGATCGTGTTTTCGTCTCCATCGTTCGATTGCGCGCCGGTCTGGCGGCGCATAGGTTGATCGTTCGGGGTAGCGAAGCATTGTCGGCGAGAACGGGATTCCGATGAAGGAACAGACGCGCTGGAGCTGTTCCTGTGGGCGCGCTATCAACTCTTCGTACTTCAGTTCCAATATATTGTCCCGACTGAACAGCTTCTTCGCCGAATTCCATTTGCTTTCGGTGTCTCGCCAGAAATCGATGCCAAAGTACGTATTACCCGCCCACCCCATTCTTATACAGGAGTTTGCTACATCCCTGGGATCTCGAAAGAGGTGGATAATTTTACAATCGGCGAAAAGCTCGGCGAGTTTGTCGGCGTTCCTGTGGACGACCAAGCACAAATAATTTGAAGCGCGTTTTTGCAATTGATCGACAAAATCTAGTGCGATTTGCCTACCGTCGTCTGAGCTTAGGATTCTTAGGTTTTGGTCCTGAAAAACCCTGTCATGCCGAAGCCCGTAGAAGTCGCACGCCCAATCACCGGTCGCAGGGTTTTTCCGGATATGATCGAATATAAAATCACTTTCACCTGGGTTGGTGATCTCCTCATGCGCATCAAGCATCAATCTGAACACAGTGGTGCCAGATCGTGGGGCTCCAAGGATGAAGACTGGCTTATGAAGCATCGGCTCGAAGTCCAACTTTTGGTGTTTATAGGCAAATGTCAGGACGAGGAAAAGGTTGTTTATATCTCAAGTTATATTTGCCCGCTGAAAACCGCTGCCAAGTTACAGAAAATTTATATCAATTTGCTGGAAGTTTACATAGAACGCGCTCTTAAACCTGCACCTGAAAGGCATATTCGCTCGAGCAAATTCTGGACGCCTACGACACTTTTCGGGGCGGCTGCCGGGGTGCCCTTCAAGGTCATTATCGACGCCTAACATTACGCCGCGCAATGGCTTGCCCTTCAATGTGCGAGACGAATGCGTTTGAGATCGTGGCAATGCCACAGAAATGATCATGAACTTTTCCTTCTCGTCGAGAGGCATCGCCCCGAGGCTATTGTGATAAGCGCGGCGGCGGCCTCACGTGGCAACCTAGCAGCGCAACGGACAGGTCACGACAGCCCGTGGGTATTCTCAGCGTGGACTTGCACCCACAATTGTTGCGAACGCCACGCGCAACGCGCGGTACACATCATCCAAGCGCACATGAATGATCCTGCAAGCGCGAGCCGCCAGCATGCTCACCCCGTAAATCGACCCGGTCCGTAAGCATGACGAAGCCAGGCTGTTCGCCGGCAAAGCTCAAGCCGGCCACTAGTAGCGTGCGCTGCCCCATATTGGATCGCGCGCCCGGAACACCTTCAGCGAGTAGCTTAAACGGGTTGTGCCCGGCGAGCGTGGTGCCCATCACCCGTATAGCCTGGAAGCGGCGGCCCCCGAGCGGCGTGTCAAGTGGCGCGTCCAGCAAACTCCAGCGCTCGCCGATCTTCGCCCGGTCGCGCGCGAGCGCGCTGCGCACATCAGCATGGATGCAGTCGATGTGAATGTGCAATTGGTTTTGCGAGCGCGCGAGCGGCGAATTGACGGCGAGGCTGAGCACATCGTCGGGCAATTCGCGGCCGACCGCCTTGTCGACCAACCCGCGGGCGTTCCAGGCCGCGGCGAAATAGTTGACCGCGTCCGGCGCGAGCAGTGCGGCGTCCTCAATGCCGCTAATGCGCCTGGTCGGAACGAGCAAATACCGCGTTGCCCCGAAGGGGTCCTTGATCACCGCGTAGCCCCGCTCGGCACCCTGCGTCAGATCGACCGAAGCGCAGGGCGCCGGGTTCCCGTACTGCTGCTCGTTTGGCACGCAAAGGCCATGCACGATGGTCCACAGCGCATTTGGATCGAGCTTCAGTCCGTTTGCATCGAGGGAAGGAGCTGTTGACTGCCCTCCAGCACGCACCGGTCCACATGTGCTCAAATTGGGTTGATTCAGACCGCGGCACCAGCCAGGTGCTGTTTGCGCCAGTGCAGGTGGCAAAAAACCTCGCGGTCCGCCCATGAATTGGAAAACGGACAGGACGAGAGTCACTCCAAAAAGTAGTGAGAGCGTTTCACTCAAACTACCAGAGCGTTTCGTTCTGCGCATGGTCGTCATCCTGTAGTTTGCAGTACACGCCGGTTTCCGGTTCCACGTGGAAACCAAATAATGGCGTAGGGAAACTTTTAGCACCTCGATAAGCGTATCCATAGTACGGCCGAGGCCGCCAACGCCCGCCATCGCCCAGAAGCCCCTTTTTCGAAATCGCACCAGCGGCTTTCTTGACGCGGTGATCCCTGTCAGACCAACTCGATCCAATCGCGGCTCAGCCGCCGTCGAATGAGCGGAAGTACGGCGATCTGCTGACCCTACAAACGGGTCCCAAATGATCCGCACCCGGTCGCCGGTCTTAGTGCGCTTTTCTCACACTATCTTCGCACCGGCGCCCGGATTTGCGAAGCGATTTGACGGTATTTTGCGAACGAGTTTGCGGGTGGCGCCGGAGACGCGTGCTCGTTGGAATCGAATGCGGGTGCTGCGGGTGCAGCGAAGAAGAGGAGGGGCTCCGGTGGACCTTCGGATGATGCCGCGTGGGTGACGCGATGCGGCGCCGCGTGTCAGGCGGGCGAAGCGCGAGCGTTTGCCGCAGCCACCAGGCGAGAGGCGGCAAGTCCCCAGGTGGTTGCTACCGGGCAGGCCGACGCCATGGCAATTTTGATGCGGCGAACACTGACGCGCACCAGCGCGCCGATCTTCAAGAATTTGAGACGAATGGTGCCACAGGTTGCGTTGGTAAAGTTGGTTTTATCCAGGCCGATGCGCCGCAAAGCGCACAGCAGCACGTAGGCCATCGAATAGAACCATAGGCGCAGCTGGTTGGCCCGAATGGTGGCCGTCGACGTGCGATCGGCGTAGAGATCGAGCTGGCACTCCTTGATCCGGTTCTCCATCTCGCCTCGGGCGCAGTATACCTTCTCGTACAGATAACGGGCTTTGCACTCGGCACGCGTGAGCGAGCTCACGATGAAGCGTGGGTTGGCCTCGCCTTGCGTCCACTCCGCCTTGGCGACGACCCGCCGCTTGCGGCTCCAGCTCCTGCGTGTCCTCCACTGGAATTGCTTGAAGCGTCGTGCCGGCTTACCGGTCCGCCGGCTCGTCTTCTCGGCCGCTGCGAGCTCATCCTTGATCGCGGCAATCAGCCGATCGTTCTTGGCCAACCCAAGGACAAAATGCACGGCGTTGGCTTCGCACCAGGCCATCAAGTCGTCGCGCGCGAAGCCGCTGTCCGCGCGCACCACAATGCGCACATTCGGCCAATGGCGGCGAATTTGGTCGACAATGCGAGCTACCTCCTCGACGGCACCGGCAGCCGCATCCACGCTCGCTCGCCGCAACTTCGCTGCCAACAGATGCCGCCCGCAAAAGATGTAGAGCGGCAGATAGCAGTAGCTGTCATAATAGGCGTTGAAAAACCGCCCCTCTTGGTTGCCGTGCACCGGATCATCGGTCGCATCAAGGTCGAGGACAATTTCGTTCGGCGCGCGCTCGTGCGCCTCCACGAACAGATCAACCAGCAACCGCCTGATGGCAATCGGATTGTGACTGATCTTGTGATAGCGCGTCGGCTCAAGTTTGCTCAGCTCCAGCCGGTTCAACGTCGACTTGCCGGCGACCGGCGCGCAGTCCTCCCGGCGCGCCTCGAGCTTGCCCGCCAGCACCGCCATGATCGGGTCGTGCCGCAATTCGTCGTGATCATTGAGGTCTTCATAGCCAAGCGCAATGGCGAATACGCGTTGGCCGACCAGGGTCACCACCTCATGTTCGATCAGATCGGCCCGCCGCTCATCGTGGAAGCATGCCGCAAATCGATGCATCATCCCGATCGCTCGATCCGTCGCACCCAATAAAAGCGCTCCGGCATCCGAGGTGATCGCGCCGCCGTCGAAGGCTGCGACCACCTCACGACCTTCAACGGGTGCAAATCCGAATAAATCTCTGCTACACTCTGTCAGCATCGGGGCGCTCCGCGAAGCAGTGAAAATCATTGCAGCACAATGACTAATCGCTGATTCGCCGTCCCGATGCACTACTTTGGTGAGATATCCGCGTTAGGCCTCTCGAGTTATTTCGTCGGTAGATCGATCGGACCCCTTTTGCGTTCGCGCTTCCGGATGGCGTCGATCACCTCATCCGGCACATGTACGGGGTCATCGATACCTATTCTGACCAGGCGAATCCACGGCGATGTGGTAATGCTCCGCTGGGCGTATGGGCTCGGCGTGCGCGCCGGATCAAGGTCAACGGCGCGGCATGCAGCGGCGATACTCAGCCGGTCTGCAGCGAGGAACACTCTGTGCCCTCCACCCAGATCGAGCGCACGTCGCGCGCCGCAACTCCGCTTGCGGCTCGTTGCTTAGAAGCGTGGGCCGAGCACGTCGATCAGCGTGGCGCCTTCGCCACGCACCGCCCCGCTGATCAGCTTCATCGGCCGCTGCACCGCCCCGTTTTCGCCTCGATAACCCCGGAATGTGTTTGAACGCGGCGAAGGTGACAAAGCTCGCTAAATCAATCGAGCTTTTTGTGAGAGCACGTGCTCAGCGTGTGAAAAGTTGGTTGCTCTTGCAGAGGTTGGGGACAACTGGCTTGGTTCCGCGCCCGGCGTGTGACCCGAAGTGCGAAATAAGACCGGGAGGTGACGATGATCAGGAGCGGCACTTGGAAACTGGCTGCGCTGTTTTTGGTACTCACCGCGCTGCCTCTAGGTGCGCAGACCACCACCGCGGACCAAGACATGACGGCGACCGGCGACCAGCCGGGTTACGTGCCAAATCCCACAGAGGAACAGCTTGACGCGATCCATCAGCGGCAGCCGGTATTTTATCGGACGACCGAAGCCCCGGGGACCGTTATCGTCGATACATCGCAACGCTTTCTCTACCTTGTCGAGGGCAACAACCGCGCCATCCGTTACGGCGTCGGCGTTGGCCGGATCGGCTTTCAGTGGTCGGGAATTCATCGGATCTCGCGCAAGGCGGAATGGCCGGATTGGCGGCCGCCGCCCGAGATGATTAAACGTCAGCCCTATCTGCCGCGGTTCATGGCCGGAGGCCCGGGCAATCCGCTAGGCGCACGAGCTCTTTACATCGGACAGACGGAATATCGCGTCCATGGCACCAATCAGCCGCAAACCATCGGTCACGCCGTATCGTCCGGCTGCATTCGTTTGGCCAACCCGGATATTGTCGATCTCTACGGCCATGTACCCGTCGGCACCAAGGTTGTCGTACAACACGCGCCGAAGCTCTAGCGGTTCTCGCCGAGGGGGGAGACACATTCATGACGATGCTCAAACACGGTATGGCGGCGCTCGCGCTTATCGCGGTTGCGTGCACCACCGCATCGGCACAAACGCTTAACACGGTGCGCGATCGCGGCCATCTGATCTGCGGCGTCAGTCAGGGTTTGCCCGGCTTTTCTGTCAAGGATGAGAAAGGCGAGTGGAGCGGCCTCGATGTCGATTTTTGCCGGGCGCTGGCTGCGGCGATTTTTAACGATGCAACAAAGATCGAGTTTGTACCACTCTCGGCGGACGACCGCTTTAGTGCTCTGCAGTCGAAGAAGGTCGACGTGTTGTCGCGCAACTCCACCTGGACCATGGGGCGGGAGACCAATCTCGGCGTGATTTTCGCCGCCGTGACCTATTACGACGGCCAGGGTTTTATGGTCCGCAAGGCACTCAATATCAATTCCGCCCTTCAGCTCGCGGATAAATCGATCTGCGTGCAGTCCGGCACAACGACGGAGCTCAATCTTGCTGATTATTTCCAAAACAATCTCCTGACCTATAAGACGGTCGTGTTTCCCTCTGCGGACGAGGCCCTCAAGGCCTATGTCAACGGCCGGTGTGAATCGTTGACCTCTGACGTCTCACAGCTTTATGCGCTACGCAGCGAACTGGAGACCCCGCGCGACCACGTCATACTGCCTGACGTCATCTCCAAGGAGCCGCTTAGCCCGGTTGTCCGGGAGGACGATTTTCAGTGGCTGAAGATCGTCAAGTGGACACAATTCGCCATGCTCGATGCGGACGAGGTCGGCGTCGATCAATCCAACATCGAGGATGCTAAAAAGTCGCAGAAACCCTCCATTCGGCGACTAGTGGGTTTGGAAGGCGACTTCGGCGAAAAACTCGGCCTCACCAAGGACTGGGCGGCGCGCATCATACGACTTGTCGGTAATTACGGTGACTCCTACGAGCGCAACGTGGGCACTCACTCGAAGTTGGGCATACCCCGCGGTCTCAACAGTTTGTGGGATCGGGGTGGCATTCAATACGCGCCGCCAATCCGCTGACTGACCAAATCCGCCACGCGTTCGCAGCCGTAGGGCCAAAGATCAGCGCATCGCAGAAGCCAAGCGTATTGTGGTCTTGAGTTACTGACCAATGGCGCATCCTCGGATGCGCTGAAGTGCGGTCAACAGAACTTACGCCACGCAAGGGAGCGCCCGCGGGTGTCCATAGCGGACCAAAAAGCATGAACCGCGGCTGCGCGAAGACTGCCGTAGACCTGCTCAGGTCGGTGTGAATTGTGCAAGATTGTTAATGCCAAGCGCCTTTTCCAAGTCGGCGACGCGGCGAACCATTGTCTCGAAGCCGTCCTGACCGAATTTTTTCTGCTCGTCTTTCTCGAAATCCTCCGCCATAGCGTTGAATTCGTTGGCCGACACGATACTGCGCAGCTTCGGAAACAATTCGGTGTCCTCGCGCGCCTCGTGCGGGCGATACATCGTGATGAAGGCCCGCAGAGATTTGATGAGACGTGTGCGATCGTCGCTGGCGGCGCGGCTACGCGGCACGAGATCGAGGATCGTGTCGGTGAGGCGGCGCCCAGCCTGATGCTGCTGATAGAGAATATCGACCAGATTGACCATTTGTCCCGCTTTGTGGAAACGCGGGAACACGTGCTGCTCCTCGTTGCGCTCGTGGTATCCCTCGATGAACTGGCGGATAACTTGCGCCGCCTGCGAGATCACCGCCGGGTCGAAGTCCTCATTGCCGGAGAATTTACGCACTGCTGTCTCGTAGATCAAAAGAACCCGATTGAGCACGCCATGCTCGCGCATGAGGTCCTCAGGCGGCGTCACCTCGTCCATCTTCTCGGGCTGGCCATTACGGTTCTGGTCATCGTGATCTTGAGCCGCGGCAATCGGCGCCAAACCGGCGCCAGCGATAACCACTCCGGTAGTAGTAACCCGCACGATGCGGCGGCGATCAAATACGGAGGTCATGGGTTATGCTCCTGATGTGGTTATAAGACGACGTAGCGGTGCAAAGGACGCAGAGGCGCAACCAGACCTGGACAGCCAACAGCAGCAGACGGGCAAAGTTCCTGTGGCGCCGAGCTCAGCGCCTGAACCGATCGAGTTGCGCCGCGTTTTCGCAGCGGAACCCAAATGGGAAACGCCCGATGAAGACGGTGCATGAAGTTACGGCGCGGTTACGCGGCTTGACCGGTGCGGCCGCCGTCCTCGCCACACTGGCCGCGCATCCGGCCATCGCGGCAGGTGACTCGAGCAAAGGTGCCGCCATCTTTGTCCGCCAATGTTCGCTCTGCCACACCATCGACAAGGGTGGCCGCAACGGGTTTGGCCCCAATCTGTTCGGCATTGCGGATCGCAAGGCGGGCACCGCGCCGGGGTACAAATATTCGCCCGCGTTTTTGTCAATGGCGAACTGGACCTGGAGCCCGGACGGAATCGCCTCCTTCGTTCTTGCTCCGGCCAAGACCATTCCGGGGAACCGCATGGGCGTGTTTCAGGGCGTCGCCGATAAAGATCTCAACGATCTCATCGCCTACCTTTCGGCGCAGGAATAGGACCGATCATGAACAGGCTTATTGCCGTTGCGGTAATTGCCGCGCTCGGCGGCTCCCTGCCGGCTACAGCGCCGAAGCTTACGGCGCAACCCAATTCGCAGCAGGGTCCCCCGCCGGTCGACGGCGAGGACATCGGCGGTATGGTGACGAGCCGCTTCGGGCCCGAAGCGGGCGTCTGGGTGATTGCCGAGACGCGAGACCTCGGCACGCGCTTCGCCAAGATGGTGGTAACCGACGATCGGGGCCGCTTTGTCATACCGGATCTGCCGCAGGCGCATTATCAGGTCTGGGTGCGCGGCTACGGGCTCGTTGATTCACCGAGGGTCACCGCAGATCCCGGAAAGACCCTGGCCCTGAAGGCGGAGATCGCGCCGAACCGCGCTGCGGCGGCGCAATACTATCCGGCGATCTACTGGTTCTCGCTGCTCAAAATCCCGGACAAGAGCAAATTTCCTGGCACCGGCCCGAACGGCAACGGGATTCCCGTCGAGTTTAAGAAACAGGACCAATGGCTTGACGTGATTAAGACCAATGGCTGCGGCAATTGCCATCAGATCGGCAATTATGCAACGCGCACTATTCCTCCGACGCTCGGGCATTTCAATTCCTCCATCGCGGCTTGGGCGCGGCGCGTGCAATCCGGTCCGGGCGGCACCAGCATGGTGCGCACGATGGGCCGCCTGCTCACGCCGGACGGCGGCCATTTGGCGGCGCTTGCCGACTGGAGCAACCGCATCAAAGCCGGCGCGCTGCCGAGCGCCGCGCCGCCGCGGCCGGTCGGGGTGGAGCGTAACCTCGTGGTCACCGTGCGCGACTGGCTCGACCCCAAACATTACCTGCACGATCTGACAGCAACCGATAAACGGCATCCGGTCGTGAACGCGGATGGGCCGATGTATGGGGCAACCGAGCTTTCCACCAACACGATTCCGGTGCTCGATCCGATGCACAACACCAAGACCACGATAGAGGTGCCGGTGCGTGACCCCGCGCATACGCCGAGTTCGGCGCTGGCGAACCCGGTCTTCGCGCCTTCGCCGTATTTCGGGGACGAGCAGGTTTGGGACAGCCAGGTCAACGCCCACTCGCCGGCCATGGACGAACAAGGCCGCCTCTACTTCACCGCGCAGAACCGGCCGCCCAATGACATTCCCGCCTATTGCGGCAAGAACTCGCCGCTGCGATCGGCGCAACTTTATCCCTTGACCGAGACGCACGAGGGCTTTTTTCAGAACTCGCGCCAAGTCACGGTCTACGAACCGCGGACGAAGAAATTCACCTTCATCGACACCTGCTTCGGCACCCAGCATCTGAATTTTGCCGAAGACGCCAACGACACGCTGTGGTTCTCAACCAACACGCAGGGCAAGCTCGCCGTCGTCGGTTGGGTCAATACAAAAAAGTTCTGGCAAACCGGCGATGCAGCCGCCGCGCAGGGCTGGACGCCGCTGATCGTCGATACTAACGCCAACGGCAAGCGCGATGAGGGCTATAACGAACCGGGCCAGAAACCCGATTACAGCAGGGACACGCGCATCCCCTTCGGGCTCTACGGCATCTCCTATAGCCCGCTCGACGGCTCGATCTGGGGGTCGAGCCTGCCGCATCCCGGCTACGTCATCCGGCTCGATTCGGGACCCAATCCGCCCGACACTGCGCTTGCCGAGCTCTACAAGGTGCCGGCGCCCGGCTATGGCATTCGCGGCATGGACGTCGACCGCGACGGCGTGGTTTGGGTGCCACTCAATTCCGGCCACATCGCTGGCTTCGATCGCCGCAAGTGCAAGGGGCCACTCAACGGTCCAGGGGCTGAGAAGGGGGACAAATGCCCCGAAGGCTGGACATTTTATCCCTTGCCTGGGCCGCCATTGCGAGGCAATTCCGGGGCAGCGGAAAACCCCTATTATCTGTGGGTCGACCAGCACAACATTCTGGGGCTTGGTGCCAACACACCGATCGCGACCGGCAATCAATCGGACTCGCTGCACGCGCTGGTTGGCGGCCGTGTGATCGAATTGCGCGTCCCTTATCCGATGGGCTTCTTTGCCAAACAAATCGACGGCCGCATCGATGATCCGAACGCCGGCTGGAAGGGGCGCAGCCTTTGGGTCACGTCCGGCAACCGCACCCCGGTCCACATTGAAGGACTCGATGCGCCGGTGCCGGGCGCGCCGGGCACGACCCGCAAGAGCCAATCAAGCCCGCTTGTCGTACAGTTTCAACTGCGCCCCGATCCGCTCGCGCATTGACTGCAGAGCGGCTACCGAGCGAGACCTCGCAGCCCACTCACTCAGCTCCGATCGTGTTTTTGCCCCACCCGGTTGATGGTACCGACCACATCCGCATGGTTTCATTCCAAAGGCGCCAAGTCGGGCGCCACGGCCCGGGAGCATCAGGACTTTCCGACACGTGCATGACGGTCGTCGCGAGACTATGCCCGAGAAAAATCCTGGTCCGGAGTCCTGCAACGGGCCTATCACATAAACGTGCTATCTCGCATTGCGAGATCGTTCGCGAGCAGTTTATCGAGAGGACGTTGCTACGAGCTATGCCCGACGCGAGTCAAAGCGGCTCTCGCGCAGATTTATCATGCGAGTGATGACAGAAGACCGTAGGTCCACGCCGCAATGATGATCGCCAAGCCAAAGATGATGCCAGCCTGGGATTGGTTCCATGCTGCAACTACGGTGATGAGATCGCCAGCAAGGCGAGTCGTCTGCGCGGCAGGTGTCATATATCGGGCCAGATAACAACCGATGCGGGAGCTCCTATATTCTTCAAGATCAGCGAAGCGAATGACCGCAACGGAGCCAATAGCCGGCGGGAGGAAGTGCGTGGCGAGACCGATCGCGAGCTCGTGCTGCCACAGAAAATAAAGCGAGACGACCCAGGCAGCAATATCGGTTGCGAGCTTTGCAGGGGAACTTGGTGAAACAGAATTTTTTCCTTTAGGGTCATACAGAGACTGCGACTTAGCTGGACTTAACTTGGCGGCTTTGCTGCGCAACTCACTGCGGCTTCGGCAGATGCGCTATGTCCAGCACTATAGGCGCAGCCGGCCGCAGATCGGGATCGTGAGCAAATGAGGAAGCCACGATCCAAGCGGCGTTCACTGTGGCGGGGCCGGCCAAGGCTGCCGGCGTCGTCATGCTGCCAAGCCCGAGGGCTACGTCGCTGAAAACGCGCCGGTAGCAGGGATCGGCAATGGCGCGGGACTGGACAGCGCTGACGCGGGAAGCATCGCGGCCGCGGAGGACATGATACGCGCTGTTCGAAACGCGACGATTTACTTTAATCAGCAGTGTTGCACGGGGTACCGACCGCGCTGCGCGGTCCGACTACGATCGCCTCACAAGTACCGTCGCTGATTTACGCATTGCAACCCACCCTCACGCGGACACCCGACGAATGGGCCGACAATGCAATGACGAACCTTAGGCGGCTGTAAACAGACGCGCGGGCGTGCGCGCTCCGTCCAGTGGCGGCGAGACTGTTTCTCCAGCCGTATCCGGCGGCCAGCTCTTTATTTGAGTTGATCAGCGACCTTGTCGATGCCCGCCTGCGCGCAGACATCGTCCTTGCCGGGGGTGCCGGAAACGCCGACGGCGCCGATGACGTCATTTCCGGCCTTAATCGGCAATCCGCCGGCAAGCGCCAGCACCCGGCTATAATGAATTGAGCCGGCTGTCTCCGGACGATCCTGCATGCGCTTGACGAAAGCCGCCGAAGGCTGGCCGAACGCGACGGCGGTATAGGCTTTGCGATCGCTGCCCTCGCGCGTGTTCAGCCCGGCGCCATCGTCATGCATCATGATCACCTGCAAGCCCTCGCGACCGAGCACTGTCACCGAAATCTTGTAACCCATGGTCCGGCATTGGGCGATCGCCGCATTGGCGATGGCCTCTCCCATTGCCAGCGACACTGTCTTTTGCCCAAGTACGCCTTGCGCGGCTGCCGGCGACGACAGCGCCGCGGCCGCGATCATGCTGCCAACGATCTTGCCCATCGACATTACACGAATCTCCCTGTCAGCTTTCATCAGATGCTCGTTCACCCGGTCTCGCGTGAGCGCGCAAGCCGGCCATTGCGCCGCATCGATTGCATAACCGCCCTTCCGCGGTCCGCAGCGCGATGGAGATCGGCGCGATAAATGTTAGCGCGATACCATCCGGAAGTCTGCCGCTCGGGGGGCCATAGCTGGAAGGTTTTTGACTCTCCCACAGATAAATTCGTGGGCTCCTGGATTGAGCGACTGCAGCTCCTATCGGGTTCGTGGCGGCGGTAGATTTTGCTATCATTCGAGAAATCATGCCAGGATCAATCCACGTATTCGTCCTCCGCCCAAGTGGGCACCGCGCCAGATCATCGATTGGATAAACGGCTATACGTCCAACCTGCTGCGCGACTAATACCCGGTGCTGCGGAGCCTGTTCGGCAACCATCAGGCGGTACACGAGCACCGGACCAAAAAGGCCGTTCATCCCATAGCCTGAGCGATGAGCTTTGTGGCTGGAAATTCGACAGTCTTTTTCTGTAATATGTTTACGACAGTTTCGAGAACGGAGAACGCTGTGCTCGCGCCTACTGCATCCATGCGGGACCGCATCGCCATGTACAGTGGCAACGCGCTTAAGATCGGCCTCTTTGGGGCCAATTGCTCGTCGGGACGATCTGCCACGAAAGTGCCGGAGCGCTGGTCGGCGAGTTGGGAGGACTGTCTCGCTTTGGCGCGAATGGCCGATGAAGCGGGCATCGACTTCATGCTGCCGATCGCGCGCTGGAAAGGCTACGGCGGCGAAACCGACTTCCACGGTTGCACGCTCGAGACGATCACCTGGGCGGTCGGTCTCCTCTCCGCTACCAAGCACATGACCGTGTTCGGTACCGTCCACGCGCCGTTGTTTCATCCGCTGATCGCCGCCAAGGAATTCGTCACCGCCGATCACATCGGCCAGGGGCGCATGGGCATGAATATCGTCTGCGGCTGGAACGAAGGCGAGTTCGACATGTTCGGCGTCAAGCAGCGCGAGCATGACGAACGCTACGAATACGCGCAGGAATGGGTGGATGTCGTCAAGGCGGCGTGGAGCAGAAACGACACATTCGATTTCGACGGCCAATTCCTGCATCTCAAAGCGGCGCGCGCGTTTCCCAAGCCTTACGGCGGTACGCGGCCGCTGATGATGAACGCGGGCTCGTCCGATGTCGGGCAGGCCTTTGCGCTGCGCAATTGTGACGCCTTTTTCGTGGCCACTGCCGGCTCACGCACGTCGCTTGCAGCCAACGCTGTGAAGGTTAAGGACATCAAGACGCAAGCGCAAAACCTCGGCCGCGAGATCGAAGTGTTCACCGTCGGCCAGGTGATTTGCCGGCCGACGCAGAAGGAGGCCGAAGATTATTATCGCCACGCTATTATCGAGAATGCGGACTGGGGCGCCATTGACGGCATGCTGGCCAACAAAAGCATCACGCCGCAGACCGTTCCGCCGGAGGAATACTACGCCAAGCGCCGCTATTTCGCTTCGAACGCAATCGGCGGCTATCCCTTCGTCGGCACGCCTGACAAGGTGGCGGAGGAACTGGTGATCATCAGCCAGGCCGGCGTGCGCGGCATCGGCGTCTCCTTCGTCAATTATCTGAACGAGGTGCCGTATTTCTGCGAGGCTGTATTGCCGCGCCTGCACCGCGCCGGGGTACGGGTCAAGCCGTAGCGGCCCGCGAGCCGCGCGCGCGCGAGATTTGTCTTGCAGGCTTAAGGGCGCGTACGGCAATACGGTTGAACGATCCCCCATCGATTTTCGGAGCTCCGCCCATGAACACTCAAATTCGTCCGCCGCGCATCGGCCCGCAGCCCTGGGACGTGGTGCGGACCAAGCTCGACCAGTCGCTGCCATTCGCCAACATGCGCGACACACCGTACTATCGCGACGCCGTCTGGGAGCAGTTCTCCAAGGCCGAGTACGAGCGCCGCTACCGGGCGCTGCGCGGGAAAATGCGCGAGCAGAAGCTCGAGGCGATCATCGTACCCGGCGGCCCGAGCCATTGGAGCTTCGGGGGCGGCATGCTGTGGCTGACCGGACACTGGGAATGGCACGCGCTGTCAAGCTACGTACTGGTGCCGCTCAAAGGCGAGCCGACATTGATCTATTCAATGGGCGGCACTCACGCCGAAGCAGTGCGGCGGCAGGTCGATATCGCGGTCAAAGATGTGCGCCACAGCCGCAGTGGGCGTTACGCCGACGTGATGGTCGAACGCATCCGCGAACTGAAACTCGAGCGCAGTCGCATCGGGCTGATGGAGATCGATCCGCGTCACGGCGATTATCTTCCAGTCAATCAGTACGACGTGCTGCGCGACAATCTTCCCGATGCCGAGCTCATCTTCACCAAGGGATTTCTGCACGAGCTGCTGTCGGTCCACAGCGCCGAGGAGCTCGACTGCGTGCGCAAGGCCGGCAAGCTGTGCAAGGACGCGATGGACGCCATGGTCGCGCGCGCCCGCCCGGGGGTGAAGGAATACGAACTGCGCGCCGCAGCCGGCGCGGCCATCTTGGAAGGCGGCGGCGACATCGATTTTCTCATCATCGGCTCAACGCCGATGGCGAATCCGGCGATGGTGTTCGGCAACCCGCGGCCGTCGGCACGGGTGCTGCAGAAGGGCGACATCGTCAACATGGAGCTCGCCGCCGGCTATCGCGGCTACACCGCGCAGATCGGCTCGCCGATCTGCCTTGGCGACCCCACCGAGATGGTGAAGAAGTTTTGGCGCGACGTCACCCTGCCGGGCTATCATCACATCGTCGCCGAGATCGCGCCGGGCAAACCGGCGGAGAACATGCGGCGCGCCAGCAAATTCTTCCGCGACAACGGCTACCAATCGCGGCCGACCCAATGCCACGGCATCGACCTCGTCACCGATCAGCCGCACGTCGTCGCCGAGCACGTCACGGCGGAAAAATTCGAGGAGGTGCTCAAGCCCGGCATGGTGATTATGGCCGAGCCTAATCCGATCACGCCCGACGGCCTGTTCGGCATTTTCCTCGGACACACCTTTATCGTGACCGAGAGCGGACACGAGGTGGTGGACGACTTCCCGCTGGAAATCGCCGTGGCGCAAGCATGAATCGGCGGAGCTGCGCGCGCTCTTAGTTCCCGCAACGAAGCGTCGATTGGCATCGAGCCTGCGGCAACCGACCTCCGGTATTCGGTCTCGACAAGCACCCTGGAACCCTTCTAGAAGGGTGTCGTCCGGCGGCCGCGGCCGCGAAGGTTTCGGGAAACGGGGAGGCGTATGAATCACAACGATTATTTTGTCGACGCTCTCGCCAAACTGCACGCGGAGCGCCGCTATCGCGTGTTTGCCGATCTCGAACGTATTGCCGGCCGCTTTCCGCACGCGCTCTGGCATTCGCCGGCAGGGCCGCGCAATGTCATCATCTGGTGCTCGAACGATTATCTCGGCATGGGCCAGCATCCGAAGGTGATCGGCGCCATGGTCGAGACCGCGACCCGCATGGGCACAGGCGCCGGGGGTACCCGCAACATTGCCGGCAACAACCACCCGCTGGTGGAGCTCGAGCGTGAATTGGCCGATCTGCACCGCAAAGAGGCGGCGCTGGTCTTCACCTCCGGCTATATCTCCAACCAGACCGGCATCTCGACGTTGGCGCGGCTAATGCCGAACTGCCTCATCCTCTCCGACGCCTGGAACCACAATTCGATGATCGAGGGCGTGCGCCAGGCGCAGTGCGAGAGGTGCATCTTCCGCCACAACGACATGGCACATCTTAAGGAGCTGCTCGCTGCGGCCGATCCGGAGCGTCCGAAACTCATCGTGTTCGAGAGCCTTTATTCAATGGACGGCGATGTGGCGCCGGTGAACCGGATCTGCGATCTCGCCGAGCGCTACGGCGCGATGACCTACGTCGACGAAGTGCATGCGGTCGGCATGTATGGGCCGCGCGGGGCCGGTATCGCCGAGCGCGACGGCGCCATGGGGCGCATCAACGTGATCGAGGCGACGCTCGCCAAAGCCTTCGGCTGCGTCGGCGGCTATATTGCCGCAAGCGCCGTGTTGATCGATGCCGTGCGCTCCTACGCGCCGGGATTTATTTTCACCACCGCGCTGCCTCCGCCGGTGGCGGCGGCTGCCACTGCCGCGATCCGGCACCTGAAAACCTCACAATGGGAACGCGAGCGCCATCAGGATCGCGCGGCGCGCACCAAAGCGGTGCTGACCGCGGCGCGGCTGCCGGTGATGACATCGCCAACACATATCGTGCCGGTCTTCGTCGGCGATCCCGAGCGCTGCAAAGAGGCGAGCGATCTGCTTCTTGCCGAACACGGCGTATATATTCAGCCGATCAATTATCCGACCGTGCCGAAGGGCACCGAGCGGCTGCGCATCACCCCGAGCCCCTATCACGGCGACGATCTCATCGACGACTTAGCCGAAGCGCTGATCGATGTCTGGCAACGCCTGAAGCTGCCGTTGAAAGAGCAGGCCCTCGCGGCCGAGTGATAACGCGCCGCCGGGGCGGTTCTGCGCTATTCCGGCCGGCAAATCCCGCCGTTTTGTAATTAGCGCTGATCGGGCGCCGACTGGGCATCGTGATCGTGATCATGGGCGCCAGGCTGCCCATGTTCGTGATCGTCATGGCCGTGCCCATGATGGTGATGATGGTGCCCATGATGAGCATGGCCGTGATCGTGGTCATGCTCATGATGATGCAGGCGCTGCCGCGGCCGCGGACCGCGCGGGTCTTCGCTGAACACCAGCG
Source organism: uncultured Alphaproteobacteria bacterium (assembly GCA_963708125.1). Classification (GTDB taxonomy): domain Bacteria; phylum Pseudomonadota; class Alphaproteobacteria; order Rhizobiales; family Xanthobacteraceae; genus BOG-931. The sequence continues at coordinate 6,219,714 of OY970184.1, forward strand.
ATTTGATCGTCACTGGCACGGTATATGAGGGCATGCGAATGCGGCCGAGATCGATATAATCGAAATCCCACAATACTACGCCATCGATGACCAGGAGCTCGCTCGCGACTCCGAGCTCCTCGCGCAGGATGTGGCCGAGCGTCTGCGCCACGTCGCCATCGAGCATCAGAAAGATCGGTTCTTTCCTGGCGATGCGCTCGGCTAGCCCGCGCTTGACGCCCTCTGCAAAGGGCAGCAAGCGTTCGTGGGCGGGCATGCCGGTCCAGCGCAAGGCGAGGGCGATTTCCCGATCGCTGTCCTGTAGGTCGAAGGCGGCGATGTGGTTCTTGATGGCAGCGGCAAGCTTCTCCGGGTCGATCGCCTCGCCAGCCTGGAACGAAGGCTGCAGCACTTGCAGGTTGCGGCGCGGCAATAGCGTGCCCGGAGAGGAGATGTAGCTGGTATTGCCCGACAGCTGCACCGAGTATTCGGAGGCGCCAAGCGCGGTGGCGCGGATGCATTCGCCGGCGGGCAGTACCGGCCAGGGGAAGGCGCCTTGTGCGACCCGCGCGCGGATGGCGCGGCCGAGGCCCGGGCCCATGTCGCCAAAATCGCGATTCTCACGCTGGTAGACGTATTCAGCCACGCCGCCGGAGAACATCACGCCGTCGACGCGGCCGAGATCGGCGATCGGATCGGTCAGATAGAGAGGGGCGACCTCGTGCGTCATCGGCTGCGCGGTAATGGCGGCGACCAGGGTTTCCGCCATGACGTCCGCTACCTTCTGCATGTCGTCGACGTCGATCGCGTCGCCGCGACTCCAGAAAAAGCCGGCGCGCTTGGCGTGATATTTTCCAGCCGGATCGAGGCGCACGATCCTGCCGTTCTCGACGACCTGGAGGCGCCCGCCGATATGCACAGCGGCGGTCGCGATCACCTTGCCGTTCTCGACCAAGCCGAGCTTGGTGGTGCCGCCGCCGATATCGACGTTGAGGATACGCTTGCCCTCGTCGCTGGACACGCGTGCAGCGCCTGAGCCATAGGCGGCGAGCATCGATTCCATGTGATGGCCGGCGGTGGCGGTGACGAATTCGCCGCCCTGCTCCGACAGAACCGCGGCAATGCCTTGCGCGTTTTCGCGGCGCAGCGCTTCGCCGGTGAGGATCACCACGCCGGTGTCGATATTGTCGGGGTGCAGGTTAGCGGAGACGTAGGCCTCATCAATGATAACGCCGAGCTTGGCGTCGTCGATGCGCTCCTCGCTCTGATAGGGTGTCAGCGCCACCGGCGATTGGAACAAAGTCTCGCGCGAGACGACATAATAGCGGCTGGTCAAATCCTCGGCGAGGCGGCGCAAGTGCACGCGCGAAAAGATGACCTGCGTGCCTGACGAGCCGATGTCGATGCCAACTGTGGTGAGCGACACATTGTCCTGGCGCCAGAGCGGATTCTGCTCCGGGGGCACATCGTCGTCTTCGAAGTCATAATCGTGGTCGTGATCGTGGTCGGAAAACTCGTCGTGCTCATGCACGATGTTCTCGCCGTAAAGGTGGTCGGCCAGCGAGTGGCTCGGCTTCTTTTCGTTCTTGTCTTCGGCGTCCGACATTCCTTGTTCCTTGGTTCGCGTTGAGAGGCTTTATTCTCGCGGCAGTGAGTGCAGGTCAATCCACCCGGCCTCATGCGTCGCGATGGAGCGCGTCGGGCTGTCGCGGGAGAAAGCCGCCGGCGATCCCGCAGACGCCCTAACGAACGAATCGTGTGTTGGCCGACCTCATCCGTGGCGTTTCAGGAGGTTCCTATTTTCAATATCTTGGAGCCTGAACGCCATCCACAGGCGCTTTCGACCGGATGACCGCGGGCGTGAGCGGACCGGCGTTGACCGACGGGTCGTCTTCCGGACGCATGGCCGCAATGCGTCTCCTCGATGTACCACCTGCTGGTTGCCGAAGAGACATACGGGCTACCGACCATCATTCCGAGGCGAGCATCGGTTTAGCCCAATATCGGCCAATATCACGGGTGAACCATCTGGGCACAGCGAGTCATGACCGCTTCACCACCGAGGTGCGCTTGGGCGGGGCTGGGGGTTAGGGTTTAGGGGCGCGACACCCCGGTAAGGATTTCCTTACCAATCATCGGCAATGTGAGCCAATCTCGGGCTGAACCACGCGCAACTGGGCCTCGGCGCCATCGCACCGGGGCCTTTTTTGCTTGCTTTGAGGCGGCAGCCTTCATCGCGGCACGTGCTGGCGGAGTTGGCCCCTGCGGCCGATCAGCAAGCTGATCGCGTTTTACGGCCGGATTGAGAGGAGAACCACCACCCAGGTGAATGCGCGCTTGTCTCGTTATTGCGGACGCCGCGCTCCTTCGGAATTTTCGGAACAGAGGCCGCTATGGGTGAATATGGCGGGTCCTAACCCGCAGTTTGATCGAGGGCGGTGGGGCTAAGTCTCCCGGCTCTCCCGCCGCGCCAGAGGCGGCGGCCCCGCCCCAGCTATTAGCCGCCGAAGCTGGAGCCGGGCCGGCGCAGGACGCTCAGCTTTGAAGAGCCGCTGCCGCTGGTACATCCGCAGTCGGCAGCGGCCGTTGCTATCCAGCGATCACAAGCGCCGGAAACGCAAAATATATTAATTGAAAACCTAACCAGGTGTTAATGTCGGACTTCTTGGTGGTCCCGCGCCGCACAAGTCCTTCGCTATTCAGCAAAAACTCGCCGAGGATCCCTCGCCCTTTGCTCTTGGTCTTGCAGAATGAGACACTGCGAGATTGATGCCCAGTTCCTTGTTGCCCAGCTGCTATGACGCCGAGAACGCGGCAGCGCTGGGTGACGGGGGCGCTCGCCAGCGAGGCTGATTCGTCGCTCTAGCGATCTGCTAGCCTTATGCCGCCAAAGCGCTTCGAGGCGCCTGCGTCTTCATTGTGAAACGACCTGCTTGCCGCTGCACTGGGAGGAAAGCGGGCGGATCACTTCCCCAATAGGCCGAAGAACAAGGTTATCCTTGTTGTGGGACGCGAGATAGGCGTCTTCAAAGTTCCATGGGCATCAACGCGCGAACCAAACGCTTGCCCCTCGTTCGCTAACATCGAGAAACGAGTTGGTAGCTTGCGCCGCAAAGCCGGATCATCTTGCCGTTGCAGCGCGCGATGAAACCTCCGTTAAAAATGTCGGTTATTTCACCAACCGCAAAAGCCGCGCGATATGCGCAATTGCGATGACAGCCAAGCAGGAAACCGAGATCAAGCTGGAACTTCCGGTCGCCGCGGCGCCGCGGTTGAAAACTCTGCCGCTTCTTCGCCGGATCGGGATGCCGCCCCAAAGCAAGGTGGAAGTTTCGGTCTACTTCGATACGCCCAAGCGCAAGCTCCGCAAGCACGGATTAATGCTGCGCGTGCGTCACAGCGGCGACTGCTATGTGCAAACCATTAAGGCGACCAACAATGGCGACATCTTCGCGCGTGATGAATGGGAGTGCGAGATTGCAGGTCCGGAACCGGATCTTCGCCGCGCCTCGGGAACCGCCCTGGCGCCACTTCTTGGCAAAAAGCTTCGCCGCCAACTCGAGCCGGTCTTTGAAACGCGGGTGCGGCGGACCCTCTACAGCCTCGTCCATGAGGCGTGCGCCATTGCGCTGACGCTCGACCGCGGCAGCATTGAGGCTGGAAGCGCCTCGATGCCGCTCTGCGAGCTCGAGGCGGAGTTGAAGCGCGGCAGTGAGTCCGATCTTTTCGCCATCGCGCGCCAGATCACGCATGCGCTTCCTGCGCAGCTCTCGATGAGCAGTAAGGCGGAGCGCGGCTACCGGCTCGCCGAGGGAGAAGACGATGCTCCCATCGTCTTCGTTCCCGCGCCGTTGAAACCCGGCCTGAGTTCACGAGCGGGTTTCCAGCGGATCGGCCGGGCGTGTCTGCAGCACATCTTGGGGAACGAACGAGCTATGCTAAGAGGCGACGCCGCGGGCGTTCACCAGATGCGGGTCGGGATTCGCCGGCTGCGCGCGGCCATGTCCCTGTGCTCGCCGCTGCTGCGCGATTCGCAGTCAGCCGCGGTCAAGGCCGAGCTGCGGTGGGTGGCGGGAGAGCTGGGGCCCGTGCGCGAGCTCGACGTGCTGATGCGGCAGGTCGTTGCCCCGATCGCAAAACGACGATCCGGCTGGCATGGAATGGCTGCGCTGAACCGGCGGTTTGCGGAGCGACGGCAGGCGGCTCTTGCGCGTGCTCGCGATGCCGTGACCTCGGAGCGGTTTCGAGTGCTCACGCTCGACACCGCGGCATGGCTGGAGACCGGAGAGTGGACGCTGCCGCAGGACGACCTCGTCCGTGACCGCGGCGCCTTGCCTATGGAGAAGCTCGCGCGCAAACAATTGACGCGGCGCTGGCGCAAGGTGCGCAAGCGCCGCAAATCGTTCGCGGCGCTCGATGCGCGGCGCCGTCATAAGCTGCGTATCCAATCCAAAAAGCTGCGCTATGCTGTGGAATTCTTCGCCGATCTGTTTCCCGGCAAACGCACCGACAAGCAGCGAAAGCGGTTCCTCGATGCGATCGAGCGGGTGCAGGACAGGCTTGGCGAGCTTAATGACATCGTGGTGCACGAAAGGCTGATCGGCGCCATCGGCGCCAATCGCCGACACATCAGCGGGAACGGAGCTTTTGCCGCCGGTCTGTTAAGCGGACGCGAAGACGCGCGCGTTGACGCGGCGATGGTCGCATCCAGCAAGGCGCTTTCACGCTTTGCCAAGATTAAACCCTTCTGGCGGTGAGCACGTGCCGTTCTCCCCCTCTCGGGCATATCAGCGCTGCCCGCTTTGTTGCCCATGCGGCGCGGGCGGGGTTTGATTGGAGATCGACCATGAAGGTGTCGGTTTGCACGCAGCGCAGCGCGTGAACGCCGGGGAGACGATCGATCGTCTGGATCGTGAGTGAGCCAGGGGCATAGCGGTGCTTACGCGCATCGATCGTGCCGCCGGGGCGCCACCTGTTGCGGTCCATCTGTCAGTGCGCGGGAATCTTCGCGAGCGCGATTTCAAGGTCGTAGAGCAGGCTCCCCGCGCCTCCTCAATCCCCGTGCCTAATAGGTCAATCCCGGACACACATAGCCGCGACGTCTTCTTTACACTCGTTCGGAAATTGGAACGGCCAATTCTCCGCATAGGCTCGACAAAGAAATCGAAAGGCTGATCATCTCCATGTCGGCGATTAGATCCACGTTTCTTTTTTGGAAAATGCGAGTGCCAAGTGCCGCGCAGATCCTGCTGGCAACATAAAGCGCATAGCTTGCGATGAATGTGAGGCAATGCCGGCCCGGATGCAGCCGCATCACTTGCCGCTCCACCTGACCGGACGACCGGCTGTTCGCCTTGAATGACGGAACCCCTCAAAGATGAGGGGGCCGATTAACGCAATTTCCGCGCCGCCCCTGTTCGAGCGCCGCCGCATTCGTTATCGTGGGCGTGGCGGGCTTTTTCGGGCACGGCTCGTGGCCGGGTGCGGGTCGGAGCTCAGGCGCCAAGCTCGCCGAGATTAGGAGCGGTACATGCAACAGCTTGAGGCGTCCGACGCAAAGCAGCACGACGTACGCGGCTCTATCCGCGACGACGAAGAAGCCGTCTATCTGATGGATCACCCGGATTCGAATGAAGAAATTCCGATCCTCGATATCAGCCCGTATTTAAGCGGCGAGCCTGGCGCCCGCGAAGCGGCCGCCCAAAAGCTTGGCGAGATCAGCAGGACCATCGGCTTCTTTTATCTGCGGGGACACGGCATTCCACAGGATCTCATCGACCGCGTGTTTAAGGAATCGCGCCGGTTTCACGCCCTGCCGATCGAGGCGAAAAAGAAAATTCCTTATTTCGACGTCGGCAGCTTCAAATCCGGTTATCAGCCGTGTTCGAAGGACGAATACCAGCGCACCAACATCAACATCATCGCCAACGCCAAACCCAATCTTGTTGCCAAGTTCTCCATCAATCGAGAAGGCGGCTCCGGCGGGTTGAGCATGACCACGGCCGAACGAGATAGGCCGGTGAATATCTGGCCGGAGGATCTGCCCGGATTCAAGCAGACGCTGCTCGACTATCAGGGCCGCATCGAGCGGCTCGGCCGCCAGTTTCTCCCGCTCTGGGCCGCCTCGCTCGATCTGTCGTTCGACTATTTTGAACCGTTCTTCGCGACGCCACATCTGACCATGAGCCTGCTCTATTACCCGCCGCAGAGGGAGATCGGCAGCCGCCAGTATGGAATTGCGCCGCATACCGACAACGCACTGATGACCTTTCTGGCGCAGAAGGACGTGCCTGGACTTGCGGTGCGCATGCCGTCTGGTCACTGGCGCGCAGTCGACATCGTTCCCGGCACGCTCCTGGTGAATACCGGCAACCTGATGGTGCGCTGGACCAACGACGAGTACCTGTCGACCAAGCACCGCGTGATCAACACCAACGATGTCGAGCGCTACTCGATCCCGGTTTTTTTCGGTCCGAGCGCCGACGCTCTGATCGAGGTTTTGCCAACCCGTCAGGGCCCAAGCCGGCCCCCGCTTTACGAGCCAATCAGCTACCTGAAGTTGCGCGAATGGTATTACGGACCGCGGGCTTAAAGCCATAACGTCACTTAAAGAGTTACCCGATGGCAGCATCGAGCTGCGGGGCGTCGCTGCGCCCGCCAGTGATCGGAAGGCTCTCTTCGACTGCGGTCGTCCGCGGAAGCAGATGAGCCACCAATCGGCAGGTATCATTTGCCGCTTCAGGCAAGGTAGGAGTGTCGCAAGGCAGGAGTGTAATGAGTAACGTGAACGGCCCCGCCACCGAGCCGCCGCGGATCGGACTGACGGGATTCCTCGCCATCGCGCAAAGCACGTTGGATGCGGTGCCGGCCGGGTTGTGCGCCTGTGCTAGCGACGGCGGGCTCTTGCGCTACAACAGGCGTGCGATCGACATCTGGGGGCGCGCGCCGCGCCTCGGCGCGCCGGCCGAGCTCGACACCAACCTATTTCGTCGCTACGCCGCGGATGGCAAGCCTGTGGCTTTTGCGGTCGCGCCGCTGGGGCGTGCGCTGCGCACCGGCGAAAGCATTTCGGGCGCCGAACTCCTGATCGAGCGGCCGGACGGAACACGCGTTCCGGTGCTCATTAACGTTGCGCCGCTGCGCAACTCCATCGGGGCGATCGAGGGCGCCGTCTGCAGTTTTCAAGAACTGACCGAGCGCAAGCAGGCCGAAGAAGCGCTGCGCGCCAGCGAGGCGGAGCTGCAGGCCGTCATCCACCAGACGCCGTTCATGCTAGTGCGCTGCAGCCGGGAGCTGCGCTACCGCTTCGTCAGCCAGGCCTATGCGCGCTGGCTGGGCAAGCCGCGCGAGCAGGTCCTCGGCACCACCATAGAGGAGACGGTCGGAGTGGAGGGCTTCAATACCCTGCGCCCGCATATCGCGACAGTGCTGCAGGGCAGTTCGGTCGATTTCGAATGCGAGATCGATTTTGCCGAAGTCGGCCGCCGTGCCCTGCATATCGCCTATCGACCGGAAATGGGCGCCGACGGCAGTGTCGACGGCTGGATAGCCTCGCTGCTCGACATCACCGAGCGCAAGCGCAGCGAAGTTCAGCTGCGCAATCTCAGCGATCGCTTGAGCGACGAAGTCGAACGGCGGACTCTGGAGCGCGATCGGATCTGGAATGTGTCGGAAGATCTGCTGGGGGTGCGCACCTTCGATGGCTATTTTCTCAGTATCAATCCCGCTTGGACGCGGCTGCTCGGCTGGAGCGAGGAGGAAATCAAATCGTTCAACGTCAACGAACTACGCCATCCGCAAGACGCGGATCACTCGCTGGGCGCCGTGCGCCATTTGGCCCAAGGCGCGCCCGCCATCCGCATCGAGAATCGCTTCCGCCACAAGGAGGGCGGCTGGCGCTGGCTGCAATGGACCATGACGGAAAACGACGGGCTTATCTATGTGTCGGGCCGCCACGTCACCGCCGAAAAAGAGGCCGCGGTCGCGCTCGAACAGGCGCAGTCACGCGCCGCTCACCTGCAGAAGATGGAGGCCATCGGGCAGCTCACCGGCGGCATTGCCCATGACTTCAACAATCTGCTGATGATCGTCAGCGGCCACGCGCAGCGCCTGAAAAACCGCCTGGCCGATGCTAAGGACCTGCGCGCCCTTGAGGCGATCCAGATGGCGGCCTCGCGCGGCGAAAATCTGACGAGACAGCTGCTGTCGTTTTCCCGGACGCTGCCGCTCGATCCGACAGCGCTCAGCCTCGCCGAGGCGATTGTCGGCTTGCGCGACGTTCTTTCCGGCTCGCTACACGTCAATATCGAGCTCCTGCTCGACATCCCCGAGACCACCTGGACGGTCTGCGTTGACAAGCCAGAGCTCGAGCTCGCCTTGGTGAATCTCGCCGTCAATGCGCGCGACGCCATGCCGGAGCGCGGGCGGCTGTCGATCACTGCAAGGAACCTGCAGCTCAATGCGGGCGACACGCCGGAAGGCCTAACCGGCGAGGTGGTTGGCCTGACGGTCGCCGATACCGGCAGCGGCATCCCCGGTGAACTCTTGCCGCGCGTGATCGAACCGTTCTTCACCACCAAGGGGCCCGACAAGGGCACTGGTCTCGGTCTATCCCAGGTTTACGGCTTCGCGCGCCGCTCAGGCGGCACCATGGTGATCGCCAGCGACTCCGCCCAGGGCACGCAGGTCACAATCTATTTGCCGCGCAGTCATTCGCCGACAATCGCCGCTTCTCCGGAAGTGACGGCGCACTACCGCGCTAGTGCTGCCGAGACCGTACTGGTGGTCGAGGACAATGCCGAAGTGCGTGACGTTGCGGTGTCGCTACTGCAGCAGCTCGGCTATTGCACGCTTGCAGTGGAAGATGCTGCCGCCGCCCTCGAACTGCTGGGCTCCGGGGAGCGGATCGATCTTGTATTCACCGACGTGGTCTTGCCGGGCCGCAGCGACGGGGTTGCCCTGGCCCACACGATCGGCACACGCCATCCGCAGATTCCGGTGGTGCTTACCACGGGCTATTCCAAGGTCTTCGACGAGGATCCGGGATTTCCGCTGCTGCGCAAGCCCTACCAATTGCCGGCACTCGGCCGCATCATTCACGAGACGCTGCACGTCTCGGCGGCGCGACGGTCGGCGGCTGCAGGCTAAAGCTTGATGTGCTGATTCTCTGCTTGTCGTGTCCACGAAAGCGGCTGGCGCCGAGCGACTGAAACGAAGGACGCAAAGTTCGACACTGTCCGATTCCCGGCGCAGCGTCACGTGTGTTGCACCGGCAAAGCGTGTCGAGGGGCGCGAACCGCGCCGCCGACGGCTCTTGCAATTTCCTGAAAAAAAATGGTGCTGCAGCAAACTCCTCGAATAGCTGCCAGCGCATGCCGATTCTCGGCTACTACCAGCAAGGAGCCGCGATGCAGCGCCCGGTGATGTGGCCGAAAGATATCGCTCGATCGGCTTGCAGTCGTTCGCGAGCCGCGGGGAGGCCGCGACGGCGTGCGAGCGTACACGGAAGGAAGGCTGCCGTCACAGCGCACGCAGATGCCGGATCGGCTTGCCCGGCGCGATCGTCTGCGCGCCGGCGATGATCGCGTTGGCGTCGATGCCGTAGTGACGATACAGATCCGGAATCGAGCCGGTCTGGCCGAAATGCTCGACGCCCAGCGAGCGCACGCGATGGCCGTTGACCGCGCCGAGCCACGCGAGCGTCGCCGGATGGCCGTCCAGCACTGTGACGATGCCGCAATGCGGCGGCAGCTCGGCCACGAGCCGCTCGATATGCGAACGCGCATGCACCAGACCGCGCTCACGGGCGCGCATTGCCGCAGTCCATCCGGCATTGAGCCGGTCGGCGGACGTCACTGCGAGTAGGCCCACGTCGCGCCGGTCCTCGGCCATGAAACCGACGGCCTGAATGGCCTCGGGGGCGACTGCGCCCGTATAGGCGACGACCACCTGGCAATTCGGCCCGGGCGGGCGCAGCCAATAGCCGCCGTCGACAATGGCCTGATGCAGCGCGGGCGTCATCATGCGTTTGATCTGCTCGATCGGCCGCGTCGAGAGCCGCAAATAGACCGAGCCGCCGGTCTCGTCGCGCAGCCAATTGCGCTCGGAAATCTCGCCGCCACCGCCGGCGTCGCGCTGGATGTAGTCGAGCGAGAAGGCGAGGATGACGGCAAGCTCATCGACGAAAGCCGGCTCGAATGCGACGAGACCGTCCTGCGCCATGCCGATCAGCGGCTCGGCGATCGACTGGTGCGCGCCGCCCTCGGGCGCCAGCGTGATGCCGGAGGGGGTCGCCACCAGAATGAAGCGAGCATCCTGATAACAGGCATAGTTGAGCGCATCGAGGCCGCGGGCGATGAACGGATCGTAGAGCGTGCCGATGGGAATGAGCCGTTCGCCGTTGAGCGCGTGTGATAGCCCGAGCGCCGATAGCAGGACAAACAAATTGTTCTCGGCAATGCCGAGCTCGATGTGCTGGCCTTGGGCCGAAAAATCCCAGTTGAAGGTGGAGGGAATGCGCTCGCTCCTGAAGGTGTCCGCGAGCGCCTCGCGAGCAAACAAGCCGCGCCGGTTCACCCAGGCGCCAAGGTTGGTCGAGACGGTGACATCGGGCGAGGTGGTGACGATGCGGCTGACGAGATCGGTTTTTTCGCGCGCCAACTCGTTGAGCAGCGCGCCGAAGCCGGCCTGGGTCGACATTTCCGGCTGCATACTCACCGCAAGCTGCTCGGGTACGGCAAAGCGCGGGGCGGTAAGGCGGCGCGGGCCGCCGGCAGCGAACGGCACACGGTCGAGAAAGCGCTGCAGCTCCTCCTGCGTGTGGCGCAGGCCGTCGAAACGGTCCCACTCGCGGCCCGGGCGGATGTTCATAATCCGGCGCAAACTCTCCATCTGCGTCGCGGTCATCAGCCCGGCGTGATTATCCTTATGCCCCGCGAAGGGCAGGCCATAACCCTTGATGGTGTAGCAGATGAAGCAAACCGGCCTGTCATGTGTTATGCCGCCGAAGGCCTGCAGCAACGTCGGCAGATCGTGACCTGCGAGGTTCGTCATCAGTCGCGCCAGTTCATCGTCCGAGCGCGAGGCGATCAGTTTGGTCACGGGCTCATGGTCATCGAGATCGCCGTTGAGGTGCCGCCGCCAAGCGGCACCACCCTGAAACACCAGCGCGGAATAGAGCTGGTTCGGGCATTGGTCGATCCACTGGCGCAGCGTCTCGCCGCCGGGCTCGCGGAAAGCGGCTTCGAGCAGGGTTCCGTATTTTAGGATCACCACCTCCCAGCCGAAATTGCGAAACAGCTGTTCGTAGCGCTGCCACAGCCCTTCGCGAATCACGGCGTCGAGGCTCTGCCGGTTGTAATCGACGATCCACCAGCAATTGCGCAGTCCCTGTTTCCAGCCCTCCAGGATGCATTCGAAAATATTGCCCTCGTCGAGCTCGGCGTCGCCGATCAGCGCCACCATGCGGCCCTCGCGGCGCTCGCGCCCCCAGCCATGGGCGCGCACATAGTCCTGCACCAGCGAGGAGAACAGCGTCTGTGCCACGCCGAGGCCAACAGATCCGGTGGAAAAATCAACATCGTCGCTATCCTTGGTCCGCGACGGGTACGACTGCGTGCCGCGATAGCCGCGAAAGTTCTGCAGCTTTTCCGCCGTCTGCTTGCCGAGCAGATACTGGATGGCGTGGAAATTCGGCGAGGCGTGCGGTTTGACCGCGACGCGGTCGGTTGGCCGCAGCACGTGAAAGTAGAGTGCGGTCATGATGGTCGCGAGCGACGCCGAGGAGGCCTGATGGCCGCCGACTTTGATCCCATCGGCGCTCTCGCGCAGATGATTGGCGTGGTGGATGGTCCAGCTCGCGAGCCACAGCACCTTGCGCTCCAGCTCCGCCAGGATGCTCAGATCGTGCGCGGATATTCGCATCACCGTCCCGTGCGCCGTGCGCTCTTGATTGATCCGGCCGATTGACCGTTTGTCGCTGCCGCGGGGGATCCCCATCGCGGCGCGGCCTCGTCGGAACCCATAATCACGGCCTTACGAAATTCGCTCCGACGCTGGTATGGTCTGCCGCTTGCCGCAGCAATGATCTGCCGGCATCGACCGCATTCCGTGCCGTGCACAAATATAGCTCATCCTTATGCATGAAAGAGAGTAAATAAAAATAACGGAGAAAGCATGCCGGGAGGGCGCTCATGGACCGCGAGAATCCCATCATCATCGTCGGTGGCGGGCTTGGCGGGTTGATCACGGCGCTGGCGCTGGCGCGGCGCGGCTTTGCGGTGCGTGTGCTCGAGGGCGCGAGCGAGTTCGGCGGCATCGGCTACGGCATCCAGTTCGGGCCGAACGTGTTTCCCGTGTTCGATTCGCTCGGTATCGGCGAGAAGGTGCGCCAATGCGCCGATTCGCCGCCGGCAGTGATCATGGTCGACGCGCTCGACGGGCGCGAAGTCACCCGCGTTCCCACCGGGCAGCCGTCATTCCGCGCGCGCTTCAAACACCCCTACATCATCATTCATCGCGTCGACCTGCATGACGTTCTGCTCGAGGCCTGTGCGCGCTCCGAGCGCATCGCGCTCGTTTGCGATGCCATGGTGAGCGGCTTCGAACAGCGCGGCGATACCATGCTGGTGAGGACAGAGGACGGCCGCCTCTTTGCCGGTACAGCCTTGATTGGCGCCGACGGCGTGCGTTCGCGCATCCGCGCGCAGATGTTCGGCGACGGCGATCTGCAGCCGATCGGCTATGTCTCGCACCGGACCATCGTGCCGATGCGCGGGGTGCCGGCGGGTGTCGACCACAAGAACGTCGTGCTGTGGGCCGGGCCCGGATTTCACATTGTGCACTATCCGCTGCGCCATGGCGCATTGTTCAACATCGTCGCCGTGTTCCGTACATCGCGCTACGCCGAGAAGGGCGACACGGCGCAATACCGCGCTGATTTGCAGGCGATCTACCGCAGTGCGCATCCGACCATGCAGGCATTGCTGGCGATGATGGATGTACGGCGGCGCTGGACGCTCGGCGTTCGCGACCCGGTCCGCGTCTGGCACAAGGGGCGCGCGGTTCTGCTCGGCGACGCCGCGCATCCAACCCTGCAATCGCTGGCGCAGGGCGCCTGCATGGCGATCGAGGACGGACTCTGTCTGGCCGAATTCATCCACCTTAGCGACGGCGATTTCGCGCAAGCGTTCCGGCGCTACGAACGCGCACGCTGCGTGCGGACGGCGCGGGTAACGTTGGAGTCGAATTACATCTGGGGCGTCTATCACGCCGATGATATTGCGCGCGAAGTCTATTGGCAGAGCTTGAGCGAGCGTTCGCAAGAGGACGTCTATCAATGCCTGGCATGGCTTTACGATGGATTTCGATTTCCGCAGGAAGAAAGTATGGTTGAGCACAGCGGCAGCGGGTCCACGTCGAGAGCATGAACTTGCACAAGCCATGAGCCATGATGGCGGCGCGCCGCTGCGCTACAATTCTTGGAGGTTGTTTATGGCGCGAGACGTTACGGTTCGACCCGAAGCGCTTCCTCCCACCGCCGTTGTCGCGCTTGCGGCGGGCGCCGTCGCCTTCGGCGCGCTCGCGGTCGGCGTGCTGGTAATTGGCCGGCTTGCCGTTGGCCGGCTCGTGATCAAGAAGGCGCGCTTCCAGGCGCTCGAGGTCGATGAGCTGACCGTTCGCCGCTTGCGTATCGTTGAACGCAGTGACTTAAGTTCCTGACCGGTAAGCCGAAGCACGCGCCATGGGTCTGCCGGGGCAATCTGCAAAACGGGGGAACAGGATGGCGACGGATACGGGCATGACGGTGGCGGCGCGGCTCGATCGGCTGCCGCCCTCGCGATCGACGCGCCGATTGGTCATGCTGCTGTCGCTCGGCGGCTGGTTCGAATTCTACGATCTCTTCTTTAGCGCCTATGTGGCGCCCGGCCTGTTCAAGGCCGGGCTGTTCAAACCGACCACGCAGGGCCTGTTCGATCCGCACGGCTTTGCCAGTTTCGTCGCCGCCTTGTTCGCAGGACTGTTTGTCGGCACGCTTGCATTCAGCTGGCTCTCCGATCGTTTCGGCCGCCGCTCGATCTTTACCTTCGCGCTGCTTTGGTACTCGATCGGTGCTTTCATCATGGCGTTTCAGAACTCCCCGGAAAGTATCAACCTGTGGCGGTTCATCGCCAGCATCGGCCTCGGCGTGGAACTGGTGAACATTGACGCCTACCTCTGCGAGCTGGTGCCGAAGAGCGCACGCGGCCGGGCGTTCGCGTACAATCAATTCGTCATGTTCACCGCGGTACCGATTGTGGCCCTGCTCGCATGGCAATTGGTGCCGCTGAAGCTTTTCAATCTCGACGGCTGGCGTTTGGTCGTCGTCATTGGCTCGGTCGGGGCGCTGCCGATCTGGTGGATTCGCCGCAATTTGCCGGAATCGCCGCGCTGGTTGGCTGAGCATGGCCGTGCGGGCGAGGCCGAGCGCATGGTCCTTGAGCTGGAGAAGAAAATCCAGGCCGAGACTGGTAGGCCGCTGCCGCCGCCCGAAACCTTGGCGAGCGAGGCCGAGCGCAAGACCGGTGCCTGGACCGAAATGTGGAGCGCCGCCTATCGCCCACGCACTCTCATGCTGGTGGTCTATAATCTGTTCCAGACGATCGGCTACTACGGCTTTTCCAGCTGGGTCCCGACCTTGCTCATCTCGCAAGGAGTCGAGATCACGAAGTCGCTCGCCTACACGTTCGTTATCGCGATCGCGGCACCCATCGGACCGCTGATCGGCGTCTTGTTTGCCGACCGCTTCGAGCGGAAGTGGCAGATCGCTTGGGCCGCGATCGGCATTGCCGTCTTCGGCCTGCTGTTTGCGTGGCAGAGGGGTGCCCTCGGCGTCATTCTGTGCGGCGTCTTAATCACGCTCTGCAACAACTGGCTGTCATTTTCCTTCCACGCCTATCAGGCGGAGCTTTATCCGACCCGTATCCGCGCGCAGGCGGTTGGCTTCGTCTATTCGTGGAGCCGTTTCTCGGCCATTTTCTCCGGCTTCATCATTGCCTTCTTTCTCGGCCGTTACGGCACGCTTGGCGTGTTCGGCTTCATCGCCGGCGCCATGCTGGTGGTGTTCGCTGTCATTTGCGCTTTTGGGCCAGCGGTCACGCAGCGCCGACTGGAAGCGATCGCTGCGTGAATGGCTGCTCGGCCGGCACAGCGTTGACCCGGAACTGATCCGTCTGCATAAGGGCCCGCATCGTCTCCAGAGCTGCTGCGGAGTGTTCATGTCCTTTGAGCTTCCGACACCGAGCATGACCTTTGACGTCGCGCTCGATGACGGCGCCAAAATCCGCATGCGCCGCCACGGGCGCCGCGACGGCGTTCGCCTGCTCTTGAGCCATGGCAACGGTTTCGCCGCCGATGCTTACTTCCCTTATTGGCGGCACCTGTTGGCGCAATTCGATCTGCTGGTGTTCGACTTTCGCAATCACGGGCAGAACGTGCCGGTGGTGCCGCCGCATCACACCTACGAGCAGCTCACGCGCGACCTTGAACGCGTGGTGCAGGCGGTCAAGGTGCGACTCGGGGAGAAGCCGACTGCCGGAATCTTTCATTCGATGTCGGGGCGCACGGCAATGAAACACGACATCGAAATCGGCTGGCGCTTCGACGCGCTGGTGCTGTTCGACCCGCCCAATGTGCCGCCCCCGGACCATCCCACCTATGCGCCGATGGCAGCGTTCGAGAAGCGGCTCACCGCCTGGGCGCGGGCACGCCGCCGGCATTTTGCCGGCATCGAGGAATTGGCCGAAGAGTATCGGCAGTCGCGCGCCAGCGCGCGCTGGGTTGCGGGCGCCCACGAACTGATGGCGCGTTCGGTGCTGCGCAAAAGTCCGGGCGGCGACGGCTACGAGCTGGTCTGCGATCCCGAGAACGAGGCGACAATTTACGCGCAAGCGCTGACCTTGAACCTGTGGCCGAAAGCGGCCGCGTTCGGCGGGCCGGTCAAGCTCATCGGTTGCGATCCAGACATGACGGGCGCCCCGGCGACCGGACCCGCCAACGCGGCGCTCGGACGCGAGGGCGGCTACGATTACAGCTTCGTACCAGGCACCGGGCATCTGTTGCAGATCGAGAAACCGGAAGCCTGCACCGCACTGACGCTCGAGTTTTTAGCAGAATGCGGACTGGGCTAAGCAGTAACCGTGTGCCGACGGCTCGAGGGCGTCAATGGCGGCGATCCGAGGAGTCGACGCCGCCAATATCGCCATGGCACGGGTTGCCGGCGGGCTACAGAAGCTTGAGCCGTCAAGCTTGCTCAATCGGATATTTGGCAAGAATTGTGCCGAGCCGGTTCAAGGCGGTGTCGGCTGCTGCTTGCGCACTGACGTTGTCGCGGATGACGCTAGCGTGCGCGGTGCCCCATATCTGCGCCGCGTTGGCCTCCGACATCCCGGGATTGTAGGCGTAATGCCGCGGCACCGTCTTGCCGAAGACGCCCTGGGTGACATAGGCGAGACGGTGCGGGTCCTTGGGGTCGGTCCACCACGGATCGTTCTTGGCAATGCTCGGAATCGCCGGCAGCCAGCGCGCGAGCCCCGCCTTCAAATAGGCGCCCGCGACCTTCGGTTGGATGACGTATTTGAGGAACTCCTTGCCGACGGCGACGTTCTTTGCCCCTTTGGGGACGAAGGCGCCGCCCACCTCGAGCGGCGAGGCGATCGGCTTGCCGGAATTGTCGTTCGGCAGTCCCATGGTCACAGCGTCATGGTACCGCTCGGGATCGTGGATCATCGCCAGTTCGGTCGAGATCGTGCCGTCGAGATCCATGACGATCTGCCTGGCGTGGAAGGCGTTGTTGTCGTCGGGATCGCCCCAATCGAGCGCGCCGGGCGGCACATAGCCCTGCTTGAAGGCGGTGGTGATGTAGGTGATTGACTTGATCACGGCTTCCTTGACCGCCGGGTCGCCGAGGTGCGGTCGCCCGTCCGCAGTGACGATGCCGTAGCCGCCATAGGCGGCGAGGAAGTAGGCGAACAGATTGTTGCCGTCGGCCGGCCCGTTGGTGGTGGCTTGCAGGCCGAGCGAATAGACGCCGCGCAGGCCCTGGCTCCGCAGCTTGGCCTGCGCCGGCTTGAAGTAGTCGAAGAAAGCGTCCCAGGTCTTAGGCGCCTCGGCCACTTTCAGGCCGGCCTTTTCGACCAGCGAATTCCAGATGTGGAACGGCAGCACTGCGGTCTTGAATGGCGCCTGATAGAGCCCGCGCTCTTTGGT
The DNA here is from genome assembly GCA_963708125.1 of uncultured Alphaproteobacteria bacterium. Lineage (GTDB taxonomy): Bacteria > Pseudomonadota > Alphaproteobacteria > Rhizobiales > Xanthobacteraceae > BOG-931. The sequence continues at coordinate 6,236,937 of OY970184.1, forward strand.
GACGCTGTTGTAGAACCGGGAGGAGAGATAGGCGGTAGGGTGCAGCTGCGATTTGAGCGGATCGACGATGTCGCTTAAATCGACGAGTTTGTTCTTCCAGGCGTTCTGCGGAATGACCGTCGCGTCGGCGGTGTCGTGCGACATCACGTCGGGGACGTCACCGCTGGTGAGCGAGGAGACGATCTTCTGCATCAATGGCCCGGTCGGGATCAAGCTGTACTCGATCTTGTTGCCGCTCTGCTTTTCATATTCGGCGACCATGGCACGAAAGGAAGCGTCTTCCTCCGGGACGAAGCCCTGATTCCACCATGCCGTCGCGGTCTTGGTCTGCGCGTTGGCGAGGTACGGACGGCCAATGGTTGCACCGGCGGCGAGCCCGAGCGAGCCCGCGATGACCTTACGTCGGGTCAATTTACTCATGATCGTTCTCCCTGGGGTTGTTTTCTGCTCCTTCAATGTGCCGATTTGCCGTTCACGCTTGCGGGCTGTCGCGTCGACACGCGCGCTCCCACGGTCCCGAAAGCGCGCCCGGAATGGAGGTTTCACTCGCCAGCCGATCTCGTCCGGCGCTGTGGCGGCAATCCACGAAGCTGGGCGCGCGAGAACTCATTGATTCGCACACGACAATGCGCCTTCCGCTCCGCGGCAGGCCTAGGGAATCGATGATCGAGCTTTGCAGTGCTAGCCCGCCGTGGGCACAATCGCTGCCTTTGATTCCGCTCGCGCAGAGATCGGCATGTCCGCTGGCAGCTCGCAGCTAAACTACACCAATTTCCATGCCGCATGTAGGGCGCCGATGTCGCACTTGCAGTTCGGCACAATCGGCCGGCAATCGCGTTTCGAAATGACCGGGCGCTGCGCCGAGGACGCTATAGCGACAGATACGGATCGTTCAGCCGCTTGTCGTTGCGCCGCCTCTGTTTGATGCTTTCGCCGGTAGTCCAATAATCGCCGCGCACGGCACGCTCGGCCTCGAGCTTGAACTCCTCCGGCCACTGCCCGAGCGAATAGCCGAACCAGGGCGCCTGTGGCGCCAGCGGCGGCAGGCCGAGCTCCTCCCAGATCTTTTTGGCGTTTTCCATATATTCGCGCGCCGGCAGCGAGATCGGCGGATACGGCCGCTTGAGCATGGCGTTGATTAGCATCGCCGAGTCAGTCGCCTCGTAGTGATTGTCGTCGGCCCCGGCGCGCGGACCGTGCCCCATGTCCCTATGGTCGAGGATGCGCAGGTCCTGGTGCGGGCGCATGCGGTAGGATAGCGCCCACATCACCATGTCGAGATTTTCCGGATCGATGTCTTCGTTCACCGCGATGGTGATTTTTCCCACGGAGGACGAATAGGACGAGGCGCCGTACAACGCACGCCAGACTTCCGCTTCCAGCGTATCGGACTTCATCTGAATGACGATCAGCTTGCGCAAGTTGGTCAGCGGCTCGTGCATGAACACGCGGGTGACGCCGCTGATGCTCAAGTGGCGGCGCAAATGATGCAGGAACGCCGGTTCATAGGCCACCCGCTTGATCAGGCTCGATTCGCTCGGGGTGACCTGGCTGATGATCGAAACCAGCATCGCGTCCCGGCGGCGCGTAATCGCGGTTACGTCCATGAAAGCATTGTATTCCTTCAGGTTCATGTAGCCGTGCGATTCGCCGAAGCTGCCTTCCGGTTCCAGCCATTCGGTGTCGATGTAGCCTTCCACCACGATCTCGGCTTCCGCCGGTACTATCAAATCGACGGTGCGCGCCTTGCACGTGCGGATCGGCGCACCGACAAGCCCGCCCGCAACCGCAAGCTCGTCGAGCTGCTTGGGCAGCTTGTGCACCGAGGCGAAGGTGACCGCCGGCGGCGCGCCGAGCATTAGCACTGCGGGCATTTTCTCGCCGCGCGCCTTGTATTTGAGCCAATGCTCGTGGATGCCCTGGTTGAGCTCGATCTCCGGATTCATGCCCAGGCGCGTCGGGCTCTTCACCATGGCGCGGTAATTGCCGATGTTCTGCGCTCCGGTTTCGGGATCCTTGGTGATGAACATCGAGCACGAGGCGTAGGGCGCGTTGTCGAAGCCGGGCGTCGAAATCGGGATCGGCAGCGCGTCCACGCCCTTGCCCGGTTCGCTCAACGCTGCGCCTTCGACCACGATCTCCTGGCAGGGTGGATTGTCGATGAGCTTGGGCTCAATCTGGTGCTGCTCGGCACGATCCCAGTTCTTCTTGATGTCTTCGACCTTGCAGCCAATGCCGATCGAGTAGATTTCACGATTGGACGCGAGGATGCCGACCGCCACCGGTATGTCGTACCTGCGCCCTCTGCTGTCGACAACGTTTTCGAACAAGAACGCCTTGCGCTGCGCTTCCGGGATGCCGCCACGAAATTGCCAGCGCACCAGTGGGTGCATCTCAGTATCTTTGTTGATCGGCCGCTGCACGCGCACGAGCAGCCCGCGCCGCTCGAGAGCCGCGACATGGGCGTGCAGGTCTGGGTAGCCAAGATTTTTCATCGAATTTTCCCGCGCCGGATACCACCAATTTTATCGCACGGAAGCCGGCGCGGCCCCGATAGCTGTAGCCGTCGCTACGGTGAGCAAGTGTGCAGTGCCGGACGATAATGCCCGGCATGACGCCCGTCAGCGTTTGCACGTTGAAAAACCGCTTGCGCGCGTGGCAACGCGGCCAGTGTAGCTCCAGTTTTCCTGCCCTTGACTATGTCGGCGCGCACTACGGATTGTGATCCCCGAAGGAGGCGCGCAGGCCAGATAGCGCATCTGTCATTCCCAGGTCCGGTTAAGGACGCGCAGCCAATTGCGGAAGCACAGTTTCTCGATCAGCATTTCGCCAAATCCGCGCTCCCGCAGCTTTTGCACAACCTTCTGCAGCCCGGCGGCATTGCCCAGCTCCGCCGGAATCGGCGCACCGTCGAAATCAGAACCGAAGCCGACGCCATTCTCGCCGACCCGCTCGAGCATATGCTCGATGTGGGTGACGATCATATCGAGCGGCGTATTCCGGTCGCGCCCGCCGTCGGCGCGCAGGAAGCTGACCGCGAAATTGACGCCGACCAGGCCGCCGGAGCGGCCGATCGCTTCCAGTTGTTTGTCGGTGAGGTTGCGCGAGTGTGGGCTGATCGCGTGCGCATTCGAATGGGTGGCGACGAGCGGCGCGGTGCTGCGTTCGGCGACGTCCCAAAAGCCGCGCTCGTTAAGGTGCGACAGGTCTATCAAAATGCACAAGCGGTTGCAGGCGTCGATCAGCGCCTTGCCGAGGTCGGTCAGGCCCGGTCCAGTATCGGGTGAAGACGGGCAGCGAAATGGCACGCCGTGGCCGAACGCATTTGGCCGGCTCCAGACCGGGCCGAGCGAGCGCAGGCCGGCCGCGTGCAGCACATCGAGAATTTCGAAGCCGGGATCAATCGCCTCGGCACCCTCGATGTGCAGCACCGCAGCAAGCGCATCGTCGCGCAGACAGTTTTCGATCTCCGCAACGGTGCGGCAGACGCGAACACGGCCCTGCGAGTGCCGCTCGATGCGGTAGAGCAGCGAGGCCATGGCGAAGACGGTGCGCTGCGCGTCTGCCACCTCGACCGCCGCCGGCTCGCGAACAGCGGTCGGGTCGGGGACGGAGCCGGGTTCGGATGAAGGCGCCTTTGCGCTGGTGCCGTCCTTGCGCTCCGGCGAGGAAACGAAAATCGCAAACAGCCCGCCGGCAAAGTGGCCGGCGCGCGCCTTGGTGAGATCGAGCTGGACCTTCTTGTCGCCTTCGAGGAACCCGGCAATGGCCTGTTCGCCGCGCCGGAATAGACGCGACAGCGCGTCGTTGTGGCCGTCGAAAACCGGTATGGGCCGGGTCGATGTCACGAGAGCTTGTCCTTTCGTGCTGTGCGCCGCGAATGTGGCCGAGGATCAGCCCTGTCCGTGGTGACCGTCGAGCCCGATGCCTTTGAGGTGACCGAACAGAGCAGCGAGCCTGGCCCGGTCCGGCTCCGGCAGGGGAGGCTTGAGCAGCGAGGCGATGTTCGCGCGCAGATGGGCGGTGTCACCGGTGCCGAACAGCACCACGTCGGCACCGGGCTCGTGGCGCGCAAACCGGTAGGCAGCGTCAATCAGGCTGTCGGCGCCGCCTGGGTGGAGAAGAAAGTCGAGGGGATCGTCGTTTTCCGCGAGCCTTTGTTCGACCAGCCCCTTGGCCGCGAGCGCCTTCATCTCACGGGCGATCCGCGGCGGATCGGCGAAAATGCGGCGCACCGCGAACATGATCAGCGTGCCGATGCCCTTCTCGCGGGTGAAGGCAAACACGTTTTGACGCGCACCCTGATGCAACATGTGGAAGCCGACCATGAACACTTCCCAGACCGGGTCGGCCAGTGCGCGCTTGAGCGCCTCGTTGGTGAAATCGACGATCGGATTTTCGGTTAGCCCGATATGCCTGATCTTGCCTTTCTCCTTCTCCCTGACGAGCGCCGGGGCGAGCGTAGCGCGCGCGTAGTCGTACATGTGCGGCTCGACTGCATGCAGGTTGAACACGTCGACATAATCGGTGCCCATGACCCGCAGCGAATTGTCGAGGCTGGCGGACACGCGCGCCGGCGTCCACCATTCGCCGCCGCGCCGCACGGTGGATTTCGTCGCCACCACCACCCGGTCCCGGCGCAACGATTTGAGCGCCCGGCCGACCACGGCTTCGGTGCCGTAGGGCGGCGCGGTGTCGATGAAGTTGACGCCGAGCTCGACGGCCTCACACACAAGCCGCGCGGCCTCCTCCTCGCTCTTTCCGGACTTCAGCCCCATGCGGGAAAAGCCGCCGGTGCCAAGGCCGGCGACGCTGACCGTGAGGTTGGTGCGGCCAAGGGTGGTGTATTGCATGTCCGGCTTTCCTCCCTAGCGGCTAACTGCGTTTGCATGTTTGGGCAAGCTCTTTTGCTCCAATTGACCCATCCGCGCTTTTGGTGTCCTAGTCAGCGCCAAGGTCGATCAAATGCCGCAACGGTAATTCGATGTCCGCGGAACGCTACAACGCCGCCGAAGTGGAGCCTCGCTGGCAGAAAGTCTGGGACCAGCGCAGCATCTTCGCCACGCCCAACCGCGACCTCGGCAAGAAATACTACGTGCTGGAGATGTTCCCCTATCCGTCGGGGCGCATCCATATGGGCCACGTGCGCAACTACACGATGGGCGACGTGGTGGCGCGGTTCAAGCGGGCAATGGGCTTTGCGGTGCTGCATCCGATGGGTTGGGACGCCTTCGGCATGCCGGCGGAGAACGCCGCGATGGAGCGCAAGGTTCATCCCAGACAATGGACCTACGACAACATCGATGCGATGAAAAAGCAACTCAAGTCGATGGGGTTATCGCTCGACTGGGGCCGCGAGATCGCCACCTGCGATCCGGCCTATTACAAGCATCAGCAGAAAATGTTCCTGGATTTTCTGCGCGACGGCCTGGTCGAGCGTAAGAAGTCGAAGGTGAACTGGGATCCGGTCGAGCAGACCGTGCTCGCCAACGAGCAGGTGATCGAGGGCCGCGGCTGGCGCTCGGACGCGCCGGTCGAGCAGCGCGAGCTCACGCAGTGGTTCTTCAAGATCACCGCATACGCACAGGACCTGCTCGAATCGCTCGATCGATTGCCGCGCTGGCCCGAGAAGGTGCGGCTGATGCAGAAGAACTGGATCGGCCGCTCGGATGGCTTGCTGATCCGTTTCGCGCTCGATCCCAAGACCACGCCGAACGGCGAGAGCGAGCTTGAGATTTTCACCACCCGCGCCGACACTCTGTTCGGCGCCAAATTCATGGCGCTGTCGCCGGATCATCCGCTGGCGCTGGCGGCGGCGAAGAGTAATCCGGCGCTCGCCACCTTCATCGCCGAGTGCAAGCGCCAAGGTACCGCGCAGGAAATCATCGACAAGGCGGAGAAGCTCGGCTTCGACACTGGAATGAAGGCCGCGCATCCGTTCGATGCCGACTGGAAGCTGCCGGTCTATGTGGCGAATTTCATCCTCATGGAGTACGGCACCGGGGCTATCTTCGGCTGCCCGGCTCATGACCAGCGCGATCTCGACTTCGTCAACACGTACGGCCTCGGCAACATACCCGTGGTCTGCCCGCCCGATCAGGACCCGAAGACCTTCCGGATTACCGACACTGCCTATGAGGGCGACGGCCGCATGATCAACTCGCGTTTTCTCGATGGCCTGACGCCGGCGCAGGCGCGCGAAGACGTTGCGCGTCGACTAGAGAAGGAAACGCGCCGCAATCAGCCTGTTGCCGAGCGGCAAGTCAATTATCGGCTGCGCGACTGGGGGATCTCGCGGCAGCGCTATTGGGGCTGTCCTATTCCGGTGATCCATTGCGACTCCTGCGGCATCGTGCTGGTGCCCGAACAGGATTTGCCGGTGACGCTGCCCGAGGATGTGAGCTTCGATCGCTCCGGCAATCCGCTCGATCATCACCCGACCTGGAAGCACGTCGCCTGCCCGCGATGCGGCAACAAGCACGCAACGCGCGAGACCGACACGATGGACACGTTCGTCAACTCGTCCTGGTATTTCGAGCGCTTCACCGATCCTTGGATCGAGAGCGCGCCGACCGAGCGCAAGATGGTCGATGCCTGGATGCCGGTTGACCAATATATCGGGGGCATCGAGCACGCAATCCTGCATCTGCTCTACAGCCGCTTCTTCACCCGCGCCATGAAGGCGACCGGCCATGTCGGGCTCGACGAGCCGTTCGCCGGCCTGTTCACCCAGGGCATGGTGGTGCACGAGACGTTCCGCACCAGGAGCGGCGAATGGGCTGCGCCCGCGGAAGTGAAAGTCGAGACCGACGGCGGACGGCGGCGCGCCATTTTGGTCGCCACCGGCGAGGAGGTGACGATCGGTCCGATCGAGAAGATGTCGAAGTCGAAGCATAACACGGTCGACCCCGACGACATCATCGCCGCCTACGGCGCCGACGTGGCGCGCTGGTTCATGCTGTCGGATTCGCCGCCTGACCGCGACGTCAACTGGACCGAAAAGGGCGTGCAGGGGGCCGCGCGCTTCGTGCAGCGGCTATGGCGGCTGGTCGGCGAATCTGGCGAGATCGCGCGCGGCGCCCCGGCAGAGCGTCCGGCGCGATTTTCGCCGGCGGCGGCTGCGTTGCGCAAGGCCACGCACAGGGCGCTGGACACCGTCACCACAGATATCGAGAAGCTGCACTTCAACGTCTGCGTCGCCGCCATCTATGAATTCGCCAATGCGCTGTCCGCGACCATTGGCGAAATCGACGAGGACAAGCTTGCGCCCGACCTGCGCTGGGCAATGCGTGAAGCGGCCGACATCCTGGTGCAGCTGTTCGCGCCGATGATGCCGCATCTCGCCGAGGAATGCTGGGCGGTACTCGCCCACGACACGCTGGTTGCACAGGCGCCTTGGCCCGCGGTCGAACGCGCGCTTCTGGTCGAGGACACGGTGACGCTGCCGGTGCAGATCAACGGCAAGAAGCGCGCCGAAGTCACCGTGGCGCGCGAGGGCGCCGGCGCCGACATCGAAGCCGCTGTGCTGGCGCTCGACGCAGTGAAAAAGGCACTCGCCGGCAAGCAGCCGAAAAGAATCATCATCGTGCCGCGGCGGATCGTCAACGTGGTGGCCTGACGTGCGGCTTTTTTTTCGCTCGTCGCCGTCGCGCTCGCGCGAGGCGTGTGAAGGCGGGAGGAAGCGAATGTGCTGGCGATATCTGCCTCTGCAGTCCGGCTTTCGCGGGGATCGAGAATTGATGTGAAACATGGTCGCGATCAGAGCCGCAGAGGTTGATGCTTTCGTCACCCGCCCCGATCCGGCGCGGCCGGTCGTGCTCGTATTCGGGCCCGATGCCGGCCTGGTGAGCGAGCGCGTCGATGCGCTGATCAAAGCCTCCGTCGACGACCCGCACGACCCATTCATGCTGGCGAGGCTCGAAGGCGAGGACCTCGCAGCCGAGCCGTCGCGCCTGGTCGAGGAAGCCCAGACGGTGCCACTATTCGGCGCGCGGCGCGCGGTCTTGGTCAAAGCCGGCAACCGCAACATCGCGCCGGCAGTGCAGCCCGTGCTGACATTACGCGCCGGCGAATGCCGCGTGGTGATCGAAGCTGGCGACTTACGGCGCAACGCGCCTTTGCGCCTGTTGATCGAGCGCGCCAACAACGCGGCGGCATTGCCCTGCTACGCCGACGATGAGCGCGCCCGGGCGCGGCTCGTCGAGGAGGAGATGCGGGCCGCGGGGCTGACGCTGGCGCCCGATGCGCGCGCGGTGCTGCTGCCGCTTTTGGGCGGCGATCGCGTTGCCTCACGCAACGAGATCCGTAAGCTCGCGCTTTACGCGCGCGGCAAGGAGCGCGTCGGCGTCGAGGACGTGGCGGCGGTAGTTTCCGACGCATCCTCGCTTGCGCTTGATGAGATCGTCGATGCGGCGTTCGCCGGCAAAGCGGCGGAGCTCGAAATGCAGCTCGCCAAGGCGCGCAGCGCCGGCACCTCGGTGGGCTCGATCTTTTTCGCCGCTCAGCGCCAGCTGGCGCAGCTGCACAAGTGGCGCACGGCGATCGAAGAGGGTGAGCGTTTTTCCGTCGACACGGCGGTGCCGCCGGCACAATTCCGCCGCAAGGGGGCAATCGAAGCGGCGCTCAAATTATGGAATGCCTCGCGGCTTGCGGCTGCCATGGCGGAGCTGGCCGTGGCCGTGCTCGAATCACGCCGCAACGCGGCGCTGGCCGACGTCATTGCCGAGCGCGCGCTATTGGCGATTGCGGTGAAGGCGCGGCGCCGCGCGACGCGCTGAGCGATGCGTTAGCGCTTCACTGCGTCACAACAGTGCTGTCGTGGCGGTTCGCCGGCCAGTCAGCGAGGCTCTGGCGGCCCGCGGCCGACATTCTTTCCGTCGCGATGGCGAAGGCATTATGAAGCAGGCGGAAGAGATGGTCGCGCGCCGTGCTGGTCTCCGCCATCGCCGTGCGTACCGCGCGCGGATCGAACGGGTCTGCGCGCAGGCTGTCGCGGACCGCCTCCTTCGACAGGCGGATTTCCGCCTCCGCTGCCGCGAGCTTGACCGCCTCGGCATTGACCTCCTCGCGCAGGATCTGCGCATCGTTTGGCGGCAAACTCGCGGCAATGCGAGCGAGATGAAATCCCATGCTCCGCTCCATCCCCGCGACGGGCTTGAGCGGGATCGGGGCTTTGTGGACCTGGCGCAGGGCCATCGCGCCCGTCACTGCGGCAAAAGCCAAGTTCAGCGCGAGTGATGCGACCAAAAGATAAGAGCGCGCGCGACCAGGATTTTCAGCAACCCGCAAGACCATGCTCGCCTCCCTCAGCCACAGCCGTTCGCTGCGTAAAGTCCGTCCTGTCTAATTATCCGTTTATGGCGAATTGGTTCAATATCGCGAAAGTACGCTGAAAAAGCGGCGCTAGGACGGATTTTCGAGGCTGAATGTGCCGGAATCGTCGTCATAGGCGAACACTTCGGCAAAGCGGCCCCAGGCGATCACCGCGCGCAGCGTGTGCTCGGCATCGTCCTCGCTCATGTGGTCCTCCAATTCGTCCAGAAAGCGACTCTTCGGCGCCACATGATTGGCGCGTTCGGCCAGGACTCGGCGGATGTGGGAGGCCAGCGGGACATAGGTCAGAAGCTGACGCTGGAAGAGTCTTTTGCGATCGTCCATGCCGCATACGGCGAATTGCTTGCCGATATCGGTGAGCTTGATATCGCCGCCCTCGACCTCGGCGAAGTGCAGCATCTGCAGGCTTTCGGCGACCGGGAACAGATCGTCGACCTCCATGTGCAGTTCGTCGGCGAGCACCGGCAAGTCGGCTTTCCCGGCGTAGGGCTGGCCATCGAGTGTTTCCATAAGCCCGGAGAGAAGATTGGCGGAGACGCGCGGCAGCACCGTGTTGATCGTGATCGGCGCGACGGCTTCCGGCTGCAGCGGCGTCGGCTTGCGCGCCGTCATCGCCACGTAGATTTTCTCCACCAGATCGCGGAATTGCGGGTCGAGCCGATTGCGCGGCTGCTTCAATTCGACCGTGATCTCGCTGATGATGCGGCCCGGATTGGTGGAGAACAGAAGAATGCGGTCGCACATCAACACCGCTTCCTCGATATTGTGGGTGACCAGAATGACGCCCTTGATCGGCAGCTTGCCTTCGCCCCACAGTTCGAGAAAGTCGGTGCGCAGCGTCTCCGCCGTGAGCACGTCCAGTGCCGAGAACGGCTCGTCCATCAAGAGAATGTTGGGATGGACGACGAGCGCGCGGGCAAACCCGACCCGCTGGCGCATGCCGCCGGAGAGTTCGCGCGGATAGGCCAACTCGTAGCCGTCAAGGCCGATCAGGTCGATCGCCGCGAGTGCGCGCTTGCGGATTTCGGCTTCGGGAAGGCCGAGCGCCTCGAGCCCGAGCTGCACGTTTTCCAGAACGGTGAGCCAGGGAAACAGCGCGAACGACTGGAACACCATGGCGATGCCGGGCGCCGGGCCCACCACGGCCTGGCCGAGATAGGTGATGGAGCCGCCCGCGGGCTGCGCCAGGCCGGCGATCAGACGCAACAGCGTCGACTTGCCGGAACCGGTGCGCCCCAACAGGCCGACGATCTGGCCCTGCTCGAGCTTGAGCTCGACGCCGTCGAGCACCAGATGCTCGCCGCCGTCGGGACGCGGAAACGATTGCCGGAGCTCGTGAACGTCGAGAAGTGCGGCGGTCATTTGACTCAGCCCAGCCGGAATTTGCGTTCGGCGTAATGATAAAGTGGCCGCCAGAACGCGCGGTTGACGATGACGACGAAGAAGCTCATCACGGCAATCCCGAGCACGATGCGGTTGAAATCGCCTACATCGGTCTCGTGCGCAATATAAGCGCCGAGACCCGCGGCCTGCAGGTGCTCATTCCCCCAGGACGCCACTTCGGCGACGATGCTCGCGTTCCACGACCCGCCCGAGGCGGTGATCGCGCCGGTGACGTAATAGGGAAAGACTGCGGGCAGCGCGATGCGGCGCCACCACAGCCAGCCGCGCACCCGCAGATTGGCGGCGCAGGCCCGCAATTCGGCCGGGATCGCCGCCGCTCCGGCGATGACGTTGAAGAGAATGTACCATTGCGTGCCGAGGATCATCAGCGGACTGAGCCAGATATTCGGATTGAGCTTCCAGGCCACGATCAGCGACACCGCGATCGGAAACAACAGATTGGCCGGGAAGGCGGCGAGGAACTGCGCGATCGGCTGCGCCATATTGGCGACGCGCGGGCGGGTGCCGATCCAGACCCCGATCGGCACCCAGATGACGCTGGCGATGGCGATGAGGATGACGACGCGCGCAAGCGTCAGCAGGCCGAGGGACATCGTGACGCCGAGGTCGCCGAGACCGATATTGTGTACGAAGAAGCGCACAACCTGCCACAGCAACAAGGCCGCGATCGCGGCGCCGACGAGGCCGAGAGTGTAGGCCAACCACTTGTAGGCCGGCCTCGCTGCGGCTTTGGGCGGTGCCGGGCTCTCCTTCCCATGCGGCCGCATGGAAAGGCGCCAGAGCGCCGCAAAGGGCTGGATCATTCGCTCGATGATGCCCGAGCGGCGCATCACGTCGAATACCCATGAGCCCGGCGGCGTGCTGCCCGCCTCCTGCTCGAAGCGGAAGCGATCCGCCCAGGCGACCAGCGGACGGAACAGGACCTGATCATAGATCAGGATCACGACGAGCATCGCCGCGATTGCAAAGCCGACCGCTTTGAGATTGCGCTGTTGGATGGCCAAAGCGATGTACGAGCCGACGCCCGGCAGCGTCACCGTGGTGTTGCCGACGCTGATCGCCTCGGAGGCGACCACGAAGAACCAGCTCCCCGACATCGACATCATCATGTTCCAGATGAGCTGCGGCATTGCGAACGGCACGTCGAGGCGCCAGAAGCGCATCCAGGGCGTGAGGTGGAAGCTACGCGAGGCCTCTTCGAGTTCGGCCGGCACCGTGCGCAGCGACTGGTAGAAGCTAAACGCCATGTTCCAGGCCTGGCTGGTGAAGATCGCGAAGATGGCGGCGAATTCCGCGCCGAGCACGCGCCCGGGCGCCAGCGCCATGAAGAACACGACCGTCACCGAGATAAACCCGAGAATCGGAACGGACTGCAGAATGTCGAGCAGCGGAATGAGCAGGCGCTCGGCGCGCCGGCTCTTGGCCGCCAGCGTCGCATAGGTGAAGGTGAAGAGGAGCGACAGCGCCATTGCCACGAACATGCGCAGCGTGGTGCGCGCGGCATATTCCGGCAAATTGCCGGGATCGAGCGACGGTGGCTGCCGCTGCAGTTCGGCGAGTGGCTCGAGCAGATGACGGCTCGCCTCGCCGAGAAACACCAGCAGACCGAGGATGAGCAGAACGGCAATAATGTCCCAGCGGCTGAACAAACGGGCCCAGCCCCCGACGGAAATTGGGACGATCACGCGCATGCTCGATGCCCAGTGCTACGAAGAAGTCTCACGAATTGTCGTAAAACACGCGGCGCATCCCCCGACGGCCGCGTGACTGGCGACGCATAACACTGCTGCGCCGTCGTTCAAGCTAAATCGCGCTTTTATTGTTCCCCAATGGGCCCGTCATCCCCCCTAAAGGCGCTCGGTGCGAAACGCCGAGCCGTGATGGGTAAGGCCGTTTGTGCGTCGGCCTCCTTCTTTCGAGCGCCTAGCGGGTCCGGCCGGCCGCGCCAGGATGAGGTGAGCACTAGTTGGGTTCGTAAACCCTCGGCTTGCAGAATGCTCCCCGTCCCCGCTCGCTCTTCGAGGATGGTGTCATGTCCGCGGCGCAGCCGTGCCCGGAGTTGCCGCGCTCAAGCCCTGTGCCCCCACGCCCTGCGCTCCCATGCCTTGGGCGCGCATAACCTGCGCCAGCTCGATCGGGAAGGGGAAGACGATGGTCGAGGCGCGGTCGCCGGCGATGTCGAAGAGGGCGGCGAGATACCGCAGCTGCATGGCCTGTGGCACCGGGGCGAGCACGCGGGCGGCGTCGAGCAGTTTCTGTGCGGCCTGGAATTCGCCCTCGGCATTGATGATCTTGGCGCGCCGCTCGCGCTCGGCCTCCGCCTGGCGGGCAATGGCGCGCACCATGCTTTCGTCGAGGTCAATGCGCTTGATCTCGACATTGGAGACCTTGACCCCCCAGCCCTCGGTCTGGTGGTCGAGCACGTCCTGAATGTCGGCGTTGAGCTTGTCGCGCTCGGCGAGCATCTGGTCGAGATCGTGCTTGCCCAAAACCCACCGCAAGGTGGTCTGCGCCAGCTGGCTGGTGGCGGCGAGAAAATTGTTGACCTGGATCACCGCGCGCTCGGCATCGACCACGCGGAAATAGAGGACCGCGCTTACCTTGACCGAAACATTGTCCCGCGAAATCACGTCCTGCGGCGGCACTTCGTCGACCACCACGCGCAGGTCGACGCGCACCATCTGCTGCACGAACGGATAAAGCAGAATGAGTCCGGGGCCCTTGGTCCCGGTATAGCGGCCGAGCGTGAAGACGACGCCGCGTTCGTATTCGCGCAGGATGCGGATCGAGCCATACAGGAACAAGACAACGAGGACGGCGACGACGGCGATGGCGATTATCATGGGAGACTCCTGTGGAGAGACTGATCGCTGCGAGGGGCGCCGAACTTAAGCTGCACGAAGACGGTTCTAGGTGGCTCGTTCAGTCCGCGCCCTGCCGCCGCCGATTGCAACGGCCATCAAGGTTGGGCGTTGCGATAGGCTTTCTCTGACCGACAAGAAGCTCTGCTGCCAACGAACCGTCACACGAACTGTATCACATCCAATGTCGCGCTTTGATGGCCAGCAATTTGCAACTTCTCCAACGCAGGCGCGCGCGCATGACGAATGCCAGTCTGTTGTCGCGCGTCTTAAAGCAAGCCGGATCACCGCGGTTGCACGAGGAGAACCAGCCCGTCGCGCTTGAGCACCCTCACGTGCGTTCCCACTTTGAGCGGGGAGCCGGCGCGCGCGCGCCAGATTTCGCCTTCGACGCGCACGCGGCCCTCCTCGCCGTCCCACGATACTGCTTCGCCTTCGGCGCCGATCAAAGCTTCGCCGCCGGTCACGACCGGACGCCAGCGCGCGCGCACGAGCGCGGCGAGCGCTCCGAGCAGGAGTGCGGCGCTGCCGACGGCGGTGCCCACAACGATGCCGGTTGACAGCGACAGGCCCGGCGTGTGCGCCGGGAACATCATCAAGGCGCCGATCACGAAGGCGGCGATGCCGCCGACACCGAGCGCGCCGAAGGCGCCGATATGCACCTCGGCGATCATCAGGCCGATGCCGACAATGACCAAAGCCGCACCCGCATAGTTGATTGGAACGAAGGCGAGCGCATAGAGCGCGACCAGCAGCGAGATGGCGCCGATGAGCCCGGGCAGCACCGCGCCCGGGTTGAAGAATTCGATGATCAGCCCATAGATGCCGACCAGCATGAGGATGAAGGCGATGTTCGGATCGGTGATCAATTCCAGGAGCTTTGTGCGCCAATCCTGCGGCGCGTTTTCTACGGAAAGGCCGGCGCTCTGCAGATGCTGCGGCTTGCCGTTGACGATTGCGGTCTTGCCGTCGATCTGGCGCAAGAGATCGGGGACATCGTTGGCGATCACGTCGATGACGTGATGCGACAGCGCCTCGCTGGCCGGCAGGCTCGCGGCGGAGCGCACCGCGTCCGCGGCCCAATCGGCGTTGCGGCCGTTGAGCATGGCGAGGCTGCGGATGTAGGCGATCGCGTCGTTGAGAATCTTGCGGGTCTCGGCGTCGGCGGGCTGGCCTTTCTTGCCCTGCGGCTTCTGTTCGCCGCCGCCGAACGGCGAGCCGCCCAACGCCACGGGCGTGGCGGCCCCGATATTGGTGCCCGGCGCCATGGCGGCGACTGCGCTCGCATAAGCGATGTAGGTGCCGGCGCTCGCCGCGCGCGCGCCGCTCGGCGCAACAAAGGTGACGACTGGCACCGGCGAGCCGAGGATCGCGCTGACGATCTGCCGCATCGAGGTATCGAGCCCGCCCGGTGTGTTCACGCGCAGAACAACGATGCCGACGGTTGGGTTTCTTGCGTCATTGATGGTGCTCACCACGAAATCGGCCATGGCCGGCCCGATCGCGCCGTCGATATCGAGCACGATCGCGCGTTTGCCTGCGGCGGCCGGGGCGGCGAATATCGCCGGCGTGTTGGTTGGCGCCAGCGCAATGGCAATGGCCGGCAGGATTGCGATGAAAAACGTCAGCAGAGCCGGCAACAATGGGGTCGCTGCGCGCTGTTGCGGCATGGCATTTTCGCTCCGGCAGACGACGTTGGGCGGCGCGTGCCGCACGCCCAATGGTCGCATTGGGCGCTTAATTATACCGGCAATAGCCGTTTGCGTTAGAGGGCGTGAAGGCGTGCAGGCGAGGGCAATTTGGAACTTCCTGAGGCAGCGGCGAGTTTATAATGGGGAGATGCAGCTCAAGCTTTGGAGGGCTTCGTGGCCGAGACCGATTTTCGCAAGCGCGAACCCGTCATTGCTGCAGGTCAAGTCGAAGCCGACCGCCGGCTGGACCGGCTGTGCATCGATACGATCCGCACGCTGGCGATGGACGCCGTGCAGAAGGCGAAGTCCGGCCACCCCGGAACGCCGATGGCGCTGGCGCCGGTCGCCTACACGTTGTGGCAGCGGGTGCTACGCTACGATTGCGCCGACCCGAAGTGGCCGAATCGCGACCGCTTTGTTCTCTCGAACGGCCACGCCTCGATGCTGCTTTATGCGCTGTTGCATCTCGCCCGGGTGCGCGATCCGGGCGAAGGCGGCCGACCGGCCGTGAGCCTTGATGACATCCGCCGCTTCCGCCAGTTGCACAGCCGCTGTCCCGGCCATCCGGAACACGGCCTCACGCCGGGTGTCGAGACAACGACCGGTCCGCTCGGCCAGGGCTGCGGCAACAGCGTCGGCATGGCAATCGGTGGCCGCTTTCTGGCCAGCCGCTTTAACCGCCCGGATTGTTGCTTGTTCAATTTCAAAATCTACACGTTCTGCAGCGACGGTGATCTGATGGAAGGCGTGGCGAGCGAAGCGGCCTCGCTCGCCGGCCATCTGCAGCTGTCGAACCTGTGCTGGATTTACGACAACAATCACATCACCATCGACGGCGGCACCGCGCTGACCTTTACCGAGAACGTCGCGGCGCGGTTTCGCGCCTATCGCTGGGAGGTCCGGCAGGTCGCTGACGCCAACGACACCGAGGCGATTGCCGAGGCGCTTTATCGCTTCGAGAAGACCAGCGATCGGCCGACGCTCATCATCGTCGACAGCCATATCGCGTATGGGGCGCCGAACAAGCACGACACCAGCGCCGCGCATGGCGAGCCGCTCGGCGAAGAGGAGGTCAGGCTAGCCAAGCGCGCTTACGGCTGGCCGCAGGACAGTGCCTTCCTTGTTCCCGACGGCGTGTACGATCATTTCAGCGAGGGGATCGGGGCGCGCGGTCGTGCCGAGCATGATCGCTGGAAGGAAAAATTCGCCGAATACTGCCGGCGCTATCCCGAGCTCGGTGCGCGGCTGGAGGCAATCGAAAGGCGCGCCCTGCCGCCACATTGGGATGCCGATCTGCCGGCGTTTGCGGCCGATGCCAAGGGGCTCGCCACGCGCGAGTCCTCAGGCAAGGTGCTCAACGCCATCGCGCAGCATTATCCGTGGCTCCTCGGCGGCGCCGGCGACCTCGGCTCCTCAACCAAGACGCCGCTGAAATTTGATTCGGCCGGCAATTTCCAGCCCGACGAGCCGGCCGGGCGCAACCTGCATTTTGGCATTCGCGAGCACGCCATGGGGGCCGTGCTCAACGGGCTTGCGCTCGACGGACTGCGCCCGTTCGGTTCGAGCTTTTTGGTCTTTTCCGACTACATGCGGCCGCCGATGCGGCTTGCCGCCTTGATGCACCTGCCGGTTATTTACGTGTTCACTCACGACTCCATCGGGCTCGGCGAGGACGGACCGACGCATCAGCCGGTCGAACAGCTCATGGGACTGCGCGCGGTCCCCGATCTGATCGTCATCCGTCCCGCCGATGCCAATGAGGTGCTCGAAGCATGGCGGCTCGTCATTGGGCAAAACGAGGCGCCGGTCTGCCTTGTGCTCAGTCGGCAGCCGGTTCCAACGCTTGACCGCAACCGCTACGCTGCCGCTTCCGGCGTCGCCAGGGGCGGCTATACCCTGTCCGAGGCGCCGGACAGTCCGCCCGACGTCATCCTCATCGGGACCGGCAGCGAAGTGGCATTGTGTGTCCAGGCTGCCGAGATGCTGGCGGGTGAGGCCATCGCCGCGCGCGTCGTCAGTCTGCCGTCCTGGGAGCTGTTCGACCGGCAGGATGAGGCCTATCGGCAGAGCGTGCTGCCGCAAGGGGTCAAGGCGCGGGTTTCCGTAGAGGCCGGCGCAGCCTGCGGCTGGGAACGTTATGTGGGAGTTGGAGGGGCCATGGTGGGCATGCACAGTTTCGGCGCGTCGGCGCCGCTAAAAGATGTGATGAAGGCCTTCGGCTTCACGGCGGAACACGTCGTCGAAGCCGCCAAGACGCAGATCGCGAAATGGAAAAACTCATGAACCCGTTGCGAGCGCTTGCCGAAAAAGGCCAGTCAGTCTGGCTCGATTTCCTGTCGCGCGAGATCATCCAGAACGGCCATCTGCAGAAGCTGATCGACGAGGATGGCCTTGCCGGCATCACCTCGAACCCGTCGATCTTTGAAAAGTCTATCGGCGAGACCGCGTTTTACGACGAGCAGATCAAACAACTCATCGACAATGGCCAAACCACGGTCAGTACGATATTCGAGCGCCTGGCCACCGCCGATATCGCCGCCGCCGCCGACATGCTGCGGCCGCTCTATGATCGCACGGAAGGTCGGGATGGCTTCGTCAGCCTGGAAGTGTCGCCCTATCTCGCGCGCGACACCGCCGCGAGCATGACGGAAGCGCGGCGGCTGTGGACCGCGGTGCAGCGCGAGAACGTGTTCATCAAAATCCCGGCGACCCCCGAGGGGCTTCCAGCCATCCGCGAGATGCTGAGCGAAGGCATCAACATCAACATCACCCTGCTGTTCTCGCAGCAAGTCTACGAAGAAGTCGTCAAGGCCTATTTGGGCGCGCTGGAAGCCCGCGTGGCGGCGCGTGCGCCGATCGCGCGCATCGCCAGCGTCGCCAGTTTCTTCGTCAGCCGCATCGATACCGCCGTCGACAAGGTGCTGGAAGAAGCGGCAACGCGCGCGACGAGCCAATCCGAACGCTCGGCGCTGCTGGCGTTGCGCGGCAAGGTCGCCGTGGCCAACGCCAAGCTCGCCTATCAGCGCTGGCAGAAGCTTTTTTCCGGAGCGCGCTGGGAGCGGCTGCAAGCGCTCGGCGCGCGGCCGCAACGGCTGTTGTGGGCCTCGACGGGGGCCAAAAATCCGCAATACAGGGACGTGCTCTATGTCGAGGAGTTGATCGGTCCGCAGACCGTCAACACCATGCCCCAGCAGACCATCGACGCCTTCCGCGACCATGGCCGGGTAAGCGACACGCTTACCGCCGACCTTAAGTCAGCTGCGCAAAACCTCGCCGCGCTCGAGCGCGCCGGCATCTCGCTCGACGCCGTCACCAGGAAGCTCGTGGCCGACGGCGTGATGCTGTTTTCCGATTCCTTCGACAAGCTCCTCGGCGCGCTTGCCGGCAAGCGGCGGCACCTGTTGGGCAAGGCACTCAACGAGCAGGCTCTGTCGCTGCCGCCGGCACTCAGGCAGGGCGCCGACGACACCGCAGAGCGCTGGCGCACAGCGGGCAATGTCCGCCGACTCTGGCGCGAGGATGCGTCGCTGTGGACCGGCGGGGACGAAGCCGATTGGCTCGGCTGGCTCGACGTCGTCGACGCGCAATTGCACGGTCTACCGCGCCTTACGGAGTTCGCCGCCGAAGTGCGCGCGCAGGGCTTTCGCGACGTGCTATTGCTCGGCATGGGGGGATCGAGCCTCGGCCCCGAGGTGCTGGCGGAGAGCCTCGGTCCGGCACCGGGCTTCCCGAGACTGCACGTTCTCGATTCTACGGACCCGGCTCAGGTGCAGAATTTCGAGCGCAGAATCGATCCGGCGCGCACCTTGTTCATCGTATCGAGCAAATCCGGCACCACGCTCGAGCCGGACGTGCTGATGGAGTATTTCTTCGACAAGGCGGCGGCAAAGATCGGCGCCGCCGATGCCGCCAGGCACTTTGTGGCCATCACCGATCCGGGCAGCGCGCTGGAAAACCTCGCCGAGCAGCGAGGCTTTCGGCGGGTGTTCCTCGGTGTGCCGAGCATCGGCGGCCGTTATTCGGTGCTCTCCCCATTCGGCACCGTGCCGCTGGCGGTTATGGGCCGCGACGTGCGGGCTTTTCTTCAAGCAGCTTGCGTTATGGTGCGCTCGTGCGGGCCGGAAGTGCCGCCGGCGCAGAACCCGGGTGCGGAGCTTGGCATCGCCACGGGCGTGGCCGCGCTGCGCGGACGCGACAAGGTGACCATCATCGCCTCGCCCTCGCTCGGCGCGTTCGGCGCCTGGGCGGAGCAATTGCTCGCCGAATCGACCGGCAAGCAAGGCAGGGGCATCATCCCGATTGCCGACGAGCCGCTCGGCGAACCGGCGGTCTATGATTCGCACCGGTTCTTCATCTACTTGCGCAATGCCGCCGACGCCGACCCGGCCCAGGATGCCAGGCTCGATGCGCTGCTGCAGGCCGGGCATCCGGTGGCGCTGATCGGGCTCGCCTCGAAGGAGCTCATTGCGCAAGAGTTCTTCCGCTTCGAAATGGCGACGGCTGTCGCCGGCGCTGTCATCGGCATCAACCCCTTCGACCAGCCGGATGTGGAGGCGAGCAAAGTCGCCACGCGCGCGCTCACCGACGCCTATGAGAGCGCCGGCGCCCTTGCCGAGGAGAAGCCGGTCTTCAAGCAGGATGGCGTGGCGCTCTATACCGACGAACGCAATGCGCAGGCTTTGCGGCAGGCCGGAGCCGATGCGACGCTGGAGAGCTGGCTCGGCGCACATTTCAACCGCATCCACGACGGCGACTATTTCGCCATCCTCGCCTATCTCGAGCGCGACCACGCCCACATCCGCACGCTGCAGGGGCTGCGCACGGCCGTGCGCGATGCCAAGCATGTGGCGACCTGCCTGCAATTCGGGCCGCGCTTTCTGCACTCGACCGGGCAGGCCTACAAGGGCGGGCCGAATTCCGGCGTGTTTTTGGAGATCACCGCGGACGCCGCCAACGATGCGGCCATTCCCGGCCGCAAGGCCACCTTCGCGGTGATCCAGGCGGCACAGGCGCGCGGCGATTTCCGCGTGCTGGCGGAGCGCGGCCGGCGGGTGTTGCGCGCTCATGTGGCGCACGATCTCGAAGCCGGTCTCGCCGCCATCACCCAGGCGGCGCGGGCGGCGCTGCGATGAGGTAGCGGCATGCAGCTCGGTGTCGTGGGACTCGGCCGCATGGGTGGCAACATCACGCGGCGGCTGATGGGCGACGGCCATTCATGCGTCGTCTACGACAAGAGCGCCGACGCCGTCGCTTCGCTTTCCGCGCAAGGGGCGTCCGGCGTCCGCAGCCTCGACGATATGGTCGCCAAGCTCGACGCGCCGCGCGCGGTCTGGCTGATGTTGCCGGCCGGCGAAGTGACCGAAAATGCCGTGACGCAGCTCAAGGGTGCACTCCAATCCGGCGACATCGTCATCGACGGCGGCAACACCTTTTATAAGGACGATGTCCGCCGCGCACGTGAGCTCAAGACCTGCGGGATTCATTACGTCGATGTCGGCACCAGCGGCGGGGTGTGGGGGTTCGAGCGCGGCTATTGCCTGATGATCGGCGGCGAACGCGCGATCGTCGCGCATCTCGATCCGATCTTTGCAAGTCTTGCTCCGGGTCTCGGCAATATCGCGCATACCGCCGGGCGCGACGGCCGCGATCCGCGCCCGGAACGCGGCTATATGCATTGCGGTCCCTCCGGGGCAGGCCATTTCGTCAAAATGGTTCATAACGGCATCGAGTACGGCTTGATGCAGGCCTATGCGGAGGGTTTTGCCATCCTCAAAGGCGCGATTTCGGCGCAGCGGCCGGCCGACGAGCACTACGATCTCGATGTCGCGGACATCGCCGAGGTGTGGCGGCGCGGCAGCGTGATCTCGTCCTGGCTGCTCGATCTCACCGCCATCGCGCTCGCCCAGGATCCCAAGCTCGAAGGCTTTACCGGCGTGGTGGCGGATTCGGGCGAGGGACGCTGGACCCTGATGGCGGCAATCGAACAGGCCGTGCCCGCGAACGTGCTCTCGGCGGCGCTCTATGCCCGCTTCCGCTCGCGCGAAGATCATGCTTTCGCCGATCGGCTACTCTCGGCGATGCGCAAGGAATTTGGGGGGCATATCGAAGCGAAGGGGCCGTGAGATGGATGTCGCCACCCGCGAAGTCGTTTCCGCCCAGGATCGCGCCAAAGCCCGCGTCGCGCGCCAGGCCGATCCCTGTGCATTCGTGATCTTCGGCGCCGCCGGCGACCTGACCAAGCGGCTGTTGCTGCCGGCGCTTTATAACCTCGCCGTGGGGCGGCTGTTGCCCGAGGCGTTCTGCATCGTCGGCCTCGCCCGGGCGGACATATCGGTGGACGAGTTTCGCCGGCAGATGCGCGCGGCGCTGCAGCAATTCGCGACCAACACGGTCGAGCCGCAAACGCTTGACTGGCTGATCGCGCGCTGCCGCTACGTACGCGGCGAATTCGACAAGCCCGCCACCTACGAACTGCTCAAGCACGAACTGGCTGAGGTGTCGCGCGCTTTCAACACGCAAGACAATTGCTTGTTTTATTTGGCCACGCCGCCGGATCTGTTCGCGCCGATCGCGCGCTTGCTCGGCGAATTCGGTTTGGCCAACGAGCACGACGGATGCTGGCGGCGGCTTATCGTGGAAAAGCCCTTCGGTTTCGATCTGCAATCGGCCAGCGCGCTCAATCTAGAGCTGCTCAGCCGTTTCAGTGAAAACCAGATCTACCGGATCGATCACTATCTCGGCAAAGAGACGGTGCAGAACATCATGGTGCTGCGGTTTGCCAACGGCATGTTCGAGCCGATCTGGAACCGGCACCATATCGACCATGTGCAAATCACCGTGGCCGAGACGGTTTCGGTGGAAATGCGCGGCAAGCTCTACGACCATACCGGCGCGCTGCGCGATATGGTGCCCAATCACCTTTTCCAGCTCTTGGCGCTGACCGCGATGGAGCCGCCCAGTTGCTTCCAGGCCGATGCCGTCCGAGCCGAGCGGCTGAAGGTCATCGAATCCATTCACCCGCTGACCAGGCAGAGCGTCGCCACCGACGTGGTGCGCGCCCAATATCGGGCCGGACGCGTGCGCAGCCAAGCGGTCGGCGATTATCGCGCAGCGGCTAACGTATCCCCGCAGAGCACGACCGAGACCTACGTGGCCATGCGGCTAGGGGTCAACAACTGGCGCTGGGCGGGCGTGCCGTTCTATCTGCGCACCGGCAAGGCGCTCGGCGCACGCAAGACCGAGATTGCCATCAAGTTCCGCAGCGCTCCGCTGGCGCTGTTCCGCGACACGCCAGTTGAAAAGCTCGCGCCGAATTTTCTAGTGCTGCGGATTCAGCCTGACGAGGGCGCGGCGCTGCACTTCAACGCCAAGATTCCCGGCCCCAATGTGCGCATCGAGCCGGTGCGGATGAATTTCAAGTACGAAGAGTACTTCGATGTCGCGCCGAGCACCGGCTACGAGACGCTGATCTACGACTGCATGATCGGTGACCAGATGCTTTTTCAGCGCGCCATCGACATCGAGGCCGGCTGGCGGGTGGTCGATCCCATTTTGCGGGCCTGGAGTGACGGCAAGGGGGGCGATCTCTACACCTACGGCGCGGGCAGCAGCGGCCCGCACGCCGCCGAGCTGCTTTTGGCGCGCAGCGGCCAGCAATGGCGGACCGTCGCCTGAAACCACGGCCAATTCGTCGCGCGCAGCGGCGTGCGGGAAGGGGAGTAAACGAATGGATATTGCGCAGCCGGCATCAGAACCCACCGCGAATTGCGAGCTCTCGCCCGCCGGGGCGGACGCCGCGATACCGTCAGTGCTGGTGGTCATGGGCGTCTCCGGCAGCGGAAAATCGACGATCGGCACGCAGCTGGCGCTGCAGCTTCGCTGCGAGTTCGAAGACGGCGACTGGTTCCACCCGACGCGCAATATCGACAAGATGCATGCTGGCATTCCGCTGACCGACGAGGATCGCGCGCCCTGGCTGATTGCCATCGCCGACTACATCGACCGCACGCGTTGCGCGGGATCGCGCGCCGTGGTCGCCTGTTCGGCGCTCAAGCGCCGCTATCGCGGCGTCATCATCGGCAATCGGCCCGATGTCCGATTGGTGTATCTGAAGGGCGACATGGAGTTGGTCGCGCGGCGCATTGCCGTGCGCCATGAACATTTCATGCCGACGAGCCTGCTGCAGAGTCAGTTCGACGCCTTGGAGGAGCCGGGGCCCGACGAGCGGCCGATCGTCGTGTCGATCGCGCCGCCACCGCGCGAGATCGTGACGCGGATCATCGAGGCGCTGAAGGCGCAAAGCCGCCAGCGCGACCCCGAGTCGAGCCGATGAGCCGGGCACCCAGCGGAATGCGCTCGACGGCGCTGACGGTGATCCAAGTCATGACAAGCGTCAGGGCGAAGACGATCATCGCCTTGAGCACCGCGAACAGCGGCACCGCGAGTAGCAGGTACTGCAGCCAGACGACGAACAGGTAATGAAACAGATAAAGGCCGTAGGCATCGGCGCCAAGCCTGCCGAGTACGGGCGAGCGTTTGGCGGCGAAGCGCAGTGTGACGGCAATTAAGAAAAAACAGCCGGTCGCGCAGGCAAGCACGTAGGCGAGATAGGCGGCGACGTCGATGCCGGTCGTGGCGTCCGGCTTCAACGTCAAGGCGGTGAGCCCCATCCATAGCGCCAACGCCGCGAGCGCGGCACCAAGCCAGCGCGCCCAGTGGCGGGCAAGCACGCCGTCCGCCGCGAGGAGCCCGCGGTCGATGCCGTCGACGCCGACACCGACACCGGCGAAGAAATAGACGGCGTAGTTCAGCGGGCGGCAGAACTGCACGGCAAAGAGCCCGGAATCCGACCAGGCCCATGGCGTGAAGGCGAGCGCGAGCGGCACGTAGGCGAGCGCAGAAGCGGCAAGCAGTCCGGCAAAATAGCAGCCAAAGCCCGTCCGCGGCGGCGTCGAGGAGCGGCCGAGATTGCCCGCTACGTCGCGCGCAATCCAGAACACAAGGGCGGCGATCAGGTTCAAGGCAAGCAGCTGCCAGAGAAACCACAGCGGTCCATTCGGCCAGAACGGCAGTCCCAGCAGCGCGTGCCAATAGCTTGCGATGCGGGGGACCATCGCCGTCATCCGATAGGCCGGATAGACGGCGATCGGGATGACAACCGCCATTCCGAATGCATAGGGCACGCCGAGCCGAAGCGCGCGTTCGCGGACGAAATTCCACACGCCCTTGCGCTGCAGACTGGGCCAGACAAAAAGACCGGAAAGAAAAAACATCAGCGACATGAGGTAGACGTCCTGCCAGGCGCACAGCAGGTCGAACCCGAAAAAGCGCTGCTGATCGACGATCGGGAAGGCCCGCCAATTGTACGGCGGGCTGTCGAAGGGAACTGCGGGAGCGGGAATCCAGCTCACGTAGGCGAGCGCGGAATGAAAGCCGAGCACGACGAGAATGACGATGCCGCGCAAATTGTCGAGCGCCAGGCTGCTCCGTGACGCGCTCCTGCCGGGCGGCGCTGGTTCGGGCGCCGGGGAGCGATACACGCGCCAAGCTCTGAACTCTGCCACTTCAGCCATGAAAAGCGCCCCCGCCGCCGCCCCTCATTGCGATTTACTCGAAGGCCGCAGCGTGGCTCCGCACAATGGCAAAGTGCGGGCGCCGCGGCCCCGGTGATCTGCGCGGCTCCCGAGGCCAGCAGGTACCCGCCTGAACACGTTGGTTTTTTCCGCGATTGCGTGCGAGCCCACAGGTTGCATGGGCGGTCCTTAAATCACCGCATTGTCGGATGAGAACTTCTATAGTCATCAGGGTCGTCTTTTTTGCTTCAACTGCGAATTGGCGAATGGAGGCGTGATGATCGTGCAATTGAGAACGTTCGCGTTGGCCGGACTGGTCGCGCTCCTCGCCACAGTCCATTGCGCTGCGGCGGCCGAGCCGTCCGTAACCGGCCTGTGGCAGAAGGTTGATGATGAAACGGGAAAGACGGTCGGTTGGTTCCTGTTCTTTGAGCAAAGCAGCCTCTACCAAGGCGTGATCGCCAAAGTTTTCCTACGGCCTGGCGACCCGCCCAATCAGGTCTGCTCCAATTGCCGTGACGACCGCAAGGGCGAGCCCTTCCTCGGCCTGCCGCTGATCCGCGGCATGCAGCGGCACGGCCTCACCTATGACAACGGCAACATTCTCGATCCGCGCGACGGCAACACCTACAATGCCCAGATGAGAGTGAGCCCCGATGGACAAATACTGACGGTTCGCGGCTATCTCGGCTTCGTGTTGTTTGGTAAGGACGAGACCTGGTACCGTCTGCCTGAGAGCGCGTTCAAGCAACTCGATCCGGTGATCGTCGCTCACTACATGCCAGGCGGTGTTCTGCCCGGCAGCTCGTTTTCGGTGCATCACTCAGGCCATGCGGGCCGCTCGGCCAGTCCGCTGACGACGGCGCGATCCAGCGCGGCGATGCATTGACGGCACGGCAGATCGAGGACCGGTACGTTTTCGGTGCGTTAATCACCGGGCGGCAGCGCTGTCCCGAACGCGTTCCTACCTTTCGGGACGGGACGGGCGGCAAGCCTCGCCGGCCGAACAGTCCTGATGCCGGGCGCCCTGTCCAATTTTGCGACACAGAGGACGCGGTACTGAGGTTCGGCGCAAATTGTGGTTATGGATTTTCGCTTTCCCGGGAATGACAACGACGGCAAAGGCAGTGCCTGTTGTCATCGGCGGATGATGAACGATGCGGACGACTGCCGTCGTTCCCATCCGGCACGCTCCAGCTCGGGGATGTGATCGACGGCTTGCGGATAGCCGAGACAGAAATAGCCTATAAATTTCCAATCCGGCGGGACGTCAAGCAGCGCCGAAACATCCTGCGGATCGAGGATCGAGACCCAGCCCATGCCGATGCCCTGCGCGCGTGCCGCAAGCCAGATCGTGTGCACCGCGGTCACTGCCGAGTAATCGATCATTTCCGCCATCGTATGGCGGCCGAGCCCATGCCCCTGCGCGGTCGAGCGATCGGCGAAGACCGCAAGCTGACAGGGCGCTTCCTGGAGGCCGGCAAGTTTGAGCCGCGCGTAGAGAGCGGCGCGCTTTCGGTTTTGTGCAGCGAGCGCAGCGGCATTGCAGTGCTCGAAATTGCGGCGGATGGCAGCGCGCAGCCCGCTGTCCTCGACCATGACAAAGCGCCAGGGCTGGCTCAAACCGACCGACGGCGAGAGGCACGCGAGCTCGATGAGCGTCTCCAGGGTGTGGCTGGGCAGGGGATCGCGGCGAAAGCGCCGCACATCGCGGCGCCAGGTCAGAAGTTCGCGGAGGCGGGTGCGAAAATCGCTGTCGAAGAC
Organism: uncultured Alphaproteobacteria bacterium; assembly: GCA_963708125.1. Classification (GTDB taxonomy): domain Bacteria; phylum Pseudomonadota; class Alphaproteobacteria; order Rhizobiales; family Xanthobacteraceae; genus BOG-931. The sequence continues at coordinate 6,263,562 of OY970184.1, forward strand.
GGCCTCGCTGGCCGCAACGGGATCCTCGGTGCACGAGTGAGGCGACGGGCTCATGAGCGATTCCGCACACAAGAGCGGAACGAGACAAGTGCGGTCTGCAGCCGCCTCCAGGCTGCGCGGTTTGCCGGCAGCCCGAGCCGCAGCCAATCAGGCCGCTCGGCGAACGCCCGGACAAAAATTCCGGCGCGGCCGAGATGATCAAACAATGCGCCAGCCGCCGGCATGCGCGCAAGCCGGAACAGATCCGTGCCGCCGACGATTTCGAGGCCTGAGGCGATAAGGAGCGCATCAAGCTCACGGGCGGCCTTGGCAAGCCGCGTCCTGGTTTTTTGGACCCACGCGCTGTCGCCCAAGGCCTTGATGCCGACCGCGAGCGCTGGTCCGGAAACGGCCCAAGGGCCGAGCATCGCCGCCAGCCGTGCGGCCAGCGGCGGCGCTGCGAGGGCAAAGCCCAGCCGGATTCCGGCAAGTCCGAAAAATTTCCCGAACGAACGCAGCACAACGATGTTACCGCGACACACTTCGGCCGCCACACTTGCGCCAGCCGGTCCGACTTCCATGAAGGCTTCGTCGACGAGGAGCAGGCCGCCACGGCTGCCCAGCCGCCTGGCGACCGCGATCAGATCCTCGCGTGCGAACAACCGCCCATCCGGATTGTTGGGATGGCAAATGAAGGCAAGGTCGGCGTCGCCGGCATCCGCAATTTCGCGTCCCCGAATAATCCGCTGACCGGCAAGCGCCGCGGCACGGGCAAATTCGCTGTAGGTCGGGCCGAGAATGGCCGTGCGCCCCCCTGGCACGAGGCCAGCGATGAGTGGCAGCAGAATTTGCGTGCCCGGCGCCGGCACGACGCAAGCCTCGGAGGGAGCGCCGTAAAAGCGGGCGGCGGCTCTGCGCAGTTCCGCAACCGCATGGGGCTCTGGCAGGCGTGCCATGATCGCCGCCGCGAGGCGCGGCAGCGGATGCGGATGGGGATTGATCCCGGTCGACAGGTCGAGGAAAGGTTCGGGCGCACCGGGGAACAGAGCGCGGGCGGCGGCGAGATCGCCACCATGCGCGAGCGCTTCCCCCTGATTTGCGAAGGCCAAGATGTCGCTCGCGCTCACCCTGAAGCTTGCCGTTCTGGCCATGCTGGTCGAACTCGCCCTCGGTTATCCACAAGCCGTGCTGCGCGCCATCGGCCATCCGGTGACTTGGATCGGTGCGCTGATCGAGGCATTCGATCGCCGCGTGAATAGCGACACATCGACCGGGGCAGTGCGCCGCGCGGCCGGGTTCGTTGCGGTTTTGACCACCCTTGCGGCGGTCGGTGCAATCGCTCTCGTGGTGCAGCGTGAGTTGCTGCGCCTGCCGTTCGGCCTTCTCTTGGTTGCGCTCGCGGCCAGCACGCTGGTCGCGCAGCGCAGTCTGTACCGGCATGTCGCCGAGGTCGCGGCCGCGCTCGACAAATTCGGCCTCGCGGCTGCTCGCGAGGCGGTCGGCCGCATCGTCGGCCGCGACACTGCGAACCTCGACGAAGCGGGCGTGGCCCGCGCGGCAATCGAAAGCCTTGCCGAGAATTTTTCCGACGGGATCGTGGCTCCGGTGCTGTGGATGGTCATGGGCGGCTTCCCAGGCGCGGCACTCTACAAAGCGATCAATACCGCCGACAGTATGATCGGCCGCCGCACGGCGCGTCACCTGGCCTTCGGCTGGTTCGCCGCCCGGCTCGACGATCTCGTCAACCTCCCGGCCTCGCGCCTGTCCTCGCTGCTCATCGTTGGGGCGGCGGCGTGCCGCCGCGATGCCTCCGCGATCGAGGCCTGGCGCGCCGTTCGCCGCGACGCCGCGCGCCACCGCTCGCCCAATGCCGGCTATCCGGAAGCGGCCATCGCTGGTGCGCTCGGCCTGTCGCTTGCGGGACCGCGCGTTTATGGTGGGGTCCTGGTCGACGATGCGACCATCGGCGATGGACGCCGCAACGCCAACGCGGCTGACATCGGCCGCGCGCTTTCGCTTTACACCGTTGCCGACGCCATTCTTCTGATCCTGCTCGCACTTGCTGCGCTGTTCAGCGCGCCAGTGTGAGCAAACGATCAACGTCGAGATGCGCGGCAAGGTGCGCCGCCAGCGCATCGAGCGTTTGCTCGAGCAGAGCCTCATAACCGACGTTCGCCGGGCCGGCCGAGAAACGCGCAAGCCACCCGGAGCGTTGCCGATCGTCGGCGAACAGGCCGTGAATATAGGTGCCGAGCACGCGCCCGTCGGGTGAGACTGCGCCCTCGGCTGCGCCGTCAGCCAAGCGCCCAAAGGGGCGCGCCCGAGCGGGCCCTTCGGTCACTCCCATATGCATCTCGTATCCGGCAAACGGCGCGCCGTCGTTAGTCGTGCCATGCACCGGCGCGAGCCGCTTCTCGTTCGAGAGTGTCGTGACGACGTCGAGGAGCCCGAGCCCTTGAGCTTCGCCCGGCGTGCCCTCGATGCCGTCGGGATCGGCAATCATCCGACCTAGCATCTGATAGCCGCCGCAAAGGCCGAGAACGCTGCCGCCGCGGCGCAGATGCGCGAGGATATCGATGTCGAAGCCGGCGGCGCGCAGCGCGGCGAGATCAGCGATGGTCGACTTCGATCCCGGCAACACGATCAGATCGGCATCGCCGGGCAGAGCGGCGCCGGGGCGCACGCGCACGATGTCGACCGCCGGCTCGGCCTCGAGCGGATCGAAATCGTCGAAGTTGGCGATGTGCGGCAAGATCGGCACCGCAACGCGCAGCCGCTTGCGCGAAGCAGCGGGCAGGCACGACGACTGGCACGCATCGTTCCCGGATTGCTGCCGGGGCGGCAATGCGTGGGGACTCCGCTTCTCCAGCGCCAGCGCATCTTCCGCCGGCAGGCGGTGCGCCTCGGGAAAGAACGGGACAAGGCCGAGCGGCGGCCATCCGGTCGCTTGCGCGATCCGCTCCATGCCGGCGGCGAACAGCGCGGCGTCGCCGCGAAATTTATTGATGATGAAACCGCGCACGAGTGCGGCGTCCTCGGCGGCTAGCACCGTCTTGGTGCCGACGAGGCTCGCGATGACACCGCCGCGATCGATGTCGCCGATCAGCACCACCGGCACGTCGGCGGCGCGCGCAAAGCCCATATTGGCGATGTCGTTGACACGCAGATTGACCTCCGCGGCGCTGCCGGCGCCTTCCACCAGCACGATGTCGGCCTCGCTCCGCAGCCGCGCAAAGCTGTCGAGCACGAAAGGCAGAAACTCGCGCTTCATGCGCTGATAGGCGTCGGCCTTGGCGGGGCCGAACACGCGGCCGTGCAGCACGACCTGCGCGCCGGTCTCGCCCTGCGGCTTCAAGAGCACCGGATTCATGTGCAGGCTCGACGACACGCGCGCGGCGCGTGCCTGCAGCGCCTGCGCCCGCCCGATCTCGCCGCCGTCAGCGGTTACCGCGGCGTTGTTCGACATGTTCTGTGGCTTGAACGGCCGCACGCTCAAGCCGCGCCGCGTCAACGCGCGCGCCAGCCCGGCGACGATGAGCGACTTGCCCACGTCGGAGCCGGTACCCTGAAACATCAGCGCGCGCGCCGGCATGTTTTCAGGCCCGAGCTCCCAGGTGAAGGACGATGCTCGAAAGGCGCCATCGTTCCCAGCAGTGATCAGACAAGACGTTGAACGCAGCCGCCGACGTTTTTGCAGCCGTTGCGATCGGCGGCGGGAAGCGACCGCTATTTGATGTTCGATGGGACAAACCACTCGGGCTCACGAGGTTTAAACCCTAAAACTCAATGCCGGGTTGCGCCTTCACTCCGGCGGCGAAGTGATGTTTCAAGAGCGTCATCTCGGTAACCAGATCGGCGGCGGCGATCAGTTCCGGCTTGGCGTTGCGCCCGGTGACCACGACGTGCAGGCCTTGGCGCCGCGCCTGCAAGGCCGCGACGACCGCGGCCAAATCCAGATATCCGTAGCGCAGCGCGATATTGAGTTCATCGAGAACGACCAGGGCGAAACGCGGATCGGCCATGAGCTCGCGCGCCTTGGCCCACGCGCGCTCTGCCGCGGCGATGTCGCGCTCGCGGTGCTGCGTCTCCCAGGTAAAACCTTCGCCCATGGTGTGCCAGGCGAGCTGATCGCCGAATTGTTGCAGCGCGTCGCGCTCCGCCGAATGCCAAGCGCCCTTGATGAACTGCACGACGCCGACGCGCTGCCCGCGGCCGAGCATGCGTAGCGCCAAACCGAATGCGGCGGTCGATTTTCCCTTGCCGGCGCCGGTATGCACGATCAGCAAACCCTTCTCGATGGTCTTGCTGGCAACTTCGGCGTCCTGCACGGCTTTACGCTTGGCCATCTTGGCGCGATGGCGTTCGGCTTCGGATTTTTCGACGGTGCTGGTCACGGGCGTGTCTCCGGGCTTGGCTTGATCACCAGCGGCAGGCCGGCGACCATGAGCACGACGCGGTCGGCGCGCGCGGCGATGCGCTGGTTGAGCGTGCCTTGCAGATCGCGAAATTTTCGGCCGAGCGGAAACTCCGGCACGATTCCGGAGCCGACCTCATTGGCGACCACAATGACAGGCGCCGCCGCTGCGGCAAAAGCTGCCTCAAGGCTTTTAATCTGCGCCTCGATATCCGTGCGTGCGTGCATCAGGTTGGACAGCCACAGCGTCAGGCAGTCAAGCAGGGCCGGCGCCTTGCCGCATGCCGCCAGGGCGCCGCGCAGGTCGCGCGGCGCCTCGATCGTGCGCCAGTCGGGGCCGCGCCGCGTGCGGTGTGCGGCGATGCGTGCGGCCATCTCGTCGTCGCCAGCCTCCGCCGTCGCGACGTAGATCCAGGGCGGTGGCAGCGCACCGACCAGACTCTCCGCATAGCGGCTCTTACCCGATCGCGCGCCGCCGAGAACGAAAGTCAGTCTGGGCATGCCGGCCATGTTTTCAACAAACGTCTGCACGGATCCGGCAGGCAGATTGACAGCCCGGCCGCGCAAAATCTATCGTCGGCCTATCGACGGTCCTTCGCGAGAGGGTGAAAAGGGAATGCGGTGCGGAACGCAGGTTCCCAATCCGCAGCTGCCCCCGCAACTGTAAGCGGGAAGTCTCGTCCGTTTAAGCCACTGGCGGCGTGCCGCCGGGAAGGCCGGGCGAGGTGCTGATCCGCGAGCCAGGAGACCTGCCGTCGGCCGTGTCGACGCGACACACACAGGCCGGGGTGTGCCTGTGGATGATCCGAAAAGCGAAAGTTTTTCGGTCCTCGCTCGCGCCGGCCGCAAGGTGGCGCGAGGAGTCCTAATGCTTGCCTTCCTCAAATCGACGGTTGACGATGCGGCAGCAGATCAGCGCGCCAAGATTTCGGCGCTCTACGCGTTTGTGCTCGCCGCCACTGCGCTGGCCTGGACCTGGGCGATGATCGTGCTTTCGGACCGACCGACGCTGATCGGCGCCGCGTTTCTCGCCTATGTGCTTGGACTGCGTCACGGCGTGGATGCCGATCATATCGCCTCGATCGACAACGTCGTGCGCAAGCTGATGGCCGAGGGCAAGCGGCCTTTCTCGGTCGGCCTGTTCTTCTCGCTCGGCCATTCGCTTGCCATCACGCTCGCGGTCGCGGCGATCGTTGCGGCGACTTTCGTTCTGGCCGGCCGCGTCGGCCAATTGCAGGCTTTCGGCAGCATAATCGGCACCGCGGCGTCGGCGTGTTTCCTGCTCGCCATCGCCGTCATCAACCTCGTCATTCTGCGCGCGGTGTGGCGGAATCTCCGCCGGGCGCGGGCCGGCGAGCCGGTGGCCGAGCAGGAGCTCAACCTGCTTTTATCCGGACGCGGACTTCTGTCGCGCCTGTTCCGGCCGCTGTTCCGCATGGTCTCGGGCAGCTGGCAGATGTTTCCGGTCGGTTTCCTGTTCGGCCTGGGCTTCGACACTGCGACCGAAATCGCGCTGTTCACCGTTGCCGCGAGTGAGGCTTCCGGAGGCACGACGTTCGCCACGATCATGATTTTCCCGGCTCTGTTCACGGCGGGGATGATGCTGGTCGACACCAGCGACAGCGTGCTCATGGTCGGCGCCTACGGCTGGGCATTCCTCAATCCGATCCGCAAACTCTGGTACAACCTCATCATCACTGCAATCTCGGTCGTCGTCGCGGTATTCATCGGCGGCATCGAGGCGCTCGGGCTGTTTGCAGACAAGCTCAAGCTTCAAGGCGCGATCTGGCGCGCGATCGAGGCTCTCAACGACCGGCTCGATGCGTTTGGCTATGTCGTCGTCGGCATTTTGCTCGCAAGCTGGGCACTGTCTTATCTGATCTACCGGGGGCAGCGACTTGATGAACGCCCGCTCGGCGAGCAGGCGTGAGGGTGCGGAAATGTCAGATGCCGTCCGCATGGCCGTAACCCCGACGACCCTCTCGACCGCTGCGCCGGTCGTCTATGTCTGCATCACCTGCAGGCGCGCAGGTGAACCGGACAGCATCCCGCGGCCGGGCGCACTGCTTGCGGCGGCGACCCAGCGCGCGGCTATTGGCACCGAAGTCGAGGTGCGCCCGCTGCGCTGCCTTGCCAATTGCTCGCGCGGTCCGAGCGCCGCGCTGCGCTGCAGCGGTTCGTGGACTTACGTGTTCGGCGCCCTCGACCCGGGCTGCGCCGATGCTCTGGTTGCCGGAGCCCGCCTGCTTGCGGGCGCCGCCGACGGCCTTCTGCCGTGGCGCGGCCGCCCCGAAGCACTCAAGCGCGGCTTGATCGCTCGCGTTCCCCCCATTGGCTTTTTGGAGACGGACGCATGAACAGCCCGTTTGCGCGCGTTCCTTGCACCATCGTCACCGGCTTTCTCGGCGCCGGCAAGACCACGCTCATCCGCCACGTGCTGGCCAACGCGCAGGGCCGTCGGCTAGCCGTCATCGTCAACGAGTTCGGCGATATTGGCATTGACGGCGAAATCCTCAAAAGCTGCGGCGACGCTGCTTGCGCAGAGGAGAACATTGTCGAACTCGCCAACGGCTGCCTCTGCTGCACCGTCGCCGACGAATTCGTGCCGGCGCTCAACTCGATTTTATCGCGCGACGGCGTCGAGCATGTCGTGATCGAGACCTCGGGTCTCGCTTTGCCGAAGCCGTTGGTGCAGGCGTTCCATTGGCCCGCGATCAAGAGCCGCCTCACCGTCGACGGCGTGGTCGCCGTGGTCGATGCGGCGGCGCTGGCGCATGGCCGCGTCGCCGCCGACCTTGAGGCGCTGGCGCGGCAGCGGCTTGCCGATGCCGCGCTTGCCCACGACGATCCGATCGAGGAGGTGTTTGAGGATCAGATCGCCTGCGCCGATCTCGTCGTCCTCAACAAGCGCGATCTTCTCGATGCCGCCGGAATGGCCAAGGCGCAGGCCGCGATCGCGCGCGCGCTGCCGCGCAAGGTGAAGATGATCGCAGTGGCTAACGGCCAAGTGGATGCCGCCTTGTTGCTCGGGCTCGGCATCGGCACCGAGGACGATATCGGCAATCGCCGCACGCGCCATGACGCCGAGGCCGGACACGACCACGACGATTTCGATTCGTTCATCGTGCCGCTCGGTGAGCTGGAGGATCCTGCGGTGCTGGCCGCGCGTGTGGCTGCATTGCCGGAAAAATTCGACGTGCTGCGGGTGAAAGGCTTTGCCGCCATTGTCGGCAAGCCGCTGCGCCTGTTGGTGCAGGCGGTCGGCGCGCGGGTGACGCACCATTACGATCGGCCCTGGGCGACGGCGCAGGCGCGCCAAGGCCGCCTCGTGGTGATTGGGCTTAAGGGCATTGACCGCGCTGCGATCACGCGCGCGCTGGTCGGCTGATCGATCGAGTCGAGCATGCATCTGCTCACCACGACATCGACCAGTCTCGACGAGATCGTCGAAGCAGTCGATCTCGGCCAGCCGCCGGGCGACATTGCAGTGCTCTCGTTCGCCTCTACCGATCTTGCCGCGCTCGCTGCCGCCTGGGAGGCCGAGCGCGCCGAGCTGCCGAGCGTGCGGCTTGCGCATCTGCGCGAGCTTCGCCATCCGATGTCGGTCGATCTGTGGATCGAGCGCGTCGCCGCGCACGCCAAGGTCATCGTCGTGCGCCTCCTCGGCGGGCTCGACTGGTGGAGATACGGCGTCGAGCGGCTTGGTGCTCTTGCGCGCGAGCGCGGCATCGCGCTCGCGGTCCTGCCTGGCGAGGACCGTGACGATCCGAGGCTCGCCGCCGCCTCGACATTGCCGCCGGACGAGCTCAAGGCGCTGCTGCGCTACTTTCGCGAAGGCGGCCGCGAAAATTTACGCGCCCTCTTGCGCCGGCTCGCCGGGCATGCCGGCAGCGAGCTTGATGCGCCGGATGCGCGGCCGTTGCCGCGCTTTGCCGGTTATCTGCCCGGCGAAGGTGCGATCGCATTGACTCGGTTGACCGAGGCGCTTGCATCCGCCGGCGCTCTTGGCCGGGCAGGAAACATCGTAGCGATCATCTTCTACCGCGCCATGCTGCTTGCGGCCGATGTCGGGCCGATCGATGCGCTCAGCGCCGCACTCGAAGCCCGCGGCATCGCGGCGGCGCCGCTCATCGTCACCAGCCTGAAGGACAGCGACGCGGCGGGCTTTTTGCGCAAGGCTCTGGCACGGCTTGATCCGGCGCTCATCGTCACGATGACTGCATTCGCGGCCGGCGGCAATCCCGCAGAACCCACCGCGCTCGACGGCGCAGACGCCCCGGTCCTTCAGGTGATCAGTGCAGCCACCAAACGCGCCGCTTGGCGAGAGAGCCCGCGCGGGCTCGGGCCCGCCGATCTTGCCATGCACGTCGTGCTGCCTGAGCTTGATGGCCGCGTGCTGGCCGGCGCCGTTGCCTTTAAGGATGCACTGGCGCCGAATCCCGCGCTCGCCTTCACCGCGCTCGCAAGCCGCGCCGAACCTGACCGCATCGGCATGGTGGCGGACCGCATCGCCGCTTTTTGCCGCCTGCGCGACCTGGCGCGCAGCAAGCGGCAGATCGCGATCCTGATTCCGGATTATCCCGGCGCCCCGGGACGCGCCGGCTATGCGGTGGGCCTCGATGTGCCAGCAAGCGTGCTGGCCTTGCTCGACGATCTTGCGCAAGCCGGTTACGCGGTGAGCGGTGTGCCGAACAATGCGCGCGCGTTGCTTGACGGGCTTGCCGAAGGAGCCGATGCGGCGGTGCTTTCACTGAGCAAATACCAGGATCTGCTCGCGCATCTGCCGCTTGCGGCGCTCGCGCGGGTGCGCCAAGCGTGGGGCGAGCCCGCCGAGGATCCCGATTTTCGCGATGGAGCATTCCGCTTTGCTGCGACAAAATTCGGCAATGTCTGGGTCGTGCTGCCGCCGGATCGTGGCCGCCCGGCCGAGCGTCGCGCCGATTATCACGATCCTTCGCTGCCGCCGCGGCATGCGCTTGTCGCCTGCGGCCAGTGGCTGCAGCGCGTTGCCAAGGTCGATGCGCTCGTTCACATGGGCGCGCACGGCACGCTCGAATGGCTGCCCGGCAAAGCCGTGGGGCTGACGTCGGACTGTTTTCCGGAAATCGTCACTGGGCCGCTGCCGGTGATCTATCCGTTCATCGTCAGCAATCCGGGCGAGGCGGCGCAGGCCAAGCGCCGCATCGCCGCGCTGACGCTCGGTCATCTCCCGCCGCCGCTTGCCGATGCCGGGCTATCCGGCGAGGCGCGCGAACTTGAGCGGCTCATCGACGAATATGCGCAAGCCGATGGTCTGGACGGCCGGCGCCGCGAGCGGCTCGCCCGCCTCATTGTCGAGACGGCGCAACGCACCGGCTTGGCGGGCGAGGCCGGCCTTGCGACCACGGATGGCAGCGACGATGCGCTGCGCCGCATCGATGCGTGGCTGTGCGACCTGAAGGATCTCGCCGTTAAGGACGGCTTGCACGTTTATGGCCGGGCGCCGGTTGGAGTCGACGATGCGCTATGGCACGCCAGCGCCAAAGCCGAGCGTTCGGCCTTGCTCGCCGCGCTCGATGGAAAGCGCATAAAACCCGGGCCGGCCGGCGCTCCGGCCCGCGGTCGCCGCGACGTACTGCCGACCGGGCGCAACCTGTTCGCTGCCGATCCGCGCACACTGCCGACGCCGACCGCGATGGATTTCGGCCGGCTTGCTGCCGACGAAATCTTACGCGCGCATATGCAGGCCCACGGCGAGTATTTGCACGCGGCGGTGGTTGATTTGTGGGGCAGCGCCACGCTGCGCACCGGCGGCGAGGAGATCGCGCAGGGGTTTGTGCTCATGGGCTGTCGGCCGATCTGGGAGCCGGCGAGCGGGCGCGTCACCGGGGTCGAGGTGCTGCCGACCGCAACGATGGGACGGCCGCGCGTCGACGTGAGCTTCCGCATATCGGGCCTGTTTCGCGATCTCTTCCCGGCGCAGATCGCGTTGATCGATGCCGCCGTGCAGGCGGTGGCCGCGCGCGCGGAGACCGATGACGAAAATCCGCTCGCTGCGGCCCGCCGCGGCAGCGGCGCGCCTCGGCTCGATCGCATCTTCGGCAATGCGCCCGGCGCCTACGGTGCCGGCACCGAGGATTTGCTCGCCGGCGGGGCAGACACTGAAGCAGTCGGCGCCGCCTATCTGGCCGCGGCTTCGCACAGCTATGGCGGCGCCGCCGGAGACGGACAAGCGGTGCCGGGGGTTTTCGCGCAACGCGTGGCCGCCGCCGATCTCCTGCTCCACGCCAGCGATGATCCGGGCCGCGATCTCCTCGAAGGCGCCGAGGATGCCGCCTTTATCGGCGGCTTTGCGGCGGCGGCGAGAACGCTCGGACGCGCGGTCGACCTGGTGATGCTCGACGTCACCGATCCGCAGCGCCCGCGGGCGCGGACGCTGTCGGCGGCGCTGGCGCGCATCGTGCGCGGGCGGATCCACCCGCGCTTCATCGCAGGATTGATGCGCCACGGCCCGCGCGGTGCCGCCGAACTCGCCGAGACCGTCGACCGGCTCGCCGCCTTTGCGCAGACGACGGCGGCGGTTGCGAGCGAGCTGTTTGACCTTCTGCACGATGCCTACGTGGCGGATCCCACCGTGCGCGAATTTCTGTTGCGCGAAAATCCGCAAGCGGCGGCCGCGCTCGCCGAGCGCTTCGAGGCGACGCGGCGCCGCGGCCTGTGGCACCCGCGCCGCAACGACGTCGAGGGCGGCTTGGCGGCGCTGCGTGCGCCGTGTCCCCGGCGCCCCGACCGCGCTTGCCCGGGTGCAGGCGTGCCGGGGCAGGATAGCGACCTGGAGCAGGAGGTCGTGCGATGACGGCAACGCTGGCGACCGGCCTCCTGACCCCCACCCGTGAAGCGGCAGGCGAATCCTTAAAAAGGGCAGGGGAATATGGACGTCGCGGCGCGTGTCCCGGCCTCGGCGCGCCGATGCAGACCGGCGACGGCTTGCTCGTGCGCATGCGGCCGCGCGGAACGATCGCGCTCGCAGCTTTTGGCAAGCTGTGCGCGGCCGCGCTGGAGCACGGCAACGGCCTCATCGAAGTGACGGCGCGCGGCAGCATCCAAGTCCGCGGCTTGAACAGCGTATCGGCGCCCAGGTTCGCCGAGACCGTTGCCCCGCTGGGCATTGGGGCAGATGAGGGCATTACGATTCTAACAGATCCGCTCGCTGGCTTGGCAGCGGTAGAAGTCGTTGATGCCTTGAAATTCGCCGGCGCCTTGCGCGGCGCGCTCTCGCGTCTGTCTCTTGACTCAAAGCTCGATCGCAAAATTTCGGTTGCGATCGATGGCGGGAGCGAGGTGAACCTCGATCCGATCGCTGCCGACATACGCCTGCGCGCCATGACGCCCGACGTGTTTTGTTTAAGCGTCGACGGCGATGTGGCAAGCTCGACCGAGCTCGGCTTGGTGGGCGCCCAGAACGCGATTGAGGCAGTGACGCGGTTGCTGCAGGTCGTGGCGGAGCGGGGCTGCGGGACGCGCCTCCGTGACATTTTGCGCTTTGAAGGGCCGGCGCAATTGGGCTCGCGCATTGCCGATCTGCTCGTCGGTGGCGCCTCATCGTATTTGCCGCAGCGACGCAGCGACGCGATCGGGCTCTACCCGCTCGGCGACGGCTCGTTCGCTTACGGCGTGGGACTCGCGTTCGGTCATGCCGGTGCAGCGCTCCTGCAAGCCATCAATCGAGCGGCCCACCTGGCAGGCGCGCGCGGTTGGCGTACCACCGCCCGAACGCTCATCGCCATCGGTTTCTCGCGGCAGGCATCCGCTGTTTTTGCCGGCCAGGCCAAACACCTGGACTTCATCGTGCGCGCCGACGATCCGCGTCGCCGGGTCATCGCCTGCGCGGGCGCACCGGCCTGCGCCGCCGGCCACATTGCCGCGCGTGCGCTCGCCCCGCGCATCGCCGCGGCCGCCGCGCCACTCCTCGGCGCTTCGTCGGTCATTCACCTCTCCGGCTGCGTCAAGGGCTGCGCCCATCCGGCGCCGGCCGCCTTGACCGTCGTCGGCACGGCGGATGGATGTGCGCTCATCGCCAACGGCACGGTGCGTGACGGGCCGTTTGCGGCGGTCGCCGCCGAGCAAATGCCGACGGCAGTCGTGAACGCCATTCGCGAGCGCCGTCATGTCTGAACCGGCCGCCTATCTGCGCGACGGTGCGGCCATCTACGAGCGTTCGTTCGCCATCATCCGCGCCGAGGCCGAGCTGTCGCGGTTTTCCGCTGACGAGGCCGAGGTTGCCGTGCGCATGATACATGCCTGCGGACAAGTCGAGCTGGCGCGGCACATCATCTTCGGCGGCAATCTCGTCGCGGCGGCGCGCGCTGCGCTCGGAGCCGGCGCGCCAATCTTCTGCGACGCCGAAATGGTGGCGCACGGGGTCACCCGCGCACGGTTGCCGGCAAAGAACGAGGTGATTTGCACCCTCAACGATCCGCGTGTCGCCGCGCTTGCGCAAAAAATCGGCACCACGCGCTCGGCGGCCGCGCTCGAATTTTGGCGAGACCGCCTTGCCGGCGCGGTCATTGCCATCGGTAACGCACCGACCGCTCTGTTCAGTTTGCTCGAACTCATCGACGCCGGCGCGTCCAAGCCGGCGGCGATCCTCGGCATCCCGGTCGGCTTTGTGGGCGCCGCGCAAGCCAAGGCGGCGCTCGCCGCCAATCCACGCGGCATTGCCTTCCTGACGGTGCAAGGCCGCATGGGCGGCAGCGCCATCACCGCGGCCGCCGTCAATGCGCTGGCGAGGAGCGGACAATGAGCGCCCGCGGCGGCCGATTGATCGGCGTCGGCGTCGGTCCGGGCGATCCGGAATTGGTCACGCTGAAAGCGCTGCGCGCGCTGGCAGCTGCCGACGTGATTGCCCATTTCGCCAAAGCCGGGCGCGAGGGTCACGCGCGCACCATCGCGGCGGACCATCTGCGCCCCGGCGCAATCGAGTTGCCGCTCGAGTATCCGGTGACGGCCGAATTGCCAAAGTGCAGCGTCGGCTATCGTGACGCCATGCGCAATTTCTACGATGGCGCCGCTGCAAAGATCGCCGCGCATCTTGATACCGGGCTCACCGTGGCCGTGCTGTGCGAAGGCGATCCGCTGTTCTACGGCTCCTACATGCACCTGCACGCGCGGCTCGCGCCGCGCTTTGCCACCGAGATCGTCGCCGGTGTTTCCGGCATGGCCGGCTGCTGGTCGGCGGCCGGAATGCCGATCGCGCAGGGCGATGACGTTTTCACCGTGCTGCCGGCAAGCTTGCCGGAGGCCGAGCTTGCCCGCCGCCTCGCCGATGCGGATGCCGCCGTGGTGATGAAAGTCGGCCGGCATCTGCCGAAAGTGCGCCGCGCATTGCAAACGAGCGGCCGGCTCAATCGCGCGCTCTATGTCGAGCGCGGCACCACGGCGCAGGCGAAAATGATCCCGCTCGCCGCCAAGTGCGACGACGAGGCGCCCTATTTCGCCTTGATTCTGCTGCCCGGCTGGGAGCGGCGGCCGTGAGGGGCCCTCTCGCCGTCATCGGATTGGGCCCAGGGGATGGCCGTTATCTGACGGCCGAGGCTGCAGCGGTCCTTGCCGACGCGCAAGCGCTGTACGGCTACGGTCCCTATCTCGATCGCGTCGCGCCGCATGCCGGCCAGAGCCGCCACCCGTCGGATAATCGCGAGGAGCGCGCTCGGGCGCGCGCCGCGCTCGCCCATGCCGCGCGCGGGGCGCGCGTCGCGATCGTTTCCGGCGGCGATCCGGGGGTGTTCGCCATGGCGGCCGCGGTCTGTGAGGAGATCGAGCGCGGGCCGCAGGACTGGCGCGCGCTCGAGGTTGTGATTGTCCCCGGCATCACCGCGATGCTCGCCGTGGCCGCGCGGATCGGCGCGCCGCTCGGCCAGGATTTCTGCGCCCTGTCGCTGTCGGACAATCTCAAACCCTGGGAGCTGATCGAGCGGCGGCTCGATGCGGCGGCCGGTGCCGGATTCGTGATCGCGCTGTACAATCCGGTGTCGCGGGCGCGGCCCTGGCAGTTCGCGGCGGCGATTGAGCGCCTGCGCCGGCACTTGACGCCCGCGACGCCGGTCGTGTTCGGCCGCGCGGTCGGCCGCGGCGACGAAGCGGTCACGGTGACCACCCTCGCGGCGGCCGATACGATGCCGGCCGATATGGCCACCCTCGTCATCGTCGGCTCGCGCGAAACGCGCGTGATCGCGCGCCCCGGGCGCTCGCCGCTCGCCTACACGCCGCGAGCCGCGGTGGGGGTGAGTGCATGATCGAGCCAGGCGACCGCCTCATCGATGGTCCCGACGGCCGGTGCATCGCCCGGCGCTGGGCGCCGCAGCATGATCACCGTCACGCCGCGCACGCGCGCGGCGGCAATCTTGCCATAGGCTGCGCTGCCGCCGCTGTTCTTGGCCATCACGGTATCGATGCGATGGTGTTTCATCAGCGCAGCATCGTGCGCCTGGCTGAACGGCCCGCGTTCGGCGATGTAAGCGATATGTGGCAGCGGCAGCGGCGGATCGACCGGATCGACGCTGCGGATGAGATAAAAGTGCTGGGGCGCGCGCACCAAAGGCGCAAGCTCGTTGCGGCCGAGCGCGACAAAGACCCGGCGTGGGGCCTCGCCAATGGCGCTCACCGCTGCGTCGACGCCGTCGACTTCGATCCAGCGGTCCCCTGCAACTGCGACCCATTCGGGTCGGCGCAGCGCGATGAAACGCACGTCGGTTTGGCGCGCCGCGGCAGCGGCATTCGCCGAGATGGTGCTGGCGAACGGATGGGTGGCATCGACCAGCGCGTCGATGCGCTCGCGCCTGAGATAGTCGGCAAGGCCGCCGGCACCGCCAAAGCCGCCGACGCGAATCGGCACTGCGTGTGCGACCGGCGAGGCCGTGCGCCCGGCCAGCGAGAGCGTCACGTCGAATTCCGCGCGCTTGGCAAGCCGCTCGCCCAACAGGCGCGCTTCCGTGGTGCCGCCGAGAACGAGGATGCGTGGCATGCCGAGGTCTGATGTTCCGCGTGCCGATGCGAAGTCGCGCGAGAGTGCCGCAGCCGCGCACTGGCTGTCCATCGTCGGCATCGGCGAGGACGGCGTCGAGGGGCTGGGCGCGGCGGCGCGCCGCTTGATCGAGGCGGCGGAGATCGTGTTTGGCGGCCGGCGCCATCTGGCGTTGGCGGCGCCGCTCATTCGGGGTGCGGCGCGGGCCTGGCCCAGTCCGTTCGACGGCGCGGCCGAAGAAGTTCTGGCGCATCGCGGCCGGCGCGTGTGCGTGCTCGCCTCGGGCGATCCGTTCCATTACGGCGTCGGCGCCGTGCTGGCACAACGGATCGATGCGCGCGAGATGTTTGTCGCGCCGGCCCCTTCGGCGTTCAGTCTGGCGGCGGCGCGGCTCGGCTGGTCGCTGCCGCAGGTTGCGTTGCTTTCGCTGCATGGCCGCCGCCTGGATCTCGTCCGCTCCCACCTGCAGCCGGGCGCGCGGATTGTGGCACTGACCTCCGACGGCGACACGCCGGCGGACTTGGCGAAGCTCCTGGCGGAAAGCGGATTTGGCGCTTCGCGGCTGACGGTGCTCGAAGCACTTGGCGGTCCGCATGAGCGTGTCCGCAATGCCAGCGCAGCGGCGTTCGATCTCGACGGGCTCAACGCGCTCAACACGCTCGCCATAGAAGTCGAAGCGGCGCCGGACGCCCGCATCGTGCCGCGGACATCCGGCCGCGCCGACACGTTGTTCGAGCATGACGGCCAGATCAGCAAACGCGAGATTCGTGCGGCCACCCTGTCGTCGCTGGCGCCGCGGCGCGGCGAATTGCTGTGGGATATCGGCGCCGGCTCGGGGTCCGTTGCCATCGAATGGCTGCTGGCCGATGCCGGCTTTATGCGCGCGATTGCCGTGGAGCGACGCGCCGATCGCGCCGCGCGCGTCCGCCGCAATGCCGTCGCGTTGGGCGTACCGGAACTGGACATCGTGGAAGGCGCTGCGCCGGCGGCGCTGGCCGGCTTGACGACGCCCGATGCCGTGTTCGTCGGCGGCGGCGCGAGCGATACCGGCGTGCTCGATGCTGCGGCCCGCGCGCTGCGCTCCGGCGGACGCCTGGTGGTCAGCGCGGTGACCCTCGAAACCGAGGCGCTGCTGCTCGCGCGCCATGCGGCCTTGGGCGGCGAACTCATTCGCATTGCGATTTCACGCGCGGGGGCGATCGGCGAGAAGGCGGGATGGCGGTCGGCAATGCCGGTGACGCAATGGGCGTGGACGAAACCGTGACCGGCGCCGTCTCTGGAGCGGTGCCATGACCGTGCACTTCATCGGCGCCGGACCGGGCGCGGCGGATCTGATAACCGTGCGCGGCCGCGATCTCCTCGGCATTTGTCGGGTCTGCCTCTATGCCGGCTCGATCGTGCCGCGCGAATTGCTGCGCTTCTGCCCGCCCGGCGCGCGCACCGTCGATACGGCGCCGCTCTCGCTCGACGAGATCATCGCCGAATGTGCGGCCGCGCACGCCGCCGGCTGGGACGTGGCGCGGCTGCATTCCGGCGATCTGTCGATTTTTTCGGCGCTCGCCGAGCAGCTGCGCCGGCTCGAGCGGCGCGGCATTCCCTATACGCTCACGCCCGGCGTGCCGGCCTTTGCGGCCGCGGCGGCGGCTTTGCAATGCGAACTGACCGTGCCGGAAGTCGCCCAGAGCGTGGTGCTCACGCGCGTCAGCGGCCGTGCCTCGCGCATGCCCGACGCGGAGAGGCTTACGACCTTCGCCGCAACTGGCGCGACGCTCGTGATCCATTTGGCGACCCATGCGGTCGAGACCATCACGCAGGAGCTCATCCCATTTTACGGCGCGACATGTCCTGCGGCGGTCGTCGCGCAGGCGAGTACGCCGGCGCAGCGCATCCTGCACGGCACGCTCGGCGATATTGCCGCGAAGGTTTTGGCAGAACGGATTGAACGCACGGCGCTCATCCTCGTCGGCCGCGCGCTTGGCGCCGAAGGCTTTCGCGACAGTGCGCTCTATGACGCCGATTATCGCCGCCGTTTTCGGGGAGGCGCGGGGTGAACGACGGCAGCACCCATGGTCAGTGCGGGCAGCCACGAGTGCGGCCCGCAACGGCCGGCCCGATCACAAGCTCCGGCGGCGGAGCAGTCCCGATGCGGGGGGGAGAAATCGGCACAGTGCCGCTAGCTTGCAAACGGCGCGCGGCCGGCCATTCTGCCCTCGCGATCAAACAAGATGATCTCGATGGCGATACTCGTGCCGGCGACGACCTGCTCGGCGGTCCGTTGCCCGGCGCGTGCGACCATCCCGCCGAGCGCGATCCCGTCCGCTTGCGCCAGCGCGAAAGCCTGCGCCGCCGTGTTGGCGGACCCGATGCGCGCAGCAAGGTCTTCCGAACCACCGGCTTCCCGGGCGAAGTTTGCCAGTCGCGCGAGATCGACCTCGCCGCGCTTGGAATGAAGATCGGTCAGGCCCTGCGCGAGCTTGGTCATCTTGGCGACGCCGCCCGCAATAGTAAGGCGCGGCAACGGATGGTGGCGCAGATATCTGAGCATGCCGCCGACAAAATCGCCCATGTCGATCAGCGCGATTTCGGGCAGCCGGTAGAGCTCGCGGACGGCTGCTTCGGAGGTGGCGCCGGTTGCGGCGGCTATGTGCGGCAGACCCGCCGCGCGCGCCACGTCGATGCCCTGATGGATCCCGGCGATCCAGGCCGAACAGGAATATGGCACGACGACGCCGGTGGTGCCGAGGATCGACAGGCCGCCGATGATGCCGAGGCGGGCATTGAGGGTTTTTTCCGCCAGCTTTCCGCCGCCCGGAATGGCGATCTCCACCTCGGCATCGGCCGCCCATCCTCCCGCGGTCGCGACCTCGGCGATGGCCTCGCGGATCATGCGCCGCGGCACCGGGTTGATCGCCGGCTCGCCGGGCGGAACGGGAAGCCCCGGTCGCGTCACCGTGCCGACGCCTTCGCCGGCGCGGAAAACCACGCCCGCCCCGCGGGCGCCCGCGCGCACTGTCGCGAGGATCAGCGCGCCATGGGTGACATCGGGATCGTCGCCGGCGTCCTTGATCACGCCGACTGTCGCCGAATCGATCCCCTTGCGCGTCAGGGCCAGGGCAAACCTCGGCCGCTCGCCGCGCGGCAGTGCGATTTCAACGGGATCGGGAAACGCGCCGGTGACGAGCGCGGCGAACGCCGCCTTCGCCGCCGCGGCGGCGCAGGTGCCGGTGGTCCAGCCCCGGCGCAAGGGGCGTTTCTTGCTCGCCATGCGGAATGCTTTAGTGCGGCGGGCCCGCAACGTCACCAACCCTTCGCGCCAAGGACCGCAGCAGGAACCATACCAGGAACCACACCAAGGACCGCATCAAGGAGCGCACCATGACCGCATGGGACGCACTGGCGTTGCGGCGGGGGGCGGTGCCGATCTTTGCTCCCGGTCAGGTCTGGCTCGCCGGTGCCGGGCCGGGCGATCCCGGCCTGCTCACGCTCGATGCGTTGGCTGGCCTCGCACAGGCCGACGTGATCGTGCATGACGCGCTGGTCGATGCGCGCGTGTTGGCGCTCGCCGGCGGGCAGGCGCGGCTCGAATTTGCCGGCAAGCGCGGCGGCAAGCCCTCGGCCACGCAGGCCGACATCAGCCAACGGCTGGTAGCGCTGGCGCTGGCCGGGCAGCGGGTGCTGCGGCTTAAGGGCGGCGATCCCTTCGTGTTCGGCCGCGGCGGCGAAGAAGCGGCGACGCTCGCGGCCGCCGGCATCCCGTTCCGCATCATTCCAGGGGTCACTGCGGGCCTGGCGGCGCTCGCCGCAGCGGGCATTCCCGCGACCTTGCGGGGGACGAACCGCGCGCTGATTTTCGCAGCCGGCCACGGTACCGACGCGGATTTCGACTGGGCGCCCCTCGTGCGCGCCGGGTCGCCGATCGTGCTCTACATGGTCATGCACAATCTCGAGCGCATCAGCGCTGCGTTGCTGCAGGCGGGCCTCGCCGCCGATACGCCAGCTGCGGTGATCGCTTCGGCGACGACGCCGAAACAGCGGCTGCTCATAAGCACACTGGAAAAGCTGGCCGCCGCGGTGCGTGAACAGAATATCGAGCCGCCGGCCATTGTGGTGGTCGGTGAAATTGTGCAGATGCGCACGGTGCTGGGAGAAGGCGCCGTGACCGTGCAGGAGCAACGTTAGCAAAAACCCAAACCAGCGGAATCCAATGGCGCTGCGCATCGGCACGGCCGAACCGAACTCGACTTTTCTCAGCCAGGGTCAGGCGCTCAAACTCGTGCTTGAGCGCAATCCCGCGCTTGCCCCGGTTGACGTGAGCATCTCGCCCACCGCGAGCGTACAGAACGCGCATCGTCTTGCCACGGGAGACATCGATTTCGGGTTCATGGCGGCGAACTGGATCGGCCGCGCCAGCAATGGCGAGGAGCCGTTTGCGCAAAAGATCGAGTTGCGCATGGTGACGCCGATGAATGCCGGCCCGCTTTTCTTTATTGCCCGCGCTGACTCCGACCTGCGGACGACGAGTGACCTGCGCGGTCGGCGCGTCGTTGTCGGCCCGCAGCAGAGCGGCATGGCACGGCATGCCAGCGTCATTTTCGGCGCGTTCGGGCTCGCGACGTCGGATCTATCGCCGGTCTATCTCGACTTTGCCGCCGGGGCCGATGCGCTTGCGCGGGGGGAAGTCGATGCGCAATTGCAATGTCCGATCCCAAACAAGGTGATGACCGCGCTCGCCGAGCGCGTCTTGGTGCGGGTGCTGCCTTATGCGCCAGGCGATCTGGAAAAGGTGCTGCGCGCCGTGCCGATCTACCGGCGCACGACCATGGGCAAAGGCGCCATTCGCGGCCTTCACTTTTCGCCGGAGCCCGCCAGGGCCTAGGATTGGCATCGTCGCGCAACCGTGCTCGCGCGAGCCCGAGCTGATTTTATTGGCAACGCCGTAGATCGTGTATCGGCATCGTGAGGGTTGCCGATTGAACGTGAGCACTCCAACCACGAACGCACTTGCGGTATTCTTGCCTAAGTTATCTGCGGGACGGCTCCGCTCCCTTGTCCGGAAGGTTGTGCAGGGCTCGGCGCGCAGATACGCGCGCTCAGAGTGCGTTCCGCGGCCTGGGGCTGCCAACGGCGTAACACTGCAACGACCAGGCACTGGGGCGGATTGGCCGGGCAGCGGCGCGAGGCGAGGAGTTCGCACCTTGTGCACCTGGTCCGCAGGTTCCGGCTGGTCGAAACGATCGCCAATGTACAGAAATACGAGGTCGGGTACGGGACTGCCCGCCGCAAGGTGATGAGAGTATTTTGGTCTTGAGCCATTTGTCTGCCATTGAGGTCGCGCGCGCAGAAACGATCGCCAGCGCCGTTCTGTCACTGCAAACGAGCGGGGAGGGCTTTTTCGAAATCACGCGCGAGGTCGCAAGCTTTCTGGAAAAGGTGAGGGCGCGCGACGGCACGCTGCTGCTGTTCCTGCGGCACACCTCGGCCTCGCTGGTGATCCAAGAAAACGCCGATCCGGATGTGCGCGCCGACCTCGTGACCGCGCTCACCCGGCTGGCGCCTGCCAATGCCGGTTGGGTGCACGAGACCGAGGGACCGGACGACATGCCGGCGCATGTGAAATCCATGCTGGACGGAGTTTGCCTGCATGTCCCGGTGGCCGGTGGCCAATTGCGGCTCGGAACCTGGCAGGGCATCTATGTGGCCGAGCATCGTGCGGCGCCGCATCGGCGCGAGGTCGTCCTTCAGTTTGTCGGTTCGTGTGCGCAAAGTTGATAGCGGCCGACGCGCTCGATGAGATAGCCGTTTGATCATACGGCCGCGTGCTCTTTGGGCCGCCTTAGTCGATAGCCGATTGACCCACCAACAAGCAGGCCCGTTTGATGCGCTTTGGGCACCGGCCGGGAGGTGGGGCCGGCCTTGTGGACCGCGTCCGCCGCGGGGCGGTAAAATGCGCTATCCAGATACGGTCAGTTGGGACATTTGCTTGCGTGAGGATGAGCCCCGTCGTCTGGTGATTGCCGACGATCATCCGCTGTTTCGCGGCGCGCTGCGCGAGGCGATCTCCGGCCTGTTTGGCCGCGCGGAGATCGGCGAGGCCGGCACTTTCGAGGAGGTCGCGGGCCTCTTGGAGCGCGGCGGCGAAGTCGACCTGATCCTGCTCGACCTGCGCATGCCGGGCGTGCGCGGCTTTTCCGGACTGATGTATCTGCGCGCACAGTATCCGAGCGTGCCCATCGTCATTGTCTCGGCCAACGACGATCCGGCCGTCGTCCGGCGCTGCGTGGAATTCGGGGCCTCAGGATTCATTCCAAAGACGCTCGAGGTCGAGGAACTGCGCGGCGCGATCGCGCAGGTGCTGCAGGGCGAAGTGTGGACGCCACCGGAAATCGATCTGGCGGCCGATGCCGATGCCGAAAGCGCGGCCATGATCGCCCGGCTTTCGACGCTCACGCCGCAGCAGGTGCGCGTGCTGATGATGCTGTCCGGTGGACTTCTCAACAAGCAGATCGCCTACGAGCTCGGCGTCTCCGAGGCGACGGTGAAGGCGCATGTCTCCGCCATCCTGCAAAAGCTCGGGGTCGACAGCCGCACCCAGGCGGTGATCGCCGCAGGCCGGATTGAGGCCGGCCACTGGCCGCAGACTATTTCCTCCCCGTCGAAAGCAGGGGATGGGTCATAGGCGACTTCGGCCGCCGTACCTTGAAATACGCCCGCGCGGATATAGCCGGCCGCTCCGGCGTCGAGGAGACAAAGGCGAAGGGGTCCATCGCCGAACGCGCCAAGCGGCGGAAAACCATCACTCCGCCGCCACGCGCTGCGACTGCCACTGTGTCACCAGCGCGCGTAGCGAGGCGGGCTTGATCGGCTTGTTGAGAAAGAAGGCGCCCTCGGCGCGGGCTTGCTCGCGCACCTGGAGCGAACGGTCGGCGGTGATCAGGACCGCTGGAACGTGGCGCTGCAGGCGACGGCGCAGTTCGGCGATGGCAGCGATGCCGCTGTCGCGGTCGAGATGGTAATCGACCAGAAGCCCGTCCGGCTCATTGTCGCTCGCCGCTACGGCTGCGATCGCCGCGGTCAGCGAGGCGGCTTTGAGCACCCGGCAGCCCCAGCCGCAGAGCAGCGTCTCCATGCCGTCGAGGATGGGGCGGTCGTTGTCGATGCACAGCACGGTGATGCCGTCGAGCCGGCCCACTTCGCGCCGTGCGCTGGCGCGAGCAACAATCTCGCAATCAGCGGCCGCGGCCTGCGGCACTTCTACGGAAAAGCGCGAGCCACGGCCCAGCTGAGATTCAAGCGAAATTTTGCAGTCGAGGACGCGTCCGATGCGTTCAACGATCGACAGGCCCAATCCGACGCCGCGCGCCACACGCGCGCCCTGGTCAAGACGATGAAATTCCTTGAACACCGCGCGGCGTTTGGAGTGCGGGATGCCGATACCGGTGTCGCAGACGTCGATGCGCAGCATCGTGCCGCAGCGGCGGCAGCCGACCAGGACGCGCCCAGCCGGCGTGTATTTAATTGCATTGGAGACGAGGTTCTGCACGAGGCGGCCGAGCAGCCGCCGGTCGGACCGCACGCTGACCGAGCAGGGCATGACCGTAAGGTCGAGGCCCTTCTCGCGCGCCAGCGGCGCGAATTCCACCCCCACCCGCTGCAGCAACGCCTCGATGCGGAAAGCGGAAAATTCCGGCTTCAGCACACCGCTGTCGAGCCGCGAAATGTCGAGCAGCGCGCTGAATATGTCTTCGACCGCCTCGAGCGAGGCGTCGATATTGCGCACAAGCTCTCGATCCGCGCCCGCGTGCTCGCGTTCGCTGAGGCTGGTCACGTAGAGCCGCGCGGCGTTGAGCGGCTGCAGGATGTCGTGGCTCGCCGCGGCGATGAAGCGCGTCTTCGAGGCATTGGCGTGGTCGGCGTCGGCCTTGGCGCGATGCAGCTTGCCATTAAGCCGTGTCAGCTCCCTGGTGCGTTCACGCACGCGGCGCTCGAGCGTGGCATTGGCACGCTCGAGCGCCTCGGCGGCTTTCACGCTCGGTGTGATGTCGGTGAAGGTCGTGACCAGGCCGCCGTTCGGCATACGGTTCGACCGCACCTCGATCACCAGCCCGCGCTCGGCAAAGCGCTCGAGGAACGGCGCGTTCTCGGCGGTGTAGCGGGCTGCGCGCTCGCGCACGGAAGCTTCGATGATCGTCTCGGTCCCGCGCTGGTCGTGCCGGGCGATCTCGCGAATGATCTCGGTCAGGCCGACGCCGACGCGGATAAACTCGTGCGGCAGATCAAAAAGCTCTCCGAACTGCCTGTTCCAGCAAACGAGGTTCAGATCCTTGTCGAAGACCGCAATGCCCTGGCTGACGTGATTGAGTGCGGTCTGCAGGACCTGGCGGTTATAATGGATCGCCGCGTTGGCGTCGTCGAGCAGCTTCAGCGCGGCTCTGCTCGAGAGCATGTGTTTGCCGATCAACAGCGACAGGACGAGGCGTGACGAGGCGGCGCCGATCGCCGAGGCCAACAGATATTCCCCGTGCTGCAGCAGCTCGAGGTCGGCCTCCGAGTGCCGGTCAAGCCCGATGCGGCGCGAGGCAGCGAAGCTCGCAAACGATCCGCGCGTGCGCTCTTCGCCAAGATAGCGGGCGATCGTGGCGATGAGTTCCTCGACGGTGACCGAGGCGCGCCGCAGCCGAAAATTCGGCGCCCGCTGGGTCAGGATCGGCGTGAGCGCCGGCGGCACGAAGAGCTCGGCCTGAACGCGCTCGATCGCGCGCGGCCGGCGCAGCAGCGAGGCGCCGACATAGCAGGCGATGTTCAAGCCGAGGCTGAAGAGAACACCGTGGACGAGCGGCGGCAATTCGATCCCGAACAAAGCCTGCGGCCGCAGCAATGCCAGGCCCCATGGTCCCGCGCGCAACAGGTTCGCGCCGATGAGGCCCGCTTCGGAAATGCTCGGCAGCAAGAGCGTGTAGGACCAGACCACAATGCCGGCAATCATGCCGGCCATGGCCCCGGGCACGGTGCCGCGACGCCAGGCAAGTCCGCCGAAGAAAGCCGGCGCGAACTGCGCGATGGCGGCAAACGACAACAGCCCGATCGAGGCAAGCTGGGCGTCGGCGGCGGAGCGGTAATAGGCGTAGGCGAGAAACAGGATGACGAATATGGCGGTCCGGCGAACGGCGAGAAGGCGCGCGCCGGCGTCGCGCGGCTCGCCCGCGCCATGGGCACGGCGTTTAAGCACAAGCGGCACCACGAGGTCATTGGAGACCATGATGGCGAGCGCCACCAATTCCACGATCACCATCGCGGTCGCCGCCGAAAGGCCGCCGACGAAGGCGACGAGCGTGACGATCCTGGAATGGGCCGCAAGTGGCAGCGCCAGCACGAACATGTCGCCGTCGGTGCGGCCGGCCGGAAAGGCCAACAGCCCGGCCATCGCGATTGGCACCACGAAGATGTTAATCAGCACGAGGTACAGCGGAAACAACCAAGTGGCGCGGCGGATTTCGGCCTTGTTGTGGTTTTCGACGACGCTGACGTGAAATTGCCGCGGCAGCAGAATAATGGCGAACAACGATAGCGCCGTCATCGCGCAGAAATTGGCAAAAGGTGGCGCATTGGTCAGCACCGCCGCGGTGCGCGGCTGCTCGAGCGCGCGCGCCAACAGGGCGGGCGGACCGGGAAACATGACGAAGGTCACGAAAATCCCGACAACGAGGAAGGCGATCAACTTGACGATCAACTCCGTGGCGATCGCGAGCATGAGGCCGTCCTGATGTTCGGTGGCGTCGATGTGCCGGGTGCCGAACAAGACCGCGAATACCGCCATGAACAGGGCGACGAACAGCGCACTGTCGGCGAACAGCGGCGTCTCCGTGCCCGCTGGCGCCGCCGATGCCATGACCGTGCTGACCGAGGCGGACACCGCTTTGAGCTGCAGCGCGATATAGGGGACCATGCCGATGATGGCGATCAAGGCGACGGTCGCCGCCACGGCTTGGCTCTTGCCGTATCGCGCCGCGATCAGGTCGGCGATCGAGGTGATGTTCTGATTTTTTGCAAGCCGTACGATGCGCAGGATAAGTGGACAGCCGAGCCCGACCATCAGCGCCGGGCCGATATAGATCGCGAGGAAATCATAGCCGGTGCGCGAGGCGAGCCCGACCGAGCCGAAGAACGTCCACGATGTGCAATAGATCGCGAGCGTAAGCGGGTAGACCCAAAGATGCGATGCGGCGCCGCGCGCCGAGGCCGGCGCGCGATCGCCATAGCTCGCCACCAGGAATAGAAAGCCGATGTAGGCGAGCGCGATGAGGACGACGAGCCATCCTGGCAGCACGGCGGTCTTCCAGCGTGAGAATTAGACGTTTGCTCCCCCGGCCCGGGTCGCGCGGCCAAAGTCATCACAGTTTTGCGGGCCTGTCCATCGGAGCTAAACAGCCAACAACAAACATGTTTGGCTTTCTTCCACGGCAATTTGACGACGCCGCAGGCGTTGGGCATTCATGGCGCCTCCATGGCCTTCGCCCTTCCGCCCAGGCGGGCTCTGATCGAGGTTGCCGAGACGCTTGCGGTGGCGCTCGGCGGCGCGGCGACTTTCGCGTTTCTCAAACTTCCCGCCGGCCTGGTGTCCGGCTCGGTAGTGGCGGTGGCCGCGGCGGCACTGATCGGACGGCCGGTGAAAGTGCCGCTCGAACTCGCCCGCATCTGTTACGTCGTGGTCGGCATCTTGCTCGGCGCGGTCGTGACGCCGCAGACGCTGCGCGGCGTCGCCACCTGGCCGGCGAGCATTGCGCTGCTCATGGTCGCCTCGATCGGCATGATGATCGGCACCTCGTTCTATCTGCGCGCAGTCCATCGCTGGGATCCGCTGTCGGCATTGCTCGGGGCGAGTCCCGGCTCGATGGCCCAGGTGATCGCGTTATCCACCGAACTTGGCGGCGACCTGCGCGCCATCGCCATCGTGCAAACCGTGCGCGTCCTGCTGCTGGTGATCGGCCTGCCGAACGGATTGGCCTTATTCGGCTTTGTGGTTCCGGCAGTCGCGGCGGTGCGCGGTCCCGCCGATTTCTCCGTCGCGGGCGAAATGATGGCGACGGTGGCAGTGGCGAGCGCCTTTGCGGCGGCGTTCCAGTGGCTGCGCTTTCCCGGCGGGCTTTTGTTCGGCGCCATGACTGGATCGGCAATTCTCCACGGCAGCGGTTACGTTCACGCCGCCTTGCCCTGGTGGGTCGGCTCGAGCGCGGTCATCGTGCTCGGCGGCGTTGTCGGCTCGCGCTTTGCCAACACGACCTTGCGCATGCTGGTGGGATTTCTCGGCGCGGCGTTCGGCTCGTTTGCAGTATCGATGGCAGTGGCGACGACGTTCGTGCTGATTGTCGTGCGCTACTTTGCGTTCTCGACCGCCAACATCGTTATCGCCTTCGCGCCGGGCGCGCAGGATACGATGATGGTCCTGGCGCTCGCCTTGCATCTCGACCCGGTCTACGTAGGCGCCCATCATCTCGCGCGCTTTCTCGTGGTGACGTTTTCGGTCGCGCTCGGCGCGCGGCGCGTCGCGCGGCAGAAAGCGCAGCGGCCCGCGGCGAAGTGATCAAGCAGGCCCGACCAGGCGCTTGTGCACGTGCACCATGAACGCCATGGCGAAAAGCGGCGTCGCCAGATTGACGATCGGGATCGAGACAAAGGCCGCGATGACGAGACCTGCGACATAGACGGTGGTGGCATTGCGCTTGCGCAGCGTCTTCGCCTCCGGCGGCTGGTGAAAGCGCATGGCCGCAAGCTCGAAATATTCACGCCCGAGCAGCCAGGCGGCGGCGAGAAAGAAAAGCACGGCGCCGATGCCGCCCACGAGCAGAAGCGGGGCGGCGCACAGATACACTGCGACTGCGAGCAGCGCCGTCTTGCCGCCTTCGATCAGCGCCCGTAGGAGCGACAGCGGCTTGCCGGGTGGATCGTGCGGATAATGCACGCGCTCGACCTTGTCGGCGATTTGATCGGCAAAAAAGCTGGCGATGAAGGCGGTGACCGCCGGCATCAGCATGACGCCGCCGACGACGATGCCGAGACCCGCGGCGATGGACAAAAGCCAGGCAATCGCCTCCGCCGGCCAATGCGCGTGTGGCCCCAACGCACTCTCGGCGGAGCTAGAGCCGGCGCCGACGAGCCAGACGATGGCGCGATCGAGCGCAATGGCGACCACCGCGATCAGCGCCAGCGCGAGCCCGATCGATTTCCACAGCACCGCGCGCAATGGCGGCGACAGCATATCGGTGACTGCGCTGAACGCGTCCTTGATCATCGAGCTGACCTGATTGTTCCCCGGATGCGTGGTCGTGGGAGAACGCCCGACTTAGCGGGGCAGCTCTTCAAGTACAAGCGATCTGGCAACCGCTGCCTCGGCCTCTTTCCGCTGCGCGGCGGGTTGTTCGGCGGCAAGGCACAGCGGTCGCGCGGTTTTGCCGCGCGCATTGCAGAGCAATTTAGGCCGTGTCGATTCCGCGGCTTTGTCCTTGACGTTTGCGTGCGCGGCGCGCTTCGGGCAGTGTGCAGCGCGCACGAGGGGCCGGATCCAAAGCCGCGCCGGAGCGATCGGCATCGTCTGGCGTTGGCGAGCGGAACTTGCGCGAGCGTGCAAATCGGAACCGCTGGCCGCGAAATTATCCGGAAAAACCATGCGCCTTAGCCGCCGTTCGTTCCTTGCTTCCGCCTCGGCGGCACTCGCGGCGCCGGCCGCGATCGGCGCGCCCGCCTCGCCGCGGGAAGACGTGGACGCGGTGATCGTCGGCGCCGGCGCCGCCGGCATCGCCGCCGCGCGCCGCCTTGCCGCGGCCGGCCGGCGTTTCGTGCTCATCGAGGCGGCCGACCATATCGGCGGCCGCTGCGTGACCGATCAGAACACCTTCGGGGTGCCGTTCGATCGCGGTGCGCACTGGATTCATTCTCCGAGCATCAATCCCCTCGCCCAACTTACCGCGCGCGGGATCGACATCTATCCAGCGCCGCCAAGTCAGAAAGTGCGGATCGGACTGCGCAATGCGCGCGAGGGCGAGCTGGAAGATTTTCTCGCTGCCGAGGTGCGTGCCGCGCGCGCGATCCGCGAGGCCGCGTCCATCTCTGACGGCGCCTGCGAGGCGGCGCTGGCGAACGATCTCGGCGACTGGCGCGCGACACTTCAATTCGTGCTCGGCCCTTTCGCCTGCGGCAAGGATTTGGCGCAGCTTTCGACTGTCGATTTTGCTCGCGCGGCCGAACACAACGCCGATGCCTTTTGCCGGCAGGGTTTTGGCCTGCTGCTGGCGACGCACGCCGCAGGCATCCCGGTCAAGCTCTTGACCCCGGCGACCACCATCGATCTGAGCCGCACCGTGGCGGTGGAAACGCCGCAAGGAACGATCAGCGCGCGCACCGCTATCGTCACCGCGTCAACCAACGCGATCGTCTCGGGCCGGATTCGCTTCAGGCCCCCATTGCCGGGTCGGCTGCTGGATGCATTCCATGCGCTTTCGCTCGGCAGCTACGATCATATCGCCTTGGAACTTGCGGGCAATCCGCTTGGTCTCGACAGCGACGATCTCGTGTTCGAAAAATCGACGGACACGCATACTGGCGCGCTTCTCGGCAATGTTTCGGGGACGCCGCTGTGCCTCGTTGAGGTCGCCGGCGCGTTCGGGCGCGATCTCTCCGCGCACGGCGCCGCCGCCATGGTGGATTTTGCCGGCGATTGGCTGGCAAAGCTTTATGGTTCGGCCGTGAAAAAGGCGGTCAGCCGCGCCAGCGCGACGCGCTGGAACGCCGATCCGCTTGCGCTTGGCGCCATGTCGGCTGCCGCGCCGGGCCGAGCAGGGGCACGCGGCATGGTGGCCGAGCCGCTGCACGAAAACGTCTGGTTCGCCGGCGAAGCAGCGCACGAGACGCTGTGGGGCACGGTTGGTGGCGCCTGGGCGTCGGGCGAGCGCGCCGCCGGTGCGGCGCTGCGGCACCTCGCCGGGGAAACGGCGGTCGTCGAGCGAAGACCAGGCCGCAGGTACAAGCGCGTTCACCGGCAGGCGCGGCGGCGCGGATCACCGCAATCCGACGCGGTGTCGCATTTGCCCGAACCGTAGTGCTCACACCCGCAGCACGCCGCCGGTGCGCTTGCCGACCTCGCCGACGATCTTTGCTGCGAGCGCCTCGATTTCGGCGTCCGTCATGGTGCGCTCGCGCGGCTGTATGGTCACCGCGATCGCGATCGACTTTTTGCCGGGCGCGACGCCGGTTCCGTCATAGACATCGAACACGCTCACGCTGCTGATCAGCTTGCGGTCGACGCCGGCGGCCGCGCGCACGATGTCGCCCGCCTTGACCTTGCGGTCGACCACGAAGGCGAAATCACGCTCGACCGGCTGGAACGGTGACGGATCGAGAACCGGCTTGGCGCGCGTCGACCTGCTGCGCGGCGCGGGAATGCGCTCGAGGATCACTTCGAATCCGACCAGCGGACCCGCGGCGTTGAGTGTTTCGAGCGTGCGCGGGTGCAATTCACCGAAGTGCCCCAGCACGTTTTGCGGGCCGATCTGGATCGTTCCTGAGCGGCCGGGATGAAACCAGGCAGGTCCGCCGGGCACGATCTGCAGTGCCGAGGCGGGTGCGCCGGCGGCGGCCAGAACCGCAAGCGCATCGGCTTTGGCATCGAAGGGGTCGACTTCGCCCTCGCGCAGCCGCCAATGCCGGCCGATGCCGGACGGCTTGGCGAGCCCGCGCCGCACCCCGGCGGCGGCGGTGAGCTGATCCTCCGGCGCGTCGCCGCGGAAAAGCTGCCCCACTTCGAACAGCGCCACGTCCGCAAAACCCCGATCGGCGTTCTTCTGCGCCGCGGCGATCAGTCCGGGGATGAGGCTTGGCCGCATGTCCGAGAGGTCCGCGGCAATGGGGTTGGCCAGCGCCAATTCGGGCTTGCCGCCGCCGAAGAGTTCGGCGCGCTTCTTGTCGATGAACGACCAGGTGACCGCCTCGACCAGATTGCGCGCCGCCAGCGCGCGTTTGGCTCTGCGCGTGCGCAATTGGATCGGCGTGAGCACCGGCTTGCGCGGCGCCTCGCCGCGGTCGAACGGCGTCGACGGCACCCGCTCCACGCCGAGAATGCGCACCACCTCTTCGACCACATCGGCCTCGCCGTGCACGTCGAGGCGCCAGGACGGCACCGCGATGTTCAGCGTCTCGCCCTCGCCGGCGACGAGGAAGCCAAGACGTTCGAGCACGCGCCGCACTTCAGCCAGCGACACCGCCAGTCCGGCGAGCCGCTTGATCTGCGATAGCGGAAAATCGATGCGGTGCTCGGGCGTCTCAGCGCTGCCGGCCAGCATGACCGCGGACGGCGTGCCGCCGCACAACTCGAGCACCAGGTGGGTGGCAAGCTCCAGTCCGGGCAGCATGAAGGCGGGATCGACGCCGCGTTCGAAGCGATAGCCGGCGTCGGAATTGATGCCGAGCTTGCGGCTCGTTTGGGCGATATTGGCCGGCTCCCACAGCGCCGATTCGATGAGCACATCGGTGGTCGCGTCCGAGCAGCCGGTTTTTTCCCCGCCCATGATGCCGGCGAGCGATTCGACGCCCTCGTCATCGGCGATGACGCAGATGGATTCGTCGAGCCCGTAGGTCCTGCCGTCAAGCGCGAGCAGCGACTCCCCCTTGCGTGCGCGGCGCACCGCGAGGTTGCCGCGCACCTTTGCGGCGTCAAAGACGTGCAGCGGCCGGCCGCGGTCATAGGTGACGAAATTGGTGATGTCGACCAGCGCATTGATCGGCCGCAGGCCAATCGCCGCGAGGCGGCGTTGCAGCCAGGGCGGCGAGGGGCCGTTTTTGAGACCACGCACGAGACGGAGCGCGAAGCCGGGGCACAGTGACGGCGTCTCGCCGAAGTCGAGCGTCACTTTCACCGGGCACGCAAACGCACCCGTAACCGCCTTGACCGGTGGATCCTTAAACCGCCCCATATCGGCGGCAGCGAGATCGCGGGCGATGCCGTGCACGCCGGTGCAGTCGGCGCGATTGGGCGGCACGTTGATCTCGATCGTTGGATCGTCGAGGCCGGCCCAGTGCGCGAAATTGGCGCCGACCGGCGCGTCATCGGGCAGTTCGATGATGCCCTCGTGATTGTCCGACAGTTTCAGCTCGAATTCGGAAACCAGCATGCCGCGGCTCTCGACCCCACGGATGGTACCGACGGCCAGCGTCATGTCCTTGCCGGGAATGAAGGCGCCTGGAGGAACAAACACGCCCTTCATGCCGGTACGCGCGTTCGGCGCGCCGCATACCACCTGAACCGGCGCGCCCTGTCCGGTATCGACCATGCAGACGCGCAGGCGGTCGGCATTGGGATGCTGCCCCGCTTCGACTACGCGGGCGATGACGAAGGGCGCGAGCAGCTTGCCCTTGTCCTCGATACGCTCGACCTCGAGCCCGATCATGGTCAGCTTGTCGGCGATTTCGCCGAGCGGCCGATCGCTCTGCAGGTGCTCCTTGAGCCAGGCGAGGGTGAATTTCATCATGAGCGCAGCTCTCGCGCCTTGCTTGCAACCCTCCCCGCGCGCGGGGCAGGGGGAGGGGTTATGTGCTTAATCCGCCGGCCAGCGTCGGGAGGTCGAGCGGGCGGAAGCCGTAATGGGAAAGCCAGCGCACGTCGGCTTCGAAGAAGGCGCGCAGGTCCGGCATGCCGTATTTGAGCATCGCGATGCGGTCGATGCCCATGCCCCAGGCAAACCCTTGATACTGGTCGGGATCAAGCCCGCAATTTCTCAGCACGGTCGGATGCACCATGCCGCAGCCCAGAATTTCCATCCATTCAGTGCCTTCACCGAAGCGGATTTCACCCTTCTCGCGGCGGCACTGGATGTCGACTTCGAGCGAGGGCTCGGTGAACGGAAAAAACGACGGGCGAAAGCGCATGCCGACGCGATCGACTTCGAAGAACGCCTTGCAGAATTCCTCCAAGATCCATTTCAGGTGGCCGAGATGCGAGCCCTTGTCGATGACGAGGCCTTCGACCTGGTGGAACATCGGCGTGTGCGTCTGGTCCGAGTCGCAGCGATAGGTGCGGCCCGGAATGATGACGCGGATCGGCGGCTTTCGGCTCAGCATGGTGCGCACCTGCACCGGCGAGGTGTGCGTGCGCAAGAGGAGTCGCGTGCCATCCGGTTTCGGATTGAAGAAGAACGTGTCGTGCATGTCGCGCGCCGGGTGATCCGGCGGGAAATTGAGCTTGGTAAAATTGTAGTCCTCGGTCTCGATGTCCGGGCCTTCGGCGACGGCAAAGCCCATATCGGCGAAGATTGCCGTCAATTCGTCGGTCACCTGGGTGATCGGATGCACCCGACCGGTCTCGAACGGCGCCTCGCGCACGGGCAAAGTGACGTCGACGCTCTCGGTATTGAGCCGCTCCTGCAGGGCCGCGCTCTTGAACGCGGCGCGACGCATGGCAAGCGCGGCGTTGATGCGATCCTTCAGTCCGTTGATCAGCGGCCCCTGAAGCTTGCGTTGCTCGGGCGGCAGGGTGCCGAGGGTCTTCAACAGCGCGGTGATCGAACCGTTGCGGCCAAGCGCCGACACGCGCACGGCCTCGAGTGCCGCGTCGTCCTTGGCGGCGCCGATGTCGGCAACAATTTGCTGCTCCAGCTGCGTGGTGTCGGCCATGGCGATACCCGGCGCTCAATCCGGCATGAACGGCAGGTCGGTGTCGGACGGCCGGGCGCCGGCCTGGGTGAGCATGCAATGCACCTGGCCGCGATGATGGGTCTGGTGATTGAACATGTGGGCTACCAAAACCCAGCGCGGCCGCTGCCATTGGCGCTTGGTCGCGCCGGAATAGTAGACGTGATCGGCGGCGAGCCAGGTTTCGTCGACCCCGTCGGCCCAGCCGATGATGGCGCGGTCGAAAGCTTCGCGCTCGCGCTTAAGCGTATTCCAGTCCGGGTAGAGCTCTACCGATTCGGCAATGCCGCCCGGCGGCTTGGGCACATCGGTGAACCGGCTCATCCAGATGCGGTCGGCCCACAACAGATGGCTCAGGGTCTGGTGGATCGATCCGAAAAAGGCGCCGCGCTCGCGGCGCCGCTCCTCGTCCGCCAGCCTATCGGCCACGCCGTACAGGCTCTCGTTCTGCCAGCGATTGTAGCGGGCCATGCGCTGCACATAGGCGCCATTGATCATGGTTCTGTCGAGGACAGACGACGAGAGGCACGCGCGAGGAAACGCAAAGTCGGGTGTTCCGTCTCGTCGTCAGCCCTCTGTCCTCCTCACGAGAGCGCGGTCTTCGCCTGTCCGACGATCGCCTCAAAGGCCGCGGGTTCCCGGATCGCCAGGTCGGAAAGCACCTTGCGATCCACGGCAATACCGGCCTTGATCAGGCCGGCGATGAAGCGGCTGTAATTGAGCCCGAACGGGCGCACCGCTGCGTTCAGGCGCTGAATCCAAAGGGCGCGAAGCGTCCGCTTGCGCCGCTTGCGGTCGCGATAGGCGTATTGCTGCGCCCTCTCGACCGCCTGCTTGGCGATCCTGATCGTATTCTTGCGCCGCCCGTAATAGCCCTTGGCGGCCTTGAGCACCTTCTTGTGCTTGGCATGGGCGGTGACGCCGCGCTTGACGCGTGCCATTGTTGCTCTCCTGTTCGATAGCCTTAAAATGCCGAGGCTGCGGCGCGCGACGCGGACCGCTTGCCTAACCGCCGCCGGCGCGCCCGGGCAAGGCCTCAGCCGTTCGGCAAGAAATACTTTTTGGTGTTGTCGCCGTCGGTCTTGAACAGCACAGCGGTGCCGCGCAGCTGGCGAATCTGCTTCTTGGTGCGCTTGATCATGCCGTGGCGCTTGCGCGAGTGCTGATAGAGGACCTTGCCGGTCCCCGTCACCTTGAAGCGCTTCTTGGCGCCCGATTTGGTCTTCATCTTGGGCATTTGGCTCTCCTTAGGCGGCATGGGGCTTCCCGCCCCTCGTCGGGAGGGTCGGAGGCGGCCCGCCGTTCTGCTCGACATGAGCGAAATGTGCGTGAGCACAACACCACCGCCACGGCAGCCCTTTCGGCCGGGCGGTGTGAGGGCGCCGTTATGACAGAGTGCCCGGCGCAATGCAATCGGCCGGTGCCCCGGGCTGCGCGGCTAGCGTTGCTGATCCATTCGCCCCTCCCCGGCCCGAGAGGTCGTCCCCGCCCCATCCTTGCGAACGGGGGAGGATCGTTCGGAGCTTGCAGAGCTTTTGTCTGCGTCCGAGCCCCTTTACGCTCATTTTACGGGAGGGGGATCGAACCGCTGTGACCCAATCACCCACAGCAAAATGCAATTAGATCTTCTGCCGAGCAGCGCGTCAGCGCGGGGCCAGCACCATCACGACCTGACGGCCTTCGAAACGCGGCTCCTGCTCGATCTTCGCCAGCCTGGACGTATCACCCTTGACGCGATCGAGCAGCTTGTAGCCGAGCTCCTGGTGCGCCATTTCGCGGCCGCGGAAGCGCAAAGTGACTTTGACCTTGTCGCCCTCTTCGAAGAACCGCTGCATGGAGCGCATCTTCACATCATAATCGTGATCGTCGATCATTGGTCGCAGCTTGATTTCCTTAATTTCGACGATCTTCTGTTTCTTGCGCGCCTCGGCGGCTTTCTTCTGCGCCTGGTATTTGTACTTGCCGTAATCGAGAATCTTGCAGACGGGCGGGCTCGAATTCGGGGCGATCTCCACGAGATCGAGGCCGGCTTCCTGCGCCATGGCCAAGGCCCCGGAGGTGTCGATGACCCCCTTATTGGTGCCGTCTTTGTCGATGAGTTGGATCTCGCGGACGCGGATCTCCTCGTTGATGCGCGGCCCCTCCTTGGGAGCAGGCTGCGCGGTTCTGATCGGACGACGAATGGGTTCTATCTCCCTTTGCTGTTGCTACTCGCCTTCGGCGTGCCGCCCAAGGGGGACGCCGACCGCAAACGCAGAACATTGGTGCTTTCCCGCGACAAGTCAACGACAATGCAACGTTTAGCGCGCTGCACGGGCAATGTTCCGTTCGAGCCAAAGCGTACGCTGCCGCGCCGCACCGGCGGCCCGGCGGAGGCGGCGCTGTCTTGCGCGCCGCCGCGGTTTGCGCCCAAACCTGCGCGGGGCGATCGCGCGCATGCGAGGTCGCGATGTGCATCCATGCGGGCCTTGAATGGACGATAACAGTCTGAAATTTCTGCAGATCGGTGACGGCGCCGAACGCCGCGCAATTGCCGTGCGTGCCCAGGATGGTGCCGCGCCCGGCCTGTTCTGGCTTTCCGGCTACAAGTCCGACATGAAAGGCACGAAAGCCGAGGCGGTGGCCCGATGGGCGGCCGACCGCGGCCGCGCCTGCGTGCGGTTCGATTATTCCGGACATGGCGAATCCAGCGGCCAGTTCACCGGCGGTACGATCGGCCGCTGGCTAGTCGACAGCCTCGCCGTGTTCGAAGCCTGCTGCCGAGGGCCGCAGATTTTAATAGGCTCCTCGATGGGCGCATGGCTCGCCCTTTTGCTGGTTCGGGCGCTGCGCCGGCGGAGTTCGGCGGGCCGCCCGGCGCTGCCGCAACCGGGGGTCGCCGCTACCGTCGGCGGCATGGTCCTAATCGCGCCGGCAATCGATTTCACTGAAGAATTGATGTGGAAGCGCTTTACTCCGGCGATCAAGCGCGAACTTGCGGAGCAAGGCGTCTGGGAGCGGCCGTCCGCCTATTCGCCCGAACCGTATCCGATCACCCGGCAGCTGATCGAAGAGGGCCGCAATCACCTCTTGCTGGATGCGATGATCGAGACCGGCTGCCCGGTGCGCATCCTCCAAGGCGTGGAAGATCCTGACGTGCCCTGGCAACATGCAATCGCGCTGACATCGCGCCTTGCCTGCGACGATGTGGTGCTCACTCTGGTCAAGGACGGCGATCATCGCCTCTCGCGGCCGGAGGACATCGAGCGCCTGCTGAGGGCAGTTGCGGAATTTTGATCCCTCGACCGTTGATCCGGTCAAGCATCTTTGTTTGGTAAGCTGCCCGAACCGGCCCATGCAAGCAAAAGGGCGGAAGGCCTTGGCCGTCCGCCCTCGCGATCATCGCAGTCAAGCGATGTCAGATGAAATCGTGCCGGCCGATCACGGTCACCGTCACGTGCGCCAGCCCGGAGAAGCCCAGGGCGCGCGCGCCAGCCGGCGTCAGGTCGATGATGCGGCCGCGGATGAAAGGCCCGCGATCATTGATCCGCACGACGACAGAGCGACCGTTGTGGTGGTTGGTCACCCGGACCATCGTGCCGAACGGGAGCGACCGATGCGCCGCAGTCAGGTTGCGGGCTCTGGCGCGGCCGCCGTCCGCGGTCCGCCCGCCCGAATACACTGAGGCTATTCCTGACTGCGCCGAAGCGGTCATTGGTATTGCAAAAACCGAGGCACTAAGAGCTAGCGCACAGACGAGTTTTCTCAGGCTATTATTAGCCATGTTTTACCTTCTCTCGTTAGTGACGTGGAGTGTGAACGGCTCACAGACCTGGAGCCGGGACTGCTACAAACGACCGAATGTGTTCATTGTGCGACGCGTCATAAGCCGCGGCGCCGGGAACCGTCCGAGTTCGCTCCGCAACGAACCAAGAGGAAATTTCTACAGAACTGAAATTTTTGCGTAATCACTGGCCGGTAGGCGAACGGCCGTGCGGCGTGTTGCCACGCCCGGCGGAAGTTCCGTGGGCGGATCTTCTGAGCCCGTCGGGGAACAACAACAAAAAAGACGAAATCAACCGCGGCGAGAGAACCCAATCAGCTGCGCTTTATGAGGACTCGGTTGACAGAACGTAATCCTTGAACCGCTCGCGCAGCGCGGTTTTTTGAATCTTCCCTGTTGCAGTGTGCGGAATCTCCTCGACGAAGACGACGTCGTCCGGCATCCACCACCGCGCGACCTTGCCCTCGAGGAAGCCGAGCAGCTCCGCCCTGGTCGCAGAGTGTCCTTTCTTGAGCACGATTACGAGAAGCGGCCGCTCATCCCACTTGG
Source organism: uncultured Alphaproteobacteria bacterium (assembly GCA_963708125.1). GTDB lineage: Bacteria > Pseudomonadota > Alphaproteobacteria > Rhizobiales > Xanthobacteraceae > BOG-931. Next base: position 6,300,942 of record OY970184.1, read on the forward strand.
GATGGCGCACGGCGATCACCGCCGCCTCCGCCACTTTCGGATGGCCGATTGCGAGGTTTTCCAGTTCGATCGACGAAATCCATTCGCCGCCGGACTTGATCACGTCCTTGGAGCGGTCAGTGATCTGCATGTAACCGTAACGATCGAGGGTGGCGACGTCGCCGGTATCGAAGAAGCCCTCGGCATCGAGAATGTTGGCATTGTCCTTGAAATAGGCGCGGGCAACGGAAGGTCCGCGCACTTTCAGGCGGCCGAAAGTCTGGCCGTCGCGCGGCAGGTCGCGATCCTTGTCGTCGACGATCTTCATCTCGACGCCGAACGGCGCATGACCCTGTTTGGCCTGGACATCGAGACGCGCTTCGCCGCCGAGCCCCGCATATTCAGGCTTGAGCGAGCCGAGCGTGCCGAGCGGGCTCATTTCGGTCATGCCCCAGGCGTGACATACTTGAACGTCGTAAGCTTCCTGGAATTTTTTGATCATGGCGCGCGGACAGGCGGAGCCACCGATCACGACGTGGTTTAAGTGCGGCAGCTTGCGGCCGGTCGTTTCGAGGTGCTGCAGCAGCATCAGCCAGACCGTGGGCACGGCAGCGCTGAAGGTGACGCGGTATTCGTCGAGCAATTCGTAGAGGGAGGCGCCGTCGAGCTTGGCGCCCGGCATGACCATGGCGCCGCCGAGCATTGGCGAGGTGAGCGCGAGCCCCCAGCAATTGGCATGAAACATCGGCACCACCGGCATGATGACGTCGCGCGAGCACAGGCCCATGGAATCGGCCTGCGCCGCCATCATCGAGTGCAGCACGTTCGAGCGGTGCGAATAGACCACGCCCTTGGGATCGGCTGTGGTGCCAGAGGTGTAGCACATGCCGGCGGCGGTGTTCTCGTCGAACGATTTCCAGCGAAAATCACCATCGACTTCCGCGATCCACTGCTCATAAGGCACGGCGTTTTTCAGCCCGGTCGCCGGCATATGGGCGGCGTCGGTCAGCACCACGTAGCGTTCGATCGGCTTGAGGCGATCGGCGATTTGCTCGGCGAGCGGCACGAAAGTGAGATCGAGCATCATCACGCGGTCCTCGGCGTGATTGACGATCCAGACGATCTGATCGGGAAAAAGCCGCGGGTTCACGGTGTGATAGACCGCGCCGATGCCCATGATGCCGTACCAGGCTTCGAGGTGCCGGTTGGTGTTCCAGGCCAGTGTGGCCACGCGATCGCCGAGCTTGATCCCGTCGCGCTCGAGCCGCTGCGCGACGCGCAAGGCGCGGGCGCGGACTTCGGCATAATTCGTCTTGTGGATCGGCCCTTCGATGCTGCGCGAGATCACCGGCCGCTCGGCGTGGTTAATCGCGGCATGATCGATGATGCGATGGCACAGAAGCGGCCAGTCCTGCATCAGCCCGAGCATGGGGTCCTCCCAGAGATCTTTTTGGCCGCGGCCACGGCCTTGGCCGGAAGCGGCCGCAGCAGGTTAGCCGTGCCCGGCGCCGAGGCAAACGCCCGAGATTTCCACCGCTGCCGCGCGCGTGAATACTGCTTTCCTCCCGGCCTTGTGCCACTGTCGGCGCAGGGGCCGGACAATGCCCGCAATCTTGCCGCCTGGTTTCGTGAGGATTTCCGTGAAGGCTGTCCTCTTTCTCGCCGCGCTCCTTTCCGCAGGTGCAATCGATGCAGCGCAGCACGATTCGCTCGGACACGCGAAACACGCAAGGCCGGTGCAGCGCCGCACACCCCCCACACGTCCGATCGCGATACCGCAGGAGAGCGCGCCGCCACAAGAAGCGTTCGCCTCTTTTCCCGAAGCAGAGGCGGCGAGCTCTGCGGCCGCCTCCGATTGCGATCGACAGCTCGACAAGATCGCGGTCGAGCGTCCGCTCGGTGCGCTGACGGCGCCCGGCGAGTGCGGCGCGCCCGATGCCGTGCTCCTGGAAAGCGTCACGTTACCGGATCGAAGCAAGGTCGCGCTGGTGCCGCCGGCGACTTTGCGCTGCCCCATGGCCACAGCGATCGCGCAATGGGTGCGCGAGGACTTGGTGCCGTTGGCGACGAAGCTTGGCTCGCCGCTGCGCGCACTGGAAAACATCGGATCCTATGAGTGCCGAGGCCGCGACTGGGTGCACGGCGCGACGTTGAGCGAGCACGGCCGCGCCAATGCCCTTGACTTGCGCGCGTTCAAGCTCGGCAGCGGCAAGGTTTTTGTCCTGGCTGACCCGAAGGCGGCGAAGGATTTCCGCGATGGGGTCCGCCAAAGTGCCTGTGCGCGGTTTATGACAGTGCTCGGTCCCGGCGCCGACGGCGCTCACAGCGAGCACGTGCATGTCGACCTCGCGCCGCGGCACAACGGTTACAAGATCTGCCAATGGGACGTGCGGCAGCCGGTCGCGCCGCCAGCGGCTGCCGGCGGCGAGGAAAGCGCGCTCGCGAGTGCTGCAAAAATCATTCCGCTCGCGGAGGTGCCGCTGCCGCGCCCGCGACCGTCCCGTGGGCTTTTGCACGCCAGGACGTATTGGGAACGCCGATGATCGTGTCCTCTGTTGCGGCGAAGGCTGCGCACAGCTTGAGCTCGCGCAACGGGTGAGGGCTTCGGCTCCGTAAACCCCCACCGGACCTTGTTGTTGAACTCCGAGAGGTCCGCTCCCGCGAGCTTAACTTGTTGCGTGCTTACTCGGCCGCGGCTTTTTTGAGAATCTCGTCCGGGGTCGAGGATACGACCTCGACGTATTTGGGCACGAATGTGTGACCCTCGATATATTTGATGAATTGCGGCTTGATCTCGTCGGCAAGGAGTTTGCGGATGCGCGCGTGCTCTTCGATGTCGGACCATTCGGCGATCAGGAAGAAGCGCTGCGGGTCTTCGGTGTCGCGGCACAAGACCCCGTCTTTCACCTGCGCCCAGGATTTGTGCATCGGGTTTGCGTCCGAATAATCGAAGCTTTCGAACAGGCGGATGAATTCATCCTCTTTGCCCGGCATCACGCGAAAATCGTAGATGTGCAGAAAGTTGCCCTTGCGGGCCAGTGGTTCTTGCGCCATGGGCTCTCTCCTGTCGGGGCGCGCTGCTGCTCTCGAAGGTCACTCGAGCCCAATTGCATGCGCAACGCAATAGGCTATGCTTTAAGCGCTCTGCAGTTTCGCTGCGGAGATTAGGCAGCACTTGGTAACACGGCTTGGCACATGGCCTGGCACAGGCTCGCTCGCATCGACGAGCTTCGCGGCCGCGATGCGATCGGCATCGAACTCGCCGGCGTTCCGATCGCGCTGTTCCGGCTCGGCGATGAGCTGCACGCCACGAGCGGCATCTGCACCCATGAATTTGCTTCGCTCGCTGACGGTTACATCGAGGCGGACGTCGGCACGGTCGAGTGTCCCTTGCATCAGGCGCAGTTCGACATTCGCAGCGGAAGGGTGCTGTGCGCTCCGGCCGCGGAAAATCTCAAGGTATATCCGGTGAAAATCGAAGGCGGTGATGTTTTGATCGATCTGGACGGCGGCAGGACGCAGGACGCCGCCCCGGCGCAAGCGCCGACGGCCGCGCAAGCGCCGGCAAGCGCGCCTTGCCCGGCCGCAGGCGGGTTCGGGAACGGCCATGACCCGGCCCGTTTGGAGGCGGCGATCGGCGCCGCCGGCGCCCGGCGCGAATATGTCTGGCCCGATAACGATCTCAGCATTATTCCGGATTGGGTCTACACCGACCAATTCATCTATGAGCGCGAGATCGAGCGCATCTTTCAGGGCCCGACCTGGAATTACGTGGCGCTCGAGGCCGAGGTGCCCAACCCCGGCAATTTCATTCGCTCCCATGTGGGGCCGACACCGGTGGTGGTGGCGCGCGCGCAGGACGGCACGATCAACGTGTTCGAGAACCGCTGCGCGCACCGCGCCTCGGAATTCTGCCGCGAGCTTGCGGGATCGGTCAAGGAATTCATCTGCCCCTATCACCAGTGGACCTACGATCTCAAAGGCGATCTCATCGGCATCCCGTTTCGCCGCGGCATCGGAGGCAAGGGCGGCATGCCGCCCGATTTCGCAGCTGAGCAGCACGGCTTGCGCAAGCTTGCGGTAACAACTCATCGCGGCGTGGTCTTTGCCTCCTATTGCCAGACGATGGAACCGTTGGCCGAATATCTCGGGGCCGACGTGCTGCGGGAATTCGAGGCGACGCTCGACGGGCGCAAACTGAAAGTGCTCGGCCATTACCGGCATTCGCTGCCCGGCAACTGGAAGCTCTACCACGAGAATCTGAAGGATCCTTATCACGCCACGCTCTTGCACACGTTCCTGGTGACGTTCGGGCTCCTGGTGGTCGGCAATCGCTCGCTCATGCTCGCCGACCGGAGCGGCCGCCACGGGGTGATGGCGTCGGCGAAATCCGACGCCAAGGCGCTTTCCGGCGACGCCAAGAATGAGATGCGCGCCTACAAGGAAGGACTGACGCTGCGCGAAAAGCGCTTCATGAATTTCGTCGAGGAATTCGACAGTCCGTGGTCGGTGACTATGGCGACGATCTGGCCCAACCTGATCGTGCAGCGGGAAATGAACACCCTCGGTGTGCGTCAGATCGTGCCGGACGGGCCGCACCAGTTTACCATGAAATGGACCATGTTCGGCTTCGAGGACGACGACGAGGAAATGACCCGCCACCGCCTGCGCCAGGGCAATCTCATGGGGCCGGCGGGTTTCCTCGGCCTTGAAGACAACGAGGCAATCAAATTCGTGCAGGACGGCATGCGCCGCGTGCCGAACGGCCGCCACCTGGTCAAGCTCGATCCGCATACCGAGGCCGGCACCGCCGACACGCTGATTTCCGAAGCCGCCATCCGCGCCATGTACAGGCATTGGCGCGAGGCCATGGGCCTATAGAGCGCCGCGATGCATTCGCCATCCGCTCTGTCCACCGACCGTCGCCTTGAAGCGTTGTTCCTGCAGCGCGAGATCGAGGAATTCAACAATGCCTATGCAGCGGCACTCGACGAGCAACGGCTGGTCGACTGGGCCGAGATGTTCACCGACGACGCCCTCTATCTCATCATCTCGCGCGAGAACGCCGACCGCGGCATGCCGGTCGGCCTGATCTATTGCGAGAACAAGGGCATGATCTACGATCGCGCCTTTGCCCATGAAAAGACGGAGATGTTCGCGCCGCGTTACCTGCGCCACATTATCGCAAACACCCAGGTTTTAAGCAGAGACGAGGATGGCGACATCCGCGCCCGCGCCAATTATGTGGTGATCCAGGTCCTGTTCGACCGGCCGGAGGCCAAGCTGCATCAGGTCGGCGTCTATCACGACAAGTTCCGCCGGGCGGGCGGAGACCTCAAGCTCGCCGAGCGGCGCTGCGTCTACGACAATCTCCTGGTCGATAACGCTCTGTGTATTCCGGTCTGAGCGCTGCAGTCGGTGCATTCAACACCGGGAATACGCGCTAAAGTAGGCCTGCGCGACCGAACGCGAGGCGCCGGTCGCACCCGCGAGTGATTTGAGGAGGGGACCCGCGATGAGGCTTCCACGTCGTCGATTTCTGCACCTTGCCGGCGCCGTTGCGGCGGCTGCGGCAGTCTCGCGAGGGGCCGCGGCGCGCGATTATCCGAACCGGCCGGTGCGCATCCTGGTCGGCTTTTCCGCGGGCGGCGCGGTCGACATCGTCGCGCGGCTCATGGCCGAATGGCTGTCGCGGCGATTGAACATGCAATTCATCGTCGAGGACCGCCCCGGCGCTGCCAACAATCTCGCCACCGCGGACCTGGTGCGCTCGCCGCCCGACGGCTATACGCTCCTGCTCACCAATCCGACCAACGCGATCAATGCGACGCTCTACCCTGCTCTGAAATACAACTTTATTCGCGACAGCGCGGCGGTGGCCGCGATCATGCGCGTGCCCAACGTGATGGTGCTCGGGGCGCAAGTCCCGGCGAAGACAATTCCCGAATTCGTCGCTTACGCGAAGGCCAGTCCCGGCAAGATCTATTACGCCTCGCCGGGCACCGGCACCTCGGTGATGATGTCGGCGGAGCTGTTCAAGATCCTGGCGAAAGTGCCGCTGAGCGGGGTTACCTATCGCGGCATGAACGGGGGCGGCTACACCGACCTGCTGAGCGGGCGCGTGCAGGTTGCCTTCGACAACCTGCCGGGCTCCATTGGTTATATCCGCAACGGCCAGTTTCGCGCTCTGGGCGTCACCACGACGGCGCGATCGAATGAATTGCCGGACGTGCCTTCGATATCCGAATTCGTCCCCGGCTACGAGGCGAGTGCCTTTTACGGCCTCAATGCGCCGAAAGGCACGCGACCGGAGGTGATCGCGGCCTTGAACAGGGAAGTGAACGCCGGGCTCGCCGATCCGGCCACCAGGGCAAAGCTCAGCGCTCTCGGCGGTATGATGCTGCCGGGGACTCCTGCGGATTTTGCTAAGCTCGTCGTAGACGAGACCGACAAATGGGCGAATGTCATCAAGCAGGCGAACATCAAGCCGGAATGAACTGTAACCTAAAACCCGCTTCGGCGGTTCTGAAGGGATTTTCTGGCGGAGCTAGAGGACCATTCCCGGTTGCCTCGCTTGCGCGGGGAAAGTGGGGCGACCCGAAGGAGCAATAATAGCTCGCCCGATGAGTGGCGGTGACGCCGCATAGGTGAAAGTTCGTCCTCCGGTAAAAAACACAATGACCTCGGGCAATCCAGTTCTCATTGTCGGCGCCGGCATCGGCGGGCTCACGGCAGCGCTGGCGCTCATGCAGCGTGGCCTCGATGTGATCGTGTACGAGCAGGCGCCGCAGCTCAAAGAGATCGGTGCCGGTATCCAGATCGGCGCCAACGGCACGCGTGTGCTGCACGCTTTGGGGCTTGAACCGGCGCTGCAGCGCGCGCAAGTGACGCCGTCACGGCGCCAGCTGCGCCATTGGCGCACCGGCGAGACCTGGGATTGGTTCGATCTCGGCGCCGCTTCGGTTGCGCGCTACGGCACGCCCCACATCCTCATGCACCGCAACGACCTGCATTCTGTGCTCGCCGACGCCGTCCGCACGCGCCGACCCGACGCCATCAGGCCCGGGATGCGATGCACGGATGTCGCGCAAGATGAAGAGGCTGTGATCGCGCGCTTCGCCGACGGGCAAGCCGCGAAAGGCGCATTCCTGATCGGCGCCGACGGCATCCACTCGCAGGTGCGCAAGGGCCTGTTCGGCGCCGACGCGCCCCAATTTACCGGCTGCGTCGCCTGGCGCGGCCTCGTGCCGACGGGCCGGCTGCCGAAGCACCTGGCGCAGCTTCTCACCACCAACTGGCTCGGTCCGCACGGTCATGTGCTGCATTATCCGGTCCGCCGCGGCGAATTGATGAACTTCATCAGCATCGTCGAACGCAGCGATTGGACGGTCGAATCCTGGTCGGTAGCCGGCAGCAGGGAGGAATTGGCAGCCAATTTTCATGACTGGCATGAGGACGTTCATCGCTTTATCGGCAATATCGCCACGCCGTACAAATGGGCGCTGATGACGCGCGCGGCGATGCCGCTGTGGTCGAGGGGTCGAGTGACGCTGCTCGGCGACGCCTGCCATCCGACGCTGCCGTTCCTCGGACAAGGCGCGGTCATGGCGATCGAGGACGCTTACGTGCTCGCGGCCTGCCTGGCCAAATACGCGACCGAGCCCGCCGCCGCATTGTCCCGCTACGAACAAATCCGCAAGGAACGCACAGCAAGCGTCGTGCGCAAAGCCGATGAAAACCGGCATCACGCCTTCAGCCCGGCGCTCGCCGATCGGCAAACGGCGGGACTTGCGGTGGCGCGCGAGTGGCAACAGGCGCGGGTGCGCGAACGGCTCGATTGGCTGTATCAGTACGATGCTACAGCGATCGCGGTGTGAGCCGGCGGCCGGTCGGAATGCAAATGGTTCGCCGGCTTTGACGCGCCCCGCCGCTGCGCGTCACAATGGCTCTACCCTTAATCGTTGACTTACCCACAGAAGGCGATCGCATGCCCCCGCTGAGCAATCTTGCGACCCGCGACATCGAGACTTTGGTCCACCCCTACATCAACCTTTCGAGCTTCCGCGACAGCGGCCCGCTGATCATCGAGCGCGGCCAGGGCGTGTTTGTCTACGACAGCGAGGGTAAGCCCTATATCGAAGGCATGGCCGGCCTTTGGTGCACGGCGCTAGGCTACGGCAACGAGGAACTGATCGAGGCCGCGGCGGCGCAGATGCGCAAGTTGTCGTTTGCGCATTTGTTCACCGGCAAGAGCCACGACCCGGCGATCGAGCTTGCGGAGAAGCTCAAAGAGATCGCTCCGGTGCCGATTTCAAAGGTGTTCTTTTGCAACTCCGGGTCGGAAGCGAACAACTCCCAGGTCAAGCTCGTCTGGTATCTCAATAATGCGCTAGGCCGCCCTCGCAAGAAGAAGATCATCAGCCGCGTAAAAGCCTATCACGGCGTCACCCTGGCAGCGGCTTCGCTTACCGGGTTGCCCGGCAACCATAGCGATTTCGACGTGCCGCTGCCGCGCTTTTTGCACGCTGGTTGCCCGCACCACTATCGCCTCGCGCAGGACGGGGAGAGCGAAGAGGAATTCGCCACCCGCCTCGCCGCCGAGCTCGATGCGTTGATCGTCAAGGAGGGCCCCGACACGGTTGCCGCTTTCATTGCCGAGCCGGTGATGGGCGCGGGCGGAGTGATCGTGCCGCCGAAAACCTATTTCGAAAAAATCATGCCGGTCTGCGAGAAGCACGATGTGCTCATGATCGGCGACGAGGTGATCTGCGGCTTTGGGCGCCTCGGCACCCTTTTCGGTTGCGAGAAACTCGGCTTCCGACCGCATTCGCTTTCGATCGCCAAGGCGATGTCGTCCGCTTATTTGCCGATCGCTGCCGTGATGCTTCCCGACCTCATGTACCAGGCGCTCCTTGCCCAGAGCAAAAAGATCGGCGTATTTGGCCACGGCTTCACCTATGGAGGTCATCCGGTCTCCGCCGCGGTCGCGCTCAAGGTCATCGAGATCTATTTGCGCGATCGGATCGTTGAAATGGCCGCCGAGCGCGCCGGGCAATTTCAGGCGCGGCTTGCCGCGCTGAATGCGCATCCGCTGGTCGGCGAAGCACGCGGGCTCGGCCTCATCGGCGGGGTCGAACTGGTTGCCGACAAGAGCAGCAAGCGATCCTTTGCCGCCGAACAGGCAGTGGGGGCGCGCGCAGTGGCCTTTGCCGAGTCCGAGGGTCTGATCGTGCGCGTGGTGATCGGAGACGTGTTGACGCTCTGTCCGCCGCTGATCATCAGCGCGTCCGAAGTGGATGCGCTGTTCGATCGGCTGACGCGTGCGCTCGACCGCACTCTCGATTGGGTCAGGCGGGAACGCCTCGCGCAGACGTGAGGCGATGGTTGTCGTTTCCTCGGAGTCCTATCGCGCTCGCTGGGGCCTCGGCGCAACGATTGTGGATCATGGTCTCCCGGCTTGCTCGGGAACGAACTCGTTCGCTGCGCCAGCCATCGCCCACCACTGGAATGCCGTCAATCGAGATGGATGTTGGCGCTCTTGATGACCTTGGCCCATTTTGACGTGTCATTAGCGATCAGCTTGCCGAGCTCGGCCGGCCCCATGGGCATTGGCTCGGCGCCCAACTCGGCAAAGTGCGCCTGCATGGTCGGATCCCTCAGCGCCTCGCCAATCTGCTTGCTCAATAGGTCGATGATCGGCTGCGGGGTGTTCTTCGGCGCGCCGAGGCCAAACCAGCCGGCCGCATCGTAACCCGGCACGAAGTCAGCGATCGGCGGCACGTCCGGCAGGGCCGCCGAGCGCTTGGCCGATGTCACTGCGAGCGCACGCAGCTTGCCGGCTTTGATGTAGCCGATCGAGGAGGTGATGCCTTCAAACATGACCTGCACTTGTCCGCTGAGTAGATCGACCAGAGCCGGCCCGCCGCCGCGATAGCCGATGACGGTCAGGTTGATGCCTGTCATGGCCTTGAACAACTCGGCGAACATATGCGGCGGGCTGCCATTGCCGGCGGTGCCGAGGTCAATCTTGCCCGGATTTGCCTTCGCATAGGAGATGAACTCAGGAACGCTCTTGACCGGCAGCGACGGGTTGACTTCGAGCACCGAGGGCGCCTGCAAGATGCCGGCGATCGGCGCAATGTCGCGCATGAAGTTAAAATTGAGGTGGTGATACAGCGTCGTGTTGATCGCGTTGGACGAGGTCACCAGGAGCAGCGTGTAGCCGTCGGGCGCCGCCTTCACGGCCGCTTCAGTGGCGATATTGCTGCCGGCGCCGGACCGGTTCTCGACGAGGAATTGCTGGCCAAGTCGTTTTGACAGCCACTGGCTGATCAGTCGCGCGCAGATGTCGGTCGGGCCGCCGGCCGCGTAACCGACAAGGATAAGCACCGACCGCGTCGGATAGGCTTGCGCCCTTGCGATGTGCGGCAGAGCCGGAAGGGCTGCCGCGCCCGTCGTCAGACGCAGGATCGTCCGGCGGGAAACGTTGGCCATGGGTGTCCTCCACGTATCGTTGTGCCGCCTTCGATGGCGGGGCTCGCTTTGAGATTTTTGCGGCGAGTTTACCTCGGCTTGCCGTTTGCGGGGTAGGCAAAGTCCCGCCCAGCGGCACCAGCGCCGGCGCGGCGCGATACGACTAATCTTTGGCGCGGCCGCTAAAGCCGGCGTCACGGAGCGGACACGAGATCATCCAGAAGATGAAAAGCAAGAAAACATCCCATTTCGCGACAGCCAAGGCCCAAGCTGGCAAACGCAAACGGCGGTGGACGGGCCGGCGCCGTGAACAGGATTGAAGCGCGCTATGGCTCAGAAGAATGGCCCGGACGATGCCATCCGTCGCGGTTTGAGAACGACCACGATGGTGCCGACGTGAACACGGTTATACAGATCGATCGCGTTCTCGTTGGTCATGCGGATGCAGCCGGACGAGATGGCCTGGCCGATATATTCGGGCTGGTTGGTGCCGTGGATGCGGTACAGTGTGTCCTTGCCGTTGGAATACAGATACATGCCGCGCGCGCCCATTGGGTTCTGGGGACCGCCGGTGACTTTAGCCGGGAAGGGGCCAAGCCGAGCCTGTTCGCCTGGGGTCGGGATCCACGCCGGCCATTCCTGCATGCGGCCAATCGTGGCAATGCCGCTCCAGGCCTGCGCCTCCTCGCCGACGGTGATGCCGTAGCGGATCGCCTTCTCGTGCGGCTGCACGAAGTAGAGATACTTGTTGTCTTCGTCGATGACTATGGTGCCCGGAGCTTCCTTGCGCGAGTAGTCGACGATGTGCCTGCGATATTGCTGAGGGATGTCGGCCTGCGCGTAAGGCAGGTGCGCCATCAATTGCTTGTCGCGTGCGCTCCAGCCGGCTTGACTTGCCGGTTCCAGCGTTTCCTGCATGCAGCCGCCGAGCATGAGGCCGATCATCAGAAAGAGAACCGAGCGCATTCTCATGGTTGCGTCCTGCTTTCCCGAATCGAGGCAGTACCGCCGACAACTCCTGCAGTTTTTCATAGCGAAATCGCCGCTCAGGCGCCAGTCATGATGATGGTCTAGGTGCGCTGATCCGCGTCGAGTGTGGCAGGAATGTCGCACTGTTGTTGCTCTGCCCGCGAAGATGTGGACAACTTGCCTGCGGGCTGTTTACCCCCGCAGCGCGTAAGCTTCGCCCGCGCAGATTAGCCGTCGGTTTGCGCCTCGGCCGCAACCGGGGGCGGTGCGCGTGCCGCTGTACGGGATTGCGCGTCATGCGCGCGGCCGATCGGCTGCCCGGCTCCGCCCGTCCGCTAGCCCAACTTGAGCAGAATCGACACCTCGGTTTAGACAAATCAATGGGTTAGCCGAAAAGTCGTCACTACATTTTTGGTGCAGCGACTGCGCGAGTCAGGCTGTGGCCGCGAGCATCGAAGGGGCGGTTTCGGCAAGCCGCATTCGCTTGGGGAAGACCAGGCCGAGCCGGTCGAGCAGTATGGATTGCGCGCTGTCGGGTTGCGTGATGCAGCGCAAGCGGAGTTGTCCGTGCGTGGCGGTCGGCAGCACAACGTCATGCGACTGAATGCGCGCAAGCTCTTCCAGGATGGTGCGCGGCGAATTGCCCAAGCCTGAGCGTTGCTGCCACATCTCCAGGGTCTTCCAGAGGACGAAGGCGAGGAAGCAGACGAGGATGTGGGCTTGGACGCGATCCTCGCGTTGATGCCAGATCGGACGCACGCTCAGTTCGGTTTTCTGGATGCGAAACGCCGCTTCGGCTTGGGTGAGTTGAATGTACGCCTTCCAGAGCTGCTGCTCGTTCCAATCAGCGATATTGGAACGCAACAGATAGCTACCCTCGGAGATTGCCGCCCATTGGTCGAATGACGGATTGTAGGCGACAACAAGCCGAAAGCCTGCCGGGCAGCCGTCCGGCTCCAGACTGATTGCAAAGCGGGCAGCAGCGCGCTGGCTGCGCTGCAGGATACGGCCGATTTGCCGTTGGATGACGGACTGGTTGAGTGGCTTCTTTGATCGAGCGATGCGGGCCGCAAGGCTGTGCAATGCCGCTTCGATGCGGCGAGAGAACTTCGCGTGGATTGCCGTCTCTTTGCTGCGCCGATCTTGCGAGCGGCACAAGATCACGGTCTCACCGCTCTGCACATGCCTGGTGAGCTTGACCTCGACACCGTCCTGAACGGCGCGCCAACCATCGGTGCTGGCAAGTTCAGCAGCGAACTTCTTCAATTCCGATTTCGGCGCCCCGATGATGTAGCGGCGGCCGGTCTCCCGCAGCCAGGCGAGATTCTCTGCACTCGCCATGCCGCGGTCGGCAATCCAAACCCGCCCCAGCACCCCATGCCTCGCTTCCATCGTGGTGACGATGGTCGGCAATGTGCGCGAGTCGTGCGTATTGCCGGCGAACACCTCGTAGCCCAGCGGAAAGCCATCAAAGGTGACGACAACCGCAATACAGACCTGCTTGCAGTCCGGCCGGTGATCGCGCGAATAACCGCGTTGCGCCTGCGGATTGCGTTCGGCTTGGCCCTCGAAATAGGTGCTCGTCACGTCATAGAGCAGCACTTCGTTCTCGGTGGCAAACAGCTCGCCGCAGCGCTTCGACAGATGTGCTTCGAGCGCGCTTTTGTGTTCAAGCAGGTGGTCGAGCGCGCGATACAGGCGCTCCTTCGTCACCTCCTGCTCGCCGAGCTGCAACAGATCGGCAAGTGCCGTCCGGCGGTACCAATCCTCGGCGATGTGCAGCTCGCTCGACGGCTCGCACAGACGCGCGGTGACCAGCAATGCTGCCATCTTTGCCCAGGGAATGAGCTCTTTCCCGACCGGCAGAAGCTGCTCACAGAGATGCTCAAGCCCGGTCCCGCGCCACAAAGCAAGCACCAGGTAGACGTCCCCGAACCGAAGCGAGCGTTCCACGCGAATGCCTTTGAGGTGAACTGGAACTGTTAGCCCCTCGCTGCCGTCATTGAACAGCTGCGCTTGCTCAGGCGTGCCGATCAGATGGCGCGCAAGCGCACGCGCCTGAATGCGTCCGCGCTCGTCGAGCTCACCAAGATGCGCGACGACCTGCTGGATCACACGTCGGCCGAGGCGCACGCTACGCACCAAGCACCAATAGCGGTGCACCTTCCCGTCCTTTTTGCAAATCGTATGGCGCAGGTACATGCACCATCAGAGCGAACCAGCAGCAAAAGAAAATAGCCAAGGTCGTCACTACAGGCGCAAATCAGGTTCGCCCGCGGTCTAACCCCTTGATCCAACTCGCGCCATTACTCGCAAAATCGTAAAAACTACCCCCGAACTGCTCAAGTTGGGCTAGGATTTGCTAGGCGCTCACATCGTCGCCCAGGCGGCCAACTGGCGACACAATAAGCAGCGCGCCGGAAGCTCTGCGCTTGTTCGCTGCAGATGTCGGGATTTCTGCGGCGGCCGCCGCTGCCCGTCACGAAGGCATCTGGCCTACTTGCTGGAATTCGCGATCCCGACTGCAAGTCCTGACCGCAAGGCGTCGAAAGCTCGTGAAGGAGATGCTTATTGCCGAGGGCCTTTACCCGATCTTAGGTTTCCGAGTTTCGACCGCCGACTTTTGGCATCGCCAAGCCTCGAACGCCGCCAGCGTGGCCACGATCACCCCGATCACGACGTCAATGTTCATTGCCTGGCTGTCCTGGAACCCGAGCAGCCAGGGCGATCCGATCAGGGCCAGTCCGGCGATCAGGTTGAGCCATTCCTCCCATATGGCGAACGCGGCGAGAGCAGCGATCGACAGTACTGCGATAACTATTCCGACAATCGAGGCGGTCTGCCATTGCGCGCCAGTGGACAAGTCGAACAGCCAGGGCGAAAAGAAGAGCACCACACTGAGCGACAGGTTAGCGACGTCGCACAGCCTGATATTGGACCAGTCGTCCATGGGACCCTCCCGCGTCGACGCAGAACGTGCTGAGGGCCACAAAGGCGGGACTGCCGCGTCGACGCATCTCGGCGGTAAGAACCTCCGCCGACAGTTTTGGTTCCCCATGCTAGTCGCGATCTGGGGCAGGCGGCAACCGCTGTGAGTGGGACCGTGCACCAGAGCGGGGAATTCTCAGCGGCCGAGATCGAGGCCGGTCGACGACTGTTTGCTGGGGAATGGAGTTTTCGCTCGGCCGCAGCTTCGCTGGCTTCGCTGCCGCCCATGGCGGGGCCGGAGATCGCCTTTGCGGGCCGCTCCAATGTCGGCAAGTCAAATCTGATCAACGCATTGACCGGCCGGCGGGCGCTGGCGCGGACCTCCAACACGCCGGGCCGCACGCAGGAATTGATCTTTTTTGGTGCCGCCGGCGCCGCTGCGGCCGTGGGTGCCGGTCGCCTCGTACTGGTGGACATGCCCGGCTATGGCTACGCGGCTGCCGCCAGGAGCCGAATAAACGCATGGACGCGGCTCATCTATGACTATTTGCGCGGCCGGGCCACGCTCGCCCGAGTGTACCTTCTGGTCGACGCGCGGCATGGCCTGATGAAAATCGACGAGGACATCCTGCGCACGCTCGACGAGGCGGCGGTGAGCTACCAGATCGTCTTGACGAAGTCCGATCGGGTGGGGGCAGTCGATCTCGAGCGCAGCTTGGCTTCGGTCAGCCTTGCGCTGGCGCGGCGTCCCGCAGCCTATCCGGAAATACTGGCAAGTTCGGCCAAAACCGGGGCCGGCATTGCGGAGCTGCGAGCCGCAATCGGCCGTCTACTGCGCGAGCGTGCTTAAAGGAGAGCCAGAACGCTTTCGAGCGTGCCGCGGGTTCCGCGGCACGCTCGACTGGTTGGCCCTAACCGCTTGCGCTTGGCCGCTGGGCGTTAGCCCACGCGCGACGGAGAGGTCGTCGTGCTGGCCGTGTTCGAACGCATCAGGCCGATCATCGTGCCGCTTAGGGTGCTGCCGGTGAGCACGATCGAGCAGCCCGCCACGATCAGCGCGATCAGCGCCAGGTACTCGCTGCTGATGCCTGCGACCGCCAGGATGCCAAGCACGATCACCGCCAAGCCGGCCATACCCTGCAGGCTCGAGGACCCGGTCGCGATCTCGGATGCGACAACTCGGAGCATCGAGCTGCCGGTCTCAAACCGCGTTGCCACGGACCGCGAGGTCAAGAGGTGCCACACCGCGGACGCGCTCATCACCAGGGCGCCGCCGAAGGCGATCACCGCAGCTGCATTGAGCATGGTCGATTTGACGCCCAGCAGCGCCAGCACGCCGAGGATAATTCCGGCTACGCCGACGCCGAAGAGAGCGCCGAGACCGCCGCCCGCCGAGACGCCGTTGGTCTGCGAACCGGCTTCGATCGAGGCGAACTCGGTGAGCATCGCACCGCCCTGGATCAGCAGCGCTGCCCCGAACACGATCGTTGCGATGGACAACAGATCGAGCGACCGTACCCCGGCTAGGCCAATGATTGCCAAGACAATCGTGGCGATCCCGCCGAGGGCATCGACGAAGCCGCCGTACCCAGCCGCCTCACTGGAGACGCCGGTCGATGGATAACTCATAGACATGAGAACCTCCTGTTATTTCCTAAGTGGCAGCGCCGACGAAATGGCTTGCGAAGTTCCCGCGAGTTCCCCATCACATCGTTGCCTGGCGCATGCCTTCCTTCTGTAAAAATAACGTTCGGACAAAATCGGTGTTCCGGGGCGGCGGAGTGTCAAATTAGCTTTTCCCGCAGTTCGGCTGCCGCTAAATAGCTCACCAGCCAAGGAGTTCCCGGATGGAGGTGTCGCCGTATCAGCAAGCCCGCATTCTGGCGGAAGCCCTGCCCTACATGCAGCGCTATGACGATGCGATCGTCGTGATCAAATATGGCGGCCATGCCATTGGCGAGGAACAGATGGCGCGCGATTTCGCCCGCGACATCGTGCTGTTGGAGCAGACGGCGATCAATCCCGTCGTCGTTCATGGCGGTGGCCCGCAAATCGAGGCCATGCTCAAGAAGGTCGGCGTGGAATCGCACTTTGCGGCTGGTTTGCGCGTCACCGACGAGAAGACGCTTGAGATCGTCGAGATGGTGCTGGCCGGCGCCATCAACAAACAGATGGTCGGCTATATCAACGAAGCGGGCGGCAAGGCGGTCGGCCTGTGCGGCAAGGACGGCAACATGGTGGTCGCGCGCAAGCTCACGCGCACCGTGGTCGACCCCGGTTCCGAGATCGAGAAGGTCATCGATTTGGGTTTTGTCGGCGAACCGGAGGTAGTGGACACCACCGTGCTTACGCAAATTCTCGGCCGCGAACTTATTCCGGTCCTGGCCCCGGTCGCGGCCGCTGCGAACGGCGGCACCTACAACGTCAACGCCGACACTTTTGCCGGCGCCATCGCCGGCGCGCTCAAGGCCAAACGCTTCCTTCTGCTCACCGACGTCCCGGGTGTGATGGACAAGTCGAAAAGGCTGATCAAGGAACTCTCGGTCGAAGACGCGCGGCGGCTCATTGCCGACGGCACGGTTTCGGGCGGCATGATACCGAAGGTCGAGACCTGCATCGACGCGCTGGAGCGCGGGGTTGAAGGAGTGGTGATCGTGGACGGCAAGGTGCCGCACGCGGTGCTGCTCGAATTGTTCACTGAACTCGGCGCCGGCACACTCATTCACAGTTGACGCCGCATGCTGCCGAGCAAAGCGCGCGGGCGGCGTTTCGCCCTGGCCCCCGGTATCGCCGCCGCATCTTCGTTCGCGGTCTCTGATGTGTTGGCAAAGCTGGTCTTCGGCGCAGGCGGCGATGTGCTCACGCTAGCGCTGATCCGCGGGCTCGCCGGGCTGGGCATACTTTTCGTCTTTCTGCGCGTGGGCGCACCGGCCGTACCTGTTGGGCCGCGGGTCCGGCTGTTCGCGCTTGCGCTCGGCGTGCTCTTCGCCGCAGTCGTCTACGGGCTGTTCAAGGCGATCGAACTCACCACCGTCCCGATCGCGGTGCTCACCTATTTTGCCTACCCGTTGCTCACCGGGATCGGCGGCTCGCTGCTCGGCATCGAGCGGCTGTCCTGGCGGGGCATGCTCGCCGCGATCGTCGCCTTTTTCGGGTTGGCCTTAACCATCGGCGCCTACCCTCAACACCTCTCGGTGCTGGGCATTGCCTTGGCGCTCGGAGCAGCCTTATCGCGCGCCGGCTTCCTTCTGGTTGCGCGCGTCGAGCTGCAGGAGACCGACGCCCGTTTGACCACATGGTATTCGCTGATCTCGTCGACGGCCATCTTTGCTGTCGCGGCGGCCGTGACCATGAACTGGCAGCCACCCCAGACCGGTCTCGGCTGGATCGCGGTTGCGATCGTCAGCCTCACCACGGCCACCGGCATCCTGGCGCTCTATGTTTCGGCCGGCCGGGTTGGGGCATTTCGCACGGCGCTTGTCATGAATCTCGAACCGCTGCTTGCGACGCTGCTCAGCGTTCCGCTGCTGGCGGAAGTGATCACGCCGCTCCAGGCGGCCGGTGCCGCCGTCATGCTGGCGGCTCTCGTCGCCTTTCAAATCTCGCGCTAGGCTGAAAAATCCCCGCCCTGCCCGATATCAACCGGCGGCGGATGCGCGCCTGCCGCAAGGATTGCGCCGGCCATGATCGAACCGGAAGTCGGTCCTGCCATACCGGGGTGCCGAACGGCGCTGCTCCTCTTTTCGGTGCTGCTCGTTTCGTTCGCGCTGCTGGCCACGCCAGCCTTGACGCAAGATCAGCCGCCGGCGCAAGGGCGCAATCCTTCGCAGAGCAATCCTTCGCAGAGCGATGTGTCAGTCGCGCTCGTGCTCGCGGTCGATACGTCGGGCAGCGTCAGCATGGACCGATTCGAGCTGCAGAAGCAGGGATACGCGGCGGCATTCCGCAATCCCCAAGTGCTCGGCGCCATCCGTTCGCTCCGTACGCGGTCGATCGCCGTGACCATGTTTCAGTGGACCGGCCCACTCCTGCACGTCATCGTGGCGGATTGGACCCTAATCAAGGATCAACCAAGCGCGGAACACTTTGCCACCGAGGTCCAGACCGCGCCGCGTCGGCTGTTCGGGGGTGGCACCTCGATCAGCGGCGCCATCGACTATGGACGCGTCCTGTTGGCGCACAGTCCGGGCCCCGGCGCCCGGCGCATTATCGATATTTCAGGCGACGGCTCCAATAATAGCGGCCGGCCGGCGGCCGCGGCGCGCAACGAGGCTGTGGCCGACGGTGTCGTCATCAACGGCTTGCCGATCCTGACGGTGGAACCGGGCCTCGATCATTATTATGCCGACAACGTCATCGGTGGGCCCGGCGCGTTTATGATACCGGCACGGAACTATGACACTTTCGCCGATGCGATACTGAAGAAATTGATCAACGAAATTGCGATGACAACGGCAGTGACGGCCGCCGGCAGGGTCCGGTTCCGCTCCGGTCCGGCGGGGGTCGGGACTGAGCAGTGCCACAAACTCGGCCAACTTTGCGCGAACACTGCCCCTCGGGCTGCTCGCCGTCGCGAGATGGCTGAAGAGCCGGAACATGCGTACCTTTCATTCCAACGCTTTTGACCCCCAGACGCTGGTCATTCTGGAGACGGCCTTCGATGAAGCCTGGCTGACGCTCAAGGCAATCGGCAACACCTCCATCAAACCTGACGAACTCGCGCGTTCAATGCTGCGGCTTGCTTTGGAGGGAGAGCGCGATCCGGTACGCCTGCACGACGGCGCGCTCAAGGGACTGGTTCCAGCGACGGCTTGGCGCGAGGCAAGCTGAGCAACGCTTCAGGAACGGGCCGCGAATATCGCCCCGCTGGCGTTGAGGACGAACGCCATCGGCCGCCAAACCGTTGCCGGGACCCCTGGTGCTCCGAGATTGGCCACGGCCGAAAGCGGTTTCCGCGTTTTTTAAAGCACCTGCTCCAGTCGCAAGGATGCCGTTGCAACTAATCTGGCATGCCTTAAAACCACTTTGCTGTGAAAAGTGGCAACGACAACTCGCCGGCGCCGGCGCGGCGCGCCCGGCGCGGTTTTCGCGAGATCGAGACCTGGGTGTTCGATCTCGACAATACCTTATACCCGCATCACCTCAACCTCTGGCAACAGGTCGACGCGCGCATCCGCGACTACATCGTCGATCTGCTGCATGTCAGCCGCGACGACGCCTTCCGGCTGCAGAAGGACTATTACCGCCGCTACGGCACCACCATGCGCGGGTTGATGGAGGAGCACGGGCTCGAGCCGGACCAGTTTCTCGAAATGGTCCACCAGATCGATCATTCGCCGCTGACCCCGAACCCGGCCCTTGGGGCCGCCATTGCCGAGCTGCCGGGCCGCAAGCTCATTCTCACCAACGGCACGCGCCACCACGCTGAGGCGGTGACCCGGCGCTTGGAAATCGACCGGCATTTCGAGGATGTGTTCGACATCCGCGCGGCTGAGCTCGAGCCGAAGCCGCGGCCCGCCGTGTATCAGCGCTTTCTCAAGCGCCACCAGGTCGATCCCGCGCGCGCAGCTATTTTCGAGGACCTTGCGCGCAACCTGGAAGTGCCGCATGCCCTCGGCATGACCACGGTGCTGGTCGTCCCCAAGGGCGCGGGCGTCGTGCTGCGAGAGGAATGGGAGCTCGCCGGCCGCGACGAGCCGCACGTCGAATATGTCACGGACGATCTCGCCGTGTTTCTGCACCGGATAGCTCGATGAGCCAAGGGGTCCCGCCCCAGCACTTAGGGGCGGGGAAAGGGAGTCCACGCTCAAAATGATGGTGTCGAACAGCACCGGGCCGGAGCGAGCCCGCTCCAGGCCTCATGCGCGACGCCGACGAACTGCGGGATTGAGGTGCTTTGAAAGCTTCACGCCTGTGCGCTGTCAATGGCAACGACAACATCGCCTGCGAAGGCAAGATCGTCAGCGAACCGACGCCGGGCGCCCCGCCGGCGCTTGCCGGGGAAATTGATGATGCGCTCGCCCAACGCGGAGACCGGTAAAACCTGGCGCCGAAAATCGAACCGGGGCGCTCAGCTTGACATCGTCCGAAGGTGCCTCGACAAACCGCGTAGGGGATTGTCATGCCCGCAGTGGAGCTTGCCAAAATCATCGATGACGCATTCGAGCGGCGCGAGGAGATCGGGCCGGCGACTACCGGTGCGGTACGTGAAGCCGTGGAGGCGGCCCTCGACCTGCTAGATCGCGGGCGGGCGCGCGTCGCTGAACGACAAGCCGACGGCCCGTCTAAGGGGACTTGGCGCGTCAATCAATGGCTGAAAAAAGCGGTGCTGCTGTCATTTCGCCTCAACGACATGAGCGTCATACCAGGTGGGCCGGCGCACGCGGCGTGGTGGGACAAGATCGCTTCGAAATTTGATCATTGGGACGACAAAAACTTCCGCGCCGCCGGCTTTCGCGCCGTGCCCGGCTGCGTGGTGCGCCGCTCCGCCTATATTGCGCCGGGCGTGGTGCTGATGCCCTCATTCGTCAATCTCGGCGCCTATGTCGATCAGGGCACCATGATCGATACCTGGGCGACGGTCGGCTCGTGCGCACAGATCGGCAAGAATTGTCACATCTCGGGAGGGGTCGGGATCGGCGGCGTGCTCGAGCCGCTGCAGGCCGGCCCGGTAATCATCGAGGACAATTGCTTCATCGGCGCGCGCTCGGAAGTCGCCGAGGGCGCCATCGTGCGCGAGGGTGCGGTGTTGTCGATGGGCGTGTTCATCGGTGCTTCGACCAAGATCGTCGACCGCGAGACCGGTGCGGTGCTGCAAGGCGAGGTCCCGCCCTATTCGGTGGTCGTGCCGGGCGCGCTGCCGGGCAGGCGCGGGCAAGCCGGCGACAATGCGCTCAATCTAAGCCTGTACTGCGCGGTCATCGTCAAGCGCGTTGATGAAAAGACGCGCGCCAAGACCAGCATCAACGAACTCCTGCGCGACTGATCGCGCGGTCGTCGGCATCCGCTCTTCCGGCGCGGTGGCGCTGGCGGTATCGTGCAGCTGCAAGGAGGCTGACGTGAATCTCGCATCGCTGCTGCTGCGTTTTGACGGTCGCATCAACCGCGCCAAATATTGGCTGGCAACGCTCATTTACGCGCTCGTCAATCTGCTCCTCGCTCTGCTCGATCGCGTCTGGGACCAGAGCGTAGGCTTTGCAGCGCTGAGCTTTGTCATCAATATCGGGGTGTTCGTATCCGGGCTCGCGGTTGGCACCAAACGCCTGCATGATCGCGACCGATCGGCTTGGTGGCTCCTTCTCTTCTACTTCCTGCCCTCTGTGCTGCTGGTCTGGATTCTGGTCGACGTCGGGATCGGCAGCAATGTGACGCTGCGCTACGTCTCCTTGTTTCTGGCGCTCCTGATCATTTGGATCTGGCAGATCGTCGAACTCGGCTGCCTGCGCGGCACGATCGGACCGAACGCCTACGGGCCAGATCCGCTGGCTTCAAACGGTTGACCGGAATGGGTTCCGACCCCGTCGCCATCGCCCGCGATTTGCTCCGCTGCCCCTCGGTGACGCCCGAGGAAGGCGGGGCGATCGGCTACCTCTATGCTCTATTGGCGAAGGCCGGGTTTGCGGTCCATCGCATGACCTTTGCAGAGCCCGGCACGGCGCCAATCGAGAATCTTTATGCGCGCATCGGCAGCGACGGCCCGAACCTCGTCTTTGCCGGACACACCGATGTGGTGCCAGCGGGCGACGAAAAGGCCTGGCGTCATCCGCCCTTTGGCGGTGCGCTCGATGGCGGCATTCTGTACGGGCGCGGCGCCGTCGACATGAAAGGCGGCATTGCCTGCTTCGTCGCCGCGGCGCTCGATTATCTTGCCGCGAGCGGCGGCAAGCCGAAGCGTGGCTCGATCTCGCTGCTCATCACCGGCGACGAAGAAAGCGTCGCCGTCAACGGCACAGTCAAGCTGCTGCAATGGGCCGCGGAGCGGGGCGAAAAATTCGACCATTGCATCCTGGGCGAGCCGAGCAGCTTGAGCGCGCTCGGCGATACGATCAAACCCGGCCGCCGCGGCTCGCTCAACGGCACGCTGATCGTCTGCGGCCGCCAGGGGCACGTCGCCTATCCGGATCGCGCCGACAATCCGATCCGCGGCCTTGTCGTTCTCATCAGTGCCTTGCAGGGCGTCCTCGACGAAGGCAGCGCGCATTTCGATCCGTCCAACCTCGAATTCACCTCGGTCGATGTGGGTAATCCGACGGTCAATCTCATCCCCGGCGAGGCGCGCGGGCGTTTCAACATCCGCTACAACGACCGCCACAGCCAGACCGCGCTCAAGGTACTGGTCGAGCGGCGCGCACAGGCCGCAGCGGCGGGCCGTTTTCGTTACCTGATCGAGTGGCAGCCGTCGAACGCCGAGGTGTTCATCACCAAGCCCGGAGCGTTCACCGATGTCGCCGCCGCGGCCATCAGCGAGGTGACCGGGCGGCAGCCGAAGCTCTTGACCACGGGCGGCACCTCCGACGCGCGTTTCATCAAGGATTACTGCCCAGTTCTTGAATTCGGCCTGGTCGGGCAGACAATGCATGCAGTCGATGAATGCGTTCCGGTCGCCGACCTCCTGGCGCTTACTGCGATCTATCGGCGCATCATCGAGCGCTATTCTGGGTGATTTGCCTACGCTCGCAGTGCACGGCAAATCCTTGCCTGAGAGGCTCAGCGCGGAGCGCCTGAGCCCTGGAGGCGGCGGCCCTTCAGGATGGGATCGACAATTGTTGCAGTTTGGAAGTGGTCACACGAGGTCGCGGAGATTATTGTCGATCAATCGTGCAAAACGATGGGTGAACCGACCCGATCATTTCGAAACTGATCACGCGCCATTGTGCGCTACTCGCCGCAATCTGACGTTGATCCATAATCGACCCGCAGCAGATAAAGTCCCTGCGGCGGCGCAACTTGGCCGCAAGCCGCGCGGTCGCGAGCGGCAAGCGCTGCAGCGAGATCGTCGGCGCTCCATTTACCGGCGCCGACATGCACCAGCGAGCCGACCATCGAGCGCACCTGGTGGTGCAGGAAAGATCGGGCCGAAGCAGTGATGCGCAGGCCGTCGCCCTCGCGGGTCACTTCGAGGCGATCGAGCGTTTTTATCGGCGATTGCGCCTGACATTCGGCCGCGCGGAACGTGGTGAAGTCGTGCCGCCCGACAAGTCTTTGCGCGGCGTGGTGCATGGCGTTGGCGTCAAGTGGGTGCGGCACGCGCCAGGCGCGGTTGCGCGCGACGGTGAGATCGGCACGGCGATTGATGATGCAATACAGATAGTGGCGCTTGACCGCCGAGAAGCGGGCATCGAAGCGAGCGTCAACCCGCTCGGCCTTGAGTACGGCAATCGGTCGCGGGCGCAGATGGAAATTGATGGCGTCGCGCACGGTCTCGACCTCCCATTCTTTGCCGAGATCGATATGCGCCACTTGGCCGAGCGCGTGTACGCCGGCGTCGGTGCGTCCGGCGCCGCCGACCACTGCGCATTCCCCCGCAAAGGCGGCGATTGCGTCGGTGAGCGCGGCCTGGATCGAGGGGCCGTTGTCCTGCATCTGCCAGCCGACAAAAGGCGTGCCGTCATATTCGATGGTGAGCTTGTAGCGGGGCATGGGCCCATTCGGCTCAGATCAGCACGCTTGCGCGCAGGACCGGCATGCCGCGCAGGAATTCGTCTGCCGACAAA
This sequence comes from uncultured Alphaproteobacteria bacterium, assembly GCA_963708125.1. Lineage (GTDB taxonomy): Bacteria > Pseudomonadota > Alphaproteobacteria > Rhizobiales > Xanthobacteraceae > BOG-931. Next base: position 6,325,004 of record OY970184.1, read on the forward strand.
GGCTTGCCGCCGGGGCGTTGCAACTTCACGATGCGGACCGAGCCGGTGCCGCAGGCGATCGTGAGCTTGTCGTCGATCACACGGCCGGGCGCCCCCTCGCCGGCGCCCTTTGTGGTGCGCAGGACTTTAAGGCGGCCAACGCTGGGCAATTCGCACCACGCCCCCGGAAAGGGCGAGAGCCCGCGGCAGCGATTGTGAACCTCCTGCCATGGCCGCGTCCAATCGATGCGAGTTTCGTCCTTTTCAACTTTGCCGGCGTAGGTCGCGCCGGTCTGCGGCTGCGGCGTCAATTGCAGCGTGCCCCTCTCGAGCGCGGCCAGCGCCCGCAGCATCAAATCGGCGCCGAGTCGCTTGAGCGTCTCGTGCAATTCTCCGGTCGTCGTATCGGGGCCGACGGGTACGCGCTGCGCCATGGCAATGGGCCCGGTATCGAGGCCTTCCTCCATCTTCATGATGGAGACGCCGGTATCGCAGTCGCCGGCCATGATCGCGCGGTGGATCGGCGCCGCGCCGCGCCAGCGCGGCAACAGCGAGGCGTGCACGTTAAAACACCCAAGCGGAAAGGCGTCCAGGACGGTCTTCGGCAACATCAAGCCGTAGGCGACAACCACGGCCGCATCGGCGCCGTGCGTGAGGCTCCCCTCCCCCGCGGGCGGGGCGGGGGAGGGCGGGGACCGCAACGCTTTCGGCGTAAACAGCGGAAGAGCAAAGCGTTCCGCTTCGCGCGCAATGGGAGTCGGCCTTGGCTCGAGTCCACGTCCGGCCGGCTGCGGCGCGCGGCTATAGACCGCAACGACCTCGTGGCCGGCGCCGACAAGCTCGACCAAAGTGGGCACGGCGAAATCCGGCGTGCCCATAAACACCAGGCGGAGCGGCAATCACTCCTCCACCGTCCTGTCGCGATTGTTGGTCTTGCCGGGGCTGTTTTTGGCGGCCTTGGTGAATTTCTTGATGACGCGGTCGCGCTTGAGCTTGGAGAGATGGTCGATGAACAGCACGCCGTTGGTGTGGTCGATCTCGTGCTGCAAGCAGATCGCCAACAGCTCGGACGCCTCGATCTCGTGCTCGCGGCCCTCGAGGTCGAGATACTTGACCCTGACCTGCGCCGGCCGCTCGACCTGTTCGTAGTATTCAGGAATGGAGAGGCAGCCCTCCTCGTTTTTCGCGGTCTCGGTGGACTTCCACGTGATCTGCGGATTGATGAACACCATGGGCCCCTGTTCTTCGTCCTTCTTGGAAAGGTCCATGGTAACGACCCGCTTGGCGACCCCGACCTGAATTGCCGCAAGCCCGATGCCTGGCGCCTCGTACATGGTCTCAAACAGGTCATCAACCAGCATGCGGACGTCGGCATCGATCCGCTTGACCGGTTCGGAAACGAGCCGCAGCCGCCTGTCGGGGAGTTTTATGATTTCGCGCAGCGCCATATCCGGCGATGTAAGGGGTGCATAAACCGCGGTCAATGCACGCGAAGTCTTGCGCGTCTGCGCCCGAGTGGTTAACAGTGTTCTCGTTATGTTCGCACCGCGCCGCGGCCACTCAAAAACGCGTCCGAGGTCCCATGCGAATCGCGTAAACACGTCGCCATGACAGCGAGCCTGCCGATCATCGCACTTCTCGCCGTCCTCATTGCCGGTGCGGCGTATGCTGCGACCGCATTCGCGCTCTGGCGCGCGCGCAATGCCGCGCCGGCGCACGCCGCCATCGTCGCCGAGCTCGCCCGCGCCCACGGCGATACCGCCGCGCGCGTCGACGCGCTGGTCGGGATGCTGGCCAAGGGGCAGGGGCAGCTGGCGCAGGTGCTCAACGAGCGCCTCGATTCGGTGTCGCATCGGCTCGGCGACTCGCTACAGAAAACCCGCGACCACACTGCCGACAACCTGCAAAAACTCAACGAGCGGCTCGCGGTCATCGACAGCGCCCAGAAGAACATCACCGAGCTCGCAAGCCAGGTGACCTCCCTGCAGGGCATGCTTGCCAACAAGCAGGAGCGCGGGGCATTCGGACAGGGCCGGATGGAGCTGATCATTCGCGACGGACTGCCCAAAGGCTGCTACGCCTTCCAGTACACACTGCCGAACAACCTGCGCCCGGACTGCGCGGTCTTCCTGCCCGACAAACGCCCGCTGATCATCGACGCGAAGTTTCCACTCGAGGCTATTACCGCCCACCGCGAGGCCAAGAGTGATGAAGAGCGGCGCGCCGCCGCCGCCCGGGTGCGTGCCGACGTGACCAGGCACCTCGCCGACATCGCGCAGAAATATCTCATTCCCGGCGAGACCCAAGACTTGGCGCTGATGTTCGTGCCCTCGGAATCGGTCTACGCCGAACTGCACGACGGTTTCGACGACGTGATGCAGAAGGCATTCCGCTCCAAAGTGGTGATCGTGTCGCCGTCGCTGTTGATGATTGCGGTCCACGTCATCCAGCAGATCCAGAAGGACGCCCGCATGCGGGCGGCCGCTGGCCAGATCCAGGCGGAAGTCGGCAAACTCCTTGACGACGTCATGCGCCTGCACGAGCGCGTGCTCAAGCTGCAGGCGCACTTCAATCAGGCCAATGAGGACGTGCGGCAGATCGTCATTTCGGCTGAAAAGGCGGAAAAGCGGGCCGGGCGCATCGCCGAGGTGGAATTCGCCGAGGATCCCGCCGACGCATTGCCGGTCCCGCCTGTCCGCCGCCTGCAAGCCGGCGAATAGCGCTCACTTTGACGCAATCGCACGCTCGAGGTGCGCATCTTCGATGATCTCACCAACATCTGACCTTGGCGGCGCGTTGGCAGGGCGCGTCAAATGGGCTAGGCGGTGCGAATGGTCGTAACGCGCGATGCCGCCGGTAAAAGCGCCAAGGCGCGTCCCTCGCTGCGAGAAGCGCTCACCGTCTATGGCCAACGGCGAGTGCTGATCGTGGGTCTGCTCGGCTTCTCGAGCGGGCTGCCGCTGGTGCTTATTGGCTCGACGCTCCAGGCGTGGATGACGCAAAGCGGCGTCGACGTGCGCACCATCGGCCTGTTCGCCGCCGTCGGCATCCCCTACAGCATCAAGTTCCTGTGGGCGCCCCTCGCCGATGCGCTCGATATTCCCGTACTCTCGCGCCGCCTTGGCCGGCGTCGCGGTTGGCTGCTCTTCACGCAGCTATGGCTGATGGCCGCGATCGTGCTTCTCGGTCTGTCCGAGCCAACCATTTCGGCGGCCATTGTGGCGCTCGGCGCACTGTTCGTCGCCACGGCCTCGGCGACGCAGGACATCGTCATCGACGCCTTCCGGGTTGAAAGCCTGCCGGAAAGCGAGCAGGCCGCGGGTTTGGCGGCCTACATTGCCGCCTACCGCATTGGCGCGCTGGTTGCCGGCGCAGGTGCCCTCCTTCTGGTGACGCATCTACGCACTCTGCAGCTCGGCGACCGCGCCGCATGGAGCGCATGCTATGCGATCATGGCCGTGCTCATTTTGATCGGCATGGCGGCGACCTTGCTGGCGCGAGAGCCGGACAGGTCGCACGGTTTTCAGACCAAGCCTGCGGCGCAGGCAGCGCGGGAGAATTGGCTCACGCGCGCGTTCTCCGCGGCGCTCGACAGCTTCCGCGATTTCCTGGCGCGCGATCTCGCCCTGGCCGTGCTGGTGTTCGTGACGCTGTTCAAGCTCGCCGACGCGCTGGCCTTCTCGCTGTCCACCACCTTCATGCTCGGGATCGGGTTTACGCTCAGCCAGGTGGCGACGATCCGCAACGGCATCGGCTTCCTGGCGACCGTGCTCGGCGGCTTCACTGGAGGATTTGTCGCGCGCGCTTTGCCCCTTTCGGTCAGCCTGTGGATCGGCGGTCTCCTGCAAACGTTCATGATCCTGTTTTTTGCCTGGCAGGCGCATGTAGGTGCGAACCCGACTTTCCTGGCGGCCACCACCACGATCGAATTCTTCACCGACGCAGTCGGCACGGTGATTTTCGTCGCTTACCTGTCGGTGCTGTGCAAGAACCCGCTCTATACGGCGACCCAATTTGCGCTCTTGAACGCGCTTGCCGCCCTCGGCCGCACCGTGTTTTCGCTCGGCAGCGGCTATATCGCGCACCTGACCGGCTGGGTGGGGTTTTTCATTGTCTGCGCGTTCACCGGCTTGCCCGCTCTGGTGCTCCTCGCCTGGTTGCAAAAGCGCCGCCATTTCGACGGATTATCGCCAGCATAGCAAGGCCTTAATGCCGCCAGTTGAGGCGAATCGCGCCTTTGCAGACCCGTCGCCGCCGTCCGCAAAAAAAGGCCTTTTGTAAGGATCAGATGGCTATGCTCGCGGTTCCCTATAGGTTGCGGCATCTCCAACCTTAGCTGCGTCGCCCATGGACACACTTCTGGTGAAGATTTTTGCCGCCGCGCTGGCGCTCAGCGAGGTTCTGACCGCGCCGCAAGCCGTAAAAACCAAGTTCGACCCGGTCGGCGACCGGGCGGAGGTGGTGCAGATCCTGCGCAACGGCTGTGCGCACATGCGCCACGCCTTCGACATCGAATCCATCAATCTCGACGCGCTGATCTCCACCGCGCTTGACGATCCCAAGGCGGTCGGCGCCAACGCCGCGGCTTTTCACGGCATCAATTTCGCCGATCTCAACAACGCCTATCGGCAATTCTGCAAGAACGAATCGGTTGACAAGCCAGCGGTCGATCTCGCCAAGGTGGTCGACTTCTTCAACGATGCCGCGGCCAGTCTGCCGGACCAGAGCCAGCTCGTGCAGCTCAAGGACAAGACATTGCCGAGCATGAGCATTGTGCTCGACGGCAAGGGGCAGCGATATGCCGACATCTATCAGCCAGGCAATCGCCGGGTCTGGGTCGCGCTGAGCACTGTTCCCGATTTCGTGCAGAAGGCGTTCATCGCCGCCGAAGACCAGCGGTTCTATCAGCATCACGGCATCGACGAGCGCGGCATCATTCGCGCCTTTATCGGCAATCTCGCCAGTCCGGGCCGGCCAGAGGGCGGCTCGACGATCACCCAGCAGGTGGTCAAGAATTTGCTGGTCGGCGACGACGTCAGCTACGAGCGCAAGATCCGCGAAATGATCGTCGCCTCGCGGCTCGAAAATACCTTGAGCAAGGAACAGATTCTGCAGCTTTATCTGAACTCGGTCTATATGGGGCGCGGCTCCTGGGGCATCGAGATGGCGGCCCGCACCTATTTCGGCAAATCCGCTAAGGATCTGGCCTTGCCGGAGGCGGCCATGATCGCGGGCCTGCTCAAAGGGCCGAGCTATTACAACCCCGACCGGCATCCCGAACGAGCCAAGACACGTCTGACCTACGTGCTCGATCGCATGAAGGACGACGGCTTCATCAGCGACCAGCAGAGGGAAGCGGCGCTCGCGGCGCCGCCCAAGCTTGCCCCTTTCGTACGCGTCGAGCGCGACAGCGGTTTCGACTTCGTTGATTACCTCGGGCACGAGGCCAAGGGGGATGGCGTCGATGGTCTGACCGCCGCGCCCTACAGCGTGCATTCGACCATCAACGCCAAGCTGCAGCAGCAGACCGAAGGTGCCCTGCAGGAGGGCTTGGCGAAGTACGAAATCTCTACGGGCCGGATGGAGTTTCACGGTCCGGAAGCCAACATCGCGGACGCTGTGAAGAAGCTCGCGGCTGGCAATCAAACCGGCATGCCGGCCTGGCAGTCGGCGCTGCAGGCGGCGCACCTGCCGCTCTACGACGTGCATTGGACGCCGGCGGTCGTGCTGGACAAAGACAGCAAAGGCGCCGCGATCCATGTCGGCCTGCCGGACGGGCGCGTCGTGCCTCTGACGACCTATACGGCAAAGATCCGGCGCAGCGTTGACCTATACGACGTAATCTATGTCCATGTCGTCGCCGCTCGGACGCGGGTTGGTGGCGGAAGTGGCGGACGAACAGCCGCCGCGGCGGCGCGCGCGGAAATCCGGGTGCGTCCGCGGGTGCAGGGCGCAGCCTTGGTGCTGGAAAACAAGACCGGCCGCATCCTCGCCATGGCCGGCAGTTTTTCCTATCCCCTCAGTCAGCTCAACCGCACCTGGCAGACCGAGCGGCAGCCCGGCTCGGCGATCAAACCGATCACCTATCTCACCGCGCTACAGAAGGGATTGCAGCCGAATACGCTCGTTCCCAATGAGCCGGTCACGCTCGCCCCGATCGGCGACAACAATGGCGGCTTGGTCGGATATGGCAGCTCCGAGCGCGACTACTGGTCGCCGCGCAACGACGACTTTTCCAGCGGCGGGCTTTATACGCTGCGCCGCGGTCTCGAGTACTCCGTCAACCTCGTGACCGCGCACCTCATCGACGGAGGCATCGATTCCGACCCGCAAAAGAGCCTCGATGACGTGTGCGCAACGGCGGTCGCGGCAAAGATTTATAGCGATTGCGTGCACTACTATCCGTTCGTGCTCGGCGCCCAGCCTGTGCGGATGATCAATCTTGCGGCCTTCTACGCGGCGGTCGCCAATGAGGGCGTCCGTGCGCAGCCGCACGCCATCGACTCGATCGAACTTGGCGGCAAGTCCATCTACGAGTACCCGAAAGCCCTGGCCGCTCCGATGATCGGGGCGGCCGACCGCGCGAGCTTCTATCAGCTCAAGAGCTTGTTGCAGGGCGTCGTGGCGCGCGGCACGGCGCGCGCCATCGCCGCGTTGTCGCCCTACGTGGCCGGCAAGACCGGAACCACGGAGAACGCGGTCGACGGCTGGTTCGTGGGCTTTACCAATGACGTGACAGTCGCGGTCTGGGTCGGCTACGACAACGGCGACGGCAAACGCCGCTCGCTCGGCCGTGTGGACGGCGCACGCGTGGCGCTGCCGATTTTCGAACCGATCATCGCCGACGTCTGGGCCGACAACATCGCGCCAAAAGCGCCGCTTGCCGGGCCTTCGCCAGCGGCGGCGCGTCAGCTGGTGGCGCTGCCGATCGATTATGTCAGCGGCAATCCGGTGCCCGGCGGCGGCGGCAACTTGCGCGAATATTTCCGCCTTGGCCCGGACGGGCATGTCGCCGACACGCACTATCAGCTCGTCCCGCCCGAACAGGCCGCCGACGAGCGATACGAGGCGCAATATCCCGGCGATACCGCGCGCGGCGACGAGGACAGCTCGCAATATTATGCCGGCGGACCTGGCCGCTCGTATTATCCGCGCCCGGGCTGGCAGAGCGCACCGGCGCAGCCGCGCGGCCTGTTCTCACCGCCGTGGGGCGATGACCGAGGCGACTATTCTGGGCATCAATCCCAGCCCACGGCGCGCGGACTATTTGGGCCGTGGGGGCAATAGGGGCAATAAAGTTGGAATCGATGGTCCCGATGCGGCAGAGCGACGAAGCCGACGCACCTCGATCGCTTACGGGGTGGCGATGGTAATCACACCGGGACAATCGGGGAAACTGGCAATGCGGGTCTGGCGGGCTTTGGTGCTCATCGGTGCGCTCGGCTTTGCTTCGGCCGCGAGTGCACAGGCATTCCGCATCGACGACGTGACCTCGGCGCTAGATACCAAGGTGGCGCAGCTTGCGCCGGAGACGATCGCCTTTAGCGACAAGCCGACCGGTGAGGGCGCCGATGCCGGTCTCGACTTGATGCATTTTAAGGACTGGGAGCGGGCGCATCCGATCCAGAAGAAATTTCTCGCGCTCTATCCGTCCTATGTCGAGCCCACCGTCGAGAAGGCGGGTGGCAGGTCGAAGCCGGTGCTAGAAAAGCTTTATATGTACGTGGCGCAGGCGCGGTTCCTGCTCGATCGCACGCCGGGGAGCATCGATCTTTCGCATTATGTCACCCCGCATTTTCTTTCTCAGATCGATCCCGCCATCAAACACACCCCGATCGACGCTGGGAAACTGGCGCCGTTCACCGACGAGGCTGGAAAGGGCAATGACAACCCCGGCCGCAAATGGTGCTCAGGGCGACAAACATCCGTCTGCATTCAGTCGACATACGAACTCGAAGGTAAAATTCCGCTGGGCATTACGCTGGTGAACAAGCTGCGCGAGAGTGCCAAAAAAAAGATCTCCACCCACATCGACTTTCAGAGCGAATTCTCGGCGCTCAAGGCTGCGGATGTCGATCAGTCGGCATTGCGGCAATTGACTGCTCTCGACGCCCCCATCGATGGCGTGCTCGAGCAGGACATTTTCCGCGTCAATCAGATCATGAAATTCGGCAAATTCTTCGCGGTGTTTCAGGATGATACGAGCGATCCGGGAAAAACCGTGGTCACTGCCTTCATGGCAATCGCCGTCAAGGCCTCCATCCTCGATGAGAAGCGCGGCTTCGAGAAAGTGCCGGTGCTGCGCAACCTGGTGCCGGCCGATGTGCTCATGGGCCGTTCATCATTCAATTCCGGCAATTCGATCAGCGCCGGCCTGCCGCAATATGCGCGCAACGAGATCAAGACCGTGGCCGGCATTTTGGACAAGACCGAGGCGGCGAGATAGCGCACAACCCGCTCGACAGGGTGCTCGGCGCGGAGCGTGCGGTGCTAAGTTCCCTGCGCGCCCGGGAGCGGCACGAACAGGTCCTCGATCGGGATCGGCCGCGGGATGAAGTGCTGCTCGACCATATAGCCGACGAGCGCCTCCAGGGTCGGCCGATTCGGTTCGATGCCGTAGGGGAATGGATCGCCATTGGGAAAGATCGTCTCGATCTCTTCGATCTCGTCCTGCAACCACGGCAGCATGGCGGCGAGCGATCCGGCGTAGCGCAATCGCGCCCGCGCGATTTGCTTGGCCGCGACGAACGCCGCGTAAAGGCTGCTTGCGATCCACGGATGGCGCTCATACAAGGCGCGGCGGATGGCGACCAGATGCATGATTGGAAAGATCCCCTCGCGCTCAAAAAGCTCGCGTTCGCGCGCGTGATGGTCGCTTAACAGCCGCATTACGTCGGGATGCGTACCGAACGAGGGCGGCTTGCGCGAGCCCAGATAGGCGTCGATGTCACCGGCCGCCAGCAGTTCGCCGAGCGGGCGGCCGGTCTTGTTGTTCTCGATCGGCACGGGGCGAAGCAGCGGCAAGGCGTGCGGACGGCCGTGGCTGCCGCTGGTCTCGACCGCGCCTTGGACGTAGTGGATGCGATCGATGTCGACGCCGAACTGATGCATCAGATGGCCGCGCACCCAGATCGCCGCGGTCTGCGTGTACAGCGGCACACCGACGCGCCGGCCCTCCAGATGCTTCGGCGCGCGGATTCCCGACCGCTTGTTGATGAAGATGTAGCCATGGCGGAAGGCGCGGGACGGAAAGACCGGTATGGCGATGAACGGGCAATGGCCGCGGCCCGTGAGGCTGATGAATTCGGAGGCCGAAAGCTCCGAAGCATCGAATTCCTGTCCGCCGACCATGCGGTCGAAAATCTGCCGCCCGGAGGGGAACACGATGACGTTGAGATCGATTCCTTCGACCTTTACCTCGCCGGCACGCAGCGGTTCGATGTGGTCATATCGGCAACTCGCATAGCTCAGGCAGAGAGGCGACATTTGCGTCACTCCGGCAGGCGCCGCGCCCCGATCCGCAATCCACAATCCGCAGGCGTCGATCGTTCGGACGCGAAGGTTACAAACCCTGCGGTCATGGATTGCGGCTCTCGCTGCGCTCGGCCGGGATGACGATTTTGCGGGGGTGGCCAGTTGAACGTCATCCTTGCGCACCTCATTGTGGGCCCAGGGTGCGAACTTGAGGCTTTCGAATGCATGAGACCGATTTCCTCCACGAACATGCCATCAGCGAGGCCGAGCGCGCCGCGATTGCGCGCACGATCTGGAGCGAGGAGAACGTCGAGTTTGGCACGGTCGGGATCGACATCGGCAGCTCCACCTCCCATCTGCTGTTTGCCAGGGTCGCTCTGCAACGGCAATCGCAAGGGCTCTCCAGTCGGTTTGTGGTCATCGGCCGCCAGATCGTCTGGCGCTCGCCCATCTTGCTCACTCCGTTTCTGCCCAACGGCACCATCGACACGCGCGCTCTCAGCGATTTTATCGGCTCCTGTTATCGCGACGCCGGCATGGCGCCTAGCGACGTCGATAGCGGCGCCGTGATCCTTACCGGCGAGGCGATCAAGCGGAAGAACGCCCGTGCCATTGATGAATTATTCGCCGGCGAAGCGGGCAAATTCGTTTGCGCCACGGCCGGCCATAAGCTCGAATCCCGGCTTGCCGCGCACGGCTCGGGCGCGGTGGCTTTGTCCAAGGCGCGCAACGCCTGCATTCTCCACGCCGATATCGGCGGCGGCACGACGAAGCTGGCGCTGATCGACCGCGGTGCCATCCGCGGCCTGTCGGCCTTTGCGGTCGGCGGACGCCTAATGGCCACGGACGCGGGCGGCTCCTGGACGCGCATCGATCGGTCGGCGGAACTCGTAGCCAAGAACTTGGATTTGGCTCTGTCTCCGCAGGCGCTCGCCGACCCGGCGATCCGGGAAAGGATCGCGCGTCGGCTCGCCAGGGTCGCGGCCGATTTTATTGTTGATGGGCCGCTTGATGCTTTGGCTCAGTCGCTGCTGCTTACGGAACCGCTGCCGCGCGACTGCACGCCCGCCGCCGTCACGGTCTCGGGCGGGGTCGCCGAATACTTATTCGGCCACGAGCAGATGGAATTCGGCGACATCGCCAGATCGCTCGCCGGCGAGCTCGCGGCCGAACTGAGCCGACGCAGCGCGCTGCCGCTGATCGATCCCGGCCAGCGCATCCGCGCCACCGTGATCGGCGCCTCGCAATTCACCGTCCAGGTCAGCGGCAAGACCATTTATTTGCCCGATCCCGACGTGCTGCCGGTGCACAACGTTCCGGTCCTCAGCGTCGAGCTTCATGCCGATGACGCCGTCGATCAGCCGCGCCTGTCGGCCGACATTCGCGCCGGACTTCAGGAAATCGATTTTGAGCGCAATCCGCGCGTGGCGGTGGCGTTTTCCTGGCGCGGCGATCCCGAACACTCACGGCTCAAGGCCGCAGGTCAGGGCATTGTGCAGGCGCTCGTCCCGGTTGCCGACCGCATCAAGCTGCTGCTCCTGATGATCGACGGCGATGTCGGCAAGACGCTGGGACGCATTCTGCAGCGCGAACTCGGCTGGCCCGGAAAGATCGTCTCTGTGGACGGCATGGAACTGCACGAACTTGACTATGTCGATGTCGGCGCGTTGATCGCCCCACCCGGCGTCGTCCCGGTGGTGATCAAGTCGCTGCTGTTTGCCTGATTGAGGTCGTAGTCTAAATCGGACCCTCGCAAATCGCCGATTTTTCAGGCTATGCCGCAAGTCTGTTGTGGCCCCTTGGGGCCGCGGAAAAACAGCGACGGTCTACCCATTCAAAACGGCCTGGCGATCTCGACGGCTATTCCGCTTGCACATTCAGGGATCGTCCAAGACGAGATCAGGTTTCGGTGAGCAATATCCCGGAATGGTTATGGCCGTGGATCCCGCAGCTGCTTTTCGGTAAGGCGCGAGAAATCGGCACTTTTATCGGAACGGCAACTTCCGCTTAATTGCGGCGCGTCGCCGGCGCATTCCTATGAGAGCATAAAGGTCACAAGAAGCCGTTAGCGCCAATACTGAACCTGCAGCGGCATCGAACGACTGATAAAGATCAATGGAATCTGAGATGCCGGGCAGGGCGGCGAATTTCGAATCGCCCCAAGCACCGCGAATGACTCCGAGTTCGAAGCCTGCTCGTTGCTGACCGCGCACCCGGGCGAGGTCGGGCTCGCCCTGCCAACTGGTGCGCAAGCTCGCGCGCGACGCGCTGGAGTTCAGTAGCGCTCCTCGATCAAGTGCAGCGCTTCGGGTTTGAGGATGATGGTCCAACGATCTTTGAGCTCTAAAATACCACGCCGGTGCCATTCCCGCAGGCAGCGGTTGACGTTCTCCCGTGTCGCGCCGACCATTTCGGCCAATTCCTGCTGGGACAGGGAAAGCTTGGTCGGCCCATGCCCCTGCGCCGGATAACGCAGCAGCGCCCGAGCAAGCCGCGCCGGCAGGTCGAAGAAGGCGATTTCCGACATGCGCTCGTCTGAGTAGCGAATTCGCCCGCAGAGCAGCTGCATGATGTTGAGACAGGCCATGGGGCTGCGTTCGAGAAACGCCAGAAAGTCGCGGCGCTCAAGGACCAGCAGCTCGCATTTGGTTAGCGCCGCCGCGCTTGCCGAGCGCGGCTTGCCATCAAGCAGCGCCATCTCGCCGAAAAACTCGCCGCCCGGCAGGTCGGCGAGGATGAGATGCTTGTCTTTCCAGGCCGGAAGCGAGATGCGCACGGTGCCGACCATCACGCCCATCATGCTGGATCCCGGCTCGCCAACGTGAAAGATAGGTTCTTTGGGCGCGAAGGTGCGCGATTGCGCATGCGCGGCGAGGTCGCGCCGCTCCTGCTCGTTCAATGTTTTGAACAAAACGCATTTGTCCAGCAACTTTCGCGCCCGCTCGGTTGTCACATTGTTCATGGGCGCCCCCTACAGTGATCACACCGCGTGCCGGGAGGCTTTTGCTTGGCGGTATTCGGGATGAAGATACCGCCAGCGGTTTTCTCGTCGGCCTCACTGCGTCTGACAACGACGCGATCGTGAAGCGGATGAACTTTCATGATTTCCTCCTGTACTGCTGAGACTTCGTTTGGTTTTGTTTCGTTTGGTTTTGTAATGGTTGCCTACGGGACGAAGACCGAGACCTCGCCCTGCAAGGCGCCGAGCCTTTAGCACCGCCTTCCGAACAGTGCTAGTGGCCTTGCAAAGAGCTTTAGCAGGGCGCCTCATTGAGGTCGGCTACTCGCGACGGTACTCGCCGCCAGTGCCCAATTCGAGCGAAACCTAATCAGGAACCCACGGCCGGCCGCGAGCGCGCGAGACTAAGGGTGCGGTTCGGCCGCAAGCTGATCTCCGAACTGCCAGCGTGCCGAGACCCTCAAGTCCGCAATGCGGGCGCGTTGCTGGCCCACATTGGGCGGTCCTAACGACGACACTCTGCCCATGATTTCGCAACTCCAGGTGACTTGACCCAACACTACTCACCCATCCTGGGCACGGTTCGGCTGCCTGGTGAGCGTCCAGAGCCTCCCTAGCGACGTTCTGGCCAGCCTTGGGCCGCCCGCGCGTTTTTAGGCAGATTCGTCGGCTGCCGCCGTAAGCATCCGCATCGGCCATTCCGAACGGACGCTCATGCCAAGCCGATGACTGAACTCTACAACGCGTTCTCCGACAGGGTATTGCAGTCGGAAATTTTGCCCGAGTTGAAGCCGTTCAAGAACCAATGCTTGCGCTGCGCCGAGGTGCCGTGGGTGAAAGAATCCGGGACGACATAGCCTTGCATTTCCCTTTGCAGTCGATCGTCGCCGATGGCCGAGGCAGTTTGCAGCGCCTGATCGACGTCGCCCGGGTCAAGGAAGTGGTGCGCTTGCTGGGCGCGATTCGCCCATATGCCGGCGAAGCAATCGGCTTGGAGCTCGACGCGCACCTGAAGAGCATTGACGTCCGACTGGCTCGATGCAGCCTGCTGGGCTTGCGTCACGCGCGGCAGGATGCCGAGTTCGTTCTGCACGTGATGGCCGACTTCGTGGGCGATAACATAGGCTTCCGAAAATTTGCAGGCGTTGCTGTTCGAACAGCCGCCGAATTTATTCTGAAGGTCCTGGAAGAATGAGGTATCGAGATAAACGCGCTGATCCCTCGGGCAGTAAAATGGACCCATGGCCGACCTCGCGAGGGCACAGGGGGTCGGTTCGGAGCGGGAGAAGAGCCGCAGCTTCGGCGGGTTATAAGTACGTCCATTGGCAGCGAAGATCTCCTTCCAAACGTCCTCGGTGGAGCCTAGCACCGCGGCTACGAATTGACCCGTCGGGTCGTTTGGCGCGCCGGCGCCGACCTCGGGCGCTGGCCCAGTCTGCTGCGTGGCCCCACCGCCGGTAAGGATTTGGGCGCCGCCGATAAGCACGCTTGGATTGATACCGAGCGCCCAGCCTATCAAGCCGAGGATGATGATCATGCCGATGCCGAGACCGCCACCGCCGCCAGGTAAGCCACGCGACGCGCTCGCCCCGCGGTCATCCTCGATATTGCTGCTTTGGCGAAAATCTTCCCACCGCATGGGCTTCTCCCTTCAAAATTCTAGCCATCGCCTTGCCAACCGCGTTAGTCCAGTCGCGGCGGCTCGCCGGCGCGTTCTCTGAGTTCGCGAAGTTTAGCGTTGTACCAAAGACGAAGAAGGTACGTGAACCTCGAATTTCCAGTGACGATCGGGCTGCAGAAAAGAAGAAAAATGAAATTTAAGACCAACCCTAGCCCGAATAGCCAAGCTACAGATCGCTCCGCGCCTGGGAAACGTCCGACGTGTAGAATGTAAAAAATGTAGGCGGCCCCCAGAACGGATGCGACCAGTAAGAAAAACCGCAAAATCTGCATGGGGTCTTACCCATGTTTCTCGAGCATTACTGCTCGCGGTGCGTAGTTTAGCATTTGCAGTGCATCAGTCGCACTACCATGGCTATCGGTGCCACTGGGAATCCTGTGATCCAATAGGCAGCAAGGCTCAAGCCCTCAATCCAGAAATGATCAACGACGGCAACCACCATGCTGCGATGAAAAACAGTGCCCACGAAGCAATCAGCAAAATATACGTGGTCCAGGACTCAAGCGTTCTAATCGTGTCATTAGACCGGTTGAGTTCAGCTGCGTAGATTTCCCAGGCGATTAGCGGAAGCCCAGTTCCGATGACAAACAGCCTGAGCGAGAATTGTATCGCACGAGTGAAGCGAATTGCAACTTCAGGTGTCTGATTGCCGTTCGCCGCAATTAATATCAAGCACGCGAATATGCCCATCGCATTGAGGAAGATTAGTGCAGTGGTCAATCTGTGTCCCATTCTTTGCTCCTTGCCGGCAGTCGAGCCGAAAATGCGGGTCACAGTTGGCTTTACGACGCGCGCCGCGAGCTTGTGCCCTCACTCGCGCTGCGACAGAGGCGATGGATATCAACTATATCGGGAGGGTCATGCCGCCAACTTTAGTGCCCCTGAAATTTCCTGAAGCGTTGCTTTCTCCGCGTCGCTCACCTGCACGCCGCCGAAGCCAAACAAGCCACCCTCGCTGGCGGCTTCCGCCACGTGTTGGCTGATCTGGCGCAGCCAGGCCTTGAAAGCCGCGGCGTCGTCCGGTGCTTTCGCGTCGACAAGCGCCCCAGCCTGCCCCAATGTCTCAATGCACTTGGCTTTGATCTCGGCCGGCTTTAGGCCGGTAATCTTCTCTTTCAGGCCGTCGCGCGCGATAGTGCGGCCTTGCGCAGTTTCAAACTCGGCCACTACGGCCTTGATCAGAGGCTTGGTCGTGGGGTCCGTCTTGGCGGCTACCAGGGCTCTACCTTCGGCGAAGCTCTCTTTGAGGAGACCCCAAAGGCCGCTGGGATCTGCGGCAGAAACGGCAATCCCTGCCATCATCATGCTTTCCAGAAGGAGCTTCCATTCGTCGGGCGTGAAGTTCGACTTATCTGCCATGATCGCTTCGCCTCCGATTTCGGTCAGACCCTCTTCAGTTGCCTGCGCTTGTGGAACCAGGTTGCGCAAGCCTCGCTTAGGGGTTCGCGGCGAGGGTCGAGACCTTAAGCTTAAAATCAACAGTCGGATTCGGCACCCGGGGAACACCCGAACAGGCAAGCGCCTTCTCGCATAGCTGATTGAAGGCCGGCATCAGCGGTTTGATCGATCCCGCGACAGCACCTTCAAGTGGCTCCAATTTATTGATATTGATATGTAGACTCCCCACTAACCTGCGCCCTGACGTTTTTGGGTGCATGCAAAGAAGCGACGATCGCTATCCCAGAAAGTTCCGAGTTCACGCCGAATTGATCGTGGCATTCGCGTCGCGTCGGGCCTCGGCTGTGCAACGGTTCTCACCAGCTACGTAGGTGTTTTAGGGTCTTACTTTAAAATGCGTTGATGTTTCTGGACTCCGCGCCACACGGTGCGGATTTTTGCGTTTTCAACCAGGATCAAAAGAGGACGTGGAAGGCGACCGGCTGGCGCCGGCTCATCGGCGCTATTTTCGACAGGCGATATTCTCGACAGGAATGTGAGAAAGCTCGGTCAGGATCGAGCGCAGCGTCTTTGCGTTCCGATTCGCCTTGCGCGGTATTGCCGAGCCGCCGCGCGTTTGGAGCGCGCGTGCTTGGTCCGGATCGGGAAATTGCGCCGTTCCTTCATTGCCACCGCGGCGCGTGCAAATAAACGGATCGACATCGGGCTGCAGCTCGGCCAGTATGAATGGTGGATAAAGGCAGGGTCGCACAGCTCGTGAGCCGACGGGCGCCTCGAGTGACGAGCCGCAGCTTGATGCCTCTTATTTTCCGTAGCTGACAGGGTTCTCAAAGTCCTTGGCACTTTTATTGGTTCAGGTACGCAGCGGTAGGTGCGGTGGCCAGGCGGAGGGCAGTCATGAGATGGACGGCACTGATCCTGCTGGTGCTGCTCGCCCTTCGTGGCGGCCCAGCCGCCCATGCCGAGGACTACCCTTCGCACCCGATCCGATTGATCGTCGGGTTTCCGCCCGGCTCGGCCGCCGACATCACCGCACGCCTGGTGGGCGAGCAGATGAGCCATGGCTTAGGCCAACAGTTCGTCGTCGAAGTCCGCCCCGGCGCGGCCAGCAGCATCGCGGCCGAGTACGTCGCCCATGCGCCGCCGGACGGCTATACGCTCTATATCGGCACATCGTCGAACGTCACCGACTCGGTCACCAATCCCAGTCTGCGCTTCAATTTTTCCAAAGACTTTGCCCCGATCACCCCGCTGACCGCGCTGCCGTTGATCCTCGCCGTCAATCCGTCACTTGGGGTTTCGAACTTTGCTGAGCTGATCGCATTGGCCCGGTCCAGGCCGGGCGAACTCACCTATGCGTCAGTCGGCGTGGGAACGGTCCCGCAGCTTGCTTGCGAACTCATCAGTATCCGCGAGCACGTCAAGCTCGTGCATGTGCCCTATCCGGGTAGCCCACCTGCGGTAACTGATCTTTTGGCCGGCCGCGTATCGATGATGTTGGGGGTGGCCTCGACCATAATGCCCTACGTCAAATCTGGTCGGCTGACGGCCCTTGCCGTAAGCTCTGCTAAGCGGTCGCGGCTCGTGCCAAATCTGCCTACAATCGAGCAGCTCGGCGTTCCGGATTTCGATGCCACAGTCTGGTTCGGGCTCATGTCGCCTGCCGGCACGCCGCGGCCGATCATCGACAAGCTCGCGGCCGCAGCCAACGCGGCGCTGAAATCGCCGCAGTTGGTTGCGAAACTGACCGCCGCGCAGTTTGAACCACTCGGCGGCTCTCCCGACGAGTTCGCCGCCTTTATCGGCCGCGAGACCGCCAAATGGCGGACGGTTGCCGAGGCCACTGGATTGCGGAAATAGCCGGCCCACGCTGGGTGTTGCGCAACGGTTGCATCGCTGCCCTGCAGGCCGAGAAAGACATCCTGATCTCAGCCGCGGCCGTCGCCGAAGCGCTGATCGTCTGGGAGCGCCGCAATGTCGGTGAGGAAGTCGCGAATCTCATCGAAGGGCGCCAGCCACCGCGCGACGGGTCGCGCAGGCCTATCACCACTGGGGCAAAGAGATTCAAGCGGCGGCGCTGAAATTCGGCGACGCTTTGCCTATGACGTTGCCAATCAACACGCCTGCCCCTTGCACTTCGTCGGCGACGCTTTCGCCAAACGGATATCAAGCAGCCATCTGATGAACACGGCACGTGGTGAAATGGTTGCTTGAGAAACAACGCGACCATACCCACGGTCAGACGGCAGCGCTTTAGGCCGCGGGTCGTGAGGCCGCCAACAGCCCATTGATCTCGTCGAACACGTTCTCTCAGTCGGCACGACCGTGTAAAGCTGACCGACAGAAGCGATCTCGCTGTCGAGCGAGATGGCAAGAACGGCGGATTCCCAGACCTCATCGCCATCATCCACTTCGGCAAACCCGAGCCGCAACTGAACCATGTCATCGTTTGAGCCAGCGCCACAGAGCGTTCCTTGCGATGTCCGTCGAGGGAATTATTCTGCATCACCCGTGGGGCGATCGGGTCAGCTTACATCTCGTTTTGTTCTCGTGGAGCGGCTCACGCATCCGGCAATCCGGTTCGTCGGCATGCCCGCATGCTGCTGATTACCGCGCCGCCGGGACATGAGAAGTATTCTGACGAATTGCGCGGACCTGATTGCTAAGAGCAAACCTGACGCCGAAGCGCTCGCGTGCCAAATAGGATACCGTGCAGCTCGCAACTTTGACCGCGGGCTGGTTGCCGGTCTTGTTTTCGCAGCGGGTGGGCGAACGTTGGCTGCTGTGCGTCACGAAAAAATTTACCCATTGACGTTCGGAGAGGCCTACGATTCTCGGCGCTCAGGCGCTATAACGCGACACTCAGCTGCTGCTGCCGGAGGAACGCATGAACATTCGAGAAGTCCCGCATTCCCCGTCCCCATCCTCGCCCGCAAGCGCGGGAGGCAACGCTGGCGGTCGATACGGCATCGATCCTTATCTCGAGTGGCTCAAGGGCGAGGGCATTCCGGTCGTCGAGGATTACGGCGTCTATTTGTTTGACGTGAAGACCGATCCCTGGCCGCGCTACGGCGTCAATGGCGCGGCAGTGCATCTGAAGGGGCGCGGCGACTTCGCCAACATGTTCGTGCTCGAGATCGCGCCGGGCCTATCGACCAGTCCGCAGCGGCACCTCTACGAAGAGGTCGTATATGTCCTTGAAGGGCACGGTTCAACGCAGCTCGAATTCGCCGACGGCAGCCGCCGCAGCTTTGAATGGGGCGAAAAGAGCCTGTTCGCTATTCCGCTCAATGCCAGGCACCGACATTACAACGGCAGCGGCAACGAGCGCGCGCTGTTGGTGAGCACCACCAATCTGCCAATGGTGATGAACACCTTCCACAACGAAGCTTTCGTGTTCGGCAGCGATTTTGATTTTTCCGAGCGTGCGGGCAAGGAGGAATATTTTTCCGGCGAAGGCGATCTGATCACCGTTCGGCCGGGCAATCACATGTGGGAAACCAATTTCGTCCCGGATCTTACTGCAATCGAGCTCAAAAGCTGGGGCGACCGCGGCGCCGGCAGCACCAACATCATGTTCGTGCTCGCGGACGGCACGATGCACGCGCACATCTCCGAGATGCCGGTCGGCACCTACAAAAAGGGCCATCGGCACGGGCCCAGCTTCCACGTGATGTGCGTGGTTGGCCAAGGGTTTTCGCTGCTCTGGTTTGAGGGTGACAAGGACTTTCGCCGCATCGACTGGAAGCACGGCATGGTCTTGGTGCCGGCCGACCGCCAGTTTCACCAGCACTTCAACACCGGCCAGCAGCCGGCGCGTTATCTTGCCACCGCGGTCGGCGGCCTGCGCTATCCGACCACGCAGGCGAACCGGGTTTCGCTCCTTGGCAGCGGAGTTGGCGACAAGCCGGCAGTGTCGAAGAGCGTCAAGGAAGGCGGCGACCAGATCGAGTACGAGGATCAGGATCCGCGCATCCACCGCATCTGGTTGACCGAAATGCGCAGGAACGGCGCGGCGCCGCGAATGGAGAGCTTCATCCCCACGCCCGACGACATGAAGGAGCCGGCGTGACCGCCAGATCAGGCGCCGGCGTCGGCGCAGCGCGCCGACGATCAGCCGTCACGCTGCCGCTTTGTGCTTCTCCCCGCGCTGGAGCGACTGTACCGCCTCGTCAACCGTCTGCACGTCGCCGAACTGGCCGTAAAAATTAGACAGCGTGGCATTGTGTTCCTCGTCAGTGTGGGTGGCCAGGCCATCGGCCACCATGATCACCTTGAAGTTGAGCATCATGGCGTCGCGTGCGGTGCTTTCGCAGCAGACGTTGGTGGCGGTGCCGGTGATCAGGAGCGTGTCGAGGCCGCGCTCGCGCAAATGCTGCTCGAGATCCGACGATCCCTGGATGAAGGCACTGTAACGCTTCTTGGTGATCAGCGCGTCCTCGGGCCGGATGTCGTTGCCGTGCCAGTATTGGTAGCCGTCCTCGCCGATCTCCATGGACTTCAACCGCCGCTCGGCCCGCTCGGCGCTCTGCAGGTAGCGGTGATAATTCGACCAGCTCTCGCGCGTGTCACTGGTGCCGTTGCGCACCCACACAACATGGCCGCCGCGGCGCCGCAACTCCGCGGCCAATCGATTGATGTTGGGCACGATCTCGCGCGCCAACGGTACCTCGCTCTGATGGCCCTGCTTGACGAAATAGTTCTGCATGTCGATGACGACGAGGGCGCTCTTGCGCGGGTCGATCACGTCGAACGGGTGCAGCTTGCCGAGGCGCGTCTGCAGGCGGTCGGCCGCGGCTTTGGCAATCGCGATCTTGTGCATCTTCGTTTTCCTCAAGTTTGACAGGACGGGCAAAGACCGTTGACACGCGGTGCCGCGTGGGCACCGCTGGTGATTTTTGCCTCGCGAGCGACTTGACGAGGCGACGCCCACCCGACATGCCATTGTGACACAATGAACGACTACCATCCAAGTCGCCCAGGCAGCTTCGCCGAAGCCAGAGGACCGCTCCGATCCCGAGGCTTGGAGAGCGTCCGGGCTCCTCGCATTTTCAGCGACCAACTCGGCGTCAAAACAGCACGCTTGACCACCGGCCAAGCCTTCGACCCTTGGCTGGAGCACGGCGCGCAGTTTCGGTAGCTGGGCGAGATCGAGCGCATGCCAGCCATGAATGGTGCCGGTTCGAAATCCGCGTCCCATGCCGCGTGGGAGTTCTGGATCGACCGCGGCGGCACCTTTACGGACGTAATCGGTCGGCGGCCGGACGGCGCTCTGCTCACTCATAAGCTCCTTTCGGAAAATCCCGAAGCCTATCGGGATGCGGCCGTGGAGGGAATCCGTCGCCTGCTCGGTGTCGCTCCCGGCGCGCCCATTGCCAGCGAACGCGTCGCTGCCGTCAAAATGGGTACGACGGTCGCCACCAATGCGCTGCTCGAGCGCAAGGGCGAGCGTACGCTCCTCCTGGTCACGAAGGGGTTCCGTGACGGACTGCGCATCGGCTACCAGGCGCGACCGAAAATTTTTGCCAAGCACATCATCAAGCCGGAGATGCTGTACGAGCGCGTGGTCGAGGTCGACGAACGCGTGCGCGCCGACGGCACGGTGGAGCGGCCGCTCGATCTCGAAGCGGTGCGCCTGGCGCTTGAGCGGGCGAAGCAGGACGGCCTGCGTGCCGTCGCCGTGGTGCTGATGCACGCTTACCGCTACAGCGACCACGAGCGGCGCATCGCCGGTTTGGCGCGCGAGCTTGGATTTGCACAAGTCTCCGCCAGCCATGAAGTCTCGCCGCTGATCAAACTCGTCGGTCGGGGCGATACGACCGTGGCGGACGCTTATCTTTCGCCGATCCTGCGCCGCTACATGGCGCAGGTGGCTGGGGAGCTTGATCCCTCCCGGCTTAAGCGCCGGGAGGGCAGTCGAGAAGCGGCGCAAGCAAGTCAGCCTTCGCCTCCATCCAAACTTGCCGCTCAGGCCCGTCACCTCTCAGCAGCGCGCTTGCATTCGGGCGCGCGCAAGCGCGGCGCGAAGGGGGCCGGGGCGACGAAGCTCATGTTCATGATGTCGTCGGGCGGGCTGACGGCGGCGGAACTGTTTCGCGGCAAGGACGCGATTTTGTCCGGTCCGGCGGCCGGCGTGGTTGGCATGGCCGAAACCGGGCGCACCGCCGGCTTCGGGCGGCTGATCGGTTTCGACATGGGCGGCACTTCGACCGACGTGTCGCATTTCGCCGGTGCCTATGAACGCGCGTTCGAAACCGAAGTGGCGGGCGTGCGCATGCGCGCGCCGATGATGCTCATTCACACGGTCGCCGCCGGCGGCGGCTCGATCCTGCACTATGACGGCGCGCGCTTTCGCGTCGGCCCCGACTCCGCCGGCGCGAACCCCGGCCCTAAATGCTATCGGCGGGGCGGGCCGCTCGCGCTGACCGATGCCAACGTGATGGTCGGCAAGCTTATTCCGGATTTTTTTCCAAAGATCTTCGGCCCGCAGCAGAACTTGCCGCTTAATGCCGAAGCGGTGCGCGATGGCTTCGCCGCCTTGGCCAAGGAAATCGGCGATGGTCGCGGCGCCGCGGAGGTCGCCGACGGGTTCATCAAGATCGCGGTGGAGAACATGGCCAACGCGATCAAAAAGATCTCGGTGCAGCGCGGGTATGACGTGACCCGCTATGCGCTTAATTGCTTCGGTGGCGCCGGCGGTCAGCACGCCTGCCTCGTGGCCGACGCGCTTGGCATGACCAGCGTTCTCATCCATCCGCTCTCGTCCCTGCTCTCCGCCTACGGCATGGGGCTCGCCGATATCCGCAGCCTGCGCCAGCAGGCGATCGAGGAGCCGTTCGGCGGGAAGGCACGGGCGGCCCTGCAGGGCCTGGCGCAGAAACTGGCAATAGATGCGCTGACTGAAGTCGAAAGCCAGGGTGTCTCGTTGGACAAAATCACGCTCCACGTGCGCGCGCATATCCGCTATGCCGGAACGGACACTCCGCTGGTAGTCGAAGCGGGCGCGCGCCGGCGCGGTCCAGGCCTGGGGAGGCAATTAAAGCTTGCCTCCCTTGAGAAAATGAAATCCGTGTTCGAGCGCGCGCATAAGGCGCAGTTCGGCTTCATCGACCGCAACAAGGAGCTGGTCATCGAAGCCGTGTCGGTCGAGGCGGTCGGCGGCGGGGCGACCTTCAAGGAGAGGGCGCGAAAGAAGACGCGCACGAGACTTCCAACGCCGGCGCTCTGCCCGCGCTTTTACTCTTGCGGCCGATGGCATCGCGCGCAGGTTTTTATGCGTGAGACCCTCGCGCCCGGACACAAGGTCAAGGGACCGGCGATCATTATCGAGCCGCACCAAACGGTCGCGGTCGAGCAGGGCTGGCAGGCGGAGCTCACCGCCAAGGATCATCTCGTGCTGCGCCGCGTGAAGAAACTCGCCCGCGCCCGGGCGATCGGCACCCATGCCGATCCGGTGATGCTCGAAGTCTTCAACAACCTGTTCATGTCGATCGCCGAGCAGATGGGCGTGTCGCTGCAGAACACGGCGTATTCGGTGAACATCAAGGAGCGGCTCGATTTTTCCTGCGCGGTGTTCGCCAGCGACGGCTCGCTCGTCGCCAACGCCCCGCATATGCCGGTGCATCTGGGGTCGATGGACCGCGCGGTCGAGACCATCATCCGCGAGAACAAGGGCAAGATCCGCCCGGGCGACGTCTACGCAATCAATGCGCCGTATAACGGCGGCACGCATCTGCCGGACATCACCGTCTGCACGCCGGTGTTTTCCTCTTCCTCATCACTTGTGCGGCAGGCCGCACTCAAACGGACAGACGCGCAACAGCGCTCGTCTGCGCGCCCGCGGCGGCGACACTCGAGCGCGGGCAAGCGTGATGGGGGCGGGGAACGGGAAATTTTGTTCTGGGTCGCCTCGCGCGGTCATCATGCCGACGTCGGCGGCATGTCCCCCGGCTCAATGACGCCGAACGCCACCGAGATCGAAGAGGAGGGCGTCTACATCGACAATTTCAGGCTTGTCGACCGCGGCCGCTTCCGCGAGAAGGAGCTCTATAGGCTCCTCACCGGGGCCAAATATCCGGCACGCAACCCGCTGCAGAACGTCAATGACATCAAGGCGCAGATCGCCGCCAATGAGAAAGGCGTGCAGGAACTGCGCAAGATGGTCCGCCATTTTACCCTGCCGGTGGTGCGCGCCTATATGGGCCATGTGCAGGACAATGCCGCCGAAAGCGTCCGCCGCGTGATCGATCGGCTGCACGACAGCGCCTTTGCTGTCGAGACCGATCAGGGCGCACGCATCAAGGTGCGCATCACGGTCGACAAGAACAAGCGCGAGGCGACGGTGGATTTCACCGGCACGAGCCCGCAGCAGCCGACCAATTTCAACGCGCCGGAGCCGGTGACGCGGGCGGCGGTACTCTACGTGTTTCGCGTCATGGTCGACGACGACATCCCCATGAATGCCGGCTGTCTGCGGCCGATCCGCATCATCGTGCCGAAAAAATCGATGCTGTCGCCGCAATTCCCCGCGGCCGTGGTTGCCGGCAACGTCGAGACCTCGCAGGAGGTCACCAATTGCCTGTTCGGCGCGCTCGGCGCTATGGCAGCCGCGCAGGGCACCATGAACAATCTCAATTTCGGCAATGCACGCTACCAGTATTACGAGACGATTTGTTCAGGCTCGCCGGCCGGTCCCGGCTTTCCGGGCACCGACGCCGTGCACACGCACATGACCAATACGCGGCTCACCGATCCAGAAATCCTCGAATTCCGTTATCCAGTGCTGCTCGAGGATTTTCACATCCGCACAGGCTCGGGCGGGCGCGGCCGCTGGAACGCGGGCGACGGCGTCGTGCGGACGATCCGTTTTCTGGAAGAGATGGAATGCACGATCCTGTCCGGCCACCGGTGCGTGCCGCCGTTCGGGCTCGCCGGCGGCGCGGACGGGCAGGTCGGCGAGAACCGCGTGCGGCGCAACGATGGCGCAATCGAAAAGCTCAAAGGCTGTGACGCGACCGTGATCGACCGCGGCGAGGCGATCATCGTTCAGACGCCGACCGCAGGCGGGTATGGCAAGGCCCGGGCGAAGGAGACCTGAAAAGCGTCGCTGCGAGCGAAGCGTCCCGCACTTTGCGGTGCTCCGAAGCTGAGCGAGCGTGTCAGTTCGCTCCTCGCAACCGACGTGCGCCTTCAGTGCGCGCCGGCGCCGGCCGTCGCCGGAGCGGGGCGGTGCATCAGCACCGTCAGCCAGGCGAATGCCATTGCCGCGCGCATATCGCCGCGGCGCAATTTATGGAATCGACTGACGCCACGTTTCAGGCCGCTCGTCTTGAAGTTCGCAGCGGCGCCCAACGAGGGACAGGTGGAGCGCGAAGCGATGCAGGTTCGAGCGACAGATCGCGAGCACAGATCATGATGCGCGGCGCGGACGCGGTTCACCGGGCGACGAACTTTGCGCCGGAGCGCGGCGAATCGAGTAGCGCATGTTGGGCCGACTGCCTTGCCAAAAGAACGTGTAATCGGCGACCACCGTGGCTCCGTCCGGCAGCGGCATCGCCGCATTGCAGACGACTTTGTCCTTCGTGGACGAGATCGTTTTGATTGGCGCGTAGCGCACGGGTTCGAGTTTGAGTTCCTTGAGGACCTGCGCCAGGGTCTGTTTGGCGGTCTGCGAATCACATTCCGGCAGCACGAAACGCGCGCGGATTCCGCGGTAGAGGATCAACGCGGCCGCGGCGACGATGACAAGGCCGATGAGGCGGAACGCTAAACGGTAGCGGCCGTAGCGCGTGCGGCGCGGGGCCTGCGGCGGGTTGTTCTGCGAACTCATTCGCCGCGGCCCTCATACGCCTCGGCCTCACCGCCTTCTTAGACCGCCTTTGCGATCTCTTCCGTCATCTTCTTGGCGTCGCCGAGCAGCATCATGGTGTTATCGCGGTAGAACAATGGATTGTCGATGCCCGCATAGCCCGAGGCAAGCGAGCGCTTGTTGAACATGACCGTACCCGCCTTCCAAACGTGCAGCACCGGCATGCCGTAGATCGGCGATTTCGGATCCTCCTCGGCGGCCGGGTTGGTCACATCATTGGCGCCGATCACGTAGGCGACGTCGGTCTGCGCGAATTCCGAATTGATGTTCTCCAGCTCGAACACTTCGTCATAGGCCACGTTGGCTTCGGCGAGCAACACGTTCATGTGGCCCGGCATGCGTCCGGCAACCGGATGAATGGCGTATTTGACCTCGACCCCCTCGGCCTTGAGCTTGTCCACCATTTCCCGTAGCGCGTGCTGTGCCTGCGCCACCGCCATGCCATAGCCGGGCACGACGATGACTTTCGAAGAGTTCTTCAAAATGTACGCGGCGTCTTCGGCCGAGCCGAGCTTGACAGGCTTCTGTTCGGCGCCGCCGCTCGGACCCGCGACTTCGCCGCCGAAGCCGCCGAGGATGACCGAAATGAACGAGCGGTTCATCCCCTTGCACATGATGTAGGAGAGAATCGCGCCCGAGGAGCCGACCAGTGCGCCGGTGATGATCAGTGCGGTATTTTCCAGCGTGAAGCCGATGCCGGCCGCCGCCCAGCCCGAGTAGGAATTGAGCATCGAGATCACGACCGGCATGTCAGCGCCGCCGATCGGGATGATGATGAGCGCGCCGAGGAGGAAGGAGACGGCGGCGATGGCCCAGAAGCCGGCGTGGTTCTGCGTCTCGAAGAACCAGACGATGAAGGCGATGAGCCCGATGCCCAAGGCGATATTGATAAGATGCCGCAGCGGCAGCACGATCGGCTTGCCGCTCATGCGCCCGGAGAGTTTGAGGAACGCGATCACCGAGCCGGTGAAGGTGATGGCGCCGATGGCAAGGCCGAGCGACATTTCAATGAGGCTTTGGTCGTGAATGGCGCCCGCGGTGCCGATGCCGAACGCGGTCGGCGCATAGAGCGCACCGGCTGCTACCAGCACAGCCGCCATGCCGACCAACGAATGGAAGGCGGCGACCAATTCGGGCATCGACGTCATCGGCACACGGCGCGCAGTCACCGCGCCGGCGCCGCCGCCGACCGCCATGCCCACTACAACCAGCACCCAGGCACCGAAACCGACCGGCGGATGCGACGCAAGCGTGGCGGCGACGGCGATCGCCATGCCAATCATGCCGAGAAGATTGCCCCGACGACTGGTCTCAGGATTCGACAGGCCGCGCAGCGCCAGAATGAAGAGGACGCCGGCGGCCAAATAGCAAAGAGCGGTGACGTCGGCGCTCATCGGATCCTCCGAGTCGTCATTCTCCGCGCGAGCGGATTCAGTGACCCGTGGTGCGGACTATCTATCAAAGCGAATTCTGCAAGCCCTGCCTGCGCGGGGCGTGACGAAAATGCAGCCGCGCTCATCGCTTGTCTTTCTTGTGGAACATGCCGAGCATGCGCTGCGTCACCAGGAAGCCGCCGAAAATGTTGACCGAAGCCAAGATGAGCGCCACGAGGCCGAACGCGCGGGCCCAGATCGGCCCGCTTTGGCCGCCGACCAGTCCGACGCCGACCGCGAGCAGCGCACCGACCACGATCACCGAGGAAATGGCATTGGTGACCGACATCAGCGGCGTGTGCAGCGCCGGCGTCACCGACCAGACCACGTAATAGCCGACGAACATCGCCAGCACGAAGATCGAAAAGCGGAAGATGAACGGGTTGACGAGGCTGGGCGCTGCGGCGGCCGCGCCCGACGCTGCCGCGGCCATGTTGTTGGCTTCGGCGAGGAGGGAAAGGGTGACCATCATGATCTCCAGTTCTCCCTCTCCCCACCTGCGGGGAGAGGGTCGGGGCGAGGGGGCGCATGCTCGCGGCAATGCCCTCTCGCTTTGGTTCGAGTCCCCCCGCAGGGCGCGGAGGGGCGATACAGTTTACGCGGCGCTCTTGGGCCGAAAATTCGGATGTACGAGGGCGCCGTCGCGGGTGAGCACCGTGGCCTTGATGATCTCATCGTCCCAATTGACGGCGATTGACTTGGTTTTTTTGTCGATCAGGATTTCCAGGAAAGCGTACAGATTTTTGGCGTAAAGGCTCGAGGCTGTGGCGGCGAGGCGCCCGGGCACATTGCGATAGCCGATGATTTTCACGCCGCCCGCCTCGGCGACGGCGTCCGCCTTGAGACCTTCGACATTGCCGCCGCGCTCGACCGCAAGATCGACGATCACTGAACCCGGCCGCATCGACGCCACCATATCCTTGGAGATGAGCCGCGGGGCGGCCCGGCCGGGAATGAGCGCGGTCGTGACCACCATGTCCTGCTTTTTGATGTGATCGGCGACCAAGGCGGCCTGCTTGGCCTGATACTCCTTCGACATTTCTTTGGCGTAGCCGGCAGCCGTCTCGGCAGCCTTGAATTCCTCGTCCTCGACAGCGATGAATTTGGCGCCGAGGCTTTCCACCTGTTCCTTGGCGGCCGGACGCACGTCGGTCGCGGTGACGATGGCGCCAAGCCGGCGTGCGGTGGCGATCGCCTGCAAACCGGCGACGCCGGCGCCCATGACGAACACCTTGGCCGCGGGCACCGTACCGGCCGCGGTCATCATCATCGGCAGGGCGCGGCCGAACTCGGCCGCGGCGTCGATCACCGCGCGGTAGCCGGCGAGGTTCGCCTGGCTCGAGAGCACGTCCATTGCCTGCGCGCGGGTGATGCGCGGCAAGAGCTCCATGGCGAAAGCGGTGACGCCCGCCTCGGCCATGGCGCGCAGGGACTCCGCATCGCCATAGGGGTCCATCATGGCGATGACCAGCGCGCCCTTGCTCAAGCGCGAAAGCCGCGCCGCCTGCGGCCGCCGCACCAAGAGCACGATCTCGGCGCCGTTCACCGCCTCGGGCGCGAGCGCGGCGCCTGCCGCGCCATAATCGCTATCGAGCATGCCGGACCTGACGCCAGCGCCCGGCTCGACCGCGACCTCAGCGCCGAGGCCGATCATTCTCTTGACTGTCTCGGGGGTCGCGGCGACTCGCGGTTCGTCGGCGTCTGTTTCGGCAAGTACCGCAACCTTCATTAAGTCCTCCGAGGGCCGATGAGCGTGCGCCGGCGGCGAGCCAGCGACTGGCCCGGCAGCCGGCCGAGAACGGCCACCAGCGGCTTAAGCTAGGTGAGGAAAAACGCCATCAGGATCAAGATGACCGCGATGACGGCGAGGCTGACCTTCACCAGGCCGATGAAAGAGCGATAGGTCCGCTCATGGGCGGCGTGATCGTTGCCGTTTGCTGTCGCGTATTCGAGTTCGCCATGCTCGGCCATCGCGCATCTCTCCACACCAGCCCGGCGCCCGCGGAATTAGCGTAATTGCGCGCGCAGGGCAACCGCGCAGCAACGCCGCGGTCGCGCGGCTTGCCGCGGCGGGATCGACATCCTACTCTGTGGGAACAGCGCCACTTTGGCGACGGGAAAATGCGATGCTCAGAAAAGAACAAAACGAGCTTTTGACCCGGACCGGCCCCGGCGCGCAGATGGGGCAGCTGTTCCGCTCCTACTGGCTGCCGGCGCTGCTCGCCGAGGAATTGCCTGACAACGACAGCCCGCCAGTGCGGGTCAAGCTTCTCTCCGAGCGGCTGCTGGCGTTCCGCGACTCGGAAGGACGCTACGGTCTGATCGATGAATTCTGCGCCCATCGCGGCGTGTCGCTGTGGTTCGGACGCAACGAAGAGGGCGGGCTGCGCTGCCCCTATCACGGCTGGAAATATGACGTGACCGGCCAGTGCATCGAGGTTCCCTCGGAACCGGCCGAGAGCGGCTTTTGCAAGAAGATCAAGCTCACCTCGTATCCGCTGGTCAAGCGCGGCGCGGTGCTGTGGACCTATATGGGGCCGCCTGAGAGAAAGCCGCCGCTGCCCGAATGGGAATTCATCACATTGCCGCCGGAGCAGAGTTTTGTCTCGAAGCGGCTGCAGGAATGCAATTGGCTGCAGGCCATGGAAGGCGGCATCGATTCGAGCCATGTCTCTTTCCTGCATCGCGGCGATCTGTCCTCGGATCCATTGTTCAAGGGCGCCAAGGGCAATCAGTACAACTTGTCCGACGTGCAGCCGCATTTCGAGGTGGTCGAGATGCCCGGCGGCCTGTTCATCGGCGCAAGGCGCAACGCCGAGAACGGCAAATACTACTGGCGCATCACGCCCTGGGTGATGCCGTGCTTCACCATGATCCCGCCACGCGGGGACCATCCGATCCACGGCCATTTCTGGGTGCCAATCGACGACGAGAATTGCTGGGCCTGGTCCTACGATTTTCACCCGGTTCGGGCGCTCACCAAGATCGAGCTCGACGCCATGAAGGACGGGGCCGGCGTCCACTGCAAGGTCGACGCCAACTTCCGGTCGCTCGCCAACAAGGATAACGATTATCTGATCGATCGCGCGGGGCAGAAGGCCGGCAAGACCTATAGCGGCGTCGCCGGCTTCGCCATGCAGGACGCGTCGCTGCAGGAGAGCATGGGACCGATCTGCGACCGCACCAAAGAAAATCTGGTTTCGACCGACAACGGCATCATCATGGCCCGGCACCGCCTGATGCGCGCCGCCAAGGCGCTGGCCGAAAAGGGCACGATACCGCCGGGGGTCGATTCCGAGCACCAAAAGATCCGTTCCTGCTCGGTCGTGCTGCCGCCGGACGTCGCGTTCAAGGACGGCGCCAAGGAAGCGTTGAAATCCAAGCCCGGCATGGCGCAGACCACGGTCTAAGGCAGGGTGGGTTGAGCGTGGCGGCAGCCACCGATAGCGCCTCGGCTTCAATGATGCGTTCCGCTGCCGAACTCATTCTGCCGATGCGGGGCCGCCAATGACCGCGCCGGGTCGTGCGGACGCGCGGAACCTGACGGGTATTTGGAACGGGCTCTACACGTATTCGAATGGCCGCTCGACCTCGTTCGTGGCGACCTTGATCGATACGGGCGGCGCGCTTTGCGGCACGACGCACGAACCGAGCACGTTGCCCTCAAGCTCTGCGGCGACGCTTTTTGCCAACCTGACGGGCTCGCGTCGTGGCTCCGCCGTGACATTCACCAAGACCTACGAGGCGCCTGACCTGATGCATCGCAGCCCGATCCTCTATGAAGGCGTGCTCAACGCCGACGCGACCGAGATCGAGGGTCGCTGGACGATCGTCAGCGTCTGGTCGGGGAAATTTTTGATGATCCGTTCTGCGGGCGCAGAGGTCAAAGCCGCGCGCAAGGCGTTGGAGCGCATTTAGAGCAGCACAAACACCTGCTCCGCGAGCTCCACTATCGTCCGTATAAGACCGACGACGTGCCCGCCGCAGCTGCATGCAGAAAACGAGCGGCGCGAGCCGCTTGAAACCCCTCCTTGCAGAGCCATCACGTATTGTCCGTCACCGCATTCCTGCCGGCAATGAATCCTTGGCAGGTGGCGCGCGGCAGGCCGTGCATGGAAAAGCCGCCGGCTGATTCGCCGCCGCAATAGAGTCCGGGGATCGTCTCGCCGTTGATGTCGATCACCTGGCATTTGGGGTTGATGCGCAGCCCCGCGCGCGTGTCATGGATCACCGGCGTCGCCCAGGCGGCATAGAACGGCGGCTTTTGGATCTTGTGGCGCGGCGCCGGCTTGCCGAAATCGCCATCCTTGCCGGCCTCGACGAAGCTGTTGTAGCGCGCCACGGTTGCGGCAAGGTTTCGCGGCGGCATGGGAACGCGCTGGTATCTCATAATGATCTTGCGCGCGAGTTCTTCGAGCGAGCCGGCGCTGAAGCAAAAGCCGGCCTCATAGTCGACATGCGGAGGCTCCGGAATCCATTTTTCGCGCGTCACCGCGTCGGCGTCGAAAATCGACCAGATCGGGCCGCCGCCATTGTGCCCGTCACCGATCCCGGCGAGCGCTGCGTTGATGAAATTGCTCGGATCGTAGTTGTTCCTCTTGGCATTGAGATAGCTGTAGGGCTCGTAAGGGTGCGTGCTCCGATAGGTGTTGTAGCTAAAATGGCCGGCGGTCTCGTCATAGAAGCGCTTGCCCAGCATGTTGACCAGGATCACATCCTGCCAGTCCGCCACCGTCAGGCCGATGGCGCGTGCCTTGTGGAACACCTCGCTGTCGGGATACCAGCGCACATTCACATAGCCGTATTGGCAGCCGATGGCCCCGGGCTTGGTGATGCCGGAGCCGAATTCGCCGGTGTAATTGAACAAGCCCCAGAGTGCCGCGCCGACGGCCATTGCGGCGATCTCGCCGCTCGCGTCCTGATCGGACCACGGCATGCCGGCCAATCCACAATATTCTTCCGTCAATCGCGGATCGAACATGCGGCGGAAATTGATGTTTCCGGTCGACCCGCCGGTGGCGACAATGACCGCCTTCCGGGCCCCGATATTGAGCGGGCGGCCGTTATAATCGACGGCAATGCCGGTGACGCGGCCGGTGCGCGGCGCCTGCCGATGAATTGCGGTCATGCGATGTTCGAGCAGGATCTCGACGCCGGCCCGGCGCGCGGCGGCCTCCAGCGGCCGGATAAGCCCGGCGCCTGCCCTGATTTCGTTGTCGTCGGGGGCAGCCGGTCCGCCAGTATGCACCATCGGCCAATCCTCGATCGAGATCTGCAGCGTACGCAACGCCGACACGCCGATCTCGTGACCGATCTTGTTGGGTGGCCGATCGATAACTTTCACGCCATGCGCCAGCAGGAATTCGAAAGTCGGAACGCTGTTGTCGGCGAAGGCGCGAATGATTTCGCGGTCGTTATAGCGGTAAGGCGGAAAGCCGTTGGTCTCCACAACCGACCAGTCCGTGAGGTCCTGGAAGAACAGATCAGGCGAATCGTCGATGCCGTATTTCTTCTGGTAGCGATTGCCGCCGCCGAG
The DNA here is from genome assembly GCA_963708125.1 of uncultured Alphaproteobacteria bacterium. GTDB lineage: Bacteria > Pseudomonadota > Alphaproteobacteria > Rhizobiales > Xanthobacteraceae > BOG-931. The sequence goes on from OY970184.1 coordinate 6,357,332, forward strand.
CGGCAGATTGCCGCCGCTGACGATGGCGTGGCCGCCGACGTGGTTCTCCGCCTCAACCATGATCACGGAAGCGCCGGCTTCGCGGGCGACGATGGCGGCGGGAAATCCGGTCGCGCCCGATCCGATCACCACCACGTCGGCTTCGCGATCCCACTTCTCCACGCTCATCGGCACATCGTCCCGCGTTTGCCCGCTTGCGCGGTGGCGACACTAACAGCATTGCGGGTTTTGTGTCATGACGCGGTTGGAGCACAGGAGCCCTGCCGCCATGGCCGATTTTGCCGCCACCCACCGCCTCACCCATGAAGCCAGCCTGAAAATGCTCGGCGCCGGCGTCGCCCGGGCCGACGCGCTCAGCTGCAAGGTCTGCCTTGCAGTGGTCGACGCCAGTTGCCGGCTTATCGGTTTTCTGATGATGGACGGCGCGCGGCACTTCTCGATCATCACCACGCAGCGCAAGGCGATCACCGCGGCGTCGCAGCGGCTGCCGACCGGCTACGCGCCCGAGGAGAATGCGCTTTCGATGGCGGTGCGGATGGGCGACTTCACCAACGTGCCGGGCGGCTTTCCGATCGCGGTGGGCGGCGAGGTGATCGGCGCGGTCGCCGCCGGCGGCGCCACGATCGAGCAGGACGTCGAGGTGGCGAAGGCGGCATTGGCGGTGCTGCACTTGTAGCCGCCAACGCGCACGAGCGATCATCCGGACTCGGGCTTGCGCATCTGGTCGCGCGCCGCCTTGACTGCCTTGATGATGTTTTGGTAGCCGGTGCAACGACACAGGTTGGAGGCCAGCACGTCGACGAGTTCTTCGTCGTCGATGCGCGGATCCTTCTCCAGCACGTTGGTGGCCAGCATCAAAAAACCCGGCGTGCAATAGCCGCATTGCAGGCCGTGATTGTCGATGAACGCCTGCTGCAGCACGGACAGCTTGTCGCCGTCGGCCAGCCCTTCGACGGTGCGGATCTTTCTGCCCTGTGCCTGTACGGCGAACATTAGGCAGGAACGCACCGCCGCGTCGTCGACAATGATGGTGCAGGTGCCGCACACGCCGTGCTCGCAGCCAATATGAGTGCCGGTATGGCCGCAATCGTCGCGGATGGCGTCGACCAGCGTTTTGCGCGGCTCGACGCGGATCGGGTAATCGCGGCCGTTGATGTTGAGCGTGATGTCGATCTTTTCGGTCATGCCGTCTCAATTATTTGCTGGTCCGCAGAAGCTTCCAACCCACTCGCCCTGCGCTCTGCCGAGTGCCCACAGCAAAAGCGACCGCCGCTCGCGCTGTCGTGCGCAGCATTGCCCTGCTCATTGCCCGCCATCCCCGCCCCTGCGGGCAGCGGGATCGGAGCGCCGGCCTTTGATCAATTCTCTGGGACTCTGGTCAGCGGCGGGGCAGAACATCTGAAAACTTGCCGCGCACGTGATCTTCGACGTCCTTGCTTGCGCGCACCACGAGCGGGAAGCTGTCGCGGCGCTTGAACGGCTTGCACGCGTCGATCACCACGCGGGCATTGCGCGCGTCGTCATTGCCATACACCATCGGATCGAGGGCCGTCGACCAGCAACCGCGCAACACCTCCATGCCCTCGCGCGGATCGAAGCGCGTGCACATCGCCCAGACCACCTTGTCCATGTCGGCCGGATCGATGTCGTCGTCGACCACGACCACGAAGCGGTTGGCATAGGCGCCGGCATGGCATTGCGAGGCGATGAGCCCGGCCTGCTTGGCATGTCCGGCATATTGCTGCTTGATCGCCACGGTGAGCCAGAGTTGGCTGCCGCCGGCGGCATGCGCCCACACGCCCTTGACCTCAGGTACGCCCGCGGCTTCGAGCTGATTCCACACCGCGCCGGCGCGGTAGGTGCCGCGATAGAACGAATCGTCGTCCGGCGGAATGCCGGGAATGGCGCCGAGCAGGACCGGATCGTCGCGGTGCATGAAAGTCTCGATGCGGATCACCGGCTCCTTCTTCAAGCCGCCGGCGTAGTAGCCGGTCCACTCGCCGAGCGGGCCTTCGTCGCGCACTTCGTTCGGATGAATAAAACCCTCGAAGGCAATTTCCGCATGCGCCGGGATCGGCAGTCGGGTGCGCGGCCCGCTAATGACTTCAATCGGCTCGCCGATAAGCCCACCGGCCGCGTCATATTCGTTGCGCCCGTAAGGAATTTCGAGGCCGGCGATCATGAACAAAGCCGGGTGCATGCCGCAGACCACGGCGATCGGACAGGGCTCGCCATGCTCGTGATAGCGGCGTTTGATCAGATCGCCGTGCTTGCCTTTCGAGCACATGACGGTTGCGATGTTGCGCTCATGCGCCTGCACCCGGTAGGCGCCGTAATTGATCCAGCCGGTATCGGGATCGCGCATGATCACCATGTCGCCCGTGCCGATGTAATAGCCGCCGTCGTGCTCGTGCCAGCGCGGCACCGGGACCTTGAAAATGTCGATATCGCCGCCTGTGCGCACGTTCTCCAGGAGCGGGCCGCTGTCGACCTTAACCGGCGGGATGGCCTTGGCTTCTTTCATGTAGCGGCGCCAGTAATGCACGAGGTCGACCGGGTTGGCGTCCGGATCGAGGCCGAGGGTCAGGTTGATGCGCCGCACCGAGGTGAGAATATTGGCGAGGATGCGGTGGCCGCGCGGGTATCCCGGGATTTCGTCGAACAGCACCGCCTTGTTGCCGATGTGGCGCTGGTAGATGTCGACGATGCCGCCGATTTCCTTCTCGCGCTCGGCGCCTTTGACGTCCTGCAGTTCGTCTGCGGCGCGCAATTGCGCAATCCACGAGCGCAGGTCCTGCCGCGGGTTTGTTGCCTGTCTTTTTGTCGCGCGAGTTTTGAGCGCCGTGTCCATAGCCAATTCCGTAAGCTGGGTCGAGAAAGGCCCACCATTGGCACGCGAGCCGCTGACCGACTGCGCGCAACCCATCCTACGGGGTCTGACCCTACATATCCAGCACCAGACGTTCGCCCTTGCAGCCGGCGCAGCAGATCATCACCCTGGTATTTTCCGCCTGCTCTTCCTCGCTGAGCACCGAATCATGGTGTTCCGGAATGCCGGAAATCACCCGCGTCTCGCAGGCGCCGCAGATGCCGAGCTCGCACGAATAATCGACATCGATGCCGGCCTCGTAGAGCACTTCGAGGATTTTTTTGCCTTCGGGAATGAAATATTCCTCGCCCGAGCGTGCGAGCTCGACCCAGAAACCGCCAAGCTTGCCGGCGCTTTCCTCCTCCTTTGGGGCAAAATACTCGACGTGAATGCGGTGGTGTGGTCGCCCGGCGGTCGCCTCCTCGAAGGCCTTGAGCATCGGATTGGGGCCGCAGCAATACAGGTGCGCATTCGCCGGCGTTGCCGCGACCGCGGCAGCGATGTCCAAAACCTCACCACCGGCTTCGTCGTCGAAATGCAGATGCACGGCCTGCGGCCCGAATTGCTGCAGAGCGTTGAGAAATGCCATATCAGCCCGCGAACGGCACGCGTAATAGAGCTTCCATGAGCGCTTGCGCGCCGCAAGCTCCTGCACCATGCACCAGATCGGCGTGATGCCAATGCCACCGGCGAACAGCGTCACGTGCTCGGCGTCCTCGACCAGCGGGAACGTATTACGCGGCGCGCTGATCTTAATCTCCTGGCCGACGCGCATCTCGTCGATGAGGTAGCGTGAGCCGCCGCGGCTGTTCTCGTCGCGCTTGACGCCGACCAGGTAGCTCTCGGGATCGTTCGCCGGAACTGCCAGCGAAAATTGCCGGATCAGCCCATTCGGCAGGTGCAGGTCGATATGCGCGCCCGGCTTGTACGGCGGCAGCGGTCCGCCGGCGGCGCGGCGGAACGTGAACACCTTGGTATCGCGGGCGACCGTCTCGATCGCGGTGGCGCGCGCCTCGATCAGGTGTGCGGCGGCCGTGGGGGTGAGATTTTCCACAGCGGTCTGCGGTGCGGTTCCAGTGATCATGTGCTCGATAGATAGGCGGGCGGAAGGCAACTGCGCAACCCATCGGGGCGCCGATCGAAGGCAGCGGGCCGGCCTACGCCTGCGCCGCAGACGGCTTGGGATTTGCAGTGGCGGCGAGATTGCAAGGCGGATTGTTGGAGGTCGTTTGTTCGAGGTAGTCGGCGAACACGCCTCCGATCATCACGATCACCGGCCCGGTCGGCGCCGCAGCTTCGAGACGCGCCGGTAGCTCGGCGATTGTTGCGGCAACCACGCGTTCGTCCGTGCGCGTCGCGTGTTCCATGGCAACTGACGGCGTGTGCGGATCAAGGCCGCGCTGCAATGCGCTGGCGACGAGCTTTGGTAACGTCCCCCGCGGCATATAGACGATGGTGGTCGCCGCCGGATCGGCGACGCTCGCCCAATCGATATCGGGGAGAAGCCCCCGTTCATTGGCGGCCGCATGCCCGGTAATGTATTGCACGCGGCGGGCCTGGCGGCGGCGGGTGAGCGAGACCAGCAGACGGCTCGCCGCACCCTGCGCGCTGGTGATGCCGGGCACGATTTCGACGGCAATTCCCGCCGCGCGGCAGGCGCTGATTTCTTCATCGGCGCGGCCGAATATCATCGGATCGCCGCCCTTGAGCCGCACCACACGGCGACCGGACCTGGCGAGCGAGACCATCAGCGCGTTGATGTCATCCTGCCGGCACGAGGGCCGATAGCCGCTTTTGCCGACCAGCATTTTCTTCGCTTCGCGCCGCGCGAAATCGAGAATGTCGGCGGAGACGAGCTCGTCGAACAGAATGACGTCGGCGGATTGCAGCGCGCGCACGGCGCGCAGCGTCAGCAGTTCCGGATCGCCGGGGCCGGCGCCGACAAGCGCAACCGAGCCGCCGCTGGCCGGCTGCGCACAGGCGGAGTAGGCGAGCAATGCCGCGAGGTCGGCGCCGCTCGGCTGCCGGTTCGCGTCGGCGAACGCCCTTTCGGTGAAACGCTCCCAAAAATCGCGCCGGCCGCGGAACGACAAAGCGCGCGCCCGTACGCGCGGGCGCCACGCACGCGCGGCTTGCGCCCAACCGGCGAAACCTTTTGGGATCAGCGCTTCGATTTTGGCGCGGATCGCCTGACCGAACACCGGCGCGGCTCCATCGGTGGAGATGCCGACGACGAGGGGCGAGCGATTGACAATGGCGCCGAAGCAAAAATCGCTGAAGTCTGGCCGGTCGATCACGTTGACCGGCACCCCGGATGCGCGCGCCGCTGCGGCGAACAGAGCGGCCTCGGCATCGTCGGCACAGTCGCCGACGGCCATGGCCGCATTGGCGAAATCGCCGGCCGCCCAAGGCCGCCGGCAGAGCGTAATGGCGCCGTTCGCAGCAGCGGCGGCAAGGCCGCGAAGCTCGGCGCCAGGGCTTTCCGCGAAAACGTCGACGCGCGCGCCGGCAGCGGCGAGCAACTCGGCCTTCCAGGTCGCGGCTTGGCTGCCACCCGCAACGAGGACGCGTTTTCCTTCAAGCGCGAAGAATGCCGGCAATCGCGCCAATTTGCCCATCGGGGCGGCAGATCCAGCTGCGGCAGGGGTGCGGTTCATGGGACGATTCACATAGAATTTTATTTCCAAAGGGGCAATCAGCGCACGCGATTTTGGGAAAAATTACTCGCCCTGGTTAGGATCACGGTGTTATTCGTCGAATAATGCCTGACGGCGAAGCACGTCGGGGGGGCATGAGCTTGCGGCCCGCAAATCCAATTCAAACAACATGCCACACGGGGCTCAATACGTGGCGGGCGCCCGACGGTGGTTCCGTCGGGCGCCCTTAGTAGGTCAGCCAGCCTATAAGCCGGGTTCTGGATGGCGCGCGGGGGTTGCCCGCGCGCGTGACGGCCATTCCTCTCGAACGCCGGTTGCCCGGCGCCTCAAGCAACCAACCCGGACGGCCGGGGCCTGGACATCGGCCCCGGAGCTTTCTTTGCTCTCGCGCGAAAAGCTCCGCGCCGTCCCTATTCGGTCTTGCTCCCGGTGGGGTTTACCGTGCCGCCGGCGTTGCCGCCGGCGCGGTGCGCTCTTACCGCGCCGTTTCACCCTTGCCGCGGCCTACGCAACGCGCCGCGGCGGTCTGTTCTCTGTGGCACTGTCCCTGGGCTCGCGCCCGCCGGACGTTATCCGGCACCGCCTGTCCACGGAGCCCGGACTTTCCTCCCCGGCAGTCCATCCGCCCTCCCGCAAGCGAGAAGGAGATAGGCACCGGAGCGGCCGTCCGGCCGACTGACAATTCACTGGATGGGGACGTTCTGCCGCCGGTTCAAGAGGCCAGGCGCTCGCGGCGACGAGCCCGTGCCGCAATCGTTCGCGCCCGGCCGCGACGGGCGAGCAGCTCCTTAAGTGTCTTCCTCGTCGAGGCATCGGCGTTGCCGTCGACGCGCTGCGGGCGGAAATGGCGCTGGAAGGCGGTCACCACGTCGCGGGTGGAGCGGTCAAAGCTGCCGGTGACCGTGAGTCCGTAGCCGTATGCGGCAAGCGCGGTCTGCAGCTTGGCAACCGCTTCGCCGCGATCGCCGGCCGAAAGCATTTCACCCGGTTCGGTGAGCGGCGCCGGTCGCACCCAATGACCGACGCCCGAATCATGGAGGGTGTGCCACGGAAATTTCTCGCCCGGGTCCTGCTTGCGCGATGGCGCCACATCCGAATGGGCGAGCACGCGCTCGGCCGGAATCGTGAAACGGGTGAGAATACCGCGGCAGAGTGCCGTCACCGCCGCGATCTGGCCCGCCGGATAATCGGGATAGCCGTAGTCGTGACCGGGATTGACGATTTCGATACCGATGGAGCACGAATTGATGTCGGTCTCGCCCGCCCAAAAGGATTCGCCGGCATGCCAGGCGCGGCGGTCTTCCGAGACCAGCTGGACGACTCGGCCGTCTTCAAACACGAAATAATGCGATGAGACCTTGCTGCTGGGGCTTGTCAGCCGCTCCAGCGCATCGCTGGCCTGCGGCATGCCGGTATAGTGCAGCAGGATCATGTCCGGCCGCCTGGCGTTCTTGCGCTCATTATGGTTCGGCGAAAGCACGACCTCGGCACGACACAAGAATCCGGCAAAAACGCGGCCCGTAGCCCGAGCCTGGTGCGGCGCTACCCATACGCGCAGTCGCGCCAGCCGATCCGTCAGAATGGGCGCTGAGGACCAGATTTTATAAAATCCGGCTGGATAGAGCTTAAACCGCAAACTCAGCGCAGGGGCAACGCCAACTCTGCTCGAGCAGCTGCCCGGAGGCGTGCCGGAATCATCCTTAGGCTTGCCTTCGCTCATTTCCTTTCTGTGCAATGCCCCCAATTAGGCGGCGTATCTGCGTTGACGCCCAAAAAAACCCATGATAGCCCATTATCTCCCAAATGATGGCGACGCACGCAGATCCGCTTTGGCGCGTATTGGGAAATCCGCAGCGGCCGCCCGAGGGGCGAGATGGACCGGTTTGTGTCCCATTATATGCTGCGTCTGGATGCAAAGGGCCGGGTGTCGGTGCCGGCTCCTTTCCGCGCCGTGCTGGCGCGCGATGGCTTCGATGGTCTTTATTGCTATCCGGCCCTCGACCAGCCGGCGCTCGATGCAGGCGGCAATGCGTTGCTCGCCGAAATCGAGGCGTTGGTTGGGAGCTTTGCGCCCTATTCGGACCAGCGGCAGCAATTCGCCCTCTCGCTCTACGGCACCAGCGAAACGCTCAAGATCGACGCCGAAGGTCGCGTGGTGCTGACCGATTCGCTCAGGACGCATGCCGGGATCACCGATGCGGTGACGTTCGTTGGTCTTGGGCACAAATTTCAGATCTGGGCGCCCGACCGCTTTGGCGCGGAACTCGCGGAGGCCACCGAAAAGGTCCGCGCGTTCAAACGGCAGCTGGGCACCCAGGCAGTGGCGAGCGCGACGGCAACCCCGCTCGGAGCACGGGAATAATGGCGAGCAGCGACAGCAATGCTGTCGCTGGCGGACCGGCTCGTCATATTCCCGTGCTCGTCCGTCGCGCCGTCGAGTGGCTCGCCGTGCGCGATGGCGGTCTCTATGTCGACGCCACCTTCGGTGCCGGCGGTTTTACGCGCGCCATACTGGCGGTCCGCGGCGCGCGCGTCATCGGCATTGACCGCGATCGCAACGCTGTTGCCCTGGGCGCAGGGCTCGTCAGTGAAGCACAGGGCCGGCTCGATCTGGTCGAGGATCAGTTTTCCAATTTGACGGCGGTCATAGCTGAAAGCGGAGCGACCGCAATCGATGGCATTGTCTTTGATCTCGGCGTCTCGTCCATGCAGCTCGACCAGGCCGCGCGTGGCTTCTCCTTCCGGCTCGATGGGCCGCTCGACATGCGCATGGGCCAAGAGGGCCCGAGCGCGGCCGACGTGGTCAATCGCGCGAGTGAGCGCGCGCTCGCAGCGATCATTGCGACGCTGGGCGAGGAACGTCGTGCGCGGGCAATTGCCCGCGCAATCGTCACAGCGCGCGACAAAGTGCCTATCCGCACCACGCGCGCGCTCGCCGAACTCGTTGCGCGCGTCGTGCCGGCGCATGCCGGCGCGATGCATCCGGCGACGCGCGCCTTCCAGGCGTTGCGCATGTTCGTCAATGACGAGCTTGGCGAGCTGGGTCGCGCCCTGTTCGCCGCCGAGCGCGTGCTTGCGCCAACCGGCCGCCTGGTCGTGATCGCCTTTCATTCGCTCGAAGATCGCCTCGTCAAAGACTTTCTGATCGAGCGCAGCCGCGCGCCGGCCGCTTCCCGGCATCGCCCGCTGGTCGAGGCTCCGGCGCCGACCTTTCGCATCCTCACCCGGCGTCCACAGACGCCGGACGAAAGCGAAGTTGCGGCCAATCCGAGGGCGCGTTCTGCCAAATTGCGCGCCGCCGAGCGCACCGCAGCAGCGCCGCGCGACACTAAAGCCGCACTGCCGATTCTGCCTTCGCTCTCAGACATGATGCGGGGACGCACGTGATCCTGCGCCTGCTCAATCTGCTCGTCATCGGTGGTCTGCTGCTCGCGGCCGTCTATGTCTATCGCATCAAATTCGAAGCGACCGTGCAGGCGGAGCGTCTCGCCAAGCTGCGCGACGAGGTGCGGCAGGAACGCGACAAGATCGCGGCCTTGCGCGCCCAATGGAGTGATCTCGACGAGCCCGCGCGCATCCAGGCGCTGGCGCAGCGCTTTCTCAAGCTGGGGCCAATAGCGCCGACGCAATTCGACTCGCTCGCTCGCCTGCCTTCGGCGCCGCCAGATTTCCTGCGGGCCGGCAGCAAGGATCCGATCGGCGGCATGATCGAACATCTCGTGGAATCACCCACGAACACCGGAAGCATTTCGGCCCCGCCGCGCGAATCGCCGGGCGCCGAATGGACGACGCCAGCCGTTCCAGCGAGGTCGCCGCCAGCAACCATCACCGCGGGATCGCGGCCATGATCGCGCTCGGGCAATCCGCGGCAGCGGCCCGCGCTATCGGCGCCGTTGAACTTTGTCTGCGCCGCCTCAGACGCACACGGTCCTCCGCCCGCGACACGAGCCACGCCTCCAGAGGGCGCGTGGGGCTTGTCATCGGCGGCTTTGCCTTGCTTTACGCCGTGGTCGCCGTCCGGCTCGTGATGTTCGGCATCATCTCCGAGAGCCGCTCCGCGCCGCGCGCCGCCATGGGCGACGCGGTGGCGACGGCGCGTCCCGATATTCTCGATCGCCACGGCGAGATTCTGGCGACCGACGTCCGCGTGCCTTCGCTCTACGCCGAACCGCGGCGCATTATCGATGTCGACGAAGCCGCCGAACTGCTCACTGCCGATCTGCCGGATCTCAATTCCACCGAGGTCCGCGAGCGGCTCTCATCCAAGCGCGGGTTTGTCTGGCTCAAGCGCGACATCACGCCGGCGCAGCAGCGCGAAGTCTACAGGCAGGGCCTGCCCGGCATCGGCTTTCTGAAAGAGAACAAGCGCGTTTATCCGAACGGTGCCGAAGTTTCGCATGTGATCGGCCTGGTCAATATCGACAACCAGGGCATAGCGGGGATGGAGAAGTGGCTCGACACCCATGGACTTGCCGCCCTCCACATGGCTGGCCTCGCCACCAACCGGCTGCAAAAGCCGGTGGTGCTCGCGGTCGATCTGCGCGTGCAGCACGCGCTGCGCGACGAACTGGTGGCCGCACGCGCGCGCTACAAGGCGCTCGCCGCCGCCGGCCTCGTCCTCAACGTGCAGACCGGCGAGATCGTGGCCATGGTGTCGGAGCCGGATTTCAATCCAAACGATCCGGGCCAGGCGCTTGACCCTTCGCGCATCGATCGGCTCACCACTGGCGTCTATGAGATGGGCTCGACCTTCAAGGTCTTTACCCTCGCCATGGCGCTCGATTCAGGCAAGATCACGCTCAACTCGTCGTTCGACGCCCGCGCGCCCCTGCGCATGGGCCGCTTCCTCATTCACGATTTCGAGCCGCAGCACCGCTTCCTGAGCGTGCCGGAAGTCTTCACGTACTCCTCGAACATCGGCGCCGCGCGCATCGCGCTGTCGCTCGGCACCGGAGCGCAGCAGGCGTTTCTGAAGAAAATGGGCCAACTCGATCGCCTGCGCACCGAATTGCCGGAAAGCGCCGAGCCCATCCTGCCCAGGCGCTGGGCCGAGCTCACCACCGCCACGGTCGCGTTCGGCCATGGACTTTCGGTGGCGCCGCTGCAGGCGGCGATGGGGATTGCCGCCGTCGTCAACGGCGGAAACTTGATTCCGCCCACATTTCTCAAGCGCTCGCAAGCCGAGGTCGACGCGCTCGGCAAGCACGTGATCAAGGGCAAGACCAGCGAAACAATGCGCTACCTGATGCGGCTCAATGTCGAGAAGGGCACTGCCAAAAAGGCCGACGTTCCCGGTTATTTCATCGGCGGCAAGACCGGAACCGCGGACAAGGTGCTCAACGGCCGCTACTCCAAGAGCAAGGTGCTCACCGATTTCATGGCGATCATCCCGGCCGATCACCCGCGCTACCTGTTGCTGATCATGCTCGACGAACCGAGGGCGATCCCCGAAACCCACGGCTTTACCACTTCGGGCTGGAATGCGGTGCCGGTCGGCGGCGGCGTGGTCGCCCGCATTGCGCCGTTGCTCGGCATCGAACCGCGCATGGATCTGCCGCCGGCCGACCGACTCATCCTGGCCTCGCTCAAGCAAAACCGGTAGGCCCCGTCTTCCTTGCCCGGGCGTGGGGAAGGTAGGGAGAGGTCATGAAGCTGTGCGAGATTCTACCTGCCGAGATCGCGGCTCCGGCCGGAGAGGCCAACATCGTCGTCGGCGGCGTGACCGCCGATAGCCGCTCCGTCAGGCCCGGCGACGTTTTCGTCGCGATCGCGGGCGGTCAAGCCGACGGACTGCAGTTTGCCGCGGCGGCCGCGGCCGCGGGCGCCGTCGCGGTGGTCGCGGAACGGCCGCCTGACGCACCGCTGCCAGTGGGCGTGGCTTTCGTGCAGGTCAAAAACGCGCGTCACGCGCTGGCGCTTGCCGCGGCCAGACTTTTTCCGCGTCAGCCGCAAATCATCGCCGCCGTGACCGGCACCAGCGGCAAGACCTCGGTTGCGGCGTTCACCCGAGAGATCTGGAGCGCGCTTTCTCACCGCGCTGCCAGCATCGGCACCATCGGCATCGTTTCGCCGGCCGGCGAAACCTATGGCTCGCTGACCACGCCGGATCCGGTCGCACTGCATCGTTCGCTCGACCGGCTCTCCGGCGAGGGCGTTACCCATCTGGTGATCGAAGCCTCATCCCACGGCCTCGATCAGCACCGCCTCGACGGGCTCTCCATTGCGGCGGGCGCTTTCACCAATATCACCCGCGATCATCTCGATTATCATCCGGATTTCGCAGTGTATCTGTCGGCGAAGCTGCGGCTGTTCAATGAATTGATCGCGCCGGGCGGTAGCGCCGTCATCAGCGTCGATCACGCGCACGCCGACACGGTGATTGCCGCCGCCACGGCGCGCGGCCTGTCTATCGTCAGCATCGGACGCGCCGGGGAGAGTATCAGGCTCATCGATGCCGCAATCGATGGCTTTTCACAAAAGCTGCAGATTCTCCATGGCGGCAAAGGTTTTCAGGTGCGCTTGCCGCTCGTCGGCGAGTTTCAGGTCGAAAATGCGCTCCTCGCCGCGGGTCTTGCCATCGCCACCGGGGGCGATCCGCCTGCCGTGTTTGCTGCGCTCGCGCACTTGACCGGCGCCAAGGGCCGCCTTGAACTTGTTGGAACGAGCCGCGGCGCCCCGATCTTCGTCGATTACGCGCACAAGCCGGACGCGCTAGCCAAAGCGCTCGAGGCGCTGCGGCCCTATGCGGCGGCCCGGCTCATTGTAGCGTTTGGCGCCGGCGGCGACCGCGACCGCGGCAAGCGGCCGTTGATGGGCGCAGTTGCCGCCGCCAAGGCCGACCGGGTCATCGTCACTGATGATAACCCGCGCAGCGAAAATCCCGCCGCCATCCGCGCCGCTATCATGGCCGCCGCGCCGGGGGCGGCCGAGATCGGCGACCGGCGTCAGGCGATCCGCGCCGCCATTGCGGATCTGCGCCCCGGCGATGTGCTTCTTATTGCCGGCAAAGGCCACGAAACGGGCCAAATTATCGGCGACCGCACCCTGCCGTTTAGCGATCATGAAGCGGTTGCCGCGGTGCTGAAGGAGCTTTCCCCGTAAGCCATCCCCACGCCTTAGGCAGCGGGCTTTGCCCAGCTTCGGCAGCGGCTTACCAATCAAACGGGTCTTGCGCAAACGCCGGGCGGCAACATGATCAGGGGAGATTGCCCGCAAGGGCAGCGTAACAAGCTGCGTAATGATAGCTTTTTGGGAGTAAGAGATTTGCCAGTTCTCGTTATTGATCAGCGTAAGCGTCCTCTCATGCCGTGCTCTAAAAAGCGGGCACGGTTGCTGAGACGGCGCAGGGATCGTGTCGGCCTCGAAAGACAAGGCCTTCGGCTGAAGCTCGATCCTGGCAGCAAAACCGTCGGTCTTGCTCTGCGTGACACGCAGGGCCACAAGCCTGCCAAAGCGCTTGCCCTGTTCGAACTGCAGCACCGGGACAAGCAAATTAGCAAAACTTTGACGGCTTGCCGGGCCGGCAGGAAATGCCACCGGTGCCGCCTTGGATTCCGGAAGACGCCCGCGATCGATGCTGCGTGCGTCGGCACGGTCGAAATGCCGGCTGAGTGGCGAATACGTGCGCTCAAGGTGACGGGACGATGCTGCTGTTGCCGCAGCCGGCTTGAGGCTTGGGGCATTGCGCGAGGCAGTTGTGTCCGGCACAAAACAGAGCGAGGCTTTCAGACCGGCGGCATGGTGCGCGCATCGAAGGGCAAGAAAACCGGAACGCACCTTGGCCGCCGCGCCGTTCGGGCAAGCGGGTCTTTCAACGTGCAAACACTGACGCGCCTCCTGCAGGCCATTGGTGTCCGGCACTGCAGACTTGTTTATCGGTGGCCGCGGCCCCTCCCCGCGAATACCGCCGGTATCCGGTGCGGGAAAATTCCATGACGCCGCGCGCGCTGTGGGATGTGGATGCAATGGCGGCCGCGATGCGCGCCGCGCGCCAGGGCCCGCTGCCGCGCTCGGTCTGCGGTTTGTCGATCGACAGCCGCTCGATCGTGCCGGGAGAGGCCTTCTTCGCCCTGGCCGATCGGCGCGATGGGCACGACTTCGTTGCCGCCGCGCTCGCCGCCGGCGCCGGTCTTGCGGTGGTCGCTGCTGATCGGCGCGCGCAATTTTTAGAAGATGCGCCGCTTCTCATCGTGCCCGACGTGCTCGCGGGCCTGCGCGACCTCGCTGCCGCTGCGCGGGCGCGAACGCCCGCTAGGATCATCGGTGTCACCGGCTCGGTCGGCAAAACCAGCACCAAGGAGGCATTGCGGCTCGCGCTCTCGAGCGATGGCGAGACGCATGCTTCCATCGCCTCCTACAACAATCATTGGGGCGTGCCGCTCTCGCTTGCCCGTTGTCCTGCCAGCGCGCGCTACGCGGTTCTGGAAATGGGCATGAACCACGCCGGCGAGATCGCGCCGCTGTCGCGGCTTGCGCGTCCGCATGTGGCCGTGATCATCGCAATTGCGCCGGTGCATCTGGAATTTTTCGGTTCACTCGACAAGATTGCCGACGCCAAAGCCGAAATTTTCCTTGGCCTGGAGGCCGGTGGCGCCGCACTGATCAATCGCGATATTGCACAATTCAACCGGCTCAAGCGCCGCGCCCTGGAGGCCGGCGCCGCGCGCATCGTCTCGTTCGGCGAGCACGCAAAGGCCGACGCCCGGCTCCTCAAGTGCGCGTTAAATCCGCACAGCTCGACGGTGGTGGCGCAGATTTTCGGCAACGAACTGACGTATAAGATCGGCGCGCCGGGCCGGCATCTGGTCGATAATTCGCTTGCGGTGTTGGCGGCGGCCGTCCTCGCCGGCGCGGATCTGGCGCTGGCGGCGCTCGCGCTTGCCGGTCTCAAGCCGGTGGCCGGGCGCGGCACCACCATCGAAATCGAGCTTCCCGGCGGATCGGCGCTAATCATCGACGAGAGCTACAACGCCAATCCGGCCTCGGTGGCGGCCGCTTTGGCGCTGCTGCGCCAGGCTCAGATCGGCCAGCGGGGGCGGCGCATCGCTGTGCTCGGCGACATGCTGGAACTCGGGGCGAAGGGTCCGGCCTTGCATCGCTCGCTCAGCAAACAGATCGTCGCGCAGCAGATCGATCTCGTCTTCTGTTGCGGACCGTTGATGCGGAACCTGTGGCAGGCCCTTCCCGCGAGCCGGCGGGGCGGCTATGCAGAAGACTCCGCCGCGCTCGCAGCGTGCGTACTAACCGCGGTTCGCGCTGGCGACGTCGTGATGGTCAAAGGTTCGCTCGGCTCGCGCATGGCGCCCATCGTCAAGGCGCTGCAACGGAGGACGCGCGAAGACGACACGCTCGAACACCTGCCTGCGCAAGGTTGATGCAATGCTTTATTGGCTGGTCGGTCTGTCGGATAAGCTTTCCGTCCTCAATGTCTTCCGCTACATCACCTTTCGCACCGGCGGTGCGATCATCACCGCGCTGCTTTTCGTTTTTCTGTTCGGTCCGTACATTATCGATCGGCTGCGCCTGTTGCAGGGCAAGGGCCAGCCGATCCGTCCTCACGGCCCGCAGTCGCATATCATCGCCAAGGCCGGCACCCCTACCATGGGTGGGCTGATGATTCTGTCGGGTGTCTTGGTTTCGACTTTGCTGTGGGCCAATCCGATCAATCCCTACGTGTGGGTGGTGCTGTTGGTCACGCTCGGCTTCGGCATGGTCGGCTTTTATGACGATTATCTGAAAATCAGCCGGCAGGCGCATAACGGATTTCCCGGGCGCGCGCGGCTGGCGATCGAGGCTTTTATTGCCGCCGTCGCCTGCATTGCGCTCATCAAACTCGCGCACGTGCCGGCCGAGCCCCACTTCGGGACCTCGCTGGTATTTCCGTTTTTCAAGGAACTGGTGATCAATCTCGGCTGGTTCTTTGTCGTTTTCGCCATGTTCATCATCGTCGGGGCGGGGAACGCAGTGAACCTGACCGACGGCCTCGATGGCCTAGCCATCGTTCCGGTGATGATCGCCGCCGCGAGCTTCGGCCTGATCGCCTATCTGTGCGGCAACGCGGTGTTCGCCGATTATCTGCAAATCCATTACGTTGCCGGCACCGGCGAACTGGCGGTGCTGTGCGGCGCCGTGGTCGGCGCCAGCCTGGGCTTTTTGTGGTTCAACGCGCCGCCCGCCTCGATCTTCATGGGTGATACCGGCTCGCTGGCGCTGGGCGGCCTGATCGGCGCGGTGGCGGTGGCGACCAAGCACGAGATCGTGCTCGGTGTGATCGGCGGCCTATTCGTGCTCGAGGCCGTTTCGGTGATCGTGCAGATCGTTTCTTTCAAGCTCACCGGCAAGCGCGTTTTCAAGATGGCCCCGATCCATCATCACTTCGAACAGCTCGGCTGGACCGAGCCGCAGATCGTGATTCGCTTCTGGATTGTCGCAGTGGTGCTTGCGCTCGCCGGGCTGTCGACCTTGAAGCTGAGGTGACTGCTGGTGATACCGATCACGACCTTTGCAGGGCGGAAGGTCGCGGTCTTTGGCCTCGGTGGCTCGGGATTGGCCAGCGCGAGCGCATTGCTGGCCGGCGGCGCCGAGGTGATTGCTGCCGACGACAACGCGCAAAGCCTGGCGCAGGCGAATGCGGCCGGCATTCCGACCGCTGATCTGCGGTTCGCCGATTGGTCACAAATCGCCGCGCTCGTGCTAGCACCCGGCGTGCCGCTCACTCATCCGAGGCCGCACTGGACCGTGCAACGTGCGCAGGCCGCTCGCATCGACGTGATCGGCGATATCGAGCTGTTCTGCCGGGAGCGGGCGCGCATCGCGCCGGGCGCGCCGTTCGTCGCCATCACCGGTACCAACGGCAAATCGACCACCACGGCGCTCGTCGCCCATCTCGTCGCCGCGGCCGGCCTTAAGGTCGAGGTCGGCGGCAATATCGGCACCGCAATCCTGTCGCTGCGGCCGCCGCGAGCCGGCCGCGTGCACGTCATCGAATGCTCGTCCTATCAGATCGACCTCGCCCCCGGCATCGATCCGTCAGTCGGCATCCTGATCAACCTGTCGGAAGATCACCTCGATCGGCACGGCGCGATGGAGCATTACGCGGCCGTGAAGCAACGGCTGGTCGCCGGCGTGCCGGCTGGCGGCGCGGCCATTATCGGCGTTGATGACGCCTGGTGCCGCACTATTGCCGAGCGGATCGAGCAGGCGGGAAGGCGCGTGGCGCGCATTTCGGTTCGCAACCGGTTACGCGAGGGCCTGTTTGTCGAACAGCAAAAAATCGTTCGCGCCGCCGGCGGGCAAACGGATGTGATCGCCGAGCTCTCCGCTATCGGCTCGCTCCGCGGCGTGCACAACGCGCAGAATGCGGCCTGCGCCGCTGCCGCCGCTTTGGCCCTCGGTATGCAGCCGGCGGCGATCGCCGAAGGTTTGCGGTCTTTTCCGGGGCTCGCGCACCGCATGGAAGAACTCGGCCGGCGTGGAAAGGTTCTCTTCATCAACGATTCCAAAGCCACCAACGCCGATTCGGCCGCGCAGGCGCTCGCCTGCTTCACCGATATTTTCTGGATTGCCGGCGGCAAGCCGAAGACCGGCGGCATTGAATCGTTGCGCGAATTCTTTGCGCGCATCCGCAAAGCCTATCTGATCGGCGAGGCGGCGGCGGAATTTGCCGCAACGCTCGGCAACGATGTGCCGCATGAGATCGATGGCACGCTGGACAAGGCGCTGGCCGCGGCGGCGCGAGATGCGGACGCCGCGTCCGCCACCGATCCGGTCGTGCTGCTGTCGCCCGCCTGCGCCTCGTTCGACCAATACCGCAATTTCGAGGTGCGCGGCGATGCATTCCGCGAGCTGGTGCGGGTGCTGCCGGGGCTGGTGAGCAAGTAGCCGCGACCAGCAAAGCGCGCGAGATCCAGCCGGGCGTCGGACTTTAATCCCGCTTAAACCATCGGGTGTCACCACTGGGTTCATGGCTTCCCGCGCACAGCGTACGGTCTTTAACGAGTGGTGGTGGACGGTCGACCGGCCGACGCTGGTCGCGCTCGGCGCCTTGATGCTTGGTGGCATCATCCTGTGCCTTGCAGCCAGTCCCCCGGTCGCCACCCGCATCGGGCTCGATCCGTTTCATTTTGTCGACCGCCAGGTGCTCTTTCTCATCCCTGCCGCCGTGGTCTTGATCGCCACGTCGTTTCTGTCGCCGCGCGAAGTGCGGCAGGTCTCGCTCGTGGTTTTCCTGGTCAGCTTCGTGCTGGTGGCGGCGACGCCGCATTTCGGCGCGGAAATCAAGGGGGCACGGCGCTGGCTCGTGATCTTCGGCGTCAACGTTCAACCGTCCGAGTTTCTTAAGCCTGCCTTCGTGGTTCTGATCGCATGGCTGTTCGGGGAACAGTCCAAGCGTCCGGAAATGCCGGCTAACCTCATCGCGCTGGTGCTGCTCATGGTGGTGGTGGCGCTCTTGGTGGCGCAGCCGGATTTCGGCCAGACCATGCTCATCGCGCTGGTCTGGGGCGCGCTGTTCTACATGGCCGGCATGCGCTTGATCTGGATGCTCGGGCTTGCCACGACGGCCGGCATCGGCCTCTTGACGGCGTTCTATGCCGTGCCGCACGTCGCCCAGCGCATCCACGGCTTCCTCGACCCGGCCTCCAGTGATTCGTTCAATGTCGATATCGCAACCGAATCATTCATCCGCGGCGGCTGGTTCGGCCGCGGCCCCGGCGAGGGCACGATCAAGCGCATCCTTCCCGAGGGTCATACCGATTTCGTCTTTGCCGTGGCGGCGGAGGAATTTGGCATCGTGCTTTGCCTCATTCTGGTCGCGCTGTTTGCCTTCATCGTCATCCGCGCGCTCAGTAAGGCGATGCGCAGCGAGGATCCCTTCGCCCGCTTCGCCGCCGCCGGGCTCGCGATGCTGTTCGGACTGCAGTCGACCATCAACATGGCGGTCAACCTGCATTTGATGCCGGCTAAGGGCATGACGCTGCCGTTCATCTCTTATGGCGGGTCATCGTTGATCTCGCTGGCCTATGGCATGGGCATGCTGGTGGCGCTCACCCGCGACCGCCCGCGGGTCGTGCTCCCCGGAGATATTGTGATCACCGGGAGCCGGGTGTGATGTCGGCGCCGGCCCCGGCGCCGATTCTCGTGGCGGCCGGCGGCACAGGGGGACATCTGTTCCCGGCGCAAGCGCTGGCGGCCGCGCTCGCGCAGCGCGGCATCGCGGTACACCTTGCGACCGACCGGCGCGCCGCGCGCTACGGCGGCGCATTCGCCGAAGGTGCGATTCACGTTGTCGCCAGCGCGACGCTGCGCGGGCGCAACCCCTTCGCAGTTGCGCGGACGGCTTCCTTGCTCGGTATCGGGGTGGTTCAGGCGTGGGCACTGATCGGCCGGCTGCGGCCCGCGGCGGTGATCGGCTTCGGCGGCTACCCGACCATCCCGCCGCTCTTTGCGGCCGGCTGGCGCGGCGTTCCAACCCTCATCCACGATGCCAATGCGGTGATCGGGCGCGCCAATCGGCTGCTGGCACCGCGGGTGACCGCGATTGCCACCACCTTTGATGAAGTATTCCGCGACAATCCGGCCCTGGCCGCCAAAGCGACGCTGACCGGAAATCCGCTGCGGCCGGCGGTGGTGGCCGCCGCGGCGGCGCCCTATCCGACCGCGTCCGGTCGGTTGCAGCTTCTGGTGTTCGGCGGCAGCCAAGGCGCCCGCATCATGGCGGAAATCGTGCCGCCCGCCATCCGGCGATTGGATGCGGGGTTGCGCGGCCGCTTTTGCGTTGTCCAGCAGGCGCGCGAAGAGGATTTGCCGGGCGTGCGCGAGGCCTACCGCGAAATCGGGGTGGCCGCCGAGCTCGCGCCATTTTTTCCTGATCTTCCTGCGCGCATGGCCGCTTCCCATCTCGTCGTGTCGCGGTCGGGCGCCTCGACCGTCGCCGAACTCACCGCCGTCGGTCGGCCGGCGATCCTGGTGCCGCTGCCGCACGCGCTCGATCAGGACCAATTTGCCAACGCGGGCGTCCTGGACGATGCCGGCGGCGCCATCCGCATCGTGCAGGATACGTTCACCCCGCAGCGGCTCGCCGACGAGATCGCCGCGCTCGCCGCCGCGCCGCACCGGCTGCAGGCCATGGCCGCAGCAGCGCGCTCGCTCGGCCGGCTCGATGCCTCCGACCGGCTAGCCGACTTGGTGCTGAAGGTGGCCGCAAAGAGCGCAACCCGGCAGTGAGGAAGGGGACTCTTGGTCTTGAAAATGTGTGCGACCGTGCCTGGACGGGCGGCGACTTACCTCGGCGTCGGCGTAAAAAATGCCAACCTGATTGAGGACTTGAATTGTGTCCGGTACGGCTGAAGACCACAGCCTCGCCGGCTCTGGGCTGGATGGCGGATGGCACGAAAAGGAATCTTCCGTACGAGACGCCAATGCGCGGCGGGCGCGTTGTCGTCCGCCGACCGATTCCTCCCGTCAACGCAAACCTGTTCGTGTTGCGGCATCCTCGGCGGGCCGAGGGTCGCGCGCAATTCGATGTCGAACAGTGGATTTGCAATGCGGCGCCGAACATGAACGCGGTGTCAGCGCCGCAGGTAAACCTTGCACGCCGCACCACGGTCCGAAGTCAGGCGCTGCGACATGCCGCCTCTACCGTCATGCGGTGCCAACAAAAGCGGGCGGTCAAACGAACCCGTGAGCACATGTGCCCACGTTTAGGAAAGCAGATCCCATGAAGTTGCCGCGCGACATCGGTCCGGTGCATTTCGTCGGGATCGGCGGCATTGGCATGAGCGGTATAGCCGAGGTTTTGGTCAACCTCGGCTATGCGGTGCAGGGCTCCGACCAATCCGACAGCGCCAATGTCAAGCGCCTGCGCGACAAGGGCGTGAACGTGGTGATCGGCCATTCGGCGAAGAACCTGGCCGGCGCCGCGGTCGTCGTCGTATCCTCGGCAATCAAGCGCGACAATCCGGAGCTTGTCGCCGCGCGGGCGCAGCGCCTGCCGGTGGTGCGGCGCGCCGAAATGCTGGCGGAGCTGATGCGGTTGAAAAGCTGCGTCGCCATTGCCGGCACCCATGGCAAGACCACCACGACGTCGATGGTGGCGGCGCTGCTCGATGCCGGCGGCTTCGATCCGACCGTCATCAATGGCGGCATCATCAATGCCTACGGCACCAATGCGCGGCTCGGCGCCGGCGAGTGGATGGTGGTCGAGGCCGACGAATCCGACGGCACGTTTCTAAAACTTCCGGCCGACATCGCCATCATCACCAACGTCGATCCCGAGCACCTCGACCACTTCAAGAGTTTCGCTGCCGTGCAGGATGCGTTTTGCTCGTTTGTCGAAAACGTGCCGTTCTACGGGTTTTCGGTAATGTGCACGGACCATCCCGTGGTGCAGTCGCTGGTCGGCCGCATCGAGGATCGCCGCATCGTCACCTATGGCGAAAACCCGCAGGCCGACGTACGCCTCCTCGATATATCGCATGGGCCCGGCAGCTCTTTGTTCAGCGTCATGTTTCGCGATCGGGCCGGGCAATCCGTGCATGAGATCGGCAAGCTCGCGCTGCCGATGCCCGGCCGCCACAACGCGCTCAATGCCACCGCCGCCATCGCCGTTGCGCACGCGCTCGGCATCGGCGACGACGTGATCCGCAACGCGCTGGCCAAATTCGGCGGCGTGCGCCGGCGCTTCACCCGCACCGGCAGCTGGAACGGTGTCACCATCATAGATGATTACGGACATCACCCCGTCGAGATCGCCGCCGTGCTCAAGGCGGCGCGCGAATCGACCAGGGGCCAGGTCATCGCCGTCGTGCAGCCGCATCGCTTCACCCGACTTGCCGCCTTGTTCGAGCAATTCTGCACCTGCTTTAACGATGCCGACGCCGTGATCGTCGCCGACGTCTATGCGGCCGGCGAGGCGCCGATCGCCGGTGCCGATCGCGATTCCCTCGTGCAGGGCTTGCGCACGCACGGCCACCGCACCGTGCTTGCGCTCAACGGCCCGGAAAAGCTCGCTGCGCTGGTCGCCAAAACGGCGCGGCCTGGGGACTACGTCGTGTGCCTCGGCGCCGGTTCGATTAGCCAATGGGCCTACGCCTTGCCCGGCGAACTGGCGGCGCACGCCAAATGAACGGTGGCACGATGACGCAGAGCTGTGTCGCGGTTCGGCACGTCGCCTTCGAAGATCTTGGACTTTTAGGTCCGCTCATCGACGCGCGCGGCTACGACGTCCGCTTTCACGACGCCGGCGCCGAGTCCTTCGCGCCCGACGCGTTGCTCGGGCCCGACCTGGTTATCGTATTGGGCGGCCCGATTGCGGTGTACGAGACCGAGGCCTATCCGTTCATCGCCGACGAAATCGCCGCCATCGCGGCGCGGCTCCTCGCAAATAAGCCGATACTCGGCATCTGCCTGGGCGCGCAGATGATGGCGGCGGCGCTCGGCGCGCGCGTTGCGCCCGGCCCCGTCAAGGAGATCGGCTACGCACCGTTGACGCTGACGGGCGCCGGCCAAAAATCGGTGCTGGCGCCGCTCGGCAGCTCGCCGGTGCTGCATTGGCACGGCGACAATTGCGATCTGCCGCCGGGCTGTGAGTGGCTCGCATCCACGCCGCACTGTCCGGTGCAAGCTTTTGCGCGGACGCCCGGGCAGCTCGCGTTGCAATTTCATCTGGAGACGGAGCCGTCACGCCTGGAATCCTGGCTCATCGGCCACACCGTCGGGCTCGGCGAAGCCGGCATCGATCCCCGCGCGCTGCGCGCGCAGGCGCGCGCCCTCGGCCCGGGTCTACGTGATCTCGGCGCGCGCGTGCTTTCCTCCTGGCTCGACGGTCTCGGAACGGCTGCATGAGCTTTCCCGACATCGTTCCGCAACTCAAAGTGCGGTTGCCAAAACTGCGCGGCCGCTTGCTGGCGAATGAGCCCCTGTCCAACCTTGCCTGGTTTCGCGTCGGCGGCCCGGCGCAGGCTTTGTTCGTGCCGGAAGATGAAGCCGACCTCATTTATCTTTTGTCGAATGTCGACGATCGGCTCGCGGTGACGGTGGTCGGTCTCGGCTCCAACCTCATCATCCGCGACGGCGGCGTGCCGGGGCTGGTGGTGCGGCTCGGCCGCGGCTTTGGCGAGATCGTGACCGAAAAGCTCAACCTTCGCGTGGGCGCGGCGGTGCCGGACATGAAAGTCGCGCGCGCCGCGCTGCAAGCCGGCATCGGCGGATTGGCGTTCCTGTGCGGAATTCCAGGTGGCGTCGGCGGTGCCTTGCGCATGAACGGCGGCGCTTACGGACGCGAGACCAAGGACGTGCTCATCGAAGCGCGTGCGCTCGATCGGCGCGGCCGACTGCATATCCTCGGCAATGCCGACATGCATTACGCCTACCGGCATTGCGGCGTCCCCGACGATTGCATTTTCACGCAAGCTCTGTTTGCCGGCGAACGCGGCGATCCGGACGCCATCGCCGCCGAGATGAAAAACATCACCCAATCGCGCGACGCGACACAGCCGATCAAGAGCCGCACCGGCGGCTCCACGTTCAAGAACCCTCCGGGCCAAAAGGCCTGGCAGCTCATCGATGCCGCCGGCTGCCGCGGGTTGCGTGTCGGCGACGCGCAGGTGTCGCCGATGCACTGCAATTTTCTGATCAATCTGGGCGGCGCCCGCGCCGCCGATATCGAGACCCTGGGCGAGATTGTGCGCCGGCGCGTGCGGGACAATTCCGGCGTCGAACTGGAATGGGAGATCAAGCGGATCGGCGAACCTTAAGGGGCCGCGTGGTGGCGCTTTCGAGATCGCTTGGTGATCGGAGCCTGCTTCTCGAAATCGGCGGCGGTGCCGTAATTGCGGCCGCGGGCGGCTAGCTCACTAAAGTCTCGACCTTTCGCCGTTTGTCGATTCTATTGGCCCAGGCGAATCACCGGTTCGGCTCGAGGCCTCTTGTTTGACCGATCACGTGAGAACGATGACCAAACACGTCGCTGTTCTGATGGGTGGCTGGTCGGCCGAGCGCGAAGTCTCTTTGCGCTCAGGCCATGCCTGTGCCGACGCACTGCGGCGCTGCAATTATCGCGTCACCGAGATCGACGTCAGGCCCGATATTGCCGCGTCGCTCGCCGCCGCCAAGCCGGACGTGGCGCTCAATGTGCTCCATGGCCGCCCTGGCGAGGACGGCACGTTGCAAGGAATCCTGGAAATCCTTGGCGTTCCCTACACGCATTCGGGCGTCATGGCCTCGGCGGTCGCCATGCGCAAGGATTTCGCCAAAATCCTCTTTCGTGCTGCCGATGTGCCTGTGGCACCCAGCATTTTGGCCTCGCGCTTCGAAGCGGCCAAACGCCATCTCATGCCGCCGCCCTACGTGGTAAAGCCGCTCGCGGAGGGCTCGAGCGTCGGCATCTTCATCGTCACCGAAGCGCATCCGCATCCGCCGCAGGAGCTTTATCGCGAGGACTGGCCGTTCGGCGACACGGTCATGATCGAGCGCTACGTTGCAGGCAAGGAACTCACCTGCGCGGTGCTCGGCGACTGGGCGCTCGACGTCATCGAGATCGTCCCGGCGACGCGGTTTTACGATTACGAAGCCAAATACGCCGCCGGCGGCTCGCGGCACCTGCTTCCCGCGCCAATTTTACCGAATGTTTACCAGAACGTCCGCAAACTCGCGCTTGCCGCCCACAACGCGCTCGGCTGCCGCGGCATCAGCCGCGCAGACTTTCGCTACGACGATCGGGCGACGGGTGAGCTCGTTTGTCTTGAAGTCAATACGCAGCCGGGCATGACCGAAACCTCGCTCGTGCCCGAACTGGCCGCATACGCGGGTATCACGTTCGATGAGCTGGTGAAATGGATGGTGGAGGACGCCTCGACCAATCGCTGATTTGGCCGCGGCGAGCAGCTTTAAAAGCGCGCGGCGCCCCTGTTGACGGGCCGCGGCAGAGCTCTGCATCGCCGCGGCGGCGCCGCGCGCGCGTGCAGTTGCCGAAATGGTTTCCCGATTGGCTCTCCGCCTGGCTGCCCGCCCCGCGCCCGAGTGCACGAAGGCTGCGAATGCTGCGGCTCGTGCTGCCGCCGCCGCCCGGAACCGGAATTGCCGGCTCGGTGCTGCTGCTCGTCACCGCGCTTTTCTATGGCATCGTCCAGGGCCATCACCTGGCTGCGGCGACCGACTGGGCCAAGGACGCCCGTGACGCGGCGGCGAATTCCCTCGGGTTTGGCATCGCCACTGTCTCCGTATCGGGCGCAAAAGAAATCAGCCGCGCGCAGGTTCTCACGACCGCCGGCGTGACCCGACGCGCCTCGCTGTTGTTTTTTGACGCCGACACGGCACGGGCGCGGCTCTTGGCCAATCCATGGATCGGCGACGCGGCCGTCCTCAAGCTCTATCCGAACCGGCTGCAGATCACGATCACCGAGCGCAAGGCGTTTGCGCTCTGGCAGAAGGATGGCCGCGTCAGCGTCATTGCTGCCGACGGAACCGTGCTCGAAGCGTTCGTCGATCCCCGCTACCTGACCCTGCCGCTGGTGGTGGGCGAGGGCGCCGAGCGGCAGGCCAAGAGCTTTCTCGCCACGCTGGAGCGCTACTCCGATATTCGCTCGAAAGTACGCGCCTCTGTTCTCGTCGCGCAGCGGCGCTGGGACCTGCGGTTGAACGACGACATCGAGGTCAAACTGCCGGAGAGCGGCGTTGCGCCGGCGCTCGGCCGCTTGGCCGCGCTCGACCGCGACAACAAACTTTTGACCCGCGATATCACAGCCGTCGATCTGCGATTGCCCGATCGGGTGACGGTGAAGCTGTCGCCGGCGGCCGCGCAAGCGCGAAAGGATGCGCTCAAAGACAACAAAAAGAAGAAAGGGGGCGACGCATGAACGCCCCCCATTACGGCCACACGCCGAAGATGAAGCCCATCTCGCCGCGCCGGAGCGCGCTGGTTGCGGCGCTTGATGTTGGATCAAGCAAGGTTGCCTGCCTGATTGGGCGGCTGCGGCCGCGTGGGTTGCAAGACGCGCTGCCGCGGCGGACTCATGCGATTGAGGTGATCGGCTTCGGCCACACGGGCGCGCGCGGCATGAAGGGCGGCGGCGTAGTCAATCTGGCGCAGGCCGAGCAGGCGATCCGCCTTGCCGTCGACACGGCCGAGCAGATGGCCGCAGTCGAGATCGAGTCGGTCGTGCTGTCGATCTCGGCCGGACGGCTGGCCAGCGAGTTGTTCGCCGCCGATGTCGATGTCGTGGGTTCCGCCGTCACGGAGGGCGACATTGCCCGCGTCTTGGCCGCCGGTGGCCGCCATTCGCTGCGCGACGGCCGCGCCGTGCTGCACTCGCTGCCGGTCGGCTATTCGATCGACGGCACCGATGGCGTCCGCGATCCGCGTGGCATGCTCGGCAGCCGCTTCGGTGTCCACATGCACATCGCCACCACCGACGTCGCGGCGGTGCGCAATCTGATGCTCGCACTCGAACGCTGTCATCTCGCGGTCGAGGCGATGGTCGCCAGCCCCTATGTCGCCGGGCTTGCCGCGCTTGCCGACGATGAGGCCGATCTGGGGGCGGCGGTCATCGATCTCGGTGCCGGGACCACGACCATGGCGGTGTTCCTGCGCGGCCGGCTCGTTCATACCGAAGGCTTTGCGCTCGGCGGCCACCACGTCACCACCGACCTCGCTCGCGGTCTGAACGCGCGCATTGCCGATGCCGAGCGCA
Organism: uncultured Alphaproteobacteria bacterium; assembly: GCA_963708125.1. Lineage (GTDB taxonomy): Bacteria > Pseudomonadota > Alphaproteobacteria > Rhizobiales > Xanthobacteraceae > BOG-931. The sequence continues at coordinate 6,383,545 of OY970184.1, forward strand.
TCAAGACGCTTTACGGCAACGTGCTGTTCGGCGCATCGGACGAGCGCGAGATGATTGCCGTGCCGCCGATCAACGAGGATGAGCGCGAGGGGGCGCAATTCGTATCCCGCGCAACGCTTGGGCACATCATCAAGCCGCGCGTGGAGGAGATCCTCGAAATGGTGCGCGACCGGCTTGCAGCTTCTCCGTTCGCGGCCGAACGGCGCGGACACGTGGTTCTCACCGGCGGCGCCAGCCAGCTTGCCGGGCTGCCGGATCTTGCCGCGCGCATGCTCGACCGCCCGGTGCGCATCGGCCGGCCACTGGGGATTTCCGGGCTGCCGGATGCGGCCAAGGGTGCGGCATTCGCAGTGGCCGCCGGTCTGTTGGTCTATCCGCAAGCGGCGCATCTTGAACATTTCGAACAACGCCGCAGGCGGCAGGAGATGAATGGCACGGGCGGCTATTTCGCCCGCGTCGGACAGTGGCTTCGCGAGAGCTTCTGATGGCCCCGAGATCGCGAGCCAGCGACTTACAGCGGCCGGTGGCGGACCGGCTGGGGCAGGGCGTGGACGACGCCCGTGCGAGCAAGAGGAGGCAGACATGACCATCAATCTGAATATCCCCGACATCCGTGAGCTCAAACCGCGTATCACCGTATTCGGCGTCGGCGGCGCCGGCGGCAATGCGGTGAACAACATGGTCACAGCCGGATTGCAGGGCGTCGACTTTGTGGTGGCCAATACCGACGCCCAGGCGCTGACCATGTCGAAGGCTGAGCGCGTCGTGCAGATGGGCGTGCAGGTGACGGAGGGCTTGGGCGCGGGTTCGCAACCCGACGTCGGCCGGGCAGCTGCCGAAGAGGTGATCGACGAAATCCGCGATCATCTGTTGGGCGCCCACATGGTTTTTGTGACCGCCGGCATGGGTGGCGGTACCGGCACCGGCGCGGCGCCAGTGATCGCCAAGGTGGCGCGCGATGCCGGCATCCTCACCGTCGGCGTGGTCACCAAGCCGTTCCACTTCGAAGGTCAGCGGCGCATGCGGGTCGCCGAAGGCGGCATTACCGAGCTGCAGAAATGCGTCGACACGCTGCTCATCATTCCGAATCAAAACCTGTTCCGCGTGGCCAACGAGAAGACGACGTTTGCCGATGCCTTCGCCATGGCGGATCAGGTGCTCTATTCGGGTGTCGCTTGCATCACCGATTTGATGGTCAAGGAAGGCCTGATCAATCTCGACTTCGCCGACGTCCGCACCGTGATGCGCGAGATGGGCAAGGCGATGATGGGCACCGGCAAGTCCTCGGGCGAGAAGCGGGCGCTGACCGCAGCGGAGGCGGCGATCTCCAATCCGCTGATCGACGACGCCTCGATGAAGGGGGCCAAGGGACTGCTCATCTCCATCACCGGCGGCCGCGACCTCACCCTCTACGAAGTCGACGAGGCGGCAACGCGCATCCGCGAAGAAATCGATCAGGACGCCAACATTATCGTCGGCGCCACCTTCGACGAGAGCCTCGACGGCATCATTCGCGTCTCCGTGGTCGCCACCGGTATCGACAAGGTTGTGGCGCAGCGCTCGCCGGCGACGGTCGCCGAGTCGCGAATCACCGAGATCGCCCAGCGGTTGCGCGCCGACAACGCGCGGATCGCCGAACGCATCGAGCGGGCCGAGTCGACGCAGCCATCGCAACCGCTGCAGTCCCAGCCGGCTTCACCGCTCAGAGCGGCCGCGGCGGCACTGGCGGGGGCACCGGCGACGGTGAACGCCTCGATCGAGTCGGTCGCAAAGGCCGCGATCGCAGCGGCGGTCGACGACGTGAGCATCCGGCCGCTCGCGCTCAAGCCGTTCCTCGCTCCGGCGTCAAGCGCGCCGGCGGCGCCCCCGGGGCCAGAGCCAAAGGAGTTCATCCCGCCGCAGGCCGAACGCATGCCGCGCGCTCCGCGAATGCCGCGAATCGATGAACTGCCGGTCCCCGCCCAGAACGAAATCCGCGCCCGGCGCGGTGAACTGCGCCAGGAAGATCCTCCCAGCAAACGCAAGTCGCTCCTCGAGCGGCTCGCCTCGGTGGGCCTTGGGCGCCGCGAGGCCAAGGACGAGGGAGTCCCCGTCCCGCGGCAAGTGCGTTCGGCACCGCCGCAATCGCTTACCGGAGGTCCGAAGCAGCGGCCGACGGAAGCCCGCCACGACCCGGTATCCGAATATGCCAAGCGCTCGGCGCCACAGGGACTCGATCAGCAGGGCCGGCAAACGCCGAATCCGGGCGCGGAGGAGGAGCTCGAAATTCCTGCGTTCCTGCGCCGGCAGGCGCAATGAAAGGTTCGTCACGCCCGGCCGCCGCCCAAAGCCGGGGCCGGCGCATCGCCGCCCCGGACTTTGTTTTGGGCTACCGAGCTTTCTAGATTTCGCTACCCCGGTTGATCAAAGCGCAAGCCTTCACCCCGCGATACCCGGACAGACCGCCGAAGCACAAAAAAGTTTACGGCGCCTTACCGACGAGAGTGCGGCCAGAACATGGTAACACTCGGTAAGAAACCGTGAATTGCCTCGCGGCAGTTCGCCGCTAAGCTTTCAGTTGTCGAAGGGATTTAGTCGGGGACAACAGTCTGGGCAGCCTCTTGCGCATGAGCGCAAACAGGGCTTCCTCCAAAACAAAAGACGGACCTGGATTCCCTTGAACAGTTGGGGTCGGCCCTGTTGCGCTGTGCAGCGGGCCTAGGGTGTGGGAGAGGGCATGATCTGGGGCTCGCACGCCGGCGTGCAGGTTACCCTGCGCGATGAGGCGACCGTAACCGGGATTGGTGTGCATTCGGGGGCGCCCGTCAGCGTTACGCTGCACCCTGCCGAGGCCGATACCGGCATTGTGTTTTTGCGGTGCGGCAGCAATGGCCGTGCTGACCGCGAACTCAAGGCGCACTACCGTTCCGTTACCGCGACCGAGTTTGCCACGGTGCTGGGCGATCGCAGCGGCCCCGCCGTTTCCACCACGGAACATGTGCTGGCGGCGTTGCGCGGTCTCGGCATCGATAACGCGATGGTCGAGGTGGACGGCGCCGAAATCCCGATCATGGACGGGAGCGCGGCATCGTTTGTTGCAGCCATCGAGCAGGTCGGCATCGTCCGGCAAAGAGCGCCGCGCCGCTGCATCCAGGTGCTCAAGCCGGTTCGGGTCGGCAAGAAGGGCTGCTATGGCGAATTGCGGCCGCATTTGGCGGGGCTGCGAATCGAAGCCGAAATCCAATTCGAGCATCCGTTGATCGGACGGCAGGCCTTCGCGGCCGAGGTGACCCCAACCGCCTTTCGCCGCGACCTCGCACGTGCGCGCACATTCGGTTTCATGCGCGACGTAGCCAAATTGTGGAGCGCCGGCTATGCTCTCGGCGCTTCGTTCGAAAATACGGTCGTGCTGGCCGAAGACCGGGTACTCAATCCCGGCGGCATGCGCTTCGCTGATGAATTCGTGCGCCATAAGGTGGTGGATGCGATCGGCGACTTGGCATTGGCCGGCGCGCCGCTGCTAGCGGCCTACCGAACGGTGCGCGGCGGGCACAAGCTCAATCACGCCGTGCTCACGGCCTTGATGGCCGATCGCAGCGCCTGGACCTATGTGGAGATGCCGCAACCGGTGCGCCGCCCGCGCGGCCATGCCGATCTCGGCGCCGGATTGGCAGCGCCGGCCTATGGGCCGGACGTCTCTTGATCGGCCTTCGTGTTTGTCGCCTTAATCCGGGCCGATTGTCGGCGCTAATTGCCAGCTGCAAGGGTACTGTGGACCTCGCTGGCGGGGCCTGGCTCGCGCCATCAGCGGGTGCAGCGGCGGCACGGGAATAAAAATAAACCTGATGACGATGTGCACAGGAGGATCTGCGAGATCCGGTGTTAAGCCGCGCGCGCTGGCGGGCTGCCTGGCGCTTGTGCTGGCGAGTGGCCCGCTCATCGGCTGCAGCCTCTTCAACAAAGATTCCGACTACATTCCCGACACGCCGGCGGACCGGCTGTACAACGAGGGGGTGTTCCTGGCCAATGACAAGGAGGACTACAAACAGGCGGCCAAAAAATTCGATCAGGTCGACCGTGAAAATCCCTATTCGGACTGGGCGCGCAAGGCGCTGCTGATGGCGGCCTTCAGCCATTACAAAGCTGGACAATACGAGGACTGCATCAGTGCCGCCAAGCGTTACGTGACGCTGCACCCGTCGAGCCCGGACGCCCCCTACGCCCAATACCTGATCGGTGCGTCCTATTACGACCAAATTCTCGACGTGACCCGCGATCAGGAGCGGACACAGAATGCGATGAATGCCCTCCAAGAGGTGGTCCACAAATATCCGGACAGCGAATACGCGCTTGCCGCCAAGAAAAAAATCGATATGGCGCGCGACCAGCTCGCCGGCAAGGAAATGGAGGTCGGCCGCTTCTATCTGCAGAAGCGCGATTACCTAGGCGCCATCAACCGGTTCAAGGTGGTGGTGACGCAGTACCAGACCACGCGCGAAGTCGAGGAAGCGCTGGAACGGCTCACCGAGGCCTACCTGGCGCTCGGTATTACGGACGAGGCGCAGACCGCGGCAGCGGTGCTCGGTCACAACTATCCCGACAGCCCATGGTACAAGGATGCCTTTAAGCAGCTTTCCGATGCCGGCGGCAAGCCCAACGAGAACAAGGCGTCTTGGATCAGCCGCGCCTTCAAGAAGCTGGGGATGGGGTAACGCGTGACTAGACGCGACGCAGGGCAGCAGGGCGGCAGGGACAGAACGGAGATTGAAGAATAAAGTTCGTCGTCCCTCCTCGGTAGTCCATCTTCGATGCTGGCGCGCCTCTCGATTCGCGACATTGTGCTGATTGACCGGCTCGACATCGATTTCGGGTCTGGGCTGGCGGCGCTCACCGGCGAAACCGGGGCAGGCAAATCGATCCTCCTCGATGCCTTTGCGTTGGCGCTCGGCGCGCGTGGCGATGCGGCTCTGGTGCGCGTCGGGGCCGAACAGGGACAGGTGACGGCCTCTTTCGCACTGGCGAGACATCATCGCGCGCGGGCCGTGCTTGCCGACACCGATCGCGGCGGCGACGACGAGCTGATCGTCCGCCGGGTGCAATTTGCCGACGGCCGCACGCGCGCCTTCGTCAACGATCAGCCGGTCAGCGCGCAGGCGTTGCGCGCCCTCGGCGCGGCGTTGGTCGAGATTCACGGCCAGCATGACGACCGCGCCTTTGTCGACGCGGCGACGCATCGCGCGCTGCTCGACGCCTATGGGGGCATTGAGAACGAAGCCGCCGAGGTGGCGCGGTTGTGGACCGAACGACGCCGCAGCGAGGGCGCATTGGCCGCGCATCGCGCCGAGGTCGAGCGGCTCAACCGCGAAGCCGAATGGCTGCGCCACGCGGTCGACGAGCTCGGCCGCTTGGCGCCCGAGGCGGGCGAAGAGACCGCGCTTGCTGAACGCCGTTCCGTGATGATGCAGGCAGACAAGGTAGCCGAAGATTTGCGCTTCGCGCATGACAGCGTCGGCGGCCCGCAGTCCCCGGTGCCGCCGCTGGCGACAGCGCTGCGGCGACTCGAACGCCGCGCGGCACGGGCGCCGGCGCTCATTGAGCCGGCGGTGAAAGTTATCGACGGCGCGCTTGCCGCCTTGGAGGAGGCGCGCGGCTGTCTTGAACAGGCGCTGCGCGCGGCGCAATACGATCCGAGGGAGCTCGAGCGCATCGAAGAGCGTTTGTTCGCGCTGCGCGCGGCCGCCCGCAAGTACAACGTACCGGTCGACGACCTGAACGAGCTTGCGGCCCGCCAGGCCGATGATCTGGCAACGATCGATGCCGGCGCCGAGCGGCTTGCCGTGGTCGAGCGCGAAGCGCAGACGGCCGCCGCGCGCTACCGCGAGGCGGCGGAAAAACTCTCGGCGCAGCGGCGGCGCGCCGCGTCTGCGCTTGACAAGGCGGTCAACGGGGAACTCGCGCCGCTTAAGCTTGAACGCTCCCGCTTCTCGACCGAGATCGCAAGCATCGACGAGGGGCCGGAGGGCATCGACCGCTTCGAATTCTGGGTGCGCACCAATCCGGGTACGCGCCCAGGGCCGCTGATGAAGATTGCCTCGGGCGGCGAGCTGGCACGCTTTCTGCTCGCGCTCAAGGTCGTGCTCGCCGATCGCGGCTCCGCGCCGACGCTGATCTTCGACGAGATCGATACCGGTGCCGGTGGCGCGGTCGCCGACGCGATCGGCGTGCGGCTCGCGCGCCTTGCCACGGGCGTGCAGGTGATCGCGGTGACGCACGCGCCGCAAGTGGCGGCGCGCGCCGACCGTCACTACCTGATCAGCAAGGACGCGCTGGGCGGCGGTAAGCGGGTCGCCACCCGCATTCTCGAACTTGCCGCCGAGCGCCGCCGCGAGGAGATCGCGCGCATGCTCGCCGGCGCGGAGATCACCGCCGAGGCGCGCGCCGCCGCGGAACGTTTGCTCCGCGCGGCGGCAAACTGATATCGCCATTGATGCGCCATGGCCCGCCGCGAAAAGACCGAGCCGTCCGTCGAAGCGCTGAGTGAAAAACAGGCCAAGGCCGAGCACGCACGACTCGAGGCCGAGATCGCCGAGCACGACCGGCGCTATTATCAGGAAGACGCGCCGAAAATTTCGGACGCCGCATACGACGCGCTGCGCCGGCGCTACGCGTCGATCGAGGCGCGTTTTCCGCAATTGCGCACGGCGCAGAGCCTCACTGCCCATGTCGGGGCGGCGCCCGCGGCGCGCTTTGCCAAGGTCCGCCACGCGGTGCCGATGCTTTCGCTCGACAACGCTTTTGCCGAAAGCGATGTGCTCGATTTCGCCGGGCGCATCCGCCGTTTCCTGCGGCTCGCCGAGGACGAAGAGGTCGTGTTTTCGGCCGAGCCGAAGATCGACGGCCTGTCGCTGTCGCTGCGTTACCAAGACGGGGTCCTGGTCACCGGCGCCACGCGCGGCGACGGCACGGTGGGCGAGGACGTGACCGCCAACGTCAAAACGTTGGAAGACGTGCCGAAAAGGCTCAAGGGCAAAGACGTGCCGGCGCTCTGCGAGGTCCGTGGCGAAGTCTACATGACCAAGCACGCGTTCCTCGCGCTCAACAAGCGGCAGGCCGAAACCGGCGGGCAGGTTTTTGCTAATCCGCGCAATTCCGCGGCCGGCTCGCTGCGCCAGAAGGATCCCGGCATCACCGCCTCGCGGCCGCTCGGCTTTTTTGCTTACGCCTGGGGCGAGATGAGCGCGATGCCGGCGGGCACGCAATCCGGCATGAGCAAATGGTTCGCCGCTTGCGGATTTAAGACCAATCCGCTGACCAAGATGTGCCGCTCGGTCGAGGAATTGCTGCGCTTTCATCGCGAGATCGAGCTGCAGCGCGGTAGCCTCGATTACGACATCGATGGCGTCGTCTACAAGCTCGACCGCATCGACTGGCAGGAGCGGCTCGGGTTCGTTTCGCGCTCGCCGCGCTGGGCGATCGCGCACAAATTTCCCGCCGAGAAAGCCACGACCGTCATCAGAGAAATCGAGATCCAGGTTGGCCGCACCGGCGCGCTCACTCCGGTCGCCAAGCTCGAGCCGGTGAATGTGGGCGGTGTCGTCGTGCAGAACGCGACCTTGCACAATCCCGACGAGATTGCCCGGCTCGATGCGCGCAAGGGCGACACCGTCGAGATCCAGCGCGCCGGAGACGTTATCCCGCAGGTGTTAGGTGTGGTGCTCGAGAAGCGGCCGCCGGACGCCAAGCCTTACCAGTTTCCGAAAAAGTGCCCGTGCCTTCTGCACACCGACGTGGTGCGCGAGCGCACCGCAAGCGGTGAGGAGGGTGCGGTCGCCCGCTGCAGCGGTGAGTTCGCCTGCCCGTATTACGTGGTCGAGCATCTCAAACATTTCGTGTCGCGGCGCGCCTTCGATATTGACGGCCTGGGCGAGAAGCAGATCGAATTTTTCCACGACAATGGATGGCTCGAGGAGCCGGCCGACATTTTCACGTTGCGCGAACGCAATGGCAGATTCACGCTCAAAGACAGCCAGGAAAAAATCCATCTCGAAGACGTGGAAGGTTTTGGCGAGACCTCGGTGCGCAATCTGTTCAATGCCATCGAGGCACGACGCAGCATCGCGCTGGAGCGCTTCATCTATTCGCTCGGCATCCGCCATGTCGGCGAGACCACCGCAGTGGCCCTGGCGCGTGGCTACGGTTCCTGGGAGGCATTCCATCTCGCCTGCCGAAAGCTCGCCGAAGGCGACATCGAGGCCGAGCAGGACATGGACGCGCTCGATCAGATCGGCGCGACAGTGATTGAAAGCCTGCGCGACTACTTTGCTGAACCGCACAACCGGCGGCGCGTCGAGCGGCTTGCCGCGCAAGTGAAAATTCTCGACAGCGAAAAGCCGCGCACCAATTCGGCGGTCGCCGGCAAGACCGTGGTGTTCACCGGCACGCTCGAACGGATGACGCGCGAGGAGGCCAAAGCCTCGGCGGAACGCCTAGGTGCCAAGGTTTCGGGCTCGGTCTCAAAGAAGACCGATTACGTCATAGCGGGGCCCGGGGCTGGTTCCAAGCTTGGCAAGGCCACAGAACTCGGCGTGAAAATTTTGACGGAGGACGAATGGATGGCGCTGACGCGCTAGAGCCCGAACGTCCGATCGCTCGGCTCATGTCGGCTCATAGCCGCTGCTGCTTCTACCCTGCGGCACATGCAGCACGGAGATATGTGAGATTTCTTTTTACATGATCTCAGGGCTAATCTGCTCTGCTGTCAGAAAGATTGATGGCAGCCAGCACCACGACCGCAATAGCTGGCGCCGAAACAAGTGCAGTGACCTAATTAGGTGGGCTCTCTTAAAAGGCCGCTGTCGTGAAAGGGGAGCGAGAGCCGCCGGACAACATTTTCTTCGGCTTTTCAGGGATACCGCACCCCTACGCTAATCCGAAGTTCGGCTAATGGAGGCGTTGGCGGTTTAGCGTTCGTCTTGGGATATTGCCGCTCATCCATTGAGTCTTGCGTCGTGGTTCAGACGCCCGCATTACGCGCACACGGTTAGCCGCGCGCACCGCACTGGCAGCGCTGCAGCAGTGCCAGAACGAATGGCACGAACGCGAACTGCCCGAAAGATTGCTGGAATGGACGTATCGGGCCGAAGCGGCATACGTGGTTCCACGTCATCGCGACGTCGGGACTCTTCACCCCGCTAACGGAAACAAGCCATCCTACGGCGCGCCGCGACTGAAGGCCGCGCGCCGATTTGACAACGAACGGCGGGGGCTAGCTTCGGGTTCCCCGATCAGGAGGAGAACCTTCTTAAGCACGAGGCAAACAGTGGCCTCAAAGCAGTTTTGGAGGACAACGATGAACACCCTGAAAAGCTTCGCGATCGTCGCTGCGCTGCTCGCCGGTGGAACATCACTGGCGATAGCGCAAAATGTCGCTCAGCCGACGCCCGCGACCGGGGGTGCGCCGGGCAACGCCGCCGCACCCGCACCGTCTCATGCAACAAAGTGCGTCGGCATTCGTCAGGGTCTGGCCGAATGCCGCACGATGCACATGTCGGCAAACAGCAAAGAAACTTCAGGGACAACGGCATCTGCAGCCATCGGTCTGCACGGCAGCGATACCGTTATCTTATCGGCTGCGCAGCGAAACGCCGTCTGGAACGATCTGAGCAAGCAAGCGACTAATCAAAACGCTTCGGGCTTTGATCCCACGAATGGCACCTTCTTGCCGGGCACAGTCAAGATTGAGCCGATAACCGGCAACGTGGCAGCCAATAATCCGTCGCTTCGGCCATATGATTTCGCGATGGTCGACCAGAAGCTCGTGATTGTGGATCCGTCCAACAAGGTGATCGCCGACGTGTTGACGAAGTAGAGGCGGGCGACTGAACTTCGGCATCGCATCCGGCCCCCGGCGACATCAACCAAGGCCGCCGGGAAACGTGCTGATGTGTGTGAGGGACAGGGCGGAGGGTGTGCGACCGTCGCGAGGCGATGAAACGTAAACCGACGCTAAACGTAAACCGACGCTGTCGTAACGATTGCCACGTCGACACAGACGGGGATTGGCAGAAAACACGGCGGTCCGTTCGCAGCGGGTGCACTCGCGGTTATCCATAACCCGAAGTCCATGGAGCCGGCCACCGCCGCGCAGGCGCGAGTGCGCGGCAATTCCGTCGCACGATGAAAACCGAGGCCAGCCCCGAGTGAGCTCAGTTGTTGAAGCGAGCACAAGCGCACAAAATTAGGAGGTGTTGGGACTGATTGCTGCTGTGGACCGGCCAAAAGAGGCGACGCCCGCGCTCGCTGCGCGCTCGTGGCGGCTACGCGGGCGCGAACGGCTCGGTTGCCGCAATAAGCCAGTCGCGCGCCGGCGCGTCGACGAGCGGGGAAAGGGCAGCGCGCACCCGGGCATGATAGCCATCAAGCCACGCGATTTCCTCGTCCTTCAGCAGTGCCGGCTCGACCAGCCGCCGGTCGATCGGAGCAAGCGTGAGCGTTTCGAATGTGTTGAGCGGCTTTTCCGCGCCTGGCACTTCGGCGGCTTCGGTGACCAGCACCAGATTTTCGATGCGGATGCCGTAGGCGCCGGTGCGGTAATAGCCGGGCTCGTTGGAGAGGATCATGCCGCGCTTGAGCGGCGTGCCGCCGAGTTTTGCAATGCGCGCCGGTCCCTCATGGACCGAAAGGTACGAGCCGACGCCATGGCCGGTGCCATGATCGAAGTCGAGCCCGGCGCGCCACAGGAATTGCCGTGCCAAAGTATCGAGCTGGGCGCCGGTGGTGCCGTCGGGAAATACGGCGCGGGCGATGGCGATATGGCCCTTGAGCACGAGCGTGAAATTCTTGCGCGCGCCGTCCCCGGGCGTGCCGACTGCGACCGTGCGGGTGATGTCGGTAGTGCCGTCCGCATATTGGCCGCCGGAATCGATCAGAAAAAGTTCGCCCATGGCGATGCGGCGGTTGCTTCGGCGGGTGACGCGATAATGTACGACGGCGCCGTCGGGACCGGCGCCGGCGATGGTGGGGAAGGAGACGTCCTTGAGCAGGCCCGTTTCGCGGCGAAACGTCTCCAGTGCTTCGACCGCGTCGATTTCGGTCAACCGGCCGGTCGGCGCTTCGCGGTCGAACCAGGCCAGGAAACGCGTGACCGCGGCGCCATCGCGCTGCTGCGCGGCGCGCGCGCCGGCGATCTCGCTCTCGTTCTTCACTGCCTTCAGCAACGCGATGGGATCGGCGCCGCGCACGATGCTGCCGCCGTGATCGGTGACCAGGCGCGCGATCGCGTCGGCGCAAACCGTTGGGTCGAGGCGCACGGCGCGTCCTTGATCGCCGAGCGCGGCGAGATCTCGCTCGAAATCAGGCGGGGCGCGCAGCGCGGTGACTTCTTCGAGCCGGTGATGGACGTCGTCTGAGAGTTTGCGCGGATCGATGTAGAGCGCCGGTCGGCCGTCCTTCGGCAGCACTGCGAAAGCGAGCGCAACTGGGGTGTGCGGAATATCGCTGCCGCGGATGTTCAACAGCCAACAGACGGCTTGGGGATCGGAAATCACCAGTGTGTCCGCGGCGAGCTTTTGCAATTCGGCGCGCACGCGCGCGATCTTCTCCCGCGCCTCCGTCCCGGCATAGCGCGGATCGTGGAGCACAACGGCGCCGAGCGGCGGCTGCGGACGGCTCGTCCAGATCGCGTCGATCGGATTACCGGGGACCGCAACGAGGCTTGCGCCGCCCGCCGCGCAGGCCGTGGCGAGCCGCTCGGCGCCGTCGACCGTGTGCAGCCAGGGCGAATAGCCGAGCTTTTTGCCGGCAGCGAGATTGGCCTCGATCCAGGCGGGCGGCGGTCGCTCAATGAGATGCTCGACGGCGAAGACGGCCCTGTCCACCTCTTCGGCGGCCTGCACCTGATAACGGCCGTCGACGAAGATCACCGCGCGATCGGCGAGCACGATGGCAACGCCGGCCGAGCCGGTAAAGCCGGTGAGCCAGGCGAGCCGCTCGGCGCAGGGCGGCACGTATTCGTTCTGATAGCGGTCGCCGCGGGGCACGATGAATCCGTCGAGCCCGCGCCGCGCCAATTCGGCGCGCAGGGCCGCGATCCGCGGCGCGCCGGCGCTACGCTCGCCACGGTCCTCAAACGTTTGGAAATGGGCCTCGAACATGGGAGCAATCTATGGGTCCTTGCGAGTGCGGGCAACGCACAGTCCTCATCCGGCGCATGAGGACGAGCGTGGTCCAGCCGTCGAGGTCGATGCGGCGCTCCAGCGCGAGCCCGTAATACGCGGCGCGTGCGGCGTTGGCCTGCGAGGTCAAGAGGCCGGAGAGGACGATGCGGCCGCCGGGCGCCACAAGACGCATAAGCGCGGGTGCGAGCCGCTGCAGCGGCTTAAGCAGAATGTTGGCAAAGATCAGATTGAACGGCCCGCGCAGGCCGCGAATGCCGCTGCCCTGCGCCACCGCAATCAGCGCAGCGACGCCGTTGAGTCGCGCATTGGCGCGGGCGATACGCACGGCATCGGCATCTATGTCTAGTGCGAGCACCCGCCGGCGCAGTGCGCGGGCGGCCGCGATGGCGAGCACGCCCGAGCCGGTGCCTAGGTCGAGAATGCGCGGCTCGCGGTTCGTCCTCCTGAGGGCCGCGTCAATAGCGCGCCGCGAAGGTCTACGGTGAACAGGAACGGCAGACCGCGCCTTCCAGATCGAATCGAGCGCCAGAAGGCAGCCGCGCGTGGTGCCGTGGTGACCGGTGCCGAAGGCGAGCGCGGCCTCGATCTCGAGGGCGATGCGGTTTTGTGTGATGCCCGCGCGGTCGTGGGCGCCGTGCACCACGAACCGCCCGGCCGGCACCGGCTTGAGGCCGGCGAGGCCTTCTTCGATCCAATCGCGCGCCGCTACGCGCTCGAAAGCGAGTCCGGCGGCGGCCTGTTCGCCCGCTTCCGCTTGCGTCAGTGCGCGCAGGGCCCGTTCGTCCGGCGCAGCCCGAAAATGAATGGCGACCTCCCAGCCCCCCTGGCCATTATCCACAAGACTCACAGCCGTATCGGTGCCGTCAAAATGGGTGGCGAACAGATCTGCCAGACGTGCACTTGTCGCCTGATCACTTATCAGCCGCGCGACCAGCGTCGGCCCTTCTATTGTCTCCGGCACAGCCATTGAAATTTATCAGCCTTTCGGCCGCTTTCCGCAGAGTTCACCCCTCTCCACCGCGACAAACAATTTGCTGGAGCGGAATACTTTTCCTCGGCTTTTCCACGCGCCAGCCACCGGGCGTTCAACAGCTTTTTCACAAGTCTTCCACAACAGGCAAGCCTCTGCAGGGCTCACCAGGCTGCGCACCGCCAAGTATGCGCCAACGGTCTGCCAGGAACGTGCATCGCAGCAATGCCGGCGCGGTCAGCAGGGGCATCACGGCGTCGCGACACGCGCGGCAACGCCGTTCGTGGGGATCGTGCCTTGCCGGCCGGCGGCCCGACTGGGGGTTAAGCCCCGGCGTTCACCTGCGGCGCGCGCAAGCCCTGAGCGATTGTGCTCAATGCTGCGTCGGCGTTGCCTCTGGGACCTGGAAAGGTCGGTAATGCATCGCACGCTCGCACAGGCCTGAGGACCGCTGCAAATTGCGGTCTGATCCGGCCAGACTACCCAGCAGCCTTTTTTCGGCTGTGCCCGGCAGAGCGGCGAGGCCGCCAAGGAGTACGATTCGACGTCCGCGGCTCACCGCCGAGATCGCGCGGCGGTGGCTTGCTATCGGTCAAAGCGATCCCCAGCGCCACGGATTGGGTGCCGCAGGCAACCCGACTGGGCGAATAGCCGGCGGAGCGCTATTGATTAGTAGGTCCGACCGCCGCCGTAGTAATCCGGCTGTCCAGAAAAATAGACCGGTGCCGGCTGCGGCGGGAACGTGCGCTGTCGGTATGAGCCGTAGGCCGAACGGGAATAAGCCGATGGTGGCCTGTAGCCCCGCTCCTGCTGTGCATAGGCCTGCTGCCGATAGCTCTGCTGCCCGTAGCTCTGCTGATAGCCCGGCTGCCCATAGCCCTGGTGCGCATAGGCCTGCTGCCGATAGCTCTGCTGTCCGTAGCCCTGCTGATAGCCCGGCTGCCCATAGCCCTGGAACGCATAGACCTGCTGCCCATAGCTCTGCTGCCCGTAGGTCTGCTGCCCATAGGTCTGCTGCCTAGAGTTGACCGCCTCTTGCATCGACCGACCCCGTTGAGCGATCAGCGGTCGCTGCGGAATGCGGCCGCGGACGACGATGGTCGTATTCGGCTTACCCTGCTGGCTCACGAGCTGATAAAGCGCGGCGGCATCCGAGGGCGGCAGGCGCACGCAGCCATGCGAGACCGCGGCAACCCCGAACGGCGTGTCGGTAAAGCCGTGGATGGCGTCGCCTTTGGTGAAGAAGATCGAATGCGGCATCGGCGCATCCTCGTATTGCGTGGAATAATGCATTTGGCTCATCCACAGCGGATGAAAGGTGCCGTTCGGCGTATCGAAACCCGGCCGTCCGGTGGATACCGGCCAGTCGTAGCGGGTAATGCCGTCGACCGACACGGTCATGTGCTGCGTCGTCTTGTCGATGGCAATGAGGACGCCGGCGTAGGCGGCCGAGGAAAAGGCCAGACCGGCTGTGACCACGGAAGCATAGATGACAGTTTGCGAAGACATGGCTGAACACCTGGTGTGATTCGACCGTAATTGAGCCCAGCCCGCTCTTAGAAGTCTCTGGCGGACAAATGGTTCAGTGCTTGGAACTAAAATATCCGCGAACCCGCCGCCCGCCTTCACCGGCCCCGTGGGCTATCAAGCCGCCTCGTAATGTGCTCTCGCCTCGGGCGCGGCGCGGCGGCCGCATTGGCGATCATAGGGATGCCCATGGAGGGTTTCATCGGCCCTGGTTTGCTTGTCCGGCTTGCGGCGGCGTTGTCACTTCGCCTGCGCCCGATGCCAAGCGCTCCATAACGCGGACTGACACCATCGCCGGCAGTGCCCGGCGGTGGCCAGCGGTTTCTCGCCGGCGAGGGGATTTGCCTGCCCCTCGGCGTTGCTGGGCGGATCTACGTGCAGCCCTTTACCGCATGTTCTGACCGCACATCTTGCACGCAGCGGTTATTCATCAATTCGTTAAAAAGGGCGGTCTCGGCTTGGTCATGCGGCGCTATCTCAACCCGGCACTAGCGAAAATAAGGGCCCTGATATGGGCTCCGTGGGCGCGATCAGGGAAGGGTCATCTCATCGCAACTGCGCAAGCAGGTCCGGCTCGGTCACACCCTCTGCACGAAACTGTCCACCACGCGCTTCTGGCCGGCTTTGTCGAACTGGATAGTCAGCTTGTTGCCGTCGATCGCAACGATGTTGCCGTTGCCGAACTTCTGGTGAAAGACGCGGTCGCCGAGAGCGAAGGCGGAGACGATCCCCGTGGATTTGGCGATGAGTTCGCCTTCGATGGTGAGCGGCAGGCGGCGAGCGGCCGACCTAGAAATGCGACCCCTCTCACCCTCGGGTCCGGCGGAGTCGTCAAAGGACGCCCGCCCTCTCCCCTCCGGGGAATGGTGAAGAGAGCCGGTGGCGGGCTCGTATTCCGCATCGTCCCCATCTGAAAAACTCTCATCGATTCGCGCAGCCCGTTTCGCTTGCGCGCGCTGCCAGCCGGGTGTGCCATAATTGGAGCCGAAGGAGGTGGCGGCGTCGAAGCGGGAAGCGCCGTAGCCGCCATAGCCGTCGAAGCCGCCTTGCGCTTCCATGACTTCAACATTGGCTTCCGGCAGCTCGTCCAAAAAGCGCGAGGGAATGTTGGTCTGCCACAGGCCATGCATGCGCCGGTTGGTGGCGAAATAGATTTTCGCCCGTTTGCGCGCGCGGGTGAGACCGACATGGGCCAGGCGGCGCTCCTCTTCGAGGCCGGAGCGGCCCTGGTCATCGAGCGTGCGCTGATTGGGAAACAAGCCCTCCTCCCAGCCGGGCAAAAATACCGTGTCGAATTCGAGGCCTTTGGCCGAGTGCAGGGTCATGATGCTGACCGCGTCGACGTCGGCGGCCTTCTCGTTGTCCATGACCAGCGCGATGTGTTCCAAAAACCCCTGCAGGTTGTCGAACTGCTCCATCGAGCGCACGAGTTCTTTCAGATTCTCCAGCCGGCCGGCGGCGTCCGCGGAGCGCTCCTGCTGCCACATCTCGGTGTAGCCGGATTCGTCCAGAATAATCTCGGCGAGCTCGGTGTGCGGCAGCGCATCGCGCTGGGCGCGCCAGCGCTCGATGCAGTCGAGCAGGGCGCGCAGCGCTCCGCGCGGCTTTGGTTTCAACTCGTCGGTTTCGATCACGGCGCGTGCGGCCTCGCTGAGCGGCACGCGGCGCTTGCGCGCATGCCCGTGCAGAACTTGCACGGTCGCATCGCCGAGCCCGCGCCGGGGCACGTTGATGATGCGCTCGAAAGCGAGATCGTCGGCCGGCGAATTGACCACGCGCAGGTAGGCCAGTGCGTCGCGAATTTCGGCGCGCTCGTAAAAGCGCGGGCCGCCGATGACGCGGTAGGACAGACCGAGCGTGACGAAGCGGTCCTCGAATTCGCGCATCTGGAACGAGGCGCGCACCAGGATGGCGATCTCATCGAGCTTGTGGCCGCCGCGCTGCAGCTGCTCGATCTCCTCGCCGATGGCGCGCGCTTCCTCCAGCGAGTCCCAGGCGCCGGTGACGGTGAGCT
Source organism: uncultured Alphaproteobacteria bacterium (assembly GCA_963708125.1). Lineage (GTDB taxonomy): Bacteria > Pseudomonadota > Alphaproteobacteria > Rhizobiales > Xanthobacteraceae > BOG-931. The sequence continues at coordinate 6,400,211 of OY970184.1, forward strand.
TTTCGCCCAGCACGTCTTCGGTGCGCAGCGTCTTGCCGAGGCGGCCTTTATTATGGGCGATCAGGTGCGAGGCGGCGGCGAGGATGTGGCCAGTGGAGCGGTAATTGCGCTCGAGCCGGATCACCTTGGCGCCCGCGAAATCGTGCTCGAAGCGCAGGATGTTGTCCACCTCGGCGCCGCGCCAGCCGTAGATCGACTGGTCGTCATCGCCGACGCAGCAGATGTTCTTGCGCAGCCTCGGCGCGGGCACATCCTTGACTTCCTCGGGATGAGGAGGAGTGGCTTGAGGATCAGTGGTTTCGGCATCACGCCACGAGCCTTGCTCGGGCAGACTTTGATCCTCGTCCTGAGGACCGGGCCGGGGCGCGGCGTCTCGAACGACGAGCCCCTGGCGCTGCAGTGCGCCTTTACTGCTCTGCCCCAACAGCCGCAGCCAGAGATATTGGGCGACGTTGGTGTCCTGATATTCGTCGACCAGGATAAATCTGAAGCGCGATTGGTACTGCCGCAGCACATCGGGCTGTTCGCGGAACAGGCGAATGTTTTCCAGGAGAAGGTCGCCGAAGTCGGCAGCGTTGAGGATTTTGAGCCGCTCCTGATAGGCCTTGTAGAGCTTCAAACCTTTGCCCTTGGCGAAGGCGCCAGCTTCGCCCGTGGGCACCTGCTCAAGGAGCAGCCCCCGATTTTTCCAGCCGTCGATAAGCGTGGCCAGGACGCGCGGCGGCCAGCGTTTTTCGTCGATGTTCTCGGCTTTGAGAAGCTGTTTGAGCAGCCGGATCTGGTCGTCGGCATCGAGGATGGTAAAGTCGGACTTGAGCCCCACCAGCTCGGCATGGCGGCGTAGAATTTTCGCGCCGATCGAGTGGAAGGTACCGAGCCAGGGCATGCCCTCAACCACGCCGCCGACGATCTCGCCGACCCGCGCCTTCATCTCCCGCGCCGCCCTGTTGGTAAAGGTGACGGCGAGGATCTCGCCGGCACGGGCGCGGCTGGTGGCGAGGATATGGGCGATGCGCATCGTGAGCACGCGGGTTTTGCCGGTGCCGGCGCCGGCCAGCACCAAAACTGGGCCGTCCAGCGTTTCGACGGCTTCGCGCTGCTCCGGATTGAGCCCGGCGAGATAGGGCGCAGCGCCGCCGGCCGCGCGCGCCCGCGCGGCGATCCCGCCCGCAGGGGGTTCCAGCGGGGTCGCCGGCTCAGCAGGGCGTTTCAGCGGGTCAGCCAAGTGATACCGATGATGCTCATGTGATTCTCAGGAAAAGATGGCATCTGGAGGCGGCTTTTACGAGGCTTATGGGGGACAAACAGCGAATGGCAGATGGGGGATGACGAAAGGGGGTACACACACCTCAGTGTCTTCGGCTTCCTCCGGGGAAGAAGGGACGCCGGCGCAGCCCTTTCGACCCTATTGACCACTCGTCATACGCTATTCGCCAAAAACCACTTCCCCGATCAGGCCGGCATCGTATTGGGTGAAGAACAGTCGGCCGTCGGAAAGCGCGGCGATGCAGCGCGCACCACCTGCCGGGGTCGGGATGGCGTATTCGCCGCGCACGGTGCCGTCGGGGGCCATGCGGCCGATTTTGTTGGCGGCGTTGGCGGTGTACCAGAGGTCGCCTTCGGCACCAACGGTGACGCCACGCAGCGCCGCGTTCGGCGTGGGCACCGGATGCTCGCTGATGCGGCCGGCGCGATCGACGCGGCCGAGCGCGTTGGTGCTCGTCTCCACGAACCAGATGCTGCCGTCCGGATGGGTCACCATGGCGCGCGGCTGACTGTCATGGCTCGGAATGGGAAATTCGGTGACGCTGCCGTCGAGACTGATACGGCCGATGCGGTTGCCGGCGGCCTCGGAAAACCACAAAGCACCGTCGCGGACCACAAGCGACAGCGGTTTTGCGCCGGGCGAAATGCCATCCGCAAATTCGCTGATGTACCCGTCGGGGCCGATGCAGCCGATGCGGCTTATCTCGGTCTCGGAGAACCAGACATTGCCGTCCGGCCCGAGTGCGATGCCGTCCGGGCCGGCATTCGCCGTCGGCAGGGGGAACTCCATGATCTCGCCGCGCAGCGTCATGCGGCCGACCGCGTTGGCAGCCTTTTCGGCGAACCAGAGGTTGCCGTCGGCGCCCACGGTGATGCCGATCGGCATGGCATCTTTATTCGGCAGCGCGAACTCGCTGAACGTTTGCTGGTCCGGATCGAAGCGGCCGATTTTCGAGGTGCCGCTCTCGCAGAACCAGAGCGCCCCGTCCGGCCCTTGCACGGCAATATAGGGCCTGGCTTCAACGCGTGGGATGCGGTGCTCGCGGATGGTGATTTTGCGCAGGTTCATCTGGCGCGACCGTGCGACATCCCAATTTGCCGGCCGACGCCGTCCGGCACCGGCAGCTGGTCGTGGGCCGCCTTCATCTGCGCCAGCCGCGCCAAGACGTTCTCCGGAAAGGCGACGACTTTCTTCGCCCTCGTGTCGACATTGAGCGCCATGTTCTCCGATGTGGCCGAGAGCCAGCCTTGCTCGGCGTGATGGAGTTGCTCGAAATAGTGCATGCGCTTGGCGTCAAAATCGAGTAGCTGAAAACTCACGCGCACCGGCGCATCGCGGAGAAGCTCGCGCAGATAGCACACGTGCACCTCGGCCGTGAAGGTGGAGAGGTGGGTTTCCTGCACATAAGCGAGGCCTAGCCCCAACAGCTCGTAGACCTCGTCCACCGCCCGATCAAACAGGACGTTGTAATAGGCCATGTTGAGATGGCCGTTATGGTCGATCCAGCCCGGCTCGACGCGCATCACCGACGAGACGAAGGGTGTAGGCGGAGCGGACCCTCGGTGGCGGCGTTCAAGCATAGCGGCATCCATAGCATGCGATGCCGGGCGATGGGAGCCTGCCCGCTCGGGCCCGCGTTGTCGCGCGGTGTTGCCATGATCGGCTGCTCGCATCTTTAAGGGTCGTGAGCGCTTGGCCCGCACTTGTGGAATGTTTTGCGGGCGCCGCGAAGGGAGGATCGCGCCGGCTTTTCGATGAGTATTCCCGTCCGGACGGACCGGACGGCATGCAGGTCCAGCTATTTTCCACAGCCATGTCACGACGTGGCGTGCGCGATGTCCGGCTTCTGCGACCTACCCGCGCCCTTGTCCGTACGCACACCAAAGCGTCGCGCCGGGTGGCCTAAACACGGAAGCGTACCCTTGCCCGACGCTGTGACCGGCAACGGCGCGTCCACGCCCGCAGGTCTGGCTACTCGTACCCGCACTTGAAGAGCTTTGGACTGAATTCCCATGGGCTTTTCCGAGGTCTATGTAGCCGGCGGGGGTGCGGGCGAAAGGGCGAATGTCAGCCACACGTTCCAAGCCGTCTGGCCGGTTCGCGTGTCGAACTCGCCGGAAGCCTTCAGATTAGATGTGCCCGGCCGGAAAGATGCAGCCGATTTGCTCGCGAGTTGAAGGGAGAAAAAGACCGGCGCGCACCGCTGGCTGGGGTGAGCTGATCGATCGTACGCATAGTCGACAAGCCGACGAGCACCTGCTTGCTCAGGAACTGAGAGGCGGCCCAATGAAGGTGGCAATTCGATACCGCTCGCGTAGTTTGTCTCGTGATTTGTGAAGTTCCCGGTCAGTCCAGTCACCATGAAAAAAATAGCCGGTCTTCTGATCGCGGTAGGTGTAGCCCCACACCGCCGTCCGGCGCTCCGTGGCGAGGCGGTATCCGCCAAGTTCGTGTGGCTGTACAAGCCGACTGGGATGTCGCTGGTCAGATACCCGCGTAATTGTGTTGACGCCAAAGGCGGTATGTCGATCTCAGCGAGTTTTTCAGAAACATTGTTCGTGGAAGCAGATTACGCGAGCGGTTTCGAAATTCACGCACCCGCATCGCTTCGCAGTCTTGCCCTAAAATTCGACAGGGGCACGATCTGGCAAAGGCTGGCTGATTTTCGGCCCCTCGGTTGCCAAGTCGCAGTCCGCAACGATCGATTAGATTGCGCCACTGAAAGCACTCTCGATCGCGGCGAACAGCACGTCATCAGGGACCGGTTTTGCGAGGAACGCGACTGCGCCCGCAAACTCGCATCGTTGGCGTGTGGCGGCGTCTCCGTGTGCCGTTATGAAAATAGTCGGAATTTGAACACCCCGATGAAACAGATGCTGCTGAACCTCCAAACCGGACATGCATGGCATTTGCAGATCGAGAATAAGGCAATCCGGCAGCTCCTCGTCTAAGGAGGCGAGAAATTGCGGACCTGATTCGTACGTTTTCACTGATAATGAACGTGTGTTCAAAAGCCGTTTCAATGCTTTGAGCACAGAAGGATCGTCGTCGACAATAGCAGCCGTCCGTGTGGTCTTGGCCATTCAGGGTTTTATAAAGGGCTCATGACGATCAGTCGAGTTGGCCCTAGGTCCAACATGCACGTTTGAGACTTTATCCAACCGAAATGCCCACTTTCTCTGCCAAACGGACGAGATCGGCTACTGTTCGTACCCCGAGTTTCTCCATCACGCGTCCGCGGTGGACCTTAATGGTCTTTTCCACTGTTCCCAGCTCGCCGGCAATTTGCTTGTTCAACCGCCCAGCAACAACATGTGCAAGAACCTCGCGTTCCCGCGGCGTCAATCTCGCGATCTTCGCTTGAATGGCCTCCAATTCGGCTCGGTTTGCCCGTCTCCGGGCATCCAACTGCTCGGCGCGGGCGACCGCTTCGAGCAAATCCTTCTCGTTTACTGGCTTTGTGAGAAAATCGATTGCACCCGCCTTCATGGCACGCACGCTGGTTGGAATATCGCCCCCTCCCGTGAGAAAAATGATGGGCCGCTGGCCGCCGCCGGCGCTCAGTAGCTGCTGCAGCGCTAAGCCATCAAGCCCCGGCATCAACACGTCCAATATCGCGCAACCGGGAACGCCAGTATCGCGCGCGTCCAAAAAGGCTTCCGGCGAAGTATAAGAGTGCACCTCGTAGCCGTTGATGCCCAGAAGCCGCGACAGCGCCTTGAGAACGCCAGGGTCATCGTCGACGATTTCTATAGTAAACGCCCTGCGTGTCATTTGGTCGCCACCACCTGCTGATGCGTTGGGAGCGACAATATTGCGATCGCGCCCCCCGGCTGATGATTGGCCAGCGTTAGTTTTCCGCCGTGCGCTTGCGCTATGGTGGAGCAAATCGCCAAACCAAGGCCCAACCCTTGCGCCTTCGAGGTGTAGAACGGTCTAAACAGGCTCGCCTGTTGGCTTGCCGCTATTCCGTGGCCATTATCTATGATCAAGACGTCGACGCTTCCGGTTTCCGTAGCACGCGTCGAAATGAAGAGATGCCTTTTTGCAATCGGGGTTGAAGCCATCGCATCCATCGCATTCATCAACAGATTGAGGAGTATTTGCTGCAATTGGACTGAATCGCCCAATATCGGCGGTAAGGCGTCCGCAAGCTTGGTTTCACTCTCGATCCGCCGAGCGATCAATTCGCCTTTGAGAAGCGCGAGCGTCGAGATGCTCAGCTCGTTGAGATCGACTGCCTCCAATGTTCTCTCACCCTTCCTCAACAGCTTTCGGAGGCGTCCTATGACCTCGCCGGCTCGATTGTCCTCACGCACAACGTCGTCGATTGCCTCGCGAACTTCGACGAGATCGGGCGATTTTTGCGCCAGGAGGTGAAGTGCTGCCTGAGCATTTGACAAGATTGCTGTGAGCGGCTGGTTGATTTCATGAGCTATTGCGCCGGAAAGCCCTCCCAGCACGGACACACGCATTAGATGCGCCATTTCCCGCCGTTGCGCGGCCGCTTCGGCTTCAGCTACCCGGCGCCGCCTGCCTTGGAAGAGTACGTAAGCAATTGAGAGGGCCTGAACAACAATAATAGCTCCAGCCAAAATGATCGCCCAACGATATTGCTCCCATACGCTGGGCTCGCGAAATTGCACGATGCTGTTGGTTGGTAGCAACGACTCGCTGATACCCCATCGGCGCAGCTCCCTGGCGTCATAGTTAGGCACACCGAAGAGTACCGCCGGCGGGTTTATGCTACTGGGCTTTTCGCCCTTTAGGATACGCCTCGCGACTTCCGCTGCTGCTCGCCCCAAGGAGCGAGTTTGCATCAAGGGCCCACCAACAATGCCTCGGCCCAATTCATAATCGCCTAACCCAAAGATCGGGACCGAGGCTACTTCACGCATCGCTTCGAGCGCCTGATCTTGCATGTAGGGGACGCCGGCTGCATCCTCCGAAAGGAGAAACCAAAGAATGGCCGAGTGGGGCGGCATGGTGGACGCACGATGCAGCATTTCACTGAAGGTCAAGTCGTTAAACCATTCCAACTTCACGCGATTTTTGAACTGATAAAAGTCCTTGCGCAATTCAGCTATCCAAAATCGCTCGACAGCAGAGTTGCCGACTACGACTGACACTTGTGTTGTTTGCGGCAGCAGTCGCAGAATATTTTCAATGTAGGCCGGCAGATCGAGATCAAGTAATACTGCCGTAGCATTGTTCGGCAATGAGGCGGTAGGGACGCGCCGCAAGTCGGCGCCCACGACGAGCATTGGTGCAGCCGGAAATAATTGCGTGAGATGCCGTTGAATAAAGAAGGTGGCGGGAGCGCCGACAGGAACGATTAGATCGGGCTTGCGTCCGGCGAGAAGGGCCCGGATGTAATTTACAAACGGCTGTTCATCCTGGGAATTATCAGCCTGTCCCGTGTCAAGCGAGACCTCATAAAGGTCGATCGGTTCCCTCAAAGTCCTGACCAGCTCGGCACGAAAACTGCCGGCCATATCGCTCCACGGTGAAAAGGGGTGGCCGAAAGCGTGCAGAAGAAGAACGCGCGGTTGTTCAGCGGCGAATGCGTTCTTAGTCAGCAGCGCCAAAAGCATAGCACAGATCACCGCCCCGCCCATCCAAACGCCCCTGAGGCTGGCCAGCGGTACTGCGGTACCGGCTATTCTCCCGCGCATCTCAAAACAATGATCCAAATTTCTACGCAGCTCAATGTCAAACCGGCGACGGCGCGCCGCTAGTCACTTTCAATTGAATTGCCGGCTTTCTGGAAGATCAGCACAGGATCACAATTACCGTGAAATCAAATTTGAAGCTCTTTTAAAAGAACCAGATTTACAATTAGTGTTCCGCATTCCCTGAACCTACCCGGGCCGCCGCTATTGGACCACAGTCCAATAGGCACCTGCGCTTCGTTGGTCATATTGATCGTCATTGCTTGCGCTCTCAACCGTTTCCGCGGCCCAGAGGTAGCGCAATGAAATAAGGCCCGCTGCTCAACGCGACGAAAAAGGTTTTGGAGACGTCTGTGGATCAGAGGAGTGTGTCGACGATAGTTTTCGTTCCGGGCGGCACGTTCCGGATGGGTTCCGATCGCCATTACCCGGAAGAAGCGCCGACGCATCGCGTGAGCGTCGACAGTTTCTGGATCGACCGCGCTCCCGTTACCAACAAGCAATTTAGAAAGTTCGTCAACGAGACCGGCTACGTCACTATTGCCGAAACCCGGCCCGACTCGAGAGATTATCCGGGTGCGCTGCCGCACATGCTCAAGGCGGGTTCGCTGGTCTTTACGCCGCCGAACCATCCGGTCGATCTGCGCGACTGGTCGCAATGGTGGAAATTCAAATTCGGCGCCAACTGGCGGCGGCCCTACGGACCGCGCAGTTCGAGCAGCGGGCTCGACGATCATCCGGTAGTCCATGTCGCCTATGGTGACGCCGAAGCCTATGCCAAATGGGCAGGCAAGGAACTACCGACCGAAGCCGAATGGGAATTTGCCGCGCGCGGCGGACTCGACGACGCCGAATTTGCTTGGGGCGATGAGCTCACGCCAGGTGGCAAGCGGATGGCCAATTTCTGGCAGGGCGCCTTTCCGCACCAGAAGCTCGCGACCGACGGTTACGAACGCACGTCGCCGGTGATGGCGTTCCCGGCCAATGGCTATGGCCTTTATGACATGATCGGCAACGTGTGGGAATGGACCACCGACTGGTGGTCAGCCAAGCACGAAGCCGATGCGCCGAAGGCGTGCTGTATTCCGGAAAACCCGCGCGGCGGCCGCGAGCACGACAGCTACGACCCGTGCCAGCCGCAGATCAAGATTCCCCGCAAGGTCATCAAAGGCGGCTCGCATTTGTGCGCACCCAATTACTGCCGGCGCTATCGGCCGGCGGCGCGCCACGCGCAGCCGGTCGACACGTCGACAAGTCACGTCGGATTTCGGTGTGTCATTCGAGCAAGGAGCGCATGATGAATACCAATAATGAAGCCAATAAAAGCAAGTTGAGTCGCCGCAACATGCTGCTCGCGGGCACGACGCTCGCCGCCGCCTCGGCGTTGCATTCGGCTGCGTCTGCGCAGACCACACAGGGGCAAACGCCTGCTTCGCCGTCGGGTCGACAGCCAAACATTCTCGTGATCATGGGCGACGATATCGGCTGGTTCAATATCGGCGCCTATCACCGGGGCATCATGTCGGGACAAACCCCGAACCTCGACAAGCTTGCCGGCGAAGGAATGCTGTTCACCGATTACTACGCAGAGGCAAGCTGTACTGCCGGCCGCGCCAACTTCATCACCGGAGAACTGCCGCTACGCACAGGAATGACGACCGTCGGCCAGGCCGGCGCCGATGTCGGCATCCCGGATCAAGCGGTCACCCTCGCCACCGTGCTGAAATCCATGGGCTACGCGACCGGGCAATTCGGCAAGAACCACCTCGGCGACCTAAATAAGTTCCTCCCGACAGTGCACGGGTTCGACGAGTATTTCGGCTACCTCTACCACCTCGATGCAATGTCCGATCCCTACTGGTTCGACTATCCGCAGGACTGGATCGACAAGTACGGCCCACGCAACCTGGTGCACTCCTACGCGACCGAGACGGACGATGACACGGTGATGCCGCGCTGGGGCAAGGTCGGCAAGCAGCGCATCGTCGACGAGGGGCCACTGGCGCCATTCCCGAATATGGCCGACATGCAGAAGTGGCAGACAAGCCGTAAGGCCAAGTACGACATGGAGACCTTCGACGAAGTGCTGGTCGACAACTCAAAGCGCTTCATTGACCAGGCCAAGCAGGCGGGCAAGCCGTTTTTCATCTGGCACAACCCCACGCGCATGCACGTGTTCACTTACCTGGCGCCCAAGTACCAGGCGATGATGAACAGCAAATCCAATTACAACGTGGAAGAGGCCGGCATGGCGCAGTTGGACAACTCGGTCGGCGATCTGCTCAAGCACCTCGACGATATCGGCGAAGCCGACAACACCATCGTGATCTTCACCACCGACAATGGCGCCGAAGTGTTCACCTGGCCAGACGGCGGAATGACGCCATTCCGCGCCACGAAGGGAACAGTATTCGAAGGTGGCTTCCGGGTGCCGTGCCTCGCGCGTTGGCCTGGGAAAATCAAGCCGGGGAGGGTGGAAAACGGCATTTTCTCTGGGCTCGACTGGTTGCCCACGCTCGCCGCTGCGGCCGGCAATCCGAACATTACCGAGCAACTGTTGAATGGCGTGAAGCTCGGCGACCGCACTTACAAGAACCATCTCGACGGCTACAATCAACTCGATTTGTTGCTGGGCAATGGGCCATCAGCGCGCCACGAACTGTTCTACTTCGGCGGGCCGAATCTCGGAGCCATCCGCATCGATGACTTAAAATTCCAGTTCTACCAGCAGCCCTATGGCTGGCCGGGAGAAAAAACGACGACCGATATGCCCACGATCGTCAACCTCCGCCAGGACCCGTTCGAGCGGACGCCTTCAATCCGCGGCGAGTCGGTGAACGACCTCGGCGGCGGCTACATGAACGACTTCTATGCCCGCGAGTTTTGGCGCTTCGTGCTCGTCCAGCAGAAGGTCTCGGACCTGGCAGAGACCGCTCTTAATTATCCCCCCATGCAAGCGCCGGCGTCCTTTAACCTTGAAGCCGTGAAGAGACAAGTCCAGGAGCTGCTGAAGGCGCACGAAGGGCAATAAGGCTGTCAAGGCGATGGTTGGATCGCCTGAAGGACAACAAAGGGCGGCTCAAGCAGCCCCCTTTCGCACCGCCCCCGCCCCGCGAGGGATCACAGCGGGTCGTAGGCCAGGAGCAAGCCCGATGAAATTCCTTGGCGCTGTGAAAGGGTCACCCAAGGCGCCTGGCGGCGACTCTTGGCGCGGCCAGCAGCCCAGCAAATAAAGAGGGTACGATGCGCGTTGATTTGGCAGCAGTCCTCGTGCTACCCGCGCTCCTGGTCGGAAGCGTGTCGGCTCGATCCGATCGCTTTCCCAAATTGAATGTGTCACCGCTTTGCCGTGGGATTACCGATCAATCGACTTTGCAATTGGGATTTCGAACTGTGACGTTTGATGAATGCATGAAAGCAGAGCAAGAAGACCGCCAAGCGATGATCAAGGAATGGTCTACGTTCTCATCAAGCGACAAGCAACACTGCATCGCGGAAGCCACGATGGGTGGTGAGTTTAGCTACACCGACTTGATCACTTGTCTTGAGATGGCGCGCGACGTGAGACATCTCGGCAAGTAAATGAGGCACCATGCCGAGAGTTTGCCGCGTGGTCACCCATGATCAGGCCACGGGGCCGATACATCTAAGGGACGCTGCAACGCTCCGCGACAAGGCGCCTGACGGCGACAAGCGGTCGAGATCGACGCGACTTTGCGCACCGTCGGCACAGCCCGGGCCATGCGCCACCATCAGTTTATGCACCGCTCGCTAGTCGCCCGCTTCAACCATTTTGAAACTATTTGATGATTCGTTTTCCTCGTCAGCTTGGACGAGGGAGACCATCATGAGCGGGAAGCAGATTGCGGTAAAGAAGTACGTGGTCAGATTGAGCATCGAGGAGCGTGAGCAGCTTGAGACGTTGATCGGCAAGGGAAAGGGCCCGGCACGACGGCTGCTCAAGGCCCGGATCCTGTTGAAGGCCGATGTCTCGGAGCGCGGGCCGGGCTGGAGTGACGGCAAGATCATTGCAGCTTTGGACACCAGCAAATCGATGCTCTACCGCGTGCGTAAGCAACTGGTGGAAGAAGGATTCGAGGCGGTTCTGAGCCGCAAGCAGCGTGCGACGCCCGCGGTGCCGCGCATTTTCGACGGCGAGAAGGAGGCCAAGCTGATCGCACTCGCCTGCTCCAAACCGCCGAAAGGACGTGCGCGCTGGACGCTGCGGCTGTTGGAGAACAAGGTCGTGGAACTCGGAATCGTCGATCGCGCGAGCGACACAACGATCCATCGCACGCTTAAAAAAACTGTCTCAAACCGCATCGTCGGCAGTGCTGGGTAATCCCGCCGAAGGCCAATAGCGCCTTCGTCGCCGCAATGGAAGATGTGCTCGCCGTCTATACGCGGCCGCATGATCCTGAGCGGGTGCTGGTGTGCCTCGACGAGACCTCTAAGCAACTCATCGCCGAAACGCGCGTGCCGATCCTGATGAAGCCGGGACGGGTGGCCCGTATCGATTACGAATACGAGCGCAACGGCACCGCCAACCTGTTCATGCTGTTCGCGCCGCTCGAAGGCTGGCGCCACGTCAAGGTGACGGACCGCCACACCGCCATCGACTATGCGCACGTCCTGAAAGACTTGGCCGATGTTCACTTCCCGCACAAAACCGCCATCGTGCTGGTCCAGGACAATCTCAACATCCACGCCAAGGCGTCACTTTACGAGACTTTCCCGCCGACCGAAGCCAGACGGCTGGTCGAGCGGTTCGAATGGCACTACACGCCCAAGCACGGCAGTTGGCTCGATCTGGCCGAATCCGAGCTCGGCATCCTCTTCGCCCAATGCCTCGACCGTCGGATTCCCGATAAGCAGACCCTCATCGACGAAATCGCCGCCTGGGAACACGACCGCAATGTCCACCACACCAAGTCAGATTGGCACTTCACCACCAAGGATGCCCGTGTCAAACTTAAGCGCCTATATCCTCAATCTGACTGAATCGGGCGACTAGTGCCGTTCGACCAGAACTTGATAATCGACTCCATTGAGAGCGAGCAACACTGCCCACTGCGAATCACACTGCGGAGGCGCTGCCGAACTCTGTCTTTGAATTTTTGCGTCAGCATCGTGGCAATGCTCGTCGCGATGCGCCAAATAGGTTGGCGGGACTTTTCAGGGATCGCCGACTTGCTATTCTGCGTGACGTTGTTACGGCCGTGCCAAGCTCTAGCCGTAGACGCCACAAGATCCTCGATTTCTTCGCAACGTGAATAATTGGTTGCCAACATAGAAGCGTTACCCTTTGCTCTTAAGCGCGCGATGGCAGTTGGAACGCAATCAGCACTGATCTGTGGCGAAAGATCGCTGACGAACTGCACTTGCGGGTTCCACGAAGAGCCGAATGTGCAGTGCCGTAGCGGCATCAACGATCACCGTCGCCCGCGAGCGCCTCCTTTTGCTTCGCGCCTCGCAACGCGGCCGGCGTCCCGCTTGACCTCGACGCGGTGAGCCGCCACGTTCGGCGCAACCCAAGGACGGGCGATGACCCTGGCGGAAACGGCCGGCATGGCAACGCAGAGCGGCGCGCGCGACCGCAACGCGGTCGAGAGCGTTATTGCGGCGCTAACGAGCCGTTTTGGCGCTCGGCTGGTCGCCTCGCGCGCGGTGCGCGAGCAGCACGCCAATACCGTCACCTGGATCGACAATCAGCCACCCGACGCGGTGGTGTTTCCACAGGCCACTGCGGATGTACAGGAGGTCGTGCGGCTGTGCGCGGCGGCGTGCGTCCCGGTGATCGCCTTTGGCACCGGCACCTCGCTTGAGGGCCAGGTGAATGCGCCGTTCGGCGGCATCTGCCTCGATTTCCGCGAGATGAACCGCGTGCTTGCCGTGCACGCCGAGGACCTTGATTGCGTAGTGGAGCCAGGCATAACGCGCAAACAGCTGAACGAGCACTTGCGCGATCAGGGCCTCTTCTTCCCGATCGATCCCGGCGCCGACGCCTCGCTCGGCGGAATGGCTGCGACGCGTTGCTCCGGCACCAATGCAGTGCGCTACGGCACCATGAAGGATAACGTGCTGGCCCTTAAAGCTGTGCTCGCCGATGGCGCGCTGATGAGCACCGGGCGCCGGGCGAAGAAAACCGCATCCGGCTACGATCTCACTCGCCTGATGGTCGGCTCGGAGGGTACGCTCGGCATCATTACCGAGCTGACGTTGCGGCTCTCCGGCCTGCCTGAGGCGGTTGCTTCGGGGGTGTGCCCGTTCCCCACGGTCGAGGCCGCCTGCAACGCCACCATCCTCACCATCCAGTCCGGTATTCCGGTCGCACGCATCGAGCTGCTCGATGCGCCGCAGGTGCGCGCCTGCAATCTGTACTCAAAGCTGGCGCTGCCGGAGCAGCCGGTCTTGTTTCTGGAATTTCACGGCAGTGAGGCGAGCGTGGGCGAGCAGTCGCAGCGCTTCGGCGAGATTGCCAAGGAACTCCGCGGCGGCCCGTTCGATTGGGCGACCCGCGCCGAGGACCGCTCAAAGCTCTGGCAGGCGCGGCACGACGCCTATTGGGCGGCGCGCGCGTTGCGGCCGGGCGCGCAGGCGATTGCCAGCGATGTGTGCGTGCCGATCTCGCGCCTTGCCGATTGCGTGACCGAAACCCAACAGGACGTCGCCGCGAGCCGGCTGGTGGCGCCGATCCTCGGCCATGTCGGCGACGGCAATTTCCATTTGTCCTTGCTGGTGGATCTTGCCGATGCCGAGGAGGTCGCGCGCGCCAGGGCGCTGCTCGAACGCCTGGTGGCGCGGGCGCTCGCCATGGACGGAACCTGCACGGGCGAACACGGCGTCGGCCAGGGCAAGATGAAATACCTCAAGGCCGAATACGGCGAGCCGGCGCTCGCGGTCATGCGCGCGCTCAAGCAGGCGCTCGACCCACGCGACATTCTCAATCCGGGAAAGATTGTCGGCCTCTGATGGTGAATGTCCGGTTTACGCGTTCGTCGTGCGTTGGGGCGAGCTGCCTACACTCGCCAGCGAGCTACCGCGGTTTTTCAGTGCGCCGATGGCCGGGGCGCGAACGCGGAAAAGCGGGAACCATAATCACCGCCATGCGCCGGCTGCTGTAGCAGAGAACATGGGATGCTCGCTTTTCGCGGATGTGACGGCGACCTCATCGGCGGAGTGGGCGACCGACATAGAATTGCCCCGAACGCAACGCACACGCCCGCGGTGAGGAGCGGCTGCCGGCAGATCGCCGACGCATTGGCCGATGTTCCGCGCAGACGTGCAAACCGCGGCCGGCTAATCTAAGCTGATTCGCACAAGCGCCCGCGCAGTGTTATGGAGGCGCCGTGCAGACGACGCTGCTCGCACTGGCAATCGCGATCATCCTGGCGCTGGTGTCCGCCATCGTGGCGCCACTCGTGGTCGACTGGAATCACTACCGCGCGACGATCGAGACCGAAGCGAGCCGGCTCACCGGCCTCAACGTGCGCATCAACGGCGCGATCGAGGCGCGGCTGTTGCCCTCGCCGGTGATCACGCTGCACGAGGTCGATGCCGGCCCGGCGGGCCGGAAGCCGCAATTGCGCGCCGGCATGCTCAAGCTCGACCTAGCGCTCGGCCCGTTGCTGAGTGGCAGAGTGCAGGCTGCGCAGGTGCGTTTGATCGCTCCGCAGTTCACGGTCGGGCTCGATCGGTCCGGCGCGGTCGATGTCTTGGGAACGCCAGCGTCACTGCGCCCCGCCCTTTCAATCTCGCATCTTGACGTCGAGGACGGGCGCGTCACCCTGACCGACGCCGCCTCCGGCGCGCAGCTCGTTTTGGAAAAGCTTTCGTTCAGGGGCGAGATCGGCGCGTTCGGCGGATCGTTCGCCGGCGAAGGCGGCGCCAGGGTCGGCGACGCGCTCTACGACTACCGGGTGTCCGGTTCATCCGACAATAAAGGCGCTATCAAGATCAGGGTTGGGGTCGACCCGACCGACCGTCCGCTGACCAGCGAGTTCAACGGCACGCTGACATTCGCGCAAGGCGTCCCGCGTTTCGCCGGCACAGTGGCCTTGGCGCGGCCGGCCGGCGCCATTTTGGCGAACGGACAGCGGGTGGTGAGCGTGGCATGGCGCGCCACGGGCGCCATCAAGGCGACACCAGCAGCTGCGGCGGTCACGCAGATCGCATTCCGCTATGGGCCGGAAGGACGCGCGCTCAATCTCACCGGCAGCGCCGATCTGAAATTTGGCGCTCATCCGTCGCTTGGCGGCAAGATCGCTGCGCTGCAGCTCGATCTCGACCAGGCGCTGGCGGCGCCCGATCTCACCCATCGGCCGCCGCTGGTCGCGATCAGGAGTTTTTTGCAGGCCTTTGTGGGCGCAGCCACGCTGCCGATACCGGCGCGGCTCGGCCTCGAGATTGACGCACTCACCGTCGGCGGCACCACGATCGAGGCGTTGCGCGGTGACCTTGGTTATGACGGCGTCAAATGGCGCCTCGACCGCCTCCGATTCCATGCTCCCGGCATGACGGATATGGCTCTGAGCGGCGCGCTTACTGGCGCGCCGCAGGGATTTTCGTTTGACGGTCACGCGCGCCTGGCTTCGGCCGATGCCGGTGCATTGCTGGACTTTATCGATGGTCGCGGCGGCCGGCCCCTGAGCATACAGCCGAAGGCGCTCAACGCGCAGGGCGACGTCACCATCGCCAGCGACCGCATGGCGGTCGACCGGCTTTCGGCAACCCTTGACCATGAGAGCATCAGTGGACGCTTGGCCTATGACTGGCCGCAGACCAGTCATCCGGCGCGGCTGGATGCCGAGCTGCGGGCCGAAGACCTGGATCTCGATTCTCTGCCGAACTTCGCCACGCGCGCGCTGAGCCAGCGGGGTCTCGTGCTGCCGCAGGAGGCGGCTATCGTTCTCGATATCGGCAAGGCGCGCTTTGCCGGAATCGATGCCCAGGCGGTAAATGCGCGGCTGAAGGTCGCCGCCGGACAATGGTGGATCGACACATTATCGATTGGCGATGTTGCCGGCGCCAAGCTGGCGCTCAGCGGCCGCATTGATGCCTTCTCGTCGCGGCCGAGCGGTCAGCTCACGCTTGATCTCGACGCTGGCGCGCTCGACGGGCTTAGCGCCATTGGCGCGAAGTTTGCTCCGCAGCAGGCAAATGCGCTGCGGCGGCTCGCCGATCAGCTCGGGCCGGCAACGCTGCATGCTGTGCTCGACGTCAAACCGGCGGCGACATCCGGTAGCACCGCCGCGCTCCACATCGGTGGAAATCTGGCGACCATGCAGGTTGCCGTGGACGCCACGGCTGCGGGCGAACCGGCCAATACCGGCGCTGCCGATATCCAGCTCCATGGCCGGCTCGATGCCGATGACGGCACGGTACTGGTGCGACTATTCGATCTTGATCGCTTTCTCACGGTTGACCGACTTCCGGGACGGCTCGCGTTTTCAGCGAGCGGCCCGCTCAACGGCGATCTTCAGGTCGACGGCCGCTTGGCGGCGAGCGGGTTGGGTATGGGCGCCCAGGGCCGCGTGCATCTTTCCGGTGCGGCGTTGCCCACTAGGGGCGCGCTGCAGCTCAGCTTCACGGCCGCCGACCTGCGACCATTGCAGCAGGCGATGACCGGAAAGGCGGGGGCCGCGATCCCGGTCTCTGCGCGCGGCGCATTGGCGATAGAAGGCGCAAAGCTCTCGCTCACCAAGCTCGCCGCCATAGTCGGAACCCATTCGCTGCAAGGCCATGCGATGATCGATTTGACAAAGCCCATCGGCATCGATGGCGCCATCGCGGCCGACAAGGCCGATGCGGCAAGCGTCATGGCTCTGCTGCTCGGTTGGCCGCGGGCGAGCGCAGCCGGCGGCTGGTCGCGCGAGACGATCGGTGCCGGGGCGTTTGTGCCGATCAAGGGTGCCATGAATTTTACGGTCGGCAGCGCCGCGTTGACGCAGGGTTTGATCGCGACCGGCCTCAAAGGGACCATGGATTTCGATCCTGCGACGCTCGCCTTCGACGACATCGACGGCAGCCTTGCCGGCGGACACCTGACCGGCGCACTCTCGTTCCACCGCAACGCAGACGGTCTAGCGGCACGCCTGGGCCTCAAGCTTGCCGGCGCCTCAGCGGCGGCGATTGTCGGGCCGGGTTTTAATGTCGGCGGTGGGCAATTGACAGCGGCGGTCCAGAGTGAGGGTTTCGGCGCGAGCCCGCTCAGCCTAGTCGGCTCGCTGCACGGCAGCGGTACGGTGGCGCTGGCCAATGCGCAGTTCGCGGGCCTCGATCTTAAGGCTTTCAAGGCGGCCATCGCGGCTGCCGGCGACGGCGCCCCGATCGATCTTGCAAAGGTGCGCACCGTCGTGAACGCTGTTCTGGCCAAGGGTCATGTGGAGGTGCCGAATGGGAACGTCGCCATCGCGATCGCGTCCGGGGCGGCCGGTGTAAAGGACGGGACTCTGACCACGAACGACGGCGGGGAGCTTGCGCTCGACGGCGCCATTGATCTGAGCAAAGGAACGATCGGAGCGCGAATGACCTTGTCGGCGCCGCCGCCCGATGACCTGGTTTCATCACGGCCCGGGCTTTCGGTCACCATCAAGGGCTCGCTCGCAGCACCGCAGCGCTCGCTTGACGTTTCGACCTTGACCACCTGGCTGGCGCTACGCGGGGCCGAACTGCAGACGCGCCGCATCCAGTCTATCGAGGCCGCGCAGCACGAAGCCCGTGCCATGCCGGGCAGCCATCTCAGCTCGCCGGGTGCCCACCTGGTCGAGCCTGGCACGGCGGTTGAATTGGCGATCCCGCCCAACCTGTTGCCGCCCCCGGGCTGGCCAGCGCACGCGATCGAACGGCTGCAGCCGATCGTGCCGCCGGCGGCGCCGGCACAGAACGGCGCCGGCGCCGCGGCGAACGATCCGGGGCCGCCGGCTGGCGCGCAAGGGCCGCTCGATATCAAGTCAGACCGGCCGCCCGAACCCGCGCACATCGACACCGGCACCGCAAGCGCAGGCGCGATAGCTCCGATCAAGCCGCGGCCGGCGCCTGCACTGATGGGCGCGCAGCCATAGGTGGCACGGCGTCGAACCAAATGGAACCGAGTCGGGGCAGCTACCGCACCGAGCGGGAAGGGGTTGCCGCTACCGGGCATTCCCTTGGAGCGCGATGAACCGGAAGTTACCCGGCAACTTCCGATTAAGGATCCCCGACGGAGAAAAGAGCAAACAGCAAAGACCGTTTTACATACCCTGCAGGGTTCATTACGATTGCATACGATTCGCTTAGGGCTGACGGAAAGGTTCTGATTTGGCTCGCATGAGAGCATAGGAGGACTACAATGTTCTTCCTTCAAGAAGGTTTCACCTATCGGAATTTCCTGCTCGACGCCCTTGCAATATTTGTCTTCATCGTGTGGTTCTGGCTGCTGATCACGGTTGCAGCTGATCTGTTCCGACGTCACGACATTTCCGGCTGGATCAAGGCGCTCTGGGTGATCGCCTGGATCGTGTTCCCATATCTGGGCGTGCTTGTCTATTTGATCTTTCAGGGAAGAGGCATGGGCGAGCGCAATGTGCAGCAGGCTCAGCAGGCGCGCGAGGAGCTGCGGCACATTGTGGGGTTCAGCGTCGCCGATGAGATCAACAAGCTCGATCGGCTGAAACAAGCAGGCGCGATCAGCGACGCCGAATTTACCCGATTGCGTGCCCGGCTTGTGCAGTAGCGCGGCGTCAGGCCTGCGTGTGGTTTACCGTTTCCAGTGGCCGGTGAAGTGCCGCTGCACTCGACGAGCGTCCGAAATATTCCCAATTAAAGGGGTGGGGAATGCGCGAAGAGTGCGACGCGCATTATCGTGAACCGAAAGCGGTGCAAGGAATTTGCTGACGGAATTATTTTGTACGCTGTCCTTCATGATGGCCACACAGGATCTTGCCGAAATGACCTGGAGTCCGCTTCCGCTTAACGGTCGTCTTCAAAGGCTCTTACCGCATCTCGCCCCGACAAGATGCGGCTTTGATGCGCACGATCGTTCGGTTTGACGGCTCAGCCGACACCGCAAACGCCAGACAACGCAAGATCGGCAGACATGCGGCCGCTTGCTTCCGGGCGAATGCCTTGTAAAAAATCGCCGCCGGCGGGTTCGTCCGTAGTGGCGCTTTGGCCCTGGGCCCCTGAACATGATTACCTCAAGCATTGCGGCCGGCGTCACGTTCGGCGGTGCTGTCGTCTTTCTTCTGATCGTTGCTGCCCTGCATGTCCTCAAGCCGCAGGTTGATCCGTCCTGGCGATTGATCAGCGAATACGCCATTTGGCCGCCACGGTTGGCTGATGTCGCTGGCATTTGTCTGCCTGTCGGCCAGCTGTTTTGCCTTGCATTTGATGCTGGGGCTATCGCCGGGCGGAATAGCGCTTGCAGTGGTCGCGCTTGGAGCGCTCGGCTCCGCGCTGTTCATCGCCGATCCCACGGGAACACCGTGGATGTCACAAAGGTCCATCGGTCGGCTCCATACCCTATTTGCAGCGCTGTTTGTCCTTGGGTTTCCACCCGCAACGACGATCGTCGGCTGACTCTTTCAGGCGATCAAACTCCAGCTTCGACGCAATCTCTGCCGGCCTGGAGTTCATTGCTCGTTTGGGCAGGGTTCCTTGTATTCATCGGATCGATCATCTTTTACGGCGCGCCAAAATCCAGCTTCGGCCCGCAGGTGCGCATTGGCTGGCAAAACCGTTTGATGGTGGTCATCTACTCGACATGGCTCATGATCGTAGCCTGGAAGGGTTGATGCTATCGGCTCGGGCAACGCTCGCACGGCGATCTGGCGAGAGAACCGGCGTCAACGTCGTGCGGCGAACATTCGGACGAGGGTCTTTCAGCTCATCCAGCCGTGCGCACCAGGCGTTCGGTTCGTCGATCCATAGCAAGGGTGTGCCGCGCCTATGTGGACGCCGCCATCGGAACCCGGCGCATGGTCCGCGCATTTGTTTCCTGCCCGAAAAGGCAGGGCACCATATGACAGCAGCCACACAACGATCAGTGCCGGCAGGCCGGCGATCGCGCCCCGCCGTACTGGTAGTCGAGGACGAGGTGCTGATACGAACGATGATCGCGCAGGAACTGCGGATCGCAGGCTTTCTCGTCGTCGAAACGGCAAACCCCAGCGAGGCGTTGCAGGTGCTTGCGAACAGGGACGATATTGCTGTGGTGTTTACCGACGTCTGCATGCGCGGCCCCGGTGGACGGCATTGCCTTTGCACGGCGGCTGCGGTCACAATCCCGCGACCTGAAAATCGTGCTGACGTCCGGTCACGCTGATGCGACCGACGCGATCGAGCACGACGGCTTCTTTCCCAAACCGTGCAATTTGCCGCGCCTGATCGAGCACTGAGGACGCTCGTTCGGGAAGATGCCGGCCTCGCCACCCGTTAACCGGGCGCCTCCGGCGGACGGTCGCGATCGGCGGCTCTGTCTTCACTGACAAGTGTGAACTCGCGGCAGCAAAAAGCTGGCAGGACAGCCTTCTTCATCGCCCTCGAGAGAACACGTCAGCTGCCACCGACGCGCTTTATTGAGCTTTCAACCCGGCTGCCTTGATAATTGGCCACCATTTCGCATCGTCCGCATCGCGCTTGGCTGCAAGCCCTTCGGGCGTACGTTGCTCGTCCGGCGGCATATCGAGACCGAGTTCGATCATTTTCTTTTGGAAGCCCGGATCGGACAGGGCGGCATTTACCGCGGCATTTAATTTGGCGACAGTCTCCTTCGGCGTTCTGGCCGGCACCCACAGTGCATTCCAGACGCCGATGTAAAACCCCGGCAGACCTGCTTCATCGACGCTCGGGATTTCCGGCGCCGCCGCGATCCGCTTCGCAGCGGTGACCGCAAATGCCTTGATCTGTCCGGCATGCACCAGCGGCAGGAAACTGCCCGTCGCCGTACACATGAAGTTGATCTGCCCGGCAAGCATGTCCTGTATCGCTGGGGCGCCGCCGCGATAGGGAATGAGCTGCCATTTGGCTCCGATCCTGTTCTGAATCGAGATACCGCAGAGCTGCTGCATGGTGCCGCTGCCGACGGTGCCTTGCAGGACCTTATCGCTCTTCGATTTCATCCAGCCGATCAGTTTTTTGAGATTACTGGCCGGGACATCGTTGGTCGTCACCAGAATGAACGGATAGCTCGGCAGCATCGCGATCGGCGCAAAGTCTTTCAGAGGATCGTAGGGCAGCGACGGCATCGTCGCCGGAGTGAGCACGAACGCCTCTGAGTTACCAAGCAACAGCGTGTAGCCATCCGGCGCCGCGCGCGCCACGTGGGCGGCGCCGACAGTGCCGGAAGCACCGCCCATGTTTTCGGTCAGCACAGGCTGGCCGAGCTTCTCGCGCATGCGTTCGGCAACCAAACGCACTAGCGCGTCGGTTACTCCACCGGCCGGATACGGCACGATGATCGATATCGGATGCGAAGGATAGGGCTGCGCGCCGGCGGGCAGCGTTGCGGCGACGAGAACGATTAGCAGCGGCAGAAACAGCAACCTGCTCGAAATGCTCATTCAGCGCCCCCTGGGATTAAGGCTGCAGACATTCTGCCATAACTTCCGGCGGGGGCCGATTGGTTTGATTCCGGATCGGCCAGACAGAATTGACGCAGGTTAGCTTAGCGGCCCGCGCCGTGTCGCCAATCAGAGTGCAGCGGGCATGACAAATTCTTGTAAGCCGTGGCGTTCGGCCGGGAAGCTATTGACCACAGCCGTAAGCTTAGCGGATCAACCGCAACAAATAGCGTTCCTGGTCTGGCGATGCCCATCCGTGCCGAAGCCGGCCAAAGTTTGCCGGTAATTGGGGTACCTATGGCAAGTTTGCACCGCAATCCTGCGTTGGCGCTGTTTGTCTGCCCCATGACCGGTTGCGCGGTGCGTGCTGACGGACCGGGAGTGATAACACGCTGACTGCCATTGACCGGGAAGCCGACCTGGATTTGCAGTCCGGGCCACATATCTGAGCAGCATGGTAGCGTTGCGTAAACGGGCCCGCCGCCGTGGCGGGATTACCCCGGACAGTCCGCCGAGAGCGGGACACCGGCTCAGCGCCGGAACGGTGCGCGACTTCGGACAGAAGAGCTTTCGTTCCAGCAATCGGGGAGACGCTATGGCGGCCCACGGCGCTGAGGAGCCCTAGTGGTGAAGCCGGCCAAATTAGTCCTCCTGGCGCGATGCCTGCACTGCCGGCACGAAGGCGTTTTGGACGACGCCGCGCTGGCCCGGTTCGGCGTCGATTCGACCGCGCCGATTGCTTCCTTCGTCAAGCGACTTCGCTGCACGAACTGCGGCAGCGCCAGTGTCATGGTCAGCCGCATTTTCGACACCGAAGCACGGGCCAGGCGCGCGCAGCGGCGGGCGTAATCCAGCCGATATTGTTGCCTGACCGTTGGCATCAAAGGCGGATTCCAAACTCTCGGACGCTGTGCTTGAAGGAATTCGAATGTTCTAAGTGCCGACGCTGGCGCGCCCAGGACGCGACCCCGTTGCCGCCGAACGGCACTTCTCCACGCGGCTACCGGTTCATTCTGTCTACGCAGCGGCAGCGGGTGCTGAGATTGTTAGCCGCCAGTTGGCGAGATTTGCGCTTCCTGCGCGAGCCCGGGTAAAGAGGCGCCGATTGAGCCCTCCTGGCACCCGCTCACGAAACAGCGAACATGCACGCCGGAAAGGGCCATCAACTGATGCATACTGCGGATGCGGTCAATCTCATCGCAATCGTGCCGAAACGTAAATTTGAGGGCCAGCCAAGATTCATGCTCGCTTCTGATTTTGGAGATCTTCATTGGCTGCAGGAGAGCAGGGCCGAGCCTCGCGAACGTCTCTGAGACGAAGCGGTGGCCTTTACGGTTGACGACAAGGCTCATCGCAGCGAGAGTCCGACCAATTGACAGACGCGCTGCCCCCTTCGACGCCGGCGGCGCCCACGGGAGGACGCCATGTCGAAAAGCCGCAATGCAGGAGAATCAAGCCGCCGCAATTTTCTTAAAAGTGCCGGTCTGGCCGGCGCCGCTGCCGCGACGGCGGTCACCCCGCCGGCCGCCGCCGATGCAGTACCCGCCTTGCCGCCGTCCAAAAAGGCGCCTCCGGGCCCGCGGCAGATCGCGGCCGAAACCATGCCGCCGGAGAACGATCCGGTAAACCAGAGCTCGAGCGGCGGCGACTTCATGGTCGACGTCCTCAAGACTCTCGATATCGATTATCTCGCCATCAACTGTGCCTCGAGCTACCGTGGTCTGCATGAAGCCGTCGTCAACCACGGCGGCAACACCAAGCCCGAGATCATCACCTGCGTGCACGAGGACATCGCCGTGCACATGGCCCAGGGTTTTGCCAAGATGGAAGGTAAGCCGATCGCCATGGCCTGCCATGGCGTGGTCGGTCTGCAGCACGCCACGATGGCGATGTACAACGCATGGTGCGATCGCGTGCCGGTGCTGGTGTTCGGTGGCAACATCATGGAGGCCGACAAGCGTGCGCCGGGCGCCGAATGGTTGCACGCCGGCGTCGACATCGGCCAGATCGTGCGCGAGTTCACCAAATGGGATGATCAGCCCGCCTCGCTGCAGCATTTCGCCGAATCCGTGGTACGCGCCTACAAGATCGCATGCACCCCGCCGATGGGACCGGTGTTCATCGCGCTCGACGGCGAGTTGCAGGAAAACCCGATACCCGACCGCAAGGCCCTGCGCATTCCCAAATTCGAGCCAGTGATCCCGCCGCAGGGAGATGCCGGCGCGCTCGCCGAAGCCGCCAAGATGCTGGTGGCGGCAAAGAACCCCGTCATCCTATGCGACCGCGTCGCGCGCACGCCCGAGGGTATGGCCAATCTAGTCGCGCTCGCCGAGGCGCTGCAATGCGGGGTGATCGATAATTACGGCCGCATGAATTTTCCATCGCGCCATCCGCTCAATCAGAGTTTTCGCCGCGCGCTGATCGGCCAGGCGGACGTCATTCTGGCAATTGAGATGAACGATCTGTGGGGAGCGGTGACGCATTTCCGTGATCGCATCGTACGAACGTCCGATCCGGCAACCAAGCCGGGCACGAAAATCGTCACACTCGGCGTGCGCGACCTTTTTCTGAAGTCGAACTACCAGGATTTCGGCCGCTGGCAGGACGTCGATCTCGACATCGCCGGCGACGGCGAGGCCTCGTTGCCAGCGCTCACGGACGCGGTGCTGCGGCTTACTGATTCAGGCCGCAAGACCGACTTTGCCGAGCGCGGCAAAAAACTCGCCGCGGCGCATCAGACCATGGTCGAGCGTTCGAGGAGCGAAGCGACCATCGGCTGGGATGCAAGCCCGATCACCACTGCACGCATGTGCGCCGAGGTCTACAACCAGATCAAGGACGAAGACTGGTCACTGGTCGGCACCGCGATCCGGCTATCCTGGATGCACCGGCTATGGGACGTCAGGAAGCCGTATCAGTGGAACGGCGGCTCCGGCGGCGCCGGCGTCGGCTATAACCTGCCGGCCTCGATCGGGGCTGCGCTCGCCAACAAGAAACACGGTCGCTTCACGCTTGCCTTCGGCGGCGACGGCGACTTCATGTTTAATCCTGGCGCGCTGTGGACTGCGGCGCATCACAGCGTTCCGATCCTCTATATTGTGCATAACAATCGCGCCTATCATCAGGAATACATGTATTTGACTGCGATGGCGGCGCGGCACGGCCGCGGCATCGAAAGAATGGACATCGGCACCACGCTGAAGGATCCGAACATCGACTACGCCGCCGTGGCGCGCGGCATGGGCGCCCACGGCGAGGGGCCAATCAGCGATCCAAAGGAATTAGCTCCGGCGCTGACCCGCGCTATCGCCGCGGTCAAAGCCGGCGGGCCGGCCGTGGTCGACGTCGTCACCGACCCGCGCTGAGGAGGGGACTCATGATTAAGTTCAGAGTGTTTGCGGCCGCGGTTTTTGGCGCCACGGCCCTGCTCGGCGCAGCCGCAGCGCGGGCGCAGGCCCAGGACGCGCCCGCCGGCGACGCCGCCCGTGGCAAAGCCGTGTTTCTCAAAGAGGCCTGCTTCACCTGCCACGGTCGTGTCGGCGAGGGCGGCGCCTACAATGGGCCGGCGCCGCTCCTCGCCCACACAGCGTTGCCGCTCGAAGGCTTCAAGGCGCAAATTCGCAACCCGGTGACCGATATGCCGGCCTATCCGGACGGGGTCCTATCGGACCAGGACATCGCGGACATTTATGCGTTCGTAAAGTCGCTGCCGGGCCCGCGCTCGCCGAAGGAGTTTCCGATCCTGAATAATTGAACGCATGATCGGGTCGTCCAGGCGTTTTTCCAATACTCTCGGTCAGGCGACGGAATTGACCTCGCTCAGATCCGCTTTGCCGATGATCACGGCTTTGTGCGCGCGAAACCCGGCTTGTCTCGGCGCGATTTTGTCCCGTTCCGTTTGGATTCCCGCCACGGTAATCCCCATGTCGCCGGCGGGCGAACGAGGCATGCTCGGCTGGGCAGTCGTGATCGACCAAGGCGCGGCACTACTGGCCCTTGATGCCGGCCTTGGCGACAACTTGCGTCCATTTCTCTGTCTCCGCCGCCATGAAGGTCTTGAAGGCCTGTGGCGTGACGGCTTTGCTCTCGACACCGAGTTTCTGCAGCGATGCGCGCACGCTCGATGTTTGCATCGCCTGGTTGACCGCCGAATTGAGTCGACGAATGATCGATTCCGGTGTTCCGGCGGGAGCGAGCAGGCCGAGCCACTCGGTCGCCGTCAGTTGCGGATAGCCCAGCTCCCTGAAAGTTGGGACGTTCGGCAGTTGTGCAAAGCGATGCTCACTGCTCACGGCAAGCGCGCGCAGCCTGCCCGATTGGATTTGCGCCAGCACCACGGACGGATTGTTGAACATCACCTGCACTTGCCCCGCTAACAAATCGATGATCGCCGGAGCGGCTCCGCGGTAGGGGACATGAGTGAGCCTGATGTTCGTCAACAGTTGTAAATACTCGCCGAGAACGTGCGGCACCGTGCCGATGCCCGGCGATCCCAGATCGAGTTTGCCCGGATTGGCTTTAGCGTAGGCGATAAGTTTTGCAAGCGTGTCCGGCAGTGCTGGATTGACGGTGAGGACTTGCGGACTTTCCTCGACGATGGCGATCGGCGCCAAATCCTTAAGTGGATTGTAATCGAGTTTGTAGAGCGCCGGCGCCATAGTCAGCGAGCCGGCGATCGAGAGCAGGAGCGTGTAGCCGTCCGGATTAGCGGAGACCACGACCCTGGTGCCGACCGTTCCCGCGGCGCCACCAGGACGATTTTCGACCGCGATGGGCTGGCCCAGGATGGGCGAAGCGCTCTGCGCCATGATGCGTGCGACCACGTCGGTCGGGCCACCAGGCGGAAAAGGAACAATTAGGCGGATAACGCGGGTCGGATAATCCTCCTGCGCCACGGCCGCGAGCGATGCCCCGTGGCTAAGCCCTGTCGCGAGCAAGATCGTCACAGCGGTGCGCCTGTTCGTCATCATGCCGGTCATCTCAACCGTCCTAGCCGCGCATTCAAGCTCGTTATCTGCTCCGCTATGTGCCGCGATGCGTCAAGGGGAAAATCTGAGGTTGTGTCGTTTGCAATGCATCAAGGATAGAAGGGGCCAGCCGCGGGTTTCAACTGCGCCGGAGTGCGACGGGCGCCGTTCCGTTCAACGGCCTCGCCAACCGCACGGGACATGTGCAAGTTGCAGCTCAGCCCTGCTCGCCGGTCGTTGTCACCATTGTAACGGCATGCGAAAGGGGAAACGGCACTGCATTGGATCAATGCGGCGCCGAACTAAAACAAAATTGCGAATGGAGGAGCGACGAGGTGTTCCGCGGGGTTGATCAGCTCCTGCGCCCAAAAAGTCTAGCGATCATCGGAGCATCGGACTCCAGTCGCGGCGGCTGGGCGCAGTCGATCTACGAAAACCTGGAATATTGCGGATTTCCGGTCAAGCTGTATCTGGTCAACCCAAAGCGCCGCGAGGTTTGGGGTCGCAAGGTCTACCCGAATTTCGCCGCGATAGAGGAAGCCGTTGACCTGGCGCTGACCATCGTTCCCACAGAACTGGTTGTCGACGCCCTCACGGAGGCGGCGGAAAACGGACTGAAATGCGCGCTGATCTACGCCGCGCGATTTGGAGAGGGTGGCGATGCCGAAGGGCGCGAGCGCGCCGAGGCCTTGCTCGGGCTTTGCCGCAAGCATGGATTGCGAATCTCGGGTCCGAATTGCATGGGCTCGCTGGCGCTGCGCGAGAAGCTTTTGCTTTATCCGGCCAAGCGGGTGCGCGGCCTTGGCGCGGGCTCGGTCGGGGTAGTGTTCCAATCGGGCGGCACTTTCCAGTTCTGGCTGCAGCAGGCAGCGCAGCGCGGGCTAGACTTTTCCTACGCCGTGTCCAGCGGCAACGAACTCGATCTTGATGTTGCCGACTACATCAATTTCATGATTGAGGACGAGCAGACCAGCATGGTGGCGTGCCTGCTCGAAGGCATTCGGCGGCCGCAGGCGTTCATGGCGGCGGCCGAAAAGGCGCTGGCACGCCGCAAGCCGATCATTCTCGTCAAGGTCGGGCGCAGCGAGCGCGGCAAGGCGGCGACGACGAGTCACACTGGCGCGATCACCAGCGACGATCAGGTCTTCGATGCGGTCTGCCGCAAATATGGAATCGTCCGCTGTCCGTCGCTCGATGATCTGATCGAGGCGTGCCTTGGCTTTGCGCAAGGGCGGCTGCCGAAGGGCAAGCGGATCGCCATGGTCTGCTATTCCGGCGGCGCCAAAGGCTTGGTGCTCGATTACGCCAACGATGAGGGCGCCGAAATGGCGCCGCTCACGCCGCAAACGCGCGACCAGCTCCCAGCGATGATCGATCCGGGCCTGCCGGCGGAGAATCCGTTAGATGTGGGCGCGATGGTCGGCGTGCAGAGCCAGAAATTCGCCGCGATCTGTAAAGTGGTGTGCGCCGATCCGAGCGTTGATCTGGTCACCGTGCAGGGCCTCGTGCCGACCAGCCCGGATGATCCGGCCGATGCCGCAGCCTTGCGCGACCTCGCGGCATCGACCGACAAGCCGGTGCTGGCTTTCGGCCGCATGGCACAGAACTCAACCGAGATTAGTCGTAAATATCAGCGCGAGACCGGTGTTCCTTTCATCCACGGCCTGGCGGAGACGGTGCGCGTGCTGCAAAATCTGGCGCGCTACGCCGCCGCGGTGCGAGGCGGCGTCGCAACGCTCCCGGCTGCGCGCACGCGAACTCAAAACCCCGTCCCCTGCTCGGCCGGCACGCTGCTCTCGTGGTACGGGTTAGCCGAACCAAGAAGCGCCTTTGCCGCAACGCCTGACGATGCGAGCGCGCAGGCAGCGCGGCTCGGTTTTCCGGTCGCGCTCAAGATCCTATCGCCGCAGGCGAGCCATAAGACCGAGATCGGCGGCGTCGCGCTTGGGCTGAGCGCGACGGCCGACGTGCACGCCGCCGCCGATGCAATGGCGGCGCGGCTGCGGGCGCATGATCCGAATGCGAAACTCAATGGCTTTCTGCTGCAGGAAATGGTCCAGGGCGTTGAACTGATAGCCGGGGTGCGCGAGGACCCGCAGTTCGGGCCGTTCATGCTCGTCGGACTTGGCGGCATTCAGGTTGAGGTGATGCGCGATTTTGCCATCCGCCTGCTGCCGATCGATGCAGACACGGCGAAGGACATGCTGGCGTCGCTGCGTGGGGCGCCCTTGCTTGGGCCGTTTCGCGGTCGGCCAGCGCGCGATGTCGATGCGCTCGTGCAGGCGATGACGGCCTTGTCGCGCCTGTACATCGATCAGCGCGGCTGGATGTCGGAGATCGAGATCAACCCGCTGATGGTGCTCGCCGGCGGCCACGGCGTCCGCGCTGTCGACGTGCGGACACTAGAGCGTAAACCTTGAGAAGAGCACAGAATGGACGATGCCCCCGGCCCAAACGGCCTGAATTTCGATCTTCCGGACGAGATCCGGATGCTCAAAGAAACCGTACGCAAGTTCGTCGATCGCGAGCTGATCCCGATCGAGCGCACCACGCGGATGAACAACAAACTCAAGGACGAAGTGCGCGCCGAGCTTACTAAGAAGGCAGCGGCGCTGGGTCTTTCGCATTACGACGTGCCGCCCGAATACGGCGGGCTCGGCATGGGTCTGGTCGCCAAGGTGACGGTATGGTCGGAGCTGGGGCGCACGATCGCGCTGCCTTCGCGCGGCGTGGAGATTTTCGGTCCGAATGTCAGCCCTATTCTGTATCTCCTCAACGAGGCGCAGAAGGAAAAATATCTGTTGCCGACGCTGCGCGGCGAACTCAAGTGGTGCCTGGCTCAGACCGAGCCCGACGCCGGCGGCGACCCGGGCAGCATGCGGATGACTGCCGTGCGCCACGGTGACCATTACATCATCAACGGCACCAAGCGCTTCATCACCGGAGCCGACGAGGCGGATTACGCACAGCTGATCGTCGCCACCGATCGCGCCAAGGGCTCCCATGGCGGGATTTCCGCCTTTATCGTCGACATGAAAACGCCGGGCGTGCGGCTATTGCGGCCGCAGGAGCTGGTGATCGACGACCGCCCCTGGGAAATCGCCTTCGAGGACGTCAAGGTTCCGGTGGAGAATCGTATCGGCGAGGAAGGCGACGGCTTTCGACGCGCGCAGCACTGGATCAATGTCGGGCGCATCCGTCATGGCGCCCGAAGTCTCGGCGTCATCGAGCGGTGCCTCGAACTCGGCGCCAAATACGCCAAGCAGAGGGTAACCTTCGGCAAGCCACTCGCCGAGCGGCAGGCGGTGCAATGGATGCTCGCCGACATGTTCATGCAAGCCCATCAGTTGCGGCTTATGGTCTATGATGCCGCTTGGAAGTATGATCAGGGCCGCGACATCCGCGCCGAAGCCTACATGGCGAAGATTTTCGGCGACGCGCAGTCGTTCGCGGCGGCAGACCGCTGCATGCAAATTCACGGCGGCATGGGCCTCGCCACGGACCTGCCGATCGAAAAATTCTGGCGCGACCAGCGCAGCATGATGATCACTGAAGGCCCCATCGAAATCCTGAAAATGGCGCTGGCGCGTCACGTACTGCGCTCCCACGGCTGAAACCCGCATCTGGAGGAAAAACTCATGGCTGATTACAAGTACGAATGCGTGAAGGTCAGGATCGGCGACGGCATCGGCTGGGCCCTACTCAATCGTCCCCACAAGCGTAATGCCATGAGCCCGCAGCTTCATTACGACATGGACGATGCGCTTGCGCGGCTCGAGGTCGATGACAACGTCAAGGTCGTGGTGGTAAGCGGCGAGGGTGGCAATTTCAGCGCCGGACAGGATTTGAAGCGCTTCTTCCGCGAGCTCGAGAACAAGCCCGCCGAGCGCAAGAAGGCCGCCGCAGCCGCCAATCGCTGGCGCTGGGAGCGGCTCTACAATTACGACAAGCCGACCATCGCCATGGTACACGGCTACTGCGTCGGCGGCGCCTTCATGCAGTTGCTCGGCTGCGATTTTGCGATCGCCGCGGAGAATGCGACCTTTTCCCTGTCTGAAGTCAATTGGGGAATCCTGCCCGGTGCGCTCGTCTCCAAGGTGGTGGCCGACGTGGTGCTGCCGCGCCATGCGCTCTACTATGCCTGTCTCGGCGAGCCATTCGACGGCAAGGAAGCCGCCCGGATCGGCATGGTGAACTATGCCGTACCGCTCGAAAAACTCGAAGATGCGGTGATTGATCTCGCCGCACGGCTGATAAGGAAAAGCCCGCTGGTGCTGCGGGCGACCAAACAGGCCATCCGCCACGTGCGCACGATGGACGTGCCGCAGGCTTACGATTATCTTGCCGCGAAGGGTCAGGCGATCAAGACCACCGACAAGGAGGATTCCTACAATACCGGCTTGCGGCAGTTTCTTGACGAGAAGTCGTATAAGCCGACGTTCGAGCCATTCAGACTTGGCACAATGCTGGCTGATCAGCGGCAGCTCAAGAAGTAAAGTCCCGGAAACGGATCGGGCGGAACGAGGGAGGGACGCTCCATGCTGCGCACAATCGTCACGGCGCTCGGGCTGCTCGCGCTTGCCGCGACGCCGCCAACGACGGCTCAGGCACAACCCTACAACGGGAAGACGATCACCATGATCGTCAACTATCCGGCCGGCGGGCCGACGGACCTTGAGGCGCGGATTGTCGCCAAGCATCTACCGGTTCACATTCCCGGCAATCCGGCCATCGTGGTCAAGGACGTCGGCGGCGCCGGCGGCATTATCGGCAGCAACCAACTCGGGCAGGCCGCGCCCAACGGCGAGACGATCGGCTTTTTCACGCTCGACGTGATCAGTCAGATTCTTGCCAATCCGGCATTGAAGACGCCGTATTCCAGTTTCATCTTCATCGCCGGCGTGGAGAGCCCGCTCGTGGTCTATATGCGCAAGGATACGCCGCCCGGCCTCAAGGTAGCGACCGATTTGATGAAAACCGGAGGGTTCAAGGCGCTGTCGCTCAATGCCGAGAACACCAATACTCTAAACATGGACCTGTCGTTCGATTTGCTTGGCATCAAATACGAACCGATCCCGGCCTATCGTGGACTAAAGGAAGTAGAAACGGCGATTCTGCAGGACATCGGACAGGCGGCCAACACCTCGTTGTCTGGCTGGACCGGGTCCGTCGTGCCGACAATGGGAAACATTGTCCTGCCGCTTTGGCAATTGTCGCCGCGGCACCATGGCGGTTATCCGCGCAGCGCCGCGCTGCCGAACATGCCGACGTTTGAAGAATTTTATGCCACCATACACCCTGGTAAGTCGCTCGCCGACAGCCTCGAATACCGGGCGCTGCGGGCGCTGAGCGATCCGCAGCTCGCCATGTTCCGCGTCGCCGTGATGCCGCCAAACACGCCTGACCCAATCGCTGGGCAAATGCGCGCAGCCTTTGCCGACATGTGGCGCGACAAGAACTTTTTGACCGCCTACGTCAATCTGATCAAGACACAACCGATCATGATCGGCGCTGATGAAGGTCAGGCGGTGCTCGCCGATCTTGGGAAGGTTCCGGGCGACATCAAAACCTTCACGTCGAAATATGTTGCCAATATAACCGCGAAATAGGGCCGCGTTCTGTGCGGTCACTTTGACGCCGCCGCGACCCTGCATTGCCGGTGCGCGGGCGCGTTAGCTTGCGCCCTGCGTGCGGGTCAGAACTGGTTGTACTGGGCGACCAGCGCCCCAATGTCGGGAAAGCGAAGCATGACGTTGAGGGCGAGCAGCACGCCAATTAGCGAAAATTCGATCGTCATGGAAAGATGCCCGTTCACGTGGTCTGCGGCATCAGCGCTTTTGCTGAGGATCCTGGCGCGGGCGTAACGCCTTCCGACTGGAAATTCGCTCATCTGGCATGCTCCTTTGCGCTTCAAAGAGGAGCTGAACAGTGCTCCCCGCTGAACAATTCGACGTTACGGCGTCCAGAAGGACTTGCGGGTTTCCGCTCTGACCTCACAGCTCGAATAGCCGAGATCGCGAAGCTCCCGATGGCCGAACCTGGCAAGTTCGCGCCGGCTGCGCGTCCGCCTTTGCCATTCCAAGACGATCGCGTGCAGGCGGGCTGGGAGCGCAGCAGGCCGCGGCAAGAATTTCGAGCGCGCATGCGAACTGAGTGCCGGCGGGACAAGGGTGCGTCTCCTTCTCGTTCGTTGAGTTCACGTTCCCTCGGGTCCTACTCATGCCCGAAGGATCAGCCGAGGGAATAAACCGATCCGCCCGGCCCGTCTGTGACGGCGGGCACACTGCTTTCAAACCACCGGCTGCCGGCGGCGCGCAGGCACTCATTCTTTTGGGGATAGCCCCTCGAAGTTGCGGGTTTTTGCGCGGCGCCGCTCATCAGAATGGATGAGGCACTCGCAATAGGGATGGCAGTTTCGAGCAGTCGTGCAGGGCTCGCGCGAGACTTTATGAGGCATCCTTGCAAAAAGCACCGTCGGTCGTGCTCAAGGAGCTGTGCCGCGCTTGAGCGTGCCGGTTGCGTGACTGCACATTGTTAATGCCTGCCGTTTAATGCCATGCGCCTTGGAGTGCCGCGCGCGGCCGCCAGCTCTGCCAGGCGCTTGCTCGCATAATGGGCGCGGGTTGGTCTTCTCCGTATTTGCTGGCAGGCCGACAGCCGCGCCGTGGCGGCGATCGATTGCGTCGCCATTTACGAAACTGCTGACGGGAGCGCGGGCTCAGCGCATTGGCGTTTCACAGCGGACAAGTGCTATTAGCATCCGATAACGCAACCCATGGTCGCCTGCCCGGGTCGGCGCTGGTGAATTCAGCCGAAACTCGCCCAGAAAGGCGAACGGAACTCACCAGCGCGTTCGTAAATATTCCTCGATACAGGCGGTGGAAGCTTTGGCGTAAGTGCCGCGGCGGCTGACCACGCTTCCTGTCAGGCTTTTGAGCGAGAGCGCCATTTCGGTGGCTTTGATGGCGACTGCAATGCCGTTGAGCACCAGCGCGCCGTCGATGATGAATGGGGATTCGCGCACGAACAGCAGCATCGGCAGGCCGCCCGCCGGAATGATGACTTCGGCGCCCGCGGCGACCAGCGGCCGGACCTGCTCGTTGAAATCGGCGCGCACTCTGGCGTAGCTCTCCTCGTCAGTGAATGCGCGCATGAACGCCGCCAGGTCCATGTGCACTGCACGCACGCCGACCACACGGCGATCGAGACAATGCATCCTGACCTGCCGTTCGTGCCAGTCGATGAAGGCCGGATCGATGGTCACGAGGCCGAGGCGTCCGCCCATGCTCAGGGCGGCCAGCATGCTTGCCTCGCCGAGCCCGATAACCGGAATATCGACTGCGCCGCGGATTTCGAGAAGGCCCGGCTCTTGGAAGTGACCAATCACGAACGCATCATAACCTGCACGCTCGGCCTCGATCGCGTTGCGGATGGTTTGCGCCGCGCAGCGGAATTCGCTTAGCGGATGAAAATGGCGATCGGGCGGGTCGAGGCCGTGAACCTCGAACTTCATTCCGGCGCCTGCGGCCTTGTCGAGAAAGGCCTGCAATCGGTCGATATACGGCGCCTGCTCGGTCGGATGCACGAAGCTCTGGTACCAGATGCGGACGACATGAGCCGTGGCCATGAGCAATCCCCAGCGAACGAAAGCGAAAAGTCGATGGACTCTGTCGCATCAAGCGCGAACAGCGGGCAATAGCGGACGCGCCAAGGCACTGTATCTCGACGCGCTGCTAATGCGGCTGTGCGGTCAGCAATCCGTCAAGCGAGTGTCAGGTTCGCCCCACTAGCCGGGTCGCCATTGCAAAATGCATGTTCGCTCCGCTGAACGCCGGAAAGCTATTGAAGTCGGCACGCATCTCGTGCCGCACTGGCGAATTCAGCGCTGCTTTCAGTGCGTCGGGACTGTCGAATGCCACCTTGTTCCGCTGCATGAAGTTGAGCCGCCGCCATCGCTGTGCAGTGACCCAATCTAGCCGGGTATAAACTTCAAGCTCGCGAATGCCTGGTAACTGTGCCATGTGCCGCGTGTGATTTTCCAGATAATGCGAATGCCAGGCGTTTAGGTCTTCAGCTTCGCCCTCATAGGAGACTAGATACGTGCAATATGGCTGGCCGGGCGGCGTTCGTAAGTCGGGGTCCTGCACCGCGAACGAACGTACCAACATCGCCTGTTGGGAGGTTTCCGCTTGTGCCAATCCCGGGAACTCATTGCGTGAGGTTAGCGCCTGCAGATAACCGCAGCGCGAAGCCGATGCTTCAAGGTCGGGAAGCTCCGCGAAATAAAGCTGCAGTACCAGCGAAGGCGAGAGGCCATCCTCCACGTACGGGTCCCTGGTGGTGGCCGGCGTGTGCAACAAAGCCTTGGCGAGCTTGGGTGTGGCGCGAAGGTAGCGTGTCAACTGCGCCAGTTCGTCGGCAGCGATGTCGCTGTCGGACTTGAATGTTAAAAACAGGCATGTGTTCATGGGCATACACTAAAGCATTGGGAGGGCGAGTTGACCACAACGAAGACGTTCCGCATCTGGGCGCAGGGCGCCACCGATCAAGTAGCCCACCACAACTACTTGGCGGTGTTGCTGCCACACATGAAGGCCTGCTGCGGTGCTGATTTCGAGCTGGAATTCAAAACCATGACGCCCTCGGTTACGACGGTGCATGCGCTGTCCGAGCACCGCTTCTCGCGCGAGGTGATGCGCAGCGCCATCCAGGCCGAGCGCGAGAATTACGACGTTTTCTTCATGAACCATTTTCAGGACGTTGGCCTCTACGATGCGCGGGCGTCCGTCAATATCCCTGTCCTTGGCCTCGGCGAGGCGACCCTGCTGTATGCCTGCACGATGGGCCGAAAGCTCGGCCTGCTTGCGATCAATCCTGCCTTCGTCCCGACTCACAACGAGCAAATTCATCGCTATGGGCTACAACAACGCATCGCCGGAATTCGCGCCATCAATGCCAATCTCGCGGACTATATGGAGGCTTTCGCCGCGTCAGCCAAAAAAGCGGAGCTGTGGGACCTCTTCCAGAGCGAGGCTCGACGCCTGATCGATGCCGGCGCTGATATCATCGTGCCGACTGGGGGCATTCCGATGATGCTGTTCGGCGATGATCCGCGCGCCAACGTCGACGGTGCCCCGATCCTTAACGGGGTCACGGTGGTGATCAAAGCCGCTGAGATGGCAGTGAAGTTGAAGGGTCTCGGATTTCCCACGGCGAGCCGCCACCCGCAATCAGGCTTTGCCCTCCCGTCGCCTCAAGCGCTTCAGGAATTTCTGAGCCACGGTTGAATCAGCGAGTCGAATTCTACTTTGAGTCCAGCACGGGCCGCATCGCGTCGGGCTCGTCCGGTGGCACCGACGATATCAGCGCGCGTGTATGCGGATGCTGCGGATCGGCAAACACGGTCTCAATCGGTCCCTGCTCGACGATTTCACCGCCATACATGACGAGCACGCGG
Source organism: uncultured Alphaproteobacteria bacterium (assembly GCA_963708125.1). GTDB lineage: Bacteria > Pseudomonadota > Alphaproteobacteria > Rhizobiales > Xanthobacteraceae > BOG-931. The sequence continues at coordinate 6,436,114 of OY970184.1, forward strand.
CTGCACAAATGGCGCACCACCGACAAATCGTGCGAGATGAACAGCATGGCGAAGCCGAACTCGGCTCGCAGTCGCGCCAAAAGGCTGAGAAGCTGCGCCTGGATCGAGACATCGAGCCCGGACACGATCTCGTCGGCGATCAGCACTTTCGGAATGGTGCAAAGCGCGCGGGCAATATTGACCCGCTGGCGCTGGCCGCCGGACAGTTGCCCCGGTAGCCGCGGCGCGAAATCAGCTGCCATGCCGACGTCGGCCAAGAGCTCGCGCGTGCGCGAAAGCCGCTCGTCCCACGTCGCATGAGCTTTCCCCGCCTCCATCGTTTGCGTAACGATGCTCGCGATGCGGCGGCGCGGATTGAGCGCCGAATAGGAGTCCTGGAATACCATTTGAATGCTGGCCGCATGTCTGGAGGCGCGCCGCCGCCTCGGATCGCTTAAATCCTCGCCGTTAAGCACGATCCGACCTGCGGACGGCGGCTCCAAGCCGGCCAGAAGCTTCGCAATTGTACTTTTGCCGCTGCCGCTCTCGCCGACCAGTGCGACGAACTCGCCCTCGGCAATGCTAAACGACGCGGCCTTCACGGCTGCCACGATGCGGGGCCGCCCGAAAAGCCCGCCGTCGACGGCGTAGTGTTTTTCCAGTTCATCGACCTCGAGCAACTTAGGCGCAGCGGCAGATGCCGCGGCGTCAAGCCCAGCTCCCACGGTTATGCGCGCTGCCGCGACGGCGCGGATGCAAGCCGCGCTGCGATCTAGCCCGATCGAAACGTCGGGCGGCGGCGCTTCGCGGCATTCCGCCATGACGACGGGGCAACGCGGGGCAAAATGACAGCCAGCCATGCCGGCAAGCTGGCTTAGGCTCGGCATCTGTTCCGGCATGACATAGAGCGCGCGGCGGCCGGCGCGCATCGACGGATTGGCGAGCTGAAGGCAACGCGTATAGGGGTGAGCCGGGCTCGAGAGTACCGCGCGCGCCGGCCCCCGCTCTACCGCGCGGCCGGCGTACATGACGATGACGTCGTTGCATATTTGCGCCGCCAATCGCAGGTCGTGGGTAATGAAAACCACCGCGGTGCCATGCTCATGCTGCATCTCGGCGATCAGCTGGATGATCGGTCCATGCATGGTGGCGTCGAGCGCCGTGGTCGGTTCGTCGGCAATGACAAGCCGCGGATTGGCGGCAAATGCCATGGCAATCAGCACGCGCTGGCACATGCCGCCCGACAATTGATGCGGATAGCGTCCCAGCAATTCGCCCGCTCGTGGCAGCCGCGCCGCCTCGAGCATGCGAATGGCAACCTCGCGCCGCTTGCTGGCGCCGGCGGCCCCGTCGACCCGCGCCAGATGTTCGTCGAACTGCGCCGCGACCGTCCTGACCGGATTAAGAGCGGAGAGCGGCGCCTGCGGGATGAAGGCGATAGATCGGCCGAGAAGCGCACGGCGCTGCGCCGCCGGCATGCGCACAAGGTCGGCACCGTTGAAGGTCAGCGATCCGCGCGTAATCGCAAAGCCGGGCGGCAGCAACTGCGCGATGGCCCGTCCAACCATCGATTTGCCCGCGCCGGATTCGCCGACCAGGCCGAGAATCTTTTTCGGCGCTAGATCGAACGACAGTGAACGAATCGCCGGAACGGCGGCACCGCTGATGTGCACGCTCACTTCGAGGTCTTTGGCTTGCAAAGTGAGCATGCGCTAGTGCCCGATTTCGGTGAGTCGCACGTCGAGCGTGCGGCGCAGTCCGTCACCGAGTAGATTGAATGCGGCTACGGTAAGGAAGATCGCCGCGACCGGCAGTAGCAAATTCCACGGCGATTGATAAGCGTATTGCCGTGCGTCCGCGATCATTTGTCCCCAGGCCGGCTGGTCGGCGCCGACGCCGAGCCCTACAAACGACAGGATTGCTTCGACTACCACCGCAATGGCCATTTCCACGCTCACCAGCGTTATCAGAAGCGGTAGGGTGGCCGGCAGCACCTCGCGCAGGATGATTTGCCAATGGGTGAAGCCGAGAAGCCGCGCAGCAGCGACATAGTCGTTGCGCGCTACGATCAGCACCTCGCTGCGCAACACGCGGCAGAAGCGGGTCCAGTCCACCAGCACGATGGCGAGAATGACTTTGCTCAGTCCGACGCCGAGCCCGACCATCAAGATGAGCGAGAGGATCACCGGTGGAAACGACATCCACACATCGACCAGCCGGCCGATGATCCAGTCCGTCATGCCGCCGAAATAGCCGGCGATATGCGCGAGGATCGAACCGACAATCATGGCGCCGAGGGAAGCGAAAAACGCCACCAGCATCGCCGTGCGCGCCCCGTAGATCAGCCGGGACAGCACGTCGCGGCCGAGACTGTCGGTGCCGAGCGGATAACTCGGCTGGCCGCCGGCATTCCAGATCGGCGGCGTAAGAAGCGACAACAGGTTCTGTTCGTCAGGATCGTGCGGCGCCAGCGCGCCGGCGAACACGGCGCAAGCGGTGATGCAGGCGACCATGCCGAGCGCAATGAGAACGCGCGGCGAGCGCAGTGAGCGGCCGAGCGGTCCCATCAGCGCACTCGCAGCTTCGGATTAAGCACAACGTAGAGCGTGTCAACTGCCGTGTTGATCAGGAGAACGACGACGCAATAGGTCAACCCGATCGCCTGGATGAGCGGCAGGTCGGCATTGCGCACCGCGTCCACCATCAGATTGCCCATTCCGGGATAGGAATAGATCACCTCGATGAGCAGCGTACCGCTGAATAAGATGCCGAACTGCACGCCGGCTAGCGTTATGGTCGGCAGCGCCGCGTTTTTTAGCGCGTGGCCGATCAAAATCCGCCGTTCGGAAAGGCCGCGCAGCCGCGCCTGGGTAATATAGTCCTCGTGATAAACGTCGAATAGGCTCGAGCGCAGAACCCGCATAATGGTCGGCGAAAAGGCGAGCCCGAGCGCGATCGCGGGCAGGATCAGATGATGACAGGCGCTTAAGAAAACGTCGAAGCGCCCGATCAACAGCGAGTCAAGCAGCAGAAAGCCGGTGATGTCAGGCACCGGCAATCCCGCTGCGACCTCGCCGGTGAACGGCAACACGCGCAGCACCACTCCGAATACGAAAAGCAGGATGAGGCCCCAGAGAAAGTCTGGGATAGACAACAATATGATGGATATAAGATCGAGCGCGGGCTCAAGCAGCGTCCCACGCGCGCGGAATAGAAGAAGCCCGCCGCCAAAGCCGATGACGCCGGCTATAATCATGGCGGCGAGTGCGAGCTGAATGGTAGCCGGCAATGTGGCGGCGACTAGCGAGCCGGCCTCGCGCCCCAACTGGATCGAACGGCCGAAATCGCCATGTAGCGCGCCGTGCAGCCAGATCAGATATTGTTCGGGCAACGGCCGGTCGAGGCCCATTTCGCGCCGCTTCGCCTCGATCTCCGCAATGGTGGCGTTCGGCGGCAGCGACATCGCCGCCGGATCGACCGGTAAGGCGCGCAAGACCCCGAAGAGGAGAGCCGATACGATAAGAAGAATCGGAATCGCCGCGAGCAGGCGCCGCACGATCAGCTCAACGACGGTTGCGATCATTCTCCGTCATTCCAGAGCGCGGGTTCCGGACAGCCTCATTGCGCTTGGCTTCCAGAATGACGGCGGGTCAAATCATTCAACTCCACTGCAGCGTCTGCGGCAATAGCCAGCCATTGCCGTATTTCGTGTACGCGAGGTTCTTCTTGCGGGCGACCGTCACCACACTTTGCAACAGCGGCATGGTGGCGCCGTTCTCCACCGCATAGCGCTCGAGGTCCTTGTAGCCAGCGATACGTTTGTCGTAGTCAGCGACGTTGAACAGCGCAAGCACGCGGTGACCGATAGCTTCGTCCTTCCACGGTGAGAACGGCATTTTCGGATTGAGCTGATAGCCGGAATAGATTTCCGGGTCGCCGGTGGCATTATCCCAGCTGTAGAGCGTCGCCTCCGGCAATTTGTTGCCGCGATTAAGCTCGAAATATTTGGCGTATTCGATGACCTGAATATTGGCATTGATACCGACGTTCTTCCACATCTGCGCAATTGCACGTGCGATGTCATAGTCGCTAGGAAACTGGCCATTGGTAGTGGCGAAGCCAATCTTCACCGGCTTGTTGGGTCCGAAGCCGGACTGCGCCAGAAGCTGCTTCGACAGAGCCGGGTCGTACTTGAAAGTGAAGTCGGGGAGATAACCGGGCGTGCCGGGTGTCGCCAGCACCGACAGCGGCACCGCTGCCCCCCCGTAGAAGGCCTTCGACAGCGCGGCCTTGTCGATGGCGTGATGCGCCGCCAGTCGGACATTCTTGTCAGCGAAAACAAGATCGTTGCGCACGTTGATCAGGATGACGCGAGTGATCGGATTGATCTCCGCAGCGAGATGGCCTTCTCGCTGGAAGCGCTGCACCTCCCGTACCGGGACGTTGATGGTGCAATCAACCTGACCGGATTGGATCGCAGCGACGCGCGCGGACGGATCCTTGATGATCTGGATGGTGACGCGCGTTACCTTCGCCTTTGGGCCCCAGTATTTATCGTTGCGCTCGAGCACGATACGCGAATTCAGCTCGTATTCGGCGAGCCTGTAGGGACCTGAGCCGACCGGCTTCTTCAAAAAATTATCGAGGCCTTTGCTCTCGATATAGTTCTTCGGCACGATGTAGCTGCCGAGAAATGCGAACCATTGCGGCATGGTCGGGGCGGGGGAATTGAATTTCATGGTCGCCTTAGTCGGAGATTGGATGACGATGTCCTCGACCTTGCGCATCGAATTTGCGATATCGAGCTTCAGCCCAGACTTGTTGCGCTCCAGGAAGGTGTAGCGAAAATCGTCGGCGGTCAGCTTATCGCCGTTATGGAAGGTCACGTCGTCGCGCAGCTCGACTGCCATGCTCATTGCGTCGGGCGCCATGTTCCAGGCCTTGATCAGATGGGGGACGAGCTTGAGCTGCGGATCCTGATCTAGCGGCTGGTCGTAAACGGCCTTGAAGATAGGTTGGGCGTCGGGTGTGAAGCGCTGATTGGGATCCCACGTGGGCACGTCGTTCGGCCAGCCAAGGGTCGATACGTCGCCAGCAGCGCGGGCCGCTAATGGCGCGCCAAGGCTCGCCGCGGTACCCATCGCTAGCTGCAGGAATGTCCTTCGTTTCAATCCGAATGCCATAGTGTGCTCCCCTCGCTACGCCGGCCTGATCAAGACTATAGCTGCAATTCGAGAGCCATTATGCCTGCCGCTGCGCCACCTGCGACACCGTCGCAGCGCCGGCCTTCGCTCTGGCGACGTCGGCGCCGCCATCCCAGGTGCCTGCTGTGATGCCGCGCTCGCGCAGCTTGTACTTCTGCACCTTGCCATTTTCCGTCATTGGCAAGGTATCGACGAATTCGATGAAGCGGGGCACCGCGAAATGGGCGAGCCGCGGCCGGCAGAACTCCGCTAGCTCACTTTCGGTCAACCGGCTACCGGGTCGGCGCACGACCGCCGCCATGACCTCCTCTTCGGCCAGTTCCGAGGCCACCGGAAACACCGCTGCCGTGCCGACGTCCGTGTGGCTGAGGAGGACCTGTTCAACTTCGAACGACGAAATGTTCTCGCCGCGGCGGCGGATGGCATCTTTGAGCCGGTCGACGAAGCGGAAATGCCCATCGGCGTCGCGGATGACGCGATCGCCGGTGTAAAACCAGCCATTGCGGAACGCCTCTGCGGTCTTATCCGGCATGGCGAAATAGCCGGTGGCGAAGGCGAGAGGGTCGTTGGCGGACAGCGCAAGCTCACCCGCCTTGCCGGGCGGCGCCTCGTTGCCTTCGGTGTCGAGCACCCGCGCGCGATAACCCTCGCAGAGCTTTCCCATGCTGCCCGGCCGTTGTGCCGCTGTGGTGCTGCCGATGACGAAATTCGTTTCCGTTGACCCGTAGCCGTCGATCAGCCGGATGCCAGTGCGCTCCTCGAACGCGACGTGCAATTTGGCCGGCACGCCTGGCCCGAGACCGCAGCGCACTTTGTGGCCACGCTCCTGTGGGGTCGGTTCCCGCGATAACAGGATCGGCACCATGGCGCCGAGCACATAGGCCGCGGTGGCGCGATGGTCGATCAGGCTTTGCCAGAAACCCGAGGCGGAAAAACGCGGCTCGGCGACGAGTGTGGAGCCCGACAAGAGCGCTTGATAGAACGTGCCGAGTGCGTTGGAATGAAACAGCGGCAGCGAAGTGCACAGCACGTCGCCTTCGCGAATTTCGAGATTGCGGACCCCGTTGAGGCCCCACCAGAAATATTGCGCGTGCGGGCAGCACACGCCTTTCGACGGACCGGTGGTGCCCGAGGTGTAGAGGATCGCGAGCAACTGCGCGGGATCGGTCGGCTCGGGCGCGATCGGCGTCGTGGGCGGGGGCACTTCGGTAATTGCAACGCGGTCGAACGGCACGCGCGCCAGTCCGCCGATCAGCCAGATGCGTTCGAGCGCGAGGGCTCTCAAGTCGACATGCTCGAAGGCAGAAAGCAATTCCGCTTCCATGACCAGAAGCCGCGTGCCGGAATTGCTCAGGATGTGGCGAAGCTGCGGGCCGCGCGACGCAACGTTGATCATCACTGTTATCGCGCCGAGCCAGGCGCAGCCGAGAAAGATTTCGAGAAACTCGGCGCGGTTGGAGCACATCAACGCCACGCGGTCGCCGCGCTTGATGCCAGCGGCGGCGAGCGTGCCGGCAAAATGTGCCGCGATGATCGGTGCATCGGCGAAATTCCACGTAACGTCGCCCGCCTCGAGCAGTCGATGTGAGTCGTAGCGCCGCGCCTGCTGCGTGAGCATGGCCGGCAGCGTCCGCCGCTCCGCCGGAAAAGCGGCAATGATGGCGTCAGCACTCATCGGCGTTTTTTCTGCGCACGCGATTTTGCCGGCGCGCGCTTTTTGCTTGGCCCAGTTACGCCGCCCGCCAGCGCTGGCACGAGCGCCAGGACGCGCAGCGGGCTGCCGCTGCCTTCTTTGATCTTGAGCGGCGCCGCAAAAACCAGGGCGCCGGTCGGCGGCAACAGGTCGAGATTGGTTAGGCATTGCAGGCCGAACCTGCCGCCGCCGTGCATATAGTAGTGGCAGGGGTATGGCGGCTTCAAATGAAAGCCCTGCCCCGCATCGGTGCCGATTGCCTCCGAGCCGAAGCCGAGCACTTGGCGTTGTTCGACCAGAAATCGGACCGCAGCGGCATCCGGCCCCGGAGTGTGTTGCCCGGTTTGGTCGATGTTCTGGTACATCACTGGGTCGGTGCGCTTAGACCAATCGGTGCGCATGAGCACCCACGATCCCGCCGGTATGCGGCCGTGGCGTTTTTCCCATTGGCACAGAAAATCCACACTGAGCAGATAATCGGCGTCGGCGGCGGCTTGGCGGGAACAGTCGATAACGCAGGCCGGCGCAACGAAGCGCTCGGCCGGAATGGTATCGGTGCTGCTCTGCGGCAGATGTCGTCCTGAGATCCAGTGGATCGGCGCATCGAAATGCGTGCCAGTATGCTCGCTGCACGAGAAATTGTTCCAGTACCAGCCGGGACCGCGCGCGTCGTAGCGCGATGTTTCCTCGATGCGAAACGGCCATGCCTGGCCCATTTCCGGTGGCAGTACGATTTGCGGAAAATCCGATGACAAGGTCTGGGTGAGATCGACGACGCGGATGCGTCCGTTGGCGAGCTCGGCGGCTAACTGGGCGAGTGCGCTACTCATGGCTTCACGTTGGCAGTGCTGCAAGCTCGCGCTCGAGCGCTTTCGGATTGTCACGCCAGCGCGCCAGCCAGTCCTGCGCGATGTCGCCGGGAAAAACATCCTCCGCGCCACCGCGCAGCGCGTCGACAATGTCGGCGGCGAGGCGGCCAGGCGCGATCTTCGGCGGCGGCAGCGGTTGATTCCATTCGTCATCGATCGGGCCGGGGAACACGTTGATGACGCGCACACCCGCCGGCGCGAGCTCGGCGCGCAGGCATTGCGCAAGCGACAGCGCAGCCGCCTTCGATGCCGAATAGGTGCCGTGTGGGGGGAAATTCGACAGCGCGAATATGGACAACAGATTGACCCAGGCCACGGCGCTCGACTGGCCGTCGGCGCCACGTGCACGCAGCGCCGGCGCGAATTCCTGGGCAAGTCGCAATAGTCCGAAGTAATTGACGTCCATCTCTGCGCGTGCCACCTCGACGCCCTCGCGCGCTGCAATGCCGTAATTGCGATGATGATCAGCGGTGTTGATCAGAATATCGACGCGCCCGCCGATCTCGCCGGCGAGATTTTTGACCGAGCACGAATCGGTCAGGTCGAGAGGTACCATGGATAGTTGCGGCAAAGAGTTGAGTTTTTCGAACCCCGGCGGTCTCTTCCATGGTTCGGCCTGCCCGGCCCAGATCAGATCGGCGCCGGCTGCCGCCAAGGCTTCGGCGAGTGCTTGGCCGAGCGCCGTTTTGGCGTCGGTGATCAGAACCTTGCGGAATTTTGGATCGCACGTCAGTTCGCGCAGCTGACGATCGTCGGCCATATTTCGGGTGTCCTTCTCCGGCATTGCGACGAGCGCCGCCTGTCCCGACCGATCGATATTCGCATGGACGCGTACGCGCGATGGCGCCGGCGCGCAATCGCCGTGCAGATGCGCCACGACGACTGGCCCGCAATCGAGCCTCACCAGGCCGAGCCGCCACGGCATGCGCTCCCGGTAGAAGACTGCGTTGCTGTGATGCAATGTGCTCTGCGACATGAGTTCGCCGCCGCCGCTCTGCGGCTTCCAGTCAAGGCGGTGCGACAGGCAGGCGCCGCAGGCTTCGCGCGGTGGATATTGTACCGTGCCGCAGTCGCGACAAACCTGCAGTTCGAGGCGGCCGCGGGCGGCGCCCGCGGTGAGTCCAAGCGCGATGCGGCTGCGACCGCCAGGCGGCAGCGTCGGCACGCGCATGCGCAGGATCGGATTCTTGCGCGGCGGCCGCAGCAATGGGCGAGTCATGTCTTTTGCTCCGCTCCCAGAATGGCGGCACCGCTGCACAGCCCGCGATCGTAATTGATCATACCGAAGCCGCTGGCGAGACCAAGCCGCGCCTCCGCCACAGCGACGCCGAGCGGTCGCTTGGTAACCTGGCGAATGATCTCGATCATGCCGAGAAAGCCGCCGGCGGCACCGGCTTGGCCGACTGACAATTGCCCTCCCGACGTATTGAGCGGGAACGAGCCGTCAGCGGTGAAACTGTGCCGCCGCACAAAATCCGGTCCTTCGCCTTTTCTGCAGAAGCCTAAATCTTCGAACTGCATGATTTCGATAACGGGATAGTCGTCATAAGCGGCGACGACGTCGATGTCCTTCGGATCGACGCTGGCTCCCCCATAAAGCTCATCGCAATCGAGCGCCCAGCCGCCCCGATATTGGATCGCGTCGTCGGGAAAGGCGTTGTGCCGCTCGATGGTTGCGAGAATGCGCGCGTAGGGAAGACCAAGCGCTTCCGCTTTGGCGCGCGGCAGCACCAGAAAGGCTTCGGCGCCCGCACACGGCATGACGCAATCGTAGAGCCGCAGTGGTTCGGCGATGGGGCGGGCGTTGAGATATTCATCAAGCGTGAGCGGCCGGCGCATCAGGGCATGGGGAAATTTCAGCGCATTGGTGCGCTGCGCCACGCAGATCTTGCCGAAGTCTTTGCGCGTCGCGCCGTAAGTGCGCATGTAATATTCGGTAAGGAAGGCAAAGCTCGCGTTTGGCCCGCCGGACCCGTACGGATAGACCGCGTCGCGCGCAAACTGACTGAACGTGCCGAGATTGAGCCGGAACGAGTCGGGATGGTTGGTGTCGCCGGCAATACAGGCGACCGCGGTCGCATCGCCGGCTTGCACGGCGCGGGCCGCGCGGCGCAGCGCAATCACGCCGCAAGCGCCGCCCATCGGAATGTGGTCGAGCCAGCGTAGTGTCATGCCGAGATGCTGGGTCAGCCCGACAGCGGTATCGGGCGTGAGCGTGAAGCTTGAGACGCAGAGCCCGTCAATGTCGCACTTGGCAAGACCGGATTGCTTGAGCGTTTCGGCCAGAGCACCGGCCAGAAACCAGTGCGCACCGCGGATGGAATAGCGCACATAGGGCACAGTGACCGGGGTGGTCACCACCACGTCATCGTAGCTGCTGCGCCAGTTCTTCATGGTTACTTCGGCACGACGGCCGTGGCCTCGATCTCCACGCGGGCCTCATCCTCCACCAAAGCGACGACCTGCACCAGCGACATGGTGGGAAAATGCATGCCCATCAGGCTGATGATAGGCGGCGCCGAGATCGGTCAGCCGCAACAAACATTCCTGTTCCTGCGGCGTCGCTGCAAGGCAAGACCATCGTGGCTCTGGCGGAAAAACTCTCGCCCTGCATCGTTGCGATGAAAGCTTGCCAGAGGCATCAAGCCCGACAACGCTGCAACTGTTCTTGGCCAGAGCAATTCCGAGAACCGCGAAGACCGCGCGCAACTGGTTCATCAGAGGGTTGATGCTTCGGCGATCGCCGCGGCATCTCGATCACCATTTGGGGTCATCACGCCCAAGGTCGCGCCAAATTGAGACTCCGTGTCGCTGAGCTTCTTCAGGAAGGCTTGTGGAGCACAAGCCGGGTAAGCGGCGTGATCTGTCCGGCGCGACAATACTGGCGAGCGCCTGCCGCGCCCCACGCTGAGCAGGGCCGGCGGAATGTTTGCGTTGGAGCCGAGTTTCGCAGGTACGAGGGGCCAACGGCCCGAGCCAGTTTCCGCGTCTCGCGCTGGCACAGAGCCGCGACTCGTTCTAACTGGTAGGTCCATCGCCGCGCTGGGATGAGCTGAGCCAAAAGGAAGTGCCACGGATGCGAGCTCCCTCGCTCGCGCCAAACCGGCGACCGCCAGTTACAACCAGAGACCGTCCGCATGAAGCGCAGAAGCCCGCCGACATTATCGTTGTGGTTGCAAATCAGTCAGCCGGTTACCCGCTAACGCTCGCCAGCAATGGCTTGGCTGAGGGGGGAGCTGAGAGCTGTGAGAGACCGAGGGGCGCGAATCGCGAAGCCGCCGGGAGGATCGTTGCAAGGGTTGGGAGTGCTGACGGGAATGATAGTATAAACGGGCAGTGTTTCTGGAGGTGTAGCGCGTCATCATCGTGATGACGCATACGCTCTTTGATCATGATGGGGCGATCATGAACAATGTGACGGCGGAGCGTGCGCGCAAGTTGCTGGACAAGTGTGTTTTGTTCAGAGCATTGGACGAGCAGGAGCGGCGTGATCTCGCCTCGCATGCGCATTCGCGCATGTTCGCGCCCAACGAGCCGATCTTTCACGTCGCCGAGCCGGGATACAGCATGATGGGCGTGATGGTCGGGACCGTGCGTATCTCGCTGCCAACCTGGAAGGGCAAAGAAGTCATCCTCGCCGATCTGCAGGAGGGCGAGCTTTTCGGCGAGATTGCACTGCTCGATGGCAAGCCGCGTTCGGCAAGCGCGACGGCGCTGACCAAATGCGAGCTGCTGGTTCTTGAGCGACGCGACTTCCTGTCGTTTCTCGAGCGCAGCCCGAGGGCCTGTCTCGACCTGATGCAGCTGCTCTGCGGGCGCATCCGCCGCTCGGACGAGCGAATGGCGGAAATCGCCTTCTTCGACCTGCCGGCGCGGCTTGCCAAGGCGCTGTTGCGCTATGCCGCACCGGGGCATGATCCCCCCAAGATCGCCCTCTCGCAGCGGGAGTTGGCGGAAATGGCCGGCGCGACGCGGGAGAACGTTAACCGCTGCCTGCGCGAATGGCAGCGGCGCGGCATTTTGCAGCTGAAAGACCGCTGGACCATCATCCTCAAACCCGAGGCGCTGCACGCGATAGAGGAGCCCTACTGAGCTTTCAATATCTCGGATTCGACAGGCGCGGCCTTTGATCCTGTGACACGCGGCACGCCGCGGGCTGGGCTCGGTGGAGGGCGCCGCATCGGCTGTGACGCGGGTAACAGACGGCGGCGCTGTCATCGCCTTATCTACGGGCCGACCAACTTGAGCAGCAGGCTCTTGATTGGTTGCCAACAGGAGAAGAAGCATGCGCACCGGTTCGAAATTGACCGCCATAGCCATTGCGGCGACGGCGGCCCTTGCGTCTCCAGCTTTCGCCCAGTCGTTGGAGACGGGCACTGCCGCTGATACTTATGGATGGAACGCCGCGCCGGTCCGGCAGATGGCTGAGCCGTCAAACGGCTTGCGCGCCTTTGCCATGGTACCGTCTTACATTCCGGCTCCGTCTGCGCATGGCGCAGCGGCGACGGGCGGCGGCAGCCGCGGCTACAATGAAACGCTGCTGAAAGACCAGTGATAACACGACCAGGAAGGGTTTGAGTGGGGCGGGCCGTGCCCGCCCGCTCTATATCGTTGATTGGTCATATTTGTCGCGGCGCGGGAGCCCGCCGAATGACGCCACGTCGGACCGCCCCTTCCCGAGACCGTGCTGCTCCTTTCGCCAAGCGGCCTCCCTGACCCATGACCGGTCAGCGCCGCGGTTACGGCGATGACGAGCGGCTGCTCGCGCCGTATGAGCCGTGGATCGCGAGGCAATTTCGGCCGATCGCCGGATACGCCGGGCTGGTCCGCGAGCGTACGATTGAGGCCGTCCGCAAAGCCTGCACCGAGGCCTCGCTCGAAGCCGCCGCCGCTGAATTTGCCGCTGCAAGCTGCCGCTGGAGCGCTTCCCGCCGCTGCAAGGGCGTCCGACTTTGCGGCTGCTCTCTGCGCGCTGCACCGACGCGCAGGGGGTTTGGCTCGGTCTCGACGATGCCCCTCTCGCTCGAGTGCGGTTGCGCGCTTTCTAATACAGAAGGCAATTTGGCGGAGGGACGCTGAACCGCTGAATGCTGGCAGGACAGCGGGGATTGTGATAGCTGCAGAGGCCGCTCGGAATTTTTGGCGAGGGGAACAGGGCATGCGCAGCCTTGACGTTCGGGACATCCTCGGCCGCGCCGGCTCGCTTGGGGCGATGGCGCTGGCATTGATCGCGGGCGCGCCGTCGGCAGCACGCGCTCAGCTCAACGGCGTGACGCCGTCAGAAATTTCTATTGGCGCGATCGGCGCGCTGACCGGTCCGCTCGCCTTTATCGGCACGCCCGGCCGCGACAGCATGGCGATGGCGTTCGACGAGATCAACGCCAAAGGCGGAGTTTGCGGTCGCAAGCTGCATCTGGATTTCGAGAACGCGGCCTCGCCGGCCGAGAGCATCGCTGCGGCGAAGAAGCTGGTTGAGGAAGACAAGGTCTTTATCCTGGTTCTCGCCTCCGGCAGCACCGGCGCGGCCGCAGCGGCTGATTACGTCCGGCAGGTCGGCGTGCCGACCTACAATCTCTATGGCTCGACGCCAATCATCCGCAATCCGTTTGCCAAGAACGTGTTCAACGGCGCAGTCGTGCCGGTAGAAGTCTCCGCCGCCGCCCTCATCGACATGTTTTACGACGGCGGCTATACGCCGAAAAAATTCGGAGTCTTGGCAGGCACGTATGCGTTCCCGCAGGCCACGCTGAAAGCCGCCAAGGACATTTTGAAGGGCAAGAAGGCGGACTTCGCGGTCGAGCAATTCGATCTCGGCGCCCGCGACTTCACCTCGCAACTGGTTTCCCTGCAGCACCAAAACGTGGATGCCGTTCTGGTGCTGGGCAGCTTCTCCGAGGCGGGCTTTGCCATCAAGCAGGCGCGGGAAATGGGGATGACGCAGGTGCGCTGGGTCGTTGACGGCTCGGCGGTCTCCAGCGCCATCGTCCCGATCCTGGGCAATGCCGACGGCATCCGCGGCTATTACAACGCTCCGGGCTTTCCCGGACAGACGCCGGCCACGAGGGAATTCGAGGCGCGGTTGAAGAAGGCGCTCGGTACGCTGCCGCAGGGGCGCCCCAGCATCTATGACCTCATCGGCTACGGTTCGGGCTATGTCGTGGCCGAAGCGATCCAGGCCACCCATTGTCAATTGAGCCGCGACAATCTGATCAGTGCCTGGTCTGGTCTGAAAGACGCCGGTCCGACCAAGCTTGGCGGCCTCGACGTCACTTTTCCGGAGAGCTACACGCAGAGCGACCACCAGGGCGTCTATCGGATCGGCGCGGCCATCGTCAAAGACGGACAATGGCAAGTCTACCGCGTGGTCGACAAGCCCTGAGCAATGCTCGGCGAGTTGGGATTCGTTCTATTAGCGGGCTTTAAGTTCGGGGCGCTTTATGCGCTGGCGGCGCTCGGCCTCGTCGTCGTTCACAGGGCGACCAAGACGGTCAACTTCGCCCACGGCGCCTTTGCCATGCTCGGCGCCTTCGCCAGTTTCCTGATCGTGGTGAAATGGCAATGGGCCTATTGGACGGCCTATCTGCTCATTCCGCCGGCCATCGGCCTCGTCGCGGCCGCGCTAGAATTCCTCATTCTGCGCCGGCTGCGGCAAGCCGACATGTTTACCGTGGTGATCGCGACGGTGTTCCTCGGCATCGCTCTCGCCGAAGGCTTCCGGCTGACCTACAACACCGAGCTGTTGGCGGTGCCGGGATTGTTTATTGGCCCGCCACTCGTGGTCGGCGGCCTGTTCATCCCCCGAAACACCGCATGGGTGATCGCCGGCGCCCTGGTGACGGCCTTCGCCTGCACCATCCTGTTTCGCTATGGCCGGCTCGGTCGCGGCATGCGCGCGATGGCGGCGAATATTCGCGGCGCGCAATTGTGCGGCTATTCGATCGACGGCGTTTACATGCTGGCCTGGTTTCTCGGCGGCGCGCTCGCGGGGCTCACCGGCGTGTTCATTGCCCCGGTGAGCGGAGTGTCGGCCGACCTGGCGATTGCGATCATCACTGCCGGCTTTGTTGCTGGAGTCATCGGCGGGTTCGACAGCCCAAAGGGCGCGATCGTCGGCGGGCTTCTGCTCGGCGTCGCGGAGAGTCTCGCGGCGGCTTACGTCTCCAGCGCCATGAAGAACTGCGTGAGCTTCCTTCTGCTCTTCGTCGTGCTGATGTGGCGCCCGCAAGGTCTGTTTGCCGAAAGGACCGGGCGCAATGTCTGAGCGGCGACCCGACGTACCGGCGCTCGGCCCGGCTTTATTCATTCTGTTCTGCACGGCCGTCGGGCTCAACCTCGAGAGCTATCCGCAATATGTCCTCGCCATTGCCCTCATCTCGATGCTGGTCGGGATTGCTCTAGTGGTTTTGGTCGGCCTCGGACGCTGCATCACGTTGGCCTCGGGCGCGATCATGGCCATCGGTGCCTACGCGTCGGCCCTCGCCGTTGCCGACCTGCGTGTGCCCTATCTGGCGACGCTGGCGCTTGCGGCCGCCGCCGGAGGCTGCGCCGGCTGGCTGATAGCGTTCCCGGGGACGCGATTTCGCGGCCATAACCTGGCGATGGTGACGCTGGTTTTCCAAAGCGTCTGTATCATCCTCATTCGCGAAAGCACGTGGCTCACGGGGGGTGCCGAGGGCATTCACGTGCCGCCG
The DNA here is from genome assembly GCA_963708125.1 of uncultured Alphaproteobacteria bacterium. Taxonomy (GTDB): domain Bacteria; phylum Pseudomonadota; class Alphaproteobacteria; order Rhizobiales; family Xanthobacteraceae; genus BOG-931. Next base: position 6,451,550 of record OY970184.1, read on the forward strand.
CCGCGGCTGTTCGGCCTGATCGTGGCCAGCGACCGTGCGTTTTTGCTTCTCATCGGGATTGCCGCGGCAGCGATGGCGCTCCTGACAACAATTTTGGTGCGCGGTCCGTTCGGCAAAAACCTGCAAGCTGCCGCTGGCAACGAAATCGCTGCGGAAGCCTTTGGCGTCAGCGTGCGGGGTTATCTGACTGCGGCCTTCGTGGTGAGCTCCGTGGCAATCGCGTTTGCCGGCGCGCTGTTGGGGCCGCGCGTGCGCATCCTCGACCCTGACAGTTTCGGCGTGCTGGAATCGATCTTCATCCTCGCTTATCCGATAGTCGGCGGCATGCGCTCGATCTGGGGCGGCCTGCTCGGCGGCGGCGGCTTGCGCGTGCTGCCGGAACTGCTGCGTCCGGTCGCCGATTATCAGGAGCTGTTTTTCGCAATGCTGGTGATTGTTGTCGTCATGTTCTTTCCCGGCGGAGTGAGCGAGCTCATCCGCCGCGCCTACGCGCTGATCGTCAAACAGAATGGATCGGTCTGGACAACTCCGGTTGCGGCCGCGCCGCTCTCTTCGTCGTCTGCCGCCAGGCTCGAAAATTGCGCCGATGATTTGCTGGTCGTCGAGGGCGTCGACAAGCATTTCGACGCGCTGCACGCCGTCAATGGCGTACGCTTGCGCGTCGGCGTCGGCGGCATTCACGGCCTGATCGGCCCCAACGGTGCTGGCAAGACCTCGCTGTTCAACATCATCTCGGGCTTTCTCGATTCCGATGACGGCCAAGTTGTCTTTGCCGGCACCTCGCTGCTTCAATCGCGGCCGCGCGATCGCATCGGCTTGGGCATGACCAGGACATTTCAGAACGTCGCCATCTTCGGCCAGCTTTCCTGCCTCGAGAATGTGATCATCGGCCTTGGCCGCAATGCGGTCATGCCGGCAATGGCGGCGAGCTTCGATCAGTTTGCCGGCGGCACCGCGACCGAGCGCGCACGGCGGCGCGCATTTGCTGTCCTCGAATCCGTCGGCCTTGCTGCCCAGGCCCGTGCCCGCGCCGGCTCGCTGTCGCTCGGCGACCAGCGCCGGCTTGAGATCGCGCGGGCGATCGTCTCGGAGCCGCGGCTGGTTCTCCTCGACGAACCGGTCTCCGGCGTCGCCGAAGCCGAGGTGGAAGAGCTGCGGCAACTCCTCATCCGCATCAATGCCGAACGGCAAATTGCCATGCTGGTCGTCGAGCACAACATCCCATTCGTGGCCAAGCTGTGCCAAAGCCTGTCGGTGATGGGAGCAGGGCGCATCGTCGCCCAGGGCAAACCTGCGGAGGTGATTTCGCTGCCGATCGTGCGGCAATTGTATTTCGGCGAGGAGGTCGCGGCATGACGGCTTTGCGCGTCAGCGGCCTCACCGTCAGTTATGGTCCGGTGGTCGCGGTCAGCGATCTGAGTCTTGCGGTCGAGGGCGGCGAGACGCTGGTCCTGCTCGGCCCCAACGGCGCCGGCAAGACCTCCGCAGTGGAGGCGATCGCCGGACTGCTTCCCAAGCGCCGTGGCAAGGTGGAGTTTCTCGGCAAGGATATTTCACGCTTGAGCGCCAGCGCCATTGTGCGCGGCGGCTTGGCGCTCGTTCCGCAATGGCGTGAATTGTTTCGCGCATTCACGGTGGAGGAGACGGTGGCTGCCGCCACGACGGCGGCGGTGGGGCGTGCGCCGACGCCGCTCGGCTCGATCTATGAACTGTTCCCGGTGCTGCGGGAACGCCGCCGGCAGACGGCCGGATCGCTCTCGGGCGGCGAGCAACAAATGCTGGCTATCGCCCGCGCGCTGGTGACGAACCCGAAGCTCCTGCTTCTAGATGAGCCTTCGGCAGGACTGTCGTCGGGCGTCACGCGTACGCTGATCGCAGCCATCCGGCGCATCCGCCAAAGCGGCGTCGGCATCGTCCTCGTTGAGCAGAACATGGAAATTGCCCGCGCGGTCGGCGAGCGCTGCTGCATGATGTCCTGCGGGCGGCTCGCCTGGTCGGGCACGATGCAGGAAGCCATCGAGAGAAATGAAGCCGAACGCGTCTACTTCGGCGCGCGTCAGCACGGCGGCAACGGCTGACGGCCTCCCCACTTGTTCTGGTAAATCGTGGCCAGTAAGTTGTCTCTGGTACGCAGCCCCCACGCAGCAAAGCAACGAACCAGAAATTAAGAATGCCTCAATGACCGCTTTGTTCAGTGTCGGATTTCCCACGGGCATGGAAGGTTTGACCTACCCGATTCCGTTTTCCAATCCCGAGGACTTGATCCGCATCGCCCAGCACGCCGAAGCGCTCGGCTACCATTCCGTGTGGGGCAACGACCACATGACCACCCAGCATTACGTGCGGGCGGAGTTTCCCGTGCCGCCGCGCTTCTGGGAGCCGTTGGTCACCTATGCCTATTTGGCCGCTCATACCAAGACGCTGCGCTTCGGCACCGGTGTGCTCGTGCTGCCCATGCGCCGCGACATCGTGGTGACGGCGAAGCAGATCGCAACCCTCGATCATTTGAGCAAAGGCCGCCTCGAGATCGGCGTCGGGATCGGCGCCTACCGCGAGGAGTTCGAGGCGCTCAATCCCGGTGCCAAGGTGCATCGCGGCGACATGGTCGCGGAGGGCGTCGAGGCGCTGCGCGTCTTGTTCTCCCGGCGCGAGGCCTCGTTCGCCGGCAAATACTACCAGTTCAAGGACGTCGAGTTGTTCCCCAAACCGAAGCAACCGCGCTTGCCGATCTATTTCGGCGGCAACAATCAGGCGCATTTGCAGCGCACGGTACTGGCCGGCGACGGCTGGATTCCGGCGGCGATGCCACAGCCGACGCTGCGGCGAATGGTGACGCAGCTCAAGGAGATGACGGAAGCCGCTGGGCGGAAGTTTTCCGAGCTGCAGATCGCGCCGCAATATATCGTGCACGTCGGTCGCTTGGAGGAGAAGGCGGTGTCGCGGTTTCGCCAGAGCCAGATGTACAAACATCTGCAATCGCTGAAGAACTCGACCCTTAAGGGGCAGGCCTCGCTCAATCCGGAAGACGTCAATCTGGTCGGCAGTGTCGAGACAGTGATCGCGCGCGCCGCGGCCTTGCGCGAAGCCGGCGTGACCCACTTCCTCGGTCTGTTCTTCGCTGCGAACAGCGTTGTCGAACTCCTTGATCAGATGCAGATGTTCGCCGAGGACGTCAGACCGAGAATCGCGTGACCGGGGGCCAGCAACGAAACGAACCACGCGCCGTCTCTGATTGCCGTGGCGGCAGCAAGGAATTGCGGTGATGGCGGCGAACAAATCGGCGGCAATCGGGCAGCGCTCGCTGGGCGACCCCACCCTGACGTTTCCGCTCTACCCACCGCTTTTGCGCGGCTGTCCGCGGACCAGCACGGCGGACATGCAATATCCGCTGGAGATCGACTTTGATTACGCCAAGGTGTCGCTCGACATCTTTCGCCAGCCGCCATTGCCCGGATTGCAGCGCTGGGCGCCGCTGCTGCCGCCGCTCATGCCGGACGTGTCCCTGGGCGAAGGTGGTACTGCGCTTGTCGCGAGCGAGCGGATGGGCCGTTGGGCCGCACTTGACGGCCCGATCTGGCTCAAGGATGAAAGCCGCAACCCGACCTGGAGCCACAAGGACCGGCTGAACTACTGCATCGTCTCGACCGCATTGGCGAACGGTGCGCGCGGCATCGCGGTTGCGTCTACCGGAAATCACGGTGCGTCGGCGGCGGCTTACGCGCGCCGCGCCGGCTTGCGCTGCGTCGTCATTTCCACGCCCGACGCGCAGCGCGCCTTCGAACATTTTCAGACCGCACTGGGCAGCGATTTTTTGCTCGTGCCGCGGGACCAGCGTTGGCCGGCGCTCAACCGCATCGTCAACGAAATCGGCTTCATGCCGGCTAGCAATCTTACCCGCTTTCATACCGGCAATCCGTTCGGGCCCGAAGGCTACAAGACCGTTGCCTACGAGATTTTCAGCCAGCTTGGCGGTCGCGTCCCCGGCACGGTGGTGCTGCCGACCGGCTATGGCGAACTCTTGTTCGGCGTGTCGAAAGGATTTCGCGAGCTAAAACAGCTGGGGATTGCAGATGCCCTCCCGCAGATCTTCTCCGCGGAACCCGCAGTGCGCGCGCCGCTCGCTCGTGCCATGTCGCGCAACCAGGCGGCCGCTGAGGTAGCGGGGCCGTCCTCGATCGCGGCGGGCATTGCCTGCACGGTCAGCTCCTACCGGGCGGTGGTCGCACTGCGCACGAGCGGCGGACGCGCGCTGACCTTTCACGACGACGTGCTGGCGGCAGCCGCGCGCGAACTGGCTCATGAGGGGCTGTGGCAGGAATATTCGGCGCTAGCGGGGCTCGCCGCTTTGCGCGAGGCCAGGCGGCGGGGCGAGGACTTTGCCGAACCTGTCGTGACGGTGCTGACTTCGACCGGATTGAAGGAAGTGCCGGCAACCTCGATCGCTTCGTGCGCCGCGACGCAGCCGACGCTCGAGGGTGTCATCGCCTCGCTGCAGCGAAAGTAGCAGCGAATGCCGCCGCTGCTGCAGATTGGCGTCTCGGTCGACGGCAGCGATCCGCCGGCCTCGCTGCGCGCGCTGGTCGAGACCGCCGAGGCGGCCGGCGCGGCCAATCTGTGGCTCGCTGCGCATCTGTTCAATCGCGAGCCGATCGCGTCGGCAGCGGCAGCGCTCGCAGCGAGCCGCAATATAGGCGCTGTGTTGATGGCAATCAGCCCCTACACGGTGCATCCGGTCTATGCCGCTATGGCGGCGGCCACGCTCGACGAATTTTTTCCTGGGCGCGTACAGCTCTGTTTCGGGGCCGGCGCGCCCGGCGGCCTCGAAGCGGCTGGGGTGACGGCGGAGCGCCCGGTCGAGACGTTGCGTGAAGCGATCGAGGTGGCGCGCCTTCTGCTCTCAGGCGAGCCGGTCACATTTGCCGGGCACCGTTATCGCATCAATGGGCGGCTGGCCATGGGGGAGCATCGCTTGCCGCTTTGGCTCGCAGCGTCCGGTCCGCAGATGCTCGAACTCGCCGGCGAAAAAGCCGACGGCGTGGTGATCAGCGCCGGCACTTCGCCGGCCTTCATCGCCTGGTGTCTGCAAAGCGTTCGGCGCGGCGAGGAACGCGCCGGCAGAGCGATAAAAAAGGCGGCACTGGTTGTCTGTTTGGTCGATGCGGACGCGCATCGCGCCTACGACTCCGTGCGGCGGCGGCTCGCCTACGTGCTGCGCGGGGCCCATCACGCGCGCAATCTGCAGCTCGCCGGGACCCGGCTCGATCAGGCCGCCCTGACCGCAGCCTTTGCACAGGAAGACTGGCCGCGGGTCGACGCGCTGATAAGCGACGACGTGGTGGAGCGTCATGGGGCGAGCGGAACGCCCGCACAGGCGAGGGTGAGGCTCGAAGCCTATCGTGACGCCGGCCTGGACGAGATCGTGGCCTACGGCATGCATGAGCGACGGCAGATCGAGGACGTCCTCACGATGTTCCGCCTGCCCGTCGCCATCGGGGGATGAAACATGCTTGGCAGGGACGACTTAAGGGCGCTCGCCGAAAAACTGCGAGAAAAAGTTTTCGCCGCGTGTGAGCAAACCGCAGACGTGGTCATTTCCACCGACCCGACGCATGTAGGCTACCTTTGCGGCTACCGCAGCGTGCTGTTCGACCTAATGCGCGAGTATCGCAGCGCAGCGATCGCCACCCGCGACAAGGTGGTCCTGGTCACCGGGGCAAGCGACGTCGCCGCGGCACTTGAAGTGCTGCCCGATGCTGCCTGCATTTACCGCTATGGCGTGTTTTTCTTCGAGTCGAGCGGCGCGGGTGACCCCAACTGGTCCGCTTTGCCGAAACTGGAAAGCACCTTTGCTGATGCCCTGCGCGCCGCCATCGCCGCGATCGTCAAGCCGCACCACATGGTCGGCCTCGACGGCGCCAATGCGTCCGACTTGCAGGAGCTGAACCATCAAGTGCCGGCGCGCAGCTTCGACGCCCGGCCCGCAATTCTCAAAGCGCGCCGTACCAAGCTTCCCGAAGAGGTCGAAAAAATCGCCCATGCGGCGGCGATTACGGAACGTGGCCTGGAGAAGGCCTTTGCGCAGGCGCGAGCGGGTGCCAGCGAGCTTGATTTGAGCGCGATCATTGCCGGCGAGATGCGCACCGGCGGCGGCGTGCCGCGCTTCGTGGTCGTGACCCGCGGCGAGCGCAGCGCGCTCGCCGACACCTATGCGACCGCGGCGCAATTGCGCCAAGGCGATCTGGTGCGCTTCGATATCGGCTGCACGGTCGACGGCTACTGGGCCGACATGGCGCGCACCGCCGTGGTTGGCGAGCCGACCCGCGAGCAGCAGCAGCGCTACGACGCGCTGCTCGAAGGCGAAGCGGCGCAGCGCGCCTCGGCGCGTTCGGGCGTGAGCGCCGGCGAATTGTTCAAGGTTGCGGTCGAGCGCGTGCGCCAGGGAGCGCTGCCGCACTACAGGCGCAGCCATTGCGGCCACGGCATCGGCATCGATGTGCACGAATTTCCGACGCTCAATGCGGCCAGCCAGAACGTCGCGCTTGAAGACGGCATGGTCCTGTGCGTGGAGACGCCCTATTACCAGATCGGCTGGGGCGGGATGATGGTCGAGGACATGATCGTTGTCCGTCCCAACGGCAGCGAATGCTTGACGCATCTGCCGCGCGCATTGCGGCGGCTATGACGGGGGCAGCGAGGTTTGCGAACGCCACGCCGACGCCCTGCTGGCATTCGCCCCTGCCAGCTCGTGCACGCAACGCAATGTGCCTATTGTCAGTCTTGCCGCTTTTGCAGCTGGGCTGCAAAAGCGAGGCACTGGCGCGCGAGCGCAGTGCGGTCATCCACGCCGTGCATGACGGTCTGCGCCACGCAAACTGCCGTGCCCGTCGCTGCAATCGCCTCGCGGTGGCGCGCGTCGACCTCATCGATCAGGAGGCCTTCGATCAGACCGCGATAATGGGCGGCAACGGAAGCGGCGGAGGGCTCGATGCCCAGTTCGCGCATGATCTTTGCCGCGGGTCCCTTCAAGGCGGCGCCGCCGACGATCGGCGATACGGCAATGATGACCTTAGCCTTCGCCCTGAGCCAATCGCGCAAGCCCGGCAAAGCAAGGATCGGATCGATGCTTAGATAGGGATTAGACGGACAGATGATGACGATGGGGCGTGCCGGCGGGTCCGCCAAGCACTCGATCCTCGGGTTGAATCTGGCCTCGGCGGCGCCCTCGAACGATAATCCGGTCACTGGCACCGCACATTGCAGGCGCACGAAATAGTCCTGAAATCCAAGCCGCCGCTCCTGCGAATGAACGATGGTGCGCACGCGATCGTCGGTCATCGGCAGCACATTCGCTGCTACGTCCAAGGCGTCGCACAGATCCATGGTGACGCTGGTGAGGGTTTCGCCATCGCGCAGCAGTTGCGTGCGAATGGCGTGTGTCGCGAGATCGCGATCGCCGAGGCGAAACCACGCGGGTCCGCCGAGTTTGGCGACCTGGTCCATGAAGGTCCAGGTTTCCCCCTCAATACCCCAGCCGGTCCGCGGGTTGGCCATTCCGGCGAGCGTGTACATGACCGTGTCGAGATCCGGGGAAATGTGCATCCCGAGATGCTCGAAATCGTCGGCGGTATTGACCAGAACGGTGAGCCGCTTGCCGAGCAACGGCGCCAGCCCGGCCGCGAGCTTCGCCCCGCCAACTCCACCAGCAAGCGCCAGCACACCAACCGCATCAAAGTCCGTCATGCCGGCTCAAGCCCACACTGCGCCCCCGCGAGCAGGACGAATTCTGAGAGCGGCTTGCGCGCCTTCATCGGCGACGGTCGCGCCGGATAGCCGAGTGTCACCAGCCCCTGCACCTCCCACTCATTGGGCAACTGCAGGACCCTCTTGACCTCCGGCGCACAGAACAGCGGCGCGCACATCCAGCACGCGCCGAGCCCTTCGGCCGCGGCCGCCAGCAACAGGTTCTGCCCGGCCATGGCAGTGCTTTGCACCGCCATGAGCCATTCGGCATGGGCGCGTTCTTGATCCGGATAGCAATCCATCTCGGCTAAGGTCATGGCCACCACGATGACTATCGGCGCGCCGGTGATGCGTTTGAATGAGCGCGCGACATCGGCCCCGATGATCGCTTCGGCATCGCCGTCGCGGCGCCGGTCGGCGGCAAGCCGCTTGCCCATGGCGGTGGCCAGCGCCGCTTTGCCCGCGTTATCGCTGATCAGCAAAAAACGCCAGGGCTGCCGGTTATGGGCAGAGGGGGCATGGGCGGCGCTGGCAAGAACGCGTTGGAGCGCTGCTTGCGGCGGCTGCCGCTCCTCGTAGCGGCGCACGCTCCTGCGGGTGCGGATGAGCGCGTGCGCCGCTGCGGCCGTCGCGTCTTCGACATGGCTTGCTGCTGCCTGCCGTTCGCCGAAAACTTCGTTCGAGAAGAGCGACACATTCATTGACATTCTCCGCACCGGAAACCTTGCCGTTCACGGCAAGGAGGAGGTGCGCTGCTGCTCGACATACTGCCGAATAACAGCAGGCCTCGCGGCTCTGCAGCGCCAATAAAGCCGCGCAACATCCCGACGCTCCTTGCGCAATAGGTGGCTCGACGTGACTTTGGATACCGAGAGCTTGGGCGGATATGCGATGCGCTGGTCAAGGTGGTCGGCTTCTTCGTTGCAGGAATGCGTCCATGACGAACCGCTCCCGCGAGTGCCTGCAAAGCGACGCCAACACGCCTCCCCGTCGAGGATTCATCGCTCGGACTGATAACACAGCCAGTGGACAGTAAGCCTGGAACACCGCGCCCTTCTTGTGCGTAAGCATGGCCGCATTGTTGTCGGTGAGGTGAGCGCTGCTCCGTGGCACGCAAGTAGCAAAAATCCGTTTCTCGAGCCAACTGATCGTTGGTTGTTCCGAGACATGGGGGCGGCGCTGCTTCGCAATCATCAAACCCCGCTCCTTTGAAGCGGGTTAGATATTAACGAAACAAGTCCTTGTCCTTGGGCCGCAGCAGTGCGCGCGCCGAACTCTCCTGCCGAGCATAGGGTACGCCGCGCGCCAATACGATCGGCCGCCCTTCATCGGCCTGGCCCATGACGATGGAGGCGGCGGCGGCCAATTCGTCGCCCAGACCGACCGTGGTGGTTTCCAGGTGGCGGCCGAATCGATCGAGGCGCCCGCGCAGATCGACCAGGGCCGGTAGCCCGCTTGCGCCGATCGCGGTGCCGGCCGTGCCCAGCCGCCATGGCCGCCCAATGCTGTCGATAATCAAGAGCGCGACGTCGACGCCGGTGCGCTGGCGCAGGCCTGCCCGGATCGAAGCTGCCGACCCATCGGGGTCGGCGGGGAGCAGCAGAACCGAATTGCCGCCGTCGACGTTCGACTGGTCGATCCCGGCATTGGCGAGAATGAGGCCAAGGCGGTGCACGACGATGATCACTCCAGGCCGGCAGCGCAGCACCTCGCTCAATTCCTGCAGGATCAGTTCGACCACGCGCGCATCCTTGCCCGTCTCGCTTGCGAGCTTTTGCGCCCGGTCCGACGGCGCAACCCGGGCGAGATCGATCTGCCGCCCTTCCGCCTTGGAGACGATTTTCTGCGTCAGCACGAGTACATCGTCGTCGCGCAGGCGCTCGTCCGAACTGGCCAGCGCGGCAATGATTGCCGTGACGAGATCGTCGCCGACGGTGATGCTGGGAATGCCGCGCAGCGGTCGCAGCAATAGGTCACCCGTTCTCATGGCTGCGGTGGGATCTCCTCCGGGAGGCCGGTGATGCGGATGCCGGCATCCGGGATCTTATAGGTCCGGTTGATCCAGATCAGCGCCGACGTCAGGCTTTCGGCCACGACCGAATTGACGAGCGGCCCGACATCGATGCCGCGCAGTCCAGCACATTGTGCGAGCGCGATGGTGACTGCGCGCGCTGCCTTGTCGTCGCTTGCGACCAGCACATCGCAATCGATCCGCTGCGATAAATCTTTCAGCTTGTGTGCCGAGACGTTCTGAAACGCGGAGACCACGCGCACGCCGGAGCCGAGCGCCTGCTGCAGCGCGAGCACACAGGAATCACTTGGCGGCAATTGCACCCGCGACACTTTGGGCGGGACTAGCGGCACTGTGACGTCGATAAGGATCTTGCCTGCGAGTTCTTCCCTGACCCCGCCGGCGGTCGCCATTTGTGCTGCATAGGGCACGGTGAGCACCGCGATCTCAGAGCCGCGCACGCCGTCCTTGCTGGCGAGCCCCGAAATGCGCTCCACCCCCAAAACGGCATTGAGGGCGGCGGCTGCCATTCTGGCTTTGTCTTCGTCGCGCGAGCCGATCGTAACCCGATGGCCCGCATGGGCCCAGCGCAACGCCAGGCCACTGCCCTCGGCACCGGTGCCGCCGACGACGCAAATGGAAAGCGATTTCTGCTCCATGCCTGTGATCCACAGAAATGTCTCGTAATCCAGGGACTGGCCGCGCTCCCGCGATCAGTTGAGCGGAGCGTACGGCCGCCGGGCTGCGAACGGCGTCTGCACGGGCGCGGCCAGCGGGCCAGCCAGAAAGCTCGTGCGCCGCCGCTCGGCCGGCGCGTCCTGATACAGAGTCGTACGCTGCCGCGGAATGCGCCCTGCCGACTCGATCAGCGCCTCCAGCTCGGGCGGCGCAAATTCCTGTCCATGCTGCGTGCCGGCAGCGCGGGAGATGCTTTCGTTCATCAGCGTGCCGCCGAGATCGTTGACGCCGGCGCTCAACAGCTCGATTGCTCCCGCGGTGCCGAGCTTGACCCAGGAAGTCTGTATGTTGGCAATAAGCGGATTAAGGATGAGCCGGCCGACCGCGTGGATGAGCCGCACCTCGCGCCAGGTGGGGCCCTTGCGCGTTCGGCCGCGCAGATAAAGCGGCGCCTCCATGTGGACGAATGGCAACGGCACGAATTCAGTAAAGCCGCCGGTCTGTTCCTGGAGGTCGCGCAGCGCCAATAGATGGCGAGCCCAGTGCACCGGCTGCTCGACGTGCCCGAACATGATCGTGGCGGTAGTGCGCAATCCGATCCGGTGAGCGGCGCCGATGACGTCGAGCCATTGCCGCGTGCTGAGCTTGTCGGGACAGATGATGGCGCGGATCGCGTCGTCGAGAATTTCCGCCGCGGTTCCAGGCAGAGAACCGAGCCCTGCCTTTTGCAGACGCTCGAGAAAGACCGGCACGGAGAGTCCCAGCGTGCTGGCGCCCTGACTGATTTCAAGTGGCGAAAATGCGTGGACGTGCATTTTTGGCACGGCGGACTTCACCGCCCGCAACAAGGAAAGATAGGTGTCGCCGGTGTAGTGCGGATTGATGCCCCCCTGCATGCACACTTCGGTGGCGCCCCGCTCCCATGCCTCGGCCGCGCGCCTCGCCACCTCATCGAGAGCGAGATCGTAAGGACTGCCGCGCAAGTCTACGCTGAGCTTGCCTTTGGAGAAGGCGCAGAAGCCGCATTTGTAGACGCACACATTCGTGTAGTTGATGTTGCGGTTGACGACGTAGGTGACGATCGGGCCGACGCAGCTTTGTCGCGCGTCGTCTGCTGCGGCGCAGATCTCGTCGACCGCGGCGCCGCGCCTTGAAAAAAGCGCCCCGATCTCATCCTCGTCGAGGCGCTCGCCGCAGACTGCGCGCGAGAGCAGGCGGTCGAGGCCACGCCTGGAGACCGCCCGCGGCGTTGCGAGGGTTTGCGGATGGGCAAGCCCAGGCGACCATTCATCATCGCGGGCAAAACCCGCCGCGTCGGCTGTGCGCGCGACGTGCGTGTGCAGGCGCGGATCGAGCCAGGTGCCGGCATCGGTGACATAGCGTGGATAGAGCGCAAGCCGCGGCACCAGGACCTGCCCGGCCGCCTCGGTCGCCGCCTGCAGCCGCGCGAGCTGCGGGCAGCGCGTTTGCGGATTGACGTGCTCGGGCGTGACCAGACAGATCCCGCCCCAATCATTGATGCCGGCCTCGAGCAGGCGAGGAAAAGCCCGGGGGCTAAGATTCGGCGGCACCTGGATGTTCATCGCGGGACCGAAAATCAGCCGCGCTGCCGCCGCGGTCTGCAAAATCTCATCAAGATCAGGTTCGTCCGCGCCGGCCATCGGCGTGCCCCGCTTGGGGCGAAAATCCTGCACGACGATTTCCTGCAGATGACCGTGTCGCTCGTGCAGGCGGCGCAACGCCAACAGCGCGCCGATGCGTTCCCCACGCGTTTCGCCGATGCCGATGAGAATGCCGCTGGTGAATGGAATGCGCAGGCGGCCAGCGGCTTCGATGATCGCCAGGCGCGCCGCCGGCGTCTTGTCAGGACAGTCGAAATGCACCCCGCCGGGCGGACACAGCCGCGCGGACGCGCCCTCCAGCATGATCCCCTGCGAGGCGGTGACCGCGCGCAGCCGGGCCATCTCGTTCGCGCTCATGACGCCGGCATTCACGCGCGGCAATAATCCAGTTTCCGCCAACACACGCGCGCACATTGCGACGAGATAGTCGACCGTGCTCACGTAGCCCAAACGTTCGAGCGCCGCACGCGCGGCCGGATAGCGCATTTCCGGCTTGTCACCGAGCGTGAATAAGGCCTCGTGGCAACCGGCGCTCCGGCCCGTGGCGGCGATCGCCAATACTTCGGCAGGCGACAGATAAGGCGACGGAATATTGCCGGGGGCGGTGCCAAAGTCGCAATAGCCGCATGCGTCTCGGCGCAGCCGGGTGAGAGGGATGAAGACCTTTCGCGAATAACTGACGATCCGGCCGTGTCCGCGCTCGCGCAAGGCGCGCGCCTCTTTCAGTAATGCCGCAAGCGGCCGCTGAGCCAGCTCCGCCGCGACCGCCTCTACATCAGCGGTGAGAGTGCCTGCAGACGCGACGTTTGAATCACCGGTTCGGTGGGGGCCGAAGCGGGAAGGAGAACTGGTCAAATCAACTCCGACAGCTTTAAGTTTTGCATGTGATCCCATTCTGGTAGGAAGCTCCCGAAAGGGCAAGAGATGCAGGCGCTTTGCGCATGCACGCCATTGCATAGCGCGGACGACCGCGCGGATGTAAGTTCGTGTCACGCAACAGGCGCCATATGCTCATATGCGCCCAACAAGTTCGCCGGCCGCAGCTGATACATGTTGGCATTGCCGCCCACTCAGCGCGGCGCCGATCCTGCGTATGTCCTCTATGGCGTTGGACCCGCTGAACGTTAGGGCCAGTTCGCAAACGCCGGCCGCGGCGTACTTCTCGGCGGCGGCTAGGCACTCGTCCGGCGTTCCGGCAAGCGCGAAGGCGGCGGTAAATCGCTCGTCGAGTATATCGGTGGCGGCTTCCCCGGCCGACAGTCGCGCGGTCGCTGCAGTGAACTCGGCTTCCGCAATGCCAGTGCCCGCGAGCAGACCCTCCTTTGCCGAATTGAGCGTTTGCGCGAGCCGCCAAAATCCGGGAAGCAGGTCGCCGACCCTGCGCTTGGCCTCCTTTATCGCCGCGTCGCGTCGATCACTCACGGCGCAGGGCATGTATTGAATGACTCGCGCAGACGCCGGCTGCCCTGCGCTCCTGCGGGCTGCCTGCAGCAGAGCAGCGACGCGCCCGGCGAATGCGGCCGAGCACATGTTGGAGACGATGAGTCCGTCGGCTAGCTCGCCCGCCAGCTTCACGGTCAGGTTGCCGCGTCCGGCGAGGAAGACCGGAATGTCAGCGCGGGGCGCATAATCGAGTCTGAGCTTGCGGGCACTGAACGCCGCTCCGGAATAGTCGATCTGCTCGCCGCGCAATAGCGCGCGCACGATCGTAAGCGCATCGCGAAGCGCAGCTACCGGCTTCTCCGGCTTGCAGGCGATTTTTTCGAGCGCCGATATAATGCCGGTGCCGATGCTTAAGCTTGCGCGCCCGTTTGACAGCTCGTCAAGTGCGCCGATCTCCATCGCCATCATAGTCGGATGACGGGCAAAAGGATTAAAAACACCGCTATTGATGTTGAGGCGCGTCGTCGCTGTAGCGCAGGCGGCGGCCGCCGGTAATATGCCGCGCGCGAATGCGTTTTCGGCAAACCAGACCCCGTAAAATCCGGCGGCCTCTGCTACCTGCGCTTGCGCCATGCAGGCGGCGGGCGGCAACGCTCCATCGAGACGGATGCTGAATTGGGGCAGTCGGCTCATTTTGTGCGCACGCGCTCAGCGGCGCCGTTTCGCAGTCAATGCAAAGAAATCAGGACCTTCGCTCGCAACCGCTCTCCGGAAGTCCCTTGCTGCGGCGGGCCGCTCTTTAACCTGTGCTGCAGCATCATAATCGTGGCACCGTGGTGCCGGGCTGTCAATTCCGCAGCGCCGTTGACTCTGCTGAAGGCGGCGGCAATACAGTGCATTTCAACATTTCGCATCACGCGGCGGAGACCTGATGCTTACTCATCTTGATCGCTTGCACGAGTTCATTAAGCGCGAGCGCCTGGTTGCGGTCGTCGCGACGTGTCCCGAGAACGTCACTTACAGCAGCGGCTTTTGGGCGATGTCGCAATGGGTGCGCCGCGGACCGCAAGCCTATGTCCTGCATCCAGCCAATGGCGCAGAGCCGTGCATCATCGCCAATTCGGGCATCCTCGACCTCGTGCCGGATCAGGACGTTTGGATCAAGGATATCCGGCGCTACGGCTATTTCCAGGTGGACGTCGACGCCTCGGTGCAGCTCGATCCCGCGGATCGCAAACAGCAGGAGCTGTTTGCGAGACCGGCTTCCAGGGATGCGGTCGAAGCGCTGGTCGCGGCCATGGAAGATAAAGAGGTCGCCGCCGGTCGCATAGGCATCGACGAGATGGGCATCACGCCGCAATGCATGGACCAGCTCACAGCCTTGTTGCCGGATGCCGAATTCGTGCGCTGCTTCTCGCTGTTCGAGCGCGTGCGCGCGGTCAAGACGCCGGGCGAGATCGCTATCCTGCGCCAGGCAGCGCGCCGCACCGAGCGCGCCATCGAGATGGCGTTGAGCGAGGCCCGTCAGGGAGTGACCGAGCGCGAGATGCTGCGCGCCTTCAACGCGTCGCTGGCCCGGCACGACATGGCGTCCGTTGTCGCTTGCATCGGGTTCGGAAGCCGCAGCGCGCTGAGCAACGTACAGCCCTCCGATCGCGCGCTCAAACATGGTGACCTGATCCGCTTTGATGTCGGCGGGCGTTATCGCAATTATCGGTCCGACATGTCGCGGGGTGCGGTATTGGGGGAGCCTTCTGCGAAGATCGCCAAATATTATGCAGCGACGGAAAAGGGCGTTCTGCGCGCTTACGACATCCTCAAGCCCGGCTTGAAAGTAGCCGAACTATTCAACAAAGTCGTCGATACCGTGCGCCGCGAGGGCATTCCGCACTTCAAGCGCAGCCATGTCGGGCATGGAATAGGCGTTGATGGCTATGATCCGCCGAACATCTCAGGTACGTCGAGCGACGCGTTCGAGGAGGATATGGTCGTTTGCATCGAGACGCCTTATTACGAGCTCGGCTTTGCCGGCGTTCAGGTGGAGGACATGGTGCGCGTCACCCGCGACGGCGCCGAATCGCTGATGATGTTGCCGACCGGGCTACGCATCCTTTAGGCTACAAATTGCTAAGCCCGTATTATTGCAGAGCAGACGGTCATGAAATTCTCAGTTTGCCTAGCGACCGGGTATGAGGGGCTCGTCTATCCGATCCCGTTTTGCGCGCCGCAGGATTTGATCAAACACGCCGTGCTATGCGAACAGCTCGGCTATGACGCGGTATTCGGCAATGATCACCTCACCACGCAGCGCTATGTCCGCGAAATCTTTCACGAGCCGCCGAATTTTTACGACGTGCTGATCACGCTGGCCATGGCCGGTCAAGCAACCGGCAAGATTCAACTCGGCACCTCCCTGCTGGTGATGCCGATGCGCGAACCGGTTATGCTCGCCAAACAGGTGGCAACCCTCGACCAGATGACCGGCGGGCGCGTGATCCTCGCCGTCGGCCTCGGTGCCTATCGCGAGGAGTTCGAAGCCTGGGCCGGCAAGCGGTTTCCCAGAGCCCATCGCGGCGACATGCTGGAGGAGGGACTTGCCGCGTTCCGCACGCTGATCGAGGACAAAATCTCCAGCTTTGACGGCAAATATTACTCCTTCAGCGGCCTTGAACTGGCTCCCAAGCCGGACCAAAAGCCGTTCGCGCTCTATATCGGCGGTCACAACATGGCGGCGATCGATCGCGCCGCGAAGATCGGGCGCGGCTGGCTGCCGGGCTGGCGGCCGTTCCACGAGATCGCCGAACGCATCGTGGAGCTGCGCCGGCGCGCCGAAGGCTACGGCCGCGATCCCGGCGAGATCGAAGTGGCGCCGCAGTTCTCGCTGCTGCTCGGCCAGACCGACGAGGCCGCCGAGCAGACCTACATGCAAAGCGGCCTCGTCGCCCACCGCAAGTCACTCGCTTACACCGGGCGCGATCCCGCCCATCAGGTCACCGGAAATCTGGTCGGATCGCCGCAGCTCATCATCGACAAGATCCACGCGCTCAAGCGGATCGGCGTCGACCATTGCTCTGCCATGGCCGTCGCGGTGAACAGCCAGCAGGAATACATCGAACAGATCCACTGGTTCGCCGAGGAGGTCATGCCGCACTGCCGGTGAGCGCGCGTGCACGTCACTCATGCCTGTTGCGTTTGCGAGGAATTGATCCTTGATCGCAAGCGAAGCGAAACAATCCAACTCCGTCACGCCTGCGCCGTCGTCCCTTCGGGGCTCCGCGCCATGACGGTATTGATTTGATCCGAGCGAAACAGGCTCGCCGTTTTCTCAATCGAATTGCCCTTTCTTGATCTTCGCCGCTTTAACGGCGCTCTCCCAGCGCACGCGTTCTTCCTTGAGAAACACGGCCGTTTGTACCGGCGTTCCGCCGACTGGCCGGGAGCCGAAGGAGTTCAGTTTGGCAGCGACATCGGGCATGTGCAGGATGCGATCGCATTCAGCACTCATTTTGGTGACGATTGCCGTTGGCGTACCCGCCCGCAGCGCCAAGACATTCCAGGAACTGAGTGCGTAGCCCTTGAGGACCGAGCCGATCGGCGGGACACCCGGCAGCTGCGAAACCACACCCGGGGTCGATACCCCGAGTGCGATCAGCCGTCGAGACTTGATGAAGGGAAGAATCGGACCGAGATTGTCGATCGTCATATCGACCCGGCCGGGGATGAGGTCCTGCAGGGTTTGCGACGTCCCTTTATAAGGCACGTGCAGCAGGTTAATATCAGCCATCTGTGCGAACAGCGCCTCGGCGAGATGGCTGCTGGTGCCGATGCCGGCGGAGCCATAAGCGATTTTTCCTGGTTCTGCCCTCGCCCGGTCGATCAATTGGCCAATCGACATCACGCCTAGCGATGGCGGTACGACGAGCACATTGGGGAATTCGGCGGCAAGGGAAACCGGTGCAAACGAACCGTCCGGGTCGTAACTCAGGTTGGAATAGATGAACTGATTCACAACAAAAGATGCCGGCGCGCCGAGCAGCATCGTGTAGCCGTCGGGACTGCTAGCCGCGACAAAGGCCGCGCCGATGTTGGTGCCGGCTCCGGGGCGATTGATGACCACAACCGGAGATTTGAAGGCCATCTGCAGCCGTTCAGCCAGAATCCGGGCGATTAGATCGGTGTTGCCGCCGGGTGGAAACGGCACGACGATTTGGATCGTCTGCCTGGGATAATCTGCCGCGGTCGAAGAATCGGCCGCCTGGGCACTCGCCACGAGGCAGAGCAATGCGGCGCAAAGGCCGCCGATGAGAAGACGCGACCAGCCTGCCATTGTTCAAGCTCCTCGTAAGCAAGCCTTCCGACATCGCGCATTCTAAGCAGGATGCGAGCTACTCGGCCAGCGACCAATGTGACGGTCAAGGCCGCAGTTCGAAAGAATCTGCCCAGTCCGATTGCCCGCAACCCTTTTGCAGGCTGATGGCAAGTGCGGACATAATGAAACGTTTGCCAGGAAAGCGCGCCTATCATGAAGGCATGATCAGTATGAGATGGGGCAGGGGTGGTGCGTTTTACGCCCACGCGCTCAGGCATTGCTGGGCCCTCTGCTCGCCTTCCTCCGGGAGGTCCGGCTTGGGTGCGGCTAGCAATCGCTTGCAGACAAGAACGCCAGCACGGCAGACGAGCATGCCATTTCCAGCGATTTCCGCTTGGCTCCCCGATGCCAAAGCGCATGTGTGACGGTGCGTGATGACATGATGTCCGTTGGACGCCGCCTGACATCTACAATGAGCGGATCAAACGAATGCTCCTCCTGATATTAAGCAGGCAATCTCATCAGGACGAATTCCGAGAGAAAACCTGCTCGTGTCCGTGCTTGAGCGCGAGTCTCGTGAACGGGACCCTTGCAGGAGCCCGCTCAGGCGCGGCTGCCCCGTCTAGGCGAGCACTGGTAAACAACGCAGCTGAGCGGATTTGGGCAGGACCGTGGGGTCGTGGATTGTTCGGATTCAATGGATAGTCCGTTCGAAGGTATGGCAATTAAACGAAACGACACAGCTACCATTTGGTCGGGAGGCGAGAGCTCGCTCTCGTTCAAACTGATGGAGATAGGTCATGACGAATAGATCAAAGTTCGCAGCGATTGTTATGCTTATGGCGGTTGGCGTCGCAAGCCCGGCCTTCGCCGGCTCGTTCAATGACGATCAGACGACAGCTGCAAAGCTCGACGAGGTTTTGCTCCGCCAAAGCGGCTTGAACGCTTCCACTCTTCGTCGCCTATTCAGACAACTCCTCGGCGACCGGCGGCGGTAGCTATGGCTACAACAACTCCACGGCGCACGACTACATCTGACAGACTGAGCGGCAAGTAAACAGGGCGGGCATCAGCTCGCCCTCTTTACTTCAAGCTAGCCCGCTCGGTTTGGAGCGAAACGGCGCAGGCGGCTCGGCGAATTCGGCCGGAGCGCGGTCGCGCCGCGCGGAAGCATAGTCAGTTCCTCAAGGCCATAAGAGGAAAATCAGCTCAATAGCAATGGTGGTGGGCCCCAGCACGTGGGATGTCCCGCCACGAACGCCACCTGGCCGGCGCAAGACGCATCTGCGCCGTTTCCATATGAGTGTCGTAGGCGTGTTGCAGGCCTTCAAGCAGCAGACTGCCACCGTGGCGGCCATATTTGACAAACGCCCGCAGGGCAGTTGCGAACTTGAGTATGGGGAGGCGTTTTGAATGCCGCATGAGTCTTCTCCATTGTGCGGCAACGCATATAGCTTCCGGGCGCAGCGATTTAATGAGCTCAGTTTCGAACGGTTCATTCGCCAAAACGCAACAATCTGGAAAACCGCAACTAGAGGGATTTCTCCTTCGTGAACGGCCGGCTGTGGAAATCGATTTCACCCCTTCGGGATTTCCGAATAATGTATTCCAGCTTCTGGGCGTTATCTTTGGCGGGGCGACTGACCCAGCATTTAAGTGCGGCGTTGAGGAGGCTCTTACGGAAACTGCAATTTGCAACATATCCGAATGCGGGGCTTGCTCATTCCCGGTGCCCTTATGCGCGTCCGATGCTGCAAACGCAGCAAAATTTATGCTGGCCAAACGCGGGCGCGCGGATTGCGATGCGCGATGCGGGCGATAAGGTGACCAGGCATCTGCGGCGCATCGGAGGATCGCCACCGGCTATCGGGCTATGGCCTGCCGATCTCGGCAGTGATGTGTGATGGATCAGGCTGGCATCCAGGAATACATCCCGCGCTCCTGGTAGCTGATGAAGATGGGCACAACCGGCAACCAGAAGAAGCTGCTCTTCAACCTGAGCGAGGCCAGAGCCGGATTCCGGCGCTCGACGACGGCCTGCGGCCCGAGTTCAAGCTCATTGCCAAGGGGGTGGGCTTGCCGGAGCCACGTTTCGGAAATGAACGCCGGCTCGGCGACGCGTCGCTCTACGCCCCGATCCGCTAGGACGCACCAGCGTGACATGATGCGCGTAGCAATATCGAGATACACCTGTGAGCCTAGAAAGCGATTAGGGTTCTTTGCTAGCTCAATCAGCCAGGTGGGAATGCCCGAGACGTACGCTGGTGTCGCGCGGCGGCCGGATGGGCGGGTATGCTTGCGGCCAGTTTCCCAGGGTCGTTCTGCTGCTGTATCGGTTCTGTTGCAATCGCGCTATGTTCAGCTTCAAAAATGCCCGTTCAAGGCTGGGGAGGGTGACGTCCGTGTAGGAGTAAGAAATGCAAGAGCAGCCGTCAACAGTGATCGTTATTGATGACGACGCAGGCATTCGCGAGTCACTCGGCAGCCTGCTTCGCTCTGTGGGATTCCAAGCTAAGCTGTTCAGCGCGGTAGGCGAATTCCTCAAGTCGGGCCGGCCGGACGGGCCGACTTGCTTGGTTCTTGACGTCCGATTGCCCGGGCAAAGCGGCCTCGAGCTGCAGCGTGAGCTGGCAACGGCCAATTGTCAGTTGCCGATCATCTTTATCACCGGCCACGGTGACATTCCTATGTCGGTGCAAGCGATGAAGAGTGGCGCGATTGAATTCCTGACCAAACCCTTCCGCGACCAGGATCTGCTTGACGCGATACAGCTCGGGTTGGCGCGCGACCGCGCCAATCTCGAGAATGAAAAAACATTGGCCGGACTCCGCGCGCGCTTCGATACGCTGACGCCGCGGGAGCGCGAGGTAATGACCCTGGTGGTCACCGGCAGGCTCAACAAGCAGATCGCAGCTGACCTCGGAATCAGCGAAATCACCGTAAAGGTCCACCGCGGTCAAGTGATGAGGAAGATGCGCGCGTCGTCGTTGCCGGACCTGGCGCGGATGGCCGACAAACTGCACCCCGTCCCGGAAAGAAGCCACGCACCCTAATGTCCACCCGCTGGTACAGCGTGCGAGACGCGCTTTATAATTACATGCAGCGAAGTCGGAACATCCCGGGCCTGCATGCCGCAGCCGGCAGATGGTTTGGCGTTGCTGAATGGTCATTCAACAACTCCTATTAGGTTTACCCGCACTGGGCGCGCCGCTGGCGGCACCCTTTGCGGAAGTAACGGTTCGCCGACGAAAGCGCAGCAACAGCCAAAACGCGAGGCGTGAGGTCCGCTCGAAAAGCGAGCGGCTCGTCAACTAAGAAAATCGCCCTCCCGTTGAAGCGCAGGAGGAACGGCTAAGCAGCTATAACCAGTTCGCATGCCTGGTACCGGCCAGTCGTGAACCCGCAGACATGCGCTCTCCGCATCGTCGCCTTGGCTGCGCTTCCAGTGCTGTTGAACATCATAATGCCCGAAATCGACTGTTAGCACCAATCGAGAACTTTTCGGCAGAACAAGGCGTCACGCCGCCTGCCGATCATCGCCCCGACCCAAAGGGATGGAAGGGCGACCGCGAGAAGCGCCTCAGGCCGGTGCATCGAACTATCTCGCAAGCCCGTCAATACCGAACAGCTCGTGTTCGTCTGCGGATGTGCTGCAGGACAGGGCATGATTGAAAAACACAATGTCCTTCTGGTCGACGACCAGCCGGAAAAGCTGCTTACCTACGAGGCGATCCTCAAGAGCTTGAACGAGAACCTTGGCAAGGCAGCCTCAGCCCGCGAAGCGCTGGCCTTCCTGCTCAAAAACGATGTCGCCGTCGTTCTCATCGACCCGCGCACGCCGGCGCTCGACGGCTTTGAGTTGGCGGCCGTGATGCACGAGCACCCGCGGTTTCATGAAACCGCGATCATTTTCGTTTCGGCGGTCCCATTGACCAATGTCGACCGCCTGCGCGGCTATGAAATAGGTGCAGTGGATTATGTACAGGTGCCGGTTGTTCCCGATCTTTTGCGCGCCAAAGTGCGCGTATTCGCCGAAATGTTTCGCAAGACCCGGGCGCTTAAGCAATTGAATCTGCAGCTCTAGCGATAGGTGGCGCAACGCACCGCGGAACTCGAAGCCGCCAGCGTGCGACTGGTGGAAAGCGAGCAGGGCCGCAGTCTCGCGCTCGCCGCTGGCCAGATGGGATCATGGGACTGGGATATCGCAGCCAATATTTGGAAATGGGACGAAGGCCAATGTCGCATCTTCGGTGTCGATCCGCAGAACTTTCACGTCAGCCAGCTTGGAGAACATCCGCAGCCTCGTTCATTCCGAAGACTTTGAGCGATTGCTGCTCTCAGCCGAAAGTCTGACCAAGGGCCTGCGCACGCAACACGTCGAGTTCCGCGTCTGCCGGCATCACGGGGAAATACGCTGGTGTAACGGAACGGTTGCCGCGAGTCTCAACGCTGCCGGCCGAGTGGTGCACTCACCGGCGTCACCATCGACGTCACTGTCGCAAGGTGAGAGAGCGGCAAAATTTCGCTCGCGCGGCGCACGCAGCGCGCTTGCCATGATCCAATCCATCATACGATTGACGCGGGCGAATACCGTCGAGGATTACGTGTTCGCCGTCGAGGGACGCATCACGGCTTTGGCGCGTCCCCACACGCTTTTGTCCGACTCACGCTGTTACGGCGTCGATCTTGCCACCCTCGCGGGCGACGAGCTCGCTCCTTATCGGGCTCGCGACAAGCTCATGATCGATGGCCCCGACGTTGCGTGCAGGCGTCGACCGCGCAAGGGCTGGCACTCGCCGTGCACGAACTGGCGACCAACGCGGCCAAACACGGCGCGCTGTCGTCGCCGAGGCGGAAGACTGAAGCTGACGTGGCATTTGTCTCCGGATGCGTTAATACTGCATTGGCAGGAGTACGGCGGCCCCCGCGTGGCTCCGTCGGCGCGCAGCTTCGGACTGCGGCTTATCCGTGCCAGCATCGAGCACCAGCTCGGCGGTCAGGCAATCTTCGACTGGGATCCGCAAGGTCTGCGGTGGAACATATCGATACCACGCCGTTGGTTGATAAATACCACGGCGCCGGTTCTCCCCGCTGACAGCCGAAAGCTCGACGCCGTCCAGCACGTAGCGCCAGCGAAAGACAAGCCGCTTATGCTCTTGGTCGAGGACGAAGTCCTCGTTGCTATGATGATCCGGGAAAGCCTTCTTGAGTGTGGATTTCAGGTGGTCGGGCCGATTAGCACTGCGGCGGAGGCACTCGCCTAGGCAACGGACGATCGCTTCGATGCCGCCATTCTCGATATCAATCCGGGCGACGGAATGGTCTACCAAGTGGCAGACCTTCTGGCTGCGCCCGGCGTTCCATTCGTCTTCTTTACCGGCGACGATTTAGAAGCATCGATCACCGTTTCAGCGAGATTCCGATCCTGCAGAAGCCGATCGAACGCGAAGTGGTCAAGAGACTCTTTTTCTCGACCGCCAAACATGTCAGATCAGAAGATGCGCCCGAGAAGCCGGACCGTCCGGTGGATCAATACGTTGGCAGTCACCCCGTCCGATCCAAGCGATGATGGGACGTAGAAGGTGCCGCGCCGGGAGCCCACCGCGTATGTTGGTTATCCGCTTTGCGAAATTGCGACGCCAGATCCGCCGCTATGGCGAGCCGCTCTTGCCTTGAGCTCCGTACACCAGCCGGGACGGTGTCGCAGCAGGCAGTTCGGCCTGCGACACGATCTGGCGGGCGTGAGCCGAACGTGCTGGTTGCAGCGATGCGAGTGAAAATGCGTTGAGCACGAACATCAGCCCCACCACCGCGCCGATGGTCCACCCGAACAGTGCCAGTGTGCGCCGTTCATTCATCGCATGAGTCTCCAGAAGCGATTCCTAAACGTCGGTACATCGAAAAAGTTCGAATGCCATCCCGCCGCCATCCGCGGCGGACGTATTCACCAAGCCAGTGCCTTTGGCGCCAATGCTGTCCTGAAAGCGGCGAATGGCCGCCCGCGTCCGCGGACCGAAAATTCCGTCCACCGGGCCGTGGTAATAACCCCGATGATGCAATGCCTCCTGGAGCTTTCGTCGGTTTGCCAGGGACATCTTGTCTTCGGCGGGCATTGTCCGCGCCGGAGCTGCGGTTCGTGGCGGCGCGGGGTGGCTCGATTGAGCCGCTGGGGATGCAGTGGCCGGGGCGGCCCGGGCGGGGGCGGCTCTATCTTCGCCAACTATTTCCGGATACCTGGGCGCAGTCTGACCTGAGGGAGGTGGCCTCGTGACCTCGGTGCGATTGTTCGGCGAGGCAGGCTTCGGCGCTTCGGGAGTAGCGCGGGTGACCTCGGTGCGATTTCTCGGCGAGACAGGCTTCGGCGCTTCGCGAATAGCGCGGTAGTAGGATACGCCGGCAATCAAGAATGCGACGAGCACGAAGGCGCCTCAGCTGAATGCCGTCTTCACCCTCATGATTCCTTCCATGAGCTAATGCGTCCATTGAATAATCCACCCCGGGGCCATTCTGGTTTCCAAGAACACGCTTATTGTGCCGGGCGGGAACGGCGACTAGCCGATATGCGGGCAATGTTTTGTCGCAGACTTAGCCAGGAAGGCTTGTGGGCACTGGCCAAGAGAACCCCTGATGCAGCGGCTCGACGCCCCCGAGCCTCTATGGTTCCATCACGATCATTCAGGGCACGGCCTATGCGACCGCGATTTGGTGTTACGGTAGTGCTACCGACTTTTCCAGTACGCCGGCCAGTATGTTGCGGCTGGAGAGCCGCCCGCAATCCGTCGAGACCACTTGGTGCTGAGCACTTTTTAAGCCTCATTCCGCGCGCGCCAGACGCCCGTCCTCAGCGCTTGGGGCGAGAGCTGACCTCGTGGGCTCCGGCGCGTGGAATATCACGCCACGACCGTGGTTTGGGCGCCAGGCGCATCTGCGCCTGTTCCATATGGGAGTGGTAAGCGCCGTGCAACGCGTTGAACAGCAGGTGCGCGGTACGGCGGCCAAAGCTGGCGACCGCCTCTACGAGGACAGTTGCGAACGCAAATATCGAACCGCGCTTCGCATTGGGAACCATGGATTTCTCCGTACTCTAGCGATAGGGCCGTGGCGATCTTCAGGGGCTGGATCGAGGACTGGACGGAGCGCCTGATTTAGCGGCCACTGGACAACATCTCTAAAGACCGCCCAGCGCGTAGAAATACGGCGCGAAGGCGAAAGCGAGAACGCAGCCCAACACGAGCAATCCAAGACGTTCGAGCATTTTTTCCTCCTGAGCTGAGAAGAGGGATCAGACCCTCTAGATGTCGATTTAATTGATGTGCGGGGCATCGTCTGTGCCGCTCAGCACAGTACTTTCAGGCCACCGAACACCACCGCCAGCGCCACGAGCGATCTGATGAGTGCCCGAAATATGGGTTCTGGCCAGCCAGCCTTTGATGGTTCAGTCTCGAACGGACTATTCGGTGAGGCGTAATCATCCGCGGGGGGTGACCATGAATAAGGTCACCGCCGGTGTGCGAAAGTACACTCGCGCTTGTGGAACAATGTCTGGTTGCGCGGAGTCGACTCGGCTATCGACAGCGTGGAGCACGCGCGAGGTCGTCACCGCAATTGCTGAGATCATAACGGTTGGATGGTGCTGATTAGGTCGCTGCGCGGATTCTGCTCGATCACCTGCAGCGATCTGGCGGACTGATGAATCCGATCATGATTGCGATAAGCGGTTCCAAATTTTCAGGATGTTCCAGGCGATCGTACTTCGGCGGTTCTCACGCGGTACATGATAAAGAGACAGATGACACAGCGAGAGTACGATGAGGCTATCCCCCGCCGACGGGGAGGCGAACACGCCGGCAAGGTCGGGTATGCCGCAGGCAACAACATGCCGCCCAAGTCCACCAGCAGACAAGCACGATTGTTCGCCTGACTTGATCCGCGTTCGGCCCGATCATCCGCAAGCGGTGCAGGCGAGTTGAACGAGGTCAAAGTCGAGCTTCGACGACGCATGCACGATCCCATTCCGGAGCAAGGTAGTTGGTTGGGATCGGTTGTCGGGGGGGCACATCCGGTATCACGGTGTGCCCATGAACAGCCCTGCGCCGTGGCTCTTCCGATTTCAAGTCGGCCGGATCTGGCGCCACCAGCACAACGCAGGTCCCCGGCAAAGAGCGACCTCGCAGGCGGAACAAGAAGTTTCCACGCGAGCGATAATTTTCATACGTTAAGCGCTGGAATCGATCCCACAGAGCTGACGTATCAGCAATCCTGCGTGGCCACGGGATTCAACGATCCACTTCCTGGATTCCGGCGGAGGCCGAACTCGTTCAGTGCTGCCGAGAATGCCAAGCAGGCGGACGTTGGGGTCATTCCCACTTGAATTCCGTCGATCCGATCTTCTGCCTTTGCACGGAGTGTCGCGCTCGAATAGGATGGAACGGTCAGCTCGCGCGTCGACGAAATGGCGGCGCAACGGTGGGCACACCCTGATCGCGGAAGCCCAGCAACAATCAATGCGATCCGTCCGCGACAGGCGACTGTGGTCGCCCAGGATGTTGGGCAATTTTCCCGGCGTCCCGCTCGCCTGTTAGGCGGTTTTAACGCGCTTTGCCGGCCCTTTTGGTGAGTTAGCGACGCCGCCGTGCCCCCAACCCGGGCAGCCCTACGCTGACCGGATCAGGTACCCTTGTTCTTTCCGCGATATGCATTTGGAAGACCGTTGCTTGCAGCATGGCTTATTGCACAACGCCGCGCAAAAGTCCCCACAGGTGGCCGAGCGGCCACGATGGCCAATCTGGCATTGGGGAGTTGGGAACTCGGTTCGGGCGGCGGCGTTGTCGCTTTATTAGGTTGCTAGGAGAACAGGAAATGCGCAACATGAAAGCTCTTGGCCTCGCAATTGGAATCGCGTTTGCTGCCTCATCGTTCGCGTTCGCCCAGCAGGGCAGCCCCAATGCGCCTGCAAGTGGCGGCGGTGCGCAGGGTAACCCTCCCGCCAATGCGGCTGAAAGCGGCGGTGGGCAGGGTAACGCTCCCGCCAATGCGGCTGCAAGTGGCGGCGCAGGGACCCATCAAAGCAGTGTAAAGACTGGTAGTTCAGCTAATACCGAGAAAATTCACCGCAATCGGAACGGCTACAGACACGTCTACAGCTACTATCGCGGCGGCCGCTGCCACCTCTTCCATCGCCCGGGAACTACACATCTCGTGAGAATCTGCCACTGATAAGCAGCCCGACTAGCCCTGGCCCCGGTTACGCGCAAGCACCGGGGCCACTCCCTTGACACTATGACGGCTTTCGAACGTCCTTCCTCGTCATCAGAAACGGCAGGGTACCGGCGGCCAGACCGAGGACGGCACTCGTCGCACTTACCTCCACTAAAGGGCTGGGTGTGCCGTCAGCCAGTATTCCGTACAATTGTGCAAAGATCGCGCCGACGAAATTCTGCGTGAAAACGCCCATGCCGGCGGCAGTCCCAGCCAGCTTTGGATCGGTAGCCATGGCTCCGGCCTGCGCGTAGGAGAGCGATAGACCCTGCGCCATAGTGATGAAGAAACCAGGCGCGAACAGCGTCAGCGGCGTCACATGCCCGCTCAGCAGCAGGGTTGACTGTGCCGTCACGGCGGCAAGCGAGAGCACCGATCCGGCAAGCACCATGCTTTCATTTGCGACATGATTGCCGATGCGGCTAGTGACGAAGTTGCCGGACAGAAACCCGAACGGAAACAGCAGGAAATAGACACCGAATTCGGCGGACGGCCGGTGGAGCATTTCCTTCATCAGGCCCGAAGCCGCCGTCGCCGCGACGAGAAACGAACCGGTGCAGAATCCGCTTTGCAACACGAACGCGGAGAAACGCGGATGGCGCAGTAGCGCCCAATAGTTTTGCAGGACATTGGCGCCGGTCCTGGTCGCGCGAGATGACGGGCGGGACTCGAATATCGCCAGATAGGCGCCAAGTGCGATGAGGCCTCCCACTGCCAAGGCGAAGGCAAAGACGCTGCGCCAGCCAAAGGCGTCAATCAGGATTCCGCCGACCATTGGCGAAATCATCGGACCGATGGTGTAGGCCATTGTCAAATAAGCGATGGCTTTGACAAGACGGGACGACCCATAAACGTCCTGTGCAATCGCCCGGACGAGGGTGATACCGCAGCCGGCGCCGACCGCCTGGATTAGCCTGCCGAACACCAGTATGAGGACCGAATCCGCAAGCGCTGAGATGGCGCTCCCGACAATAAAAAGGCACAGGCCGGAAAGCAGTACGGGGCGACGGCCGTAGCGGTCGGATAGCGATCCATAGACTAGGGTCGCGAATGCCATACTAAACAGGGCAATGCTGAAGGTGAGCTGTGCCAGCGCGTCGGAAAGACCGAGCGCGATCTTTACGGCTGGGATGACCGGCATGAACAGATGAACCGCCAGCGGACCGATCAGTGATATCGAGGCGAGTGCCAGCATGAATAGCGCTCCTGCAGCCGCAGGCGGTTCGATTCGGCTGCGTGGGGCGGCGATATTTGATGTGGACTTAGCTGGCGGCACGGCGAAAAGCTCGCGTCACTATGATTTGCTCTCAATTAGCTACTATTCGCATAGCGAACAACCATTCGATACACTCAGGTGACTAGCAATCGGACCGATGGAGCGGACTGAAAGGGCACGCTCAGTCCGGCACCCCCTGCGCTAAGGCTACAACCCGCTTTCGCGCCGTCTGTACTTCCGGGAGAAGGTCGATCAATAGATCGCGGCTTTCTCGCCGACGGGAGCAGACATGCTCAAGCTTTGCGATGAACTTCCCCGACCTCTCCCGGACCGTACACCAATCTTCCCTCCTGTTCGTTCGTCGCATATCCGCGAGAGCGCGCCGGGATTTTCCTCGTCCCGAAGCTGCACCTTGCTATGTGCGGTCATGCAGCGAAGCGGTCGTATCCTTCGATGATTGACCGGCCTTTTTCAGTCCGGCGACATATTCGCAGTTATCGATCTGACCGTCCAACCCCGGCTCCCGCGCATAGCAAGCGACTGTTCGCAGATGCTCACGGAAGAGGTCAAGCAGATTTCGCTGCGCCGCCCTGCTGCACCTCTTTTCATTCAGCATGACGGACACTCTGAGTGATACATCCGGACTGACAATTTTGGCGGGGATTCATCGAAAACAACTGATCGGCTTGAGAGCACCATAGGATTGCGTCTCGACATTTGGGCCCCTTTTGTTTGTCGCTAGCGTCGTTTGCCGCAGAGTTTTTTCAGCTGTACCGGCGCAGCTATGTCGCTCGTTATGCGGGTACCCTATCCGGAAACGACCGCGCCGTTGCGCTCGAAGTGTATGAGCCCCACCCGCACATCAGTCGGCGGTCATGGTTTAGTCAGATCGCTGCTCCCGGCGGTTACCGCAGCGCAGGCCTCGACTTGAGCGGGCAACATGCTTCGCAGCGTAAAAAGCGAATCCGGATCGTCGGCAGAACGCCGGCATTGGAGCGCGCGATCGATCGAGATGAGGTCGAGAGCCGGATTTGGGTGCTCGTGCAGAAACGCCACTGCATCCTCGTTCGAGCCCATGCGGCCGGCGACGTAGCCATAGCAAAAGCGGGCCGGGTACAGCAGCGTCCGCAGATAGGGCTTGCGGTTTTTCGGATCCAGCGCGGTCGCGGCAGCGAATTGCCGCGCGCGCTCGGCCCAGCTAGCGAAGGGCGCACCGGATAGGTAGGCACGGATCTCGTCAAGGCTGGGCCGCGCCGGTCGGACGCGCTCGTTTTCCATCAGAACGACGGAAAATTCAAGGTAATCCACGCGGTCGAGCGCAGGAAAGCGCCCGATGGAAAAAATGCCGGTCGGCCCAGAACACGGACAGCTTCGGGCCCCATTCAGCAGACAGCTCAGCGGCGTCGCGTTTCACCTGCTCGATCGCCGCAGCGGACAGACCGGTCTCGGCGACCACCGCCAGGTCGATGTCGCTGTAGCGCCGGCTGAATCCGCCGTGGGCGAGGCTTCCGATGAGATAGACGCCGAGCAGCTCCTTTCCGAGCATCGCATCCCAACAGGGCACCAGGTGGCGAGCGAAGCCGGCCGCCGCGCGGCCCGCGATTTCGTCGAGGTCAGTGGACGCCATCATCCCTCTCACTTAGTTCTCAAGGCTCCTCAATCGGCTACACTTACGAGAATCGTGCGCTGACGGACATCGCCTAAATAGGTCGACCGGCTGGCTTGGAAATTTGGATACTAAGGAGTCTGGCCGCCTATCCATACAGGGCCCGATGCATCTGTCGATGCACATCTAAGGCCGCCGTATTCAGCCGCGATAACCAGACACGAAAACCTTAGTCATTTGGCGCCGATCAAAGGGATGCAGGGTTCCGGCGGGCGTGATAGGCTATTCTGCGCTTGGTGATGCTATCGATGTACCGCGACATGAGAGGAAAAACCTGTGTTATCACTGGCGCGACGAGCGGGATCGGGCTTGAGACAGCCATGCAACTCGGCGCACTCGGCGCCCGGCTCGTGCTCGTCGGACGCAACCGAGGCAAAGGCAAGACCGCAATCGCGCGCTTGCGCGCCGACGTTCCTGGTGTTGCTGTAGAAATGCACTATGCCGACCTGTCGCGACCTGAGGAGATCCGCCGCCTTGCGGACGTGCTGCTCGACACCGCCGCGCGGATCGACGTCTTGGTCAACAATGCGGGTGCGATCTTTGCCCGCCGCGAGATCACGTCCGACCGCCTTGAACTCACTTTCGCCCTCAATCACATGGGCTACTTTCGCCTCACGGCGCTTCTTTGGGAACGGCTGATATCGTCAGCACCGGCGCGCGTAGTCAATGTTGCGTCCGAAGCACATCGCGGTTCGCGCCTCGACTTTGAAGATCTGCAATGTTCCATAAATTACAACGGCTTGAGGGCGTATCAACGGTCAAAACTCGCCAATATCCTGTTCACTCGCCAACTCGCCCGACGGCTCGAGCGAACCGGCGTCACGGCGAATTGCTTGCACCCTGGCTTCGTTGCCACGGGGTTCGGGGACAATAATCGAGGCCTATGGCGCCTGGGCATTGCTATAAGCAAGCTGGTCGCCGCAATTCCGCCCCAGCGGGGCGCCGAAACTCCAGTCTATCTCGCTTCCTCTCCCGATCTTGACGGGGTCAGCGGGAAGTACTTCAGCCAATGTCGCGAGCGGCAGCCCGACGCGCCGGCGCAAGACGACAGAACAGCCGCAAGGCTTTGGAGCGAGAGCGAACAACTCTTAGGCTTGTAGGTACTAAATGGAAGAAGCTCGGCCACTATCAACGCAATCGCGCCGCTGAAGCAGCGGGATTCCGCCCGCCTAAGCCACGCGAAGGAGCATTGCCGCGACTGCGCACCCCCCGACGTCCCTGCTGAGGATATTCACCGTCGCAGCACCGCGACAGCGAGCGAGAAGCAATGGAATGCATGCAATTTCACGGTGTGCGCGTCGCGAACGATGACGTTCAACACTTCGTCAGCGGGGGATAGTCTCGCGAATAGACCGGGTGCGCGAGGAAGTCCTTTTCAGGCCAGGTCCAGAACTGGCCGACGTCCTCGTAGGTCTTTATAACCTTGTTCCAGTACTTGAGGCCATATTGGCAATTCGATTTCTCGCAACGCCGGATACAGAAGGTTCCGACCACGTTGCCTAAGTGATCGAACTTGATCGGTCCACGCGGTGTGTCGGCAAGGCTGACCGCGCGGAGTGCTGCCATAAACTCTTCTTTGTCATCGACGTCACCGTCGGTCGCCTTTAGACCGGCATCGACCACCTGGCAGTTGACGTAGAGGCCGGCGGCGTAGAAGCCAGGAACAGTATTAAAGTTCTTCAACATCCCATCAATAAACCGCTTGTTATCATCCGTCTCAAGTGCGAGCGAGTAAGGGCAACAACTTACCAGGCCGAGCGCCTCATCGCCGAAGCTCTTCAGCAATGCGTCGTCGCCGCCGGTCTCCCCGGCCACCACGGGGTATTTGAGTCCCGCGTCAGCATACGCCTTCATGAAGCGCAGCGGATTCGACCCGGCAAAGCCCTGGTTGACGCCGTCGCAATCGCCGATCTGCGCGATGTATGGTGTGTAGTCGGGCGTGATCAGCGGCGGCCATAGCTTGTTGACCACACAGCCGCCGTCCTTCTGGAATGCTGCCTGGAAGCCGCCCATCTGCTCGTAATCGAAAGCGGTGTCCTCGGCGATGGTGACGACGCGCTTAAGCTTCAGTTCGGTCGCTGCATAATGCCCCATCGGCTGCATCGCCTGCGACGAGGTGGACGAGGCACGCAGCAGGTACGGGTTGGGCGTGCGCTGGGTAAGATTGTCGGCTGCCGCCAGGCTGAGCGTCGGCATCTTCTGCTGCTGGACGTACTCGTTGATCGCGTACAGCTCAAAAG
The DNA here is from genome assembly GCA_963708125.1 of uncultured Alphaproteobacteria bacterium. Taxonomy (GTDB): domain Bacteria; phylum Pseudomonadota; class Alphaproteobacteria; order Rhizobiales; family Xanthobacteraceae; genus BOG-931. The sequence continues at coordinate 6,483,673 of OY970184.1, forward strand.
CGGCGAGCGGGCCGAGTATCACGTCGACTTTATCGCGCTCGACCAATTCCTGTGCCTTTGTCTTGGCTCCAGCCGGATTGCCGCCGGTATCGGCGGAGACGAAGCCGACCTTGCGGCCGCCCAGCAAGTAGTTCTTCTCTTTCAGGTAGGTGAGCACACCCTGTTCCATCTGGATGCCGCCCTGGGCGAGCGGTCCGGTCTTAACGGTGAGCAAACCAAGCTTGAACGGCCGCGCCTGGGCAATGGCCGGCGCCGGGAAACGAGTCAATGCAGCGGCCGCGGCGCCAGCGGAACCAGCCAGGAGCGTGCGGCGGCTGACTTCACGAGCCGTAAACTTGCGCGACATATCCGTCCCCCCTTCGCGCCAGCTCGCCGCCGAAGCGCGTTGAATGCTGTTGCTGCTGGATCCCCATGCAATAAAGCCATCATCCGACAGGTCGTCGCTCCCGTAAAGTCGCTATTCTCGCGGCGCGGCTATTTTTTCACTATCTCTGCGGTTTTTATCGCGCAGCGCTGCCGAATGCCAGACCGGCGAGGCCGCGTTCAAGACTGGCCGTCGCCGCGCTTGCTTCGGTCTCTCGGACGGCGGCGCTTTGGGCTTCACCTGCGCCCCTGTGTCCGAGTTCAGGTCGACCTGATTCTCCTGCCGCATGGCTCGCGCGAGATCTGCGGCTCTATTAACCACTTCGTCGCCGAATATTTTCGCCCGAACAAGCTCCCAAGCACCTTACTTGAAGACGACCCCGAGACTGAAGCCGTGGGGAAGCGCCTGTCAGTCGGCGGTGCGGTCAGCTGCGACCGAATTCTCGCCCTTGGCTGAGCTAGCGATGCTGAACGAGTTCGCGAACCGACGTGATCGCTTCCCTGAAATCGCTCGAGCGCCGACAGCGGTATCACCCGTCAGAAAAGCGAAAGCTTCGCGTCGCAGACCGCTGGATCCTCGGGATCGCGGTTGATAGCGAAACCGAGTTCTCGGCACATGGTTAGCATCGTTGTATTTTCACACAGCACCTGACCTTCAATGGTGTGAATGCCCTCGGCTCGAGCATACTCGATCAATAATTGCATCAGCAGCCAGCCGAGGCCATGGCCTTTGAGGTCGGAGCGGACGAGAATCGCGTATTCGCCTTTGTCGTAGTCTGCGTTTGCGTGCAGCCGCACGCCGCCGAGCATCTCGGCACTGCTCTCCTCGATGGCGATAAAGGCCATGGCACGCGCATAATCTATCTGGGTCAACCGCGCGATGAACGGGTGGTTGAATTCCTTAACTGGTGCGAAGAACCGCAGTCGCAAATCTTCTTGGGTCACTTCGGCAAGGAACCGCCGATACAATTCTTCATCTTCCGGCCTGACCGGGCGAATCAGAACGACCCTTCCATCGTTTAACTTGGCATGGCGTTCCCACTCCTTCGGATAGGGCTTTATTGCGAAGCGCCGATGGCGGTGCGGCTGAAGAGCCCGACCGATCGGCGCAATCGACACGCGGGCATCAACAGCAATGATCCCAGTATGGTCGGCGAGAATCGGATTAATGTCGACCTCGTGGATGGCTGGAATGTCGGCGGCGAGCTGGGCCAGCTTTAGCAAAAGCAGCTCGATCGCGCGTGCGTCTGCCGCCGGCACGTTGCGGTACGCTTTGAGCATGCGTGAGACGCGTGTGCGCGCAATCTGGGCGCGGGCCAGTCCCAGATCGAGTGGCGGCAGCGCCAGCGATTTATCGTTGATCACCTCGACCGCCATCCCGCCTTGACCGAAAACGACCACCGGCCCGAAGGTGGGATCGTCGGCGATACCGGCAATGAGCTCGCGCGCCTTGGGGCGAACGATCATGGGGAAGACGGTCACGCCGCTGATCCGCGCCTGCGGTTTTGCTCGGCGCACCCGGCGCAAAATATCGGCCGCGGCCTCGTGGACGGCGCGCTCGCTGCCGAGGTTGAGCCTCACGCCTTCCACTTCGGACTTGTGCACGATGTCGGGCGATTGGATCTTCAGCACTACCGGCGTTCCTCGGTCCAGACAAGGCTTTGCCAGCCGTACAGCTTCATCGGCGTCAGCTGCCAAGGCGGCCGGTGTAAGCGGAATCCCGTAAGCGGCAAAGACGCGCGTCGTCTCGAGCGGATCGAGCCAGGTGCGGCTCTCGCGCAGCGCCGCTTCAATCGCTTGCCGCGCTGCCGACGTATCCGCCGCAAAATGCTCCGGGACATTCGGCGGCGTCGTCATCAAGAACTCGCGCGAATCGTGGTAGCGAACAAGATGCATGAAGCCGGCGACCGCATCGGCTTCCGTTGCGTAGTTCGGAATTTTCGCGGCATCGAACGTTTGGTCGACCGCTCCCTCGCTGCCGATCCACGCCGCGAAAACCGGCTTTGGCTGCACGCGTTTGCAGTGTTGCTCGGTCACTTCTACGACCCTTTCGGCTGCCCTGAGCGGTGAAGCAAGCGCGGTAGGCACGTTCATCACCAGGACTGCATCGTTCGCCTGGTCGGCAAGTAATTGCTGCAGCGCTGCGCCATAACGCGCTTCGTCTGCGTCGCCCGCGATGTCGATCGGATTGGCGCGCGACCAGATCGGCGGCAACACGGAGTCAAGCTTTTGCATGGCGGCCGGCGAAATGGCGGCGAGCTCGCCACCGAGGTCAGCGAGACGATCCACCGCAAGCACGCCGAGACCGCCCCCGTTGGTCAAAATGGCAAGCTTTTTACCCGACCGTTGGGTCGAATGCCTCAGCGTCTGCGCGGCGGCGAACAGCTCCTCGAGGTCAAGCACCCGCAGCAGCCCAGCGCGGCGGAATGCTGCATCATAGACCGCGTCCGAACCGGCCAGCGCCCCGGTGTGCGTCAACGCCGCCTTGGCGCCTAGCAAGTTGCGTCCAGATTTCAGCACCAGCACGGGCTTGGCGCGCGCTGCGGCGCGCGCCGCCGACATAAACTTGCGCAAATCCTTGATCAATTCGATGTAGAGAACAATGGTGCGAGTGCGGCGATCGAAAGCGAAATAATCGAGCAGATCGCTAAAGTCCACGTCGACGGCATCGCCGAGGGAGATGACAGCGGAAAACCCAACATCGTGTGTCGCCGCCCACTCGGCCAATCCGGCCGCGATCGCGCCCGACTGCGAGATCAGCGCGAGATCGCCTGGCTGCGGCATGGAGGCGACAAAGCTGGCGTTGAGCTGGCGATGCGGCAGCAGCACGCCGAGGCAATTAGGGCCGACCAAACGCATATTGGCTGCACGCGCTATTGTTTCGCATTGCTCGGCTAACGAGCCGGGCCCGTGACCAAGACCCGCGGTTACGATGATGGCCGCTGGCGTGCCCCTAGCGCGTGCTTCGATTATGACCGAAGGGACTGCCGCCGGCGACACGGCGATCACCGCCAGGTCCGGCACGCCCGGAAGATCGCGGTAGGATTTGACCGCGTGGATTCCCTCGATTAAATCGTAACGCGGGTTGACGAGAGATATCGTCCCCGGGAAGCCGCCGCGGCGCAAATTATATAAAACCGCGCGACCAGGCGATGTGGCACGCGGGCTCGCCCCGACGACGACCACAGAACGGGGCGAAAGGAGCTTGTCAAACTGGAAGGTCGACATTGATTCGGCCTCGGCTGTGGCTACTCCGTCTAACGTCAATCGAATGAACGAGTTTCATGAGCTGCCAGCTCGCGCCGGGGCCTGCATAGCAAGGTGATGCGTTAGCGAATGAACACGTGTTACTCGGTTCGTGGACGCCCAGCCAAAACAACACGGAGAACTCTCGGAAACGTTCCATCCCGCGAGATAGAGGACAACAACGCCGACGATCACGGTGTTGCAGTTCGCCAGCCATAAGGTTGCCCAACATTCAGCGTGTCCGCTGCTCACCGAGATGACAAGTGCCAAAAAGCGGTACAGGGGAGGCTCACTTGCCAGTCGCAACCCTTGTTTCCTTGATTTCAGTAAGAGCAGGGGGTGATGAATAGCCGAAAGAGCATCGCGTACGCCCGAGCTGCTGCATCCCACGCATTCGCATGCAGAGGCAAAGATGGAGATACGCTTGGAGTGGCGAAGCTCTTCAATTCGCTCCACCCAGGTCGCTTTCGCCAGCGCATTCCGCCAATACCAACTCAGGGAACTCATGAACCGTGCAGTATGCACTCGAACGATCGAACAGATAAGGACAGTAACGCAGCAAGAAGTCGGCTGATGCCGACATCCAGAGTGCAACGTGGGGAACCGGATAATCCTAAGGGTTCGTGCTCCTTGCGGAGAGCACGAACGAGTAAGGCAAACTTGATCTCGCGTCGGGCACGCTGGGAGCAGCCTTAACCACGGCGCGATCAGGGAGAGACCCTGTCTGATAGGCCGCTTGGGGCTGTACCGGGGAAAAGCCCGGCGTGCGGTATCTTAGGGCTGACATGGAACGTCGGCATTCGAAACCCGGTCTGCGCCTCGTCCTATCGGACAACGAGTTGCATAAGAGAGGTGCAGTGATTGAAGGCGAATCCCCAAGACGGTGGACTTCAGGGGCTTAGGCTTGCGGCACAAAATTTGTCGCCCGCCTATTTTGCCATGATCATGGCTACCGGAATCGTGTCCCTCGCCGCATTCATGATCGGCATGGTATCGACTTCAATGCTTTTGTTCGCGGCCAACATTGTCTTCTACGTTGCGCTCGTCCTTCTGTCCATTTTACGGGCTATCTGGTTTCCCAAAGATGTGGTTTCAGACTTCGTGGATCACCAGCGCGGTCCTGGCTTACTTACGTTTGTCGCGGGCTCGTGTGTGCTCGGCAGCCAATTCGTCCTAACTGCGGGGAATTACGATATTGCGTTTGCCCTGGGAGGGATGGCCACCGGCTTCTGGATCATTGTGATTAACGGCATCTTCGCAGCGTTCTCCACCAAAGACCGTAAGCCTAGCCTCGCAGACGGCATCGACGGCGGCTAGCTGCTTGGCCGTCGTCGCAACCCAGTCCATTGCGGTGCTCAGCGCGCTCATTGCCGCCGACTGGCCTCAACCCTATCGGCTGGAGCTCAGTTTTCTCGCTCTATCCATGTGGCTGTGGGGCGGGATTCTTTAGTTTTGGATGATTGCGTTGATCTTCTATCGGTATACGTTTTTTGACTTTTCCCCCGGCGACCTGTCGCCGGCCTATTGGATCAATGTGGGCGCCATGGCCATCTCAGCGCTGGCGGGCTCCTTATTGATCACCAACGCGCCAAGCGCTCCTTTTCTTCGTTCGTTGCTGCCCTTCCTCAAGGGATTTACGGTTTTCTATTGGGCAACCGGAACTTGGTGGATACCTATGCTGGTCATTCTTGGCGCATGGCGGTACGTCTTCGTTCCACTACGATCCGCTGTATTGGGGAGCCGTGTTTCCCATCGGCATGTATGCGGTCGCGACCTCGCAGCTGGCACGCGCTATGGATCTCGATTTTTTGGGATTGGTCTCGCAATCTTTTGTCTATTTGGCGATTTTGGGTTGCGCAGCGACGTTCATTGATTTTGCCGCCACGTCGGGCCGCAGGCTGATAGCCTGGGGCAGTCGAGGAGAAGAGAGCGGCACGATAACTTTCATCTTCGTGGCATCCGAATTAATCTAGATCAACGCTCCTGCGGCGCCTATCTGTCGGAAAGTGATGTTCCGCCAAGGGCCAAATTGCGATTGCGAGGAATCCAACCGAACTGTGTGCGGTCTGTTCCTGATGTCGCTAGCGTGCCTTGGCCAAGGAGCGCACAACGAGAGTGATGGCAATGTTTGCGGCAAGAGGTTGCATCGCTGATCCATGAATCCGATCCCCCGCCTGAAGGGTTACTCCAGCCACCCGCTTGTGAGCTATGGCTTTCGCCCGTTCTTTCTTGGCGGCGCCGCCTATGCCGGGCTCGGTATTCTAATCTGGGTGCCGCTGTTTTTCGGGCAAATCGCTGTCCCCAGCGCATTCTCGCCGCTCGACTGGCACATCCACGAGATGCTGTATGGGTATCTTTCTGCAATCATCGCCGGCTTCCTTTTGACGGCGATCCCAAATTGGACCGGGCGGCCGCCCCTCCAAGGGGGAGCCTTGGCCGTCCTCGTCGCCGTGTGGATGGCCGGCCGAGTCGCGGTGTGCATGTCGGCGCTGATGGGTCGGCCGGCCGCAGGCGCAGTCGACATCTTATTCCCAGTCCTGATCGCGGCGGCAGCTGGCCGAGAAGTTATTGCCGGGCGGAACTGGCGCAATCTGCCTCCAGTTTTCATCCTCCTCATTTTTGTCGTCGGTGACGCGATTTTCCACATCGAGGACTATCGTACGGGTTCTGCCGAGCTTGGAACACGCCTTGGGATCGCAGCTGCGGTGGCGCTGATCTCACTCATAGGCGGCCGGATCATTCCGAGCTTCACGCGCAATTGGTTGGCGCGGGAAAATCCAGGGCGCCTTCCCGTGCCCTTCGGCAGCTTCGATATTCGAGTGCTGGTCATCTCACTGGTTGCATTAGTGCTCTGGATCGTTTTACCGACCTGGATGGGTACGGCCGCCTTTATGCTGCTTGCAGGCTTTATGCAGGCGATACGGTTGGCACGCTGGGCCGGCGATCGAACGGTGCGCGACCAGCTCGTTCTGGTACTTCACGTTGCCTATGCATTTGTGCCGTTGGGTTTTGTCATGTTGGCAGGTACGATCGTACTGCCGAGCACCATACCGTTAAGCGCCGGCATTCATTCTTGGACGATCGGGGCGATCGGTACCATGACTCTTGCCGTCATGACCCGCGCCAGCCTTGGCCACACCGGCCAGAAGCTCACTGCAGGAGCCCTGACGCAGATTATTTATGGTGCCGTCGTCCTCGCCGCTTGTCTCCGCGTCGTTGCAGCTTTCCCATCCACGGCGGTGAGACCGCTGATGGAGGCCGGCGCCGCCGCATGGATCGCGGCGTTCTGGCTGTTTGTCGTCGGTTACGGCGCATTATTAGTCCGGCCACAGCGCAACACCCTTTAGCAACACGCGCCGAAATGTCCCGTCTTCTAGATGCTACTGGGGCGAGGTGTTGCAACCTTTGGCCGCTTAAGCGCCAAGTCTCAGTGGAAGGCGGAGCACGTGAGGGATGTGGCGCGTTTGCCGGGACTGGAGCTCGAACCGTCGAAGCAGCAGACCAGTGCTGAGGTTCTCTATCGTCTGGTGTTCGGAATTTGCGGCTGAATTGATCCGAGCGAGCCGCCGCGGCGCCGTGCTGGGGCGCAATACAAGGCTGTTCAGTTAGGCCACTCTAGGCTGGATCTCCCAAAATCGAATCAAGCGCACCAGGCGGTCGCACGTCAACGAGTTGGCGCAGAGACCGGCTGCCCCTACCGCCGAACTCTGCGCTCGGGCGGAGCGCACGGGCTGCCCTTAAGCGCCAGAATGCTTCGACGCTGCGGCACGCGAACTCCGGACAAGGCGGCAGCATCTCGGCCAAATCGGCCGTGCCGCGCACAGTGCCAGATGGGCAAGCGCCGTTTCGTTGACACCGGCATCATACAGTCATTGCGGCTTAATGCCCGACGCCCGGATGACCGGCCACCACTTCTCTATTTCCGCCTTCTGGAAAGTGCCAAGCGCTTCTGGGGTCTGCCTGTCCCGCGACGGAATCTCAAAGCCCTGGGCTTCCAGTTTCTGAGCATTGGTTGGATCGTTCAGCGTCTCCACGGCGGCATTGTTGAGCTTCTTGATGATATCCCTTGGCGTCTCGTGTGGGGCAAACAGCGCCGCCCACAATGAGAACGAGAATCCTCGCAGTCCCTCTTCATCCATCGTCGGAATTTCCGGTGCCGCCGTTATACGCTTCAGGGACGTCACGCCAAAAGCCTTTGTGCTCCCGGCTCGAGCGAAGGGCAGTGCAGTTGCCGTGTTGGCGAATGTCATGTCGATATGCCCTGCGACAACGTCCTGCACTGCGGGTCCGGCACCTCGATAGGGCACCAAGGTGAACCGTAAGCCTATCTGCTTTTGCAGCAAAAACCCAAGAAGGTGACCAGGGCTGCCGATACCGACGGTCGCCATTGAGGCTTTGTCCGGATTCTCCTTCAACCACTCAATATAGCCGCGAAGATCGTGTGCCGGCACGGACCTCTTGGCCAAAAGCAGTAGCGGAGCGTCCGCGCATAGGGCGATAGGTGCAAAATCCTTCACCACGTCGTAGCCGAGCTTATAAGTGACCCCGTTCGCAACGTGAGTGTTCCATATACCCAATACGATCGTGTAGCCGTCGGGCACAGCGCGAGCGACCCGGCCGGTGCCGATGCTGCCGCCCGCTCCACCGACATTCTCGACGACAACAGACTGCCCAAGTATCGTCTGCATGCCCGCCGCGAGTACGCGCCCGAGCACATCGGTGAGTCCACCGGGTGGAAAAGGCACAATCATCGTGACGGGACGCGATGGATATGCTTGCGCCTGGGCCGTCCTCGATGCGGTCACGAGCGCAGGCCCCGCCGCTGTCACATGCAGGAATTTGCGACGCGAAAGCTTCATAGTCTGATCCCCGCAACGGGCTGGATGCTCCTGCGGGAACGATGGCCATGTTTGGATCGCTTATCTGCCGGGGGCACTAGCGCTGCCTTTGAATAAGCGGGGAAGTCGGCATATCGCCGCTGGCGACTCTCAGCATTAAGCTACCCGAGTGGCCTACTGTTGGCATGCGATCTGATGTCGCTGTTTGGCACATCTGTATGGACCGGCACTTTGCAGGCGTGGACGCGACTGATCTGGGGATGACGGGCTCGATCTTGGCGACGATGCGACGGTAGCCGGGCACCGTAGCCCCGTCTGCCTTAGACAGATTGGGAAGCAAAACATGTTCGACAAATATGATCCGACAAAACACATCAACATGATAACGGACAAGCAGGGCTTCGTACGCGTGCTGTCGCACGTTGGCAAATATGTCTCCGCCAAAAAAGGTCGGGATCCGGGGTCTGCCGCTCGCGATTATCTTCAGGAGTACGGCGACTTACTTGGGGTGCGACGGCAGCACCTTAAAAGCTTATTGCATCCAATCGAGGATGAACCCACTAGCGCGGGCATAGAATACCGCTTTGCGCATAAAAAGTCTCAGTTCGATCTAACGACCGTTTCGTTCCATCAAACGCGCTTCGGTCTGCCGGTGTGGGAAGCCGGCATTTCGGTCACCGTGAAGCATGGGCGGGCGAAGCAACACGCGCTACGCGTGGTGGGGGCGCGCTCAACGTTGCACCACGAGCTCAGGATGCGACGCCCAACCGCAATGAGTATCGCGCGATTAAAGGCCATCGACGCCAAGACTTTGGCCAAGAGCCTTGGGCTTTCCCACGGCGACGCCACCGGTGCGCGGTCGCTCCACATGGATAATAGCAAACGCCTGATGATTTACCGGTATGAGGAGGAGGCCAGGCGCCGGCACACGACCGCGCAACCGCCACCGCATCGCTCGGCCTCCTCGTCGGAGGCACTCGGCCTCCCGCTGCCACCCGTTCATCGCATGATTCGGGACGGTCAGTATTACGTCGTCGCCGCTGTTTACTTCAGTTTCGGTTTCCCGCCCGGCCCGCCGCTGCACTGGGCTGCGCTGGTCGAGGCCGAAACGCTCTCGGTGCTGCTGCTGCGCCCGTTCGTCGCCGAGGTCAGTGGCTGGGTGTTCCAGACCGACCCCGTAACGCTGGCTGGCGGTCCTACCGCGAACGCTAGCAGCCGGTCGCTCAACCGCTTGCGGCGCCCGGTCAAGCTCGCCGGCCTCAAACCGCCGGCCAACGGCCCCCAAGCGTTGAGCGGCCGCTATGTCACGGTTTCGGACGTGATCCTGCCGAATGTGGCGCCGCCCACCCGACCGGCGGGAAGAAATTTCAAGTTTGACGCACGAAGCAACGATTTCGCCGCGGTGAACGCCTATTACAATTGCGATCGCGTATTCCGCTTGGTCGAGCATCTGGGATTTTCGGTCCGCTCCTATTTCGGAGGCACGACATTTCCGATCCCGGTGGACCATCGCGGCTACTTTAGCCAGGAGCCGCCTACAGGCATCCAGATCAATGCGCACTGCGCCGGAACCGCCAACGGCAGCGGCATCGAGTATACGTGCTTTGCCCTCGCCGATCTGGACGATGTCGAAAGACCGATCGGCATCGCCTGCGATTGGCGCACGGTGCTGCACGAACTGCTCGGCCACGGCATCCTGTACAATCATATCAGCTACGCGCTCTTGAAGTTTTCACACAGCGCCGGCGACAGCTTCGCGGCGATCCTCAACGATGTGGACAGCAAGGCGCCGGACCGTGGCGACACCTTTCCATGGATCGTCGGTATTCCTCTGGACCAGCGCCGGCGCCACGACCGCACGGTTTGCTGCGGCTGGGGCTGGGGCGGGGAGATCGCGCTGCATCCGTTTGATGATGCGAAAGACCAGCGCGGCTACAAAAACGAGCAAATCCTCTCGTCGACCATGTTCCGCTTCTATCGCTCGATCGGCGGCGACGCCGCGGACATAAAGATGAAACGCTTTGCGGCAAAGATGGTCTGTCACATCATGCTTCTCGCCATTCAAACGCTGACCCCGGAGACTAATCCGCCGGATGCCGCGCACTTCGCCAGCGCGTTGATCAGAGCCGACCTTGCGGACTGGGCACAGGAGGGCGTCACGGGCGGAGCCTATCGCAAGGTGATCCGATGGGCATTCGAGAAACAGGGACTCTATCAGCCGCCAGACGCGGTGTTGCCGAACGACAACCCCGGCGCACCGCCGCCGGTCGACATCTACCTCGAAGACGGCCGCCGCGGTGAATACCAGTATCAGGCCAATTACGACGATTGCTGTGTGATCTGGAACCGCCATCGCAGGGATCACGGCGCAATTCACGAGGAGCCAATCGCAGGCATTCGAAACTACGCGTATGTGAAAATCAAGAATCGCGGATCGGAGACGGCCCGCGAAGTCGTAGTTCGGGCCTTCTCTTCTCGGAAGTCAACGCGTCTCGTTTATCCCAATAGCTGGCAGCCGATGCGTCCGGCGCAGCGTTTCGCCGCGAACGTGCCGCCCCATTCCGCCGGCGAGATCGTCGTCGGTCCGTTCGAGTGGGTACCAAGGCGTCAAGGCGATGCCGCCTTGCTCATGGTTGTTTCCGCTGCGGGGAACTCGAGCAACATCGACCACTTCAGTGGCCGCGATGCGATTCCGAACTGGCGGCTGGTGCCTCACGACAACAACATCGGCCAACGCACTGTCAGGATAGTCAAGAAGACCTCCAGCCGCGCCCGCCGTCGACAGCACTGAACCGTCAATCCGACCAAAATGTCTATTTTGGCCGCTTCAATTTTCCATAGATGGTATTTGTTGCGCCTGTTCTGACTGTCGTGTGAGTTTCGTGGCTTTTGCCAAAACAATTTATTAGCTTTGCCTGTTTGCTGGGGCCGGAGTATCGCTGTAGGAGAGCGTGGGAAGACACCGGCTCAGTTACGATCTCACCTACGTTTTCCGCTGGCTTTTTTGCGGCGAGCGCCTGCTCCCGTTAACTTCTTGTAGACAGATGCAGTCTTCGCCCTGACAATTTTGCGGATACCCGGATCGGAGTCCAGGTGGCGGATAATTTCCATTCTGAGACGATGGATCTTGTTGGCATCCAGTCCGTCAAGTTCCCGCGAACTGTAGTGGACAGGGCCGGTGCTGAAAACTCCCATGATGCGTATCTCCTCACGTTGTCTGAAGTTGGTCGAACAATTTACTCACTTCTCTCGACTTCAAGGACTAACCAATAAGCGACAAGCGCATTGCCGAGATCGGACAATCGGGCTGGGCTATCATGAATTCCAGCACGTTTCGAAAACCTCGAAGCAGGCGCCCGATCGCTGCGCCGCTGAACAGATGCGGCTTGTAGATACACGACCCCATTAGACCTCCGACTTCGCGCAGCACCAAGATAACATCGTATGTTGTTGTCGTCACCAGCGGCATCGGCATCCCCGGATTGGCTTCCTCGAAAGTGAAGGCTTTGCTGAAGCGTGCCACGGGCCGCAACGCGGCGTTTTGCAGCAAGATCATGACCCTGGACAGCTTTGCCGGGTCCGGGCCAAGCTCCTGTGCCAGGGTTGCGGCGAGTTCTTCGAAGGGCAAGTCCTGGTGGGCATAGGCGGCGAGTGTCGTTGCCCGAACTCGGCGCAGGATTTCCCTCGGGGTCGGGTCGCCGCCGAGGTAGGTGCGCAGAATCAGAGTATTGACCAACGGGCCAATGAGCCCCTCGGTCCCAGGACGGTTGCGATTGGCGACGTTAGTGGCCACGCGTGGGTCGACCTCGCCAGTTGCGCGATGGATGAGCGTTTGCAGCCCCGCGAGGAGTGCCATGAACAAGGTGCCAGCTTCTCGGTGGCTAAATTCCCTGAGCGCCTGCGTTAGACTTGCCGACAACGTGATCTCTCGATAGGCAATGTCGAGGTGGTCGGCAGCCCGTTTCGAATGGCTTACCGCCAGTGATACCGCCGGCACCGAATCGCGCAGTTGTTCGCACCAATAGTCGAGCTGCGCAGCGACTTCCGGATGTGAGCGCCATTGCCGCTGCCAGCTCGCAAAGTCTGCATACTGGATTGGAAGGGGCCGCAATGGCGGCCGCCTTGCGGCCCCGAAAGCCTCGTAGAGAACGGCGAGTTCATCGCTCAGCACTCCTAGCGACCACCCGTCCACGACCGTCTGGTGCATGGTAATGAAGAAAAGGTGCTGGTCCTTGGTCAGGCGCACCAGCCGGGCCCGGATGAGAGGGCCATTGGTCAAATCGAACACGTGCAGCAAGTCCTCCTTGACCAGGCCGAAGGCGGCGTTTTCACCTTTCAATCTGGATACTTTGCGCACGTCCGCGACCTGCAACCGGATGGTCAGACGGGGCGCAATGACTTGGATGTGCTGGCCGGCCGCAACCGCGAACGTCGTGCGGAGAATCTCATGACGTCGCACAACCTCATTAAGACTGCGCTCGAGGAGCACCGCATCGATGGGCGATGTCAGCCGCAGAGCATAGAGAACGTTGAAGAAGGGCAGATCAGGGAGGGCGTCGTGCAGCTTACATAGTCGCTGCTGCGCCACCGAAGCGGGTACGCCACCTTCCCTGGGCACGCGCGCAATTTCGAGCGATCGTTGCCGCGCCCGACCAGCCTGGATCAAGGTCTGAAGGTGCTTGGCCATCTCTGCGACCGTCGGCGCGTCGAACAAACTGGTAGCGCCGATGCTCAACTGCATCTGATCGTAAATGCAGTTGAGTGCGTGCGTCGCCAGCAGCAAATCCCCGCCCAAGGCAAAGAAGTCATCGTGTATGCCGACCTGTTCAAGTTCCAGAACTTCGGCCCAGATCCTAACCAGTACGTTCTCTAAAGGGTTGCGCGGCGCAACGAAGGCTTTCGTGAGGTTTCCATCTGCAAGTCCCAGCTTTGCCGCCAGCCCGATGCGTTGCACCTTACCGGTCGGTCCTTTCGGCAGCTCTCTAAGGACGAAAATTTGGCGCGGCACTTTAAAGTCGGCGAGGCGCTCATTGGCAAACCGTCGAATCTGCTTCGGCGTCGCCCGGGCGCGCGGCCGCAACACAATTGCTGCGGCGACGTCTTCACCCAACGTGGCGTGGCGCACGGCGAATGTTACGGCTTCGGCGACAGACGGATGGTCGAGCAGGACCTCATCGACTTCACGCGGGGTGATCTTCTCGCCGCCGCGATTGATAATTTCGCGGCTGCGGCCGACCAGGAATAAGTAGCCGTCCTCGTCGAAAAATCCGACGTCGCCGGTTTTCAGCCAACGGCTCATGAATACATCGTGTGTCAGGGCCGGATCGCGAAAATAGCCATCAGTGATGGCCGCGCCCCGGATCGCCACTTGGCCGGTCTGGCCATGAGGTAGAAAATTCTCCCCGTCGTCTATGATGGCGACGTCCAGTGCGACGGGTTTACCGCACGAACCGGCCTTGCGCAGAGCCGGCGGCAGGGGGTTGCATGCGATCGGCGAACCGGCGGTTTCTGTCATTCCGTACAATTCAATGACGATCGTCCCCAACGTTTGCTCCAGTTCGGCAAAGACGCGCGGGGGCAGCGAGGCGGAGGCCGAGCGAATGAGCCGGAGCTGGCACTGTTCAATTTCCGCAGGACTGCGTCGCGCATGCGCGAGAATCGCCTGATGCATAGCCGGGACGGCCGAGTACCATCGCACTTTGAACTCGCGCAGCCAGTCAAAAAATTTGTTGACCTCACAACCAGGAGCGCAGACCACGCCCGCGCCAGCCGCCAGTGCCGCCAATACCGTGGCATTCAGTCCATGGCAATGAAACAGTGGCAGCACGTTCAAGCAGCGGTCTTTGTTGGTCAGCGCCACCGAGGCAACCGAACTGTAGGCCGATGTGCAGACGTTCGCGTGAGTTAGCGGCACGATCTTTGGCCGTGCAGTGGTCCCAGAGGTCAGCACGAGCAGCGCTATGCTGCCGGGACCCACAGGGTCAGGCGATGGTCTTGGCGCGCCGCTTGTGCTGAGCGCGAACAGGCCGGCCGGCGCATCGGGCGCGATCGTTACCTCGATGATGCGCAATCCGCGGGCTAGCGCCACGCGCCGCGCCGGCAAGTCGATTGCAGCCGGCAGCATCACGGCACGCAGGTGTAGCGCAGCAAAATATCGTTCCAACTCCTCAGCCGCATAGGCCGGATTGACCAGCGCGCAAGCTGCATTCGAGGCCACCGAAAAGATCGCTGCGGCCAATTCCGGGCCGTTTGGCAGCATCACCGCGACCCGATCGTTGCGGCCCACTCCGATGGCCCGCAGCGCACCTCCGACATCGCGGATCTGCTGATGTAGAGCGCCGTAACTCAGGGTTGGGCGGTTGGGCGCGAGGATCGCTGCGGCATCTGGACTATGCCGACCATAATGTTCAAACAGTTCATTAAGGAGCAAAAACGGGACGGAGATTTGTTGCTTTGCAACAGGCTCGACCTGCATGGCTAGCCACTCCCCCGTCACAAATGGATTTAATAGTCGTCGACACCTGCCTTAGCCAAAAAGGCATGCACATGTCGTGGAACATACTGTATGTCATCGCCCACGCCTCGCCAGGCTCCTTTGCCTTGCCGGAGATCGTGACATCCCCTCTCCCAATCATTGCAATCCAGAGCTCGACAAGAGAAGGCAGGGTCGGCTCGCAATGAGGTAGGCCCAACCGCTCATATACGCATGCGGCATTTGCTCGACAAGTTGAATTGGGCGCATCGGCAAATCTTCCGAGTTCGGCAAGGCTCTGGTAAGCCACGCGATCTAAGAGCGAGCTTGGACGGTTATCCCGAACGATCGGGCGCCCATTCTATCGGCAGCGCGCCGCAATGAGCTGGCGCAAGCCCTTGTAACTGGAGCCTTGCCCGCGAGGTCAACACGCATATCAAGTTTGTTTGTCGTGCCGATGCTGCCTTGGTGGAGGAGGTGCGGCGGCCCTTGGGATCCTCATGCGCAACCTAATACCAGCGGCTTGTGAATTTACTCGTTGTATTGGAACCTATGACAAGCGGCCATTGTGCGAACCTGATTTACCAACTTTCGCCCTTCGCTGCACCGTCGCCGGAGTTTGCCGGGCGCTGCTCGTCGGTAGTGGCGCTAGCATAGCGGTATTCCAGGAAAAATTAGAGCTTGACAGAAGATGCTCTACTCATTTTCGCTGGGCCATCAGGCGATCCTTCACTTTGGACACGTTGCTTCGCCGGAGTTTCCCAGACGCCCGCTCGTCGGTATCTCGTTACCGTAGCGGTATTCCAGCATAAATTTGGCTTGACACAACACGCGCGACCCATATTTCGCTGCGCCAGCAGCTGCACGCGCAAGAGCTGCAGATCGTGGTGAGTTCAGTGGACACTGTGGGATGACGCCGATTGCGCAGTGGCTTGGTTCGCTTGGGCTATCGCAGTATGCGGACCGCTTCGTCGAAAACCGAATCGATCTTTCGACCCTGCGGGACCTCACGGACCAGGATCTTAGGGAACTCGGTGTCGTACTCGGAGATCGCCGGAGGATACTTCGTGCGATTGCCGAGCTGGCCGGAACCGTCCCCACCACCCCTCAGCTCGCGGCCGCACCCAAGTCGAAGCCGCGGGACGAAGCGGAGCGCCGCCAAGTCACGGTGATGTTCTCGGACTTGGTCGGTTCGACGGCGCTCGCCGCCTGCATGGACCCAGAGGACCTGCGAGAGATTGTTTCGGCCTTCCACAACTGCGTCGCCGAGACCGTCGTCCGCTTTGGTGGATTCGTCGCCCAATACATGGGGGACGGCGTCCTCCTGTATTTTGGTTATCCGCACGCTCAGGAGGACGACGCCGAGCGAGCAGTACGGACGGGGCTCGCGCTGATCGCGGCACTGGCGGGACTCAAGACGTGCGCACCGCTGCGAATCCGTGTCGGCATTGCGACCGGGCTAGTCGTGGTCGGCGACTTCATCGGATTGGGGAAGGCGCAGGAGCATGGGATCATCGGAGAGACGCCGAACCTCGCAGCACGCCTGCAGGAGATTGCGGAGCCGGACACGGTTGTCATCGCCGAGGGCACGCGAAGACTTCTCGGCAACCTCTTCGACGTCGAGGACCTCGGGCTAAGAAGCCTCAAGGGCTTTCCCGCGCCGGTGCGGGCATGGGCGGTGCTGCGGGCGAGCTCCGTGGCAAGCCGCTTTGAAGCGCTGCACGCGAACGGCCTGACCGATCTCATCGGCCGGGACGAAGAAACGGAACTGCTGCTGCGCCGATGGGCTAAGGCCAAAGCGGGCGAGGGTCAGGTGGTGCTGCTCTCCGGCGAGGCCGGTATCGGGAAATCACGTCTGGCGGTCGCGCTCATGGAAAAATTGGCCGGCGAGCCGCATAGCTGCTTGCAGCTTTTTTGTTCGCCGCAGCACACCGACAGTGCGCTGTATCCGATCATCCGCCAGCTCGCGCATGCGGCTGGGCTTGCTCACGACGACGCGCAGGGAGCCAAGCTCGACAAGCTCGACGCCATGCTGGCGCGCACTGCGACGCCGGCGGAGCATGCAGGTCTCATAGCGGAAATGCTGTCGCTGCCGAACGACGGACGCTATCCGACGCTCGAACTAACGCCGCAGCAACGCCGCGAACAATCGCTGGCGGTGCTGTCATCCCAGCTTGAGGCGCTGACGCGCAAAACTCCGGTGCTGATGATCTTCGAGGATGCGCAATGGATCGATCCGACAAGTCTTGAAGTGCTCGATCGCACGGTCGAGCGAATCGCGTCGCTACGCGCCTTGCTGATCATCACCTCCCGGCCGCAATTCAGGCCGCCGTGGATCGGTGAGGCGCATGTGAAATCGCTCGCGATCAACCGGCTGACGCAGCGCGAAGTCGACAGCCTGATCGACAGCTTCGTCGGCACCAAGCCGCTTCCGGCCGGCCTGCGACGGGACATCATCGCCCACAGCGACGGCGTTCCGCTGTTCGTGGAGGAGATGACCAAGGCGGTGATGGAGGCCCAAGGCGAAGATGCAGCACGACGCCCGGCCGGCGCTCCGCCGGCAGGCTTCACTATTCCTGCAAGCCTGTACGCGACCCTGATGGCGCGGCTCGACCGCGTCGGTCCGGCCAAAGAGGTGGCGCAGGTGGGCGCCGCGATCGGCCGGGAGTTTTCCCATGCGCTCTTGGTTGCAGTGGTGGGCCAATCAGAGGCGCAGCTGGGATCGGCGCTAAACCGTCTGGTTGCGGCTGGTTTGCTGTTCCGGCAGGGCCTGCCGCCGCACGTGACCTACGTATTCAAGCATGCGCTGGTTCAGGATGCGGCCTATGCGACGTTGCTGCGCGAGCCGCGGCGCGCGCTGCATGCCCGTATTGTCGAGCGCCTGGAAAGCCAATTCGCCGAGATCGCCGAAAGCCAGCCGGAATTGCTGGCGCGGCATTGCACCGAGGCGGGTTTGATCGAGAAGGCGGCGAGGCTTTGGGGCAAAGCGGGACAGCGCTCGCTCAATCGCTCGGCGTTGGTCGAAGCGACGGAACAGCTGACGCGGGGACTCGACCAGATCGCGACGCTGCCGAGCACGCCGGAGTTGCGCCGCGAACGGATCAATCTGCAAGTCGCCCTCATCGCTCCCCTGATCCATGTCAGGGGCTATGCGGCGGCGGAAACCAGGGCAGCGGTCGAGCAGGCGCGATTGCTGATCGAACAGGCACAGGCGCGCGGCGAGCCGCCGGACGATCCGTTGATGCTATTTTCGGTCCTGTTCGCGGCCTGGACCTCGAGCATATCGGCCTTCCACGGCGACGTGGTGCGCGAGCTCGCGGCGCAATTCATGGCGCTCGCCCAGAAGCAGAAAGCCACCTCCCCGCTCAGGGATGGCCATCACACGATGGGCGTATCGTGCCTGTTCGCAGGCGGCCTCATGCAAGCGCGGCAAAATCTCGACCGCGCTATTGCGCTTTACGAGCCGACGCAACGCCGTAACTCCGGAATCATCGCCCGCGTCGCCACATTGGTGCGCCGGTCATGGGCGCTGTGGCTGCTCGGCTATCCCGAAGCGGCGCTCGCCGACAGCGACGATGCGCTCGCCGCCGCGCGCGGCATCGCTGAGTCGCCCACCATGCTGTTCGCGCTACCGCACGCGCTCCTGACCCACGTCTTGTGCGGCAACTATGCGCAAGCGCAAATCGATGCCGATGAGCTTACCGCCCTGGCCGACAGCAAGGGCGCCATGCTCTGGAAGTTTCGCGGTGGGGCGCTGCAGGGCTGCCTGCTTGCGCTCACCGGCAAATCGGCCGGCGCCGTGCAGGCGATCACTGCGGGAATCGCGGGCTGCAGGTCAATCGGCACCACGCTGTGGCTGCCAGTGTACCTCAGCTACCTGGCGCAGGCGCATGCCGCACTCGGCCAATTCGACGAGGCGCGGCGCTGCATTGGCGAAGCAATGAGTGCGATGGACGCGACCAAGGAAACCTGGTGGCAATCCGAGACCATGCGCGTAGCGGGGGAAATTGGACTGCTGGCGGGCGGTTCGGATCCTGCGGGAAGCGAAGCCTATTTCCTGCGCGCGCTCGATGTCGCCCGCGTCCAGCACGCCAAGTCATTCGAGCTGCGTGCGGCGATGAGTTTGGCGCGGCTCTGGGGCGAGCTGGGCAGACGCGATGCCGCGCGCAATCTGCTCGCCCCGGTCTACGCTTCCTTCAGCGAGGGTTTTGACACGCTCGACCTGAAGGCGGCGAAGACCTTGCTGTCGTCGTGACGGCCTCGACTGCCGCGCACAGCGGCAGACGGCACGCCCAGCCGCAAATAATCCTTGTAGCCTTCTCCCTAGCAACTCGATCCGCAAACGCTGGGGAATCAATGCTTACCGTTTCATCGCTCCGGGTGCGGACCGCGAATGGCAACTCATGCGATTCTTGGATCATGCCGCGGGCGTTGGCCTAAAGCGGGCCCAATCTTCAAACAGAGCCGATTGGTCTGGAGCGACCAAAGAAGCCCTGTGGCCCCGCCCACCTACCGGTGACGCGTGCCCCGTCGAATTGCCCGTGACCTCGTATGGGAGTCCGCAAATAGGCGGCTGATCATTGAATGGGCACACGTTGTAGCTGCGGGCGATGTCCGTCAGCGTTTCAGGGCATTAGTCGTTTCTACCCGATCTTTACGAGCTGCTTCCCGAAATTTTTTCCTTGGAGTAATCGGAGAAAGGCCTCAGGCATGCGCTCGATCCCGTTGAGCACATCCTCTTTGAAGTGAATTTTCCCTTCCCGCTGCCAAGCAGCCAGGCGCTTCAATGCCTCGCCTCGCCTATGCCACCAGTCGAATACCAGAAATCCGTGGAGGCTGGCACGGGTGACTATTAACTGGCCCATGAATCGTTCGCCGATGTCAGGCTTGCCAAACTGACCTGCGAGAGCCACCCGGCCGCAAATTACCACTCGCGCCCCAATGCTCAGGTTTTTCATGACCGCATCATGAATGAGGCCACCGGTATTGTCGAAGAAGACATCGACTCCCTCGGGGCACGCGTCCTTAACCGCCGCAGTGAGCTCGGCGGTTTTCTTGTAATTGATACCGGCATCGAAGCCGATTTCGCGGCACCACTGCAGTTTGTCGTCGTGCCCGACAATGGCTACCGCACGGCACCCTGCCAATTTGGCAATTTGGCCCACAAGTTGGCCGACTGCGCCTGACGCTGCCGAAACGACAATCGTCTCGCCCGGCCTCGGACGACCAACTTCGAGGAGGCCGAAATATGCGGTGATGCCGGGCATCCCGAGCCAAGACAGCGAACTTTCAATCGGCGCGAGGTTTGGGTCTATCTTGTTGACCCCTGCAGGGCCGAATACGTCCGGCGTTAAGACCGACCATTCCTGCCAGCCGAAGCTCATCAACTCGGCGATATCGCCAATTTTCCAGGCGGGATGATTGGAGGCTACGACTTCGCCGGCGCCACCACCCTGCATGACCTCACTGAGGCCAACTCCCTTTGTATAGTTGGCGCTGGGGTTCATCCGGCCACGCATGTAGGGGTCCACAGAGAGCCACTTAGCCTTGACCAGGATTTGACCCGGTCCTGGGTCCGGCACCGGCTGCGCGTCGATGGTCCAGTTTTCCAGCGAGGGCATACCGTCTGGATAGCTTTTGAGAAGCCACCGGTGATTCACTACATTTTGCATCTCTATGTCCCCCTACTCCTGCAAATGGATCGATATCATCGAAAACTGCGCGAGATTCGCGGGCAACGAGTAAAGAGCGACTCGCCGAGCAGACCTGCAAGATTTTCGGCAAGTACTACGCCAGCAAATATCGGGTGCGGTGAGGGCGAACTGGCCTGCGCCTCCGACAAACGAGAGAATTCGAGCCGTCTTAGCGGCCTTAAGCCGCGCATTTTCGAGCGCCGGCTTCAGTGCACGCGGCATGTCATCTGTCGCCGCATCCGAAAAATCTACACAAATTCGAACATCGACCGCTAGAGGCTCAGTTAAGCGTGTCCAATATAATCCATTCGTCCGCCATCCACGGTGAGCACCTGTGCCGTGATCCATCCCGAGTCCGGCGAGGCCAAGAACGCGACGGCATTGGCAATGTCCTCGGGTTCGCCGATGCGCCCCATCATCGCCTTTGCAGCAAAGCGATCCGTCGTGCCCCGCCAATCGCCTGCGCCGCGGCCGCTCTGCGTCATGTCGGTTCGGACGAAGCCGGGCGCCACTGCGTTCACGGTGATGTTGTGCCGGCCGAGCTCCATGGCAAAACGCCTGGTCAAGATCGAAACCTCCGCCTTGGTCGCCGCGTAGAACGCATTGCCAGGCAACGCGGTGCCCGCTGCGGCGATCGAACTTACGTTGACTATCCTGCCGTAGCGCCGTTCCCGCATGCCCTTCATTGCAGTGCGCGTTGTATTGATTAACCCGTCGACGTTGATCCTGCGCATGTGCGCAACCTGTTCCGCGTCGTAGGTGTCTAGGGTGCCCCGCCATGACACACCCGCGTTGTTGACTAGGATCGTTACCGGGCCCAGTTCTTTTTCAGTACGGGCGATCATCGCCTCGACCGCGGCGGCCTCGCCGACGTCTGCCACTGCTGCAATGGCGCGCCCCCGGGCGGTCATAATCTCGGCGACCAATTCCATTGCCGCGTCGGCATGCGCGGCATAGTTCACGCATATGGCCGCGCCAGTTTGTGCCAGGCGGCGGGCCGTCGCTCGGCCGATGCCCCGCGCACCGCCTGTAACTACCGCCACTTGATCGCGCCAAGCCATCATAGTCTCTATCCTTCCTCACGGTGTGTGTTGGGTCTGGTTAGAATAGCGACTGCACGTCCCCACAGATGCTGAGGGCTTGGCCCGAGACCGTTCTCCCGCGCGGCGACGCCAGAAGGAGGGTCATGTCGGCAAGCTGCTGCGGCGAGATCATTTCTTTGATCGAAGCATGCGACAGGGCTTCGTCTTGAATCGCTTGCGGTGACACGCCGCGATGTTGCGCCTTCGCCGCAAATACGCGGCGAATCCGATCACCCTCCACGGCTCCAGGCTGAATTGCATTGACGCGAATGTTGAGCGGCCCAAGCTCGATGGCGAGCGATTTGGTAAAACCGACCACCGCCCATTTCGACGCCGCATAGGGGGTGCGCAATGGAAAGCCGAGGCGGCCGGCCACTGACGATAAATTGATAATCGATGGATTGCCGCTTTTGGCAAGGTACTGCACCGCCGCGCGCACACAGTTGAATTGACCGGTAATGTTTACGGCGAGCGTGCGGTCCCACTCTTCCGGTGGCATTTTGTCGACGCGTCCGGTCGGACCGGCAATGCCGGCATTATTGATGAGGCAATCGAGCCCGCCAAGCGCGTCTGCCGCTGTATCGATAAATCGCGTAACGGCATCCCGGTCAGAGACATCGCACAGCAATGCCTTCAGGTCGGGGTCGCTGGTTTTTAGCTCAACCAGCGCGCTGCGATCGATATCGCAAATGTAGACGACCGCGCCCTCGCGCAGGAAGGCCCGCGCGACCTCGCGGCCGATGCCAGCGCCGCCAGCAGTAACGATGACACGCAAACCATTGATGCCCAGATCCATGATGCTGTCCTCCGGCCAATGAGTAAAATGCTCAGAGACGATAGGGACGATGGCGGTGCTCGCTAGCCGATGTCAAACGCTTCGCCGCCCGCCTGGGCGCAGGCGAGATAAGGAAAGGATAACACATTCCATTCGTATGTTTCAGCTTTGCGTGCGGAGAGGAAGCAGCCTGCCCCAGCCTAACCGGCAAAGAGGTCTTGCTTAAAGTGTGCTCCCGGCGGGCGTGTGCAATAGAACCTGCATTTGCCTGATGGTATTTTGATCTCGCCGGCTGCAAGCGTTTTGAGCCCTTCCAATGGCGACGAAGCTTTCGCGGGACGTGCTCGGGCATAAGAAATGTCGATGAGCTCGTAGCGATCGGCGCGGAAGGCAAAGACCATCAATATCGATGCACTAATGCTTGCGCATCGTTGGATCGGTTGCGGCACCTGAGTCCCATGCCGCCGACGGATTGCTCGACGAGGCGAATGGCGGCCTAGGCTCGACATTTATGCCGCACAGGATCGCTCGCGGTAAATTTGCTCAAGCGATTGAAATAAATGAAGGCCATGCTCATGTGTCGTTAAGAACACCAGTAAGCCATCGGAGGGTTTCGGCAGCTGGCCCTCTCTTGACAGTGCGGCTGGTCGGCTCAGTACTAGGGTTTGTGGCGTTCGGCACTGCTGGAGACGCTCATGCCAGGCAGTTTCAAGGTAGGTGACCACGTTAGCTGGAATTCCGAGGCGGGCCGCGTCACCGGTCGGATCGTGCGAGTACATACCAAAAACGTCAATTACAAGGGCTACACCCATCACGCGAGCGCGAACGATCCGCAGTATGAGATCAAGAGCGACCGGACGGATCATGTCGCCCTGCATAAGGGTCGCGTGTTGAGGCGGCTACGATCCTGATCTCGGATTTCGCGGTGTTACCCGACGCCTTCATCTTCAACGGATTCATGCGCCCGGCCTGGCCTCGACATCTTCGGCCCCGAGCAGAAGATCGTCGATTGTATAACGATCGAGTGTTTTCATGAAGGCTAGCAGCGCCTCACGCAGAGCGCCGCGCAGGCAGCAGCGTGAAGTGTTCTCCGCCGCAAAGCATTCCACGAAAGCTAAATCGGGCTCGGTCGTGCCGCAACGCTTCACCCAGGCGGATCTGCTTGGCGATTAGGTGAGAGCAAGACGAGAGCTGTGGGCGCAGACCTACCGAAAAAAATCGCGCGCGTGAGCAGACTCGTCTGAACGACTTCGAGCAAAAAATAGCGGATCTGCGATTTTCATCAATCGACCCGAAGGCCCAGGCGCTCTATCAATGGTTTGAGCTGCAGATAATTATTCTGCAGAAATGCCGCCAATTGCTGGGGAGTGTCAGATTGCGCCTCGAAGCCGCGGATATGCAGTGCTTTCTGGTAGGCGGCGTCGAGGACGACTCCAGCGATGTCGTCATGCAGCTTTTGGATTATTGCCGCCGGTGTGCCGCTTGGTGCCTCGATGGCGAACCACAAGCTGTAGTCCATTTTTGGCATGCCGAGCTCGATGAAGGTCGGCACGTTCGGCAGACTGTCTATGCGCCGCGGCGCCGTAACGGCTAACCCGCGCACCGTGTTAGCCTCGACGAATGGCACCGCCGTCGAGGTCCCCACCATGAACATTGCGACGTCGCCAGAGATCAGCGCGGCGATGCACTGCTGTGAGGAGCCGGGATAGGGGACATGTGTGAGCTGGAGCCCGGCCATCGACAGGAACAGTTCGGCGGCGAGATGCGGTGCGCTGCCCGTGCCAATCGATGCGAAATTGTATTTTCCGGGATTCTGCTTGGCGAGCGCGATGAATTCGTTCAGGTTTGTCGCAGGCAATTTCGGGCTCGAGAGCAGAATCTGATAGCCAACAGCCATCATTGAGATCGGCGCAAAATCGCGTTTCCAATCGTAGGGGAGGCGGCGATGCAACGTTGCTGCAATGCTCAGGGGGCCGTCTGTAGCAAGATAAATTGTGTAACCGTCTGGTGGTGATTTCGCAGCTGCTTCGGTGCCGATGAGCCCTCCGGCGCCGGGCTTGTTTTCGACCACGACCTGCTGCCCCCAGCGTTTTGATAGCGCATTGCCGAGAAGCCGCGCTAACAGGTCGCCGCTGCCACCCGGAGCATACGGCACGATCAATTGCACCGGCCGCGATGGATAATTCTCCGCCGCTGCGAAGCGAACCGGGGCGAGCGCGGCGGCACACGTCGAGCTAAGCAGGATGCAGACGCGTCGTCTGGTGACGAGCATGGCTTTCCTCCTGTCGGCCGCCGCACTAGCCGCGGGTGAAGGCATTTGCAGCTTGGCGAAGGCTTTCCATCAGGCGACCGTTGCCCGGCAGTGGGTCATCGATTCCGAGCACCCGAAACGCCTCCCAGTGATCGGCGTGTGCGCCGGTGACCACTGGCAGGCCGCATTCGGCCTCGATTATCGGCAGCGCATCGGCCGCGGCCCATTGATTGCACGGGATGTAAATGCCGTCAGCCTTCTTCGCGTGGCCCAGCAGGCTTTTTACGACCGCAGCGATGTGCGAGGGTGCAACGTCCTGCAAGCGCTTAAAAACCAAGTCCTCCGTGCGCTCTGCGGCAATTTTGAAGCCGCTGGCTCGAAGGAAGGTCAGGGCGGATTGATGCAGATCATTGGGGTAGGGTGAGAGTACGACAAGGTCTTCAATGTGCAGATAGCACAATGCACGAATGGCCGAACGAATACTGGTCGACGCCGGCAGGCCCGTGGCATCGGTGATAACCTTGACGATTTCTTCTTCAAAGCCTTTCCCGCGGGTGGTCACAACCGGCATGCCACAATGCATAATATAGTCCACATTGCGTGAGGCGAGATACTGAGACAGCTCCACCAGCGGATCGATCACCGCCTGTTTGAAGTTTTCTTTATTCCAGTGCTCGACGTTAGATGTGATGGCGCAAATGGAAACGCCTTCCGGAGCAAATTTAAAAAAGTCGTGACAGGCGGTCTCCATTACGGTCGGGCTGAGGACGCCAATACGCTTGCGCCAGCCCAAAGGCCGATCGGGTCTGCTCATTCGTCGTCTCTTCGAAAGGTTGACATTGCCTAATCTGACCGCTTCGCGAAACGGTGCTCTTGAAGCGATGCCTACGGCTAACAGCTTATAGAGAAGCCAACAGCTTCCCATAGCCCTTAATGGGACCTGAAACCTTCCCACGCTTCATTGTGCTCCAAATCCATGCATTCATCCAAGTCACGACCGTTGTATCGAGATCACGCTCCAAGAGGTCGATATTGCGGATACTTCCCCAGCCGCCACATGGAATGTAAATGCCGTCGGGGCGCCTCTCGCACTCCAGGTAGGTCTTCCGCGCCAGGTTATATTCCACTGGGACTGGCAGCCGACGTATGTCCGCGTTGCGTTCGATGCCGAGTGCATTGTCGTGCGTGACTGTTATCTGCTCGGAAGCAAGGTATTTTACCAGTCGCTCGTTGATAAATGAGCGAAACGGCGTTGCCATTGCAAGCGCGCGCAGTTTGAGGGCGCGCATCGCCTCGATCACTGCCGACATATCGGTAATCACCGGCAAGCCGCAGGCTTGCGATATCCGGTCGGCCAACTCATTGGCGAAACCTGGTCCGCGCGCGACCACCGGAGGTACGCCGCCCTGATAGATCATCTCTACGTCGAAGTTGGCGAGCTGCTTGGCCGCGCGTTCCATACCCTTCAGCGCATCTTCCATGTCAGTGTCGGTCAATTGCTGAATCGTAAGCGAAACACAGGTGATGTCGATCCCTTCGGGAACGATCTCGTACCACTCACGGACTGCGCGGGGCGGTATTGGGGTTGGAAAAATCACGCCGACGTGCAGCCGCCATCCGGTAATGCCTTCACCCATCGCAAGGCCCTGTTTGTGACTATTTAAGCTTCGCGCCGGTCGCCCTTATGACTTCGGCCCACTTGTCGGTATCAGCGCGCATTGTCGCCAGCATTTCCTCAGACGTACTGCCGACGACTTCCAGTCCAACTTTGGTCATTCGATCACGAAACCGCGAATCGGCGACCGCTTTGCGCACGTCTTCGGTCAACCGTCTGAGGACCGGTTTTGGCGTGTTGGCTGGGGCCAAAATGCCGAACCAGCCGGTCACGTCATATCCCGGCACGCCCAATTCGGCGATGGTTGGCACGTCCGGCATCAGCGGATGACGCTCGGCACCGGTCACCGCCACCAATTTGAGCTTGCCGCCCTCCGACATCGCCTTCGCCGACGGCGGGCCGGTGATCATAATATCGGCTCGACCAGCGACTACATCGGTCATGGCCGGGGCAGTACCGCGATATTCCACCTGAACAATATCTGTCTTGGTCATCAGCTTGAACAGCTCCATGCCAAGATGCGCCTGCGTACCCAGCCCGATCGAGGCGTAGTTAAGTTGACCCGGATGTGCTTGGGCGTAGGCGACCAACTCTCGGACATTGTTAGCCGGTACTTTAGGATTAGCGACAAGCACCAGCTCGGTCCGGGTCAGAATGCTGATCGGCGCAAAATCGCGAAATGGGTCATAGGGGAGATCGTGATAAAGAGCGGGGTTAACCACCAGATTAGTGTCCACCGCCGTGAATAGGGTGTAGCCGTCGGGTTTCGAGCGTACGACATCGGCGGCGGCAATGCCGCCGTTTGCCCCCGGCCTGTTCTCGACGATCACAGGCTGGTTCACCTGTTCCGAAAGGCGCTCGCCCAGCGTCCGGGCAATAAGGTCAATTGCGCCGCCGGGCGGTTGCGGCAGAACGAGTTTGATCGCATGCAACGGATACTCCAGTGCGCGCGCCACATAAGCGGGCGCGCAGAGCCACACGAAAGCGACCATTACTGGTGCGGCAGCTAGCACCCGACTCATTGTGCGCACCCTCCGCCACACGACCGTGAACCTTGTATGGTTCGACTATGGCACGACTTCCCGGAGCGATCCATTTTTCCCGGCCGGTTGAAACGGGCTCCGCAGTCCGGCCTGTTCCAAAACCGGCAGCACCTTGGCATTCCATTGCTTGAGCTCGTTCTTGTAGTCGACCCAGGAAATAAGGCAGCCGTCTACTCCGATACAGGAGAGTTTGGCGAGTTCGTCGGTAATCTGCTCCGCAGTACCAACCAAAGGATAGCCGCCGTGGCCGGCAATAAAGTGCGCCTTGTGGGCCTCTAATGTTTCCTTATCCAACGTCTCTGTCTGCATTCCGAAGATCCGCAATAGGTTCCCGGCCGCCTCCCAGTCACCTCGCTCGTACACGTAGCGGTGCAAATAGTCTTGGGCCTCTTTTTCGGTATCGCGGCAGACCACATAAACGTGAATCCAGATGCGTGTCTCCCGGCCATGGGAATGTGCCAGTTCCTTGAGATGTACGATCTGCTTGCGCGCACCTTCAAGGAACGTGCGATCCTTCAGGATCACGAAATTCATATCGCAATAGCGCGTTGTGAAATCCTGTGCGGCTGGCGAGCCGCCGGCATTCATTATCGGCGGGTGCGGTTTTTGCACAGGCTTTGGTTGGCTCCACACATTGCGGGCATGGAAGTTCTCGGTCTCGAAGTCGAATTCCTTGTCGTCAGCCCAAGCCTGCTTAAGGAATGTGAGCCATTCGGTAGCGTATTTGTAGCGGTCGTCGTGAGGTCGCATTTGCGCACCGAACATATCAAACTCGTTTTTGAACCAGCCGCACACGACATTGAGCGCAAAACGACCATTGGTCACATGATCGATGGTCGACGCCATCTTAGCCACCATCAGCGGATGGACCAATGGCACGTGACAGGTGGCAAGTACGGTAACGTATTTGGTGAGCGCGCCGAGCGACGCGGCCCAGGTAAAGCTTTCAAACGTTGCGTAATTGAAGTCCGACGGGCCGCCGTAGCCCCGCCAGCGCCCGACGGGCAACAGCGCCTCCATCCCGGATAGATCGACTGCCTGCGCGATCCCGACGGTGTCGGCCCAGTTGAGCTTCCACGCCTCCGGCACGGTCGTAATGGTCGAGCCATGGCTGCAATTAAAGGCCATCACGCCGAGTTTCATGCGGTTGCCGCCAAACAGTCGCGCGCGAGCCGTCATATCGGCTTGGGATGTCCCCGAGTTCATATCGGCCTGCATGATCATTTTCCGCGTCAGGGCAGACTAGTCTTCGACAGGTCGTTGAGCAACATCTCCTCAAGGATAGTGCTGCGAATAAGCGTGACAGCGAATTAGCACCTTCCATGCGACCATCCAAAGGTCTCGAACTCACCGGAAGGCCGTTCTGAACTTGCCTAAAATGCTGCGCATTCTCTCGCATTGGTCGCAATGCGTTGGCATGGATCGGCGGATCTGTGTATGTTCAAGCTCCGCTACAGCGGAAATCAAGAACAATCGTTGCTGGGGATGGCGCCCGTTGAGAGCAGCCATTCGATCCGTTGCTCGAAGCTCCGCGGTCTATGAGTTTAGAATCTAGATCGCCGCTTCGGTGCGGGTATCGAAGAAGTGCAGCCGCTCGGGATTGAGATTCAACTGCAGCCGCTCGTGTACCTTCGCCGGCACCGTCGGCTCGACAGCGGCCACCATGGAGCCGGATCCAACCTTGAGGTCGAGCAAAGTTTCTGAGCCGAGCCGTTCCACAACCTCGACCACGGCCGCGAAGCTCAGGCCATTGGCAGCTTCGCCTGAGACCACCCGTAAATCCTCAGGCCGGATGCCAAGCGTGACCTTTTGACCGAGATAAGGCCTCAGCCGAGCATCGAACGAGGCGGGCAGCTCCAGCCGCATCCTTTCGCCGACCGCATGCGTCCTGTCGGCTTGTTGCACCAGAGTAACGTTCGCGAAGTTCATCGCCGGCGAGCCGAGAAAGCCGGCAACGAAGCGATTGACCGGTTCATTGTAAAGATCGAGCGGCTCGCCAGCCTGCTGCACGATGCCGTCTTTCATCACCACAACCCGATCGCCAAGCGTCATCGCCTCGACCTGGTCGTGGGTCACGTATATCGCAGTTGTGCCGAGCCGATCATGGATCTTCTTGAGCTCGACGCGCATCTGCACGCGCAGCTTGGCGTCCAGGTTGGATAAAGGCTCGTCGAATAGAAACACCTGCGGATGGCGAACGATGGCGCGGCCGAGCGCAACCCGCTGCCGCTGGCCGCCCGAGAGCTGGCGCGGCTTCCGCTGCAGCAGATTCTCTATGCCGAGAATGTCGGCCGCATCACGCACCCTTTTATCAATGTCGGTGCGGCTGAAGCGCCGCATCTTCAGGCCGAAGGCCATATTGTCATAGACGCTCATGTGTGGATAGAGTGCGTAGTTCTGGAATACCATGGCTATGTCGCGATCCATTGGCGGCAATTCGTTGACCATGGTCTCGCCAATCAAAATTTCTCCCGACGTGATCAATTCGAGCCCCGCGACCATCCGCAGCGTTGTTGTCTTGCCGCAGCCCGAAGGTCCGACCAGTACGACGAATTCGCGATCGAAGATGTCCAGATTGACGTCTTTGACGGCATGAACCTCATTGTACCTCTTGTTGAGGTTGCGGATGACTACGCGGGCCATTGCTCAACCTTTGACTGATCCGGTCAGTCCGGCGACATAGTGTTCGACGAAGAACGAGTAGATGAAGGCAACGGGAAGCGAGCCCAGCAGTGCCCCGGCCATCAACTGCCCCCAATAGAAGACATCGCCGCGGACGAGTTCCGAAGTGACGCCGACGGAAACAGTCTTCTGCTCGGCCGACGAGAGAAAGACCAGCGCATAGATGAACTCGTTCCACGACAGCGTGAAGGCGAAGATGCCGGCGGAAAGGATGCCCGGCACCGCGATCGGGAAGATGATGTAGAGCATCGCCTTCCAGCGTGTTGCTCCGTCGATGCGAGCGCACTCCTCGAGCTCACGCGGAATCGCCTTGAAATATCCCATCAACAGCCATGTGCAGAACGGAATGAGGAAGGTCGGATAGGTCAGGATCAGGGCCCACGGTGTGTCGCCCAGATGGAAGTTGCGGATGATGTTGGCGAGCGGAATGAACAATAATGTCTGCGGGACCAGGTAGGTGATGAAGATGCCAGTGCCGAGCATATCGGCAAAAGGAAATTTCAGCCGCGACAGCGCATAACCAGCAAGCAGACCGCAAAACAGCGAGATCAAGGTCGAGACGCTGGCGATGAAAAGGGTGTTGGCCATCCACCTGATGAACAGTGTCTGAGTGAGCAGGTCGATGATATGAACGAGAGTCGGATGCGCCGTCCAGAACGGCGCGTAATTGCGCGCCATCCACGGGCGATAAAGTTCGCGATCGGGCCGCACCGACGTCACCAGCATCCAATAGAACGGAAACAGCAGCCAAAAGATGAAGACGCCGAGCGGAATATAAAAGTAAGCCCATCGCCGCCACTTGGAGCCCTCGACCATGGCTAGTGCACCTCGACCCGGCGGATGTATAGGAGTTGCACCACCACAATGGTGAGCAGGAAGGGAAACATCGCGAGAGAGACCGCGGCGCCTTGGCTCAACAGCCCGGTGCCGACGCCGATCTGATAAGCGTAAGTGGCGAATAGCTGGGTGGCGTTGGCAGGGCCTCCACCGGTGAGCACGTAGACGAGCTGAAAATCGGCAAAGGTCTGAATCACCGAAAACAGCACCACTACCATGGTGACAGGCAGCAGCAGCGGCCAGGTG
Organism: uncultured Alphaproteobacteria bacterium; assembly: GCA_963708125.1. Classification (GTDB taxonomy): domain Bacteria; phylum Pseudomonadota; class Alphaproteobacteria; order Rhizobiales; family Xanthobacteraceae; genus BOG-931. Next base: position 6,514,816 of record OY970184.1, read on the forward strand.
ATATGCCAAAAGCGGTGCCAGGGCCGCGCCCCGTCGATCGCGGCGGCTTCCTCCAATTCAGGATTGATGGTCTGCAGCCCGGCCAACAGGCTGATGGCGAAGAACGGCACACCGCGCCACACATTAACGATGATCACCGAGATCAGCGCTAGACCGGGATCACCAAGCCAATTGATCCGTGAGTGGATGATGCCGAGCTGAAACAGCGTCCAATTGATCACGCTGAAAGTGGGGTCAAACATCCATTTCCAGGCAAAGGTCGACAGTACCGTAGGAATGATAAAGGGCAGCAGAATGAATGCCCGCGTGAAGGCCTTGCCTCGGAATTTGCGGTTTACGAGCAGAGCGAGCCAAAGCCCCAGGCCAAGCTTGAACACGGTCGCGACGGCTGTATAGACGAACGTGTTCCACACCGCAATTCGGAAGATGCTGTCGTGCAATAGCGCCTCGAAATTCGCGAGGCCAACGAATTTTCCGGGCGTGCCGACGGTCGTGTCGGTGACCGCGAGCCAGACGCCTTCGACAAACGGATAGGCGATGAACAGGCCGAGCAGGGCGATTGTCGGCAAAAGCAGAACCGCCGCGAGCCAGCGTTCGTCTTCAAGGAGCCGGGCAGCGGCGCCGCGGCGCTGAGCTTGCGGGAATGCTCGCTCGGTGACGAGATCGCTGACGGCCATCCTCGGCTCCTTGGCGGCTCGGTGGCGGAATAACCGCGCCTGAGCCTCGGCAGCTCACTACATGTCATCCGCGTCGACGCGCGTGCGGACCTTAGGCGTAAATCTTCTGCACCTCGCCGGCGGCCCATTTCACCGCGTCTTCAGCCGGCATCCCTTGCACTGCCTTGGCAAACATGTCGATGATGATGTACTTGCTCAACACCTCGGCGGCACTGCGGTCGGCCGGCCCGGGATAGCCGGGGAATTGCGCTCCGCGTCCGACAGTCCGGAATGGCAACATGACCGGGTCCTTGTTCCAGATCGGGTCATTTTCCCAGATCGTGGTGGCCCCGACTGTGTAGCCGCCCTGCGAATTGAACCACTGCTGATAGATCGGTTTCGACGTGATCCAGGCGAGGAATTTCTTGGCGGCGTCCTGCTGCTTCGAATAGCCCATTAGCATGTTGGTCATCGGCAGCGGATAGGAGAATTGCCCAGCTGGCCCCTTCGGTAGCTTGCCATGCAGGATATCCTGCCACAGCGGCGTGCCTCTTTCGGTTTGATATTTGTCCGGCTCGCGCTTGGCCAACAGATAGATTGACGCGCCGTTGAGCGTCGAGGAAATTGTGCCGGCGAGAAAAGCGCGGTTGTTGCTGGAATCGTCCCACGCGAGTCCGCCTTCATCGCAGCAGTCCTTATAGAAGGCGACCCCGTACTTGACCGCTTCCAGCGTGGCGTTGCTATTGAGGAGCACCTTCTTGCCGCTCTTGTCGACCTCCGTGCCGCCAAACGACCACAGGAAGGGATACCAGAAGGTCGGTGGGTCGCCAAAGCTGTGCCCGAGCGCTTGGCCGATTGGCTGATCCTTTGCCTTAAGCTTTTTGCCAGCGGCGCGATATTCGTCCCAGGTCTCTGGGAACTTGGTGAGGCCGATCGCTTCGAACCAGGATTTGCGGTAGGCGTTCTCGGCGCCGACGATGCACCAAGGCACGCCCAGCCACTTCTTGCCGTTGTTCGCGACTACCGTCGACTCGTGATAGAAACCGCCCTGCTCTCTGCCAATCTCGTCGGCAACGTTGCTGACATCGGCAACGCTGTCGGCGTAAAGCTGCGGCCAGTTGTTGAGCGCGCAGATGATATCGGGCCCGGTGCCCGACTGAATTGCGGCGGTGGTGCGCGCCTGAATGTCGTTGCCATTGATCATCTCGATGTTAAGCGTGATGCCAAGATCCTTGGCGCATTGCGGAATGATTTGGCTGCGCAGCAGGACATCCGAGGACGGGACGAAGTCGTTCCAGCGAAGCCAGTGCACGGTCGCGCCCTGGGCGTAGGCCGGTGCCTTGCCGGATGCCAATATCGCGGCGATTCCGCCGGAGCTTGCGACCATCGCGCCCGCCCCAGAGACCTGCAAAAACTTTCGCCGACCGATGCGTGGCATAATCGATCCTCCCTGTCAGTCGCTGGATAGACGCTTTGTTTCTTGTTACACAGCCAAGGCTACGACCGACGATTGTCGATGTCCATGGGGCAGCGGGCGCTTTCGGGGACGGCAGGGGATCGGTGTCGGCTTTTGCTTCGAATGCCGGCGGCTGATGTGATCCGGCGTGCACCTCGCCCGACATCCAAAAACCTGCACTACGAACGAAATCGGTCGGCGGATGCGCCAAGCGGTTGCATGCGCTCGCCTGCTTGCAGCCATAAATCGCTGACCGCATACGTTGGTTCCGCCGCCACGGCGCAGACCATCTTCGCGGAGACGAGCCCGACGCGAGCTCCAGGCCATGCAAGCCTGCAAACAAACCTGGATGCCGGGCTAGACCACCACTGATGTACCATTCAAAGGCGCCGGTTGTGGAAAGCGGCTTGAGGGCGCCCGAAATGCTGGCATAAACTGCGCGGCCAAATCGGTGTGCCGGCGCTAAATCGCAAGAGCACCGCGGAGCTCCTCACGATCCGATTGCGCACTTGACAGACTATCAGGACGCGGCCCGGTATGTTGTCGGCCAGCTGGAGGGGGATTTCGGCCATGAAGAACCGCCACCTCATGCCGTTGCTTGGCGCGCTCGCGATTGCGGGCGTCGCCACTCCGGTGCAGGCACAGAACATCCTGACTACGCATCGGCTGTCGGCAGGACTCGCCTCCGAAGCGGTGAGTGCGGCGGTAGCAGCCTGCGCCAAGCAGGGCTACAAGGTCACCGCCGCGATTGTCGATGCCGATGGCGTCGAACAGGCGATTTTGCGCGGCGATGGCGCTACGATGACGGCGCTCAAGGCCGCGCGCGACAAGGCCTACACGGCTTTCATGCTCGGGGCGCCGCGCAATGAGGACTCGAGCGGCGCCATCGCCAGCCGAATCGGCGCCAACGCGTCGGCTGGCGGTCTGGCCAAGCTGCCGCACGTCCTGCTGCTTCAAGGTGCACTGGTGATCCGCGTCGATGGCGAAGCCATCGCGGCTATTGGTGTCGGTGGCGCGCCCGGGGGCAATCTCGATGAAGGCTGCGCCAAAGCCGGGGTCGATGCCATCCGCGATCGGCTGAAGTAGGGTGCATCGCTTGAATACAGGCCAGGCGATTTGCTGGCAATTTCCAACAATTCAAGGTCGAGAAGACCGAACAAGCGCAAGAGCACGGGCACTTCCACACTCTCGATCACCGTCAGGGCGGCGCGGAACGCGCGGCCGATGCATCGGAACCCAGGAGACGCAGGCCGGCCGGGATCCGGACCTGCCCTCAGGCTCGTGCGCGATTTTGACGCCTTCAACAGCCAGTCGGCAACAGCGAGTGACGAACTGGAAAAGCTACCTCATAGAGCTTAGGGAATCACAGATGAGAAGAAACACACCACCTAGTCGACTTCGAGAACGTTGCCGCCCAGTACAACTCCGTGATGAAATCAGTTTCGATGAGCTAAGCCACCAATTCAATAGCCACACTATTTGTACCTTTGTAGTCTTCGAGGTCATGCCCCCGGGCTGGCGACCAGATGTTGTTGGTCGAGGCGTCAGGCGGAACCGTTGCAGAAATCGGCCTCATGAAATTCGTTGCCGGGCGCTCTCTGCGGCCAGCTTACACGAGACTGCGCAGGGATTAGGCTTGCGTGGGAGGGAAGCCGATGAAAGTCCGAACCGTCCTCATCTCCGGAGTCGGCATTGCCGGCCCGACGCTTGCGTTTTGGCTCAAGGCTGCGGGCTTCGAGCCGACAGTGATCGAGCATGCCCGCGAACTGCGCACCGGCGGCTATGTCATCGACTTCTGGGGGCTCGGCTACGACGTCGCCGAACGCATGGGCCTCCTCCCCGAGATCGATCGTGCCGGGTACCACATCCGGCAGATACGAATCGTCAACGGGCGCGGCGAGCGTATCTCGGGGTTCGGCACGCGAGCACTCAATGATTTGACCGGAGGACGTTTTGTGACGCTCGCTCGCAGCGATCTTTCGCGCCTTCTGTTTGAGAGGATCAAAGACAGGACCGAAGCTATCTTCGGCGACGAAATCGCCGCGCTGGAGGATGACGGCGAAGCCGTTGGGGTACAATTCAGGTGGAGCGGAACGCGCCGGTTCGATCTCGTGATCGGCGCGGACGGGTTGCATTCGAGGGTCCGCGGCCTCACCTTCGGTGCGCAAGACCGTTTCGAGGTGCAGCTCGGCTACCTGGTCGCAGCCTTCGAGGCGGTCGGCTATCGTCCGCGCGATGAGGAGGTGTATGTAATCTCCAATGAGCCCGGCCGAATGCTGGGGCGTTTCGCCTTGCATGGCGACCGGACCCTCTTTTTATTCGTCTTTACGGCTGGTGAGGCTTCTGTGCCCGCGGATGTGACCGGGCAGAAGGCGCTGTTGCGCGCGCGGTACGGCGACGGGCAATGGGAATGTCCACGGATTCTCGACGAGCTCGACCGTGCCCAGGATCTCTATTTTGATCGCGTCAGCCAGATTCGGATGAATGCATGGTCGAAAGGCCGCGTCGCTTTGGTCGGCGATGCCGCCTTCTGCGTCTCGTTAATGGCGGGACAAGGCGCGGCGCTTGGTATGACCGCGGCTTATGTCCTGGCTGGTGAACTCGCCAAAGCGCAGGGGCGACAGAACGAAGCATTCCGAACCTACGAAGCTCTATTGCGAGGTTTCATCGCTTCCAAGCAAAGCGGCGCGGCGCGTTTCTCCGCCGCCTTTGCGCCCAAGACCCGGTCAGGGCTGTTCGTTCGCAACCAGGTGATAAAAGCGTCCGCCATTCCGGGAGTCGCGAAATTCGCGTTCAGCCGCGTAATCTCGGATACCGTGCGGCTGCCCCAATATTCCTGGCCTGCGCTTTTCGCGTAAGCGCAAGCGGATACATCGTCCATCGCCAGGGATGCGCCGGCGGCGGCGTAGCCGATCTCAAGATGATAAGGCAAATCCTCAACGTTTGAATAATTGGGGCAGTCAGAAAAGGTCCAGTATCGCGATGGCTGTCTTGTTCGCAGACCACGATCTAGCGTGCGTGTGATTGCCATACGAATCGGAGTAGCTTGGATCGGCGCCGCGCTTTTTTTGGCTCCGGCCATGGCGGGAGGTCGCGACGCCCGTGGTCAACGTGTTCGGCATGATTCCGCTAACGGGGGTAGGAAAGTCGTTCACGATTACCGATTTTTGGCGCTGGTGGGTCGTTCACCTATGGGTTGAACAGTCGTTCGAGTTCTTTGTCCTCTAGCATGAGCGCGTATTTGCTCATGGCCCTCGGTCTCGTCTCTCGCAAGCTCGCCGAAAGAGCCGTCTATTTTCAACTCATTCTTATCTTCCTCGGTGGCGTGCTTGGCACGGGTCATCATCTCTATTGGGCTGGCGGTCCCAGTATGTGGGTGCCGCTAGGAAGCATGTTTTCCTTTATCGAAGTCCTGCCGTTGGTGCTGCTGATCATCGAGGCAATTCAGCAGTACGAGTTGATCCGCGCTCATCGCACGTTCAACTTCGGCTCGCATACACATACATCATCGGCGCTGCCTTCTGGAATTTCGTAGGCGCCGGTGTATTCGGAGGAGGCACATTAAACGCGCCGCTGGTCAACTACTATGAGCATGGAACATTCTTGACCCTGAACCATGCGCATACTGCGTTGTTCGGAGCGTTTGGCCTGCTGGCAATAGGCTTAATTTATTTCTGCCTGCGCTACATTGCAGGGGAACGGACCCCATTAGCGAGAAGATAGGCCTTTGGGCGTTTTGGCTCTACAATGCTGGGTTGGTGCTCTGGATTGCGTTAAATTTCTTTCCGATCGGCTGGCCGCAACTCATTGCCGTGTACGAGCACGGTTTTGCCTTTGCCAGAAGCGTGACCTTCTACAACCAGACGCTATTTTGGCAATGGATGCGTCTTCCAGGCGATGTGGTTTTCGCCGCTGGCGCACTACTCATGGCATTTGATTTTATCAGCAAGCTTGGGCCACTTTATCCTGCCATTGCTCGGCGGCTCAACATGCCGGTTCTGAGAACCTACGAGCAGCCAGCCGAGTAAGTCCCCGCCGCCGGCGGCGACGCAAGCGGCGAGCTGGCATAAGCCTCATCGTCCCTGTTCCCAACTGTGGTGCGACGAGATCGGCTGCCTCATACAGGGTCCCGCTGGCTCGTCGATTTTGTATTTGCTGGATTGGCAAACGATCCGCGTGATTGTGGCGGCTCAATTGGTGGTCTCAGTAATACCGGGAAGAATTACCCTGTCGACGTTCATCTCCCTCGGCGAATCACCAAGACTTTCCATGGCTCGCGCGAGCGCGGTCAGCTTGGCTTTGGATACCTTTCCGCTCCGCTCAAAAAAATCGCCACTTCGGAAGAAATCGTAGGCCTTCTCCGTATCGTTCTGTGTTAGGCCGCTGGCAACCTTGAGGATCCGAACGGCCTCGGCGCGATTGTTGTCGTCCTCAAACCAAGCGATGCTCCGGTTTTCCGCGAGCAAGATCTTCCGCAATGTAGACTTGTATTGTTCCGCCCAAGCGACATTGACCACGACCCCGGTAAACGGCAGCTCTCTGACGTAATCGACAGTCAAGCCGAGGCTGTGGAAGCCTTTGGCGATGGCCTGGAAATTGAAGGCCGGCAGCAAAATAGCAGCATCGACGGCGCCGGCCACGAGTGCGGCGGTGCGCGCCGAGGTGGCGCCGGCAAACACCATGTCGAAATCGCCGCGATTGACGCCATGCGCCCCCAGCATCCGTTCCACATAGATGCGGGTGATGTCCTTCGGGCCGCCGAGCGAAATCAGCTTGCCCCTCAGGTCGGCGAGGCTCCTGATACCGGGCTTGGCCACAAGGTCGTAGGGCGGCGCCTGCACCTCGAGTCGCACGATGGCAATCGCGGCTCCCATCCTAATGGCACGCAATGCGTCAACAAGCCCGGTCGAGATACTGATGTCGAGCGAACCGGCAGTAAGCTGCTGCACCAGTGCGGCGCTCGACTGCACGTAGAGGATGTCGGGCTTGATGCCCTCGGCTGCAAAGAAGCCTTTCTGGATGCCGATCAGAGTGGGCCACATGTTCGCTGATGCCTGGCCGACAGTTCCAAAAGTGAGCTTTTCCTCCTGGGCGCGCGCGGACGCGGCGGCTAGGCAGGCAAACAGCATAGTCAGGAGCGTCATCGCGAAACGCACGATTCTGCTGCAACGCATGACATACTCCAATAAGGCGCAGTTTCGCCTCAGCTCGCCTTTTTCACAGTCGGCTCCTTTGCTGCGAGATGGGCGAGGACCTCGTCTACGTGCATCACGTCCGCATATTTGTGATGCAGATCAAAGAGATTAATCTTGTGCGACAGCAGGCTGCGATCAAAACAACATTCCTCGACCAGGACAACATGATAGCCGTGCGAATAGGCGTCGACCGCGCTTGCGCGCACGCAGCCCGACGTGCTCTCGCCGCACACGAGCAGTGTCTGCACGCCAAGTTGCGTCAGGTGCGCAGTGAGCGGGGTGCCGTAGAAGGCGCTGGCGCGCTGCTTGGTTATGACGACGTCACCCTTTTGCGGCTTGAACTCCGGTCTCATGGCGTAGTCGGACGGGTCGACCGACGGTCTTAGACGTTTGGTCGCGCCAACTACGTCGGGGCGGCTTTCGCTGCGCATATCGCCGGTAGTATAGAAAATCGGCAAGCCCGCTCCGCGTGCGGCTGCGAACAGGCGCTTGGTCGGCTCGATTGCCTCATAGGCGTAGCGGCCACAAGAGCTCGGATAAGTCTTGACAAGCTCCACCGGCGGCCTGGCGCCGCCGCGATATGCCAACTCGTAGAGATCGATAGCCAAAAGCGCGGGCGCCGGACCGACACAAGTCTTCCGCCGGTAGTGAGAGTAGACCTCCACATCAGCCGCCGAAACGATATCCTGCCAACAATGGTCCTCGAAATCTTCGCTCATGTCCGTCGTTCCTCAATTGTTCGTCGCCCATCGAGCAGCCTCGCCGATCTACATTCGGCAGCGCCCGGCAATAGTCGTCGCAGGAGAGCGTGGATGCAAGGTCGGAAATGCGGCTGCGGATCAGTTCGGGTCAGTTCCGGCACCTTACCGATGCTTCACTATCCCCGAAAACCGGAATGCCTTGCCCGTTATGAGCACGCGCCTAGCGAGCGTGTTTGAGGTGACGACCCTTCAACTGCGCAAGTTAATGTCAGCGGCGCAGTTGCCGAGCAAGGCTATTACCATGGGCGTGGCCGCTTTCAAGCGGCACTTATCAAAACAGCGCAGCGCGGGCGAATCAGCAGGGCCGTGCTCGACCAATGGACGGTAGCAAGAAGCCCTGATCCACTCCGATTTCCTCGCGTGCTGCAACCAAGCTTTATTTCTGAAGGCGACGCCAGAGCAGGGCGGCGAGGGCGAGATCGGCGGCCGCAATACCGGCCAGATCACAGAGTACAACTTGATCAGGAGAGATCGGCTGTGGCTGACCGGCGGCAATGATCTCGGGTAGTGTTGGTCTGATGCGCGCGCTGTCTTTGAAGCCCCAGCGTGCCATCGCCTCCCGGCTGGTGGTCACGATCCGGTCAGCCTCCGCCAGCAATCCGGGTGTGACAACCCGCAGCCTATCGATCATGATCACCAGAGCTCCCGGTTCGAGCCAATTGCGCTCGATGAACGGTGGTCCATCATGCGTAGTCGATGTCACAACCAGGCTCGCACCGCGCACCGCGGTGCGAGCGTCCGGAACGGGCCGCGCACGCAGTCCAAGCCGGGCGCAGATCTTGGCGCAAAACTGCACGGCGGTCGCGGAACTTCGGCTCGCGACACGAAGCTCGCCGTCGATACGTCCTAAAGCAGCAAGCGCTTCGATGGCGAAAACGGCTATTGCGCCGGCGCCGATGAGCGCCACATCCGCGGCTTTGCCCGCAAGATATTTTGCAGCTAAGCCGGCCACATATCCGGTACGTCGATGACTGACCCAAAGACCGTCCATAAGGCACAGGGGTGCGCCGGTAATGGTGCGCCGGTAATAATGTCGTTCAGGATCAGAATGCCGCCTGAATGCGCCCGTCCGCGGGCGGGGTTGCTGGGTTGATAGGTCAGCCAGTTCACGCACGCGACTTTGTCGGACGCTGAGGCGGCAACAAGTGGCTGAAAAAAACCCTGATCCGGAGAATGGAGCAGCGGGGGCGGCGGCTGCTGAACCGCAGAGCGCCCGAGTGCGGCCAAGACCCCTTCAATCGCGGCCAAGGCTTCGGCTGTGGAAATGTCAGCCCTCTCCAGCACCTCTGCATTCAGAAATGGCAAGCGCATCACGATGGTGTGGTCCGTGCCAGTTCGAGCATCGCCGCCTCAATAGCCGCTTGGGTGGGCACTGCCTGCTTCGCCAGATCGGTCGCATAAGCGACCGGCGCCGCTAATCCACTCAATCGCCGGACGAGTACGGGCACACGCCGCGCCGTTTTCGTCTCACTGATCAGTGCCAGCACTTCGGCCGCCAGTCCGCCGCCGCGCGGCGCTTCGTCCAGGGCAGGAAGCCGCCGCGTGGAGACGGAGGATTTGATGACGGCCTGCTCGTCCAGGAATCACACAGCGGAGATCGACCTCGACGGAGACATCTTGCTCAGCCACGCGTTCAGCGGCGGCGAGCGCTCTGATCACCATTCCGCCCACTGCCGTGCAGGTGAGGTCGGAGCCCTTACGCACCATGCGTGCCTTGGTCATGGACAAAGGTTCAAGCTCGTCAGACGGGGTCGGTGGCGCGATAAAGCTGCCTTGGCTCGAGGAAAAGCACGGGGTTTGGATCCCGAACCGCCTGTGGAAGCATGGCGGCAGCATCTGTCGATCCGGTCGGAATGACAACGGTCAGGCCGGAGAACTGCAGCAGAGCGCCGTAGAGAGTCCCAGCGTCTTGCGGTCCGGTACCCCGGCCGACCGCGCAATTGGCGCGCACCACGAGCGGCACGCAGTTGGCGCCTCCGCTGGCGAAATGCGCCGTGGCGGCCTGATGCAGCAACTGATCGAGCCCTACAAACATGAAATCGACGAATTGCATTTCGCAAATAGGCCGCATGCCCATGAGCGCCGCTCCAATGGCGTTTCAGAGATCGGCGCGTCACGAACGCGCTCTGGCCCGAAGCGCTCCAGCCCTTGGTCACTCCGAAAGCCCCGCCGAGCGCGCCGATATCCTCGCCGATGACGAACACCCGGGGGTCTGCGGCCATCAATTCCGCGTGTGTCGCGCAGCCTGTCGGCTAACGTGAGAGGCGACCTCATCGAACCTTCGAGTCCGCATAAACGTATCGCGCAGCTTGCGCCGGCGACGGGAGCGCAGAACGACGCGCCATGTCTTCGGCGCGCGCAAGCGCCGCTTCGACATCTGAGCACAATGTCGCGAAAGCGTCGTCGGTCAGCTCCTTACGCGCCTTTAACTGCGCCCTATATGCCTCAGTCGGACAGCGGCGCTTCCAATTTTCGAGCTCGTCTTGGGAACGGTACGAGAGGGTATCATCGGCGTCCTACTGGCGGTAGACGCGACAAGTCTTGAACTCGCTTCGGTCCCGCTCCGGCACGGGCTCGCGCGATCGCGGCGCAAACCGCAGTGCGGACCATCTCTATGTCGTTGCCGTCGACGGTTGCGCCCGGGATTCCATACGCGCTGGCGCGGTCGGAGATGTTGTGAATGCGATGATCCTGCTGGCGCGTGGAAAAGGCATAACGGTTGTTTTCGCAGATAAAAACCGCCGGCAGAATCCAAACCGACGCGAGATTCAGCGATTCGTGGAATGCACCAGCGTTGGTCGCGCCGTCGCCGAAATACGCCACCGTTACACCGCCGGTTGCTTGCATCCGTTGCGCCAGTGCCGCCCCCATCGCGATTGGGATATCACCGCCGACACCGCCGTTTGCGCCAAGGAAACTGTGGTGCAACGAGCTCACCTGGTGCTTGCCCGCCGGCCCCTTGCAGTAGAGCGCGGCCAAAGAATTCGGCGAGAAGCAGACCTGATCGAGACCGGCTGCCAGCGCATGCCCGGTCGGGCGATGGTGGCTGCTGACCACATCGCCCGGCGACAGCTCCGCAGGGACTCCCACGGCAATCGCCTCCTGGCCCACATACGGCTGGTGTGCCCGGCAACGAGCCGCTCCTTCTTTAGCTCAAGCAACCGCTCGTCGAAGCGACGCAACAACTGCATTCGCCACAACAATTCGAGCGGTTCTGGCGCAATGCGTTGATTCGCCAGCATCTGCAATTCCACGGTAGAGCTTAGAATGCCACCTGCAGAACGGATGTCAAAAACGGAAGTGGCGAGCAAAACCGTGTAGAATTACGATCGGCTCATCTTAGCTTTGCCAGCATCGCGCATCTTTCTCGGAGACTGAAATGATCATTATCATTCCGCTCAGCACCCATGTTGGAGCCGAAGTCCGTGGCCTAGATCTAGATCGTGAGATCGAGCCGGCCATTGCAGCGGAGCTCAATGCCGCCTGGCTGGACTACCACGTGCTGGTGTTCCGCGGGCAACGGCTTACTGTCGATGACCAGCACCGCTTCACCCTGCTATTCGGAGAAATTCAACCGCCGCGCTCGCGCCCGGGTCAGCGCGATCCCAATAACCCCGTCCTCTATATTGGCAACGCGACGATCGATGGCCAGCCCGGTGAATTGCCGGAAGGCGACATGCAGTTCCACGCGGATCAGTGTTACTATGAAAATCCCGCCAAAGGCGCCGTGCTTTACGCCTTGGAGATACCGTCGTATGGCGGCAATACGCTGTTTTCCAGCACAATCGCCGCGTTCAAAAGCCTCCCGCAAGAGCTGCGCGACCAGGCGCTCCAGCTGCTATGAGAAGAATGCTAACCGCAAAGCACCAAGCAACTGGGCCGGGGCGCCGCGCTATATCCATCCGGCGGTTGTACTGCACCCGGAAATCCGCCGGCCAACTCTTCTGGTAATCGTTTGATGGCGAACAGCATTGTAGGGATGCCACGCGAGCAAAGCGATGCGCTCCTCGAGCGGCTATGTCAGGCCACCGAGCGCCCGGAACATACCTACGAGCATGAATGGAGAGTCGGCGATCTGTTGATCTGGGACAATCGCGCGACGCTTCATGCTCGCACCGATTTCGATCCGGCCGAGCGTCGGGTGCTGCGCAGACTCGCTCTGCGCGGCGAGCGCCCGATCCCGGCGGCCGCTTTGCAAGAGCTCTAAATCGTAATCTGCATCCGCTATGAGGTTGTCTCCACAGCGGGTACGGCTTGCGCCGGACGCGGCATTGCCGGTCGGGCAATCAGTTCGGAGGCCTTCTCCGCGATCATGATGACCGCCGCATTGATGTTGCCGCCGACAAGATCGGGCATTACCGATGCATCAACAACCCGAAAGCCCGCGCAGTCGCAGTTCGGCGTCGACCACGGAATCCTCGTCGCTCCCCATCCGGCAGGTACCGCATGGATGATGGGCGGTCGCCGGTGCGGAGCGAATGTAGGCGTCAAGCTCCGCGTCGCCGCGCAGATCGCTGCCCGGGCGGATTTCGCGGCCGCGGAATGGATCAAGCGCTTTTTGGGCGGCGACTTCTCGCAACAACTTAAGGCCCTCGCGCAGGGTCCTGAGATCGGAATCGACAGCAAGGAAATTTTGATCGATCAAGACCCGCTCGCGTGGATTGGCTGAGCGCACCATAACCCGCCCGCGGCTCGCAGGCCGCAACAGAATCGGCCTGCAGAGGAACTCGTCCCGCCACGGTTTTTTGATGCCCGGGAACCAGGGTCCGGCATCCGAGGCGCCGGAGCGGAACAGAAACTGAATATCCGGAATCGCGAGCGCCGGATCGGTCTTGACGAAGGCCATGAAGCTGCTGGGCACGTCAGTTGCCGGCCCGGTACCGGCCAGATAGGCACGTGCGAACGCGAATGCGAGGCGATCGCCGCGGGTGAGCCGCACGAAAGGGCCGGCCTGTCTCCGCTCGCTTCAGGTAGGGAAGGATTTCGCGGAAGGACCACCCTGACAAGCCGTAGCGCGACCAACGGTCGTAGTCGGCTGGATTGCCGCGTATGTACCCCATGGCGTTGATCGAATGGGACCCACCGATGATTTTGCCGCGTGCGGTCTCGATGTCGCGGTTTCCAGTAATGGGACCGGAATCGGCTCGGTATCCCCAATCAAAAAGCCCGAAGCCCCAAATACGTCCGACGCCCAGCGGGACCCTGATCAATGGATGCCAATCCCATCCGCCCGCTTCCAGCAGCAAGACACGCACGCCAGGATCAGCACTCAGCCGATTGGCCACGACGCATCCGGCGGAGCCCGCCCCGACAATCACGTAATCAAAAACCTGAGGCTCCAGCATCCGGCGAATTTTCCAGCTTAGTTTGTCACAGAAGAAAGCGGTTGAATCCTAAAATCAAGCCGTTAATCTTCACATCGTGACAAGTCAAAGCTACGCCGTCTCCGCGCCGGAGCACCGTTTCGACCTCTGGCGAGAGGCTTGCCTGTCGCTGCGGCGGCGGCACCCTCAAAGCCACAAGAGGTCATCCGATGATACAGCCGACCAGACGCCAAGTTTGTGCGGGAACGGCGACCGCAGCCGGGCTTGCGGTCGGCATTGGGCCGGCACATACGGAACCGCTCGTCATTCGTCTTGGCTTTTCGCTTGCTGCCGAAGAACAGCTCTGGCTGCTGATGGCAGATCACGCGATCGCCAAGAACTACGGCAAGCTCTATACGCTCGACGCGACGCGCTTCACTGGCTCGTCGCAGCGAGCGCAGGCTTTTGCTGCCGGAGCTATCGATCTTGCCTCGTCGGGTGCCGAAGGTGTGCTGTTCGCCGCCGCTGAAGGCATTCCAAGCACGATCATCGCTTCGATTTCCAAGGAAAGCCTGCATCGCGGATTCAACACGACCTTCCTCGCGCTGGCCAGCTCGCCGATCAACAAAGTTGAGGATCTCAAAGGCAAGACCATTGCCGTCAACGGGCTGTCGACGACCGGCGAACTGTGGCTGAAAACGGCCCTGGAGCGTCACGGCATGACCGAGAGCGAAGTGACCGTCGTGCCGGTTGCATTTCCGGCAATGGCGGAATCGCTGCGTTCCGGCCGGATCGACCTCGGCGAGTTTCCCCAGCCGTTCGATGCGATGGCGAGAAAGCAGATGAAGGTCAAAACGATCTTCACCTCCAAAGAGGGCATGCCTTTCGATGAGGAGCTGGTGGTCATCGTTGGCCACCAAACCTATTTGAAGGCGCATGCAGAGGCGGTCGAGGGTTTCCTCGCCGACCTCCAGGAGGCGACGAAGTTCTACCTCGCCCATCCAGTAGCAGCGCGGCAGACCCTCATCGACAATAAGTACGTCCGCGTACCGGCCGACATCTACCTTCATATGGAAGACTATTATCGCGATCCCACCTTGCGCGTAGATGTCGTGGCGCTGAAAAAGATGCAGGATGCGCAGGTCGCGGCCGGATTTCAGAAAAAGAAGGCGGACACAGCAACGCTTGTCGATAAGAGTTATCTGCCGAAATAGTCACGTTAAAGCAATTATGCCTATTCTCGAGGTCCACAGTCTCGACAAGTCGTTTTCCGCGGATAAGAAGAAGATAACGGTGCTCGATAGCCTATCGCTGAGTATTGAAGACGGGGACTTTGTCTCGATCGTCGGACCGACTGGCTGTGGAAAGAGCACTTTCCTGCATATCGTTGGCGGATTCGAATCGAAGACCGGGGGAGAACTGCAATTCAACGATCGGCCGCTCGGACCGCCGGGTCCTGATCGCGGCATGATGTTTCAGGACCATTCCCTCTTTCCGTGGTTGACGACATTTGCCAATGTCTGCTGGCCCCTGGAAATCAAGGGCGTCGCCAAGTCCAAGCGCATGGAGATGGCCAACAAATATCTCGATGTCGTGCATCTTGCGCGCTATGCGGATCTCTATCCCGAGCAGTTGAGCGGCGGCATGAAACAGCGCGCGGCCCTCGCCCGTCTGCTGGCGCTGGACCCGCAGATGTTTCTGATGGACGAACCGTTCGGTGCTCTGGACTCGCAGACGCGCGAGCTTTTGCAGGAGGAGCTTCAGGCCATTTGGCGCAGCCAGCGCAAGACAGTCCTGTTCGTGACCCATGATATCGACGAAGCGATCTATCTCGGCACCCGCCTTATCGTCTTCACCGCGCGGCCCGGCCGCATCAAAGCAGACCTCCGCATCGAAGCAGACGAGCGCACCGCGAATTTCCGCAAATCGCCAGAATTTTTCGCCACGCGCAGCCGCGTCTGGGACCTGCTGCGTGACGAGGTCTTAAAGGCCAGAGCGCTGGAGGAGCGTTGATCCTCCTGTAGGGGTGTCTCTACTGCTTTCGTACACTGTCGTCTGCTTTCACGCATTTCAGACAAAAAGCCATTAAAGACAGTAGGTTGGCCGCGGCAATGTGCTCGCCTGCTTTCGGTTGCTTTCGCCTACGGTCGGGGTAGTGTTTGGGGGGCGGATTGGGGGGCGGATTGGAGCCACCACCATGCCCAGGGTCGTCAGAAACGCCTTGACCGTCGCCAAGGTGATGAACGCCGGGCCGGGGCGACACCCCGACGGCAGAAACCTTTACTTGCTGGTGTCCGAGACCGGTTCCAGATCCTGGATTTTCCGATACTCGTTTCGGGGCAAGAGTCACGAGATGGGGATCGGCCCCGCTGGCCCCGGGGGAATCGGTTTGCATGCTGCCAGGGGGGAAGCTGACCGGCTGCGCGCCATGCTGCGCGCTGGCATAGATCCGCTAACCGAACGCAACGCAGCCGCTGTTAGGGCCAAAGCCGCGGCGGCGAAGGCTGCTACCGCAGGCATTACGTTCAAGCAAGCTGCCGAAGAATACGTCGAAGCGCATCGTCCCGGCTGGCGGTCACCGAAGCATATTTCGCAATGGCTGCATTCGATTCGCGTTCACTGCGAGCCGCTGCACAGCATCGCGGTATCGGCGATCACGGCTGAAGATGTGATGCGAGTGGTGTTGCCGCTTTGGAACGTCAAGACCGAGACCGCTTCGCGCGTACGCGCGCGTATCGAGCGGGTTCTCTCGTATTCCCGTGTAAAAGGATGGCGCGGCAACGACGACAATCCGGCCCGCTGGCGCGGCCATTTCGACCACCTGGTCCCGAAACTCCGCAAGGTCGCGCCGGTCAAACATTTCGCGGCACCGCCTTACGCCAAACTGCCGGAATTGGTGCAGAGAATGCGGCAGGACGATGCGATGAGCGCGCGCTGCCTGGAATTTCTGATCCTCACCGCCAGTCGTTCAGCCGAGGTGCGCTTAGCGACTTGGTCTGAAATCGACCTCAATGCAGGCATCTGGACCGTGCCGGCACGCCGGATCAAAACAGGAAAAGAACACAAGGTCCCGCTGGGCAAACGGGCCGTCGAGATCCTGCGTGCGTTACCCCGTCGGCAACAGCCAACGGACAGCATTCCGCGATCAGACGACTCCGATCACATCTTTGCTGGCAGCACCAGCGAGACCGCTTTGTATCGAGCATTCCGCCGCGCGGGTAGCAAGGGTCACACGATCCACGGACTACGGTCATCATTTCGCGATTGGGCGGCCGAGCAAACAAACTTTCCGCGCGAGGTGTGTGAGGCCGCGCTGGCGCACAGTGTCGGCAGTGTAGAGGCCGCATATCGCCGGTCTGATTTGGTTGAACGTCGCCGTTCCTTGATGGAGGCATGGGCGCAGTTTCTGGACGGGCAAGCAGACAACGTGGTGCAGTTGCGGCCGCTGTCGGCATAGCTCCAAAAAAGATCTGCAGCGGCTTGCGCATGGCCTTCGAGCGTCATGGGAAGAGTTTGCGGGCTGTCAGACAATGCGGCGCGCGGCCGTAGCGGCTGAGCGCTGTGCGCCGCTTTGGATGACAGCCCGCAAAACCTTACTTTATGTCGCGAGAAGGCTGTGGATTATCAGAAGAACTAGTCGTAGATCAAGGGTATGACGAAATTAGAGAAACGTCATACCGCGCGCGGCAGCGTGAAAGTATGTCGCTTCAGGACACCGGCTGGTATCGCGCCGCCGCACCTGTCCATTGCAAAAAATCGCACCTTATGCGACGCCAACTTAACGCCGTGCGACAAAAGTAACAACTAGGAAGGCGGTCACGTCGGTCATCCACCATCCGAACGGGTACAATTGGACTCTTTTTGTTTGTCGTCAAAATTTGACGAAAAAGGCCGCCATGTACGCCTATGACGACGACAATCATATGCATGAATCGATTGCTGCGGGCCATCTCACGCGCGTCCTTGCCGATTGGTCGCCGACTCTCCCAGGTCTCTTCCTTTACTATTTGA
Source organism: uncultured Alphaproteobacteria bacterium (assembly GCA_963708125.1). GTDB lineage: Bacteria > Pseudomonadota > Alphaproteobacteria > Rhizobiales > Xanthobacteraceae > BOG-931. The sequence continues at coordinate 6,532,198 of OY970184.1, forward strand.
ACAGGCGACATCCGCATCCGGCATTGCGGGCGTTCATCGATTGCCTGCTCGATCGCGATCAATGAGCGAGAGCTATCGCGAACAATCGATAAGTGAAGCCGCCTTATAATAGCTGACCGTGTTCATATCTATCCTAAACTACTCCCCGTCACTCCCACTCGATTGTTCTGAGCCATGGGAACATGTTGATCTGTCGACACAAACTTTTTTCGCCTGCGACAAAGAATCGTCCCGCGATCCGTCAGAAATTTGCGCTCTTGATTCCAAACAGGAATTTCGACGATCTACGATTTTCCGGTTTCAACGACTATCGACATCGGTCGGTCGATTTTTTCGAGATGCGCGCGAAAATGATCTCGTCGAGTTCATCAAAAAAGACCGTCAATCTTAGCACCGACGAATTCGAACCGCCGATCTAAGCAGCTTCCCACGCTGGAGATTGCATCTTTGCGATTTTACGTCTCTGCAGGAACACGCAAAGCGCCGTCGGTGCCGACCTTACCGTCAGCGCCGATCGCATCCTTCATACGGGTTCCTCCTTCAGAACAGATCTGCCGTTGCCGGCCTCATCGGTCCCCGAAGATCGCCTCGATCGACTGGCCGAAGAGGCGCGCGATCTTGAAGGCGAGCGGCAGGCTGGGGTCGTACTTGCCGGTCTCGATGGCGTTGACGCTTTGGCGCGCGACGTCGAGACGCTCAGCCAGCTCCGCCTGGCTCCACCCGCGTTCGGCACGCAACGCCTTGAGGCGGTTCTTCATGGACCGGCGCCTCTAGCGTTTCGCCGCCCACCACCCGGCCCGGGCGATCACGGAGGAGAGCAGCTGGGCGAAGACGAGTCCGATCCATCCCAGCGCAAAGTAGACGCCGGGCGTGCCGCGGCGACCCATAAGCTGGGCGAGGAACGCGCCACCGTTCACCAGCCACAGCAGCATGATCGGCGCGGTCAGCAGGATGGCTGCGGTTGACCCGATGAACCAAGAGAACTTGCGCGCTTCCTTTTCCATCTCGTCGAGCCGGGGCCAGGTGATCATCCATCCTACTGCCGCCGCCCACGCCAGGCTCGCGAACTTGGCCAGCGCCAGCCAGGGCGCCGCAGCCTGCACATCGTGGCCGAAGACGGCCAGTATGATGGCGGCTGCGCCGAACCAGATGACGACCGCGCCGACGACGGCGACCGCGACGGATCCGATGAACGCGACTTGTCGGCGGCTGGGCATGGGCTGGATACTCCTATGTGTCAAGCAAACTTGTCATAGCCGGAGAGGAGTGTCAAGTTTGCTTGTCATGCGTCCGCGCTAATCGTTTCGCTTCGAGGGACCGCCAAAGTTGGGGCGTTCGGCCAACTCCACAACGCCCAGAGAGAGTGTGTGTGCGGACGGGTTTGCCGTGACGGGTTACCACCACGTCTCGTTCATTGTTGGCACTTCCCGCTTTTGGGCCGCGAGCGAGAGTGCTCGCGCGCCAAGCCGAAAGTCTTGGGCAGCGGCCAAGCGTAGCAGACAACTCGGCTGGTCTTCTTAATCCGCGCGGCGCTTGGCGCGGAAGAACCATCCGAAATACAGACAGACAAGAAAGAGCACGAAGTGGATCGTGCCCCGCATGGCGCTAAGCCTGGGCGACTGGACGGCACTGGACCACATCAGCGGAATCGGGAGCTTGGCCAAATAGAAGTAGAATTGCATCCCGCTACTGACGAAGAACGCGCCGGCGAAGAATTTGCGATACTCGCGGTATCGCACCGCGATGTAGAGCGTCGGCAGTCCGAGCACGATGATCGCGGCACCGGACTTCTATCGGGTGATGCGCGGCGCGATGGAGGACGCGATGCGCCGCTGGAAGCAAGGCCGGCGACCGCGATGAGGGATGAACTGCTGCAGCCGCGTCCGCCGCGCGGAACGATCATCAGCTTCGACGGAGGAGGCATGAAATGGGTCTCATTCTAAATCTTATCGTCCAGACGATCGTCTGGTTCGGCTTCATGGGCGCGATCATCTTCGTTGCCGCAGGCACGATAAACTACGTCGGCGGGTGGCTTTATCTCGGTGAAATGGTCGCCCTCTCGGTCGTTTTTGGGGCGTATGGGCTGCGCGTCGATCCCGGCCTGCTTAAGGAGCGCCTGAAGCCGCCCGTGCAGAAGGATCAGCCGCTCGCGGACAAGCTGGTCCTCATCCCATTCCTGCTCCTCGTGTTCGGAGCGATGGGCTTCATGGCAGCGGATGCTGCGCGTTGGCGCTGGTCAATGATGGCGCCTTCCGTGCAGTGGGCAGGGTGCGGCCTCCTCCTGGCGGCGTTCTTGTTCATATCCTGGACCATGCGCACGAACAGCTTCGCGGTGCCCGTCGTTAAAATACAGAAGGACCGCGGACAGACGGTCATAACAATCGGCCCTTATGCCATCGTCCGCCATCCGATGTATTTCGGCGCGCTCTTCTACTTTGCCGGTACTTCGCTCGTGCTGGGCTCGTGGTGGGGACTTGCGACTGTCCCCATCTTCGCCCTCTTGCTCGGCATCAGGATCGGCGTCGAGGAAAAGGCGCTTCGTATGGGCCTCGAAGGCTATGACGATTATGCGCGCCGTGTGCGCTGGCGCCTGATTCCGCTCATCTGGTGAGACGGCCGACCCGCATAGCCATGGCGGCAACCCAGAACTTGGTGGAGAAAGACGTCTTCTAGTCGCGCAGCACCCATCAACTGCTATCGCCGAAGAACAATTGCCTCTCAAACGCTGCGCTATCCGATTGTACTCCGCAGTATCCCCCTCACTCCCACTCACTCCCACTCGATCATTATCAGCCATGGGAAGGCATTGATTTAGCGACGCAAGTTTTTTACGCGCATGATCAAACACCGTCTGCCCGATCCGTCAAAAATTTGCACTCTTGAATTCAAACGAGAAATTCGCCGGCTCGAAATCTGCCCGCTATCAGCTATTATCGACATCAATCGATCGATTTTCGACAGCTACTGTGGCAAGCCAATGTCCGCGTAGCGGCGAAAAAATACCGTCAGCGGCAGCGGTAGAAATCCAAAACTGGGACCGATGAGTCGAAGTTGATCGATCATGTACGAAGATCAAGGGGCGCCGCTACTTCGCCGCGCGCTCTTGTTTAGCCCACTATGACGACCTCCGCGCCTTCAATTGCATAGAGGGCATGACGGAAATCGCGGATATTAGTGAGCTTGTCCCCCGCCCACTCCAGCAGAACGAAATACGCCGGCACCGCGGATGGATCGTGAGGATCGCGCACAAGAAGCGCCGGGCGGCAGTCAACAAGACCCGGCACAAAATGCCAATCGTCGACGTCAGAGTAATTGTGAAAGTACCGCCCGACCTCGCGCTTGCCGTTCATGCGTGTCCTGTTGACGAGCTCCAATCGCACCTCATCGGCCAGCATGTCTCGGACGGCGTCAAAGTCGCGCGCGTTGAAGCGATCGACATATCTGGCCAGGAGCAAACGCTCAGGTTCGGCCAAGGCGGGAATAGGTAGATCCTCAGGTTCGTTGGCGAGTTCGCAGAGGCGCGCGCGGCCGCGATTCAGTGCCGCCTTGACGGCCGGGATGCTCGTTCGCGTAACGTGACTGATCTCCTCCAGCGAGTAACCGAGCACATCCATCAGAATGACGCAGCTCCGTTGCGCCACCGGCAACCGCATGAAAGTCCGCAGGCTCGCTGCGGCACCCTGGCAATCGGACGCCGGATTCACCAAAGTAGCGATCATCTCTAACTCCTCATCGGAATGCACGGCCTCGTAGCGCCGACGGCGGCGCAGAAAATCCAGCGCCGCATTGTGGGCGATGCGAAACAGCCATCCGTCGATATCGGCGATCGATCCGGCGTTCGGGAACGCGTTGATCGCTTTCATCAGCGCGTCCTGAACCACATCCTCGCCGTCGATGACCGAGCCCGTCATCCGTGCGCAGTAGCGATGCAGCTTTGGCCGCAGTTCGCCTAGTGATCTGTCGAAGGCTGCGCGGGCTTCGTCCGCGTTGATCCCGGATGGGCTCATGATCTTGCTCTCATACTTTCACACCCCAGCCACCATTCGGTAGTTACCGACGACAGCCGCCTCGGTTTGTTGCGGAGGCTCGACGCAGCGCTCTTTGATACCGGCCTGGAACGGGCGGAATGCCTCCAGCCGCGGAATCGGACTGGCGCCGTCGTCGGTCTCCGCGATGCTGAAATGGACGAACGTGCCGTCGCCGAGCCTGAGGGCGAGATACCGGACATCGTCCGGCGACTTCGTGCGCAATTCCTGAAACACCGCCTGGATCAAGCGCTCATTCTCATCCGCCGTCTCAGGCTTCGTCCTGTAGCGCACCACGGTCAGTTTCATAGCATGCTCCATTGGCTGCAATTTCGATCGACACCTGCTGAAGACGTTCCGAGTGCGTGAAAGGATTCGGGACAACAAAAATTCTCCTCCGCCGAATCCTTTGGCCATCGCGGTTCGTCTTCAGCGTATGGACAGATGGACCGCAGCCGAGAGGAGATTGCCATGCCGGAGCCGAACGAAAAAACGAGGAAATTCTGGGTATTAGCGCTTGCCTCGATCGCATCATGCATGGTCGCGCTCGATGCCCTGGTGGTCACGACGGCCCTGAGCGCCATCCGCCTCGGCCTAGGCGCCTCACTCGAATCGCTCGAGTGGACCGTTAACGCCTACAACCTGAGTTTTGCCGTGCTGCTGTTGACCGGCACCGCGCTCGGCGACCGCTTCGGACGCCGGCGCATGTTCTGCTATGGCATGGGACTCTTTGCCGGTGGATCGGTCGCGTGCGGACTGGCGACCAGCGTCGGCTGGCTGATTGCCGCGCGCGCTCTCCAAGGGGGCGGCGCGGCCGTCGTCGTACCGCTCGCAATGGCACTCTTGGGCACGGCCTTCCCTCGCGAAGAACGCGGGCGCGCGCTTGGTATTTTCAGCAGCGTTACAGGTCTCGCCCTCATCGCCGGACCGGTGGTCGGCGGAGCAATTGCGCAGGGCCTGGCGTGGCAGTGGATCTTCTGGATCAATCTGCCAATCGCCGCGATCGTTATCCCGCTGGCCGCGCGCCGTATCGATGAGAGCTTCGGACCAAGGTCGACTCTCGACATTCCCGGCATCGCGCTGGTGACGGGCTCCGCGCTCGGCTTGGCCTGGGGTCTCATGCGCGGCAACAGCGCAGGCTGGGGCAGCCTCGAAGTCATCGCAACGCTCGGGGCAGGCCTTCTGCTCTCCGTTGCCTTCGTCGGTTGGGAGTTGCGCGCGCGAGAGCCTATGATCCCGATGCGGTTTTTCCGCTCGGATGCCTTCTCATCCGGAATCGCATCGAGCTTCTTCTTTTATGCCTCGATGTATGGCGTTCTGTTCTTCCTGCCGCAGTTTCTCCAGTCGGCGCAGGGCCTCGGATCATTTGAGGCTGGCGTGCGACTGCTGCCATGGACCGCCACGCTGTTCGTGGTGGCGCCGTTTGCCGGGAAACTGGTCAACCGGATCGGCGAACGCCCGCTCGTCGTTATTGGCCTCGTCGTGCAGGCGTTCGGTATGGCGTGGATTGGAATGATCGCCGCGCCCGCCCTCTCCTACATGCAACTCGTTGCTCCATTGGTGCTTACGGGTGCGGGTGTGTCGATGGCCATGCCCGCTGCACAAAATGCTGTTCTGAGTTCGGTCGCGCCCAGCGAGATCGGCAAGGCATCCGGTACTTTCAACATGCTGCGCTATCTTGGCGGCGTGTTCGGCATCACCATTCTCGTCGCCGTTTTCGCGCACACGGGCAACTTTCACTCCGCCCAAGCTTTCAGCAGAGGCTTTTCAATGGCGATCGATGCCTCCGCCGGTCTCTCGATCGTTGCTGCAATCGCGGGATTGTGGCTGCCGCGCGCCGCCACAGCAGGATCAAGCATTGCCGCGATTATGAATCGTGAGACAGAGAGCGCTCCCGTCGCGGGCACTTATCAGCCGGACCAAGCATAGACCGGAAGCTAGCCAAGGTTTGGCGCCCGAGCAACAAACGCATCAATAGGAGATTCAAGAATTGTACCGAGCACAATTCCGCATCCTACGATGGTCTCGAGAGAGCAATGGCTTGTCGAGCGGAAGAAACTTCTGGCGCACGAAAAGGAGCTGACCAAACAGCGCGATCGCGTCAATGCCGAGCGCCGGCGCCTGCCAATGGTGAAAATTTGAAAAGAACTATGTCTTCGAGGGGCCAAACGGCAAACGAAACCTCAAGGAGCTTTTCGAGGGTCGCCGGCAGCTCATCATCTATCACTTCATGTTTGATCCAAGCTGGGAAAAGGGCTGCCCGGCTTGCACGAGGCATGTGAATACGATCGGCGACTTGTCGCCGCTGAACGACCTGAACACAACTTTTGTGCTCGTGTCGCGCGCTCCGCTCCATAAGCTCGACGCCCACAAAGCCGAAAGGGGCTGGAAGCTCCCTTGGTTTTCCTCGTTCGGCAGCGATTTCAACTACGGCTTTCACGTGACGAATGACGAGAAGGTGGCGCCCGTCGAATACAACTATCGAACCAAAGTTGAGCTCGAGAGAACTGGTGCTCCAAATGCCATAATGGGCGAGGAGCATGGACTCAGCGTGTTCTTCAGGCTCGGATACGATGTGTTCCACACCTACTCTGTGTACGCACGAGGCACCGAACCTCTCACGGATGTCCGAAGTTTGCTCGACGTTACACCCTACGGCCGCCAGCAAGACTTTGAAGACTCTCCCCCGGGTTGGCCACAGCGAGCCACTTATGGATAAGGCGAGCATTAGGCGAAACAGCGAATCCTCGGAGAGCGGCGAACCCGCCAATTCCTACTCGAGGCTACGCCACTGCCCTCCCACCAGCAGAAAGGGCTTTCCCTTTGCGTGCCCCTTGATCCAGATAGAGGTGCGCTAACGACGGAGTACTCGCAGGTCTGATTTGCAAAACTCGCGACAAATCTCAACGACGAGACACGACTCCAAATGAAACGGCACTAATGCTTTGTTATTCCGGTCATTCCCACTCGATTGTTTTGAGCGATCGTAAGGCGCTGATCTGACGGCACAAACTTTTTCCGCGCACGATGAAGAACCGTCTCGCCGATCCGTCAGAAATTTGCGCTCTTGATTTCAAAGGGAAATTTCGGCGATTCAAAATCCCCTCGGTTTCAGCGACTATCGGCATCGATTGGTCGATTTTCGACGTTCTTTAGCTGTGCCTTCACGATTAGCCCCGTCGGCAAAAAGACCGTCACGGCTAGCAAGAGCCTGAACGATACACAAAAGCGGGCAGTATCCGTCTCATGCCTGATCCGTCCCGGACTTACGCCTTGGCGGCGTTCTGTGCAGCCTCGAATACATCGCGTGCGGACGTCGTACCTGCTACGTGCTCCGTATCCTCGGCTCCGAGGTCCATCCATCCCGCGTTCACGGCCTCAAACATTTCTTCGGCAGGTCCGGTGTGGCCCTTCGGGATGCCGAACTGCTCGAACACTTCCGCCCATCTGGCACGCGGGACTGCAAAGGCTTTCACGTCAAGCGCCAAGACGTCACCCAATTGCTCGGCGACTTCATCCGCGCTGACCATCGAACCAAGTTCGACGACGCGCTGCCCTGACCAGGCTGGCCCGCTCAAAAGGGTTGCGACCTCCGCGCCGATGTCGTTCGTCGCGACCATGGTCGATTTCCGGTTTGTCGGGTTGTAGTAGACCGGTAGCGTTCCGCCCTGGGCGACCTGCAGGCCGTAAAGAAAATTTTCGAAGAATCCACCTGCGCGCACAAATGCGATTGGCGATATCAGGTCGCGAAAACCTTGCTCCAGAAGCGACAAGGCCGTGATCATCCCGAGCCCGCTGGTTCTGTTCGCACCCATCGACGAAAGCGCAACCACTCGCGGCGGCGCTGCCTTGGTGAGCGCCTCGACATAGTTTGCAATCACGCCCTTTGCTTCTTTGTAATCGGGCGAGGGCGCCCAGACAGCCGGCAACATCACGAACGCGCCTTCGACGCCTTTGAGCGCTTGCTCGATGGCTGCCGAATCATTCCAATCGCCGTCTACCAGTTCCACGCCCTGGTTGGCCCAGTTAGCCGCCTTCTCGCGATTGCGGACGAGCGCGCGTATCTGCTTGCCGTGCGTCAAAAGATGTTTTGCCGTTGCGCCGCCAACTTTTCCCGTGATTCCCATTACTAAAAACATGCGTTTTCTCCTGGTCTGGAGGGACAGAGCACTGCCCCTGTTGGTTCAACGGATGAGCGGCAGAATGGCCCGAATACGGGGATCACGCGCGTAGAGGCCGCCCCATGTCATCGCGCCCAAAAGCAGGGAAATGATTTCCGGCGGCGACCCCAACTCCCCAATGCGGACATGAGCGCAGATGGCACCTCCCAAAAAGCCCGTGACTAGGATCGCGCCGAGGACGGCGGTGGCCGGGATGGCGTAAAGGATGGCGCAGGCGAGTATGATCGGACCCACGACACGGGTCAGGTCCATCGCGAACCCGGTTTCCTGCAACGTGCTCGCGATCTGTGCCGGCGCGAAAAGCTGAATAGTGCCGTCTGCCACCAGACCGATAACGACAAACGCGCTCATTATCCGGCCGGCCCAGAGGCTGCGATGCAAGGCCATAGCTTCGGGCACCTGATGCAGGTTCATAGTTTCGGACATTTGTCATTCTCCGATGGGGGATCCACATTCGGAGCTTAACTTACTGTGTCTCTTAGGTATGATAAACACCGAGGAAATGAACTAACTGTTCTCTCTGTGGTGAACAATACCGAGGCACGAAAATGCAGAATCTCGAACCCATCCTCATTTTCATAACGGTAGCGGACATGGGGAGCTTCACCCACGCGGCCGATAGCCTGGGCATCCAAAAGGGGAGGGCCTCAACGGCGGTCCGGAAGCTGGAAGAAGATGTCGGTGTCAGGCTCCTGCACCGGACGACGCGTAGCGTGCAGTTGACGGAGGACGGACGCGCATTTCATGCTCGTGCCCGCGATCTGCTTGCTGAAGTCGATGACCTACACTCGATGTTCGCAGGCGATCGCGTCGCACTTCGCGGGCGTTTACGGGTCGATCTTCCGACCGAGGTAGCGCGCACGACGATCGTGCCGGCCTTGCCGGATTTCATGGCGACTCACCCAGAGTTGGAGCTGGAGGTGTCGAGCACGGATCGGCAAGTCGATCTGGTTCAAGAGGGGTTCGACTGCGTATTGCGGCTTGGACCCGTACGGGACGAGACGTTGATTGCCCGCCCGCTGGGCCTGTTGCGCATGGTCAACGCTGCCAGTCCCGCCTATCTGGCGCGCTATGGCGTCCCTCGATCGCTAGAAGATCTCCGGCGTCAGGAACATCGGACAATTCATTTTTCGACAATGCTGGGCGCTAGACCCATTGGATGGGAATATCCGGACGGCGACAGCTACGCGACGCTTCAGTTGCCAGGTGCGCTGCACGTCAACAGCGCGCAGACCTACGAAGCCGCTGCCCTCGCCGGCCTTGGCCTGATTCAGGCGCCACTCTTGGGGATTGGCCGATACTTAGAGAATGGGGCGCTTGTGGAGATCATACCGGATTTTCGTCGCCGGGCGCTCGCCGTGTCCCTCGTCGTCGCACATCGGAGCAATCTGTCGCGCCGAGTCCGTGCGTTCATGAAATGGATTGAAGATGTGCTGACGCCGTATCTGGAATAGCGAGACGAACATCTTCGTCCGGCCCTCGAAACCAACATTTGAAGTTATGTCTGCCCATCGGCGGTCGACGGCCCGGCGGTCCAACAGAATGCGACACTTAAACCGACGACCTTTGAAGTCCGACATGAGATATCCTCAAGCTTTTCCGCTTTCTGTCTCCCGAACACCGTGCCAATGCAACAGAACCATTCCGTATCAGGTTCGGAGATATATGGCTGCTCGCATCCTTATCCGGGGCCGCCCGTCGATCTCCGTAAGGCAGCAAACGGGCAATCGGAACGAATGGCCGCTTTCGGGACGGCTCACTTTGCCGGGAACGGCGAGGATGGGCGCAAACCAGACCTGCCGATTTGCACGCCATTGTACGCTATAGCCTTCCCACCCGTTGAAGGCACTTTACATACTCCGCGGACTGCACGCAGATCGGTTCCGCGAGCTACCCGAGAACCGACATAGAAGAGCCTCCGAGCCAGTGACGAAGGGATCGACAGAGCAGCAGCACGGCAGCGAAAATCGCCGCCCAAACTACGCCGTCGCCGCCGGTTGCCCCCTCACTCCCACTCGATCATATTGGGTGATGATAACGCGCTGATTTAGCAGCGCAAATTATTCCTACGCTCGACAGAGCACCGTCTTCTCGATCCGTCAAAAATTTGCGCTCTTGATTTCCAAGGGGAATTTCGGCGATCCGCGATTTGCTCGGTTTCAGCGACTATCGACGTCGATCGGTCGCTTTTTGTGAAATCTCCCGCTGGACGGAATCACCAGCCACGCCAAAAAGACCATCAGCGATGGCGAAGCGGATCCGTCCGCAGCGTAGCAGTCACGTCGATTGCGAGACGGCTTGGCCCGGACGATCATCTCTATCTGGACAGAGGCGAGCTTCGAAACGTGAATCGAGAGCGGTAGTCCTGCGGCGTAACGGCGAGCAGGCGCAGGAAGCCGCGGCGCATTGTTTCTTCGGAGCCGAAGCCGCAACGCTGCGCGATCCGCTTGACCGGCGTGCGCGACTCCGAAAGCAGACGCCGCGCCGCCTCCACCCTCAGCCGCTCGATCGCGCGAGCCGGCGTTTGCCCGGTTGCCTCCGCATAGCGCCGGCTGAAACTGCGCTCGCTCATTCCTGCTCGACCGGCCAGGACTGAAAGCGAAAGATCGTCACTGAGATGACGGTTGATCCAATCATGGAGCTCGCCGAACTTGTCGTCTGCGGCTTGCAAGGCCAAAGCGGCGCTGAACTGCGCCTGTCCGCCGGGACGTTTGAGGAAGACGACCATGTAGCGGGCTACGGCGAGCGCTATGGACCGGCCGAGGTCCTCTTCCACCAGCGCCAGTGCGAGATCGATCCCCGCGGTCACGCCAGCCGAAGTCCACACCCGACCGTCGCACACAAAGATCGGATCGGACTCGACGCGCACGGCGGGAAAGCGTTGAGCAAGCCTGGCGCAATCCTTCCAGTGGGTCACCGCGCGACGTCCGTCCAATAAGCCCGCGGCGGCAAGCAGGAACGCACCGGTACAAACAGACGCAACGCGACGCGCCTGCGTTGCCCGCTGCCGCAGCCAATCGACCAGCGCCGGATTTGCGGCAGCCGCCTCCACTCCCCGCCCCCCGGCGACGAGCAAAGTATCAAGTGCCTCGCTGCGTCGGCTGAGCGGACCCGCGGTCAGCGTCACTCCCGCCGAGGAGATGACGCCTTGGTCGCCCTGCGTCACGAGCTTGAGCCGGTAGGGCGGCGCACCTCCAGCGTTGGCAACGAGATCGTTGGCGGAGACGAACACCTGAATTGGCCCCGTGACATCGAGTAGTTGCACGGCCGGGAAGGTGAGCACCTCGATGGCCCGGATCAGGTTTGGCGAGAAACGAGGGGACTTTGGCATTTCCGCCACATCATGTCCGGTTAGTTTCATCTTGTCCACCGCTGATCTTGGGCCTGGAGACGACCATGATCCCACACGACACTCACCTGCGTATCGGTTCCCTCCTGTTCGAAGGCGTTGATCAGATCGACCTGACGGGCCCGTTCGAGGTGCTGTCGCGCATCCCGAACGCGACTTATCGCATCTATGGCAAGACCGTGGCGCCGGTTCGCGACATCAAAGGCTTGCGCCTTACGCCCGACGCGACCCTCGACGAAGCGCCGCCACTGGATGTCCTGCATGTGCCGGGCGGCTACGGCCAGGAGGCCTTGATGGAAGACGCCGAGGTGCTGGGCTGGATCCAACAGCAGGCGTCGGGCGCGTGCGGCATTTTCTCGGTGTGCACGGGCGCCCTGATCTGCGGCGCGGCAGGCCTGCTTCGGGGGCGTCGGGCGACGACCCACTGGTCGGCGTTGCACCTGTTACCGTTCTTCGGCGCAATTCCCGTCAATGAGCGGGTGGTCGTCGACGGGTCCTGGGTCTTCGCCGCTGGCGTGACGGCCGGCATCGACGGCGCCTTGCGCCTCGCCGCCGAGTTGCGCGGCGACGATGTCGCACAAACCATCCAGCTGAATATGGCCTATGCGCCCGAACCGCCCTTCGACAGTGGTACGCCCGAGACGGCGCCAACCGCGGTCCTGGAACACGCACGCCGGTCGGTACGGAGCATCACGGTGCAGCGCGAGCAGACCGCGCGGCGCGTTGCGGCCAAACTCGGCATCGCCGTTCCGGCCGCGGGCGGTGATGACCTCCCTCATTTGGCGGGAACCGAGGGTTTATTGGCACATTCGCCAAAGGCTGCGACCCTAGATAGATCACAGATCGACCCCAACAGAGAGGGACTCACATGACAAACTTTCCCGTTCACACAATGGAATCCGCCCCCGAAAGCTCCAAGGCGGCGCTGCAGCAACTGCAATCCGCTTTCGGCATGATCCCGAACCTCCTCGGCACGATGTCGACCTCCCCGGTTCTGATCAACAGTCTTGTCGGCCTGTTCGGAAAAGTGCATGGCGCCAGCTTCACAGAACCGCAGGTCCAAACCGTACTGCTCACTGACGCAGTGACCAACGGCAGCACATGGGCCGTGGTGTTCCATACGACCCTGGCTCTCAAGGAGGGAATCGATCCGGCGGATGTACAGGCCATCCGTGAGGGTCGTTTGCCGAAGGACGCCAAGCTCGCCGCGCTGTCGGGCCTGGCGAAGGCGATGATCGAAAAGCGCGGACGCCTCAGTGACGAGGACGTCAACCGCTTCCTCGCGGCCGGCTTCGGCAAGGATCACCTCCTCGAAGTGGTCGCCGCGGTCGCCGCGTCGACGATCACGAACTACACCGGCAACATCACGAGGCCGCCTGTCGAAGCGCCATTTCGGGAACACGCCTGGCAGGGTTGAGACACCCAACTGGGGGAAGAGCAGCGATCGTCGCAGACAGCGAGGCTCACCGATGCGTATGTCTATTCTTTTGTACGACGGCTTCACGACGCTGGATATTGTCGGAGGCTATGAGTCACTCGCCCGCATTCCCAACATGCAAACGGAATTCGTCGCGAAGGAGGTGGGTATATACGCGGCCGACACGCGCGCTCTGGGTCTCTATGCCTGGAAGACACTCGAAGACGCCAAAGGCGTGGACATCCTATACGTGCCGGGTGGGCTGGGCGTTTATGCCGCGCAACGCGACCCACCGATTCTCGACTTCATCCGCAAATCGCATGAGACGACGACCTGGACCGTAGGCATCTGCAATGGGGTCGAGATCCTTGCCACCGCGGGCATCCTCGATGGCGTCGAAGTGACGACCAACTACTTCGCACGTGACCGGGTGGCGAAGCTCGGCTGCAAGGTGCTGAAGACGCGGTATCACCGAGATGGGAAGATCGTCACCGGGGCCGGCGTTTCTGCGAGCGCTGATGCTGGATTGTTTCTGACGCGCGAGATCGCTGGCCAAAAGCTCGCGGAAAGAATTCAGCTCGGGATCGAGTACTATCCCGATCCACCCTTCGGGCCGAAGACGGTCGACGAGGCCAGCCACGAAGCGAAGGCCCAAGTCGTCGACTTCGAGAAGCGCGGCGAGGAAATCCTCGCAAGCATTCCTCGGCAGTTCTAACCCGGAGTTCTCATCAGATGTCCACAATCCTCATTACCGGCTGCTCGTCCGGCTTCGGTCTGGAGACCGCAAAACTATTTCTCGGTCGCGACTGGGATGTCGTGGCGACTATGCGTGCGCCCCACGCCGAGTTGCTGCCCGCCTCCGATCGCCTACGCATCGTGCCGCTCGACGTGACCGACCCTGACAGCATCGCAGAGGCCGGGACGATCGACGTTCTAGTCAACAATGCCGGCTTAGGCGCGCCGACACCAATCGAGCTGACGGCGCCTGAGACGGCGCGTACTTTGTTTGGGACGAATACGCTGGGCACACTCGCTATGGTCCAGGCGCTGCTTCCAGCTTTCCGCGAGCGCCGGGCAGGCGTCATCATCAACGTCACCTCGACCGTTACGCTCACGCCTGACGTGGCAGAAGCGATCTGGCGGGCCGCCACCGATCCATCCGCACCGCTGCGCATTCCCGCCGGGGCCGATGCCGAAGCGTGGATGGCGGAGGCAAGCTGATCGCCCCGCCCGCCATCCTGCACCGCGCAATGCAGGCGTCACGCCGAGAAGCGAACCAATGGATGGCAATGTCGAACTCCTTAAGCACATCTACGATCGGTTTAACGCGCGGGACATTGACGGCGTGCTGGCCGTGCTCGCCGATGATGTCGTCTGGGCCAACGGCATGGACGGTGGCCATGTTCACGGGCGCGAAGCAGTACGCGAGTACTGGACGCGCCAGTGGAGCATGGTTAGTCCGCACGTCGAGCCTATGAGCTTTCATCGAACTGCGGATGGCACGATCATCGCGGAAGTCCGGCAGATCGTCCGCGATCTCGAAGGCAAGCCGCTACAGGGTCAGACGCACGGGCTTAAAGACAAGACGGTCAGACACGTTTTTCGTCTTCGAGCGGGAAAAGTGGCTCGCTTCGACATAGAGGATACTGCCTAAAGGTGGTGCGCTTGCATTGGCAAGCAGCTCGCCCGTAGCCACACCCTCAAGCGGCCGGAGGGAACGCTCGGCTCGGCGAGACGCAAGATCGATCGGCGCGGCTGGGGCAATTCCGTTGCGACGGATCGACGGTGCGACCTTGCAGCGATAGGAGGACATGAATCGGACAGGCAATACCATTCTCATCACCGGCGGCGGCACCGGAATCGGCCGCGGCCTGGCGGAGGCTTTTCACCGCGATGGCAACCAAGTCATCATGTCGCCGGCCGCCGCCAGTCGGTCCTTGAGGATACCGCTCACGCCAATCCGGGCATGCGCTTTCTCGCCGTCGACGTCGAAAACCTCGACGACACAAAGCGTTTTGGCAATGGTCGCAGGTCCACTTCGAGAGCACGACGCTGCATGTGCGTCGGCTCAAACGCGGCAAGCCGTCATCGCAGCCCTTAAGCGGAGCCGAACTGCGGGCATTGCGCAGGCTGCGGCACGAGCAGTCGGCCGGGCCGCGCTTCGTCTTCGTCAGCGAGCGCGGCGCGCCGATGACGACGCGCGGCTTCGCCCAGATGCTCGCCCGCGTGGCCGAGCGCGTCGCGTTCCCTATCGTGGTCCATCCGCACATGCTGCGGCATGCCCTGCGGCTACAAGCTCGCGAACGATCGCCAGGACACGCGGGCAATTCAGGATTACTTGGGCCACCGCAACATTCAGCACACCGTGCGGCACACCAAACTATCGCCAACGCGCTTTAGGGATTTCTGGCGAACCTATCGGCGCAGTCAACGCGCGGCGTCAGACATTGGGCCGCGCTTGTCATATGAGCTTTGATGCTCGATCTGTCATTGAACCGACAGCGCGAAATCCCTTTTAAGCTGTTCGAGTTCACCTCGTTGTTGGGGCGTGAGTTTGTCGGGACCGAGCTTGATCTCAACTCGCTCAAGCTTGCCGGTGAATTTGAACGGCATCTTCGCATCGTAATCGTCGATCACTGGCGTTCCGGTATCTTCGCCGACGTCGAAGGTTTCATCGAGCGTGAACTTGCCGACAGGGAGAGGTTTTTTCAATTCGATTTTCAGCCACCTTTTTGCCATCCACCGCGAGGGTTCCAAGGCCACCCTTGCCGAGGCCGCCACCGTCGTATTTGAAGTCGAGATCGATAGTGTGTTTACCCGGCGTGAGCTTCTCGGTGCCAACAATGCGAGTCTTGTCCGCTCTTTGTTTCGGGTACTTCATCCCATCCTGATTTGTGTAGGCGAACGCGAACATCGGCTTTCCATCGAGGATGAGCAAACTCCAGCCGCCGAAACGTCCACCCTGGGTCGCCAGGACACCGTTGGCTCCGCCTGCTGGGATCTCGACATCGGCAGTGATACGGAACGATTTGTTGTGTACATCGGGGGAGTTAGCCTCCGGGATACGAATCATGCCAGGGTAGTAAGTGAAATCCGTCTCACCGCGCAGAAGATTTGGACGAGTTGACGGATCCATGCGGTCGGCGAAACTGGAGTCAAGCGGTAGTACGTTGTATTTGGCTGCTTCGATCAAGAAGCGGGCTTGCAAATCGCGAAGCTTCTCTGGGTTCTGCTTCGCGACATTCTTTGCCTGGCTGAAATCGACGGCGAGATTGTAGAGTTCCCACTGATAAGTATCCGGGTCGGGCGCCACACCTATGGTGTCCCAGGGCAATCGCGCCGGAGTTGTGCTTGCGATCCAGTTATCGTGATAAAGAGCACGGTTTGCCGTCATCTCGAAATACTGGGTCGTGTGCTGCATCGGGGCCTTCGCGTTATCGAAGGTATAGACCATGCTAACGCCCTCTAGCGGTTTCTGTGGCGTGCCGTTCAGCAGCAACGGTGCTTGGATGCCGGCAGCTTCCAGTATGGTTGGCACGACGTCGATGACGTGGTGGAACTGCGAACGAATCTCCCCACCAGCCCTGATGCGTTTCGGCCAGTTGATGACCAGCCCGTTTCGGGTCCCGCCAAAATGCGACCCTACCTGCTTGGTCCATTGGAAGGGCGCGTCCATCGCGTGTGCCCAGCCGATGGGATAGTGGTTGTAAGTTCGGTCGCTGCCCAGTTGGTCCATCATCGAGACTAGAAACTCGAGAGACTCAGGTGCGAACTGGGCCGAGACTTCGTTGGTTGTCCCTTGCATCGTGCCCTCCGCACTGGCGCCGTTGTCCCCTTCAAGATAGAAGACGAGCGTGTTGTCCAGTTGCCCGGATTTCTCTAAGGCATCGATCATCCGCCCGATTTCGTAATCGCACTCAGCTACGTTGGCGGCGTATACCTCCATCATCCGCGCATAGACCTTCTTCTGATCGTCATTTAGCGAATCCCAGGCCGGAATCCCCTTTGGGCGGGTGTCAGGACAGTACCGGCCGGGACAACTCCGAGCCTGATCTGTCGCGCCAATGTTTCCTCCCGTACCTTGTCCCAGCCTTGATCGAACTGCCCCTTGAACCTGGCGATCCAGTTCTTTGGGGTTTGGTGCGGAGCGTGATTGTTGCCCGGAGCGAAATACAGGAGGAAGGGCTTGTCTGGAGCAGCTGCGTGCTGAGTGCGAATCCAGTTGATAGCCCGATCGGCCAGATCGTGGATAAGAATGTAGTTAGGATCCGCGAATGGCGGCAGCACTGGCGTCGTGTTCTCAAAGAGTGCAGGATGCCACTGGTCTGTATCGCCGCCGAGGAAGCCATAGAAATATTCGAAGCCCAGACCCCCGGCCCATTGATCAAAGGGCCCTCCCGGACCTTGCATCCACTCTGGAACCAGGTGGTGCTTGCCGAACCACGCTGTGTTGTAGCCGTTGTTGACGAGAATGTTGCCGATCGTGCCGGCACTCTTGGGCATGATCGAATTGTAGCCCGGATATCCCGTGGCGAACTCCATGATGTTGCCCATACCGACACTGTGGTGATTGCGGCCGGTGAGAAGCGCAGCACGAGTTGGGGAACAAAGTGCGGTGGTGTGGAACTCGTTGTACTTCAAGCCACTGTTCGCCAAGCGATCAAGGGTCGGTGTGGGAATCGGTCCGCCAAAGGTACTGGCCGCGCCAAAGCCAACGTCATCGGTCATGATCAGCAAGACATTCGGGGCCCCCTTCGGGGCAGTGACGCCTTTTGGGAAGTCCGGCGTCGATTCGCTCGCCTTGCGACCAATGACGCCCCCGAATCGTGGCTGTGGGACCGGGAGCACGGCCGAACCTCCTGCTGGAGGTGTATTTTGGAGAGGAGCCGGCGACTGCTGAGCAAGTGCGGGATGAAATCCAGCCACGCCGGCGCTGAGTACCAAGCAAGCGGTGAGATATGAGAAACGATGTTTTGAGAGTAAAGGCCTGTTTGATGCGGGAGTCGCGAAAGGTAGAACTACGGTCATGACAAACTCCTTGGCCGACGTCCTTGCTTCTTCCTCCCCTCAATCACTGCCTAGCCAGGCCAACTTTACTCCCCTGAAAGCGAAAATCACTGGGGAAGATTTGCATATCTGCTAGCGCCAATGGAGAAAACCGTTCGCGCGGTAGCGCGGTACCCGCGCGGCTTAACTCGGACTCAAGCCTCGCCATCATTGTGACGATTGCGGCCGGTATCTAGCACCGGCAATGGTCCAGATTGTTGGAGCCGCTGCGGTACCTCCGTATGAGCCGCTCTACAACTACGCTCCTGCTCCGCCGCTCTTTCATCCAGCGCCAACGACAGATATTTCAGTGGGAGGAATAACGGGAGTAGCCAGATGATATCTCGCCCATCGCTCCTGGCGACCGGTGCGGTCTTGCGCAGTTGATCTTGGCCCTTGCCTTCAGTACACAATGTGGGTACACAGCGGACAGGTCACGACGCAAAACATGTGTAAAAACAGTGGTTGATCGCTCAGATCGCAAATCCTGCCACTCCGACCATCTTCCCAAGTATTTAGCTGATCCCGCAAAACTTGCGCCCAAGAAATTGCCCAAGAAACGGCCCTGCCTGGCGGGGACACTCGGAGGCTTGCTCTCCGAAGGCAGAGGCCACAGGTTCGAATCCTGTCGGGCGCGCCAATTAAATCAACGACTTGCGGCCACAAAGTTGAGCTCTCCCCGGCTGGCAATTGGCACGTCAAGTAGTAGCATTGGAAGCTGCGTCAGCCGATGCGCGTTCCGGTACGCTGGACCGCAATTTCAGCTGCGATTCGCAGTAGACCCGGCCAATCAATGAATTTGCCTTCGGCTAGCTCCGCTTCATAGGCACGAAGCAGCGACAGCAGATCGGGATTCAGCTTGTCCCGAACATCGGCGCCAAGACTGGCCAGCCGTAATTCGGTGAGCACATTGGCGATCGCGCGCGGGAACCCAGGGCCATTGGCAATTCTCATATAGCGGCCAAGGGCACCACGTGAGCTGAGTCTATGTATGGCACGGCTGACGGTGGCGACGACGTCGACCTGGCCGATGGGTACAGCGCCGGCAGTAGCCATTATTGGTTTAGTGAGCGTTGCGGCAAGTTGTGCGAGGCTGAATCGGTGCCACCGAACGCGCTATCGGCACTATGGACAATGCTTCTCGCGATCTCATTGGCCCCGTCGAGGGTTGCCCCGATAACAAGTAACTCCTCCGCGGGTCCACGAGACTGGAGCCAAGCACGGGCGCGAGCCATGCGGCGGTGGCTCACTGAGGAAATTAAAACCATTGCACCCATGGCGGCTTGAGCGATACGCAGCTGAGCAACTACTACTCATAACGCTCCTGCAGTGGCGCAGGCTAGCGCCAGCGCGAGGATCAAGCTTTCTCATGTCGTTGATTTCTTTAGGTAGATCGTAAGCAATCGGAATACTGATTACGCGCTCAATTCGCTATGTCATTGCGAAGCGTCCTTTTGCGGTGAATGACGGCGTGCCCGGGGTCACGTCGTCTTTTTGCGTGGCGCAGCCTTGCCCGTCAGTCGGAGCTGGATCAGACGACGGATTGCCTCGGCTCGGGCCGGAAGGTCAGGCTGCCTGCGCCGCCAGTCGTGGATGGCCTCTGCAGTTCTGAGGCCGAAATCATCAGGTGCACGCGGGTGGAGTGCCGTTCGCCCGTTTCCCTCATTCCCGCGTTATGAGAGGATGCCGCCTTTAGTGCAACAGGGTGCGGGCGGGCATTTTGTCGCCAGAGGCACGGGGAGAGTATGTCGAGTCCACGAGAGACGATGAGACCGTGAGGCCCCCGCCTTGCGCGACTTTTGGTACAAAAAGCGCAAGTGGTCGGATCGCGATCGCCACGCCCGTCCCACCCTAGATGGTCGATGGTCGATGGTGACCGGACGGGGCTCCGGCTGGCGCGATGGTACGAGGTTGCAAGCACGATCCGAATCACGCGCGATTATCCACGAGCTCGTCAGCACGATCGCACGGTCGCCGGGGGCCTGTTCTTGCCGCCGCGTGGGTACAGGGTGGGTACAGATCCCCCGAGCGCCGCGACATCGTTGTGAGCGCCATACAGTAAGCATCTGATTTCATTGTTGATCTGTCGACGGCGCAGCAGGTGCGAGGGCTGCGGCGTCTCCTTGCCCTGGGGAGAGCGCCCAGATCAGCGCGGCAGAGACCGCGACAGTCGCGAGCGCGAGAAGTGCCATCAGCACCCTGCGCGAAAGGCGCGTCACCGGCGGGCGCGCGGGCCGCAGGCGCAGCTCCGCCGCGAGGTCACGCGGGAGTTCGGGCCCGTATTCGCTCACCAGAACAGACCCCGGTTGGTGCGCACGATACGCACATGCTGCTCCGAGGCACCGTCGCCGAGCCGAAGCTCGGCGGCGGCAAAGAGCCGATCGACAATCATCTGTTTACGCATGCGCGCAATCCGCGTTTTCTCCTCCATACACAAATACTTACAGCACACCAAGCAAGCGGCGAATTACGGTTTTGACTATGATTTTGCCTAGCTCAGGCGCGACGGGGCAACGACGCGGCTGCGTTCCTTGCTCGCGATTCGACGCTGCTGCGTCACGCTTGCTGTGTCGCTCTTGGGTGTGCCGCGTCGTCCCCTTCGTTCCAGAGAACTGATAATATTCCAGATGGAAATATTATCAGCCATCAGTTCCGCAGCTACCACGGTTACTCACTTCCTCAGTTCCTCAGCGCCTCACCTGGGATTTGATAGTCAGCTGGAAGTCCAGATAGATCGATCTGATAACGTTGCAAAAATTTAATCTGCCGTATTTCCAGCAGAAGGATCAAAGACTTAAATTTCTCCAACTTCATTATAGCTTCGGAGCAAATAACATGCTTGCAAACTGCATCGCGGCGCTCAACCTTGAGCAACAGAACAACGGGAAACTGAGCGATGCGACGCCGCCGAAAATCAACATCTGAAAAGCAACACCGCGCTGCCAATCGCGCGCAGAACTTAGCCGCTGTCGGTCGGCAGCTTCTTTATAGCCGCGCGCAGACGGCGCGCCTGTTCGGCGGCGTCAGTTTCGCCACTGTGCAGCGAATGGAGCAGCGCGGCTTAGGCGCTCAACTTCGCAGGCTCGGCCGGATCGCCAAGGGTTTGATGAAGGAAACGGAGCCGCTGCACTGGAAAGGACCGGCACGATCAACCAGACGGCGACGATGAGGGACTTTGCCCTGGCAGAAACCGCTAACCGCGCTGGGAGCGGACGTTGAGCGCATCGCAGGCGAACGCTCTGGCATTTCAGCGGCTTCAGCGGCGGCCTCGACCTGTGATGCTGCCACGTTTTTGCCTTCCCCGGCAGTTCGTATTGGCTTTCTTAGAAAAGCTTAAGCTGCGGCCTAAGTAGCACGCGGCATGGATTGGGAGGGAGCAATGGACAGCGTGGGCGACAACTGCGACAGACTGGCGCGGAGCGCTAGGGTTGTGCTGCGGAGCGTGACCTAATAAGCACCTAGAAAACTCCCCAGCAGCCCCACCCCTTCACCCCATCACCGAAAGCAATGATAGACATTCTCAGAACTGCCGTGCTTGTCGGCGCGGCGGGTTACTTACCGCGACGATAATCGGAACCGTAGCATTAGTCTTAACAAGCGCGGGGCTTTCCCAACAACAACAACAACAACCTCCCCAACAACATCGCTTGTAGCTTTGATCCGTGCCGTCGTAATGCTCGACGTCGTAATAAGGCGGGACTCGTCAGTGCGAAATCAGCTACACCAGCCTGGAACTGCGCAAAGAACCGAAATCTAAAAAGATATCGGTGCGTCGTGCAAACATCGCGAAGCTGGGACGCAGGCAACCGCAAACACCGACGGGCTGCCGTTAAGATAAAACAACAACATGATATAAAATTACCCAACAACAACAAACTGTGGCGGACTTCGTCAAAAATGCACGCGAAGACCTGGAGCTTGATCACACGGAATTCGCGCGACGGCTCGGCGTATCGCGCAGCACCGTGTATCGATGGGAAGCGGAACACTCGCAGTTAAAGGCTCGCGACAGGTTGGCAATCGAAGGATCACTGCACCTGTCACTGGGACGCAAGATGAAAGGAGGATAGTGCCAAACAAACATCCTGATAGACTATCAGGTAAGCGTACACAAAATGTCTTGTGGCGGATGATCCGCCTTAAATAGGAGAAACCAAAATGAAACTACGTGTTAGCGTTATTATCGCAATCGCCGCATTGCTCTCGGGCGCGGTTACGCAAATCGCGCGCGCCGATACTGTTTGCTATCAGGACAACGGCAGAGTTGTCTGCTATAACACCGGCTCACAGCAATACAACGGATGGAGTGACTATAACGGTCGCGGCTGGCGCTGAACGTCCCAAACAGAAACTCTATAGACTACCAGTAAAGCGAACAAAACAGGAGAAAGTTATGAAGTTATCTATCATCTTCGTTGCTGTATTTGCTCTGTTGGGTGCCGTCACGGCACAAGCCCAGACCCCATGCAATGACGGCACGTCTAGCCGCAGCAGTGGCAGTGGCACATGTTCGCACCATGGCGGTGAGTACGGCAACAGCCGCGTTCATCATGGTCGCGGGTATTAACCACCAGTTAGTGGTCGGGGGAGAAAGTCCCCCCGGCCACTGATCAACAAATGGGACAAAGGCAACGCCATGACTGGCGCAGAGCGATGGGGTTGTTGTTCTCGGGTGCGACCGAATAAGCATGCCAGCAAACCACCCCTATTGATCCACCACTGCACCAACCATTCCCCCAGCAACAAATGAACCAAGGGTGATCACTAATGAAAAAACTACTGCTCACTGGTTGCGCCGCAATTGTTTTCGCGGGCCTCGCGCACGCGCAGAGCAACACAGAGGCGCAAGAGCAGCGAAACTGCTCGGTCCAGGCAGACCAACCCATAAAGTATTTATCGGCACCTACACTAATATCGGTCTTCCCGGCGAGTATTCTGACGACCATCAAAGCTACTGGAACGCCAACTACGGCGTCTGCTTCGTCATGATGACGCTCAAGAATAAAAACGGCACAAATCCCACCGACTACACGTACACTTTGGCCGATGCGTATGGCCATCATGTCTATGCAACCTACAGATCGCTTCCGAATGAATGTTGGGCCGAGGTCAATGGCAAAAAGCAGGGCTGTCTGTCGGAACAAGAGTTTTTCTCACAAGCATCGAGTATAAATTTTAGACCAGTAGTGAGGCTTGGGTTCCGAAATTGTTACGACTGAACTCAAGTCAACGCGAGTCATACGTTGGTACGTCATCCTCGACGCTGTCGATCTCCGGGGACGAGATCGACGCCGCGTTGCGCGGATAACGCTGTGCCGAACTTCATGCATGGCAACCATTTCGTCGCCCAATGGTCATCAGCGGCGGTCCTTGCCAGCCGGGTCTACGCATTTCTTCTATCTCGACCTGAACTTCGACACCGAAGTCAGCCCCGGCGGCAAGAAGTATCAGCGCAACGCTTTATTGCGTTGGGAGTGCTTTTACGCTGATGACCTATACACACTCAAGCTCGGGGCGTTGAGTACCGACGTGTTCGAGCGCGGACGAATGGGTGGTCGAAGCACGCACCGACCGACGTGCGTGTCCGGTACGCCTCGCCCGAGGCAAATGACGCGAAGTCCAAGGCCAACGAGAAATTGCAGCCCACGGCCTCGTGCTAACCCGGCCAGGTGAGGACCTTCGAGGCTCCACCAAAGAAAACATTAGCTGCATCGGCGGCTTTGATCGGGGCGACATAACCGCCAAACGACACCGTTCGCTTGTCGAGGTTCACGACCACGCCCAACTTTTGCACTGGCTTTGGTTTATTCGTGTCTTGCGTGACTGTGCCGTCGCAGGACAGCGTAATCACCTCCGGCTCGGCAACAGCCGGCTGTTCCGCCGTCAACAGCAGCGCGATGACGGCGGCTGTTACGGTCCAGCGCATCGCCCTCTCCTAGTTGTGGTCATCCGCCGGCAGTTAGTCGCCGACTTGTAGGCTACAGGGGTTGAAGGAACCTGGACCGTGTATCGGGCAGCCCAATTCTATGGAGACAATCTTCCACGTCCATACCCGCGGGCGTTTGGGGTCTTCAGGCGGCTAATACTCGAACTTCAATCCTTCATAGTAGAGTGGCGGCACATCCCCAAATGCACGTGTTTGGTCCGGTGGAATGTGAGCATCTATCGTTGTTTGCTCTTGCCCTACGATGCGGCACTGCTCCCCCGTTGTAGCGGTATCCCATCCGGGCGCCGGCGCCGGCGGAATGTCCATGGGTGCTGGCGGTAATTGTGCGGAAGTCGAGTTAACCGCCGGCGGGCAATCTTTCATAATCACTAAAAAACTCACGCTGCCCAATGTGTACTTCGAGTGATTTGTGATCGTGCCAGAAAGCTGATACTGGCCAACAACATTCGACAAACGGACGTCGCTGAACGACAAATCTGCGGCTGAAATCGCGGGCGCAGGTCGCACATTCAGATCGACTGCTGGATCGACAACTTCAAAATTGGGATCGAATTTGTCGTCTTGTCTATTGCGTGCCTTCTGGGTCCAGACGCTATAGCCGAGCGTCACTACGCCAATCAGCACAATAGCTCCAAAGCGAGCGACGTGCGCGGGCGATCAATGCTCTTTCCCACAACGCGTAAGCGTCGCCGCCCAAGACATAGTGACACGTGCGGCCGACAAGCCATGCAACAATAGCGCCGCCGCCGAAGGACTCCGGCGTCGTTATAAGATCGAAAGACGACATGGATGGTTTTTTCTTTTTGTAAAAATCGCAAATGGTGCGGCGCGGTTTTGAACTGCCGGTCCAGGAGACGTTCGCTGAAGGTCTCCAGATGATCGCTATTTGTTTGGATATAACAAATAATTGACAAGAGATAGAAAGCAAGTGACGAGAGAATAAACGAATATAGGTGGTAAATTGATGCAACGGTCCTGAGACCATACCTTCGGTGCGGGTCTGGCGAGATTTCAGACGGAGTTCATGATTGTCACGGCCGGATCGCGCTGGTGTGCCGAAGATGCGTCTGCAATAGGATCGGTTGCATTGACGACATGGCGCTCAGTCAGTGGTATGGGACAGTAGTGAAGGTTGAAACATGCTGCGGACGATGATCGTGGCATCCGTCGTACTGGCGGTTGCGGGGGCTTTCAGCCGACAAGGGCGGGCTTTCGGGCGACCTCAGGCCTTGCTTGTGGCGCCAAGCAAATTTTTGGAACGAACACAGTGTTTGGGGCGTTAAGTTGAAGACTTTACAAAATGGTTTTTCTTTTTTTGGAATAAATCGAAAGTGGTGCGGCGCGGTTTTGAACTGCCGGTCCCGGAGACGTTCTCCCATTGTCATCAGTACCATGGCGAAATTGCGCAGTTCACCTAGCAAACAAAATGTCGCATTTTCACCAAACAACAAACAAAAAACAACAAACAAAGTCAAGTGAATAATTTATAACACCAAACAAAAGTTACTGAGACCGTCAAGATATCGACCGGCACCACCTGCCCCTGCGGCTCAGACATGACGGCGATTACGGTGTACGACTGCGGCGGACACGCGGTTGACAACGTTGTCGTTACTGGGCTGGCGTCAGATGGCGCGGATCGACCGCATGGCCGAACATCGGTGGTTCTCACGCGCAGCCTTCAACGCCACCAAGCCGTCCGTCGGCGCAAAAGGATACACAGACGCCGCCCCCGGCGACCGATCAGGGTAGCCCAAACGAACGTTGCTGCCTTCCACCAGTAAAGGTACATTTTTTTCGTGCGCGAACACCTACGTGGCTTAAGCTTGGCCCGAAGGGGGGGGCCGAAATCTTAGGAACACGGCGCGGCCGCCGCGAGGCGGCCACCCGAACAGCGGCGGCCTTTTGGCTCGCCAATACAGACGGCCCTAGTGGTTACCTTTTGTGCCTGTATTTTCGCCCCGGCATTGGGGAGCGGATTGGGGGTACGGCCGGATCTGCAGCCAATTCTGCTGATAATTCAATGGTCAATGGAGGAGCGTTGAGGATCCGGCTTGCCGTCATTCAGCACTGGCTCGTGCCGGTAGCCGTTGTGGCTTGCTGGGAGGCGTTCGGCCGGCTTGCGCAGCTGCCGCCTTACCTCTCCTATCCGACGCAGATAGCGGCGGCGCTTGGCTATCTCGCCACCGACGGCGAACTGCCGCGCGCCGTTGCGGTCAGTCTGTATCGCGTGTTCGCAGGATTTGCCCTCGGTACGGCCGCCGGCGTGTGCATCGGTCTTGCCGCCGGGCTCGTCAAGGGGGTGCGGAATTTCTTCGATCCGCTGGTATCCTTCCTGTTCGCGGTGCCGAAAATCGCCTTTCTGCCGGTATTTCTCATCCTGCTCGGCATCGGCAATCCCTCGAAGATCGGCATCGTCGCGTTTTCCTGCTTCTTTCCGGTGTTCATCGCCTCCCGTCAGGCTGTGCTGTCGGTTGACAAACTGTTCCTGTGGGCGGCGCGCAATATGGGAGCGCCGCGGCGCACGGTATTCTTTCGCGTACTGATCCCCGCAGCCGCGCCGCAGCTCTTTGCCGGATTCCGCATCAGTCTCGCCCATGCGTTCGTCGTGCTCTTTGCGGCCGAACTGATCGGCTCGCACAGCGGTCTCGGCGTGCTCATCGCCGAGGGCGAGGATGCGGCCCGTTTCGATCTGATGTTCGCGGCCATTCTAGCCTTCGCGATCCTGGGCTTCGTCAGCGACCGCATTCTGATGGCGATCCGGGCGCGCGTGGTCAGGGGGACCATACTCGGCACCGAGGAGACGATTGCTGCATGGTAACACAGATCCGCGAGTCCGTTGCGCGCTGGTACGCGATTCCGCTTCTCTTGGTGGCCTGGCAATTGGCGATATCGAGCGGCAGCGTCAATTCCCGGCTGATGCCGAGCCCCGTTCAGGTCGCCGGCGTGCTGTTTGCCGAAATCAGGGACGGCGCGCTCGTTTACCACGCCGGCGTCACACTTGGTCGCGCGCTCGGCGGTTTTGCGCTGGCCGCCATTGTCGGCATACCCTTTGCCGCCGCCATGGCGCGATCGTCGCTGTGCCGCAATTTGTTCGAACCGGTTTTCTACTTCGGCTATCCGATACCGAAAATCGCGCTGTTCCCCATCTTCACTTACATCTTTGGCTTCGGCACGCCATCCAAGGTCGCCTTTACCTTCCTGGAATGTCTCTATCCCATCGCGGTG
Organism: uncultured Alphaproteobacteria bacterium; assembly: GCA_963708125.1. Classification (GTDB taxonomy): domain Bacteria; phylum Pseudomonadota; class Alphaproteobacteria; order Rhizobiales; family Xanthobacteraceae; genus BOG-931. Next base: position 6,559,391 of record OY970184.1, read on the forward strand.
ACCTCGTATTTCGGGTTTTGCGGCATCCAGACCCGGCTGATCTGGGCGGCGCGCAATTTCGGCGCCGGCCGCTGGACGGTGCTGCGGCGGGTGGTCCTGCCGGCCGCGCTCCCCGCCGTCTTTTCCGGCTTGCGGATCGCGCTGCCGGTCGCCATCATTGTCGTGGTGCTCACCGAGATGATCGGCGATTCGATCGGGCTTGGCTATTACATCTCGGTCTGGAGCACGCGTTTCACCTTCCAGAACGTCTACGCCGCCATCATTGTGATCGGCGTATGCGGCTTTATGCTCGACCAGATTCTCGTCTGGCTGCGGGGCCGTTTCGTACATCAGGAGCGTTTTGCGGATCGCTGAGCCGGTCGGGAGCGGCGGCAAGGCGTTCGCTCACAAACGCGGGCGATACGCTGGGGGCAAACGGGCGCGCAAGCGCGGTCAAATTCGATAGCCGAAAATGTCGCAGTCGAGCCTGCTTTCGATATGGCGGCCGAAGCGGTATTTGAGCTCGCTGCCGTTGAAGGGCGGCTGCTCGAGCTTCTGCTCGCTGGTGGTAAACGGCTCGACCTCGAGTACGACAAAGCTATGCCCCGGCGTGTTGGCCGCCGTCAGCAGCGGAAAATCGCGCTCCAGGCTTTCGATGCTGCGGAATTCGAAAATGCGTTGCAAGCCCATGCCGCGCGCAATCGCCGCGTAATCATTGTGGTCGAGATTGGGCAGCGCGGCGTTCGCAGTCGCTCCGTAGACGCGGTTCGACACCAAAAAATGCGTGAGGTTCGGGAGGTTCAATTCGCGCTCGACCATCAGCATGCCCGGATTCATGCAGAACGCGCCGTCACCCATGAACGCCCATATTTTGAGCTCGGGCTGCGCCAAAGCGAGGCCGCAGGCAAACATGGTGGACAGGCTCATCGAGGCATCGAGATAGAAGCTTGCAACCGAGTCTCGCGTCGCCGACCACCAGGCCTGCCCGGAATTGCCAGCCGAGGTGATGACGATTTCATCGGTGCGGTGCCGCGCCATGGCGCGGAAGCAGTCCACATAGTTCATGAGGGCCTCCCGCGCAGCAGATCGCGCGTGAGCAGAACGACCATCGGCCGCGAATAATCCCGGGTGTAGCGGTAGCTTCTCGAGATCAGGCTAATGTCGTCGCCGTCCTCGATGATCTGATAAGGCATCCTGATCGCCTCGAGCACCGGAAGCAGATAGAGGCCGTTGGAGATATGATGCTTATGATGATCGCCGCCAACGCCACGAAGCGTCGCCAGCAACAACAGCGGGATTTCGTAGGTGTAGTTGATCTTCGTCAGCGCATAGATCACGGTCATGAAACCGGAGGCACCCATCAAAGCCGCCGAGCCCATCGCGCCCATGTAGGCACCTGAGCACAACCCGATCGCCAACTCCTCGCGATTGACCGCAATATGGATGAAGCGGTGGTCGCGTCTGATCGTCTCGATGAGGTCCATCAGCCAGTTGTCGGGCAGGCTGGCAACCAGCTTCACGCCGCAGGATGACAGTTCATCGGCGATCTGTGTGGCGATTGCTGCGGTCTTACCGGCCACCTGACGTCTTCTCCCGTGCAGCAAATGCTTCGGCGCATGATAACGAGGCTTCCGCTCGCCGCAAATCCGGCCGCCTCTTAGCCGAAAATAGCCGGTGTGCCGGCCGCTTTGTCGCGCGCCTCCAGCTTGCGGCAGAAATATCGCCAGCAATGCTGCCAATGGACCGGCGTCATGATCTGCTGGTGTCGCTTGGCGCGCACGGTATTGTCCGGCATCTTTGTCCGCAAGTCCGCGGCGCGGCCGATGATGTGCGCCTTGCACGCCTTCTCCAGGAAAATGCCGGTGCAAACGGTTTGCTCGATCGTGGCGCCGCAGAAGGTCACCCCATGATTGCCCATAAGTACTGCAAAGTGCGAGCCGAGCGACCGCGCCAGTGCCTGGCCTTCGTCGACGGTCGTGATGAGGGCGATATCATCTTCATGGCGGGGCAGGTCGACGAAATAGTCGGCATCGAGTGTGTATGGCAGCAGCGGTTCGACCGCGGCGGAAAAGATGCTGGCATAGAATGGATGCGAATGCACGATGACGTTGACATCGGGCCGCGCGCGAAGGATTTCCGAATGGATCGGCCATTCCGAATGGCGCCCGCCGCTCCCGGCGACCTGCCGGCCCTGCCAGTCGACCAAAACGAAATCGTCGGCGCCCAGGACTTCGCCGAGGCCGATCTGGTTGCGCTTCATCCAGAAGCCGCTCTCCCCCCTGGCGCGAACCGAGAGATGCCCAAGGGTCATGTCGCCGTGTCCCTCCATGTCAAGAATCCGGCACGCGCGCGCCGCCTCAGCCAGGAGTTCGTGCGAGGCCACGCCGATCTCGACAACTGACATTGCGGTCTCCGGAAGATTTCGCTCGGTTGGATGCGCTGTTAATGTACGATCCGGTGCCGAACTGCAAACAGCACTGCTGGTAGCGCGGGCCGGAACTCTATGACCTAGAGGGGAGATGCCGATGACCGTCCCGCTGACCATGACCTGCGGACCGTACGACCGCGCCCAGGCTTTGATCGACGGAGCCGTCAAGGCCGAAGGGATAGACCTCGACATTACCGTCAATGATGACGATGTCGAGCGGCAGCGGCACGCGGCGCAGGGCCGGTTCGACGTCTGCGAGTTCTTCACCGGCACCTACATCGCCGACCTACCGTCCAAAAAACTCGGCTTCACGGCGATTCCGGTTTTCGTCAAGCGCATGTTCCGCCATTCCTATATTTACATCAACAAGCGAAGCGGCATTCGCAAGCCCGACGATCTCAACGGCCGGCGCGTCGGCGTGCAAACCTGGATCACCAGCGCCGCTTTGTGGGCGAAGGGTATATTGGAGGATGACCATGGGGTCGATCTCGCCTCCATCGAATGGGTCGCATGGCAGCCGGTGCGCATCCCCGACTGGAAGCCGCCGAACTGGCTCAAGCTCGTCGTCGCGCCGGCTGAGGCCGACCAATTCGATCTTTTGGCGCATGGCAAGATCGATGCCGCGATCAGCACCGAAATCTGGGCGCCCAACCGCCATCCGGACATCGATTTTCTATTTCCCGATTACGCGGCGCGCGAGCGCGACTATTTCGCGCGCACCCGCTGTTTTCCGATCATGCATACACTGCTGATCCGCAACTGCGTGCTCGAGCAGTATCCCTGGACCGCACGCAGCCTGTTTGACGCCTGGGAGGCCTCGAAGCGACAGCTTTATGCCCGGCAGCAGTGGCAACGCATTCATATGACGTCGCTGTGGTATCGAGGCCTCTGGGAGGAAGAGCGTGCCGCGGCCGGCGGCGATATCTATCCCTGGGGATTTGCTAAGACCCGCCATGAGGTCGAAGTCATGTTGCAATATGCCTATCGTCAGGGATTGACGCCGCGGAAATATCAGCCGGAAGAGCTGTTCTGGCCGTCGACGCTGGAGACCTAAATCCGTTCAGGCAGCGGTCAGGCCGCCATCGACCGGCAGCGTAACGCCGGTGACGAACGAAGCCTCGCGCGAGGCGAGCCACAGGATCGGGAAGGCAATTTCCTCAGCCTCCGCCCAGCGGCCCAAGAGGCAGGGCATGGCGCCCTGGGCTCTGAGGTCTTCGAGGCTCATGCCGCGGGCCTGCGCTCGCCCGTAGGTCCATGGCGTCCACGTGGAACTCGGGCATACCGCATTGACGCGGATGCCGTAACGCGCCTCCTCGCAGGCCAAAACCCGCGTCAATGCCAGGACCGCGGCCTTGCTGGCATCGTATTGACCCATGTTCTCGCGGCCGGCGACGGCGAAGATCGAAGCGACGTTGACAATGCTGCCGCGGCCGGATTTGCGCAAATGGGGAAGCGCCGCACGCGAGCACATGGCGAGGCCGGTGACATTGGTCTGCAGCACCGTTTGCCAGCTCTCCGGTGTCGTTTCGGCAATCGGCCCGAAGACGCGCGCGGCGGCATTGTTGACCAGGATCTCGAGCTTGCCGAGCTTGGCGACGAGGAGATCGATTGCCAGTGCAATGCCGGCAGAGTCGGCGATGTCGCCGCTGTGCCAATGCACGGCAGAGCCCGGCATCTCGGCGACGAGCTCGCCGGCCGCCTTTTCGAGCGTGGCGCTGTCGCGGTCGATGAGGCCGACGCTGGCACCCTCACGCGCGAACAGCCGCGCGGTTGCCTGGCCGATGCCACGGGCAGCACCGGTAATGATTGCAGCCTGCTGCGCCAGGCGGTTGCTCATCGGCGGCTCGCGGGGAGGTCATTGACGCCGGTCGGGGCGCGCTAGAGGGGATAAAGCAGGGCGCCCTGCGGAATCTCGACGCGGCGGTTTTCTTTGATCGGATCGAGGAATGCTTTGCGCAGCAAGCGTCTGACGTTCACCACGTCGACGTCGGGCTTTAACAAGTGCTCCTCGCGTCGAGCGGACACCACTTCGCCCTGAGCTTCGGCGGCAAAGGCGTCCTCGGCCGAAACCTTTTTGAGTCGCGGCAACGCGACCTCCTGGAATACTTTCGCGGCCTGGCTCCGCTCCGCCTCGGTGCGCGCGCGCCACACTGCATAGCGCACGACCTGCGTCCGATTTTCATCGACGGCGAACTGCCACAGCCGCGCGGTGTATGGGGCCGCTCCCGGCGCCGGCGCGATCGGATTGCTGGTCAGGCAGGGCAGGGCAAAACGGTGTCCCTTGACGTCAATGGTGAAATGGCCGTGATGAAGTGGCTTATCGTTCGCATCGAGCGCCACGGCGCGAATGCCGTGCGAGGTTTCGATGATCTTCATCCGCCGTTCCGCGAGCGGCACCTCGAACTCGGCGGCGCTGCCGCCGGTCCATTTCCGGTCGGCAACGGCCTGCGAGGTCGCGTGAAGCACGACGGCATGAAAGGCATCGCTGCCATCGATAGCGAGCAGCCAATTGCAATTCCACACTTCGGTGGGCAGGCGGAACCAGATGAATTCATCGGGCTTGGTCAGCTCCTCCGGGACCTGCTGCTCGAGCGGCGGCGCCGGAAAGCGGCTCGCATCGCCCAAATAGGCCCACACATAGCCGCCGAGCTCGCGGGCCGGATAGGCGGCCACACTGGGCCAATGGCTTTTGCCGGAATCGTCCGCCTCCCACGGCACCATGACGCATTCACCGCCAGCCTTGAAGCGAAGCCCATGGAGAATGCATTGCAGTTCGCCGTCGAAGATGCGTCCGATGGACAGCTTGATGCTACGGTGCGGGCAGCGATCACGCACCACGCTGGGGCTGCCGTCGCGGCCGCGCCAGGCGACCAGATTTTCCCCGAGCGCGGTGAAGCCGACCGCTTTGCCTTTTTGCAATTCCTCGGACTGCAGCACGGGATACCAATAATTCCAAAGGCCGCCGATGAGCCCGGCCGGCAGGTTGGGTGCGACCTCCATCGTCAGCGCGGCAACATCCGCATCGCGCGTGCGCAACGAGACCGCGGAGGCGAAGCCGGCCGACTGTGGCATGTCCGATCCTGCAATGTCCGATCCTGCAATGTCCGATCCTGCAATACCCGCTCCTGCATCGTCCGCGCCGCCGGTTGCAGGCAGCCCCAGGGCAAGAGCCGCGGCCGAGCGGAACGAACCTTGGCGTCTAGTCCTTATGCTGTCAATATTGTCCCATGTAAAGGTCGTGCCTTCCAGATAAGGTTTCTTTTTATTGCCTATACGTTGCGCGAGTTGCAGGGATTGGGACTGCCGCTCGGTGGATGCAGCAACCGTTTCCCAGAGCGCCCCTGCTGCCGATCGCAAGCACAGTCGCGGTGATGCGCGGGCGATTCACTTCCTCATCGTCGTTGCCGGGCTACCTCGTCCGGTGCAGCAAGCAGATGTCGACCAGCAGCTTCGCGCAGAATTGCCGGCCCTTGGGAATTACGCCCATCCAGTTTGCGGCCTTGACAATCTTGTGACCGAAAAGCGCCGCGTGCGGCGGCCTTCAGGCCGGCAGCTCAGAATGCGTTGCCGCCTTTCTGAGCTCGACGCCTCGTCGTATCAGTGAGATCGGCGCGCCGCCAACTGAGCCAGCGAAATACCGAGGTGCTAGAGGTGGATCCGAGAGAACACACGCCAACTGCGGATTGGCCGGGATTGTACTCGGGCTTTTTTGCGCGCGTGTCTGCGAGGATCGTCTCGACGCCCAGCCAAGCCGCCAAGGTGTGGTCAGGTGCGAAAGCGCGTTTGCGAGCGGCATCAGAGGACTTTCACCTGCGAGTGCACGGGGCTTTGCCCTTTCCCTCGTCGTGCTTGGCATTGGAATGGCTCGAAGAAGCCTGATCGGAAACTCTGCGAGGCCTGGAATGAACCCCGAGAGCGGAGCCGTTTGGGAGGTCCAAATGCCACATGATCAGGAAGCCTCTTCCTTTAGGACGAGGAGCCTTCACGGATGAGCAAAACCGGAATAGGTGGGAGGGTTGTCCGGCGCGAAGATCAGCAATTCCTGACCGGGCGAGGGCGCTTTGCCGACGATCTCGATCTGCCAGGCACGGCAAGAGCCTATATCGTGCGCTCTCCCCATGCGCACGCCAGAATTGCTGCTCTCGATGTTACGGCCGCGCGCGCTGCCGAAGGCGTGTTGGCAGTTCTCACCGGTGCGGACGTGGCTAGCGAGGGGCTGAGCGGTCTGCCCTGCCAGGCTTTTCCTCCAGCGGTGGCCGGAGCGCAGCAATACCGTCCGCTGCAACCGATACTCGCGACCGGCGTGGTTCGGCACGTCGGCGACCGCGTCGTCCTGGTCGTCGCCGAAAGGTTGGCGCAGGCGAAGAACGCCGCAGAACTCGTTGCCATCGACTACGAACCGCTCCCCGCAGTGACGCTTACCGACGCTGTGAAGCCCGGCGCGCCGAAGGTTTGGCACGATGCCGCAAGCAATTTCAGTTTCACTATCGAGCGCGGCGATCGAGCGGCAGTGGACGAGCAATTCCGCAAGGCGGCACATGTGACCACGCTGACGGTGGCATATCCGCGCGTGTCCGCCAACGCGCTCGAGCCACGCAGTGCAATCGCCTACGAGGATCCTGCCAGCGGACGCTTGACGCTGTGCACCAGCACGCAATCGCCATTCCTCGTTCGGCAGACGCTGGCGGATGTTCTGCATAGGCCGGAAGCGGCGCTGCGGGTCCTCGCGCTCGATGTGGGCGGTGCGTTCGGCATGAAAAGCCAAGTGTATCCGGAAGAGGTCCTCGTTGTCTGGGCCGCCACGAAACTCAAGCGGCCGGTGAAATGGACCGGCGAGCGCGCCGAATGTCTCGCATGCGATACGCATGGCCGCCATCAGATTGCGCGGGGGGAGATGGCCTTCGACGCTTGCGGTCGCATCCTGGCATTTCGTACCACGGTCGATGTCGATCTCGGCGCCTATCTGGCGAACTCGGCCGGCGTGCCGCCGCTCAATGCGGCGGTCGGCTATCCCGGCACCTACGACATTGCGTTCATCCATGCCGTCTCGCGCGGGGTGTTCACCAACACCTGTTCGACCAATCCCTATCGCGGGTCGGGAAAGCCGGAGGCAACCTTCGTGATGGAGCGGCTGCTCGACAAGGCGGCGCGCGAGATGAAGATCGATCCGGTGATGCTGCGGCGAATAAATCTCATTGGTCCGGCGTCGATGCCGTACCGGACGCCCGGCGGCATTATCTACGATTGCGGCGATTTCGAAAAAGTGATGGATCAAGCCTGCGCGCTGTCCGGCTGGCACACTTTTGCGGCACGCCGGGCCGAGAGCGAACGGCGCGGGTTCCGTCGCGGCATCGGCATGGCGATGCACTGTCAGCGCGCCGGCAGCCTGTCGGAAAGAATGGAAATTCGCGTCGCCCCCGACGGCGGCGTTCTCGTCTATCCGGGTACGCTGTCCACCGGACAGGGCCATGAAACCATGTTCGCGCAGATGATCTGCGACTGGCTCGGCGTGGCCATCGATGACGTACACGTCAAACAGGGCGATACCGACGGTACCCTGTTCGGCCGCGGCACTTTCGCTCAGCGCAGCACCAGCACCGGCGGTTCGGCACTGCGGCTTGCGGCCGACGAGGTCGTGCAGAACGGCAAGCGCTTGAGCGCGTGGATGTTGGAAGCGGCTGAAGCCGACATCGAATTCGAGCGCGGCCTGTTTCGCATCAAGGGTACCGATCGGCAGGTCAGCTTCAGGGACGTTGCCAAGGCGTCCTACAACGCAGCGGCGCTGCCGCAGGGACTTCAGATCGGGCTGAGCGGCGTCGGCACTCATCCCGGACCGAACACGTTTCCAAACGGCTGCATGATCTGCGAATTGGAAGTCGAGCCTGAAACCGGAAGGCTCGCGCTGCTGCAGCTCTGCGCCGTCGACGATGTCGGCTGCGTCGTCAACCCCCTGACGCTGGAAGGCCAGCTCCATGGCTCAATTGCACAGGGTGTGGGCGAGGCCCTGCTCGAGCAGATCGTCTACAGCCGCGACATGGCGCAGCTGATGACCGGATCGTTCATGGATTATGGCATGCCGCGGGCCGATCACATTCCCGAGGTGATCGCCGAATACGCTCTCGTTCCAACCAAAACCAATCTGTTGGGAACCAAAGGCGGCAGCGAAGCCGGCAATGTCGGTGCACCGGCGGCCATCATCAACGCGATCGTGGATGCGCTCTCCAGTTTCGGCATAGACGACATCCCGCTTCCCGCCACTTCCGAGCGCCTATGGAATGCAATTCGCGGCACGCAGCTAGGAGATTGAGATGCGCATGACACGACGAGCGGCGCTCGGCGGAATCGTGGCGAGCGTGTCGCGTCCGGCTTTCGCCGCGAAGCAGCCGATGACCTATCTGCTGCCCGCGCCAGCCACATTGCCGGCCTTCCTGCCGTTTCAGTTGGCACAAAAGCGCAACTATTTCGCCGACAACGGTCTTGCAGTGAGCTTTGCGGTCGGCCGCGGCGGCGCCGACGTCGCCAAGCAGGTCGGAGTCGGTAACGCCGATCTCGGCGGCGGCGTCGGCGAGACGTCGATGATCGTGCGATCGAACGGCGTGCCGATACGCGGCGTAGCGCTGCTCGGCCAACGGCCGCTATTCGAGCTGGTGACCCGCAAGGCGGCCGGTATCCGCGGAATAGAGGATCTGGCTGGCAAGAAGATCGGCGTCAGCAGCTACCAGGACACCGGCTACTACGCGTTGCTCGCGGTGCTCGCCGCGCGCGGCATCAAGCGCAGCGCGCTCCGGATCGAACAGGTCGGCCCCGCAGGCGTCACCGAATTGATGATTGCACAATCCCTCGACGGCATAATGGGAGTCCCGGAGTGGTCCGACGCGATCGCGGCTGCGGCCATCCCGCTCGAATTCTTTCCGATCGACCGGATTTTCCCGGCCATGGCGCAGGCGATCATGGCGTCGGATACGACCATCAAGCAAAAGCCGGAGGTGGTTCGCGGCTGTGTCAAGGCGGTGCTGCAAGCGGTGCGCGACTGCATCGCTGATCCGGACGCGGCCGCCAAGGATTACGTTGCCGCCGTGCCGCAGCACGCCGGCAAAGAGGCGCAGATCGAGCGCATCCTCCGCCGCTACGTGACCGACGTTTATCGTACCGATCCGCCATCGGCTCTCGGTCGCTTCGAGCCGCAGCGGTTGCGCATGGTGCAGGATTTCTATTTCAAAAACCGGATCATCCAGGCACGGGTCCCGATCGAAGACCTCTATACCAACAGCTTCGTGAGCTGAGGTCGCGACAGCGGCTTTAATCAATGCCCGTGCGCTAGCTCATGAACGCATTGGTGAACAGCGTGTCGACCGGAGACGGCGCGCTGATGACCTTGTTCTGCAGATAAAAGGACTGCACGATCCTGTACCGTTCAGCTTCGAGCTTGCCCAGCGCCGAGGGCGGATCGGTGCGATAGACATCGCTAACATAGCGCCGCAGCACCCGCTCTACCATTGCCTGGCGTCCGCTGTATTGCGGAACGATGGAAACAAAATCACGGGCTGCCTTGGCCGGATCATCGATGCAGTCGCGCACGGCCTGGAGCTGGGTCTTGACAAAAGCTGCGATCAGCGCCGGTCGTTGCCTGATAGTCAGATCGGAGGCCAGAATGGCCTGCGGCATGGCCGGGAAGAACTTGTCAATGCGGAAATAGACGAGCTCGATACCAGCTGTTTCGATTGCGTCGGCCCATTCGATCACCGTCATGGTGGCGTCGAGCACCTTGGCGATCATGAGCTGGGTCATGCCGGCCGGGCCGACGGCCTCGATTTGAACATCGGACCGTTTCAAGCCGTTGGCGCTCAGCACTGCGAGCAGCGCATAATAGCCGGCTTCCTGATAGCTGGTGACGCCGATCTTCTTGCCGCGCAAGTCGGCGATCGATTTCACGTTCGCGGTCTTGCGCGCGACGATCTGAAAAAGCGGGTGTTGGCCGAGCAGTGCGACCGCGCGGACGGGAATGCCGTTGGGGCGCACGATGATCGGAGTATCGCCGAGCGCATTGCCGAAATCGGCGTTGCCAGCGCCGACCTGCTTGGCGACGTCGACGCCGCCGCGTGCGGTCTGCACCGAGACCGCGAGGTTGTTAGCTTCAAAATAGCCGCGTTCGCGCGCGACATGGAACGGGATGAAGGCCGGCAGGAAGCTCGGCGCAGGAAACAAATAGGTCATCGGTTGGATAGCGGCCAAAGCGGGCTTGCCGAAAGCCATCGCCGTAAGGCCGCCGACCGCGGTGCGTCGCGTTATTCTCATGGTGCTTTTCTCGCCCTTCACCGCGCCCCTCGCTACCTGTTTCAATGCAATGAAAACCCGCCATCCACCGCCAGTGTCTGGCCGGTCACGAACTTCGCGTCGTCGGACATCAGGAATGCCACCGGGCCATCGAGATCATCCGGCTGCTGCTTGCGCTTGAGAATGACCCGGTCGCTGTAATCCTGCCAGCGCGCCTCCGGGATGTCCTTGGTGGCCTCGACCACGGTTAGCCCGGGCAGCAGGCAATTGACTCGGATCATCCGCGGCCCCAGTTCCCGCGCCAGCGACCGGGTCATCCCGACCAGCGCCGACTTGCTCGTGACATAATGCAATAGACGCGGCGCCCCCCAGTAGATCGTGTCTGAGGAGACAATGACGATGGCGCCGCCGTCGTGCATCACCGGGCCTATGGCACGCACCGTGAGCCAGGTGCCGCGCACATTGATGGCCATCATGCGGTCCCAGACGTCGGGCGGGATTTCGTCGTAGGCTTTGCCGCCGACATTGTTGGCCCAGCCGGCATTGGCGACAAGGCCGTGAATGCCGCCCTGCGCTGCAGCCTTGGCCATCGTGTTGACCGAAGCTTCCGAAGCGATATCGGTTTCGATGAATTGCGCATCGATCCCGTCTTCGGCGAGCCGCCGTGCGGCGGCGGTGCCAAGCGCCGGGTCGATTTCGGCAAGGATGACGCTCGCGCCCTCGCGCCCGAGCCGCTCGGCGAAGGCAAAGCCGAGGCCCCGCCCCGCCCCGGTTATCACGATGCGCTTGCCCGCAAATCTCTGCATCCGGTTGCTGTGCTCATCGCCCGTCAGGTGCGGTCGCCTTCCGCGGCGACGGCATATTGGAAGTAGTCGCGCCGATCGCGATCGTAGATCGTGACCGAAGCACCGCCGCCGGCGCGGCCGGAGAACGGCTCCTCACTGTTGTGGTCGTAGCCGTCAAATCCGATATCACCGGTCAGCTTGAAGTCGACGATGGCCGGCAGAGACGGCACGGCGATCCGGTTCTCGCCCACGTGGACCTCAAGGCCCGATGCCAAGTCGATGAACCCGTCCGGGACCGGCTTTATTTCGAAGGTCTCGCCGGTGCCGAGCGAATGCACGCGCACCGGACAGCGTCCGGTCCGCCGCCGGTGTGCCGCCACGACGACAATGCGTCTGATTTCAGGGCGCACCGTCAGTCCTCTGGGCATGGCCGCGGCGGCTTTTGTCCTGCACGGCCACTTGCCGGCGCGTGATGCCGTCGACCCCGCCGGCAATCGCCCATTCGGCGAACAATTCGTCGAGAAAGCGCTCCTCGTTCATGTCGGCGACGCGAACACGACGGCATCGATCCCTTTGAGAGCCATATACGACATTCCTTGAGGTCGCGGACATGCTTGCGCAGGCTCGACTATCGCAGTCGTCGCCGTGCGGGATCCGCTTTAGTTGCGTTTGACCTTCGCGAGAGGGTGATCCGGCGGGTAGGTGGGCGTGACCGGCCTGGCGGCTCCGATCATCACCATCATGACCGCCTCTTCGTCACCGACGTTGACCTCGCCGCGATACACGCCTGGCGGCACTGAGATGCAGTCGCTCTCCCCGAGAACGGCTTCCCAATATTCGCCGTCCTTCTCCACCATCACCTTGATCTTACCACGCAACACGAAGAACACCTCTTCGGCATCGACATGCAGGTGCATCGGACCTTCCGCACCCACCGGCAGGACCATGTTGGACAGCGTGAAATGCTCGGCGGGAACGACGTTCGAATCGGTCGCCACGCCGGTGCCGCCTGTGCCGATGAAGCGCTTCTGCGCGCGGCGATATTTCGGATCGAAATCGGCCTGAAATTTGAGCGCATTCCAGTCGTAGGTTCGTTCGTTTACCCGGGCGACCCGGCTCTGCATCCATTGTGCAAACGTCGCGTCGTCCGGGCGATCCCATGAGTGCTTCTGCGGCTTGCGAGTGACATCGTCCATGTTCTGCTCCTGTTGTTCGTTTTTGGTGTGCGACTACGGCGTCAGGCGCCGCAACGAATGTGCCTTCTCGTTCTGGCCCGCGTTGCGGTAGCCTAGATCCCGCGAAATAGCCTCGGCGGCGGCGAGCACTTCGAGCTTGAGCGGACCGCCGAGCTCGGCCTCGCTGGTTAGGATGGCGACTGCGGAGATATTGATCGCGGCCACTACCCGGCCCGCCATGTCGCGGATCGACGCGGCAATGCTGGCGACGCCGGGCTCGTAGCCCGAGACCTGCACCACGACGCCGGCGGCGGCATCCGCGGCCAATTGCTCGAGCAATCGGCTGAGATTGGGAGAGCCGTTCTGCGGGCTATCGTCCGCCGGGGCGTCCTCATAAAGCTCGCGGACTTCTTCGGCCGAGAGATTCGACAGCAGTACCCGCCCCATGGTCGTGGAGCGCGCCGGCAACCGCGTGCCGACGTGGACGGTGCTGGCAATCGAGCGGCGGGTCGGGATACGCGCCAAATACACCACCTCGCGCTCGTGCAGTTCGCCAAGGTGAGCCGACCAGCTGGTGCGGTCGCGCAGCCGGACGAGATGCGGCATCGCCACCTCGACCACGTCGCGCGAAGCGAGATAGCCGTAGCCCAGCCGCAGCACTTCCACGCCAAGCGCGTAGCTTTTTGTGTCGGGATCGAAATCGACAAAACCCAAGTACCCAAGCGTGACCAGGAGGCGATAAGCCGACGACCTGGTCACACGGAGGGCGGCCGCGATTTCCGACAGCGAGCGGCGATGTTCGCCCGACAAATCCTGCAAGACCGCCAGTCCGCGAATGAGTGCCGGCACCAGATAACGCTCCGCAGCGTCGGTTGCCGGGCGTTCGGCGCGCGCGCGTCTCACACCCCTGGCTAGAGCGGCCTTGGTCGAGTCACGGCTGGTCCGGTTCCTGGGCACTGGGGATTCGTTTAGCTCACAAAACACGGTATACCACATTAAACAGAGATCAAAGCGGTGAGGGCCACCTTAGTCCGGGCGAGATGTCCGCATTCGCGCAGGACCCGCACGGGATTGGGAGCACGCCCTTGATTGACAGTCCGCCCGGGTTCGGCTTTGAGTTCGTACAATTATGAACCATGTGTTCAAATACGAACCTGACAACGCCGCCACGGCCAGGGCCGGCGATGTTTTGCAGTTGCGCAACATTGCAAAGCGGTTTCCCGGTCGCACCGCCGGCGCGGCGCCGTTTACAGCGGTCTGCGACCTGTCGTTTTCGGTCGGTCACGGTGAATTCGTTGCCATCGTCGGTCCGTCGGGCTGCGGCAAGAGCACGCTGCTCAATCTCGCGGCCGGCCTCGACCGGCCGAGCGAAGGGACCGTGTCGCTGCACGGCGTCGAGGTGGCGGGACCGAACTCGAACGTCGGCTTCATGCTGCAGAAGGATCTCCTGCTGCCCTGGCGCACCGTGCTGCACAACGTCGAGTTCGGCCTGGAAGCGCGCAAGATGAGCACGGCCGAACGGCGCGAGCGCGCCGTGCGCGAACTCAAGCGCTGCCGCCTGACCGACTTCGCTGATCGCTATCCTTATCAGATCTCCGGCGGCCAGCGGCAGCGTGCCGCTCTCGCGCGCACGCTTGCGATCGAGCCGGACGTGCTGCTGCTCGATGAGCCGTTTTCCGCGCTCGACGCGCAAACGAAGCTGATCCTGCAACAGAGTTTCGCCGAGACGATCGCCGGCTCCGGCCTCACCTCGCTGCTGATCACCCACGACTTGTCAGAAGCGGTGGCGATGTCGGACCGCATCCTGGTGATGAGCGACCGTCCCGGCCGCATCGTCGAGGAGATCGATGTCGGCCTGCCCGACCGCGACAACCCGATCGCGCGCATCGCCACCCGGCGGGCCAGTGAGCTCGTCACCCACTTGTTCCATTCGCTCCACATTGACACGCGCAAGGACGCTTGACCGCGTCCCAGGCTCGGAGAGACCAAGATGAAAACGACGCGACGCACTGCCCTCGGCGTCATACTGGTCGGCGCTGCTGTTGGCTCGAGCCGCGCGGACAGCGGACATGTCACTTATCTCTTTCCAGCGCCGTCGTTTTTGCCGGCATTCATGCCGTTCCATATCGCGCTAAAGCGCGGATATTACGCCGCCAACAGTGTCGCCGTGACATTTAAGGTCGGCCATGGCGGCGCCGACGTGGCGCAGCAGGTGGGCGCCGGCAACGTCGATCTTGGCGGCGGCCTTGGCGAGACTTCGATCATCGTACGGCCAAATGGTCTGCCGGTACGCGCCGTGGCGCAGCTCGGCTCGCACCCGCTCTTCAAGCTGGTGACACGACAGGCCAGCAATGTGAAGACGTTGACCGATCTGCGCGGCAAGAAACTCGGCGTTATCGGGTATCAGGACACTGGCTATTACGCCTTGCTCGCTGTTCTCGCCGCCAGCGGCATCAAGCGCACTGAGCTCGAGATCGAGGCGGTGGGACCGGCCGGCGTGACCCAGCTCATGATTGCAAAATCGCTCGACGGCATCATGGCCACGCCGGAATGGGCGATTACCATCGAGGATGCGGGCGTGCCGCTGGATTATTTTTCAATCGAACAGATCTTCCCGGCAATGGCACAGGCGATCCTCGCCTCCGACACAATCATCAAACAGCGCCCGGCCGCGGTCGGCGGGTTTGTCAAGGCGGTGATGCATGCGCTGCGCGACTGCATCGCCGATCCGGCCTCGGCGGCGCGCGACTTTGTCGCCGCGGTACCTCAGCAGGCCGGCAAGACGGCGCTGATGGAGCGCATCCTGCGTCGCTATGTGACGGAGGTGTACGCCACCAACCCGCCATCGGCGCTCGGCGCGTTCGATCCAGCGCGGCTGCGGACCGTGCAGAAATTTTATCTCGAAAACAAGATCATCCAAAAAGCGGTTCCAGTCGACGAACTTCACACCAACGCGTTCGTCACCAAGACATGAGTGGCACAATGTCATCCGACGAGGCCGCAAGCTATTCGCTCGACAATCGCGGTGCGGGCCGGGTAGCGCTGGCGCGCGCAGTCTTGCGGCACGGCGGCGCGGCGACGCTTGCCAGCGCCATGCTCGCGCTGGTCTTCCTCATCGCCTGGCAGTACCTGCCGCCGCTGTTCGGGGTTCCCAGGTACATCATTCCCAGCGTCACCGACCTGTGCGCGACCATGGTGCGGATGTGGTACGAGAACAATCTGCTCGCACACTTCGTATCCACGGCGTCAATGTCGGTGCTCGGTTTTTTCCTGGGCAGCCTGCTGGGCGCGGTCGTCGGCTACGTGCTCGGCCTGCTGCCGATGTGGGAGAAGGTGCTGTCGCCCTACATCCTGGCCTTGCAGATTGCGCCCAAGGTGGCGTTTGCGCCGTTGTTCATCCTCTGGTTCGGCTTCAACTCGCTGCCCAAACTAGTGGTCACTATTCTGATCGTGTTCTTTCCGATTCTCGTCAATGTGCTGCAGGCGATGCGGGTTATGGATCGCGACCTGGTCAATCTGGCGCGCGCCTACAATATGAGCCGCTCGCAGATCTTCTGGAAAGTGATGTTTCCGTTTTCGATGCCGAATCTGATGGCGGGGCTGCGCATCGGCGCGACGCTCGCCGTCATCGGCATTACGGTCGGCGAAATGGTCGGTGGAGAAACAGGGTTGGGCTATCTGATCAGCTTCGGTCAGGGCCAGGCCGATACGGCGATGGTATTCGACGCCATCGCGCTGCTCACCGTCATCGGCATCCTCATGTACTGGGCGGTGACGCTGGTGGAGCGCCGCGTGCTTCATTACCTGCCGCGCGGCTTCGACGTCACGCTGGCCGCGCAGTCATGACAGCGCATATGGATATTGCCGGCACGCCGAGCGACGCTGCGGGCATCACCTTTTTGCGGCGCCTCGCGCGCGGGGCAGGCCTGCCGCTGGTGCTGCTCCATGGCATCGGCAGCAATGCGCGAAGCTTTGCGCCGCTAATGGCGGTGCTGCCGCCGTCCGTGGACGTGATCGCCTGGAATGCACCCGGTTACGGCGGGTCGCAGCCGCTCGCCGAAGCTTTTCCGTCGCCCCGCGATTATGCCGCCGCGCTGGTGGGACTCCTCGATGCTCTCGATCTGGATCGGGCCGTGCTGGTCGGCCATTCGCTCGGCAGCTTGCTGGCGGGAAGCTTCGCTGTCCATTATCCGGCGCGGATCGCCGCGCTCGCACTGCTGTCGCCGGCGGTTGGCTATCAACTCGCCGCCGGGGAACCGCTGACGCCCGCGCTGCAAGCGCGCATCGACGAAATCGAAAGCCTTGGTGCGAGCCGTTTTGCTGCACAGCGTGCCGCAAAGCTGGTCCATGCACCCGAAACCAAGCCGGCCATCGTCGCTGCGATACGCGAGGCCATGGCCGCGGTGAACGTGCCAGGCTATGTGCAGGCGGTAAGGGCGCTCGGCGCCGGCGATCTGCTTACCGAGTGCAGCGCGATCACGGCTCCGGCGCTGGTTGCCGTCGGCGCCGAGGACGCGGTGACGCCGCCGGCCAGTGCACGCGCGGTGTTTTCGGCGCTTGCGCGCGCGGTGGCTTTTCGCGAGATCCGCGGCGCGGGCCATGCGCTCGCGCAAGAGAACCCGGCGGCCGTGGCGCAGCTGCTTTCAGAACTGATGGAGTATGTCCATGCCTGATCGCCGGTCGGCCAAAAAGGACGATGAGCCAGAAGCAGCCTACGTGTCACCGGCGGTCCGGCGCGCTGCGCGGCTCCTTCGACACATCGCCGAAGGTGACAGCGTGACCAACATGTCGCGCACGGCACGCGAACTCGGCATCAACCGCACCACGCTGCTTCGCCTCATTCAGACGCTGGACGCCGAACGCTTCATTGAGCCCCGATCGGAAGGCCGCGGCTGGCAGATCGGCGTCGGCCTCATCGGCTTGACGGCGCAGGCGTTCTTCTCCGAGGACCTGGTGCAAATCGCGGTCCCGGTGCTCACGCGTCTCGCCGAAGACCTGACCTTGTCGGCCCATCTCGGCGTGCTCGACGGCCGCGACGTCGTTTACCTGGTGCGTCGCGTGCCCAACCACGCGTTCGCAAGCAATATCCGTATCGGCACCCGTTTGCCGGCGCACGCCGCCAATATGGGACGCATCATTCTCGCCTACCTGCCGCCGGAGCGCATCGATCGGCTCTATTCCGGCGTCGTGCTCAACGCGGTCACGCCGCAGACCGCGGTCACGCTGGTACAACTGCACGCTCAGATCGAAGCCGATCGCGCCGCAGGACTAGCGTGGAGCGACGGCAATTATGAAGCGGGTATCAGTTCGGTCGCTGCCGCGATTTTCGATGTGACCAACAGCCCGGTGGCGGCGGTCAATGTCAGCGGCCAGACCAATGACTTTATCGGCGCCGTGCGGCGCAACCAGATTGCCGCCAGCGTGCGGGCCGCAGCGCATGAAATTTCCCAGCGCCTCGGCTGGCGCGGGCCGCACGCGCCCCCTGCGGTGACGCGCGATGGCAAAAGCTCTGCAGCGAGCCTTGCGTCCGGAGCCTTCGGTTGAGGAAATAACATGGATCTCGGACTGGCGGACGGCGTCGCGGTGGTCACCGGCGGGACATCCGGCATCGGCTTTGCCACGGCCGGGCTGCTGCTGGGCGAGGGCGCGCGCGTGGCCATTTGCGGGCGCAATGCCGAACGGCTCGGCGCCGCCGAGCGCACGCTTGCAGCGATCAATCGCGGCGCGCTGCTCGCGGTTCAATGCGACGTGCTCGACAAAGAGTCGGTGAGCGCCTTCGCCGCGAAGGTCGCGCACTGGAGCCGCGGACGGCTTGATCTTCTGGTCAACAATGCCGGCCAAGCGCGGGTTTCGAGCTTTGCCGAGACGACCGACGCGCAATGGCGAGATGAACTCGAACTGAAATTCTTCAGCCAGATCCTGCCGATCCGCGCGTTCAAGCCGCTGCTGGAGGCGAGCCCGAACGCCGCGATCGTCGCGGTGAACTCGCTGTTGTCGATGCAGCCGGAACCGCACATGGTTTGCACGTCGGCAGCGCGCGCCGGAGTGCAGAATCTGATCAAGTCGCTGGCCGGCGAATTTGCCCCAAGAATCCGGGTCAATTCGATCCTGCTCGGCCTCATCAATTCCGGCCAGTGGCAGCGGCGTTTCGAGGCGCGGGCGGATAAGACGCAAAGCCGCGAGCAGTGGCTGTCCGAGATTGCGCGCGCCAAGCCCATTCCGATCGGCCGCCTTGGGACGCCAGAGGAAGCGGCGCGGGCCATCGTTTTTCTCGGCTCCGGCGCGGCGAGCTACATCACCGGCACCAGCCTTGAAGTCTCGGGCGGCATTTCGCGACACATCTGAAACTCAGGCAAGCACCCCATGAAATTTTCTACCATCACTGCCGAACGCGCCGAACCGAAGGCGCCCGCTTTGCCGGTCGAGCCGGTCGGCGATGCTGTGGCGCGGGCGTTGGCCGAACTTGGCGTTGCCACGGCATTCGGCGTCATCTCCATCCACAATATGCCAATCCTCGATGCCATCGCGCGCCACGGCCGCATTCGATTCGTGCCGGCGCGCGGCGAGGCGGGCGCAATGAACATGGCGGACGCCTATTCCCGCGTATCAGGCAAGCTCGGCGTCGTCATTACCAGCACGGGCACCGCGGCCGGCAATGCCGCGGGCGCGCAGGTCGAAGCGCTGACCGCCGGTTCTTCGGTGCTGCACATCACCACCCAGGTGGACAGCGAATTTGTCGATCGCGATCGCGCAGCGATCCATGACGTTCCGCGACAGCCCGAAATGCTCAAAGCGATCAGCAAAAGCTATCTGCGCGTGTGGGAGCCCGCCGCTGCGGTCGACACGTTGATCGCCGCCGCCACGCAGGCGCTCACAGGGCCTGCCGGGCCGGTTACCTTGGAAATCCCGGTCGATGTGCAACGGGCGCCCGCTACGCGGCGCCATTGTGCCGAAATCCCCGCCATCGCAATGAAGCAACCGGATGCCGCTCAACTCGACGCCGCCGCAGCGCGCGTGCTCCGGGCAAAGAGACCGCTGCTTTGGCTTGGCGGCGGCGCCCGGGGCGCGGGTGAAGCGGCGAGGGCACTGGCGGAGCGCGGCTTCGGTGTGGTGACCAGCACCAATGGCCGTGCCGTGGTGGCCGAAGATCATCCGCGAAGTCTCGGCGCTTTCAACATGACCCGGGAGGCGTGTCAGATTTACGGCCGATCCGATTTGATGATCGTGGTTGGGTCGCGGCTGCGCGGCAATGAGACCCAGAACAATCGAATGAAGTTGCCGGCAATCCTTCAGATCGATGTCGATCCGGCGCAGGCCGGACGTAATTATCCGGTCGAGCTGTTCGTCGCCGGGGACGCCCGCCTTGCCCTCGAAGGCCTGCTGGAACGCCTGCCGGCCGCACTCGACAGCGATGCGGCGTTGCCGTCCGACATTGCTTTCGCACGCGCGCAAGCGGAAGCGGGACTGCGCGCCGGCCTCGGGCGCTATGCGGTGCTCGCCGATATCCTGCGGCAGCGGGTATTCGAAGGACGGCATCCCTGGGTGCGCGACGTCACCATTGCCAACAGCACCTTCGGCAATCGCTACGTGCGGATCGCGGCGCCGAATCTCGGGGTGCACGCGCTGGGCGGCGGCATCGGCCAGGGCATCGCAATGAGCATCGGGGCGGCGCTGGCCGGCACGCCGGCCAAGACCGTTGCGCTACTCGGCGACGGCGGTGCCCAGTTGATGCTCGGGGAACTCGCGACCGCTGTAGAAGCGCAGGCTCAGGTTGTCTTCATTCTCATGAACGACCGCGGCTATGGCGTGATTCGCAACATCCAGGACGCACAGTATGCCGGCCGCCATGTCTACGCCGATCTGCTGACGCCCGATTTCGAGTTGGTCTGCCGCGCCGTTGGTCTTGCGCATCACCGCGTCGTCGACCTCGCCGAATTCGGCGAGGTGTTCGAGCGGGCGCTGGCGATGCCCGGCTCTTACATGATTGAAATCGATATGGAGCGGATCGGCCCGTTCAGCCAGCGGTTTTCCGGCCCGCCCGCCGGCGCCGCGGGGCAGCCGTCATCAGGGGCTTGAAGCTGGAAGAGCGGGATGCCGGTAGCCGTGCGCGTCGCGCTCGAGCCGTGTTGATCTAAGGAATGAGGCCTTGGCGGATTTGACAGAACTGGAAAGACCGTCCGCGGAACCGGCAGCTTCCGACTGCGCCGTGGAGCGCAAGCTCCCGGTGCGGCTGCGTGCGCTTGTCTGGCAGGCGCCCGGTGTGCTCGCTCTCGAATTGTCGGCGCCCAATGGACGTCCGCTGCCGGCGTTTGAGCCCGGAGCCCACGTCGACCTGACGCTGCCCGACGGGACGACCCGGCAATACTCGCTTTGCGGCGATCCGGCCGACACCTCGTATTACCGGATCGGCGTTCGCGACATCGGCGGCGGTCGATCTTCGGGCTTCATCCATCGCGAACTGCGCCCCGGCGCGCTCCTCACCATCAGTGTACCGCGGAACAATTTTCCCCTCGTCGATGTTCGGCGGTACATCTTCATAGCCGGCGGCATTGGCATCACGCCACTCATTCCGATGATGCGTAAGGCGACTGCAAGCGGCCGGCCATGGACACTGCTCTATTGCAATCGCCGCGAAGATGCAGCTCCGTTTTTGGCCGAGATCAGATCGCTGGGTGGTGACGTGGTTCTGCATTCCTCCGAGGCCGGTACCCAACTCGATCCGGTCCAGTGCCTTGCGCAGGTGCAGCAGGATACGATGGTTTATTGTTGCGGGCCGGAGCGGCTGATGACCGCGGTGGAAGCCGCGACCCAGGCCTGGCCAGCCGGCAGCGTCCGTTTCGAATGGTTCCGGCCGCGCCGCCACGCCTCGGATGAACCAAGCGACAGTTTTGAGGTCGTGTGCCAGGCTTCGGGCGTGACTGTGACGGTGCCGGCGGACAAATCGATTCTCGAGGCGCTGTTCGAGGCCGGACTGGACGTGCCGAACTCATGCCAGCAGGGTATCTGCGGCACCTGCGAAACGCGGGTCATTTGCGGCGAAGTCGATCATCGCGATAGCATCCTCTCGGACGGCGAACGTGCCGCCAACCAGAGCATGATGATCTGCGTGTCGCGCGCGCGCGGCCGGCGGCTGGTGCTGGATCTCTGAAAAATCGTGGCGCGATGGCGCGCCATTGATGGAACGATGGGATGGCCGAGCAAGAAAAAATCATGCTGACGGTTTTTCTCAAGCATGATCAGTCGCAGAACATCGATCAGATCCAGGGCAAGCTCGCCGAGCGAGCCTGGTGGGAGCGCTTCCCCCCGGAAGGCTGCGAGATCGTCAGTTGGACGGTGGCGATGGGCATCGGCCAGATCGTTACGCTGCGCTTTCCGCCGCGTCTGCTCAACATGATCAATATCGAGATCGAGCGCAGCGCCTGGGGCGTCTTTACCACCGAATTCTACCCGACCTACGATTTTGTGCCGGTACGCGAGCGTTTGAAACGCGAATGGCAAGCCAAGCGGAGCACCAAGCCATGAGCTATCAATTTCCCTATCTCGATCCGCATCAGTCGCGGACGCAGGACCCCACCCAATGGCAGATGGAACTTGCCTCCGCGCTCGAAGCCATCTTCGCCAAGGGCACCCACAGCCTCGAGGCATTGATCGAAGGGCTCAATGCCTCGCGGGTCAAGCCGCCGGACGGCGGCCCGTGGACGCCCGAGAAGTACACAACGTTGATGCGCGAACTCGGCGCCTGAGGGATCAATCATCATTTCGGAGTCATGACCATGCCGGCAACAACAGCGATGGTTCTGCCGCGAACGGAAACGAGCGGCCCTACCGATCAACAGGTTCAGCACTATCTGCGCAGCGGGTTGCGCAATCGCTGGTGGCCGATCCTGCCGTCGCGTCTGGTTGAGACTGGCGGCAAGCCGATTGGAATTACCCGTCTCGCCGAGCCGCTGCTGCTCTGGCGCGACTCCCACGGCGTCATTCACGTGCAGACCGACCGTTGTCCGCACCGCGCCGTGCCCCTGTCGCGCGGCATCAACGAGGGCGACCGCATCCGCTGCAACTATCACGGGGTCGAGGTAGGGCCCGATGGCACTGTGCTTGCCGTGCCCGGGCAGCCTGGTTGTCCGCTCGAGGGCAAGAAGGCGGTGAAGACCTACCCGGCGCAGGAGATTGCCGGCGCGATCTTTGCCTGGTTCGGCGACGCGCTCAATGAAAATCCCGCTCCGTTCCAGCCGCCACCGCAGCTCGTGCATGACGATTATTCACGCATCCTCTGTTATGCCGACTGGGAGACCCATTGGCGCTTCCTCTACGACAACAACATGGATCCGATGCATGGAACATTTCTTCATGCCAATTCACATACGATGTACCAGGGCGACACCAAGGCGCATTTCATCACCCGTGACACGCCGACCGGCTTCGTCTTCGAGAAGGAAGGCCAGCGCGATGTGAACTTCGACTGGAGCGAGCTGGTGGACGACGGTGCCCTGTATGTGCGCCTCGAGATTCCCTATCCGCCGTCGGCCGGACCGGGCGGCAATTTCGGCATCATCTCGTTCGGCACCGCGATCGACGAGCGCAAGGTGGCCTGCTTCTTCTGGCGCGTTCGCCGCGTGAGTGGCTGGCAGCGCGACACTTGGCGCTTCCTCTACAAGACCAAGATCGAGGAACGACACTGGACCGTACTGGAACAGGACCGCGAAATGCTTGCCGGCTGCGAGGCCGGGATCGAGAAATACGAGATGCTGTACCAGCACGATGCCGGCGTCATTCGGCTGAGGCGGCATCTGGCGCGCCAGGCGCGCGCCCAACTGGCGGCTCTGCAAGCCGCCGGCAAGATGTAACGAAGACGGCCCGCAGCGGCTCCGGCGGTAAAATTCCCGCGCGTGATGTGGCGGGACAGGGCCGCGCCAAGCGGACTGTCGCGCCTTTAAAGACCTGCCGCAGACTGTCGACGTGCCTCGGCAAGGAATGTCGGTCGGAAGCAATGCTTATGTCTAGTATTCGCACTTTTCCAATTGTATGAGATTTGTAAGTTCTCAACATCGGAGCATCGCTAAATGCCTTGGGCCCGGTGAAACGAAGATATGGGGCGTCGGATGTCAGCTCGGCTGTTGTTCGCGATGTTATCGTTCCTGGCGATCGCCGTCGCTGCGGTCGCGGGAGCGGCGGTCTATCCCGAGCGTCCAATCACGATGGTAGTTACGTTCGCCGCAGGCGGATCATCGGATGTCCTGGCCCGCGCCGCCGCCGCCGCCATGGGACGCGGTTTGGGACAGCAGCTTGTCGTCGACAATCGGGCAGGTGCGGGTGGTCAGATCGGGGCGGAGACGGTTGCTCACTCGGCGCCTGACGGTTACGCCGTCCTGTTTGGCACCAATGGGACGCTCGGCATCGGGCCGGCGCTCTATCGGAATTTGCGCTACGACCCGCTGCACGATCTCACGCCGATCGGTATTCTTCACAAACTTCCTTTGTTGCTGATCATCAATCCATCGGTGCAAGCAAAGAATCTGGCTGAACTGATCAGCTATGCTCACAGGAAGCCTGGGACTCTTTCGTTCGCTTCGGCCGGCGTCGGTTCGGTCTCCCATCTCGCCGGCGAACTGTTCAAGCAAGAGGCTAAGGTTGAGATCCTCCATGTGCCCTATAAGGGCGGTGGCGCCGCAGTGCCGGATTTGCTCGCCGGTCGCGTTTCGATGATGCTCGAAACCATCCCCAACGCCTTGCCGCTCGTGCGTAACGGCCAGATGCGCGCGATCGGCGTGACGACCAAGGAACGCTCATCCTTGGCGGCTGACATTCCCACCCTAGCCGAATCGGGACTGCCCGGTTTCGATGTAAGCGCTTGGACCGGGCTTTTCGCACCCGCGGGTACGCCTGCTGCGATCGTCGATCGTCTCAACGCGGAAACGCGACAGATCACCCACGACGAGAAATACGTGGCGCTCATACATAGCATGGGAACGGATGTTGCCAGCTCGAGCCCACAAGATTTCGGTCAGTTCGTCCGTGCCGACATCGCCCGCTGGACCACTGTCATAAAGAACGCCCGGATTCCACTGATCCAATGAGGCGACGATCGCACGGCGCCGCTGATGCACCCGGTAATCAAAAAATGCGGAGGAGCTAAATGAGCTACGAGACCATTACCGTCCAGCCGGTTTCTCCACACATCGGCGCCGAGATCGCCAATGTCGATCTAAGGCAGCCGCTTTCAAATGCTCAGGTCGAAGAATTGCACCGCGCCTTTGCTCAATATCAAGTCCTTTTCTTTCGCGACCAGAGAATCACGTTCGACGATCAGATCAGATTTGGCCAATACTTCGGAACGCTCGGAAAGCATGTTGGCAAGTCCACAATCAGTAAGACAACCGACAATCCGTACGTGCGCAAGTTTCACTACGACGAGACCTCGACCCAGATCTCGGGAGAGAATTTTCACAGCGATCAATCGTGCGCGCCGATCCCGCCGCTCGGCAGCATTCTCTACAATCACACCGTCCCGCCGGATGGCGGTGGCGATACCATGTTTGCGAGCATGTATTCGGCGTACGAGGCGCTGTCGCCGCGGATGAAAGCCTATCTTTCGGGATTGACGGCAACTCACGATGGCACGCGGGTCTTCGGTCCGGGCACCCCAGTTTCCGTTCATCCCGTCGTTACCCGACATCCTATCACCGGCAAAAAGGTGATCTTCGTCAACACCGACTTCACTGCCAAAATCAATGAATTGCCCGCGCTGGAAGGTGAGCGGATCCTGCACTTCCTGATCGCTCACTGCAACAAACCGGAATGGACGTGCCGGTTTCGTTGGCGCGCTCATTCCATCGCATTTTGGGATAATCGCTGCACACACCACAAGGCGATCTGGGATTATTGGCCAAACGTCCGTTCCGGCTATCGCATTCAGATTGAGGGCACGGCGCCGCCCGAGGCGGGATGATCTGATCGCGGCGGCACATCCACATTGGCCCGGACGTGCTCCCCTAATGAAGGAGGATCCTGTATCTATCGGACCCTGTGAGGCATCTCCGTGGGGTCAATAGCAACCGTACGGCCAAATGGCCAAAAACTCAGGACATTATCAATGAGAGCTTTGCTTTTCGTCTCGGTTGTTGTCTGCGTGGCGGCGATGTTGAGTACGCATGTTGAGGCGCAAAACTATCCGTGGTGCGCCTATTACAGTGTGAAGGGCGGCGCGACCAATTGCGGTTTCACGACATACGATCAGTGCATGACCACCCTGAGCGGGATGGGTGGCTTTTGCGCCCGGAACACGCAGTACGTCCCGCCGCCCGGGGCCTATGCTGGCCGCTCCTACTATCATCGCCACCTCTACCACAAACGAGGACACTACTGATCACCGTTACATCACAGCGTCGAACACCGATACCGTTAATGCTGCCGCCGTTTGCATCGTGTGCGCTTGAACATTGCCAGAGCAACTCCGGGCTTGAAAGCAATGGCGTTTGCTGGGCCATTTAATAGGAGGCTTCCAGGCAGCGCTTTTCAGAGCTCTTCGCTGTCGTCCGCTCGCCGCGTGACCTTCATCTACGTGCCTTCGCACGTGGCCAATTCGTTACCTGATAGGTATCGCACTGGCTGCTCCAACGACGATGCGGGCGGCTTAGGTGGTTCGAACATATGGCCCGCCGTGCTCATCGGGCGCACGCTTAACCTTCCTAGCCGTCCAACCAACGCCCAATCACTATTCGCCGATTATTCGGGGTGAGGCGTGAACTTCGCCAAAGTTGCAATATCCCCGATGTCTTCAAACACCACTCGCACCGGCATGTCGCAGGCAATTTGCTCAAGGGAAATACCAACGATGTTGCTGATCATGCGTGGTCCTTCATCGAGTTCGATGAGTCCAACCGCGTAGGGGACTTCATCGGCAAATCCAGGGTGATAGACGCGATGGTAGATGACATACGAGAAAACCTTGCCGCGTCCGCTTACCGGCGTCCAGGTGAAGTCGCTGCAGCTGCAGCTCGGGCAGTATCTGGACGGCGGAAACCAGAAGCCCCCACAAGCGTTACAGCGCGGCATGAGCAGCCGATGCTGCCGCAGGCCCTCCCAATAAGGTTTTGATTCGATCGAGGGGACTGGAATGGGTTTCTTATATACGGCCACTTCAGACTTCCCCAAATTGAGCGTTTGAGTGACACACGTAATTGTCGCTGCGGCGAGAGCGATTTCGTTGCCGGGCGCCTGTCTCTGTTGTGTATACCAGAGGAATCCTGTGAAAAAATCAATTCCCAATGAGACTTGCTAATAGCGGGTCATCTCACCGTGCGGCGGACTCGAAGATGGGATTACGCCGGCGTGTGATCCATAACGCCGCACATTGTCGAGCAGAGCGAATCCTTTGTCGTCGCCGGCCGCAAGCAACCAGGACTTCGTTGCAACCGACGGCAACGACGCACTGGGTATCACTGCCGGCTAGGTTACGCTCCTTGAGGTTGACGTCTCGGATTCCTCGGTTGAAGTTGCGGCTCTCGAGTCGGTATACACCTTGCCTCCACGCAATCGACCAGGCGGCTGGAGAGTGCGGCGTGAGACGTCGGTCAACGCGGACAGGTAAATCTTTGGTATTGACCAGGTGGTGCGGTCCTCGCAGAGGAGTTTGAAGGATGATGGCTCCGGCACTCGACGGCATCCGCGTGGTTGAATTCGCCAACTATGTTTCCGGTCCATACGCCGGAATGTTGCTCGGCGACTTCGGTGCAGAGGTGATCAAGGTCGAGTTGCCCGACGGCGGCGACCCGTTTCGCGGCTGGGGTCGGGTCGAGTACAGCCCAACCTTCGGCTCAGTGAACCGCAACAAGAAGAGCGTGGTGCTCGACCTCAAAAGTGCCAGTGGACTCGCCGCGGCACGGGCGCTGGTGCATACCGCAGATGTGCTGATCGAGAATTTCCGGATCGGCACGATGGAGCGGCTCGGCCTCGGCTACGAGGAGGTGTCGCGCGACAATCCAGGCCTGGTGTGGTGCTCGATCACCGGCTTCGGCAGCAGCGGTCCTTATGCATCGCGCCCCGGTTACGATACTGTCGGGCAGTCGGTCAGCGGGCTTCTCAGTCTGCTCACCGATCTCGATGAGCCGCGCCCGATGGGGATATCGCTGTCCGATCATCTGTCGGGGATCACCGCCTGCAACGGTATCTTGGCGGCGCTGATTGCGCGCGGTCGATCGGGCATCGGCCAGCGCATTGATACATCGCTGCTGGAAGCCACGGTTTCGTTCTGCGGTGAGAATGCCGCGCGTTTTTTCGAAAATGGCAAGGTGCCGAACCGCGCCACCCGGACGCATCAGGCGCAAGTCTATGCATTCGCGGCAGCCGACGGCAAGCCGTTCGTCCTGCACCTGTCGACGCCGACCAAATTCTGGCAGGCGTTGGCCCAGGTCGCCGGCCGGCCGGAATGGCTTGACGACCGACGGTTCGCCACCAAGGAAGCGCGCGGCCGGCACTACGACGTGTTGCAGGCCGAGCTCGCCAAAATTTTTAAGACCGACAGCCGTGCGGCGTGGCTTGCCAAGCTGCAAGCCGCCGACGTTCCGGCGGCGGCGGTCAACACGCTCGACGAGGTGTTCAGCGATCCGCAGGTCCAGCATCTCGGGCTGCGCCAGGATGTACCGCACAAGCGGATCGGCTCGGTCGGGCTGGTGCGCAATGGTGTGCGGATGTCGGCCACGCCGCCGCAAATCCGCTCCGCCTCGCCGGAACTCGGCGAGCACACCGAGGAAATTCTCGCGAAGTTGAAGGTGCGCCCATGAGCGCACTCGAAAACAATTTGTCCAGGCGAAATGTGGCAGCGGCGTTGGTCGCAGGCATCGCTCTGTTGGCGACGCGGTGGGCACGTGCTCAGTCGGTGACCGATTTTTATCGCGGCAAGACAATCACGCTTTACACCGCGGCCTCGGTCGGCGGCGGCTACGACCAATATGCGAGGCTTCTCGCCAAGCACATGCCGCGGCATATTCCCGGCGATCCGAACATCGTCATTTCCAACATGGTCGGCGCCGAAGGCCTGCGGGTCGCAAACTATCTTTATAATGTCGCGGCGCAGGACGGCAGTGTAATCGGCGGTCTGTCGCGCAACACTGGGCTCGCCCGCTTCTATGGTTTTAACAGCGCCGGCATCCAGTTCGACGCGCGCAAATTCCACTGGCTCGGCTCGCCGGAGCAGGAGGTGGGCCTTTTCCTTCTGTCCACTAAGTCGGGATTGCACACTATCGACGACCTAAAAACGCGTCGCGTAACGGTCAGCTCCACTGCGGATAATTCACCGACCACGGTGTACGCGCGCCTCCTCAACGACACACTGGGCACCAGGCTCAAGCCAATCACCGGCTATGCGGGCTCCCAGGCCTGCTTGTTGGCCCTCGAACGCAACGAAGTCGATGCGCACATCTCGGGCGGCTCATCGGCGCCGTTCCGCGCCCGCATCTTGCCGTGGCTTGCCAAGGGCGACGGCAAGGTCATCATGCTAATGGGCATGAAGCGCGATCCCGCTTTCCCCGGCGTGCCGACCGCCATTGAGGTCGAGCCGACGCCTGCCGGCAAGCAGCTATTCGAGATCGCCTTCGCCGAACAGGTCATGGGCCGGCCGTTCGTGCTGCCGCCGAAAATGCCCGCCGACCGCGTCGCGGCACTGCGCCCGGCATTTGACGAGACCATGAAGGACCCGGAATTTCTCGCCGATGCCAAGGCGCAGAAGGCCCACGTCGATCCGATTGGCGGCCTTGATATCAACGCGCTGCTCGAACGCATCTATTCGATGCCGCCGGACGTGATCGCGCGCATTCGCAACATCGTCAAATAGGCCAAAATAAGCAAAAGATCGGCGGGCACCGGAGATCACCATGATCGAGCCATCAGGCGAGCTGCGCGACGTTTGCGCCATCGTCGGCACCGGCCACAGCCGGTTGGGCCGCGTCCCCGGCGTGTCTAGTCTCGATCTTCTGGTCGAAGCCATGCACAACGCCATCGTCGACGCCGGCCTGAACGTCACCGACATCGACGGCCTCGTCTGCCGCGGCCCGGACGAGAGCTACACCCATCACCAACAAATCGGTGCGCGGCTCGGCATCAACGCCCGGTTTTCGACTTCCCTTGATAACGGCGGTGCCAGCCAGATTCTCGGCGTGGCGCTCGCGACCATGGCGATCAAGGCCGGCATGGCATCCACCGTAATCATCGGCTTCGGCCGGGATTCGTGGTCACGCACGCATTCGTCGAAGGAAGCCAACGTTCGCAACGAGACGCGGCCCGACAGCCAGCTCGCGCACGAATTCGGTCCCGAATACGGCTATTTCGGTGCGGTCGCTGCACATGCTTTCGGCGCGACGCGGCACATGCACCTTTACGGCACGACCCGCGACCAGTTTGGCGCAATCGCGATGGCGTTCCGCGAACACGCTTTGCGCAACCCCGATGCGCAAATGAAAAAGCCGCTGACCATGGCGCAATACCACGAGGCGGCGCCGGTCGTCGTACCATTCGGGCTGCTCGATTGCAGCTTGCGCAGCGACGCCGCCGGTGCTGTCATCGTGACAAGCCGGGAACGCGCGCGCGACCTGCGCCAGCCGCCGGTGCCGATCAAGGGTTTCGGGAGCTTCAACAATCTGCGCGGCTGGTTTGCCGACGACAACATGGTGACGACCGCGGCCAAAAAGAGCGGCGAAGCGGCGTACCGGATGGCAGGGGTAGACCCGGCCGATGTCCATACCGCTCAGATCTACGATTGCTTCACCTACATGGTGCTCGCACAGCTTGAGGATTACGGGTTCTGCAAAAAGGGCGAGGGCGGGCCGTTCGTTGCCTCGGGTGCCTTGCGCATGGGCGGCCGGCTACCGACCAACACGTCAGGGGGCCAGCTCTCGGAAGCGCATTGCGAGGGCATGCTGCAGGTCGTCGAAGGCGCGCGCCAGATGCGCCACACTTATCCGGCGGAGCGCCAGGTCACCAACGCCGAAATCGCGCTCGTCTCCGGTCATGGCGGCAATCAGGTGTGTCACTCCACGCTGATCCTGGGACGCGCCTGATGCCTGACAGCGCCCGCAACCGAGCGGCGGAGTTTCCGGGAGAGTGCGATCGGCATATCCTTACGGCCAACGATGGTAGCTCGGGAAGAGCGGAAGTGCCCATGAGCAGAAACGAGAACTCGCATCTATAACAAGAACAAATTCAAGCTCGGTCTATTCGGAATGAACTGCCGGGGAGGCTTAAGCCTCACCAAAGCGCCGGAACGCTGGGACGCATCCTGGGACAATAATGTCAAGGCGGCGCAGCTTGCCGATGAGGCGGGGCTCGAGTTCCTGCTGCCGATCGGACGCTGGCACGGCTATCAAGGCGAGAGCGACACCCAGGGCACCACGTTCGAAACAATCGCCTGGGCTTGCGGGCTACTCGCCTCGACGCACGACATTACGATATTCGGCACGCTCCACGTCGCCTTCATTAACCCGGTGTTCGCTGCTAAGCAGATGGTGACGGCGGACCATATCGGGCATGGCCGCTTCGGGCTTAATGTCGTCTCGGGCTGGAATCCCATCGAGTTCGGCATGATGGGCGTGCCGCTCGGCGATCACGACGGGCGCTACGACTATGCGGAAGAGTGGCTAAATATCGTCAATCGCGTCTGGTCGGAAGACCAACCGTTCGATTTCGATGGCCGCTATTACAAGTTGAAAGCCGTGCTCGGCAAACCCAAGCCGTGGTGGGGGAGCCGGCCGATTCTGGTCAGCGCCGGTAATTCGGAAACCGGCCGCGATTTTGCCGCGCGCAATGCCGATTGTCTGTTTACGACGGTGCCGCCGACCGACGATGATCTCCGCGGCAAGCTCAAATATTTTCGCGATGCCGCACCGCCATGCCAATTGCGCAATATCTTTGCCAGCTGCCATCTTATGGTCCGCCGTACCCGCAAGGAAGCGGAGGAATACCATCATTATATCGTCCACGAGCAGGGCGACTGGGAAGCGGCTGACTACGCGTTCAAGCTACGCGGCTCGCGCATCAACACCTGGCTCAAGGCCGACGAGAACAAGCTCAAGGAGCGCCTGATCAGCGGCGCGGGTTTTCCGTGTATCGGCAGCTACGACGACGCCGTCGAAACGTTCAAGCGCCTAAGCGGTGCCGGTCTCGATGGTCTCGCGCTCGGCATGATCAACTACGTCAATGATTTTCCTCACATCAGGGACGAGCTGCTGCCGCGCATGGAGCACGCCGGGTTGCGCGAGCGATCGCATCATGCCGCAGCCGCGGTTGGCTGAAATGAGTTCATGCGCCGATTTGCGTGTCAAGGAATCGGAGCTCGCAAAGAATGATAACTGACTGAGAATTCGCGCTGGCCCGCAAACCCCCCCGACTAACACCGGAAAGGCCAGCGTATCATTTGGGCCGTTTGCCCCGGGGGAACACCGGTAGCTTGCCAAGACACCGACGTCGAAAAGATCGTTAGGCGACCAAGAAGAAGTATCGCGATCGCTTTGCAGTGCAGCCTGTCGCAAATCGGGTCGGCAGTACCGACGAGCAAATGCATCGGATTCGAAGAACAGCCAGCCGGGGTACAACGGCGACTGCCCGGAATTGGATGCGGGCCCCGGCGCTTTTGCACAAACGGGAATGAGATCGCATCCCGCTTTCTCACTCCACTCCCGAGATGCCTGGGCGCAAATCGGGGTATGCCATGGGCAAACGGCAGCGCCTGTGCTTGGCCGCGGGGGGCCGTGCCGAACCACAATGATGCCGTGATGCTAGTACTGCCTAGTCTCTGGCAATTGCGATGGCATTTATTCCCTGCGCGCTATGCGGCACTCGCCGTTTCGATTTCTTGGAGCTTCCCATCTCACAATCTTTATTCTTACGCCCTCTGGTGCCCGCCGGTCAGCGGCACGAAGGGAATGATCTTGCCGCCGAAAATATCCGAGCGCGCCACTTTGAAGGCGCCGTCGGGGCCGACCGTCTTGACCACTTTGAGGATATGCTGCGCGCCGGGTGGCCCAACGGGGATGACCATGATGCCGCCCGGCCTTAGCTGCCGCAGGAGCGGCGGCGGGATATGGTCGATGCCGCAGGTCACGATGATCTTGTCGAAGGGCGCCGCCTCCGCCCAGCCGTAATAGCCATCGTCCTGTCTAGTCGTAATCGTGGCATATTCGCGGTAGCCGTTAGCGATCAACGCATCGTAAACTCCGCGCGTGCGCGCCGCGAGCTCGGGGATGATCTCGATCGACCAGATACCACTGGTGAGATAGCTCAGCAGCGCCGATTGGTAGCCCGAGCCCGTGCCGATTTCGAGGATTTTCTCGCCGGGGCCGATCTCGAGCGCGCTCGTCATGCGTCCCATTGTGCCGGGCGGGGTTATCGTCGCGCCGTAGCCGATGTCGAGATAATGGTCCACATAGGCGCGCCCGCGATCCTGCGGAAGGACGAATTCCTCGCGCGGTGTCATCAGGAAGGCGCGCTTGTCGGCGGCGGTCCACAAATCGTGAAAGGCAATCAGCTGGAGATAGCGATCGAACCGCTCCTCCAGGGAAGTCGGATCCTCGCCGCGATTGGTGACCATCCAGGCAACGAAGTCGGCGCGCCGGTCCATGGGAGGCCGCAGATCGGGCAGGAACGGCTGCCGCACCGCGGCGAACGCCGGAAAAGCGGTGGCGAGGCTCCCCCACGCGGCTAGCATAAAGTCCCGTCTTCGCATGGCGGATTCTCCCTCGAGCCCAAGCTCGGTAATGTTATGACAAGTCGGAGCCGGGAAGAAGGGGCGGCGCGAGCGCGAGGCTTATGTTCGCTCGAACTGGCGCGGATTTAGCGATGCACCAGCTGTCCTTGACGCCGCCTTGATGGCGTTGAAAGTTCTTCGACGCGAAGTTCAACAGAGCGTTCACGCGATTACGAGGCTTCCGGGCTTCTTCTGCGCCAGGATCCAGGCTTCTTCTGCGCCAGGAGATGACATTGGCCTTTTCCCAAGTCGGCAAGCTCTAGCAGCATCATCGCGCAGCGGGTTGGCGGAGCTGTATTGCGAGAAAATGATGCAGCTCGGCATTCGCTCGTTCGGCAGCGGCACGATCGTATTTCAGCCACATCCCATAAACGCGTGCACCACCCAAAAAAACCGGGTTGTCAAACGCATGCTCGGCGCCCGCGAGGACAATGAGCTTCACTTTCGAAATGCCGCGCGGCTGTGCACGCGCCAGGCGCGCGCAGTCGGCTGCGGGCGTGACGTCGTCGCCGTCGCCGACGAGGATAAGGGTCGGGAGCGCCAGGCGCGCGTCACGTTGGTTGGTGCAGGGCGGATAGAAGGCCGCTGCGGCTTTGAATTCGGCGCCTTGCAGCAACACGAAGGCCGACGCGAAACGGCCGGAGGCAATAGTCAGCGCCGTATCGGCGCCTTGCGAGTAGCCTACGGCCGCTATCCTCGTCCTGTCCACGAACGCGAAACTCGCAACGTAGTTCAAAGCAGCGTAAGCGTCGGCGACGCCCTCGGGGAAATTGACGGTGCAAGTTTGCTTCAGGCCGCGCGTCCCGAAATCGTCGACGAAAAGCGCGACATAGCCCCAGCTCGCGATCATGTTCCCGATCGCGCTTCTATCTCGCGGCAGGCCGAGGCAGGAGTGGAGGAGGACCACTGCGGGAAATGGGCCATGGCCGCTTGGCTTCGTTAGATAACCGTTTATGGCCGTGCCGGGCTGACCGGCGCCGGCCGAGCCTTGCCCGCCGCGGGTAGCAGCGCTGTCGAATTTCACGGATTTATCGGCCAAGGCAGGCGCCAACCGGCAAGACAAGCCGACAGCTAGTACAGTGGCGATGATGAATCTCCAAGTTGGGTTCGGCGCAGCGCACATCGGCAGGCGCTCCGTTCGAGCCTGCAGCCCGGTCGGCACATTGACAGGCATTGATCTCTGTCCAACTTGATACGCGACGCGAGCGCGCCACAGCCTGATCCGGCCCATCGCATTAATCCTCAACTTACTTTCGAGAAGACACGATCTGCGTGGGCATGAACTTAACTGACCGGGCGAACTTGTTTGCGAACAAGAGGAAGAAGGCGGGAATGGCAATCAAATAAGCACAAGCGCTAGCGCTCAATACGAACGAGAGGCCCATCTGCACTGCGAGGATCGGCGCCGCCGCTGCGCCTATCACCGAACAACAACCGTTGATGCCCCAGGCCCAGATGAAGAGCGACGACTTCCCTTGCTTCGCCAGCAAGGCCATGGCGCTCGGCATTGGAAAACCCATCAGGAACGCTGGCGGCGCAATCAACGCAAGAGAGAACGTTACTCGCGCTGCATAAGGCTGAGTGCCGATCCACCGTAAGGGCAGAACAAGTGCGACGCCATAAAGAAAAAGCACGGCGGCGATCGCGCCCAGAATTAATGGCAAAACAAGGTGAACTCGTTGGCGGATTCGTTCGGCTGAGAAACTGCCCCATCCGGAAAAGACCAACATTCCAGCAATCACCGTTGCGGCCGATACCGTTGCGTTTTCCAGTGGGAGCACGAATCGAGCAAGCAATCCGATCTCGACCATCATATAGCCCAAGCCGAGACACGCAAAATAGATGATGGCACCGAGCTTGCCGGGCTGTTGGCTGAATGTGAGACGCCAGCGTAACAACACCGGACTCAGTACGAGAAGGACGGCCGCCGCAAAAGCCACAGCCAAAGTGACCCACATCGCGAGATATCCCCAATCATCCTGTAGCTGATCAACTTGGCTCAGAGCCGGAACAAGCTCACCGAGCTTTACGTATCCGGCAAAATAAGGACGGTCATCGGTCAACGGCTTCGAATTGAAAACATAGTGATCTGCAAAATCCGCCCAGCGGTTAGCGACAAGGTCCCGCCAAGCGAGGCGATCAGTAAGCACCGAAGGCGGCGGCTCGGTCGAAGGATCTGATCCAGATCCCTGTACCCCCGCGACTTGATGTCTTGACGGAGCTGTCGCGCCCGGATTACTCGCGCTTCGTGGGGAGTCGCCGAAAATCATGCGATGATAATCACTCAGGATGGACGCCGCCTTCGCTGCGTCGAAATGAAAGCCCGGCGCATAAATCACATCGAATGACATGTCGCCGCTATACGCAGTAAGTTTTTTCAAATCGTCTGCGCTGAAGCCGCCTTTCTTGTAAAGAACAGTCGTCGTCGACAGATAGCTCGCGGCGACGAAAAACGATCTCGATACGGGTGTTCTGGAAGTTGCTTGCGCCGCCCGTCCAATGGTGGCGTAAAGCTTGAGAACGGATTTGGGCGGCTCTTCTTTGTTCCACACTGTGACTGACAGCACTCCTCCGGGCTTCAGAGCGCGTATATAGGTTTCCATGGCCTCTTCGGTGTAATCGTATTTCTCGAAGACGGGAAATCCCCCTGGGTTGGAAAGCCCGGTTGAATCCGTGAGGCTGAGATCCACCACGTCATACCGATTGGAGGTTTGCTCGAGAAACAATCTCCCGTCATAGGGGATCACTGTCACTTCGCTCAGCACGTCTCCGGTAAATCGCCGCAGCGCCCGGTCGCGAAAAGCCCGCAGCTCAGCCGGGTTCGATTCAGCAATGGTGACGCTTCTCGCATTGCTGCGCAAAGCGACCAGTGCCGAAATATCCCCGCCGAATCGCGCGATGAACACGTTCGGCCTGGACTGAACCACATATGGATAATACATCGGCAAAAAGCGGAAATAGGCTGTCTGCGAAACCGGTAGTTTGCGCATGATTCCGGTTGGACCATCACCATCGAAATAAAGACCGGCATAAGCGTCTGCGGGGACCTCCGGCAGATTGAATGCGGCGTTGTCTGATAGGCCCGGCGCAAAATGCAGATATGAACTGGCATAAACTTGAAGGTCCCCGAACGGGGACAGAGCTCGGTATATCAGCCTGCGGTCCGGAAGCCGGCGAACATAGGCAACGCCCTTGTAGTCCGAGACCGCAAGCTTCTGTATTCCGAGGGCGCCCGGCAGCACGAGGTGCACCATCGCTGCCGCGGTGGTCAAACTCAGGGTGGCTCCGAGCCCGAGCCATTGTCGAAAACCAATAAACCAGCAGATCGCTGCAGCACCGCCGAGCGTCGTCGGCGCAAGAATCAGATCTTCGGGCGGTACGACATACATCAGGCCGAACATCGCCAAACCCGCGGCACCCGCCCCCACCAGATCGGCGAAGTAGACTCGACCAAAGACCTCCCGGGCTCTCGCAAACACTACGCCGAGAAAAAGCGCGCCTGCGAGGAATGGAACCATGTAAAGAACGAACTTCGCAGCCAGGCGCCACTTCTGAGCTGGGTCGGAAACGATAAAGATGGCGTTAAACGGAATTTGCTGGGCGATCAAATCAACGCCGACTGCTAAAGGACCGAATGACGCAAGCGCGCAACCCGCCACTGTTCGACAATGCGCCGCGAACCATGTTTCCGCTAGACACAGGGCGACGCTGCTGAGGCCAAAGCCTAACATCGCAAGGCTTACGACGAGCGAACCGAAATGCGACCAGCTGCCCACGGCGAAAATTCGCATGACCGCAATCTGGAGTGCAATGACAGCAGCTGAGGCTAAGGTCACCGATGTGTACAGCGGGACGGCCGCCCGAGCCGCACCCTTGGTCACGGGAAAGAGATCGACGGCAATGTCGTTCGTCATAATTAGTATGCCCGCTAAAATCGGCCCACGGCTTTAACAGCCGCTATCCGGTAGTACAGCCGATCGAGGTTTCCCGATCATGCTGACCCGACGCGCCGCGGCTCGCCATCGTGCTCGACACTGGCACAACGCCAAGCTGCACGAGCATTGATCGACCGTCGCTGTTGTCCCTGGAAACTATACCTAAGAGAAGCTCAAAGCTCAGTTCGGCTATATGATGACCGTGGTTGACGCAAAACGGCCATGGTCGAACTTTAGTCAGCGTCAGATCTCCACTTTCCGGCCTCTTACCTACGCTAAGCCTAAAAGCACCGGTCCACTGTTGATCTTGCTTTCGAAGGCGATGTTGTCGTTGCCATTGACGATGCCGCGCTTGAAGCTTCCAAAGTGACGTGGATTCCGACATAATGGGCATGGCCGTCCTCGATGATGATTGGAGCGGGCCTTGCCCGCCTTCGTTTGGTTTTTGACAGCATCAGTTTGACGGACGAGTCCCTTTGCTGCCTCGACCGGGGCCTGGCCCATTACCCCTCTAGGGCACGTTGTCTATGATATCGACCGACGCATGCGTGGCTGCGGAGGATGGAAAAGTCACGACAAAGCGAAAGCAGCGACCCATGAGAGCGCATGAGGCGGGGCGTTGATTCCTGTCGTGCCACCAAAGATCAATGGCGCTACGTATTGAAGACTACGCACTGGTCGGCGATTGCAAGAGCGCGGCCTTGGTCGGCCTCAACGGCTCGATCGATTGGTTATGCTGGCCGCGCTTCGATTCGCCGGCCTGCTTTGCCGCCCTGCTTGGGGATGCCGGCAATGGCCGCTGGCTGATTGCGCCAACAGCTTCACCGATCAGTGTTAAACGGCATTATCGCCCCGGCACCTCTATCCTGGAAACCGAATTTCAAACCGAATCTGGCGCGGCGACCGTCATCGATTTCATGCCTCCGGCAGATGGTGCCGACCTGATGCGGATTGTGGTGGGCCGGTCCGGTCGCGTGATTTTTCAGAGTGAGCTCGTGGCCCGTTTCAATTACGGGGCGACCGTCCCGTGGGTGAACCGGCTCGATGACGGCACCATCAACGCCATCGCGGGTTCGGAGCGGCTGGTCCTGCGAACCCAGGTCGCACTCTACGGTGAAGACCTAAAAACCCTCGGCGAGTTCGCGGTCGAGGCCGGCCAATCCATTCCCTTTACACTCTCCCACGGGTCATCATTTCAAAGCCCGCCGCCGGCGATCGACCCTTTGGCGGCGCTGGCGCGGACCGAAACGTTCTGGCGGGAATGGAGCGATAGGTGTCCTGACCTTGGGCCTTGGACGGAAGCCGTCAAGCGCTCGCTCATCACCTTGAAGGCTTTGACCTACGCTCCGACCGGCGGAATCGTTGCCGCCGCCACGACCTCGCTGCCCGAGCGCCTAGGCGGCACGAGGAACTGGGATTATCGCTTCTGTTGGCTCCGCGACGCCACGTACACGCTGTTGGCCTTGATGAATCTCGGATACTACGACGAAGCCCGGTCATGGCGCGATTGGCTTGTGCGAGCGATCGCTGGCAGCCCGAACCAGGTCCAAATCATGTATGGGGTGGGCGGCGAGCGATGGCTGCCGGAGCTAATTGTCCCTTGGCTGTCCGGCTACGAGAACTCTTCGCCGGTGCGGATCGGCAATGATGCATCTCGACAGCTGCAGATCGACGTCTTCGGCGAGCTCGCCGACGCAATGTTTCAGGCGCTCAAAGCCAGCATGGAGCCATCCGAACGTGGCCGCGCGGTCCGGCCGGTTATATTGGACTACCTAGCAACGGCTTGGCGGCAGCCGGACGAGGGCATTTGGGAAATGCGCGCCGGGCGGCAGCATTTCGTTCATTCGAAGGTCATGGCTTGGGTCGCATTCGACCGCGTGGCGAATGATCTGGAAGCCCGCGCACTCGGCCACTCGGGCCAGCGCTGGCGCACCCTCGCCGACGAAATTCATGGCGAAGTCTGCGAACGAGGTTTCGACAACGAGCTCAACAGCTTCGTTCAAGCCTACGGCTCCAAGCGGCTAGATGCTAGCCTGTTGCAGCTCCCGCTCGTTGGGTTTCTTCCAGCAAATGATCCGCGGATCCGGGGGACGCTGCGGGCCATCGAGGATACGCTGCTCATCGACGGCGAATTCGTTCTGCGTTACGAGAACGACCATGGCGCCGATGGCCTCCCGCCGGGGGAAGGCGCTTTTCTCGCGTGCAGCTTTTGGCTCGTCGACAATTACGTGTTGCAGGGCCGTTTTGCGGACGCCCGCAGGCTGTTTGAGCGTTTGCTATCACGCTGCAACGACGTGGGCCTGCTCGCCGAAGAGATCGATCCGGTGACCGGCCGTATGCTCGGTAACTTCCCGCAAGCCTATAGCCACGTGGGTGTGATCAATTGTGCCCTTAATCTGAGGCGGCAGAAGGGTCCGGCGGAGGAACGCGCGGAGCCACAAGTCGCATCGGCCGCCGTTGCGCCAGTCGCGCCGGCAACCGCGGCAAAATAGAAGCGACAATCATCCGAACTGGCAAGGGTGCGACCAGCTTTTTTCATTTCTGGTCATTCTCACGGTCCGTCCGCAGCGTTAGCAAGAAGCTCTTGAGCTCGTTCTCCTCGTTATCGCCTGACCAGCAGCTCACACCCTCGCCCCGTCCTCTGGTACGCTGCTCAGCATATGGATCCGTGTGTCTGCGATATCACATCAGGATCTGCTGTTCAGGTCAGTGAGTCCTATTAATGGTTTAACACTCACTTTACACTCACTTTCACGCTGGGTTTAACCTCGACCTACGATTTTATGAAACCCGAAGCTGCTGGATTGAGCATCCCTTTTAAGCGCAGTAGATTGCCTGCAAATCGGTCAGGAGGATTGATACACGTGCAGCCAGCAGGCCTGTTCAAAGCGAATGGACAAATCGGCAAGTCAATTGTTCCTGAACGGATAAAGCCAGCTTTAACCGGCAGGCGTGGGCTAAACCGATCGTTGATGCCGCTGAACGCTTCTCGGCGGAAATGGCTTTGCCTTCAGGCCGACCAAACAGCAGGCCATCTCAACCGAAATTTACTGGCGATCATGGTGATCGCCGCCATATCTTCAGTGAAACTTGGGGAACCTGAGAAGACATCACCTGACCTTGTTTGAAGGGCGCATGATCCTGGCCGTTATGCTCAGCGCGGCCGTGACGACCGATGCCTTGGCCGCCGCCCACGTCCATCATTATGGGGGCGCTCATGGCGCGGGTCGCACGCGCGGCGGATTCAACGGGCTGTCGAGCACCCCTCCAACAATGCCGCCGGCTTTCAATCGATGGAATGGATAGACTGTGCCCGAAGCACCTGAAATTCCAGTCTCCCCAGCGAGTCCAGGATCGGTATTTGACAACAACTGAGTC
The DNA here is from genome assembly GCA_963708125.1 of uncultured Alphaproteobacteria bacterium. Lineage (GTDB taxonomy): Bacteria > Pseudomonadota > Alphaproteobacteria > Rhizobiales > Xanthobacteraceae > BOG-931. Next base: position 6,600,079 of record OY970184.1, read on the forward strand.
GCTCGAACAGACTTTAGAGTAGGTTCGGGCGAACGCGGCCGTACGCAGCATGGTATGCAGCGTTGAGCGCAAGGCAGGAATACTTTACCAGGGCAAGGGCCCACCTTGGCGCGTCTGGCTGGCCGGCGCTTTATCAACCGGAGCGGCCGGCCAGCACATGCTGATCCCCTATTTCTTGAAGCAGTGCCGATGCAAAGATGGCCCGGCTTTGCAGAACGCCCAGCTAACCAAAAGCAATGAGTCAACACAATGTTTGATCGCGAGGAACTTGAATTTTGTCTGAACTAATCGTCAATGAAGGTGATGCAAAATTCGGCTATGATCCAAGGACAAGCGCGACTTATCTGCGCTTGCGGGCATCGTCGGCGTTCCGCGCGAAGGATTACAAAGGTTTCCGCTTGCCAGGGGCAGCCGCCACGGCAATCAATGAGGATGCACGCAATCACCATCCGCCCGACTGGAAGTCCGCGCAAATTTATATGGCGAGGGCACTGAAGGAGTGATTGCGCGTTGCGACAGGTCCGACAACTGGTATCATCCTGTGAGCACGTTCGCACTCGGCCCTCGAACTGGTGTTTTAAGGCCTGATCGATGATAAGGCCGCAGAACGATAGTGCGTGTAAAAAGAGGAGCTAAACATAGCAATGGCCATTGACGCCGAGCCACTCGCCGATCTTGTGCTGGCCTACAAAATTCTAGTGAACGAAGCCGTCCTCGACAGTTTTGGCCATATCAGCGCTCGCTCGATTGCCAATGCACAGCACTTTCTGCTCCCTCGCGCCATGCCACCGGCGCTCGTGGAGGCCGATGACGTTCTCGAGTTCAGCGTGGAGACCAGCCAACCGCTCGATCCGCGCGGGCGGCGAGTCAACGGCGAGCGGTACCTACATGGCGAAATCTACAAAGTGCGGTCCGACGTCAACGCAATCGTGCATTCTCACTCGCAGGCCGTGATCCCCTTCAGCCTCACGAGCGTTGCATTGCGTCCGGTCATCGTTCAGGCGGGCTTCATACCGCTGCGTACCCCGAATTTCGAGATTCGCGACGTTCGCGGCAACGGGCGCGGCATGCAGATCACCGATAAAGAACGCGGCGCAGCGCTCGCGAAGACACTTGCAGACAGCCCGCTAGCACTAATGCGAGGGCACGGTAATGTCGTCGTCGGGTCGTCGGTGAAGCAGGCCACCGTGTTCGCTGCGTACACTGACATCAATGCCCGCATGCAGGCGAAGGCGCTGCAAATCGATCGTAACATTGTAATGATGGACGAGCCGGAGTTGTTTGAACCCTGGGAGTTCGATATCAACCGGCCGTGGGAGAATTTTCGGCAGAAGCTCATTTCCGATACGGCACGTGCACATATCGATCGCGCCCAGTTCGGCTTGGATCACACGCAATAGATCGCGAAACGTCTGCGCTGCGCGCGAGGTTCCCGATCCATCAGTCTGACTATTTCGTTCGGCACCGGCGCTCGTCAGGGCAGGTATCCGCACTCGCGCCAGAACCGCTCGGCCGCTGGATGCAGCGGAACGTAAAGAGGCCCTTCGCTGGTGTCCTTGCACAGTTTATTGAGCGGCAGGGGACCCTCGCCGTACCAGGGGATCCGATCCTTCCGCGCCTCGAGCCCCGCGCAGAAATTGTAGATCATTTCATCGTGCGCCCCCGCGAGGCAGAACAGCGGCCACCCGCTGAAATCGACGGTCCAAACGGTTTCTCCAACGCCGGGATATTCTTCGTCCGTGATCGCAGCCCGCATCAGTCCGTCCGCTTCGAGCGCGCGGAGCTCCGGCTCGTCTACCGCGAGGAATCGCATACCCTGTTCGATGGCTTCGCGCGCGAAAACCGGTAGGGCCTCGTCCCATACCGCGTCCAACTCGCCGCGCGCGACCGCGCCGAGGCGGTCGGGGCGATTAGGCATTCCGGCTGTGTAAACGATCTTGCCACCCCAGTTCACGATGTCATCGAATGACATGCCGTATGCACCGAGCACCTGATTGCAAATGAGATGCACGGAATGGTCGGGCTGGCCCCGTAACGAAACCTTGAGCGGATAGCGGGTCCGCTTTAGGTCGCCCAGGGTTTTAAGTCCGGTCTTGGCGCTTACCGCAAACCCAAGCTGGTCAAATTGCGGAATCACCATGATCGAGCGGAGCGGGATCGGCTTCTTGAAGGGACCGCGGCCGCGCAGGGCCATGCCGAGCACCCCGCCCGGATTGCAGATCGCAATATCCGCCTCGCCGCTGGCTACCGCATCGACCGAAACCGGCGAGTCGCTGGCAAAGAAACGCGTGCGCCATTTGTCGTCGCCCTGTGGCCGCATCAGGATCATCACCTGCTTGTTCGGCCACTCGTCGGCCGCTACGAGTTCCGAGACGGTCTCTAGCATGATCCGCGACCGCATCGTGGCGGGACGCCAAATCGGGTTCGGAATGGTCAGCATGTTGGAAACCGCTAAGGCTTTACCGGGACAAATGCGGTGGTGAAGAGCTCACTGTCCGGCGGTACGACCTTGAGATTGTTCATATCGACGAACGATTGCTTGAGCACCTGGACCGCCCTCGGGTAGAAATTCCCATCGTTGCTGAGCGCAGATATCAAATAGTCATAAGTCTTGCTGGCCGATGTCGGCGTCTCCTTGAGCGCCGATACCGCCACTGCATCGGTCTCCTCCTTGTGCGCCTTCATGTAAGCGATGGAGGCGAAGTAGCCCTTTAGGAAACGCCGGACGAGATCGGGTTTCTTGGCAATGAGATCCTTCCGCGCAAACACGACGTGGGTGATGAAGTCAGGCGCGTATTTGTCCATGGTTGTGAGAATTCTCGCCTCGTGCTTCTCTTCGAGCAGGAAGCCCGCTTCCGGCCCGGTTATATCGGCAGCGGTTTGCTTTGTGCGTAGCGCAGCGATGCGCGCCGGCGAGGCGCCGAGCGCCAGTCGGCGGATGCCATCCAGGCCCCATCCCTCTGTGATCGAAAGCCGCTTGGCGAGCCAATCGCTAAGCGAACCACGTGTCGAAACGGTGACGAGCTTGCCCTTTAGATCAGCGACTTTTTTGATCGGCGAGTCGGCGCCGACAACGATGCAAAGATCGCGCGGTGCGCCCTCGAGCGCTGCGATAGCCAGCGCCGGCGATCCTTTGGCGGCAAACGCCATGCCGGGTCCGCTGCCGAGACCAAAGTCAATGCTGTTGGCAACCAGCGCTTGCTGCACCGTACCATCGCCGGCGAGGGCCGAAGTTTTTACGTCGAGACCGTATTTTGCGAATATACCGTAAGCGATGCCAACGTCGGCGGGAAGGAAGTCCCAAAATAAAGCCCTGCGCCTTTGCGATCCTGACCTCGTCCGCGGCAAAGGCTTTGACCGTCACCGCCGCGCCGAGCGCGATTGAAACCAACGCCCGCAAGAAATTGGCGACGACAACGCGTGCGTGTCTTTTCATGGCAGGTCCCTTGTGTAACCCACTGGGCAAGTTGAGGGGAGCTGGGCAGAATGTCAAAACATGTCTGAGATCCAGGTCGAAGCCTTTGGAATTTCGGGACGCAATATCTGTCCCCGATCAGAAGGGCTAGGAAGCGATGTCATCGAGTGGTGGAATTGCGATTGTCGGCGGTGGGCTCGCGGGACTCGCGACTGCGCAGGCACTGCGGACCTTCGGCGTAAAGGCTCAGGTTTTCGAGGCTGCGGCGAACTTGGGCGAGATCGGTGCCGCCGTCAATACCAGCCCGCAGGCCGTCAAAGCACTGCAGGCAATGGGCGTTGCCGACAAGATCGCTGCGGTCGGTCACTTGTCGCCCGGAATCTACACGCGCAACATGCAGACAGGGAAGTTCCTTGAGTTTAACGATCGTCACCAGCTCGCGGCGCGGTATGGCGCCCCGTATTACACCTTTCACCGAGCCGACCTCCTGGACGCGCTGGCAAGGGGGCTCGATCTTAACGCTATTCATCTCGGACACCGCCTGACAGGCGTGGTGGAGAGAAGCGACCGCGTCGTGCTCGCATTCAGCAACGGTGTCCACATCGAGGCCGAGTATGTGATCGGCGCTGATGGCGTGCGCTCCGCCATCCGTCAGGCGCTCTACGGCGCAGACAACCCAACCTACACCGGTCAGATGGTCTGGCGCGCGCTCCTCAATGCTAGCGATGTGCCGGAGGAGGTGCTCGAGCCGATGGGCCATACTCAATGGGTCGGACCAGGCTGCCACTTCATCGCTTATTACATCCGACGTGGCAAGCTTGTTAACATCGTCACTCAACAGGATACCGATAAATGGGTCGAGGAGGGCTGGTCGATCAGTGGCGATCCCGACGAGATGCGGGTGAGCTTCCCTGATCCCGAGCCACGTCTTAAGAGGCTGCTCAGCGTGGTGACAGAGTGCTCAAAATGGGGCCTGTTCACGCGGCCGCTGACACAGAATTGGGGCCGGGGCCGAATTCAGCTCATCGGCGACGCCGCGCACGCGATGCTGCCCAATGCCGGGCAAGGCGCCTGCCAGGCGTTCGAAGACGCGTATATCCTCGCGCGCTGGCTAGAGGCTTGCCGTAATCCGGTCGAGGCCTTCAGCAATTTCCGCCGCGTCCGCATTCCGCGTGTGCACGGGGTGCAGCGGCTCTCCTTCAGCAACGCACGCTTTAAGCACATGCGCGACGCAGCCGCCCAGAAGGAGTCAATCGCTACCGGCAAAGGCAGCGTCCACGGCAATTCCGACTGGGTCTGGGCATACGATCCTATTGGCGATTGGAACAAGGACCCTATTATCCCAAACGCTTATGCGGCTTGAGGTGGGGCCGCAAAAGGATCAAAACGGTTCAGCGAAGTTTGTTTGCGCCGGCAAACAATCTGAAAAGTCTGGCAACATTGGAGATTATCTCGCGGATATGATGAACCAAGCCGATGGCACGAGTTTGTCTCGGACCGCAAGCTTGCAGTGTGCCGTTTGACTTGCGACTGTTGTCGGCGTGGGGCGGCGCGGCGAAGGCGGGCGCCAAAGCCGTGCGGCTGCGCGCGGGCCGCAGCTCCCAAGCGGTGCGCCACGCCATCGCGGATGGCAAGTCCCGCGTTTCCTTGGTCCCAGATCGTTGTCTGCGGCTCAGCCCGAAAAACCGCGAATGCTTGGCCACATGGCAGTACCCCGCTGATGGCCGGCGATGAAGATGGCGAAACAGATGGCACGTTTGGACATTCTGATATCCGGCGGATTTTCCGGTGCCTACGAGCAGCTCTTGCCGGAATTCCAGCGGATGACCGGCATCTACGTCACGACGAGATCGGGTGCGTCGCAGGGAACAGGACCGCACACAATAGCCGCACAACTCGCCCGCGGCGTGCCTGCTGACGTGGTGATCCTCTCCAGGGAGGGTCTGACTGAGCTAATCGCCGCGAAGCAAATAGTCGACGGACGGGGGTGGACCTCGCGCAAGTCCCCCTCGGCGTGGCGGTGCGGGCGGGGACACTGAAGCCCGACGTGAGCACAGTCGAAGCGTTCAAACAACTCCTCCTGAACGCCAAATGCGTGGCGATGCCTGGAAGCACTAGCGGCATTTGGCTAAACACCGAGCTTTTTCCGCGGCTCGGAATCGCAGAAAAGATCAGCGTAAGAGCGGCTCCGCGCGGCACGGACGCCACCCGCATGGTCGCCGCGGGAGACGTCGATCTCGCGGTCATGCCGGTCAGCGAAATCTTGCACGCGGTCGGCGTCGACTTCGGCGGCAGCCTCGTCCCGGAGATTCAGTTTGTGCAGGTGTTTTCAGGCGCCATTGTTGCCGGCTCGGAACAGATCGAAGCTTCCAAACGATTGATTGAATTTTTTGCGTCCGCACGCGCAGCAGAGGCGATCGTGAAAAGCGGAATGGAGCCGATCGCGCGTACATAGGACTATAACAAACCCCAGTTAGCTCGCGGTGACCGGCTTTACCCGACACTTTTTGAAAACAAGTTCCTCCGTGCTGCTTCTTACGAGAATTGAGTTTATGAAAGGACGCAGCGATTAAAGTCGCTTCGATTGGCCAAAGAGGCCGCTGATTAGGCGGTCGCCGGTAGCCAATCGGCCGCCTTGAAATGAACACACCGGCGGCCCACCTGGTGCACACGGCCTCATTGGCCAGCAGCGAGCCGCGTGTAGGGATCCTCAGACGATTTCTAGCTCGCTCCTCCATCTCTCAGTGACAGCCCAGATCTCAGTGACAGCCCAGATCGCGCGGGATGTCTCGTTTCACCCGCAGTACGGGCCGCCGCGCATCGCGCAGCGGCTGTCCAAGCGCATACGCAAGAAAGCTTCTTCATTGAACTCTTTTCATGACTTCGGACTTCGCGACGCGATCACACGCGCACGGGCCGAAGAAAAGTACCACACCCCAACCCCAGCCCAATTCAGGAGCAGACGATTCCGATCCTCGCGGCGGGCCGCGACGTTATCGGAATTGCGCAAACCGGGACTGGCAAAACCGCCGCTTTCGCACTACCGATTCTGCACCGTCTCGCCGGCAGCCCGCGCCCGCTGGCGCGCAAGAGCTGCCGAATCCTGGTGCTCAGCCCGACCCGCGAATTGTTGGGCCAGATCCTCGATACCTTCCGCACGTACGGCCGCCACCTGCGCCTTAGAGCCGCGCTGGCGATAGGCGGTGTGTCGATGGGTGGGCAGGTTCGCGCGCTGCTCAATGGCGCGGATGTTCTCGTCGCCACGCCTGGCCGGCTGCTTGATCTTGTCAAAAACAATGCGCTCCGATTGGGCCAGGTCGAGGGGCTCGTTCTCGACGAAGCCGACCGGATGCTCGACATGGGCTTTATCCATGATATCCGTGAGATTGTCGGTATGCTTCCGATCCAGCGGCAGACGCTGATGTTTTCTGCCACCCTGCCGCGTGCCATCGCCGAACTCGCCGTGCAGATGCTGCGCGACCCGATCAAGGTCGCGGTAGCGGCGGCCGCCTCGACCGTTGAACGCGTCGAGCAGCGCGTCATTCGCGTCGATCGTGCCGCAAAGCCGGCAGTCCTGATCGACGTGTTGCGGCGAGAAACGGTTGACCGTGCCTTGATCTTCGCAAGAACCAAGCATGGCGCCGACAAGGTCGTGCGTGGCTTGATCCGAGCTGGCATCCGCGCCGAAGCAATTCACGGCAATAAATCGCAAAACCAGCGCGAGCGCGTTCTCGCCGCCTTTCGTAAGTGCGAGGTCAGGACCCTCGTTGCCACCGATATCGCCGCGCGCGGAATCGATGTCGATGGCGTCAGCCACGTCGTCAACTTTGATCTGCCGAATGTGCCGGAAACCTACGTGCACCGTATCGGCCGTACGGCTCGCGCGGGCGTGGAAGGCGTCGCGATTTCCCTTTGCGAGGGCGAGGAGATGGCCTTCCTGCGCGATATTGAGAAGCTTATTCGGATAACAATTCCGGTGACCGTGAGTGACCGACGTACCGGTCGAGGGCAGATAGAGGCATTGCCTGCTCAACCCGCCTCTACCCAGTCGTCTGTCGGTGCCACGCAGCGGCACACGCACCGGAGCGGTCCGACACGCAACCGAAATCGCCAGGGCCATCGAACGAGGCGCCGCGCGGCATCGTTTCTGTTGCCTTGCTAAACGGCAAAGGCCCGCTGGGACGCGGCCGTGCCCGACGCGCTCAGCGTTGGACGCTTAATTCAAAGCGCCCATGGCTAGCAAAGGAAGAACTCTTGGAAACTAGGTCTCGTCATCGAGATATTGCCTTAGGCCCGTTATCGCGTTCGTCGAGGGCATCAACTCGTCGCTACGACGCCGGTAGGATGAACAAGAAGCGGTCCAAAACCCTGGCCGGCATCGGGGTCGTCAGTGGGGAGCGGCCGGCGAGCTGGGGGCGATAAGTCGAAGGCCCGACGGCTGGGATTGCGACTGCGGAGCGGCGTCACCGGGGCCACCGCGTCGCTCGGCCATGAATTGATCGAACTCGGCTCTGTCCTTCGCAAAGCGCAGCCGCTGCAGGAACTCCTTAAACTCGCGCTGTTCTTCTTCGAGCCTGCGTAGCGTGTCGGCGCGATACTCGTCAAAGGCGCGATTGCCGCTCGAGCGAGCGCTAGCTCTGTCCCGCCACCGGCGCACGCCGTTGTAATCCCACCAACCCATTCGTCCAGTGCCGATCATGAACGCGAAGATGGCCAGCCCGAGCGGGGGCCACCAGATCAAACCAAGAACCAGCAACAGGATCCATGCTGGCTTTCCGAACTCATCGAGCTTTGTTGCGATAGGCATGCTGGGCCTCGTGCGAATGTAAATAACATTTACATCGCGTTTTCCGTCTGTCAAGGGAGTTTCATGCCCAAAGCACCGAAAGGGACGCGCAACGCGCTCATGCAGTCTGCGCGCGGGCAGCCACAAGCCAACGAGCCGCGGGGGCGATCGGGCGAAGGGAGCGGGACCCCCCACTGTTTGGCAATTTTGGACCCCCATGGAAAGGTTGAAGCTGGTTTCCGGTCTTGAGTATGGCGCAGGCGGCGTTGAGGAGGCGTTGGCGACTGCAGAGCGGGACGTGACTGTGACCTCGACTTCGAGCGTATTTGTCCTGCGTCTTGCTACACGGCGACGCGCGCTCAACGGTACATGGCCTTGGCGAGCCAGTCCTGACGGTTTGTCTCCTCACGGCAACGCGTGTTGTGCCCTATAGGCGTCATCCACGGCTAGCAGAACAACACCTCGAGATCAGATCTCATGGGCTTACTGATCTGAAAGTTTTTAAACAGACGCGCTGTGTGCACTGACGCAGCCTTACAGAAAAAGATGACTGAATGAAATCGAGCTGTGATGATGGAAAAGTGGTACTGAGATCCCCGGACCGGCAGCAAACAACCACGATCCGCCCGAGCGCGCGGGCACGGTTGAGCTCGTAGGGCTGGCTGCGAACCCATAATCATAGCCTTCCACACTCGGCGCGAGTTTTAGCGATATGTAAGTGCGCGGACAGCAGCACTTGTTCCGCTCTTACATGAGTCCGTGGCAGAACCGTTTCGCATCCTCAGTTGGTCAACTTTGCCCCATCCATTCGCTGGGATAGGACTCGCCGTCGGGATAGAATTTGACTCAGTGGCCATAATTTAGGAGAGTCCTGTCATCAAAAAGGACACGCGTCATGACAGCTCGCATCCGCCACATCGCGCTTTGCGTGAGGGACATCAAGGAAACCGCCGATTTTTATGAAAAGGCGTTCGGCCTCAAGCGTACTGAAATCAAGGAAGGCAAAACCGCTTTCAACTGTTATATGAGTGATGGCGAAATCAACCTCGCATTGCTTCAGTACAAGAGTGAAGAAGGCTCTGGAGTGGCAAAAGGTTGGACTGGGATTCATCATTTCGGCTTTCAGTGCGACGATTTGCCGGGACAGCAAGAAAAGATCGAGAAAGCGGGCGGTAAGTTTTTCTACGATTTGGGCGATCCCCAGGATGATGGTTTTGAACGGAAATTTCGCGACCCCAACGGCATCATCTTCGACATAAATTGGAAAGGATGGCAGCTCACGCGTGGTAAAATAAAGGACGCCAAGGGCGGGCTGACGCCACAAAGTGCCGTACTGGAGCGAAAGAAAGTAGCCGAAAAATCCACAAAACAACCAAAGAGAATGGCTCGTTCTGGGGCGAGGCAGAAGAAGGCGGGCTGACGTGGGCGGACTGCGCCGATTGCTCTTCGGCAACCACCTAGCGGTTGGCCGAGTTGTGGGGCTTGTCTTCGTACCGGATCCTCCAGCGCATTGAATAGCTCAGCGAACGGCGTAAGCAGCGCAAATCACTCGCCGGACCACAGCAGGGATGTCTGCAAGCTTGTCCTTGACAGGCTTGTTCCACTTTGGAATGTCGGCCGCGAGCCCTTTCCGCAGTTGGTTGCAGGTGCCATTGCGCAGCGCCATCGTTAATTTTCAAGCTCGGCTTGGATGAGGACGTGCTCATGCAGTCGGGCACGGACTACAGCCGTGGTAAGGAATTTGCAGACGCTGAATTGATGCCTGTACGGCGAACGGCGTTGGCTGTTGCCGGGCCTATACTTTCGAGTACCAGGGCCTTTCGCGCTTGGTGCGCGCACCTGCGCGTGGAGCACCATGATCGCAGCCCATCCCATGCTGTTAATTTCGTCGCAGCCCGGCCATGTCAACGATCCGCCCATAAACGGCAATGTCCTTGCGCACGCTCTCAAGAGCCTGTTCCGGTGTGGTGCCGACCGACTCGATGCCGAGATTAGCGAAAGTTTTTACCACGCTCGGATCGTGCGCGACGACTGTAAGGGCAACGGCCAGTCGTTTGCGCACCTCTGCGGGCACGCCGCCCGTCACCGCGTAACCGTTCCAGGCGAGATATTTGAAGCCCGGAATGGTCTCCGCGACGGTCGGAACATCCGGCAGTTGCGGCATGCGCTGGGGCGTGGATACTGCCAGCGCTTTCATGCTGCCGCTTTTCACCGGCTCGATCAGATCCGACGAATTACCGAAATGCATATCGACCGACTTCGAAAGTACGGCCTCTAACGCGGCTTGGCCGCCGCGGAACGGAACGTGCACCATGTCCAGGCCTTCTTTGCCGGCAAGGTAAGCCGTTGAGAGATGGTTGTTGGTTCCGGTGCCGCCACTGGAATACGTAACCTTGCCGGGATGCGCCCGAGCAAAGGCGATAAATTCCGAGAGGGACAAATACGGAGCGTCCTCTGCGACGACCAGAACCATGCCATTCGTGCCAGTGATGCTCACGGGCACGAGGTCCTTCAGCGGGAGGTAATCCACGTCTTGCACCAGCGGCAAAACGGTGAAGAGCGTGCTTCCTACAAACAGTATTGTGTATCCGTCCTGCGGCGAATGGATTGCGTAGTCGACGCCGAGGGCACCTCCGGCACCGGGTTTATCCTCGACGATAAACGTCTGCTTGAAGATCTTGCCCAGCCGATCCGCCGTGAGCCGTGCCATTGTGTCGGTGACGCCGCCTGCGCCGTAGGGCACCACCACCTTCACGGGGCGTCCGGGCCATTGCTGCGCCAAGCACCCCGGCATCGCACTGAACAGCATCCAGCAGGCGCTCGCGAGTCCTAACCATCGCCCTAAGGCCATTCCTTCCTCCTTTGGTCGTTTGCAGCGGCTCCGCACAACGTGCGCGGCAACATGATGTGGTGATGCAATTCGCGGCAATTGGTGCAGGCCAGATAGGTCCCTGGCGACAACGCACCAGCGGTGAGCAGCGTCCGCTGATGCGTTCGCAGGAGCTGGCTGCGGTATTCGATGGTCCTGCCGTCACGAGTATGCAGCCGAGCGCGATCAATTCCCCTTTGTCACGGTGTCCTCTATATAGCATCAGCATGACTGCCATGCCGATCACTGGAGGAGTATGCCGTTGGTCGCCGATCTCGACCCCACAAAAATCATCGACATCTATCTGGGCGGCAGTGAATTCAAGCAGAATGCGCGCGGCATTCTCGCCGAATGGGCGAGGCGCCCGCCGTTCTATGTCATCGCCGACGGGCCGGTTCAGGTCGTGTGTGGCCGCTACGCCGACGTCCAGCAGGTCTTCGCCGACACCGAGCGTTTTTCCTCGGACTTGCCGCGAGGCCCCGGTCTTGAGCAGTACGACAAGTTCATGGGCGTAAAGTTCATCACGCAGATGGACGGCGAGCAGCACGCTCGCATCCGCAGGCTGCTGCTGCCCGCTTTCTCGGCGCGGAGTCTGAGTCGTCTCGAATCCCGCATCACCGAGATCATCAACGACATGCTCGACCGCGTCGAACGCGGCGGCAACGAATTCGATGCCATGCAGGACTATGGAGCGCAACTGGTCGTCGGCGCGCTGTTGACGGCGATGGCGAACCTTGACGAGCGGCGAAAGAAGGTCTTCCTCGCCTTCCACGAAGTGCTGCCGCAAACAACCTACACCAGGCCGGGCGAGCCGTTTGCTCCGGAATGCGCAGAAGCCTTCAGCCGTGCCGCCGAGGCTGTGAACGAGCTCATTGCGGAGCGACGCGCTAACCCGCGCCAAGATTTCATTAACGATCTGATCACGGCGCGCGACCAGGGAGACAAGCTTACCGACCGCGAACTCTTCGACCAGATTTTCACGATTTGCGGCGCGGCACTTTCTGCCACCAGCCGGGCCGCCGGCGGCGCGCTCCATACACTCTATTGCCACCAGGATCAGCTCGCCAGGCTGACTGCCGAACCCAGCCTCATTCCCGCGGCAGTCGAGGAATGTCTGCGCATCGCCGGCAACGGCTACTTCACCTTCGCACGGATTGCCACCCGCGACACCGAGATCGGCGGCACGAAAATTTTCAAGGGCATGGTGGTACGGCCTTCGCCGCAAGCCGCAAATTGCGATCCCGAAGTCTATCCTGATCCGCTACGCTTCGACATCCACCGAAACCCCAAGCGCATCCTCGCGTTCGGCGCCGGCCCGCACCACTGTATCGGCAACATTTTGGGCCGAACCACCATCGTGATCGCCGTCACGCGCTTGCTCGCGCGATTTCCAAAGGCCCGACTTGCCGATCCCGATTTCGTGCCTTGCTACGGTGGCGCCGTCGGCGAACTGCGCCTTCGGCATCTGCCGATGAAGATACATTGAACTGTTTTTGGCGGGGTTGTGTGGCGGGAAGGCTGAACCATCGACAGGCGCAACTTCGATCTCGATACAATGCAAGGACCGATAGCTTCCGCCGCTGATTGACGAAACTAGGCGTACACGGTCCGCTCGATTAGAGGTGCGGAGTTTGGGTTCTGGGTAAAGGAGAGCCGCCAGCTTTTGCCCGCGCATTAAATAGGCGATGATACGCCGCCGTCCCCTGGCGGGTTCGGCTGTTATTGGTGAGGGCCTAATCATGATTGTCCGGTATGAATCTGACGGATCAATCGTCATGATCACCCAGAACGATCATGCGCAGCTATCCGGGTTATTTGCTGCGCACTGGGGCAACGAGCAATTCGAAAAACCTCATCCCTACGGATCCCTGGTCCGCGCTGCCATGTTTCACGACCGAGGGTGGATTCGCTACGAAACGTCTCCACAGCTGAATCCGGAAACTGGCAAGACGCCTAACTACAGAGATGTTCCCACCGATCGCGCCCAGTTAGAAGCCTTCGAATGGGCAGGGGATTGGCTGTCCGCCATCGACCCGTATGCGGGATTGATGATCGCGAAGCACAGAACCGGATTGTGGCAGGGGCGCTATGGCGTCATCAGGCATCCGGTAGCTATCCGGCGTGGTAAACTCCCGCCGGAGATCGAAGCATTCATTGCGCGGAGCGAGGCAAAGCAGAAACGTGCGGCGGAGTCGCTTGATGCTGCTGAGGTTGCCGTCAATTACAAGCTGCTTCAGGTCTGGGACATGATATCGCTCTACATTTGCAGCACCGAGGTGCTAAAAGAGGATCGTATCGAGCCGGTCCCCGTTTCCTATTCGGGCGAGGGGGGAGCCGCGATGGCGCTCGTGCCGCTGGAGAAGCAGACGATCGCGCTTGATCCCTATCCGTTCGACGAGCCTTCCTTGACCACGAACGTGATCTTCCGCCGGCTGAGCCAGGCCAACTTCAAGGATACCGCCGACCTACAATCGGTGTACTTTAAGACAGCACCGCAAATAGCTTCCTTCCAATTGGTGCCCCCTCGAACAGTGAGCTCACTGCGATTGCGATAGGCGCCGGAGCTTCGGCGCGCTGCGGACCGGGAAGATCGAGGCGCTGGTGATATGGGATGCTATGCGGCCCGCTGCCGAGAACGCGGGGTTGAAGCTGCCCATCGTCGATATTCCGCCCCAGGACGGCTTCGTTGGAATCACATGACGCCGAGAACGGACTTCGCCGAGGGCCGCCCGGGAAAGTGGCCGGCTGCTGCGCCCTATGACGAAGGGACTTGTTCTCACGATGACCGACGAGGCGCCCCGCGGCCGGCATCTTTGCAATGAAACCTGTACGACGCCCACCGGGCTCAAAAAACAGCGTGCACATTGTGGATGCTTTCTCGAAATAGCGCTCCAGGCCTGCCCGAAGTGCTCGGCTTGGGAGACTTATGCCGGCCATGGCAAAACATGTGGGCGGTCTTTATCAAAAAGCGTGTTCTCAAGGGCAGTCAAGCGACAAGATTTTTGCCCGCCTGCAATGACCACGCCGCCATTTCAGCGCCGGCAAAACTGAATGAGACCGGTTGAGGCCGTGCTGGCTTAGGCCGCCCGCGCTGGCACTGAGTGCCGATGCCTCGGATCGCAACGGGTGCTCCAACTATTTGACTTTTGCCGCGAGTGCGGTGAGATCGGGATCGATAAAGCGGCCGATGTCGCGGGGCCCGTCGAAGTCGTGCATTTCTTGCATCGCCTTGATCAAATTACCGACGGTTGTCGATTCGATAGAGCCGCGATGATCGAAGACGTGCAGCTGGCGATAATAATCGTAGGTGGCGGCGACGTCGGCATCGCTCAAGTTAGATTGCTCCACCAGGGTACTGATTGCTTCAGCGCGATTTGCGTCGTCATAGAACCAGTCCACGCCCTTGGCCACGGCAGCTAGAAAGCCCAGCAAAAGCGGCTTGTGCGCCCTGGCCCAGGCGAGATTCGTCGCGTATCCGGTAAACGGCAGGTCGCGTGCATAATTCGCTACATCTGCGAGGTGCGACAAGCCGATCTGCTTTGCCCTGAAGCTGAAGGGCGGGATCAGCAGCGAGGCGTCGACCGCGCCGGACGATAGAGCCGCGAAACGTGCGCTTGTCGTGCCTGCGAAAATTAAATCGTATTCATCCGGCTTGACACCGTTCGGGATCAATGTGCGTTCAAGATAGATGCGCGTAATGTCCTTGGCGCCGCCGATACTGATCAGCTTACGACGGAGGGCGGGAATCGACTTGATGGCAGGCTTAGCCCAAAGCGAATAGGGTGCCACCTGCGTTTCAACCCGCAGCACTGCAATTTTGGCTCCCCTGTCGATGGCAAGCAGCGGGTCCGTCAGTCCACCAGATTCGAGATTGGCAGATCCTGCGGCAAGCTGCTGCACCGCCTCGGCTGAGGACGGAGCGGCGACCAGATCAAGCTTGACGCCGTTCTGCGCCATATAGCCCTTTGCTATGGCGATAAAGATTGGCCATTGCTGCGCCGAACCCTTGCCTGTCGTCACCATCGTGATCGTTTCAGCGGCCGCTGCCGGCCGCGTGAACGCATCGGTCACGGCGACTGCCGCCAAAAACCCGAGCAGTCCAAGCAAAGCCGATTTCATGACGCGTCCCCGGTTTCTACATGTCGACAAAATCGCATCAGCACATCAAGCGAGCCGGGCAAGCCGTGCGGCGCCCTTCCCCGGCAGCAGCGGCATCACCGACTGCGCGAACGTCTCTAAGCCGGCTCGCATCGGATGAAAGCTGAGCAGAAATAGGTCGATACCAATGTCCTCATAGCGGCGCATGCGTTGCGCGATGAGCTCGGGCGTTCCGACCAGACAGGCGCCAAGCCCGCGGGCAGCCGTCGAAGAAACGCGGTCGCGTCGTCCATAAGCTTCAAGTTCGCTTGCACGCGCGTTCGCTTCCCGCAATGTATCGGCGCATATCACGTGAGCGCTCATGCCGAAGGCAAGCTCGCGGCCGAAATGCTTCGCGCGCTTCGTGAGATCAGTGATGTCGCGGCTGATGACGGCCAAGTTCTGCTCGTATATCCGGTGGTCGGCCGTGTAATTCACGAACCAGTAGTCACAATGGCGAGCGATCACATCCTTGTCCAAGTCAGCCCGGCTCGCTGTATAAATCGGAGGATGCGGCAGCCGCACCGGCTTCGTCGGTAAGGTGGCGTCCTCAGCTTGGAAGAATTCCCCGCCGAATGTGAAATTGTCCTCCGTCCAAAGCCGCTTGAGAACCTGGACGAATTCATTCATGCGGTGGTAGCGAGCCTCCGAGGAGGCAATCCAGTCGCCGTTGCTGAACAGCTCGAATTCCTTCTGATACCATCCGTTGACAACATTGATGGCGAAGCGCCCACCGGTAATGCGGTCAAGCGTCGCTCCCATCTTGGCAGCGAGTTGAGGCGTTATCATTCCGGGATAGACCGCCGGCATCACCTGAATCGTTCTGGTCCGCGCGGCAAGCGCTGCGGTCAGCATCCATGCTTCGAGGTCGGGACCGAGCAGCCGCTCAGCGACGAGAGTGATGTCGAAGCCAAGCGTCTCGCTTCTGGATACGATGTCGAGGGCAAATTCCAGGGATTTATCCGGTGAATTGTCGCCACGGCTTTTGACTTGGCGGACGGCCTGTTCCATTTCCGGCTCAGCGCGGATCGTATGCGGCAGCGGGGTCCATATGCCCAGGCGCATGCAAGAGGCCTCGATCGTTGGTTAATGCTCTCCCCGAGCGGAAGCATAGTATCGACGACGTGGAACGTGAAGTGTCGCTTGGTCAAAATGCGACTAAAGCAGTGTCTGCGGTCGATCGCGATCATGTCGAACGAAGGCTGGTGCGCACGCTTGGCAAATCTGCAATGAGTTCAGAGGCTTTGCGAAGACCACTGCCTCATACCGACGCGCTCGAAAGAGAAGGCGAAAAGTTAGTCTAAGTCTACGCTGTCACTCGATGCCTCGCAGGTTTTGGGGCGCATTCGCATTGCCGCTCCGGGGGCGGACCAGCAGGGTGCTGTGGACCCGCATCGCCGCACCGGGCTCCTGTCTTGGCCATAGTGGACTAAGCGACTACTGAACTGAGGCGGCGGCACGCGTACGGATTCAATGATAGCGTGATCGACCTGGTGAATTTACGATGCTCAACTCGAAAGCCACTCACTCGCTAGAGTGCCTCCATTGCAGCGATAGCACCTTTTGTCCCCTGCTGCACCTTCTCGAACGCGCGCAGTTCGATCTGCCGGATCCGCTCGCGTGACACGCCGAACTCATCGGCGAGCTCTTCAAGCGTGGTCGGCTCATCGGCAAGTTGCCGTGCCTCAAGGATGCGCCGCTCGCGATCATTGAGCGCGCTGAGCGCCTGGCCGAGCGCCTTGCGGCGGTTCTCCAACTGCTCGGATTCGGCGAGACGGCTCTCCTGACTGGCGCTCTCGTCCGTGAGCCAATCCTGCCATTCGCCGGAGTCGCCGTCGTCGCGGATCGGCGCGTTGAGCGAGGCGTCGCCACCCAGTCGGCGATTCATCTCCACCACGTCCTGCTCGGTCACGCCGAGTTGGCTGGCGATCTTCTTAACCTGATCCGGCCGCATATCGCCCTCGTCAAACGCCGAAATGCGAGCCTTGGCCTTACGCAAATTGAAAAACAGCTTTTTCTGGTTGGCAGTCGTGCCCATCTTCACCAGTGACCACGAGCGCAGGATATATTCCTGGATCGCGGCCCTGATCCACCAAATGGCATAGGTGGCGAGCCGGAAACCCCTCTCCGGTTCGAACCGTCTCACCGCATGCATCAGACCCACATTGCCTTCCGAAATTACGTCTGAGATCGGCAGACCATACCCGCGATAGCTCATGGCGATTTTGGCCACTAGCCGCAAATGGCTGCTGACGAGCTTATGCGCAGCGTCGCGGTCTTCATGCTCGCGCCAACGTTTGGCCAAGATGAATTCTTCCTGCGGCTCCAGCATCGGGAAGCGCATGATTTGTTCGATATAGAGTGCAAAGCTCGATTCCAGGCTGGATATCGCGGCTACGGTTCTGTAGGCCATGACGGTCTCCTGCTAATCGCGTGCTTCGATCTCAACGCATAGTGAGGTGAAAGAAATTCCTAGAAATTGCGAACACACTGTTTGCACTTGTTGAACAAACAATGTCGAGCCGCCGCAAATTAATAAGGTCAGACATGCGGTGGTTCCGATAAGGCCGAGTTGCGCGTTGGCGGCACGCCATGCCCGGCGATCACTACGGGCGGAATGCGCGAGTCGTCGGGCGCAGATACCCGCTCTGATCCGTGGGCGTGCTTGCTCACCAGATCGAGAAAGCTGCGCACATTGGTGGAAAGGTGCTGGCGGTTTGGATAGACCGCGTTAACTGGCAACGTGGGACTACAGAACTCGGTCAGCACCGCCGCGAGCCTGCCTGATGTGACCTCGTCCGCAACAAGGTAGTCCGGCGCCAGTATCAAACCCTGACCAAGGACCGCGGCTTGCTTCAGCGCATTGACGCTGTTCGTTTCCATGTTGCCGCTAACATGGATCGCGCGCAGCCCTTCAGGCGATTTGAAGCGCCATTCGTTGCCCCACGATGAGAACGTATCTTTGAGGCAGTTGTGATTGACGAGATCGTTCGGGTTGCGCGGCACGCCGCAACGCGCGAAATAATCAGGGCTACCGTAAACTACAAGCCGCACGGACCCCACGCGTCGCATGATCAGATTAGAGTTCGGGACCGGAAGCGTGGTGATCGCAAGGTCGATCCGCTCCTCGACGAGATCGACCATGCGATCGCTCATCACCATATTCACCTTGACGTCGGGATAAAGCGACGTGAATTCCGCGATCAGCGGAGCGACGAAGAATGGAATCGAGATCGAGACGTTGAGATGCAAGGCGCCGCTTGGCTTGGCGTTCATAGCGTTAATTGCGCTATCGGCTTCGTCCATTTCGGCAAGGATTTGCGTGCAGCGGTCATAGTAGCCCCTGCCGATTTCGGTGAGACTGACCTTTCGCGTGCTGCGGTTGAGAAGGCGTACACCCAGCCGATCTTCGAGATCGTGAATCTGTGTGCTGACTGTGCTGGGCGAAACTCCGAGCTTCCGAGCCGCCGCCGCGAAACCGCCAGCGTCTGCGATCTTCACAAAAGTGGCTATGCTGGTCATGCGATCCATCAGATCACTCCTGCGGTTCCGACAGCCCGCTTGCCTATTGCCCGGTCCGGTCCAGCCGGTGAGACGAGGTGACGTTCGGCGACACTTGTGATACTGACCGGTAACACCATATACCGGACGCTAGATACTGACCGGTAACACCTGCGTCAGGAGGAAACGCGATGAAATCTGGGGCGCCTGCGCTAAAATCCGGAGAACGTGACGGAATTCCGCCACGCTCGCGGCTGCTGGCGGTGGCGGCGGACCTGTTTTACCGCCACGGCATCAGGGCTGTCGGGGTCGATGCCATTGCCGAGGCGGCCGGCACAAACAAGATGACGCTTTACCGCCACTTCCCCTCAAAGGACGAACTGGTTGCTGAATGTTTGCGCCAATTCGCGCGCGAGGGTGTGCAGCGTTGGCGGCGCTATGAGGACACCCATCCCGGCGATCCGCGCGCGCAAATTCGTGCCTGGCTAGCGGACGTGGCGAGCGCCCTAGCCGACAAGAATCATCGCGGCTGCGCACTCGCCAATGCCGCAATCGAGTTGCCGGATAGAACCCATCCGGCGCGCCGCGTGGTCGAAGAGTTCAAGCTTGGACAGCGAAAACATCTTACGCAGCTGTGCAGAAGCGCCGGGCTGAATGATCCGGAGATGCTCGCCGACGAGCTTTATCTGTTGTTGGAAGGTGCGCGGGTGACCGCGCAAAGCGTCGGGTCGGAAGGGCTTAGCGCCCGATTGACGCGTGTGGGCGAAGCCATGATCGCCGCCCATGAAGCAAAATAGGCACTGAGCGCTCCATTGGCGCTGTTCAAGGGTCTTATAGCACGTTTCAGAGAGGCGCCGCCGCTAGCTGATCTGCCGGTCGGCCAAGTCCAGACGATGTTTGCTTCCATTCCGGAACGACTGGGTACGTGAAGCCGCAAGAAGGCAGCCGTGGCAGCGCAGCGGGAGGTGCAGCGAACGCCATCGTCTTCACGTCATTTGAATCGGTTGGATGGTACCGCCGTAAGGTGAGGAACGAGAATTGTACGCCATCGCAAGTTTTTCTGCGACCTAGCACGATGGGTATTTGGTGCATCTTGAAGCATATGGTCCTGTTGCAAAAATGCCGGCATGGCGGATGACGACAGTGACCGATTCCGTATTCGTCCAGGTCGCCAGCGCAGTAGAGGTGTGCCGATCCATCCGCGCGCGCTGCCATTCCTGCGGCAGGTCGTGATCGCGGTCCGCAAGCAGGGTGGCAATCTAAATTGGATCAGCGGCGGCAGCCGGCCGGGGAAAGCGACTGGACGGTTCAATGCTCGCGGCCGAGGTTCGAAGCTTGCGCCATTTTTTCCGACAGACGGAGGCGGATGGCGCCGGGACGGAAGCGGCATCCTCTATCGGCCGCGCCGCGTCGTGGTGAAGGCGCGCGTCGTCAAGCTTCCGAGGCGCACGAAGGCCGGCGGGCGAGGCCACAAGATCGTCACGAGTAAAGCCGTGGATGCCAACTTGCGTTATCTCCAACGCGATGGCGTCACCAGAGACGGCGAGAAAGGAAAGGCCTATTCCGCAGTGGAGGACGAAGCCAATGGCAGGGCGTTTATCGCGCGTGGACGCGCTGACCGGCATCAGTTCCGCTTCATCCTCTCCCCTGAGGACGCCGCTGAGATGGATGACTTGCGATCATTCACCCGCGGCCTGATGCGTCAGATGGAGCAGGACCTCGGAACCGGGCTCGACTGGATCGGTATCGACCACCACAACACCGGTCATCCCCATACGCATATCCTCGTTCGGGGCGTGACCGATGACGGAAAGATCCTCTACATCGCTGGCGACTACATCGTCTATGGCATACGCCACCGGGCAAGCGAACTGGCGACGCGTGAGCTCGGGCCACAGACCGAGCTGGACGTCGCGCGCAAGCGGCGACAGGACGTGGAGGCGGAGCGCCTCACGCCGCTCGACCGTATGCTGATTGCCGAGCAGCAGGAGAGTGACGTCGTCGATCTCCGGCCGAACCCCGGCGACAGCTACACTGTCCGAACCAACCGCTATCTCCTGATCGACCGGGCGAAGAAGCTGGAGCGCTTCGGCCTGGCCAGCGAGATCGCAACCGGCCGATGGATGATCTCCGATCGGACTGAGCGCACATTGCGCGCGCTCGGCGAGCGCAAAGACATCATCAAGACCATGCATCGGGCGCTTGCAGATCACGGCCTCGCTGACGAGCGCGCGGCGAGCCAGTACGTCACCCACGATAAAGCCATCACCGAGCCGATTGCTGGCCGTGTGTTGGCAAAGGGCCCTCCCGGCGAAGTAACCGATCGTCCCTACGTTGTTATCGATGGCGTAGACGGGTGCACACACTATGTCGAGACGACGGATGTCTCCAAGCTCGACGAGATCAATCGTGGCCATATCGTCGCCCTTGATCCGGTCTTGCCCAACACCGGGCCGAGACCTTTCGATCTCAACATCCGCGACCTAGCCGGCGACAGCGGCATCTACCGGCCGAGCGAGCATCTCAATGCTGTCCGCGCGAGAATCGAGCACTTTGGCGGCGACCCGGAGGTCTTCACCCGTTCCCATGTGCTACGCCTCGAAGCGTTGCAGCGCGCGCGCGTCGTCGAGCGCATCGATCACGATCACTGGAAAGTCCCGAGCGATATTGCGGAGCGCGGCATGGCCTATGACGCCCGCAACCGCCGCAGGGATTTCTCCGTGCGCGTGCTCTCAATCCTCGACCTGGAAGCGCAGATCAACAGCGACGGCGCCACTTGGCTCGACCGCGAACTTGCTTCACCCAATCGGACGATGCTCGCCAGGGCCGGCTTCGGCCGAGAGGTGAGCGCTGCGATGGACCGGCGGCGCCAGAGCCTGGTGGCAATGGGTCACGCCATCCGCCTGCCCGATGGGACGGTCAGGGCGCCCAAGGATATCCTGCACCGCCTTGAGCAGGCCGAGGTCGCCCGTATCGGCCCCGAGATGGCAGCTGAGCGTGGATTGGCCTTCAAACCCAGCCCCCCGGGTGAGTACGTCAGCGGCAGGCTCGTCGGCATCACAAGCCTCGCCAGCGGACGCTTCGCCATGATTGACGACGGCCTCGGCTTCCAGCTTGTGCCGTGGCAACCCTTGCTCGACAAGCGTATCGGCCAGCACATCACTGGTATCGCGCGCGATGGCGGCGGCATCGAATGGAGCTTTGGCAGAAACCGCGGCCTCGAAATCGGCATCTGAAGTAGCCGACAAGGTAGCCACCGCACAAGCAGCAACCACGTCCGCATCGCTGATGCCGTCTTCGTTCCGCTTGGCACGAGCACAGTTGCTCGGCGATTGTTCAGTCGTTGCAGCGGCGCGCGCAGGTTGCGCAGCGAGATACCGCAATGCATCCGTCGCTTGTCGATGCCCTATGGAAGTTGCCGTCGGCCTGGGCGGAAGTTGGCGAGCGCCATGACTTCAGATTAGCGTCCCTGCAGGGTGCTTACGGCTCGCGGGACAAAAAATAGTGAATGAAAACGACCCTCCAGCAAAGCGAGTATCCTTTCTGCGCGTTGCCATTGAGCGCACATGCAAGCGACTTCGATCCCGCGCGAGCGCCCGCCCTTCGCTTTGGCGCAATCTGCTCTTGGGACAGGACAGTCAACCAGTGTACCGCCTCCGCATTGATGCTGCGCGGGTGACAATCACCGAATTGACCTTGGCTTGCAGGGCGAATTGCAACAAGCGCTGGGCCTCGCGCGGTGTGATCACGTCACCATGATATGGGAGGGCGTTCACTGTCCAGGTCGGGAGCTCCATGTGGCTGCGCGTGGGCGGCCGAGTATCCCGACGTTGCGGAAATAATTTCAAGTGTGCCAGCCTCGCCGACCCGCTGAAAATTGCGCCGGGTTTGTTCATCGAACGCGACGACACGAAATAGTCCGCCTCCTGCCGCATCCGGCATTTGGCGGCGGCGAGTGACATTCGCTATCACCTGTAATTGTACGCCAGCGCGCTACGATCCCGTTCGGCTTGTTGCAATCAGCATCTTTTGCCTCTTTCTAATTATCCCGACGACCGCGCATCGGGGGCGCGCAATGGTGGGGATCGTGGCTGGCGCACTCTCATTTAAGGCAGAAGCGATCTCGCGCGGTGCGCGCATGTTGCGCACCGCGCTCGGGCCCGCAATCGCCGCGTGGCTTGAAGACCGCGCCGTCGTCGAGGTGATGCTCAATCCTGACGGCCGCCTGTGGGTCGATCGGCTCGCCGAGGGCCTGAAGGATTCCGGCGAAAGACTATCCGCCGCAGATGCCGAACGGATCGTGCGCCTGGTCGCGCATCACGTCGGTGCGGAAGTTCATCCGGCTGCTCCGCGCGTGTCCGCAGAGCTGCCGGAGACGGGCGAACGCTTCGAGGGACTCCTTCCGCCTGTCGTCGCAGCGCCGGCGTTTGCCATCCGTAAGGCCGCGATCGCAGTGTTCACGCTCGAAGACTACGTAGCCGCAAAGATCATCACGGCAAATCAAGCCGAGATCCTTTGCAGCGCTGTTGCACAACGCCGCAACATTCTTGTTGCCGGCGGCACCTCGACAGGCAAGACCACGCTGGTCAATGCGCTACTGGCCGAAGTCGCAAAAACAGCGGACCGGGTGGTCCTGATCGAGGATACCCGTGAGCTGCAATGCAACGCGCCGAACCTTGTTGCGTTGCGCACCAAGGACGGCGTTATTTCGCTCTCGGACCTGGTGCGCTCGTCGCTGCGGCTTCGACCAGACCGCATCCCGATTGGCGAGGTCCGCGGTGCCGAGGCCCTCGATCTTCTCAAGGCGTGGGGCACCGGTCATCCCGGCGGCATCGGCACGATCCATGCCGGCTCCGCGCTTGGCGCGCTGCGGCGCCTTGAGCAGCTCATTCAGGAAGCTGTGGTCACTGTGCCGCGCGCCCTGATCGCCGAGACCATCAACGTCATTGCCGTGCTTTCGGGTCGCGGTTCAGAGCGCCGTCTGGCCGAGCTCACGTGGGTCGAAGGCCTGCGCCGCGGCGGCGATTACGTTCTCGTCCCCGGCGTCGCGCTTGCACCTGCCGGAGTCCGCACATGACTGATCTGCCCGCATGCCTCAATCGGGGCAAAGCCGCAATCGCGGCATTCGTCGCGACGACCCTTGTGGCTGCGCCCGCGTTCGCCGCGGGATCCAACATGCCCTGGGAGCAGCCGCTGCAACAGATCCTGCAATCGATCGAGGGCCCGGTCTCCAAGATCATCGCGGTGATCATCATCATCGTCACCGGCCTGTCGCTCGCTTTCGGCGACACCGCCGGTGGCTTCCGCCAACTCATTCAGATCGTGTTCGGGCTATCGATCGCGTTCGCGGCATCCTCCTTCTTTCTCTCGTTCTTCTCGTTCGGCGGAGGAGTGCTGGTGTGATGGTCGAAGTCGCTTCGCACCAACCCGTTCTCGGCTTCGAAGCGCCGCTCCACCGCTCACTCACCGAGCCGATCCTGCTTGCCGGTGCACCGCGCGCGGTCGCCATCCTCAACGGCACTTTGTCGGCGGCGATCGGCCTCGGCTTGCGCCTGTGGATCGCCGGCCTCCTGCTCTGGGGCATTGGGCACGTTGCCGCTGTGTGGGCCGCCAAGCGCGATCCGTCCTTCGTCGAGGTCGTGCGCCGGCATGTGCGCTACCCGCAGCATCTCGGAGCGTGAAGAGATGCCATGCTGAATCTTGCCGAATACCGCAGCAAGCCGCAAAGCCTTGCCGATTTCCTGCCCTGGGCGGCGCTTGGGGCCGAGGGGGTAATCCTCAATAAGGACGGCAGCTTTCAACGCACTGCGCGCTTCCGCGGCCCCGACCTCAACTCGGCAACGCCCGCCGAGCTCGTAGGCACGACGGCGCGACTCAACAATGCGCTGCGGCGGCTCGGCACGGGCTGGGCCATCTTTGTCGAGGCAAGTCGCAACGCGGCCCAGTGCTACCCGCAAAGTCAGTTTCCTGATCCAGTTTCGGCGCTGGTTGACATCGAGCGCAAAGCCCAATTTGAGGAAAGCGGCGCTCACTTCGAAAGCGCCTATTACCTGACATTGCTCTACCTTCCGCCGTCCGAGGAAGCGGCTCGCGCCGAGGCTTGGCTCTACGAAGGCCGAAGCCGGGATGGGGCCGTCGATGCCCACGAAGTTCTCAAGGGCTTCATCGATCGCAGCGATCGGGTGCTGCAGCTCGTCGAAGGCTTCGTGCCGGAAGCGGCCTGGCTTTCGGATGAGGAGACGCTGACTTACCTGCATTCCTGCATCTCGACCAAGCGCCATCGCGTCCGTGTTCCGGAAGTGCCGATGTATCTAGACGCCATCCTGGTCGACGAGGCACTCACCGGAGGGCTCGAGCCACGGCTCGGCAAGGCACATCTGCGCACGTTGACGGTGCTGGGATTTCCGTCGGCGACCTATCCTGGAGTCCTCGATGACCTCAATCGGCTGGCCTTTCCCTATCGGTGGTCGACCCGCGCGATCGCGCTCGACAAGACCGACGCCACCAAAATCCTAACCCGCATCCGGCGCCAGTGGTTCGCCAAGCGCAAATCCGTCATCGCGATCCTTAAGGAGGTGATGACCAACGAAACCTCGACTCTGCTCGATAGCGATGCCCACAACAAGGCGCTGGATGCCGACGCAGCGCTGCAGGAGCTCGGCTCTGATCTGATCGGGCAGGCCTACGTGACCTCGACGGTCACTGTTTGGGATGACGACGTCCGTGCCGCCGAGGAAAAATTGCGCCTCGTCGAGAAAGTGATCCAAGGTCGCGACTTCACCTGCATCGCCGAGCGCGTCAACGCGGTCGAGGCCTGGCTCGGAAGCCTGCCGGGCCAGGCTTACGCCAATGTCCGCCAGCCGCCGGTCTCCACGCTCAATCTCGCCCACATGATTCCGCTCTCAGCCGTGTGGGCCGGACCGGAGCGCAACGAGCATCTCGACGGCCCGCCGCTCTTGTTTGCCAGGACCGAGGGCGCGACGCCGTTCCGGCTCTCGCTCCATGTCGGCGACGTCGGCCATACCCTCATGGTCGGGCCGACCGGCGCCGGCAAGAGCGTACTGCTGGCGCTAATCGCCCTGCAATTCCGCCGCTATCCCGGCTCGCAGATATTCGCATTTGATTTCGGCGGCTCAATCCGTGCGGCGGCGCTCGCGATGGGCGGCGACTGGCACGACCTCGGCGGCGCACTGTCGGATGACGCGATCGAGCCCGTCGCGCTGCAGCCGATGGCCGCCATCCTCGATCCGGCGGAGCAAGCGTGGGCAGCCGCATGGGTCGCGGGAATCCTCGCCCGCGAAGGCGTGACGGTCACGCCAGAGGCTAAAGAACACCTGTGGTCGGCGCTGACTTCGCTTGCCAGCGCGCCGGCAGTTGAACGCACGCTGACCGGTCTGTCGGCTCTGCTCCAATCCGGCATGCTCAAGCGCGCGCTGCAACCCTACGTCGGCGGACCGTGGGGCCGGTTGCTCGACGGCGAAAACGAGCTCCTCGGCGAGGCTGATGTTGCGGTCTTCGAAACCGAAGGACTGGTCGGCACCGCCGCAGCTCCGGCCGTGCTCGCCTATCTGTTTCATCGCGTCGAGAGACAGCTCGACGGCCGGCCGACATTGCTGATCGTCGATGAAGGCTGGCTCGCGCTCGACGATCCGACGTTTGGTCCGCAGCTGCGCGAGTGGCTCAAGACGCTGCGCAAGAAGAACGCCAGCGTCGTGTTCGCAACCCAGTCGCTGGCCGATATCGAGAGCAGTGCGATCGCCGCCGCGATCGTCGAGAGCTGCCCAACGCGTCTGTTCCTACCGAACGAGCGGGCCATCGAGCCGCAGATCACAGCGGTCTATCGGCGCTTCGGCCTCAACGATCGCCAGATCGAGATCATCGCTCGCGCCACCCCGAAACGCGATTACTACTGCCAATCGCGCCGTGGCAACCGGTTGTTTGAACTGGGTCTCGGCGACGTCGCGCTCGCCTTTACCGCCGCCTCGTCCAAATCCGACCAGGCCGCGATCGCCCGCATCCTTGCCGAGGGCCGCGATGGCTTCGCCGCCGCCTGGCTGCGCCACAAAGGCCTCGATTGGGCCGCCGATCTGCTCAGCTCGTATCGTGACCAACAGCACGAAACGATTCCATCTGACTTGGAGATGACGCCATGATGCTGCGCTTTATTCGTCGCGCGGTCCAGCTCGGCCTTGCAACGGGGATGTTCGCATTTGGGGCACTGTCGGTCCGCGCGCAAATGCTGGTCTATGACCCGGCGAACTACGCACAAAACGTCGTGCAGGCCGCTCGCGCCCTGCAGCAGATCAATAATCAGATCGCCAGCCTGCAAAACCAGTCCCTGATGCTGCTCAATCAGGCGAGAAACCTGGCGAGTTTGCCGTACTCTTCGCTCCAGGCCATTGACCAGTCAATGGTACGCACCCAGCAGCTGCTCAGCCAAGCCCAACGCCTCGCCTACGACATCAATCAGATCGATCACGCTTTTGCACAAACCTATCCGCAGAGCTACGCCGGCTCGACCACCTCGCAGCAGCTCTTCGGCGCTGCGCAGACCCGCTGGCAGAACGCGCTCGCTGGCTACCAGGATGCGCTGCGGGTTCAGGCCGGCGTCGTGCAAGCACTCGATACCACGCGAGCGCAGACCGATGCGCTCGTGTCATCGAGCCAATCAGCCACCGGCATCCTGCAGGTCACGCAAGCAGGCAATCAGCTCGTGGCGTTGCAGACCCGTCAGCTCGTCGACCTGACAGCGCTCATCGCCGCGCAGTCCCGCGCACAGAGTCTCGCCGGCGCCCGCACAACGGCGGGCGACGCCCAGGCAAATGTGCAGTTCAACCGCTTCCTGAGCAACGGTCTGAGCTACCAGCCGCAGACCGTGCAGATGTTCCATTAAGGAGAGCGATGATGCGCTTGAGGATGGTCATCCGCGGCGTTTCTTATCTCGTTTTAGCTGTTGCGCTCCTGGCCACCGCGATGGGACTGAATAATCGTCAATACCCGCCGGTGGGTATTTTGCAGGCCGAGCCTTCATCCAAGATCGCTAACCTTGATGCCGCGCTCGCGCACTGCAAGGCGCTGGGCACAGCGGCGGCGAACGACGCCGGCTGCAAGGCCGTCTGGCAGGCGAGCCGCGAGCGCTTTCTCAAGACCAAGGAGCCATACCAGGACCGCCCGCCCGACTCTCTCCCCCCTGCGTCCAGCACCAATAAACCAGCGGGCGGGCGTCCTTCCTCGCCCGGCGACGGGTCAGGGCAGGCGCAATGAACACCGGCGTCATCGATCGCTTCACCGAGGTCTTCACCACCTACATCGATTCGGGTTTCGGCCTGCTCGGTGGTGAGGTCGCGTTTCTGGCTTCTACCCTGATCGTAATCGATGTCACGCTCGCAGGTCTTTTCTGGGCCTGGGCCGCCGACGAGGATGTGCTCGCCCATCTGATCAAGAAGACCCTCTATGTCGGTTTCTTTGCCTTCCTGATCGGCAACTTCAACGGTCTCGCCAAGATCATCTTCAATTCCTTTGCCGGCCTCGGCCTCGAGGCGGCTGGATCAACCCTGTCGTCCGATCAATTCCTGCAGCCCGGCAGAATCGCCCAGGTCGGCATCGACGCAGGCAAGCCGATCCTGCAGGCAGCCGGTCAGCTGATGGGCTTCGTCTCGTTCTTCGAGAACTTCATCCAGATTTTCGTGCTGCTCATCGCGTGGCTCGTGGTGGTAGTCGCCTTCTTCATCCTCGCGGTGCAGCTCTTCGTCACCCTCATCGAGTTTAAGCTGACAACGCTTGCGGGCTTCGTGCTTGTGCCGTTTGGCCTGTTCGGCAAGACCGCGTTCCTCGCCGAGCGCGTGCTCGGCAACGTGATCGCCTCGGGCGTGAAGGTGCTGGTGCTTGCCGTCGTCGTCGGCATCGGCACCACGCTGTTCGGCCAGTTTACCCAGGGGTTCGGTGGCAATCAGCCGTCGCTGGAGGATGCGCTGTCGCTGGTGCTCGCCGCGATGTCGCTGCTTGGTCTCGGCATCTTCGCTCCGGGTATCGCCACCGGCTTGACTGCAGGCGCTCCGCAGCTTGGCGCTGGCGCCGCCGTCGGCACCGCGTTGGCGGCGGGAGGGCTCGGCGTCGCCGGAGCAATGGGCGTGCGCGCCGGTGCTGCCGCCGTCGGCCACGCCGCTGGCGCCATCGCGCCGGCGCGGTCCCTCGGCGGCTTCGCCGACGTAGCGAACCGGAGCTCTAGCACGAATGGCCCACCCGACTGGGCCCACGGCATGCGGCGCGCGCAGGCAATCTCGCATGGCGTCTCGGCCGCCGCTCATGCGGTCCGCTCCGGCGATCACGGCGGCGGTTCGACATCAGTTGACCTTAAGGAGGATCGTTGATGCTGTTCCGACGTCCGTCGGTGCGCTACGGCCGCACGCCCGCGCCCGAAACGCCGTTTCAGAAGGCGGCGCAAGTGTGGGACGAGCGCATCGGCTCGGCCCGCGTGCAGGCGCGCAATTGGCGGCTCATCGCTTTTGGCAACCTGCTTCTGGCGGGCTGCCTCGCCTGCGGCCTGATCTGGCAGGCCGCCCGCGGCACGGTGACTCCCTGGGTGGTCGAGATCGACAAGCTCGGCCAGGCGCAGGCGGTAGCGCCAGCGATCGCCGACTACCGGCCCACCGATCCGCAGATTGCCTGGCATCTCGCGCGCTTCATCGAGAACGTCCGCTCGATCCCGGCCGATCCGGTGATCGTGCGTCAGAACTGGCTCGCCGCCTATGACTTCGTCAGCGACAAAGGCGCGGGCGCGCTCAACGATTATGCCCGTGCCAATGATCCGTTCAGCAAGATCGGCAAGATCGAGGTGGCGGTTGAGATTTCCAGCGTAATACGCGCGTCCAGCGACAGCTTTCGCGTCGCCTGGATCGAGCGCCGCTACGAGAACGAAAGTCTCGCGGCGACCGAGCATTGGACCGCCATCCTCACCGTGGTGATCGAAAACCCGCACGATACCGAGCACCTGCGCAAGAATCCGCTCGGCGTGTACGTCAACGCTGTCAACTGGTCAAAGGAGCTCGGATGATGCGTCCCTCTACATTGTTATTAGGTCTGCTGTCGTCGGCCGCCCTCTCAGCCTGCAGCACCTTCAAGCCGCCGCAGATCAGCTATGACGACGCCCCCGCTGAGCCGGCTGTGCTGGAAGCAGAGCCGCCGAAGCCCGTCCAAGTCGTGCAAATCCCCAAGCTTCTGCCGCTGCCAGGGCAGCTCAAGCCGCTCGCCGCCCGGCGGCCCGCACCCGAGCAGGGCGATCCGAAAAAGCGGGTCGACCTCGCCAATGCGGCCGCTCGCGTCCAGCCGACCCGTGCCGGCTATATCAATGCAGTGCAGGTCTATCCGTTTGCCGATGGCGCGCTCTATCAGGTCTATGCCGCGCCGGGCGAAGTGACCGACGTCGCACTGGAGGACGGCGAACAGCTCGTCGGCTCCGGTCCGGTTGCTGCGGGCGACACGGTGCGCTGGATCATCAGCGATACCGAGAGCGGCGAGGGCGCCACCAAGAAGGTGCATATCCTCCTCAAACCGACCCGGCCGGATCTCCTCACTAATCTCGTTATCAACACCGACCGGCACACCTACCATCTCGAGCTTCGCTCGAGCGAAAAGACCTACATGGCCTCGGTCTCCTGGGTCTATCCTCAAGACGAGCTCATAGCGCTGCGTCGGCGGAATGCCCAGGCCGATGCCGCGTCGCCAATCGCAACAGCCCTCGATCTCAACAGCCTGCACTTTCGTTACGCAATCGAAGGCGACAATCCGCCCTGGCGTCCCGTTCGCGCCTTCGACCGATGGAAACAAAGTATACATCGAGTTTCCTGCCGGCATCGGCCAGGGCGAGATGCCGCCGCTCTTCATCGTCGGCCCCCAGGGCAAGACGTCTGAACTCGTCAACTACCGCGTCCGCGGCAACCACATGATCGTCGATCGGCTCTTTGCGGCCGCCGAGCTTCGGCTCGGCGAAGGTGCCTCAGAGCAGCATGTGCGCATCGTGCGCACCAACCGGGGTATGTTCTGGTGAGCGAATACGGGCCCGAACTCCCGCGTGACCTCGCGGCTGAGCTGCGCCTGCGGCCGGCGCGCCCGCCTGTGACGCGCCTTTCGCGCAGGGTGCTGATGGCACTTCTCGCGCTCGCAACTGTCGCGCTGTCTGCCGCGTTGGTCTGGGCACTGTCGCAAGGGCAGAGAAAGTCCGCTGGTACGACAGAGCTCTACAGCACCGAGAACAAGCCGACACCGGACGGCCTCTCTGCGCTGCCGCGTGATTACACGGGCCGTTCATCCAATAGCCGGCCCCGATCGGGGACTGCTTCTCTCGGTCCTCCGCTCTTAGGCGATATCGGTCAGGCGATGCCGAACGCGCAGTCCGGGCGAGCCGGTATCGATGCCGAGCAGCAGCACGTCGCACAAGAAACAGAGGCCGCCCGCACCAGCCGTCTATTTGCTACCGCCAGCGCGACAGAGCGCCCGCCGACGCTGGTCTCGTCGCCCAGGGAACCACAAACAGAACGTCTGGCGGCCGCACAGAACGGCCGCACCGAGGCCCCGCCGCTCGATCCCGATGCACTCTTGAACATGCAGGACCGCAAGCTCGCCTTCCTGACTGCGGCGGTCGACCGCAGGACAGTGAGTCCGGATCGCATTGCGAATCCGCCGTCACGCTATCTCGTGCAAGCTGGTGCCGTCATTCCGGCCGCACTCATCACCGGCATCCGTTCCGATCTCCCCGGGCAGGTTACTGCTCAGGTCACTGAGAACGTCTACGACACTCCCACAGGTAAGTACCTTCTGATCCCACAAGGCTCGAAGCTCATTGGCACCTATGACAGCCAAATCTCGTTCGGCCAGGATCGTGTGCTCCTGGTCTGGACGAGACTGATCATGCCGAACGGCGCCTCGATAGTTCTTGAGCGCCAATCCGGTGCCGACACTCAAGGCTTTGCCGGGCTCGAGGACAAGGTTGACTACCATTGGCTCCGACTGTTTGCAGCAGCCGCTCTCTCGACGGTGCTCGGGGTCGGGTCCGAGCTCGGCGCGACCAACAACGACAACGCCATCGTGCAGGCGCTTCGCGAGGGCAGCAGCAACAGCCTGAACCAGACCGGCCAACAGGTGGTCCGCCGAAATCTGAATGTCCAACCGGCGATCACGATTCGCCCGGGATTCCCGGTGCGCGTCATCGTCAATCGCGATCTTGAACTAACGCCCTATCGATCATGAGAGCAGATCAATAATGAAATTGAAGCTGTCCGCCATCTCGGGCCGAACGCCAGCGGCGCGCGACGCAATTGGAGCGAGCCCGCGCGCAGTCTTTCGGCGATCTGGCGCGCTCCGACCCAATTGTGGCTTCCCGCCCGAACAGCGATCCGGACTAGCGGAACGAGGGCGGAGAGCCGTGTAGCCTTTTCCTTAGTCCCCGGTATCTCTAAGGGTGTCTACATTGTAGCCGTAGCTGCCTCCGCCCGTGGCGGCTGGATGGTCCGAATACGGTGATATGAGGAGGGGTCCGGGAGCATACCCCGGACCGTAGTTGTAGAGTGGCGGATCATACGGGGAGCTGGGAGGTGGTCCAACAATCTGGGCCGTTGCCGGTGCTGAGATACCGGCCGCTATCGTTCCTATTGTTCCTATGATGGCGAGGCTTGAGAACTTGATCATAGTTCGTCTCCAGGTTCCTTGCGGCCCTCTCGGCAACGGGCCAGGCGCGTAGCTAGTTGGCGCACTTGCCTGCATCAAGACGGGTGGAACCGTTTCACGCGTTGGCAGCGGTGCAAAGCGTGCGCGCATTTCCGCCCAGGCAAGGCACGAGACGGCTCTAAGGCATCTGTTGTTAGATAAGCCCTTCCGCGTTGAAAGCCAAAAAAACATTGACGAGCTTGTCAATTACGTTGCCTCCGCGAAACAAGAGCTGCCGGCTTTTTAGGTTGCCCGGTCTCTTCGGTTCATCCGCTAAGTCCACGAGAAGCTTTTTTGCCGGTGTGCTGTTCCAGCTAGCTCCGGTCGGATCGCATGATAGCCAGAACCGGATAGCCCACTGCACACTCAATGAAGCCACCTTCGCTCCGCCTACGGCTCTGGCGATTTCGAAAAGTTTCTTCACGCCACAAACGGGTGATCTATGTCACGCTATCTAAAGCAAGATCGTCAGCTATATTCGATGGGGCAGAGAGCATGACGCATCAAATCTTAAGCGTTGCAGCCTTGATCATTGGCGCGTACCTCCGCACAGAGGGATTTGATGGGCACCCTCCAGCGTCTGCGGAATGTGATTCACCGCAAACGGCCGACGCGTCACAGTCGGAGTTAGTCTCGGAACCCGGTTCATCGCCTCAGCGGAGTCTCCCGCTGCAATTCGGTGGAAGGAGGAAATAACTGCGGCCGCATCTGAGGACACGATGAAGGCGGAATCAGGCCGCTTCCAGGCACGGCAGCTACGGTACGGTCTTACGCTCGCTACGTACTGGATGAGTGGAGCGGCAGGCGAGAAGAGGCTCGACGCGAACGCGATCATCTAAAGAGTGGATCGCTGAGGCCCCGCCCAGGCCGGGCGTCAGCACGAGTTCCTGCTCACGACCAGGCAGTCGGTCGGAGGCATAAACGAAATCCTCCCAGTCGGCGAGATTATACGTCGGCTAATGGACCAGGCCGAAGCCGCGCTATCGAGGGCTGCGGCGCTGAGGAAACAAATTCGATATCAACCGGCAAAATTGCCGCTGCAAACGTCATCGCCACGGTCAGACGACGCAATGGCGAAGGAAATTCCCGAACCAGATAGTCTCGGTGGATAGGCGGCTGGGACGGACATTGTAGATCGGGGCATGGAGCCCGCCATGAAACCTTAACACCACGTACGTCTGCCCATAGGTGCCGGTGGCTGGCATTATGGGTCATCGAACCTCAGGTGCTGTAGTCGGGCTCCGTCCGATCGAGGATGCGCTTCAATGCGTCGAAGTGCCGCTGAGCCGGGGAGGGGCCGTCGTAGAATCTGGCTCCGCCTATCTCCCGCTTGGTCTTCTCGACCACTGCCGCTGGCAGCTGCTTCAAAGGCTGACCGGTCCACATGGCATAGATTTGAACCTGCGCCGCGCGTTCCAGGTAGTAGAGCCGATCATAGGCGTCGGCCACCGTCACGCCCACCGTAGTGACGCCATGATTCGCCATGAACAGCACCGTCTTGTTGCCGATGACCTTGGCGAGGCGCTCGCCTTCGACAGGCTCGAAAGCGGGACCGGTGTATTCGTCGTCGTACGCGATCGCGTCGATCAGGCCGACCTCCGTCTGGCCAATTTCCTTGATGCGCGGATCTTCAAGCCGCGTGAGCGCGCTGACAAACGGCATATGGGTGTGAAACACCGCCACGGCCTGAGGCAGCGCTTTGTGGATCGGCGCGTGTATGCAGTAGCACGAGCGCTCGACATCGCCGCTGCCGAACTTGACCTTGCCGTCAGCTATGCCGACCTCCATGAATGACGAGGCAGTTACTTCGGACCAATGCATTCCGAACGGGATCTGATAATAGCGATCGTTGCGGCCTGGCACGACAAGAGTGAGGTGGTTGAAAATGCCCTCGCTAAAGCCGTGCATGAACGCCAGTCGGTGCGCGGCCGCAAGATCAACTCGCGCCTTCCACTCTTCGGCGCTGAATTGCAAAGTACCGGTCGAAAGCTTGACTTGCATTGCTGCCTCCTCGCCACCTATTCCAGCACAAAATTCCAGAGATGTCAGCTTGTGTGAGGGTTTCGGATGATGGCCCCCGGCGCAAGCTGCAGCGTCTTGTTGGGGCACCCGTCATCCGAAACCGAAATGCCGAACTGACAGACGATCGCATCGAATGTCCGGACCGCGAATGCCGACTTGGCCGTGCTGAGCAGCTCGAGCAATTCATTGACTGGTAGGCCACCTTTCACGAATCCAAGCGAGTCGTAGGACTGCCAGTCATGACGTCCTGTGTTGACTGGGCGCCAGATTGAAGCCTTACGCGTCGGGGGTTGCTGGGAGGCTGCTGGCCGGACATCAGACATCTTTCTCTCACATTCCCGGATTTACACACCGAGGTAACGGTTCATGACTTCGGGGCTTTCTTGCAGCGCGGCGGCGCTCCCTTCGAAGACCATATGACCGTTATTGAGGACGTAGGCGCGGCTGGCCAGGCTAAGCGCCGCGCGCACGTTTTGCTCGACGATGACGATGGTTTGACCTTGGGCCACGAGTCCTCGGCATACTTCCAGCAAGTTCTGCACGATAATTACGGCGAGACCTTCGAACGGTTCGTCGAGCAGGATAAGGCGCGGCCGGCGGATCAAAGCGCGTGCGATCGCCAGCATCTGCTGCTCGCCGCCGGAGAGGGTGCGCCCATAGCTGCCCCGCCGCTCCCGAAGCCGCGGAAAAACCGCGAATACGTCCTCGAGCCGCAAAGGGTTGGCCGCCGAGAGCCCTGCCAGATCGAGATTCTCCTCCACGGTGAGCGCGCCAAAAATGCGGCGGTCCTCGGGAACGAGTTGCAGTCCGCGGCCGGCGATCGTGTGGCTTGGCAAGAGCTCAATCGGCTCGCCCTCGAAGCGGATGGATCCGGAGCGCGGGTGCAGCACGCCGGCGAGCGTTTTGAGTGTGGTGCTCTTGCCCGCACCGTTTCGCCCGAGCAAGGCGACGACTTCGCGCTCATGCACCACCATTGAAAGGTCGAACAGCACGTGCAAGTCGCCGTAAAAGCTGTTGATCCGATCGACTTCGATCATAGCTGTGGCTGCAGGCGCCGCGCCGGCAGTGGTTTTTGCTTCGCGAGCAGTCACGGCGCGATACCGCCCAAATAGGCTTCCCGCACCCGCCGATCGTTTGATATCTCCTTCGGAGTGCCTTCGGCGAGCTTGCTGCCCTCGTGCAGCACGGTAATGCGTTCGGCAAGTTCAAAGACCGCATCCATATCGTGCTCGACGAGAAGGATGGTGCGGCCTTTGCGCAAATTGCGGATCAGTTGCTTGATGCCTTCGCGCTCGGGCGGGCTTAAGCCGGCAAGCGGCTCGTCGAGCAGCAGCACCGAGGGCTGCGAGACAAGCGCGAGTCCAAGCTCAAGCCGGCGCTTTTCGCCGTAGGCCAATGTATTGACAACAACGTCGACGCACGTTGTAAGCCCGAGCTCGTCGACTACAGCGGCGACCAGCGTTTCGACTTGGGCAAACCCGTCTGCCGAACGGAAGACGTCGAGCCGCAGTCGCCCGCGCTGCCGGGCGAGCGCACCAAGCCGCAGGTTTTGCCGAACCGTGAGCTGCGGGAACAACTGATTGATCTGGTAACTCTTCGTCATTCCATACTGATAGGCCGCGGTCACGTCGGCGCTCACGAGGTCAATGCCGCGCAGCAGGATACGTCCCGAATCGAGCGTCTCCTCGCGGGCAAGCAGCCGCAGGAAGGTGCTTTTGCCGGCGCCGTTGGGACCGATGATCGCGTGCAGAGTTCCTTCCGTTAGGGCCAACGACACGTCTTCGACCGCACGGACTCCGCCGTAGGCTTTGCTGATGGCTTGCGCCTCGAGCGCAAACCTCAGTTCATTGGTTGCGGTAGGCAGCACCGGCAATGGTGCCAGCAGCGCTTCGCGCGTCGTTGCATCCTCACCAGCGACCGCCGCTGAGGTGGACGGGCGCGGCCAATGCCGCGATATCAGCCGGACGATCGTGCCAACCACGCCGTTTGGCAGGAAGGTCACGAGAACGACGAAGACGAAGCCGAGAATGAATTTCCAGAGATCGCCAACCCCGGGCACCAGCTGCAGCAGATCGCGCAGCGACAGCCAGATCGCCGCCCCGACCGCCGGGCCGATCAGCGTACCTGCGCCGCCGATCACGGTCTGAATCACTAGCTGGCCGGATGTCTCCAGCGTGAACGCCTCGGGCGGCATATAGGATTGAAAAATTCCGAGCAGCACGCCGCCGCAGGCGGCAAAGATCGCCGCGAGCGCGAACACCGCGAGTTTATAGGCACCGACGTCGTGGCCGAGCGCCGCGGTCCGTTGCGGATTTTGCCGGATGGCCGTGAGCACCGAGCCGACTGGAGAACGCACCACGAAGCGGGCGAATACGAAACCGATAAGGAAAAATCCGGCCACAAGCTGATAGCTCGGCCAAGAACCGGCAAAGGAATAATGGAATCCGCCGATCGCGATGCTCGGAGCCGGCACGCCGGGCAGTCCGTTCTCGCCGCCGGTCCATCGCGCCAGCGGGGAGTTTTCCAGAAAGTACGATAGTTCGCCAAACGCCAAGGTGATCATGGCGAAATAAATGCCGACCCGGCGCAGCGCCAGGAAGCCTACCAAGAAGCTGAATGCCGTTGCCGCCGCGATCCCGGCAGCAATAGCGAGCCACACATTGCCGAGTGCGCCGCTGGTCAAAAGGTAGGCGGCAACAAATCCGCCGATGCCGTAGAACGCGCCTTGGCCGAACGACAACAGGCCGGCGCTGCCGAACAACAGGTCGAAGCCGAGACCGAAGATGCCCCAGATCAGGATGCGGGTGAACAGATCGACGGAGCCGAGCCAGGCATTGAACGCGAACGGCAAAATCACCAAAGCCGCCGCCATCGCGAGTTCCGGGATCCACCGAGCTACCCGAGGTCCGTACATCGGCCACCTCAAAAGCGCCCCATGGTGCCGAACAGGCCCCGCGGCCGCACGATCAGGACCAGCGCCATCACCGCATAAATCGCGGCCTGCGCATAGGCCGGATCGAACAACGTGGTCAGGCTGAGAATCTCGCCGACGACAATTCCGCCGACCACCGCCCCGGGAAACGAACCAAGCCCGCCGATCACTACCACTACGAAGCACTCGACCAGGAACGGTTCGCCCATGGTCGGGATGACGGCAGCGAGCGGCGCGTAGATGACCCCTGCGATTCCCGCCGCCATAGCACCGATCATGAATACGAACATGAACATGCGCCGCACATGTGTGCCTAAGAGTTCGACCATGAGCGGGTCCTCGATGCCGGCTCGCACCACCAGCCCGATCCGCGTACGATACAGCAGCAGATAAAACCCGAACAACAACGCCGCGACCACACCGATCACCTGGACGCGATAGAGCGGATAGAAGAAGAACCCGAGATTGACGATGCCGCGCCCCCAGCTCGGCAGCGGCACCGGCTGGCTCAGTGGGCCGAACACGTAGCGAACCGCCTCGATGATCATGATGCCGAGGCCGAAGGTGACCAGGATCTGATCCTCCTTCGGGCGCGCGTAGTAGAAGCGAATAAGCCCACGCTCGGTAGCCAAGCCGACCAGGAGCAGCACCAGCGCACCCAATGCGAGCGCGGCAGTGAACGAATCAAAATGGCCCAACACTACGAAAGCCGTGTAGGCGCCAAGCATGAACATGGCGCCATGCGCGAAATTGAGCACGCCCAAGGTGCCGAGAATGATGGAGAGCCCACTGGCGATCAACGCCAAGAGGCTGCCGAGCGCGACACCGTTAAATGCCTGAGAGAGGAATTGGGCAAGCGTGGGCATCGCGAAACAGTATTGCCCCGGGCCCCAGTGTTCAACGAGAGTGAGGGTCAGGGTATGGGCTGCATAGCCCTCCCCTGGATAATCGGCGATCCGGCGTGTGGTCGCATTCACCCCCACCCCACGCTGTTGCTCTACCGTCTGCACGGCGGTTACCCCCACAGGCGTGTGGGCAAGCGCCCGCCGCAGCGACCCTCGTCCCCGACAGGCGTGTGGCCAATCGTCGGCCTCAGCGACCGTCGTCTCGATTAAGCGTTGAGCGGCGGCATGTGGCAGCCGGTCTGATCGAGCGGCGGCAGCACTTGTTCTCCAGGCACCAGCTCGACGATGCGGAAAAAGTCGTTTGGCCCCTTCATCTGGCTTGGTTGCTTGCCGACCATCACCGGAACAGGACGCACCATCTGGTGGTCGCCTGCCCGGTAATAAACCTCTCCGTAAATGGAGTTGACCTTCGTCCCGCTTTCCAGCGCCTTTATGACCTCGATCGGATAGAACGTGCCGGCGCGCTCGACGGCGTCGGCCCACACCAGCATCTGAACATAGACCTCGCTCGCTCCCCAGTCCGGCTGATAGTGGTTCTTCTTCTGGAAATCCTCGACGAAGTATTTGGCCAGCGGATAGGTGTCCTCCTCGGTCCACCACCAACCCTGGGTGCCGTAGGTCCCCGCCATGATCGCGGCGCCCAATTGCTTGGCTTGGAATTGCGAAATGTTCGGCACCACGTATTTCATCCTCGACAAGATGCCGAACTGCTCAGCCTGCTTGGTCGAGGCGGTCGCGTCTGCCCCAAACGCCACGTTGACAAAAACGTCGGCGCCGCTGTTGGCGATGTTGAGCAGATATGAGCTGAAATCGGTGGTGCCGAGGGGCGCGAGTTGCTCATTCACGGTCTGCCAGCCGACCTTTTCAGTGAACTCCTTCATCGAAGCATAGACACTGGTGCCGTACGTGTAGTCCGGCACGAGGTAGGCGGCTCTGCGCTTGGTGCCGAGCTCCTTGCCGAGCACCGGTGCCAGCGCTTTCGCTGCCATGTAGGCGGAGGGCTGCGAGCGGAAGCCGTAGCGCTGACAATCCTTGCCGGTAGTGTCGTTGGAGCCGGAGTTGCCGACCATGAAGATGACGTGCTCGCGCTGACCCAATTTCATCATGGCGATCGATTCCGAGCTAGCCACGCCACCAGTGAACATGATGGCTTTGTTGTCACGGATGAAGCGGGTTGCAGCTTGGACAGCAGTATCCGGTTTGGTCTCCGAATCCGATACCTGATATTGCAGCTTTTTGCCGAGCACGCCGTTGCTCTTCCTCAACGTCGGTATCTGCTCGGTTACGCGGCTACCATTGTTGAGATGATCGATCGCCAACTCGAAGCCGAGCTGCATGTCTTTTCCAGACGCCGAATAGGGACCGGTCAGCGGCATCACCCCCCCGATGAAGACGCTCTTCGCGCCGACACCGGCCGGGAAGCTGCCGAGCGCCGGATAGCTCTTTTGTGCCAGAGCCGGAAAAGTCGCGCCGCGCAACAACACCCCGGACGCGGTTGCGCCGAGGCCGGTCTTCATGAGGCCGCGCCGCGAGAGCAATAGGTCTTTCGCGCGGCTGCGATCAGTATTGATTGATTTGTGCGGCATGGCAGTTCTCCGGGTTGGGCCGCCGATCGGTGCTGGCGCGCACAGCTCGGCGAGCGCTTGGTCGATGTTGTGTCGATACTTAATGACGCCGCGAGCGGGACACGGTTGGCCTTCGGCTTCAATAGCACAGATGAACCGGCTTCATCATCATCCGTGACGATCGCTGAGGCAGTGCGGTTTGATGTCACGGCAATACGCCGGCACCAGCTCCTTCAAGGCGGTCGGGCGCGCGCCGCGGGCCGGGCGCTCAGAGCCCGCCGGAACCGAGGCTGAGGCAATCGCCGGACTCCTTTCACGACGCCGCTGAGAATCAGAGCGGTAAACCCGCGCTATAATAAATTCTTCGGCGTTTCGGCTCTGGTTAGCGCAGATTGTCTTGACTGCACAGGTTCCCGGGGCCGCTGCCAAACCAGACTGGCGCCCTCGCTAGCAAGCGTACCTGACCAATTGATACGCGGAAGCGGGCCTCAACGCCTATCGAGTTTTCGGTAAAGAACTCCGGTCTCGGTTACCGGCAACCGCGATGGGAACGATCTGGTACTACAGGGGGCCAAGTAAAATTTTTGCAACAATGTTCGGTAAGGGATTGCCTGGTCATCCGGCTTCACTGAGCCGGGAACTCGTAGGGCAGTTTCCGATGCGAGTGGACCCCATGCATCAATGAGTGGGGGCAATACGAGTTTGCCTAGTGTAGGGAATTCTCAGAGATCGGTCGCTCTCACCGCCACTCGAACAAAAACTCATGACGCAATTTTCTTGTTGTCCGCGCGCGAGATTACCCGTCGAGTTTTTGACAAGCCAATGGACGCCGAAAATTGCTTTTCGACCTTCAATATCGATACAAAATAGCCGATGATTGAGGCCGGCGATCTGGCCCCTCAGGAATACAAATTTCGGTCTGCACCAACAGCACTCCGGGAAACTCACTGGCGCACGCTCGAGGCGATCGACATCTCGTCAGTGTCACTGAAATCCAGCGATGCTTCTTTGCTGTCAGTCCTCGACGTCACACAATTTCTCCTGCTGCCGAACTTACATCGTGCTTGGTCGGCAGTCGCCTCATACTACAATCTATCGGACCTTGAGACTTCTTCCACATGCGCGAACGGCTCGCCGCGACAGCGCTTGCGGGCGGCGAGCCCGCCTCGCTCCTCGCGCACCGGCCTGCGGGCGGGCTGGGGGTTTGGGGCCTTGGGCGGGAAAATAGTTGCGGGCTGGCGACGTGGGCGCCGCCGCCATCGTACCCTCTGGGCCAGCCGAGACATTGTGAAAAGGCAAACCATACTAACGGAACGGCGGCCGCGCCTAGATGGGAGAACTTTATTTCTTCGGGTCCGGAACCTGGGATTGGCTGGCCGAATTTCAGAGAGGAACTTCCGCCTACCCATCGCCCTGCTCATTGAGGGGCTCGGATCGCGGCGACGCCTGCCGGGTCGGGAACCTGGAAGTTATGCGAACAACATAATTCGCTACCTGAAAGACGGTCGGGACTATTGGGAGAATCCCGTCATGACGAGTGTATTCCAAGGGCAAATGCCGGATCGCACGGCCATGGAGACGCTGCGCGCCAAGAGCGGATGGATCGTCGCGCTCGGCATCGTCTATGTGATCGCCGGCCTGATCGCGCTTTCCAGCGTCGCTTTCGCCACGAGGGTTACCGTATTCGTGGTTGGGATCATGATGCTGATCTCGGGCATCGCCGAAGTCATCAATGCCTTTCAATTCAGGTCATGGGGCAAATTCCTGCTCTGGCTGGTCGTCGGGCTTTTGTACATTGCTGCCGGTCTCGTCACGTTCGGCAACCCGCTGCTTGCTGCGGCGGTCCTCACCTTGCTGCTCGGTATCGCGCTCGCTGTCTCCGGCGCGATGCGCATCATCCTGGGCTTAAGCATGCGTGAGGGAATGTCGTGGGTGGTCCTTTCGGGTATGGTAACCTTTCTCCTTGGCCTGGTGATCCTGCTGCATTGGCCGGTCTCCAGCCTTTTCGTCCTCGGCGTGCTGCTGGGAGTCGACCTTCTCATCATCGGTCTTGGTTGGATCTTCGTGGGGGTCGGCTTGAAGAGCAGAGCGTGACGCACGCTCGCGTTTGCCTAGGACCGCTCACTCGAAAAAGCCGGTATGTCCCACTCCCGCTTCCTCGGCCGCGTAGCTGCTATCACGTTGACCGGAGTACCCAGCAGCGTCAGCTTATTATTAGAACCGGTCAAGCACGTCAGCAGCTTCTGTCATTTTTTTTGTTGCGTCATGGCCGCCTCTATAGCGGTGCCAAGCACTGGACGAACGCGCATGCGCGCTGGCTGGCCAACCAGGCGTTCGAGCATCCGGCGCAACAGATCGTGCTGCAAGAGGCTGTCAACGCCATCGAGGATTGCGCTAGCCGGGTGCAGCGCCTTGATGAGCAACTTCATGCCATCATGCCAACTTGGTCGATGGCGCCTGTGGTTGGCGCCTATCAAGCCATGCGTGGCGTCTCCTTCATCGTCGCCGTGACGTTCGTTGCCGAAATCGGTGACGTGCGTCCCTTCGAGCACTCCCGTCATGGCTTTCCTCGGTTTGGTTCCTTCCGAGCGCTCGACCGGAGACAATGTGCGGCGCGCGGGACTGACGTTGAGCGGCAACCAGCGTGCCCGCCGCGTCCTGATCGAAGGGGCGTGGACCTATCGATATAAAGCGCGGGTCAGCGCCATGCTGCAGCGGCGATCGCAGGAGCTTCCGAAAGAGATCCGCGGAAGGCGCAGGTACGCCTCTGTGGCCGGTATCGTCGGCTCGCGGCGAAAGGCAAGAAGACACCCGTCATCGTCGCTGCCATCGCCCGCGAGATGGCAGCGTTTCTGTGGGCGATCGGCCAACACGTTGCTCCCGTTTCCTGACCGGTGCCCCCCTCCGAGGGCCTCTGCCATGAGCAAAACAAATAATCGGCCGCAACCGTCATCTGAGCAGCGCTCGAGAGCGCCGCCGTAATACACTTGCTGCACCGTCCTGCGCAGCGCAGGGATGGAGGTGCTACGGAGGGGCAACTCCCGGAGTAGTTAAGTGGCCGAACTCTTCACTTCGACACCCGTTCTCTAGACACGGGAATCGGTCCGAGACGGAAAACGGAAGGCGCATCCAATCCGCGGATAAGAGCTTGATCAACCGTCGACTCAAGCGCGCGCTCCATTTCCCGCTCTGTGCAGATGATCGTTTCGATCAAACAGCGGCTTTCTTCACCTATAGAACCGGCAGCAATGAGCTGGGTTGTTGATTGGTGCATTTATCTCTTGACGACGGACATAAGAGCTATTCTGCTGTTGCTCGTGCAATGCGCCGCTCGGGAATGAGCCTTAAGGGACGCGCGAGTAGCGGGAGTGGACCTTTTGAACTTTCGAAGGTCCGTTCCGCGTTGAAACTTAGTCGCAATTGCCTCCCAGCTCGAGCCACGCCAGCTGCCGTGGATGTCAGCGCTTGCTCGCAAGCGGCAGATCGAAACCCTTAAACGACCCCGAACGTCATATCGTGCGCCGACCCGTAACCGCGTGATAAATGAACAGGATTATGATTGATCCGATGATTGCCACGATGATGCTGCCGATATTAACGCCCGTTATGCCCGGGCCACCGAAGGTTTCCGAGTACAGGAACCCGCCGACAAGGGCACCAAGAATACCTAATGCAAGGTCGATAAAAAAACCTTG
This sequence comes from uncultured Alphaproteobacteria bacterium, assembly GCA_963708125.1. Lineage (GTDB taxonomy): Bacteria > Pseudomonadota > Alphaproteobacteria > Rhizobiales > Xanthobacteraceae > BOG-931. Next base: position 6,643,607 of record OY970184.1, read on the forward strand.
ACCCGATCCACCTACTATCTTGCTCGCGACCCATCCCGCAATGAGGCCCAAAATGATCCAGCCGATGATGGACATTGGTTATCTCCGGTCTGCTGAGTTCAAGGTGCCTTGTATGTAGTAAGGAGGCCAATATAACAGAAAGATATGGCCATCTGAACCTGTTTACTGGACGATTCTATGCCGATTGTTCGCGGCAACCCTGTCACGTCGGCCGATTTCTACAAGACGCGTGCCGTGCTATCGTGGCTCAAACAGGCCGAATCAGCCAAAACGCCATCGCGCGGCAGGATCAACTGGCATAAAACTTCCGAACACTGGGCGCCGCCCCTCGGCTGGCCTTCACCGAGAGACGTTGTGTGACATCGGGGAGAGTTCTACAAGGGGCAACCATGCCGTTTCGCACCAGCGGGAAAACACCAGTATCCCAACGACGCGTGCGGGCATCGGCCATGACGCCCCGCGTGGATTTCACCAGTCAGGAGTACTTCCGCAACCCGATCCGCGAGATCGAGAAGCTGAGGGCGGCGGGGCCGGTCGTGGAAGTTCACTTCCCGCTAATCGGGAAGGTTTGGACGACCACGACGCAGGACCTTACCAATCAAGTGTTGAGGGACAGCCGGACGTTCACCGTGCGCCAGGACGACGGCGACGTCGTCGGATTTCGCTGGTGGATCCCGAAAATCCTGCGTACGATTTCCAACAACATGCTGTCGACGGACGAGCCGGACCATGCCCGGTTGAGGGGCATCGTCGACGAGGTGTTTCGTCGACGGGCCGTGCTGGAAATGGAGCCCCGCATTCTGGCATTCGCCGGCGAGCTTGCCGACGAGCTGTTCGCGGAAGGGAGCCCCGCGGATCTGGTCGACCGCTATGCGCGAAAGCTGCCGCTTTCGGTGATCTGTGACCTTCTTGGGCTACCTCTCGCCGACAGGCCAAAATTCACGGCCTGGGCCAGCGGCTTCACGCGTTTCAGAGGAGCTTTTAGCTTCCTCGGTGTCGTTCCGAAGATTTTCGCCATGAAACGTTACATGGAGGAGCGCCTGGACGCCGCGCGCGAGAACGGCGGCGTAGGATTGATCGCCGAGCTGGTGCGCCTCGAGAAGGAAAGGGGAAACATCAGCCGCGATGAGATGGTGGCGATGCTGTTCCTGTTACTGTTCGCCGGTCACGAAACCACAACACATCTCATCAGCGGGGCCGTTCACGAGCTCCTGGCTAACCCGAGATTACGCGATTGGCTGGAAGAAGATTGGAGCCGCGCCGGCCTCGCCGTCGAGGAATTTCTGCGGTTCGTTTCTCCCGTGCAGTTTTCCAAGCCACGCTGCGTGCGCAAGGATGTGGAACTCGGTGGCGCCCGCTTGAAGAAGGGCGAAAAAATTATGCCCATGTTGGTGGCTGCGAACTTCGATCCGAATGCGAACGAGCATCCGGAAAAGCTCGATCTCGAGAGAAGGCCGAATCGGCACGTCGCCTTCGGTGCCGGGATCCATTTTTGCTTGGGCCACCAGCTCGCACGTATGGAGGGCAAGTGTGCGCTGCAAGCACTGTTCGAGCGTTGGCCGAAGCTGGAACTGGCGACGGAGGTTTCGCGCATTCGTTGGCGCACGCGAGCAGGTTTACGAGCCATCGAGCGATTGCCGGTCATGATAGGCATTGAGCTGATTTGACGGCGCCACTCGTGCACCAAAGGGCGGCAGCGGTCGCCCGCTGAATGTCCACCGTTCGGTGCTTTTTTTCGCAACTGGGATTGATTAGCTTAGCATAGTGCCGTCGATAATGTTCCCGCTGATGTGCAGGAGCTTTCAATTCGGGCAGATGTGGATGTTGCCGCCATCGACTACCCGATGATCGGTCAGCTGAAGACGCGGCAGGCTGCCGAGGTCTGATCGACAACGGGGGCTCCAGAAGGGTCAGGCCGATCGCCGGTCTGCTAACGAGTGGTACCACCGAGGTAGACGATGTTGGAGCACTGGCTCATTCACCTTGCCGGTCACGTTGCCGGTCTTAGCGAGGCACAACTTAAACAAATTGAGAAATCCTTGCCAGCGACCAAGGCGCTCGTCGATATTCTCAATAGAGCGAGACCTATCATCGAACAGGCGCAAAGTCTGTACACTGAAGCCGAACCGCTCATCGATCAAGCGAAAGAGGAGTGGCAGACGGTCGGCCCCGCGGCGCACATTTTGATTGATGTGATTTCACACCATGTCAATCGGGGTAGCTCACTCGCAGAGGCCGCTGATACAGTGCGCGCCGCACTCAATGGGTCAGTTAAGAGCGTTGCACAAGATGATTCGACGGATCGAAGAATGAACTGCGCGACGGTTTTTGGCGGGACGGGTTTTGTAGGCGGTCGGATCGTGAGCCGTCTGCACGAGCTCGGCATCAAGGTGCGGATAGTCTCGCGGCATCGGGGGCGCACCGAGGACGATGGCATCGACTCGATCGCGGGCGATGCGCATGACGAGCGCCGCGTGGAGGCCGCACTTGCCGCTGCCGACTGTGCTGTTAACGCGCTCAGTCTCTACGTAGAGCACGGAAGTGACACTTTTCGTTCAATGCATGTGGAAGTGGCCGGCAAGATTGCCAGAGCTGCTAGGCAAGCAGGGATTAGGCGTTTTGTGCATATATCTGGGATCGGGGCCAACATGGCATCGCCTTCGACCTATATTCGCAGCCGCGGCGAGGGTGAAGCGGCCGTGCAGAACGCCTTTCCCGGCGCGGTCATTGTCCGCCCGGCAGTAATGTTTGGCGCGGACGATGGATTTCTTACGGCCATTCTCCGGCTGCTGCGGTCGTTGCCAGCCTATCCGATATTCGGCGACGGCCGGACGCGGCTCCAGCCAGTGCACGCAGACGACGTGGCAGCGGCTATCGTTCAAATTTTGCGGCAGAGCCACAAACCGTACCCTGTCTACGAACTGGCCGGTCCGCGTGTCTACTCTTACGAGGAGTTGTTGCGAACCATTGCCCACCTCGCAGGATTGCGGCCCGTGCTCGTGCGGACACCGTTTGGCTTGTGGGGTGCATTGGCGGGACTTGTTGAGAGGCTGCCGCAGCCGCCACTCACCCGCAATCAGGTCGAGCTTATGCAGATCGACACCACGGCTAATGAAAACCTGCCCGGCTTTCGCTCGCTTGGGATTTCGCCGCGTTCGCTCGAAGATGAACTCCGAGCGATACTGGGGCGAAGCAAATGACGAGCGAGTGGCGCCGAGTTGTTCGCGCCGAGACAGCCCAACTACGTGAGGACAAGTTCGAACAGAGCGTTCGCCGTCGCCTCAAAACCGTGCTCGCTCTGTGTACGGTTGGCAAGTGCGGCAGTAGCTGCTTCTGGACTAGCGGCGAAGAGTCAATCATAGTTGCCCTCCAGCTCCGGTGTCAAAAGCGTGGCGCCGTAACGAGTATACAAGCAATTGGTTGTTAGTTTTCCCGCAGGCTGTTTGGGCGATACGAAGACGGGCTCCCAACGGCAACCGACGTGTCCAAAGGTCGCTAGGCAAACGGCAGCGTCGAATTGCGACGCTTGACGAACAAGGTGCCATTCTCGTCGTGGCGGCAACGCGAATCCGGCGTGGTCCGCGTGTCGCGGGATGGAGCTTCAAACTTTGGCCGTTGGAGAGTAGCTGGTCTTTAGCTCTCGACGAACAGAGCGTACTTATCCTCGGCGGGCACGTTGCGAATGACTCCGGTGCGTTGACACAGTTCCAAGAATTTCCACTGGGAGTCCACCGCTTTGTGGTTCCAGTTGGTCATGAACAAGTTCTTGGACTGAAGCCACGTCTTGTATTCCGCGACGTCTTCTGGCCTCGTTACTCCGGCCAGCGCTCCATGGTTCTTCACGGCGGTATCCAGATTTTCCGGCTTCTCTAGCCAGCGAAACGATTCTTCGGCTGCTGCAGCGAATCGTTTGGCCAGGCCAGGATCCTGGTTGACCCAGCTCCTCCACGCGACGAGCGGCGCGGGCCACACGATTGGATACCCGGTCTTTTGAGTCCAATAATCATTGGGTGAAAACAGGACGCGGAACTTGTTCGTTTGCGCTTGCGCCGCAATGCTGAGGGAGCTGATGTTGACCATTGCGTCGAGTTGTCCGAGCTCCACCAGTTTGGTCAGGGCCGGTCCAGCCACTTGATGCACTTGCATGTCTTTGATTATGTCGAGCTTGAAAGCTTCAATCATCGCTGCCCGCGCGCATTTGAACGAGGCGGCACCGGTCGAATATGTGCCCAGCTTTTTGCCGCGAAGATCGGCGGGTGTCTGCAACGGTAAATCCTTGCGTACGAGGACGTTTTGCACGACGGTCAGCCCACCGCCGAAGATCACCCAATCCAAACCGTCGCCGATCTTTTGGATCGCGTCTATGCCAGAATAGCTCGTGACCATGCACTGCTTGCTTGGTAGGCCAGCGACGAACCCGGCAAAGGGGCGAGCATCGACATCGAGATCGATACCGTGCCTGGCGAAGAGCCCAGCGTCCTTCGCACCTAGGTAATTGAGGACGAAAACGCTGTCCTGCGGGACCACAATTTTGATCGTCTGCAATGACGGATCGGCGTGCACCTCCCTGCGTTGGCCTACAGCAAGGGCACTTAGCGAGCCGAGGCTCGCAAGCAACAGCGATCTCCTCGTCGTCATAATTGGTCCTCCCGATTTGTGCTTTAATTCGTGTAGTTTAGGGCGACGCTAGCGCATTTTCATCCTGCAGGGCAACTGCGCGCTATATCTTTGCAGCAACTTCCGCACTCTACCGCGATGCCGATCCCAAAGTCCGTCATCAAGGCCTTCTGCAAAGTCGCATCCTCGCCGCTGTCAAGCGAGGGAATAAGATGTTAAATTGCCTGAAAGCGGCGTGGGTGCTACCGCAGAACTGCGCAAGGCGAATTTATCGTGGCGGTGTGAAGCCCATTGTCAGAGAGGAGACGCCATGGACCAGGCCAAGTTAGTTATTGCACACTCCGACACCTTTGTTCCGGTGATCGACGTCTCGCCGTATTTCGCCGGGACGGCGGAGGGCAAACAGCAAGTCGCAGAGCAGATTGACCGCGCCTGCCGCGAAGTCGGTTTCTATGTGATCGTCGGGCATGGCTTTGACCCGCAATTGATTGACGATGTCGAAGCCGTATCACGTGAATTTTTCGATCTGCCGCTCGAGGAAAAGATGAAAGTGCATATCGAAATGCCGGGCGGCGTGGGCTATTCAGCTCTGGGCGACGTCGCGCTTGCCCACACTCGCGGTCAAATCACGCCGCACGATCTCAATGAAACATTTCAGATTGCGAAGGTCGATGTGACGAACGATGCATATTTCCAGAGCAAAGCTGCGCGCGGCATGGTTCCGATTAACCGCTGGCCGGAGCGGCCCATCAAATTAAAGGATTTATACACCAAGTATTACTTGAGGATGGGTGCGCTTGCGACGAACCTGATGCAATTATCGGCTCTCGCGCTGGGTCTTCCCGAGGGTTACTTCGACGATAAGATTGACCGTCACATCAGCCGCCTCAATGTGCGGCTCTACCCGGAGCAAAAAGTTATGCCGTTACCCGGCCAACTCCGCGCCGGAGCCCACACCGATTATGGGACAGTCACGATCCTCAAGCCGGGCGATACCATTGGCGGTCTTCAGATCGCCGACGCGGACGGAAACTGGCACGACGTACCGATGATTGCGAATTCCTTCGTAATCAATCAGGGCGACCTTATGGCACGGTGGACCAACGATCGATGGCTCTCGACAGTTCATCGCGTGGCTAATCCGCCCGAGGAGGCCAAAGGTGGCTCCCGTAGGCTCTCGATCGTCTTCTTTCATCATCCAAACTACGATGCAACGATATCTTGTTTGCCGACTTGCGTCGAACCCGGATCCCCGCCGATCTATGAACCGATTACGGTGAGCGATTACTACAGCATGAAAAAATCGCAACAGCGCATGACAAAAGAGAAGGCCCGTGAGTTTGCGATCACCTGATCGGCGCGGCGATTGTCACCATTGTTCAGGAGCGGGAGCGCTGGCGGAACCGTTAACGCGGGGGGATCGACTTGGCTACCGAGAACGGCTTCAGCAGATCGGCGGCCACGCATCAAGGCTTTCCTTGATTCAATTGCACAGCTGCGAATTTCATTCGGCAATTTGGTAACATCCAACCCTGCCGTTTGAAGGACGATTGCCATTCGTCCGTGAGACTACTTGGGGTGGGGGCGAGGCGAAGGCGAGGGCGGGAACGTCGTTCGCCACTCTCTATTTGAACTATGATACGCGTAATGCAGATCGCCAGTATTGAAGGGAGAAGGCCCATGGCTAAGTATGTTCCAAGCCCTCGAGACTGGGTGCGTGAGCAGGTCGAACTTTATGAAGGCAGCGGTGGCACCAAGGGCACCACTCTGCGCGACACCGGCTTGCCCGTGGTCATAGTGACTCACTGGGGCAACAAGACGGGTGAAGTTCGGAAGACACCTTTGATGCGCGTCAAGGATGGCGATAGCTATATTCTGGTCGGCTCGCAGGGTGGAGCGCCGAAACATCCAGCGTGGGTGCACAATATTCGCGCCAATCCGCATATCGAGCTTCGCGATCAGACCGTCGTACAGCCCATGCGCGTGCGTGAGATCAAGGACGCGGTGGAACGATCTCGTCTGTGGAAGCTGGCCGTGGCGGCGTACCCGCCGTATGCGGAATATCAGACACGCACGAAACGTCAAATTCCAGTCTTTGTCGCCGAGCCGTAAGAAGGGGGGGAGTTAATCGACCATGCGCTGCGCATGCCGCCGCGCAGGCACATGCATGATCGGACAGCAGCGTGGGCTCTCTCGGGTCGGCCCTCATCTCCTCGATGAGGCGTCGGCGAAGAGGGCTCATCTCTGCCATCGAGGGCTGGACTTTGACATCCGCGATCCTCTCAGACAGAAGGCTGCCACAGCGACCACCCCGAAACCCGCAAGCTTCCTCCTGCCCAACCTCGCACACTGAACTCGACTGTCAGCTCACCCAGTGAAAAGTTCGCTTTGGTGCGCCAATTCAGTTGCTTTCGAAAAAAGCAAACATCGAGCGACCAATTCCGGCATAGTTGCCTGCGTTTCCTAGCTCTTCCGTAGCGCCTTGCGGACGAATTGCATATCGACGACGTCGGCGTAGGGAGCCGGCTTGGTAAAGGCGCCCGTCTTGGCAACGACATCCATGTCGAGTTTGTAGCCTGGCTCGGAGACCATGCCGTCGGTGCTCCAGATGTGGTCGGCGTAGATGCGGTCGAGGGTGACCTTGACACCTTCCGCCGGCAGCGTTGGAAATTCCTTGCGCGTCATCGCCTCTACCGCGTCGCGGTCCTTCGCCGCAACGCGAAGCGCTTGGATCACCGCATCAACGAACGCCTGCACGACCTGCGGCTCCTTGGTGATGGTTGACTGGCGGACGCTGACGACCGAGTACGGATAGTCGCCCAAGGAGGGGAAAGCATAGAACGGCTGATCCCAAAGGCCTTGTTCCATTCCGGCCGTGATGTACGGCTCCTGCGTGACCCCTACATCAACCGCGCCGTTCTTCATCATCGCCACGATCGCGGCGTTGTCCGCCTGGTTCACCGCCACGATGTCCTTCTGCGGATCGAGACCGACGGTGATCGTAAGCCATCGGCCGAGCAGATCCGGCGTGCCGCCGTACCGGCTGAGCGCGAACCTCTTGCCCTTGAGAAAAGCCGCGATATCGGCGTTCGAGCGCGACTTCGGCCGGGTGCCCTTGCGAGCGACGAGGTACACGTTCGCACGATTGACCAGATTGCAGATCGTGCGCAGCGGATCGGCCTTGCCGACATTGGCCATCGCATCAGATTCCGGGCCCCCGATGTTTCCCCAGACTTGACCGCTGACCAGCGCGGTCACGTGGGCGCCATTGGTGGCGACCACCACCGAGACATCCAGGCCCCGGCCCTTGAAGAGGCCTTGGTCGATCGCAAGGTAGACCGGCGCGTAACCCAAATTGTGAACCGGCTCGGCGAGGACCAGGCCCTTTGCGCCTTGCGCAAAGAGGTTGCGTGAGGAGATAGCTGAGCCCATAGCCAGTGCACCAGCCATCGCGGCCCGGCGTGTCAGCCCGGGAGAGGAATTCACGTCCACTCGCATAATTGAGCGCCTTCTTTGGTGAGGGCTGCGCGAGTACCCGGTCCTGAGCGCAGCTTTGGCGATTGTACCGTCCCACCGCGGCGCGGTCCAATGTGCCGCGCCATTTTTAAATTGGACGAGTTGACGCCCAGCGGGTAACATTCAACGTCAAACGCCCGCATCTGTGCTGCGAAGGCCCGCTCGACGCCATCGGTCAAAAAGGCGATAGGTTTCGAGGCTCGCCGTAAGCATGCTCAGGTCGCCGGAATGCGGTGTGGTACGGCGATGAACTGAGCCAGCGGGGGCGACCACGGCTGCCAAACTCGACGTTCGGACGGTCTCAAAGATATTCAAGCGTGACGGCCGAGCCGTCCGCGCACTCGATTGCGTATCCCTCACGATCCCCGAAGGCCGGCTGATCAGCCTGATCGGACCGAGCGGCTGCGGCAAGTCGACACTTTTCAACATTATCGCCGGGTTGTTGCGGCCGACCACAGGCGACGTGCTTGCCGACGGCAATAGCATCGTCGGACGACCGGGTTTCGTGGCCTACATGCTACAGAAGGGCCTGCTGCTGCCCTGGCGCACGGTTATCGACAACATTATTCTCGGAGCGGAAGTCCGCGGAGTACCGAAAAAGGAATTGGTCGCCCGAGCACAGCCATTGATCGAACGCTACGGCCTCGCCGGTTTCGAGCAGCACTATCCGCACGAGCTGTCAGGCGGCATGCGGCAGCGGACAAGCCTGCTGCGAACGATGCTGTATGATCGCGACGTCGTGCTGCTTGACGAGCCGTTCGGCGCGCTGGACGCTCAAACTCGCCTGCTCATGCAAAGCTGGCTGCTGCAAGTTTGGAGCGATCTCGGCAAGACTATCCTGTTCGTCACCCACGACATCGACGAAGCAATTTACCTGTCGGATGAGATCTACGTCTTCACGGCTCGCCCGGGCCGCATCAAAGCACATATCAATGTCGGTCTGCCGAGGCCGCGCGACCAGGATGCCGTCACGAGTGGGCAATTCGTGGAGTTGAAGCGACAACTTCTCGGCTTGCTCGCCGACGAGGCTCGTGTCGCCGAACGGCAGGAGTCATTGCAATGAGCGGCTGCAATGCAGTGAGCGACCCTAATCTTAGCGTTACCGACGACGATGATGCCGCCGAGCGGCGCATTCGTCGCTCCGCCGCCGTTTGGCGCTGGGCTCTCGCTGCCGGCCTCGTTTTCGCCTGGGAAATCCTCACACGCCTGAAGGTCATCGATCCGTACTATTTCTCCAGCCCGACGACGATCGTGAGCACAGCTTACGTGGCGGCAACGCAAGGAACGCTTTTTGTCGACATCGGCTACACGTCGGCGTCGACAATCGTCGGTTTCATCATCGGCGTGGCGGCCGGCGCGCTGCTCGGCCTCTCCACCTGGTGGTCGCAGGTCTACGGCCGCGTCAGTGAGCCATACCTGGTGACGTTTAACGCGATACCAAAACTCGCGCTCGCACCCATCCTGATCATCCTCTTTGGAATCGGCTTCGAATCGAAGGTCGCGCTTGCGGTCGCGCTGACCATCGTGCCTGCGGCATTGGCAGCGTATGGCGGCGTCCAAAGCGTCGACAACGACCTGGAGACGTTGCTGTTCTCGCTGGGAGCGAGCCGCTTCCAAGTCTTTGCCAAGGTTGTTGTTCCTTGGGCGATGCCTTGGATTGTCAGCAGTCTGCGCGTTAATATTGGCTTGGCGCTCGCGGGCGCGATCGTCGGAGAATTTATCGCGTCACGCTTCGGCGTCGGCCGCATGATCCTCTATGCCGGGCAGGTGATGGACATCAATTTGGTGTGGGTCGGTGTCGTCGTTTTGTCTATTCTGGCACTCGTCATGTATGCCGCCGTGATGACTGCCGAACGCTACTTGCTCAAAGGAATGCTCCACGGATCCCAACCCAGCACCCAGTGACCACACCAGCAGCATTCGCAGAGCCAGGGCAACCACCGATGAAGAAGAGTCTCGACGAACTCGTCCATCTGCGCAGTTCAGCGGCTATTGTGATCGATATGCAGAACGACTTCTGCCATCCCACGGTGCCGGCGCCAGATATGGCGCCGACGTCGCGGATATGATTCCGCGCATGCAGCGCTTTTTGGCCGGCGCTCGCTCAGTCGGGGCGCAACTGATATTTGTGCAATGTATTCACGAGCCGTCGACGGATTCCGAAATCTGGTTGTTCCGCCCCGACGGCGTCCCCGGCCACACTGCCGCAAGGAGACCCGGGGAGCAGACTTCTGCGGCGTCGCCCCGCAAGGCACCGAGCCTGTTGTCATCAAACATCGCTACAGTGCGTTTATCGGCACCCCTTTTGAGTCGGTGCTCAGGACGCTCGGCATCGGGACCCTCATCATGACCGGGGTCGGCACAAACGTCTGCGTCGAGTTCGACCGCCCGGGACGGCTTCATGCTCGATTACAACATCGTATTTCTCTCCGACTTTATGGCAAAGGCAAGTCTGCGGGGTGCTCATGAGGCCACACTGCAGAATATGCGCAGCTTCTTTGGAACAGTTGCGACCTCGGATGAAGTCCTCGCGCTCTGGCGTTCCAAGGCAGCCGCAAGCGCTGTAGCCTAGAATTTGAATTGGCGCGCGCGCCGGATCCGCAGCGCCACTTCCGCCCGCACGCTGTATTCAGGCATTGCACGACCGACACGAGGAAAATCCGACGCATTTCTTTGCGTGAAATTGAAAGGGGGACGTGATGAACGACGGCAAGAAAACATGCATTGCCCATCTGACGGGACCAACGGCAACCATTCAGAACACGCCGCCGCTCGTCACGTCGAATAAGGCGCGCGCGAAGCATGGTTTGCCGTTGCTCAAAGATGCCGATGGCGCTCCGCTGCGGTACGATGCCTTACGGCCCCAGCGCCTCGCCGCTCCGGTCAAAGTCTACGTCGAGCAGTTTTCCGCGCACCCACTGGAGTCCGACGCCGCCGAACTCTACGGGCCTCCCGACGGATACATCGGCGCGGACGGCATATTTCGTGCCCAACGTCAGAGCAGCAGCGATAAGCCGGTCTATGAAATCGAGCTGAAGCCGGACGATGGCTTGTACCCGCTTCCCTACATGGCGACTCAGGCCGACGGATCCGCATGGGAAGAAGAATGCACCGCTCCCGGCGCTGTCTCGGGTCGCCAGGGCTTTTTCCCCGACGGCTCGCGCAGCTTCGAAGAAATTGATCGACTCTCGATCGGCGCCGACGGTACCGCAAGTCTACTGTCCTCGATCGCAGCCGTAGACTTTTATCGCGGTGTACCGCCTGGCGGCTACACGAAAGGCCTGCCGGCGCATCTGCGCAGCGACAAGGGCGAGGGCGACATCCACCCGGAACTTCGTGGTACTCATTTCTTTGGCTACAAGCCTTATCACCTCGCCGTGGCGCCGCCACGGCCAGCACTCGCGAAGGCCACCAACGATATGCAGACGCTCGTGTCGAGCGGCGACTACGACGGCGTAATCTGGACCCAAGGCAGCCCCCAGGTCGAAGAGAGTGCCTACTGGTTCAATCTGCTGGTCGACACGACATTGCCGATTTGTGGCAACGCGGCGCAGCGTCCCCAGGGCCAGATCAGCGCCGACGGGCCGGCGAATATTGTCGATTCGGTTCGCTACGTCCGCTCTCGCGTGTGGGCCGACGAACATGGCCGCAACCGCTGCGGGGTCGTGGTGATCCAGGAGCAGCAGTTGTTTGCTGCCCGCGAGGTCGCAAAGGTTGATGCGCGTCCGGGCGGCTATGTCGCAGCCGGAGGTCACGGCGGCATCGTCGGCAATATCAGTCACACCGGCCGGATCGCCCTCACCTATCTGCCGGTCTATAAGCACACCTATAAGTCTGATCTGAGGATCACCAAGCTGCCAAGCACGGTGAAGGCAGCAAAGAAGGGGGCTGATGGCATCGAGATGGTCGATGTCGCAGTTAAGGATCGAAACGGCGCGCTACTCCCCGACGCCATTCCGGTCGTGACGATTTCAGCCGACGGCGGCTATTCGGGAATGGCCTATGGACACGATACCGCGCCCGAGATCGACCTGATCGCCTCGATCGAGCACAAACTCAGCCTTGGCCTGCTGACCGGCTTCGTCATCCAGGGTCTTGTGCCCTATGGCCGGACGCCGTCTCACACCCGCAACAAGCTGATGCTCAAAGCGGCCTTCAGCGGCATCCCGGTCGCGATCGCCGGCCGCGGCGCACCCATGGGCTTTGCCGATCCGACCGACTTCCAGATTGCCTCCACCAACCTCACCGCGAACAAAGCCCGGTTCTTGTTGATGGCTTGCCTGCTGAAGTTCGGGAGTTTGCCGGCAGCGAGGAATCCTGACAGGCCGACAAGCGCAGAGTTGGATGCCATCCGCAAGGCCGTCGCATCCTATCAGGCTGTGTTCGACACGCACTGACGAGGATTGAAGAGATACGGGACCAATGACGGCCGTGAAGTCGGCCTTGGCCGGGGTGGGCGCGCAGCAGGACGTGTTTGGCGGCGAGGAAATTCGCGGCTGTGGCCCGAAGCCTCAATCACGGCAGAGGCGCCCCGGCTCGGCTGCCACTACTCGCTTGGTTTGCCATGTCGACTTCACGCCGCTTTAATTTTTTCCTCGTGGGGCTTTGACCGCGGGCACCACCAGCACCTCGGCGGAAGTTCGGCAGCTTCCGCAGAGCGCCGCGATAATGGCCTGTTGCTTTGCCGCCGTTCCAAACGGCGAAATTGGGTACGTTCGCGGCGGCAGCAAGTCGCTATCAGCTGGTACGGCCCCTACCCACCAATGATCCGGTCGCAGCTTCGTTGTCCGACACGTGACCGAGGCTGTTACACGCTTTACCAAGTCGGGATCTTCAAGTATGAATATGCAGTCAACTCGACGATGCCTGCCGCCGCATCAACCTACGCACGCTGCAGCTAAATCAACTCGTGCAGGTGCGAAGGGCGATCCACCTAGACCTTGCGCCATTCTCCTCGCTGCCGCCGCTATCATTCGCTCCGGCTCAAGCGGGTGCCATTGGCGCGCAAAGCGAACGAACCACGGTACGGGGTTCGGTCGCGCCAATAATCGGAGGGATCACATGTACCTGTCGAACCAAAGTCTGCTGGTAATCATCGTCGTTGGAATCGTCGCCGGGTACCTTGCCGGCAGGGTGGTGCGAGGCGGCGGGTTTGGCCTGATCGGCGACTTGGTCGTCGGCCTTATTGGGGCGTACATCGGCGATTGGCTGCTGCCGCGGCTTGGTATTCATCTTGGGACAGGTATCATCACGCTGATCGTGAACGCGTTCATAGGTGCTTTCATTTTATTGCTCATCCTTCGGCTAGTTGGCGGTAGAACAGGATATCGGCCCAGGTGGGGCCGGCGCTGGTAGTGCCTCTGGAAAAGAGCTGCTGCAGGCGCATCGCGCGCAGTGGAGTAAAATTATGCAGATTGAGAAGGGAACAGAGCCAAAGCTGCCTGCGGATCTACGGAAAGTGCTTGCCGCTTCTGCGCGGGCGAAGGCGCAGTGGGAAGATCTCACGCCTATTGCGCGCCGGGATTTTGTGACCTGGATAGAATCGGCCAAGCAGCAAGAGACACGGAAGCGACGCGTCGAGAGCGTTCCTTCACGGCTCGCGTCCGGAAAGCGACGGCCTTGCTGCTATGCGGTGGTGCCGCTGATACTCTATAACGCCCTCAACGCTTATCCGAAAGCGAAGGCGCAATGGAAGCAGCTTTCCCCTGACGAGCGCCGCGACTTCATTAGCCGCATAAACTCGGAAAAAAATCCAGAGACGCGGGCGCTCCGAGTTAAGGAATCCTGCACCAAACTGGCGCTCGGCGAGCGACGTCTTGACGGGATGAGATGAGGCCGTTAAGCGAAATAATCCATTTTACGTGAGTAGGTGCCAAAGGCGGGACCCCTGGCTAACATTCCTCGCCCAAATTCCGATTTGGCATGTCCCGTGCGCCCCTGTGGCGCATCAACATTTGGCAGCGGCCGGCCAATAAAGCGATCGATATCACGGCGCGGACGCAAACTTGAACTTGGCGAGCCAACAAGGAATCGAGAGAATGGCGGCAGCGCCTACAAATAAAAGCGGCGCACCGAAGGCCGCTGTAGGTATCGAATTCGTCTGAAAAGAACGGTACCCGCTCGTCACCCCTGCCGAGAAGCATGCGGAAGAGACGCGCGCGACGATGAGCAACGTTAATATGGCTTGCTGGCTCACTACATTATGAGCGGAGTCGGATTGGTGGTCGGCGGATCGATCTCGAACGTGTTAGCCGTCATACAAGTCATCGAAAAACTGCCAATCGACGCAACCAGCGCAACTAGGCTCTCTAGCCCCATTATCTTCGCCGCGGCCGCGTAGGTCTCGCCGCTGAGACACTTGCTCGCGAGCAGTTCGCGCGCTACGACCAGGCAGGTCCGTTCGCGTGGATCTACCAACCTGGGCGTCCCCTGCGCATTGATCGCGTCAATGGCTGCCTGGTCGATGCCGATGGCGAGTGAACGTCGGACCTGCGCGAACCACGGATAGCGGGCATTCCAATGCCGAGCGACGACTAGATTCACAATCTGCTGCTCCCGCTTCGACAATGGTCCGTCGGATAGAGAGGCTCGCAGGTTTTGACAGGCTTCGAACAATTTCGGCAACCGGATATAGGCGTAGTATGGGCCGCCTACGATGCCACTGGATTGCTTGGCTGCGTCGTAAGCCTGCGCCTGTTCGGCATTCATATCGGCGCGGTCCAAGATTGGTATGCGAGCCATCGATATCCTCCCGATCTAAGGTGAGTTGATCTAACGCTGGATTACCTGAAGCAAAACTGCGTTTCGCTGAAATTCGAGGAATTCATTTATCCGCTCGTAAAGTTTGCAACGTTGACGGCGCTTTCCGAGCCGATGACCAGTGATGGGCGATGTGGGATAACGCGCGATGCCAAAGATCGGCCATGAGGTCGGCTCTGGAATTCCCGTGCCCTTGAATTTGACTGACGTCAAGCATCTGATGCGCGAGGGCGGCATCGGCACCGTCTGACGTATTGCTTATCACCCACGACATTCGCAAGGCAATCTCCGACCGGATACGGATGATGAACCGAAGTGCCGTTGCTGAGCCGTGACTATGATTCAATCCTTCCATTCGGGAGGTTCGACGCGCTGTTCGCTCCAGCGCCCGGATCGAGCGCATTGCATCCATAGAAATGACGTGGCGTTCTCCGGGGGCGCCATCTAGATTTGCACCACATCGGCCGCCTTGGCAGCGGATTCAGGGTCATTGCTCTCACACCTGCATTTGCGCCCCGCCAGGTCAATCTTCTGGCTCCGCAAGAACGCCAGACATCCTGCTCATGAAGGTTGCCCAACTTGACCGCGATCAAGCTGCCGGTCGTGCAAACCGGCCGGCTGTCGCAATCCAACAGCCAGAATGCAGCGACCAGTCTAGGTATTGTTTGTCGGCGTGGCCGGATGCGCCTTGTTGCTCAATCCAGCGAAGCCCTCGCGAGCGAACCGCCCCACGCCAGGTGCGACCGTTCGCGGCGTCGTGTTGAGCGTGCGTGCAATCGCGCGCATCGAGCGGCGTTCGGGCGGCCAGGAAGCGGATTCGAGCGTCGCGCCTGTTCTGCCCTCGGCGACCGGGCCCGGGTCTTGAGCACCGCGCGATCTTCCGGGTTCAGCCGGACTTCCGCAGCTTCTGGATGTTGAATCATGGATCAAGGCTCCGTAAAAGCGGGTACTAGCACCTGTCCGTTCCTCCGCTAAGGTTGCCGTTGTCAGGGGCGGCAGGAGAACTGCGGGCTTGCAACTGGAGGAGAGGCGCTCATGAGCCGATGGCGGGTGATTGTGGCGATTCTGACAGCGTTAATGGCAATGCCAATCGTGGCGAGGGCGGACGATTATCCAACGCGCAACGTAACCATCCTCGTGCCGTTCGCTCCCGGCGGCGGTACCGACCTGCTGGCGCGCGCTTATGCACAGATTCTTGAGAAGAAGTACGGCAAGACGTTCGTGATCGAGAACCGGCCCGGCGGCGGTACCACGCTCGCTGCGACCGCCACGGCCAATGCGACGCCAGACGGCTATACGTTGATGCAGGGCACTAGCGGCACCATGGCGATGAACCCCACTATCTTCAGGCACCTGTCCTATGAACCCTTGAAGACTCTGGTGCCAGTGTCGCTGATAGCCGGCGCGCCCTTCGTGCTGACCGTTAATCCGACACTGCCGGTGCATAGCGTGGCAGACTTGGTGGCGCTCGCCAAGAAGAGGTCCGCCGAGCGCAAGCCGCTGACCTACGGCTCCGGCGGCGTTGGCGCGTTTCATCATCTCTGCGCCGAACTGTTCAGTAGCCTCACCGGCATTAAGATGACCCATGTCCCCTACCGGGGCAGCGCGCCGTCAACCATGGCACTCATCTCGGGCCAGATCGACGTGCTGTTCGTCGACCTCGGGCCGATGTTGCCGCAGATCAGGGCCGGCAAAGCCCGTGTTCTCGGCATTACAAGCGATAAGCCGTTCCCTACAGCGCCGGACATCAAGCCGCTTGCTGAGGTCGGTCTGCCTTCTTGGCCGAACACCGTTGCCTGGCAGGCTCTGCTCGCGCCCGGCGGCACACCGAAGCCGATCCTCGAAAAGCTGAACAAGGACGTGAACGCCGCTGTCCACTCGCCTGAGATGAAGACGCCGCTGGAAAAGCTCGGCATGATCGGGCTCGGCAACAAATCGCTGGAGCAGCTCGACGACTATGTGAAGTCGGAAACCGCGCACTGGGCCAAGGTCATCAAAGAGGCCAACCTGGCGGGCACACAGTAGCTGACGGCGCAAGCGCACTGACGACGCACAGTTGCTGCTCGCTACCCGCATTGCGGGTGCCGGCGTACGCCTATGAGCGCCGGCAGAGCCACGAGTTACTGCGCGAGGATTTCCCGAGTTGGATGGGAATAGCCCGACGCGGCGCGCCGGGCGGCGCAGGATCGCCCGGCGACGAGCGACGCGAGATATGCGAGAGCCTGCAGCGCGCCGGGGGCTTCCAGCGAGCGCCGGACAACTCGCGCATGGCCGCGGCCTTTGGTTTAGACTGGTCCTGAATGAGGCGGCGCTGAAATGAAAACCGATATTTTCAAACACTTCATGCGAAAGAATATTTCGAGCGGTTGCGCGACCTCATTCCAGGGCATATCGTGCTTGGCGCCTTTCCAAGGATAAAGGCGTTGGTGGACGTCGAGGCCAGATTGCGGCTTCTCGACGAGTTCGGCGAAATGCAGCACGTGCTTTCGTTGGCGAACCCGCCCTTCGAATTGATCGCTCCGCCGAATGTGACGCCTCAGCTTGCGCGCATTGCCAACAACGCGTTTGCCAGCCTCTGTGGAAAATATCCGGACTATTTTCCGGCATTCGTCGCAGCGCTGCCGATGAACGATATCGACGCAACCGTTGCGGAGATCGACCGCGCGATCAAGGGCCTCGGCGGCGCGCGGCGTGCAGGTGTTTACCAATGTCGCCGGCAAGCCGCTGAGCCGGCCGGAGTTCAGGCCGATATTCCAGCGTATGACCGAATATGATCTTCCAATTTGGGTTCATCCGATGCGCGGGCCGGATTTCGCCGATTATGCGAGCGAGAAAGTCTCGGAAGACGAGATCTGGTTCAGTTTCGGCTGGCCCTATGAGACCACGGGTTGCATGGCGCGGCTCGTCTATTCCGGGTTGTTCGACGAATTGCCTCAGCTGAAGATTATCACGCACCACATGGCAGGAATGATTCCGTATTTTGCCGGTAAGATCTCGCTCGGCTTCCGTCAGATATTTTACGGCACCCCCGACCGCAATCCGCTCGCCGACGAACGTGGTCTGAAGCGGCCGCCGCTCGACTATTTTAAGATGCTCTACGCGGATACCGCTTCGGTATACGTTCTGCCACGCGCTGCGGATTTGAATTCTTTGGCGCGAATCTTGTCTGTTCGCCACAGACGCTCCTTTCGACGCTGATGGTGGGCGCGGTCTCATTCGGGATACGATCGACGCGATTGACGCGCTTGATATCGGCTGCAGAGCGCGAGCAAATCTTCGATGGCAAATGCGAGGACCCTGCTGAAGCTGGGAATGAGGTGAGCTCGAAACAGGGTGTTGGATCAGGGTAGAGCACCTTCGCTCGCGCCCCCTGGCGGTAGCAAATCCGAGCGATCGTCGGAGCCGCATAAACTAGCCAAATTGAATGCTGCCGGGCGCAGTCTTACTGCCTGCGTTGGTCTGTTTTCCCGTACTCGATGTTGACCGACAATAAGTGGTCGCCGAAATGCCGATCAAGCCAGCCGAGAAACGATGAGAGCAGGCGTGCCTCATCGCCGCGGTCTGGCGATTTGATGGTCACTTCTACCGCTTGCGAGGCGCCGGCCTCAAAATTGATTGATCCTTTGTAGCGGACGTGCGTCCATCTCGCGGCGCTACGCTTTCGCGCTCTCGCCCGCGAGAACGTTCCACGCCCGCTGCGCCGGATCTCGGCTTGCTTCTTAATCATTGCGCCATAAAGGCGCGTGCGGTCACGAGGAAAAATCCGAAGCAGTTTCATGGCAGGACACCATGATTAAAGCGCCGTCGATTGGGCAGCATCGCACGTCGAAATGCGATTGTTGACACGCGCTGCGCTACTTGGGTTTGGCGCTCAACAGGCATTCCTGCCGTGGTTTAAAAGGGCTGCTGTAGAGCGGGGTTATGTTTTAGCCGCTGGTGTCATGCTCCGCTAGTTTCACCGCGATTCTTCCTCGCACGATTCGTAACCATCAACAAAGAGAACGCGCCCGGGTTGTCCACAGGGGCCGGAGGGACTTCGGGATAACACCGATGATTTAGGATGATTTAGGATAGGACTGTAATCCGTTACCTAAGCGTTTAAGCCGAACTGTGGCTTCTCAGTCCTGACCCGCCTAACGACACCTCAAACCCGCTTGCCGGACCACCCTACTTTCTCGACCGGGTTCCTCATTGCGGCGCGGGAATCAACCCAGATCACGACCCTTTCAGCCACCACGAATACTACGCTTCGATTTCTTGCGATATTGTTCAAAGATGTCCCTCATAGCCAGTACGCGGCGGCGTGCTGGAGCATCGAGCATGCTCTCCAATTCGGCCGGCGCCTCCGCTCGACTGACGACGTAGTCGAGCAATTAGTCTAGAAGAGCAATTGCGGACCCAAAAGGCACAACATGCCTTCGACACGACTATTATCAAAACAAATTGCGGTCTTATCGCGGGAGTTGATCGAGGCACGATATGAGATTGCGAAGCGCGACCGGGAGAAAGCCTTCGCCGCGCGCCGAGTCCGTCAACGATGGTGCATTAAGTGGTATCCGTTTCGCCGCATTACGGCAGCTTCTTACCAATTAGCGGATGCCACCTTACCGGATTCAGATACCTACCAGTTACTGGATAGCATTAGGCAGCCTCTTACCAGTTACAGGATGGTGCACCGCAGCAGATGGCATAGCATTACGCCGCTTCTTACCCGTATCGATGATGCGCCGCAACGGGAACTGCGGAATAGGGCCCAAATTGGTTCAGGCCACGTTCACATTGCGGGGTCATAATCTTTGATCGAGGGGCAAAGGACGCGGCTTCATTTTGGTGGAGAACACGAAATGATCACTATGAAAACTTTGGGCCTCGCAATGGGAATTGCGTTTGCTGCTTCCTCGTTTGCATTCGCCCAGCAGGGCAACCCTCCAGCCAATGCGGCTGCAAGTGGCGGCGCTGGGACGCATCAAAACACTCTAAGGACCGGCAGCGGGGCTAATACGCAGAAGGTTCAGCGCAATCAGCAGGGCTACAGAGTAGCGGCACGTAAACGGCCTCATCCGCGGTACATGCGGATGCAGGCTAATCGGCGTACCATCCCGCGCGAAGGCACCATCCAGCGCTGACGGGCGGAGGCAGCCACGGCTATAATCGGCACATCCACCACACGGGAACTGCTGGACATTAGGTGACGACAAAGAGGCGCGAGCGCAACGGGCCTTTTCGGCTACATCGCGCTACGCGCCTTCCTTCTCGGGGCCAACAACGCCTTCGTCATCGATCAGCCGCTTTGGCCCCAACAAGTGCATCGGAGCGTGAGCTCTCCGACGCACCGAAAGCCGGCGTCTTCCAGAAGAACCGCCCAATCTGGCGTTGCTAGAGCACGGGCGCCGACGTGGATCTCTTCGGTTACGTCCATTATCTTCGCCCGGAAAGCCTTCAAGTCGCACAACCGATCATAGGACTCCTCCTCGTGCGGAGTGACTGGACGGCGGGGGTCCTTACGAGCAATGCTTACCAGGTCAGCATTGGCGTCAGCCGATGCAACAATGCATCAAAGCGCTGCGCTGCGCTTGCATCACTACGCCCAAAGCCACGCACGCTTGTCCAGCGAGACGACAGGCTGCTTCGACCTCACCTGCGCTAGCCAATGCAGTAATGCTTGCCAGGAGAATCCCTGAAAGACTTTGTGTAAGGGCAGAACCTTCAGTGACACATGCCGCTTTCGGCGTGTGTTCGCTCGGCCGCATGACCGCGAGTGCGCCAGCAATGTGGGGCGCCACCGTCGCTTTGAAAACGTCCTGGTAGGATCGCACCTTGTGCCTGCCTCTGTTACGTAATTCCGAAATGCGCTTTGGCCTCAGGGCTCATCATTTCCGGCGTCCATCGCGGTTCATAGGTCAGCTTGACCTTGACCGATGTGACGCCCGGGACGTTCGTGACCTTATCCACGACGCCTTGACCCGAATAATGTTGCCAGGCATCCAGGCGTGGTTGTCGTCATGGTCACGCGCACGTTGCCCCCCGCTTCGACACCGACGTCGTAAATCAATCCAAGGTCGGCGATGTTGTAGCCTAGTTCCGGATCGATCACGTCATGCAGCGCAGTTCGGATGCGATCGACGAATTATCGGGCTCGGCCGCTTTCAGCCCGTTGGGCGCCTCAGCAGCGCCCGTAGCCGGTCGAGCGGTGGGTGCGCGTGATCGTCTACCAGGACGAACGAGGTGCCAAACGCCAGCTCATCGATGTGCTGAAAGATCTCTTCGTGGCGCTGCGCCGGCACGAGGCTGCGAACATCGAGCTCCCCCATCGACGAATTGTCGGTTGCTTCGCACAAGACGCACCTTCCTTTCGGTTGACTGTTACTTGCGCCGGGCCTTTTATCGGCGTCCGCCCCTCCAATCTGACCTCTAGACATCTAGCTGCTTTTAAGATATATTGTCAATATATCTTCACGGAAGATTCTCCCTGCATGCTGCCATGCTTGCAAGGCAAACGTCTTTTGTGCATGGTGGGCTATTCGCGGTTGCAACCCGCTGACGATCCGGAAACACAATGCGTTTGACCAACTTTTCCGACTACACGCTGCGCGTTTTGATGTACGCTGCCGCGCAGAATGATCGACTGATCACGATCGAAGAGACCGCCAAACTCTACGGTGTCTCGCGCGCTCATCTCATGAAGGTCGTCAATCTGCTCACGCGTGCAGGTTATTTGCGTGCGATCCGCGGGCAAGGCGGCGGTTTGGCTCTTGCCAAGCCGCCCGCAAAAATCCGGCTCGGCGAGGTTTTGCGCGCCACCGAGCCTGATTTTGCTCTCGTCGAGTGCTTTACGTCCGAAAACCGTTGCCTGATCACGCCGCGCTGTCGCCTGCGCGGCGCCCTGCGAGAGGCGCTGGCGGCCTTCACGAAGACGCTCGACCGCTACACTCTCGCCGACCTTCTGCTCAAGCCCGAGGATTTCGGGATCAAGCCGGCCGCATGAGCATGGGCATAACCGTCACATCGGCTTACGAACACAGGGCAGCCGAGGTCGGCATCACCGAGCCCGACATTCGGCGGCTTATTCCTACATTCTACGAAAAGGTGAGACGCGATGCGATTCTCGGACCAGTCTTCGAGGACATAATCGGTGACGATTGGGCAAGTCATATCGAAACTGTGTGTTCGTTCTGGCTCTATGTGACGCGGCTCGACCGGCATTACAACACGCGGAATTTCATGCCTGCGCACCTCAGGCGGCCGACTATTCGGGCAGAGCTTCTGCCGAGATGGCTGGCGCTGTTTCGCGCCACTGCCTGTGAGCTTTGCACACCCGCCCAGGCTGATGCGTTGATCGACATCGCCCGGCGTATGGCAGACACGCTCGAAATGGGCCTTAACAAGCGATGCACCATCCGGCGGGTGAGCGCTGGCGGCTTCTCAGGATGATCCTGGCTGCGCTGCATGACTCTCTTTAGCTTTGCTCCGTCAAATCCATCGATGCTGAATGCCATTCTCAAGCTAGACGCGCGCGATTACGACTGAACTGAACTTTCGCGAACCCTCTAGCTTTTACCGCAGCCCGCCCCTGGTTTCGCTTGGCTGATTGAGACGGAGAGAAGGCATGCGGTCATGATACTGCTCGCGGCAGTGCCCGTCGCAGCGCAGAGGGCGAAGCATGCATCGTTCCGATGTCCTTGTGATTCGTGGGAAGACATAGCGACGCTATCCCCTCGTTATGTCATTCGGGTTTTCTGCGCCGAGGCGGCTTGTATGCGTCACCGAGATGCTGAGGCTCCCAGCGTTTTGGCGGTAAACGAGCGTCTCTCGGGCGGCCTGCCTAACAGCCTGCTTCGTCAGGCCGTTTAGGGCAGGGCAGCGCGATATTTCTCGAGTTCAGAATGGGGCTTTTTCCTCTTGCTCTTTGGAAGCTCGAGGTGATGAAGGGTGCCCCGCGGACTGCTCCTGATGCGGATTTGGGCTCAAGTGGGCGAGCTTTCCCGCCACCCCGTCCCATTCCTTGGCGTCACTAGGCGGCTCCTCTTTTGCCGTCAGGTTTGGCCATTTGGCTGAGTATTCGCGGTTAAGGTTGAGCCAATCTTCCAACCCTGGCTCGGTGTCGGGCTTGATCGCCTGGGCAGGGCATTCCGGTTCGCAGACGCCGCAGTCGATGCATTCATCAGGATGAATCACCAGCATGTTCTCTCCGGCATAGAAACAATCTACTGGACAGACTTGGACACAATCCATGTACTTGCACTTGATGCAGTTCTCGGTAACGACGTAGGTCATCGCTTGCTCCCGGATTATTGTCTTGCCTCGTGGCAACGCCCGTGGAGAGCGGGCGCTCTCGGTAGCGGCAGTTCTCCAGGACGATCACATTTGATGTTGCGGATTCGGCTCTTTGGAACTTTCCGGTGAAGGCCGCATCGATTTCCGAGCGGCTGATGCCGATATCGTCGAGCTCGTGGTCGCTCATGCCGACGAGCTCTTCGTAGGCGCGACGTTGACGCTGGCACTCGCCTATCTTGTGGCCGAGCCGCCGCAGCGCGCGACCGGCGTACGCAAACACCCCGGTATGGGGCTGTCGCGTAATTGGCAATTCGTTCGGACGGTACATGCTGAGTTCTCAAATTCGATTGACAGCTTGGATAAGATGCCGATCTGGCGGCGCCGAGTTGTTGCGTTGCCTACAACCGCAGTCTCATAAGCGCATGTTCTATCCTGCTCTTTGGGCTGCCGCAGTAGAACGTCGCTTACAGCCCGCGCCGTCAGCCTGCCATCGGAAGAGATCTGGGCATGGGCTGACGCAGCCGTGGCCCCGCCTCTCTGCGACATCCGGGCTTGTCGAAAATACTCATATGTAAGTGAAAGATACATTGTCTATATATCTTATAGCGCGCAGCTTCCGACATGCGGTGCAAACGTAACACCTATGCTGTTGAGCCTGCGTCGGAGCAATGACAAGCAATGCTTGAGCAGCAGATGCTGCGCTTAAATAGCGCCGAAACGTAGTGCCGTCGGCACCTCCGGCAGCAGCGCAGTGCGTTGGTCGTGCGGAATGCGAAGCAATCCGCGCAAGCGAGAAAGCCGCCTGTACCGCGCCGGCCGCCAAATGGCAGGCAGACGCTGTCGCTCGCGACTATGCGCTCCATCTCAGCCGTGCCAGGCGCGAATCGCTGGCGAACCGCCTTATACGTAAAGGTATCCCTCGGCAGGCTACCACCGCTCAGGAGCGGGACTGACCGTGTCGGCGGTATGGCCTCCACGCCATCGGGCCGTTCTATGCGGCGGAGGCGGTGACCACGCGGCGTGCCGCAGCTAAGAGTATCGAGGGTGCCTCGTTGGAAGAGACGCACCTATCGGGCACGTCATACGTCCAACCCTCTAAACGAGGCTGCTTCACACATCCCGTCACACGGGCGTTGATTATTCGATCGTCAAACAGCGTTTGCGCTTCACGCTCGCGGCGCTTTCCGGTCCCGAGAAAATGTTGGGGCACCGGCGCGTCACGTATTGCTCAGGGTCGACTTGGCCGCCGCAGAACGGTGCCAAACGGGTCGAGCCAACCGCCACGATCGGGATGAGGTCAAAACCATCTCGACACGTTCCCGACGATTGCGGACTGATGATGCGCAAGTCGACGGTTGGCATCCTGAATTGACCCAAACCCCACCGGCTGGAGGCCATGGGAAAGGACCAGATGAATAAGGTGAATTGTACCGCCCACGCTCAATTGGGCTCAATGCCAGCCTGGTGGATCAGCCTGCCCCATTTGTCTAATTCGGATTGCACAAATGCCTTCATTTTGGCACTCGGAATATCGGCGGGATCTAGGCCGAGGCTCGTGAGCCGATCGGTCGTCTTCTTATCGATCATCACCTTTGCGACAGCGCCGTCGAGGATGTCAGCTATCTCTTCGGGCGCACCAGCCGGCAGGAATCCGCTCCAGTAGGTCACGTCCAAATTCGCAAAGCGGCCTCCTGCAATTTCGGAACATCGGAAAGCAGCGGCGATCGCGATGAAGTCGTCTGTGCGAGTGCGCGCAACTGTCCGGCTTTGATAGAGGGGAGTGCGGCGGGCACAGCGGCAAAGGTACAGGTCACGGCACGGGCGATGACGTCGTGAGCGCCTGCGACACAGTCCGATACGGCACACGCAGCATACGAATGGCCGCGAGTTGGTTGATGCGTTCGCCTGCGATCTAGATGCTAGCGGGCGAAGGCAGTCGGTTCCTGCGGCCCCCGTCATACCTTCCCGGGATGCTGTTTAGACGAATGTTTTCCTTAAGTCTCGCCAGGAAGTATCATCGAGAAGCGCCGCTATAGCGAAAGGTTATCTCCCTACGCGCACGCGTTCAACCGACAGCACCGTCCAACCCGGGGGTGCTGCAGGGCTGGCCACCTCTGAAACAAGGGCAAACTCCGCGCCTGGCCCGAGCACCATTTGCCGGCGCCATAACGTTGCTTTGGCATGCCGCTGCCGCAGCGTGTCCAGCACCGGACGCCATAGGATGCCGCGGGGCGTGTCAGCCATAAGATCCTCGACGTATCGGGCAAGGTCGGCTCGCCCCACACCAAACTGTAGAGCCCGCCATGTCCCTCTTCCATCTGTGTTGCTACTGAATCATGCGCGCTGACTACTGGTCCAGCCACGGCTATGGCATTGAGCGGATCGAGAGCCCAGGAGCCTTCGACCAAACACCAGTCTTCATAGCCTCGCCTACCGCTACCAAGCCAAGGCAGCCCGGCGACATGAAACGAAGCACCGCCGCGAAAACCCGGCGGCGATTGCTTGCTAAGCTGTTCTTGAAAACGCAGTAGAGCATGCTCGTACTCTGTGTTGCTAACCGTGTCATAGGAGCGATGCCAGAACAGATAGGCGAGCATAATGAAACTCATTCGCTAAGAGATGTCGCTCGGTGAGCCGATGCTAACGTCGGACTCGGAAGTGGCCAAGATCAAGCCGTCTTTTCGCTGCTCGTCTCGTGGGGTGTGGACCGTTCGCTAAGCGACTTCGCGCGCCGACTTACCGGGTCCACGTCGGACAGCCAAGCTGGGGTCGGGCTATTCGTCGCTCCGGCTACTGCTCACCATCGGCAGATACGCCCAGCCCCGAAGCGATGCGGTCGTGCCGCACACAATGGGGTGATTTCATCCTGTACAGCTCCGCTGCGGAGCGGGCGAGTTCCGCCGGAAGGGCGTAATTCGCCAACGAGACGTCGCCCAGATCAAAGAAAAACCGTCCGCCGTTCTGCTCGATGAGATACTGCGTCTCCCTTATGCTGTCGACCTGAAATCCAGAATGATCCGTCCCTTGGCCTTGTCGCCGACGTCATGTCCCCAGGTGCCGACGAAATTCAGCAGAGCAATATTGATGGTGCCTTCGGCCATGTAGACGGCGATCCGATCGAGAGATCTTCGCGGCCATGCCGCTTCATGCCGAACACGCCGGCGTAGAAAGGAGGAAGAACCGGGTTGCGCGGTCTCCGGCCGGATGCCTACCATGATCCCCTATTGAAGCACGAGACGTGTTGCGCAAATCCCGCCCTCCTGACGTATACGATGAGGAGCGATTTACTCGGCAGCCATCGCCTTCATGTTGCGATGCACAAAGGGTCGATGGGTTCGCCATTTGCTCTGGATTTCTGTATTCAATTCAGATTATCCAAATCGTAACAGCGGTCAATGCCGCCGATGCGCTTTCCGGAAGGATCGAGATGTTGAAAAACCTTTGGCGATCAGCTCGTGAAGGCCCAAGGGGCAAGCCGCGCTAAATTGCCTTCTGGCTCGGCAAGACGGCGAGCTACGGCGAACGCAGAAGGAACCTAGGTATATGGCAGTATTTTTCTGCGTAGGACATGTCGCGGCGGTCGGCCAACTCTGCCGCGAAAATTACGCCTATACGCCGCGTAGCCTCGTCGGCCTTCTGCCTGGTGCGCCCGCCGAACAACCCTACAGCAATTCGCCGGCATGAATAGACCGGAAAAGAACATTGCGTCACCCTCGACGATCGGCCGTGAAACACCGCAAATCAACGCGACCGAAAAGGTTCTGGGCAAGGCCGTCTACAGCGGCGACCTGAAAATGCCTGGCATGCTCCACGCGAAGGTCCTGCGGAGCCCATACCCTCATGCGAGGATTCTCCGCGTCGACGCCGATGCCGCCCGCGCGCTCCCCGGTGTGCATGCCGTCCTAATCGGCGAGGACACGCCGACGCGCCTCACCGGCATCCATCACAAGCAACACCGGATTCTGGCTACCGGCAAAGTCCGTTTCGTTGGCGAGGAGGTCGTGGCCGTCATCGCGGACGACGAGGACGTCGCGCAGGATGCAGTCGACCTCATCCGCGTCGAGTACGAAGAGCTTCCAATCGTTCTCGATACGGATCAGGCTCTGCAGCTGCGCACCATTGAAGTCCACGAGAAGTCGGGCAACCTCGCCTGCGAATATAACGTGGTCCGCGGGGACGTCGATGCAGCCTTTGCCCAAGCCGCGCTCATCCACGAAGACACGTATGAAACCCATGCGCAGTATCCCGGGTATCTCGAACCCATGGCGACGCTTGCCTGGAGAAGCAGCACCGGCCGGCTCAACGTATGCACCTCGACGCAATCGGCGTTTCTGGCGCGCATGCGCATCGCAGACGCGCTCGAAATGCCGGTCTCGAACGTCCGCGTAGTCCAGGCCACCGTCGGCGGCGGATTTGGAGGCAAGGTCGCCGAGGAGTGCAACAGCCTGATATGCGCGTGGCTTGCGACCCGCGTCGACCGCCCAGTCCGCTTCGTCAACAGCCAACTCGATGATTTCCAAGGCGCCCGAGCAAGTCCGCCCGAGCGGATTTGGCTCAAGATGGGCGTCGACAAGGAGGGCATTATTACCGCTAAGGAAGTGAAGATCGTCGCCGATTGCGGTGCGTATGAGGGCCTCGCCGGCCACGTTCTTCAGGTCTCGACCGTGCGCAGCGACAACATGCATCGCCATCTCAAGAATGTGCGGCTTAACGGCAAGCTCGTCTACACGAATAATCCGCCGCGGGGAGCCCTGCGCGGATTCGGTGGACCGCAGGCCGCATTCGCCCTCAATTCACATATAGCGGTGTTGGCCGAGAAGCTCGGCATCGACGTGGTCGAGATGCTAAAGCGCAATGCCGTCAAGAGCGGAGACACGACCGTTCACGGCTTCCAGCTCGGGAGCAGCGGCCTTACCGACTGTATCGATCAGGTCAGCGAGGGCATCCGCTGGAAGGAGAAGAAGCGCCGTCCGAAGGACGCGGGGACCAAGCGGCGCGGTATCGGCTTCGGTACCGCAATCCATGTCAGCGGCAACCGGGAAATGGGCAACTGGGACGGCTCGACCGTCATTGCCAGGATGACCACCGACGGCCGCGTCACGTTGCTCACTGGTGAATCCGACATGGGGCAGGGTGCCTACACGATGCTCGCGCAATGCTGCGCGAATGAGCTTTCCATACCGCTTTCGCACATCACTGTGCTGCCGACCGACACTGACCTGTCGCCATACGGACACGGCTCGATCGCCTCGCGCGTCACCATCCTTGCCGGCAATGCCGCGATCAAGGCGGCGCGCGAGGTGCGCGGCAAGCTTCTAGCTCTCGCCGCAGAGAAGCTCGGCGTGTCGGAACAGGACCTCGACATGTCGAACGGCGAAGTCTTCGTGAAGTCGGCGGCGCCCAACCGGAAGATTTCATTCGGCGACCTGGCGCGCCTCCATATCTACCGCGCCGGCGGTGAAGGCCTGCAGGTGACTGCTACATACGATCCGCCAACTTTCCTCGCGATGGCTACACCCGAACAGTACGGCAATGTCGCGCCAGCATATTCCTTCGCCGCGCAAGCGACGGAGGTGGAGGTCGATACCGAAACCGGCCAGATCAGCGTTATCGAGACTCACGTAGCGGACGATTGCGGGAAGGCTCTCAATCCTCTCGCCGTGCATGGTCAATCGTGCGGAGCGGCCGTCATGGCCATTGGCTGGACGCTCTACGAGCATCTGCAATACGAAAGCGGCCGGCTGCTGAACGGAAACCTTGCCGACTACACGATCCCAACAGCGGCTTCCGTGCCGTTGATTCATTCCGGTATCGTCGAGTCGAACGAGCCGAACGGCCCCTATGGCGCAAAGGGCGCAAGCGAAACGGCGATGATTCCGGGGGCGGCCGCGATTGCCAATGCAGTCTACGACGCCATCGGCGTCCGGATCAGGGCATTGCCGATCACGCCGGAGAAGATCCTTGCGGGTCTTCGCGCCAAAGCGGCGAAGGCATCTTAGCAGGGCCGTTAATGCGCGATTTCGACTATCTCGAACCTCAGTCAATCAGGGAAGCCAGCGACATGCTGGCCGAGCACCGGGACAGCTGCCGGATGATGGCAGGCGGAACCGCGCTGATCCTTGCACTGCGGCAGCGCATGGTCGCGCCGTCACATCTCGTTTCGCTGCGCCACATCCGCGACCTGCGCGGCATAACCTACGACGATCAGGACGGACTGCGCGTCGGCGCGATGACGCTTCATGCCGAGCTTTCGCGTTCACCGCTTGTCCGCACCCATTTCCCGATGTTGGCGGACATGGCCTCACGACTGGCAAATCCCCAGGTCCGCAATCAGGGAACGATCGGGGGCAATCTCTGCTATGCTGATCCGGCCACCGACCCGCCCAGCTGCCTGATGGCGCTTGATGCCGAGCTCGTCCTCAGCAGCGCTCGAGGCAACCGCACGCTCAAACTCGAAAACTTCGTGATCGACTATTACGTCACGGCCCTAGAGCCAGACGAACTGGTTTCGGAAATCAGAATTCCGCCATCCCCATTCAACGCCGGATACCACGCCCGATTCCTGCGTACGGCCGCGGAACATCGCCCTCTGGTCAATTTGGCCGTCTGCGTGAAGAAGCAGGCCGACCGCTGCGAGGACATCCGGATGGTTGTGGGCGCGGCAACCAGGACGCCGGTGCGCCTGCGCAAAACGCAAGACTTCCTCAAGGACAGGACCATCACCAAGAGCACGGCGGCCGACGCAGCCGAGCTCGCGGCCTCCGAAGTCGATCCCATATCGGACATCCGCGGCGACGCGGGATTCCGCCGCGAAATGATCCGGGTCGTATGCAGAAGAACTGTCCAAGGCTTATTCGATCCCGCCGGACCCGCAGCAGGAGAGCGGCATGAAAACGAAAGCAGTTGAGATCGTCGTCAATGGAAAGATCTGCCGCGCGGAAGTGCCGGCGCGGCGCATGCTGTCCGATTTTCTGCGCGACGATCTTCACCTGACAGGCACGAAGCGCGGCTGCGAAACCGGCGTGTGCGGCGCCTGCTCGGTCCTGCTCGACGGCGAGGTCGTCAAATCATGCCTTCTGCTCGCCGTTCACACTGACGGACATGAGATCACGACAATCGAAGGTCTTGTCGCCGTCGATGGTTCGCTACACCCGGTCCAGGAGGCATTCGTAAATCACGGCGGCCTGCAGTGTGGCTATTGCACACCCGGCTTCATAATGGTTGCAGTTGCCATGCTGAACGACAACCCGTACCCGACGGAGGAAGAAATTCGCCACGGGCTGAACGGGAACCTGTGCCGGTGCACGGGATACGTGGGCATCGTTAAATCCATCCAAGCTGCTGCGGAGAAGCTCCGTGGAAATTGAAAAAACATCGTCGATTGCAGCGCCGATAAATCGCGTGTGGAACCTGTTGCTCGACCCGACGATCATGGCCGGCTGCGTGCCCGGGGTTCACTCGGTTCAGGCGATCAGCGACACGGAGTACGTCTGCGACGCCAAAGTCAAGATCTCGTTCATCTCCGCCAACTTCAAGTTCAAGAACACGATCCTCGAAACAAGACCGCCGGAGTATCTGCGCTGGGAAGGAACGGGAGAGGATTCCTCCGTCGCCAGTTCCGTAAAGCAGACCGGCGAGATGTTTCTCACCCCGCTACCGGATGGAGCAACCGGACTGCGCGTCAAGGTAAAGGCTGACGTATTCGGCCGTCTCGGCAGCTTCGGCCTTACCGTCATGAAGACGAGGGCGGACCGGATGTGGGAGGAGTTCTGCGCCAATCTCGCGGCGGTACTGCGCCAGTCCGCGGTGACCGCTAGGCGACCGGCGGCCATCAACCAGGACCTGCCAGTTTCGGCTTGCAGCCCTCCGTCGGAGCAGCCCATCGGCATCTCGCACGACCAGGCTAGACCCGCCAAACCCAAATGGTGGAAGAGGCTTATCAACGAACCGGGACTTGTGCCGGACTCTATCCCGGCGCTCCGCCGTCCGGCCGATATCTATGTCGAAGTCCAACGCGCCGGCGAAGTCATTAGGGTCCTTTGGCCGGCAAGTGCATCTACCGAAGTCGCTGCCTGGCTCAGAAGCATTCTACCCGAAAAGCGGGAGTGAGTGAGCCTGCCGCTGGGCCAGGAGCTCCCATCTACTCGTACCGCAAGAAAGACAATACCCATGAAGCCAATGCATGGTTTGATTTGCGCATGCGCGTTGTCATTGATTGCATCGGCCGCGTTCTCGGAAGGCCGATATCCCGAGCGGCCCGTTGAGGTCATCGTCCCGGCGACGCCCGGAGGACCTGTGGATACCGCGGTTCGCATCCTCGAGCCTGCGCTGTCGGCTGCACTTCGCGGAGCGGTGGTGCTTGTCAACAAACCCGGTGCTAGCGGCACGATCGGAATGCGGGCCGTGGCTACGGCAGATCCTAATGGCTACACCATTGGTCAGGGGATCAACTCGATCTTTTCCGTTACGCGGGTAACCGGCATCAACGTGCCGTTTTCGCTGGATGACTTTACCTTACTAGGCAACTACGCCTCAGATGTCAGCGTTCTCGCCGTTCACCCGGCCTCTCCCTGGAAAACGTTCGACGATCTTCTGAAGGACGTTGCCGCCAATCCGGGCAAGAGTACTTATGCGTCGGCCGGCATCGGTACGGTTTCCGCATTGAGCATGGAAGCGCTGCGCCACCACATGAAGCTGGACATCACAGCCGTCCCGTTTGCGGGCGGATCGCAATTGACGATGGCCATTCTCGGCAAGCAGGTCGATCTCGGCATGGTCCCATACTCGGTCGGCGCGGCGATGTTCCGGGCGGGCAAACTCCGCCCGCTCCTTACCACGGCCCCCAAACGCCTTCCGACGTTGCCCGAGGTCCCCACGTTCGCCGAAAAGGGAATTCGGACGCAAGGCCTGAACCTCACCATGGGAATGTACGCGCCGCGAGGACTCGGTCCCGCCGTGCGCAAGGTACTCGTTGGCGCAGTGCTGACGGCTGCCAAAAGTACCGAGACCCTGAAGAAATTAGAAAAAGTCGGTCTCTTTGGGGTCTACGAAGACCCCGAAGCCGCACTTCAACGGCTAAAAGCCGAATACAAGGACATCGTCGCCCTCAAGAATGACATCGGCCGGTGACCGGGGTTCTTTCGGGCCTCGCCGTTCACGTCCATCCTATTGCGAGAGACAATGCGCATTGTCGCTCTGGAAGAACATCTCAGCTTCCCAAAGCTCGCAGCCTGCTCGACGCGTACCTCACTGAATGGCGAAGACAGCACGCCTGTTGTCGTGCGTAATGTCGCTACCAAAATTGTCGACGCTGGAGAGGGTCGGATCGCCGATATGGACAGGAACGGCATCACGGTGCAGGTCCTTTCCAAAGCCGGCAGCCACATCGGCACCAGCGCGGACCAATTCGACGGCAAGGAGGCGATTTCCTTCGCGCGGTCGTTCAATGACGAGCTCGCGCGCAGCATATCCGAACATCCGAGCCGGTTTGCGGGCTTCGCCCATGTTGCAGCCCACATTCCTGAGGCCGCTGCAGACGAATTGGAACGAACCGTGCGCGAATACGGTTTCAAGGGCGTTCTAATCAGCGGCACAATCCGCGGAAGATTCCTGGACGAGCCAGGATTTGCTCCGCTGCTTGCACGAGCCGAATCCCTCGACGTTCCGATCTACATCCATCCCGGCATGCCGCCGGCGGCCGTGCGCGAGACCTACTACAAAGGTTTTCCGGCGAAGATCAGTTTCGGTCTCGCCACTTTCGCATGGGGATGGCATTACGAGGTGGCCGTACACGTGATGCGGCTCGCGGTCGCTGGCATTATGGACAAGTATCCGCAGCTCAACTTTATCATTGGGCACATGGGTGAGGGCCTGCCTACGATGCTGCACCGGTGCGAGCATCAATTTTCAACCGACCTGTCGTATCTCACCCGGTCTCTCGCGAAAACGGTCACGGACCAGGTGTACATCACCTCCTCCGGCTTCTTCAGCAATCCACCGTTCGTCGCGGCGTTGCAGACTTTCGGGATCGACCGTCTGATGTTTTCGGTCGATTACCCGTACGCCACCAATGAGGACGGCCGGCGTTTTTTGGACAACGTACCGCTCGCGCCGTCGGATCTGGCCAAGTTCGCCCATAGCAATGCCGACCGCCTGCTCAAATTGCTGGATCCACGGACTTGAACGGCTTGGACGCTTTGAACTGGTCGAGCAAGTGATCACAGACCCGGACGCCGGGGCGGGAATATCAATCGGCGCTCTCCTGACGGTCTCGTCAGTCCAGGCGCACTATCTCCCACCGCACAATCGGGGGCCGCGATCGACAGCCATCGCCCTGCTTGCGGGTTCCGACTCCTCAACAGGGCATTGATCCCCGTGCGTTTTGGTATCGCTAACGGTCCTCATTCGGTTTTGCTCGCAGCAAGGCGCCCAAGATCTTCAAGCTTGAAAGTTTAAGCTTGAAACTTGCCGCGCCCGGTGTCATCCTCTGGCATTGGTAAAAGGAAAGGCCGCATCGCATGAAGATTGCTTGCCTCGGCGGCGGCCCCGCTGGCCTTTATTTCGCGATCAGCATGAAGCTGCGCGGCGCCGCGCATGAGATAACCGTGTTCGAACGCAACCGACCCGACGATACGTTCGGTTGGGGCGTGGTATTTTCCAATGAGACTTTTGACAATATCACGGCAAACGATCCGGTCAGCGCCGAGACGATCCGGTCCCAGTTCGCCTACTGGGACGACATCGCCGTGCACTATCGCGGGCAGCGCATCGTCTCGGGCGGCCACGGCTTTTCCGGCATTGCCCGCAAAAACCTCTTGATGCTGCTGCAGGAGCGTGCGCGAGCGCTTGGCGTGGAATTGCACTTTAAGACTGAGGTCGCCAGCGCCGGCACGTTAGCCAAGGATTACGATCTCGTGATCGGCGCCGACGGCTTGAATTCGAAGACCCGGAGCGAATTCGCCGACTACTTCAAGCCCGCCGTCGATACCCGCAAGAACAAATTTGTCTGGCTCGGGACGCATCAGAAATTCGATGACGCCTTCACCTTCATCTTCGAAGAAACGAAGAACGGCTGGATCTGGGCGCATGCCTACCAGTTCGATACCGACACCGCGACATTTATCGTCGAATGCTCGCCGGCGACATGGGACAAGTGCGGCTTCGGCGCGATGAATCAAGACGAAACCTGCAGCGCATGCGAGCGTATTTTTGCAAAATACCTTAGCGGCCAGCGATTGATGTCGAATGCAGCGCATCTGCGCGGCTCGGCTTGGCTGAATTTTCCGCGCGTACTGTGCGAGAAATGGTCGTACCGCAATATCGCGTTGATGGGAGATGCCGCCGCCACCGCGCATTTCTCTATCGGTTCGGGAACGAAGCTGGCGATGGAGAGCGCGGTCGCTTTGGCAAATTATCTCCACAGTGAGGAAACGCTAGAGGCCGCATTCGCAAATTACGAGGAAGCTCGCCGCACCGAAGTCTTACGTCTGCAATCCGCGGCGCGCAATTCGCTGGAATGGTTTGAGGACGTCGAGCGCTATCTGCATCTCGATCCGGTGCAATTCAATTATTCACTGCTGACGCGCTCGCAGCGGATCAGTCACGAGAATTTAAGGCTGCGCGATAAGAAGTGGCTCGAAGGGGCGGAAGTCTGGTTCCAGCGCCTCGCAGGCGCAAGTGACAATATCGTACGCCGGCCGATGTTCGCGCCGTTTCGGCTTCGCGGCTTGCAGCTGAAGAACCGCGTCGTGGTATCGCCGATGGCGCAATACAAGGCGGTCGACGGCTGCCCGACCGATTGGCATCTCGTGCATTACGGGGAGCGCGCCAAAGGCGGCGCCGGCTTGGTCTGCATTGAGATGACCTGCGTGAGCCCGGAAGGCCGCATCACTCCGGGCTGTACCGGCATGTACGCGCCCGAACATGAGGCGTCCTGGAAGCGCATCGTGGATTTCGTCCACACCGAAACCGACGCAAAAATCTGCTGTCAGCTCGGTCATTCCGGCGCCAAGGGCTCGACCCAGCTCGGCTGGGAGGAAATGGACGCGCCGCTCAAAGACGGCAATTGGCCGCTGATCTCGGCCTCGGCGACCTCATGGTCGGATCGCAATCAGCGCGCGCGCGCCATGATGCGCGCCGATATGGATCGCGTGCGCGAGCAATTCGTTTCGGCTGCGGGAATGGCGCAGCGCGCCGGTTTCGACATGCTCGAAATCCATTGCGCGCACGGCTATCTGTTATCGTCGTTCATCACCCCGCTGACCAATCTGCGCACCGACGAATATGGCGGCTCGCTGCAAAATCGCATGCGCTTTCCGCTAGAAATCTTTCATGCGGTGCGCGAAGTCTGGCCGGCGGAGAAGCCGATCTCGGTGCGCATTTCCGCCAATGACTGGGTTGGCGAAGGCGGCGTCCAGCCGGCCGATGCCGTCGCCATCGCCCGTATGCTGCAGGAATCCCGCGTCGACATTTGCGACGTATCGGCCGGGCAAACCTCAATCCATGCGCGCCCCGTCTATGGCCGCATGTTTCAGACACCTTTCTCCGATCGCATCCGCAATGAGACCGACATGGCGACCATGGCAGTTGGCAACATTTACGAGCCAGATCACGTCAACTCGATTTTAATGGCCGGCCGTGCCGATCTGGTGTGCCTGGCACGCCCGCATCTCGCTAATCCGTACTGGGTGCTGCATGCCGCCGCAAAACTCGGCGAGCGCGACGAGAGGTGGCCGCTGCCTTACCTCGCAGGGCGCGATCAACTTTACCGGCTTTCAGAGAACGCCAAGTCAAGCGCGGTATGAAAATGACAGACCTTGTCGGGAAGCATGCGCTAGTGACGGGCGGCGGCAGCGGCATCGGTGCGAGTATTGCGAGGACGCTGGCATGCGCGGGTGCCCATGTCACGATTATCGGTCGGCGCCGGGACGCGCTGGAGCAAACAGCCGCCTGCGCGGCCAACATGTCCGTCGTCGTCGCCGACGTCACCGACGGAGAGTCGATCGGGAAAATGTACAAACAGGCGGAGACCGCGCGCGGACATTTCGACATCGTCGTCTCCAATGCAGGTAGCGTAGAGAGCGCGCCAGCGGAAAAAGTCACGCCTGCGCTTTGGAGTAAGACGCTCGATGTCAATCTCACCGGCGCGTTCTTTTCCGTAAAGCCGGCGCTTGCCGGCATGCGCGCGCGCCGCTGGGGTCGCGTCGTTTTCATTTCCTCGACGGCTGGCCTGAAGGGTTATGCCTATGTTGCCGCCTATGTTGCCGCCAAACACGGCGTCGTTGGCTTGGCGCGAGCTTTAGCGCTGGAAACGGCAAAAGATGGAATCACCGTGAACGCGGTTTGCCCCGGCTATGCCGAAACGCCACTGCTCGAGCAGGCAGTCCGCCTCATCGCGCTCAAGACGGGCCGCAGCGAGACGGAGGCACGCGACGCGCTAGCAGGAAGCAACCCGCAAAGCCGGATCATTGCCCCGCAAGAGATTGCGAATGTCGTGCTCTGGCTGTGCGGCTCCGAGAGTGCGGCCATTACCGGTCAGGCGATTTCCGTATCGGGAGGCGAGACATGGTAAGGGCGCCGTCGCCGGCTATAGGCCGTCAACTCGACAGCAAAGTGCGGTTGCGACTGTGGATCAGGCTGTTGCGGGCCAGCCGGCAGATCGAGAAGGTGACCCGCGAGCGGCTCAAATCGCAGTTCAATGCGACCCTGCCCCGCTTCGATGTGATGGCTGCGCTCTATCGTAAGCCAAATGGCATGCTGATGAGCGAGATATCGCGGTTCTTAATGGTCTCAAACGGCAACGTCACCGGTATTGTCGACCGGCTGGTATCCGACGGGCTCGTCGCACGTTCCCAGCGCGACGGCGATCGCCGCACCTCTTTCGTCAGGTTGACGCGAAAAGGGTGTGCCGCTTTCGCCGAGATGGCGGCGGCGCACGAGCTCTGGATCGACGAACTGCTTAGCGGGATTCCAGTGCGCGAGGTCGAGCAATTGTCGGCCAAACTTAAGGCTTTTAAGAGCAGCTGGGAGGGTGAAGCATGAACCCCAGCATGAGCAGCATGAGCGCATTTCAGCCCAAGCATTTTCTTTGGCGCATTGACGACCGCATTGCGATTATCACCCTTAATCGGCCGCGGCGCAAAAATCCGCTCACTTTCGATTCCTATGCAGAACTGCGCGACACATTTCGCGCGCTGCGCTATGCCGGTGACGTCGACGCTGTGGTGTTTCTGCCAAATGGCGGAAATTTCTGTTCCGGGGGCGATGTTCACGAAATCATTGGACCGCTCGTCGCAATGGAGATGAAAGACCTGCTGGCGTTTACACGCATGACCGGCGATCTGATCAAAGCAATGCTCCACTGCAGCAAGCCGATCATTGCGGCGATAGACGGCATTGCCGCCGGCGCCGGCGCGATCATTGCAATGGCGTCCGACATCCGCATTGCGACGCCGCAGGCGCAGACCGCGTTTCTGTTCAACCGCGTTGGGCTGGCAGGCTGCGACATGGGCGCCTGTGCAATACTGCCGCGGATTATCGGTCAGGGCCGCGCCGCCGAACTGCTTTACACCGGGCGCGCCATGACAGCCACGGAAGGAGAGGCTTGGGGATTTTTCAATAAGCTGGTTGCCGTAGAAGCGCTGGAGCAAGAAGCGATGTCGCTCGCGCATCGCATCGTCACGGGTCCGACTTTCGCCAACGGCATCACTAAGACACAACTGAATCAGGAGTGGTCTATGGGCCTCGATCAGGCGATAGAGGCTGAAGCTCAGGCGCAGGCGATCTGCATGCAGACCAAGGATTTCGAGCGCGCGTATCGCGCATTCGTTGCCAAGGAGAAACCTACGTTCGAGGGTAACTAGTGGTCGACAAGAGCTTTCTCAGCTGGCCCTTTTTTGCCGATCGCCATCGCTCGCTGGCGGACGCGATCGAGCGCTGGAGCGCGAACAACCTGCCGGTCGCACATGACGACGTCGATAGGGCGTGCCGCGATTTGGTGGCGCGACTGGGCCGTGACGGCTTCCTCAAGCACACCGCACCCGATCCTGACGCGCCCGTGCCGCTCGATGTGCGCACGCTCTGTCTTATGCGCGAGACGCTAGCCCGTCACGACGGGCTGGCCGATTTCGCCTTCGCGATGCAAGGCCTGGGTGGCGGCCCGATCAGCCTGTTCGGCAATGCCGAGCAGCGGCAATGGCTGACGCGGACGCGGACCGGCGCAGCCATCGCTGCCTTTGCGCTCACGGAGAAAGAATCTGGCTCAGACGTCGCCAATATCGCAATGACGGCGCGCCGCGACGACAAGCATTACGTTCTCGACGGCGAAAAGACCTGGATCTCAAATGGCGGCATCGCCGATATTTATGTCGTGTTTGCGCGCACGGGCGAAGCGCCCGGCGCGAAAGGCCTCTCCGCCTTTCTGGTGCCCGGCGATACGAGGGGGCTTTCCGTTGCCGAGCGTCTTGACGTGATTGCACCGCATCCACTGGCCCGGCTGAAGTTCGATCGTGCGCGCGTGCCACAATCCGCCTTGATCGGCGTCCCAGGCGAGGGTTTTAAGATCGCGATGGCGACGCTCGATGTGTTCCGCACCTCTGTCGGTGCCGCAGCGCTCGGCCTCGCGCGCCGCGCGCTTGAGGAAGCAACGGCGCGTGTGCGCAGCCGCAAGCTGTTCGGTGGACCATTGGCCGACTTGCAGATGGTGCAAGGCTACATCGCCGATATGGCAGTCGATGTCGACGCTGCGGCGCTGCTGATCTATCGCGCCGCCTGGACCAAGGATAATGGCGCCACCCGCGTCACACGCGAAGCGTCCATGGCAAAGCTGTTCGCCACCGAGTGCGCCCAGCGTGTTATCGACAAGGCGGTGCAGCTTCATGGCGGCGACGGTGTGCGCCACGGCTCCACAGTCGAGCGCCTGTATCGCGAGATCAGGGCATTGCGCATCTATGAAGGTGCATCCGAAGTCCAGAAAATCGTTATCGCTCGCCAGGCACTTTCGGGGACATGACACATGGCTCTGCAATCGGCACCGCCAAGTCTCGGCTATACCGCGCATCAGGACACGTTCACGCGCGACAATCTTCCGCGATTAGAACAATGGCCACACATCTCGCTCGACGGCTTCGACTATCCGGAGGTGCTCAATGCCGGAGTTGAGTTTACCGACCGGATGGTCGCGCGCGGCTTTGGCGATCACGTTGCGCTTATCGGCAATGGCCGACAGCGGACTTACAAGGAGCTCTCCGATTGGACCAATCGCATCGCGCATGCGCTGGTCGAGGATTTCGGTATCAAGCCCGGCAATCGCATTCTGATCCGAGCCGCGAACAACCCGGCGGTCGTGGCGTGCTGGCTTGCCGCAACCAAGGCCGGCGGCGTCGTTGTCAATACCATGCCAATGCTGCGCCCAGGCGAGCTCACCAAGATCGTTGACAAGGCCGAAATCTCGCTCGCGCTCTGCGATACGCGGCTGATGGACGAGCTCGTCACTTGCTCCAAGACCAGCAAATATCTCAAACAGGTGATCGGCTTCGACGGCACGGCTAATCACGATGCCGAGCTCGACCGCGTCGCGCTTAGCAAGCCGGTGATATTCGACGCGGTCAAGACCGGCCGTGATGACGTTGCGCTTCTGGGTTTCACCTCGGGAACCACCGGCGAGCCCAAGGCGACCATGCACTTTCATCGTGATCTTCTGATCATCGCCGATAGCTACGCCCGGGAGATCCTCGGCGTCACGCCAAATGATGTGTTCGTCGGCTCGCCCCCGCTTGCCTTTACCTTTGGGCTCGGTGGCTTGGCGATCTTCCCGTTGCGTTTCGGCGCGACCGCGACGCTTTTGGAAAACACGTCGCCGGCCAACATGATCGAGATCATCGAAAAATATAAAGCGACGATTTCGTTCACCGCGCCGACCGCCTACCGCGCCATGTTGGCGGCGATGGATCAAGGTGCCAATCTCTCCTCGTTGCGTGCGGCTGTTTCGGCCGGCGAAACCTTACCGGCGCCGGTCTTCAAGGATTGGGTCGCAAGGACCGGCAAGCCCATCCTCGACGGCATCGGCTCGACCGAAATGCTCCATATTTTCATTTCAAACCGCTTTGCCGACGCCGCTCCTGGCACGACCGGCAAGCCGGTCATCGGCTACGAGGCCAGGATCGTTGATGATGACATGAAAGAAAAGCCGCGGGGCGAGATTGGCCGGCTTGCGGTGCGCGGGCCGACCGGCTGCCGGTATCTGGCGGACCAGCGGCAGACGAGATACGCGCGCGACGGATGGAATTTGACAGGCGATACCTTCTCGCAGGACGAAGCAGGTTATTTCCACTTTGTTGCCCGCAGCGACGACATGATCATCTCCGCCGGCTACAACATCGCCGGTCCCGAAGTCGAGGCGGCGCTGCTGGCACATCCCGAGGTCAAAGAATGTGCGGTGATCGGCGCGCCGGATGAAGGCCGCGGCCAGATCGTCGAAGCTTATGTCGTGCTCCAGGACGGGGTTTTGGCCGGCATCGATACCGTCAAACGCCTGCAAGACCACGTGAAGGCGACAATTGCGCCATTTAAGTACCCGCGCTCGGTAAAATTCGTCGACGCTCTTCCGAAAACGCAGACCGGCAAAATACAGCGATTCCGTCTGCGGTCGAGCGCGACCTAAACGAGGGTCGATGATGACATTGACGTTTCTACACCCGCAGAACTGGAAACGGCCCCGCGGTTATGCCAACGGCATCGCTGCCAAAGGCCGTATCGTTTTTCTTGCGGGCCAGGTCGGCTGGAATGCCGAGCAGAAATTTGAGAGCGACGATTTCGTCGCGCAAGCGCGGCAGGCGCTCGCCAATGTCGTCACGCTGATCGCCGAGGCCGGCGGCACGGTGGAAAACATCACCCGCCTGACCTGGTTTATCGTCGACAAAACGGAATACCTGGCGCAGCTGAGCGATCTCGGAAAAGCGTATCGCAGCATCATGGGCGAGCACTTCCCGGCCATGTCGCTCGTGCAGGTCGCGGCGCTGGTCGAGGACGCCGCCAGAGTGGAGATCGAGGCGACAGCCGTGATGCCCGATTAAAGCGACACTGCCAGAGAACGATCCGCCAACAAACAGGCGCCGCAGCCGAACGGATGAATTGCTTTGGACCAGCCCTTACATCCCATTACGAGCACCATCGAAGCTGGCCTCACCTTTCCATTTCCTGCCCCTCCGGAACCGGGCCGCGTCGTGGAAATCACACCCGGCATTCTCTGGGCACGCATTCCCCTTCCGTTTCGTCTCAATCATGTGAACGTCTACATAATTGATGATAGTGACGGTTGGACCATCTTTGACACCGGAATTGATGATGCGATAACGCGTAAGGTGTGGGAGGAGATGATCGCCGGTACGCTGTCCGGGCGGCGCATCACGCGCGTTGTCGTATCGCATTACCATCCCGATCACATCGGCCTGGCGGGATCCTTCGCAAAGCGATTTGATGTTCCTCTCGCCACTACGCAGACGTCTTATTTGATGTGTCTCAACACGTCGCTCAGTCCGGGCAGCCTTGACACCCAGTTTTACAGGGACTTTTACCTCAGGCACGGGCTCGACGCGCAAGCGGCCCAGGTTGTCTGCACGCGCGGCCATGACTATTTGAGGATGGTATCGCCATTGCCGCAAACGTTTTTTCGCCTCGCCGCCGGCGACACCATTACGCTTGGCGGGCGGAGTTTTTCCGTGCTGTATGGCGAGGGTCATGCTCCCGAGCAACTGATGCTGTACTGTGCCGAGGAAAAGCTCTTCCTCGTAGCCGATCAGGTCATTGCAAAGATCTCGCCCAATGTCAGCGTCTGGGCTGTAGATCCGGACGGCGATCCGCTCGGACTTTATTTGCGCTCGCTTGCATTTTTGAAGACCGAGATTGATGCGAATAGTCTCGTTCTCCCGGGACATCAGTTGCCGTTTTATGGTCTTGCCTCGCGCGCCGGCGAGCTGATCGAGCATCATGAACGGCGGTGTCAGGCCATAGCAGAAGCGTGCCGCATTGCTCCGAAGTCGGCGGCCGAACTTATCCCGGTTCTGTTTTCACATCGATCGCTCGATCCGCACCAGATGAGCTTTGCGTTCAGTGAAGTCTTGGCGCACGTGAATTTCATGCTCCGCGAGGGCACGGCATCCTGGCTCGATCGAAATGCTGACGTGCTGCGTTTGGTCACTTGAGACGACAGCATTCGCATTCACAGCGTGCCGGATGCATGGTTTCAGGCCTTAATCCGGCCGCGAGCGTCAGCAGCCAGTATTGCTGGGCACGAGAGTCGTCCCTCAACCTCGTAGATTCGCGTCGAGCCGCGTCATCCAGCGCTGTGCTGGCTCTGTATGTTCTCATGGAATTGGCGGAACCGAGCCAGCACTTCATCGGCCGTCATGACGTCGCCGAATTGCTGGATGATGTTCTCCAGCGCACCTT
Source organism: uncultured Alphaproteobacteria bacterium (assembly GCA_963708125.1). Classification (GTDB taxonomy): domain Bacteria; phylum Pseudomonadota; class Alphaproteobacteria; order Rhizobiales; family Xanthobacteraceae; genus BOG-931. The sequence goes on from OY970184.1 coordinate 6,686,219, forward strand.
GGTGCTCGTTGTCGGACAACGCCGCGCAGCAGTCCTCAACCATGATTACTTGGAAATCGAGCATCATGGCGTCGCGGGCGGTTGATTCACAGCACACGTTAGTCTTGGTGCCGGCGATGAGAATTGTGTCGATGCCCATGCCGCGGAGGGTGCGTTCCAGGGGTGACGATCCCGCTATCAGCGCGCTGTAGCGGTTCTTCATCATCGTGAGATCGACAGGCGCGGTAATGAGAGCAGGCCACACTGTCTGTTTCTCGGCAAGGTTCGCCAAGGTGCTCTCGCGAACCTCATCGGCGACGATCGTGTTGAAAAATAGCTCCCAATCACTCCTCCTGCCGATTCGCGCATTGGCGTGCAGCACCCAGATCACCGGCGCGCCGAGCCCACGGAGCCCGGTGGTGAGCCCATTAATCGACGCGACGATGCCGCGGGATGTCGGTACCTCGGCGGGTCCCCCTGGCGCGCAGAAAGCGCTCTGCATGTCGATCACCACCAGGGCGGTGCGAGCGGGATTAAGGCAATCGAACAGATGGTAGCGCCCGCGCCGCTGCAGAACGCGGTCGACGATCTCCTTGCGGACAGTGACGGAATGCATGACTCAGCGCATCCAAGCCTGGCGCCAGGACAGCCCGGCGAGATCACTGACAGGACCGATGACGCTGTCGAACCGCATGGTCATGCGGTTCTCGCGCTGGTACACCGGCCACGGCGGCAGACGCGAATGGTCGGGCTTGCCGCTGTGAGCGAAAGCGATCCAGGCGCGATGCATGGCTTTCGCGAGACCTTTCACTTCCTCGGGGTCGCAGCCTTTGAGCATCGGCGAGTCGGTCCAGTAGCCGAAATTGTCGAAAACGAACGGAATCTCGAGGCAATGGCAGGCTGCGAAGCCGGCCGGTGACTGCCAGTCAAACTGATAGACGTAAGCGGGATGGCCCTGGTCGGCGCGGGCCTCCGCCATCCGCAGGCTCCCGATCCGGAACATGGCGTCGCTCATCAGATCACCGAGGACCGCAGCATTGCTGCCGGACGCGCGCATCCTGCGGATCTCGTCGTAATGTGCCTGATGCCCGGACTTGAACATCGCGGCGAACACGCGTTCCACGGCGCTCGGATCGGCCTCGGCAATCTCCTGGTCGATGCAATAGAACGCTGCCATCTCCTCCCGGGTTGTCCCGATCATGGTATCGATGGCGCAGCCCGCACCCGCTGTCAGTGCGGACGCAACCTCGCCCGGAAAGACCTTACCGTCGATAGTCGGCCAGAACGGCGCCCGTGCGTCGGCGAACTTCTTTTCCAGCCGGCCCAGCTCGCCCTGCGCCGCAAGCAGACGAACGAGCGACAGCGACTTCAGTGCGGCCGCTTGCGCTGGCTTCAGCCCCAGGACCTCGACGAAGCGGCGGCCGATCCGCTGCGCGTCCTCCAGCGTGCGCGCGATGCGGCCAAACGGCGTGCTCTGCATGATGGCGCGGCGGAACAGGCCGCCGGCCTGCGGCATGGTCATGATGATTGCGATCGACGCCGCTCCGGCCGACTGGCCGACCGCGGTGACGTTGTCAGGATCGCCGCCGAACGCCGCGATGTTGTCGCGGACGAAACGCAGCGCCGCGACCTGGTCGAGCAGCCCGAGGTTGCCGGGGCTGATCCCTGGCAGGCAGAGGAAGCCGAGCGCGCCGAGCCGGTAGTTGATGGAGGCGAACACCACGTCGCCCTGTGCTGCGAATCGTTCGCCGCAGTACCACGGCAGCGAGCCGGCGCCGCTGGAGAAGGCGCCGCCGTGGATCCACACCATGACCGGGCGCTTGTTGACGTCGATGGCTGGCGTCCAGATGTTGAGCGTCAGGCAATCTTCGGACTGCGGCCGCTCGAAGTCGCCCATCACATGGGCGAGCCGGGAACGGCCCTGGGGCGCGATCGGGCCGTCCTTGCCGGCGTCTCGCACACCGTGCCACGGCGGCAGTGGCTGGGGCGGGCAAAATCGCAATTCGCCGACGGGTGGCGCCGCATAGGGGACGGCGCGAAAGACAATTACGCCGTTTTGGCTTGCACCGCGAAGCTCTCCTGCCGTGGTCCGAACCACCAGATTCTCGTTCGTGATCATCGTCATTGTGCACCTCGCCGTCAGCGCCGCTCAAACCGCCGCTCCAGCGGCACGATCACCAGCCGCTCGCCGAGCATGAAGATCAGCACGATGACGAAGCAGATGGCAAGAAAGGTGGTGCTGTCGGCAGCGATCTGGGCGCGCAGCATCAGGTAGCCCAATCCGCTCGGCGCGCCGAGCAACTCCGCCACCAGCGCGATCTTCCAGGCGATCCCATAGGCGATGCGAGTTGCCGAGAGGCCGTAGGGTACCAGCAGCGGCAGTGTGAGACGCCAGAGAATGCGGGCGTGGCGCCGGGTAAAGCTCCGCCCCATCTCCATCAGCTCGCGGTCAATATTGCGGAGCCCCTCGGCGATGTTGATCAGGCAGAACGGAATCAGGATCGCCACCTCGACGAAGATGACGCTGAAGTCACCGGGTTCGAACCAGATCGCGGCGAGGATTGCCCAGCCAATCGAGGGGAAGGCGTTGAGCACCGGCTTGATGCGTTCGTCAACCACCGCGGCCATCCACGGCACGCCATGGATGAGGAAGGCGAGACCGCCGCCGATCAGAAGCGCCGCCGCGATCGAGACCAAGATGCGCCAGGCCGACGCTAGTAGGTTGAAGAGAAAATCCGGCGACACAAGCAATGCGAGCAGTTGCCGCGCGACCGCTAGCGGCCCGGGCAGGATGAATTCCGGCAGATGCCGCGCCATCGCCCACCACCCGACCAGCGCGAGCACGATGACTCCCTCGCCAAGCAGCCGCTCGGCGAGCACCGAAGGCAATGGGGTCCGTTCAGCCGGCATAGTGGCGCGACACCTGCGCTTGCAGGGGACCGAGTACGAGGCGGTCCATGCCGTAAACGAAGGCGATGATAACGATAATGGCCGTGAAAATCGTCGCCGTATCGAACTCCTGGCGCGACAGGTTGATCATGTAGCCAAGCCCGGAGTTGCCGCCGAACAGCTCCGCAGTCAGCGTCACTTTCCATGCCACGCCGAACATGATGCGCAGCGTCGCGAAGATGAACGGATAGAGCGATGGCACGATCACGCGAACGAACATCCGGAACCTGTTGCGCGTGAAGCTGCCGCTCATCTCGACAATCTCGGTGTCGATGTTGGCAAGGCCCGCTGCCATATTGACCAGCGCGAACGGCACCAGCACCGCGCTGATGGCGAAGAGCACGGTAAACGGGCCGACCCCGAACCACATGATGGAAAGCAGGGTCCAGCCGATCGCCGGGAACGAGTTGAGAAAAGGGCCGATGCGCCGCTCGGTCGCAAAGCGCAGCACCGGCACATAATAGGACAGCAGCGCCAGCAGCGAGCCGATAACGAAAGAGAGCGCGATCGCCGCCGCCACGTGATCGAGCGAAGCGCCGACATGGCTGAGATCGCGTGGGCTTCTCACGAACTGCCACAGCCGCATCCCGACCGGAACCGGCCCGGGCAGTAGATAGGGCGGCGCGAACAGCGAAGCCGCCTGCCAGGCCGCAAGAAACAGCAGCGTCGACAGATGCGCAGCAAGCCGGCGCGCGGTGCGGCCGCCGGCGAACGACGAAGCGAGCGCGACTTGGGGATCGGCCATCAGGCGCGGAGCGCGTGCTCCCAGACCACGCTGTTGATCTCGGGATACTCCTTAATCATCCCAATCTCCTTCGACAGCTCGTAGAACTTATTAATGATTTTGGCGTGCTCGTCGGTGAAGGTGCCGGGAACGTCAGAGCTCTTTTCGAACCACCACCTGAAGAACTCGGGTGGCAGGTTGTTCTTTTTCCCGACCGCGCCGAACACCTCTTCCTGATTGGCGAGTGCGTAACGGACGGAGTCGCGGAACATGCGGTCGAACTCCTGGAATGCTTCGGGCCGCTGCGCGAGGCGTTCCGGGTAGGAGACGTTCAGCGCACTCACGAAGCGCATACCAAACGTCTCGATGTTGTCGCGGCCGGTCTCGGCAATCACGCGGAACTCGCCGGACTTCATGGCGCGGAAGGCCTGGCTGTGGATCAGTGTCGCGGCATCGATCTGGCGCGCCGCCAGGGCGCCGGGCAGGTTGGGCGCCTGGATCTCGACCTGCTTGAGATCGCCGCCTTCGAGCGCGGCATTAAGCTTGTATTTGTGGATCAGCGCCAGCCGCACCTGGGTGTAGCCGGTCGAGCGCAGCGCGTAGGAGCCCAGCGACTTGCCTTTCAGTTCGGTGGGATCGTTGATCGGCGAGTTGCTCTTCACCCAGATGCCGGCGCCCTCGCCGGCCGGCGACTGTTGCAACGCCGTCGCGAGCACCTTCAGCTCGAGGCCGCGCGCCTTGGCCGGCGGGATCGCGATCACCGCCGTCATGATCACGTCGTACTGCTTGGCGGAGGTAGCCTGGATGAGCTGTGGAATAGCGAGACTGCGCGCCTCGACGTCGATCTGATCGGATTTGACCTTGCCGTTGCTCATCGCCCAGGTCACCGCGTCATAGGCCGGATCGAGCAGGTAAGCGTAGGTGACCTTCTCCTTGGCGTAACCCGGGCGGGCGACGTTCATCAGGGCCGGGGCGGCCATAAGCTTGAGAACCGTGCGGCGTTTCATCATGGTGCGGTCTCCTTTAAGGTCGGCTGCTCGAGGGAACGAAATAGCTTAGCCAGACTGCGACGGTGTATGTCGAGGGCGGAGTCGCCCGGCGTTCGCGGCCGTGACGTCTTCGTTTCAAGGATCTCCAGCACCCGCGTCGGCTTGTTCGACAGCACCACGGTGCGGTCGGCGAGCTGGAGGGCCTCCTCGGTGTCATGGGTGACGAACACAACGGTCTTGGCGGTTTCGAGCCAGATCCGTTCCATCTCGGTGCGCATGCGCGAGCGCATGTTGGGGTCGAGCGCTGAAAACGGCTCGTCCATCAGCACGATCTTGGGATCCACAGCGAGCGCGCGAGCGATTGCGACCCGCTGACGCTCGCCACCGGACAGCATCGACGGATACTTGCGGGCGTCGCCGGCAAGTCCCACAAGACGCAGCAGTTCGCTTGCCCGTGCCCGCCGCCGCTCGCGATCGCCCGCGCCGAAACGGAGCTCGGTGCCCAGCATCACGTTGTCGAGCGCGGTCCGCCACGGCACGAGCCGCGGCGACTGGAAGACGAAGGCAATGTCCGGCCAGGCGTCGCGAGGATCCCGGCCGTCGACGGTCACGCGACCGGTGCCGACGTCGAGCAGGCCCCCGATTATCCTGAGCGAAGTGGACTTGCCGCAGCCGGAAGGACCGATGATGCAGACGAACTCGCCGCGCCGGACGTCGAAGCTCAACCGGTCATAAATCCGCTCTTCGCCAAACGAGACGCAGACATTGTCGAAGCGGATGATCGGGGAGGGGTTCATGCCGTTGGCCGGGATAGGGAGCGAGGATAGAGGTGTTAGCGGCTCCTGGAAAGGCTGCGAGGAAACAACAACGGAGTCTAGTCGCCGAAGGATTTTCTGCGCTGACCTGAGCCCCCCAAGTTTCATCTGCCGATGAATAGAGTCCGGGGTTGATTTGGACCAAGACCTTTCTTTCAATCGCCGGAAGCTGGAGTTTTTTCCACCACATTGTGCAGCTCGCGTTAGGATCTGCGCCTGGCGAGGCTCCCAAGGGCTACCGCCTCCACATGGAATTGGTGATCGCTTTACGTCGGCCGATGTCCATCGATCATGACTGCGGATTCGATCGTGTCGGCGCGCCCGGGCACCAACAACCACGAGGAACGAGGGTGAGCCTGCGATCAGCGCGCGGTTTTCCTTCTACAAAACCAACGCGTGACGCCGGCTTCGTAGCTATCAAGCAAGCCCATTGGGGATTTCGCGATCAAGAAGCTCGTCTTCATCGAACTCTGCCCGGCCTGACCTCGCGGCAGAACGACACATCCGGCTTGAGCAGCGGACCGCCTTAATACGACGCTGGTTTTAATCGATCGTTGCACCCGAGAACTTCACCACCTTTGCCCACTTGTCCGTTTCCGCGACAATGAAATTGCGGAAGTCCTGCGGCGAGCCCGAAAACGGCACACCGCCAAAATGCGCAAGCAGCGCTTTCATTTTTGGCGCCGCTAGCGCGACATTGACCGCTTGATTGAGTTTGATGATGACGTCGGCAGGCGTGTCTTTCGCCGCAACAAGGCCATACCATTGGCTTGCCTCGTAACCAGGAACGAAATCGGCAATCGGTGGGAGGTCCGGCAGCACATCAATTCGTGATTTCGTCGTCACCGCGAGGGCGCGGAGCTGGCCGGCCTTGATGTGGTTGATCGAGCCGGGCGTCGTGTCGAACATGACCTGCATCTGCCCGGCCAGCAAATCGACCAGCGCAGGGCCCGCGCCCTTGTACGGAACATGAACCATCTCTACGCCCGTCATCATTTTGAACAACTCCCCCGCAACCTGCTGGACACTGCCGTTTCCGGCTGATGCCATATTGATCTTGTGCGGATTGGCCTTTGCGTAGGCGATGAACTCTGGAACGGTTTTGGCCGGCACCGAAGGATGAACTTCCATCACCTGTGGCGCCCGTGCAACTGTCCCGATTGGCGCGGTATCGCCAATGAAATTAAAGGCCAGGTTCTTATAGAGCGTGGCATTTATGGCGTTGGCAGCCGAGACTAGCAGCAGCGTATACCCGTCCGGAGCCGAGCGAATGACAAACTCCGTCGCGAGATTTGTCCCGGCTCCGGGTCGGTCCTCGACGAAGAATTGTTGGCCAAGCCGCTCCGTGAGCGCAGCAGCAATGATGCGGGCTGCGAAATCCATGCCGCCACCTGCAGCCGTACCGACCAGAATACGCACCGGCCGCGACGGATAGGTCTCCGCGCGTGCAAGCCGCGGCATGAGCGCGCATACACCCGCGCCCGGTGCAAGCTTGAGAAAATTTCGGCGCTTCACGTCAACTTCCTCCAGTCAGGCAAAGAAACGCTGCGAATAAGGCGTATCGTCAAATCCACGCGCGATAACCCAGTCGGCGATGTCGGAGCCGGTCGCGAACCAAACGTCCGAACGCGCCGATACGTGCGCGAGAATCTTCTGCAGCATCGCCGCCATCAACGGCCGCCCGCCCCAGTGGCAGTGTACGGCAAGCGGCAGCAGCGCCATCGGCTCATGTTCGTAAAGATACTCGAACGTTTCGCGATAGACATCGTAATAGTCGAGCGGACTGAAACGTAAGACGCGGTTGTCGGCAAAGTCGCTGACCGGAAGGGCGATAAGACTGCCGTTCTTTGTCGCAACCTTGCGCGGCAGGCTGATGTCCTTCGCCTCACCGTGCCAGATCACCTTTTCCTGAGCCAAGAAATCGTAAGTGTGGGCGCTCCACGCTAAAACCGGGCTGCACCAGCCTCTGGTTTTGCGGTTCGTCACCTCTTCGAGCATTCGCAATGAATGGCTGATGAGTTCCTGTTCCTGTTCAGGGTCTTGGTAGATCATTAGTTCATCCTGAAAGCGACCGTGCCCTGCGATTTCGTGGCCGTTCTTGATCGCTTGACGGATCGCCTCCGGGTAAAGCTTCGCACTCGCGGCATTAGGACAGATCGTGCCGGGGGCGTGGAAACGGTCGAGGATTTGCATGATGCGCCACAAGCCCTCGTTGCCCCCATACTGACCCCACGCGATGCCGGAATAATCGACAGTGCCTGGTTTCAGCGACGTGGTTTGGATTGAATAGGGTGCCGCCTTGCCATCCGACCAGGTTTCAAGAAGCACCGTGATCATGATCGCGATGCGTTTGCCGCGAGGCCATTCAAATTTGCTGCTAGTCATTCAAACGCTTCTGCCGCTCGCCGCTCATGGGTGGCGACCAGTGCGCCGCCGGTGATGCGAATCCATGGGTTGAATTGTTTTCTCCGCGAGTTTTGCCACGAAGGGCCCACGATTGATTAGCTCGAGGCGCCCTGCTTCGACTGGGGTTTAGACTGAAAAAGTTTCGGGCTCGTGGAGCGCGAAGTCTGGACAGACTGGGCAGACTTGCCCGCATCGTGCACTGAACAGTACGACGGCTGAGGAGAAGAGTTTGCCTGAGCCGCGGCACGAATTGGCCGGAACGGATTGCGTTTTGAGAGAGCCCCACGCGCTACTCAGGGCCGAGGAGCAATCTCATCAGAGCAAAGGCCCGGGCCTTTTGCGATATCGAGCCACGATCGCATCTGCAGACATGTAGGCGAGCGCCTGGATGGTGAGCGTCGGATTGAAACCAGCCCCCATGGTCGGGAACGTCGAGCTGCCGATGAGGAAGAGATTTGGATGATCCCACGTCTGGCCGTACTTATTCACCACCGAATCCTTCGGATCGCTGCCCATGCGCGTGCCCCCTTCGTGGTGCGCGCCAGGCGCACCCGCAGGACTGACCGGAGCCCGCCAGACATGCGGGCCGCCCATAGCGCGCCCGATCTCTTCCAGTTTTGACTGGACGAACTCTACCCTGGCCCGCTCATTTGGCCGACGCCAATCGTAAGTCACGCGCGGTGCGGGTAAGCCCCATGCATCGCGAATATGCGGATCGAGATCAATGGTCTGATCCGGATACGGCAAGTTCTCCGTCTGGGCGACCATGGCGCCGTGCCGCGCGTAGTACCTGGAAAGAAAATCGCGGTAAGCCACGCCCCAACGCGGCGTACCAGGAGGCGGGGGCATCGTCGTGGCGCTGATTGGGCCGCCCTCGAGGTTGGGCGTTCCGATCGAGAGCTGTGCGCCGCGAATGAAAGCGAGGCCGCTGTGATCGAAGTTGTCGGCATTGAAGTCGTCTACCGTGTGCTTCTGGGCGCTTGGGCCCATAAAGTTATTCACGTAGCGGTCGTCGAAGGTGACGAACACGCCGGCCATCATGTGTGCCATGATATGCTTGCCGAGATGACCGCTGGAATTGGCAAGACCGTTGGGAAATTTCGCGGTCCTCGACAGCAGCATCAGCCGGGTATTGTCGTAGATGAAGGGAGCGATGATGACGAGGTCCGCCTCGATCGTATTATCGGAGCGGTCGGGTCCGTAGTAGGAGACCCCGGTCACCTTGCCGCTATTGTCGCTGTTCGCGCGGTAGCACATAGCGCCGGTGATCAGCTTGAAGTTGCCCGTGGCATCAGCCTCTGGCAGTTTGGTCACGAGGATCGACGATTTCGCTCCCACGTGGCAGCCGAAGGATTGGCAGAAGCCGCAATAGGTGCACCCGGGTCGATTATTATAGGGCTGCGATACGATCGCGCGCGGCGACGAAAACGGATGCAAGCCAAGCTTCTTGGCTCCCTCTTCGAATAACAGCCCCGACTGATCCACGATGAGTGGCGGCAACGGATATTCGCGCCTGCGCGGCGCCTCGAAGGGGTTGCCGCCCTCGATCGTCTTGCCCTGGACGTTCCCAGCTTTGCCTGAGATGCCGAGCTCGTATTCCGCCTTGTCGTAGAAAGGCTCAAGCTCGGCATAGCTTACCGGCCAGTCGGCGAGAGAGGAATCAGATGGGATAGCTTTGGTGCCGTAGCGCTCGATCGTTTTGCTGCGGACTCGAAAATCGTCCTCATGCATGCGCCACGAAAGCGATCCATAGTGCACCGTGCCGCCACCGGCTTGATACCCGTTATTGAGCACCGGCATCGGGTGGGCAGCCGCGCTCGTGTTCGGCCGCCAAGTCACCGGATCACGCTTTATGTTCGGTCGCAGGTCTTGCCGCTCGAAATACCGCAACTCGTCATGCGGCTCGAAGTCCAATGTCTGGAGGCGGGGACCGCGCTCCAAGCCCACGACTTTCATGCCCGCCTTGGAAAGCTCGGCAGCAAGAATTCCGCCCGCTGCGCCGACACCAACGATCACAACATCGGTTTTTTCGATGGCCATGGCTTAACCCTTCATCTTGCTGTTAGCGCGCGCCTGAAGGCCGACAATGGGCTCGCGCGTAAACGCTCGCTTGCTGTGCATGTCCTCTGCGGTGAACACGGGCTGGGCCCCTGGAAAGCCGACCAGCTGCCAGCCCACGAAATTCTTGTTTCCGCCGTAAATCGGGTCGGCGAACATGCCTTCCATCGTGTGCGTCCGCACCGTTTCGAAGAACGATTGTGCGGTTGGCCATGCGAACTCCGACGCTTTGCCGTGTTCGAGCGCCGAAATCGTTTCGTCCTGCTGGGCGGAGGTGAGGCCGTGAAATGCTTTACCGTAAGTCTTCGAACAATGCGCGTTGAGCTGCGCGAGGCCGCGCCGATAAAAGTCCTGATGGTCGGCGTAAGCGCCTGAGAGCGCTAAATCGATTAATTGAGAACGTTGGCGTTCGTTGCGCCCGGCCGGCTTCCCTCCCCGGGCATCAGTCGTTCGCAGAACGCGGCGATCGTGCGAGCATCATCATCATTAAAAAAAGCGCCTTGCCCGCCGCTCATGGCGTCCATGGGCTGGGCTGGGGCTGCAGCGCCCTCCCCGTGGGGCTCGTGCGCGTTTTGCGCCAGGGCCTCAGGGACGAAGTTGCTCGCCGCAGCTCCGGCGCCGATGGCCGTGCCGATCAAGAACGCACGCCGCCCTTCATCATGTTTGCTCATGAGTATTCCTCCCCTTTGCGGCCGCATCCAACGTGTCATCACGCTCGGTTGTGAGCGGGATGCGCTTCAGACATGGGCAGCCGAGCGAAGCTTATTCGGCAAAGCGAATGCGCGATCGCTAACGAGGCCAGGTTGTCGCGTTTTTGTGTTAAAGGTAAGGCACAGCAAGAAAGCGCCAGAGAGCAGCAGATTGTGCCATGGCGGCTGTCGAGCAGCTGCACTGTCGCGCGCAACCCGTGTGGCCGCATCTTTCAGGAAGCGCATGATATCCCCGAAAAATCTTAATGCCCAACAGGCTCGCCGCGGGACGGATCAACCTCTCAACCATTGGTCGGCAGCCTCCGTTTATAAGAACGCGACGCCTAATCGAAGGGCAGAAATCGATGTCCGACACGACAGCGCGGGCATTCGATCGCGACCGCTTGCCGGACTTAGGCCGGCCCGGCCTGGAGACTCCGATGCCGACAAGGCTCGATGAACCCAAGAGTCTCCTATGCGTGATGGGCCGATCCTGGCGGCCCAGTTGGTCCGAGGGCGCGCCGGGCCAGGGGTCTTGGAATCCTGTGGATTATCTGGATTGCTTTCTCGGCCGCCGATACCGAACGATAACCTTTGTAACTGCGCTCGAGCGGCGCCTCTGCTATGACGGCAACATCCGCCCTCGCCGATGAGATAGGGAGTCACTGCGGCTCGATGCCCGCCTGCTTGATCACGTTCGCCCATTTCGCGGTGTCGCGCGCGATCAGTGCGCCCAGTTCACCCGGCGTACAGACGAATGGCACGCCGCCCACTTGGGCAAGCCGCGCTTTGATGCCTGGGTCGGCGAGCCCGGCATTGATCTCGCGGTTGAGCAGCTCAATGATACCGGTCGGCGTGCCGCGCCGTACGCCGACGCCGGTCCACGCCTTAACGTCGAAACCCGGAATCGTTTCGCTTAAGGTCGGCACATTTGGCAAGGTAGGCGATCGCTTAGCTGACAAGAGCGCCATCGCTCGAACTTCTCCCGCCCTAATATGCGGCAGCGCGTCGGGCAAGGCGGCAACGGCGGCTTGCACGCGCCCGCTCACCAGATCGATCAGCAACGGCGCGTCGCCTGGATACGGCACGCGCACGACATCGATCCCGGTGGATTTCTGAAACAACTCGATCGCCAGATCGCTAATCGTGCGCGCGCCGAAGGAGCCAAAATTAATCTTGCTTGGATTTGTTTTTGCGTAGGCGATCAGCTCCGACACGGTTTTCACGGGCACCGAAGGGTTCAAGACCATGATCAGCGGCAACTCCGCCAACCCTGCTACCGGCACAATGTCGTGCTGAAAGTCGAACGGCAGCGATTTGTAGAGCGACGGGTTGATGGTGTTGGTGGCGAGCGTAAACAGGAGCGTGTATCCGTCCGCCGGCGCGCTCACCGCCGCCTCGACGCCGACATTGGTGCCGCCTCCCGGCTTGTTCTCGATGACAACTTGCTGGCCGAGTCGTTGCGTCAGCCATTGTCCCATAAGCCGCGCGACCAGATCGGTAGTGCCGCCCGCTGGAAAGGGGACGATCCACCGTATCGCGCGAGACGGATAGGTTTGTGCGAAGCTCGGGCGCGCAAACGCCGAATAAGCTTCGAGTCCGGCGAGGTAAATAAACCAGCGGCGCCGAAGCAGCATCGCTATCGCTCCCGAACCGAGCCGAACGCAAAGCTACGGTTGACGAACCGGCTTTGGCAAGCGCGTGCTTGAGATCCGCGCATCGAAGTTGATATGTCGACACAAATACTTGTTGAGGTACCCGGAACGGAGCGAGAGAGTAGGCGCCGGCCCACGTACCGAAAGCAAAAAGACTAGAGACACATGTGGCCTAATTCCTTTAAGGCGCTGCTAAGGCTGTGGTTGTGAAGGCCTGCGAATGGACGAACGAAGATAACGAGGCGTATTGCTATTGCGCGCCCAATGAACCGGCCGCCCGGAGTTGACGCTTGCGGACCGATGCACAACCTTCAGGTTGCTCAGATGGCCCTGATCGAGCCGCGCGGCGAAATGCACACCCATACAGTTGAGAGTGAGCCGCGGAGGCCAGGTGCTGCGCCAGCGCCTGTCCGCGGCCTGGCCGCGTGGCCAGCTTGCACGCGACATCCAGTCGCTCCCGCACTTCGACCGGACCCGCCGCGCAGCCGGTCTGGCGTCGACTGTCGTCCTATTCTGCGCCAATTGATGTCGGCGAATTGCCACTCAGCTCCGCCCTTTTTGATGCCGTCCTTCGTAGCGGCGACTTAGCCGGACCGATCGTTGGTACGTGCAGCCCCGCCGGCCATATCAAGTCTTGGCCCATCAACCATCGTGTCGGCACCGAGTTGTGGAGCGACAGCCAGGAAGGCTCTGAAAAGAATCACTCCAAATGCGCGCCAGAACTCTTTTATCACCGCCTTCCATAGGCCGACCTGATCGCCCAGCACTCTGGCGAATTCGGTGGTGGTCTGGATGCTCGGATACATGCCGAGTTTAGCGATCCCGGCCTGGGTGGCAGCCGATTTCAGCGACGCACGTTCTGCAGCGCTGATCTTGGCGAGGATGGCGGGCGGGGTGCCCGCTGGCGCCAGAAGGCCGAACACGACGATAGACGGAAAGCCCGCCAAACCGCTTTCGGCAAACGTCGGCACGTCGGGCAGTTCGGCCCAGCGCTCGTCGCTCGATACCGCGAGCGCCCGCAGCTTGCCGGCTTTTATCAGCGGCAGCAGCACTGATTTGGCGCTGCACGTCACTTGGATCTGATTGCCCATGGCGTCGGCGAGCGCCGGAGCCGCGCCCTTGTAAGGGACGAACACCATATCGACGCCGAGATGCGCGCGGAAATACAACAGTGCGAGGTGGGTGACGATGCCCAGCGTCGAACCGGACGTGAGCTTGCCGGGATGATCATTAGCGTGGCTTACGAGCTCGGCGAGCGTGTGTACCGGGACCGACGGATTAACCACGATCGCGACCGAGTCGGTGACCAGCGCTACGACCGGCGTCAACTCCTTCACCGGATTGTAGTCGAGTTTGCCGTATAGCGCCGGCGTGATCGCATATTCGTTGGAGCTGCCGAGCAACAGTGTGTAGCCGTCCGGCGCCGCCCGCGTAACTGCCTTGACGGCGATGCGGCCGGCCGCCCCGGCGATGTTCTCGATGACGACCCTGCCGCCGAGTTCGGCACCGAGCTCCTGTGTCGTCACGCGCGCTACGGTGTCGGCCGGTCCGCCAGCCGGATACGGCACGACGATCTTGACTGGGCGGTCGGGAAAGTTTTGCGCCGCGGCCGGCGCGGCAAGCACGATCGCGCCAAGTACCCCGAACGCTGCTGCAACGCATCTGCTCATGTCCTCCTCCCTTTTTGGTTTCCGCCTCAATCCAGGGCATGGTAGCTCGGATCGACCGCGATCCGGTCCGGGCAGCATACCTGCGCGCCAAGCCACGCGATCGCGCGAAACCCCTTCGCGCCCAGGATGCGGCCCCAAGCACGGCTTGAGCCGAGCCACGTCCTACCATCGAGGGGGGCACCTAAGGGCTTTAAGGTGCCACGTGGCACTCAGGTACGCATGGCCGCGCGGTGAGGGCTTTTTCTCCTGGTCAGCTAGAACGCATTGAGAGCTGCCTCGATACAGTCGGTATTTGTTTCCTTCGGCACCGCGTTCTCGACGATCTGCAGCACGGCCGTTTGCGACGTCGACGCGCGATGATTTTTGTAACGAGCGCGGGCACGCATACTGCGGAAATCTTGCAAGTGATGGGTGAGGGCTGACCCGCCCCCACCACTTTGTCATTTGCCGGCGACATGACTGATCGCCCACACGTAAGCGGCCACCGCGGCGACATCGGCATTCGACAGCGCGGCGCCGCCCTTCGGCGGCATCGGCACCTCGTAGTCATGCGGCCGCGGCACGCCATCGGCGATCGTGGTCGTGATCGCGTTAAGGCTGCCGTCGCCCATGAAGAAGTGACCGCTCACCAGCGACGGCGCTTGCGGCCCTCCCCGCGCATCCGAGCCGTGACAGCCGCTACAGGTGCCGCCCGCCGCTTTGCCGTGGAAAATGCGGTCGCCGAGAACGATTTGCTCCTTGGTCACGCCGGTAGGAACCGGAAGAGTTGCCGGAGAAAGTTGCGCAGCATCGGGTTCGGCAGACGCAGTAGCGAAGACTTTCGGCGCCGGTGCTGCCGCGACCGCGGCCTCACCGCCGCCCTGATAGGTCACGTGCCAAATTCGCCCGTGCTTGTCGTCGGAAATATACAGCGAGCCATCGGGAGCCATGGCGAGGCCTGTAGGCCGGAATGCAGCCTGGCCGGGCTCTTTGACCCCACCGGCAAATCCATCGGCAAACACTACAAAGTTGCCCGACTTCGTACCGTCCTTGAGGGGCTGAAACACGACGTTGTAGCCGCCCTGCGGCCGGGGCGCACAATTCCATGAGCCATGGAAGGCGATAAAGGCGCCATCACGGTAGGCCGCCGGGAACATCTTGCCAGTGTAGATCAACAGATCGTTCGGCGCCCAGTGCGCCGGAAAGGCGGCGACCGGAGGCGTCTTCTCGGCGCAAACGCCGACTTTCTTGCCGCCGTCACCGCCATACTCCGGCGCCAGCACCAGCCTTTGCTGGTAGCGGTCGTAATAGCATTCCGGCCAGCCGTAATCGGCGCCTTGCCGAACCTCGATCAGCTCCTCCGCCGGCTGTTCTGCGCTTTGCGCCGGCGTGTAGAGCTTAGAGAAATTCTGCGCGAGCTGGTCGCGACCGTGCTGCGTCGCGAACACTCGCCCGCCGGAATCGATACCGAAACCTTCGCCGTTGCGCAGCCCGGTGGTGTAACGCTCCGCAGGAGAGAAATGCTGACCGATCTTGTTGGCGTCATACCGCCAGGTGCCGGCGCGCGTTTGGAGTTCAGTACATGGATTGTGTCCCAGCGAGCCCGGCATTCGGTCGTCAATCTGACAAGAATTGGTAGCCGAGCCGAGATCGACGTAGATGTGGCCTTGCGGATCTATGATGAGCGGATGCATGTTATGAGAGCCGTTGAGCGGCAAGCCGGACACAATGGTCTCCGAGGCGCCCGTGGGCGCGATCGAATTAGAATCCTTCGGCAGAGCGTAGCGGATGATCTTGTCGTTCTGCTCGGCGTAGATGGCGCCGTTATAATAGGCGATACCGGTTCCGCCCGCGGAGCCTTGCGCGACGCCGGCGCCGAAACGCTCAATCACATCGGCATGGCCGTCCCCCTTGGAATCCTTCAGCGCCACGAGAAAGCCGCCGGCCGGTGGTCTGTCGAAATGATAAAACCGACCGCTCCACGTGTTGACATAAAGCACCCCGTTCGGCGCCACCGTCATGTGGCGGACATGACCGACATTGTCGGCGAACACGGTGGCGCAGAATCCAGACGGCAGCGTAATGCTGCCATTATCGCCGGGGCAGTTTTTGGGTTGTCCGGCCTGCGGCGCCTGAGCGAACGCCATCGATCCGCTAAACACAAAAGCACACAATGACGCTGTGGAGATCGCTGCAGCGCCGCGCCGAGGCAGCATAGGCACGCTAAATCGGTCCGACATGGCTATCTTCTCCCGACAAAGACTGGTTCGAGCGTGTTGTGGCTAAGCGCTCATCCTATTCCAACAGATAGACACTGCCATCACCAGCGCGCTTATCACAGGCTCCTGGGTCAAGGCCCCGGTCGATCATAGGGCGAGACGATCGGCGCGCACAATGGCGCCATTACCTGCCCTCGCCGTCGTCATGCAGGGACGGTTTAGCGCGTCGGCGGCGGCGTCGAGAGGTGCGCGATCTCGGTAATGGCGCGCACAGCCTCCGGCGACAGACGGCACCGAGGAAACAAAGGGCGCCGAGCGAGGAGGGTACGTGTGTTGAGCGGCCTTCTGAAGAATATCGATCTCACGATCTGAATTTGAGCTGGTTAACAACCGGCCTGCCTGCCTCGATAATGTTCTAAAAGCGGGTCATGATAATGTTACTGCGAGCTTCTCCCGCTGAGAATGCTGGTGCGCGGCGATCCAAACGTTCGGATATGGCAAAAAGCAAGCGAGGTGGACATCTTCTAAAACCGGACCTGAAAGATCGCTAAAAAACACATCTTCCTCTTCTTCGTAAACATTAAGTGAGCGATGCGGAGTAAGGGGCACAGCTGTGCGCTGAGCAACAAGTGTTTTGCTCAGCGCGCCTATTGGTCAGGGGGTGGGTTTTCCCGCGGACCATGCGGCCAAGTTTTGGATGGTGCGGCGACAGCCTCGGAGCGTTCTCTCGTGGACCGGGTCAGCGGGCTCGCTAGGGTCCGGGAAAAGCAGCATCCAGTTTCTGAACGTCCTGCGGCGTCAGGATCACTGAAAGCGCCCCAGCATTCTCCTTAACGTGCGCCGGAACCCCTGACTCGGGAATTGCGATAACGTTGCCATTGCGAACGACCCATGCCAGCGCAACCGCGGCAGCGGAGCTACCGTGTGCAGCGGCGATCTGTGCCAGCGTGCGGTCGCGTATCACGAGGTTATTGTCCCCGCCGAGTGGAGAATAGGCCATCACCGGCAAATTGTGCTGCTCGCACCATGGCAAAAGATCACGCTCAATGGCGCGGTCATTGAGACTGTAAGGGACCTGATTGGTCGCGCATCGATCACCGTTTGGGACACGGAAGAGAGCTTGCATCCGGCTGGTGTTGAAGTTGGACACGCCCCAAGCTCGAATTTTCCGGTCTTCGCGCAGCTGTTCGAAGCCCGCTACTACGTGGGAGAATTGGGAGTCGGAGACTGGGGAGTGCAGCAAATACAGATCGAGGTAGTCAGTGCCGAGGCGACGGAGGCTAGCTTCGCAAGCACGCGCCATGCCGTCTCCCGGCACTTCGAAGGCCTCCACTTTCGAAACCAGGAACACGCGGTCGCGCTGGCCTCTAATCACGTGGCTTATCAATTCCTCCGATCGGCCGTCACCGTAATTCCCCGACGTGTCGATCAGGGTCATACCAAGCGCAATGCCTGTGCGTAGAGCTTCTTCTTCAACAGCCGCTGGATGTCTGCCCTGTCCGAGATGCCAGGAACCCTGACCGATTGCCGGGACCACAGTGCCGTTGGGAAACTTGACAGTCCGTGGTGGAGTTGCAGCAAGAGCTGACGTACCTGACAGCGCCCCCATTGTGGCAACAGGAGGCAACGACATACCGACTGCTGCGCACAGTGTATTAAACTGCCGCCGGTTGAGAAACGGCTTGTTCATAATTTCGATCTCCACGTGCGGGGCACAAGGAATTGTAATCATCGGAAACGCCGTCCGCAAAGCTGGGTGCGAGTGATGATTTGGCGCCAACTTACCACAAATCGCAACGGCCAGAGCAGAGCGGTGCGTGAGTTGAGCGCTCGCTATGCTTCCCGACAATTGCCATCTGGGGCGCCCTTGGTACCCGTGCCCTGATCATGCTCCTCGGCGGTCTAGGTGCAGCCATGCACAATGCGGGGGCCTAGCGTGCCGCGGTCCTTCAATCCGTATTGCGTAGCGTTTCGAGCGTTTTCATGGCACACTCATCGTCGTTTGGCTGCCCTGCAGCAACTTGCTCGTTTTCGGGGCAAGGGGGACCTTGCGACGGATCAGGCCAAGCACACGCATTGTTTCGAGCCCCAGTTTTCGCGATTGCCGCCTAGTGGCATCCTGATCACGTAATCGGAATCGCGAGATCGGGGCCACTACATGTTCGTACGGTTTGGCCAAAGGCTTACGCGGCAGAGCTGCAAATTTGTAAGTCCCTGGTGGTGGCAATCTGCCTGTGAGAACGCTTTGATTTGCGCATAGAAGGACGCGGGGAGGGGTGGCATGAGCGGGTCGGTCCAGGGAAGCAAGAGCGACGCGGAGTTCTTTGCCGAACGCGGCTTCGGTCAGCGCATCGGGTTCGGCGAGCGGCCTGCGCTCATCATTATCGATATGCTAAAGGCCTTCACCGATCCGGGAGCGCCGCTCGGCGCCAATCTCGACTCGCAGCTTGCCGCAATCGAGCCGCTGCTAAGAGCGGCCCACGCACGCAGCCGGCCGGTCATCTTTTCAAGCGTGCGCTACGACGAGTCCGATGCCCGGGATGCCGGCATCTGGGCGCGCAAGATGAAAGGCGTGACCAGCCTGCAGGCGGACGGCAAGGGCTGGGAGCTCGATCCGCGCCTCGATTTCCGCAACGGCGACATCCTCCTCTACAAAAAATATGCCTCCTGTTTCTTTGGCACCGATCTCGTACCGAAGCTGCTCACCAAAAGCGTGGACACCTTGATCATTACCGGATGCACGACCAGCGGCTGCGTCCGGGCCACGGCGGTCGACGCCTGCCAGAATGGATTCCGGCCGGTGGTGGTGCGCGAGGCTGTCGGTGACCGCTCCGCCGCGGCACATGCGCAGAGTCTGTTCGACCTCGATGCGAAATACGCCGACGTGGTCGGCATTGAAGACGCGCTGAGCTACCTCGAAAAGCTCGGCCACAATGCGCCAACCTCGCCCTAAGCCAACGACACGATGGACAATCAGCTTTACAACTATTCGCCTATCATCAGCCGGCCCAAACTAACGTGGCCGAACGACGCGCGCGTCGCGTTCTATGTCGGCCTGAACATCGAGCACTATCAGGTTGACAATCCGTCGACGAGCATCTTCGCCGGCACGGCAATGCTTAAGCCCGATCCGCTCAATTATGGCTGGCGCGATTACGGCGTGCGTGTCGGCATCTGGCGGATGATCGAGGCATTGGACAAGCACAAGATGCGCGCCTCGGTACTGCTGAATTCCACGGTCTGCAAGCACTACCCGCAGATCATCGAGGCCGGCAAGGAGCGCAAGTGGGTCTGGCTGGCCCACGGCCAGGATAATTCGACATTCGAGGCTGGGATGAGCGTGGAGGAGGAGCGCACGTATCTCAAGGAGGTGGTCGAGACGATCACTGCCGCTACGGGCCACAGAATCAAGGGCTGGCTCGGCCCGGCGCTGACCGAAACGTTCGAGACGCCGCGGCTACTGCGCGAACTCGGATTGACCTATATCCTCGACTGGTGCGCAGATGACCAGCCGTTCCCGATCAACGTGCCAGGCATGATCTCGGTGCCTTACTCGATCGAGATCAATGACGTTAGCCTGTTCGTCGGCAAGAGCCTTTCGGGTGATGCGTTCTATCAGATCATCGTCGATCAGTTCGACCAGCTGTACAAGGAAGGCGCGCAGTCGGGCCGCGTTATGGCGCTGTGCTTGCATCCGTTCATTATCAACGTGCCGTTCCGTCAAAAGTACCTGGAAAAGGCGCTTGCCTACATCGCCGGCCACGACGCCGTCTGGCTCACTACCAGCGATGAGATCGCTGCCCATTACATGGCGCATCAGATGCCGAAGTAGGCGCGGTCGGATGCTGCCCAGTCGCGGCGGGAACAAAGGGCCGTCTTTAGTGCCGAGCCATGGGATGCGGGAACTTGGCCGCCTGCATGACCGAGTTGCTGGGCAATGACACCCAGGCGCCCACCTGGCGCCGAGCTATGACGCGGCGCCTAGCTACTTTCCGGCGCAAAATTGAGGTTTCCAGCATTGTTGGTCAATGGCATCCAGCAACGAAAACCCGCCGGGGTGACCGGCGAGCTGCAGAATCGGGGAGTGGTGTGTATTATTGCGCGGTGCTGTGGCTCAGTGCTGCCTGTCTGGCTTTCTCGGCGCTGCGCCTGGCCAAAGCGTCTGCAATGTTGATGAGATTATCCGCGATCACAGCAAACCCGACCCAGCGCTTCATGCCGTCTTCGCCTTTGTACCGGCAGCGATTGAGACCATGTCGTCGCTTGGCAACGCTGATGCGTCCCTCGCATCCGGTGCGCCATTTCTGGCCGTTGCGGAACCAGCGTTTCTTCTGCTCGCGTCTGCGCACAGGGCTTTTCGTCGAACGGTTGGGGACGCAGACCCGCGTGACGCCTTTTACTTTGGCCGCCTTCTCATTTTTATTGGAGTAGAAAGCGGCATCGGCCGCCACCAGGTGTGGCGGTCGTGCAAACACGGCATGGTGGGTTTCGATGGCGGGAACGAACAGATCGGCATCGTTGGGGCGCCGGTCATAGACTTCGTAATCGATCACGATCTGATTTTCGGCCTCCTGCAGCTTGACCAGTTTGCCGAACTCGTTGGGCTTGCCGGCCTTGCCCTTGCGAATGATTTCGGTCGAAGGCTCGAACACGCTGAAGATCTTGCCCGCTACGTGCGTGTTGCCGCGAAAGATGCGCGCGCGGGTTTGCTTCATGACCTGCTTGACCAGCGGGACCATATCATCGATTTGCCGACGCAGGCCCTTGAGTGCCAGTTGCTTCAGCGGGTCGCTTGCCCGCTTAACGCCCTCAGCAATTTGCTTGGAGAATTGCTTGGCTTGGCCGACCACCCGGCTGGTCGATGCCAGCAACTTGCGGTAATTCTGGTGGAGCTTGCGCTGGCTTTGCTTGGCCTTGGAGCGAGCCGCTCGCGCGATATCGAGGACGCGCAATTTCACGCTCCGACTGCGGTCGCGCAGTTTGGCTCCGACCTCGCCCGCGATCTTGGAGATATTCTTCATGGTCCGGATCAGTACGCGGACGCCGTCTCCGAGCAGGCTCGAGTCGGTCGGATAGTGCACATTGGTCTCGGTCACGGTTGTGTCGACGCGCATGCGACGCCCTTGCATCAGGTCGTTGGCATGGGCGATTTGAATAATTCGCTCATGGATCTGCTTGATCACTTGCGGCCCGAGCGCCCGACCCCAACGGCCCATGGTCTTGGCATCGGGCATCTTCGCGGCACCGACACGGGTGAAGTCGCGGTACACCAGATTGGCGCGCGCTTCGCGTTCCAGAATGTGATAGCTCCAATTGCGTACATGCTTGAGGATCAACAGGCGCAACACCACTTCGGCTGGCGTCGCAAGTCTGCCGTGGCGGCGGCTATTGGGGTGCCGCCGCGCCAGAGCCTCGTAGACCGTTGCAATCAATTGTTCATCGCTCAGCACCTGCTCGGCAGCCGTCATCCATGGCTCGCGCAGGTTCTTTACTTCGTCGGCGATCAGCCCATCGCCAAAGCTGACTTGTGCTCGCCGCATCCTAATCACGGCTCTTCCTCCGAGCCTTCGAAGCATCGCGATCAGCGCGCAATAGCACCTGATTGAGCTCGCAGATTGCTTCGATCGCCTCCTTAAGAGCTCGATAATTCTGCAACCAGCGACGGACATTGGGCACTTGCTCCGAGCGCAGACTGAGTTGTCGGGTGCGCCCTCCGGGATAACCAACGGTGAGGACCCAAGATGGATGGCCCCCACCGCGCGCGCACTTTGGACAACCACGGCTGTGGCGCATCGTCCGGTGCAGGAGTGAGCCGCGGAGAATTTCACCGCTGACCGGCAGATGGTCGAGAAGTTTCTTGCGCGCGCGAATCGTTTTCTGTCTCATTAGCAATGATGAGACAAACTTCTGAGTCTTCGTCAACCACACACAAGTCAAACACATCCCCAACTCGCTGAGCGACGCTCAATAGCTGTCTCGATGGCACTGCCAATGTGCGCGTTTCAATTCCGATCCGTTCGTTTTCGATTCGGATTTGTTCGACAAGAAATAGAACACAGCCGGAAGAGCTATGCTCTGTTACGGATCCTGATATGCACAAAGATTCGGTGGCCAGAGCCGCGCAGCACGCAAAAAATGCGGGCCTGCATCATGGCGAAACTGAATTTTATGCGAGCGTCACCGGTGTGGGAGCGGTTTCTCTAAGATAGTTGGCCAACGCTTAAGCCATCCGGCTTCGCAGCATTCTCGATCTCCGGTGATTCAGGCACAAGCGTTTGGCCATCTATTTTTGCGCCGGAAAGTAGCTATGCTGCCGATACTATCTGCGCGTTTCCCGACGCCACTGCGGTCCGTGTCATATGAATGCCGCCCACAGGTCGAATCTTCGCAGAATGCCACCTGCCGAAAGTTGAGCTTATATCGATGCCAATCACCCATCGCATTCGCACCTCCTCTCACAAACATGACGGCAGCTGCGGGCAGCACGACGACTACCGATTCGCCCTCTAGGCGCACCCGGGCGAGTCGCAGCGCGGCCGGCTAACAACTCGAGCAATCGGCTCATCGCTCAGTATTGTCGGCACGGTCCGAGACTCGAAGCTGATCAGCATGCCTTAGTGCGAACACTCGTTATCGCAATGGCCATGCGAAGCTAAGTTCGTGGCCATCAGGATCGGTCAGGTGAAAGAACCGCTCGCCCCATTCTGCATCGCGCGGCGGCGCGTCTGGTTGATAACCCGCCGCGATCACGCTGGCATAAAGGGTGTCGACGTCGGAATGATAGAAGATGACCCGCCCCCACCAAGACCACTTTCGCTCTGATGGTTGCGTGATCAGATTGAGAAAGCTGGTTCCAGCCCGGAAGCTCGTAAACGCAGCACCATCCCCGCCATGAACGATCTCAAATCCCAGCATGCGGTAGAAAGCAACGGCACGCGCCATGTTGTGCGTGGCCAGTGTGACGGCGCTGACGCTGTCGATCATCGCGGCACTGCTCCATTATTCATCCTTCCATCATATGGCCGCGCCGCGCGAAATACAGCGCCAGAGACTAGAATGCATACGTGGTGTCGAAGAACCACCTTCGACGCCCAGATTCGCTCAATCGTCCCGACCGCCACAGACCGGCCGGGGCTCAAACTGTCGCACTGGATCGAGGCGATGTCTTGGGCTTGGTGATCGAGAGAACAATCGACGACAACTGCGTCCATCGCTCCGCAACATTCACAAAAAGTTCTATATTTTCGCTCAACAACAATAACCTCCCCTCGATGTGCGGGCGGGATGAAGAAGAGCGCCATGAGCAGTCACAGCACATGTTCTCGACATTTCGGGCTGTTCCCGCGGGGAGTTCGGGGTACATGATCACTTTCTAACGCGATTTGCTCCGCCCATCGTGACACACGGCGGCAAGCGAACCGCAGCCGCATGGTAGTTTCTCCAGGTCGAACCGCCTATACGGTGATCGCACGCACAACTCGGCGAACGCCTGGTCGGTATGATAGGTCATTTGATACTGAGGAGGATGCCAGGAATGGCAAAGAGGGCATCCTCGGAAGTAACAGCGCGTCATACGGGAGTAAAAGAATGAGAGCCGCGCGTCTGCATGAACCGGGAAAGCTACTGAGCATTGATGAGATCGAACGGCCGCGCCCGCGGGCGGGCGACGTTCTCGTCGAAGTGAAATCGTGCGGCGTCATCCCGAATATGAACGCAATCTTCAGCGGTACATTGTGGAATCATCTGCCACCTTTGCCGGCACGCGTGGGGCTCGATGCCGCGGGCGTGGTGGTCGAAATCGGCAATGATGTGACCGGCTTTCGCGTCGGTGATCGCGTTTATGTCAATCCGTGGCTGTCCTGTGGGAGTTGCCCTTATTGCCGTTCAGGCGAGCCGATGCTCTGCTCGTCCGCCGCGTTCCAAGGTTATTTTGGCTTCTTCAAACATTCTCTGCGATTGCTCGAGGCCTATCCTTACGGTGGGTTTTCGGAATACATCACCGCATCGGCAAGCCGGCTGGTGCTGTTGCCGGCTGAGGTTGATTTCGATCATGCCGCGCGCTTGCGGTTATATCGGCACTTCCTTTGCGGCCTTACGATCGGCCAGAGTAGGTGCGGGAACCTGGATCGCGATCAACGGAATTACCGGGACGCTTGGCGTTGCCGCTACTTTGCTTGCGCTCGGGATGGGCGCCACGCGTATCTTTAGCTTCGGCCGCAATCGGGAAATTCTGAACCAGTTGAATGCGCTCGCGCCGAATGGCGTTGATACGCTGGCGCTTGGCGAGGCTTCTGTCGCGGATTGGCTGCACGATCGCACGGAAGGTCTTGGTGTCGACGTGCTGATTGGGTTACTCTAGACCTGTGCTCAAGACGACTTCCTTGGCGCCCGTCAGGGTTCAAGCGCATGATGCACGCGGCGGGGCAAAACGGCGCTCATTCAATTGGGGGGGCCAAATTTGCTGCGACGCATAGCAATCACCGAACGGTTCTCGTCCAAGGCAGCTTCGCTCGTGACATGCGACCACTGTTGATGTTCGCGGAGCCCCGGCCTGCGCAGAGGTTGATAACGGAGCCCCTTCGGCCTAAGCGGAATTGACACATTCTGCGACAGGACGCGCCGCGCGTCTCTAATGGGCGGCACCGCGCACGCGGTCGATCAGCCCAACCGGATCCTGAGGTGGCGCGTCGTCGCGCCAGCAAACGTGCCCGTCCGGCCGTACTAGCACGAGGCGCCGTTCATAAACCTCGGCGACAGCCGGTTCGTCGATCGCGACGAGCTTCAGCGGCACACCGCGCAGGTGCGCCGCCGCAAGGACAGGCGAAGAATCGGCCGTTGCGCGACTAAAATCGAGCAGCACAAAGCTGTCACCAAAAAGGTCGAGTGTCGAGCGGCCATCTTTCAGCCATGCATGTGGGGCGCGGGAGCCCGGCCTCGCCGTCGGCGCGTATTGAGTAACCGACTCCGCCGGTCCGCGCGTTCCATCCGGCACGATTATTGGTGAAGCTTCGTAGCGGTATCCCAGCACAAGCCCGTCGGAAACGAAGACTTTTGTGCGTTCGCGCACGATCTGTTCGCCTATCATGGCCCTTGCGTGATCACCCTCCGGAGTTGGAGCGCGGACGAGCGCGAGCATCGATTTATCGGTGAGCGGCGCTTGCCCTTCCGTTGCCTCGCGCACGATGCGGCGAGCGACCGGTTTGCGCTCGATCTCATAACTGTCAAGAAGTGCTGGCCCGCCCCATCCCGCGAGCGTGGCGGCGAGCTTCCAGGCGAGATCGACTGCATCGCCGAAGCCGGTGTTCATTCCGAACCCGCCTGACGGGCTGTGCTGGTGCACAGCGTCGCCGGCAAGGAAAACATTGCCCCGATGCCAAGTATCCGCGACTATGCTGCGGCAGGTCCATGGCAGCACGGAGACAAGTTCATAGGGTATGTGCGAACCAATGAATTTTTCGATGATTGCCTGAACATTCACACTTTCGGGCACACGCAACTCTCGGCCGGTGCTGAGGCCCAGCCGCCACAATTCTTTGCCGTCAAGTTCGATCATGCTCGGGCCAAGGCCCGACTCATCAACAAAGAAATAGAAGGCGGCCTTACCCTTATCGTGCCGGGTCCATAGCTCCTTGATCTTGAGAAAAACGTTGAGATGGTAGGAGAGGACCGGTTGGCCCTCCCAGTGCACACCCAGGTTCTGCGGCACGCTGCTTCGCCCCGCGCAGCACGCGACGAGAAAGCGCGCCTTGATTGTCTCGTGCCGTTCGGTGGCGAGATCGTGGACTTGGCAGAGCACGCCGTCCGGCGTCTCGCTGAACGACTCGAAGCGAGAACGGTAGCGCAGCTGCACAGTAGAAAACCCTGCAGCGAACTTGCGCATGATCGGATCGAAGAACAGCTGGTTGCATCGCTGCGACCGCTCGGGCGTCGTCAGCAGCGGCTTGTGTCCACCGTAGGTGGGTCTGTCTATCCGAGCGAGCAAATAACCGGTCAATCCGGTGCAAAAGATGATGTCGAGCGGAAAGTCGGGTGGTGTGCCCGCCTGGCGCACCTCCTCCGCGATGCCCCAACGACGGCAGAATTCCATGGTGCGCGAATTCACCGTGTTGGCGCGCGGATGATAGATCGCGCCGTCGCCCTGCTCGACGAGAATGCATTCTATCCCGCGCCGCCCAAGATCGGCAGCCAGCGCAAGTCCAACCGGCCCGGCGCCGACGATGAGAACAGGTATGTCGTCTCCGCCGCTCATGCCGGGGTCTCCTCTGCCGTTTGGTACGCACCGCGATAATGCTCCGGGAAGGGATAAGGCCAAGTAGCGAGAAGATTAGGCACTCATCCAGCGCGTTATCGGCAGCCGCGCACTGCTCATCTTAGAAACAAGCTTAAGCGCCATTCGTATCGAATATGTGGGCTCCCAGCTCAGCTGATGACGTCCAGATCAGAAATGCATTCTCGTGTCCGAAACGACATCTCTCGTGCATCGCGGAAAGCTCAGTTGGCCAAGTTTAGGAAGCCCTCATCCTCGGATTGGCTCGGCTGTTGTTTCGAGATCAGTCTCGCTGCCTTTGGGATAGAGGTATTTGCCGAGTGGCAAAAACAGCAGGGCCGCGATCACCAGAAGGACGAGGAACAGCTTGAGCACCGGATCGTAGCTGTGAAAACGATCATAGCTGAGGCCCAGGAACGCCGGGCCGGTGCCAACGCCGACCACGAAAGCGCCGAACACCAGGCCGTAAAGCATGCCGAAGGAACGGCGGCCGAAGTACCGGCTGACGAAGTAGCCGAGCATGTCGATCTCGGCCCCTATCGCGAGGCCGAGAAAGATCGCCGCAAACAAAGGCGCCGGGCTGCCGGCATGGCTCAAAAGGATGCCGACGCCAACGGGCGGCAGGAGCATGACTATTGCCGAGAAGATCGGCCCGTGCACGAAGTCGAGGCCTAGGCCGACGAGGATTCGCATAATCATTGCGGCGATGCCTGAGGCTCCGAGCAGTGCAGCGGCTGCGGCCGGCGAATAGCCACGATCATGCAGTAGCGGGACGAAATTCCCGCTAAGGATGCCGTTGCAGGCGGTGCCTAGGAGCAAGAAGATGACGCAGAGTATCCAGAATTGCCGCGTGCCGGTGATCGCCGCGCGCGTCGATAATCCGAAGGGCTGCGGCCCGTGCGCCATTATCGCGCGCGCCCGACGCACGCGCTCGACATAGCCGGGAGGCTCACGAACGAAGAGCGCTATCATGGTGAAGGAAAGCACGAAGGTTGTAGCACCGATCGCGAGGTAGGCGGCACGCCAACCCAAGGCGGCGATGACATGCTGACCGAGCTGCGGCAGCAGAAACGTGCCAAGGCCGACGCCGCAGGTGGCGATGCCGAGGGCTAGGCCGCGCTCCTTGTCAAACCAGGCGGCGATTGCTTTGGAATAGACGATCGGCCCGAGACATGCGCCGAACCCGGCGGCACATCCGACGATCACGAACAACGCCCAATATGCGTTTGTCTGCAGCAGCGAAAGGCTGCAAAGCGACAGCGAATAGAGTACGCTCGCGGGCAAGGCGACGCGCCTGATGCCGTAACGATCCAGGAGATAGCCGAAGACCGGCGTCATGATCGGCGAGGCGACGGCGCTTGCGAGCAGCGCGGCCGAGAACATGCCTCGCGTCCACTGGAGACTGGCCGTGACTGGCACCATGAAGACGTTGACCGTGAAAATTACAGCCGGACCGGGACCGACGATATTGCCGACAAGCGATGCCGCAACGATCCACCAGCGGTTTTGAAACCGCGCTCGACTATGCACCAACTGAAGGCTTGCCACGGGAGACTCCTCTGCCGGAGGCGGCTGGTTCTCGCGTTAATCGGCGGCCCCCGCCGCGAATTGCAGGTATCTGCGACTGGCGAGCTGCATAACATTGCTCCTTGAACATCAGCTGCCCCTCCGACACTACGATCCGGCAGCGTAGTCTTCGATTCAGCTTTAACTTTGCTCCCACCCGGAGGCACAGCCAGTGCCATAAATTCGCGCAACGTCGGCATATCCCGCTGGGTCGAAGAACAACCTACACCAGCCCTTGCAGCCTGAGTAGGCTGCAATGTCGCAGTTGGCACTGGAAGACCTTCGCGATCCTCGCTGCCCGGTCGCTCTCGGGGGATCCGCCAACGTGATGCGATCCCGGCTAGTCGTCGATTGTGATCGTAAGTGTATGGTCCGGCCGTGCGTAGGAATAACATGTCTACGAGCTGGTGGTGTGCGGCCTTGCATATGTGTATCCGCCTTTCTTTGAAGCCTGATGCTCGATCATGGATGTCAGCGGGCGTGCAATCTCATTAGCGGGCAGGCCTCATGTCGCCATTTGGTTCTAGCGCACGCGCTGGGAAGACCAGACCTCCATCTCTTCTCATCTTCTCGCAGACTGCGGTGGGTTAGTGCAGCGGTACACTGGGAAGAAAAAGGAGAGAGAATAGCATGGGGTTAATTGCTATGTTTTGATGCCCGGCTATCCAAAATGAGGAAGCGATACATGTTTGGCCTTCTTGAAAATCACGTCGCCGTTGTGACCGGCGCCGGCTCCGGGATCGGCCGCGCGATCGCGTTTGGCTTTGCGCGCGAGGCCGCCACGGTCGTTGCGCTCGACATCAACGGCGAAAAGGCCGCAGAGGCGGCGGCCGACGTCCGTGCCGCCGGCGGCAAGGCGCGAAATTTTACGCTGGACGTCACCGACGCAAAAGTCTGTCGCGACGTTGCGACCAATATCGCCAGCGAACTCGGCTTGGTGTCGATCCTGGTCAACAATGCCGGAATCAACCGCCGGACCGCATTTGTCGGCGACGCTGACGCCATGATCAAGGACTGGCACGACATCATGGCGATCAACCTCAACGGTGTGTTCAACGTCACGCACGCGTTTCTCGGCGCATTGCGCGCCGCCAAAGGTCGCATCATCAACATCGCCTCGATCCAGTCCTTCCTGCATGTGCGCACACCCAATTCGCCCGCCTACACCACGTCAAAACACGGCATACTCGGCTTTACCCGCGCCTTGGCAGCGGAACTCGGCAGGGACGGCGTGCGCGTTAATGCCATCGGACCTGGATTGATTGAGACGCCGCTCAACGCCGAGGTGCGCGCCAGCAACCCGGAACTAGTGAAGATCTTTCTCGACCACACACCGCTCGGCCGCACCGGCAAGCCTGAGGACATCGTCGGACCGGCGATTTTTTTGGCGTCCGATCTGTCGGCCTATGTCACCGGCGCGATCGTCATGGCGGATGGCGGTTACCGGGTCATTTGAAAGCGGTGACGCCGCAGCACCAAGACATCCGACGGGACGGATCAAGACGGCGGCGCTGCCCAGTGGTGAGCATCTGGCGGGTAGATGGCCCACGGTCGACCATTGCGCTGCAATCGCAATGTAAATTCGATATCGGAAAACACTTATGTGCGAAGGTGAGCGCCTATGACCGACCGGAAGTTTTTCAAAGCCTGGCCCGATCGTCCGCGCGGGCGCGGGTGCGGCCGCGATGTCGCGCGCAGCAATGACAAGACATTCACGAACGGCAAATATAAGGCTATTTCTTCCGCCAGTAACGGCGGCCGTATGAATCCAAGACATCCGCCGGCGCGAAATCGTCGGTGAGGACCTCGCCGTTTAGAGCTTTCGGAGTTTCGATTCGCCTCGCGGTTATAAGCTGCGAAACATCGTATCGAAAATTGTACCTCGCCTGTGCGACGGCTGCTTTTTGCAGCGCGTCGGCCCTGGTAAATGAATCGTGCCTCCCAAGGACGATCACATTGGACTCGGCTAGAGAGCGATCGCCCGAATTAAAAAAATCGAGGTTTTCGAACGCGAGCTTCAACGTGCGAACATTGCTGTCGAAGAGCTTTTCAGAGGGAATGATATTGATCGCTGCCACGCCGTGCGGCGCCAGACGGCTGCGCACGAGCTGGTAAAACTCCTTCGTCATCAGATTAAAAGGAATGTAGCTGCCAGTGAAGGCGTCGACCATGATGATGTCGTATGGCTCAGAGTGCCGGTTCAAGAACACGCGGCCGTCGTTCTCGATGAGATGAAACCTACTCGTTTCGCGAATTCCGAAATACTTCTTTGCGACGTCGATCACGCCCGGATCGAGCTCAACCGTGTCGATCGTCGCGTCGGGGAGAAAGTGGTCGAGATAGACTGGGATGGAGCCGCCGCCGAGGCCGAGAACGAGGACGCGCTTAATGTCCTGCGGGTAAATTGTGGCGATGCTCATCGGGCGGGTGTACAGCATCGGCAAATCATCGGGATCTGCAAGATCCGCTGTGGATTCGGGAAAGTACCAGCCGTTCCACTGGAAGGCCATTTTCAGCAGGCTGGCCTGCTTGCTGATGAAGATGTCGTTATACACGGTTTCGACGTGTGCAATCAGACCGCTTTTCTGCTTGAGCATCTCGCCGCGTGTGTTCGGATCAAAGGCCTCTTCGGCTCTTACGGGTGAGATCGGCAACAGCAATTCGCAGGAGACCAGCACTACGGCGAGCACGCCAAGTCGGGCCCGCCACCGCCCAGGCCACGCGGCGCCGATCAGCACCGCGCCCGCGAAAATTCCTAAAAACCCCAGCGTAACGGTGATCGCGCGCGAGCCGATCACAGGGATAAGGAAAAACGTCGTTCCCAGCGCGCCGAGGATGCTGCCGGCCGTCGAGACGCCGTAGACGGTCCCCGAGACGACGCCGGAATTGTGCTGGGAACGCAGCAGCAGGCGAATTGCGAATGGCGAACAGACCCCGAGCAACGTAACTGGGAAGAACATGATTGCGAGCGCCGCGGCGAGGCTGCCGAGCCTGACGTTATCGATGTTCCACACGAAGAATTGCAGCACTGGTTCGGCAAAGCTCGGTAACAACAACAGATAAACGGACCCGACCGTTACGATTGCGGCGAGAACGCGAGGCGATGGATGCCGGTCGGCGAGCGCTCCGCCGAGAAAATAGCCGGCGCACAATGCGGCCAGCACCGTCGAGATCAGCGATGCCCAGGTGTAGATACCGGCGCCGAAATAGGGAGCAAGGTAGCGCGATCCTAGCATTTCAAAACTCATCACGATCGCGCCGGTAAGAAAGGCGACGACGTAGATACAGGCAGCGAGGAATGCAGAGGGCGGATGTCCTTGGCTCATCGTGACCTCGGGGCGTCGGTCCTCAGCGGATGTGTCCATCTGGATCACTTCTCCTCAATCTTCTCGCTATTTCCGGCCGCGTGCGAAGAATGGAATGGATGAGCGCAGCCCAGCTCCCGGAACTCGCAAAGTGGAGGACCATCGTCGCTCCCGATGCCGGAAGATACAATCCCAGGGCGGCCATAAGGCAGCCTTTGCGTCACGTTTGCGTGTCCGGATCGAGTGCGGCGAAGCGCTTCTTGGGCCAACTCGGCTCGATCGGGGTAAAACGCCGATACGCGTTCCGTTTCACGGAGGTCATCTTCTTTCTTCGCCATTCCATTAACTGTTTTGGAAAGAAGCGGGTGACTTCACCATTGCCGGTGCGAAGCCGCCCGACCACTTCGAATGGCTTGAAGGTTAACGGTTCGCTCGCAAGCGAACCCAACCAGGCAACAGATCCGCGAGGCTTGAAGCGTGCGGCGGCCGGCGAGTCTTGCGCGGATCGCGCTTTCCTACGCCGATCACTCGACGGTCAGCCGCTTGAAAGCGGGCCGCGCAGCCGAGATCTGACGATCTCGCCGAGGTTCCGGGGCGTATCTCCGACGAATTGAAGTTGCGAAAGCCGTGCCGCAGCCGTAATTGGACGCGAGCAGCCTTTTCAGGAGAAGACATGCAGGATCATCGCGCCGTCACGGAGCGCCTTGCCGCCTTCGTAGCCGAGGCGCGATACCCCGACTTGCCGCCGCGGGTCGCGCACCAGGCCAAGCGCTCGCTGCTGAATTTCTTCGCCGCCGCGCTCACCGGCTGCCGCCATCCTACGGTGGAGACCATGCGGGCTTGCCTCGCCGATTTCTCTGGCGGCAAAGAGGCAACCCTGATCGGCCGATGCGAGCGCATCGACCCCGCGGCCGCCGCTTTCCTCCACGCCGCCGGCGCCAACGTGCTCGACTTCTGCGATACGCATGTGCGGACTGCGATCCATCCGACCGCGCCCGTAGTGCCAGCGCTCCTGGCGCTCGCCGAACTTACGCCTGTCGGTGGCCGCGAGCTTTTGCTTGCGCTTGTGCTCGGCCAGGAAGTGGAATGCCGTATCGGCCTGGCGATATCGCCGTCGCACTACGACAGAGGCTGGCACATCACTGCGACCTGCGGCGTATTTGGTGCCGCCGCCGGCAGCGGCAAGCTGCTCGACCTCGATCGCACCGAGATGGCGTGGGCGCTCGGCGGTGCAGCGACGCAGGCGGCCGGCTTGTGCGAGTGCCTTGGTACGCCGGCAAAAAGCATCGCTGTCGGCAATGCGGCACGCAATGGATTCCTTGCGGCGCTGCTAGCAGCCCGCAATTTCAGCGGACCGGAAGAAGCGCTCACTGGCGCGCAGGGCTACTTCCACGCTCTCGCCGAAACTCCGAAGCTCTCCGCGCTGTTGGATAATCTCAGCCGCAGGTGGGAAATCATGAACACCGCTTATAAGCCATACCCGTGCGGTTTCGTATTGCATGCCGTGCTCGATTGCGTGCTCGATTGGCAGCGAGAAAACTCGAAAGCCGAGGTGACGAAAGTGGAAGTGATCGGAAATCCGCTACTCCGGCTGCGCGCCGACCGGCCGCACATATCGACCGGCAGCCAGTCGCAGGTGAGCGTGCAGCACGCCGTCGCTGCCGCTATCATCACCGGCCGAGCCGGCATCGAGCAATTCAGCAACTCCTGCGTCAACGATCCTGCCGTGGCGGCGCTCCGCGCCAAGGTCGAGGTGAAGTGCGATCCGAGTGTCGCAACCACCGCTGCGGCGGTGAAAATCGCCACCGCCGACGGCAAAGCCTATGAGCTGTCGCAGCATGCGGCGCGCGGCACCGACGCAAATCCGATGAGCGACCGCGATCTAGAAGATAAGCTGCGCGTTGCCGCGGAGGGCTGGTCTCCGCGCCACGATGTCGCGGGCTTGATCGACGCTATCTGGCGCGTGGACGAAAGCACCGACGTTTCGCGCCTTGCGGCGCTCACGGTGCCTGCCAACTGAGCCGGCCTGGTCACAGCCTGACAGCTCGCCCAGCCCTTAAAGCGTGCTGCAGCCGGTGCGTCGTTGCGCGAAATCGCGTTGAGCTTCAGCGTCGATCGTTCAACGAGTGACGCGCGGAAGGCGGCTTTACCGACAAGTCCTTTGAGATCGCGCCCGACCGGTGGTGGTGCTGGCCTTACTCGCTGGCCGCGGTTGCGGCAAGTCTCACAGCGTGTCGGCGGTGTGCGTATGGCGGTGCGCGGCGGGATCTCCCGCATTAACTTGATCGGTCCGACCACCGCTGACTTGCAAGACGCGTACCTCGAAGCACGAAGCGGTACCCCGCCCTTCACCTCAGGCGCAGAAGCGCTCGAGCAGCCGTCGACCTCAATTCCTTGGGGGTCAAGGTCCCATCTTCATCTGCGTCAGCTTCCTTGAAACGCTGTTCCACAGCCGCCATGTACTCTTCTTTGCTTATTGTGCCGTCGTGGTCAGTATCCAAAGCCGTAAACTCTTACATATTCTGCTGCTGCTCATCATCCTGCGGCGGATCACCGACATGCTGGTGATCGTGATCTCCGCTCTCGGTCGCGGCCGCGGCCACGCTGAATGGCCGTGTCTCAATCGGCTTACCACGCTGACGTGCCAAGGTCTTTGAGGTGCTTCACGTACGCGGTCTGCGCCGTTCTCCTCGTCAAGCGGCCGAGGTGATCTGATCCCGAACCAGAAAAGCGGGCTTTGGGGCGAGCGTGAATTGTGGACTTGCGCGGTGGCAGCATGTCTGCAGGCTTGATTTTTTGTTCAGAAATGGGCTCTTTTGCTATAAAAAGGAACGTGGCGCTAAGAGTGCGCTATCGAAAATGATTGAGCAAGAGAAGCCTCCCGGTAGATATTCGGGGTTAAAAGTGCCGGAAAGCGCCCTGGCGCACATGCTTATGAGTTGGCTTCCGAAGCCCTGGCTCTGTGGAGGATCAACTTTAGGGCCCCCGATTTCTTTCCAAGTTAGAACGAGGCTACTGCCATTCTGATGCCATCGAACGAGGATTTGCCCGTCAGGGGATGACAGTGCGCCATACTTGGCCGCATTTGTGACAAGCTCGTGAAAGAGCAGAACCAAATGACGAGCGCCCTCCGGTTCGACTTCGACCTGCAGGCCGCGTGCGTCTAGTTGCTTTTCGCCATAGGGCGCAAATTCCTGCAAAAGCAATGTTCTTAGATCAATCGATCGTTGCGGGGCGCCGATTAGAAGCTCGTTGGCGTACCTAACCGCGCGAAGACGGCCAAGAAGCGCGCTTGCGTGTTCGGGATCGTCTGCAAGGGTCTTTTGCAGAACGACCTCGATGACGGCGAAAATGTTTCTGCCACGATGCGCCAGTTCTTGAACCAGGATACGATTGCTCGCCTCCTGCGCCCGCATTCGCATTAAGACGAGTCGGCATCCATGCGCAAAAGAGATAGTGCAAAGGGAGGCGAAAACGGTCCAGACTACCGTCGTCAATTCGGTATAGTCGAGCCATTTGAATGCAAAGTAGGGCGGGATGAAAGCCCAGACGACGATTAGAATAGAGGCAATCATGACACAGATCGCCGCCGGCACACCGGCAACTAGCCCAGTCGCCAATATCGCGGGAAGATAGGTGACGAAACGCAAATCGCTGAACGACCAACCGGCGACGAATCGAAACCCAGTTGCCACGCCAAGGCTGGCCAAAGCGATACCAAGCGCAGCGGGCGAGAGAGCGGGGATGCGCGCACTAAAGGCAGCGAGGCGGTCAAGGTAATCAGGCTTGGGCTCCTGCACCGGTATGGCCGATGTATGCCCCGAGTCCAATGAAGAACGTTGCGCAGCAGTCAACTTCGACATGTTAAGCAACTTTCGTGCGATGCATCGGGATCTGAAGGCCGGAACTGAAGCTTGACCTCGCAAAGTGCACTCGTGCGTGTCCTTCAGGTTCACAGCAGAAGGTCCTCGGCAGGTTCACAGCAGAAGGTCCTCGGTGCTCGTGATCAGAACACAGGTGCATCCGGTCTCGCTCCACACGCGGTCGTCGCCGGCTCCTGGTTCCCCGTAGTTGTAGTCGCCGGGGAGGAGCTTTCGCCCGTCGATCCAAAGCTCGCCGTCGAGGAGATGCAGCTCTTCTGCGCCTGCATGAGTATGGGCTGGGTAACCCGCGCCGGGCGCTAGCCGTACCAACATGCTGACCCGATGCCCTTCGGTGTCGCTTGCGAGCAACTTGCATTCGATCCCGGGCGCAACCTGTTCCCATTCCGGCTCGGACCAACGTCGCACCGACGGCTGCACTGACGGTTTACCCGTCTCCTTGGCTATGCGCCGCGCAAGACGCTCGTGCAGCGCTGCTGCCGGGCGCAGCACATCGGCGGGCCAGCAGACCAAGCGCTCGACCACCGGCCGGAGGCTCTCCAGCTCGCGCTGGCAATCCGGGCACGAGGCGATATGGGCTTCGGCCGCAGCAACCTCGCTCGGCGATAGCGCCTGAGCGGCGTACGCGCACGTTAGCTCGGCCCTTTCACAGCGGTTCAGACTTGGGCTCGGGCTCATCGGGCTATAGCCGAGTTCGCGCCAAGACAGCGCGTCCAAGCGAGGTAAGCGCGATTAACGATTTGCCATCGGTGAGTAAGAGGCCGGAGGCCCGCAGGCGCACGGGTTCAACCGCGTGGAGGTCCCGCATGAGCTTCCCCCGCAACGGCTGGGCAACGGCGCTGGTTCTTTCGAACTGCCTCTCCCACGGCCGAATTCGGCGAGCGCCGAAAACGGTCTTGACGTGCTCGAGCGTCAATAGCCTGATGCAGAGGGAATGCGGGGCCTGCATTACCCCTAATACGTCAAACGCGAGCTTTTGGATTGGTCCGAAACGGCAATGGGCCAAGGAAACTGGGCGGCAGCATCATCGATCTCGCGTGGCAAAGTTCTACGATAGGTGAGCACCCCGACGATCGGCGCAGTGATCGTATCGACGCGTCTATGTACCGGAGGTGCTTCCGCGGATGATGTCTTTGGTGCTCGTGATCAGAACACAGGTGCATCCGGTCTCGCTCCAGACGCGGTCGTCGCCGGCTCCTGGTTCCCCGTAGTTGTAGTCGCCGGGGAGGAGCTTTCGCCCGTCGATCCAAAGCTCGCCGTCGAGGAGATGCAGCTCTTCTGCGCCTGCATGAGTATGGGCTGGGTAACCCGCGCCGGGCGCTAGCCGTACCAACATGCTGACCCGATGCCCTTCGGTGTCGCTTGCGAGCAACTTGCATTCGATCCCGGGCGCAACCTGTTCCCATTCCGGCTCGGACCAACGTCGCACCGACGGCTGCACTGACGGTTTACCCGTCTCCTTGGCTATGCGCCGCGCAAGACGCTCGTGCAGCGCTGCTGCCGGGCGCAGCACATCGGCGGGCCAGCAGACCAAGCGCTCGACCACCGGCCGGAGGCTCTCCAGCTCGCGCTGGCAATCCGGGCACGAGGCGATATGGGCTTCGGCCGCAGCAACCTCGCTCGGCGATAGCGCCTGAGCGGCGTACGCGCACGTTAGCTCGCTCTGCTCGCAGGGATTCCGATCGAACCTCATTGTGGCTTCCCCGCTTGCGCTATCAGCGAATGCCGCAGTTTGTGCAGTGCTGAACGAATGCGCGTCTTAATGGTGCCGAGCGGCTGATTCAGCCGTGCCGCGGCTTCGGCATGCGTAAATCCAGCGAAGAACGTCATTTCAATCGCCTGGCGCTCGTCGAACGTGAGCGCCGCCAATGCGGCGCGCAGCGATTCGCTCTGCTCGCGCAGTTCGAGCACGTCATGCGGATCGGCAACCACCTCGGCGATCGGCTGCTCCCCGGCTCCGCTGCTGCGCTTTTTTCGGCCGTCGAACCGCAGGCCATCAATTGCCCGAGAGCGAGCCTGGTTCATGATCCAGCCGAGCACCGTGCCGTTCGCGGCGTCGTAACGCGCCGCGCGCCGCCAGACGTCGTAGAACACATCAACGGTGAGCTCTTCGGCCGTTTCCCGGTTAGCGGTGATTCGCATGATTAAAGTGAAAACGGGACGGTGAGCCCTTTCGTAGAGCGCATGAAGCGCGAGCTGGTCGCCTGCGGCGACCGATTGGACGAGCGCCGCCCACTCCTGCTCTGGCGCCACAGGCTTCGACTTCGCATAGAGCACATCGCCCAGGGTCGTGGGCGAGTCCTGTGTACGTTCCTTTATCGCCGAGGGTTTTGTCATGGGGCCGAATTTACAAGCCGTTAAGTGGTTGCGCCAGTGCCGCTTCATCGGTCGCCTTGGACTGACATCGGCTCGCCCAAATCGTCATGACACCAACCAGGGCCATTTTGAGGCCGTTCATTGCGTTGATGTCTCCCAACCCAAATGATGTGAGGGCGGCCAGCATCAGAAAGCCGATTCCTCCACCGGAATAGCCGCCGTAGATTGCGATAACCAAAAGGCCCAATCAGGACGCCGCGCGGCCCTAGCTCCATGCGCTGGATCACCTTCAGCGAATGCGATTGCCGACGGCAAACACGAGCGTCGCAAACGGGATCAACGACGAACCGTCCCGAGCAAAAAGCGGAGTGGACAGCAGAAGAAATGCGCCGCTCCAGCCCGCCGAAAAGGCTGAGAGCGAAAACAGTACGCACGTTGAATTCCGATATCGCGAGAATGCTGT
This sequence comes from uncultured Alphaproteobacteria bacterium, assembly GCA_963708125.1. GTDB lineage: Bacteria > Pseudomonadota > Alphaproteobacteria > Rhizobiales > Xanthobacteraceae > BOG-931. The sequence continues at coordinate 6,724,149 of OY970184.1, forward strand.
GCCGATACGCCCACGAGCCGCGGCAAATGTTCGGGCTTACGAACCCGATCGGCTAACTTCACTCGACCTATTGGAACGGCATATCCCGTCATCTTGCCGAGCAAGGCTCGTTTGCGGACAAAGCGGCGTTCCGCCGGCCAGGCTTACCGCCATATCGTAAGCGGTTGATTTAGCGATTGGACTTTACAAAATGCCTATTCTGCATGTTGTTCAAATATCAACGTCGATTTGGCAACGCGCATAAAAGCACGCCTGCAATTGTAGATCGTTTCACGGGAGTACCAAAATGAACGTCGCTGTCGTGGGAGCAGGCCCCGCCGGGCTCTATTGCTCATACTTGTTGAGACGCCGCCTTCCATCAGCGCGCATCCGAGTCTATGAACAGAACACTGCCAATGCGACTTTTGGATTTGGCGTCGTCTTCTCAGACCGGGCGCTTGATTTTCTGCGGGATGAGGATCCGTCGACATACAATCTCATCGCGCAGAAAACGATATCGTGGCCCGACATCACGCTTGACTTAAAAGGCGATGTCGTCCGCATCGACGGGATAGGCTTTTCGGCGATCAGCCGCCTCGAACTGCTTCGCTTGCTGCGCGGCCGAGCTGAGACGGTCGATGTCAAGATCGAATACCGGCATAGGATCAATTCTATTGTTGATTTGAGGGAAGCTGACCTTGTAATCGGCGCAGACGGGGCGAATTCCGTGGTCCGGGAATATTCATCAAGCGAGTTTGGCACGAGTATTGACTGTTTGACCAACAAATTTGTGTGGTACGGCACGACAAAGACGTTCGACACCCTGACACAAAGCTTTCGTGTGAGCGATCATGGCGCGTTCAATGCTCACCATTACCGTTATTCACCGAACATGAGTACCTTCATAGTCGAAACCAACGCGGATACGTGGAATCGCACCGGATTCACCAGCATGGGCACGGTAGAAATCAAAACCTATTGCGAAGGCGTGTTCGCTGATGTTCTTGAGGGACACCCGCTTATTTCAAACAATTCTGTCTGGCGGAATTTCCCGATCGTCAGCAATGCGCGTTGGAGGGCTGGAGCCAGTGTGCTGATCGGTGATGCGCTGCATACTGCGCACTTCTCGATCGGCTCTGGGACCAGGCTGGCGATGGAAGACGCGATCGCGCTCGTCAATGCATTGACCAGGCAGCCCGCCGACCTTGCCGGCGCCCTCGCTGCGTACGAAGCGAGCCGCCGCCGCTTGCTTGAGAAACTCGTCGCGGGGGCGAACGCGAGCGCGCAGTGGTATGAGAATTTCGCGGAGCACATGCGGCTGGCGCCGCTTGATTTCGCCATGAGCTACATCAGGCGATCAGGGCGCATTGATCGAGAGCGCCTGCGGGCATTATCACCGAAATTCATGGCGCAGTACGAAGCGCATGATGGCAAAAGCCCTGCGAAGGACCAGTGACTCGATCCCGATGGGTCCCGTCAGTGTGGGTCGGCGCACCAGCGTGGGCCCACGATGCGAATACGGAGGCCCACTGGGTCAGCACTCGGTTCGCTGCCTATTGTTGCGCCCTCGTGTAAGGGTAGATCAGATCGCCCGACTGGTACTCTTTTGGCCAGACGATGACCTGCTTTCTGGCATCCTTGAATTGGTCAATACCGTTACCGTCGACATGCTGAAATTGACTCACGATGACCCGCGGCTTGGTCCATTCGCCGTCGGGTCCGAACACGACAGGACCGGAGACAGTATCGAACGTGTGATTGTGCATGTAGCCAGCAAGCTTGCCTTGGTCGAGCGACTTGGTGCCTTCGATCGCTTGTTGCAGGACTTGCATGGCAGCGTAGGTCAACGGCGCGTAATTGTAGCCGAGCGGATCGACCCCCTCCCTCGGCGCTCGCGCCTGATATTTCGCCAAAACCTCTTTCACGCCGGGATATTCCAATTTCGGGGCCGGGAGGAAAGTATCGGCCGTGCTGATTACGCCATTGAGCAATGGGCCGAGCTGCTCTTTGAATACTGTGGCAAGTAATCCGATCATATTGCCGCCGAACATTTTGGTCTTCAGAGCGTGTTCGTGCGCAGCGCGGATCATACCGACGGTATCCGGGGGGTAGCTCGCATTGTATACGATGTCGGGATTGGTCGCCTGTATAGACCTTATGATGGCGCCGAAATCCGTTGTGCCGGGAGGATAGCTCTTATCATAGACGATATCGAGGCCGAGTTTGTTGGCATTAATGCGCGCGCCGTCGGTCGATGCCCGCGCGAACTCCGCGTCAGCACCCGAAATAGCCACCGTCTTCGGTTTCGGATTCTGTTGCATCGCCGTTTCGAAGAAGCCTTTCGAGAAGGCTGTTCGCGGATTGGGGCCTGCCGGAAGCATGGAAAAATAACGACCGTAGTGAAACTCGTGATTGGCCGCGACGGCAAACAGGCCCAGCGTAAGGTAGTTGTGCTGCTGCAGAACGACGATCGCCGGAGCCACCATGTTGGTCGCGTAGGGTCCGACGGTGAGGTCAACTTTATCGACCTCGATCAGCTTCGTGTACAGCGCCGGCACCATCGACGGGTTGCTTTGGTCGTCATAAAATACGAATTCGACGGAGCGACCGAGCAATCCGCCTTTGGCGTTGATGTCGTCTCGCCAGATTTGCATGGCGAGCAGAACCTGCTTGCCATTTGCCGCCACCCCTCCGGTGAGTGCGACGCTCAATCCAATCCGGATCGGTGCGGGCGCCGACGCTACCTTGCCAAAGGCACTGCATGCAATGAGCGTTGCGGCGGCCAACGTGAGTTTAAGGAGCGTGGCCCGCCTCCAAATCGATATCATTATTTCCTCCTCAACCGAGATCAGTCGGGACCACGCCGAATTCTGGTTCGTTAGGCCGCCGCGCTGGCTGCCGCCGGGCGCGGCAGGCCGATGATTTTTCTGGCTTCCGAAGGCGTCGCCGGCTCCAACCCCACGTCGCGAATAATTCGGACAATTCGTTCGACCTGCTCCAAGTTGGTGGCGAGCCTGCCTCGCGAATAGTAGAGATTATCTTCGAGACCCACGCGAACGTGGCCGCCTAACAAAAGCGATTGAATGCCGGCATCGAGCTGTGCCGGTCCGATCGCGCTGACGTTAAAAATCGCGCGCTCAGGCATCAACTCCACCATCTGTTGCAGGATCTTGGGTGAGTACGGCATGGCACCCTGGAACCCACGATCCGCTCCGAGCACGAAGTTCACAAAATATGGCGGCTCGTCTAATCCGGCGCGCACGCAGGCATTCACGTCCTGAAGAAGATGAGTAGGGCTGAACACCTCCCATTCGGGTTTGATGCGCTTCGCCCGCATAGCCTCGGCGAGAGCGCGACAGCGTCGGGGCGAGGTGTTCATGAAAATTTCCCTGCCCTCAAAGGTAGCAACAATGGTCGTTGGATCGAGCGTGCACATCTCAGCGCCGGCTTCCATGCCTTTGATTCGCTCATCCCAAGCAATCTCCCAGTAGCCTTCATCGGCCTGGCGCAGCATGTCGCCATTGATGCCGCCGCCAGTCGAATTGTTGATTATGATGTCGCATTTCGCACGGATCAGTTCGTTGATACGACGGTAGATGTCCGGATTACAGGTAGCTTGGTCGTCTGGCCTTCGCGCGTGCACCGCAACAATGCTCGCGCCTGCGTTGAAGCAGCGGTACACGTCGTCGGCAATTTCCTGGGGTTGGGTGGGCAGGTTGGGGTTTTGTTTCTTGCTCGCCATTCCGCCGGTGGGGGCGATCGTGACAACGACCTTTCTTGCATCCATATCAGTTGCTCCTCTCGCGACGCCTGATCCCCAGCAGAGTCCTCAATCGCGACGATCGCATGTTCATCTGGCTATGGAGGGTAGGGATGGAGCCCTCGTCGGCTCTTGCCGACGGTAGCAAGCTTTTGGCGACGACAACAGTCCGGCTGTGTACGGGATCGAGCGTGATCTCCGTAGCACGAAGCGTGCTCAACCATGCGCCTCGATTCATTGGCAGTGTCAATATCCTCCAGGTTATGATGCAAAGATGTTGCCCAAAGTGCCGCTGGTCCGTCAAAGTTTCCCCCATGGGACAATTCTGAGGAAGTTGGAGATGAAAGCAGGAGGCGCTCTGCTCGCGGTCTCGGTCGCTGTCGGCGCAACAAGCCACGTTGCAGCCGAGAATTATCCCACAAGACCGATCCGTACTATCACTGCAAACAGCGTAGGTGGGACGAGCGACGTCTTTGTTCGCGCGCTCGCGGTAAAACTTCAACAGCGCCTTGGACAACCGATCGTAGTCGAAAACCGCCCCGGCGGTGGCATGACAATTGGCGGTCGTGCCTGCGCAGACGCCGCCGATGACGGCTACACCATATGCCTGCTGCCAAACGAAACGTTAACGCTGAACCAGTTCACGTATAAGTCCATCCCCTACGATCCGGAGAAGGACTTCGCGCCGATCACTAACGCCTTCATCAATACCCAGGTCATGGTAGTCAGTTCGGCGTTGCACGTCAGGTCCCTCGACGAGCTCGCGAAGCTATCGAAAGCGAAGCCCGGCACTTTAAGCTACAGCGCACTCGCCATTCCCATGCAAATTACCATCGAGAACTGGAAAAGAAAAACTGGGGCCGACCTCGTCTATGTTCCGGTCCGCGGCGGCGCCGACATGGTGACGGGCCTTCTCACAGGAACTACGCCGGTTGCAATCGTTGGGTTGCCAAACTTCATCCCCTATATCCGCGACAACACCGTCACAGCCATCGCGGTCAACTCCGAGGAGAGATCTCCGCTGTTCCCGGACGTCCCGACGCTGCAGGAATTGGGCTTTCGCAACCTTGCGCCCGTGTATTTTGGATTCGTGGCGCCGGCCGGGGTACCGAAGCCCATAATCGAACGCTTGCACAATGAAATTGCAGCGATCGGAAGCGAACCCGCTTTTCGCAAGAAATGGCTACTCGATATTGGTATCGTGCCGATCTTCGATACGCCGGAGCACTTCGCCGAATACCTGAGCCAGCAACGCATCAATGGCGCTAAGTTGATCCGTGAATCAGGCTTTCAACCGCGATAAGTTTGGGATCGTCCCGCGCGACATCCGCGGTGTTGCGGACCTGCCGGTTGAGCCGAACCTCTCTTGCTTTGGGAATCATCCCAATCACAAGTCGTGAGTTGGGTGCGAAGCACGGCGGAGCACCACTGGCTATCTTATCTAGCGAGGAGACTCGCATTGAACATGGACCTAATGGGAAAGTTGCGCTGGTTCGAGGCGGAAGTGAGCGGGATCGGCAGCCATGTGTTTGAGGCCTTGCTGAAATGCAATGCCCTATTGTGGTCGGCTATCGCTCGAAGCGCAAGGTGTGCATGAAGTGCTAGCGAATCGGCGAATGATGGTGCACAACACATGCCGCGCAGATTGATGTCGCCGATAACCACGCCGCGCCGGCCTGGATCGCGCATGAGCATGGCTGTTCGGTAGAACTGCTGGTAAAAGTTGAAAGTTAGTTTTCTGAAGCTATCATGCTTAATTAACGCTGGAGCCTCGAGCGGTCTGCGGGCTTGTCGAATGCAATGGCAAGGTGGGCGCCCTCGGATTTTCTCTGCGAGGCAAGCTAGCCTATTTGACCGCTGCCCGTACCCCCATCGATTGCGCGGTTAGCTATTACGGCGTCGCAATCGAGCAATCTTTGCAGGAGGCGGCCAAGATCAGGTGCCCAATGGTTTTCCATTTTGGGGAGGCCGATCAGTTCGTGCCACTTTCGACGGTTATGCAGGTCAGGGCTGCCTTCTCCAGCTGCGACAACGTCGAGATCTACACGTACCCGAGTGCCGGACACGCGTTTGTAAGCAAGGACCGCGGATCGTTCAACAAGCCTGCCGCGTTATTGGCACATTCACGCTCCATAGCCACGTTTCGCAAGGAGCTCGGTCCATATTACGATTCTCTGGGATGAGCACACGAAGCACGAGTTCGGTACCGGGGACGTCAAGGCTACAATGGCGACCATGGTGAAAGAGCCCTATTAGAATCATATCGCTACGATGACGGGCGGCGTCGGGCATGCCGAGCTGTCGCGGTTTTACAAGTATCATTTTATTCCCCGTACCCCGAAGGACACCAAGCTCATTCCGATTTCGCGCACGATCGGCGCCGATCGTGTGGTCGATGAGATGCTGTTCTGTTTTACTCATGACATCGAGATGGATTGGATGCTGCCGGGGATTGCGCCGACCGACCGCTACGTGGAAATACCGCTGGTAGCGATCGTGTGCTTCCGTGGCGATAAACTCTGTCATGAACACATTTATTGGGACCAAGCGTCGGTCCTCGTCCAGATCGGCAAACTCGATCCGTCAGGCTTGCCGGTTGCCGGGGTTGCCACCGCGCAAAAGCTGATCGACAAGCAAGAGCCACCGTCAAACACGCTCATCAAATCGCGGGTAACGAGCGAAGGCAAACCGACATGAATGCTACTCATGGCGAGACGAGCCGTGCGTGACCGTACCACAGCGCGTTGGCACACGCGGCCTTACCATTCAGTCGGAGGATCGAGCCATGAGAAAAACACACTAGCTCTGAATGCGGCCTTAGTCTTGCGGGCGACCTGCGTGACAGTGTGCCTCGCGGCAGTATGCGAGCGCGTGGTCAGGAAGTAACATTGCAAGCGCGCCGCCCGCGACATCCGGCCTTAATCAAGAGGCCTGCCCGAGACAGCAGCCTGACGTTAAGCTTGTGGCTTTCAAAATTCTGGTCAAGACAGCGCCGACAAATACGAGATCATGCGCGATGAGCCGTTGCCGATGCGCGGCAAAAAACGGAGTCCGGCAAAGAGGCTCAAATTAATGGTGGCGAAAGCCGTGGAGCGTGATTTTCGCGGGTCTTGGCCGAGCCGCCCGCAACCTCGGCGCCCTTCATCATGACGACATTCGAGCCTTGGTGGCGGCGTAAGCCATCCATTGCGAGATGCAGGGCCGCCGCCAGGCCGTTGCTGCCGGCGGCCGTGACGGTGCTGTGGCCGCGGCCGCTCGCTTGCAGACCAGATATTCATACCTAAAATGCTTGGGCTAGGCATCCACCGGCCATTACCCGCTTTATTCCACAATCCTCGGAGGGAGAGACCGCATGATCAGTACACAAGTTCTCAGTGATTTCGCATCGGGTATCGGCTCGGGCGCAATTGAGGTTGTGGATCTCACCGCGCCGCTCGGGCCGGAAACGCCCTTAATCAAACTGCCGCCGCAAATTGGCAAGAACACGCCGACCATCGAAATCCATGCCATCTCGAAGTACGACAAGGATGGACCGTTCTGGGCGTGGAATTGGCTCAAACTCGGTGAACACTCCGGCACGCATTTCGATGCACCGGTGCATTGGATCAGTGGCAAAGACAATCCTAATAATGCGACGGACACGATACCGGTGAAGAATTTTATTGGGCCCGCCTGTGTCATCGACTGCTCATCCGAGACCGCGCGGAATCCTGACTTTCTGCTCACCGTCGACGGCATCAAAGCTTGGGAAAAGGTCCAGGGCGACATCCCGGCGGGCTCGTGGGTGCTTATGCGTACCGATTGGTACAAGCGCAACGACAGCGAGGCGCAATTTCTCAATGCAGATGACAAAGGGCCGCATTCTCCGGGCCCGACCTCCGAGACCATTACCTATCTCATCGGCAAGGGTATCGTCGGCTGGGGTTCCGAGTGCATCGGGACAGACGCGGGCTCGGCTGGCGGCATGAACCCACCGTTCCCAGCGCATAACTTTTTGCACAAGAATAACCGCTATGGTCTCGCCAGCCTGTGCCAGCTGGACAAGCTGCCACCCAAAGGTGCGATCTTGATCGTGGCACCATTGAAAATCGTGAAGGGGACGGGCAGCCCCTTGCGCGCGCTTGCGCTGGTCCCGAAAAAATAGCCGGACCGGGTTTGAAGGCGCCGACCACTTCAGCGTCGTCGGCGGTGCTGGTAGCAGCGGTGCTGTTGGGGCATGCCGGCCAGCCATAGTGCTCGAGCGCAACCATCGCATAGGCCGGCTGCACCCTAACCAGGAGATCACCGCGCCCGACTTCAGACACGATGTCAGGGCGGCCATGTTCGTGTTGTTCCTCAGGTCGCCTACCTATGCCGAGCTTGGGTGGGACCTTGGACATCGCGTACTGATTTTGCACACACGTCGACTCCGGCGAGGCTCGCCGCGGCGATTGAATACGCTTTGCTGCCGATCTGGATCGCGTCGGAGCCGATGCTCTATTTCTGAGGGGTGCGATCAAACACGCCGTGGCCCAAACCGGGCTGCTGCTCTGCCTCACAGCGTTGCGATTGTCTTGAGCGCACCATCGAGCGCGATGCCGCCTTCGTCAAGAAGCGCCGCCTCGCGGAGCCGGCGCATCCACTCGGCGCCATCCTTGCGGCCGGCCAGGAGCGGTACGGCGCTAAGCACGCGATCGAATTTCGACAAGCCGCGGACGTGGGTATCGGAATAGCCCTTGATCAAACGGCGCGTGGCGATGATCTCGACAGCGAGATCGTAGTTCTTTGTCGCGTGATCGACAGCCAATGACAACCAACGCTCAAGATGATCGATCTCGCGCTTGTGCCGCAGCGTCGTCCGTCGGATCGGCCGCAGTGCCGAGATCGCATAAAGCGCCAGGAACCAATGTATGGTACCGGAGCGGATACGCCGCGGCTTACGGAACATCCAGTGGAATAGGCGTGGATACGCTTCCATCATACGGCCGAGCGGAGCGGGTAAGGTGCCCGCTACTTCCTCGAGGCGCGGGTGCATGTATTCGGTGGTGTAGACGATCTGGCCATCGCTGACAGCGTTCTCGTTGAGCACGCGCTCGTAGCGCTGCGCGCGTGTTTTCAGATCGGCCACGCGAATCACATCGTCGTAAGCCATGGCAATGGCCACATACTTTGCGGCTGCGGCCGTCAAAGCGTCATGCTTGACGTCGCCGCCATTGGCGCGGTCGCATCCCCGAATTCGTGCGATGCGGTCGAGATATTCGCTTGCGTAAGCAACGTCTTGAAAATCGGTAAGCCGCTTGACGCCAGCGAACAACATGGCGTGAAGCGGGACTGGGAATTCGCGAATCCTCGCTAACAGCTTGTCGAGATCGGGGTGCCCAACCGTATCCGGCAATGGCGCAAAGCGTTTCTCGGGCCTGGCGGGCTTTACCGGATTGCGTGCTTGTGGCGGCGGCTGCACAGCCTTGTCATGCGCGGCGCGGAAGGCCCGAAGGCTCGGCTCGATGCCTTTGCCGCCGGATCGAATAACCGCCTCGAACGCATCGCGCGGGAAAGGCAAAGTACGGGATGCGGCCAGTGCGCCGAACATGCAGGCCGAAACCACACTGCTGTTGCTCTGCGCCAACGTCTCCATGTCAAACGCGATGACGCGCTTTGCGGCAAAATCCATCGCATCCATCACGATTGCCGGATCGCCGATACCGTCGCCTGGAATTTCCTTTTCCGCGACAGCATAGAGACGATGCGAAGATGCTATCAAAGTCGACCGGTCCGGGGTGACGAGGCCACGCAGGATGGAGCGGCCGGCCTCCATCAGTTCAGTCGCAAGCACAATGTCGACCTCGCCCTGCGCAGGCATCAACGAGAGGATTGGCGCCCGGCCATCCTTTGGTGGCAGCATCTCGACATAGTAGAGGGTTGCGCCCGTGCGCTGTGCGACGCCGGGCACCGACGTCGACTGCGCGTGCCAGCCCTGCGATTCCGCAAGCGCGACGATCCAATCCGAGAGTACCCCGCCGCCCTGTCCGCCCGTGGCGAGAACGGCGACGCAGATCGGCCTTTCAGTGGTCAATCGTGCCGGTGTTCGCGCAAGTTCGTTCATGCGCCGACCACCTCACTCCGCGAACGCGACGCGGCGCGCCTCGCGACGACGCTGCAGAAAACTGATTGCCGCGCGCTGAAAGCGGGCCAGCAAGCGCTCGACCCAGTTCGGATTATGGATTATGTCCGCCCGGTAGAACGACGGGCAGAGCACGGCCGCCTCCGACACCTCGCCGCAATTGCCGCAACCGACGCAAGCATGGTCAATGGCAGCGACGGGATCGTCCTTCAGTGGGTCGTCGGTATGTTTGATGGACAGCGACGGGCAGCCGGAAAGCCGAATGCAAGCGTGATCGCCGGTACAGACGTCCTCGTCCACGCCAAAGCGCTCGCGAACCATGCGTCGCCCGGATTGCACCGCCTTCTGAAACAGTGGTTTAACCCGGCGTTGCTTATTGAGCATGCATTCGGACGAGGCTATGATCACCTTAGGACCTGATTCCTTCGTAGTCAGCGCCTCACGGAGCGTCTCGCGCATCCGGCCGACATCATAAGTACGGTCAATGTGCCGCACCCATTTGACGCCGACACCCTTCACCGCCTCAACAATGGCATTGTTGGTTGCGCGCGCTGGATTGAGTGCGCGCGACGACATGATGTCCTGACCACCCGTCGCGGCGGAATAGTAATTGTCTACGACCATGATCACGCCGTCTTGCTTGTTGAAGACGGCGTTGCCGACGCTGCTAGCCAGACCGTTGTGCCAGAAGCCGCCATCGCCGATGACCGAGATTGGCCGCTTGTCGGCCTTCACGTTGAAGGCGGAGGAGGAGGCAGGGCCAAGGCCGTAGCCCATGGTGGTGGCACCGATGTTGAATGGCGGCAGGCAAGCAAACAAATGACAGCCGATGTCGGCGGAGACGTTATGCTCACCAAGTTCCTGTTGAACGAGCTTCATGGCGGCAAAGATCGGCCGCTCGGGGCACCCGACGCAGAAGCCCGGCGGCCGCGGCGGTACGGTCTTCGCAAGCACCTTGGTCCTGGGATTTGCCAGCACCTCAGTCGCGCTTGGCGGCGGCGGTGCATTGCCGAGCAAATGGTTGGCGTGGTGCTCGAGAAAGGCCTTGACACCCGCGGTGACGACGGCTGGCACATACTCGCCAGCCATCGGCAGTACGTCCTTGCCGCAGATCTTGGTCTGAATATCGCGGCGGCGAAGAATGGTGTTCAGCGCCTGCTCAATGAATTCGGGCTGGCCTTCCTCGACAATCAGGATGGCTTTCTTGTTCGCGGCGAAGCCAGCCACTTCATCATCGATAAGGGGATAGGTGACGTTGAGCACGTAGATCGGCACCGCCGTTTCCCCGTACACGTCGGCGAGGCCCAATTGTTGGAGCGAGCGCAGCACCGAATTGTAGAAGCCGCCCTGAACGACAATACCAACGTCGGAATTCGTCGGACCGAAAAGTTCGTTAAGCTTGCGCTCCTTGATGAACTGGATCGCGGCCGGCCAACGCTGATCAATCTTTTCCCGCTCGTGAAGGAAAGACGCCGGCGGAAGCACCACGCGCGCCGTCTCACGTCGGGGGTTCTCCAACGCGTTGCGCAAGGAGAAACCCGGTCGCTTGTTGTCCCTGGCGATAAAGCGGCCATGCACGTGGCAGGCGCGGATACGGACCTCTAGCATCACCGGCGTATGCGAAGCTTCCGATAGGGCAAAGCCGTCTTCCACCGCCTTGACGATCGACGGCAGGTTGGGACGCGGATCAAGCAGCCAGATTTGCGATTTCATGGCGTAGGCATGCGAACGCTCCTGCATGATGGAGGAGCCCTCGCCGTAGTCCTCGCCGATAATGATTAGCGCGCCGCCCGTTACGCCGCCCGAAGCAAGGTTAGCGATTGCGTCCGATGCAACATTGATACCGACGGGCGACTTGAACGTAACCGCGCCACGGATCGGGTAGTGCACCGAGGCTGCAAGCATGGCTGCTGCCGCCGCCTCCGATGCCGAGCTCTCGAAATGCACGCCAAGTTCGCTCAGCACCTCATGTGCGTCAGCGAGCACGTCCATAAGGTGAGAGATCGGTGCGCCCTGATAACCGCCAACATAAGACACACCGGATTGTAACAGCGCCTTCGTGATAGCGAGAATGCCTTCCCCGCGGAATTCCTGGCCCTCGCCCAGTTTGAGATCTTGCACTTCGCGTGCAAAGGATCGTTCCGCCATAAACATCTCCCGAGCGGCACCATCGCGACCGGCTCATTAATTATGGGACCTTCCCAGAATTGTTGCAACGGCCAGAGCCTGCTTGTCGTGGCCAATAGGTGCGGGTCCGCGGCGTTGGTCGGCCGTTTCCGCGCCCGCGAAATAGATGCGGCGTCGCTAGCAGCCTTGTGCGACTGTCATTTTAGGTTTAAAATATTTCCGATAATGAGCGACGGTCAAGTAGCTTCAGGCCGTCCGCCGCGATCGTAGGGAAGGGTGATTACGTTCAATGTCGCGCGGCGCCGAGGTCCTCGCGGGCAGTGGCGGTCTGATTGCAGCGATACTCGCACCTCAGCGCTTCGCCAATGCTGCTGTGGGCGCGCTTAACATAGCTTACAATGTCGACCTGCCGTCATTCGACCCTGACGTCGGGCCGTCCTCCGTCAATCCTATCATTCAAGCCATTTAGCGCTCGATATTTGATCAATATATTGGCCAAAAACCCAATCTCTCATTCCAACCAAGCCTGCTAACTGGCTGGGGCTAGAACGACGACAAGAGTAAGGTGTGGATGGACGTGAGGCAGAATGTCGTCTGGCACGCCGTTCACGCCCACGTCATTTGGCCGATTCAACGTGAAGGCAAGCAGAGCGGCGGCAACCCGGTTTCATTCATTTGGGCCGGTATCGACAAGGTCAAAGTCGATGGGCACCGTATCTTTTTAAATGATGGCATTCCTCACCGGCCACGTGCTGCCCAAAGTGTCGTCCGGCCCGTTTCATGTTTGAAAAGGCGATTTCATGCAGCAACTGCTGAATGACAATCCGCGGGCGGTGCTCCGCAAAACGGTGGTGCGATGCGGCTACGGCTGCATGTCATCCTTGTTAGTCTAACTCTAGGTGCATGGTGGCTTGGCACGCATCAAACTAGGTGGGCACTCTTCTTTTCGCCATAACGTTTCTGCTGCAAATCAACAAAAATGTTAGACGTTATTTCTTCGAGGGCAGCGTAGCCGCTGTGCTTGCCGCAACCGCAGGACGTAAAAATTTTAAGCAACCGTTAAACTTTACCCTTTGCAATTTCCGGCGAGTTAATCGAGTGAGGTCTGCAAATGTTTGAGGTCGCACGCTACGAACACCCGGAGATCTTTGTCACAAGCCGGAGAACGGCTGAGACATACAGATTTCTGGTTCGCGAAGACGGTACGGTTGCGCACGACGACATGAGTTTTGACCAAAAGGAGGCTTGGAACACAGCGATATCCTATTTGGCTCGGATTTTGCGTTCCAACGTCGCTTAGGGTCCGCCTGGCTTAAGATAATCATCGCCGCCTGTCGCGTTTTGGCCCCTTGGTCTTTTTCCTGCTTCAGCAGGAACTCATGCACGATTCAGCGGATCGACGCCCCTCGGGCTCGGCTTCTGTGGGTGCCGCTCACGCCAGGCAATGTTCAAAGCGCAGCGTCAGGTTCGGCTGCGCCGCTAGGCAACTCCGCTGCGATAGCTGCCGGCGCTGAGCCCGAAACCATTGCTGATTTGACCGAGAAAGAACTGCTGCGTCCTGGCGTCAAACCGATGTTGCTCACCGATTGAAAATCCTCGCGAGAGACAGAGCTGAGGGAGGGAAAAAAGCAATCCCGAAATACAAGGTTAATCACTGTTTGGAACTGAAACATCACTTTAGTCAAATTGTCGAGGCCCGCGCCAAGGATGAAGCCGAGTTTCTTGCGCGCGAGCGCGCAATGGACTTGTTGGAGTTGGAGTCTTGTGACAACTTCACGACTGGTGATGCTGATGTTACCGAGATCGAACAACCGGATAAAGATGCCAAGTCCAAAGAACTTTTACAAAGCTACATGTCGAGAGGCTGATGAAGGCCGAGGCCATTATCAAGCTGAGCATCGAGCTGCTGAAGGACCAGCAGATGAGAGGTGCCATCACCGCTTTAGCCAGTGTCGGGCGCCGCTCAGCCCCAAATTAAATGTGCGAAAAGATCTTGACACTACCAAAACGCTCGGCCGCTCGCGAATTGATTGCTTTATGGGAAGTGCACCTCGGCGACTAGGGACTCCCATCGAGTAAAGGGAGTAATTGATATAGCTTATTCAAAGAAAAGAGTTACACAAATAGTAAACAGAGAAGTTAAAGACGTGCTCGATCACAATGGCGATCCTGAATGGGAATATGTATATCCAGAGCTACAAACCTTGTTATTTGAAGATGCGCAAAGGGCGGAAAGATTGATACCAAGGAACTTGGGCGTTGGGTGCGATCCGTGAAAAAGCAACGCCACGAAGGCTGTCGCATTATGCCAACCGTCAAGGATAACGCTCATGCCAATAAGTGGAGAGGCTTTCCTATAGCGGCCCGCCTGCGGAGGGTATAGAGGGGATAGGGGGTGGTTTTGTGCGCTATATAGACGCGCGTTATTCGTACTTTTTTCTGCTCGCGCGGCGCTTTAAACAAACCCTCTATCCCCTCTATACCCTCCAATTTAGATTTGGCGAGCTATTTTTTGCGCCGCTTTTATCGTGAGAAAGGCCCCTAGCTCCAAGGGTGCGAGCTCGGGCTCGACCTCCGACGTTTTCCTTTTGGCGAAGCAACATCCCGTGCGCTGAGCGAGAGCCTAGCTCTCGCTCAACTCCTGACAACTTTGAGACTATTACTTTGCCAGATTTTGCGTAGGTGCAGCCTGCTTCTGCTTAGGTGCAGCCTGCATGTGCAGTGGCTTCGCCGGTTTTTTTGTCGTACGCTGGTGCGGGGCCAGCTTGTAGTCGTGGGTTGTCGCCCCGGGAGCACCCGGGCCGCCGGAAGATTGGGCGAAGGCTGGAGTTGCAGCTAGCAATACGGCCAACACAATCGCTGTTTTCATGGGCGTTCCCTCCGTTGGTAGTACATTACCAAAGCGGATGGGCAGCCATAGTTCCATGGTCGATGTGCACCCCTGCGCAGGACCGTAAACGGCGGCCGACCACCCCTCGGATCGAAAGCTCGCCGTCCAAGAGCCCTAGGGAGCCCCCGCTTTCATTCGCTAAATCCCTGCGGTCCCCAACTTTGCTGCGCGCGAAGGCCAGCAGGGGCCAAGGCTTCCCGGCCTCAGCGCCAGCATTGCCCGCAGCGTCATCAACAAATATCAATATCATCATTGTGGCAATGACAGCAAACAATACGGGCCGGGGGGTGGTTCTCAAAATTTCACAAGCACACATTCAAAGCGGCGCGGCTGCACACTAATTCTCACGTTGAACAATGGAAAAATTTCATTGCTTTCGACACACGCTACCTGAGTTCGTGAGCCGCCACGCCCGCCCCCGAAATAATTTCCGCAAATCGCCCATGAGGCGCCCACGACCACAAAGCTCGCTACCTACCCCAGCCGTAGGCCACCACCCCGATGATGACGATGATAAAGATCGCGACGAGTGCGATGCCAACTGATCCCATGCGACCGGTACCACCTAACCGCAGCATTGGATCGGGCTGGTTCCTCTCTAGCGGGTCGTCGTTTGGAGTTTCGCTCTCATTCTTAACTCGGACGGGGCGATCTGGCATGAGACGCCTCTCTTAAAATCTTGCATTGAGGTAACTCGTCACCTGACGCTCGAGTTCCAACGCGGCACGGTCGGCTACTCGCTTTCGCAGCAGAGCTGAACTCGTCGCCGAGCGGTAGCTTGGTTCAGCCCTTCGGCGGCGCGGCTAAATTCGCCTAAGTCGTTAAATCACTGGTGCTCCCTAGGGGAAACGAAGGCGCGGTCTCAAGGGAGTCATAAGTGCCGAGGCTGCCCGCAACTCGTGCTGACGCACCGTCGAGCTGGAGGCTGCGAGCTACACTTCGGTCTCGAAGGTGCTAGCTGCACTCTTCGTAGACCCAAAAGTTTCGAATGCGGCGCTCGTTGACGTGTTCAGACCATTGGGCAGTGATGATTAACCCGCCGCATTGGGCGCACGTAAGACTTCGCACTGGACGTTCTCCCTACGCTCAGCCCCGCTCTTGCAATTACGCAACGCACAACGGCTCGTCGGTCAAGGCAGGCTGGTTGTGAATCCGAAGTGGACCATCGGAAATTCGTTGCGGAACCGCCCAACGAGGAGGTCAGCCACGCATCTGTGTGATGTCAGGGCATGGGGAGCCCCGTAGCGCCCGTAGATCCGCCAGTGTAAAATCAGGCTACGGCCCGGAGCTGGAGTGAAAGTCCATGTCAGTTCAAAACAATAATCAGGCATTGTGGCCGCGGGACGACGCGCATAGCCGAGAGCAGCCCTTTCAGGATCAGGGTTCGGATTTTGTTTTGATTGACGAACCCAAACCGCCTCCCCGCATCGAGTTGGCACGCGAGCGGATGCTTATCTCTCGTCTGTACCTCGGCCTCTTACGGACAATAACGGACGACTATGGGACTGAGTTTGCCGCTCAGAGTGATAGCCTGACCTATCGTACCATTGGCATTTACGTGTTTCTGCGCACCGTCATGTGTTCGCCCGTCCGTGCAAGTCAAATCGCGCACGCGCTCAAACTGCCACGTGCGATAGTGCTGAGGCGGCTGCAAGAATTAGTAAAGAATAGCTATGTAGAACGTGTCGGCAACGCTTATCGCGTCACGGATAAAGTGAATATCCCAGATTTGCAAAACAAACTGCAACGACGAATAGACATGGTGACTGAGACCGCCAAACGATTATCCGAACTGCGCTCTTCACCCGTATAACCCCGTAGCGTTTACCAAATGATTGGTCGGTCATTCTTCAACTGCGAGCCGCTCGACCTGAGTCACTTTGACTCATTGCTGCTGCTGTTCACATCGGCCCTAACGTCCGTTGCATCGACTGGTCAGCGGGCTGTGGCTCAGCCACCGCGGCGCGGGAATCGACGGCATGATCACCTTTAATAATGGCGTTTGGAGTGGCATCGCTGCGGACGGCGGCAACGATTGATATTAAGGCTTTGATCGCCTAATGCACCATCGTCAATGGGCTTGGCGGAAGCTGAGCGCTGACTGCGTGGACTGCTGGAAGCTAGACGCATCAAAACCACTAGCGCACAGAAAGAGAGTGGCGCTCCCTAGGGGACTCGAACCCCTGTTTTCGCCGTGAGAGGGCGACGTCCTGGACCGCTAGACGAAGGGAGCTCGGGTCGGACATAAACGTCATGGCGGATTGGCGCAAGGTCAGTGGGCCGTTGCGAAGCGAAGCTGGCCGACCATCTGCAGCGTCTTGAGATCGAAGATGCGAACTTCGCTTACCCCAGCTACGTCGAGCGTTACCACGATACGCCCGTCGGAGAGCGTGGTCGAATTGACATGCGCGCCCTGGGGCAGGAACACAGTGCCATTGATGATCGTGGCGGAGCCGCCAGCGCCGCGGGAATAGATCCGATAGCCGATCACGCCAAAGACGGCGGCGACCGCAACTGCCGTCGTGAGCGCCGCTACGATCATCATAAAGCGGACCCGCGAGAAAATCCGGGCCGCATCGGCCGAAGGAGCAGGCTTAGAGGATCTATCGGCTACGTCGGGCATGACGGTCACCATGAAGAAATCGGTCGTCGTCGCGACAGAACAGGCGGGCAAGCGGCTTGACCGCCTGCTCGCGACGCATATCAACGAGCTGTCGCGCTCGCGGCTCAAGGCACTGATCGAAGCCGGCGCCGTCGCGCTCGACGGCCGCACGATCCGCGATCCGAACCATCGGGTCAATTCCGGTGCCGCCATCGTCGTTGACGTGCCGCCGCTGGAGTCGGCCAAGCCTGGCGCGGAGCCAATCGCGCTCAACGTGGTCTATGAGGATGACGACATAATCGTCATCGACAAGCCGGCTGGCTTGGTCGTGCATCCGGCTGCGGGCCATTGGACCGGTACGTTGGTTAACGCGCTGATTGCCCATTGTGGAGAGAGCCTTTCAGGCGTTGGCGGTGAGCGGCGGCCCGGCATTGTGCATCGGCTCGATAAGGATACCAGCGGCCTGATGGTGGTGGCCAAGAACGACCGCGCCCATCAGGTTCTGGCGGCGCAATTTGCCGACCACGGCCGAAGCGGCGAGCCATTCGAGCGCGCCTATTTGGCTTTTGTCTGGGGTGCCCCGGAGCGCCCGCGCGGCACAATAAGCCGGCCCATTGACCGCGACCCTTACGCTCGCGACCGCATGGCGGTGCGTGAAGGAGGGCGCGAGGCGGTTACCCATTGGGAGGTGCTGGGGCGCTACGGTGCTGTTCCTCGGCCGACGAAGGCGGGGAGGGCGAAAGGCCCTTCGGAGCCGGTGGGAAGCCTGCTGATCTGCCGCTTGGAAACCGGCCGCACCCACCAAATCCGCGTGCATTTGGCCGCGGTCGGACACCCGCTCATGGGGGATGGCGTGTACGGGGCGGGCTGGCGCAGCAAAGTCGCGCTTTTGCCCCCCGGCGCCAAATTCGCGCTGGAGGCCCTTGGCAGGCAAGCTTTGCATGCCCATATGCTGCGGATAAAGCACCCAAAGGGCAAAATCCTGGAATTCCGGTCGGAACTGCCGGCGGACCTTGCCCGTTTACATGTTGAATTGGTCGGTGGTCGGGCCGAACCCAGCCAAAAGGCGCCGGACGGTAAATGACGAGCGTGCGAAGTCCGGGCGAGTTCACTGTCGGGTTGACCAGGATCAAGATGGCATCGCAGCGAAGTGATGCTGTCGGCCTTTCACTGGGCTGATTCGACCGTGTATGTTGCGGGTGCGAAGTTTACGGAAGTGGCGCCGTCGGCTCGCTGAGCGGCGGCACCATTCGCCCGCCGCGCCGCGGGGGCATCACGAAGGAGGGCGCTAAGATGGCCCAAACAGCAGCATTGCCCGTTCTGTCGGGCGAAACAGGACTCACCCGATATCTCGAAGAGATCAGGCGGTTCCCAATGCTGGAACCGCAGGAAGAATTCATGCTGGCCAAGCGTTGGCGCGAGCACGGTGACCGGGAGGCCGCCCATAAGCTTGTGACCAGCCATTTGCGGCTCGTGGCCAAGATCGCCATGGGCTATCGCGGCTACGGTCTGCCGATCTCGGAAGTAATCTCCGAGGGCAACGTTGGCCTCATGCAGGCCGTCAAGCGCTTCGAGCCGGACAAGGGGTTTCGCCTCGCCACCTATGCGATGTGGTGGATCAAGGCCGCGATTCAGGAATACATCCTGCGCTCCTGGTCTCTGGTGAAGATGGGCACAACCGCCAACCAGAAGAAGCTGTTCTTCAACCTGCGCAAGGCCAAGAGCCGGATTTCAGCGCTCGACGAGGGCGACATGCGGCCCGACCAGGTCAAGCTCATTGCCAAGCGGCTGGGCGTGACCGAGCAGGACGTGGTGGAGATGAATCGCCGGCTCGGCGGCGACGCCTCGCTCAATGCGCCGATCCGCGAGGACGGCGATTCGGGCGAGTGGCAGGATTGGCTGGTGGATGATGGCGCCAGCCAGGAGAGCCGGCTCGCTGACACCGAGGAGTCGGAGAACCGCCACAAGGCGCTGGGAGATGCTCTGAGCGTGCTCAATGGCCGCGAGCGGCGGATCTTCGAGGCGCGGCGTTTGGCCGACGAACCGATCACGCTCGAGGAACTCGCCGACGAGTTTGGCGTGTCGCGCGAGCGGGTGCGCCAGATCGAGGTCCGCGCCTTCGAAAAGGTGCAAAAGGCGGTTAAAAACACGATCGCGGCCATGGAAAATTCGCCGCCTGCGGCTGCGATGCACTGACAACTCCGAGCTTGTAACGGAGGGGTAGGCGCGTGGGCCTGTTCCTTATCAGGGGCGACCTTCGGGGCCGCCCCTTCTATTTTGGCGCCGCTGTGGCGAAGCCTGTGCGGCTCGCATCGACCGCCCGCCCAATCAGCTTCCAGCCCGGTCGTGTTTCTCGGCAACCAGAACTTCGCGAATGATGCGCCCGAGATCCGAAATCTGGAAGGGTTTGCGCAGTACCGGAAATTCAGGCTCTGAATCGAATACCTTGGCATATCCGGTGGTCAGCACGATCGGGAGATCGGGATAACGCGCCGTTATCGTGCGTGCGAGCAAAAGGCCGTCAATATCGCCTGGAAGCACAACGTCCGAGAAGATGAGGTCGATCTTTTGCGGTGCGGCAAGAGCGTCAATGGCCGCGGCAGCATTTTCAACCGCGAGGGCACGGTATCCCAGCTGCTCGAGAAGCGACACAGTCACCGTGCGCACATCGTGATTGTCTTCGACCACAAGCACGGTCGTCCCGGCGGGCGCCGGGTAGTGAGCGGCATCTTTCTCGCGCGGCTTTTCAACCCGCGCATAGCTGCGCGGCAGATAAATCGTGACCCTCGTGCCCCGCTCCGGCCGGCTTTTGATAACAGCCGTCCCACCTGAGCGCTGGGCAAAACCGTAGACCTGCGATAAGCCCAAACCCGTGCCTTTGTCGGCGCCCTTGGTTGTGAAGAACGGCTCGAAGACCCGGCCGAGCACGTCCTCCCGGATGCCGGAGCCCGTATCGGCCACGCTCAAGGCTACAAAGTCTCCGACGAGTCCCTCCGGGGTGTCGTCGCGCGCCAATGTGACGTTCGCCGCCGAGATCGCCAATCGGCCGCCATTGGGCATCGCGTCGCGCGCGTTCACCGTCAAATTCACGAGCGCGAGTTCGAGCTCGGATTTGTCGATGCGCACTGCCCACGTGTTCGGTGATAGATCGATCGATAATTCAGTGTTGACGTCGAGTGAGCCGGAGAGGACCTCGAGAATCGCCGCGATCGCCTCTGGCAGGTTGACCACCGTCGGATTGAGCGGCATGCCCCGAGAGAACGACAGGAGCTGTCGGGTCAAGCCTTCGCCGCGCGTCGAGGCGATTTGGATCGCCTCGATCGCCCGCAGATCTCGCTGTTCACTTAGTCTCCGCTTCAAGCTTTGCGCATGCCCGCTGACGATCATCAACAAGTTGTTGAAGTCGTGAGCGACCCCGCCGGTGAGCTGCCCGAGCAATTCCATCTTCTGCGAATGGGCGGAGCGCTGCTGTGCACGCTCGAGCGCAGCGGCGGCTTCTTTTTCGAGCGTGATGTGGCGCCCTGAGACATAGATCAAACCATCTTCCGCAGTCATCGTCCAATGGATGCAGCGCCAGGAACCGTCCTTGTGCCGGAAGCGATTTTCAATGCGGACAGTGGGAACGCCCCGCACCAACTGGGCACGGCCGGCATTCGCAGCAGCAGCATCCTCGGGATGGCACAGCTCGCTCATGTGCATGGACTTGATTTCGTCCTCCGTCCAGCCGAGCAGCTTGGTCCACGCCGGATTGATGCTCATGAGATAACCTTCGAAATTGCAGACGCCTAGCAAATCCTCCGAGACGTTCCAGATGCGGTCACGTTCGCGCGTCCGCGTTTCCACGTCAAATTCAAGCTTCTCCTTGAGCCGGCGCAGCTCCTGATCGGCGAGCTGGCGCGCGTGTTCAGCTTCAATGCGCTCCAACGCAAAGCCGATCCGGCGCGCAAGATGCAGAGCGAGGTCGATTTGATCGCGCGAAAACACACGCGGCGTCTCGTAGAAGATCGCGAACTCGCCGGCGAGCTTACCGGCAGCCGACATCAGCGGAACGAAGCAGAGCGCACGGATGTGTTCCTGGTTCACGGCAAGCTTCAGCGCCTGCGGAAGCTCCGCGCCCTCGACGTCGCCGATACAGACTGGCTGCGGATTTTGCTCGTCAGCGGACCAGGGCGAGTGCCCATCGATCGCCTTATGAAAGCCCTCGGAGAGCCCGCGCCAGGCGACCAACCGCATCACGCCGGCCTGGTCAGAGCGCAGCACCGCGGCGCGGCCGCAATATAAGGTGCGCGCAATGGCGTCGAACGCCACTTCGTAAACAATGCTCACCGCCTCGGCGCGGTAGAGCCGATTGGCAAACTCATACAGTGCCGCCTGCTCGTTGGCGCTTCTTGCCAGAGCCGCTTCGGCGCGCTGGCGCTGCTGCTCGGCCTGCTTCCGCTCGGTAATGTCGAGGATCGACGCCACCCAGCCGGTCACCTGACCCTGCTCGTCCCATTCCGGGGTGCAGACGACGTGGAGGATCCGCGTTCCGGCGCCTTTGACGGGAATTTCGATCTCGGTCTCAACGCGTTCGCCCTTGAGCACCTTGGCGATGAAGGGAATGATCGTTGCGAAGCCATTCTCGCCGAGGACCTCGACCATCGGCCGCCCGATCATGTCCTGCGCTGGGCGACCGATCAGGTTCGCAAATCCTTCACTGACGAAGCGGTAACGCAGGTCGCGGCCGCAGCGGGTCAGCATGAACGGCGTGCGGTTGATCACCGCTTCCAGTTCGGCCTCGCGAGCGCGCAGCGCCGCCTCGGCGCGGTCGCGTTCCTCCCGCCGCGCGTGCAGCGCCTGTGACGTCGCGGCAAACGCCGCCACGGCTTCATCGTATTCGCGCACGCCGGTTGGCCGGGTAGCGACCGGTCGCTCGGAAGCAATGTCGGCCGCGGCCTGGTGCAGCGCCTCGCCGCCCGCTCGCAATCTGCGGGCGATCAGCCAGGCCAACGCAATGCCAAGCCCGATGCAGCCCAGGCTGGCCGCGAGCAGCATCCATTGGTTTCGCCGGATTGGCGCCTCGACGACGGATTCGGGAATCGCCACGCCGACCGTCCAGCCATAGGCGGACGGCGCGTAAGCGTCGAGAATCGGATTGCCGTGCAGCGATGGATGCACGACGACGCCCTCGGGTCGCTCCTGCATCGCATTGCGCCAGCCCGCGCTGGCGAGTGCCCCCACCTGACTGGCCTGCTCGGGATAATGGACGATGAACTTGCCGGACTGATCAACGACACCGATCAGCCAATCCTGCGGAAAATGCTGCCGCTGCACCATGGCCTCAAAGCGCGCGGGACTTATGGCAATGTCTTCAATCTCGCGCTCTTTGCCGGCGTTCGAAACAGGGATCGCCACCAACACCGCCGGCAGCCGAAATAACGCATTCCTCACCACTCCAGAGACTTGCGGTTTCCCGGTTGCGAGCGCCTGCCGCTCGGCATCGAGCAATGGACGGCGTGGCAAGGCAGCGTTCGCTGCGGCTGCGGTGTCGAAAAGCACCTGACCGCTCGGGTCGATGATGTCGAGCGAGGTCATCGGCTCGTCCCGCAGCGCTGCTTGGGCCTCTTGACGGAATTGCGCCCAGTTGCCGTTGATGAGCGCCGGGGATTGCGCCAGCGTGGCGCCGACGGCGATATGTTTTTCAAGCTCCTGGTCGACTGCGGCCGCGAGTGTGCGGGCGTTTGAGAGCATCGCCGTTTGGGTTGCTTCGCGTTCTGCCGCCGTCTCGCGGTGAATGACGTAGAAGGCCAATGCGACGAGCGGGATCGCGACGGCAAGCGCGAGCCTAAGCAGATAATTCCGCATGGAGGGGGGTGGCCGTGGCCGGCCCGTGATCTCACACCTCCAGCCTGCGGAGGAGTTCGTCTGAGGGCTCAAGGATATGTATCCCTAAACTCCGAACCCCCTGGTACCAGATATCACACGATAGGGTGCCGCCTCAAAGATATCGGTCCATTCCCGGTTCGGCGGCCGCTCAGGACCCGCGTTTTGCGCGCGCCTTATCGAGAGCGCCTTTTTTCTGGCCGCCGCGTTATCCCCTGAGCCTAGCCAGCCAAAGGCAACATCACGCTCGCGGGCACGAAAGTTCCATTTGCTGAAGTGTTTGGGCGGCGGCGGCGCAAGGCGATGATTACCGACGACCCTGGAGCGCCTTCGCCGTCCGGCATTTCGCGGTCAATTTCGCCCTTGTCACGCAGCGGCAATCGGGGGCATTTCGTTGCAGCGTGTTGAGGGACGCCGTGATGGCTCGCTATCGGATTGCAGTCGACACCGGCGGAACTTTCTCGGATTTCGTTTATCTCAACGAGGACACTGGCGCGGTCTCGATCAGCAAAATCCCCTCGACCCCCGACGATCCGTCGCGCGCTATCCTGCAGGGCATCGAGTCCCTCCTAAAGTCGCAAGACAGTGCATTCAGCGTGGGCGCAGGTGGCATCGCAGGCGCGGCGGTGAGTTCCTTCTGTCACGGTACCACGGTCGGCACCAATGCTCTGCTCGAAGGCAAGGGCGTCAAGACCGCCGTGCTGGTCACCGAAGGGTTCCGCGGCATCTACGAAGTCGCCGAGCAAGCGCGGCCCTACGGCCCCGCGATTTTCGACGTCATGTATGACAAGCCCGCGCCGCTGGTGCCGCCGAGCCGCACCGAGGAGGTGCGCGAACGCGTCGATTTCCGCGGCAACGTGCTCGTGCCGCTCGACGAGCAGGCACTGCGCGCGCGCTTGCGCGGCCTGGCCGCGCAAGACGTCGAATCGCTTGCCGTGTGCCTCTTGTTTTCCTTTTTACAGCCCGCGCACGAAGCGCGCGTCCGCGAGCTCGCGCAGCAGGAAATGCCAGGCTGCAACGTCTCGCTTTCGTCGGAGATTTTGCCGCAGATTCGCGAGTATTATCGCCTCTCCACGACGGTGATCAACGCCTACCTGCAGCCGATCCTCGCCCGTTATGTCGACAGTCTCGACCGCCGCCTGGGCGAGGCCGGCGTCACCACGCCGCAGAAGTACATCATGCAGTCGAACGGCGGCACGTCGACTTTCGTGCAGGCCGCGCGCACCGCGGTGACCACGGTCCTTTCCGGGCCGGCCGGTGGCGTGACCGCAGGCGTTGCCGCGAGCCGGCAGCTGCAATGCCCCAATGTCATCACCTTCGACATGGGCGGCACCTCGTGCGACGTCGCCTTGATCAAGGATGGCGAGCCGACCTTTACCGGTCGCGGCAAGATCGAAGGCCGCGACATCGCCGTGCCGATGATGGACATTAACACTGTGAGCGCCGGCGGCGGCACCATCGCCAGGGTCGATCGCTTCGGTGCGCTCGAAGTCGGCCCGCGGAGCGCCGGCGCCGTTCCCGGCCCCGCTTGCTACGGCCGCGGCGGCGAGGCACCCACAATCACCGACTGCAATCTGCTGCTCGGCTATCTTTCCGCCGACAACTTTCTCGACGGCCGCATGACGCTCGACCGAGGCAAGGCCGAGGCAGCGGTCGGGCGGGTCGCGGGGCCGCTGTCGCTCGATGCTGCCGCGGCGGCGGAAGGGATCGTGCGCATCATCGACGTGAAGATGGAGGAGGCGATAAAGGCGATCTCCACCATGCGCGGCCATGATCTGCGCGACTTCATGCTGCTCGCCTTCGGCGGTGCCGGGCCGCTGCACGCCACCCGGCTGGCGCGGGCGCTCGGCATGGCCGGCGTGATCGTGCCGCTTTATCCCGGCGTGTTCTCGGCGCTGGGCCTGCTCATGTCCGACGTCAAGCACGATTACATCCGTTCGCGGATGACGTCCATCGCCGCGCTTGATCCGGAAAGCGTGGAAGAGACATTCGCCGCGCTGGAAGCGCAGGCGCGTGACGATCTGCGCCGCGACGGTTTTGCCGAGAACGACGTCCGCCTCGAACGCGCGCTCGACATGCGTTATGCCGGCCAGGGCTACGAGATCACCCTTGCCTGCACGGCGGGCGAAGTCGCCGCGCTCGCGCTGCTGCGCAAAAAATTCGACCTCGAGCATCAGCGCCAGTTCGGTCACATGGCGCCGGACGAGCCGGTCGAGGTCGTGTCCTACCGTGTCCGCGGCGTCGGCCCGGTGCCGGCGGTCGCGATGCCGCAATTTGCGCCGCAAGACGGCGCGCTCGTCGATGCCTTGCGCGAGACGCGGCCCGCTCGCTTCGAGGGCACAACGATTTCCTGTCCGGTCTATCAGCGCGAGAAACTCGACGTCGGCGCGATCGTGCACGGCCCGGCCATCCTCGACCAGTTCGACTGCACCACGGTGATCTGCGCCGGCCAGGTCGCGCGCGTCGACGTGTGGAAGAACTTGATCGTGACGGAGCTGGAGAGAGATGACGGCGGGCAGACGGAGGGTCGTGTTATCAGACCAGTATCCTGACTGTCACCGTCAGCAAAGGTAATTCCAGGGGCTGGCGATTTGCGGACAAGGATCCTCCCGGTTTGGGTTCAATTTCTCGATCAACTAATTTCCCATGCGCCTTGCATTGCCTTTGGGTGTTTTTCCCTCGAATCACCGCTTCGAAATCCGTATGCCGCCCAAGTATGCCGCCCAAGTATGCCGCCCAAGATTACCAGGCAAAGAACGCGATAACCTTCAGTAAAACCCGGCAGCGCTCGGTGCTCATGGAGAATACGCGGAGTATACTGGATCATCGGCCTTCGGGATGATGCATTATAGAACGAGAAAAGAAGATGCCCATTAATGCGGTCGATCTGGAAGTCATCAAGGCGAGCCTCTCCGGGATCGTGCAGGAGATGCAGAACTCGCTCTTCCGCACCGGCTTCTCCACTATCGTGCGCGAATCGCAGGACGCCTCCTGCGCGCTGATGAACGCCAAAGGTGAAGTCGTCGCTCAGCACGTCGTGCTGCCGCTGCATATCGGCGCCTTTCCGGCCTGCTGCGCGGCCGTGCTCGAGGTATTCGGCCAAGACATTGCCGAGGGCGATGCCTTCCTGATCAATCATCCCTATCAGGGCGGCAGCCCGCACGCGCCGGACATTTGCGTGATCACGCCAATCTTCATCGACGGCGCGCTGTTCGGTTTTGGCGGTTCGATCGCCCATAAGAGCGACATCGGCGGCCCGGTCCCGGGCAGCTGTTCGGGCCAGGCGCGCGAAATCTTCAACGAGGGCCTGCAGCTGCCGGCGGTACGTTACTACCGCAATTTCGCGCCCATGACCGACATCGAGCGCATCATCGCCGCCAACAGCCGCACGCCCGAACTCGTGCTCGGCGACCTGCACGGCCAGCTCGGCGCCGACCGGCTGGGCGGCCGGCGGCTGCAGGAACTGGTCGGCAAATATGGCACCGACAAAGTGCTGGCGAGCTTTGCGCGCTTGTTCGCAATCGGCGAAGCGCGGGTGCGCGCGGCTATCGCCGAATGGGCCGACGGCCGCTACGAGGCCGAGCAATTCGTCGACGACGACGGTATCGACCTGGAGAAGCCGGTGCGCATTCATGTGGTCGCGGAAAAGCGCGGCGACGGGCTCACTTTCGATTTCTCCGGCTCGGCCGATCAGACGCGCGGCCCGGCGAACATCCGTACGCCGCTGGTGCAGGCCGCCTGCGCCTATGCGCTCATCGCCATGATCGACCCGCACATGTACATCTCGAGCGGGCTGTTGCGCGCGTTCAGCATTTGCGCGCGCGAAGGCAGCGTGCTCAACCCGCGCTTCCCGGCGCCGGTGAACACGTATAATCCGACCGTGCATGCGCTGGTCGATGCGCTGTTCGCTGCGCTGGCGCCGATCGTGCCGGCAAAGGTGCGCGCGGACGGCAGCGGCAGCCGCTCGATCATCATCGGTGGGCGCTCGACCTCGGCCGGCAAGGGCTACGTGCAATATGAGCTCGTCGCCGGCGGCGGCGGGGCACGCGCCACCAAGGACGGCAACGCGGCGACGACTGTCAACCAGAGCAATGCCAAGATCGCACCGATCGAGATCATTGAGAGCGAGTTTCCCACGCGGCTCGTTCGCTTCGAGCTCATTTGCAACTCCGGCGGCCCCGGGCGATTTCGCGGCGGCCTGGGCGTGCGCCGCGAATATCTCAATCTCGCCGACGCCCGATTTTCCATCCGCTCGATGAAGCACGTCATTCCGCCGCATGGCATGGAGGGCGGCCGCGACGGCCGGCCCGGCGATATCTGGATCAACCCCGACACCGTCCGCGGCAAGCGCCTGCCGACACGGTATGCCGATTATCCGCTCAAAGCGGGCGACGTCTTCCGCCTCGACACGCCCGGCGGCGGCGGCTACGGCGATCCGCTCGTGCGCCCCGCCGAGCGCGTGCTTGCCGACCTGCGCGAGGGTTTTGTGTCGCCGGAAGCGGCCGAGCGCGAGTATGGTGTGGTGCTGTGCGCCGATGGCAGTGCCGTCGATGAAGCAGCGACCGCACGGCGACGTGCCATTCTTCGCCAAGGCGGGACGTCCAGTACGCTCGACGGATCCGGCAAAAAGCTCAATCGATCGTGACTACTGGATCATCCGCTTGCGCGGTGGATGAATGAAACCTGCGGGGGTTGATCATGAAAGAGTCAAATCAAATCAGGCGTGCCGGCGTGATCGGGCTCGGCGCCATGGGGCTGCAATTTGCCCGCCATATGCTGCGCCAGGGGCTCGACGTCGTCGGCTACGACATCGACGCGGATGCGCTGCGGCGCGCAGAGAACGACGGCATCAAGCGCCGGCACTCGCCTGCCGAGATCGGCAGGCACGTTGAAGTCGTGGTGGTGATGGTCGCAACCGACGCCCAGGTCGAGAACGTCGTCGAACGTTCCGGCCTGCTCGATGCGCTCGCACCCGGTTCGGTCATCTGCATCGCCAGCTCGGTGGCGCCGGAGACCTGCCGTCGCCTGGCCGCGCTAGCGTCGGCAAAAGACATCGGCGTGCTCGACACGCCCGTAGTGCTCGGCCAGGAAGCGGCGAACAACGGCACCTGCACGGTCTATGCCGGCGGCGAGGAGCGCTGGTTTTTGCGCGCGCGCCCGGTGCTGCAGACGTTCGGCAGGGAAGTGATCCACCTCGGCGATGTCGGCGCTGGCCAGATCGCCAAGATGATCAACAACATGCTTTTGTGGGCGACCATGGTGGCGAATTTCGAATCGCTGACGCTTGCCAACAAACTCGGCATGGACGTCCGCCGCCTCATCGCCGCGCTCAATCACGGCAGTGGCGCGAATTGGTCACTGTCGCGCTGGGGCAAGAGCACCGGCAAGTGGGCGGAGAAGGACATGGACACCGCGCTCGAGCTCGCGCAGGCAGCGAAAGTGCCGGTGCCGCTCGGCGGCCTGGTCGATCAGCTGGTGAAGGGCATCAATCAAGAGAAGATGAAGGCGCTACTGGGGTAGTTCCCGTCACCCGACGCTTCGGAGCAGCGAACCCACAGTGACGGCTCATTGTTCCTGCGACCAATCGCGGAGCGCCCAGCGGCAGGCCAGAATCATCAGCCCGGCAAGCGCGGCGATCGCGGCGATCATCAGGAAAAAATCCGGCTTCTGCATCGCGCTCCAGAAGCTGCCGAGCCATCCTGCCAAAAATCCGCCGGTGAAGCTTGCGGCGAGCCAGACGCCCATTAGCATCGATAACAGGCGCGTCGGCGCGAGCTTGGTAACGAAAGACAGACCGACCGGCGAAAGATAAAGCTCCGCCAACGTCAGCACGATGAAATAACCCAGCAGCCACAACCAGCTCGCCTTGCCGCCGCCTGCATGAAAGGCGGCGAGCGCCATGATCAGATAGGCGGCGGAGAGGCCGAAGCAGCCAAACGTCATCTTGGCGATGGTCGAAGGCTCGCGCCCGCGCGCTGCCTGTCGAGCCCATAGCCTAACGACGAACGGTGTGAACGCAAAAATCATGAACGGGTTGAACGCCAGAAACGATGTCGTCGGGATTTGCGTGGTGAACCCGAACAGGCGGATGCTACGGTCGGTGGCGGATTCGGCCCACAGTACGATGGTGTTGCCTATCTGCTCATAGCAGCCCCAGAACAGCGTGTTGGGGATGAAGAGCACGAATAGCGTAATGATCGCTCGCCATTGCGCCGCGGTGAGAGGCGGGGCTGACCGGTTCGCTATCCGCTCGTCTGCGGGCAAGCTCAAACCCGGTCCTTTTTGCTTGGCGCCAAGTGCCGGACTCGCGGAGTAATAACCGTCGGGCGGCAGCAGCGGCAGCGCGTGAAGGTAAATGCCAAGCCCGATGCACATGCCGATGCCGGCCGCGGCAAAGCCGTAGTGCCAGCCCGCCTTTTCGCCGAGCGTGCCGCAGACCAAGGGCGCCAAAAACGCGCCGATATTGATGCCGACATAGAAGATCGAAAAGGCGCGGTCGCGGCGGCGGTCGTCGGACCCATAGAGCCCGCCGACTTGCGTCGAAATGTTCGGCTTGAATGCACCGCTGCCGAGAATGAGAAACAACAGCGCGAACAGAAAAAGCGGCTCCGAGGCCATCATGAAATGGCCGATTGCCATGAGCACGGCGCCGATCACGACCGTGCGGCGGCGGCCGAGCGCGCGGTCGGCCAAAAGCCCGCCGAAGATCGGAGTGAAATAGACGAGCGCGGTGTAGAAGCCCCAGATCTGCGATGACAAGGGCTGCACCGGCAGCGGGCCGAACACGGCTTCGAGCCCGCGCCGCACGCCGTTTAGCCCGATCACCTCGCCGGAATGCGCGGGCAAGAGCAGGTGTTTCGTCATGTACAGCACCAGCAGCGAGCGCATGCCGTAGAACGAGAAGCGCTCCCACATCTCGGTGGCAAACAGGTACGTGAGGCCGGCAGGGTGGCCGAACAGCTCCGAGCGCGCGGCGGTGGAAGCAGGGAAGGATCGAATACGGCCGGCCAAGCTTGCGGGCCCTCCATACAGGCCGGCCTTGTGCCGGGCATCCACGTCTTGCTAGCGAATGGACGACCGGGACAAGCCCGGCAGCAAGACCTTACGGAGGACATAATGCCCGCCACCTACCCCGAAGAGGCAAGACATTTTCGGCTGATCGGTCACGATCCGTCGGCGGCCTGGGGCGGCGGCAGCCTGGTGCAGGTGCACAAGGGCCATGCCTATGTGGGCGCGGTCGGCGGCTCGAGCTACAATGGTCCGGAAGGCTTTACCGTCCACGACGTGCGCGATCCAAACAGGCCGAAGAAGGTGGGCGAATTCCGCGCGCCGCCCGGCGTCCATTGCCACAAGCTGCGCATCGTCGGCGACGATCTGCTTTACGTCAATTCGGAGCGGCTCGCCGGTGACAAGGGCAAGAACGCGCGCGCCGGCTTTTTCATCTTCGACGTGTCGACGCCGTCGGCGCCGAAGCCGGTCGGCTTCTACGACATGCCTGGGTCCGGCCCGCACCGCTTCGGGGTCGATCTTGCCCGCGGTCTTGCCTTGATGCCCAACGACGCGCCGGGCTGGTCGAAGCGCGTGATCTGGACGCTCGACATCAAGGACCCGCTCCAGCCCGAAGTGATCAGCATCTGGGGCCTGCCGTGGATGAAGACCGAGACCGGCGAGGTGGGCAACGATCCGCACCCGGCCGAGGAGGCGACCACGCTGCACGGTCCGCCGATGATCCGCGGCAACCGCATGTATTGCGCTTGGTGGGGCGGCGGCATTTCGATCATCGACTGCAGCGACCTGCGGAACATGAAGCTCATCGGCCATATCAGATGGTCGCCGCCGTTTCCGGGGTCCAATCACACCTGCTGGCCGATCGGCGACCGGCCCTATTTGGTTGCCACCGACGAGGCGCGCGCCAAGCAGAAATACTGGGACGCGCAATTCATGTGGATCATCGACGCGCGCGAGGAATCAAACCCGGTGCCGGTCGCCACTTTCATGCCCGACCGCGCAAAGTACTACGACCGGCCCGGCCGCTTCGGCGCGCACAATATCCTGGAGTACCTTCCATCAAATGGACCATGGAAGGACATCGTGTTCCTTACCTATTTCAACGCCGGCCTGCGCGCGATCGATGTCAGCGACCCGTTGCACCCGAAGGAGGTCGGCTACTACGTACCGGAGACGCCGGAGGGCACGCCCGGCATCCAGTCAAACGACATCGGCGCCGACGACCAGGGCCGGCTTTATCTGATCGACCGCTGGGGACAGGGCATGCATATTCTGGAATATTCGGGATGAGGTGCCCGTGTGGCGGGGGAACCAGCGGTCACATGACGCCGTTGAGGGCTAAATCAAAAATGTCGTAATTGTGTAGCTGCTCCCGCCGGGCGCGGTATTCCGCCTTGAGCGGCCGCGACAACAGCAACGGCACCTTCTGCTCGGCAAGACCGCCATGCGAACGCAGTCGATGTCCCGCCAGTTGGCTGACATCGTGCTCTTCGCGGCGGGCGCCGATCACCGTATGTCGGTCGGCGAAGACGGCGAAATCGCCCTCGCGATCCATCGGCAGATCGTATTGCGCGCACACCTGCGCTCTATCGAGGACCAATTCGACGCCAGGAAACGTGCGGGTGAAATCGATCATCGCCTTTAGATCGGCCGGTCGGGGGCAATACACGCGCACGAACGAACCCAAGGCGCCGTGATGGCGCACGAATGGATCGGCAATCGGACAGATGACCCGGACGGCAGCGTGGCCGAAGCGCGCATTCAGCGCGTCCTCTAGATAAATCACGTTCGCCGACCCGTCGGCGGCCGACTTGTCGTTCATTCCATGGTCGGCCGTCACCGCGACTATAGCGCCAAGCGCGACCATGCGGCCGATGATCGTGTCGACTGCCTGGTGAAAGGCATCCGCTTCCGGCTCCCCGGGCGCGTGCTTGTGTTGCACATAATCGGACGTCGACAGATACATGACATTCGGTCTGAACCGGGACAGAATTTGCAATCCAGCATCCAACACGAACAGCGAAAGATCCGCGGAATACCGGTCGGGCTGCGCGCGGCCGACCAAGGCCTCGACGTTTTCAATGCCGTTTTCCGCAAGGTTGGCCTTGTGCGCGTGTTCCGAGGAGAATTTGATGCCCGCCATTTCGTAGGCGAGGATTTTTAAGAGCTTGTCCTTGGCGGTGACGACCGCGGTCGAAACGCCAGCCTCGCTCAGCGCACCCAAGATGGTTCCGCAGCGCAGAAGGCCGGCGTCGGTGATCATGATCTCCTTGCCGGTTTCGGCGTCGAGATAGTAGTTGCCGTTGATGCCGTGCACGGACGGCGGCACGCCGGTCACGATCGAGGTATTATTGGTGTTGGTCGTGCTCGGGATCGAGCAATCGGCGATCGCGGCAAAGCCGTCCTCGACGAACGATGCCATCGCCGCCAATGACCCGTTCGCCAGTCCGTGCTCGAGGTAGGCGGGATCGAAACCGTCAACGACGATAATCACAGTCGGCCGCTTTGGCCTGGCGTAGGTCCGTCCATTGACCGCGACAGTCGCAACGGCCGCCGACTCCCGAGCGCTCAAAAGCTCACTCCGGCCGCAACGGCGTGACGGCGGCGCAACGGTTCGCCTTTACAGCTGTGCGCGGCGGCGAAGAATTGAGAACTCGGATCAAACGCAAAGTTCATGATGCTTTCGTGTATCGCTCCTCGCGGCGTATTGTCCAGACGCGCCTGTGCATGGCCGCCGCTCGTCGCTGGTCCTTCGGCTTTGTCGGGGCCCGCGGCAACGGCTGCTCTCCGCATGAATCTGTTTCAGTACCAGGATGTGTCGTTGCTGCTCATCATCATCTTTGTCATTGTGCTGGGGGCGGAACGTATTCTGCGGCGCTGCACGAGGGCCTGACCTGACGCCCGATCACCCCGGAAGACCGACGCATTTCTGCGGCGCTACGGCGAGCGTGACCGATTGTCCGATCTGGAAATCGTCGCGGCGGGCGCGCACGCGCAATTCGCGGTCGCCGAGATCGACGATGTAGTCCACGACCTCGCCGAGGAAGACGCGGTTGACGATCTTGCCTTTGAGCACGTTGCTGCCGTCGGCCGGGGCGGCGTCGCGCCATTCGAGCAGCGCGATGTCTTCGGGCCGCGCCGTGACCAGTGCTTTCATGCCGGCGCTGATCGGCTCGGCAAACTGGCAGCGCATCAGGCCGTGCGCGGTCTCCACAACGGTAAGCGGGCCCTCCGGCCCGCGCGCGGTGCCGGGGAGGAAATTCGCCGAGCCGACGAAATCCGCGACGAAGCGGCTCCTCGGCTGCCGGTAGATTTCCTGCGGCGTGCCGCGCTGAACGATGCGGCCGCAATCGAACACGGCGATCTCGTCGGACAACGCTAGAGCTTCCGACTGGTCGTGCGTCACGTAGACGGTGGTGATGCCGAACGAGCGCTGCAGGCGTTTTAATTCGAGCCGCATCTGCTCGCGCAGCTTGGCGTCGAGATTCGACAGCGGCTCGTCGAGCAAAAGTATCGCCGGCTGGTGCACCAGCCCGCGGGCAAACGCGAGCCGCTGCTGCTGGCCGCCGGAGAGCTGCGTCGCTGGCCGCGGCCCGAAACCGTTGAGCTGCACCATGTCGAGCATGCGCGAGACGCGGTCGCGGATTTCCGCAGCGGAGTATTTCTTGCCGCGCGACACCCGCAGCGGAAAGGCGACGTTCTCGAACACGGTCATGTGCGGCCAGATGGCGTAGGACTGGAACACCATACCGATGCCGCGGTCGCTCGCCGGCATGAAGACGTTGCCTGCCGAATCGAACACCGTGCGGTTGCCGATGACGATGCGCCCGGCCTGCGGCCGCTCCAGCCCGGCGAGGCAACGCAGCGTCGTGGTCTTGCCGCAGCCCGACGGGCCGAGCAGTGTAATGAGCTTGCCGGTCTCCACGGCAAGGCTGATGCCGTCGACCGCACGGACCTCGGCACCCGAGGCAATGAACGACTTGTGCAAGTTCTCGATTGCGAACATGGATCAGCCTGCCGCTGGCGCGCTTGCCGCGCCGATCCGCGTGCGACGATGCACGCGCATTTCCAGTAAGCGCAAGCCGGCCACGATGACGAGCAGCGGGGCGATCTGCAACATACCAAGGGCCGACACCGCGCCGTAGCTGCCGCCTTCCTCCCACATGGTGAGGCTGATGGTGGCGAGCACATTGGTGCCTGGGCCGATCAAAAAGATCGAGGCGCCGAGTTCGCGCACCGACAGCACGAAGGCGTAAATCCAGGCGGCGAGCAAAAACGGCAAAAGCAGTGGCAGCAGCACCCGCATGAGCACCTGCGCGGTGCGTGCCCCGGAGACTTCCGCGACTTCCTCGAGCTCGCGATGAATTTGCGTAATCCCGCTCGAGGCAAAGCGCATGCCGTAGGGCAGGCACAGTGTCACATAGGCGATGAGCAGTATCCAGATCGTGCCGTAAACGCCGATCGGAATGACCAGATATGTGAACAGAATGCTGGCGCCGACGATGACGCTCGGAATGGCGATCGGGGCGGACGCAAGGCCGTCGAGCAGCCAAGCCAGGCGTGAGGCCGAGCGTCGGGCGATCCAGGCCATGACCACGGTGATGCCCACCACAAGGGTCGCCGCCACCGCGGAGACCACGACGCTCGTGCGCACCGCGTTGAGGAAAATCGGGTAGCGCAGGATGTAGCGGTAATTGCCCAGCGTCGCCGGCGGGCTGGCGCCCATGAAGGGCTGGGACAGATTGGAGAAAAATGACTGCCAACCAAGTGTGAACAGCGGCAGCCCAAGCGCAACGACGAAAACGAGCGCGATCGCGATCGAGACCGGCCAGCGCCAGCGGCCGAGCGCGATCCGGGTGGGCATGTAGCCCTTGCCGGTAATGGTGGCGAAGGCTTCTGCATTGCGCGTGAGGCGGCGGTAGAAGTACACGGTGACGAGGCAAACCAACAGGAGCGCCAGGCTCAGCGCGCTGGCCACGCCGAATTCCGGCGGCGTCTCGATCACGGCGCTCTGGATCCGCGTGGTGAACACCTCGATGCGCGCCGGCAGGCCGATCACGCGCGGCACCTCGTACGATGAAAGCCCCATGATGAAGAGGAGCAGGAGCCCGGAAAGGATGGCCGGGCGCAGGAGCGGCAGCGTGATTTTCGGCAGCACCTGCCAGTAGCGCGCTCCGGATACGAGGCCGGCTTCTTCCATGCGCACGTCGAGCGCGCGCAGCGCCGGCCCGAGCACCAGATAGGCGAGGGGAAAATAATGGCTTGACAGCGCCCAGATCATCCCGCCCATCGAATAGATGTTGAGCGGCGCATTGGCGAGATGGAAGGCCGATTTCAGGAGCGCGTTGAGCCAGCCGATATTGGGGCTGAGCACGAAAATCCAGGCCATGGCCATGAGCAGGCCCGGAACGGCGAACGACAGCAGCGCCAAATTGTGAAACAGCATGGCGCCCGGCGCATCGGTGCGCTCCACCGTCCAGGCGACAAAGCCGCCGATGACGAACGTCAGTGCGGCGGTGGCGGCGGCGTAGACTAGCGAATTGCCGACGAGCCGCAGCATGCGGCCGCTCGAATAGGCTTCGGCGAAATTGTCGAGCGTGAACGCGCCGAAGCCGAGGCCGGTATCTTCGGTAAAGGCGGTGAGCAGGAGGCCGGCGAGCGGAACCAGCACCAGCCAAATCCCGATCCCCATGCACAGGATCAGCAAAGCATTCGGCCGGCGCCAGCGCCAGCCTTCAGCCGCGAAACTGACCGGTTGATCTATGACCGCCACGCCCAAACTCCGCCCGATCCTCTCGCCCGACCTTCGCCCCGCTTGCGGGGAGAAGCCTGGGATGAGGGGGCGCCGCCGCGAAGCCCACAATTGCGCACAAGGCCCAGGCTCTGCCCGCCCGCCACGCGGGCAGAGGCGAGGGTCGCACTCTTGCGGCTGCGGCCCATTGCCAATGGGCTCCGCCTCTTGCGTCGGGCACCGGCGCGGGCGGTAAGGCGCGAAGCTCCCGCCAGAGCCGGGTAGCGGCTTGGCGCGTGCTGGTTCATTGCCCCTTGAACAATTGGTTGAACTGCCGCTGCCATTTGGGCTCCTCCTGCGGCGTGATCAGCACGGTGATCACTTTCTTGGTGTTCATCAGCTTGACGATGCCGGGTGGATTGGATTCCACATCGGGCCGCGTCGGGATGCGGCCGAATTTGGTCAGGAACGACTGGCACTCCCTGCTGAGCATGAAGTTCGCCGCAAGCAAGGCCGTGTTCGGATGCGGGGCGCGCGCGCTGACGCCGACCTGACCGAAAAACAGTGTCACCGGATCGAGCGGGAAAATATCGACCGGCCCGCCCGCGAGCTTCACGTTCAACGACAGATTGACGTAGTTGTTGAGCGACAGCCAGTACTCGCCGGAGCCGACCGAGCGCGCTTGCGCCAGATGGCCGACGGTCACCACCGGGTGCAGCGTCGCCACGATGCTTTTGACGATCGCGGTGGCCCGGTCGGTGCCGTAATGGGTGAACATGGCCTTGAGCCATTCGTTGTCGGTGCCATCGATGGCGACGTGGCCGGCCCATTCCTTGTGCCGGGTGAAATCGGCATAGGTCTGCGGCAGGTCCGACGCCTTGACGTGCTGGGTGTTGTAGGCGGGCGTGTTGTAATTGGCATAAAGGCCGTACCAACGCCGGTCGGAGTCGCGCGCCGAGGCCATGATGTTCTTTGCCTCGGGCGGATCGAACTGCTGCAGGAGCTGCGGCAGCATCTTGTTGATGCTTGCGGTCTGCGCGATGTCCCAGGTTTTCTGGCTGCCGCGATATTCGAGCGTCATGCGCGAGATCAGGACCGAATCGGCGCCGCGCACGTAGTTGACCTTGATGCCGGTCGCGTCAGTGAAGAGCTTCCACAGCGGCAGGCCCTCGCCCTCATTGGTCGACGAATAGATCGTGATCTCGCCGCCCTCAGCCTTGGCGGCGGCGAGCAGTTTCGCGTCGAGCCAGGCGTGCGACTCCTGCGCGACGGCCGTGGTCAGCCCCGCGGCGAGCAGCAATCCGGCAAACCCGGCGGACCTCAGATGCTTGAGCAAATGATGCGTGAACAAGGCGTCGTCTTCCCGCTGTACTTGGTTTTATGCGCGCCTGCAGCCGCACGCGGCTGGGCGCCCTGATAGCGTCGCAGATCGCCTCGCAGCTGTCCACGCGGTCGGGAAGCTTATGCCGTCGCAGGCGCGCGGTTTTCCGCTGCGTGCCAATTGGGCTCCGCCGGCGGCTTTTGCGGCGGGAAGCCGAACGCGCGCGCGAAGCGCTCGGCATAGTGCGGCCACACTTGCGGGTTGACGATGCGCGGCACCGGCTTGCCGTCGAGCGCATCGAGCATCTGCGCGGCCGCGAATTCGCCCATCCGGGTGCGCGCCTCGCGGGTGACGCCGGCAAGGTGCGGGGTGACGATAACGTTGTCGAAGCGCATTAGCGGGTGGTGCGCCGGCGGCGGCTCTGTTTCCCAGACGTCGAGCCCGGCGCCGGCAATTTTCTGATCGCGCAGGGCCCGCTCCAACGCCGCTTCATCGTGGATCGAGCCGCGTGCGGTGGTGATGAAATACGCCGTCGGCTGCATCAAGGCATATTCGCGGGCGCCGATCATTTTCCGCGTCTGTTCGGTGAGCGGACAGTTGATCGAGACGAAGTCGGAGCGGCGCAGCAGCTCATCGAGCTCCACCTTGGTGGCGCCGCGCGCGGCGACGACGTCGGCGTCCAGATACGGATCGTAGGCGAGCACCTGCATGCGGAACAAAGTGCCGGCGAGTTCGGCGACGCGCCGCCCGACGTTCCCGAGCCCGACAATGCCAACAATTTTGCCGTAAGCCTCGCGGCCGACATAGTCGGCGCGGTTTGCGAGTGTGCCGGCGCGCAATGCGCGGTCGGTCTCGCCGACGCGCTTGACCAGGCACAGCATCATGCCCAGCACATGCTCAGCGACCGCTTCGGCATTGCCGCCCGATTGGTTGACCACGAGCACGCCGCGCTCGGTGCAGGCGTTCACGTCGACCGTGTCATAGCCGGCGCCGTTGGTCGAGACGATCAGCAGGTTCGTCGCCTTTGCCAGAAGCGCGGCGCCGGCCTGGAAATACGACACGAGTTCGTCGCGCGCCGAGCCGATTTGATAGGCGTGCGCAGCGTCGAGAACCAGCAAGGCGGCGTCGTCCGGCGGCTTCTGTTCCAGCATGTCGAGACGCACGTCGCCGCGTTTGCCGAGCATTTCGGCAAAGCCCTGCGGCCGGTGCGGCGCCACGTAAAACACCCGCTTGCTGTTGACTGGATTGCTCATCGGC
Source organism: uncultured Alphaproteobacteria bacterium (assembly GCA_963708125.1). GTDB lineage: Bacteria > Pseudomonadota > Alphaproteobacteria > Rhizobiales > Xanthobacteraceae > BOG-931. The sequence goes on from OY970184.1 coordinate 6,762,786, forward strand.
TCGCACTTCCCCCATGCCGTTTGCTTTGACCGCAAGAGCCTAGCGCGCTTGTCCCGAGGTGCCTACCGGCAATCGCGGCCGGCGCTCGCGCGCAGGCTTGCCGGCATTGCCGCAAAAGAGGCCCAACAGGGCAGGCAGGCGCCGATCAGAACCGTCGCGGCAAGCGCACGCACTGCTTCGGCCCAGTTGATTTGGCTGCAGACGCGTGGCCCGCTTTCGGCCGACTACGGCAGTACCCGGCAAACAAATGGAATGCAAACGCGTTCGTGATAACAAGGCGAAAATTAGGCGTGCGCGCCCCAGCAAACAAATACGACCTATGCAGATGCAGAGGTTGGCGCGGGCGCAAACGATGCTATGCCCCGCGCCCCGGCTTTCGTCGGGGCGCTTCTATCTGCTCGGCTGCTCGCCATCCACGAGTTTTCGACGAGCTTTTTATTTGCAGATGGAAGCGCGGCAATTTTGGAAATCGCACTAGGAGTACAACGCATGAAGCTGATGACTTTGGCGGTCGCTGTCGCTGCAACGCTGGCGCTTGGACAATCTGCGCAGGCGAACGTTCATCATCGTCGTTTCGTCCACCGCCATGAGACCAGACGCTCTGCGTTTAATTATCATCGCGTCCTGCGCGGCCGTTTCGGCAATTGGCAGGAGGCGGATGGCCGTCCGCGGCAGACGTCGCGCGGTGGTTATGGCCGCCGCCCCGGCGCCTGGTGCGGCTGGGAGATGCGCCACCTGGTCTCGCGCGATCCCGGCCCCGCCTACGATCTGGCGCGCAATTGGGCGCATTGGGGATATGCCGGGCCGGCCGGCATCGGCGCCATCGTCGTCTGGCCGCATCATGTCGGCAAGATCGTCGGCCGCGAGGGCAAGAGGTGGGTGATCAAGTCGGGCAATGATGGTCACCGGCTGCGCACGCGACCGCGCTCGATCGCCGGGGCCATTGCCATCAGGCGGGGCTGAAGCGCGAGCGCGTTCACCGCATATTTCCGCAAGATCGGGCCGTCCGGCGAGGCCGGGCGGCCCTTCCATTCTCATTCTTGATCAGGGACGGTATAAGCCTTTCTCCCGCGAAGGCGGACGCCCTGGCCTCTCCCCGCGCGCCGGGACAGGCAAGGGATTGCGCAGAATGCGGGCGAGGGGGCGTATGCCTGCGCGCCTCGGCGACGTTCCCGCCCTGACCCTCGCACCCCGCAGGCGGAGAAGAGGCAAGAGGAGGAAACCTTGAACAAATTCGGCATCGGTCAGCCCGTTCCTCGCCTCGAGGATCCCCGCTTCATCACCGGCCGCGGCCGTTACGTCGACGATTTCGACTTGCCGCTGCAGTGTCACGGTATGCTGTTGATGTCGCCGCACGCGCATGCCCGCATCAAGCGCGTGATCACCGAAAAGGCCAAGGCGGCGCCGGGCGTGCTCGCCGTGCTCACCGGTGCCGATGTTCAGGCCGATAAGCTCGGCGGGCTCATGCCGCCGATGCCGGAGGACATGGGCGGGCCAAAAGGCTTTCGCACGCCGCGCGCGATTCTGGCGACCGACAAGGTCCGCGCCGTCGGCGACCGCGTTGCCTTCGTGGTGGCGGAAACGCAGATGCAGGCGCGCGACGCTGCCGAACTGATCGAGGTGGAGTATGAACCATTGCCGGCGGTCGTCGACGTCGAAGACGCGGTGAAGCCCGGCGCGCCCGCGGTGTGGGACGAGGCGTCCGACAATGTCTCCTTCACGCTGATGATGGGCAACAAGGACGCAACCGACGCCGCGTTCGCCACTGCCAAGCACGCTGTTTCGCTGAAGCTGCGCAACACGCGCATCACCGCCAATTCGATCGAGCCGCGCGCGGCGATCGGGCAATATCATCCCGAGAGCGATAACTATACGTTGTACTCGACGTCGCAGAACCCGCATGGCACGCGCTCCTCGGTCGCCGGCCAGGTCCTCAAGATTCCCGAGACCAAACTGCGCGTGATCTCGCCGGATGTCGGCGGCGGTTTTGGCATGAAGCATGGTGGCTATCCGGAAGATGCGCTCGTTGTCTGGGCCTCGCGCAAGGTCGGCGGCCGGCCGGTCAAGTGGGTCTCCAGCCGCGCGGAGGCGCTGCTTGGCGACTCGCAGGGCCGCGACCAGGTCGTCACCGGCGAGCTTGCGCTCGACGAGGCCGGCAAGATTTTGGGGCTGCGCGTCAACGCCCTGCACAACATGGGCTCGCATGTCTTCGGTGCCGCCATGGTGGTGCCGCTCTTTGCGCTGCGCCTGGCGCCCGGCGTCTATCAGATTCCGGCGGTGCACGCCCTCGGCAAGGCGGTGCTCACCAACACGATTCCGCTTGCGCCCTATCGCGGCGCCGGGCGACCGGAGGCGACCTATCTGATCGAGCAATTGCTCGACCGGGCCGCGCAGGCGATCGGCATCGATCCGGTGGAAATCAGGCGGCGCAATTTCATTCCTGCCGCCGCCATGCCGCACAAGATCGGCACCGGCGTCACCTATGACAGCGGCGATTTTGCGCACGTGATGGACGAGTGCCTGCAGCTCGCCGACTGGAGCGGTTTTGCCGCGCGCGCGGCGGCTTCCAAGAAGAACGGGAAACTGCGCGGTCGCGGCGTCGGCTATTTTTTGGAAGAAGCCGCCGTGTTCAACGAGCGCATGGTGCTGCGCTTCGATCCGAGCGGCATGCTCACCATCCTCGCCGGCACCCATTCGCACGGCCAGGGCCATCAGACCGTGTACGCGCAGATGGTGAGCGAATGGCTCGGTGTGCCGTTCGAGAACATCCGCTTCGTGCAGGGCGACACCGACGCGGTGCCGATCGGCCGCGGCACCTACGGTTCGCGCTCCATGCATGTCGGCGGCAATGCGCTGCGGCGCGCCGCCGACGCCATCATCGAAAAAGCCAGGCCCATGGCGGCGATGATGCTGGAAGCGGCAGCGGGCGACATCGAGTTCAAGGACGGTGCCTTCCGCATCGTCGGCACCGACCGCGCGCTGCCGCTCACCGGCGTGGCCAGGGCGTTCTACCGGCCGGCAATGCTGCCGCCGCAATTCGATGTCGGGCTGGAGGCCTCCGGCAGTTTCGCCGCTGAGCCGCCGAATTTCCCGAACGGCTGCCATATCTGCGAGGTGGAGATCGATCCGGAAACCGGCGCGGTGACGCTTGCGCGTTACGCCGCGGTCGACGATGTCGGGAAGATCATGAACAAGCTTTTGTGCGAGGGCCAGATCCACGGCGGCGTGGCGCAAGGGGTAGGTCAGGCGCTGATGGAGCGCATCGTGTTCGACGAAACCGGCCAACTCGTCAGCGGCAGCTTCCAGGACTATGCCATGCCGCGCGCCGACGATTTCCCGGAAATAAAATCGGAGCTGACCGAAGTGCCGGCGCGTACCAACCCGCTCGGCGTAAAGGGCGCCGGCGAAGCGGGCGCCACCGGCGCCCCGCCGGCGGTGATCGGCGCGGTTCTCGATGCGCTCAAACCGCTCGGCATCGAGCATATCGACATGCCGGCGACGCCCGATCGTGTTTGGGCCGCGATCAACGCAAACGGAGCCAAGGCCGCGGCTGAATAGTGCGGCGGCCGCCGCCCTCGCCGGCTGAGCCATTGCCGGCTTGAGCGATCCGCGTCTGCAAATGATCGAGCACAAACAGCCTCAGCGCCGGCGACAAATTGCCGCTCCGGCGCCCAGTGTCAATCGACGCCAGCAGTTCGCAGAGCGTGGTCTTGCGGCCCAGCGCAATGTCTTAAGGCCTGCCAGAATGCCTCCTCGATGCTGACGCTGGTTCGGTGCCCGGCGATAACGATCGAGCGTTTGATGAGGCGCGAGTTCATTGGCCTTCTTCCTCCTCGACCCGGTGCCGGTCGAGATCGTTGCGAGCCTTGTCGTTTTGCGACCGCTGCAGCGCCCGCTCCGCTTTTGAGCGACCGTGGACGAGTCGGCGAGGCGCTGCCTGTTGCTCGGCGGCGCGCCGCTTGGCCTGTTTTCGCGCTGTGCGTAGATTGATCACGGTGCTCATGGGCCGCTCTATGGCGTGACAATTCGTGGTTGTCCTAAAAATTCACTCCTGCGGCTGCGTCATGCGCGTTGGATCCACGAGGCGGTCAAAATCCTCGGCTGAAACGTAGCCGAGCCTGAGCGCTTCTTCGCGCAACGTGCTGCCGTTGGCGTGCGCGGCTTTCGCGATCTGCGCCGCCTTGTCGTAGCCGATATGCGGGGCGAGAGCTGTGACCAGCATGAGCGATTTCTGCGTCAGCTCGCGGATGCGCGGCTCGTTGGCGCGGATGCCGGCGACGCAGTGATCGGTGAACGAGTTGGCCGCGTCAGCCAGGAGCCGGATCGACTGCAGCGCCGCATAGGCGATCACCGGCTTGAAGACGTTGAGTTCGAAATGGCCCTGACTGGCCGCCACCGTGATGGTCGTTTGATTGCCGAACACTTGGCAGCAGACCATGGTCAGCGCTTCGCATTGGGTCGGATTGACTTTGCCCGGCATGATCGACGAGCCGGGCTCGTTCTCCGGCAGCAGCAATTCGCCTAAACCCGCGCGCGGGCCGGAGCCGAGAAAGCGAATATCGTTTGCGATCTTGAACAGGTCCGCGGCCAGCGCGTTCAGCGCCCCATGGGCGAAGACGAGCGCGCCGTGCGAGGCAAGCGCCTCGAATTTGTTGGGGGCGCTGACGAAGGACAATCCGGTCAGCCGCGCGACCTTCAAGGCAAACAACGCGGCGAAGCGGCTGTTGCTGTTGAGCCCGGTGCCAACCGCCGTGCCGCCCTGGGCCAGCGGATAAAGCTCCTGCAGCGCCGTCTCGAGGCGGGCGATGCCCGAAGTCACCTGTGCGGCATAACCGGAGAATTCCTGGCCCAAAGTCAGCGGCGTCGCGTCCTGGGTGTGCGTGCGTCCGATTTTGACTATGCCCGCGAAGGCCTCCGTCTTCTGCTGCAGCGCAGCCCGCAGATGGGTGAGCGCCGGAATGAGCCGCTGCGACATCTCCTGCGCGGCCGCGATATGCATGGCAGTCGGGAAACTGTCGTTCGACGACTGGCTCATGTTGACGTGATCGTTGGGATGGATCGGCCATTTGCTTCCGCGCGTTTGGCCGAGCAGTTCGTTGGCGCGGTTGGCGATCACCTCGTTGACGTTCATGTTGGTCTGCGTGCCGGAGCCGGTCTGCCAGACCACGAGCGGGAAGTGATCGTCGAGCTTGCCGTCGATGATCTCCTGCGCGGCGGCGATGATTGCGTGCGCGTGGCCGCCGTCGAGGCTAGCCAATTCGAGATTGGCTTCCGCAGCGGCGCGCTTGACCAATGCCAACGCCGCGATCAGCGGCCGCGGCATGCGCTCCTCGCCGATGCGAAAGTTGCGGCGAGATCGTTCGGTCTGCGCGCCCCAGTAGCGGTCGCCGGCGACTTGGATCGGACCGAACGAATCGGTTTCAGTGCGGCTATTCATTGCAGGGGATGTGCATATCAGACGTCGGATGCCGCATAGTAAGCCTTAACATCTGACGTCTGTCACCGAGCTCGTGCGCCGAGCTCACTTCTTCCTGAACCGGTCGAGGCTCACCACTTCGCCGCCAACGTCGGATGGTTTGTCTTGCGCGTCTTTGGGGGCGGGCAGGGGTTCGGCCTGCTTCGTTTCAGGAGACGGGCGGTGAGGGGAGGCGAGCGGTTGCGCGGGCGCCTTGGTGTCCTCTTCCGCTCCCGCCTCAATCGGCTGGAACTGGAAGCCGAATTGCACGGAAGGGTCGAGGAAGGCCGTCACGGCGTCGAACGGAATGGTCAGCTTCTCGGCGACGCCGCCGAACGACAGGCCTACGTCGAAGGCCTCCTCGTGCACCACCAGATCCCAGAACTGATGTTGCAGAATAATGGTCATGGTTTCCGGGTATTTGGCCCGCAGCCGTTCCGACAGGCGCACCCCGGGCGCACCGGTGGCGAAGGTGATCTTGAAATGATGCTGCCCGGGCAGGCCCTTCTTGGCCGCATCGGCCAGCACCGTGCGCACCACGCCGCGCAAGGCGGCCTGGGCAAGGAGGTCGTAGCGGATAAGGTCTTCGGCCATCTTGAGGAATTCAGCAGTCAGCAATCGGTAATCGGGCCTGAAACTAAGCGGGGAGCCGGATCAACGAAGTCGGGTTTCGGTCGACCTATGATGATTCGCCCCTGCTCCTTGGAAAGTGGAGGCTTCTGTTGCCAGGTGCCTCCGAACCCCGCCTGGCGCTGCTAAGACGCCAGGACTTTAGATCGGTCTTTCAAGCTGCTTACGCAGCCAGAGCAACCGGAGCATAGTTGTCGTTGGCAACTATGAGTTTGGCCCGATAACGGCGGAACCATGCCGGGCAAAAGCACGCCCTTTACGCCCTCGTCGATCCTATTTCGACCCCATAACGGGATCAGGTCCTTCAGGAGCGGGGATACGTGCTGCTTACCTCAATCCCCGACCCCTTCGGTCCCTGACCCCTGGAACTGGTGGAGTCGCCGGGTACTGCCCCCGGGTCCGAAAGGTTTATTACGACGGCCATTTATCGCCATAGCCGGCTCGCGCCGGCACGCAAAATATAAGGATAAACTCTCGCCGAAGAAAGGGCGCGCGCGGCCATGAAACTGATCTCTGGCGGCCAATCCGGGGTCGACCGCGCGGCGCTCGATGTGGCGATCGAACGCGGACTGGCCTATGGGGGCTGGTGCCCGCGTGGCGGCTGGGCCGAGGATTTTGCGCAACCTCCCGGCCTGCGCGCTCGCTATCCGCGGCTTTCGGAAACGCCGCTCGCCGACCCGGGGCAGCGCACCGCGTGGAACGTGCGCGATGCGCAGGCCTGCATGATCCTGGTCGATGCCGGCGGCTTGCCCGTCTCCCGTGGCACCGGCCTGGCGTGCGACTTGGCTGCCCGTCACGGAAGGCCGCTCGTCGTGCTCGACCTGCGCGCGCCCGGTGCACTGCCGGACGCGGCGTCCTGGCTGAGCCGCCAGCTCGCGGCGTTCGGGCCCGACCTGTCGCTTGCCATCGGCGGGCCGCGCGAGAGCGAAGCGCCCGGAATCTACCAGCGCGCTGCGGCGTTCCTGCGGGGGCTGCTCGCGGGCTTGCCGTCCTAGAAAGGCAGCCTATCCACTGCGACGCTTGCGTGCCCTTCGTCGGCCGCTCATCTGGAGCTAGAATCGCCGCGAATCGGCTGGTGAGCGAAAGGCTCCTATGCGCCAATATCTCGACCTCATGGAGCGGGTGCTCGAAGAGGGCGTGGAGAAGCGCGACCGCACCGGCGTCGGCACGCGCTCGATCTTCGGCCATCAGATGCGCTTCGACCTCGCGGCCGGTTTTCCGCTCGTCACCACCAAGAAGCTGCACGTCAAATCCATCATTTATGAGTTGCTCTGGTTCCTGCGTGGCGACACCAACGTCCAATATCTCAACGCGCACGGCGTCAGTATCTGGGACGAATGGGCCGACGAGAACGGCGACCTCGGGCCGATCTATGGGCAGCAATGGCGGTCATGGCTGGCGCCGGACGGCCGCCACATTGATCAGCTCGCCAATGTGCTCGGCGAAATCCGCCGCAATCCGTCTTCGCGTCGGCTGATCGTCACCGCCTGGAATCCCGCTCAGATCGAGCGGATGGCGCTACCGCCCTGCCATTGCCTGTTTCAGTTCAACATCGCCGGCGGCGCGCTCTCATGCCAGCTCTACCAGCGCTCCGCCGACGTGTTTCTCGGCGTGCCGTTCAACATTGCTTCCTACGCCTTGCTGACGCTTGCGGTCGCGCAGGTAAGCGGGCTGAAGCCGGGCGTCTTCGTCCACAGCTTCGGCGATGCGCATCTGTATCTCAACCACATCGAGCAGGCACGCCTGCAAATCACGCGCCTGCCGCGGCCGCTGCCACGGATGCGCATCAATCCCGGGGCCAAAGACCTGTTCGCGCTGCGCTACGAGGATTTTTCGCTCGAAGGCTATGACCCGCATCCGCATATCAAGGCGGCGGTCGCGGTGTAACGGCCGGCGTGCGGAGTGCCCACGTAGTATCACGCCGCGTGACGATCCTTGGATGTCGACGGTGATCGATGTGGTCCTCATTGCGGCGGTCGCCGAGAACGGCGTTATCGGCCGCAGCAATGGTCTGCCGTGGCGGCTGAAATCGGACATGGTGCATTTCCGCGCCCTGACGATGGGCAAGCCGGTGGTGATGGGGCGCAAGACCTATCTGTCGATCGGCAGGGCGCTGCCGCGCCGCACCACCATCGTGGTCAGCCGCGACCGCAGCTTCGCCGCGCCGGGCATCCTCGTCGCACCCACCCTTGACTTCGCGTTCGCGGCCGCGCGCGGTGATGCGCTCCGCCGCGGCGCTGACGCCATTATGATCGCTGGCGGCGCTGAAATTTATGCGCAGGCCATGGAACGGGCGACCCGACTCGCCGTGACGCAGGTGCATGTGCGCGCCGAAGGTGACGTGCACTTCCCCGTGATCGACCCACAATTGTGGCAGGAGAGAGCGCGCGACGCGCACCGGCCCGGGTCCGGGGATGACGCCGCTTTCTCCTTTATTCATTATCAGCGCAGAGCGCCCGCCGGCCCGCCGGCGGCACTCGGAGGGTGACAGCACGTCGCTGGCGCAAAACTCGAGGAAATCTCAGCCTGGCGCGAAGGCGGGGCGCCCTTGCGTTGCATCGGGCTTCCTGCTCGCCTATATGGCCCGCAATTCGGGCTGGCGCAGGCGCGCCCGCTGAGCTTCAGGAGAGAATGGATGCCGTGGAGTAACCAACCCGGCGGCCCGTGGAGTTCCGGGCCGCGGGGACCCTGGGGCTCGGGTCCGCAGCAGCAAGGTCCGCGGCAACCCGATCTGGAAGAAATCCTCCGCCGCGGCCAGGACAAGTTGCGTCACTTTCTGCCGGGAAATTTCGGCGGCCGTGGCGTGGCCATGATCGGCGTGGCCCTGGCCTGCCTGTGGGTGGCCTCCGGCATCTATCGGGTGCAGCCCTACGAAGTCGGCGCGGTGCTTCGCTTCGGCAAGTTCGTGAGCGAGTCGCAGCCGGGACTCAACTATCACCTGCCGTATCCGATCGAGACCGTGCTGACGCCGCCGGCGCGGCGCGTGAACAAGACCGACGTCGGCATGCGGGTCAGCAGTAGCAGCAGTATCAGCCTCAACGGCAGCGGCAACGCCGAGCGCGACGTGCCGGAAGAGAGTCTGATGCTCACCGGCGACGAGAACATCGTCGACATTAATTTCTCGGTGCTTTGGAAAGTCGCGCCGAATGGCGTCGGCGACTATCTGTTCAATATCCCCAGTCCGCAAGAAAACACTGTCAAGGCGGTGGCCGAAAGCGCCATGCGCGAGGTGATCGGCCGCTCCTACATCCAGCCGGTGATCACCGGCGAACGGAAAAACATCGAGGGCGCCGTGCAGGAGCTCATGCAGAAAACCCTCAATTCCTACGGGGCCGGCGTCCAGGTGCAGCAGGTGAACCTGCAGAGGGCAGACTACCCCGCCCAGGTCATCGACGCCTTCCGCGATGTGCAAGCTGCCCGCTCGGATCTGGAGCGGCTGCAGAACGAGGCGCAGACCTATGCCAATCGGGTCGTGCCGGAAGCCAAGGGGCGCGCCGCCAAGATCCTTCAGGATGCAGAGGCCTATCGGTCGCAGGTCATTACCATTGCCAAGGGCGATAGTTCGCGATTCCTGCAGGTCTACGACCAGTACAAGAAAGCACCCGACGTGACTCGCCAGCGCATGTATTTGGAGACGATGGAGCGCATTCTCGCCGAGACCGGCAAGACGATCATCGATACCGGCAAGCAGGGGCCGGGCGTCGTGCCCTATCTGCCGCTCAACGAGCTTGGCAAAGCGCGGCCCCCGAAAGAGACGGAAGGCGACAAGCGATGAAGATGAGCCTTACCGGCGGCGCTATCGCCGTGATTCTCCTGATCGCGGTGCTGGTCAGCTACAGCACCTTCTTTACCGTCGACCAGGCCAGCCAAGCGCTGGTCGTTCGGCTGGGCAAGCCGGTGCACGTCATCACCAATCCCGGATTGAACGTCAAAATCCCATTCGTCGATAGCGTGATCTACATTGACAAGCGGCTTCTCGCCATCGAATCCCCGGCACAGGAGCTGATCGCCGCGAACCAGACCGACAATTCCAATATTGATTCCAGCCTGGTCGCCCAGGCGGGCGAGCGGCTCGTGGTAGACGCCTTCGCCCGCTACCGCATCACCGACCCGCGCAAATTCTATCAGACCGTCGGTCCGGCGGGCGCCAATCCGCAGCTCGCGCTGCTGCTCAACTCGACGCTGCGGCGCGTGCTCGGCGACGCGACGCTGATCGACGTGGTCCGCAACAAGCGCGAGCAGCTCATGGGGCAGATGCGCGATCAGCTCGATCAGGCAGCGCGCGAGTTCGGCATCAACGTTGTCGACGTGCGCATCCGCCGTGCCGATTTCCCGGAGCAGAACAGCCAGGCGGTCTATAAGCGCATGCAGACCGAGCGCGAGCGCGAGGCCGCCGAGTTCCGTGCCCAGGGGGCCCAGAAGGCGCAGGGAATTCGCGCCCGGGCCGACCGCGACGTGACCGTGACCATTGCCGAGGCTAATTCGCAGGCGCAAACCATTCGCGGCCAGGGCGATGCCGCAAGCAACGCCACCTATGCCCAAGCCTACGGCCAGGATCCGGGCTTTTTTGCCTTCTACCGCTCGATGCGCGCCTACGAAAACAGCATGCAGGGCGGCAGCACCAACCTGGTGCTCGGGCCGAACCTCGACTTCTTCCGCTATTTCGGCAACCCAAGCGGCGGACAGCCGGCCGACTCGGCTACGGCGCCGACTGCCTCCGTGCCTGAGGGCGCGCATGCAGTCGCGACCGCACCGGCCAAATAGCGGCTCTGCATCGAGGGATCGCCAGGGCCTATTCTGCGTTGAATTACTTGATATCGGCCGGCGCCCGGTTGTGATAATATCGATGTCCAACGACCGGATGACTGTCGGCCATGCGCCGGCTGCAAGAGACTTGAAGGAGAAGGGCGTTGCTTTTCCGCCCCAATGCCCGTCTCCTATGACCGGTTGGTCCCCAGCGTCCCGCAGAGAGGGCGCAGTTTTCTTCGAGAGTTCATCTTAGGAGCGCTGACGTCCATGTCTCGCCTTTTGGGTTTTCGTCGTCTGTTCCGGGTTGGGCGATATGAGATGATAGCGTCCGCTTTCGCGGCGGCCATCGTTATCGTGCCGATGCGCCCGGCTGCAGCGGCCGGCAGCACCAACGCCGCGACCGGCCGGGCTGCGGCATCGATCCCGTCCGCGACCGTCCGCGGTCCGGAGAACATCGCCGACGTCGCCGAGAAGGTGGTCGACGCCGTGGTCAATGTTTCAACTTCGGAGAAGGTCGATCCGCGCGTGGGCGAGGTGCCCGATCTGCCGCCCGGCTCCCCGATGGAGAAATTCTTCGAGGACTTTTTCAAGCATCACCACGACCAAGGCGGCAACGATGCCGAGAGCGAACCGCGGCGGATCAATTCGCTCGGCTCCGGATTCATCATCGATCAGACCGGCCTCGTCGTCACCAATAACCACGTCATCGACGGCGCCGACGAAATCCATGTGATCCTCAACGACGGGACGAAGTTGAAGGCCGAATTAGCCGGCAAAGATTCAAAGAGCGATCTGGCGCTGCTGCGTGTCCACTCCGACAGGCCGCTGAAATACGTAAAATTCGGCGATTCGGACAGGATGCGGCTGGGCGAATGGGTGGTTGCCATCGGCAACCCGTTCAGCCTCGGCGGAACGGTGACGGCGGGCATTATCTCCGCACGCCATCGGGACATCAACTCCGGGCCGTACGACAATTACATCCAGACCGACGCCCCCATTAACCGGGGCAATTCGGGCGGTCCGCTGTTCAACCTCGAGGGCGAGGTCATCGGCATCAACACCGCGATCATTTCGCCGTCCGGCGGCTCGATCGGCATCGGTTTTGCGATTCCGTCCAACAGCGCCCTTCCGGTCATCGATCAGCTTCAGAGATACGGCGAAGCCCGGCGCGGCTGGCTCGGCGTGCGCATCCAGGAAGTGACCGACGAAATCGCCGAAAGCCTCAGTATCACCCCGGCGCGTGGCGCGCTGGTTGCAGGTGTCGACCCCCGAGGGCCGGCCAAGCCTGCTGGCATCGAGCCGGGCGATGTGGTGGTCAGCTTCGACGGCCACGCGGTCAAGGATATGCGCGATCTGCCGCGCATCGTCGCCGACACCCCGGTGGGCAAGCAGGTCGATGTGGTGGTCATTCGCAAGGGTAAGGAAGAGGGCCACAAGGTCACGGTCGGACGGCTGAAGGATGACCAAAAGGTAGCCGAAGCGACCAAGAAAGAGGCCGAGCCGCAGCAAAAATCGATCGTGCAAAAAACGCTCGGGCTCGAAGTCTCGAGCCTGACCGACGACGTGCGCAAAAAGTTCAAGATCAGGGATTCCGTCAAGGGCGTCTTGGTGACGGGCGTAGATCGGAACGCGCAGAGCGATGTGCCGGACAAGCACTTGTCGGCCGGCGACGTGATCGTCGAGGTGCAGTACCAGGTGGTGAACACGCCGGGCGACCTGCAGAAGCGGGTGGACGACTTGCGCGGTCAGGGCAAGAAGGTGGCCATGCTGCTCGTCTCCAATGGAGACGGCGATACGCGGTTCGTGGCATTGAGCCTGCAATAACTACCCTCTAAGCCGCTTAGCAGCGGTGGTGGATGGAGTTTGCCGGCCGAAGCTCCGATGCGCCAACGGGCGCATCGGCTTTTTGCCTTATCTCCGCTGTTCGCGTGTCAATCGAGCATGTGGCTCACCATGCCGTCGGCGAGCTTCGGCTCGAACCAGGTCGATTTCGGCGGCATGATCTTTCCGGCATCGGCGACGGCCATCAGGTCGGTGATTTGCGTCGGGTAGAGCGCGAATGCCGCCGCCATTTCACCGCACGACACCAGCCGTTCCAGTTCCGCAAGCCCGCGGCCGCCGCCGACGAAACCGATGCGTTTGTCGGTGCGCTGGTCGGCAATGCCGAAAATGGGCTCGATGATGCTGCGGGTGAGCTGCGTGATCGGCAGCCGATCAACGGGGTCGGCGGATTGCACTGCTTCGCGCAACAGGAGCCGGTACCAGCGCCCGGAAAGATACAGGCCGAGTTCGGCCGCCGATTGCGGCCGCACCGCGGAATCGCTCGGCGCGACGTGGTAACGCGCGCGAAGATGCGCCAGCAGCGCGCCGGCGCTATGGCCGTTGAGGTCGCGCAGCACGCGATTGTAGTCGAGGATGGTCATTTGCTGCTGCGGCAGCAGCACGGCAAGCAAGGACGAATGCGCCTCGTCGCTGCCGCGCGATTTCGCCACGCGCAGCGCCGCGGCCGAGCGATGATGGCCGTCGGCGATGTAGAGCGCCGGCAAGGCATCGATCGCCTTCGTGAGGTCTTCGATTGTCGGATCGTCCCCGATGACCCAGAGCTCGTGGCGCACCCCGTCGTCAGCCGTGACGTCGACCACCGCAGCGCCGGTGGCAGCTTGCGCGAGCATGGTGTCGATGTGAGGCGCCGTCGGATAGGCGAGCATGACCGGCCCGGTCTGCGCGTTGACTGCCTCGATCTGCCGGACGCGGTCGTCCTCCTTGGCTGGCGTGGTCAGTTCATGCTTGCGGATGCGGTTCTCGGCGTATGCGGCGAGCGAGGCGGCGGCCGCCAATCCGGTCTCGACATGGCCGCGCCAAGTCAGCCGGTACACATAGTAGCAGGGCTTCGCATCGCGGATGAGCACACCGGCCTCGATCATGCGCCGCAAGTTTTCCGCGGCTTTGGCGTAGACCGCCCTATCATGTGGATCGGTGGAGGCAGGCAGATCGATTTCCGCCTTGGAGACGTGCAAAAAACTCCACGGCTTGCCAGTGGCGCGTGCGCGGGCCTCGGCGCTGGAGAGAACGTCATAGGGCGGCGCCAGCACCGCGGCCGCGCGCCCCGGCGCCGGGCGCAGCGCGCGGAATGGTTTTGTCAGGGTCAATGTGGGCTCCAGGAGGCGTTAATCGCTCACAAAACCGCGGGATTTTAATTCGCGCAACGACCCATTACGTCAACCCCGTGAGCACACCTGAAATCGTCCTCATTGCCGGACCGACCGCGAGCGGCAAATCGGCGCTGGCGCTTGAGCTCGCCGAGACGTACGGCGGCGTCATCATCAACGCCGATTCGATGCAAGTGTACCGCGATCTGCGCATCATTACGGCGCGCCCCACTCCCGCGGAGGAGCGGCGGGTGGCGCACCGGCTCTACGGTCATATCGACGCGGTGGAGAATTTTTCGGTGGGCCGCTGGTGCGAAGAGGCCGCCGCGGCCCTTGGCGAGACGTCGCGCACCGCGCGTGCCGCCATCCTGGTCGGCGGCACCGGGCTCTATTTCAGCGCGCTCACCCGCGGGCTCGCCCATGTGCCGCCGATTCCTGCGCGCATCCGCGAACAGGTGCGGTCGCGGCTCGCCACCGATGGGGTGGCGGCGCTGCACGCGGAACTGAAATGGCGCGATCCGGCTGCGGCGGCGCGGCTGATGCCCGGGGACCGCGCACGCATCACCCGCGCGCTCGAAGTGGTGTTGGCCACCGGCCGCTCGCTGGTCGATTGGCATGAGGACAACACGCCGCCGACAATAAACCTCGCGCACGCCGCCAAGGTCTTTCTTATGCCCGAGCGGGATGAACTCTTTCGCCGGATCGATCGGCGCTTCGACGCGATGATGGCGGCGGGAGCGCTCGACGAGGTTCGCCTGCTCGCCGCGCGCCATCTTGACCCCGATCTGCCGGCCATGAAGGCACACGGGGTGCCCTGGCTCATCCGCCACCTCAAGGGCGAAATTGCGCTCGCGGAAGCGGTAGAAGAATCCAAGCGTGACACGCGCCAATACACCAAGCGTCAGGCGACCTGGTTCCGCAACCAGCTTCCGGAATTCGAATGGGTGCAGCCGGAGCGCGTCGGCCAAGCCGTCGCCGCACAGCTACGCTCTCTGTCATCCCCCCTCGCTTAGCGGAGCGAACGCGGGTGACGCGAGCTCAGTGCGAGACGTAGCTCAGCCCCGCCGAATAGGCGGCGCCGCCAACTACGCACGGCACGCCTACAACGAACAGGCCGGCGGCTGCGGCAGCGATGCAGCCAACCGACAACGCGCCCTCGCCAATCTGCCCCATCGTAGTCATTTCGCGCTTCGAGTTCGGGCCCTTCTGCTTGAGCTCCTCGATGGCCGCGAGCGATTGTCTGCGCATCTCGCCGGTGTCGACGTCCTCGGCGGTCTCGATCACCTCTTTGAGGACCTTGGTGGTGTCCTTCGGCTGGTTCTTGACCGACGATTTGAGCATGGCGAGCAGCGTCATGTCGCGCACCGCGTTGCTGGCGAGCGTGAACTTGGCGGCACTGCCCGTGGTCAGGTTGTCGACGTTGTCGTGATCGTCGGCCAGCGGCAGGAATTTTATGATCTGCCACACCGGCTTGTAGGCGCCGGTGGCGAGGTAATAGCCCCAGAGCACGTCGATCACTTGCGGGCTCGGATCGAGGGCCACGCGCTTCTTGTGGTCATCCCCGAGCTTGAGCGCGATCTTGATCTTGTCGAGCACGCCGCGTTTCGCGGTGTGGTAATCAATCTGATCGAGGGTCGGCAGCTTGCCCTCGAGATATCGGTTGATCATCGGCACCCGCTCCGGCATGCGGTCAGCAAACGTGGTGAGCAGGTCCTTCCAGTTCGGCAGCCCCGAATAAGTGATCGCACGCACCAGGACCCAGCGATCCTCCGGCGCCATGGCGAGCATCTTGGAAATCATCCGCTTGGCGTGCTCGGGATTGGCGGCGAGCACGCCGGCGATGAAGCCGACATAGGCACCGGAGCTTTCGGAGTCCTTGAACGCCTGCATTTGACTCAAGGCCAGCACGACCGCCGGCAGCTTCTCCGGCTGCGGCCGGTGGCGATAATCGTTGATCCACTTGAGAATCGCCGTGGTCGAAGGCAAAGCCACGCTTGGCGGTGTCGCGGCGGCAGCCAGGGCCGGCGCAAGGGCGAAAGCCAAGAGCGCGACGACGGCGGCGGCCAGCGTGCTGCGAAGCAGTCCTGCAACCATATTCCCCCTCCAGTGGAGCGGCGGCGCGCGTCAATCGACACCGGCGCGCTTGTCGGCGTCGGGAGGAGAGCAGTTCGTCCGGGCAATTTCCGGGCTGTGAGGTTGCAAAATCGAGGCTGCGTTGTGACGCGGACGCTTGCGGTTTGGCGCCATTTGCTGATTTAAACATTCGTTTGAAGTATATTGCCACATTTATGCCTTAATTCGTTGGCCCGCTCTGCCTTAGTCTTTGGCTGGCCCGAGCGAGATAATCCCCGCCCTGAAGATTCGGCTTAGAGATAGCACAGAGCGAATGTCGAAGTGGCGACGCTGAGATGGACAACCCGCGCTTGGCGGGTCGGTCTGCCCCCGATTATTTTGCGGCCGAACGCTTGTTGTGGTCGCTGTTCTTGCCGATCGTGCGCAGCACACCGCCGGAGCCAGGCTTCGTTCGGCCGGACTGACATTTTCCTTCCATGCAGCTTGACCGAGCTTAAGGGCGCGCATATAAGCGTGGCACTTGGGAAAAAGGGCACTTGCGTGCGCAATTTGGTCGCCGAAACGCTGATTCTCGTAGGAAGGCGCACCGCCGCGGGTGGATGATCCACCCGCGAGACGCGGCGGTGCGCTATGTCAGGGGCTTTTGAGCCCCTTTTTTATTACCCGAATGGCCCGATTGCATGACCCGGATGCCCGATCGGAAAGGCCATGCCGGATCGAGAAAAAGAAGGTCGAGAGAAGTGGAGCTGGCGATGACCGAGATGACCGGCGCGGAAATGGTGATGGCGGCCCTGGCCGACCGGGGCGTCGAATACCTTTTCGGCTATCCGGGAGGGGCCGTGCTGCCGATCTACGACGCGCTATTCCAGCAGGAAAAAGTGCGCCACGTCCTGGTGCGTCACGAGCAGGGCGCCGTGCACGCCGCCGAGGGCTATGCGCGCTCGACTGGAAAGGTGGGCACGGTGCTGGTCACCTCCGGACCCGGCGCCACGAATGCGGTCACCGGCCTGACCGACGCGCTCTGCGACTCGGTCCCGCTGGTGGTGCTCACCGGGCAGGTGCCGACGCATCTCATCGGCAACGACGCGTTCCAGGAATGCGACACGGTCGGCATCACCAGGCCCTGCACCAAATACAATTATCTGGTCAAATCCGTGAGCGACCTGCCGCGCGTCCTGCATGAGGCGTTCCATATCGCGGCTAGCGGTCGGCCGGGGCCGGTCGTGGTCGACATCCCCAAGGACGTGCAATTTGCCAAGGGGACCTATTTCAAACCAAAGGAGTTCCAGCATAAGGGATACCGGCCCAAGCTCACCGGCGATGCGGACAAGATCAAAGCGGCGGTGGAGATGGTGGCCGCCGCCAAGCGGCCGCTGTTCTATACCGGCGGCGGTGTGATCAATTCCGGCCCGGAAGCGAGCGAGACCCTACGCGAATTCGCCAAGCTCACCGGCTTTCCGGTCACCTCGACGCTGATGGGGCTCGGCGCGTTTCCCGCCTCCGATCCGCAATGGCTTGGCATGCTCGGCATGCACGGTACCTGGGAGGCCAACTGGGCGATGCACGATTGCGATGTAATGATTGCCGTCGGCGCCCGCTTCGACGACCGTATCACCGGCCGGCTCGACGCCTTCTCGCCGGCTTCGAAGAAAATCCACATCGACATCGATCCCTCCTCGATCAACAAGAACGTCAAGGTCGATTTGGGGATCGTCGGCGATTGCGGACGCGTGCTTAGCGACATGCTGCGGTTTTGGCGCAGCGGCGGCTGCAAGCTGGACAAAAAAGGGCTCGAAGCCTGGTGGGGCCAGATCGGCAAGTGGCGGGCGAAGAATTCCCTGGCCTACCGCAATTCCAACGAGATCATCAAGCCGCAATACGCCATCCAGCGGCTCTACGAGCTGACCAAGGATCGCGACACCTACATCACCACCGAAGTCGGTCAGCATCAGATGTGGGCGGCTCAACACTATCAGTTCCAGGAGCCGAACCGCTGGATGACATCGGGCGGGCTCGGCACCATGGGCTACGGGCTGCCGGCTTCCGTGGGCGTGCAGCTGGCGCACCCGAATTCGCTTGTCGTCGACATTGCCGGCGAGGCCTCGGTGCTGATGACCATGCAGGAGATGTCCACCGCGGTGCAGTACGATTTGCCGGTCAAGATCTTCGTCCTCAACAATCAGTACATGGGAATGGTGCGGCAGTGGCAGGAACTGTTGCACGGCGGTCGCTACGCGCATTCCTACACCGAGGCCTTGCCCGATTTCGTCAAGCTCGCCGAGGCCTATCACGCGCACGGCATCCGCTGCGAGCATCCGGGCGAGCTCGACGAAAAAATTCGCGAGATGATCGAGATCAAGAAGCCGGTGATCTTCGACTGCGTGGTGGATCCGACGGAAAACTGCTTCCCGATGATCCCCTCTGGTCGCGCCCATAACGAAATGCTGCTCGGCGATGCGGCGACGCGCGTCGAGGACGCAGTGACGCAAGAAGGAAAGATGCTGGTCTAGTCGCGAGCAGCGAATGGAAGCGCGCAGCGAAACAAAACCTGCGCAGCTCGCTCGCGCCAGACCCATTAGAGGAGAGCCGCCATGAAAATCGCCATTATCGGTGCGGGTAATGTCGGCGGGACCGTGGGCACGGCCTGGGCACGAAAGGCCGGGCACGAGATTTTCCTTGGTGTGCGCGAGGCGAATGCGCAAAAGACGCAGGCGCTCGTGCGCAAGATCGGAGGAAAAGCGCGCGCCGGCGCGCCGGCCGAAGCCGCCGCTTTCGGCGATTTCATCGTGCTTACTGTGCCGTGGCCCGCCGCCGAGGCGGCGATCCGGTCGATGGGGGATCTTGCCGGCAAAATTCTGCTCGATGCCACCAATCCGCTGGCCATGGGGCCGCAGGGGCTCGCTCTCGAAATCGGCCACAGCATTTCGGCGGGCGAAAAGGTGCAGAATTGGGCCAAGGGCGCATCCGTATTCAAGACGCTCAATACCACCGGCTTCGGCAATATGGCCGAGCCTATTTTTCACGGCATCAAGTCGGTGATGTTCGTCGCCGGCGATGATGTAGCCAACAAGCCTAAGGTGATCGCCCTGGTGGCCGAGCTCGGCTTCGAGGTCGTCGATGCCGGACCGCTGCGCAACGCGCGGCTTCTCGAAGCCCATGCCATGCTGTGGATCGATCTGGCGCTCAATCGCGGCCTGGGCCGCGACTGGGCCTTTGCCCGCGTTATGCGCTGAAGGAGCAACCGGTGAGCACCGGCTCGGCAACCACGCATTATCCCGCCGTTTCGTTCAGCGAGGCCATCGAGAGCCGTACGCTGTGCGTCCTGGTCGATAACGAGCCCGGCGTGCTCGCCCGCGTCATCGGCCTGTTTTCCGGCCGCGGCTACAACATCGACTCGCTCACGGTTTCGGAGACCGAACACGAGAAACATCTGTCGCGCATCACCATCGTCACCAGCGGCACACCGATGGTGATCGAGCAGATCAAGAATCAGCTTGACCGCCTGGTGCCGGTGCATCGGGTGATCGACCTGACCAAGGGCGGACCGGCAATTCAGCGCGAACTCGCCATGGTCAAGGTGCGCGGCACGGGTGAGCATCGCATGGAGGCGCTGCGGCTCGCCGACGCCTTCCGCGCCCGCGTGATCGACGCGACTACCGAGAGCTTCGTGTTGGAGATCACCGGCGCGTCGGAGAAGATCGAGAGCTTCATCAACCTGATGCTGCCGATCGGCCTGGTCGAAGTCTCGCGCACCGGCGTGGTCGCGATCGCTCGCGGGCCGGAGGGGATGTGAGCATCGTCATTTGCGAGCGACAAAGGTCCAGTGTGCGTTGCCGGGTTGCTTCGTCGCTTCGCAAAGACGGGACTCGACCCTACGCTGCTGCTGAACGCTTCTGCGCTGGCGCGAGCCGTTCGACCAGGCTGGCAAAGCGGTCGACAAAACCTTGCAGAAATTTTTTTGTGTTTTCGTCGCCGATATTGCCGTGTTCGTCGATCAGGTTCGGCTTGAAGGTGACGTAAGCCTCGCCGCCGAGCAGGATCATGCCGAGCCCGGTCATCACCGAGCGCAAATGCTGCTGCGCGATCGCGCTGCCGATTGCGCCCGGCGACGTGCCGGTGATGAAGGCGGGCTTGGCCGGCCACACGCTCTTGCCGTAAGGACGCGCGCCCCAATCGATGGCGTTCTTCAGGACCGTCGGTATCGAGCGGTTGTGTTCAGGCGTGACGATGAGCACGCCGTCGGCGCGCGCGATAGCGTTCTTAAACTGCACCACCTCGGCCGGCAGGGTGGCTTCAATGTCCTGGTTGTACAGAGGCAGGTCGTCGATGCGCGCGAACGAGGCGTCGAACTTGCCGGCGCCGAGATTGACGAGCGCCTGGGCGAGCCTGCGATTGATCGAGTCGCGGCGGTTGCTGCCGACAATGACGGCAACGCGCGGTCTGGCGGGTGGATTTGTCATGGAACCAACCTAAGTTTACAATTGTAACTTACGCCCATTAGGTGACTTCAAGACGGACAGGCAAGAGGGCACAAGGATGAAACCGAAGCACACCCATTTGCCCGCCGATTGCCGTGCCATTAGCGATGTGCTCGCCCAAATCGGCGACAAATGGTCGGTGCTGGTCGTCACCCGGCTCGGCGAAGGCGCGATGCGGTTCAACGAATTGCGCCGCGCGATCGGCGGGATTTCGCAGCGCATGCTCACGCTCACCCTGCGCGGGCTCGAGCGGGACGGATTGGTGACGCGCACCGTGTTTGCGACTATCCCGCCGCGGGTCGATTACGCGCTCACGCCGCTCGGTCGAGATCTTTTGGAACCGGTATCGGAGCTGGGTGCCTGGGCGCTCCGCAACCAGGCGAAAATTGCCCGCGCGCGCGAACGGTTCGACGCCGATGGCGGAAGGCCGCAAGCGGTTTGATTGCTGGACCGACGGCTGGGCATCGTACAGCCGATATGAAAAGAGGCCCATGAGGGTCAACCCCGCAAAGAGCCCGGCAAATCCTTGGCCTGCGGCGGTCAAGGCCGCAGGCCGGGATGGAGCCATCGAGGCCAGGATCTTCCGTTGAGGCGCAGCAATCGCTGCGGCTGGACGATCTCGCCGAACAAGGTGCTCCTGCCGGACAGCCTTTAAGCACCCGGTGCCGTGCCGGCAGGCCAGGTGCGGACGCTGCACCGGTGGCCGCGCAGCTTTCGCCGCTGTTGATCGCGTGCCGCAAGACATTCTAAATGGCGCGCCAGCCCGTCTCGCGGCTGCGCTTGGCCTCAAGATGGTTGCCATCAGCCGCGAGTGCGCCGGTCTGCAGATCGAAGAATAAGGTTGCGCGAACGCCGATATTTGCCGTCTTTGAACGTCGAGCAGCAGAGGACCGCAAGCGAGAAGGAGAGACCATGCGCGTTTACTACGACCGGGACGCCGACCTGAACCTGATCAAGGGCAAAAAAGTGGCCATTATCGGCTACGGCAGCCAGGGTCATGCCCATGCACTCAATCTGCGCGATTCCGGCGTCAAGGAGGTCGCGGTGGCGCTGCGCAAGACCTCGCAGGGAGTAAAGAAGGCGCAGGCCGAGAAACTGTCGGTGAAGGACGTTGCCGAGGCCGCCAAATGGGCCGACGTGATAATGATGCTTACGCCCGACGAACTGCAGGCCGATATCTATAACAATCAGCTGCACGCGCACATGAAGGAGGGCGCCGCGCTGATGTTCGCACACGGACTCAATATCCACTTCAACCTGATCGAGCCACGCCCCGATCTTGATGTGATGATGATCGCGCCCAAGGGGCCGGGCCACACGGTGCGCTCCGAATATCAGCGTGGCGCCGGGGTGCCCTGCCTGCTGGCGATCCACCGGGACGCGTCCGGCAATGCCCATGATCTCTGTCTCTCTTACGGCGCGGCGATCGGCGGCGGCCGCGCCGGGATCATCGAGACGACGTTCCGCGAGGAATGCGAGACCGACCTGTTCGGCGAGCAGACGGTGCTGTGTGGCGGCGTAGTCGAGCTGATGAAGGCGGGCTACGACACGCTGGTCGCTGCCGGCTATGCGCCCGAAATGGCCTATTTCGAGTGCATCCACGAGATGAAGCTGATCGTCGATCTTATTTACGAAGGCGGCATCGCCAATATGAACTATTCGGTTTCCAACACCGCCGAATACGGCGAATACGTCTCCGGCCCACGCGTCATCAACGACGTCACGCGCGCCGAAATGAAGAAAATTCTTGCCGACATCCAGTCGGGCAAGTTCGTCAAGGATTGGATGCTGGAGAACAAGGTCAACCAGACCTCGTTCAAGGCGATGCGCGGAAAGCTCGCGGCGCATCCGGCGGAGGCGATCGGCGCCAAGTTGCGCGAGATGATGCCGTGGATCAAGGAACGCGCACTGGTCGATCGCAGCAGAAATTGAGACTAGACATCAATGGCGGTAGCCAATTTCGCGAGGAGTGTCACTGTATGCGATCGGCCGGCGTCCGGAGCCGGCCCTGTGCGCAAGATCGAAGCGCCTTGATCCGCATTCGTGCGACGCTACACTCGCACCAGGGGCGCGATAATCTGTCAGGAGGAATTGATGCAACGGTCGCTGCTACTCGGAGCGGCGGTGACGCTGTCGCTGGCACTCGCGACGACGGCGGACGCGGCGGGGCGCTTTACGCTGGGGTCGAAGACATTCGAGGACGGCCGCATGATGCCGAAGAAGGTGTCGAACAGCCGCGCCAACCAGCCGAAAAACCCAAATTGCGTCGGTGACAACGTGTCGCCGGAACTGCACTGGAGCAATGTGCCGGAAGGCACCAAGAGCCTTGTGCTGCTCATGTTCGATCCCGAAGGCCGCGCGCCCTCTGGCGTCAGTCACTGGGTTGCCTACGGCATTTCGCCCACTGTTTCCGGCTTTGCCGAGGGCGAAGCGAGCAAGGATTCCGACAAGTATGTCGGGGGCAAGAGCCAAATGGGAGTAGGCCACTATTCGGGGCCGTGCACGCCGCCGAACGCTACGCCGCACCACTACACGTTCGTGCTCATCGCCACCGACTTCGACCCGAAGGAGCTGCCGCCGGGGCTGAGCCGCGATCAGGTGATCGAGAAATTCGGCCCACCCCCGGCGCGCGTGAAGGGCGTCACCGGCATGGTCGGGTTGTTCGTCAACCCCTGGCGTGAATGACGGCCGCGCGTGCAGCAAGCTAACGTGACATCGAGCGCGTCGGACATCGAGATCGTCGCGCTCGATCGCGTGGAGATTACGTGCGAGGCGTGGCCGTGGCGGTTCGCGCTCGAGCGGCGCGCCGAAATCGACCGCCATTTCGCGCAGATCCTGCGCGAACGTTCGGGCGTGTGGAACGGCCGCATCCTGCTGCTCAATCGCTATGCCATCCGCGCCTGCACCTTGCGCGGCGCCTGTTTCGAGACCGATTACGCGAGCCTGTGTGCATGGCGCGAGTGGGAATTCCCCGACAGGAGCGCCTACAACGTTTTTGCTGCGGCGGCTCTGCGCGGCACCGATGGGGGTTTTTTGGTCGGACAGATGGCGCCGGGCACCGCCAATGCGGGCATGCTCTACTTTCCGTGCGGAACGCCGGAGCCGGACGATGTCGCTGCCGGCGGCGTGCTCGACCTTGAGGGCAATCTCGCCCGCGAACTGCTGGAGGAGACCGGCCTTCCTATCGGCCCATGTCGCTGTGAGCCGGGCTGGACCATGGTTCGTGACGGCTGCTATCTCGCGCTGCTCAAGGTCGTCACCGCGCCGCAGACGGCCGAGGAGCTGCGCGCGTGCATCCTGCAGTACATCGCCGGCGAAAAGCGCCCGGAATTTGCCGATATTCGCATTCTCCGCTCAGCGGCCGATTTCCGCCCGGCCATGCCGCGCTTTGTCCGGGCATATCTAAGCGATTTCTGGTCACGACAACGGCTGTCGGCTCGCTAGGCTTGCGCGCTCCTTGGATCTTCCGCTAAGAAGATGGCGGTCCTAGATAGGCATTAGCGCGGAATTCATCCTGTTCCGTGATCTTGACCGGTGTGGAGAGGTCAGCAGCAATGTCGGCGCGACGGTATTCTCGCGCGACGGCTCGGAGGGTCGGTCAGGCCCCGATGACGGCTGCCCTCATTCATTTTGGGATTCCGAGCGGGCTCCTGCTCCTTAGCGCCCCCTGAGCGCCGGCTGGGCGTTTGCGCC
This sequence comes from uncultured Alphaproteobacteria bacterium, assembly GCA_963708125.1. Classification (GTDB taxonomy): domain Bacteria; phylum Pseudomonadota; class Alphaproteobacteria; order Rhizobiales; family Xanthobacteraceae; genus BOG-931. Next base: position 6,787,013 of record OY970184.1, read on the forward strand.
TGGGCACTCAGGGGTCACAACCAAGGAACCCAAGAGCGCCACCCGGGCGCAATCGAAAAGGACTCAAGATCATGACCACGCCTGCCCCATCTGTGCCGGGCAACCCGCAAGCGCCTAAGTCCGAGAAGGACCGCGTCGTCATCTTCGACACCACCTTGCGAGACGGCGAGCAATGCCCCGGCGCCACCATGACCCATGAGGAGAAGCTCGAAGTCGCCGAGCTCCTCGACCAGATGGGCGTCGACATCATCGAGGCCGGCTTTCCCATCGCCTCCGATGGCGATTTCGCTGCCGTCAACGAGATCGCCAAACGCACCAGCAACGCGGTGGTCTGCGGTCTCGCCCGCGCCGGCTCTAAGGACATCGACCGCGCCGGCGAGGCGATCAAGCCGGCCAAACGGTCGCGCATTCACACGTTTATCTCCACCTCGCCGGTGCACATGAAATGGAAGCTTCAGCTCGATGCGCAAAAGGTCTACGAGATGGTCATTGCGTCGGTGACCCGTGCGCGCAAATACACCGACGACGTGGAATGGTCGTGCGAGGACGGCACCCGCACAGAGCACGATTTCCTCTGCCGCTGCGTCGAGGCGGCGATCAAGGCCGGCGCTAGCACAATCAATATTCCGGATACCGTCGGCTACACCGTGCCGGACGAATATTACGCGCTAATCAAGACGGTATGCGAGCGCGTGCCCAACTCCGACTTGGCGCGCTTCTCTGTGCATTGTCACGATGATCTCGGCATGGCGGTGGCGAACTCGCTCGCGGGTGTGCGCGCCGGCGCCCGCCAGATTGAGTGCACTATCAACGGCATCGGTGAGCGCGCCGGCAACGCCTCGCTCGAGGAGGCGGTGATGGCGATGCGGGTGCGCAACGACGTTCTGCCGTACTGGACAAACATCGACGCCACGATGCTGACGCGTGCCTCAAAACTGGTCTCCGCCGTCACCTCGTTTCCTGTGCAGTACAACAAAGCCATCATCGGGCGGAACGCGTTCGCTCATGAGAGCGGCATCCACCAGGACGGCATGCTCAAGCATACACAGACCTACGAGATCATGATGCCCGAGGATGTCGGCGTGAAGCAGACGTCGCTGGTCATGGGCAAGCATTCCGGACGCCATGCCTTCGTGCACAAGCTGGAGGAGCTGGGCTATCGCCTGTCCGGCAACCAGTTGGAGGACGCCTTCGTGCGTTTCAAGGCGCTCGCCGATCGCAAGAAGCACGTCTATGACGAGGACGTCGAGGCCCTGGTCGACGAGGAAATCGCCACCGCGCAGGATCGCATTAAGCTCGTCTCGCTCTCGGTAATCGCCGGCACGCGCGGGCCGCAGCGCGCCACCATGAAACTCGACGTCGACGGCAGACCCTTAATCGAGGAATGCGAGGGCAACGGCCCGGTCGACGCGACCTTCAACTGCATCAAGGCCATGGTACCGCATGAGGCGGTGCTCGAGCTTTATCAGGTGCACGCGGTCACCGAAGGCACCGACGCGCAGGCCGAGGTTTCGGTGCGGCTGTCGGAGCAGGGCCGCTCGGTGACCGCCAAGGGCGCTGACCCCGACACCCTGGTCGCCTCGGCGAAAGCTTATCTTGGCGCACTCAACAAGCTGGTGGCCCGGCGAGAGCGCAGCGGCAAGCTGGAACCGCTCGGCAGCGCCGAACGCCGCATTCACTCGACCGATGTTGGCTAGCCGCAACACCCTGCCGCGCAAGCCCGACCCGGGGTCCTCCTGCCCACGGCGTCGGCCTTGCCCCAGGGAGAGCCGAGCCAGGGGACGCGCTTGGAATCATTGCCGCGATGGCCTAGATACGCAGCCGGTGCGATGCCGCCGAGGTACTTTGCCCCGACGATGACGGCAAGGGGCGAGATGTGGCGGTTCGGGCGCATAGCTCAGTTGGTAGAGCAGCTGACTCTTAATCAGCGGGTCCAAGGTTCGAGTCCTTGTGCGCCCACCAAATAAATCAACCACTTAACCCGCACGAAGTTAGACTCGGTTAGACCAGTCGGGGGCTTAGTCGGGAGATTTTGTTCCCTTTTTCGAGCTTGGTGATGGCGCTATCACCCAGCTTCGGATCGCGACTCAGATAGTGCGTATCGAGGATCGCGCGGACACCTCGAAGTGAGTGGCCAGTGATAGTGGCTATCTCTGCCCTCAGTCGCGCCGACCAGCGCGAGCCGTGTCACTGCTGTGCCGCACAAATCGTTGAACGTCACGCCAACAACGCCGGCAGCTTTGCATGCTTTCCCCCACGATGCGCGGAAGCCATCGGATGTCCACGGCTTGCCTGCGCTGTTAGTGAGAATGATGGTGCTGCGCTTCGATGCCGCATCAAGAGCGGCCTTGAGTGGAGCGCCGACCTTTACCACGACGCGAGCGCCAGCCTTGCGCTGCCTTAGCTTGATGTGCGTGCCATCATAAGCCGACCACGGTAGGCGAAGCAGATCACCTTGGCGTTGGCCAGTCCACAGCGCAAGCAGCAGCGGCAAATAGAGATGAGTAGGCGCGCTCTTGAGGAACGTGGCTTCATCCTCGTCTGTCCATATCTTCTCGGCCCGTCAGCCGCGATAAAGTCTGCCGCCATGTTCGCAGGGGGTTGGCCGCGATCAATCCTCGGTTCAAGCTCCACGACAGGACGCGAGCTAACACAGTCCAAGCATAGTCCGCCTGCCGGCGGCCGGCACTTAGCGCGAGCTGGTCGCGCACGCCATGAACACGCCGCGAGTGCGCCGATCGGTAAGCGCGGCCAACGGAAAATCGCCAAAGCTCTTTTCAATGCGCATTATCAGCGGCACGTAGCTGCGTCGCGTGCTATCAGCCAAAGCGCGAAAGTCATCGCTGCTCTGGTATTGGAGCAGTAGAGCGAGGAGCGTACCACTGGGCATTGCCGCCTTGGCCGCGACGGCCTCATTGTAGGACACCATGAATTCCGGTGTCCCTGGTCCGCCGCGCAACGGCGGGCCGCCTTTCCAAGCGTACCAGTAAGTCCGATAACTTCCGTCAGCGAGACGTTTACGCTTCGAGTTAATACCTTTAAGGCGCACGCGCATGCTTGGCAATCCAGACATCAAGGGGTGTTTGACCAGAATCTTGCTTGTTCGGCGTGCCGACGACAATTCGGATCTTGCCATCTCCACCGATTTCGATCACTGCCACTTCCTTGCCGGCGGCCTCAACGCTGCTTATGGCACGCACGAGGTCGGATCGGCGGAAGATGGCGGGGCGGCGGGACATTAGGCATCGTCGCTCCGCTTTTCCTCCGCGAGTAGGTCGAGCGCGATACCGAGCGGCCCGGTAGCGTTACCATAAGCGTCACGGCAGAGCGCCTTGCGCAACGTTTCCGCGGGGCGACTGAATTGCAACGCGAGCGACGCGGCAATGGCGGCGTCGCTCGCCATGATGCCGGCGGTCAAGTCCACTTTGTGGTTTTCCAGAAACAGCTCGCCGAACGAGCCGTCCCGCCGTGGCGATGAAGTTGAGGCCGCCGGCTTGAAGCGTAAACATGACGCTGCCGCGCGGGTTCGGCATCGCTGGCGGCCAGCTTTGGGGTTGGTGCCACTCATCACGTCGCTCCGTCGAAGTCGTCCATCGAATCGCCCGCCGGCCCGAGCGCCGGCTTGTTGTGCTTGCGATAGGTCAGGATGCCGCCGCTGGCGGTCTGGAGGTCTGATCTTGAGCCATCCGCGCCCGGCCTTTTGTTGCGAGCAGACGCAGCGCGGCGCTGATGCGGTCACTCGATTGATGTCGGCCGAACAAATCTCTGATGACGGTCCTGTTCATGCCGTCCGACCCGGCCTGCTGCAGAGCGTGAAGGATCTCATCGGCGGCGGGATCGCCAAGCAATTCGCTGAAGATGTAAGCGGCGGAGGCCTCGCAGTACTCCCAGACCGCCAAGGACGCCGCCAGGTGATTCTCGTCGATATCCGGTTTGCTGTCGAGCAGGGCGTAGACGAGGGCCAGCCGCACGACTTGCGCCTCCGCGCGGGCCGTGACGGCACCGAGCAATCCGTCGCGATCCCGGGAGAGCGGCCCATAAACCGCCGCCCAGTGTTTTTTCGCTGCCGCCGTCATCGCAACGCGCCCGATGGATTGCGCTTTGTCGATGGCCTTCTTCAGCCGATCGCCGATTTCCAGGATGTCACGGTCGCGGAGCTCGCCCCCGAACGGCAGCAGCTTCGAGCGGGTAACCATCGCGAACAAGAACCTGTTGGCGAGGCCGTTGGCGAGATCGGTCCGCGAAATGCAGTTGCGAAGCTCGTGTGCCGTGATGTGGGCGACGATGCTGATGTGCGGGTTGCTGGCCTTGAGGGAGTTGTTCCTGGTCATGGTCGACAAGGTGTAACCGTCCCATGCCTGCCTGAGCAGCGGCGACAGCGTGTTGCCGTGACGCTCGCAGACACGAAGCGCACCTGCGAACTCAGGCTCGAACACCATGAGCCGCTTGTCGGTTATTCCCGGATCGACAACTTCAAAGGCTTTGTTCTTGGCGTCGTACTTCTCGACCGGGTCGCGCACTTCATTGATGAGGCCCTCGCCGGAGGAGAGGCCGCCTTTCACGCGCGCATCGTTCCAGGTCTCGTCCGAAGGATTTATAACGGAGCGAATACAGCTCGGGAGGTCTCATCGATGGCCAGCGCCCGCACCGCCGACAGATCGGTCTGGGCGAGCGCGAGCTCCACATAGCGCGTCCGGCGCCCGTGCCCTTTCGCGCTTTGCTTGTTGAGCCAACGATCACGGCGAAGAGGTTGGCATGGTGCCGGCTTTGCCGTGGCGGGGGTCGACGGCCAGGCATCCAGTCCACGACACCCTACCAAGCGCTACCGGCACCTGAACTTCTTTCAGCACGAGTGTTTCCTGGAGGTGCGGGTGCCGCGCGTGAAGATCCCGGACGGCAGCGTGCGCCAAGTCGAACCGTCGTGGGGTGGAAAACTGTCGGGCTTCACGTTATTGTTCGAAGCTCTCGTGCTGATCCTGTGCCAGCAGATGACCTTCGCTGCGGCCGCCCGCCTGGTGGGGGAGAGCCGGCACCGGGTGGCAGCGATCTGTGAGCGCGGCCTCAGCCACTGCAATCTCTACTCGGGTTGCCCCCTGGTTAGAGTCGGCGCCGCGGTGTTCGCGCAATGCGTCGGCTCGTCGATGTAGAGCAAGATTCGCTCCCAGCCGTCCGGGTTGGGGCTAAGCCGGGCTGTGTCAAGTTTCGATCAAAAAGCCCGTTTTTGAGCCGTAAAAAGTCTCAACAATGCTTGATCTAAAAGGCTTTCGCACGAGCCTTCCAAGCTGATGACGGGGGTAGTAGTTCGCTGGCGCGGCGCTCGGCGCGATGCTCTAACAGATCGTCCTTGATGTTGTCCGGTCCAGACTCTATCTCCCGAAAAAAGTGCTGGAAAGTGCGGACGCCGCGATCGCTGCCTCAGCCGCCCCGTCTAGCTCTGCCGGTGGCGGACTTGCTGCGGGCTGCGATCTTGCGGGTCGCCGCCCCCTTGCGCCGCGACCGTTGCTTTGCAGCTCGAACCCCAACGGCTACTATGGAGCGCTTGGCGGTTATACGCTCTGGTACGACAGACAGCCTCAGGCCCAGGCCGGCATGCGGGGCCAGCGACACCAACGCGTCGAGCGAGAACTTGCTGAACTTGCCCGCGAGCAGGTCGTTGACGCGCGGTTGTGTAATGCCGAGTTGGCGAGCCGCTTCGCGCTGCGTGATGTCCCAGGCCCGAACCTTGTTGGTGATCGCGATCATGATATCTGCTCGCATCTTCATCGCGGCGGTTTGTTCCGGCGTATCCCCGATGGCGTCCCATACGGTGGCGAAGGTATCGGTCATTCAAACTCCGCATATGTTCTTGGTATCGTTTCCTAGCGATCTCCAGATCGCGATCATCCGTCTTCTGCGTCTTCTTTTGGAATACGTGATACACATGCACCGCATCCGGCAATGTCGCGAGGTAGATTGCGCGGTAGGCGCCGGAGACATCGCGGACACGGATTTCCCGAACGCCGCGACCAACTGTCGACATTGGCTTCCAGTCAGATGGCTCACGTCCCAGCTCTACTTGGTAGAGCTGGTAGCCAAGGTCGGAACGCGCATCGATCGGGATCCCGCGCAGACGGTCCCTCGAATCCCCGTGGAACCGCAGCGGTTTGGCCATGGCAGATTATATCGTTATCGATATCAAGATATCAAGCGGCCGACTGGCCCAGCTCAACTAGGAAACTGCCGGCTCGCCGCTTGCCGCCCCTCAACATGCGCGACGGGCGCACCGCGCGCACATCCCCCGCCGTGGAAAGACTTGACCGAAGAGAGGGGGAGCGCGGGGCGTGGCTTTGGAGGACTGGCAGTTTATAAGCACCCCGTCGCGGCGAGGTGGACAGCGTGAGGTTCGAAAGGTTCACCACGTCGCGGAGGGTCATGATGGGGCGCTTAAGCAGCTTCACGGGGAGGAAGCAGTAAAACAGGAACCCCGCTACCGATTTCTGACTGAGGTGAGCGGCCTTCGGGCGATGAACGGGAACGGTGTTCCCACCGTCCTCGATGCGAACGAGGAAGGCTGGCGCGACAAGGCGGCTGATCTCTATCTCGTCATGGAATTCATCGAGGGGCCGACGCTCGGGGAGCTGGTTCGACGGGAGCGACCATGACTTGTGGTTCCTTGCAGGAACTTTCCACGACGGTATCGGTCGGCAATTATTTTGGCCAGTTCCAACGGCGTACGCGCCCGACCGCTCTCACCGAGCCAATCAGCGGCATCACGATCACTCCTGTTGGCGTAACGTCATAGACGTCCGTGAGGAGGGACTCATTGTATACCGTCACGCTCAGCCTATCGCCTACCTGGATTTGGGTGACCACCAATAAGCGAGATAGTGACGCCGGCTCGGCAACGACTGGACTGAAGTCGCGATAACAACCTGCAAGCAATAGGCTGGTTGTCAGCACAATTCTGAGAGGGACAAATCTGCCGATCATGGCCCCAGACAGCCCCGCCATTAGTTTTCGATTGGTTGAATCCGAGGGTTTCCCTAGGCCGATCGGTGCACGAGTTTACCGGCATTATTTCGATTTTGGGACAAGCAATGCCGAGGCCATACCCTCGGCGCCTCGGCTGACCCCCACGCTCGAGTTTTCAAAATCCCCATCGCAAGAAACGGACGTGCTGCGAGCGGCGCCAGACCGGCGGGAAGGACAGCGGTCATCGGCGAGGCCTACACTACGCGACAGCATAATAGAACGAGCCTCGGGCAATGCCCAAGGCTCAGAGTTGAGCGGCCTCTGACCGGGTCGCTTCTTATCTTTCTCCCCAGGTGCTCGGTTCTTGCTAATTGAAGGGACAAACTATTGTATGAACCCAGCCCGCCTCGATCTCGTCGGGAATGACGCAAATAGAAGAGTCTTTATTGCCATCGGTGGATCGGAACTGGACGAAAAATTGCGGCATGATGCAGGATTGGGAGGCAGTCGTCGAAGGCCGCTTGGAGGAGCGGCTGTATTTCGTGATTCCAGTGGAAGGACCGTCGCAATGGAAGGTTCGGCCGGTCGCCGAGCTTTTTTTTTACGAACGAGTTTGGCCGCGCCACCGTCTCGCGCTCTGATCTGGCAGGTCCGTGATAACCTGTCGTTCGACGTCGGCGTTCGTAAAGCGCTCACAGATGGTAAGCGGGTGAACGAACTACGGGCAGGCGTGACGTTTGGCGTTCGCATTTTTCGATGAGCAGCCCCGAGCGCCGATGAGTGAAGTATGGGTAAGGGCAATCAAACACGAGAGGCAAGCAAGAACGGGTTTTTCGATACCAGCAAGACCCTCGTACGGTGGGAACTCGTTTTTTAAGCTGAAGGAGCTTGCATCCGCGGGGGGCACTCCCATATAATGGAACTCCGGGGAAATGCAGACTCCCCATCAGACGGGTTCCGTCCAAGCTCTGCGCAGCACTCGCTTTGCCGAGGACGTTGCGCATGGACGGGAACCGAAGTTCCATCTCGCTATCACGACTTCACGCCAGCGCTGCCGCGCCAATCGTTTTCGATGTCCGGCGCGAAGAGGATTTGGAGACCTCCAACAGGCTGATCGTTTCCGCCTGCCGACGCTCGCCCGAGGGCCTCGAGGAGTGGGCGCGCGACCTGCCGCGCGACCGCTTGATTGTTCTCTGTGCACACGGCCGGGAAGTCAGCCAGAAGACGGCTGCCGCATTGCGGGCGATCGGATTAGCCTCGGTTTATTTGGAGGGCGGCATAGCTGATTGGGTTCGGCAGGGACTCCCGGCACGACGTGAAATCGAGACCGTATCGTACAAATGGATGACGCGTAAGCGGCCAAAGATCGACCGTATCGCCTGCCCCTGGCTGATCCGTCGCTTCATCGATCCAAACGCTCAGTTTCTTTACGTGCCGACCGAGAAGGTGATCGGTCTCGCCAAAGAGCTCGGCGCCACGCCTTATCACATCGCGGGCGCCGAACTCGCGCACGAGGGCGATCGTTGCTTGGTCGACACCATCATCCGCATCTATGAGATCGCAGACGCTCCGCTCGCTCATCTGCCGAAAATCGTGCGCGGCGTCGACACATCGCGTCACGATCTGTCGCCGCAATGTGGCGGCCTGTTCGCGATCGCGCTCGGGCTCTCTGCCAACTTCCCGAATGACCATGAAATGCCGGCGCACGGCACAGTGATGTGCGATGCGCTCTACACCTGGTGTCGTAGCCTTCAACACGAAACCCACAACTGGCCTGCAAAGCCGACGGCAGCGTGGCAATGAAACGCTACAGGGTCGCAATCCTCTGGCGAGGCGACCACGAAGCGCGTCGCGCTGCGACACCTTACAACAATCGCTATCGCCGAGTGTTTGAGGAGTTGATCTCGCTCGGTATCGACGCGCAGCCTGTGGTCTACGCCGACGATTTCGCCAACGAGGCGCGTGAGCAGCTAATGAAATTCGATGGTGTGCTTGTCTGGGTTAACCCGATTGACGAGGATCGGACCAGAGAGGTGCTGGACGGCATATTGCGCGATGTGGCGGCAAGAGGTCCTTGGGTTAGTGCGAACCCCGACGTGATTCTAAAGATGGGCGTCAAAGAGGTCTTGTACCGCACGAAACATCTCGGCTGGGGCACTGAAACTCGTCTGTACCGGACAATGGGGGATTTCGTCGCCGAATTCCCATCGCGTCTTCGATTAAACGAGCCACGGGTTCTCAAGCAGAACCGCGGAAACGGCGGTCAGGGAGTTTGGAAAGTTGAGTTGCTTGAAGAATTGGGGGGCGTGGCGAGCTTCGTTTCCGCGTTGCACGCGCGGCGCGGGAGTGTGCCGGAAAAAATGCCGCTCGATGAATTCATGGTGTCTTGTGAGCATTACTTCGCTCTTGCCGGATGCATTATCGATCAGCCATTTCAACCGCGTCTACCAGAGGGCATGATCCGCTGCTACATGGGCGCTGATAAGGTCGTCGGGTTCGGCCATCAAATCGTCAAGGCCCTTATGCCTCCTCCACCCGAAGGCCCCGATTCACCGACGGCCCAGCCGGGCCCGCGTATCATGCATGGGGCCGACGCGGCGCTGTTTCAGGCGCTCCGCGGCAAGATCGAAGCCGAGTGGACGCCGCAGATGATGGCGATCCTAGGAATCGATACGGCGTCGCTTCCCGTCATCTGGGACGCCGATTTTCTCTATGGGCCTCGCACCGCCTCTGGCGAGGACAGCTACGTCCTATGCGAGATCAATGTCAGCTCGGTGTTTGCCATTCCGGATCAAGCGCCAGCAGCGATTGCGCGGTTGACGCTGAACAGGTTGGAGGAGAAGGCCAAAGTCGCGGTCAGCAGCGGTGCGGGTGTGCACAATTGAGTGGATGAGGCGATCGCAACGCCAAGAGCGTCTGCAAAAAGGAGGATAAGATGCGTGCGATTTCAACGTTGGTGCTTGGAGCTGGCTTGATTGCCTCGGGATCACCAGTCTGCGCTCAGGAGGTGAACTGGCAGAACGTCGATGAGGCATTCGCCCGTAAGGCCGCCGTGGTAGCCGGCGACGTGCATCGCTACAGCTTTCCGCGAACCGACGTCAAGGTGACGCTTGATGGCGTGACCATCAAGCCTGCTCTTGCTCTCGGTGGTTGGGTGGCGTTCAAACCCGTCGGCGGCGAAGCGATGGCGATGGGTGACCTTGTGCTGCTCGAAACCGAAATCAACCCGGTCATGACGAAGATGATCGAGAACGGCGTGCAGATTACGGCAGTGCACAATCATCTGCTGCGCGCCAAACCGGCGACCTTCTACATGCATGTAGGTGGCCACGGTGACCCGGTCAAAATCGCGACTGCCATTCGCACGGCCTTAGCAGAAAGCAAGACGCCGCTTGCCGCACCTGCCACCGCTGCGCCACCGCCCGCAGTCGATCTCGATACCGCCCAGCTCGACCAGATCATCGGCGTCAAAGGCCGGGCCAATGGCGGCGTCTATCAATTCGGCGTGTCGCGGCGCGACCCGCTGACGCTGAGCGGCACGCAGTTGATGCCGGCCGGTCCATTGGGCGTCGCGACCGGTATCGGATTCCAACCGACCGGCAGCGGCAAGGCCGCCATCACCGGCGATTTCGTGATGGTGGCAAGCGAGGTCAATCCGGTCATCAAGGCGCTGCGCTCGGGCGGCATTGAGGTGACCGCGCTGCACAGCCACATGCTCGACGAAGAGCCGCGGCTATTCTTCATGCATTTCTGGGCGGATGACGACGCCATCAAGCTGGCCAAGACGCTGCGCTTGGCCTTGGATGCAATGGCCAACGTCAAAAATTCTTTGTGAAGCATCGCACCGGTGTCGGGCCGACAACAACGCGGCCCGGCACCGCTCGTGAAGAAGCCTCGCGACAGATACGGCGATGACAAAGAACAGTCGACTGGCGGAGCTGCTGTTTTACTTTTTGCGCCCTTGCTTGCTGGGGTTCGGCGGCCCCGTCGCGCTGGTCGGCCAGATGGAGCGGGAAGTTGTCGCCGAGCGCGGTTGCTGAGCAAGGAGGAGATGCGCGAGCCCATCGCTATTTGTCAGTCATTGCCAGGCCCGCTCGCCATTCAGGTCGGGATTTATATTCGCCTACCTGCGCGGCGGCCTCTGGCGCGCGTGGATAGGCGGTTGGGCCTTCATCTTTCCGAAACTTTGTCATCGTCGCGGCGCTCGGCGCGGTCTACGTTTATCTCGGCGACCTTAAGCCGATGACCGCCATCTTCTTCCGGTGTTAGCCCCGCCGTGATCGCGCTGGTCCTTCATTCCTGTTACCGGCCTAAGCTCGGCATGGAAGACCGGCTGCAATGGTTGATCGCGACGGCTTGTCTGGTCGTGGCGGTGATCCTGCAGGCGGAAGTCGCGCTGCTGTTCCATCGGAGCGGGCATTATCGGCATCCTGTACTACGGCAAGCTTCTGCAGCGTCGGCCGCCACCGGTGGCCATGTCGATCGCTGCGCTGCCGGTGCTCGCGCGCCGGTGGCGTCGAGTTCAACTCTAGTGAAGCTGCTTCTTTTCTTTCTCAACGCTGGCTCGCTCACTTTCGGCAGTGGCTCGTCATCGTCCCATTCCTCCAGCAGGGCGCAGTCCAGCTATGTTGGATGGAATCAGCGGCAGTTTCTGTTCGCGGACCTGAACGAAGCCCCCTCTCGATTACTCCCGCGTGAGACTTGTCTGCTGGTACCCTGCAAAATGCGAGCATCGCGGTTTGCCTTGGCGCGTTCCGGCGCGGATCAGCCAAGGCAGTCATACCGCACAGCGAAGCAAATAGTGCCCATTCCCCATCGACAGTGACGTGCCACTCCACGCCAAAGCACGCTGCAGTCACTCCCCCGCCGCCGATCACGGCAGCTTTGCTCTCCCTATCACTTCCTCGCCCTTCCCGCCGCTCAATCCCCTCCTCATGGGCGTTGCCGTCAGCCACGCGTTCCAGAGGCGCGGGCCTCAGCCGGAATCCAACCAGCGCGCCATAGTCGAAGACGTAGATCGCGTAGCGGGATGCGAGCCGTGTACAAGCGGCAAGGCGCGCCCAGTGCCGCAGGGGCGCCTCTGGCACGGCATGTCAGTCCAGGGTTCCTTCCAGCTGCCGGTGCCGGATCGCCGCCGCAACCGCTCTAGCACACGGATGGCTGATGTCTTCCAGGCAGTCGAGCGCCGCCGCGGCCAGTTCCGGTGCGGACCGGGCAATCCGCCCCAGCAACACCACGCATTCTTCGTCGGCGATCGATACAATGGAGTCGATCACCTCCGGCGATGGCGCATCGCGCAGCAGACGTTTGAGTATCGGGCCGGCTTCCTTCCTCCCCATTTGTCCAAGGGCGGATGCGGCCGACGTTGCGACTACCGGGTCAAGGTCGTCGAGCAAGTCCACAAGCAGGCTAATGACCTCCGGAAACGCACGTGCGCAGCGACAGGCACCGGCACGCACCGTCGGGTCGGAATGACGCAGCAGTGATCGGAGGGTACCGGCGGACAAGGTCGCGCCTAGCTGCGCAGCCACCCGGACGGCCACGCTTAATGCAGGCCCCGACACTACGGCGCGTTCGATCATCTGCGCCGCGGCCCGTGCCGCATCACGCCCTCCGATTAGGGCCAGCCCCTCAAGGGCAGCGACTTGTTCAGGTATCGCGCGGCAAGCACCGAAGCCGGCGAAGCGTTGGCACAAAGCCGCAAGCGCCGGGACGGCCGCGTCGAGCCTTCGTCGCCCCGCTTCCGCTGCGAGTGCCGAGCAGTCGGTGAGATTTGCGTCCGGGATCGCGGCGACCAAAGCCGCGTCGTTCATGTCTGCCGCGATGACCGAGCAGTCGCTGCGGAGCGCCACGGGCGGCGCCATCCACACGCAGGCATGTGCAAAAAGATCGAGTTGCTGTTCGCTCACTCCAGTATGATGCGCCCCACGACCGGCTGGTCAACCGCCATCCACGCGCGTCCACAAGATTGAATAACGGCGCTCGGCGGCCTTGGACCGGACGATGATCGCCACGAGACGTAGCGAGAAATCGCACGCCGTCGACGTTTGAGCGCGCGGCGGCCGCGCCGCGACGCTGGGGCTACGCCGTTGGCGCGCTTCGACTGCAGTGACGAGGTGGGAATTTCCCACTTCGAGAATCGAGGGAAGCGCGCTTCAGATACACAGATAACTGATGCCGAGACTCCCGATCTAAAAATCAGTGGGGCAGCGCAAGTTTATTGTCGGCCCTGTCGTGTTCAGGGGGCGGTTTGTCGTGCTCAGGGGCCGATTTGTTAACACGGCGCGCACATCCTCAAGGGCTGAAGCCGAAGGCGCAAAGAATCGTCGGCGGATGTCACCAGAACGGCCGCCTTATCTTGCCGACCAGCTTGGTCGCTCCTTGAGGAATGGGCGGTGGCTATGCGATGCCGTTGGGACCCGTCTCGCACCGTCGGCATTGGGTTCGCCGTTGAGAGGACATCATGTATAACACAAATACGAGCTTCCGAGCTTAATGCGTCCTGTAATGTCTGTAGTGCGTCCGAAAAGGTCTCCTGGATTTGATCAAACATCGATCGCCGGCCCTCACGGCCGCCGGTCCGTAGTTAGCGAGGGCGTGCCGTCTGGCGGCGGCGTATCCATATCGAGCTACGGCGTCCCTTACTTGCTCGCATTGCATCGGGCTTGGAACTTGAGCAAAGGAATAATTTGTCATCAGCAAAATAGCGCCGGTAAAAAGTAGGAGCCTCAGCATCCCGGCCTCCATGTTGGTTAAAGTTACGGTCCAGGACCGGCACACCCATTGTGCGCCATCCGACAATGCAAAATTCTCACGCCAGTTCCCGCCCGCAAGATGCTTTTCCCGGCGTCGGCCACAATGCTCACTTGGAAAACTGTCCACTGTGCGGGCCAGACACTTCCAACGGTGGGCGGGAAAGCGGATCCGGTCTAGCCTCGACCCCGAACAGCGGGCCGCAAACGGCAGTGGGAAGCCGACAAGCTCCAGATTGCGGCGGCGTCCCGCAACGAGGGAAGGGCGGAGGCTGAAGCCGCAGCAGCGGTTCGCTATCCTGCTCAACGAGAATGCCCAGCTAAGGAGGATATGCAGACGACGGTGCACCAGCAGGTCAACAAGCTTGTCGCCGACGGGGGAGGCAAAGTTTGACGTCAAACGGGCGCTGCACTCGCAGGAAGTCACCAAGCTCGAGGCGGAGTTCGCTAAGTTCGCTCGCATGGGCGAGCAGCGCAGCTCGCGTCTTAGGAATTCAAATTGGTTCGAGGCAAGGTAACTCGAAAATCGCACCTCGCGGGTTAGCCGAAGATGCCGATAGCTGAGCTCCATGTAGCTCGATATCCCCTGGCAAATTGCCAATCGTAAGCCCAGTCCGTGAGGCTTCGTCGTAACAAAGGTGTCAAATATGGATTCCGAGTTTTCTGGATCAAATCCGCTCGCACCGGCTGAGCGTGAACACATAGTCCTCGCCCATCGGCGCCGCGTCGATTATCTTGCGTGCCATCGCTGACAATCGCAGCCCGACACTTGTTTGTTTTCTGGATCACGGGCGTCCAGAAGCCGCTCCGAGATCCCCGAAATTAGCGCGCTTCGATGTGGCTATTCTTCAAGTCTTGGCGGCGACAAGTGCAGATGAGCTGATTCCTAGAGCTGGTATGGCATGCCACCTTACCCCCACATTTGGCGGAGTTCCGCATGACCTGGCACTCGACGCTACCGGTACAGATGCACGTGCTCGCGCCACAATTGTATTCCGCAAGCGCGACCGTAGGTGTCAGTATTGCTAGTGCAAATATAAGCTCATGCATGCGATCCCTTCCGGCGCGTTTGACGTTCGTATTTTTAGATCCGTCAGTCACGTCGGGGAGAGTAGTCGTTACAGTATAATCGCGCAATCCGTCGCTACGCTGGAAGAGAGGCCCACCGTCCCCTGCGCGAGTATCCCCGTGAGGACCTTTGCAACGGGAGCTGCGTTTATGGCCGTCAGTGAGATGCTTGGCGACGATGCCCTCCAGGTCCAGCTCGACGCGGCCCGATACAGCATCCGCCCGCTCGCCGAAGACGCCATCGGTGAGCGACATCCTCGCCCTCCGATGTGCCGGCCTTTTTACGCGCGGCACGAAGCTCTGTACGCCCTGGGTCGCGCGCCGCCGGCCGCTGAGCTATCCTCGGCTTACGTCAAAGCTGTGAACAACGCAGGCACTTAAACCACGATCGTCCTAAACGAATCGTGCAGTAAGCGAAAAGCAACTCCAATGATCAAGGCCACCTGCCGGCTGGGCGGCTGGCCACCTTTGTGGGCTGCAGTTGAGCTACATCGAAGCTCTCTCTATTGTTGTGCTTACCGCCACTGCTTCGGCAATGGTCACGCTTGTTATTCGCGGTGCATTAGACCTCGACTTCCGTCGGCGACACTACGAAACGGGCAATTCCATTTACCTGCAGTTAGGAGTCGTGTTTGCAGTCCTGCTCGCATTCGTGTTTAATGAAGTCTGGGGTGAATACAATCTTGCAAAGCAGGCTATCAACGGTGAATGTGGCGCACTGCATGGAGCCGCGATCCTTGCGCATGACGTGCCGGACCGACAAGGACAGAGCGTTGAACGAGCTATTCTGAACTATGCCAACACGGTGAAAAATGTCGAGTGGACGGCGCTAGAACACCGACAAGAAAGCCCGGAAGCCTTAAGCGCGTTCGTGGCTATCGTCAATGCCGCCGGGCTCTTGAATATAACGCGACCAGCCGATTCGACTATTCAAAATCAAATCTTGTCGCTGCTAGCCCAAGCCCACTCCTACAGAGAAACTCGTATCTTCCAGGCAAACCAGGGCGTGCCGATCATCATTTGGCTGGTCTTATCATTTTACGCCCTCGTACTCGTGTTATTCGTGTTGCTTGCGGACGTTAAATCGCGAATTGTACACCTACTCTTCACGTCATCTTTTACCTCCTCCGTAGCGTTAGTTCTCATCCTAATCAGAATGCTAGACTATCCGTTTGAGGGAGCACTGGCGTTGGGCAACGGCGACTTTATCAAGACAATAGAGCGCATTACCCGGCTGACCGGTAATAGCTGAACATCGGCCCCTCTTGGCCCAAGATCGTACTTTCAAAAATCGATAAATCGTGTGCGGAGGTGGTGGCCCCGGTCGGCGGATCTCTTCATGGCGGCGTCCGCACGTCATCGAGACTCGCCATCGCTCCGGCTATCGGTTCATGATGCCGATAGAACGATTGCTGATCGAAGGGCGGCTTCCCAGTCCTCGATGGTCGGCCTTGAACATTCACGGCTGGTCGGCCGTGTCGGACGAGCTGTATAGCTGGCGCGCGCTTGAGGGCCGGGCGGCCCATACGACCCGCCCACCCGGTAAATGGAACTCAATCCACCTGGTACGCGACTGACTGGGTCGATCGTTGTGGGAGTGCGCGAGGTGCGGTCGCTCGGTCGCTACATTATCCCGAAGAGTACAAGTGACAATACTGCAGCGGGCTGGACTGGGCATCTTGCGATCTGCACCACGCGATGCCGAGCGTCAGTAGAATCGTCAAGTGGCGCCACGTGATCGGAATGGCCCTATACCCGTTTACGGATCCCCAGGAAGCAACGCCACCACAAGCGCCGCGCGGTGCACTCAGTGGAACATGGGCGGTCCGTATGCGTTGGTTGATAAGCGTGTAGCCGGCCTTCGCCTTTAAGTCACGGCCCAGTAGCTGCCTTTCGGGGTCACCGCCGCATCGACCGAACCATCAAAACGAGAAAGGCTCGACAATGTACCACCACGTCAAGAAATTGATGTACACCGTTCGGGTCGATGAGCCAGACCCGCGCTTCGGCAACATGCTGCTGGAGCAGTTCGGCGGCGCAAACGGCGAGTTGGCAGCCGCCATGCAGTATTCGATTCAGGGCCTGAATTGTGAGGACCCCGGTCGAAAGGACCTGTTGATGGATATCGGTACAGAGGAGATGAGCCACCTGGAGGTAGTGGGGACGCTGGCGCGATTGCATCTCAAGCCACTCAAATCGGTGCGCGAGGCAGCGGAGGTTGACCCGCTGGTCGCCATCGCGGGTGGCGGCGGCATCAATCTTTTCAATTCCCAGGGAAACCCTTGGACGGCCGACTACCTGAAGATTACCGGCGAGCTGGACGTCGACCTGCGCAATAATATCGCAGCGGAAGGCCGGGCCAAGATCGTTTATGAGCGGCTGATCAATTTCTGCCGCGATGCTGGAACGAAAGACGCCCTACAGTTTCTCATGACTCGGGAAATAACGCATATGCGCGCCTTCATGCGCGCGCTCGAGAGCATGGGCAAGCCGCCTTTGAGCATCGGAAAGATTGCGCCAACACCGAAACTCGTCGACCAGTTCTTCAACGATTCGACCGGGGAAGGGGATTATGGCGAGGTCGACGCGAGAGGTCCGTGGAATGAGGGCGAGCCATGGGAGTTTGTGCCCTCTCCTGCCTTGCAGGACGTCAACGGCGGCGTCGAGGGCCCCTCGATGCACGTCGAAAGCTCCAGTGGAGCAGAGTCCGGTCCGATCCAAGAACTACTGATCGAGCAGTTACGAGATCTGCTGCATGCCGAGAAGCAATTGGTGAAAGCGTTGCCAAAAATGGCGAAAGCAGCGCGTTCTGCCCAGCTGGAGGCTTTGCTGCAAACCCACCTTGCCGAGACGGAATCGCAGGTCGAGCGGCTGAACGAGGCTTTGAAGCTGCTTGGTGCGCCGCCGCGAGCGAAGCCGTGCAAAGGGATGGCTGGACTCGTGGAGGAAGGTGAGGAGGTTATGAACGAAGGTGAGGCGAAAGAAGATGCTGCGGCCGACTTGGCCCTCATCGGGGCGGCGCAACGGGTCGAGCACTACGAGATGGCCGCCTATATCACGGCCCGTAATCTAGCGCTTCAGCTTCGGCAGCCCGCGATCGTGCAGCTTCTCACAAAGTCCCTGGGTGAAGAGCAGAATGCAGGTCAGTTGCTCGACCAAATTGCCCAGCCATTGATGTCAGTTGCGAAAATGCCGGCTGCGGTCGAATAGAACGGCGCGGATCGTCGCTCGGCACCGCTTTTCTCCCTCGGCGCCCGATTGCCGACTAGGATTCGCCGCTCTTCTGGCATGCTGCTGCCACAACTCGCCGACTTTCGCACGCCCAACGCGCAAGGTACGGGCTCGCCACAGAACTTTAGCGGAGCGAGCGCGCCAACCCAACGTGCCGGCGACATCATGGCGCACTATGTGCTCAATAATGCCTACTTGTCCGCTGTGTGTGGAATTTGAGAGTTGACTTCGAGTTGTTCATGTCAGCGGGCGTAAACGCTGCAAGCAACTGCCAGAACTCTCTGTGCTGATCGGAACGGGCTTCTGGAACCAAAACAAATCGGCACCTGGGCGTGCAGTCACGGTTCCAATCAGGCTTGGGTGGTCAGCGAGCATTTGAACACCGGCGCGAAATGATGAGAGCCATGAAGAACAAACTCAAAAGTGCTGGATGCGCAGCCATAGCGGAAAGCCGTCGGCTTAGGACTTGAGCGGACCCGGAGGCCCCGGACATCGCGCAAGGGTTGAAGGCCAAAGCGAGATCGCAGAGTCCGTGCGGACGGCGCCGAACATAGTGCCGTCGCTGCCGTCATTGGCCGACGAGCGGAAGGTAACCTAAGGCGGACTGGCGGATTAATGCTATTCGGGGGATAGCCCAGCAACTCGATAGCTGCTTCATTCCGATCTAGTAGGACTCGCCGGCCGGAGCGGCGACAAGGATCAGAGTTGAGCCCCGCGGGCCAGATGCGTTTCGGCGATTGGTCGTTTGCCGATGCCCCGCCAGCAAGATCGGAGAGGTAACAACTGTAGGAAAAATCGGTGAGAGCCCGGGAGATGCCCTATTAGCTTTCCTGCGCGAGCGGTCGCGATCAAATCGGCCTTCCTTAACGTGGTGTCAAGGCGCGCTAGATCTTGAGCAGGGCGTCTTTCAGCGAGCGTCGATGCTACTAGAAGACTGGAATTCTTTCGCCGAAAGCGGGGGTTCGATTGAAAATTTAATACTCATGAGAATTGCAGTACGGCCGCCGCAGGTCAGGAGCCGGCGCGGCCCGCGATACCAAGTGGAGTGCTCGTGTACTCACGGCATCCCCCCGTGTTGGTCGTGAAGTTTCTGCCTACTTTTCCTTGACAACGAAAAGCCGCAGATTCTCGATTTGCTCATCCAGGTTCAGCCGTCCTGAATGTCCCGCGCCTAAAGGCGAGTGAACTGCACTCGGTGCCAGAAAGCGACCATTTGGTTGTCCATCGGACTCTGCCATTGAGAGGCGCCTGAAGGCAAGGGCGAGGCCAACACTCAAGCACGCGCGGCAAAGGACAATTACATTGAATCCGGCCGATCGCGCAGACAGGAGGAAGTGACGTGTCCAGTCCCATGAAACTTTACAATCATTCCATGGCGCCAAATCCGCGCCGCGTTCGCATCTTTGCGGTGGAGAAAGGAATCAATCTCCAACTCGAAGAGGTTGATATTTTGGCCGGCCAAAGCCGCACGCCTGAATTTCTTGCAAAAAACTCGTCAGGCGCATTACCGGTGCTGGAGCTGCATGACGGTTCGCACCTTTCCGAATCTGTTGCGATCTGCCGGTATCTAGAGGGACTTCATCCCGAGCCTAACCTCTTAGGGCGAGACCTGCGTGAACAAGCGGATATCGAGAGGTGGAACCGCCGGATGGAACTCGAGCTATTCGCTGCAATCGGACGCACGGTTCAGAATACCAGCGCGATCTTTCAAGGTCGCTTTAGGCAATTTCCTGAATATGGCGAGGCGCAGCGGGCGGTAGTCTATCAGCGTCTTGAGCGGATGGATCGCGAACTGAACGGGCATCAATACATTGCCAGCGACCGCTTCACGATCGCCGATATTACTGCGCTAGTTGCAATCGATATCGGCGGGCGGCTGGCCGACATAAAGATAGCTCCGGAGCTTACTCGTCTGACTCGCTGGCACGATACTGTATCGAGCCGTCCAAGCGCGATGGCGTGATGATCTCACGTGTGCGTCTCTTCAAAGTCGAATGTCGGCGCTATTTCGAACGGTTCTTCTCCATGGCGGCAAAACCGGCACTGCACTGCTAGATCAAATGGCCCACCTCGCTGGTGAGCGCTTTGATCTAGTTCATCGTTTCCAAAGTCCGAATCATATCAGGCGGCTCGATCGAGTTTGTAGGACCATGTGTGGACGACCGGATCCTGGTTGAAGTGATCCATGGCCGCCGTGATGCGATCCTTGAGTTCCTGTTTGGATGCGACGCGGATGTGGCGCAACACCGAGCGAGTGAGCTTGGAGAAGAACCCTTCGATGAGATTGAGCCAGGAGCCGTGTGTGGGCGTGAAGGTGAATTCGAAGCGCCCCACGGGCTGCTGTGCAAGCCAGGCCTTGGTCTCCTTGGAGATGTGTGCCGAATGATTGTCGAGGATCAGCTTGATCGCGGTATGGGCCGGATAGGCGGCATCGATCAGCTTGAGGAATTCGATGAATTCGCGACTACGGTGCCGATCCTTGACAAGGGCGTGAACCTGGCCGGTGAGCAGATCAATGCCGGCCAACAAACTGATCGTGCCGTGGCGCTTGTATTCGTGATCACGCGCAAACGTCGCATGGATGCCAGGCTCGGGCGGCAGGTCCGGTGCGGTCGTCGCAAGCGCCTGAATGCCCGGCTTCTCATCATAGGAAATGATCGCCACCGCGTCGCTGGGTTTTTGCTTGGCTTTTGCCGCAGTCTCTTTAATGATCTTCACCTCGCGATAGACACACAGGACTTCCGCCATCTTGGCCTTAAAGTCGGGATCACGGCGTTCCAGGTAGTAACGGACCTTGTGAGGCTTGATCTCCTGCTCGTTGAGGATGATGCACAACGTGCCCTGAGCAAGCTTGCCCAGGCAAACGTGCCCCTCTCGCGGCCCATGTTCGCGCACATGACGGGCGAGCAGCCGCGTCGTCCACAATTCGTGGGGATAGCCGAGTTCCTTGGCCTTGTGGCAGGCCAGATTCACCACCCAGGCCTTGGCCTCGGCTGTGATTGTCGGCTTCCGGCCCGGGCGCGGCAGATCGTCCAGCGCCGCCATCGCGCCCAAGGCCAGGGCTCGTTCAACGCAGCGCTGAACGGTCTGATGGTGCACCCCTATGGCCCTGGCCACCGCAAAAAAGGATGCGTCCTCCCGGTAGGCGAGCAGCATTCGCGCACGCTCGACCCGGCTCGCGGGTTCCGTCCGCGACCGCGCCACCGCAGTCAACCTGGCCGCATCCTCCTCACTCAGCGCCAACTCGATCGCATGCCGCCACCCCGCCATGATCTCAATCCCCGCTTCCGAATCAGAGCAGCGAGGCTACAACCCATGTCAGCAAAAATGAATCCACCCCATATGATGCGTTTCAACGAATCGATGAACTAGCATCAAAATTCGCCCAAGATTGCGTGAGCGTCTCCACCAGACCGCTCACTCGCAGAGAGTAGCTGGAGCTACACCCTGCGAATGTACAGACCGCCTGAACAAATCCTGAGCGGGCAGTGGATTTCGCGGAGGAACAGCGGCCCGGTGAAATTCGATCGGCCGAACGCTGCATCATCGAGTAGCTGTTGATGTAGAAGAAGCCGCTCTGCATGGCCCCCTCGAGAAAGGAAAGTGCACTTTGCCAAAACGGGGTGGTTGCGACATTAAAGAGGCCGTATCCGACCACCCCGAGAATGGCGAGGCTCACGATCGGCAGCCGTTTCTGATTGATGCGGTCCGCGAGATAGCCGCGAAGTAGCCCCATCGGCGCCCGACACGAACATGCTTGCCGCGGCACCTCGACCGAGAAACCGAGCTCTGTGCGCAGAAAGGTTGGATAAGACCGAGATACCCGAATCCAGCGACGCCGCCGGTGACAGCAACGACTGCGAGGAGCGCCGTATTACGCGATTGATGAGACCTTCCGGCATATGATGCTCGGCATTGACCGCGGTTCTGAGTTCATGCCTGCGCCACTCGGCAAAACTGCCTTCTTGTTGTTCGAGCCGAATAGGTCGATAGGTAAAGCGCCTTGCCGGCTTCCGTCACACGAGCGCGTTGTGCCTCGACGTGCTGCATTCAGGTCGGCCAAGCCGCTCGGATGCGGCCTGACGCTGCGCTACCAGATCGGCGCGAGTCTTGTCCTGATCATCGACTAGCCGCGTGGCGTTCTTCATGTCGCCGCGTGTAGTGCGTCGAACCGCACAACACGGCCGCCCAGATCCCGCACGTTGGCCTCGGCCGCGCGATCCGCTGCGCGAGCAGTGCGGCGTCACGGTCACGGCTTCGTTCACCCCCGGCGCCGGAAGTGAATATGTGGTGGCGCCGCCGATGCCGCCCACCAACTTGAGCTGGAAGGCGAGGATGGGCGGTAGGTTCTGTGCGGTCCGTGGAACCTTCTGTACCTCTTGCGGGTCATTTGAGAGGCGTGCCGGTCCCGCGCTTCGATTGCCACTTGGGCCAGGACCGGCGCTGCCAACGAGCAGGAGGCGAACACGTGATCAACCGACGGCAGATCTTGGCGGGCACGTCCATTCTACCCGCGGTGGGGTTGCTCAGCCGTGCTTCAGTCGCCGAAGCCGCCGTCGCCCCCACGAACGCATTCAGCGCGGCGACTGTCCGCAATCTCGCGCGCGAACTGGCGCAGCAGCCATTCAAGCCGCCTGACAGCAGCCTGCCGGCCGAGCTTAAAGATCTGGACTATCAGACGTACCGAGCGATCCGTTTCGATCCCGGCCAGGCGCTCTGGCACGACCTCAAGCTGAAATTTACTGCCGAGTTCTTCTCGCGCGGATTCCTCTACAAAGACCGGGTCGACCTCTATGAGGTCGTGAACGGCGAAGCCATTAAGATTCCGTACCGCGCGCAACTGTTCAGCTCTAGGGTCAAGCTACCCATGAACGATGTGGGCTTCGCCGGTTTTCGCCTGCACTACCCGCTCAACCGTCCGGATTATTATGACGAAATCTGCGCGTTCCTGGGCGCCAGCTATTTTCGTGCGGTCGCCAAGGGACAGGGCTACGGCCTTTCCGCGCGCGGACTCGCAATCAAGACGGCCGATGCGAGCGGGGAAGAGTTTCCGCAATTTAAGACGTTTTGGCTCGAGCGGCCGGCGCCCGCCGCCGATTCCATTGTGGTGCACGCCCTCCTGGACAGCCAGAGTGCGACCGGAGCCTTCCGATTCACGATCCGACCGGGATCCGATACGATATTTGATACCGAGGCCGCGCTGTATCCCCGCTCCGATATCACCACCGTGGGTGTTGCGCCGCTCACCAGCATGTTCATGTTCGACACGAATGACCGATCTGGCCACGACGATTGGCGCAACGCGGTGCATGACAGCGACGGCCTGGCACTGTTTACCGGCCAGCAGGAGCATATTCTGCGCCCACTCACTAATCCGCGTGAACTTCAGGTCAGCGGCTTCGCCGATCTCGGCCCGCGCGGCTTTGGGCTGTTACAGCGAAAGCGGAAGTTCAAGGATTACCAGGATGCGGAAGCGCGCTACGAGAAGCGCCCCAGCCTTTGGGTCGACACAATTGGCGACTGGGGCAAAGGGATCGTGGAACTGGTTGAGATCCCAAGTCCGCAGGAAATAAACGATAACATCGTCGCGTTCTGGCGTCCGAGCGATCCTCTCAAAGCCAAGGGTGAGTACCTGGTAAATTATCGATTGCACTGGTGCTGGACGCAGCCGGTCCGTTTTCTGCTTGGCAAGGTGGTGGCGACCCGTTGCGGGCACGCCTGGGACCGCAATCACCGGCAGTTCGTCATCGATTACGTGGGCGAGGCACTGGATCAATGGAACGCCGAGAGCCCACCCACGCTCGACAGCGGCTGCAGCAAGGGGAAGATTGTCAGTGCTGTGGCGCAACGTTTGCCGGACATCAATGGCTGGCGCGTGAACCTGGAACTCGACCCCCAGGGCAACAAGTTGGTGGAATTGCACGCGCGGCTGATGAATGGCGATAAGCCCTTGACGGAGAACTGGATCTATCGATGGACCTCGGCCTGAGTAGCAACGTCCTGAGCTTTCCACCGCTGCCGCCAGAAGTGCCGCTATCAATGCCCACCCAATCGCTGCGCGAGAAGCCCATGGGCTGTCGCCGTCCGGCCTCCTCGCCGAGTGGCATCGGACTACGCCGTTTCCTGGTGGTCGGAGGGGCCGTCGTGCTGAGCGCGATTGCGACCTATGAAATGTATCTGGTGCTGGCCGGCAGCGGGTTCACTACGCTCGCGGCGTTCATGCTGCTGCTGTTCGTTGCGCTGTTCAGTTGGATCGCCCTATCGTTCACCAGCTCACTGGCGGGATTCGTATCGGTGTTGGTGGGCGGCGGACGTCGCCTGCTCTCCTCCGAGGCCAACTTGCCGACGACCCGCACGGCCCTGCTGATGCCGACTTACAATGAATCACCCGCGCGTGTGATGGGCGGATTGCAGGCGATCGAGGAATCGCTGCGCGCCGCCGGAGCCTCGGACCCCTTTGATTTGTTCATTCTGAGCGACACGACCGACCCCGAGATCTGGATCGCTGAAGAAGCCGCCTTCCTATCGCTACGCGAGCGCACCGGAGGGCACCACCGCATTTTTTACCGGCATCGCAAGCAGAATGTCGCCCGGAAGGCCGGCAACATCGCCGACTGGGTACGGCGCTGGGGCGGGCGCTATCCGCAGTTTCTCATTCTGGATGCCGACAGCGTAATGACCGCCGATGCGCTGCTGCGTCTTGTTGTCGCCATGGAACGTCATCCTGATGTCGGGCTGATCCAGACGCTGCCGATCATTACCGCCGGGACCACGTTGCTGGCGCGTCTGCAGCAATTCGCCAGTCGCGTGTACGGGCCACTGATCGCGCACGGCCTCGCCTGGTGGCACGGAGCCGAGGGCAATTACTGGGGCCACAATGCGCTGATCCGCACGCGCGCCTTCGCCGAGCAAGCGGGCCTGCCAGTGCTGCAAGGCCCCACCCCCTTCGGGGGCCACATCCTGAGCCATGATTTTGTCGAGGCTGCCCTGATTCGACGCGGCGGATGGGCGGCGCACATGGTCCCCGGCCTCCCCGGCAGTTACGAGACCGGGCCACCTTCGCTGATCGAACTCACGGTCCGTGACCGCCGATGGTGCCAGGGTAACCTGCAACACGCTGCGGTGCTGCCAGCGCGCGGACTGGCCTGGATCAGCCGGCTGCATCTGTTGACCGGCATCGGGTCCTACATCACCGCGCCCCTGTGGGTGCTGTTCCTGCTGACCGGCATCCTGATCGCGCTGCAGGCCCGTTTTGTACCGTACAATTATTTTCCGGGCGGCAAGTCGCTCTTCCCCACCTGGCCGGTAATCGATCCGGTGCGCGCTATGTGGATGTTTATCGGGACCATGGCGGTGCTATTGGCGCCGAAACTACTTGCCGCGATCGCGGTGCTAGTGCGCGCGAGCGAACGCCGCGGCCACGGCGGCGCTGCACGATTGCTGATGAGCGTAGCCACCGAAACGATTCTGACCGGCTTGATTGCGCCAGTCATGATGCTGAGCCAGTCAGGTGCTGTCTGCGGGGTTCTGCTCGGACGTGATTCCGGATGGCAGCCGCAGCGGCGCGACGACGGGAGCGTGCCGATAGGAGAGCTGGCCCGCCGCTACAAACATCACACGGTGTTGGGCCTGTTGCTGGGAAGCGGGGCCTGGACCGTGTCGCCATATCTGGCGCTGTGGATGACCCCAGTCGTGGTGGGGCTGGTGCTGGCGATCCCGGTTGCAGCGGTCACAGGGCAACGTCGCATAGGTTTGGCGCTGCGCAAGATTGGGCTGTTGTGCACGCCCGAGGAAACAACGCCGCCGAGCGTGCTCGTGCGCGCAACCGAGCTGGGGTGCCAGCTCGAGCAAGACAAGGATTCGGACGTTCTTGCGCGTTTGCTTGACGATCCTAATCTACTGGCAGCGCACGTGGCGATGCTGCCGCCACCACGCCGCCCGCGGATTGACCCGATTGATGCCACGCTGCTGGTTGCACGCACGAAGCTCAATGAGGCGAGATCGCTGAAAGAGGTTTGGGGTGAGTTGACGCGCCTCGAGCGGTTGGTGGTCTTGACAGACCAGCCGGCACTGGAGCGGCTAGTCGCTCTGAGACTTGCAAAGACGTGCGAGCATCAATTTAACTAGTTCATCGTTTCCAAAGTCCGAATCATATCAGGCGGCTCGATCGAGTTTGTAGGACCATGTGTGGACGACCGGATCCTGGTTGAAGTGATCCATGGCCGCCGTGATGCGATCCTTGAGTTCCTGTTTGGATGCGACGCGGATGTGGCGCAACACCGAGCGAGTGAGCTTGGAGAAGAACCCTTCGATGAGATTGAGCCAGGAGCCGTGTGTGGGCGTGAAGGTGAATTCGAAGCGCCCCACGGGCTGCTGTGCAAGCCAGGCCTTGGTCTCCTTGGAGATGTGTGCCGAATGATTGTCGAGGATCAGCTTGATCGCGGTATGGGCCGGATAGGCGGCATCGATCAGCTTGAGGAATTCGATGAATTCGCGACTACGGTGCCGATCCTTGACAAGGGCGTGAACCTGGCCGGTGAGCAGATCAATGCCGGCCAACAAACTGATCGTGCCGTGGCGCTTGTATTCGTGATCACGCGCAAACGTCGCATGGATGCCAGGCTCGGGCGGCAGGTCCGGTGCGGTCGTCGCAAGCGCCTGAATGCCCGGCTTCTCATCATAGGAAATGATCGCCACCGCGTCGCTGGGTTTTTGCTTGGCTTTTGCCGCAGTCTCTTTAATGATCTTCACCTCGCGATAGACACACAGGACTTCCGCCATCTTGGCCTTAAAGTCGGGATCACGGCGTTCCAGGTAGTAACGGACCTTGTGAGGCTTGATCTCCTGCTCGTTGAGGATGATGCACAACGTGCCCTGAGCAAGCTTGCCCAGGCAAACGTGCCCCTCTCGCGGCCCATGTTCGCGCACATGACGGGCGAGCAGCCGCGTCGTCCACAATTCGTGGGGATAGCCGAGTTCCTTGGCCTTGTGGCAGGCCAGATTCACCACCCAGGCCTTGGCCTCGGCTGTGATTGTCGGCTTCCGGCCCGGGCGCGGCAGATCGTCCAGCGCCGCCATCGCGCCCAAGGCCAGGGCTCGTTCAACGCAGCGCTGAACGGTCTGATGGTGCACCCCTATGGCCCTGGCCACCGCAAAAAAGGATGCGTCCTCCCGGTAGGCGAGCAGCATTCGCGCACGCTCGACCCGGCTCGCGGGTTCCGTCCGCGACCGCGCCACCGCAGTCAACCTGGCCGCATCCTCCTCACTCAGCGCCAACTCGATCGCATGCCGCCACCCCGCCATGATCTCAATCCCCGCTTCCGAATCAGAGCAGCGAGGCTACAACCCATGTCAGCAAAAATGAATCCACCCCATATGATGCGTTTCAACGAATCGATGAACTAGGAGCTGGTTGCGCTCGAGCAGAGCGTGGTGGCAAGCATGCGTGATGAGGCCGACGATCTGGAGACACTCGACCAAATTGCAGCGGTTGGGTTGATGTACCGACAAAAGTAGGTCGTCCACAAATTTGGCACGTGAAGATCCCATTGGCAGCCTCGGACACATGGCGAACAATGAAGTTGCTGCCGGATAATCGGTGGATACGACGATTGGCTGGCCAAATTCGGCGCGTGGAACGTTAGGCGAAGCAACAAACCTTTGCTGACAGGAGTTGCTGATGGTGCCCTCGGGTCACCCCCCGGCTCGCAACAGCAAATACGTCGAGCCGCGCTCTCGCTTCCAGCCCCCTGCCGCGGGTGGCTAGCTTTTTGGTTGTTCCAAACGCTGCCGAAATGATCGCGGTGAAAACTATGGTCGAACGCGCCGGGCTTTGTCCACTGGACCCTATGTTCGCCGCTCGAGCGACAAACATAAGCTCTAAAGTCCTACGCCCAGCCGATAACAAGCTCAGCTCAGCGCAACATCACCTGCTTGGCCCGCTGTGCCTCCGCCGGCAGGCAGGAAGAGGCAGGCCGGAGATGGAGATTTTAACGTGTGCAATTTTACTGTCGCTCGCCCAGCCACTCCCTCCATGGCCGGCATCGACCAGCCGGCAAATACGAGGGGCAAAGCTGCCGCCTCGCTCATTTGCCGAAGGACCATGGGGACGTGCTGAGCTGCCGGCCCGCAACCGCTCTCGGAGATGTTTCGTGCCTGCTACAGCTGTCGAACGGATCAGTATTGAAGTCAGTGGTGCGGTCCGGGTATCGGGGCTGCTGCAAAAACCTCTCCAGCCGCGAGCCTGTTACATCCTGGCGCATGGCGCTGGGGCGGGAATGGATCATCCCTTCATGGTGGCCGTAGGGAGGGAACTAGCAGCCCGCGGTATTGCTACTTTGCGCTACCAATTCCCCTACATGGAACGTGGCGCCAAGCATCCTGATCCGCCACAACTGGCCCACGCTACTGTGCGCGCCGCCGTGGCGACAGCGCTAAATTTGGCACCGAAACTTCCCCTTATTGCCGGTGGAAAATCGTTCGGCGGCCGGATGACTTCGCAGGCACAAGCGATATCTCCGCTGGAAGGTGTGCGCGGGTTGGCATTCCTCGGTTTCCCGTTGCATCCGGCCGGGCGGCCCTCCCATAAACGCGCCGAGCACCTGTTCGACGTGCAAATTCCGCTGCTATTCGTACAAGGAACGCGCGATCCGCTTGCGTCAGTCAGCGAACTCCGGCCGCTTTGCGAAAAGTTAGGCAGGCGCGCAACGCTCAAGCTGTTCACCGATGCAGATCATTCTTTTCATGTGCCAGCGCGGACGGGTCAGAATGATGCACAAGTTTTTAGCGACGTTTTGGATGTACTCACCGCATGGGTCGAGGGCCTGACTGCCTGGCGAGAGAACAAATTGCGATAGCGCGGACACGCGATTTGACTTCTGTCGGTAGCAGTTGCACGGGCTGCACTCAACGCACAAGGGAGCCGTGCAAAGGGTTAAGCACCTCCTGAGATTGGCTTCCGACCTAGACTCGGGACCAGCGTCCGGCCATGCGAACGCAGGCGCACCATAACCAAAAAACGAAACGGGCTTGACGCAGCTCGGCAACAGCAAGCTCAATGTTATTATTAGTAGGACGCGACGAGCTCCCGCCCACGAGGCTCGCGTAACGACCAGCATGGGAGTGGCAGCCAGCAATCCACGGATTTGAAGCGCCGATAGGGGCCGGACTTTCGGCCAATCGTGAAAATCGCTATCGTTGAGGTTGCTCGAACTTCTCCCAGCAAAAGGCCGGAAGGCAGCCAAACGCACATTCGAGCATAGGGAGGGATTGCCATGCCGGACTCGTTTATGACCTCTGTTGCCGCGCTCGCGCTCGCCCTTGTCGCTGCGGCGCTGTGGCCGATTCCCAGCCAACAACAGGCCGCCGCGCAAGCAGCTCCGCTCTACGTGAATGTGGTCGATCTGCAAATCGTGCCAGGCCAAATTGATAAATTTTTGGCCGCGGTCAAGGAAAATGGCGCGGCTGCGGTGAAGGAGCCGGGCTGCTGTCGTCGAAGGATGGGAACCACCTGGTGCTGTTCGAGCTCTGGGACAGTGCTGCTGCCTTGGCCGCGCATCGGGCCACTGATTCAAGAACTTCATGGCCGCAACGAAAAATATGGTAGCCAAACGCGATCTGCGGGCGATGTTATCTGTTGCGCTGAATGGCAAGTCGCCGGACCAGTCGGGACTCCTGATTAACGGAGTAGAACTTGATATCGTGCCGGCACAGTTCGATGCTTTTTTTGGCGGCGGCCAGGATCCACGGCGCAGCGACGCCTCATGACAGAGGCGCTTATGAATTCAACATCGTAGTGTCCCAGAAGGAACCGCATCACGTGCTGTTATTCGAGGTCTACGACAACGCTGCGGCGCTCGACGCGCATCGACAAAACGAGCATTTCAAGAGATATTAGGCGGCGACCAAGGACATGGTCGCCAATCGCGTAGTCAATCAGTTCACTTCGGTCGCGATGAACAGGAAGACCATGTAATAACTTCCTACCGGCGAAGCATCAATTGCGTACGAAAATTCGGGGCCGCAAATTCAGGTGCGTGCGCTCACCTCAGCTCCGCCGCTAATCGATCTTAATGCCAAGTGACGTAACGATCGGCGTCCACTTGGCGATCTCGTGTTCGATCAGTTGCCGGAACTTTCCCGGCGATGAATCGATATCGGGCTCGAAGCCGGTGTGCATGAGCGTGCGCTGATAACTGAGCTCCGCAAGCACGGCGTGGTTGGCGCGTGCGATCCGCTCGATGATCTCTCCGGGCGTCCTGGCGGGAGCAAAGATACCGATCAACTGCT
Source organism: uncultured Alphaproteobacteria bacterium (assembly GCA_963708125.1). GTDB lineage: Bacteria > Pseudomonadota > Alphaproteobacteria > Rhizobiales > Xanthobacteraceae > BOG-931. The sequence continues at coordinate 6,817,303 of OY970184.1, forward strand.
GGGACACCATACCCGGCAGGGTTTCGCGGGCGATCGGCAAATCGGGCGCGGCAACAAGGCGTTCGGGGCTGGTCACGGCAAGAATGCGCAGTTTGCCAGCGCGGTGGAATTCGATGAGCTGACCGGTGATGGCAGGAACGACCATCGCCACGTGGCCGGCAAGGGCGTCCGCGGTTGCCGGGCCCGAGCCGCGATATGGCACCTGCACTAAATCCGGAAGTCCGGCGAGCGACTTGAACAATTCGCCGGTCAAATGGTTCAACGAACCAACGCCGGCGTGCCCGTAAGAGAGCGTGCCCGGATGGGCTTTATCGTACTCGATGAACTCCGGAAGCGTATTCGCCGGAATTGATGGATGGATCGCAAGCGCAAAGGCAGAAATCGCGATGTCCGACACCGGGTCAAGGTCTTTCATCGGATCGTAAAGCGGACGGGTCTTTAGGATTGCTTCAGTAATGTGAGTGCTCGATCCGCCGAGCAGCAAGGTGTAGCCATCCGGGCGGGAATGGGCGACCGCGGCGGCGCCCAGGGAGCTGCCTCCCCCTCCCTGGTTCTCGACCACAATGGTGCCAAGGAGCGGTGTGATTCGTTCCGCCCATGGGCGGCCGATGGTGTCAAAGCCGCCACCGGGCGGAAATGGCACAAGGAGACGGATTGGCCGCTCAGGATAGTTGGCCAAGGCGTAGGCTGCGCGCCGCAGGAGTCCCTGCGTAGCAGCAGTGGACAAACCCAGTGCCAGCACATCACGGCGTCTCATTGCGGCTATCCTCAAGCAATTCGTTTCCTTGATCGAACGTTTCTACAATCAGGAAGCGAGGTCCAGCGCTCCTGAGCAATATGCAAGACTTCGGCTCACCCATGACTGTTGCTTGAAAAATTTGCTCAAGCAAGCGCAAAGGCCAAGATGATTTGCGCGCCCCCGATACGCCTATCGCCTGCAGATTGTCATCCTGGCCTAGCTCACGTACCATCGCCGAACTCGTTCGACCGACCGGAGATCATGGATGGCCCTTACAGTCACACCGCTAACCCGTGCAGTCGGGGCGGAAGTCGGAAACATCGATCTCACAGCTCTGAGCGCCGACGAGTTCGAGCAAGTAGAGGCGGCCTGGCATCGCTATTCGGTGTTGCTGATCCGCGCTCAAAAGCTCACCGATGACGATCTTCTTGCCTTCAGCCGCCGATTCGGCGAGCTCGATCCTCCACCCAATCAGGAGCGTGGCCGCCAGAGTCCGCCCGGCTACCCGGACGTGTACGTGGTCTCCAACGTGCTCGACGGCAGCGGCGAGCCGATCGGTGCACTCGGCTCCGGTGAGGCCGTCTGGCACACCGATATGAGCTACCTCGATCTGCCGCCGGATGCCTCGATGCTCTATGCGCTCGAAATTCCGCCGAGCGGCGGTAATACATACTTCTGCGGCATGCAGGCCGTTTGGAAGGCGTTGCCGCTGGCGTTGAAGGCTGAAATCGAGACGCGCCGCATCAAGCATGACGGCACGTTCAACAGTGGCGGCTACGTCCGCCAAGGCGTCACACCGACCGACGATCCGCACAAGGCGCCGGGGGCATGGCATCCGGCGGTCTGCGTGCATCCGGTCACAGGCGAGCCCGCGCTTTACCTCGGCCGCCGCCGCAACTCGCATGTTGAAGGCTTGCCGCCGGCGCAATCGAATGCTCTGCTCGATGAATTGTGGCGGTTCGCGGATTCTCCACAGTTCTGTTATGAGCACCACTGGCGGGTCGGTGATCTCGTTCTCTGGGACAATCGATCGACCATGCACCGACGCGACCCCTTCGACAATGCAACGCGCCGGGTAATGCATCGCACCCAGATCAAGGGTAAATCGCGGCCGAAAGCCTATAATGCTGGATCGGCCTCGGCCCGCGCGAGCGCCGAACCTGATCTGGCGCCCTCGCCACGCCAAGCTTGAGGCCAGCTTGCACACGGGGCTGTCCGCCACGGTAACCAAATAAGCTGCGCCGGTGCGTCGCGGGTACCACGTTCAACGCCGGGTTAAAACTGATTGGTTCCAAGCCGCGCAAGCTGCGCTTGGCGGGCGCGGTCACGTTGAGCGACGTTGGTATCGGCGTCGGCGACGCCTGCCGCCTCGTGAGAGTGCGCTTCCGAGTGAGTACACAGCCACCTGTGCCAACGTTACGTGCGTATATGAGGGCACTGTTCGCATCCTTGCCAAGGTGCCAGGGAACTGTCCGGCTTTCGCCAGTGATCAGATAACGATACCGCCGATTGTGCTGCCACCTGGTGTCAGAGGACAGGGCCTCCGGTCGATACCCGTTTTGGCAATGCGCCACACGAGGCGCGGTCCGTACAGGGCGCGGCAGCACGCGCAGCAACGCCTCCTATGCAGTGGAAAAAATCGAAACCCGAGGGCGATTGTCACAACGGCGCCGCTATCGGAGCCGAATGATTTAACCTATCCTTTCCTAAGCTGAGTTACTCCTCTCATTGCCCTGAGGCGGCGCTTTTCCGCCGTTCTCGCGTCGCGCGCCCTGAGTCTGTGGCTGAACACCAATCGTCATGAGCAGGAGAAGACTATGATCGGCTTTATTCGCCAGCTCTTCCGGGCAACCTTCGGCGGCCTTGCGCTCGCCGCGCTCGCTCTGGCCCCCTCAAGCTCCCGCGCACAGCAATCATCCGGCACGCAAGGCGCCATTTCGGCAGCGATCTCCAACCCTGCTCGACCTGCACAGGACCGCAAGGCCAATTCTGTGCGCAAGCCTGCGGCGCTCCTCGCCTTCGCCGGTATTAAGCCAGGAGACGAGGTTTTGGAACTCATTCCGGGCCGCGGCTATTTCACGCGATTGCTCAGCCTCGTCGTTGGTCCGAAGGGGCACGTCTACGCGCTCGTCACCGCCGAAGAGGTGAAAGCCTCGGCGAAAGCCGCTGATCCAATCCGATCGATCGCGGCGGATCGGAACTTCGGCAATGTCACCGTACTCGTCGAGCCCGTTTCGAAATTCACGGTCCCGCATCCAGTCGATGTGGTCTGGACCACCCAGAACTATCACGATCTGCACGATCAGGCTTTCGGGCCCGCGGACATTCCGAACTTCAACAAGGCAGTTGCGGGCTCTCTGAAGCCTGGCGGAGTTTTCTTGGTCGTCGATCACGCCGCCGCATCCGGCCGTGGGACCAAGGACACCCAAACCCTCCATCGAATCGACCCGGCCGCAGCAAAATCCGAAATCGAGGCGGCGGGGTTGAAGCTGACTGCCGAAAGTGACGCCCTCAAGAATCCGGACGACGATCATCAGTTACGCATTTTCGATCCTCGCATCCGGGGGCGCACAGATAAATTCGCTTACAAATTCATCAAACCGAACTGAGACGGACTTACGAGTTCACACAGCCATCGGAAGCCAAAGTCGAACGGTGCGGAAGCGGACCGGAATTGTTGGTCACGCTGCTCGCAATAAGTTGAACGTGAAGATTACTCATCCCTCTGGGTGAGTTTGGCGCCCGGGCTACATGATACCTGAACGGATCGGTTCCTTGAGCGATTAATCCGCTCGTCACGGTGCCTGCTGCAGCCACGTGAGCTGGCCGATATCCGTCGTCGTGAGATCAGATGCACATCGCAGTGCATGATGCTGTCTCGACGACGCCTGGCGGGATCGCAATCAGCCTCAAATAACACTAAGGAGGGACCATAAACGATCGGCATCGCGCAGCGCCGGGCGAGGGAGGACGCCCCCACAGCGACCTAGCGTCCACGATAAATCGTTGGAAAATCTGGCCCGCCGTGCTGCGGGCGCGATTTCCCTATTTGTAAAGAGCAGTGTGACAGTTCGAACGTCGTCATGCCTCAGGCGCGGACGCGGGCTTGAAAAACCGCATGGCGCTAAGCTACGGGGGGCAAATCTGGAAAATCGGGCGTTGGCGCAACGCCTTGCCGCCAATTCGCGATGATACGGGTTAAGCGGGAAAGCATTGCCGTTGACCGCGATTTGGGCAGAGCGCCTCGCCGAGTGTGGGGTGTTTACAGAAATAATATGATGCTGTGTCGTGTCTGAGGTTTCCACGGCTCCAGGCTTCTGCAAGCCACCGACGACGCCGGGTAAGGAAAGAAATCGTTGATGGCGTTCAAAGAGTTGGACCAATATGGTCTTCCGTTGCTGCGCCCCAGCGCGGAACCAGTCTAGAGCCCCCCGCTCTCATGCCGTGGGGCTCTTCCGTTGGATCGGTAATCTGAATCCCGTTCGTGTGCATTCATCGGAGAGCTTCGCCTTCGGAGCGCGCAGCATGACGTGATTGGAGCGGGAACTTCCACCTCTTGGAACAGACGCCGGGGTACGAAATTATTAGCTCGTAGGAGGAACCCAAGGGTGATCGGGATCAACGCAACCTCAAGGGAGACCACAATGCGTTCGAAGATCGCTCTCCGCTTAGCTGCACTCGCTCTCGGTGCAGCCTTCGTCTCCACCCCAGCTTTAGCGCAGGAATATCTGGGACCCCCGCAATCTCCAGGTGTTGGCCCCGGCGGTGATGCCCGGTACGGGCTATATAATGAGGCACCCGGGTACTACGATTACTCTTACGGCGGGTACCGTGCCGGCGCTCCTGGCGGATACTATAATTACTCTTCCAACGGCTACCTTGGCGGCGCTCCAGGCGGATACTACGATTACTCTTCCAACGGCTACCTTGGCGGCCGCCCGGCGTACAACTACGCCCCCAGACAGTACGGGCGCTATTCTACCCACCAGCGCGGCCGCCGGGTTTACAACTACTCGCGGCAACGGACCGCGCCGGCGGCACCCGCGGCAGGTTCGGTGACTCAAACTGGTCCTGGGGCGGCGAAACAGCCCATGGGCCGGCCATAGCCCCCAGTCGGGCTGACAAGAAGCCCGGGCACCGAGGCGGCAAACGGTGCCGGGCTTTAGACGCCAAAGCCGGTTGCCCTGATCCAACTCCTTTTCGAGGACGGCGGAGGGAAAAACGTTCGTCTAAAATCGGTCGTTGGATTCTCGCGGCACCATCGAACCGGTATTGATCACTCCGTCAGTAACCAAATAGAACCGGCCGCGCCTCACTGCACCGCAATGCAGGTGGCTTGCGTAACGCAGCGCGAGGCGGATGGGTTGTTTAAATCGGGCACGTAGGCGAATATCATAGGGATAGCGTCGATGAGGTGCTTGACATCAATATAACCAGACGCTCGACGACTTGATTTGCCAGTCAGATCGCGATCTGAATTCATCGAGACGATAGGTCCGCTCTTACAGCCGCTCCAGAGCACGATGGCGGTTGCCGGCAGTTTCGGTGCATCTCAATCAACGTAATGCGCCGGGAGTCCTCGGCGGCTTGCGCGATGACTCTTCCCATTCGCCCCATATCGCGAATGGCTTGCGATAAGTCAGAATAAGTCTGCCTATTTGTTGAAATATGAGTAGCAGGCATCCGATACTCGTGTCACCTTCTGCCGCTGTTCGGTGCAATTCTCGTCAACCAGCGGGCGGTTCGTGGAATGAAAGCTACGTCTTTGTTGCCGGAGGCAGCGGCGGAAGGGCGCTCGTTGATCATAGCAAGGTTATCACGCGCGAGGTGCACAAGCGCATCATTCTTCACATCTTGAATAGACTCAATCGCGAAGCCGCAACCTTCGATCGGCAAACTACGACACAACCAGCCGCTCGCCTTCACCGACGTCGTCGCGGCTGTTTGTTCACGTGTCATATCTGCAGCATCAGAGCGGGAACCGCAGCCGGGTCGTTTGCTTTTATCCCCTCGGGCTTCCTGTGGAGTTCGCAGCATGAAACGTAACGCCCTCCGGGACGAGCCTCCGGCGAAGGCGGAAGAGAAAGGCGTAGACGACCGCACCGCCGCGCCCGAGCGTTTAATCCAGCCGAGGATTGGCGGCACCTCATCAGGATCGCGTGGCGGCGCCGGCGCGCGCGACCATCGCGGTGCGCCGCTGCCGTTCCCGCACAGGGCCAAGGCCGGCCTTAAGTCTGCCCTCGACATGCGCCCGATATACGATGGCCATAAGCAAAGGCTCGACTACGCGAAGACCGGAGGTGCCACTGACGCCTTCACTCGCTCGCTCCCGACGCATCTGTTCGAGCGCGGCGTAAGGGCAGATGCGGTCTCACCGACTCCCGTTTGCACTCCGCTGAACCCGGCCGACAATCCGGCTGAGGCGCCGGCCAATTTAACTGCCGAGACGCCGATGGGCGAACCCGCGAAGCCGGAAGAGATCGCGGCGGCTTACGTTTTACTCGCAGCTCCCTGCATCAGGGCCGAAATATTGCCGATCGTCGGCGGATATTCCGGAGCGTGAACCGGCCCCACGGGGTCGCTGCATCATGGCGGGCACGATCCGGATCGGCACCTCGGGATGGACCTACGACAGCTGGCGGGGGCCCTTCTATCCCGACGTTTTGCCCAGCCGCGCGTGGCTTTCCTACTATGGGTCCCACTTCCCCACGGCTGAAATCAACAGCGCCTTCTATCGTACGCCATCGCTCGAGGCGGTGCGCGTCTGGCGCGCGCAGGTGCCGACGGATTTTTTGTTTTCGTGGAAGGCATCGAAGTTCATCACCCACTGGAAACGCCTGACGGATAAATGCGATAACTCGATTGCACTGATGCAAACGCGGCTCAGGCTGCTCGGGCCTCAGCTCGGCGTGGTGCTGTTCCAGCTTCCAGCGCGCTTTGGCAAAAACGAGGAGCGGCTGCGATCATTCCTGACAATGCTGCCGCGCCGGCGGCTTTACGCCTTCGAATTCCGGCACAAGGACTGGTACGCCGACGAAATTCTTGAGCTTCTGCGGCGCCGTGGCATCGCGCTCTGCTTTTCCGATCACGCCGATGCGCCGGCGCCCTGGGAAGTCACCGCAAGGCACATCTATATCCGCGGCCATGGCCCATCGGGTCGCTACAGCGGCTCCTACGCCGGCGCAACGCTACGCCGGTGGGCGGACGCGGCGCAAACCTGGCGTGCGCAGGGCTGCGACGTCTACGTCTATTTCGATAATGATCAGAAAGCTGCGGCGCCGGCAGATGCGCGGCGCCTCATCCGTCTCCTAGAGCACTAAGCGATAATCATCTCAGTACCAGGTCGAACCAACGCGCAGCCGCCGCCGTTCGCTCACTCATTGCAAAAGAGAACGAATGATAGCCCGTCGAAAGCAAGAGCCGCGGAAAAATAGCGATCCGGAATATCCGCCGCGGCCGCCGGCCTGTTCCGACGACGCGGAGCCAGTCATGGCGCGGCCGGCGCTAGGATCGTGATGGCGCCGACACGCGAAAATCACCTCCGCGATTATTATGACAGTCGTTTGCTTCGGGGGGTCGTCGTCAAGCAGCAAAGGCTCATTCAGCTGATGTCGGTCGTCGGAAATTCACGCCTGCGTATGTGCGGCGCCAGGCGGCGGCCTGCGGAACCGGGAGCCCAAGATTTTCGCGCAAGGTGGTTCCGGTATATTCCTTGCGGAACAGGCGTCGGTGCTGGAGCTCTGGGACGACGAAGCGAACGAAATCCTCGTAGGCTCCCGGCACGTGCGTGGCGGAAACCACAAAACCATCGCAGGCGCGCTCGATAAACCATTGTTCGAGCCGGTCCGCGATCTCAGTCGGGCCGCCGACGATCGGATCATGTACCCGTCCTCGGCCGCTGATGCGGATAAAGTCGCGCACTGTGGGATTCTTTTTCCCACTGCCTTGCACGACGCGATCGCGGATCGCCTGCAGTCCGGACATTTCTGCCAACTCGGCGTCTGTGAACGGCTCGTCTATGCCCTTTCGAGCAAAGTCGAAGTTGAGCACTTCGGACAAGAGCGACAGGGCATCGATCTCGAGCGGTAGCTTGCTGATCTCCGCCCATTTGTCTTCGGCCTGCGCCTTTGTCGCACCCGCCATCACATTGATGAGCTGCGCCACGGTGACGTGCTCGGGATCACGGCCGCAGCGCGCCACTTCGTTCTTGAAGTCCGCGTAGTCGCGCTTGGCGACAGCGATGTTCGGATAGACGACGAAGATCACCTCGCCCCATTGCGCCCCAAAGCGCTTGCCACGACCGCTCTGGCCGGCCTGAATGATGACCGGGTGGCCCTGGGGCGAGCGCGGCACGGTAAACGGACCGCGCGAACGGAAATAGCGGCCGTGGTGATCTAGGCGGTGGACCCTTTCCGGCCTCGCGAACAGGCCATTTGCCTTATCTTGGACGATTGCATCGTCCTCCCAGGTGTCCCAATGGCCCAATACGACCTCCATAAATTCGTCGGCCCGATCGTAGCGCAGGTCGTGCTCGACGACTTCATCGCGGCCCATGTTCTGAGCCTCGCCATCGTTCAACGATGTGACGACGTTCCAGGCCGCGCGCCCATCCGTCATCAGATCGAGGGTTGCGAATAGGCGCGCCACGTGAAAAGGCTCGTAGTAGCTGGTCGAATACGTCGCTCCGAGGCCGAGCCGCTCCGTCGCCATACCCAGCACCGTGAGCACTGTCACGGCATCCAGCTTCACGCAACGAATGCCGTGGCGGACGGCGTGCCCGTGATCGCGCCCGTACATGTCGGGCATCGACAAGCGGTCATCAAAAAAGCCGAGATGGAATTTGCCTTCCTCAAGCACCCGACCGATATGGCGATAATAACCTGCAGACCAGGTATCGGTACGCGACAGCGGATGGCGCCAGGAACTCGCAAGATTTGTGCAGTTTTGTGCCTGGAGGAACGCGATCAAGGTGATCTGTCGCATTAATCAGCTCCGAGAGCAACGAGTTGTTGTTTGCTCAGCTTCCTAACTCTCGCGCTTGCCTCGCGCCTCGGCCGCCACTGCGCTCCAGTTCCTCTGCCGACCATTGTACCTCCGCCACCTCTGCCTTGCGGTTAGCTTGCGCTCCGCCGCCGTTCTTGCACGTTGCTCCAGCTCTGCCGCCAGCCGTTGTTTCTTCCCGTGCTCGGCCTGGTGGTTGGGTTTCGCGTCAGCCGGGCTCCGCGCTCCCTCACCCACTTAATATTGGCCCGCTACACACTCTCCCCCAAGAACGACATCTAGCACCCGTGCCAATTAGGATCAGCACGGCCGCAACAGCCAATGGCCAGGAAGCGGCTGATGCGATGTCATGACCTTTCCGTGTTTTCCGCGTCGGTCTGAGCCATCAATCTCCTGCACCTCCACAAAGTGAAGCTCTCATTCGGTCGACAGCAAGGATTGTGTGGATACGGCGTTCTCCGTGAGTTACCATGAGCGCTGCGAGGGCGTGAGACCTTTTGATCATACGCGGCGCAGTAACCGCCCGCCTGCTAAGTGATTGAAACCCGACATCGCCCCCAAGAACGGGACGGGGGATTTGAATGCAAGTGCCGTTAGCATGACAATGCCCCTAAATGCTCATAGCGGGAGGAACGAGATGGCTATTAGCGGCGCGCTACCGGGCTGCCTTACCGGAGTCCGTGTTCTGGACCTGACCCAGTTCGAGGCCGGCCCCTCATGCACCGAGGCGCTCGCCTGGCTCGGTGCCGAGGTCGTCAAGGTGGAAAACCCGCAGGGCGGCGAAGCGGGTCGTTCCTTATTGGGCCGGCAGCCCGGCGCGGGTCAGGGCCAGAACCAGGACTCCTGGTATTTTCTGTTGTTCAACGCGAACAAGAAATCCGTCACCGTCGATCTCAAATCCGAACGTGGGCTCGATCTCGTCAAGAACATGGCAAAACGCGCCGATGTCATTGTGGAGAATTTCGCGCCCGGCGCAATTGAGCGCCTTGGGCTCGGTTACGACGTGGTGCACGCCGTTAACCCGAGCATCATCTACGCGCAGGTGAAGGGCTTTGGCACCGGAGGTCCATACGAGCACAACCTCGCCTTCGACATGATCGCGCAAGCGACCGGCGGCGTGATGAGCATTACAGGGGAGCCCGACGGGCCGCCGCTAAAGCCCGGCGCGACACTCGGCGATACCGGCACCGGCATGTTGCTCGCCATCAGCATTTTGGCGGCTCTGTACCGGCGCCGCAGTACTGGGCAGGGCGAGCGGATCGAGATCGCCATGCAGGATGCTATGCTGCAATACATCCGCGTGGCGCTATCCAACCAGGCGACCTACGGCGTGGCGGCCAAGCGCAACGGCTCAAAGGTGATCTCCGGCTTTGCGGTGCCGAGTGGCATCTATCCGTGCAAGCCGGGCGGGCCAAACGACTACCTCTATGTCTACACCAGCCGCACCAATCCCGCGCATTGGCGGCGACTGCTAGAAGTGATTGGACGCAAGGATCTAATCGGCGATCCGCGCTTCGACACCGCCGCGGCGCGCCTTAAGCACGAGCCCGAGGTCGATGCGATGATCGCCGCCTGGACGCGTCAGCACGACAAACGTGAGGCGATGAGCGTGCTCGGCGTCGCCGGAGTGCCGGCCGGGGCCATTTTCGATACCATGGAGTTGACCGAGGACGCAGATTTCGAACGGCGAGGCATCATGCAGACGATGGAGCACCCGATCGCCGGTTCGTTCAAGATGCCGGGGTGGCCAGTGCGCTTCGGCGGGCGCACGCCGAGCGTCAAGCCCTCGCCGCTGCTTGGACAACATACAAGTGAAGTTTTGGGCGAATGGCTTGGACTCGAGGCAGACCAGATCGACCAGCTCAGCAAAGACAAGATCATCTAGCTTGTCAAACCAGGTGTCTACCTCATAAATCACGAACCGTCAGCAATCGCCATCGCTCGTGCTCAGTTTGTACCAAGTAGCCCAATGCCTTGGGCTGCACGTCCCATAGGATCTAAATCGCCGCGCGACGGGTCGCGCGCGTTGCAAAATTCGTAACCTACTACACAAATAAGCTTTCCTCTGCCTTGGCCGCTACTATCAAGGTTCGAAGGGTTTGTGAGCAGGGGTGATTAACTCTGGCAAAGCGCTAGCTTCCGCCCTAAATCAGCTATGCCAGCGGAACTGCTGCGGCTTGCGGGCTGAGGCCTGGGAGATCACGACGTTGACGAGGGTGGGGCCGCGAAAATCCAGGGCCTCATCGAGGGCGCCGCGCAGGTCCTTCGGGTCCTCGACAAAGAAGCCCTTCCCGCCGAAGGCCTCCATCACCCTATCATACCGGGCGCCATAAATCAGCGCGTTGGGCTTCATGTTAAACATCGGGTTCTCCGGGATCTCCGGCATGCCGGGACCAATGCCGCCATTATTCAAGACGATAATCTTGGCCGGGAAGTTGTAGCGGACCAGCGTCTCCATCTCCATGCCCGAGAAGCCGATCGCCGAATCGCCTGAGAGGTGGATGACAGGCTGGTCGGGATGCACGACGCAGGCGGCGATGGCCTGGCCGAGGCCGACCCCCATCGTCCCGTAGGTGCCGGCGTTGAGGCAGGAACGAGCGTTGAAACTTGGTAATTGGGTGAGGCCAATATCCATCGTGCCGGCGCCCTCGGCGCTGAGGATCGCGTTCTTTGGCATCCAGCCGGCGACATCGCGCAAAGCCCGAAAATAATTGGCCGGCGCCTCGTCGTCCTGGATCTGCGGCATGACCTGCGCCGCGTTCTCGGCCGCCTTCTGGCTGATTATCTGCCGCCACGGCGTGTCCTTCGGATAGAACCACTGGCGGCTAGCAAGCGCCTTGTTGAGCTGCCCGACTATTGCCTTGCCGTCGCCGACCAACGCCACTTCCGTTGGCTTGTTATGGCCGATCTCCTCGGCCGCAATGTCGAGCTGGATGACTTTGACGTCCTCCGCATAACGCGGCGGCTGGCCGAAATGGAAGATCCAATTGAACCGCGCGCCCATCAAGAAGACGACGTCGGCGTTCTGTAGCGCCAGCGAGCGCGCGGCCGCTACGGATAGCGGATGGTCGTCCGGCATCACGCCTTTGCCCATCGGCGAACGCAGGAACGGCAGTTGCGTACGCTCAATGAAAGCCCGGACTTCGTCCTCGGCGCGCGACCAGGCCATGCCCTTGCCTACGAGAACGAGTGGCCGCTCGGCTCGTTCGAGGAGGTTCAGCGCGGCCTCGACATTCTCCGTCGGCGCCACCATGCGCGGCGGGTCGGGCGCGCGCTCGACCCGAACGACTTTGTCGACGTCGCATTTGCCGGTGATGATGTCATCGGGCACGTCGAGATAGGTGGCGCCAGGGCGGCCATAGATCGCGTTCCGGGTCGCCATCTCGATATAATAAGGGATGCGCTGGACGCTCTCGATCCCATGTGCAAATTTGCAGAAGGGCGAGGCGATCAGCACCTGACGCTCTTCCTGGAAAGCGCCCATGCCGCCGCGATAAGTCTCCGAGGCGCCGCCGAATAGGATCATCGGCCAACAATTTTGCTGGGCATTGGCAAGGCCGGCGAGACCGTGCACCACGCCCGGGCCGGTCACGACGATGCAGGCGCCGGGACGGCCGGTCAGATAGCCGTAAGCCTGCGCCGCGTAGGACGCCGCTTGCTCGTTGCGCATGCCGATATAGGCAACGCCTTCCTTCTGCGCGGCCACGGCGATCGGACTGACTGGAAACCCCACGACCCCAAACAAGTGATCAATGCCCTGCTGTTTCAGGCTCCTCGCTATCAGGGTCGCGCCGTCAACTTCACTCATGCTTTCCTCCCCGTCACCAATGGCTTCAGGCAAGCGGCGCAAAAGTCGTTGCCGGCAGCCCCACGCCGCCCTCCCCCGATGCGGACGCCCAGCGCCTCTCGTTCTGCACGGGCGGGCGTCAACCGCTTTGATGCAATCGCGTCGTTGCCTCGGGCTTTCTCAACGCTTTGGACCACCCAGACTGAGCCCTGATTACAGCAGGGTTTTGCGACCAGCGGAAGGGTTCGGCGTCAGTTTTCACGACACCAATCCTGAGCCGCTGATGTGGGCTGCCGGGCCGTTTAGTCGTAGGTATCAGGCCGCAAAACCAGCCGCTATACCGTAACCTGACTTTTTGCGCTTATTCCGCGGTTTGCAACCGTAGCCCCCAACTTCGATCGAGACGAACCTTGTAATGTCATCGGCATCATTATGAATGACGCGACCCGCGGACAATGCGGACGAGCCACTCGCCATCGTCACTAAGAAGGGGCGCCACATTCCTGTCGGCCACACAGCGATATCAAAGGCAGTCCGGTTTCGCGCGAGCATGACTTTCGAGGAAATATTTCAAGATGCTCCGGTAGACCCATCTTGTGGCAGTTCGGAATGGGACCAGCCTTAACAAATTGGCACCGTGCTATCGTGGGAGCCCTATCACCCACGTCGAACAGCTCCCGAATCCTTTCTCGTCATTGCGCGATCAGCGGCGGTCAGCATGAAAAGTCGACCGAACCATGCCAGCCGCGATAACGTCGCTGTCGGCCAGCGGGTCTAGGGACGCCCACGCCATGGCGACATATGCTCTACAATCGAAGGCCTGGCAAAGAGCTGGCGTGTTTGGCCAGATTGTGCAGCCATTGCCCGCCAGATAATGACACGACCCATCCGCTTTACGCTTTAAAGCCGTGCCAATGCCCTTAATTTCCTCATGCTCATACTTGGTCGGGTCGTCGCCCAACGCCGGATGAAGCATAACGACGCCATGACAACAGGCAGTGCAACCATTACAGGGGACGTGGTTCACTCGCTATAAAGCCCCTTCATTGGCTTATTGGATTTGCCGGTATCCGACCCCCGGAAGCGTGCTGACGGTATCCCACCTGTCGTCCGATTCGATGGCGCCGCCCCGCCTCTGCCTGACCTCGCTTTCTCTGATGTTCTGGTCGTTGTTATTCTAGAGATACCATATGCTATCCGCGTTCTGGTGGCGGAAAAAGGCCGCCCGGGGCCGAGGCGAAGGCCATCAATGCAAGTGGTGCCGGAGCCGCCTCTGGGACGCCATTGCGCCCGTCCCGTATTGCGCGGTGTGGGCTGGCGGCGCTTAGCGCGCTGCCGCCACCGCTGAGTTGCCAGAGGCCCAGATTATTAGTGACCGTGAGCGAGCCACGGTTATCTCGACCTGCTCCGGTCCCAGATTTATTTTGGTACGCGTCCGGTTAAGGGTTTACCGGACGCGTACTCTTCGGTGGGTGGGTGCAGCCGTAATTGCGCGGATCAGGCTCTTGCCATTCGCCGTTCACAACTAAGCGCCGGTTCCTGGCCACCAATCTTCAAAGACACGCTTTAGTTGTCCTCGCTTGCCTCGCGCGCCTTATCCTTGATATTCCCGGCGGCCTTGTGAGCTGCGCCTTTGGCCTTGTCGAGCTTTCCCTTCGCCTGTAGTTCCTTGTTACCGGTCACCTTTCCAGCGGTGTCTTTGACTGCGCCTTTTGCCTTATCGGCCGTTCCTTTGACGTGTTGGCGGTCCATGGCGAAACAACTCCATTTTGTCCCTTTAGGACTCAATGCAAACTTAAGATGCCGGTTCCAAGCAAATGCGACCGATAAGTCGCGCTAGGCTGCCACTTGGCAGCCCGGCATGAGCTGCGGGCACTGCGGCGGCTTGTCGAGCACGCCCTTGTTAACGATAGGCCGCCAGCCGACAAGAAGCGGACGCGGAGGTAAGCGCCGCTGGCTGCTCAGGCCCAATCTCCCTTCACCCTCGCGTGTCACCGCTGTGCGGCAGGTTCCTTGATCTTCAGCCAAGGGGCGGCCCGAGCGGTTCAACGAGCTCAGTCGCTAGGACACGATATCCTCACGGCCGATATTGCAGGATTGCTTGCAAATGATCGCGCCGTCGCCCCGAAATGCTCATTCAGCACGATGTTGGACGAAGTACCCTTGAGCAGCTTGGAAAGCCGTTGCTTGGGGCGTCGAGTGGCAGCAGGCGCAATTCCTCACCGTCCATTTCGAGCACAAATTGAAAGTGCAAAAGAACATGTGCGCCTTCTTTCGTGGTGGCAGGCAAGGGATTTTCGACTTAATAATGGCAAACCAGCAGATAAGTATGTTCTTTTAAACTCGCTGAAGATCGAGCTGTCTCTGCCCCCACTTACTTCCCTTCGACCATTACGACAAAGCGAGCCGAGTGTTTACGATGATAGACGGCGGCGGGTGTAGATCCTACGACATGCGCGTTGGTGGAAGGGTACCACCTGTATGACCCGCTCATCGGATAAGCGGCAACGGCTCGAACTGATGGAACGGCGGCGGCGACGAGAGCGTCCACTCCAGGGTGGTTGCGCCGGCACCCCAAGGACTGGCAGGAGCTCGCTCTTTCCGCATCAAGGCATGCGCCATGCAGAGCAAGAACACGAGCAGGCCGAACTCGGATATGTACGACCCAACAGAAGACACGAAATTCCAGCCGGCGAACGCCTCCGGATAATCGGCGTAGCGGCGCGGCATTCCGGCGAGCCCGAGAAAGTGTTGCGGAAAGAAGACAACATTGACGCCGATTAAGGTGACCCAGAAATGTAGCTTACTGAGGACCATAAAATAGGCCTGCACGGTCATTGATAGGCCAACAACGAACATGTGGTGGTCCCAGACTACGAAGCCGATCCCGGCAATCATCACCATGGCGTAGGCCATGCCGAGATAGCCGAACACGGGTTTTTTCGAGAATGTTCCGACGATCTGGCTGATCATGCCGAAGCCCGGGATGATCATGATGTAGACTTCAGGATGACCGAAGAACCAGAACAGGTGCTGGAACAGCAGCGGATCGCCGCCTCCCCTCGGATCGAAAAAGGTGGTGCCGAATCCTGTCGGTTAGCAGCATGGTGATATCGCCCGCCAGGACAGGTAACGGCAAAGCAGCAGAAACGCTGTTACCAGGATCGACCACACGAACAGTGGCATTTTATGAATGGTCATGCCGGGGGCGCGCATGTTGATGATTGTCGTGATCAAGTTGATGGCGCCGAGGATCGATGAGGCGCCAGCAAGGTGAATGGAGAGGATCACGAAATCCACCGCCGGACCGGGATGTCCGGAGATCGAAAGGGGCGCGTAGAGGGTCCACCCGGTCCCTGCACCGTGAGTGCCAGGCTCTCCGCCGACGAAAAACGAAATCCAGAATAGTACGAATGAGGCTAGCACTAGCCAGAACGAGAGGTAGTTCATTCGTGGGAACGCCATATCGGGGGCGCCGATCATAAGCGGGACCATCCAATTCCCGAACCGCCCATCATCGCTGGCATGATCCAAAGAAGATCATCGTCAGCCCGTGCATAGTGACCACTACGTTGTAAAGGTGCGGATCAGGAAACAGGTGCGAGCCCGGATACATCAGGTTGGCCCTGATCACTACTGACAACGCGCTGCCGATCACGCCGGCCACGATGGCGAACACCAAGTACATCCGTGCCGATGTCTTTGTGGTTTGTGGAATAGATGTAGCGGCGCCAGCCGTGCGGAATTTCGTGTCCGCCGTCTTCGCCGTGCGCTACATAGGTCATCGTGCTCATGGCAATGCCCTGTCACCGCCGCGTCAAAATCTTGCAGCTCGTAGGGTAGCGACGCATCATGGGCTCAGCGACCTTGATTATGCGGTCAGTCCTCTGATCACCGCGAACACTGGTGTGGCTCGGGCGAAGAGAACATCAATGGCCTCTCGCCGCCATAATGCAACCTCGCCTCCCCAATCTCGTAGCCGGAAGCCGATGCGCGCGGAAGCAAGCCGACTTAGTCATCAACCCGAGCCGACTTAGTCATCAACCCGCGCGCGTCGTGGCCGTGATCGCGGTCGATCGCATAAAGCCACCCGTGGTGCCGCTGAGTGCAGCGCATAAGTCAACTACTGCCAGAGGGCGCAACTACCGATCACCCAGGAGGCCTTAAAAACGATTACAGCAGCTGCAGCCAGCACCGGAGCGCTGATGTCGAGTAGCGCGAGCACACAAAGAGCCATGCCGACGATGCCGACCAAGAATAGTACCGATAATCCACCTCCGCCTGTAACCACATCAGTGTCCTGTGCCGTTTCGCTTTGGGCAAAATCGCCTAGCAACGCACCACCGTGAATGAGCAGTGCGGCACCAAACACGATCGTGGGAATCGACACCAAGGTTTCGGATTTGACGTCTGAGAGGCCAATAATCGCCAAGACGATGCTAACGATACCTCCTAATGCATCGATAAAACCACCATATGGGGCAGACGAGGAAGGATACGTCACCGACATACGATTCTCCATCGTATCGTAAGACCGCGCCGATGGGGAATTGCGAGCGGGACCCGCTTCGGGAGACGTTCGGTGGATTCTCGTTCGGCCTTCGCACGCCACTTTCGTCGTGCGCGCCCTATCTGAACCGAAAAAACACGATCTTCTGGTAAGTTCCATATGCAGCAATTTGCCAAATCGCTGCGCTTCGCCTTAACCGTCCGGCAATTCGAAGCTTCGACGGCGCATAGCGGTCACATGGCGAAGCAAGCCATTGAAAGCGTATTGATTGAGGTAATGGTTTGACAGCTCAAACGACACCATTGCCCGGCTGCATACCTCATTAAGCGCCTAACGCCGGCTCTGAGAAGCTGATGAATGTCGACCGCTTGCGCTCAAGCTGAACGAGTCGTTTTGTTCCACATCTGAACGCAGACGAAGCATACTGACCCGAGGGGCTGGGTGGCACAATCTGAGACGCCGTTTGACGGACACAAAATGCCGAACAGTGCCGCCCTGGGGACGAGCAATCCCCCAGTAAAGGCGGCAGTTACCGACCGTCGCTGGGGTTTTGATCAGCTCCACCAATTCCTGCTGCATACTTTCCTGCGTCCACCCGTTCTGCGGAGACCGGCAATTTTACGGCACGGTCGCGCGGTCATGCCTGGGAAATGCCGGCACACCAACATCTGCATTGGCATACTCAGCCCCCCAACTCGCGTGAGCGCGAATAATGCTGATAGTGTACAGGATGGTCATGGACAGCAATAATGCAAAAAAGAAAATGAATAGATTATCGATTATTTTGTGGTACACCGCTATCTTCCCCACACTATCTTGCCCTGAATCTGGCGATCTCCGGGAAATGCGATGAGCGGCGCTGATTTTTGCACTATTAACCCACGCAAGGCGACATATCGCCGCTTAGCTGCACGGGCGGACGACAGATTAGCGCGGGAGTGGAAATGAAAATTTGATTAGCCGAGGCCCCGACTAGGAAGACTCAGTTAGGACGCTTCAGGCGACGAAGTTGCCGAGCTTAGTAGCTGGACATTTTCTGCCGATTGAAAAGAACCAAACGTCGAGCGCGACACCCCGAGTTATGATCGTGGCGATAAAGGCCGGATTGCGGGACAGCCAGGTTGTCGCTCGGCTTGGCGAGCCACCGCTCGAAGCACGTCGCGGCGGCGCGCTCCGGGGGCGGCCGGCGTGGGCTGCTCGATCACATAGTTGTCGCAGCACTACTTCGAACAGAAGCATCCATGGTAAACGCGCCCGATTGTAGAAGACAAGGCCGATACTCGCATTCGGGATTCCAGCATTTCATGACACTTTCCTCGGGCGGTCCTCGGCAGCAAAAAGCGCGATCCTTTTATGACCGGAGAAGCACTGTGGATTGCAGTAAACCAGGCCGGTCTGCAATTCGCGGACGTAGCCTTGTTCGATGTTCTTGCAGCACAGCGCGCAGTTCGCTGCCGAGCGGGGGACGCGGTCGTTTACAAGAACAAACCTCATCCCGTCGGGTGGTACTGCCATTTTCGCTAATTTGAGGGCGATGCTCATTGACGGCTCTATCGCTTCGTTGTTCAGTTTGTACCTGTGCAGTCGTCCCAGCACTCCCAGCTTCAAAAGCCTCACCGCTGACATAGGGCTTTGGCGCTGCTCCGCGCGTGCCGTACGTCACTGCTCGGTACTGCTCGGCTATGTCGTCCGTCACAGGACAATCGTTCTAGCTGCTGAACGGCGCCCAGGATCCGAGCGGGTGGCGATCTATCGCCAAAGATTTCCGGGAGGGTGGGCCTCCGCGGTGTGCCTATCAGCCGGTTCGGGATGCACTGATTGCGTTGGGGAAGCAGTCCGACCCGCTCCTGCGGGAAGCGGTTGGGCCGCCATGGTCCTGTACATGGGGCCCACCTGCCCCATGGGGCGAATCTCCGGGAATTGTGCAGCGACGCTAGCTGCTGATTTTGCGGGTGTAAGTCCCGCCGGTGGAATCGTCCAGTTGCCACCGTAGTCATACCCGACAGCGGGGAGGGTGACCAACCCGTTGAAAGCCCGGAAGTAAAAGTCTCCTGAAGGGAGGCAAGCAACTCAGTAGTTTTCCCATCCCGCTTCGCGTGACCGCGAGGCCAGAAGCGGGGTGGGAATGGAATTTTCTGGTCCGCTGCGGCATATGCTGGTGCTGGCGGGAACGAGGTCGGTTTTTCCTTGGTGCTATGAGCCCGTTCAGTAGTTGGACCCGAGACCCTGCGAGCACCGCGAATTGTTGCCACGGGCTGCAAGGCCCCGGAGCACGGTTAATAGATTTCGACGACAGGGGTCTCTCCCGCCACCGTTTAGGTATGGAGGGTGATCCATGGAAATACTGTATCCGCGCTGCGCGGGGTTGGATGTGCACAAAGACATGTTGATGGCGCGTGTGCGTTGCGTGAGCGATCCGGCGGTGGATGAGACGCGCCGCTTTGCCACGACGACGGGGGCCTTGATCGAACTTCAGGAGTGGCTGAGCTCGCACGCCGTCACCCACGTGGCGATGGAGGCGACGGGGGTGTACTGGAAGCCCGTATGGCATCTGCTGGAGGAGCACTTTGAGCTGATCCTGGCCAATGCGCAGCACATCAAGAACGTACCGGGGCGCAAGACCGATGTGAATGATGCGGCCTGGATTGCGGACTTGTTGGCCCATGGGCTGATCAACGCGAGCTTCGTGCCGCCCAAGCCGATCCAGGAATTGCGGGACCTGACGCGGACTCGCAAACAGCTGGTGCGCGAGGTCTCGCAACACTCCTTGCGCATCCAAAAGACGCTCGAGGATGCGAACATCAAGCTTGGGAGCGTGCTCTCGGATGTTCTGGGGCACAGCGGCCGGGCGATCCTCAACGCCCTGATTGCCGGGGAAACCGACCCCGAGCGCCTGGCCGATCTGGCGCGCGGAAACGCGCGCAAGAGACGCAGCGAGCTTATCGAAGCCCTGCATGGGCGCATCAGCGCCCATCACCGGCGCTTGCTCAAGCTGCACCTGGGCCTCATCGACTCACTCCAACAAGCCCTCGCGACGGTGGATGCCGATGTGGGAAAATCTTGGCGCCGATCCAGGAGTGCGCCCGCCTGCTCACGACGATGCCGGGGGTGAGTGAGCTCACCGCGCACGTCTTGGTGGCGGAGATCGGCGTCGACATGGCGCGCTTTCCCACTGCCGCGCACTTGCTGTCCTGGGCGACAATGTGCCCGCGAAACGACGAGAGCGCGGGTAAACGCCGCTCGACCCGCACCCGCAAGGGTGCCCCCTGGCTGAAAACCACCCTGGTCACCGCTGCCTGGGCGGCGGTCCGCGTCAAGGGTAGCTACCTGCAGGCCAGTTCCTGCGCCTCAGAGCTCGCCGCGGCGCCAAAAAAGCCATTCTCGCGGTCGCCGCCTCGATGCTCAATGCCGCTTGGCACATGCTTAAGGATCGCGTCGAGTACGAAGATCTTGGCGCCGATCACTTCACTCGCCGCGATCGCTCCAAGGCGATCCGGCGCTTGGTCAGACGACTCAATGACCTCGGCTGCAAGGTCGAACTCACCGCCGAGGCTGCCTGAATGATGCATCTGTACCAAATCTAGAGCTTCTTAATAGGTCGTAGCAATGGTAAATCAGTAAGCCCCGACATGGGTAACATCGGGAGTGCCGAGCCGACGGGTTCTCCGGCGAAGGCAAGTGCGCGTTGCGAAGGAACTGGATACATGCAGCGAGCGGCTCCCCGGAGACGTAGGGAACGACATGCTGGGAAAGATCGGTCATGGATGGAGGCAAACTTGACCTCGCGACGGGCATGCTGGGAGCAAGCTTAACCGCAGCGCGATCAGGGAAGGCCCTGTCTGATAAGCCAGCTTTGGAGCCGTACTGAGGGAAAACCCGCCGTACGGAATCTTGGGAGGAAGATAGAAACGTCGGCATCATTCGAAGCCCGGTCCGCGCCACCGTCCTACCGGACCTGGCGCTCACGCGCGACGATATCACGCACAACGGTGCTATTGCCGAGGAGTTGTCTGCCTGCCGGCGATGTTGAGCGAAAAGTTTCCAAAGAGGTTGGCTCCTTGCGCGGCGGCTTTGAGCGCGAGAGATTGCAGCACCCGAAAAGTTGGGAGTAATGGCCACGAGAAGATTAGCAGTGCTGTAGGGTTTTGATGGCGCGCTGACCACCGCCGCCTTCGGTACCAGCACTAAGGCACGAGCCGACCGGGGCCGCTAATATGGTCATGGTGTCGATCTGCCCGCGACGGCTCGGCATCCAACAGCCGGATGCGGCGTTTCGGTGATCAGCGAAGACATCTCGGGGCAAAAGATGGTCGCGACGGGGCAGCTTCGACTTACCAATGCGCCCTTTCTCGTTGTTCAACAAATGACGGTGCCGCAGCTGGCCGTGCCCGCAACCGCGCGTGCGGTAGCGACAGCTCCAAATTTACACCAATGAACGTCTCGGAAATTTTCATACGCCGGCCGATCGCCACTGCCCTGCTCATGGCGGCAATCTTTCTGTTCGGGCTGGTTGGCTACGAGTTGATGCCCGTCGCTGCGCTGCCCAACGTCGAGTTCCCCACAATCGTCGTCGCTGCACAATTGCCCGGCGCAAGTCCCACCATCATGGCGAACACAGTGGCGACGCCGCTGGAGGACGAATTCACGCAGATTCCTGGCCTGGCGCAGATGACATCGACCAGCGGGCTCGGAGCCACGTCGATCACTTTGCAGTTCGCCCTAAGCGTCGACATCAATGCTGCTGCCGGGCAGGTGCAGCAGCAGATCAACGCCGCGAGCGGGATTTTGCCGAAGAATATGCCGACGCCGCCTACCTACAGGGAAACCAATCCGGCGAACCGCCCGATTCTGATTTATGCCGTTCATTCGGACGCGATGCCAGGATACCAACTCGACACCTATGCCAACACCGTTCTAGCTCAATCGCTGTCGACAGTTGCGGGCGTCGGTTATGTGGTGATTGCCGGCCAGCAACAGCCGGCCGTCACAGTGCAGATAAATCCGGGGGCTCTGGCGTCGCGCGGATTGAGCCTCGCGCAGGTCCAGACGGCCCTGGCGAGCGCAACACTTGATGCGGCCAAAGGCAATTTGGAAGGCCCACAGCAGCAATTCACGCTGGACACGAACGATCAATTGTTCGACGCGAGCCAGTTCCGCAATGTCATTATCGCGTACCAAGGCGGCGCCCCCGTCGCCCTCAGTGACGTTGGCAACGTCATCAATTCTTCAGTCAATCGACGTTCCGGCGCATGGTTCGATGACAAGCGCGCCGAGTTGCTGCTGATCTACCGCACCGCCGGCGCGAACACGGTTCAGGTCGTGGACGACGTCAAGGCTAAGATGCCGCAGCTTGAGCATTCGGTTCCTCCATCCGTGCACGTCAATTTGCTCAGCGACCGTTCGCAAGAGATCCGGGCTTCCGTGCGCGACGTCGAAGTGACTTTGCTCATCACGGCCGCTCTCGTTGTGCTGGTTATTTTCGCTTTCCTGCGCAAGCCGTGGGCGACAATTACTCCGAGCATAACCGTGCCGCTCGCCATCGTTGCCACGTTCGGCGTGATGTACTTGTTCGGTTACAGCCTAGACAATCTGTCGCTGATGGCGCTGAGCATAGCCATTGGCTTCGTCGTCGACGACGCCATTGTCATGATCGAGAATGTCGTGCGCTACATTGAGGCCGGCGAGCCCGCCTTCGAGGCGGCGCTAAAGGGCGCCGGCCAAATCGGCTTCACTATCCTTTCCATCACGCTGTCGCTGATCGCGGTGTTTATTCCACTGCTTCTGATGTCGGGCATCATCGGCCGTCTGTTTCATGAATTCGCGATGACCGTCAGCATTGCGGTCGTCGCTTCGGCTTTCATTGCGCTCACTCTTACGCCCACAATGTGTTCGCTGTTCCTTGGCCGCGAGCGCGAAAAACCGCCGGGACC
Source organism: uncultured Alphaproteobacteria bacterium (assembly GCA_963708125.1). Classification (GTDB taxonomy): domain Bacteria; phylum Pseudomonadota; class Alphaproteobacteria; order Rhizobiales; family Xanthobacteraceae; genus BOG-931. Next base: position 6,840,270 of record OY970184.1, read on the forward strand.
AATCAACCGCGCTTTCGACCGCTTCTTCCAATGGATGCTCGCCGGCTACGATCGTGGTTTGCGTTGGGTGTTCCGTCATCAATTTCTGACGTTGCTTTCAACGCTCGGGCTGATCGCTCTAACCGGATACCTTTATTACGTGATCCCGAAAGGATTCATCCCGCTGGAAGATACGGGCTTTCTGTTCGGGGAAATCGAGGCCAGACAGGACACGTCTTTTGCGGCCATCGCGAAGCTCCAGGACCAGATCTCAAGAATAATTCTTAAGAATCCCGCAGTTGCAGGACTCGTGAGCTTCGGCGGCGCTACCGGGTTCAATCCGAGCGAGAACACGGCTCGCATGTTTGTCCAGCTCAGGCCCGTCGGACAGCGAAAGAGCATCGAACAGATTATGGAGGAACTGCGCCCGCAAATCACGAGGGTAATCGGCGCCAAATTCTTCATGCAGGTTCCGCAAGATATCACTGTCGGCGGGCATCTGACGCAAGCGCAATATCAATATACCCTCACAGATACGAATTCCGACGAACTCAATCACTGGGCGCCTATTCTCTTGTCGAAGATGCAGTCGATGAGGTTTCTCACTGACGTGGCGTCCGATCAGCAGATCGCCGCGCCGGAATTAGTAGCCGAAGTTAATCGCAACGCTGCTGCCACCTACGGGGTCACGGTATCCGCGGTGGATGCGGCGCTGTACTCTGCATTTGGGCAGCAGCAGGTCGCAACGATCTATAAACCGACGCACCAGTCCAAGGTTATCCTTGAAGTCCAGCCAAAATACCAGGTTGGTCCTACAGCATTGTCACGCATTTATGTTCCGAGCACCAACGGTGTCCCGGTACCCCTTTCCGCGGTCGCGCATTTTGCCAAAAAGGTGCAACCGCTGACAGTCAATCACCAGGGTGTGTTCCCGGCTGTCACCCTTTCTTTCAATTTGGCGCCGGGCGTGGCGCTCAGCCAGGCCGTCGATGCCATCTCCGCGAGCGCAGCGCAACTACATGCGCCGGCTTCGCTAAATGGCTCGTTCCAAGGGACGGCGCAGGCCTTCCGAGCATCGCTCACGTCCACTCCCTTGCTCCTCTTGGCAGCCATCATCGTGATCTATGTTGTTCTCGGCATGCTGTACGAGAGCTTCATTCATCCGATCACGATCCTGTCGTCATTGCCGTCGGCCGGCGTCGGCGCGCTGCTGATGCTGATGCTGTTTCATTACGATCTGACGCTTATTGCCTTCATCGGAATCATTCTGCTGATCGGCATCGTCAAGAAGAATGCGATCATGATGATCGACTTTGCGCTCGAGGCCGAACGACACGAGGGAAAGAGCCCGCTGGAGGCGATCCATCAAGCCTGCCTGTTGCGCTTCCGTCCGATCATGATGACGACAATGTGCGCGCTCGTCGCCGGAATGCCCCTGGCATTGGGCCAGGGCGCAGGTTCGGACCTACGACGGCCGCTGGGCATCGCCATCGTTGGCGGCCTTTTGGTATCGCAGAGCCTGACGCTTTACACGACTCCGATCATTTATCTATACCTCGACCGGCTTAGCCACTGGTTGGGTCGAGGGCGCACGGCGTCGCCCGGAGACCTTGCCGTGCGGCCGCCGGGGCCTGCCTAACGGCAGCCGAAAGATCGACCCCCGCGTTCGCGAAGACTTCGCCGCGCTCGCGGAAGCAAAAGGTCGGATGGTGCTCGACCGCAAACCACACGGCGTTCGGCATCGGCGTGCTGGTGGACGGCTTGGAATTCTCCCGGTGAAAAGCTGCTGACGGGCGCACCTTTAGCTATTCTCACAAGCAGCGCTAGCGGGTAGGGCCCAACCACTTGCAGCTTCCCTCAACCGTCTAACCGCGCTCGGCTGCGCGCAGCGACCAATCACACTCACCGGGAACCTATTACGTCGACAGCCCGGAAGCTGTAAGCGGACGTAACTTTGGCCAGGCGTAAACGTATTGGGCATGGAGCAGTGGGAGAGAGATGAACTTATTCTGAACCTGGTCACTGAAAACAGTGCCATGACGGTTTATTGATTGCTCATGTTCGCAACCATTCCAATACCGGCAATGTTTTATTTGCCGCCCCTGATCTGATTAAATTTGGCTAGCGCTCGTTCAAACTTGTTGTTGAAGAGCCACATAGCAGCGAGAATTTCTCCGAAATTTGCAGACTTCTTGGCTCTGTCAGCCTGTCCAAATGCAAAAATGGCGTTGTTTCGCAGATATCCCATTATTCTGGGCTCTGAAATCCTATACTCGATAAAACTAGCAGACCTGAGAGCGGCTCTGGTCGGAGTCGGGATGATTTGGATGAGTTCAAAGACCTTCATTTGATCGACCGGATCAGGTAGCGTTTCCATTATCGCGGGGATTTGCGGGAAAAGATCAGCGTGTGCGTTTGCAAGACCATCTCGTACCGCGGTCCAGTGATTTAACCGATGATCCAAATTGCCGATCCTTGCCTCTTCGCTTTCGTCGCGAGCGACCAGCCCAAAAGATTTTATCGATGTCTTGAGTTTGGCCCATTTCTTTTGACCGGCTCGATCTTCTAATTGGCTTGTTTGCAGACTTCCCTTGTACGCATTCGAGCGTGCATTGCCAACATTCTGCTTTCCGTCGGTCTCGGCAAAGAACAGACCCAGGCTGATGCGGGCTGCCACGCCGATATCTGTACCATCGAGTCCCTTGGCTTGCGCAATGGCGGTACCCAAATCCGCAACGTCCTCGAATGGAGTGACCGAGTTTTGCGCGTTGGCAGGCGGCGCCTCCATGATGTTGAAGAGGTTCCGGTACTCATCAACCAGCGGCTCAATGTCGGCATCGAAGTACGCAGGGGGAATTCCAAATTTATTGGGCTTTCCTATTCTGGATGGAAGCTCGTCGGTGAGGTCCTTGTAGGTGCTCATCACGTTCACGCGCGCGAGGTAGAGCGCCTGCCCAGGTAAGTTCGGCAACGACTGATGGGAAGTTATCTGTGTACCCCGCTCGGCCAAGATCGACTTAAACTGGTTTAGGGCCTTATCGTATGCCTCGAGGGCGTCCAACTGTGCTTGCGTGAATGCGGTTGGCTGCGCGGGCGTCGCATGCACCGGTAGCAGTTGTGTTCGTGCACCCGCTGGGACAGGCAACGGGCCTGCAATCGCACCTAACAGCTTGATGAATTCGCGCCGCAGCATATCCATTCCTTAATCATTTCCAAGAGAAAGAGAGAAAGAGAAAGAAAGAAGCCGAAACGTTGCCTGAAGGGTTGCATAGCGACTGACTTCACACGTGACAGGCCAGGTAAAACAGCAATCGACGCCAGACGGGGAATTCCGAGGTGATCCTTTCAATTCGGGCCGGCCATGTGACACTCCTGGTATAGAGTACGTTAGAAGAACGCGTGAGGACCTCTCTGGTCTAAGGCCATATACGTCAGGCCGGCGCGACTCGACTGATGCGTGGAGGTGTGATCGGCATTGCGGTCGATGAAACCTTGTTATTGCAATCGGACACGCCTCACCGAGCGAGCCTTTTCATTGCCGAATTGCTAGACGTGCCGCCGGAGCATTGGAGGATTTAGCCACCATGCGGTGAATTCATTTCCGTTGGTCGTGAAGCGGCCTACGGCCGAGGGCGCCTTGGCAAGCTCACGGTGATGCGTGTCCCCGGTCGATGTACCCTACCGGGGCCTTGCCTGAGTTACCGCTCAATGGGCGGATGACGCCTGTCTTGGCCTATGTCGGGGACCTCACCGACATCAAGGTTGTCGGCCTCTTGTAGATACTCTGTCGCCATCTGGCGGAACGTGCGCGCCACCCCTTCAGTCTGGGCCATCTGCGCTTGACGCCGGCAAAGGCGAGCTAACTCGACCAAGTCATGATAGCGCTGCATGGTATCACCCCCGCGCTGGCCACATCAGCGTATCGGTAGAGCGAGTGCCGGGTCAACCCGGATAGTGCTGTTAAGTTAGCAAACGACCCACAATTTTTGTTTCGCCGTGCCGACGTGGATGCCGGTAGTTGTGAGCAGGCAAGGGAACTTCGCGCATGAATTGATAAATTCGTGGCGGGCAACGAGGTCATGCCGGCTTGATTGCCGGCTTTCTCGTTGCGTCTCGAGCGCCGGTCCATGATGTTGGTCTTGGTGCCAGCAATGGTTGCCTATGGGGCTCGGATGACTCGCCACGAATACTGGGCAGCTTCTAGTCAATCTGGGAGAGAGGTGGTAACCCCTGCTCGATATGGTCGGGGCAATCAACGGGGTTGCTGCCAACCAGGCAGACCTTAGTCGCCGCATCGCCGTTCTCTTGGCAGAGGTTGCTTTGCAAGCTTGTTTGCTTGCTGCGGCGCAGCCATGCGAACAAAGCACCATTTTTCGGCGGCTCAGAAACGCTAGTTGGCGACCGTGGAAGAGACGGCGTGGCGTGCGCGACCCCCACCTCCTCTGCGTGGTGTTGCAGCTGGAGCAACAACGAAGCAATCACGGACTCAACTTCAGTCGCCACCTCCGTCAGGAATTTTTGAACCCCGCGTGCTTCCGGTACAATCGCCCCCGCCCGCTCGGCCTCAGCTGCAAGCTTGACGATGAGAGGGACAGCCTTGTGGGCAGTCTCTTCAAGGTGCCTTTTTATCTCTGCAATCTCGTTGCCAAGCCGCTCGCGATCGCGTCGATCTTTCTCCTCAGAAAATCGAGCTTCCAACTCGGTGATCTGAGCAGTCAGCTGTGTGACATCGGATGTCAGGGTGTCGCGTTTTTCGCGCGCTCGATATAGGTCTCGCGTGAGAGCATCCAAAGCGTCGTCCTTTTTAAACATTGTTTACTCCGCGTTCGAGCTCCGGCGGCGACCTGTGAGCTGCAAGCATCTTGGGTCTACGCCGGGATTTCGATCTCAATGGCAAGTGTCGATACCTGTTGGCGATGATCCATTTTGACTTGGACTTTATCCGGCACGATCATGACATGGCGACAAATCGCAGCCACGAGTTCGCCACGCAACTGGTTCAAGAGATCGGCCTTGGCCCCTTGCGCCCTTTCATGGGCGAGCAGAACTGTCAGCCGATCGTGGGCCACCGGCGCCGAGCCGTGTTTGCGCCGGAACCAGGCAAATACAGCCGTCCGTCTGAACAGGCTGCTAAACAAATGCTTGGGCTGCGTCGCTATCGTCATCGGCACGTCCTTCGAATACCACCCGCCGTTCGGCGCCCACCATCAGCTCGAGATTGCGCAGGCCGACGGCGAAGTCGATGAAGGCGACGCTATCACCGAACTGAGCGAGCGCTGCTCGAAGGGCAGCGGCGGTAGTACTGGTCTTGCCAAACCCGCCCCTGCCGGATGTCAAAACCAAAACCTTTGCCATCGCTCCTATCCTTTTACCTATCTCAGTTCATAGGGGTGACGAACATGACGTCATCTTCGACCAATGGCTTTATGGTCAGCTACGTAGGCGCCTTGCCGAGAGTATCCCAACCGGCTCAGCGCGGGAGATTAGCGAGCACCGGCGGTAACCGGCGCAGCACGTACACGCGAGTCCAGCGCGATTATTTCTTTTCTAATTGGCCATATTAGGCAAGCGCATGGTAAATAAACCGTTAATCCTCAACCTGGTCTCGCACACAGTCGGCAGTTCTCTGGAGCGCGCGTCTGCAGGGCCTGGCGGAGCTTTCGCGCTCGAACACGCCGGCCATTGAAAGCCGGCTGAGATGCTAGTGCCAATCTGCACAAGTCGCCTCGTGTGTGGTCGACTTTAAGCGGTCAGCCTGCAGCTGCTGGGGCCATAGAGAAAGATGACGGGCGCTTAAGACCAGAATTGAGAACGATGGGCGGAGCTGCAGCTTCAGGTGAATGGGAACCGTGTAGGGCGAAGTTTATCGAAGCCGAATTCTTATCGGAAGAAAATGCCATGCTGTGTTGCCTATCGCGCATATGCGACCAGAACAATGCGGGCGCTTAGTGCTGAGAGCGAGCGATAGACCGCGTTCCAGGATGAGCGCGGCGGGAAGGTATCCCTAGTCAAAGGCGCGGCTTTAAGCCGCGCGTTGGATAGTCAATCGATGCAAGCGTCAAACGCTTCATGATTGTTGGCGCAGGATCAACGCAACGTCACGATCATTGGACTGGCTGGGGCCGTATGATCGTGCCCAGCTGCGGCATGGGGCCCGGTTTTGCGACCCTCGGCTCGGCAAAGCCGCCCGAAGATTCCGCCGTCAGGCGTATTGGAGCTCCCGTCCAAGAGAACCGCGACGCGGTAGCTAAGCAGCGCAGTTTTTGGGCTTTCCTTTTCCGCGATCTCGGATTGCGGAAGCGTCCTCCGCGGTTCGTTGGGCATCTGGAATCATGCCAAGCCAAGTCTGAGCCATATGGAGCCAAATCTGCTTTTCCTCGGGGCGCTGGGTTCGATCGGCCACCGCCAAGCAATAGCGAGCGTGGATGCGATATCTGTCTGCGTCGCTCATCCGAGGCGAATCACCGAGAGCCTGAATTATCGCGAAACATCAAATTATCGCAACTGTTTCAGTAAATCTTCAGCACATCGCCTCATGGTAAAAGGTGACCTAAGGGGCCGCAAAGGGACCCAGAACTTCACGTTTTAGTTGTAGTAGGCCCTCCGCTTACGGGGAGCTCCGCAAGAGCCGCCGAGCTTCGCTTTAACGGTGATCGCCTCATTTGTTGCTGAATGGAGCCCAGGCAGATGTTCCCATGCACAATGTCACGGCCAAAAACTGGGACCTCTGCGTTTTCTCGCCGATGGAGGCCAGTACATAGTCAGCTGATTTCATTCAAACTGTCTGGAGGATCGGTAAAGGGAGCGTTAACAGAAGGCTGGCGCTGGCCGATACGTTCATGTCTCCTGCGCGGGCCACCAAAGTGCCGGCAGAAGCCAAGACGTAAGGCATGGCGAATCAGCCAATTGCGAGGCCGCAGACGAATAAGCGCTGGCCCGCGGCATGGCGCTCGTCAAAAGACCGGATTCACCAACTCCCGAGAGCCAGCTCGTCCGTTCCGCAGTGAGATCCATTCGACGACACTTTTGTTTAATCAGCGGCCGCCAAGGATGCCGTTGAGGATCCAAAGGTCTCTGCGTTGCACCATGTGGCCTCCGATAATCATTCCAGGCCCTTCCGGCCTGGAAATGATCACAACCAATGTGTTCGATGGCAGTTGAACAACATAATCCAGCGTAAGCAGCTGCGTGCTTCCCGAATGAAGGAAAACCAAAGGGGCCGATTCTGTTACGGTCTGGTGCAGCCGAATATCCGAGACCTATTTCTCGCGAAGGTCCCAGGCAAGTGGCAGGCCGCGGTTCCTTGAATTTAGGGCCGGGGTCCAGTGTCCTGGCCGATTGGGCAAACAACTCGCGGCCGCACCCATTTTACAGTACGCCCAACTTTTGAGATCCGCGACTGTGAAATGCTCGAGAAACGGATTGGCTCTAATGATTTCCTCCCTGGTGGTTCGCCCAGTTCGATCGGCACTCGCCATAACGAGCGCCGCGTCAGCATCGTCCGGCGCCGAGAGAATCGCTACAGCGCCTGCGCGGCCAGAAAAGTGAGCGAGGTAAAGCGTTCCGGTAGTAACAGGTAGGCCTCGGCGACTTAACGCGAGTGCATTTCGCTCGGCAAGGCGCGTTATAATCTCACGCGCGAGTCTCGGATCTCGCCGAAGTTCTAAGACTTCATTTTCATCGCGCTCTTTTGCGAGATCTGGCCTGTCGGCTCGTATCATTTCCAGCCAGGTTTCGTTGACGAATTGCCCGAGACCCGTCGCACTGGAGTGCGGATTCTTCGCCATCGGATTACCACCCAACTCAGCAAGGATTATCCGGTCGACCACGGCGTTAATTTCCGTCGCGCGGGTAAGTTCGTTTTTCATCTCAACGAACTGATACAGGTACAATCCCGCAAGCCATCCTACGCCGAATGCCGAAACATATGCCCCTTTTACAATTATCAGCCAGCCTAATCGCCAGCTGTCAGATCGGTAAGAGCCTCGCTTTATCGCCAAATAACCTCCATGCAAAAATCTGGCATCGGCCATCCGGCGGTGGATTGCAATAATCAGGCGAGCAGTATTTCGTATCAGCAGGAACACAAGGTCGAGAATAACAGTTCGAACACCCCAACATCTATGGATGAATGGATAACATTTTCTCGTTGTGAAAAGAAGCAGTTCTTGTGTCCAGCCGCAGATCTCTAGACAGCAACGCACAGCCCTTGAGGCCGGCACAGCAGTCCGATCCACCAGTATTCTAGAATAAGACGGCAGCTGTGGAATGCAGCTAAAGCAAATAAACTCGGAAAGCGTCGCGCTGCGCGTAAGGAGCGCATATAAAGTATGGCCACTCAAGTAAAATCCCAACGCCGGAAGTCCGCCAAATAGCAACAAAGAAAAAAAGCGCTGTTCAATGGAACCCGGTAAAAGTGCTGTGAACACACAGGCGAGTACTAAGCTTGCTGCACCCAGTAAAGTGGTCGCCGCCTGAGCACTCCTGCCCACTCGATGACACGCTGACTCAACTATTTGAGACGTTGTAATCGAGTTCGTCACGTTGCGGCCCGATGCTCCTTTTGAGGAGATTGAGAAGGGCTAGGTTTCGCTGAAGTTTTAACGCGAATACTGGACCGGGCGATCGTGGTGTGGGGAATTTAACGAACACTTAACGTAGTTGCCGAGCCTGCGCCTGGCGGCGGAAAGTAAAACATTTGGGCGCAAGAGAGACTTCCGTTGCAATATCCTGGCGACGATATCGACACGCCATCATTTATCGATGATACACATTGGTTTCGCGAGCAGCGGGGCGCTGGGGACCTGTTAGGAATCGCTTAACCAAAGCCTCAATAGGACATCCGCAAATAGGCTCACCATCGTGCGGGTATCGGACGCATCATACGGGGCATTTTGTGGGTCCTCGCACCTGCAGGGGCGGCCTGCAACCAGACAGCTTTCTGGCTTGTTGCGCGACAGCGCGAACGACGTGGTGGAGAGGTTACAAAGGCTGAATTTCTAGCGTTAGTAGAATGCAGTCGGCAAATCCGGCGAGATAACCGGCCACGAAGTCCGCCTCCATACCTCCTCGTCGTCCGCCTGACTGATGACGGTTTTGATGATCTGGCGGTCGGCGGCGCGCTTCGAGACATTGCGTTCGATCGTCCGCGAGCCGGCGCGTAACGATGCGCTCGGCTCTGCAAACGGCGGCCACGACATCGGCGCTGCGCGGCAATCAGCCAGCAGTGCTCTCGACGCAGCTTGGCCGGCGGTGCATCGAAGGGCCGCCCGACCCCGCAGAGCCGTCTACTCATGATCTCGACTCCCGACTGGCCACGGAGGCCTCGGGCGCCGTTTCCCGTTCATTTGATGCGCACATTCACACTAATAGCGATAATGCGCAGCAAGGCCATGGCGCCTGCACTCCCCCTCGACCGCCTTGTGCCGCTTGATTCATGCCCCAATCGGGCGTTGAATTTCGTCACCGTTGCGGCTCCCGCATTCGCCACAAAACGCTCCGCCGCAGCGAGGGGAGGAAACAGTATGATGGCCATCGAACGGCGCGCCTTTGTTCAAGGCGCGGGGCTTGGCGCGCTTGCCTTCACCATCGGCGGCGCCGAAGTGATGCTCACACCGAGGCAAGCGCGCGCCGAGCGCGTACCGCTGCGTACTCTGACGGTGGACGAGGGTACCGCGCTTGAAGCGATCGGCGAGACGCTCGTGCCCGGCGCGAGGGACGCCGGCATTGCGAATTTCGTCGATCAGCAAATCTCGATCTCGCCCGAAGACGCTCTCCTGCAGGCCCGCATCCTCAATGTCCGCCCGCCGTTTGCGAACTTCTATCGCGGCGCGCTCGGTGCAGTCGACGGCGCCAGCATGAAAGCCAAGGGCCGGAAGTTTGCAGCGCTCTCGCCCGAGGAGCAGCATCATTTAGTCGATCTCATGCGCGTTAATAAGCTTGATGTTTGGCAGGGTCCGCCGGCGCCCTTCGTTTTCACCGTGCTGCGCAGCGACGCGGTCGATGTCGTCTATGCCACCATGGAGGGCTATGCCGCGCTCGGCATTCCCTACATGCCGCACATCGCGCCGACCATGAAGTGGTGAGTGAGGCCAGTCATGCCAAACGAAAAAGTTGATCTGGTCGTGGTCGGATCGGGGGCTTCGGGCTCGGTCTACGCCTCGGTTCTCGCCAAGAGCGGCAAGAAGGTCGTGGTGCTCGACAGCGGGCCGGATCGGTCGCTCCGCGATCTAATTAGCTCCGATATTTGGGGGCGTCAACTCAAGCCCGCCGGGGGGCCCATCCTGCTCGGCGGCAAGAACCCGTTTGCCTACGCCAATCAGGGCGCCTATGCAGTTGGCGGCGCGGCGCTGCATTACTTCGCGCAGTTTCCCCGCTATTTGCCGACCGACTTTAAAATGAAGAGCGAGCACAGCCGAGGCCACGATTGGCCGATCTCTTATGAAGATCTCGCACCTTTCTACGACAAAGTCGCCGCGGATATCGGTGTGTCCGGCGATGCCAAGGCGGAGGAAAAATGGCGTCCGCCTGGAAAGGCCTATCCGATGCCGCCGATGAAGACGTTTCCGGCCGGCGAAGTGTGGCTCAAAGGCGCCGAGGCGACCGGAATTCACTTGATCCCGATGGCCAATGGCATGAACTCGCAAGTTTTCAAGGGTCGCGCCGCCTGCATCTATGACGGCTGGTGTCATGTCGGCTGCCCGATCGGCGCGCTCGCAAATCCGCTGGTCACCTATCTCGACGAGGCGCGCAAGGCTGGCGCCGAGGTGCGCGGCTTGAGCAACGTTACGCGGGTACTCACTAATCAGGGCGGTACCCGGGCGATCGGCGTCGAATATTACGATCCCAAGAAGCAGCGCCACGTGCAGGAGGCGAGCGTCGTCGTGCTCGCCGCCTGGTCGGCGCAGAACCCGCGCATTCTGCTCAACTCGGCGACCGGCAAGCATCCTAATGGGCTAGCCAATTCCAACAAGCTTGTCGGCAAGTTCATGATGACCCACCACATCGCCGGCACTTGGGCGCTGTTCGACGAGGATATCACCCCGCACATGGGCACGGTCGGCGCGCAGTACATGTCGTACGACCGCTACGCCAAGACGAGCTACCCCGGCGCCTTCGGGTCCTCGTTTATTGGCGCAGGCACCTCGCACAAGACAAGCGACTACGCGCTCGCGCGCGGCGACCTGTTCGGGCCGGAGCTTGCGGTGTTCATGAAGCGCGCGGCGCGCGGGCTCACGCACCTGACGATCTTCGGCGAAGACCTGCCCAACATCGAGAACCGCGTCGAGCTGGTCAGTGAAAAGGACGAATACGGATTGCCGATGGCACGCCTGATCCACAGCTTCGACGCCGATGCTGTAGCGCTGTGGAACGCGAATTTCGATCAGGGCATGAAAATCGGCAAGGCCACCGATGCCAAGGAAGTCTGGCCCGGCAAAGGCCCGATCATGCCGACCGCGCACCTGCACGGCGGCGCCATCATGGGAACGGATTCGTCAAACTCCGTAACTGACAGCTATGGCCAGACCCACGAAGTGCCAAATTTGTGGATGGCCGGGCCATGTATCTTCCCGACCGAAGGCGCATCAAATCCAACCTACACGATCTTCACGACAGCGCTGCGCGGCGCCGAGCACTTGGCGGAGCATTGGGGCAGTGTTGCGGGGTAGAGAACCGAGAAACAAATTGCTCGCGCGATAGGCGATTGGGTTCGCCAGACCGCAGGATTAGTTTGGGAGTGGGTGGCGACCTGGGATCGCGTCGGAATGATCGAGAGGAGGCGGCTCGATAATCGCCCCCAAGCACGTGCTCAGTTACAAGCAAACGCAAGGCGGCGAGGAGACAAAGAAGCCGAACTGGCAAAGCTGCCGCGGCGCGCAGGCGACCTTTCGCCCCAGCCTGGGGATTGCCATCGTTTAGCCATCAAGTGGCCAGGGTAGAGAACTTGACTAGCATGCATTCAAGTGCTCGCGCCACGACGGATGAGCAATGCGCAAAGTCCTGTCGTCTGTGCTGTGTTTCCTCTTACTCGGCAACTGTGCCGTGCTCGACCGCGCGGCACGAGTACCTTCAAACCGGGCGAGATTGGCGGCTGCCCACCGGCATGTAACGCCGTTGCCGACAGACCGCCCCCAAACTTCTCATTTCCCAGCGACCTCGACACCTTCTAACCCGTCCGAGGCCCCTTCTGCTTCGCAATCCGCGTCGTCGACCGCTTCGAAGCCGCCTCCGAGATCAACTCCTCCAGCCACCACCGCCACTCCCCCTCCGCTCAACATGCCGCTGTAACCATTCAGCGCGGCGGCACTGCTGCTGCATGAACCCGCCGCCCCCAGCGGCCTCGTCGCCGGGCTGCTGGTATCAAAGCCGCCAATGGGTGCTATCGAGCGAGATCGAGGCACACAAAGCTCATTGCAGGTGGTACGGCCGAGACTCAGATCTTACTCGACAGCAATGGGCGGCCGCTTTCTGACGCTGTCGAGCAGCGAAGCGCGCAGCAGATAAGCTCGGTGCGCCGCCGGGACGGCAGCAATGGCAGCCAGCTCCTCGAAACTCTTAACTCGAGCGGCCGGATCCTTCTCCTCCATCCGCTTCTTGTTGGCGATGGTCTGTTGCTGCACGAATTCGATGTTCAGCGGCCGTCGCTGGCGGTCGTATAGGTCGAGAATCTCGTCCGCTGCTTCGCGGCGGATGACGCGGCCCAGAAGTCCGCTCAGCTCGACGGCATCGTGAATGCCGAAATTGAGACCGAGCCCGCCGAGCGGGTTGTTAACGTGGGCGGCGTCGCCGGCGAGAAATACACGGCCCTGTCGGAAGCTCGCCGCCACCCGCTGGTGCACATTATACAGGTTCCGGTGCACGACCTCGTAGGCTCCTGCTTTGGGGATGAACTTCTGCAACCGATGCTCGACGGCGTCGCTGTCGAACAGCTCAGCTTCGGTCTGCTCGAGTCGGGTCGACGACAGCACCCGCCACAGTCCCTTGCCGTCGTCACCGGAAACTTTGAAGAGCGCGCACCAATCTTCCGGGTCAGAGAGATAGTTGCGCGTGCAACCGGGAAACTTGCTGCCGACGTCGAACGGTGTGGTGAGGATGAGAAACCGCTCGGGGTGCGTATAGCCCTCGAACTCGATGCTCAGCGATTTCCGCACGGTCGAGCGCCCGCCATCGGCGCCGATCAGATACGAGCCTTTGACCGCGCGCGTGCCACTGGCCGTCGCGACCTCGATCTCAACTCCGTCGTGCGATTGCGAAAGCGCCGTCACGCGGGCGGAGAACTCGACGGTCGCCTGCGGGAAAGCGCGCAGCCGCTCGACGGCCATGCCGGCGAGCTTGTGCTGTTCGCACTGAACCGCGAACGGATAGCGCGTGTCGTTCTTGAGAATGCCGAAGTCGAATTCGGCGACCAGCTTGCCGGTAGATCGGTCCCAGGTGCGAAACAGCGGCTCGACCAGTCCGCGGCGGATCACTTCGTCAACCAGTCCGAGATCGCCCAGGATTTCCAGCGTCGCCGCGTGCGTGGTCGCCGCCCGCGGCGCGTCGTTGATCCTGGCTTCGGCCTCGAACACGTGGACGCCCAATCCCTGACGCGCCAGAGCAAGCGCGGTGATCAGGCCGACCGGCCCACCGCCGGCAATAAGGATTGGCCATCCTTCCATCGCATCTATACCGCGATTGCCCGGGTCGAAACTTGAGGCGGTCCGGCGCCGACGCCTACGGCGCTGTTCCGGGCTCTGACAGCGTTGCCGGCGCCAACTATCTCGTCAGCACCTCTAGCACATGCCCATTCGGGTCCCGGAAATAAAACCCGCGCCCGCCGTGCCGATGATTGATGTGCATATCGTCGAGCGAAACCGGCCCGCTGCCATACGCGATGCCTTCCGATGCGTGCAAAGATGTCATCGAACTCGCTTTCGTCGACTTTGAACGCATAGTGATGGCTCTCGAAATCGGTATCATTGTCGAAATCGAGCGTGAGTGTGTCGTTGATCTTGAGTGGCGCGAAATGCGACACCGCGTCCTCGTAGCGCAGCCCCAGAATGCGCGCCAAAAATCGCGCCGAGGCTTCCTTGTCGTGCGCCGGAACGATCGTATGGTCCAGCACGATAGCCATGGACACCTCCAACGACCTTGCGTCACCGACGGCCTTACAGCTAGGACGCCCGTATTAGTGTGGCGCATCAGCAGAAGCAGCTACGAGAAAGCTTGATTTTCTCATATATTGGGGCCGTCCGCAATGTTCGGTGCCGTTCGTGAAGAGCGGACCTCTCGTATCACTATCGGCTCGCTTCTGCCGATCGCTTCATTAGCTTGAGTGCATCTTCCACCCAAAGCACGAGATGGCGACGTCGCAGCCGGTATTGCTGGCCATGATTAGTATGCATGACTGAGCCCGGCGGTGCCGCATAAGCGCAATTCTCGTCACCACACGCGGCGATTAACGCGCTTGCAAATGCCGCCCCGCGCCAGGCCAGTCTTAGTTCCTCAAAATGTTTATAACCCAATTGGGTCAGAGGTGTAATCCGCCAGCCACTACAATCCTTGTTCTACTCGGGGAAGTTCTATGTGAGGCAAGGCCGTTTTTCACGTGATTACAGTGATCTGTGCGGCTCCCGCGGAGGCGCTGCGGACCAAATCGCGGTCCTGTATAGCGCATCACGTACGCTGCGCGCATCCGCAACACGCCTAAACGAGGAACGCAAAGGAGCGAAGTAGCGTTGCGAACCCGCAACGCGACGGCCAAGCCGATTTGCATGAGGCGCGCTACTTGTGAGATCTGCTCAATAAAGAGATCAACACCGCCATTACTGATTCGATCACACCGCGGCAAAATAACCCACCGGTGCGGCTGGGCAATTTCTGCGCTGCCTCACTTTAGGGCGCGATAGCCACGGGGAAGCACAAGACCACCTTGGCTCCGTCATCGACCTTCGGATAGGATACGTACCCCTGTATTTGTTGCGCGAGTGCCTCGACAAGCGACAGGCCAGTGCCCTTGGCTGGCGGCACATCCCAGCCCCGGCCGTTATCTGCGACACTGACGCAAGCTTCAGTCGAATTGCTTACGATTGAGAAATGAATGTGGATTTTTCCGCTGCTGTTTGCGTATGCATGCTTTAAAGAGTTCGTCACCAGTTCGTTCACAACTAAGCCTGCGGGAATTGCGCGGTCGAGCGGTAGCTCGACGGTTTCCGCTTCCACTTGAAGCACTACCCCGGAGCGCTGCGGGTCCAGATTGACACACAAAGCCCTCAGGTAATCGTCAAAACGAACACTGCTTGCACCCGATGTGTTCGCAAGCTGATCGTGCGCCAACGCAATCGTTTGTATTCGCCCGATTACAGCGTCAAACTTGGCCCGCACATCGGGCGACACCTCTCGCAGCTTCATCGCGAGCAATGAGCTGATGATCTGAAGATTGTTCTTCGTGCGATGCTGCAATTCACGGATCGACGTATGGAATGCCTCGCGCTCCCTGGCTAGATTGGCGGCCGCTTCAATCGTTTCCTGCCGCGAAGCGTACAATGTGAGGCACACCCCCATAATGTTCGCGACGGTGGCGAGAAAGCTGATGTCCCAGTGATTGAAAGTAAATGGTTCGGTGCTATCCACTTCCAGGATGCCCCACGTGTTCGAATTAACCATCACTGGGACGTTCACGAGAGAAACTATCCCGTGTTCCCGGAGCACATCAGGAAGTCGAAACTCGGGCTCTTTTCGTATGTCGACAATGTCGAGAGGGGCGCCGGTCTGAAAGGCACGGCCAGCCGGGGATCTGAAGTCCACCGCCAAGCTGACGTTACCTACAACACCCGGTCGCCAACCTACCCCAGCGGCCAAGAGTAGATCGCCACGTTCGGGGCGATAGCGCATAACCTTTATGCGATCAATGTGAGTAACACGTTCTATTTGCCCGCACACATGCTGCATAAGCTGTTCGGGGGCCATCGCCTCGGCCCCAATGCGCGTCAGAGCCTCCACCGTACGGCGGTACTCTTCCAGCCGACGCAGTACTCCTTGGCTGTCCTCTGACATATGTAGGCAACCGCTGCTAAGGGCGGCGTGTTCCTCCAGCTGGCTTTTCGTCAAGCTAAAGCCGAGTTCCGCGCAAAGTTCCTGGAGAGCTACTCTTCAACCGGCGCAATCCGGCGCCGGCCAAAAGAGTGACCGCTAATCGATCTATGCCCATTGCGAGACCGTATCCCAGTTTAAGAGTGAGAGCTATCGGATGCGTCGCGTTTTGATCATTGAATGAGATTTGTGAACCACTACGATGCCGACGAACCCACGGGGTGCCCTCGCAGGGTTGGTGCTAATTGAGAGTGGCGTAGCCTTCGGGTTGATCAACCCAACAATTCGGCGTCGGAAGCGCCGATAGAGACCACGCCACGGATAGGAATACCACGAAGCCTGCGGTCGTACATTTAGGACCTCAAACGAGCGCCCAACTTCTTGAGGACTGGTTTGACCCGATCGAACCAGGGGTGCGCGAGCGGGTTCGTTACTTCATTGAGAGTATGATCGAGGCCGAGCTCGAGGAAGCGCTGCGCGGCGCGGTATGGCCGATCACATGGACTGGCACGATCGCAAAGCGACTTATGATGATGATTTGTGCGAGCCGATAGGGCCAACGATTACCATCGCGATGCATCTGCGCTTTGTTTTATTGGCGCGCCCGGAAGGCCTCGCCTCCCGGTCCCTTCCGGGAGCGATTGCGCGGCAGCTTACAGGAAGCCGCTTTTGTAGAGGCCTACAAAAAGCAAGCTCCGATCGACAATCCCGCCTTTAAAGGGGAAACGTTGACGCGGGCGACGGAGCGAAGCAGTCTGCCGGCCAGTCTGCGCGGCCTCGTGGCGGACGATACGTCTGGAGTGACCGTCATTAATATCGCAAAGTGGGAGTCATGGAGTTCGTTCGCATTGCAATTTGCGGATGAGCTCGCTCGGGAGGCGGGGGGCGCATTTGATGCTGAAATTGAAACCGCTCCAAGCCAGCGCATCCTCTTGGATGTTGTCGAAGACCATCCCGATCCCTCAGAGCGGGCCTAACCTGCGATGGTTTTTCACTAGTTCGCGGAGCGCCCCAATGCCGATAGAGTGTACCAGAGTGATTTATTAGGCTTTGCACCGGTTTAAGGTCATGAGGTGGTAGCGGCATTCAAAGTCGGCGCCATCACTTGGGGATGCCGGGGCGCTACCGTCTGGGTGCGCCGGATTGGCGATCGGGACGGCGCTGCGATTTGCGGCGTGCTTCACGCATCCTTCCGTCAGTCAGACAGCGCCTGGGCGAGAAAAGGCAAGCTCTCGTCCATCCGGTAATCCACACTGGTGTGGTTGTCGGGGAACTCCTCATAGCGATGGGCAACCCCAAGCTCATTTAGCCGCCGCACGAGCCGTCGCGCACCGTAGAGCAGATTGAACTGGTCCTTTTCGCCGCAATCGAGGTAAAGCGCTTTGAGCTGGCGTAGATTGTGTGCCTGGCTATTGACCGCAAAAACAGGATCTTGCCGCAGCCAGTTCGCCCAGCGCTCCTCGATGATCTCGCAGGTGTCGAGTGTGACCGGCAGCCTTATGCCAAGGAACTGGGTCGGATCCGGGTCGTAGCTGGCCGCCATCGCCAACACATTCATCACCTTGCCGGACCCTTCAGGATGCTTTTTGGCCAACTCGAGCTCTTGCCACCAGCGCTCGATCGAATTCCCCGTGCGGGCGATGGCGCGCAGGGCCGCCGGCATGTCAGGCAGATAGCATTGCTCGAATCCCATATCGCCGGAGTGACAGGCAGCTGCGGCCCAAACATCGCCGTGGCGCAAGGCGTGCGTGATTGCGCCATACCCGCCGGAGCTTTTGCCGAATACGCCGCGGCGTCCGGTACCGCCGCACTCATACCGCCGCTCGATCGCCGGGAGCATCTCATGCAGCAGAAATTCCTCCCAGGCGCCGGTCGATGCCGAATTGATGTACTGGTTGCCGCCAAGCCGGGTGAAGCAATCCGGAAAGGCGACCACGACCGGCGGCATGCGCTGCTCCCCGATCAGCCGGTCAAGCCGCTCCGGCAGGTTTTCGCGGAACGCGACCCAGTTGGTGTGGGACAGACCGCTGCCTGTGAAGCCGACAAGGTCCACAAGTAACGGCAAGCCTCGTCCATCATGTCCGGCCGGTATGTAAAGATCGACAACGCGCCCCGAAGGGTCGCTGAGCATGTTGGCGCGGAGAGCTTGGCTCTCGATCGTGATGCGGGTGACCGATCCTCTTAGCCCGAAGAATTTCCGCATGCATCCTCTGCCAATTTCTTGATGGCCGGCTGGTACAGTGCGGCGTGCATGATATGCCGTTGCGGCTGGCTGTGTCGCCAATTTAATCTGCACGTTGTTGCGAAAATCCATGAGATCACAGCCGGCAAAGAGGTTCGCGTCGTGATCTCAATCTGCACGCATTCTCGCCGAACTGTCCGGCCTCGTTGTGCAGCTGTGTTGAGCAATCAAGACCGTCTGCGAAAGGGCTCTTGCTGCCTTGGCGTCAGCCCGGAACAGCATCGGCGCGCAAGTTCCTCACCATCCGGTGCGGCGCGAAAGCAATCGAGCGCTCGATGCGTCGCAGTATCAGCCGAACTCCGGCCCGGCGACGACAAAGAGGTGCGCGGGGTTCCCGAAGGGTAAGCGGCGCTTTAAACTCATCCGCAAGAATGGCCTTTGCACGACGAATCCGCGCTGCCGCAGGCGGCGTGTGACGAGCGGCCATCCGTCGATAACATCAAGAAATGCCGGCCCGCTAATGCGGCCGAGCGCGGCATCAAGCAGGGCCGCGGCAGCGTCCTCATCGGCGGCAACGATCGGTCCGATCTGAGTAGCGAGCCGGCCGGGCCGAGCCAGCAAAAACCCGATCCCATCCTGGGTCATGAAGGCCAGCTGTGGCAGCCGACCGAACAGGCTTTCGAGCAGAAACGCCCGGTCAGCGCCGAAAGCGGCCGCATCAATCTGGGTGACCGTGGCGATGTCACTGCCCGTCATGCCGCGAACGCCACTCGGCGGTTCGGCATTGCGCTCGGCCACGCCCTGCCAGCGAGCAATATTGAACATCCCCTCGAAACCGAGCAAACGGTAGACGCGCTCGCCGGCGGGGGTTGCATCGAGCACAGGCACCAAGCCTTGCTGCTCAATCTCGCTGCAGCACATCTCCAGGACAGTCGTGCCAATCCGTTCGCGTCGCCGCGATTCGGTGACGAGCACCATGCTGATCCAAGCAAAATCATCGGGATAAGGAAGAACGGCACCGGTGGCGACAGTGCTACCGCTCGCTGCCGGAAGTCCAAAAACGATGCCGTGGCGCAGGAACAAGGCCCAGTCTTCGGCTGTCTGATTCCAGCCGGCCTCGGCGGAGAGCGCCATGCAATCCGCAATATGGCTTTCGGCGAGTGGCCGGAATTGCCCGACGTCAAAAGACGCCATCGCGGACCTCGAAATGGGTTGGCTTGTTAAAGCTCGGACGATTGCTCGCAACCCAATCAGCAGTCCAGTCGATCATCTGTGCAAGCGTCACCTTCGCGGGACCAAAAAGATGGAGAGCACGGGACGCGTCGGTCAGCAAGGCGGTTGGCAATTCCTCGCCGGCAAGGCGAGGTTTCCTGCCGAGCCGTTCGCCGAAAATGCTGGCAAGCCATCGCACGGAAATAATGTCCGGCCCGGAGACGTTGAGCGGAGTGGTGGGGGTAGTTGCAAACCGCAAAGACCGCAAAGCCGCCGCGTTTGCCTCCCCCTGCCAAATGACGTTGACATGTCCCATGCTGATGTCGATCGGTTGTTGGTCGCGCACTTTGGTGGCGATGTCGAACAACACGCCGTAACGCATATCGATGGCGTAATTCAGTCGGAACAGGCGGCCCGGCGTGGCGCAACGTTTCGAGAAATATTCAAATATACGCTCGCGCCCGACGCAGGAATTCGCATATTCACCAAGCGGTACTGGGGGCGTGTCCTCCTTGGCGCCGCCGCTAGCGACGGTGACCAGGGGATAAACGCAACCGGTCGAGAATACGACGATCCGCGAGCGGCTGAAGGTTTCAGCGACAATCGTAGGTACGTAGACATTCAACGCCCAAGTCAAGGCCGGGTCAATTTGAGCTCCGAATTTCCTGCCTGCCATGAAGATGATATTGCGGGCCTGCGGCAGGGCCTTCACTGCCGCGCGATCCAACAGATCGCAGACGATGGTTTCGACACCACACGCCTCAAGCGCCTTGCGCAGAGCGGCCTCGCTGAATCGTGCGACGCCGATGATGCTCTTGTCGGGTGCCGCATTGCGCGCAAGGCGCGCCAGCGTCGGCCCCATTTTGCCGCCAACGCCAAGCACCATGATGTCGCCGTCGATGGCGGCAAGATCGGCCGCTAGAATCCGGCTCGGTCGGCAAAGAAAATTGTCCAACTCATCAACGCCGGCGAACCGGGAAGGGAGCGGCTTGTCCTCGAGCCAGGTGACCATGCCGATCTCAAAGCCTTGCAGAGCCGTGCGGCATTGTAGTCAATGGCATGTGGGGCCGCATCACTTCTATTCCTGCGTGTTGCGATGCAAATATCGAGTGCTTCCGAGAGGAAGCCGGACCATCACGGGGTGCCCATGACAATTCGCATTGCCGCGATCGAGGTGAGCCACTGGCACGCGCTCCACGATGCCGCCTACCTCCGGCACCTCATTGCCATACCGGACGTGAAGCTGATCGCCATCCAGGACTCCGACGCCGGCCTGGCCGCGCGGCGAGCGTCCGCGGTCGGCAATCCGCCGACCTTTACGGATTACCGCGCGATGCTGGCAGCCACCCGGCCCGACTTCGTTGTGGCGCTCGGGCGGCATCGGCAGATGGCCGGCATCGCGCACGACCTGCTCGATCAAGGCTATCCGTTCTTCATGGAGAAGCCGATGGGGCTCAACGCGCACGAGGTGGAGGCGATTGCTGCCAAAGCCGCGCGGCTTAACGCCTTCATTGCCGTGCCGCTAGCCCAGCGCTACGCGCCTTTCGCCGAGCGCGCGCGGGAGCTGCTTGCCGCGGGCCGTTTCGGGCCGCTGTCGCACATCTATGTGCGGATCAATCGCCCCGGGCCGGCGCGCTATCAGGCCTGGGATTGCGCCTGGATGCTCGACCCTAGGGAAGCCGGCGGCGGTTGTCTGCGCAATCTGGGCTCCCACGCGTTCGACATGTTCCTCCACTTGACAGGCGAGGGCGCACAGGTGACGGGCGCGCAAATAAGCCGGCGCGCTCACCAATACGCGGTCGAGGACTACGCCTCAGTCTTGCTTCGCTCGGCTAGCGGAGTTCTCGGTACCGTTGAAGTTGGCAATGGCTTCCCACGTGATGGCACTGACGGGGAGTGGAAGATTGCGGGCCGGGATGCCATTCTGACAATGAAGGACGGGATGATGAAACTGGACACAGCAGCGGGCGACGAGATGTTGGCGGGAAGCGACGTCACCGCGCCCTATTTCGCCGCGGTGCGCGATGCGCTGGATCAGTGGCGAAACGGCGCGCCGCCGCCGATCGGCGTCCACGACTGTCTGCAGGCGGTACGCTTGATCGACCAAGCCTATGAACGCGCCGGTAAGCTCGCCGATATTTAGTCGAAAACTTCGGTTTAGTGTACCGGTACAGTCGCCGGTACTTAGTGTAATAGTGCCGGCTCGCTTCACAGATAGCCGCGCTCGCCTGCGCGCACAAAGGCATGGCTGAAGGTGCCGAGCTCCGGCACCTCCAGCGATCAATCAACGCCACACGCAGACGCGGCGTCCAAAGCGCCAAAAGCACACCCGGCGGCCGCCGCGCCAACCCCGGCGCCAATACGGGCCGCGCCAACGTGGGCCGATCACCACTTGGGCTTTCTCCACCTGCGAGAGCCCGGCTTGCGCAGCGTGGACCGTGGTGGCGGCCGATGGCATAGCTGCCGCCACGTTGAGCGTCGCAACCAAGCTGAATGTAGCAACCGCTGCACCCAACGAGATGCCGGGTAGCAGGCGTCGTCTATCACCTGTCATTTCGTAACTCCTCTTCTACTTCCTCCTCCTGTGCTCCTCGCTGTTGCGAAGATCGGATCGTCACGCAGCTTTGCTCGGCACAGTCTTCAGGGCGCGCGGCTTCTATGGCCATCGCGACCAGAACGTCGCGGCGATCGTCGGCATCGAATCGATCCCCAGCAACACGCCGAGGACAAAAGGCTTGAGGCCGGCCAATGCGGCACGATCCGGCATTGGCGCTTGGAATAAACTACTCATGACGGGTTCTCCCGATAGGGCCCCGGCCGTCCTCCAGGTGGATCAATTATCTTGTTCGAATAGCCCCGGCACCTCGATCCGCAGCCGCCTGCGGTTGCGACCGCCAGCAGAACACCCCTAGTGCGGAACACACCTCTCTTAATCCGCCCCACCACCTTAGGTTCCAGCGCGAAAAAGTTAAAATTCTTCCGGTCTTTGACAAGTTGGCGAGCAGCAGTGGGGATCGGTGGAATCAGTCTGCGCCGTGGGACTGCATGGCCCGGCTGCCGTGATGAATACATTGATCTGATGCCGGTGTTACCTCAGATTACTGACGACTTTGCTGCATCGCGCTAGTTGGCAGCTCTGGGCCAATAGGCGACATCGCTGCGAAGCTTTACGGGAGTAGCAGCAGCTTGCCGATGACTGCGCCGCTCTCAAGCATTTCGTGCGCTCGTATCGCCTCGCTCAGCGGCAGACGAGCATAGATGCGTGGATGCAGCTTTCCGGCCGCGAGCATATCGATGAGGGCGCGCATGCCGGCGCGGCGCTCTTCGACGAGATGATCCCACGTATGGATGGTGAACTGACGAACAGCCGGCGAATTTTTGCGCAGGCGCGGCGAGGGCAAGAGGTCAAGTGGCGCCTTACCGCCGAGCGCGCCGTAGATGAGGAGGATCCCGCAGGGCGACAGCATCTCGACATTTTCGACAAAGCTAGGCCCGGCTATCGGATCAATAATAGTCCCAACGCCGCGGCCGCGCGTGATCTCTTTGACGCATTCATTGACCGTGAACTCCTTGCGATTGACAACGTGATCTGCGCCCAGATCGCGCACGAAGCGCCTTCTATTCGCTGCTCACCACGCCGATCACTCGCAAACCCGCCGCTTTTGCCAGGTCGATCAGTGCATTTCCCATGCCGCCCGCCGCGGCAAAGATGAGCACCGTTTCGCCGTCGCGAAGGTGCAGCGCATCGTTGAAGATGTGATAGGCGACCTGATAGTTGGCGAGCGCTGCCGCGGTCTCGAAATCTACTGTGTCAGGCAGGAGGAAAGTCGCTTCGGCCGGCGTTGTGACGTATTCGGCGTAATGGCCGCCGCGATGCGGCCGCTCGCGTGCTGTCGTGTACACCCGCTCACCCTTCTGCCGCGTCGTCACGTCCGGTCCAACTTTCTCGATAACGCCGGCTAATTCGGTGCCGGGTGTCGCCGGCAGTGGCGGCATGACGCTGTAAGTGCCAGATCGGATCAAGCAATCCGGCATACCGACGCCGATCGCATGCGCCCGGATCAGAACCTCCCCCAGCCCGGGTTCGGGGATCGGCACGTCGAAGCACTGCATGACCGCGGGAGGCCCTGGCTTGCTGAATTGAACAAGGCGCATGGTCGTGACTCATCGAAACTGGGACCCGACAACCTCCGAGACCAGTCTCTGCCATCTCGGGATCAAGGTCAGCTTATACCTCAAGAACGGTGCGAAAACGATATTCTATCACTTCGGTTTTGTGCACTTCCCGACTTGTCGCGTAGCTAAGCCCCAAATAAGATTCTCGTGCGCAAAGCTGCACAGCAGTTCTGGGATGCTTCCGCGATATGCCGGGTAATCGCTAAGCTACTTACCCTCGTTCCAAATATCGGCTGCGAGCTTCCAATTTTTCCCAACCTTCTCCCATACCACAACATATTTTCCGGTAACTTCCTTCGGCGTAGGACCCTTAGTCTTGAGGCTGAAGGTGCCTATCTCACGCGCCGCCGAAGGTCCTAATCGTTTGACGTCGATGGTTGTAACTTTTGGATCGCTAACTTTCTCCGCCATGCTTTTCCACATGGCGCCGATCGCAGCTCTCCCTTTCATCATGGCGGAGCCTGGTGGAAATGCAGTCGCATCGGCGGTGTAGAGTGACGCCACGCCCTCGAAATCACCTTTGTTAAAAAACTCAGTCCACTTAGCATTCACCGCCTCAATGCTCGCCCTTTGGGCAAAAGCCGGTGCAATTACGCCTAGCAAGAAAGCAAACACCAATGCAGCGCTGCGCATGATCAACTCCAGTCCGCTACTTAGATGTCGACGCCAGCTATCGATGGCCTCGTCAGAGTACTGTAGCAGGGATGGTGACACTGTGACACCAAGCTTGTTCACCGTCTGACCCATTGTGCAGCACGGCAAATCATCCGGCTGATTTGTCGAAATGGGTCAAATCGCGTCGTCCTCTTCGCGAGTCCGCCACGTCCGCTTATCCTGCTACACCCACCGTGAACACAGACAGTGTCCGCGCGAATGCCTTGCATCTGTCAGCCGCAATGAGACGATAGAACGCGCAGCCGATTGGTGCCCGTCCGCAACCCATCAAATCCTCTGTGCGAGCAACAGGCCCGGGCAACAAACTTCCCTCCCTGGGCCACAGGGTTTGCTTCCGACCGAGTGCACAGAGCCGGCGATGAAGGCTTAGACGACGGTTGATCAAACTCTTATTCGCGGGTTGGTTACGCGCATCGACCGTTGTTCGTCTGGGGGCTTCCCAATGTCTAGAGCGCGGGCGTCGATAAGCCTATCGGCCACTTGAGTACCTCGCGCAAGGTTTCGCCGACCCGTGCAGAAAATCGGTAAGTCCACGCTCCCTCGATGAGCACCCGTCGCGCTCGATGATTGCCGGGCTTGGTAATGGAGCCGCGCCGCACCGTGTCACCGGTCGTGCGTTCCGACGGAACGAGGCCGAGAAAAGCCATCGACTGCTGCGGAGTTGCAAAGCGACGTACATCGCCAACCTCCGCAACAAAGGTGACCGCGACAAGGAAAGACACCCCCCGCAAGGCTTGGTAGGCTGCCACTACCGGCGCCATCGTCCAGGTCGGCACGATCTCACGCAGCTGTTGCTCCAAAGCAGCCAGACGAACTTGTGCCGCGTTGATCCCTTCAAGCTGATCTTGGAAAACGATCTGCTGCGCCGGATGAGCGAAGGTCTGCTTCGCCAGCCAGCGTTCATGCATTTTTGTCCAATTCTTCCCACCCGGGAAGATCCGGCCATGGCGGAGCAGGAATGACAACAGCTGTTGACGCTTTTTCTTGAGACCAATCATCGCCACCTCGCGAGCGCGGGTTAGATCCCGCACCGCCTCGTGCACGGTATCCGGCACCCAGATCGCGCGCAGTTCCCCAGCGCGCAGCAACTTGACCAAGGTCACGGAATCCCGACGGTTGGTCTTGACCCGATCGCCGGAGCGCTTCGGAATCATCGTCGGCGCAACGACATCGCAGACGTGGCCAAGAGCGGTCAGTTGTCGATGCAGCCCATACCCCGTCGGTCCAGCCTCGTAACAAAAATGCAAACGCTCATACTGGCGACTTAGCTTTGCACCAGCTTCCTGACGGCGTCAGGCGAATTGTCGATCTCACCGAGATAGCGCACTTCGCCATCGCGACCGTCGTCGGCGATTGCCACTGCATGCTTCTCTTTGGCACTATCAAAGGCGACAAAAGCCAGTCTATGTTTACCCATGGTCCGCCCTCTATGCATTGAGGCTCGGCTCGGCCTATCCGAGCAACCCTCGTCCAATTTTGCATCGCACAATGCACAGCCGTGGATTTCGGCGCCTGCTCGGGATTTGCGCGATCGCGTTTGACTTTCAACTGTAGGAGGCGAATCGAGTGGGAGCCATTACCGGCGCCGGCCATTCCCGCTCGGTGTCGAATGGCGCCGTGGCGCCGGCCTTCAGAATGACCCAAAACCCGTGCCCAGCGCGATGACTGCGACCAACCCGAGTACGGCGTTAATGATGCCGACCATCACGATATCGAAATAGCTCTCCCGATGGCTCAATCCGCACAGCGCGAGCAGCGTCACCACGGCGCCGTTGTGCGGCAGGATGTCGAGCGTGCCGGCGCCGATGACGGCGACGCGGTGCATCAATGGCCACGTTGATGCCGGCGCGCGAGGCGATTGCCACAGAATTATGGCCGAGTACATCGAGGGCTATGGTCAATCCGCCGGAGGCTGACCCGGTCAATGCCGCGAGCACGTTGGTCGCCACCGCCAGCGACACCAACGGGCCGCCCTCGATCGCCAGCACCCGATCGCGCACTGCTGCAGAGCCGGCAGCGCGGCGATGACCGCACCAAATCCGACCAAGCTCGCGACACTGACTGCGGGCAGCACGGACGCATTTGCGCCCGCATCCATGCTCTCGCGCAATGCCGGCAGCCGCGCGCGATTGAGAAGCACCACCGTTGCGATCGCGGCCGCCGGCGCCACCACCACGGACCACACGCCGGCCACGGCGCTAAGCGATGTCCCGCCCCAGCGCTCTTCGGCGAGGTACGAGGAATCGATCCGTGGCAGGACCACAAGCGACATCGAGAGATTGACCGCGATGACCGCGAAAACCGGCAATGCGGCAATCAGGACCGTAGGATCAGCCGCTCCATGGCGCCGCGGCGGATTTCTGCTGGATCGAATTCGCGCGCCGTGGTCGCGCGTTCGCGCACCAGTTCGTCGTCGACCGCCGAATCGATCGGCTCGGCCTCCGTGCCGTACCCCTCGCCACCGCGGCGCGCTACCTTCTCCGCCGATTGAGCCACCACAGGCCAAAGCTAAGCATGATGATTGACGATGATGCCGAGGCCGGGCGCGGCAAAGGGCGTGGTGCCGAAGAATGGCATCGCGTTCTGGATCGACGGCGTGCCCGGCAGCGCAGACATAGTGAAGGTCGAGGTGCCGAGCACGATCGCCGCGGGCATCAAGCGAGGCGGAATTGCAGCGGCACGGAACAATGTCTGCGCCAATGGGGACGAGCACGAAGAAGGCGACAAACAGGCTGACGCCCCATAGGTCAGACCGCGCCCGCGAGCACGACCGCAAACACGACGCGGCGCTCGCCAAAGTTTTTAGTCATGAAGGCGGAGAACCGCTGTCGTCCATCAGCTTGCCGAAGACAGCGCCAAGCAGAAACAACGGAAAGAACTGCGCCATAAAACGTGCAGCGCTCTCCATAAAGGTTTGCGTCCAGCTGGCGAGCAGCGGCTGCCCGCCAAAGGCGGCGGCGACGAGCGCCGCGGCGGGAGCGAGCAGCAGAACGCTCCAGCCGCGAAACGCGAGCCACGCCAGAATCGCGAGCCCGACCAGAATGCCAAGGAGTCCCATCGCTCAGCACTCCGCCAGCAGCGCATCGATGTCAGCAGTGGAGCGCCGGCCGAGATCGCCGGCATGGACCTTGAGGAATTCGCTCGCGGCACGACGCCCCTCCTCGCGCAACATCACCAAGAACTCCCACTCGCCGTTGAACTTCGACGAGGCGCCGAATTTAGCCAGCGCGTCGGTCATGATCCGGTGCATGCGCATCTGCGCCCAGCGCGCGCCCTCGCCAGTGCCGGGATCGGCCACCTGGCGCAACAGGGCTATCATGCGCAGTTCCTTCATCAGCGGCGAGTTGAAAGAAACCTCGTTGAGCCGGTTGACGATGTCGGCAGCCGAGCGCGGCAAGTCCGCGCGTTCACGCGGGTTGATTTGTACGAGAATGGTGTCATGCGCATCGCTTTCGCGGACCAGCGGCGTAATCGTCGGATTGCCGGCATAACCGCCGTCCCAATAGGCCTCGCCATCGATGTCGATGGCGCGAAACATGGTTGGCAGACAGGCGGAAGCAAGCAAAACGTCGGCGGTGATTTCCAGGTTGCGGAAGATGCGCCCACGGCCGGTCCGCACGTTAGTCGCAGTCACGAACAGCTTGATGGGCGATCCGGCAAGGTGCTCGAAATCGATGCTCTCTTCGAGAATGTTCCGCAGCGGATTGAAGCCGGTCGGATTGAGATCGTAAGGGGACAGCAGGCGGGACGTCAGATCCATCACTACATACGCCGGGGACGTGTCGAGGGTCCAGCGTCCCATCAGGCGGTCGAGCGGCGAGCGCTGCAGCGGACTGAAGGCTGCGGCGCGCGATACCCGAAGCCAATAATTTGCGAGTGCGCGTCGCGCGCCTTCTGCTGCCCCCTCCGCCCAGCCGTTCACCAGCACCGCAGCGTTCATGGCACCCGCCGAGGTGCCGGAAATCGCTGCGATGCGCAGCCACTTCTCTTCAAGCAGGCGGTCGAGGACGCCCCAGGTGAACGCGCCATGAGAACCGCCGCCTTGCAGAGCAAGATCGATCAAAAGACCGTCCGTCGCCATCGTGCATCCTTTGCTTTCAGCTGCTGCTTCGCCTGACGCTTGCCCGCGCCAGCCATTTGCGCGGCGCGGAGAAGAGGCGGCTATCGGCCGCGACCCTCCGTTTCGGATATGATGACGACCGTCTGGACGCCGGCAACGAAATCATGCGCAATCCCGCGATCCGTTCGGCGAATAGACGAAGTGGCGGCAGTAAACAGTCAGATGAAACCGGCGCATGGCTCGAAGCGGCGCATGGCAGCCCGGGGCTAAGCTCAAGCGACTTGGTTGATTACAGCAGCGCTGACGGATACATGCAATTGCCTGCAAACTTCCGGCACTGCAAGGGAACTCGTCAGCGGCCGCCGGTTCCCAACAAATCGTCAACCTTGTGCTCGAGTTGCTCCACCGCATGTTTGGCTTGCTCCCACGCGGCCGCACGATAGTACCCGTCATACTGATATGTATCGAAAGCCGGCAGAGCGACGAAAAGGACGGCCACAACAATGATAACCGCGGAGCGCATGTTTTCAGCTAAAGATTAATCGGGCCAAGGACATTGCTCCGGGAAGCGTCGCTGGAGACTTTCAAGATGCTTGTGGTCGCGGCTCCGGGCCTTTGTCGGCGAAGGAATGGCGATGTCAGCACAGAGTTGGCGCGCTTTTCGAGATCGCGACCGCGAAGGCCTAAGTTTTGTGGCAGGGTCCTCCGCGCACGAAGCAGCGCCAACCCTCCTTAGTCGTAGCGCGCTCACAATGCAGTTGTTCCTTGTGAGGAAACATCCTTGCCGCGCGCGCTGCTCCCTCGCTCGCTGCCTTGATGCGGCGCCAGGCGTCGATGGCACTTGCCGCAGCCTCCGATCTATCGGCGTGGAATTCGCTGCCGCCGTAATGCAGATGGCCGCCCTTGCATATCAATGCCGCATCAGCGGCCGGCGCGATCGCCAGCATGACAAGCGCCATTCCAGTCACAGCCCATACTCCGCGCATCGCTTACAGATCCTTCATGCAGCCCTTGAAGGGAGGGCCTCGTTGCTGCGTTAAACGACGTGAAAATGTCCCTCTTCGCGTGCTGCTAATAGGTCTCACGGACCGCAAAACAAATTGGGACGTTTTTTATGTTTAATGCATTTCATGAGTTTGTGGTACTCTTTTTCACCAGCGAGACACCCGCGCGGTGAGCACGGGGTCGATCGCAACGGCGCATGGGACTTGCCGTGCCCTCCTGCAATCGCGCGCAACAACAGAGGTCTGGCTATGACGTTGCAAGACGTATGCAAATCTGCGGCCGCCGCCGCGGCAATGACGGCGCTTCTGCTCGCCGCCGAGACCCCAGCCAAGGCCGAACAGACGCGCGTGAAGCTCGGCACGCTGATCTGCCGGGTGGGACCAGGCATCGGTGCGCTGATTGCCTCGCGTCGCCGCATGGCCTGCCGCTTCGAGGCAAGCGACGGGCGGGTGGAACGCTACTCTGGGACAATCACGCGCTTCGGGCTCGATATCGGAGTGACAGCGGGCGGGGTGATGACCTGGTTGGTTGTTGCGCGGACGCGACATCGCAATGCCGGAGCGCTCGCTGGCCACTATGTCGGAGCAAGCGCCGAAGCCTCACTTGGTCTGGGCGCCGGCGCAAAGGTTCTGGTCGGAGGATCGCGGCGATCGACCATGTTGCAGCCGATATCGGCGCTGGGAAAGGCCGGTGTAAACCTCGCCGTCGGCGTGGCTGGCCTCACGCTCCGCTACCTGGCTCATGCAGATTCGAGCCATAGCAATTCCTAAACAAGGCGCGTTTCCCGCCGCACAATTCGCCCGCGGCGGCGTTTGCCGCTTAAAGTCAAGGTCGCGGACCTGGCCCTCGCCGGACGCCGAGAATCACCGCGCCGGCGCTTCAACGAACATTCCTGAGACAGGTTCGACCCAGACGACATTATCCTCAACCTCTTTGACGCCGGGAATGTTTTCGGCCGCGACCCGCAACGCTTGTCGCTGCCGTTCGTCGGTTATAACGCCCGATAGCTGAACGACCCCATTTCTGACGTTTACGTGGATCGCAGTCACCGGCGCCCACGGCTGATCTTTTAATGCGGCGAGCAGCTGGTCGCGTATGGCTGCATCCCCCGCAGAGAGCGGGGCGATCTCATGGGCGAAGCCGGCCACGGCATGGAGCAGATTGGCGCGCGTGACGATGCCGACAACCTTGCCGTTGTCAACGACCGGGACTCGCTTGATATTGTAACGCTCCATAAGGCGCACG
The DNA here is from genome assembly GCA_963708125.1 of uncultured Alphaproteobacteria bacterium. GTDB lineage: Bacteria > Pseudomonadota > Alphaproteobacteria > Rhizobiales > Xanthobacteraceae > BOG-931. Next base: position 6,870,875 of record OY970184.1, read on the forward strand.
ACCTGTTCAAGCGGCGCGTCGGGCGGCACCGTCTGCACCTCATGGGTCATGACATCGCTGACCTTGCCGCCGCTGAGGCGTACATATTCGTCGGCAAGCCGGCCGGGGCCCATGAAGAATTCGATCCATCTCGGTCGCCGGCGCGCGGTACCGGTTTCCACGCGCCGCAGAAAGTCGCCCTCGGTGACGATACCCACGAGATTGCCGACATCGTTAATCACGGGAACACCGCTGATCTGCTTTTGTAGCATGAGCCGGGCGGCCATGACGACCGAGGCGTCAGGCGGCACCGAAACAACGTTCGGGGTCATAACGTCACTGACCTTCATGACTTTGCTCCTGTGAATGCACCCCATTTTGGCACGTCCTGAAGTCTGTCGGCGCACACCGGCTAACCCGGGAACGATATGGATCGCCATCGTTGCTAAAAATCCGGAACGGATGGCGAGGGCGAGAGAGGATCCCCACCCGCCTCGTGCCCAATGTCATGAATGCGACAAAGCGCCGGCTCGCTGGGATTATTGAGGTCACGGCCGCAGGCGGAGGGCCCGAGCGACATTTCGCCCGTCTCGTCCTCCTCCTCAAGTGGACCATAAACGCTTTGCGCATGGCTTGTCATCTTACCAGCGGATCGACAACAGACAAATCTAATCGTCTGCCTGTTTTCGAGCTTCGACGCGGTGGTGCTGCAAAACATACTGCAAAACTATGTCGCTCTGCCCGTCATTGTCGCCCCTCTTGCAGCTCAGTAGTCCGAAGGCTCTCAGCAATGAGGCGCATGCGGCCATCCAGACTGCGTCGAGGAGCTTCGGCTGCTTCGCCAGCACCGTTTTGATCCTGGTTCTGTTGCTTGGTCGGCCATCCAGCATCCGGCTCTGCTTGTCGATTTCAAATTAAAACCAGGTCGCTCACAGGCTTTGAAGCTGCACTCATCCAAGCAGCACGTGCGGCCTTGCTCGGGATTGGAATCGGCTCCGATGCGGCACGGCGATACGAGCGAATCAGGAGAGCGGCGGCATGGCCGAGCGCACTATCTTTACCGCCGCGCTGACCTGGTGCTCGCGCGCGAGGAAACAGGCCGGTCCAAAGCTAGCTCTTTAAAACGGTAGCGGGAAGACGCCTTCGAACCACCGGCCTTCCGGAACATAAGTCCCTCGAAGGCCTTAATCTTCTGGGGCTGTGGCGTTCTTGCGTGCGCCCAAGCTCGGATACCCGCCATGCCAGACCAACGCGTTGATTCCGAGCGGGCTTCGGGCACGGAAGCACCCGACATCGAGCGCGACCTGCGGGTCGTGGAGGCTCCGAGAACACAGCCCCGCGACGACGAGCAGCGCCCGCCAAAGAAGCGGCGGCGGCGGTCGCGCATTTGGCTACGCCGCGCATCATTCGCGCTCCTGCCGCTGGTACTGGCGATCGGAATCTACTGGTACATCACTGGCGGACAAGTGATGTCCACCAACAATGCCTACGTGAATGCCAGGTCGGTTGGGGTCACCACCGACGTCTCGGGCATCGTGAAGGAAGTCGACGTCACTGATCATCAGCATGTCGCAAAAGGACAGGTGCTCTATCGCCTCGATCCGGAGCCGTTTCAGAACGCGGTCGATCAGGCCGAGGCCAACTTGGCGCAAGCCGAGCTCACTCTCAATTCGATGAAGCAAGACTATAGCGCGGCGGCAAGCAATGTCTCGGCGCAGCAGGCACAACTAAATCTAGCGCAAATCAGCTACGACCGCGCGGCGATGCTCCTGCGCACCGGGGCAGGCACCCGGCAGGCATACGATCAGGCAAATTCCACACTGCAATCCGCCAAGGCCCAGCTGCAATCGCTGCAGCATCAGGCGGCGCTACAGCTTGCCCGCCTCGGCGGCAATGCCAGCGCCCCCACCAAGGAGCTTCCGCAATACCGGCAGGCGCTGGCGCAACTGGCGGAAGTGCAGCGGCAGCTCCGGCGCAGCGTCGTCACCGCGCCTTTTTCGGGCACGGTCACCAATGTTCCGTCGACGGCGCCGGGGCGATACCTCGCCGCCGCCACCCCTGCTTTCTTCCTCGTCGATACGGATCACCTCTGGATCGACGCCAACCCGAAGGAAACCGAGCTGACCTGGGTGCGTCCGGGGCAGCTCGCGACCGTCACCGTTGACACCTATCCGGGCCTGAAATGGCACGGGCGGGTCGAGAGCGTCAGCCCGGCGTCGGCGCAGCAGTTCTCACTGTTGCCGGCGCAAAATACGACCGGGAATTGGGTGAAAGTCGTGCAGCGAATTCCGATGCGGGTCAGCGTCGATACCAGCGACCAGAACCTGCCGCCGCTGCGCGCCGGAATGAGCACCGAAGTCTCCGTCGACACCGGTCACGCGCGCGGCCTTCCACATTTCCTGACCGACTGGTTCTAGTCATGGCGGACGCGGCCGGAACGAACGGCAGAAATCGCCTAGCGATCACACTTTGCGTCAGCCTCGCCACGCTGATGCAGGCGCTGGACACGACCATTGCCAACGTGGCGCTGCCCTACATGCAGGGCAGCGTTTCGGCGAGCCTGGACCAGATCGATTGGGTGCTCACCTCCTATATTGTCGCCGCCGCGATCATGACACCACCGACCGGATTTCTCGCCGCGCGTTTCGGATTGAAGCGGCTCTTTCTCGTGTCGATTACCGGCTTCACTATCTCCTCGATGCTGTGCGGTGCGGCGCAGTCGCTGACCCAAATCGTCCTGTTCCGACTGCTGCAAGGCGCCTTCGGAGCGGCGCTGGTGCCGCTGTCTCAGTCGGTGCTCTTTAGCATCTATCCGAGAGAACAGCAGGGATTTGCCATGGCGCTGTTTGGACTGGGCGTCATGGTCGGACCGGTCATCGGGCCGGTGCTCGGCGGCTGGCTCACCGAGAATTACAGCTGGCGCTATGTCTTTTATATCAATTTGCCGCTCGGAATCGCCGGCATTTTGGGCCTGATCGCATTCCTGCCGGATACGCCGCGAAACATGCGTGAGAAGCTCGACTGGTTCGGCTTCGCCACCCTGAGCACCGCCATAGGCGCGCTGCAGATTGCGCTCGACCGCGGAGAACTCAAGGACTGGTTCGGCTCTGGTGAGATCTTCGTCGAAGTGGTGGTGGCGGCATCGGCATTCTATCTTTTTATCGTCCACACCCTTACGGCACGCGAGCCGTTCGTCAGGCCGTCGCTGTTCCGCGATCGCAATTTCGTCGCCGGGGTCCTATTCATCGCAATCGTCGGCATGACCTACTACGCCTCGCTGGCGCTGCAGCCGCTTTTTCTGCAGGATCTGTTGAACTACCCGGTCGTCACATCCGGATTCGTGATGGCCCCCCGCGGCATCGGCACCATGCTGGCGATGCTGGTGGTCGGCAGACTGGTCGGCCGCGTGGATACACGATTGCTGCTCGGCATCGGGCTCGGCGCTTCCGCTTATTCGTTCTACCTGATGACCGGCTGGACGACCGACATCTCCGAAGAAACGGTTATCTGGGTGGGCGTCATTCAAGGCATCGGGCTCGGTTTTCTGTTTGTGCCGCTGAGCACCACCACCCTCGCCACCTTACCTCCCCAGCACCGGACGGAAGGTGCCGGGCTTTACAACCTTTCGCGCACGGTCGGCTCCAGCGTGGGGATTTCGATCGTCAACGCGCTGCTGGTCGAAAATACACAGGTCAACCACGCAACAATTGCAAAAAACGTAACCGCGGTAAATCCCGCGCTGCAGGACCCTGCGATCGCTCACTACTGGAATCCGTTCACTGCTGCTGGCCGCGCGTCGCTCGACGCGGTGATTCACCAACAGGCCACGCTTATCGCATATCTTAACAACTACAAGCTGTTGATGATCGCGACCCTTGCCGTCCTGCCCTTGCTGATCGTGTTCAGGCGGCCAGCGATGGGCGAGGGTCGTGGCGGTACGGTGGTGGTCGATTGAACCGAACTGACGAGCGCGTTACGACGGTCACCGGAAGATGTGCACGTTATTTGGCCTCCCTGCGCGGCGGCCCGCCCAACAGGTCGGCAACCCATCGGCTGGACGGATGCTGCTCGCAGTAGGTGAGGATCGCCAGGGCGATCGGAACGCCGATGAAGGTGCCGAACAAGCCCCACAGGAAGGTCCACAGGAAAATCGCGAACAACACGAGCGTCGGCGAGATGGACAGCACGCTTCCGGCGACGCGCGGCTCGACATAGCTGCCGACCGCGAACTGTATAAGGTTGAGCCCGACGAACATGCCGAGCACAGCCTGCCAACTGTTGAAATGTGCCATCGCCAGCAGCGTCGGAAACAGCGTCGCAATAAACGGCCCAATGAAAGGAATATAGTTGAGTACGAAAGCGATGACGCCCCATTCGACGGCGAATTGCAGTCCCGTTATCCAAGCAAACACGCCTACGAGGAGACCGGTCACGGCGCTCATTTGTGTTCTGACTATCAAATACGTCCGGAATTTCCTCGCTGTCGCTGCGCTGCCTTCTAGCAGCACGCGCGCGACTTCCCGATTATCGAGCGACTGGATTTTGCGACTGAAGTCGTCGACTTCCAGAAGTCCGAGGATCAGATAGGTGAGTGCGATGAGCCAAAACACGAACGTGCTGTTCACACGTTCGGTGACTCGCTGCGCGAGCCCCAAGAGCCACCTGACGTTGAAGTGCTCGCCCCAAAGGCCGGCTACGGAGATGCCGTGCCCGTCGAGCCAAGCAATCGTCTTGTAATACAGCGTCTGGTAACGTCCCAAATCGGCGACCATGGAATGTCCGACGCGGCTGAAGGCCCATACGGCCAGCGACGCGAAGCCGAAGCACACCGCGACAGTCGCAATGACTGTGATGGCCAGCGCCAATATCGTGGGCATCAAAGATTGCAGCCGCTTCTGTATCGGCCAGACTATCGCAATGGCAAAAAGAGCAAGCGCAAACGGCGCCAGAACGCTGGAAGCCTGATATAGAGCGACTGAAACCGCCAGAGCGGTGAGCATCCCGAGGGCTACTCGCAGTGCGGGAGTGAGCAAAAACTCAGTCTCCTCCTAATGTGAAAGCAGAACTGGAATCTCCAAATAAGACTGAAAGACGTCCCGCGTGGCGCTGCCGAAGAGAAATTCACGCTCTCTGGCATGACCGAAACCGCCCATCACGAGCAGGTTTGCGCCAAGTTGTCGTGCGTGAAAGAGGAGAGCTTCACCAACGCTTCGTTGTTGCCGTGTCAGTGCTTGGAATCTGGCGTTGAGTCGTCGCTCGCCGAGATAGCCGCAGATGGCAGGTCCCGAGGCAGCGACTGGAAGCTCCTTGTCGTCGCTCACCGAGGCGACGACAATCTGCCGTGCCCGAACAAGCAACGGCATGGCGTCATGCAAAGCGCGCACCGATGCTCTCGTTGCGTCCCAGCCGAGCATAACCGTCCCATCGGAAAACGTCTGTGCTGCCCGCGGCATCAGCAGCACCGGCCGTCCAGAGCCGAACAGCGCCGCCTCGACAAGGCCCAGACGGGGATAAGCGAGCGGCCCGTAAGCGCTGAAGATGGTCACGTCGCGCACCTGGGCGAGGGCAATAAGCTGCTCCCGCAAGGCGACCGACTTCTCCGCCCGGGGCAGGATGAAATGCGCCACGCCGGCCCGTTGCGCTTCGGATCGAACGAGAGCGGCGGTTCGTTCGAGAATGTCGTGGAGGCTTGGCGGCTGTCTGGACGCGTCATCGCCTTGCATATTATCGGGTTGACTGGGAGGCGCGGCATGGAACGGCTCGATCGTTGTGATCATCACGGTGAGCCGCGCGCCCAGCTCATGGGCGAGGGCGAAGGCGCGTTGCGCGGGTTCTTCCAAGGCGTCAGCCCAAACCGGAGTGACGATGGCAAGTATTTCCTTCATGACTGTGTTTGCTCGCGTTGGACGTCGCCAAATGCAGCAAAATTAATGCGTCCCGGCAGCGCTGGCGTGGCGGTTTGCTCTCCACCAGCCGCACAGGAGGGATCCGGTCCGATTGTTGAATTCCGAAAAGTTCATTGTAGTGCAAATGCGATGACGGCGAAGATGGTGCTCAGCGCAAGGACCCTGGATCGCTCGCATATTAGAATAGCATACCATCACGCATTGCATATTGTGCGAACAACGCTATCGAGTGCCGCGACAACCACACGTGACCCGCGCCGGCTGATCCGGCGTGCGGTAGCCTGGAAAACGACGCTGCGACTAGCGGATCGGTGTTCGATCGGGCCACGAGATTACCAAGCTTGTTCTAACGAAGCGCCCGCCAAACAGATCTGCGTTGGACGCGCGTGCCGCCCCGCGGAAAATCTGCCAGTTGCGTGGCTTGCCCTTCGTTCTGTGGCATTTTGCCGCGCGCGGATGGGAAACTCGTGATTGCCGCTCGGTTTTGTCCGTGCGGGCGATTTCGGTCGAACTTGGGAGCGATGAGCATGTCTAATCCAAAGTCGGCTTTGGCAGCAGCGGCAATCTTGAGTCTCACCATGATTGGCAGCGCGGCGGCCATGCCTGCGGACCATCTCACAGGTGCGGCGAAACCTTCTGTTGGAATTCAGGAGGCCCGTTGGGTTTGCGGCCCATTCCGCTGCTTCTGGCGGCCCGGTCCACGCTGGGGCTGGGGTTGGCGGCGGCCGGTCTTCGGCTTCTATGGTCCACCTATCGGCTGGCGGCGCGGCTGGGGATGGCGGCGCGGTTGGGGATGGCGGCGCTTCTAGTGCGTCCAGCGTCCACGTGAACGGAAGAGCAAGTCTGCCCGCTGCGCGTCCGTAGCACGCGCAGCGGGTGATTGCGACGGTCGTCAACCTCAGACGAGTATGGTGAGCGCCGACTGATTCATTGAGTCTTAGAGCGCCGGCGGTTAGTTGCTCCCGGCGTACGTCATGGAGGATAAGTCGGGGCTGGCTCGCAAATCTTGCCGAGGCGCGGTCAAGAGTGCGTGCCCACCGCGTTGTTTGCTGCTGGCGCGAGCGATACGCCCTATTTGCTTCTTGCTTTTAGGACTGTTGAGACCTGAAGGTCAGGTCTCGCCACTGTGCATTGCGAAAAAGGGCAAGACCTTAGTCGATCTCGTTCACAATTTCTAACCGAAAATTGCGCTAAGCTCTCGGCCGGAGGACAGGGGCATGATCCGAGTATTTCTGATAGCCGTCGCGGTGACCCTGGCAGCTGGAATACTTCCCGCTTCCGCATATTCGTGTGCGGAATGGTGCAGTACCTATCATTGCAGAAAAATTGAGATCGGCCCACAGCGAGTATGCATGAACCGGTGCATGGCAGCCTGTCGCCTGATCGTGTCGAAACGAAAATCCCACCATCATGATCGCGAGGGCGAGTGAATTCGCTATCGCAGAGCCAGCACTGCCATAACTCCGCATCGCGCTGTGTTCAGCACAGGGCACCCCCACTGGAGAGGCGACTGGAATTGACGATCACTTGATCTCGATCGGGCGGACGCCAGTGCTTGTCACGCTGGGCTCGCAGCGACGGAACCCCAGGCGGTCACGGCGACGCCGTCATGGACTGGCGCATCATGGCGACGCAGTCATGACGCAGAGCTTGAAGGACTTTTGCAGCGCGGCGGCCCGCGGCCAAGACGAAGCCGGGGGAGCGACCCCCGGCTTCTCCGCCTAACAATGGACAGGTTACTTGATCGCATATTTGGGGAGCGACCCCTTGCATCAAGGCTCGTCCTTGTCCCAGGTTAGGCTGACCCGGTTAGGCTGACCCGGCTAATCGCACAAAGCTGAGCAAATTATAGTGGACGGCGCGGCAACTGTCAAAATGCAAAGTGTGCGAGTACACGCGCAAGCGCAGGTCCGGGTTCCAAGGCTCTTTCGCCTCGGGGTCTTGTGCCACGTGAGTCACTGTTGGCAATCGCGTGATCCGACGGAAGCGGCTGGATGAGCTTCCCATCGAGCTCAACGCGGCCTTGCGATCACTTGGAATGTGGGCGCCGAGGCGGAGGCAACAGGGCTCGCGACGAAATCAAAAAAGCGGCGCAGCGAGGCCATTATCGGCGTTTGTGAGTGAATGCGAACGCAGGATCCCGACTTCCGCTGAAGCTGTCTAAAATTGAGGCCGGCAACCGCATCTGCCTCGCGCCCGCCGGGTTATGCTCAGGCCTGCAGGAACGGCACCATTCTTGCTTTAGATCAGGCAGCGCCCTATCGTCACGCGAGGCGCCGGGGGTGGCATGGTCGATTACCTTGTCGTCGAGCAGCTCAGCAAACGATTTAGCGCGCACGGCCACGAGGCATGCAGGGAAATCTCCTTCGGCGTCGGTGAGGGCGAGTTCGTCGCGCTGATCGGGCCTTCGGGCTGCGGAAAATCGACGCTTCTACACATCATTGCCGGACTGTCCGGGCCTTCGTCGGGCACAGTACGCCTGCGCGGCGAGATCGTGGACGCGCCGCGTCCGCAGATGATGTTCGTGTTTCAACAATACACCAAATCGATTTTTCCCTGGAAGACAGTGCTCGACAATGTTTGTCTCGGCATAAAGTATCGAGTCCGGGCGCCGCGGACCGAAATCGCGCAACGCGCGCTGGCGCAGCTCAAGCTGGTTGGACTCGAACGCTACGCGAACTACTACCCTTATCAGCTCTCGGGCGGAATGCAGCAGCGCGTCGCGATTGCCCGCGCGCTGGCGCGGCGGCCGGAGATTCTGCTGATGGACGAGCCGTTCAGCGCGCTCGATGCGATGATGCGCGTCGAGCTGCAGGACCTGCTGCTGTGGCTCTGGCGCGAGTTCAAGTTCACCATTCTGTTCGTCACCCACGATCTCGATGAAGCGCTCTACCTTGCGCAACGCGTCATCCTGTTCAGCGCCTCGCCAGGCGCAGTCGCCGAAGTGGTCGACGTACCCTTGCGGTATCCGCGCAGCCAGGTGGGGACGCGCCAGGACCTCGTCTATTTGGCGCTGCGCGAGCACCTCTATCGCGCCATGGTTCGCGAGGTTATGGCTAGCCGCAAGGAGCCGGCATGAGCCGCCAGATTTTGCGATGGCTGCAGGCCTCCCGCGCATCGGGTGTCATCCTGATCCTGCTCTTGCTGGCGCTCTGGCAATTTTCAGCGCTCTACATCATGGACACGCCGACTTGGCCGCCAGTGACACGCGTCTTGCGGGCCTGGTTAGACGATCTCCTGGACGGCAGCCTGATCGGCAATCTGCTCGCCACGCTGTGGCGGCAGATGCTGGGCTATTGGCTCGCGGTCGTGCTCGGCGTCAGCGTAGGACTGGCGATGGGCTATTACCGGATCGCCTATAATCTTATGGAGCCGCTCATCGAAATCTTTCGGCCCGTCCCCGGCCCGGCTTACCTGCCGGTGCTCGTGCTGTTTGTCGGCATCGGCGATGAGATGAAGGTCGTCCTTATCCTCGTCGCGTCGTTGTTTCCGATCCTGCTCAACACCTATAGCGGGGTGCGCGCGATCGATCCGGTGCAGCTAGATACCGCACGCACGCTTGGCCTGACTACGCTGCAGACGTTGCGCGAGATCGTGCTGCCGGCGGCGCTGCCGTCAATTCTCACCGGCATGCGCATCAGCCTCGCCATTTCGCTGATCCTCGCCATTCTCTCGGAGATGATCGTCTCGAATGACGGGCTCGGCTATTTCACCCTGCTCGCCGAACGCACTTTCAAGGTCCCCGACATGTATGCCGGCATTTTTACGCTGGCGGTGTTCGGTTACGTCCTCAATCGCCTCTTCCTGCTTGGCGAGGCTAAACTTATCCGCTGGCATCAGGAGAGCAGCGGCCGGCGATGATCAGAAGGAGGTTGCGATGTTGCGAATACTCGGGTCGGCAGCTGCGGCGTTGATCGGCTTGCTCTTGCCGATCGCAGACTTGCAGTCAGCCGCCCAGACCAAGCCTCTGCCGGCTGCGATCCGTGTCGTCGATCTGCCGATCACCAATTTCACACCGCTTCTGGTGGCGCGGGACAAGGGCTATTTCGCCGACGCGAATTTGTCAGTGACCTGGACCCCAGTTGCGCAAGGCGCCGTGGCAATCGAGGCGGTGTTCGGCGGCAGCGCGGAAATCGGCGCCAGCGCCGTATTTGAAACCATGGTGGCGCGCGGCAACGGTCTCGACCTGATGTTCGTGGCTCCAGACGTTCACATCCACGACAAGCCGCCCGACAATTCGGCGCTGCTCGTGCGCAGCACCAGTTCGATCCGCAGCGCGGCCGACTTGGTTGGCAAGAAAGTATCTGTCGGGCTGATCAACAGCATCAATTACGTACACATGCTCGCCTGGCTGGAAAAGCACGGCGTCGATCCGAAAAAGGTCCAATTCCTGGAAATTCCGTTTCCGCAGATGGCCGACGCGCTGTTTCAGAACCGGCTGGACGCGGTCTGGAATGTCGAGCCATTCGTCAGCTTCATGACGCAGGGCGGCAAAGCCAAGGTTTTGGCCTATCCCTATCTCGAAACCATTCCCGGGATGGATGTGTCCAATTTCTTTGCCAAGGAGAGCTGGGTCAAAGCGCATCCCGACCTGGCGCGGCGCTTCCGCCGCGGCATCGACCGCGCAACAACGGACATTGCGGCGATGTCCAAGGATGACCGCGACAATTGGGTGGCGAAATTCACCGGCATGAAGCTTAACGTCGTCAAACAAGTGACGCTCCCGGTGTTTGCGACGCAATACAATATTCCCAGCCTGCAGGCGAACCTCGAACTGGCGGTGAAATACAAAATGATCAGCAAACCGTTCGACGTCAATACGATGATCTGGAAGCCCTAGGACGTATGCCATGCTCAGAACACTGGCGGAGAAAGTGCGGCCCGAACATTGCGCCGTGCTCATCGTCGACGTGCAGAACGATTTTTGCTGCGAGGGCGGAGCGATGCATCACGAAGGCCGCGATCTGACCCTGGTCAAGGCGATGGTGCCGCGTCTTTCGTGGAGGCGGCGAGGGCGGCGCATGTTCCCTGCGTCTGGATCCGTAATGTCTATAATACCGGGCCGAACTGGTATCTGTCCGAAGTATGGCTCGAGCAGGCGATGCGCCGCCGTCGCGGCGTCTATCTATCGATCCCGGTCTGTGAGCCGAATGAATGGAACGGCGACTTTTTCCAGATCAGGCCCCATGCGGACGAAGTCGTGATCACCAAGCATCGCTACGGCGCGTTTGAATGCAGTGATCTCGATCTGGTGCTACGCTCGCGCGGCATCCGCACCGTGGTGATGACGGGCGTAGCGACCAATGTGTGCGTCGAGACCACGGCGCGGCAGGCTTTCCTGCGCGACTACTACGTGGTGTTCGCCGGTGACTGCACCGCGACCTACAGCCAGGCCGAACACGACGCGACATTGCAGAATATCGACGCCTTTTTCGGCGCGGTAGTCTGCGCTGACGAGGTTTCCGCCTGCTGGCGGGTGTCGAGCGCGCGGCTGCGCGCGGTTCCTTAATTTGCCCGCCGCTTTGGTTGCCGCGATCGCGCGCTTTTATCCGGATGGCGTCCGCATCTTCGAGGAGATCGACCGGAAACCGGCAACGGGTGTTGGGCGACCGATGTCGGCGAGGGACATCCGGCGCGAGCGCGCGGGCGCGACTTGAAGCCCTGTCAGCTCGACAACCACGAACCGCGTTTTCGGACTCGCGCCGATCACCAAGAGCCTGCAGCGTGCGTTGGCGAACGACACCTATCGGGGCGCGATGTGGGCAATCTGCGGCCGGAGCAGCAAGTTTTCGCGGCGCGTGAGGTGCAGAAGGGCGTATAAGGCCATCAGCAGAGTAGGGCTCAGAGGGCGAGTATGCCAATCGACGTGCACGCGCACTACGTTCCACATCGGCTGATCGAGACACTTGAAGAGCGGGCCAGCGATTTCGGCGTCTCGCTGATCAAGACGCCACCGCAATGCGCACTGCATTTCCATTATGGCCTAAAAATCCGGCCCTTCTTTGCAAAATTGATCGAGCCGGTTCACGAGCGGCTTGCCGGCATGGTGGCCCAAGGCGTGACCCGGCAGGTTCTCTCGGTCTGGCCCGACATTTTCGCCTATGGCCTGCCGGCGCCGAGGGGCGCCCGCTGGCACCGTCTGCTCAACGAAATTCTGTCGACGGTCTGCGCGCGGTACCCGGACCGGTTTTCCCTATTTGCCTCGCTGCCGCTGCCGGATGCGGCCGCCGCCGCGCGTGAGGCCGAGTACGCAATAACTCAACTCGGGGCCGCCGGACTGGTGGTTGCCGCCAACGTCGAGGGCGTCAATCTCGGCGAACTTGCGCTCGACGAATTGTGGGATGCGGCGGTCAAGCTCGACGCGCCGGTGTTCATCCACCCGGTCCAGGCCATGCCGCCGCCGCGCGTCGCCAAATTCGCACTGGTGCAGATCGCGCAATACACGTTTGATACCACGCTCTGCATCGGCTCGCTGATTTTTTCCGGTGTGCTCGACCGCTTTCCGACCCTGCGCCTGATCATGTCGCATGGCGGCGGGGCGTTCCCCTATCTGCTCGGACGGTTCGACTGCATGCACGCGCGCATGGATCGCTCCGCCCAGGGCGACGTCGCGGCCGCGGCGCCGTCGGCCTATGTGAAACGCTTTTATTACGACACGATCCTGCACAGCCCGATGCAGCTGCGCTGGCTCGCCGAAGCGGCCAGCGTCGAGCGCATCGTGCTCGGCAGTGACTATTCGTTTCCGCCGGCCGACCTCGATCCGATCGGCACCGTGCGCAAGGCTGGCTTTGCCGGTCAAGATCTATCTAAAATCCTGGACGAGAACGCATTGACGCTGATGCCCCGGCTGCGGGGCGGGTGAAAAGGAGGGCAGGCCATGGATTTGGCAATGGCGGGAAAGAAGGCGATCGTGACTGGCGGCAGCGAGGGGATCGGCAGGGCGATCACCTGGGCTTTGGCGCGCGAGGGCGTGGAGGTGGCGATCTGTGCCCGTCGCACGGAGCCGCTCGAACAGGCGGCGGCCGAAATCGCCAATACCACCGGGCGCAAGATCTTTCCGATACCGGCTGACCTGACCAAGGCCGCGGATGCCGAAAACTTCGTCAACAAGGCGCATGCGGCGCTCGGCCGGGTCGACATCCTCGTCAACAATGCCGGGTCGGCGCCCGGCGGCGTGATCGAACATTTGACGGAAGAGGATTGGGCGGGCGCGCTGCAGCTCAAATTCATGGGCTACGTGCGCTGCATGAAGCACGTGCTGCCGATCATGCAGGAACAAAAGAAGGGCCGCGTGGTCAATGTCATCGGCAATGACGGCGTCAAAGTCTCGTACTGGGAGATCGCGCCAGGGGCGGCCAATGCGGCGGGACAAAACCTGACGCTCTCGCTCGCCAGCCAATACGGCAGGGACAATATCAGCTTCGTCTGCGTCAATCCCGGTCCGGTGCGGACCGAGCGCTGGACCGGTCTCGTCAACGCGATGGCGCGGGACATGAGCATGAGTTTCGAAGAGGCCGACAAGCTCGCTCCGGCAAGCATCCCGCTCGGCCGCATCGCGGAGGTCGAAGAGGTGGCCAATCTGGTGACGTTTCTCGCCTCGGACCTCGCCTTCTTCGTCAATGGCACGATGATCGAGATCGACGGCGGCCAGGACAAGCCGCTGATGGACAGGTTGCGCGACCGCTGAACGAGGGAGCTTTGCGCAGAGCCAGCTTTCGGCGTTTGCGAGTGATTCGGCTCCCAAGTGACTGCTGCGGGTGTGCAGTCATAGTTCGCGGCCGATTGCGCGGTTGCCCCCAAATTCGATTGCGTTGGATCCACGGCTTGCGATGATCGGGGGAAGCAGCACTGGGGACCAGCTGGCGCATATCAGCTGTGCACGTCAGAGCAAATAATCCCGGTTCTCCAGCCCGAACATTGTCGCCCCCCAATTGCTGCCGTAGTGATCATACTGATTGGAGATATGCTGGCGGGCGGCCATGAGGTCATTGAGAATTGCGCCAAACGGCAAGTCATCGGACAGACCCGCGGCTCCGGCGGCCTTGAAAATGCGCACCGCCAGCTCTGTGCACCGCTCGATCACTGCGCTCGACTGAAACTTGTATTGCAATCTTAACGCCAACGGCGGCATCTCGTTGCGGCGGGCGTAGTCGTGCAGAACACCGCAATTTCGCTGCAGGGTCGCTTCCATCTCGTCGATCGCGGCCGCCGTTTCGGCGCACAGGAGCTGCGTGGCCGGGTTCTCGGCCGAACGCCCGCCGGCGCGCGTAACGCGCTCCCGGCTGTGGGCGATCAGCGCCGCGAGCATGGTTTTGAGCGCGCCGAGACCCGGGGTGGAGACGCCGCGTACGAAAATCTGGCCGAACGGCAGCCGGTAGAGGCTCGAAGTATTGACAACCTGCCCCGGCCCCCTGAGCTGAAAGTTGTCCCGCATGCGCTGCGTGCGATAGGCCGGCACGAACACATCTTTGAGAACAACATCGATACTGCCGGTGCCCTGCAGGCCGGCCACTTGCCACCTGTCGATCGTCAGATAATCGCGGCGCGGCACCACGAAGAAATACCAATCCGGTGCGGCTTCGGCGGTCAGAACCGTTCCGCCGAGCAGCGCCCACTCGCAATGCTCGCAGCCGCTGGCGTAGCGCCAGTGACCGGTAAGGCGAAAGCCGCCGTCGGTCGCGGTCGCCTTTCCGGCCGGCATCGTCGAGGAGCAAATCAGCACATTCGGATCGTCGCCCCACACCTCTTGCGCCACTCGGTGGTCAATAAGGCCAAGGAACCAGGAGACGACCCCGAGCACGCCGTAGGTCCAGCCCGTCGACATGTCGCCCTCGCTCAGCACCATCTCAATGGCGTAGAAGGTATTCAGGTCCATCTCGTAGCCGCCCCACTGCCTGGGCTGCAGCACGCGGAGGAAGCCTGCCTCGCGCATTTGGGCGATGGTTTCGGGCAGGATTCCTCGTCTTTGTTTCTGTGCGAGAGAGAGCCGGGCTAGATCGGGAATCATGGACCGGGCGCGCGCAAGGAGCTCGGCGGGTTGGGGCATGATGGTTCTATTCATGGTGCCGCGTCCGGCAGCCTCGAGCCCATTTTTCGTGCGCGGCCAGCTTACTGTCGGCGCGGCAGAATGTGCAATCGCACGCCGCGCGGGGCTTGGTATCAGAGAAGACTCCGTTCATCCGTCGGGGCCATGGTCCGGTCGCAGCAAAGCCGGGCATCGTGCGCAAAAATCGGCCTCGAACTGGCTGCCTTAAAGAAAGCGAGCGCTACGATAATCAAATGGTCATCCCACGACCGTGTCACTGCAGGGCAGGCAGTTTCTCGCCCCGGCACCAAGCAGGATGGTGGCAGCGGTTCGTTTTGTCTTCTGCGTCCTGGTCCGGCGCCACGGGCGCTTTCTTGTCTTACGGCAGCGATCTCGGCAAAGCGACTAGACGGCCGAGCGCCTTTTAGGGCATTGCGATCACGTCTGTGATCACAGGCCTGAAGGTGCGACCGCAAAATAAAAATGCGGGTGGTGGAAAGCGCGGGGTCTATTTGGCGGCCTGCTCGCAAATCGCCCGCCAGATCCGGTCCGGCGTGTAGGGCATCTCGAGGCTGCGCACACCGAGCGGCTTGAGCGCACTCAGCACCGCGTTGGCCAGCGCCGGCACCGAACCAGTGGCGCCAGCTTCGCCCACCCCCTTCGCACCTAGCGGATTGGCCGGCGAGGGCACGCCACAATCGATCAGCGTGATCGGCGGCAAGCTGTCTGCGCGCGGCATCGCATAATCCATGAAACTGCCCGACAGGAGCTGTCCGCTTTCGGCATCGTAGGCGATGTGCTCGGCCAGCACCTGGCCGAGGCCCTGCATCAGACCGCCGTGCAATTGGCCCTCGACCAGCGTGAGATTGTAGATCGTGCCGCAATCATCCGCGGCGATGTAATTGGCCACTTCGAGCTCTCCCGTCTCGGGATCGATCTCAACCTCGGCGACATGCGCGCCCGAAGGAAAGGCGGTGGCAAGATCGAAAGTCGTGTTGGTGTCGAGCGGGTGCTGCGCCTCGTTCCATGGCCGCTCGGTGAGCGACTGCAGGCTGACGGCAAGATCGGTGCCGGCGACCCTGTATTGACCCTTCTCGAACGCGACGTCGCCGGCCTCGACTTCGAACTCGCTTGCCGCCAGCTTGCGCCCCTTCTCGACAATCTCCTTCGCAGCGGCCTGCAGCGCGCTGCCGTGACTGATCAGCGAGCGCGAGCCGAACGAGCCGGTGCCGGCCAGTCGCGGGGCCGCGACGTCGTTGTAGCGGAGTTCGATTCTGTCGGCGGGGACGCCGAGCACGTCCGCCACCAGCATCGGGAACACGGTTTCGTGGCCCTGGCCGGATGGGCCGGCATTGCAATACATCGTCAGCCGTCCGCCGGATTGGACGCGGATTTCGACCTGCTCCTTACCCAGGCCGCCGGAGGGTTCGAGAAACAGAGCGAGTCCGATACCGCGCAGCCTGCCGCGACGCGTGGCGTCCTTGCGGCGTTTGGCAAAGCCGCTCCAATCCGCGGCCTGCAAAGCATTGGTCAGCAGGCGGGCAGGGTCGGCGCTGTCGTAATTGGAGTTGGTCGGCGTGCGCAGCGGGAACATGCCCGCGCGCAAAACATTGCGCTGGCGCAGCTCGACTGAATCAATCCCCGTGACGGCGGCCGCCTCCTCGACCAGGCGTTCCCACAGATAGGCGACGTTCGGTCGCCCGGCGCCGCGATAGGCGGTGGTCGGCGTCGTATTGGTGAAGATGAGCCGATGCCGGCCGTAAACCGCGCCAACATTATAGAGGCTGATGGCCGAACTGGTCGGCGCGGCGACCGTGTTGATCAGCGGGCCGGCGTTGCTGCAGAAGGCGCCGAGGTTGACCAGCCATTCGACCCGCAGGGCGAGAAAGCGGCCGTCGCGGTCGAGCGCGAGTTCGCCGCTGAGATCCACGGCACGTCCGTGATGATCGCCGAAGATCGTTTCCGCGCGCGTGCCTGTCCATTTGACCGGGCGGGCAGTCTTCTTGGCCGCCAGCATGACCGCAAGGAATTCGGGATAAAGTTCGTTGCGCACGCCGAACCCGCCGCCGACATCGTCGGAATGAATGCGCAAGCGCTCGGCCGGAAAGCCGGTGATCTGTGCCAAGGTATTTTTCAGGTCGGCCGTGCCTTGGCTTGGCATGTAGAGTGCAAACGCGCCGCTGCCCGCATCGTAACAGGCGAGGCAGGATTTCGGCTCCATCGGATTGGCGGCAATGCGCTGCGCGCGAAGTTTCACGCGCACAACGTGGGCGGCCGTGGCGATCGCTTGCGCGGTGGCTTCGCGATGCCCGTATTCGTAGTCGAAGGCGAGATTGTCGGGCACGTCGTCGTGAATGCGCACAGCGCCGGCTGCGCTGGCCGCAGCGGCCTCGACCAAGACCGGCAAGTCCTCGTACTCGACCTCGATCAGTTCGGCGGCGTCCTGCGCGATGTAATCCGTCTCGGCGACGATGATCGCCACGGCTTCGCCGACAAAGCGGACCCGATCGTGGGCGAGTGCGTAGCGCGGAGGCACAAACAGTGACGAGCCGCCGACTCCCTTGAAGAACGCCATCGCCGGCAAGCCCTTCCAGCCGGCGGCGAGCGCATCGGCGCCGGTCAGAACGTCAATGACGCCCGCCTTCGCCCGCGCGCGCTCGGTGTTGATGCGCACGATTTTCGCGTGCGCCCGGTCGCTGCGCAAAAAATGTGCCGCCGCCTGACCGGCCAGCGCGGCGTCCGCCGTGTAATGGCCTCGGCCGGTGACCAGGCGCAAGTCTTCTCGGCGACCGTCAAAACTTCGCTCAGACAAATCAACTCCAAGGTTTTGGCGATGCGTCCCCACCCGCATCGTCATAGCCGGGAGCGAAGCAACGAGCAATCCAGGCCGCACCTCCGTTCTGGATCGCTCCCCTCGTAATGCGGGATCCCGTTGGGCGGAAGCGCAATGGAGCAACCTTTGGTCTGCGGCGCAAGCGCTTTGGGCGTCCCGGCAAGCGTCACCGCGCCGCCCGCCGGCGGATTTCCGCGATGATGATGCTGTTATCGGCGTCGCCCTCGCCGTGGCGCATGCAGGCTTCCAGCGCCTCGGCATGGACTTCCAGGAGCGGCAGCTTCTGGCCGCAGGCGCGTGCCTGATCGAGCATCAGATGCACGTCCTTCAGATGCTGGCGCACGTAGCCTTCGGGCGCAAAATCGCCGCTGACCATTTTGTCTCCCTTCGTGTCCATCACTTGCGAATAGGCCGCCGAGGCGCGCGCCACCGGCAAGAACGCGGCGGGATCGAGTCCGACGCGCTCGGCAAAGACAAGGCCCTCGGCTAGCGCCATGCGGTTGAGCCCGAGAATGAGATTGACCGCGAGCTTGGCGCGGCCGCCGGCGCCGATCTTGCCGATGTGAAAGCGTTTGGGGAACAAGACGTCGAGCACCGCTGCGGCGTCGGTGGCAATCCGGGCGTCACCGCCGATGAGGCCGACGCCTTGGCCGCGGCGCACTTGCTCGCTCGTGCCCGATACCGGCGTTTCCAGAAAGCGCAGGCGCCCGGCAACGCGCGCGTCGAGCGCGGCGATGCGATCGGGATCGCAGGTCGAGGTGCACAGCACGACCTTGCCGGATGCGCAGGGCAGCAGATCGCGCTCGACCACCTGTTCGACCTGATCGGTGTTGAACACCGCGAGCACGATCGGATCGCAATCGCGCGCGATTTCCGCAATCGATCCGGTCGGCCCCCCGCGTTCGGCGAGGCATTGGGTTCTGTCCGGATCGATGTCGCAGCCGATAAGGGAAAATCCTGCCGCGAGGAGGCGTTGGGCGTAGACTTCGCCCATGAGGCCCAGGCCGACGAGGCCAACTGGAGTTCGAGCCATGAGAGGCACCCCGATCACAGCGTAAATTGTCGCGCCCCGCTTAAGGCGGCACCCAGTAATCACACTTGCAGCGACAAAACCATCGGTGGCTTTGGTTCGTCCGTGCGCGGGCGATGACTGTTAACGCGCTAATCACGACGACGAAAATCACGGACCGGCAAAAGTCACTGCAGCGGCGGGATGTTGTACTCGCGCGCGATCGCATCGAGGCTCTCGCTCAGCGCTTTGGCGATCGGGATGCCGTGGACACGGCGGTCCACAAACTTGGTGTGGCTCTGCTCACCAGGCAGGAAAATCCGCTCCACTCCCGGCAAGGGTTTTGAATTGCGAATGTCGCGGATCAGACGGTCGACGGTGCGCTTGAAGTCCGCGGCGGGCATGAAGGTGTCGATCGCGATTGCCGCGACGGCGTGGCCGGTATTGGTCGGCGCGCCGACCTCTTTGACGAAATTCACCACCTCGCGCCCGATGGCCGCGCGGTTCAAGGCGCCCGCCAAAAGGCCGATAATCAGGCTCAAGCCATAGCCCTTGTAATCGCCGATCGGCAGCAGGTACCCCTCGTCGGCGCGTTTGGGGTCGGTGAGTGGTTTGCCGTCGGGGTCGATCATCCAGCCAACCGGCATTTGTTCGCCGCGCTGCGCCTTGAGACGCACCTTGCCGTAAGCGGCGACGGTGGGTGCCATGTCGAGGACGATCGCCGGCTCTTCCAGGGCCGGGACAGCGACCGCCAACGGGTTGGTGCCGAGCAGAGTTTCGCTGCCGCCCCATGGCGGCAGGTGATTGTTGCTGCCGACCGCGACGTAGAGCCCGATCATCTCGTGTTGCGGCGGCAGCATCGCGTAGAGCGCAGCCGGGCCCGCATGATTGCTCATGCGTGCGCCTACCCAGCCGATGCCGGTCGCCTTAGCCTTATCGATCGCGAGATGCGCGGCGTGCCGCATCACCAGGTGACCCATACCATTGTCGCCGTCGATCAGCGCCGCCGAAAGACGGTCGCTGAGCACGCGAATGTCCGGATTGGGGTTGATGCCGCCGGCGCGGATGCGGCGCAGATAGAGCGGCAGCCGAATCACGCCGTGCGTGTCGCTGCCGCGCAGATCGGCTTGCGCCATGAGGCCGGCGACGATCTCAGCATCCTGCGGCGGCAGGCCGGCGGCGATAAGGGCGCGGCTGATAAAGGCAGCAAGCCGGTCAGCGGGAACGCGGATGACCGCCGGCGCAGTGGCAGTTTCGCTCATGGGGATCATGCGCTCCGTGATAGGCAGGGCTGGTCTAGTTTCGGTCGAGATCATAAACTCAAGCAAGCCTCGGGAGGTACACGCAATGAACACGACGACGGCCGAGAAAATCGAAACCATCCACGCTTGTTTCGGAAACTATCCGCAAACCCAGGCGCTCAAGAGCGGGCAGATCAAGTCCGACCGGGTGCAGCTGCGCCTCACCGAAGTCAATCCAGTCTACAAGGCCTTCCTGATGATGGCGCGCGAGCAGAGGTTCGACATCAGCGAGATGGCGCTGGTGACCTATCTGCAGGCCAAGGCCTATGGCAAGCCGATCACGCTGATGCCGGCGACTCTATTCGGCCGCTTCCAGCATGGCACCATGCTGTACAATTCCGAGCGCGGCACGCTGACGCCGGACAATCTCGTCGGTCGCAGGATCGGCGTGCGCTCTTTCGCGCAGACCACCGGTTGCTGGCTGCGCGGCATTTTGTGGAAGGATTACGGTCTCGACCTGTCGAAGGTGAAATGGGTGACGTTCGAAGACGCGCACTTGGCCGAATTCCGCGACCCGCCCGGTGTCGAGCGCGCCGCGGAGGGCAAGGACATGACCAAGATGGTGCTCGAGGGTGAACTCGACGCCGCCATCTTCGGCGGCAATATGCCCTCCGATCCGCGGCTTAAAAGCGTCATTCCCGATCCGGACGCCGCCGCCAAGCAATGGCAGCACAAGCACGGCACCGTGCCGATCAACCACATGGCCGTGGTGAAAAACTCGCTATCGCAATCCGATCCGGGCGCGGTGCGCGAAGTGTTTCGCATGCTCCATGACAGCAAGAAGGCGGCCGGCTTGCCCAAGCCGGGCACGATCGATACGCTGCCATTCGGCTTCGACGCGGTGAGGCCCGCGCTCGAATTGATGTCGAGTTATGCGTTGGAGATGAAGATCGTTCCGCGCCGCTATTCGGCCGAGGAACTGTTCGACGGCACGACGCGCCAGCTGTAGCAACCGGTTTGACACGGACACCGCCGCGCCCGTTTGTGGCGTCGCCTTCGGCCGTGCGCCAGCGGGCTTGCCGCCCGAGGGCCGGTGAAGAGCGCGAAAATCGCGAAAGGTGCGCCGTGCAAGTCGCCTCCTTGAGGGCACGTGCGCAATCTGTTGGTTCATCGATCCGGCCTTTGCGATCCGCGAGGCTCGCCGCTGTCGTTCGCTCACCCTTCCGGTCGGGCCGAGCGATGAATTCAGGTCTGCCGCGCGTCTTTTCAGGCCTCCCGCGCGTGTTTCATGGTTTAACGCACGCACATTTATGGCCGGCGCCCCAACAATTCCTCACATTTCGACACAATTGGTCACGGTTCCGCCGCGCCCAGTGGTGAATCATACGGCCGTTTGAACCGGAGGCCGCCTTCCATGCGCTGCCGGCTGGGCGCCGCACTCGCCTGTACGCTCTTCGTGGATCTGCTCGCGCCCTGTGCAGGCGCCCACGCACAGGGCGCTGGCAAATCAGCGATAGCGGTGGTGGGCAATGACCACACCGACGCGGCGATGGTCCGCTCGAATTTCCATGCCTCCCCGGCCGGAAACCTCGACGCGGCGGCACTCGATGCGGCGCTTAAAAGCCTTTACGCCACCGGGCTGTTCGCCGACGTCAAGATTACCCGCCAGGGCGATGGCGTCCTGGTCACGGTCGTGGAGAATCCCATCATTCGGCAGATTGCGTTCGAGGGCAACAAGAAGGTCAAGGACGGCGACTTGAACAAGGATCTGCAATCGAAGCCGGGCGGTCCGCTGTCGCGGTTCTTCGTTCAGGCCGATGTGCGGCACCTGCTCGAGGTGTACCGGCAGCATGGTTATTTCCAGGCGCAGATCGTGCCGCAAACGATCAAGGTGGATGGCGCCGGCGCAGCGAGCAGTGCCGTTCGAAAAAACGACGCCGGAGGGGAAAGGCATGCCGTCGGCGGCCGGGGTGAAGGCGCGCGCGTCAACCTGGTTTTCCAGATCAAGGAGGGCGACAAGCTCGCGGTGAGGAAAATCCAGTTCGCCGGAAATCATGCCTTCCCGGCATACAAATTGACCGGCGTGGTCAAGTCCGGGCAGACGAACCTTCTGAGCTTTCTGCTCGACAACGACATCTACAATTCCGACAAGATCGAGAATGATTGCGAGCTGTTGCGCAGCTTCTATGAGGCTCACGGCTACGCGGACGTGCGCATTCGTTTCGAAGCGAGCTACGACGCGGGCAAGAACGGCGTCGTTCTCACCTACGCTATTGACGAAGGCCCGCTTTATCGCTTCGGCAAGATCGGCATCGAATCGAACCTGAAAGCGGTCAATGCCGCGGACTACCGCAGCCATCTGCGCACCAGTAGCGGCGACGTCTACGATGCCGACGCGGTGCACAAGACGGTCGACGACCTGACGATGACTCTCGCCAGGAACGGGGAGCCGTTCGCCAGGGTGTTCGCGCATACCGACCGTGAGCCGCCCGCGGCCGGCGCCGCAGGCGGCATCGTCAACCTCGTCTACACCATCGATCCGGGCGAGCGGCTTTACGTGGAGCGCATCGAGATCCACGGCAACACCAAGACGCACGACGATGTGATCCGCCGCGAGTTCGATTTCGGCGAGGGCGATGCCTTTAACCGCGCACTCGTCGATCGCGCGCAGCGGCGGCTGAAGGCGCTCGGTTATTTCAAGTCGGCGAAGATCACCGAGGCGCCCGGCTCGGCGCCAGACCGGGTGGTGGTCAACGTCGATCTGCAGGAGCAGGACACGGGCAATTTCTCGGTCATGGGGGGCTACGCGACCGTCGAGGGATTTTTGGCCCAGGTCACCGTCAGCGACATCAATCTTCTCGGTACCGGCTACAAGGGCAAAGTTTCGGTGACCTACGGGCAATACGCCCGCGGCTTCGACATTGGCATTACCGACCCTCATTTTCTCGACCAGCCACTGTCCGCCGGCGTCGCCATATTCGCGAACCAGACCGTGGCCAACATCTACCAATCGTTCAACAGCACCACTTATGGCGCCAGGCTCTCGCTGGGCATGCCGTTAAACGAGCAGCTGGGCGTCACCTGGAATTACTCGATCTACAATCAGTCGATCTCGCTCGATCCCGCCGAAGGCATCTCCTCGGTCCCGATCCGGCAGGCCGCGGCCGCCGGCCCGATCTGGGTCTCCTCGATCGGCCCGACGATCACCTATTCGACGCTCGACGATCCGAAAAACCCGACCAGCGGCGTTCGCATGCAGACCAGCAACGAATTTGCCGGCCTCGGCGGCGCTGCCCAGTTCGCCAAGACCACCGAGGATGTCCGCTACTATCATCCGATCGTTGGCGACCTGGTCGGCATGGTACGGGCGCAGGGCGGTTATGTGAGCCCCTGGGGCGGCAAGGAACTGCCGCTGCTCGACGGATTCTTCGGCGGCCCGCAGCTCATCCGCGGCTTTGCCCCGAACGGCTTTGGTCCGCGCGATATCACGCCGGGCACCGCGCAAGACAATCTCGGCGGCAATATCTACTGGACGAGCACGGCCGAGCTTGAGGCGCCGGTGCCGGGCATACCGGCGGACGCCAACCTGAAGTTGGCGCTGTTCTCCGACGTCGGCAGCTTGTGGGCCACAGGCGCATCGAGCCTTTCCACCCTGTCGCCGTCGCAGCAGATCGCCAATTCGAGGGCGCTGCGCGCCTCGACCGGCGTCGGGCTGGTCTGGGACTCGCCCTTCGGCGCGCTGCAGGTCGATTACGCTTATCCGATCGCAAAACAGCCGTCCGACGTGACGCAGCGGCTGAGCTTCACGGCCGGCGGGTTCTAACGGCTGCTCAGCAGGCGCCGCAGTGGCAAAGACCGGAGCTGCTCTTGCCGTCGCTTGGAGCCTCAATTCTTCCACAGCGGAGCAAATTGCGTCGCCACGATGCTTTCATAGGGCGGCTCCTCGTCGACGATGCCTTGTCGGCGTGCAAAGGCTGTCATGCCGGCGATGAATTCGCGTGACAACGTTGCATCGTAATAGGGAAGGTCGCGGCGAATCAGATCGGCAATCAATGCCGCTTCCGACGGCGGAAACAATCTGTTTCCCACGTCTGTGGCGCGCGCCACGTCCGCCTTGAGCGCGGCTTGGGTCTTGACGATGGCGCGCACCGCGGCGGCCACTTTTTCCGGCTCGCGCGCAATCAGCGCATCGCTCGCAGCGACGGTCGGTGCCGTGAAGTTGAAGCAGGGCTTGGGGCCGTCGCCCCGGCGCACGTCAAGCACCACCGTGCCGACGCCGCGGCGCACCGCGACCTCGGCGCCCATGCCGTTGGCCCAAAACCCGTCGAGCTTGCGCTCCTCCAGCGCCTTCGCAGCGGTGACGCCGAAATTGATGCCGCTGCCGACCGCGCCCGGCACCGGCGCAATCTCCACCCCGTTGCGTTTAGGATCGATGCCGGCTTCGACCAACAACGCACGCAGGCCCATATCGACCCAGGGTGCCGCACCGATCTTTCGCCCTTTCACCGCGCCGACGTCACCGCGCTTGCTGTTGAGGTCGGTATGCATGACCAGAAACCAATACATGCCTTGCGCCTGCGCGCAGATCAGCTTGACGCCGCGAAAGCCGGGAAAGGCGGAGAGCGCCGCGTGCGCGGCGCCGCCAACGAAATCGATTGAGCCGTCGCGCAGCGCCGCGTAGCACTTGTCGACCGGGAAGATCAGCTCGAGCGAGACATCGAGCCCTTCGGCGGCAAAGAAACCGAGGTCCACCGCCGCCTCGGCGGGGAAATACGAGTTGGAGATCTTATCGGGGATGGCGATTTTCATGGTTCCGGTTCCCAGCGCCGATACGACCGGCCCAGCCGGGTAGGCGCTGCTGTTTTGCTGTTATGGCTTATTGTTCAACGGTGCATCACATTTCTGACGGCCTGGACAAGCCGCGAGCGTCGGTTCTCCTGTCGACTCACTTCGGCAAGCATTGCAGCGATGCCTGACCATAAGCCTTCGGCTTGGTCCGATGATGGCTGTTTACGACTTATCCCCCCCGTTCCCGGTCAAATACGTTTTAATCGAGCAAGGCATTCAATGCTTGTGCGCGTGAAGCTGCCCGATGCCCCTTCCGCCACCATGCTGGGGAGGAATTCACCTGTGGCGATTCAGCAGCCAGCCGAATTTTTCCTTGGCCTTACGCGCGATCTCCGCGCTCGGCGCATTGGTGGGCGGAAACTTCTCCCGCCAGTGCCAGGGCTTGCAGGCATTGATCAGGGCGACCGAGTGCGTGAAGTTGCCGGCGGCGCGGCGCTCCGGCGGCAGCGCCGGGTCGGCGCTTGAATCCCACGAACCGGTGATGAACTGGATCGACTCCTTGGGATCGGTGCGCGTGATCATTGCCCACAGCATCTGTTCGAGATTGGTCACGTCGATGTCGTCGTCGACCACGACGATGTATTTCGACGCGTAGGCCGACGCGCCGCACTGCGCACCGATATGCGCCGCCTGCACGGCGTGACCCGGATAGCGCTGGGTGATGGAGATGGCATGCAGCATGCGTGCGCCGCCGACCTCGTGACACCAGACCTGCTTGACGCCCGGCACGCCCGCATTGGTCATATTCTGCTTGATCATCGCCGAACGCATCACTGCGCGATAGCGCGCCATCTCGTCCGGTCCGCCGCCCATCGGCGGAACGCCGAGCAGGATCGGATCGTTGCGGTGATAGATCGCCTTGACGTCGAGCACCGCCACCGGGCGGACGCCGCCCGCATAATGTCCGGTCCATTCGCCGAACGGGCCTTCGTCTTTGAAGTTGCCGGGGCTGACAAAACCTTCGAGCACGATCTCGGCATTGGCTGGGAAGGGCAAGCCGGTGCACTTGCCGCGCACCATCTTGGTCGGGCGGCCGCGCATGCCGCCGACGATGTCGAGCTCGAAGATGCCGTAGGAGGCTTCCACGCCGCCGTAGAAGAACGCCAACGGGTCGCCGCCCAAGACCATCGCCACCGGCATGGGCTCGCCGCGCGCCCAATATTTTTCGCGATGGATGTAGCCGTGATGGCCGCGCGCGGTGACGATGCCCACCGACCTGCAGTCGTGCACCATGGCGCGGTAGGCACCGGCATTTAACCAGCCTTCCTCAGGGTCGCGGGTGATGCTGTAAGTGCCGGTGCCGATATAGCGGCCGCCGTCCTTCTCGTGCCAGATCGGCGCCGGGAACTTGGTTACGTCGATGGCGTCACCGGTCAGCACGTTCTCCAGCACCGGGCCGTCCTCGACGATTTCGTGCGGAATGATTTTCGGTTGCGCGAGATAGGCTTCGCGATAAGCGTCGCTCAGCTCCCATTTGTTGAGGTGATCCGGCAGGCCGAGCGTCATGTTGCGGCGGGTGCCGGCGAACATGTTGAGCAATACGCGAAAGCCCTTGGGGCAGCCGGGAATGGCGTCGAACACCACGCACGGCCCGTTCTCCTCGCGCAGGATCGCCTCGGCCGCGAGCCCGATATCCTCCTGCCAACTGGCGCCGCTGACATTGCGCACCTCACCCAGCCGCTCGGCCGCCGTGAGCCACTCGCGCAGGTCCTCGTAACCGATCTCGGCCTTGACGTTGCTGTGATGCTGCGCGGCTTGCTGCATGGGCCAACTCCTCCAGGCCGGTCAGCATGGCCGGCGCGACCGGCTTGTCAATGCTGGCGCCGCGCGCTTTTCGCAAGCCAGCACCGCAGCCCCCTCGTGGCGTCGCTGCCGCTTGCGCGCGGGCGCAAAAGATGCGCCGATAGGCGCGACACAGGAGGAAGCCGACAGGAGCAACATTATGAATCGCCCGGCCCAAGGATTTCCGCCCATCCTCGACAAGCGCGGCGCGCCGCGCGTGCGCCGGTTCGAGGCGCAACGCTGGCTCATCGACAACACCATCCGCGCCAACGGCATCGACTGGGATCAACCGCGCTCGCTCTATATCCATGCTCCCTGCGGTATCGAGGCTAATGCCGATTTCGCCGGCATCCGCGAGCGGGTGAAGAAAATGGCCGATATCGGCCCCGCCTTCGCCGCGGTCGCCCGCCGCCGCGAAGCCAAGGCGGTCGCCGCCTTGCAGGCCGACCATAAGGTCACCGCGCGGGATAATTTCTTCATGGCCGCGGTGCATTGGGGCGCGGCGCAATGGCCCTATGACGAGAACGACGAGGCCAACATCGCCTACAACAATAACAAGCGCGAATGTTACGGCCAATACGCGGCGCTCGCCGACCATCACGTCGAAGCGGTGTGGATTCCGCTCAAGGACAAGGCAATCCCGGCTTGGTTGCATCTGCCGCCGAACGAGCGGGCGGCGAACGGCAAGCTGCCCGTGGTGATCGCCGTCCCCGGCATGGACAGCTATAAGGAAATCCAGGTCGCGCTTTACGGCGACAAGTTTCTCAACCGGGGCATGGCGGTATTGGCGATCGACGGGCCCGGCCAGTACGAGGCGCCGATGATCGGCCTCTATTTTAGCATGGAGAGCTGGATGGCGACCGGGCCGGCGCTACTCGACTGGGTCGCCGCGCGCACAGAGCTTGACGCGGATCGGGTTGGCGTCTTCGGCACGAGCTTCGGCACCCTGTTCGGCACGGTGCTGACCGCGCACGAGCCGCGGGTGAAAGCCTGCGCCGTAACCTCCGTGTGCCACGAGCCCGGTTGCCACACGATTTTTGAGGAAGCGTCACCGACTTTCAAGAAACGGTTCATGTACATGTCAGGTATCATCGACGAGGACGAATTCGACGAATTTCGCAAGACGATCACCTGGGAAGGTCACGCCGACAGAATCGGCGTGCCATTCCTCTGCCTCGCCGGCGAAGCAGATGAGCTGAGCCCGATCGAGCATTCGGAGCGCCTGATGGCCGCGCTCAAGGGACCCAAACAGATGGTTATCTATCAGGAATCGCGTCACTCGGTCGGCAATGTTCCGGCCGCGAACCTCGGGCCGTTCCCGCCGATCCTCATGGCCGATTGGCTTGCGGACCGGCTCGCCGGCAAGCCATTCGCGAGCGAGCGCTGGTACGTGACCGGCACCGGAGAGATCAACAAGACTGCCTATTGAAGTCCAATGGCTGCGTTTTGCCCGCAGGCCATTCCTGCAGCTCGGCCGTGCCGCGAGTTTGACCGCGGTCGGCGCGCCGATGGCGGGCGCTTAGTGCTCGCGGCCGGTACAAATGATTGTCGGTCTGCGGCCCGGCAGCTCGCCCGATATCGTCGCCGCAGGAGTTAAGAATGCACGTCACCTGGGACCAGAATGGGGAAAGCTCGTCAAGCTCGCCAAGATCACGGGTGCAATGAGCCCGCGTGCGATGCTCTCGCAGCATATACCCTCCATAGGCGCACAAAACACGGCGGCAAGCGTAATTCCTGACTGGACCGTCCCGTCATGACCATCCTTCTATGAATGTCTTCGAAGCGATCGAGACGCGCATTGCCTGCCGCTGGTTTTTGGACAAACCGGTGGGTGGCGAAGTCGTGCGCGATCTCATCCGCTGCGCCGCGCGCGCCGCTTCCGGCGGCAACTTGCAGCCGTGGCACGTTTATGCGTTGACCGGCGCTCCGCTTTCCGCGATCAAAGGCCAGGTTGCCGAGGTCATCGCCGGGTGTGATCCGCGGCACAACGAGGCCGAATATCCGATCTACCCGAAGACCATGTGGGAGCCCTACAAATCGCGGCGTGACGAACATGGCGTGCAGCTTTACGGTGCGCTCGGGGTGGCCCGCGACGACGCCGAGGGGCGGCTAGCGCAGTACAAGCGCAATTTCGAATTCTTCAACGCGCCGGTGGCTTTGTTCATCGCCATCGACCGCAAACTCGGGCCCGGCCAATGGGCCGATCTCGGCGGCTACATCCACGCACTGATGTTTCTTGCCCGCGGCTACGGTCTCGACACTTGCCCGCAGGAATCCTGGGCACGCATGCATGCCATCGTCAGAAAATTCGTCAACATGCCGCCGGAACAGATGCTGTTCTGCGCGCTGGCCATCGGCTATGGCGACCACGCGCATCCGGCCAATTCGTTTCGCTCGCCACGCGCGCCGCTGCCGGAATTCTGCAGGTTCTTCGGCTTTGATTGAAAGCCGCGCTGTCGCGGCGTGGGTCAGTCCGACGTGCTTGCACGGCCAGGGCTGACCAAGCGCCGAATTTACGCACTCGCTTCAAAATGCTAGGATCCTGCGATGAAGTAAATCGTTCAGGAGAGCGGCGATGAACCTCAGCGCTCTGGGCTATGTCGGCATCCGCACGAAAAATCTCGACGATTGGGCGAGCTACGCCACGGGATTGCTTGGCATGCAGCTCGTTGACAAGAGCCGCGGCACGCTTGCCCTGCGCATGGACGACCGCAAGCAGCGCGTGGTGGTGCACGGCGACGACGGCGAGGGACCCTCGTTCTACGGCTGGGAGGTGGCCGATGCCGCCGCGCTGGAGGCACTTGCCGCGCATCTGGAAAAATCAGGCGTCAGCGTTGCGCGCGGCTCGCGCGCGCTGGCCGATGAACGCCATGTCGCTGATCTGATCGTGTTCTCCGATCCGATCGGCAATCGGCTGGAAGTGTTTCATGGCGCCGAGACCGCAGTCGACCCGTTCAAGCCGGGCCGCTCGATTTCCGGCTTCCGCACCGGTCCGCTCGGCATGGGGCACGCCGTGCTCACGGCCGAACGGCTCGACGAGGTCGTGCCGTTCTACACGCAGATCCTCAATTTCAAGCCGAGCGATTACATCCTCAAGCCGTTCAAGGCCTATTTCTTTCACATCAATGCGCGCCACCACAGCCTCGCCTTCATCGACACCGGCAAGAACGGCATCCATCACCTCATGGTCGAGCTGTGCTATCTCGACGACGTCGGGCAGGCCTACGATCTGGCTTTACGCAAGCCAAAGATGATCGGCACCACGCTCGGCCGCCACGTCAACGATCACGTCACGTCGTTTTATTCGTGGTCGCCATCGCAGTTTCTGGTCGAATATGGTTGGGGCGGCCGCACCATCGACACCGAGAACTGGACGCCGCACGAGCGCACCGAAGGGCCGAGCCTGTGGGGCCACGACCGCATGTGGCTCAGCGCCGAGGCGCGCGAACAGGCGCGGCAAATGCGCATCAGCGTCGCCGAGGCCGGCGGCCGCGTGCCGGTCAACGTGATGGACGGCAATTATCTGCGTGCACGCGACGTCTGCCCATGGTGGAATGCCGCGGTCGCCGCGCGCAAGGCAGGGTGAACACGTCGGCCGTCAACAGCGCCTTTGACACCCCGGTATGCCGCCCGCAAGGGGCGTCCACCAGCTGCCACAACGGCGCGAGCAGCGATCGCCCTAGCCGCGGCGCGTCGCGGTCCAGCGGCCTGAGCATTCCCCGTTGGTCGAATGCCAAATTCCCGTTCCGGAATTTACGGTCAGCCGCCCGGTGCCGCTTGCCGTCTGGCCGCCGCTCGAAACGGTCACGGCGATATGGCCGCCGCGCGCCACCGCGCCGGAGACCTCGTAGTTCGGGTCGTCGTCAGCCTTGGTCACCCGTCCGTACCAGATGCGCAGCGGATAGCGATAGGCGTGGTTGCAGTCTCCCTGATTGGTGACAATCGATACGCTCCAGATTCCATCAAAGGTCCTGGCGGGGGCGCGCACAACGGCGTCCGATGGCACCGCCGACGCCGCGACAAGCACAGCCACAATTGCGGAAGGAAGCATCACGCGCAGTAAACTCTTCATCAGTTCGCTCCCGTTTTCTCACGATCCTTTGCTGGCGCCGCTGGCGCGCCCGGATAGGCGGGCGGTTCAGTGCTGAAGGGCGTTGCGCTTTTGCCGAGCTCGTATCCGACCTGGAACAGGGCGCCCATATATTGCGGATCGAAGGGGCCGCGGCTCGGGGCGTTGAAGCTGTGCGGAACCGTGGCGATGTTGAACCCGATCCCGCTGCGCTTGGCTGCGTGATAGGCGCGGTCGATCATCAGCCGCGTATCGACCTTCACCGCCATGTCGACCGATTGGGTAAGAATTTGCGGCGTCGTCTGCCGCACGACGTCGAATTGAGGCTGCAAGCCGGTGTTGATGATGATGTAAAGCGCGGTTGCCGGCAGCCGGTAGGCGGCTGTGGCCGACAGCAGCGCGGCCGGTGCCAGAAAGAATTGACCGCCGATGCCGCCGTCGGCATGCAGCTCCCTAAAGCGCTTGCCGTTGCCTTCGACCTCGATCGGGACCGGCGGAAAGGCGCCCGGAACGCTGCTCGAGGCGAGCAGGACGTTGCGGAACAGATCGTGCGCTTCGTCTCCGCCCTGTGCGGCGATGGCACCCATATTCCAGACCACGGAGCGCTCGGCATCGAGATCCGTGGTGACGATGAACAAGCGGCGGCCGGCGCGATACTGGGTCGCGATGTCGGCGAGCAATGCCGGGGTAATTTGCTTGGTGATGAAATCCTTCAGCGGCCAATTATCGAGAAAGCTCTGCGGGGTCTGTCCCGCCTCGAAAACGTCCGCCGCGGTGATCCTGGTATACGCGTCGCGCAGCGCGTTGTCATAGTTTGCTCCCGCGAACACGAACGGCGCCATCAGCGCGCCGGTGCTCACGCCGGTCACGACCGAATAATCGGGCCGCCTGCCGGACGCGGAAAGACCGTTGAGCAGACCGGCCCCGAACGCACCGTCCTCTCCGCCGCTCGAGAGAATGAGCCACGGCCCCGGCTTGGCCGGCAACGCCTTCTGAAAATCTGCAACCGAGTCGGCGAAGAAACGCGCATCGGGGATGCCGGGGATTCGGGCGACGGCGTCGTCGGCGGCGGTGAACGGCGCGCGTGATGGCGGTTTTGGCTGAAGCGGCGCGGCCGGCGGCTCGCGCGAGGGTTTACCGGCCGTTCTGTGCGCTGCCGCACGGGACCGGGGCAGGGGCGGCTTCACCTGCGCGTAGGCAGGGCGCTGCGGGGTGACCGCAGGCATGATGATAACCACGGCAAGCGCAATTGCGGCCGCCGCCCGACTGGCATGAATTTTCATGGGAATATGCGCATGGCAATGAGGCGTCCCGCGTCCGACGAAGGTCCCGTTTCGTTCTTGCTGAAGCGCACGAGAGAAGATGGCGGGGAAATAGGCCGACCCGGCGCCAAGTTCAATCGGGACCAAGTCCAATTGAATACACGCCCCAGCTGCACTGTTGAGAGCCAAGCCGTTCCGCAAGCGCCGTCTGTGGCAGAAAAGCAAGCCGGCCAACGCGCTTAGGCGTGCCGCTCGGCGACAAATCGCGCACCTTCGATCAAAATTGCCGCAGCCGCCCCGAATGGCGTGAGCGCCTGCTCGGCTTCCGCGACCAATTCTCGCAACCGCGCCTTGGCCCCGGCGCCGCCAAGAACGCTAACAATTGTGGCCTTCCCGGCCACCGCATCCTTGCCGGTGGATTTTCCGACCCGTGCCGGATCGCCTTCGAGATCGAGCAGATCGTCAGCGATCTGGAAGGCTTGGCCCACCGCCGAGCCGTAACGGTCGAGCGCGGCGCGTTCGCGCGACGGCGCGGCCGCCAAAATGCCCCCCGCCTGGCAGGCAAACCGCACAAGCGCACCGGTCTTCATCGCCTGCAGCATCCGGACCTCGCTCTCGCCGGGCCGTTGCGGCCCGTTGCCGGTGAAGCGGCCCTCGGCGGCGAGGTCGAGCATCTGGCCGCCCGCCATGCCGCCGAGACCCGCGGCGCGCGCCAGCGCTTTAACGAGTTCGATGCGAACGGCAGAATCCGTGTGGGTCTCCTCGCGCGCCAGGATGTCGAAAGCAAAGGTGAGCAGGCCATCCCCGGCCAGAATCGCGGTCGCCTCGTCGAATTTGCGGTGGGCGGTCGGCTGGCCCCGGCGCAACGCGTCATTGTCCATGGCCGGCAAATCGTCATGCACCAGCGAGTAGCAATGCACACATTCCAGCGCCGCGCCGGCCATCAGCGCGCGTTGCCTCGGCACCTGGAAGAGGGCAGCCAATTCGACGACCAGAAAGGGACGGAAGCGCTTGCCGCCCCCGAGGCTGGCATAGCGCATGGCGGCGACCAGGCGGTCGGGCCTGCTCAACTCGCCCTCTCCGGGCCCGGCCGCCAGCAGCCGGTCGAGTAAAGCCTCGATATCGGCGGCGACGGCATCGAGCCGGGTCAGAAACGCGCCGGTTTTTTCGGCAGTTTCGCCATTCATCTCTTGACGCCTTGCGGGCCGGCTCCCTTGGAGTGCTGTTTGCGACCCTACATTTACGGGGATAACGATCGAACCGGTCCGGGCGGTCCGACGTGAATCACCGAGGGACTATGGCCAACGACCTCTTAGCGTCAATGGTACTCGCGATATGGGCCTATCTGCTCGTGGCGCGCGGGGGCTTCTGGCGCGCCGCCGAACGGGACGACGCGGTGTCGTGGAGCGGGCCGTGGCCGGCGGTCGCGGCCGTCATTCCCGCGCGCGACGAGGCCGCCTGCGTTGGCGACACGGTCGCCTCACTGCTGCGGCAAGATTATCCGGGCGACTTCCGGGTCTTTTTGGTCGACGACCAGAGCCGCGATGGCACCGCGGAGGTGGCTCGCGCGGCGGCGGCGAAGGCCGGCAAGGCCGATCGGCTGGCGGTGATTTCCGGCCGTCCTCTGCCGCACGGATGGACCGGCAAAGTCTGGGCCCAGGAGCAGGGCTTTGATCTGGTAGACAACCTGCCGCAGGCGTCGGACTATGTGCTGTTCACCGACGCCGACATCGTCTACGGCCAAGGCGCGCTCTCACCTCTCGTTGCTCGGGCGCAAGCCGATCAACTCGTGCTCGCCTCGCTGATGGTGAAACTGCGCTGCAAGAGCGTGGCCGAGCGCTTCTTCATCCCCGCCTTCATCTTCTTTTTCCAGATGCTTTATCCGTTCGCCTGGGCGGGCGATCCGCGGCACCGCACGGCGGCCGCGGCTGGCGGGTGCATGCTGGTCCGGCGCCAGGTGCTGCGGCAGGCCGGCGGCCTCGCGGCCATCCGCGCTGCGCTGATCGACGATTGCGCGCTGGCCAAGCTCCTCAAAGCGCGCGGGTCGATCTGGATCGGGCTCACCGATCGCGTGCACAGCATCCGCGCCTACCCGACGGTAGGCGAGATCCGGCGCATGGTGTCGCGCAGCGCCTATGCGCAGCTTGACTATTCGCCGCTCTTGCTCGCCGGCACGATTGCCGGACTGGCGCTCACCTATCTGGTCCCGGTGGGGCTCGCTGTGTTGGCGACCGGAGTGGCGCAATTCATCGGCCTGTTCGTCTGGCTCTTGATGGCATTTATGTTTCGGCCGACGCTGCGATTCTACGGCCTGTGGGCCATCCGGGGCCTGGCACTGCCCGCGATCGCCGCGGCCTATATGGCCTTTACAATTGATTCCGCCTATCAGCATGCGCGCGGGCGCGGCGGCATGTGGAAAGGCCGGGCGCAAGCCAATGCTCGGAACCGCGATGAATGACGCAAGACCAAGCGACGCCGCTTCCTGGCGCTCGGGCAAGGGCCATCGGGATGAGAATTTCCCGGTGGCTTCGTGGCTCATTAATCCGCGGCACCGCGGGGTCATTCTGGCCTTCTATAATTTCGTGCGCACTGCCGACGATATCGCCGATCACGCCAAGCTGGCCGCCGGTCAAAAGCTCGTGCTGCTCGAGCGGCTCGAGGCCGGGCTGCTCGGGCGCAACGATGAGGATGCGGCCGCGGTCCGCCTGCGCGAGGCGCTTGCGGCGCGCAGGCTTGCGCCGAAGCACGCCCAGGATCTGCTCGCCGCTTTCAAATTCGACGTGACAAAACTGCGCTACCGCGATTGGGACGACGTCATTAGCTATTGTTCGCTGTCCGCCATGCCTGTGGGCCGCTTCGTCTGCGACGTGCACGGCGAGAGCCGCGCGGTTTGGCCGGCCAACGACGCGCTCTGCGCCGCACTGCAAATCATCAATCATCTGCAGGATTGCCGCAGTGACTACCTTAATCTCAATCGCGTCTACGTGCCCCTCGATGCGCTCGCCGCCGCCGGTGTTGCGGTCGAAGCGCTCGGCGCGACGCGCGCCTCGCCGGCGCTGCTCGGCTGTCTGCACGGTTTTGCTGCACGCACCGAGCGCTTGTTGAGCGAGAGCGACGTTTTTCCGGTTCTGATCAACGATTGGCGCCTTAGCCTCGAAGTGGCGGTGATCAACCGCTTGGCGCACCGGCTGACGCGCATTTTGCAGGCGCGCGATCCGCTCTGCGAACGCGTGCATCTGAAAATCCCCGCGGTGGCCGGGCTCACGTTCGCCGGCGTGTTCACGGGCGCTTGGCGCCGCCTCGCTCGGCGCCGCTCCGCCACGGCGCAGAAGCCACGGGGTGCGTAGTGAGCGAGAAGCCCAGCCAAGCGGCGGAGCGCGCCGCGAGCAGCTCGTTCTACAGCGGCATGCGCATTCTCCCGCGCCCGCAACGCGAGGCGATGTTCGAAATCTATTCGTTCTGCCGTGCCGTGGATGATATCGCCGATGATCCTGGGCCGCGCGAAGCGCGGCGCAAGCACTTGCAGCTCTGGCGCGCCGATCTCGATGCGCTCTATGCCGGAACGCCGCCGGCCGCACTCCGCGGCCTGGCGAAAGCGGTCAAAAGGTTCGGCCTCAAGCGCGAAGATTTTTTCGCGGTGATCGACGGCATGGAGATGGACGTGCTTGCCGACATTCGCGCCCCGGACGGCGCCACGCTCGAGCTTTACTGCGACCGGGTGGCCTGTGCGGTCGGACGGCTCTCGGTCCGTGTCTTCGGCCTGCCGCAGGAAGCGGGGCTTGCGCTTGCCGACCATCTCGGACGCGCGCTGCAGCTCACCAATATTCTACGCGATCTCGACGAGGACGCCGCGCTCGGCCGCCTCTATCTGCCCAAGGAGGCGCTTGAGGGCGCGGGCATAGCGGCGAGGGATCCGGAAGCGGTTCTGGTCCATCCGGCGCTCGGCAAAGCCTGTGCGGCGATCGTCGATCTCGCCCGGACGTACTTTCGCCAGGCCGCGGCGGTTATGGCGGCGAGCCCGCGCCGCCTCGTGCGCGCGCCGCGCATCATGGGCGAGGCCTATGGACTTATCCTCGAGCGGCTGGTCGGGCGCGGGTTCGCGCCGCCGCGCTCTGCCGTGCGGCTGCCGCGCGCACGCATTCTTCTGATCGTGCTGCGCAATCTGTTTTGATGCGACTTCGATTGTGATGGCAAGGGTGTCCTCATAATGCCAACGAGCAATATCGAACCCGCTACATGGCAAAGGCTGGTTGGAAGCAGTCAGCGATCGCGAAGAAGCGACCGAGGTAGATCAGTTTTGATCCTAGACCGCCGATGAATCGAACAGTTCACGTGATTGGCGCCGGGCTTTCCGGCCTGTCTGCCGCGCTGACACTTTCGAAGCGCGGGGAGCGGGTGATCGTGCACGAGGCGACTGCGTTCTCCGGCGGCCGGTGCCGCTCGTACCACGACGCCACCCTCGGCATGACGATCGACAACGGCAATCATTTACTGCTGTCCGGCAACCACGCCGCGCTTGCGTTTTTGCGCGAGGTCGGCGCGGCTGAGCGGCTGCACGGGCCGGCATCCGCGGAGTTCGCATTCGCCGATCTGGCCAACGGGCGACGCTGGACCTTGCGGCTCAACGACGGCCGCCTGCCGTGGTGGATTTTCGACGCGCGCCGCCGCGTGCCCGGGACCCACGGCCTCGATTACCTGCCGCTGGCCCGGCTGTTGTGGCCGCGGCCGGGCAAGGCGGTTGGGGAAGTGATCGCCTGCGAGGGGCGGCTCTATCGGCGTTTGGTCGAGCCGCTCCTGCTGGCGGCGCTCAACATCGATCCGCCGCACGGCGCGGCGCGGCTTGCCGGCGCGGTGATCCGCGAAACGCTTGGCGCCGGTGGGCGCGCCTGCCGGCCGCTCATTGCGCGCGATGGCTTGGGGCCGACGCTAATCGAGCCCGCGCTGCAATGCCTGCGTCGGCACGGCGCGACCGTACGCCTGGAGCATCAATTGCGCGCCATGCGCTTTGCCGAGCAGCGGATCGAGGCGCTCGATTTCGGCAAAGACTCCATCATGCTCAGTGTTGACGACAGTGTCATCCTTGCCGTGCCGCCCTACGCGGCCGCGGCCCTGCTGCCCGGCCTGCAAGTGCCGAACGAGTTCCGCGCAATCGTGAACGCGCATTTCCGTGTTGCGCCGCCGGAAGGCCAGCCGCCGATCCTCGGCGTGCTTAACGGCCAAGTGCAATGGCTGTTTGCTTTCCCCGACCGCCTGTCGGTTACGATCAGCGCCGGCGACCGCTATATTGACACTGCACGGGATGTCCTCGCCAAAAGCATCTGGAGCGAGGTCGCGAGCCTGACCGGCTTGCCGGCGGCGCTGCCGCCCTGGCAGATCGTGCGCGAGCGCCGCGCCAGCTTTGCGGCGACGCCGGCGCAGGATGCCAGGCGGCCGGGTCCTGAGACTCAGTGGCGCAATCTCGCGCTTGCCGGTGATTGGACCAATACCGGCCTGCCCGCAACCATCGAAGGGGCAATCCGCTCCGGTAACCGCGCCGCGGATCGCATTACGCGCCGCGCCTAAGCAGGACGATCATGAACGACCTGACGACCTACAAAGACGATCTCGATCGTTCGATCGATGCGGCCACCGAAGCGCTGTTGGCGCGCCAGCACGCGGACGGCCACTGGCTGTTCGAGCTCGAAGCCGACGCCACCATTCCGGCCGAATACGTACTGCTGCGCCATTACTTGGGTGAACCGGTCGATGCCGCGCTCGAACAGAAGATCGCCGCCTATCTGCGCCGCATCCAGGGTGCGCATGGCGGCTGGCCGCTCTTCGCCGAAGGCGACCTCGACATCAGCGCCACCGTAAAAGCCTATTTCGCGCTCAAAATGATCGGCGATTCGCCGCACGCCGATCACATGCGCCGCGCCCGCGAGGCGCTGCGCGCCCGCGGCGGGGCGGCGCACTCGAACGTTTTCACCCGCATCCTCCTGGCGCTGTTCGGCTTCGTTCCCTGGCGCGCGGTTCCAGTGATGCCGGTCGAGATCATGCTGCTGCCGAAATGGTTTCCTTTCCATCTCGACAAGATTTCCTATTGGAGCCGCACCGTCATCGTGCCGCTCCTGGTGCTGATGGCGAAGAAGCCGCGGGCGCGCAATCCCAAGGCGGTGCGCATCGATGAGCTCTTTCTCGATCCGCCGGCAACGCTCGGCCCCGCGCCGCGCGCGCCGCAGCAGAAGGCGTCCTGGTTCTGGTTCTTCCGTCTCGTCGACATCGTTCTGCGTGCAGCGCAGCCGTTTTTCCCAAAGAAGATGCGACAGCGCGCCATAGACCTCGCGGTGGCCTGGGTGACGGAGCACCTCAACGGCGAGGACGGTCTCGGCGCCATTTTCCCGGCGATGGCCAACAGCGTAATGATGTACGACGTGCTCGGCTATGGGCAGAGCGATCCGCGGCGCGCGATTGCGCGCAAGTCGATCGAGAAACTGCTGGTCGTGCACGAGCATGAAGCGTACTGCCAGCCGTGCGTCTCGCCGATCTGGGATACCGGTCTCGTCTGTCACACCCTGCTCGAGGTCGGCGGCGAACGCGCGGTGACCGAGGCGGGCAAAGCCGCCGCATGGTTCGTGCCCAAGCAGGTGCTTGACGTGCGCGGCGATTGGAGCGCGCGCCGTCCCGATCTGCGGCCCGGCGGCTGGGCTTTCCAATACGCCAACCCGCATTATCCGGACGTCGACGATACCGCAGTCGTCGCCATGGCGATGGATCGTTTGCAGCGTGTCTCAGGGCGCGACAATTGTGCCGAAAGCCTGGCGCGCGCGCGCGAATGGATCGTCGGCATGCAGAGCCAAAACGGCGGCTGGGGCGCCTTCGACGGCGACAACGAATATTATTATCTCAACAACATTCCCTTCGCCGATCACGGCGCCTTGCTCGATCCGCCGACCGAGGACGTGAGCGCACGCTGCCTGTCGCTGCTGGCGCAGCTCGGCGATGCCGACAGCCCCGCGAGCAAACGCGCGATCGACTATTTGCGGCGCACGCAGCTCGCCGAGGGCAGCTGGTACGGCCGCTGGGGCATGAACTACATCTACGGCACCTGGTCAGCGCTGTGCGCGCTCAATGCCGCAGGCATCTCGCCCGGCGCGCCGGAGATGCGCAAGGCCGTTGCCTGGCTCGCCGCGATTCAGAGCGAGGATGGTGGCTGGGGCGAGGACGGAGCGAGCTACAAGCTCGGCTATCACGGCTACGAGCGCGCGCCGAGCACCGCCTCGCAAACCGCCTGGGCGTTGCTCGGATTCATGGCCGCCGGGCAGGCCGACCATCCAGCGGTGGCGCGCGGCATCGCCTATCTGACTGCGAACCAGGGCAAGGACGGCTTCTGGCACGAGCCGCGCTACACCGCCACGGGGTTTCCGCGGGTGTTCTATCTGCGCTACCACGGCTATTCGAAATTCTTCCCGCTCTGGGCGCTGGCCCGCTACCGCAATCTCAAGCGCACCAATGCGCGACAGGTGGCATGGGGCATATAAAACACTCCTGCCAAGCCGCGGCGCGGCTCTGGCCCGGCCCGGATGTTACGGACCCTCCCGCGAACGGGAGGGGAGTGTCGCAAAGCCGATGCCTCGACGACGGGTGCAGTAAAGCTGACACCCGGCCGCTTGGACAATTACGACCCTTCTCAATCCGCCGACAAGCAGCGCGGGCGCAACCGGTGCCGCCAGGGAAAGCTTACGCCGCGCTGGCCGATGTCTTCGCCGCCGCCTTGGGCGGCTTCCCCCGCGCCTCGGCGCTGCGGATCTCGGAGAGTTTCTGCTGTACCTGACCGTCGAACACGTATTGCGCCGGCCGCTGTTTCGACAGGTCGATCTCGGGCGCCATGTCGCCCTGGGTCTTGACGCCGCGCCAGGCGATCGCCAGCGCCTGAAGGGGATGCCGCATGGTCGCTTCGGTGGCGGTTGCCTCGTAGCCGCAATGCGCCATGCAGTTCGCGCACTTTTCGTACCGACCGGTGCCGTAGGCGTCCCAGTCGGTGGATTCGATCAGCTCCTTAAAGGTCTTGGCATAGCCTTCGCCGAGCAGATAACAGGGCTTCTGCCAGCCGAAAATGTTGCGCGTGGGCATGCCCCAGGGCGTGCAGTGGAATTCCTGATTGCCGGCGAGGAAATCCAAAAACATGCCGGAATGCGTCAGATTCCAGTTCTTGTTCTTGCCAAGCGCAAACACCTGGCGGAACAGTTCCTTGGTCTTGCGGCGGTTGAGGAAGTGCTGCTGGTCGGGGGCGCGCTCGTAGGCGTAGCCGGGCGAGATCGACACGCCGACGCCGAGTTCCTCGGTAAAGTCCAGGAAGGCCGCGATGTCCTCCGGCGGATGGCCATCATAGATGGTGCAGTTGACGTTGACGGCGAAGCCTTTGGCCTTAGCGGCTCTGATCGCGGTCACGGCGCGTTCGAAGCCGCCTTCCATGCACACGGACTTGTCGTGATGCGCTTTGAGCCCGTCGAGATGTACGGAGAAGAACAGATAGGGGGAGGGATCAAACAGATGCAGCTTTTTCTCCAGAAGCAGCGCATTGGTGCACAGCGAAACAAACTTCTTGCGTGCCACGATGCCCTTGACGATTTGGCCGATCTCCTTGTGGATCAGCGGCTCGCCGCCCGGAATGGCCACCATCGGCGCGCCGCATTCGTCGACCGCGTCGAGGCATTCCTGCACCGACAGCCTCTTGTTGAGAATCGCGTCCGGATAATCGATCTTGCCGCAGCCGAAGCAGGCGAGATTGCAGCGGAACAGCGGTTCGAGCATGAGCACGAGCGGGTAACGCTTGCGGCCCTTTAGCCGCTGACGCAGCACATACGAACCGACAACCACCTTCTGTCGCAACGATACAGTCACAGCCGTAATCCTCTTTTTAGGTATGCGTTAGGTATGCGGCCTGCCGCGGTATGGCGGCAGATCAGACTTTTGCCGTCGCTCGCCCCGCCGTGCGACCGTTGGTCAGTTCGGGCGGCAGGCGGAATTCGATCGTTTCCTGGCGTCCGGTCAATTCACTGACCTCGACCGGACCGAGCTGGCGCAGCGCGTCGATGACGTCCTCGACCAGCACTTCCGGTGCCGAAGCGCCCGCCGTGATGCCGACGGTGGTGGCCCCATTGAACCATTCCGGCTCGACCTCGCTGCCGTCGGCGATCAGATAGGCCGGCGTGCCGGCCTCCTTGCCGATCTCGCGCAACCGGTTCGAATTTGAGCTGTTCTGGGCGCCGACGACCAGGATGACGTCGACGAGCGTGGCCAGTTCGCGCACCGCCGTCTGCCGGTTCTGCGTCGCATAGCAGATATCGCGCGTCTCCGGGCCGACGATGTCGGTAAAGCGGCCCTCCAGCGCGGCGATGATTCCCCGCGTATCGTCGACCGAGAGCGTCGTCTGCGTCACGTAGGCGACCGGAGTGTCCGGCGGAATGTCAAGGATGGCGACGTCGTTCTCGGTCTGCACCAGCGTCACCGGCTCGGAAATCTGGCCCATCGTGCCTTCGACCTCGGGATGGCCGGCATGGCCGATAAGGATGAGCCGGCGGCCCTGGGCGATGTAACGCTTGCCCTGATTATGCACCTTGGTGACGAGCGGGCAGGTCGCATTGAGCACCGGGAGCCGGCGCGCCGCCGCGGCTTCCTCCACGCTCTTGGCGACGCCGTGGGCACTGAAAATAGTTACCGCGTTGGGCGGCACTTCGGACAGGTCCTCAACGAAGCGAGCGCCCTTGGCCTTCAGGCTTTCTACGACGTGCTTATTGTGCACGATCTCATGGCGTACATAGACAGGCGGGCCGAATTTCTCCAGCGCGCGCTCCACGATCTCGATGGCGCGCACAACGCCGGCGCAAAAGCCGCGGGGTTGGGCGAGTATCACTCTCATCGACAAAAAACCTCCGGGTCGCTGCGTTCCCGCTGCCAATAAGCGGGAAATGCGTATCTCAACCGCGCTGTGTCCAATACTTTGGCGGTGGCGCCATGACAATCAAGCCCGCCCGATGTCGCTGCTCTGGGCGGCGGCCCCTTTGACATTATATTCACCACTCGATTCCACCATGGGACGCGCCTGTCCAGCCTGCGTCCTTTGAGCGGTTAAGCAGCGAGGCCCCACTTGAGTTTCGGCAAAATGCCGCAACCGAATTAGGAAAATTTCCCGCGATTTCCCTTTTTTGCCCGTTCGGGGCATCTAGGGGGGCGCTGGGGGCACTCCAGCCGTCCAAGTGGGGTATCGCTGCCCGGAGCGCTCGATCGTGCATGCCTCCATTTCGCCCTTGTCTTAACGCCTCCAAACGCCGGCCAATCGCCGTGCCCTCCTGCTGACGGTTCCATTACGCCGATATGAAGACGACCACTGCTTTCGTTGTCCGGGCGATTGCCTTTTGCTGGAAATACGCCTGGCCGGTCATTGCTGCGGGCATCCTGCTTGCAGTCGCGTCCTCCTGGTACGCGGCCACGCATTTCAAGATGACCACCAATATGTCTGAGCTGATTTCCGGCCATCTTCCGTGGCGCGAGCGCGAAGCCAGACTGGAAAAAGCCTTCCCGCATTTTAAGACAATCGTCGCGCTAATCGATGCGCCGACCCCGGAACTGGTCGATGAGGCCACCGCGGCGATGGTGCAACGCCTGTCGCAGCACAAGGACATGTTCATCTCCGTCCAGGACCCGACAGGCGGTCCGTTCTTTGTTCACAATGGATTGCTGTTTCTCAACAGCAAAGACCTTGCGGCGCGCCTGAACATGTTGACGCAGGGGACGCGCCTCGTTCAGGTGCTGGCCGGCGACCCGAGCCTGCGCGGCGTGCTGCAGACGCTGCAATTCGGGCTCCTGGGCGTGCAGGGCGGGCGCATCACGCTCGACGCCATGACCTGGCCGATGACGCTCGCGGCCGACACGATCGAGAAGGTCAATGCCGGCCAGCCGGCGAGCTTTTCCTGGCGGGAATTGGTGCAGGGCAGCCGCGCCAACCATGGCGAGCTGCTGCGGTTTCTCACCATCCGCGCGGCGCTCGACTTCTCCGCGCTTGAACCCGGGCTCAAGGCCAGCAATGCCATCCGGCAAGCGGCCAAGGATCTGGACTTTGCCGGCAAATATCAAGCGCGGCTGCGCCTGACCGGACCGGTGCCGTTGGAAGACGAAGAGTTCGCCACCATCAAGGAAAACGCGGCGCTCAACGCCGCCGTGACCATCGCGGTGGTGCTGCTCATTCTGTGGATGGCGCTGCGCTGGTGCCGCATCATCTTCGCCGTTTTCATCAACCTGATCGTCGGACTTTCCATCACCGCGGCAGTCGGGCTGCTTCTGGTCGGCACGCTCAACCTGATTTCAGTCTATTTCGCCGTGTTGTTCGTCGGGCTTGGCGTCGACTTCGGTATCCAGTTTAGCGTGCGCTATCGGGCCGAGCGCTACGAGGTCGATGAGTTGCGCGCCGCGCTGCTGCATGCCGGCTTCCGCGCCGGCGCGCCGCTGACGTTGGCGGCGCTGGCAACGGCCGCCGGCTTCCTGTCTTTTCTGCCCACCGCCTACAAAGGCGTCTCGGAGCTCGGCCTGATCGCCGGCATTGGCATGCTGATTGCCTTTGCCACCAGCGTCACGTTCCTGCCGGCGCTGCTCAGCCGCGTGAACCCCCCGCGCGAGCCGGCTCCGCTGGGATACGCCGCCCTCGCCCCGGTCGATCGCTTTTTAGAGCGCAATCGCACGCTGATCCTGATTGTTACCGCGGTGGTCGTGGTCGCCGGATTGCCGCTGCTCTACTGGCTGCGCTTCGATTTCAACCCGATGAATTTGCGCAGCCCCAACGTCGAGTCAGTCGCCACCTACCTCGATCTGAAAGCCGATCCGAATAGCGGGGCCAACGACATTCAGGTGCTCGCGCCGACGCCGGCGGCGGCCGACCAGACCGCCGCCAAGCTGCGCGCGCTGCCGCAGGTCGCTCGCGTCACCACGCTGTCGAGCTTCATTCCCGATCAACAGCAGGAGAAGCTCGCGCTGATCGCCGCCGCAGCCAAAACGCTCGATCCGGTGCTCAACCCGGCGAGCGAGGCAGTGCCGCCGAGCGATGCGCAGAATGTCAGCATGATCAAGTCCACGGTCGGCGCGCTCACGGCGGTGGCCGGCGATGCCAACGGCAAGGGTGCGGACGCGGCCCGCCGCCTCGCCGCCGAGCTCTCAATGCTCGCTCAGGCCGATGCGCGCTCCCGTGAG
This sequence comes from uncultured Alphaproteobacteria bacterium, assembly GCA_963708125.1. Taxonomy (GTDB): domain Bacteria; phylum Pseudomonadota; class Alphaproteobacteria; order Rhizobiales; family Xanthobacteraceae; genus BOG-931. The sequence goes on from OY970184.1 coordinate 6,915,048, forward strand.
CGCGCCGGGGTGGCTTTCGTGCAGCCGCTGCGCACCGCGCTCGGGCAGCTTCGCGCGCTGCTGCAAGCGCAAGCGGTGTCGCGCGAAACACTGCCGGCCGAGGTTGCGGAGCAGTGGCTGACCCCGAGCGGACAGGCTCGCGTCGACATCGCGCCCAAGGGCGATACGAACAACAACCAGGTTTTGCAGAAATTCGCCGCGGCGGTCGAGGCGGTGGCGCCGGATGCGACCGAAGGGCCTATTTCGATCCTGGAAGCGCGCCGCACCGTCGTTACTGCCTTCCTCGAAGCCGGCGCTTGCGCGCTTATCTCCATCGCCATCCTGTTGTGGATCACCCTGCGGCGCATCGGCGACGTGCTGCTCACCCTGGTGCCGCTCTTGCTCGCCGGCGTGGTTACGCTGGAAATTTGCGTGCTGGTCGATCTGCCGCTCAATTTCGCCAACATTATCGCGCTGCCGTTGTTGCTCGGCGTCGGCGTAGCGTTCAAGATCTACTACATCATGGCGTGGCGCGAGGGACAGACGAACCTGCTCCAGTCGGTGCTCACGCGCGCCGTCATGTTCAGCGCGCTGACCACGGCGACGGCGTTCGGCAGCCTCTGGTTTTCCAGCCACCCCGGTACCTCCAGCATGGGCAAGCTGCTGGCGATCTCGCTGCTCACGACGATGATGGCGGCGGCGGTGTTCCAGCCCGTGCTCATGGGCAAGCCGCGCCTGCAGGAAAAGAGTTTTTGATGGCAGCGCGCACGAAAATTTCTGCTTAATGCCGCCGGTAAGTCGGGTGCGGATCAGCGGCGAGCTTCGATCTAAGCGATGGATCGATCTGGCGGAAATCGGAATCCGGCAAGCGCGTCCAATATTGGTTGCGCCCCAGGAGCGCGATACCGAGATAGCCGCGAACGGTCAGCGTCTGGCCGTCAGGCGAAAGTTGCATCATCGCGTCGTAAACGTTGCCGTCGCGGGGATCGAGAATTGTTCCGCCCTCGTAGTCGTTCTCGCCCTCGGCCTTCATGCCGCGGATGATCTGCAGCCCGAGCCATGGCTGCTCGTGACGGTCGCCCCGGCACGCACTGCAGACGATGTTCGGATCCTGGCCCGGCCGCAGGAACATCTTCACCAGCGTGCCGGTATAGACGCCGTCGTGTTCGGTGATCGCGAACCAACCGGAGGGCTGATGGGTATCCGGGTCGACGGCCTGCCATAGACCGACAGGCGACGGATCAGCGCTCATCGCAGGCGCGGCGGCGACGAGCGGCGGCAGCGCCGCCAATGCCGCGAGCGTCAAGCGTGCCAGGGCTGCCAGAGATTTTGCTCGCATCATTCCGAAACTCCGTAGCTGGTAGCCCGCTAGATAGGCGGGGAGGTGACGGGGCGAAACCAGCCGGCAGCGCGCGCGATTGAGATTCAACTGGCGCGCTCCGCCCTGTTGGTTCACCATGGCTCTTGCTGCGGCCAAATGACGCCCGGCAAACACCAGCGAGACGAGGAGCGCGTGAGGATCAAGGCGATCGAGCCGGTTGCGGTGAGTCTGCCGATGCACAAACCGGTGATCATGGCGGGCGAAACCGTCGCGCACGCCGACAACGTGATGGTGCGCGCGGAGTCCGAAACTGGGCTGATCGGCTGGGGCGAGGCGGCATCGGCGCCCACCATGACCGGCGAAACCGTGGCCAGCATGACCGCCGCCATCGGTCACATGACGCCGGCGCTGCTCGATCGCCGGGCCGACGACATTGCCGGCGCTGCGGCGGCGATGGACCAGCGCATGTACGCCAATACCGGGGCAAAAGCCGCCATCGAAACGGCGCTGCACGATCTCGTCGGCCGGGCCGGTCGACAGCCGCTGCACGCGCTGTTCGACGCCAAGAAGAAGCGCAGCCGCATTCCGGTTCTGGCGGTGCTCGGTTCCACCGACGAGGCCGCCGATCTGCGCGAGGCGAAGGCACGCTGGGCTGCCGGCTATCGAGCCTTCAAGATCAAGGTCGGGCTTGGATCGCCCGAGGCTGATGCCGCGCGCACGCGCGCGATTTGCACAATGCTCAATCGACAAGGCGAGCCGTGTCTGGTTTCAGCCGACGCCAATCAGGGTTTCGGCGTCGACGAGGCGCTGCGCTATGTCGCCGCGCTCGGCGAATGCGGGCTCGATTTTTTTGAACAGCCGGTCGCGGCTCACGACCTCGACGGCATGGCGCGCATCGCCGCGGCCAGCCGCGTGCCGATCGGCGCCGACGAGGGCATCCATTCGCTCGACGACATTCGCCGCCACCACGCTCACAAAGCGGCGGCGGGTGTCAGTTTGAAAGCGATCAAGCTCGGCGGCCTGCGCCGAATGCTCGAGGCGTGCCGGCTCTGCGACAGCCTCGGACTGAAATTCAACATTTCCTGCAAAACCGGCGAATCCAGCGTCGCCTCTGCCGCGGCGCTGCATGTTGCCGCAGTCGTCACTGAACTGGCCTGGGGCCTCACGGTGACGAGCCAGGGCCTCGCCGAAGACGTTGCTTTCGAGCCGCTGGCCATAGAGCGCGGCCATGTCGCGGTGCCGGACCGCCCCGGACTCGGCATCGAGGTCGACGAAGGGCGCGTGCGCCGCCGCCAGGGCGAATGCGGCGCCAAAAAAGTCGCCTAGGCCTTTGTCGAGAGCGGGGCGATGAAGGCAAGGCAGATCGGCATTGCTGTCGTCGGCTCCGGGCGCATTGGCAGCTTACGCGCGCGTCTGGCCGCGAAGCACCCGGCGGTGAACTTTCTCGCCGTCTCCGACAAGGAGCCGGCGCACGCCAAGGCGCTGGCGAAATTGGCTGCGGCTGATTTCTGCTCCGCCGAGAATGAGGCGGTCATCGCTCATCCACGCGTCAATGCCGTGATCGTCTCGACCCCGGAGGGCGAGCACGCGGCGCCGGTCTGCAGCGCGCTCGAACTCGGCAAGCCGGTGCTGGTGGAGAAACCGCTGGCGCTCTCGCTCGCCGACGCCGAAGCGATCATCGGCACGCTCGAGCGCACCGGCGGCACGCTGCGGGTCGGTTACAGCCGGCGTTTCAAAGAATGTTTTCTGCGCGCCAAGGAGCAGCTCGTCGCCGGCCGGCTCGGCCGCATCAGTGGCGCGTTGGCGCGGGTGTACAATTCGCGGGCGCAGACGTTCGCCATTCTCAAGCGCGATCCGCACGCTACGCCGGTGCTTGACGTGCTCACCTATTACGTCGACCTGATCACCTGGTTTCTCGACAGCAACAGGCCGCTCGAAGTGGTGGCGCGGGGCCAGTTCGGAATCTTTCGCCAGGCCGGCTACCACGCGCAGGATGTGACCTGGGCACTGGTCACGTTCGCCGACGGCGCCGTGGTCAATTTCGGCATCGCCTATGCGCTGCCGGCGGGCTATCCGACCCAGGGGCAGTCCGATCGTGTGGAACTGATCGGCAGCGACGGCACCATGATCATCGACGACGATCACATGGAGCATCTGCTTTTTTCTGAGAAGGGGATTCCACATCCCTACGTTCCCGGCCATTCGGTGGAGATGGCGTTCCTCGGCAGCAACAGCGCCGGCGACTGGGCTGTGGGCGATTTCTGGGGGCCGCTCGCCAATGAAACCCGCGCCTGGCTCGATTTTCTCTCGACCGGCCGCCTGAGCGTGCACGCCACGCCCGAACAGGCGTTGCTCAATCTGAAGATCACGTATGCCATCGAGCGTGCCGCGGCGACCGGGCAGGCCGTGCGGCTGGATTAGCGGGCCGTCGCCGATGTAGGACTGCTCACCGCAAAACTGCTGGCAGGATTATGAACGAGACGACAAGATCGGATGCAACCGGCTACCGCTTCATCGGCAAACCGCTGCCGCGCAAGGAGGACGAGCGCCTCCTCACCGGCAACGGCCGCTTCACCGATGATTTTGCCCTGCCCGGCCAAGTGTACGCGGTCATGGTGCGCTCGCCGCATCTGCACGCACGCATTCTTTCGATCGACAGCGCGGGTGCGAAGAACATGCCGGGCGTGCTCGGCGTGTTCACCGGTGCCGATTGCGCCGCCGCTCATCTGGCACCAATTCCGCACGATCCCGTGCCGAAGACCAAATTCGACATGAAGTTGCACGCGCCCGGCGGCAGCGCGGTGTTCGTCGGGCCGCACGCCCTGCTGCCGGCCGATCGTGCGCGCCATGTCGGCGAGGCCGTCGCCATGGTGGTGGGCGAGACCAGGGCTCAGGCCATGGACGCTGCCGAAGCGGTCGAGGTGCAGTACGAAGAGTTGCCGTTTGTGCTGCACTCCGAGGAGGCGATGCAGCCCGGTGCGGCCGTCCTGTGGGAGCAAGCACCTCATAACGTGCTGGTCGAGACCATGTTCGGCGACGCCGCCGCAACTGAGGCCGCCTTCGCCTGCGCCGCGCACGTGGTCAGGGAAAAATTTCACATCGGCCGGGTGACCGGCGTTCCGCTCGAGCCGCGCGCGGCGCTCGGCTGTTACGACGCGGCGAGCGGACGGTACACGCTCTATGCCGGCTCCGGCGGCGCGGTGCGGCAGAAGAATGAGCTCGCTCAGGTGCTCGGCATTCCGCCCGATCGCTTGCGCGTGCTTTCCTATGACGTCGGCGGCAATTTTGGGACGCGCAATCGCGTCTTCGTCGAGTTCGGGCTGGTGCTGTGGGCCGCGAAAAAACTCGGTCGGCCGGTCAAATTCACCGCCACGCGCTCGGAAGCGTTCTTGAGCGACTACCAGGGCCGCGACTTGGTCACCAATGTGGAACTCGCGCTCGATGCCGACGGGAAGTTCCTCGCCATGCGCGCTACCAATATCAGCAATGTCGGCGCCCATTGCGTGTCGCTGTCGCCGCTGAGCAAGGGCGCGGGCCTGATCACCGGCCCGTACGCGATTCCCACAGCAAGCCTGCGCGCCGTTGCGGTGTTCACCAACACCACGCCGACCAACGCCTATCGCAGTTCGGGACGGCCGGAAGTCACCTTCGCGATCGAGCGGCTGGTTGATGCCGCGGCGGAAAAGCTCGGCCTCGACCGGATCGCACTACGACGGAAGAACCTCGTCCGACCCGAGGCGATGCCGTACCGCAACGCGGTGGGGATGGCCTACGACAGCGGCCGCTACGAGGAGAACATGGATTGGGCGATGCAGATCGCGGACTGGAACGGATTTGAAACCCGCCGCCGCGAGGCGGCGCGACGCGGCAAGCGCCTCGGGCGCGGGCTCGCCAATTATATCGAATCCTCGATTGGCGCGCCGCGCGAGCAGGCGCGCATCAAGGTCGGGCCGGACGGCTTTGTCGACGTGGTGATCGGCACGCAGCCGAGCGGACAGGGGCACGAGACGAGTTTTTCGCAAGTCGTCTCGGACTTGCTCGGCGTTGCTGATGAGCGCGTGCGCATCGTCTTGGGCGATACCGACATCGTGCACGTCGGCGGCGGCTCGCATTCCGGCCGCTCGATGCGGCACGCCGCGACGGTTTTTTCGAAGGCGGTTGCGGATTTGGTCGAGAAGGGCAAGGCGATCGCCGCCATCGCCATGGATACCGCGCCTGACAATGTCGCCTTCCACGACGGCCGCTTCGCAGCGCGCGAGACCAACCGGACCTTTGATTTTTTCGAGCTTGCCCGCGAAGCGCAAAAACTGCCTCTGCCGGCCGAGCTGAAAGACGGTCTCGCCGTTGTCGCCGACAACGAGATGCACGATCCGGTCTTCCCCAACGGCACAGCAATCTGCGAGGTCGAAATCGATCCCGATACCGGCGATGCGGCAATCGCGCGCTATGCCTGCATCGACGACGTTGGCCGCTGCATCAATCCGCTCATCGTACATGGCCAGACCCACGGTGCGATCGCCCAAGGGGTCGGCCAGGCGGTATGCGAGCAGATCTATCTCGATGCCGAATCGGGCCAGCCGCTGACCGGCTCACTGATGGATTACGGCATGCCGCGCGCAGACACGCTGCCGTCGTTCCGCACCGAGATCGCCGAAGTGCTCTCGCCCACCAACCCGTTCGGCATCAAGGCGGGCGGCGAAGGCGGCACCACGGCGGCGCCGGCAGTCGTGGTCAGCGCCATCCTCGACGCCCTGCGCGATCTGGGCGTGCGCGAACTGCCGATGCCGGCAACGCCCTATGCCATCTGGACGGCAATCCACGACGCCAAGGCGCGCGCGGCGTCCGCGCCTCCTTGACGGCCGCGCGCCCGCGCGGGAAGAAAAGTGGCCGCGCGATCGCGGACCGACGGCGGCAGGGAGGAACAGACCATGGCGAACAAGATCATCATCAGTTGTGCGGTTACCGGCTCGATCCACACGCCGACCATGTCCGAGGCGCTGCCGATCACGCCCGACCAAATCGCCACCCAGGCGATCGATGCCGCCAACGCCGGAGCCGCCATCCTGCACCTGCACGCCCGCGATCCGCAGGACGGCAGGCCGAGTCCTGACGCCTCCATATTCATGCAGTTTTTGCCGCGCATCAAACAGGCAACTGATGCGGTGGTGAACATCACCACCGGCGGTGCGGTGACCATGACGGTCGAGCAGCGCATCTCCGCGGCCAACGCCCTGTCACCGGAAATGTGCTCGATGAACATGGGTTCGATGAACTTCGCGCTCTATCCGATGGCGCGGCGCTACAAGAACTGGAAGTATGACTGGGAGGAAAGCTACCTGCGCAATTCCGATGCCTATATCTTCCCCAACACGTTCCGCGACATCGAAAAAGTCTACAAAACGCTGGGCGAGGGCCACGGCGTGAAGTTCGAGCATGAATGCTACGATACCGGTCACCTTTATAATCTCGCCCACATGGTCGATCGCGGCCTCTTCAGGCCGCCGCTGTTTCTGCAGTTGATCTTTGGCATTTTGGGCGGCATCGGCGCCGATCTCGACAATCTGTTTTTCATGAAGCGGACCGCCGACCGGCTATTCGGCAACGATTATCTGTGGTCCGTGCTCGCTGGCGGCCGCCATCAGATGAATTTCTGCACCACCGCAGCCATGATTGGCGGCAATGTGCGCGTCGGGCTCGAAGATTCGTTGTATATCGGGCCCGGCAAGCTCGCCCAGAGCAATGCCGAGCAGGTGGCCAAAATCCGCCGCATCGTCGAGGACTTGGGTTTTGAGATCGCAACGCCGACGCAGGCACGGCAAATGCTCGGGCTCAAAGGGGCTGACAAGGTGAAGTTTTAAGCGGCCGAGCAGATTGGTTTTTCATTGCGAGGGCAAACCAGCGAACCGCAGCAAGCGGCTAACTCGCGATGAGGGTGCGCTTGGATCAGGCTGCCAGAGAGCTGCCCGCGCCGCCCCGCCGAACGGGCTTGACCCTGCGGGGCGCGCGACGTTACATCCGGCTCTGCGCCGGGCGATTGGCTCAAGCGGAAAGCATTTCCTGACATCAAGGGCGTCAACGGAGGGCTTTCAAGCGGTTAGGGGCGCCAATTGGCATCCCGGTTGTACGCAGTGGGTGCTTTTATAGTTCCGGGCCCTTTGGCGGTCGAACGCAGGGCCTCTAGATAGGTGGCCTGAACGGGCGGTTAGCTCAGCGGGAGAGCGTCGCGTTGACATCGCGAAGGTCAGTGGTTCGATCCCACTACCGCCCACCATCTCTCGCCTGAGCAGCGGCATTCAGCGGTTCGGCTAGCAAGATCTCAAGCTCGTTTTGTGGCCTGCAACCTGCAACGCGGCGAGCAGCAACGCGAGCTTCTTGTTCATGCCGCGCGAGTGCTCTGGTGAATCTGCGCGCCGCCTGCACATCAAGCCCCGGGCATGGGCCGTCCCGAGCTGATGCCGTCCGGAGCTGAGTGTCTCGTGGTCACGTCTTCACGACATGAGCGATGGTCATAAGGTTTGAAGGCGGCAGCGCATTTGCGGAGCTTTCGGCCAGGCGCAGGCCCTGCTCTCCTGGCCTCTTGCGGCTCATCCAGCAGTCGCGAGGATGGAGAGTGAGCGGCAGAGCATAGGCCACGACTTGGCTAGGCGGCTCGAGGGTCAAGTGTCAGGGTTCCGACCGGCGCGAGCAGCTCCGCATTCATGCGCTGCGGCTCCGCTGAGCCAAGGACCGCTGAACTCAAACGAAGCGCCACGCTTGGGGAGCGTGGCGCTCGCGGGCAGCGCTCAGAGGCTTGCCGCTAACCCTTCAGGTGCCTGTTACACTCGCTCCAGTAGCCGCCGCCCTTCTCGATCCAGCGGAGCCCGCCATTGGCATTGTTTGCCTTGTTGGCCTCGTACTGGTCGCGGCACGTGAGCAGGCGCGCCCGGCCGGGCGACTGGCTCGAATATTTGGGGGACACTGCATTTGGGAACACCACATTGCCGGTTGCTGCTGGCGCCGCAGTGGTGGTCCTGGTCGTACTTCTCTGCCTTGGCGCTGCCGCCGGCGTCCTCGCAGCCGGCGGCGGATTTGGCGCTGCCGCCGGCGTCCTCGCAGCCGGCGGGGGACTCGGCGCGGCCGCCGGCGACGCGTTCGCTTCGGAGCCGCACTGCTCCTTGCGGAAGTCGTTCCACTTCATGCCGTTGAGGGTTCCGGCCTTTCTGGCCGCCTGGTACTTGGCGCTGCACTCCTTCATGGTCAGCGCTTGCACTGGCATCGACAGCGCCAGGCTGCCGAGCACCGCGATCACGATTCCGGGCGCGATCAATATTTTGTTCTTCATGGGATGGTTCTCCTATGCGGAAAGCGTCTGGCTGGCGCTTTCAAACCATGGTAGTGGTGAAGCTCAGGCGCCGGTGGCGTCGGACAAGCACTTTTCGGTGAAGCTGGTCCTGGCCGCGTCGTGCAGCTTCCGCGTATCGGCTTGATCGTTGCAGCATTTCTTGGCGAAGCTGGTCAAGGATTGCAATCGTCTTCATGTCTCCTCTCCTTTATTGCACGATTCCTTTATTGCACGATCCCGATTGCGCGATCGCGAGTATCAGCTGCTCGGCGGTAGCCATTCGTTCTTGCTCGCCTGGTCGACCGCTTCGGCAGTTCTCCGAGAGCATGTTGAACGCCGCATCGACCGGCACACCAACATGGCCGGCCATCACCTGCACCTGGGATTGCCGAGCGCCGTCTTCAGTTCGGCAGCGATCGGCATGTTGGCCTCGTCGTCGAGCCTGCGCGCCGAGGCCGCCAGCAACAAAACCACATTGAGTCGCGACGTTCTGTCAACAGCGCACGAATTAATGTCGGCGCGGCAGATGGCTCACCGAGCGTATCCCTAAGCACTCCGCTCATATTGAGTTCGTCGATCAAGCGCATAATGGTCCGCCATGTTTGTTTTGTGCCCACAACGCTACGCCGCGGCAATGCCGGAACCATGACGCCAACCTTAATGGAGCGCGGCCGCAAGCACCAGGGGCGTGCCGTCGCGGTGTGGACACAGCGCCGCTGCTGCGCCGCCGCAAAGCCCACCGCGGCGCAACCCATCGGCCGCGCTCGGCCGTTCAATGCTGCAAAAGAATCATCGATATTTCAGGAACATAGGTAATGATCAAAAGCGCTGCGAAGTTGAGCAGAAGAAACGGCAGGACGCCCAGATAGATGCGGCTTAAGGGTGCGTCAAAGATCGCCTGCGAGGAGAACAGGTTCAGTCCGAACGGCGGCGTGTACATGCCGAGGCTGAGATTGACCGCGACAATGATGCCGAAGTGAACGGCATTGACGCCGACGCCGCGTACAATGGGCAAGAGAAGCGGTGTAAGAATGAGGATCGCCGCCGGCGGCTCCAAAAAGCTCCCGGCGATCAGGAGGCCTACATTGAGGATGAGCAACAGTTCCCACTTGGCCAGGTGCAGGCTGTCGATCCCGGCGACGATCTGTTGCGGAATGCCGCTGGTCGTGAGCAGCCAGGAATAGATGCCGGCCGAGGTTACGATGAGCAGGATCTGCGAGATAAGAAAGGCCGAGTCGACGAGAATCTTCCAGAAGCGGCGGATGTCGACCTCGCGGTAGACGACCATGGTGACGAATATCGAATAGACCACCGCCACGCCGGCCGCTTCGGTCGGCGTGAACACGCCGCCATAGATGCCGCCGAAGATCACCACCAGCGTGCCGATCGCCCAGCTCGCCTCCTTGGTGGTTTTCCAGATCAAGTCGGCGCGCGACCGGGCGCCCAGCGGGACGTTCTTGATCTTGGCGTAGATTATCACGAAACCGGCGTCGATGATGCCGATAAGAATGCTCGGAAGAATGCCGGCGGTGAACAGCTGCACGGCCGATTGCTCGGCCGAGACCGCATAGAGAATCATGGCAATCGACGGCGGGATGACGACGGCAATGGCACCTGAGGAGGCGATCAGGCCGACGGCGAAGCGGTCGTTGTAGCCGTTCTCCCTGAGCGTCGGATAGATCATGCGCCCCATGGCGACCACGGTGCCGATGGCGGTGTGCGACATGGCGCCGAACAGTTCGGAGGCCGCCACCGTCGTCACCGCCAGCGAGCCGCGCACGCCGCCGACGATGGCCATTACCATGGCGATGATGCGCCGCGCGATGCCGCCCTGCGCCATGAATTCGCCGGCGAGGACGAAGAACGGCACCGCGAGCAGCGGGAAGTTGTCGAGCGCGCCGAATATGTTGGTCTGTATGGAATCGGGTGCTACGCCGGCGACGGTGAGGATCGCGATAATGGAGGTCACCAACAGCACGAGGAAGATCGGAAAGCCGATGATCAGGAGCAGGACCGGCAAGCCGAAATAGACGAAATAGGCCATCGTTGGCGCCGTCTCCTGTCAGGAATGCGTGCCGGAGGTGCCGCCGCTGGCGCGCCGCGGCGTCAACAGGCGGATAGCCACAAGCAGCGCCATCAGGGTGTAGCCGATCGGCACCATCGATTGCGGAACCACAAGCGGAAAATTCGCCGCTTCGCTGCGCTCGTCGAAAGCTGCTAGCTGCATGATCACCGGATAGGCGAATATGGTCACCGTGATCGCGGCGCCGATCAGCACCAGATCCGACAGCAAATTGAAAAATGCGCGCAGCTTCGGCGGCAGTGCCGAAATCAGCACATCCATGCGGATATGACGGTTCTCCCAGGCCACCGCACAGCAGCCGGTAAACACGCAGCCGACCATGAGGAAGAGCATGATCTCTTCGGCCCACGGGATCGAGATGCTGAAGCAGTAGCGGCCGATGATGTTGACGAAATTGATACCAACACTCGAGATCAGGCAGACTGCCGATAGCGTGCGCGTGAGCGTGAGAAGCCACGCAATGCCTTTGTGTACAGCCTCAATCATGCTCAACCCGTCGTTTCGCCGCCCGCGCCCGCCAGTGGCTCTCGCAGCGCAACCAGCAAAGCTATGGGGTGAGGTGCGCCGCCGCGTTTGACGGGGTACGCCTGCCGGATCACTCGCCTGGTGCCGGCGCCGTGCGTCGCGCTGCTGGTCTGTGCCCGTGCGGCGCCGGCAATAAGCCAGCGACAAGACCAATGCGCCGACGCGAAAGCCGCGCGGAGCAGGATTCCCCGTTCATCGACGCGCATGTCCTCACTCCCTGTCAGTCACCGACCGCTCGGAGAACACACTCCTCGCAACAACCCCGAGCGATAGCTTTTCTTGTTGGACGGCTGCGGCTTATGAGCGCAGTGCGCAATTGTGGGCAGTTCACGGTAGATGAAGGCCCCGGATCGGACAACAAAAATCTCCGCGCCGGCTCACTTCGCCGATGTTCTTGTAGATGGCGTTCAGGGCCGGCTTTGATTTCGATACCTCGGCGCCGACGCTCGCCAGAATTGCCAAGAGCCTCGATTGCTAAGCCTGATCAGTTCGCTGGGCACCGGCACTCCAGGCCGCACGCACCTTCACGTTGAAATCGGTCAGCCATGGATTAAGCGCCGCCGTTTTGGCGATGGCATCCGGTCAATGATTTCGCGCAAATCCGCCGCAAGGGATGGTACCATTTCTTGTTCACGCCGGCGATGCCGAAGATGGCGGGCTGGCGCCATCGCGATCTTCATGACATAAATCTTCTCGGTCGCTCGCGCGCCGCTGCATGTGATCGCGGCGCAAGTTGCCGCCAGCCCACGAAGTAAGTGTGACAGCAAACGCCGCCGCGCCTGGCCGCGCTTGCGCTGGCTCGTCATTTTCCACCTCAGCGGATGAGCAGAATGTCAAAGCGCCCCCGCCCTGGCGCATCGCCGCGGCGGGCAGCGCTCCTATTGGGTCGGAGACTGCCGCGTTCGCGCCGCGGCGTCTGCGACGATCTTGTAGGCGGCCGCGAGCGGCGGATCCTGCATCGACACGTCCGTGCCCACGCTGGCGAGCGCTTTCATCATCTGCACCTGCTCGGCAGGTGGCAGCTTGATCAGTTCGCCTCCGCTGGACGTATAACTGCCTAGGCGTTCTTGACGTCGTTGACAGCAAACGCGTTGATGGCCTGCGACTGTGCCGCTGCGTCTTTATTGAGGATTTGCTGCAGGTCCTGGGGCAACGAGTCGTACCACTTCTTGTTGACCTCGCCGATAATAAAGATCGCCGGGTGGCCAGGGTGACGTATTTGGCCGCATCCACCATGTGGAAATGGGCAATCGGGCTTATCCCGGTATTGGCGCCATCGATCGCGCCTTGCTGAATGGCGGGCAAAACGTCGCCGAGCGACATCGCCACTGGGTGATGCCGAGTCGCTCAAACGCTACACTTTGAAAACTGGAGGCAAAGATTCTTATCTTCTTGCCCTTGAAGTCGGCGAGGTGGCGCAAGGGCATTCTTGAGATGATGACGGAAGGTTCGGCCATGAACAGCGCGAGTCCGTGCAGCCCTTTGTCGCCGCCGAGGCCGAGCATGAGCTTCTGTACCGCCGGCTCAGCGGCGATGCGTTTGCCGTGCGCCTGCAACTCGACAAGGCCCGGCGCGGCCATCACCTGGAATCGTGGATCGAGGCCGACCATAAATTCCGGCGGAGCAAGCTCCATTTGAATCGAGCCGAACTGCGTGGCTTCGATCTGCCGCGGGATCGAACCGAGCTGGCTTGCCGGATAGACCTTGGCCTTGATCCGGCCGCCGGAATCCTTCGCCACGGCCGCGGCAAAATTGTCGGCCCAGGTGTCGGGAATGTCGTGGATCGTCGGCGTCGAGATTTTCATCAGGTAGGTTTGCGGCGCCGCCTGCGCCGTCTGCCACGTCCCCAATGGCAGCCCCAGCATTGCGGCAAACGCGCCGGGGGCAAAAGCCGCCCGTTTTGCGGATTCCCCATTCCATGAAACACATGTCGTCCTCCCATCTGTGTTCCCGGAGTGAATCCATGGGCCGCGTGGCGGCGATCACATGGTCATTTCAAGCGTTCGGCAGCCTCCTTCACGACCTGATAGGCCGCCTTGATCGTCGGCTTGTTGGCGGCAATGTCCGCGCCGACGCTGGACAGGGTCTTGAGCATATCGACCTCTTCTTGCGGGGGCAGATTGATCAACTCGCCGCCGTTGCTCACCCAGGTTTTGCGCGCGCCGTTGAGAATGTCGACGGCTTGGGGGTTGATCGCCACCGCTTCCCTGGCAGCGTCCCTGTCGACCATCTCGCGCAAGTCGGGGGGCAGCGAGTCGTACCACCTCTGGCTAAGCACGACGAGGATGAAGATCGCCGAGTGGCTGGTCATGGTGACGTATTTGACGCTGTCGTAGAAATGCAGTCCGGAGAGCAATTGCACGCCGAAAGCAGCGCCGTCGAGAGCGCCCTGCTGGATGGCCGGCAACACGTCGGCGGGCGACATGGCCACCGGCGTGGCGCCGAGCCGCTGGAAGGCAATGGACTGGAATTCGGATGCGAAAATCCGCAGCTTCTTGCCCTTGAAATCCGCAAGGTGCCGGATCGGCTTCTTCGATACCACTTCCGCGGGCTCGGCGAAGAACAGGCCGACGCCGCGCAATCCCTTGTTGGCGCCAAGCCCGAGCATGAGCTTGAGCACGGCCGGATCGGCAGCGACCCGCTGCCCCTGCGCGACCGCGCTCACCAGCCCTGGCGCGGCCAACACTTCAAAGCGTTGATCGACACCGACGAAAAACTCCGGCGGAATGACAGCGCATTGGATCGAGCCGAATTGTGTGCCCTCGATCTGCCGGGGGATCGATCCGAGCTGGCTTGCCGGATAGACCTGGGCCTTGATGCGTCCGCCCGAATCCTTCTCGAGCGCGGCGGCCAGATTGCGGGCATAGATATCGGGCGCCGCGTTGATGGTCGGCGTCGTGATCTTCATCGTGTAGGTCTTGTCCTGCGCCCGCGCGGCGCCGAACGAACATGGCAGCAGAGTGCAGATAGCAACCAACGCGGCGACGCGCGTCACAATTGCGCGTTCCTTAGAACGCATGCCCTCCTCCGGTCAGGTGAGCGCCGGGTCACGGCGGGATCGTTATTATGTGCGGACTTCGCATCGGCAATTGCCTGACCGCCGCGGCGGACGTCGAGTTCTGGACAGTAATTGATCCGCAGGGCCCTGGCAACGCAGTGCTCGCGCGCTGCAACCGGGCGCAGCCTTTTGCGGCCAGGTTGCACATCGTGCCAGTCCGAACCGCCGAACGTTAGGCCGGATGCTTATGCGCCACGCGTCCCCACAGGTCCAATAGCCCGTACGCGGCAATCGCCGCCATGGCCAGCGAGATCAGCACGTTGTAGCCGGCAAGCGAGATGCCGAGGAAGCGCCAAGCCGCCTCGTCGCAGCGCACGACATGCACCCCATTGAGTTGGTCGAGCAGCGAGCCACCGGAGTTCAGGTTGGCTAGCGGGCCGGTGCAATCGGCCGGACCGGGCCACAAGCGCCATTCAACGCCCGCATGGTAGGCACCAAGCGCGGCGCCGCAGAGCACGGCCACGAGGATAACGACGAACCCGGCGGAGATGAGCAAGCGCGGGGCGCGGGCACGCGTCGCAATAGTCAGCAGCAGAGATAGCGGAATGACAATATAATAGGGTATGCGCTGCTCGAGGCAGAGCGGACAGGGGGCAAGCCCGACGATATATTGAAAGTACCAGGCGCCAAGCAAGACGCCGAGACTGACGACGAACAGCGCCAGCGCCGCGAATACAACCGGTCCGGCTCCAAGCTGATGGGCGGGGGCCCGCATCGACAACGGCTGTTGCATGTCATCCTCCTGGCGAGGCCGCTGTCAGCCGGCCAGGCAATGTGGCGAAGTTCGAGGTGGAAGCAAGACCGAGGATTTTCATTTTGCGAGAGCGGCTGCCGCGGTTATAGATAATCGGTATGCCCGTGTGGCGGAACTGGTAGACGCGCACGACTCAAAATCGTGTTCCGCAAGGAGTGGGGGTTCGATTCCCTCCACGGGCACCACTCCCCTGTTTCGCATCTGTTTCGCGCCCATCGTCTAATAATCCGTCAGTTCCGCACCTTAAATCGATCGCGGCATTTAGTCCCCATCAACACAACACACCACACACATGCTCATGACACCCGCATTGGTCAGGCCAAACCACGAGTCGTTCGGCTCGGGCAAAAGGACGTGGCGGACAGCAATGCGACCACCAATTCGGGGCCATGAAGCTGCGCGAGCGCATCGGGGACGGCATGTCTCTGCATCAAGCATCTCAAAGAGAGGGTATGCCGCATCCGGCCACGGTTTAGGCGCCGGCTGGCTAAGAATCCCGACAATATTCGACGAGACGGGCGAAGAGCTAATCAGGATCGACGATAGCAAGATCGACGAAGAATAGGACCCGGTGACTGGTGATCCGCCCGCGCAAGTGGATCATGGCGAAAAGGCTCGATGCGGGTGCCTCCAGCCATTGAGCCAGCGCCACTCGGCATCGGGTGCAAGACGATCACGCTCCAGCCGAAAGACCAGCCCCGATCGCCGGAGGCGTTCGAGAACTTCGCGCGGGCTTGCGGGAGAGGAATTCGTGAAGACTTGCGACGCCGCTCGCCGCATCGTCCCTTCGATTGCGACCCGCACGGGAACTCTACGCCCGCGAAATTGAACACGAGACCCACAGATAGCCCGCGCCAATCCTGACCACCGGCGCTATCGCCGCCGAAGTGTTACTCCGAAAGGCCTTGAATCTACCCAGTGGCCGGCCCATGTTGCGCTGCACAATACCGAACAGGATTGTTTATGATGCGTAGTCCACGCGAGATTCTCTCCCGTCTTCAGGCGTTTCGAAGCAAATTCGAAGATCTTGTTGCATTGGCTCGAAAGAAAGCGCCTCGCGCCGGCGTAGCACCGGGCCGCGCGATACGGTTGCGAGAACTGACCGGATTTGGTGCGAATCCCGGCAACCTTCGTATGTTCGCCTACGCTCCCAGACATTTGCCACCTGAAGCACCATTGGTCATCGCGCTGCATGGCTGCACCCAGACTGCGGAGGAGTATGACCAAGGCACAGGTTGGTCGTCGCTCGCCGACAGCCTCGGCTTCGCCGTGGTCTATCCGCAGCAGCAGCCCGCGAACAATCCGAAGAATTGTTTTTCCTGGTTTTTGCCGGGTCACATCGCGCGCGGCCATGGCGAGGCGCTTTCAATCAGGGAGATGATTGAGCACGCCATTGCGACATTTGGTGCTGACCGCGGCAAGATATTCGTAACCGGCCTCTCGGCGGGCGGCGCGATGGCCTCTGTCATGCTCGCAACATACCCAGAGGTTTTTGCCGGCGGCGCCATCATTGCCGGACTGCCTTATGGGTGCGCCAGAAACGTTCAACAAGCATTTGAGGCTATGTTCACCGAGCGGAGGCAGGCTGCGCGGGCACTTGGGGATACGGTGCGGGCGGCATCGAACCATCGCGGGCCATGGCCGAAAATCTCGGTATGGCATGGTACCAGCGATCAACTCGTAAAACCGTCCAACGGCGAAGACATCATTCGGCAGTGGAGCGACGTGCACGGGCTTTCGGACACTCCCTCGTCCAAAGAACTGATCGGGGGCCACACGCACCGGATTTGGAGCGACGCAAACGGAGAGCCGTTGATCGAGGCGCTTACTATCCGCGGCATGGCGCATGGGGTACCCCTGGCGACGGCGGGTGAAGAGAGTTGCGGCGCTGCCGGGGCATTTTTCCTAGATGTGGGAATCTCCTCCACGCACCACATCGCGCGCTTTTGGCGCCTGCACGAATCTCTCGGTGAAGAGCCGCATGCTGCTCCGTCGATGGCAACTTCGCTTCAGATTTCAACTGACGGCCGCGCCTCTGTCGCCGCTGGAGCGGCCGCCGAGGGCTCGCGCAGTTCCGCCGAGCCTCCATTTCCTGAAGAAGAACGGCAGACGAGTTACCCGCTCGATCCGAACGCCGTAATCGCGGCGGCCTTTAGGGCCGCAGGTCTCTCAGCACCGGAGGTTCCTACGGCGCAGCACGGTGCAACACCGCGCGCCAGACCCGGGTCGATCATCGCGGCAGCCCTGAAGGCCGCGGGACTGAGGCAGACGTAGTTCGATACCGGCTAAGGGGACCGAGGTACAGAGCCGAATCGTTGTTCCATTCTAGACTGCGTCACCTAGTCGCTCCGGCAGCGGAAACGTCGGCGGCAAAATCGGTGTTGTTCACCGGCGGCATTGTGTTCACCTGCGGCATTGAGTGAAGCGTGGAGACACAATTGCCGCGCGATATCTCAGGCAGCGCGATTGGTGATGTCGTATTCATATCCAGTAGCAAGGGCTCGCGAGTTTCGTGATCGCGCCGAGGAATGCTTGCAACTTTCCCAATCTGCTATTTCCCCTGAAAACCGCAATCAGTATAGGCGCATTGCCGAACAGTATCTTTCGCTTGCGCAACAGGAAGAACGGCCCATAGCTCAGACGCACATAGCGCCGCCCCGGCGTCGGCCGCGGAAGCCAGATTTGGTTCGGCTCCGGGCGCAGAAAAGGAGCAGTTAAGCTCCTTGCGAAGCTGGCTGACGTCGCCTTCCAGTATGCCGCAGTCTGGGCGCGGCAAAGGAGAGCGGGTTCGCGCTTCGGCGGATCAGCCGATTTCCTGCACGGCTCGTCGCGATTGGGATTCCACTGACTCGCACGAGCCCGTCTCGCGCTTGGCATTCCAGTGAGGCCTTGAGGCCTGGCTCGTATCACTTAGCAACGCCGACCTTGATGAAGGCCGGAAATTTCAACGTGGCGTTGGCCACGTGAGCAGGCCAGAGATTGACCTGCTTGCCATTCTGCCATTGCAGCATGAGCCCGGTGATGGTGTTGGGACCGATTTTGAGCGCGTGCGGATTGGGCGTGTCTTTGCCCTTGAACTGGACGCGGCCGATCGTGCCAACGTAATCGGTCTTCTCCAGGGCGGCGACAAGCTTATCGGAATCGGTCGAGCCGGCCCGCTTGATGGCGTCGGCGATGTAATAGACCTCATCGTATGACGTATAGCCGCTATAGGACGGCAAATTGCCGAAACGCTTCTGAAAGGCTGCCACGAACGGCAGCGTCTTCGGCGTAACCGCGACGCCCGGTCCGGAATAGGCTTGATAGAGAACGCCTTCGGTGGCGCCGTTGGTGTCGTGCCAGAAGGTCGAGTTTGTCGCCTGCGCGGAAATGCCGAACATCGGGATCGGGACTTCCTGCTGTTTCCATTGTACTGTCGGCTGGACGCCCACGTGCGCGATCCCAGTGATTATGACTTCGGGCTTTTCACTCTCGATCTTGTTGAAAATCGGCGTGAAATCCGTCGTATCCGGCGAGAACCGGATATGATCGAGCACCTTGAGGCCGATCTGCGGGAGACATTTCAGGTATTCTTGGTCGAGCGGGGTGGTCCAGGCGGCGTCCTCGCTCATGACCGCCGCCGATTTCATGTGTAATTGTCCGACCAAAAGCTCCTTGGCCGGAGCGCAGACCGAATCGGCAATGCTGGTCGACGTCGCATAGCCGTGGAACGTGTATTTGAGGTGATCGTAGTCCTTGGCGATGTTCTGAGTGATCACATCAGAAGCGGCGCCCGGCGTGACCATCACGGTCCTTAACCGGCCGGTCCACGGCTCCAGCGCCAGCACGACCTCGCTGATGTAGCTGGCGATCACTGCATTGACATGGTCCTGGTCGACCGCGCGCTGAAAAGCGCGCACGGCTTCAGGAGCCGACGAGTGATCGTCGTAGGAGACGATCTCGATTTTGCGGCCGTTGACGCCGCCCGCTGCGTTGATCTCGTCGGCGGCCAGTTGGGCCGCCTGTGGAATCGACGAACCGGCCACGGCACTTGCTTCGGCGATGACGCCGAACTTGATCGGCCCGTCGGATGCTGCGGAGGCGGGCGCGGACAGCGTCAGGGCAAGCAGTGCAGGCATTGCGAAAGAGAAGAATACGCTGAGCGCGGTCGCGGATGGGCCGAACCGTGTGGTTGCGGACATTTGGCTACCCTCCCTTTAGATTTTTGCGCTCGGATGTCCTCGACAAGGAGAACAGGGAACGGCTTGTCGCAAGTCTATCTCATCAGTCTTAAACGACAAGCGGGGCCACGACCGGACGTGCGGGCCAGCGATGTGCGCTCGACCGAACCCAATTCGCTTTTAGAGATTACTGATGTGGTCGCGGGTGCTAGGCAGTTTTACTTGATACTGTAGATAAAAAATGACTGCGCAGTGATGTTCGAAAGGCGGCCAAAATGGAGCAACACGTGCTGCCTGCGCCTCATTGGAGCTTGGGGGGCAACGGTAAGTTGCCCCCCAGAGGCGAGAAACCAGATTGGCCTGAAGGGCGGGTTAGCGCTAAGTGGTGCCGTGCGTGAACTGCTGGAAGTTATTCGTCATTGGTCCTGTGCTTTCACTTGCAAGCTTTTGTCCTAGCACAGTCAGGTCGTTAGCCTGCTTCGTTGCCATGTCGAATTGCTTCTGCGCGTGATTCAACCACACTCCCCATAGATCGGATGGGCTCTTGATGGTCATGACGTCGCGCGCAAGAGCACACATGGCCTCTGCATTTGCCTGTGCTGCATCGATCAGCCTGACATTGATATTTCGGATGTTGTCAAACGCGGCCGAATAGCTGTGCTCTGCGCCGCGCACTGCTTCCTCGGCCGTCTGTGTGCCTTTTTCTGCCGTTTCGCGCGCTTTCTGTGCAGCCTTCCTGGCCACATCTTCTGGACCGTTCATTGCTTTCTCCTCCACAGGTTGCTTTGCATTAAAAGCGGCTGCCTTCTCGGTTGGCGGAAGAACACTATCGAGCCGTTTCAGAAGCTCAACCATGCTTGCCGGAACTTCTTCCACCGGTGACCACGATGCTTCCGCAAGCCCGGCGCTGATCACGTCAGACAATCTATCCCCTGAATAGGGCAAGCAAAACGCACTCTGGCGGCCTGTTCGAGCTGCCGCCACTGTCGGTTACCAAGTTCGTCTTCGTGACACGTGGCTCAATCCCGCAACGCACTCGGCGTTCCGACCTCAAGAGCGGTGAAAGGACGCGACCAGAGGACGCAGGCCGATCACAGCAATACCCGCAGCGACCCTGTCGAGTTTCACGCATCTCGTCACCGACGCTGGACGCAAAGGGGCAGTTTGGTAGAAAGCGCTTCTGCGCATCGACCCCGGATCGAGCGAAGCGTGAGTGGGAAACCCATTTAGCGCGAGCGAAGGGGATAACGGAGCGCGGTTTTCGCCATCTCCTGCGCAGCGGTGCGTCTCATTGATTTTTCCTTGCCAAGAGAAGCAACATGCGTTGGCTAGCCGGATTCCATGCGAGGAATTAACTCAACTCGGCCGGTATATATTCCCGTGCCAAACGATCAGTAACTGAAAGACGCTTGAGTTTCGCCGTTTCGCAATCGCCGGCCGCAAGCGCGCCAAAGCGTGCGACGTGCGCGACGCAAACTGAAGCGCAGCGAGTACCAGCCTCAGTTTCGGCTGTTTCCTGATTGGCTGTCGTGGGATGGCCACCGTTGACCAGGCGGCTGTCTAGCTGCCCGTCTGGGCAGTAGGCGAAACGTTGAACTTTTCACATATGGGGTCCAACACGATAGGAGGCCCCAATGACAGAAAGCGCCCAAATTCAGGAATTGTCAGCCGCATTCGCGCGCTTGATCGAAGTTGCCGCGCCCGGCATCGTCGCCATTAAGTCCGATCGCTCCCGTTCGAGCGGTTTCTTCTGGCGGCCAGGGCTCATCGTTACCGCTGAGGAAGCACTATCCGAGGAAGGCGACTTTGCCGTTACCTTACCGGGCGACGAAACTATCGGTGCACGGCTCGTTGGACGTGATCATACGACCGATATTGCCCTGTTGCGCGTCGACCGCTCCGATCTACCGCCGGTTCGGCTAAATTCAGCTCCGGTGGCTGTCGGCGCGCTCGCGATTGCGGTAGGTGCGGAAGATGGCGCGCCCACCGCTGGGCTTGGGGTAGTGTCCCGCGCCGCCGGCCCCTGGTACTCCTTACGTGGTGGAGAGATCGATGCGCGGATCGAACTTGATCTGCGCATGCGGCAGAGTGCCGAAGGCGGTCTTGCCATTGGGGCATCGGGCCGGGCTCTCGGCATGACCGTGTTCGGGCCGCGCCGGCGCGTCCTGGTCATTCCCTCCGCCACCATTGAGCGTGTCGCGGCAAGACTCGAAAAATACGGACACGTGCCGCGGGGCTATCTCGGCCTTGGGTTTCAACTTGTCGGAATCGAGGGCGCCCGACGAGGCGTGATGGTGATGCAGGTCGAACCTCAAGGACCAGGAGCCAAGGCCGGCGTGCACCAGGGCGACATTATCGTCACTTGGAATGGTGAGCCGATCCGCCATGTGCGATCACTCTTGCGCGCGCTCGGGCCGGACAGCATAGGCCAGAGGGTCACGCTTGGACTGCGACGAGGGGGCGAGACACAGGATATTTCACTGACTATCACCGAAAGGCCGGCCCGTTGAGCAAGAGCGCCGCACAAGCAGCTCCTATCCGCCTGGCGCTCAAGATCGACGACGACGCGCTTGCTGATCGGCTCGCTGCGTTGCTCGCAAACGTGCAAGATCTGCGACTGGTCGGTGGGAGTGAGCCCGCCGATGTAGTTGTGGTTCGTTCTGATGTGGCGTCAGCCTCAGCGCACAGCGATGTGCCGCTGACACCCCGCGAGCTGGAGGTGTTGACCCTCCTTGCCGAGGGAATGTCAAACAAGGCGATTGCCGCCCACCTTGGCATATCTGTCCATACTGCAAAATTCCATGTCGGAGTATTGATCGACAAGCTTGACGCGGTCGGGCGTACCGACGCCGTCGCCCATGCAGCCCGGCTTGGCGTTATACATCTTTAGTGAAACCAGATCGCGCGAGGCCGATCGCGATCGCGTCACCATGCCGAACGCGACAATCTAGTATCTCCGCACAGAGGATTTGATGGGTGGGCACAGGCAGTCTTCAGCCAGACCAATCGGCTGCGCGTTCCATCGTCTCACTGCGGCTGACAAAAGCAAGGGATTCGCGCGGACAATAGCTGTGTTCACGGTGGGTGTAGGAGAATAAGCCGACGTGGCATGCTCGCGAAGAGGACGACGCCATTCCCGAAACGGACATTCGCGGCCGGACCCAATTGCCTCCCCAATCCAATCCGAGCCTCTCACGCTTCGAGCCGGAGGGTGATGTTCTCGAGCCGGATGCTGCGCACCGTCGTCGTCCATGTTTCACCCGCGCTGACCGGTATTGCGAGCGTCAACGTGCCGGTCGAAATGATTTCACGGGCACGCAGCGGCGGGTTGTGTGGATCATCGGCAAGCTCGCCGGCACGGCGCGCTTGGATAGAACGGAGATGCACCTCGTCTCCCGGACTGCGAGAGAAGGTGATTGGACGCCGTGCCGGGATCGTTGCCTCGCGGCCATAATATCACGCCGCCCATCGGCCCAACCCGGTCAGCTTGGATGGTGAAATAGCGCGCGGCGATTTGCATGTTAAAGCTGAACCTGCCGTTGGTGACGGAAAGCATTGAAAATCGAACACTTGCCTTGCGCAGACCCAAAGACCCCGTGCACGTGCTACACTGCGCTCGCGCCCGATCGCTTCAACACCCGATTGGCCAAGAACTTTGATTTTTACGCTCGATGAAATTCGCCGCTGGCGTAGAAAACTACAGGCGGGATCGCTGGAGTATTAGCTTTGAGCAAAGCGCAGTACAGAACGGCAGTCGCTCTCGTTTCGCTCGTAGGTTTGATGTGGAGTTTGTTAGCCATTGACGCCGTTGATGGTCAAACGCCGCTAGGTACTTGGATGATGAAATCGCCGCTGCCGACGGTGCGGGCTGAAGTTGCAGCGGTCGCGGCTAACGGCAGGCTCCATGCGCTTGGCGGCGTCCTGGATGGCAGGTCCGCCCCCAATCACGATGAATACGATCCAATCGCTAATGCCTGGCGGATGCGGGCTCCACTGCCGGAACCGCGAGATCACCTCGCCGTGGCGAGCGCTAACGGAAAAATCTACGTCTTCGGCGGTTTTGCTGCTCCAGTCCACAAGCATGCCAGCAACAAGGCTTTTGTTTACGATCAAGTTACCAACTCTTGGCGCGTCCTTCCATCGATGAAGGTGGCCCGTGGGGCGGCCGGCGCCGCGACGGTGGGCGACAAAATCCACGTGATCGGCGGGCGCGGCCCCGATGGCATTGTGGTCGGGGCGCACGAGATCTTTGATACGCAATCAGGCACTTGGTCCGAAGCGCCGCCTTTGCCGAGGGCGCGCGATCATCTGGTCGTCATTGCTGTAGACGCGAAAATCCATGTGATCGGCGGGCGCTTCAAAGGCCCGGCCGACCGCACCGGCGAGCATGACGTTTATGATCCCGCGACGAACAAATGGATTTCCGCCGCACCGCTGCCAACACCGCGCAGCGGACTTGCCAGCGCATACTATCACGGTTTGGTCCTGGTGCTCGGGGGAGAGCTACCGCCCGACCATACTTTTCCCGAGAACGAAGGCTACGACCCGAAAGCCGACCAGTGGACGAGCTTGTCACCGATGCCCCATGGGCGGCACGGTTTCGGCGGTGACGCGATTGGCGATAAGGCTTACTTCGTTGGCGGCTCTCTGACGCCAGGCGATGCTGGAGCGACTGATCAGCTGCTGATGTTCCATGTACCGTGAGGCGTCGCGCAGCTGCGATTGGCTACCCGCGCCGGCCGCCTGTGCATGAATCTCCTTCTCGATCACTCAGCCAGTGGTCCCGGCCAGTGGCCCCCGCCAGATACAGCGCAGCGGCGGGCAGAGGTGTCACACGTCGCGCGCGGCGCCGGTTGTTAGGCGGGGAGGCTCGCCTGTCGGGCGCAGCTCGAAGCGCCAGCCCGGATCTACGGCTGCTTGCGTTTCTCAAAGCTTGCGGCCAAGCGAGCCTACTGCAGCCGCGGGGCTTTGACCGGCAGCGGCGCTTGCGCCACCGGCGTCCACAGCGGCACCACCACCCGGAACCAAGCCATCGCCGGCGTCAGCGCCACCCATCGTCCTGTGGACAATTTTCGATGAACGCGCACAGCATTGGTGCCCGCCCACATGAATGGCGGCCCCTAGGATTATCACCTCCGCCCAGTGTGTCGGGGCGAACTCCACTGGCTAATCCCCGACTGAGCAGCGGCACACCGCGAGCCGATCGCTATCGGTCTGATCGCTCACGACCGTCGACATCGACCATCGGGACGGGCGTGGCGATCGTGACCCGCTCATCGCGATTTTTTTCCAAAAAACTTATCCGGAAAATAGGGTAGTCGGGCACGGGTACATGGCTATTACTCACACGCAAACAAACACCCGATTCTCGGGCCTGAGCCAGTTTTGGCCGCCAAGGGTCACGCCACGAGTTTTAGCAGCCCCAATGGTCCGCGTGCTGATCATTGCCCGCTCTTTCTCGGCCAATGTGGCGAACAGATGCAGGATGAACGAGTCAATCGTAGGGCCAAGCTCCGCGACGACCAACGGTACACGTTGCTCCGCGACGACTAACACTACACGTTGTGCCAATGCCCCTAGCCATCACGCGAGAACATTTTATGGACCGTCCTGGCTGTTTTTGATCGCAAAAACGCGATCATCTGGTGACATTTTGGTCACACGATCGAAGAAAGTTGAAAGCCCTTACAAATATGCGACGACATGCAACGCGATCCGGGCGTAAAATTAACTCCAAGCTTCCAGGTTTCTAAGGGCGTCAGTTTGGGGAAGGGCTGACGTTGCTTTCGGAAGTCAGGGACAGGGAAGGGAGCCGCAATGCGAATCCCTTTGGCCTCGCTCAGGCTGTGACACGCTGCCGGAAGCTGCCCCGACTGAAAACGTCGACGTTGCTACGTTTGGCCGAGCTGTCTGGCTCGGCAAGCGTGCCGCGAAAGCTGCAACGTCGTCAATGCAACCCTGGGGAGGAAATGGCATGGCGCGAATCGCAGCTAAGCTCACAGCGTTGGGCACGGCGTGCATTTTATCGGTTTGCGGCGGTGCGTCGTCAGCGTTAGCGGGCTCGGTGATGCAACCCGGCGAGACCGTCGGGCTTGCCGTGGGCGCACCCTTGCCGGAAGGCCTTTACTTCGTCAATACCTTCGATTTGGGCGTCCGGAGCACCCACCCAAACAACACGGCGGAAGGCGTCAATATTCCCTTCCTTTTCTGGTCGACGCCGTGGACCCCCTTGGGCGGCAGGGTCGGTTTTCTGGCCGCGTGGCCGTCAATCGCAGTTGGCACGGTCGGAGGCCCGCCGAATGGCAGCTTTGATGCGACCATGTATAATCCACTTTTCCTGGGGGAGATTGCTTGGGATCTCGGCAACGGTTTCGGCTTCAGCTACGGGATCGGCAATTATTTCGACGTAGGCTACCCGCTTGCCTGGAGCACAAATTCGCTGCGGCAGGACTTTGCGATTAGTTATACCGCAAACGATTGGAATCTCTCGGCCACAGTCGGGCTCGGCATCGACTTTACCCAGTTCGCTCCAGGCAGAGGACAGGTTTCGCCATGCACGAACCCGGTAACGGGGCAATTCGGCGGCTGTAATCCAGACTGGCTGAACTTGGACCTGACAGCCACCCATAAGTTCGGCAAATGGGAAATCGGCCCGGTTGGGTTCGGCTCCTGGGACCTCTCTACACCGGTCGCCGGCTACGCGAGGCAAGAGCAGTTCGCAGTCGGTGGCCTCGTCGGCTACAATTTCGGTCCTCTTGATCTGCAGGCCTATGTCACGACCACGGTGTGGGAGCGTAACTATGGCGGAAATGACACGCGCGGTTGGTTCCGCATAGTGGTTCCGCTGTGGACGCCGCAAGTGGCGGAAGCGCCGATGCCAGTCAAAGCGCCGCGGTATCAGTAGGGCTCGCTTGGCCACGACGCTCCGGGCGGGAAGTTGCGAACTGCAGCTTGCTGTTTCACTTGGCCGCGCGACCATTCCCAAATCGTGCGACAGCCCGCTCTAGCCGCGCGTCCATCCGAGCGGCCGCAGTAGCCCGCGAGGAGCGACACGCGAACGTTGACGAACGGCCTGACGGCGATCCGCCGAAATGACATGCCCCATTTTCGAGCCGTCCGGTCCGTCCGTCCCCAAATCTGTCCCCATTTTGCCCACCCCGATTCGGGCTTAAGACGCGGTCTGGTCGATTAGTGCCTTTGCGGCCTAAATCCAGACTTGCTCGCGCGCTTAAGCTCGGACTGCAGCTCGCTTCTGACCGAGGGGGCAAGCTGCACAGCGCGGCCGGCAGACCCGCGTTCGCGGAACCTTGCGAGCGGCGCGTCGCCAGGCCTAGACCATAGGGCTAGGCCATAAGCCCATTCATAGGCGCGCAAGGGCCCAAATTAGCCTCGCTCCTCGCGAAGCTCGTAAGCCGCCGGCGAACCTGAACCGCGCCTTGCATGGCCTCCCACCATCGCCCGTTGCGTCCTCCGGCTGCGGGTAGGAACCAGCCGCGCCGCGCAGGCGCTCGACCTCGGCGCGGAGCGTTTTCAACTCGGCGAGCGTCGCTTCTTCTTCCGCCGGCGTCATTGGACACCTTGCGGTCTTCTGGTGCGACGAAACAGATAGCACTGCCCAACGCGGGCGAGCGAATCGTCAGGACGGCGTGGTCGCCCAACGGCCCATCCGACCAACCCCACACACCATCGACCATCGATGGGACGGGCGTGGCGATCGCGAGCCGACCAACCTTAGATTTTTTCCAAGGAAATTGGCCAATTTTCCCGCCGCTCCCGCTAACGGCCCGGGGCTGGTGCCGCGGGCGGCAGCGGACCCGCGCCTGGGGTGGTGCTTTGCCCCCGAACTTCCGCCGGAATGCCGCGCGGCCCCGGAGCATCCGCGCGCCCGACCGGGCACAATCGCCGCCGCACCTGCTCGGCAAATTCCTCGCGCCGGCTTTCGCGCCGACGCTGCACGGCAAGCGTTTCCCGCTTTCGCGCATCGGGGACAACGAACCCCTTGCGCATCTTTCGTCGCGTCCGTTGCCGGTCATGACGCTAGGTATGAGCACCGCCGTTCCCGCTCGGCTGCGAGGCGTCGGGCAACGTTTCGGGGATTGTCCCTGCGATCTGCGCTATCAACCGCCCCGCCTGTAGGCGCGTCCACGCCGTCGCGTTGCTGTCCCCAAACGCTATGGCCGCAGCCAAACGCACATCTTCTGGCAAATAGCGCCGCGGCAACTCTTGCCCCCATTCCATGTCCTCCGACCCAGAGGCTGTCGGTGGGTCCGGTGCAGCAAAATACCGGCCGGGGGGTTCACCTGATTTGGTCATATCAATCTCCCTTACATCCCTCTTCCAACCCGCCATAGGTCGCCTCGGGAGATGAAGAGTGAAAAGAGAGCGCTTACGCTACTCTCTTTTCACACTTCATCTCCCCGCTGCGCCCATGCGTGATTACGGGTTGGTGCCGCGTCCGGTCCTGGCGCGAAACGGTGACAATAGCGTGCGGTTTCTATCGTCATTGCCGACCGCCAGCGCATTGAGCCGCAGATCGGCAAGTGACGAACGCAATTCACCCAAAGGCGCCACGACCGGATAGATGCGCGTCATTTCGCGGAAAGTGTCGTCGGGTAAATCAAGCCGCCCGCTCTCGTGGCGGGGCCAAGGCAAACCTGCTCGCTGAAGCCATGCGGCGAAACGGTCGGAGCGGAAAGATCGGCCCTCAAAGACCCGGTAGGGATCATCGATCTCGGCAATCAGCTCGTCCTGGATATGCCCCCAATGCTCACGCAGCAGCGCCAGGCCTGCGGTGTCGACTGGCACGCCGGTATGCTCCATGCGGGCCACTGCGGCCATGTAGCGACCCTGCAGCAGCGCACGCGGCCAATTGACATACGGCGTAATCGCCGGCCACAACCGCTCAAGCGCGCGGACGTCGCCCTCGCAATAATCGAGAATGGCCGCGCGGTCGGCTGTCGAATACGGCGGCCCCGCCAGTATGCGCTTGCGCATTTCCTCTTTTTCGAGCGCCCCGATGTTGTCGAGTGCAAAATACGAAAGTGCGCCGATCAGGCCGGCGCCGCTCAGTGTTCCCTTCCATTGGTGTGACGCCGGAATTCAACGTAGAGATCGAGCACCCGCGTCGGCGTCGGCCAGCCGAGCGCCAGATGGCAGCCGAGTTCGGCACTGGCGTAGTAGGCAACGAACAAGGCGCCAGCGTCCGTCCAATAAGGCGACCGACAGCCGAATTTGTCACGCCATAGCCGGATAACTTTTGTTTTCCGGATCGTGTGCGGCTCATAAGCGCCCAGCGACATGTTAGGCACCACTCTGATCCAACGAGTCTCCGCGAGCTCAGCACAGTCGGCAGCAGACTGGTGCCATTGAATGTAACGACCATCGGGGCCGGGGCCGCGTATCGGCCAAAGGAAAACCACGCCCTGCCGGTTGATCGCTAAACGCAAGTCCGCGATGTAGAACTCGCCCGGCAATTCCGACACCAATTCCGGCAAAACCAGATAAATTTCCCGATCGTCTTTCAGTTCGACCAATGCCGCCGAGTAAAGCCGTAAATCGGGATGCACGCGCACGAAATCCTGCTTCTCGGGCTTCTTGACCGGCACGATGCGCAGGATTTTCTTGACGCAGACGGTGTCGGCAAAGTTTTGGTTGAGGCGAAGCTTGCTTAAATCGGCAAATGGTCATCGGTGGGTTTTTTCACTGCCGTCATTGGATGCCTCCTAATGGCAGCCAGAGCTGGCACCCGCTCGGTCGATGTGGTATCCTACCGTTCTGCTTTAACGGTAAGGCCACGCCGCCGCTTCGGGGGTCGCCCTAGGCGGCGGCTTATTTTGTAACGTTCAGTTCGTTTTCGATGCGTGCTTTGCGGTGCGGTCTACGACCCGCCGGCGCGGCTCCTTCGGAAGTCGAGCGCCGCGTGTTGTCGGCTAGCCATCGCTCCAATTCGTCGAGCGGATAACGGATTAACCCGCCGATCTTTACGAAAGGCGGCCCGTCGCCGACGAGCCGGTGGCGTTCCAGTTTTCGCTCCGAGCAACCAAACCGCTTCGCCAGCTCTCGCGAAGTCAACAATGTGACAATCTCTGGCAATGCGAGTTTGCTTTTGTCATCGCATTGCGGGAATGTGCGTCGGTTGGCGTGCGAAAACTATGTGCGAAACCATGTGCCAAAACGCGAAACCCCAGTGCCAATTCCCAAAACCGGTTTTGGCGTTTTCACGGCGTCGGTTCAGTGCTTGTCCGCCCTCTTCCTTCGGCTCAGGCTTGCCCGGGACCGGCAAGCGGTTTAGCCCGCTCCGGATGTCCTTGAGCACCATCGACGGGCTCCATCCTTTATCTCCGATTTGTTTGCCGCATGCGCTGGCGACCAGCTTCGCGATCCGATCCCGGGGCATGGTTTTCACGCGGTGTCCTTGTGAAAGGCGATCGACAGCTTGGCAGATTTCCTCCTTGGCGCGCGGGGCTCCGCGCATCTTGCGGCATAGAAGACCGCGCAATGCCGAGTACTTGGTCAGGGGAACCGGGGCGACTTTGCCGACTTACACGGATGTAGTCCACGAATGTAGCCGTCGATGGAGCGGTCGTAAGATGAAAAGGATTCCGGCAGCCTCACTCTTGGCCCTCACGATTGCGATTGCCCCAGGCGCTGCGATCGCAAAAGGCTGTATTAGAGGCGCAGTCATCGGGGGAGTTGCAGGCCATTTTTACCATGGTCACCGCGTGCTTGGCGCGGTTGTGGGCTGCGTGACCGGTCGCGCAGCGTACAAAGCGCACGAGAAAATGCGGGAGAGGGCTGCTCAACGCCGTGCCCAAGAGCCGGAAGTGGCTCCGCGGCCCACGCATTGATGAACATTTTGCATCGCAAGCTGCTGGCCTGTGAGGCGGAGATGCTACGCCATTTCGATAAATTGGCGAGCGCAGGCAAGACATCCTCACGTGGCTCCCGCATCCGTCGATGGGCGCTTCGCAAGATTGGCAACCAAATCATTCTCGAGTTTACTCCCTGGAGGATTGCCGGGGTTGGCATCGTGCGTGAAGGGGCCGCCGCACTCGTTCGCAAACAGAAGCCTCAATCCGGCAATTGGCCGGCGCAGCTCGCGCGGCGCCGGCACCTCGTCGCCCGCGGAGCGGATGCGCCGATAGCTTCCGTTCTTCGCCCGGCGCAGGTGCAGCGTGGGCGGCGCGGCCGAACTCGACCTGCGACCGTTCGAGGTCCGCGATTTTCGCTGGCGTGCAGGCCGTGTCGGTAGGCGGCCGATCAGGAATCAGCGTCGCGTCAGGACGGCCGTGTCGGCCATTACGGCAACCTGGATAGGCTTACTCGACCTCGGTCAGGTACTCGCTTGCTGGCCAGCCGCTGCAACTCAACGGCGGAAAAAAAGGGTGCGGTCCCCGGCGGACCCACGGAATTAGGTGTAATCACTTGAAAAGTCTAAAGAAGCCCGAGGAGGCGCGACTGTATCATCCGCATTCCGCCTGAGCTGCCGCAGCCGTCTCGAACAGTGCCAGCGTCGCGCCAGTGGCGCCGCGCGCGGCCATATCGGGGCAGGTGCTGATCGCCGCCAGCACATCTATTTCGGCGCGCAGCATGACGTGTGCCCCCGGTGGCTTCGGCCGGACGTGCGAGTGCTCGAGCAGGCCGGTGTCGGGGTGAATGATCATATGCTGAAAGATGTTGAACGGGCTAGGCACGTCTTCGAAGGCGATGCCGTACGGCTCGAGCACGGCGCCGAGATTCTCGGCGCAGCCGCGCGGGGGCATGTCCGAAAGCGGCCTGCCGTAAGTCAGTTCCCAGATCCCTTTTTGCGCGGCGAGCTCATGGCGCTTGCGGCTGCACATGCCTTCCTGCAGGTCGTGGTGGCCTTCGGCAAACGTATCTTCAATGATCGTCATCATGGTGTTGTTGAGCTTGGAGATCAGCTGATCGCCGGTCGATATGAAAATCTTGCGCTGATTGGCCTTAGTGCGGGCCTGGTCGAAACGCTCGCGCAGGTTGTCGCGATTAAAGCAGACGAAGTCAATAATGGTCTGCGAGGTGATGCGCACAGCTTGGCCGGCTTTAACGTCGAAGGCAAAGCCGGTATTGCGCTGGATTTGCCTCTCCCACAGCATCTTGGTCAGCATGATCGGCGTTTTGCTCCTCATTCGGTTGGGCCCGACAGCAGGCAAGCCTGTCGTTGTTTGGAATTCACCTCTCTCCTCGCGGGAGAGGAAGTCGAACCCTAAGATCCCTCTATCATCCGTCGATCCTGGCGCTAGTCGGAGATCGCCTTGGCCGCCTTTGCGACCACGTCCGGCCGGATCGCATAAAGCTGGTCGAGAAGAACATCAATCTGGCGGCCGCTCATGGGCGAGATATCCATCTTTTCCTTATCCGCTTCCGCAAGCAGGCCGGGATCTTTGATGGCTGCGTCGAAAGCTTTGCTGAGCGCCGCCTTGCGGTTCGGCGGAATCCCGGGCGGCGCCGCAAAGGGCCGGCCCATAGCCTGAGGCGCAAACAGGATAAACAACATCTGCCGCTTCTGCGCATCTTTGATGAGGTCCAAGGCGAGCGGCACATCCGCTAAATCGGAAGCTTTCTTCAATGCGGCTTGGACCAAAAAGTTGACCGACCTTTGCTTCAACCATTCGGGGTGTGCGACTTTGATCGTACCCCACGACAGCCCGCAGATGCCGTCCACCTCGCCGCGCATCATGGCGAGCGTGATCTCGTTGGTCCCCGGATAGCCGGAAACCAGCTTGATCTTGGCGCCGAAGACGTTCTTGTAAAGGCGGGCATAGATGTCGGAGTCAGCGCTGGCAAACTGGCCGCCCATGACCACGGGCTTGCTCAGCATGTCGGCAAAGGTCTTGATCTCCGATTTGCTGCTGGTCAGGCAAAGGCTGGGTGTCGCCAGACATGCTGCCGATCCAGCTGAATTTCCGGCCGTCGAAGCTTGCCGCGCCCGGGGTCACGAGCGGCATGGTCGGGATGCTGCGGGAAAACGTGCCGATGACCGAGCCGTCGCGCGGTGCCGCCGTGTAGAGATAATTGCTGGCGCGCAATCCGCCGGCGCCGGGCATGTTCTGGGGCACCACGATGGGATTGCCGGGT
Organism: uncultured Alphaproteobacteria bacterium; assembly: GCA_963708125.1. Taxonomy (GTDB): domain Bacteria; phylum Pseudomonadota; class Alphaproteobacteria; order Rhizobiales; family Xanthobacteraceae; genus BOG-931. The sequence goes on from OY970184.1 coordinate 6,947,344, forward strand.
ATATATTTGCCTATATGTTTGGCCAGCACCCGCGCGTAAAGATCATATCCGCCGCCGACGCTGTAGGAGATCAACAGGGTCAGTGTTCGCCCGTGGTAGAAATCGGCCACGTCGTCGGCCGCGGCCGAGCGGGCAATAAGCAGGAGAGCTGCCGCCACAAGGGCGCCGGTTCTAAGCCGGGGCATTAGGTGACCTTTGTCCATGCTTCCATAAGCTCGGCAGGACTTTGTGGCGGCGGTAATGTTGCCCAGCCGAGCGGTCGAAACAAGTGATGCATTTTGGCGGACTGCCCGCATTGCGATACCGGGCAGTCGTCGCCTGGAATCGGCAACGCGATCACGCACACTTGGCAGATGGTGAGGAGGTTTCGCGGTCGGCGCAGTGATTTGGGCCGATGACTGAGACGCCGAAATAGCGCCGGGAGCGTCGCCGGACGCATCGCCGACGTGCTCGCCGCTGCGGCGTCAGTGGCAAGCCTTCCTGGCGGCTGGATCATGCCGCTGATCGCGGCACATCGGCGCCCGTCCGGTTTCGCCACATGGCGGTCAATCGCCAGGAAGCGGCGATGGGCCTGTGCTCCGAAGCCTTCTTCAGCGGCGTCGGCTTCTTCGCGCTGATAGGTGCGTCACGTTCCTCACCTGCATCTATGCGATCACCAAGATCAACTACACCTATCAGATTCCGCTCTTGATCGGCATCACATTGCGCGGCGCGCCGGCGACGTCGCCAAGTTTCACCAGTCGAAGCGTCTTTACCTCGAACCGGTGATCGCCGCGATCAATATGACGTTCATCGCCATCGAGCGCGGCGCCGAGATCGCACGCCTGGCCGCGGCCTACCGCCCACAGTCGCGGCCGGTCGTGGTCGGCTTCAGGCGGCGTGCTGCGAGGCGAGGCATGATAAATCTCGAGGCCTGTTTTCGCCCTTGGTCGCTTCGGGGCATTGATCCAAACGGCGCAAAAGGTTGGAGCGGCGGACATCCGCCGATCGGCAAGCGCGATGCTGCCGCGTAATGCCCCGCCTTCGGCGGTTATACTTGACAATAAATGGTCTTTCGAACAAACGCTGGCGCGATCGAGGGCTTCCTCTGATCGACAATGCTGCAGAACGATCGAAGCACATTCCGCATCAGGATCAAGATGAAATTTGCACACTTCTCGCACGTCTGGGCCAAACCGGAGATGACGCCGCATGAGCGATACGAGCAGCTCTGGCGCGAACTCGTATCATGTGATGCGCTTGGCTTCGACCATTCGTTCTGCGTCGAGCACCATTTTCGCCCCGACGAGAGCTGGATGTCGTCGCCCTCGCTCTATGCGGTGGGCGCTGGCGCGCGCACCAGGCGGCTGCGCATCGGGCCGATGGGCTACATCGTGCCGCTCTATCATCCGTTGCGGCTCGCCGAGGAAATCGCCGTGGTCGATCAGATGCTCGGCGGCCGCCTGGAGCTCGGCCTCGTCCCCGGCATCAATCCCGACTACTTCCGCCCGTTCGGCCTCGATTACGGGCAGCGCAAATCGCCAACTTTGGAGTTCGTCGATTATCTGCGCGCCGCGTTCGGCGAAAGCCAGCCGTTCTCCTTCCACGGCCATGATTTCCACACCGACAACGCGCGCATCGCCGTGCCGCCGGCGCAGCACCCGCATCCGCCGCTATGGATGATGAGCCGCGACCCGCAGACGCTCGAATTCTGCGCGAAGAACGGCATCAATCCCGGCTATTTTCTCGTCTATCCGCGCGCCGACGCGGCGCCACGCTACCGCAAATTTCTCGCCGACTGGCAGGACGCCGGCTGGCCCGGCAAGCCGAAGATCGCCTATTGCACGGTGGTCTATGTCGACGAAACGGACGAGAAGGCAATGGAAGTTGCATTGTTTCGCGCAAGCCGCGCCTATGAGGGGTTTCTGGCACCGGCAAAGCCGGGCCAGAGCTTCGAGGAGCGCGCCGCCGAGCACGCCAAGATGTTCGTCGGCCGCGGCGAGCCCGGCGCCTCGGAGATCATGCAGCATCTGTTCGACGCCGAGTATCTGCGCCGGCACGATCTCGTGTTTATCGGCTCGCCCGCGACGGTGGCGGCGAAAATCCGCGCCGCCGCCGCGGATGGCATGTTCAACGTCTTCATGGGCGAATTCAATTTCTCCGACCTGCCCGAGGCCGACCTAATGCGCTCGATCCACCTGTTCGGCGAGAGGGTGATCCCGGCGCTGCGCGGCTACGAGCCGTTTTAGCGCTGCGGCGGCCGCGGCCGCGCAGGCAGTGGCCCAGAAGCTTAGACCCGTTTCGATGTGATCATCCGCGAAGGCTAAAGCGGACGATCCGAGTCAGGAGCGGCCTGGCCTTGCACGAAGCAAAATCATTACGTTCCGAAGCTTGTCGTCAGGCCGGCCCGATGCCCCGACCTGTCGGGGGCGCATGACAGCTGCAGCTACTGCCCCCCGGCGAATTCCGGATGCGCCTTAAGGCGGGCAGTATTGAGCACGTGGATGGCGTAGGTCACTACGGCTCCCACCGCAAACGGAATCGCTGCGAACAGATACATCTTCTGGATCGGCAGGCCGACCAGCAGCGAGCCGGCGAGCGGACCGATGATGGCGCCGAAGCGGCCGAGCCCGAGCTGCCAGCCCGAGCCGTTAGCGCGCAGCGAGGTCGGATAGATCATGGCGCCGACGACATTGATCCCTGACTGGATGCCGAGCACCACCGCGCCGGCGAGAAAAGCCGCTATGACCAATGCGGTAGTGGACCACAACCCGGCATAGCCGATCGCGCCCACAACTGGGATCGCGATCAGGAACAGAATCGCCAGCGCGAGGAAACGCTGCCGCTGCAACCACCAGCACAGCACCAGGGCGCCCACCGTGCCACCGACCTGCAGCCCCGCTCCGGTAAGCGCCGCCACAGCCTGCGAGGCTTTGGCCGCCGCCACCAGCATGGTCGGCGTCCAGGAGATAAGGAAGAAGTAGCCCATTAAGTTGAGGACGAAGATCAACCAGGTGAGCGGCGTGATCACCTGCAGACCATTGTGAAACAGATAGCGCGGATTGGAGCTGGGAAACTGCTTTTCGTCCTCGATTACGAACCGGGCGTTGGGCGGCACCTTGAAATCGGGGCGAATGGCCGCGATCAGCCGCTCCATCTTTTGCCGGTGGCTCTCGTGCAGCGTCATGTATTTGATCAACTCGGGCATGCCGAAGAACGCGATGATTGCAAAAACGACAGGCACGACGCCGCCGATATAGAACAGAACTCGCCAGCCGTAGTGCGGGATCAGCCCGGCGGCGGCGAAGCCGGCGAGCGCACCGCCGATCGGCACCATGCCGGTGGCGATGATGGCAAGCGTCGCGCGCAGATTGCGCGGCGCCGATTCGGCATTGAGCGCCACCACGTTCGGGATCACGCCGCCGATGCCGAGCCCGGCAATCGACCGCAGCCAGAACAGCTCGGTGAGGTTGGTCGAATAGGCGGCCCAAAAGGTGAAGACGCCGAACAGCAGGTTGCAGATGATCAGCGAGGTCTTACGGCCGTAGCGGTCGCCCACCCAGCCGAAAATCTGGGAGCCGATCAGCACGCCGAAATTGCTCGCGGTGAGCACTAAGCCGAGCGATTTCGGCGCGATGTGCCACTCCGGAACGAGGTGCGGGGCCGCAAAGGCGATGGCGCCGATGTCATAGCCGTCAATAAATGCGATCAGCGTCGACCACAAGATCAACTTGATCTGGAATGCACCGAGCCCATGCTCGTCTAGCATGCGCGAAACCTGAACTTCCGTTTCGGCAGCCATTGATTCTCTCCCGGCAGCTTTCTTTAGTTCTGGCGAGGGCGCCCCCCTCGCAGCGGCACGTTAGGGCACGGCAGGGGCAAAGGAAAGCGCGGCATCGGCCGATGTGGTCGCAGGGCGGCGCCGGGCTGCCTTTGCGATTCCGCGCAGCTCGCGCCCAAGAGGCAACCACGCGCTGCAACGCTAGGCCTCCTCCAGCGGCCGTCCCTCGCGCGCACGCAGCGCGCGGTATACGGCCTCCGGCGTGAGCGGCAGCTCACTGAGCCGCACGCCGACCGCGTCGTCGATCGCGTTGGCGATCGCCGGGGACAGCGCCAAAGTCGCCGACTCGCCAACGCCCTTGGCGCCGAACGGCGCGTTGTGCTGATAAGCGTCGATCGCCTCGTTGATCATCACTGCCGGCAAATCGCCAATGCCGGTGATCTTGTAGTCGGCGAGCGAGGCATTGGTCACCTGGCCGGAATCGTAGTTCATCTTCTCCGACATGGTGAAGCCGAGCTGCATCAGGGCGGCGCCGGAAATCTGTGTTTCCACGATGCGCGGATTGACCTTAGTGCCGCAATCGACCACGTTGACCATCTCGAGGATGCGCACGCGTCCGGTCTCGGTGTCGACCTCGACTTCGGCGCCGGCGCCGCCGACCATCCAGAACGGCGTGATCTGCGGCGAGAGGCCGGTTTCATGATCCGGCTCGACGTGAGCGGGCCGGTAACTGCCGCTGCCGACGATGTTGCCGGCCTTCATGCCGTACTTTTTGATAAACAAGCCAGAGATGGGTGTGTTGCTGCCTTCCGGCTCGCCCACCTCGCGGCGCAGCTCCTCGATCTTGGCGCGCGCGTCCTCGGCGGCGAGCCGCGCCGCATGCCCCATGTGGAACAGCGAGCGCGAGCCTAGCGTACCCATGTCGTAGGGTGTCACGTCGGTGTCGCGCGCGATCACCCTGACCAATTCCGCCGGCACGTTGAGCACCTCGCCGACAATCTGCGCCATGCCGGTGTCTGAGCCTTGGCCCATATCGACGGTCGAGATGTAGAGCGTCGGGCTGCCGTCGGCACTAATATTGACGATGGCGACCGAGGTGGTCGGCGACACGCAGGCCTTGAGTGCGATCGCCAAACCGCGCCCGCGCTTGAGCATGCCGCTACCGCGGTCAAACGGCTGGTTCCAGCGCAGCCGGTCGGCGAGGTGTTCGAGGATGCTCTCAATCGGCGCATCTTTCATGATCGTTCCGGTCGCCTGCGGGCGGCCGTCGCGCAGCACGTTCTTGCGGCGGAATTCGACTGGATCGATCTTGAGTTTCCGAGCCACCATGTCGCTGTCGCTCTCGTAAGCGAAGGTGAGCTGCGGCATGCCGAAGCCGCGCAGCGCCCCCGCCGGCGTCATGTTGGTGTACATCGCATAGGAGTCGATCCACACATTGTCGATGTCGTAGGGCCCGGCGGCAGTGAAGCCCGATTTGTGCGTCACCCGCGGGCCGACATCCGCATAGGCGCCGCCGTTCCAGAACACCTCGCATTTGCGCGCGGTGATCCGCCCAGTCTTGTCGACGCCGGTCTTGATCCGAACGGTGCTCGGATGCCGGGTGATCTGATAGAACTGTTCCTCCATGGTGAGCGCGATTTTCACCGGCCGGCGGGCGACCAGAGAGCACGCCGCCACCAAGGCCTCGAGCTTGATGTAAAGCTTGCCGCCGAAGCCGCCGCCGAGGTACGGCACCTTGATGCGCACACGGTTCTCCGGCCAGTCCAGTAGCCGCGCGACCTCGGCGCGCACGAAGGAGGGGCCCTGCGAGCCGGTATAGATCGTGATGCTCGAATCCTTGGCGTCGGCGATGCTGGCGAACGGCTCCAAGGGCACGTGCAGGACTTTCTGCGTCCGGTACTCGTGCTCGAACACGTGCGCGGCCGCGGCGAACGCCTTGTCGATGTCGCCCCGCCGCAATTTGGCGTTGAGCGCGAGATTGGTGTTCTTCTGTCCCTTGAGGTGTTTGAGATCGGCAAAGGTGCCGGCGGGCTTGAGCTCCTCGTGCACGTAGGAGGAGGCGGTCATCGCCTCGACCTCGTCGAACACCGGCTCCATCTCCTCATATTCGGCGACGATGGTCTGCGTCGCGGCTTCGGCGACGTGCGGATCGGCGGCGAGCACGACGGCGACCGGCTCGCCGACGAACCGCACCTTGTCGATCGCGAGGATCGGCTGATCGTGGAAGGCCGGGCCGTAATAGGGGTTGGGTATCACCTTGATCACGTCGGCGGCGGTGACGACACGGAAGACGCCGGGCATCTTTTGCGCTGCGCTCGCGTCGATCGATTTGATACGGCCGTGGGGGAGCGTGCTGCGAAACACCTTGCCATGCAGCATGCCCGGCAGCCGCATCAGGTGCGTGTATTCGGCGCGGCCGGTGACCTTGTCGCGTGCTTCCAATCGCGGCACCGAACGGCCGATCTGTCCGCCCCCCATTTTGTTCGTCGACATCAGCAGTCAGCTCCTTCGCGCCCGGGACGACGGCCTCCTGCCCGGCGTCTTGTCGGGTCGGGTCGTTGCGCCGTCGTCCACTTACGGCCTCCAAGATCGAAGATTATGCTATCAGCGGCGATTGTGAAACGGCGGCGTTGGTGGCGCGCAACGGTTCAATCGAGCGGTCGCGCCGGGGCGCGGTGCGCCTATCGCGCGGCCTCCATCACCCTTATGATCGCGATGCGGACCTGGCGCCCGGTGCGAGAGCAACGGCGAAGTCGGCTTGTATTGGCTCGAGAGGGATTGCCCCGAGGAATAGACCCATGGAGATGAGCGTATCGGTCGCGCCCGAGAAGCGGGCGCTCAGCGAGAGTGAAGTAACGCGGGCACGCCGCAGCCCCAATGCCAGCGATCTCGATGAATGGCTCGCCAAGGTCGAGGCCATGGGCGAACTCAAGCGCATCGCCGCCGAGGTCGATCCCGACCTCGAAGCCGCCACCATCACCTACCTGGCAGGCAGCCAGAAGAGCCCGGCGCTGCTGTTCGAGAACATCAAGGGTCATCCCGGACATCGCGCCCTCTACAACATGATCGGCTGCAATCTGTCGCGCTTCTGCCTGATGATCGGCGAGGAGCCGGTTGACCATCCGCTCAAGGCGGTGCAGGCGCTGCAGCGCAAGATGGGCAAGACCATGAGGCCCAAAGAGGTCCCGGCGGAGACCGCAATCTGCAATCAGAACATTGTCACTGGAGAGAAGATCGACATTGGGCAATTTCCGGCGCAGCGCATGTGGCCGCTCGATGGCGGGCTTTATCTCGGCACCGGCGACGCGGTGGTGACGCAATGCCCGGAGACTGGCCGCATCAATGTCGGTACCTACCGGATGATGATCAAAGGCCCGCGCCAGATCGGCGTCTACACTTCGCCCGGCAAGGACGCCACGCTCGATCGCGAGAAGTGGTGGAAGATGGGCAAGCCGATGCCGATCGCGGCAGCTTACGGTATCGATCCACTGCTGTTCCTGGTGGCGGCGACCACATTTCCCAAGACCGAAAGCGAATATGAATATTACGGCGGCATCAATGGCGCGCCGATCGAATTGTTCAAAAGCGATCTAACCGGCCTGCCGCTGCCGGCGCGCGCCGAGATCATCATCGAGGGTTTTGTCTATCCGGACGAGACGTTCGCCGAGGGCCCGTTCGGCGAGTTCACCGGCTATTACGGCCGCCCCAGCGGCGCCACGCCATTCATGCGCGTGGAGAAGGTGCGCTACCGCAACAACCCGACGCTGACCTGCGCGTTGATGGCGGATGGTCCGGCCAACGAGGCCGGCCTGTTCTGGGCGGCGCTGCGCTCGGCGGCGATCTGGGCCGATCTGGAAAAGCTTGGCGTGCCGGGCATCAAGGGCGTCTGGTCGATTCCGGAAGCCGCCGGCTGGGGCATCACCGTCGTCTCCATCAAACAAATGTATGCCGGTCACGCGCCGCAGGTTTTGGCGCTTGCCGCGCAATGCGTAGCCGGCGCATATTTCGGGAAATACGTAATTGTGGTCGACGACGATATCGACCCGAGCAACGTGCATCAGGTGCTGTGGGCGATGGCGACGCGCTCGCGGCCGGCGCAATCGATCGACATCCTGCGCGAGACCTGGAGCACATTCCTCGACCCGAGCCTCAATCCGCCGGAAATTCGCCCTTGGGGCTCGAAGGCGCTGATCAATGCCTGCATGGACTACCGCTACATCAAGACCTTTTCCAAGCGCACAAAACTGTCGAAGCCGGTCTACGAGCGGGTGGTGGCGCGCTGGAGCGAACTGGGCTTTGTCGGCAAGCCGCCAGACGTGTCGGTGTTCGAGGACAGCGAGCCCGGTACGCCGGTGGGCTAGCCGGCTCGTTTCTTCGTCATTCCGGGGGCGAGCGAAGCAGAACCGGGACCCAAAACTGAAAGTAAAGGCAATATGGATTCCGGGCTCGCTGCGCGGCTCACAGGGATGACGGCAAACTGATCGGCCGGAACTTCGTCGAGAGGTCGTCGGCCTCACGGGAGGAAACAATGGACTTCGGCTACTTCACGCTGAGCGACAATCACTATCCGAACAATCCGCGCACGGCCAACCAGTACATCGCCGACATCACCGATGAAGCGATCTATGCCGACAAGATCGGCATGCATTCGGCATGGATCGGCGAGCATCACTTCAATTCGCTGGGTGTGCTCTCCTGTCCCGATCTGGTGCTCTCCTATATCGCCGCGCTGACCAAGCATATCCGTCTGGCGCCGGCAGTGAACGTGCTGCCGCTGCATCATCCGATCCGCGTCGCCGAAATGTTCGCCACGCTGGATTTGCTGTCCGGCGGCCGCGTCGATTTCGCCGCCGGCCGGGGCTATGACCGCCGCGAATACTTGCCGTTCCATGTCTCGTTCGAGGACAACCAGGGAATCTTCGAGGAAGGCATGGAAGTGGTGCGCAAGCTGTGGAGTGCGCAGGGCCGCATGTCGCACCACGGCAAGCACTATCAGTTTGACGACGTGCGGATCACGCCCAAGCCGATCCAAAATCCGCTGCCGGCTTATATCGGGTCATTCTCGAAACCGTCGATCGAGCTCGCCGCGCGCCTCGGCTGCGGGCTGATCGTGGCGCCGTTTGCCGCCGCCATGACCTTCGGCGGGTTAAGGCAGGTCGCCGATCTCTATCACGAGACCTGCGCCAAGCACGGCCAAAGGCCGCAGCGGCTGATGTGCAGCTATTTCACTCACTTCGCCGACACGCCCGGGCAGGAAACGGACGCGCGCGTCCGGCAGGTCACCTACTACAAGGAATGCGTCATTCCCGCATTCCCCGGCGATCCGCAGAACGCTCCGCCGAGCTATCGCTATTTCGTCGATATCGTCGACCGGCTGCACAAGGTCAAACCCGAGGACCTCACCGAAAACGCGGTGCTGATCGGTAACTCTGCGCGCATGACGGAGGTGCTCAAGAAGGTGGAGGCCGCCGGCTATGATGAGATTATCCTTTACGTTAATGTCGGGCTCAAGCCGCACAACCAGGTCAAGGACGAAATGGCCCGGTTCATGGCCGAGGTCGCGCCCGCTTTCGCTGCCGCGCGCAAGGCCGCTGCAGAATAGGGTGCGGCGCTGTTGCGGGGCGGGGTAATGCAATAAGCCGCGGCTGGGCTCAGAGCAGATGCCGAGTTGAAAATAGCACGGCCAAGGAGCGGCAATTCCGCCCGAAGCCGTTGAACCGCGACGGGCGGCGCTTTTCCGAACACATCACGACTGTCAAGAGCGCCTTCGGCGGCTCCAGAGTTGTTCGGGAGCTTTGCAACCGTTGCGATCGTCGATCTCGTCCGCTGCGCAAACAAGAGTCACGTCGGAGAGGGGTGGAGCCGCGATCGATTGGCGGCTCCATGCTTGTTGTTCACCCGTGCGTTACGGCGAGCGCCGCGATGTTGGGGAAAAACAGATAACAGGCAACGCCGATGATGACGAGATAGCCTAACAGGACGAGGCACCAACCGAAATTGTGGCGAATCACCTCGCCCTCGTTGCGCACGAACTTGCTGGTCGAAACGCCGACGCTCGCGGTCTGCGGTGCGACCGGCTTGCCGATCTCGGCGCCCACCGAGTTGAGCGACGGCAATAACAGGAGGGGAAAGCCGAGCACCTTGCCGACCAGGGCCTGGAAAGTGCCGAACATTGCATTGGTCGAGGTATTGCTGCCCGAGAGCGCCACGCCGATGAAGCCCAGGATCGGCGCCACAACTATGAAGGCCGGGCCGATCTTGGCGAACGCGTTGGCGAGCGAGCCGGCCATGCCCGAATAGTTGAAGACATAGGCGAGGCCGAAAATGAACACGCCGACCAGCAAGGCGCCCCACATCTGCGACCACGTCTTGTTCCAGATCTGACCGAGTTGCGTGCCGTTCACGCGCAGCAGCAGCGCCACGATGATCCATGACACCAGGATGGCGGAGCCGCCGACGAAGGGCGTCCAGTTGAAGATCGCCGAAATGGTGGCTCCCGGCGTGATGGCAGAATGAGCGGCGACGGCGAAATGCAACAGCACGATCGAGGGCAGGTGCGACCACGGTCCGGTCCAGGCCACGACCACAGCGATCAGGATCGCGATCGGCAACCAGGCCATGGCGATGTCACCGCCGGAAAGGCCATGCGCCTCGGCCTGTGGCTCGCCCATGGTCAGTTCGCCGCCATAGCCCACGACCTGCGCGGGACGCCACACTTTGAGCAGCAACAGCACTGCCGCGAAACAGATGATCGAGCCGATCACGTCAGGCAGGAACGGCCCGAGATAGACCGCGGTCGGCAGCTGGCCGGCGATGTAGCCGAGCGAACCGACGATGGCGAGCGGCCAGGCCGACCACATGCCTCTGCTGCCGGAGACCAGGAACAAAAGAATCCACGGCGGCAACAGCGCCAGGATGGCGACGATCTTGCCGACCGAGGCCGAATAGATCGGCAGCAGATCGACGAAGCTCATGCCGAGCGTGCCGGCGGTCACCGTGGCGAGCGCGATGATCGGCGCGCCCAGAGCCCCGTAAGAGACCGGGGCGTTATTGGCGATGGCGGCAACGCGGATCGCGTCGAGGTCGGGAATACCGAGGGTAATGAGAATCGGCGCTACGAAAGCCCAAGGATAGCCGAAACCGACCAGCCCTTCGAGCAACGCACCGAACGCCCAGGCGAAAAGGATCGTCTGCACCCGCACGTCACGGGTTCCCTGCTGAACGAGCCAGCGCCGCAACTTATCGAACGCACCGGTGGTCACCAGCGTGTTGAACAGCATCACGCCCCAGAATGTGATCCAGTTCACATTCCACACTCCGGTGGCAGCGCCGTAGAGATAGGCGAGCGCGCCGTCGCCGACCGGCATGTGCCAGATCCAGATGGCGAGCAGATAAGTAACGATCGAGCCGATCAGCACGGCGAGCCACGCCGACAAGCGGAAGCCGGCGAGCAGGATAAGCAAGAGGACGACCGGGACAAGCGCGACCAGCCAGGTCAGGAACAGGTTACCGGTCGGATTGAGGATTTGCGTGAACATGAACGGTCCCTCCCGAAAAGCCGCAAGCGGCGGCGGCGCTGCGATGCCGGAGGGCTCGGGCGAATGACTGCCGTCGCCACGGCAGCAAATTGCATGTTTTTAATGCCGCCGGCTCGCAGAATAGGCGATCTGGTAGAGGAATACCACAGTACGGGGCTCGATACCGGGATGGGCAATTCCGGAGGAACAAGAGAACGCCGGGCAAAAATCAAATTTGTGCAATGGCGGCAGCGCTGTCACCGATCCTGCCCTTTTCAAGGGTGAGCAAGAAAACGGTGAATTGTCAGGCGATGCGGGGCGCTTACGGATCGAGCTCAGTATCCCAGTAGAGATAATCGAGCCAGCTCTGGTGCAGGTAGTTGGGCGGAAACAGCCGGCCGTTGCGGTGGAGCTGCGCCACCGTGGGCTGAAATGGCCTCTGCGCCGGCCACATCTTCGATTCCGCCGAAGTCATGTTGCCCTTGTGCAGATTGCACGGCGAGCAGGCGGCAACAACATTGTTCCAGGTCGTATGGCCGCCGCGCGAGCGTGGCAGCAGGTGGTCGAACGTCAAATCCTCACGCGCGCCGCAATATTGGCAGGAGAAGCGGTCGCGCAAGAACACGTTGAAGCGGGTGAACGCCGGATGGGTGGCCGGCTTGACGAATGTTTTTAGCGACACCACGCTCGGCAGCTTCATTTCCAGGCTGGGGCTGCGCACGGCGCGCTCGTAATTGGCGACGATGTTCACCCGGTCAAGGAAGACCGCCTTGATGGCGTCCTGCCAGCACCACAGCGAGAGCGGATAATAGCTGAGCGGGCGGAAGTCGGCGTTGAGCACCAGCGCTGGAAAGCCTGACGGCGAAACCGAGGGCGTCATCGCTGGCGATGCATGGACGTTCAAGGCGACGTTCCTGTTATTTAACCCCTTGGCGGCGCCACTCTGTGGAAACCGCAGGTGGGCGCATTGGCCGCTAGTTTATAGGAGGGCATGACAGGATTGTGAAGCCCGTTCCGGGGCTTATCGGGCGTCTCGGAGGTCGCGCCGGCACTGGCGGTGAGGCGCGTGATTTCATCACCGCAGGTCCGGGGGCAGACTGCGGGCCGGCTGGCAAGGGCTCGCCGTTTTCGGCGGACCGATTCGACTACAGTCAAGCCGGCCGAGCCGATCTCATAGGCATTTCCATAGTCCCGCTTTTTGCTTTCGCGCTCCACGCCTCGCTTCAATGCGTAGCTCGCAAAGCAAGACCAGGCGGCTCTTTCAACGAAGGCCGCAGTCAACTCAGCTCGCCATTTCCATTGTCGGCAGGCGGCAGTGGCAGCTCAATGGTGCAGATTAGTCCGCCCCGGTCGAATTTGCGCCGGACCGTGGCGCTCGGCAGACCGCTCTCGATCAACGTGTTGCCGAAACCGCTGACCGCGGGCTCGTGAACCGGAGGTCCGCCTTGCTCGCGCCAGCTGACTTTGAGGATGCGGCTGTCGCTCGCGCGCGCAACGGTCCAGTTCAGCGAGACGGTGCCGCTCGGCCGCGCCAGCGCACCGTGCTTGGCGGCATTGGTCGCAAGCTCGTGCAGGATGAGGCCGAACGGCGTCGCCAGGTCGGCCGGCAGCGTCACCGGCTCGCCGCTGATGCGCACGCGCGCCGCATCGTCGGTCAGATAGGCTTCGAGCTGGCTGCGCGCCAATGTGGCGAGGTCGGCGCCGCGCCACTCGGAATTGACCAGCAGTGTATGCGCGCCGGCAAGCGCCGCGAGCCGGCCGTCAAACCGCTCGACAAAGTCCTCAGTCGACGAGGGCGTGCGCAGGGATTGATGGGCGATTGCCTGCACCACCGCAAGCGTGTTGCGCACCCGGTGCGTGAGTTCGCCGAGCAGAAGGCGCTGGCGCTGCTCCCATCGCCTGCGCTCGGTGACATCGCGCGTGCTCTCGAGTGCGAGCCGCCTGCCGCCCATCGTCTGCAGCACGATGCGCGTCTCGACCGTGAGCCAGCGCCCGTCCTTGGTGCGATGCCTGACCTCGCCGCTATAACTGCCTTCGGCGAGCAGCTCGGCGCGCAGTTCGGCAAACGAGGAGCCCGGCACCTCCGTGGCGAGCAACTGGTCCTTGCTTTTGCCGATGGCCTCCTCGCGGCTATAGCCGTAAAGCTCCTCGCTGCCGCGGTTCCAGAACTGGATAGCTTCGTCCAAATCCCAGATGAAGATCGGGTCACGCGAGAGTTCGACCAGCCGCTGCTGTTGCCGCAGCGTCTGCTCGCTCAGCCGCAGCGCCTCTTCCACCTGCCGCCGCTCGGTGACGTCGACGAAGGTAATCACCACGCCCTCAATCTTGTCGTCCACGGTGCGATAGGGCCGCACCCGCACGTCGTACCAGAGGCCTGGGCGGCTACGCACCACTCTGTGGATCGGCGTGAGCTCGGCGAGCACCGCGCGGGCGTCCTTGATCAGGCCGTCGTATTCGAGCTGGTGGGCGAAATCGGTGATTGGGCGGCCTTCGTCCGCGGCGCTGATGCTGAACAGCTCCTTCACGCGGTCCGTTAAGCGCTTGATGCGCAGGCTGGAATCGAGGAACAGGGTGCCGACGTCGGTCGCCGCCACTAGATTTTGCAGGTCGCTATGGGCGCGCGAGATCGCCTCGAGCTTGAGTTTCAGCTCGGAATTGACGGTCTGCAGCTCCTCGTTGATCGACTGTAATTCTTCCTTGGAAGTTTCCAGCTCTTCCGATGTCGAGCGGTACTCTTCGTTGATCGACTGCAGCTCCTCGTTGGCAGCGCGCAGCTCCTCGTTGGCGGCGTCCGATTCCTCGCGCACGGTGCGCAGCCGCGCCTGCGTCAGCTCCAGCTCCTCCGTAAGCCGCCGCAGCGTTTCGCCGCCGGTCTGCCGGTCCGCTGCCAGCAGGGCTTCGTCCACGGCTTCGCCCTCGAGGAACACCACCACGGCGCGGCGCGGTTCGCTGCTGCCCTCGGGCGTCGACCTGACCAGAAGGTGCACGCGATGCGGCTTGCCGTTGAAGCGCACCAGGATTGGCAGGCTGAGCGCTGACGCCTGCTGCTCGAACACGCGGTTGAGCGCGGAGCGCAATTCGAAGCGCAGCTCCGGCCGCACCAGGTCGGCGGCGTTTCCGCTCAGCGGCCCTGCCGACGGCATAATGTAGCGGCCGGCATTCTCGGACAGATGAGTGACCCGGTGCGACTCGTCGACCAGCATCGAAGGGGGCGCCAGCTGCTCGAGCACGCGGCGGTGCATCGCCGCCTCGCCGAGTGCCATGGTGGGGCTCATCGAGCAGTCGACGTGAAAGGTCGGCTCGCGCACGCCCACGGGTCCAAGCAGGCGCGGCACCAGCCGCTGCTTGTCGCTGGCGAGCGCGGTCGATTGGTAGATGCGCGCCGTACGGTCTATGGTGCGGAACAGCCCCGCCGGGTTGTCGGCGGATTCGGAGGCGCCGAGGAACAGATAACCCCCGGGGTTGAGAGCATAATGGAAGGTGCTGATCACCTGCTCCTGCAATTCGCGGTCGAGATAGATCAGCACGTTGCGGCAGGAAATCAGATTGATGTGGGAGAATGGCGGGTCCTTGAGCAGGTCGTGCACGGCGAACAGCACGATGTCGCGCACCTCCTGGCGCACGCGATAATGCTCGCCTTCGCGGATGAAGAAGCGGCGCAGCCGCTCCTCGTTGACATCAGCTTCAATGGAGGCCGGAAAGCGGCCCTCGCGCGCGGCAACCAGCGCGCGCGGATCGAGATCGGAGCCGAACACCTGGATCGGCGGCCGGACCTGGTGCCGCGACGCCTCCTCGAGCAAAAGCATGGCGAATGTGTAGGCTTCCTCGCCGGTGGCGCAACCCGAGACCCAAATGCGGATTGTTTCATCTGGGTTGCCCTTGAAGAGCTCGGGAATGACGTTCTTGGCGAGCTTGTCGAAGGCATCGCTGTCGCGAAAAAATGTGGTCACCGAGATCAACAAGTCGCCGAGCAGCGCCTGCGCTTCGTCGGCACTGTCGTGCATAGCGTCGTAATATGCGTTGAGGTCACCTGCACGCGTGACCTGCATGCGGCGCGCGATGCGCCGCAGCACCGTCGAGCGTTTGTATTTGGAGAAATCGTGCCCCGTGCGCACACGCAAATGCGCGAGAATGCGGCTTAAGAGCTCCTCGTCGAAATTGCGGATGTTGGGCACGTTGGCGCTGACCTTGGCGCGGATGAGATCGACCAGGCGCTTGGCGAGATCTTGCCCGGGGAGGATGAAATCGGCCACGCCGGTGGCGATGGCGGCGCGCGGCATCGACGAATATTCGGCCTCGCTCGGCGCCTGCACGAAGATGATGCCGCCGGCTTCCTTCACCGCCCGCACGCCGATAGCGCCGTCCGATCCGGCGCCGCTGAGGATCACCGCGAAGCCGTCGCCGAGCTGTTCGGCAAGCGAGCGGAAGAACAGATCGATCGGCGAGCGCTGGCCGCGCGGCTCGTCGAATTCAAACGCCGAAATCTCGTGATCCATCATTTGCAGGCGGCGGTTGGGCGGAATTATGTAGACCGAATTGGGGTTCAATCGGTACCGCTCGCCGCTTTCGCCGATCTGCACCACCGGCATTGACGTGCGCACCGAAATGATGTGCGGCAGTTCGCTGCGGTGCTCCGGATCGAGATGGACAACGACGACGAAAGCGGCGCCTGTATTATCGGGAACGGCGCTGAACAAATTCTGCAACGCCTGAACGCCGCCAGCCGAGGCTCCTATAGCGACAATCACCGGCACGGTGCCAGCGTTGCCCGCGGCCCGCGACGTGCTCGGCCAGTCTTCATCATGGTTTCCCATCACGAGGCAGCTCCGGCTGAAGGGCTTTCGAAGATAGGATGAAAAGCCGCGATTGCGCCAGCGGGTTCCTGTCGTGGACGCGGGAGGCTCGTTCGGTGTTCCGCGATGCACGCAGGAACCCTGCGCACTGCCGCGCGTTTGCGGCCTTGTCTGTCGCAACCTTCCGCGTGCATGGAGCGGGCTGACGGGGTCGGTCTTCAATCCCGTTTCGCACGGGGCTTCCTGCGCGCGCGATTTGGTCAAGAAGGGCAGCGACGGCTCGAGTCCAGTGCTTCCGCCATCCAGTTTTGGTCAGCGTGACAGGGAGAATTCAGCACGAATTTTGATCTTTAGCAGCGCTGGCTCAGGCTCGCGCGTCTGCCGTCAAACCAAAGCTTCGTTAGCTGGTGCTGTCACCGTGATCGCATGCTCGGGGCATACTCCGCCTCGCTAGGAGGGCGCACGGCCAGGTGAGGGGGGACGAACGGCGTTTCGTAGGTCATTCCGCATCGATTTGACCGAGGCATTTCGCACCAACGCAGCTCCGGCATCCGTCCCGCTTCTTGGACAGGAGCCTGCTCTAGCGCGGCACCGACAGCGCGCCGCATTCGGCGGCGTTGGCGGTGAGCTCGTGGAAGATCAGCGCCAACAGGGTCTCCAGTTCGCACGGGCAGGCGAAATCCACGCCGCGCAAATCAAAGCGGGCTGGGATCGTAGGTCGGGAATTCTCTGGCGAGGATTTCCTTGAAAAGAGCGGGGCGCCATTCCGACTTGGTCAACAGATCGTTGGTTCCCGCGAGCGCCGGGATGCGCTTGTTCAATTTGCCGAGCGCGGTCGGCTGATCGTGCAGCGTCTGGCTGAGGATCGATTGCACGATCCCTAGCGTGTTTTTGATGCGATACGCGAGCTGATGATTTAGCAGCTGCCGCCGTTCCTGCTCGTCGCGCACCCGTCACAACAGATCGCGGTAGCTCTTAGCCGCCCAGATGAGACCACAGACGACGCGGCGAACAGAAAATAGCTCACCAGCTGCTCGCGCTCGAACGCTGCGACGCCCAGTTGGGCGGGACCAAGAACCAGAACGCGGCGAACGCGCCCGGGCGGCGGCGAAGCTGCCGGCCGGGGCACCGTAGAGCCACGACACGCGTTGCCGAGGAGTAGGGTGTGCAAATACCGCGCCGGCAGAGCTAAGCTCGCCGAGTGCGCTGCGAACTAATGTCGCAACGGCGACGCAGAGCACCGCGAAAGCAAACGCTGGGAGGAGGCCCGGCGCCAGCCCGCGGTGCCAGACCTCACGCCGCCATTCGAAGTGCAAATCTCAGCATCAGTGATCCGCCGAAGCTGCGGCCAGGAACGTGCTTCCCAGAGCGCTGCCAAAAATGCCTGCAACAGGCTTTCTACGCCGACCGGATCGCGCTTAGTTCGTTTTGACCATGGGAAAGTCGGTCCCGAGCCGATGGCCACGGTTCTATCCGACGTGACCATGCTTCGCGGCGAATTGTGGGAGTACTATTCGCCACGACTTCACATTCACGCGACCGTGCGGGGCGCCGCCGTTGAAGGCTCTGGAACCGGCCACGATGAACCAAAACGCCGCAGCAGGCATTAGGGATACGCCGCTTTCGCGCCAGCCGCGCTGCGGTTATTGCAAGCGCGAACCATCTTCCGAAAGCCATATCGAAGCCCCATGCCGTCCATAAGTTTTGCGAAGATTGTCGATTTTTGCATCCGACGGCCTTGGCCGATCGTGCTGGCGAGCGTCGTCATCCTGGCCGGCTCGGCGGTGTATGTGGAGCGTCATTTCGCGATCAACACCGACGTGAACACGCTCTTGTCACCCGATTTGCCGTGGCGGCAGCGGCAAAGTGCCTTCGACGCCTTGTTTCCCGGGCAGGCGACCTCGATCCTCGCGGTGGTCAGCGCGCCGACGCCGGAATTCGCCGGGGCCGCCGCTGCGGCGCTCAGGGATCGGCTGGCGCCGCAAACCAATCACTTCCATTGGGTGTCGTTGGCGCAGGGGGGTCCTTTCTTCGCCCGCAACGGGCTGCTCTATCTGTCGGCGAATGATTTGACCGATCGGATGACGCGGCTCACGCAGGCGGTGCCGCTGATCAGAGTGCTCGCGGCCGATCCATCGCTGCGCGGGCTCTCCCAGACGCTGTCGATGAGCCTGCAGGGCGTTGCCGTTGGCCGCATTACGCTCGATGCGATGGTCAAGCCGCTCACCTTGGCGGCCGATGCGGTCGAAAACGTGCTGGCCGGTCGTCCAGCGACGTTTTCCTGGCAGGTGCTGGTCAGCGGCGCGCCAGCGTCGCCCGAGCAAGTCAATCAGATCATCGCCATGTATCCGGTGCTCGACTACGGCGCGCTGCAGCCCGGCAAGAGCGCGACGGCGGCAGTGGGCCGAGCCGCGACCGACGCGCATCTACAATCGAACTATCAGGCCTCGGTGCATTTGACTGGGACCATTCCGTTGGCCGATGCGCAATTTGCCACGCTGCAGCAGGGGGTCGTGCTCAACGGCGTCATCACCGGTGCGATCATTCTCTTCGTGCTCTGGCTCGCGTTGCGCTGGTTGCGCATCGTCATTCCCGTGGTCGTTACGATTTTCGTCGGACTTGTCGCCACGGCCGCGCTCGGCCTCCTTTTGACCGGGGCGTTCAATCCTATTTCGATCGCTTTCGCGATGCTGTTCGTCGGGCTGGGCGCCGATTTCGCCATCCAATTCAGCGTGCGCTACCGCGCGCAGCGTCATGAACTAGGCGAGCTGCAGCCGGCTGTTATTGACGGCACGAACTTCGTCGGCGCGCCATTGACGCTCGCAGCGCTGGCGGCCGCTGCCGGATTCCTTTCCTTCGTGCCAACTAATTATCGCGGGGTCGCCGAGCTCGGCCTGATCGCGGGCGTCGGCATGATCGTGGGATACGTCTGCGCGATGACCTTACTGCCGGCGCTGTTGGCGCTGTTTCGGCCGCCGGCGGAGCCGCGTCCGCTCGGTTACGCGGCGATGGCGGGCGCCGATCGTTTCATGCAGCGCCACCGCGTTGCCATCGTCGCCGGCACCACGTTGCTTGTGCTCGCGGCGCTGCCTTCCCTGTTGCTGCTAAAGTTCAACTTTGATCCCAACAGTCTGCAGATCCCCAACTCAGAGGCGGTCACCACGCTCAACATGTTGAGCAGGGTTACGAACATGAAATTCGAGACCGCGAACGTGGTCACGGCGCAGGGCGAGGCCGCCGGCGTGGCCAAGAGGGTCTCGGAGCTGCCTCTGGTGCAAGGCACGCAGAACATCAACAGCTTTATTCCCGCCGATCAGGCGCAGAAGATTTCGACCATCAGCAAGGCGGCCGCCGCCGTCGATCCAGCGTTGCATGCTCGTCCGGCGCCGAAGCCCTCCGACGCCGACGACGTCGCAGCGCTCAAAGGCGCCGCCAATGGGCTGCAACGGGTCGCCGCCAACCGCACTGGCGCCGGGCCCGATGTCGCCCGGCGCTTTGCCAAGGATCTCAACACGCTGGCCGGCGCGAGCCCGCAAATGCGCGCGGCGGCGCAAGCGGTCTTCGTCACTCCGTTGCAGATGAACCTCACTCAACTCGCCGCCTCGCTGCATCCACAGACTGTAACGCTATCGAACCTGCCAGCGGAGATCATGCGGCAATGGGTGGCGCCAAACGGCCTCTGGCGCACCGAGATTATGCCCAGATCCAGTACCGGCGATAAGCAAGCGGTGCGCCGGTTCGCCGAGCAGGTCCTGGCCGTAGAACCGAATGCGACCGGAGCGGCGATTCAGGTTTATGAATGGGGCTCGACGGTCACCTCGGCCTTCATCCAAGCTGGGTTGCTGGCGATTTGCCTGATCGCCCTGCTGCTGGTCGTCATCCTGCGGCGGATCACCGACATGCTGGTGACCTTAATCCCGCTCCTGGTCGCGGCCGCGGCCACGCTGGAGATCTGTGCGCTGAGCGGTTTCGCGCTTAACTACGCCAACATCATCGCGTTGCCAGCACTGCTCGGAGTGGGCGTCGCCTTCAAGATCTATTACGTGATGGCTTGGCGCCGCGGCGAATACAATTTTCTGCAGTCGAGTCTGACGCGCGCGGTTTTTTTCAGCGCCCTGATGACCGCGACCGCCTTCGGCAGTCTGTGGTTCTCGGCGCATCCGGGAATTTCCAGCATGGGCAAGCTGCTCGCGCTCTCGCTCGCGTGCACGCTGGCCTCCGCCGCCTTATTCCAGCCCGCGCTAATGGGTCCGCCGCGCTCGGACAAAGCGCCGGACGCCGCTGGGACGGACAAGCCGACCTCCTGAATTGTCTCGGGGGCAATCGGCTGCCTTGGCTCGACTTTTCGGCCGCTGCCGAAAACAGATGCCCGAATCTGACGTGTGCCAAAAGCGCGCGTGGATGCCGCATCGCACGCGCTGGTGCGGGCCGGCGCCAACGCCATCAGTTCGCATTTTTACCCGCGGTCTGCTGTGCGGGATGCGGCGCGTTTTTACCAATCCTGCGGCTGCTGATAGTAGTACTGGCCGCTGCTCTGGCGGGCAGAGCCGTATCGGGAGTTCCAACCGCGCCACGGGTTAAAGTCGAACCCGTATTCCTCCCTGGGGCTGCGGCGCGCGACGCCGTCAGTCGGGTGCTGGCGCATCGCGAGGCCGCCCTGCGGCTGGTTGTTCAGCACCACGACGAATTCGGTGCGATAGTTGGTTTCGCGGTTCAGCGGCTCGTCCGAGACGACGAGCGAGGATCGCGGCAATGCGGTCGGCGCGATGCGGTCGAGCACGTCCTTCGGGATGGTGATGCGGTCGAGCGCGGACTTGGCGTTGTCCGCGCTGTCGAGCGTGACCGCGGTCCAGCGCAGGCCGGCGCCGGTGCGCGCCACCGCGGTGAACACATGAGTGCCGATCGGCTTGTCGGGATTGCGGATCGTGACCGGGACCTCGATGGTCGCCTCGAAACCGCGCCGCACATAAAGCCGCTGCGTCGCCCGGCTGACAAAGACCGAGACCGGCTCGAGCGCGAGCTTTGCCTCGTGCGCCGCCTTGGCGGTGTCGGCTCGCTTGGTGGCGGCCGCCGCGGCGGCGGCCTGGGCCGAGGCGGCCGCATCGAGCTTCGGCTGCGCATTGGCCTTGGCCGCATCGAGCTGCGTCTGCAGCGCCGCAACTTTGGCTGCGACCTTCTGCTTGCGCTCCTGCGCCCGCGCCTTAGCTTGGTCGGTCTTGGTCGCGGCGAGCACCTTCTCGGCGGCGGCGAGCTCGGCGTCGGCGCGGGTCTTGAGCCGATCCAGCTTGTTCAGGGACGCCCTCAGCGGCGCCGCCTCGCGCGCCGCCATCGCGGCGGTGCTCTTTGCCTCATCGGTGACGGTGGCGGCCTCCGCCGCCTCGCGGTTGAGCGTTTCCGCGCGGGCCGACGCAGCCGCCAAGGCCCGCGCATTGGGCTCGAACAGCGCCGGATGCGAAAAATCGACCGGTTGCGCATCGTTTGGCGCGATGATCACCCGCGTGCCGATCGGCACTTCGTCGAACAACTTCTCCGCAAACTCATAGGGCATGCGCACGCAGCCGTGCGAGGCGGGACGTCCGGACACCGGGCCGCCGTGCAGCGCGATACCCGACCAGGTGATACGCAGCATGTTCGGCATCCAGGCATCGTCATAGAGGTTCGAGTGGTGGTCCCTGTCCTTCTCCACGACGCTGAACACGCCGGCGGGAGTTTCGCGTCCCCCAATGCCGCTCGACACCGGCGCTCGCAGTATCCAGCCGCCGGCGTCGTAGAAGGTAACCTGCTGGCTCTTGAGCGACACGACCGCCATAATCGGCTCACCTGCATCGCGCGGGGCCGTCGCCTCCGCGAGGCGCGCCCGGCGGGCCTGATGCGCCGCGGAGGGCGCCGCCGCGGTCAACGCCATCAGCGCGCCCGCGGCCGCGAGGGTGACAATGCCGGGAAGCCCGCACCGCCGGATCGCTCTGGTGGATCGCGCCATGGTGAAGCAATTTGTCATGCCATGCTCCGGGTTCAAATGCCCCACTCCTAGCCTACGGAGGCGGTTGGGACGCAAAAAGGCGGTCGGAACGCAAAAGAACGATCCTACGGAATTGGTTCCAGTTTGCGGCACGCGGTCAATAAACACTTACGCGAAGCCCCTCAGGGTAGGCCGAAGGTGGCGGCAACGCTTGCAGCGCAGTAGTGCGCCGCGATGACGAACCCAATTCTCCCAATTCCAGCAGGTCAACCCAGGCCGCATCAGCCTAGAAATGTGCGAAGCATTCGCCAGAAATTTGCGGGAAACGAACGAATCGCCAAAAAAGATATATTATGTCCTTTCGCTGATGTTAAAAAGGCTATCGGCAGGTTTTCGCCTGAAGATTGCCCGTTTGTCTAACCCTGGTGGTGAGGATTGGGAACGGTCTCGGCCAGGGTTTCGCTTGCGCTGCTCGATTGGCGGTCGGCAAATCGCGGCCGTCTAGTCGAAGAGATAGAGCACGCGGATGGTCGCGCCGCCGAGCGGCGGCATCTCACGCCGGCTCTGGCGTTGAAAGCCTTAACGCGTGGAAAACCTGTGGCTCCGCCGCCGTGAAAACCCTCGCGGGCTTGCGCCGGCAACGCCCACGGTGAAACATGCGGCGCAGCTTCATGGCTTTAGGAAGCAGTCCAATGACGACGCCGATCACGCTCGCGGACATCACGATTTATCCGATCGTCGAGCAGCAAGGGCCCTTTTTTAAGGCCTTGGAATTCTTCCCAAAGCTGACCAAGGAAATGCTCGAGGAAAATCGCTCATGGTTGCAGCCATCGTTCATCGATGCCGGCGGCGGGGTGGTGTTGTGCATCCAGAGCTTCGTCGTCAAGACGGCTCACCACACCATTTTGGTCGACACTTGCGTCGGCAATCACAAATCACGACCAACTCGGCCGTTCTGGAACATGATGAACAGCGACAAGTTCGAGAAGGCGCTCGCCGGCGCCGGACTGACGGTCTACGACATCGATTACGTGATGTGCACCCATTTGCACGGCGATCACGTCGGCTGGAATACGCGGCTGGAAAATGGCCACTGGGTACCGACGTTTCCCAAGGCACGTTACATCATGAGCGAGCGCGAACTCGCCCACTGGACGGCGCGCGAGAAGGACAACCCGCAGAGCGTGCCATGGATCACCAACTCGGTTTTGCCGATCATTGCGGCCAAGCGCGAACAGCTGGTCAAGAGCGATTTTGCGTTTAGCGAGACGGTGAAGCTCATGCCGACGCCTGGTCATACCGTTGATCATTTTTCGGTGCTGGTCGGGCATCCCGGCAAGGATGCGTTGATCACCGGTGACATGATCCATTCGCCGCTGCAGGGCAAATACCCTGAGCTCGGCATGTTGGTGGATTACAACTCCGCCCAGGCGGGGGAGACCCGGCGCACAGTGTTCGACCGTTTCTGCCAAGAGCCGACAATTCTCTGCGCCACGCATTTCCCGACGCCGTCCACCGGCCGGGTGCGGCGCTGGGGCGACGGTTACAAATTTGTCCGCGCTGACGGTTGACTGAGCTCCTCCGTGTCGCCTTGCAGACGAAAATCCAAAGAAGAAGTCCCGGCCCGCAAGGCCCTAGAAAGCGTGCCGGTGAACAATCCTGCTTATCGCGGCTCAGCGCGTGGACGCGCGCGCGCTCCAAGAGCCGGCGCACGTACCGTCCTTCGAGCGGCTGTTCCATTGTCCACTCCCTGCGGATCCGGCCAGGTTGCCTGACGCTGTCACATGCGTGCCGGAGCTCGACACCGATGCGTGGACCCCGCCGCCGTCTGCGACGTGGCCGCTCAAGCCGGCAAAACCGGGAAGGGTGATGAGCCCGGCGGCGATCTGGATGGAAAATTTGTAGGTAGGGTCGCAACCGCCTTGCCGCGTGACGGCGGTCACGCTCCACGTGCCATCGAACGCAGAGCCGGCGACTGCAGCATCGGCGGAAGTTGCGGCAGCAACCAGCGCCAGAACGCTCGCGCGGATGAAATCCCCAGTCATGAGCAAGGCCGCAAGCCTGATGAGGGTCGGTCGGGTACTATAGCGTAATGCTGGGATCGCTTCATCGGGGTTGCGGGTCCAAGGACCGAAATACCCCAAGGATTCTTGAGCCCGCAACGCTTGTGAGCGGTGTTTGCGGTACTTGAGATCAGCGACGTTTGCCGACCTCGAGGGCCCGTCTTCTCCTATGCGCTGTGCTTCGCCGTGTGGACGGTGTTGCAGCATGGCGCAAGGCCACGTTTCGGAAGTCGAGGCTCCTTAATCTGGGCAAAAGGCCCGAGCGCCTAATTGATATTGACGAGGGCACCGCCATCGACCGGCAGGGCAACGCCGGTAATGAAGTTCGCCTCGTCAGAGGCCAGAAAGAGCGCGGCGTTGGCCACGTCCCAGGCGGTCCCCATCTTGTGGCGCAGTGGAACGCGCGCATCGCGGGCAGCCGCAATTTCGGCTCGGCTTTTGCCGCTGACACGCGCACGCGTATCGACGGCCATCGGCGTATTCATCAGTCCGGGCAATATCACGTTGGCGCGCACCCCGAATTCGGCGTTCTGGATGGCGACCTGCTGGGTGAAGGCGATCAATCCAGCCTTGGTCGCCTTGTAGGCCACGTAAGGATACCGCTCCAAAGCCGATATCGATGAGATCGTGATGATGACGCCAGCGCGTTGTGCGCGCATCAGCGGCAGCACATGCTTGCAGGCCATGACGGCACCACGGAGGTTGATGGTAGCGATGCGGTCGAACGCATCTTCCGTCAACTCGGCGAGCGGCGCGTCCCCGCCGGCGATACTCACGCCGACATTGTAATGAAGGATATCAACCCGGCCCCAGCGCTGCCGTGCCGCCTCGACCATCGCCGCGAGCGTCGTCTCGTTGCTAACGTCGGCCTGGAAGGCAGCACATTCTCCACCGGACCGTCTCGCTATCGCGACCGTTTCCTCCGCGGATACGAGCTGATTGTCGACTGCCAGGACCTTGGCACCTTCCTGAGCAAAACGTAAAACCGTGGCGCGGCCGTTACCCAGTCCCTCCCCGGGTGATTGTCCGGCGCCAACAACGATGGCAATCTTCTCCTTGAGACGCATACGAACCTCGATAGTGTTTACCGTCGTCTTGAGCGGAATCCTGCGTCGGGCCGACGAAGAAAAATTGGAACGGTGCGAGCTATTATCCCGCTGCCTAAGGCGATCAAGGAATTCCACAAGGCAGCTTTTAAGCAGTCGACCTTACCGGTCTCCTTGCCAAGCACCTCCGCCTGACCCCCGAACTCGAAGGCCGATGATAAACGGCTCGCCGGTGGCGACTGGCGCAGTACGATTTCCATCATCACCATCATCACCATCACCACTGCCATTTTCGTCGACACACCACCATCACTATTAAGAAGCTCTAGATTTGGTACAGATGCATCATTCAGGCAGCCTCGGCGGTGAGTTCGACCTTGCAGCCGAGGTCATTGAGTCGTCTGACCAAGCGCCGGATCGCCTTGGAGCGATCGCGGCGAGTGAAGTGATCGGCGCCAAGATCTTCGTACTCGACGCGATCCTTAAGCATGTGCCAAGCGGCATTGAGCATCGAGGCGGCGACCGCGAGAATGGCTTTTTTGGCGCCGCGGCGAGCTCTGAGGCGCAGGAACTGGCCTGCAGGTAGCTACCCTTGACGCGGACCGCCGCCCAGGCAGCGGTGACCAGGGTGGTTTTCAGCCAGGGGGCACCCTTGCGGGTGCGGGTCGAGCGGCGTTTACCCGCGCTCTCGTCGTTTCGCGGGCACATTGTCGCCCAGGACAGCAAGTGCGCGGCAGTGGGAAAGCGCGCCATGTCGACGCCGATCTCCGCCACCAAGACGTGCGCGGTGAGCTCACTCACCCCCGGCATCGTCGTGAGCAGGCGGGCGCACTCCTGGATCGGCGCCAAGATTTTCCCACATCGGCATCCACCGTCGCGAGGGCTTGTTGGAGTGAGTCGATGAGGCCCAGGTGCAGCTTGAGCAAGCGCCGGTGATGGGCGCTGATGCGCCCATGCAGGGCTTCGATAAGCTCGCTGCGTCTCTTGCGCGCGTTTCCGCGCGCCAGATCGGCCAGGCGCTCGGGGTCGGTTTCCCCGGCAATCAGGGCGTTGAGGATCGCCCGGCCGCTGTGCCCCAGAACATCCGAGAGCACGCTCCCAAGCTTGATGTTCGCATCCTCGAGCGTCTTTTGGATGCGCAAGGAGTGTTGCGAGACCTCGCGCACCAGCTGTTTGCGAGTCCGCGTCAGGTCCCGCAATTCCTGGATCGGCTTGGGCGGCACGAAGCTCGCGTTGATCAGCCCATGGGCCAACAAGTCCGCAATCCAGGCCGCATCATTCACATCGGTCTTGCGCCCCGGTACGTTCTTGATGTGCTGCGCATTGGCCAGGATCAGCTCAAAGTGCTCCTCCAGCAGATGCCATACGGGCTTCCAGTACACCCCCGTCGCCTCCATCGCCACGTGGGTGACGGCGTGCGAGCTCAGCCACTCCTGAAGTTCGATCAAGGCCCCCGTCGTCGTGGCAAAGCGGCGCGTCTCATCCACCGCCGGCTCGCTCACGCAACGCACACGCGCCATCAACATGTCTTTGTGCACATCCAACCCCGCGCAGCGCGGATACAGTATTTCCATGGATCACCCTCCATACCTAAACGGTGGCGGGAGAGACCCCTGTCGTCGAAATCTATTAACCGTGCTCCGGGGCCTTGCAGCCCGTGGCAACAATTCGCGGTGCTCGCAGGGTCTCGGGTCCAACTACTGAACGGGCTCATAGCACCAAGGAAAAACCGACCTCGTTCCCGCCAGCACCAGCATATGCCGCAGCGGACCAGAAAATTCCATTCCCACCCCGCTTCTGGCCTCGCGGTCACGCGAAGCGGGATGGGAAAACTACTGAGAGCTACGATGGCCGTACTACTGCGCGCCGGTTGCCGACGGGGCGTTGACCTCGTCGGCTCCGGCGGGTAGGGCGCCGCGATTTTGCGCTCTGGGCCAGCCGTGCGACGAGCTGGGAACATCGCACGCGCTCCAATTAGCGCTTTGAGGGCGAATTCGCCGAAGCGTTACCCCCGACCGCGGCGCTTGGCGTCAAATCTGCGCGCCAGAAACTCGCCGCCGTGGCGCAGGCCCTCGGCGTCGATGCCGTGGCCGATGCCCGCTGACAAGTGCCATTCGACCGAGAGCCCGAGCGCTGCCAAGCCTTGCGCCGCCTGAAACAGCGCCTGAGCCGGAATGAGGTCGTCGCGGTCACCATGAACGAGCAGGACCGGCGGGCGCGATCTGATCTCCGCGGCAAAGGCCTCAAATGCGCCATCGGGCGGCAGCACCAGCAGCCCCGAATACCCGACGATTGCCGCCGCTGCGACGGCCTGGCGCAGGCCGACATGCAGCGCCATCATCGTTCCCTGACTGAAGCCGACCAGCGCCAGCGCCGAAGGCGGCAGCTGGTGACGGGCGAGCTCGTTATCGAGAAAACGCTGCACAAGCGGCGCCGCTTTGTTGACGCCGATCCAGCGTTCGTCGGGATCGCGGAAGGTGAGCGCAAACCATTGCCGTCCGGCTGGCGCCTGAGCGCACGGCTCCGGCGCGTGTGGCGAGACGAAGGCCGCCTGCGGCAGGAATTGCTGCCAGGCGCGGCCGATCTCGATGAGATCGTTGCCGTCGGCGCCATAGCCGTGCAGGAAGATGATGAGTTGCCGCGCCGAGCCGGAGCGCGGTTGCAGCCGCGGACCGTCGAGTTCAGCGGCCATCGGCGCCCCGTTGCACTCGCCTCATTATTTGTCCTTCGCTACCTCCAGGCGAGGCCGGATTTGGCGCCGGTGCGCCTTCGCGTCCCTTCACCGTGCGATAATACGTCCATAGCACGCGTGCCGCCACCGATCGCAATGGACGCCATGATTCGGCAAGCACCGACATCTCCTTGGCGGTCGGCCGCTTGGGCAACGCAAAGGCGAGCCGCGCTGCTTCCTGCAGGGCAAGATCGCCCGCCGGCCAGGCGTCGGCGTGACCAAGGCAGGAGAGCAGATAAATGTCCGCAGTCCACGGGCCGATGCCGTGAATGGCGATGAGCGCGGCGTGCGCCTCATCAGCCGATCGCGTACCGAGCGCGGAGAGCGCAAGCGCCCCGCGTGTCACCGCGCGCGCGATGGCCTTGAGCGTGCGGATTTTCGGTGCCGAAAGTCCGATCCGTGCCAGCCGCGCCTGCCGCGCGCGCAAGATCGCCTCGGGCGTCAGCGGATCGAAGGCCGCGGCAAAGCGCGTCCAGATCGCGTTGGCGCTTGCAGTGGAAAGCTGTTGCGCCAGGATCGTGGCGACGAGGCCGGCGAAGCCATCCGGTCGTCGCCGCAGCGGCGGCCGCCCTGCCGCGGCCAAAAGCGCACGAAAGCGCGGATCGGTCTGCGTCAGTTGGGCCAGCGCCATGTCAAGGTCGGTTTCGGTGTGGATATGGGTCAGCATGCCGTTGTGGCTTGATGCGGATTGGGTGCGCTTGCAGTGGCGCAACGCCGACTGGATTGATCGACCTGAAAGGACCGGTCAAGCCCGATGGTGAGGAACGGATCGCCGATATCTAATCGCGTTTTTCGTTTTGCCCCGAGCCCAAACGGCTATCTGCACCTCGGCCACGCCTATTCGGCTTTGCTCAACGAGCGGATGGCGCGCGAATTGGGCGGTCGGCTGCTGCTGCGCATGGAAGACATCGACGCAGTCCGCTGTCGACCCGAATACGAAGCCGCGATTTGCGAGGATCTCCACTGGCTCGGTATTTCCTGGGTCGAGCCCGTGCGCCGGCAAAGCGAGCATTTTGTCGATTACCAGGCGGCCCACGTGCCGCTCTATCCGGGCCGCGCGCGCAAAATACCGCTGGGCGAACGCGAGCGCCGCCGCAGCGCTGGCGAGCCGTTCGCGATGCGGCTCGCCACGGATGCGGCGGCAGCGCGCGCCGGGGTGCTGACCTGGCGCGAGAGCGGAAGCGGACCGCAAGGCCAGAGCGGGCTCATCACCGCGGTGCCGCAGCGATGGGGTGATGTCGTTCTGGCGCGCAAGGAGGTGCCGACGAGCTATCACCTCGCCGTAGCGGTCGACGACGCGCTGCAGAGTGTGACCGACGTGGTGCGCGGCCAGGATTTGTTCTGGGCGACCAGCGTTCACCGGCTCCTCCAGGCGCTGCTCGGGCTGCCGGAGCCGCTCTATCATCATCATCGGCTTATTCTCGATGCCGAGGGTCGCAAGCTGTCGAAAGCCACGCGGGCGACGAGCTTGCGCGAATTGCGCGCCTGTGGCGCGACGGCGGCCGACATCAAGCGCATGGTCGGACTTGGCGGCTGAGGATCGGTTGCGATGCGCGGACGCGCTTGTTTTGTTCGGCAGGGGGAAATGGCATGCTGGCCATGCTGACAAACGAAGCTGAGGCCGCCAGCTGCGGCTGCCGTGGCGCGAGTTATGGCGCGAACAAGGTCCAAACAAACGAAAAGGCGAAAACAAGAGAGCGCGGCGGCAGCGGCCCGCCAACGGAATCGGCGGCAGCCCGCAGCCGCCGACGAAATCGCGCTCGCGGCCTTCGCCAACGACGTCCGCACAGCGCTCACCGGCATTCTGGCGCTCGGCGAATTGCTCGCGAGCTCCAATCTCGGCGAGCGCGAGCGCCGTTGGGCTGCCGGCGTCAAGAGTGCCGCCGGCATCTTGCGGCGCTGACGCTGGTCGACGGCGCCAAGGTGCAGGCCGGCGCGCTGCGCCTGCGGCAGGAGGTGTTTCGCCCGCGCCGGCTGGGCGCTGGCTCAATCGCTTGCGGCGCAGGCGCGGACCAAAGGTCTCGACGCCGAGGTGAGCGTTGCGGACGAAATTCCCGAATGGCTCATCGGCGAGCCGGTGCGGCTGCGCGCGCGTCGGAAAATCTGCTCGACAATGCGGTAAAGTTCACCGACCGCGGCTCCGTCCAGCTTGAGGCGCGCGCTGCGCATGCCGCACGTGGACGCGTCAAGCTTCAGCTTACGGTCAGCGACAGCGGCATTGGTCTGAAGGCCAGCGAGATCAAACGGCTGTTTTGCCCCTTCGCCCAGGCCAATCCCGAACCGCGCGCCGCTACGGCGGCGCCGGGCTCCGGCCTCATCGTCTGTCAAGCAATTGGCCAAGCTAATGAGCGGCGACCTTGCTATCGCCAGCAGCCCGGGCAGCGGCTCGTGTTTCTCTGTTCTCCGACGTGTTGCCGCTCGCGGCGGCGGACGCCCGCGCAGGAAAATCACGTGCGGCGATTTTCGTCCGCGCGGCGCCGCATCAGAACATCCTCTGGGCCGAGGATAACCCCTATGGCCGCGTCATTCTCAACACCATCCCCGCCGAGCTTGGTCATCGCGCCGCCTCGCGCATGCAAATTTCGCAACTCGCTCGATTACCGGCTCAGCGCGCGAAGGACGAGTTCGCTGCTGCATACACCCTACAGCTATCGCACGAGAAGCGATTGAGAGCGTTCAACGGCTTGCATCGTGACGTGTTACGCCGAACAAATTCTTTAATCAGAGGTGAGGCCCGGCGGGTCGGCTTTGATAGATGGATCATGGTACAGCCTTCCGTTGCCAAACTGGGTGGCGCGAGCACGCATCCCGGTCAGCCGGAAGCGGTTTCCACGATCCGCACCAGGTCGCCCATGATGCGGTTGATCTCGAAGTCCTTCGGCGTGTAGACCGCGGCGACGCCGGCTTCTTTCAGCGCGCTTGCGTCCTGAGGCGGAATGATGCCGCCGACCACCACCGGCACGTTGTCGAGGCCGGCTGCTTTCATGCGCGTCATCACCTCTTGCACGAGCGGCAGGTGCGAGCCGGAGAGGATCGACAGCCCGACGATGTGGGCGCGCTGTTGCGCCGCCGTCGCGGCGATCGCCTCCGCGGTCAGGCGAATGCCGTCATAGACCACGTCCATGCCGGCGTCGCGCGCGCGCGCGGCGATTTGCTCGGCGCCGTTGGAGTGGCCGTCGAGGCCCGGTTTGCCGATTAACAATCTCAGCCTGCGGCCGAGTTTTTTTGATATGCGGTCGACTTCGGCGCGGATCTCGTCGAGGCCCTCGGCGTCGTTGCGCATAGCGGCCGCCACGCCGGTCGGCGCGCGGTATTCGCCGAACGCCGCGCGCAGCGCAAAGCCCCATTCGCCGGTGGTGACGCCGGCTTTGGCGCAGGCGATCGAGGCCGGCATGACGTTGGCGCCAGACTTCGCCGCCATACGCAAATCCGCAAGCGCCGCCGCCACCGCCTGGCCGTCGCGCGCCGCGCGCCAGGTACCGAGCCGCGCGATCTGGTCGGCCTCGGCCTCCGCCGAGACGGTGACCACCGCCGCGGCCGCTTCGGCAAGCGGCGACGGCTCGGTCTCGACGAAGCGGTTGACGCCGACCACGGTCTGCTCGCCGCGTTCGATTGCCTCGATGCGGCGTGCATTCAACTCGACAAGCTGCTGTTTCAGATAGCCGGATTCGACGGCAGCCACCGTGCCGCCCATTTTCTCGATCTGCGCCAGCTCCTCCTTCGCCGCCTCTTTCAGAGCTGCGACCTTGGCGGAAATCACCGGCGAGCCGGCAAGAATATCGTCGAATTCCAAAATGTCGGTCTCGTAGGCGAGAATTTGCTGCATGCGCAGCGACCATTGCTGGTCCCATGGTCGCGGCAGACCGAGGGCTTCGTTCCACGCCGGCAGCTGCACGGCGCGCGCCCGAGCGCCCTTGGATAGCGTGACCGCGAGCATTTCCAGGAGAATGCGCGCGATGTTGTTCTCGGGCTGCTGCTCGGTCAGTCCGAGCGAGTTCACCTGCACGCCGTAGCGGAACAGCCGCTGCTTGGCGTCGCGCACGCCGTAACGCTCGCGCGTGATCTCGTCCCACAATTCGGCGAACGCGCGCATCTTGCAGGTTTCGGTGACAAAGCGCAGCCCGGCATTGACGAAGAATGAGATGCGTCCGACCACGTCGCCGAATTGGTCAGACGCGCACTCACCGGATGCTTTGATCGTATCGAGCACGCCGATGGCGGTGGCGAGCGCAAAAGCAAGCTCCTGCACCGGCGCGGCGCCTGCTTCCTGCAGATGATAGGAGCATACGTTGATCGAGTTCCATTTCGGCATTTCCTTGGTCGTGAATAAGATCACGTCCTTGGTAAGCCGCATAGACGGTGCCGGCGGGAACACGTAGGTGCCGCGCGAAAGGTATTCCTTGATGATGTCGTTCTGCGTCGTCCCGGTGAGTTTGTGCCGCGCGACGCCCTGCTCGTCGGCGAGCGCGATATAGAGCGCGAGGAGCCAAGCGGCCGTGGCGTTAATCGTCATCGACGTGTTCATGGCGCCGAGCGGAATGCCCTCAAACAGCGCACGCATGTCCCCGAGATGGCAAATCGGCACGCCGACCTTGCCGACCTCGCCCTTGGCGAGGGGATGATCGCTGTCGTAGCCGGTCTGCGTCGGCAGATCGAAGGCGATCGAGAGCCCGGTCTGCCCCTTCCTCAAATTCTTGCGATACAGCGCGTTCGAGGCCGCCGCGGTGGAATGTCCCGCATAGGTGCGGAAAATCCACGCCTTCTCGCGTAACCTCTTCTCGCGCAAGGGCTTGTCGCGTGCTGGTCTGGCGTGAACGGGCTCTTCGCGCATCGCTCTCGCACATGTCTCGGCGCGTTTTATTCTGGCGTGGATTTTGCTGCGACGCAACGACGGCAACCGGCAACGTGACCTGCGGTTTGGCGCCGCTGCGGGGCGCCGCACACTCGGCCGCTATGGGCCGGCCCGCGTTTGGCAAACAAGGAATACGCCAGTGCCGCCGGCGGGACCTCCGGCGCGCTTGCGCGTCGGCCCCCTTACGTGCGCCTTGGTTCGCGCCGGTGCATTCCGCCAATCTGTTATTGCACCGCAGCATGGGCTGCGGCACACTACCCCCTGGCCGCTGTCGCGAGTCCCTCGCGATGGCCGGTATGGCCGGAGCGCATCATGGCCGTCGCCAGCAAAACGCCCACTGCGTCGCTGAAGGATCTATATGCCATCAGCGAAATCCCGCCGCTTGGCTACGTGCCGGAAAAGATGCACGCCTGGGCGATCCGCAAGGACCGTCATGGCCCGCCCGAGAAGGCAATGCAACAGGAGGTTCTGCCCACCTGGCCGATCGCCGAGGACGAAGTCCTGGTCTACGTGATGGCCGGTGGCGTCAACTATAACGGCGTGTGGGCCGGGCTTGGGCAACCGGTCTCGCCGCTCGACGTGCACAAAAATCCGTTCCACATCGCCGGCTCCGATGCGTCCGGCATCGTATGGGCCGTCGGCTCAAAGGTGCGGCGCTGGACGGTCGGCGACGAAGTCATCGTGCACTGCAATCAGGATGACGGCGACGACGAGGATTGCAATGGCGGTGATCCGCTCCTGTCGCCTTCGCAGCGCATTTGGGGATACGAAACCCCGGACGGCTCGTTCGCGCAATTCTGCCGCGTGCAGTCGCGGCAGCTGATGCAGAAGCCGGCGCATCTGACCTGGGAGGAATCGGCCTGTTATACGCTCACGCTTGCGACCGCCTACCGGATGCTGTTCGGTCATTCGCCGCATACCCTCAAGCCCGGGGATAACGTGCTGGTCTGGGGCGCCTCCGGCGGACTGGGCGTGTTCGGTGTGCAGCTGGTCGCCGCCTCCGGCGCCAATGCCATCGGCATAGTCTCAGACCAGTCCAAGGCCGAATACGTGTTCAATCTCGGCGCCAAGGGCGTGATCAACCGCACCGAATTCAGGTGCTGGGGCCAGATGCCCCCTATCGGCACCCCGGACTATGACGCCTGGTTGAAGGAGGCGCGGCGCTTCGGCAAGGCGATCTGGGACATCACCGGCAGGCGCGACGTCGACATTGTGTTCGAGCATCCGGGGCAGGCCACGTTCCCGGTCTCCTGCTTCGTGGTCAAGCGCGGCGGCATGGTGGTGTTTTGCGCCGGCACATCCGGCTACAACATCACCTTCGATGCGCGCTATGTGTGGATGCGGCAGAAGCGGATTCAGGGCTCGCATTTCGCGCATCTCAAACAGGCGAGCGCCGCCAATCGCTTCGTCATCGATCGCCGCGTCGATCCGTGCATGAGCGACGTGTTCGTATGGGACAAGATTCCCTATGCGCACGAACTGATGCGCACCAACCGCCATAAGCCCGGCAACATGGCCGTTTTGGTCAACGCGCCGCGGCCCGGGCTGCGCACTCTCGATGACGTGCTCGAGGCGGCCCGCTAGCCACCCGACGAGGGCCTGGGCACGTCGGTCGGCGGCTTGATGATTGCCGGCGCAAAAGCAATGGCGGTTTTCAGGTCCGCGCCGCATCCAGTTTGGTGCGCGCGATCGCGGCGTTGAGTTCGCCGCCAAAAATGAAAATCCAGGCGCTGAAATAGAGAAACGCCAGCGCGATCATCACCGAGGCGAGGCCGGCATAATAGGTTACGTACGTGTAAGAGAAGGTCGTCAGATAGCGGCCGAAGACAAAGCCGCAGGCGAGCCATAGCACCAGCGTTGCCGCGATCCCCGGCCAAATCTCGCCGAGCCGCCTCCGGCCTGCCGGCAGCCACATGTGCAGGATGACGAGCGCGATCGTCAAAACGACGGCCGCGACGATCAGACGTGCGATCGCGCTCAGTCCCGTGGCCGCGGCAAAAGCGGTGGTATGAGAGACGAGCGGCCCGAGCACTACCAAGAACGCCAGCACCAGAAGGGCAATGGCGCTGAGCAGGACGTAGCCAATCAATTCCAGCCGCAGCAGCCACCAGGGGCGCCGCTCGATGAGACCGTAGGCGCGATTGAGCCCAATGCGCAGGCTCTCAATGCCGCTTGAAGAGAAGTAGACAGCAAACACGCTGCCGAGCGTGAGCGCGTCGCTGCGCCCGGTCGTCAGGACCCCGTGGATGACGCTGTGGATCTGGTCGGCGATCCGCGAGGACACCTGTTGCGGCCACGCGGCGACGATGAGCCGCGCGACTTCGTCGGCAAGCTCGTTCGAGCCGATGAAGCCGGCGAGCGCAGTGACCAGTATCAAAAACGGGAACATGGCCATGAGCGTGGACAGCGCGATATGGCTCGCGATTGCCCAACCGTCGTCGGCGTTGAAGCGATAGAATGCGCCGATGGCGACGCGGTAACAGAAATGGAGCGCTCTCAAAACCGGCGGCCTCCGCCACAATACCAGGTCCATTGAGATACGCTATTTCAGATCGTCTGGCGATGAAGTCGCGACGCTGGACATCGGTGCGCGCAGCAGCCGAACCGATCACCTGGTCCCGGAACTGGAGTTTTCACCATCAGAAAGGTTGCACCGGTCAACGCCGCGCCGAGCGCCAGCGATGAACGCGGTCTCGAGCGCAACTCGCAGCCTGGCGTGTCGGCTCCCGCAATGAGATTGCCGGGGTTGCGACCCCTTCGATCCGGGGCAACAGCCCCGGGCAAATCATGCCGATCAGGCAAGGCCAGACACTCGCCTCGGGGCGACTTCGACGGTTTATGGTTCTGCTCGTTAATGGCTGCTAAACAAACATTGTTTGGTCAATCAATCGCGGCGAATGTTCCGCGCCGCCGCGATGCCCGTGCGTTCGGCCATACAAGCGCATGGGGCGCGTCCCCGTGATGGATAGAGCCATCGCGCCCGTTGGGCCGCGAGCGGGTTGCGCGTTGGCTTTGCTGCGGTGCACGCGTTAAACTGCCCGCTTGCCGGGCTGGACATTCGCCGATCGAGTGGAGCGCTCATGCCGTCTGCTGCCGTCCCGACACCCCCACGGCTCGATCTGATTAGCCCATTCCATCACGGAGTTGCAGCGGCCGAGGCGCTGCTGGCGGAGGCTCGCCGCGCGGTCGCCGAGCGGGTCGAGGGCGCAGGCCGCGCGAAGCGGCACGCGCTCGACAACGAGCAACGCGCCGGCCACGGGCTTGCTTGGCTCGCAACCTATGTGGAGGCGCTGCGCCAGCTCTGTGGCTATGCGCAGCGGCTCCTGGACATGCAGGCGCTCGGCGAGGTCGAAGAGCTCCTGCTGCGCATCGGGTTCGGTGAATATTTTGCGCAAATCCTTGGCGGCATTCCGATGAGCCAGGGTGAGATCGTACGGCTGTCCGATCTCGGGCTTTCAGCCGGCGCCGTCGCCCGCCTGACGCCTGCGGTTGAGGAGCTCATCGCCAGCGGCAATACGGCGGTGCATCGCGCCCGGCTTGCGCAGGTGATGCGCGAACAGCACGGCGGCCCGGTCGGTGCCTGTGGACTCGACGAGACGCTCGAAGCGATCCGCGAGCAAATGCGCAAATTCGCCGACGAACGGGTAGTGCCGCACGCTCAGCAATGGCACCTGCACAATGCCTACATCCCGCTTGAGGTGATCGCACAAATGGCCGAACTCGGCGTGTTCAGCCTGACAATTCCGCAGGAATATGGCGGCATCGGCCTCGGCAAGGAATCGATGTGCGTCGTCTCCGAGGAGCTCTCGCGCGGCTATATCGGGGTCGGCAGCCTCGGCACGCGTTCGGAAATCGCCGCCGAGCTCGTTCTCGGCAGCGGCACGCAGGAGCAAAAGCGCAAATGGCTGCCCAAGATCGCTTGCGGCGACGTGCTGCCGACAGCGGTTTTCACGGAGCCCGATACCGGCTCGGATCTCGCTGCGCTTAAGACCCGCGCGGTTCGCGAAGGCGATTGCTATCGGGTCTACGGCAACAAGACCTGGATTACTCATCCGGTGCGTGCCGACCTGATGACGCTGCTGGTGCGCACCAATCCGGCCGAAACCGGCTATCGCGGGCTCTCGATGCTGCTCGCCGAAAAGCCGCGCGGCAGCGACGATGATCCGTTTCCGGTCGCCGGCATGTCCGGCACCGAGATCGAGGTCTTAGGCTATCGCGGCATGAAGGAATACGAAATCGCCTTCGACGGATTCGCCGTCAAAGCCGAAAACCTTCTCGGCGGCGTCGAGGGCTTGGGCTTCAGGCAGCTCATGGCCACTTTCGAGGCGGCGCGCATCCAGACCGCAGCGCGTGCTGTCGGCGTGGCGCAGGCGGCCATGGAGCAGGCGCTCGGCTATGCGCGGGCACGCGCGCAATTCGGCAAGCCGATCGCCGATTTTCCGCGGGTCGCCGACAAGTTCGTCATGATGGCGGTCGATATCATGATTGCCCGCCAGCTCACCTATCACGCGGCGCGGCAAAAGGATTCGGGGCAGCGCTGCGACCTGGAAGCCGGCATGGCGAAACTGCTGGCCGCGCGCGTCGCCTGGGCGGCGGCCGACAATGCAGTGCAGATTTTTGGCGGCAATGGATTCGCGGTCGAATTTCCGGTGTCGCGGCTCCTCTGCGACGCCCGCATCCTCAACATTTTCGAAGGCGCCGCCGAAATCCAGGCGCAGGTGATCGCGCGGCGGCTGTTGGACGGAACGAATTAGCTTCGACGTAGCCTGGATTGAGCGGAGCAAAAACGCCAGGCGCCGCTGCCCAGGTTTCGCTCCCCTCCGGCTAAGCGCGGTCATCGCATTCGAACCTCGACCTGCTTGCGCTGCGGCGCCGGCGGCTCTTTGAGCAGCAGGCCGACATTGCCGGACAGGATGCGTTCGCCGTCGGCGCCGAGCGCGCGGATCTCATCGACGAAATCGCGCACCACTTCGCGATTGCGGATTTCCTGCGGGTAATCGGTCGCGAAGACGATGCGCGAGGCCGGGATTTCGCTTAAGCCCGCCTTGAGCGCGCTGATGCCGCCGGCGAAACCGGCGGTGTCAAACACGAGGTTGTTGCGGATGTAATAGTCGAAATCGCGCTTGCCCTTGGCGCCGTGGCGCGTACTGTCGGCGGTGCCCCAAAACTCCTTGTCCTGAAAGCAGCGAATACGCGCCAGCACCCCGGCGATGCCGCCGGACAGGTGTGCCATGTGCACGCTAAGCTTCGGATGGCGGTCGAACACGCCGGAATTGACCAGCCGGATCGCGGCCATGATCAGCGAGAATTCCCGGCCCACGGCGCGCGCTGTGTCGTAGGAGTCGAATTGCTCCGCGCGGTTGAGCTTGAGCGCCGGATGCACAAATACGAACAGTCCGAGTTTTTCGACCTCGTTCCAAAACGGCTCGATGGCCGGATCGTCGATCCACTTGCCGTCGAATTCCGAGGTGATGGTCACGCCCTGAAAGCCGAGCTCGTGTCGGCAGCGGGCGAGTTCCTTTAACGCGGGGGCGCCGCCGAGCGGATGGGCGTGCGCGGCGCCGATAAAGCGGCCCGGATAGTCGCGCTCGGCCTGTTTCGCCTTCTCGTTGACGAAGCGCGAGGTTTCGAGATCGGCACACATGCCGGCGGCGCTGGTGAGGAAGGCGGCGTCGATGCCGGCAAGGTCCATCATGCGCACGTGCTCGTCGAGATCGTAGAGCAGCGCATGCACCGTGTAGCTCGGCACCCCGAGCGCGTCATAGTGCAGGACGAGGCGGTCGCCCGGGTCCTGCCTGATCAGCTCGCGTGGGGTGAAGTGGTGCTGGAAATCGACGATCATGGACCTTCCCTTCGCTTGTATTGCCAACTTCTTAGCGCATGTTCCGACGTTGGTCATTCGTCGGGACGGAAAACCGCAACGCGGCGCAATGCCGGGTTTCGTTCGCGCTCAAGGCGGGCTAAAGTGTAGGGCATGTCAGAATTCATGTCGCATGTCGCCGTCCCGATCGCCGTCGGCGCGGTCGCGGTAGTGCTCCTGCTCGGCCTCATCAACATGATGCGTGGCGGGTCCCCCAATCGTTCGCAGAAGCTGATGCGCCTGCGCGTTCTTTTGCAGTTCGTCGCCATTGTTGTGATCATGTTTGCGGTGTGGATCATGGCCAAGTGACCTGCAAGTCACTCTATGCCAGTGACCGTATGCGAGTGAACCGAACGCAATCATGGTCGTCCTGAACAAGATCTATACGCGCACTGGGGACGACGGCACCACCGCGCTCGGCAGCGGCGAGCGGCGCAAGAAGTACGACCTGCGGGTCGCCGCCTACGGCACGCTCGATGAGCTCAATGCGGCGATTGGCATCGCCCGGCTGCATGCCGGCCGCGATGCCGCGCTCGATGGCGCGCTGGCGCACATCCAGAACGATCTGTTCGATCTTGGGGCCGATCTCACTACCCCAGGCAAGGGCAGCGGGCCGGGCGGGGCGCGGCTCACGGTCACGCAGGCGCAGGTAAACTGGCTCGAAGCCGAGATCGACCGGCTCAATGCCGAGCTTGCGCCGTTGCGTTCGTTCGTCCTGCCTGGCGGCGGCCCGGCGGCGGCCTATCTGCATCTCGCCCGCACCATCTGCCGGCGCGGCGAGCGGCTCATCGCCGAACTCAAAGAGCGCGAGAGCGTCGGCGAAGAGGTCCTCAAATACGTCAATCGCCTGTCGGATTTCCTCTTTGTCGCCGCCCGCCATGCCAACGACAAGGGCGCCCGCGACGTGCTCTGGGTGCCAGGCCGCAACCGCTGACCGGGACGATCGCCGGGAGGGACATTGCTGACGGGCCAATCTTACGGCCCGCCGTTACCGGGCATTCGAGGTCAGCCATGGTCATGCCGATCTGGGATCACAGCCCGTTCAGGTGGTCGACGCCGCCATATGTGATGTGGCTCCTGATCGTCGGCAATTTCGTCGTGTTCTTCATTCAGTTCGGCGCTGGTCCCGGCGGGCTCGACCACGCCGGTCGGATTGCCGGGCTCATTCCGGCGGTGTTTTCGGGCCAAATTGCCCCTGCAGCCGGCGCTCTGCCGGTGCCGCTCACGCTGATCACCTACCAGTTTCTGCACGCCAATTTCTGGCACGTCTTCGGCAACATGGTATTCCTGTTCGTGTTCGGCGACGATATCGAAGAGCTGATCGGGCACTGGCGCTTCCTCGCCTTTTATGTCGCCTGCGGCGTCGGCGCCGCACTCGCTTTCATTATCAGCGCGCCGACTGCGGCGACCGAGCTGATCGGCGCCTCGGGCGCGGTCGCCGGCATCATTGCCGCCTACCTGATGTTTAGTCCATGCGCCAAGGTCACGATTCTTCTTGGCCTCATCCCGCTTCGGGTCAGGGCCTTTTGGGTGATCGGCGGTTGGGTGGTTTGGCAAATTTTTGAAGCGACAAGTCGCAGCCAGGGCGGCGTCGCCTATTGGGCCCATGTCGGCGGCCTTGCTACCGGCGCCGCCCTGTTCCTAGTCATGCGTCCGCCCGGCGTCCGCTTGTTCGAATGCCGGCAAGCGGAGCCGCGGGCGAGCCATCCCGTCCATGGGCACTTGCCGCCGCCACTGCCGCCACGTTGACTCTTCGCCACAACGCCCAGTAGGTTTCCGCACCGCAACAAATGCAAAGCCGGTGCCAACTGGAGCGGGCAGAAAAAGAACAACGATGAAAATCCTGGTTCCCGTTAAGCGGGCAATCGACAAGGACGTGAAGATCCGTGTCAGGGCGGACGGCTCGGGCGTCGAGCTGGCCAACGTGAAAATGTCGATGAATCCCTTTGACGAGATTGCCGTCGAGGAAGCGCTCCGCCTCAAGGAGGCCGGCAAGGCGAGCGAGATCGTTGCCGTCTCCATCGGTCCGCAGCAGGCCGGCGAGACGATCCGCACCGCGCTCGCCATGGGCGCCGATCGCGGAATACTGGTCAAGGTCGAGGCTCCGGTCGAGCCGCTCGCGGTGGCCAAAATTCTCAAGGGCATCGCCGAGGCCGAAACGCCGGGCTTGGTCATTATGGGTAAGCAGGCGATCGACGATGATTGCAATCAGACCGGCCAAATGCTGGCGGCGCTGCTCGGGTGGCCGCAGGGCACTTTCGCCTCGAAAGTGGTGCTCGGCGGCGAGGCGCTCAACGTCACCCGCGAAGTCGACGGCGGTCTGCAGACCGTAAAGCTCAAACTGCCGGCGATCGTGACCACCGATCTGCGTCTCAACGAGCCGCGCTACGCCTCGCTGCCCAACATCATGAAGGCGAAGAAAAAGCAGATCGCGGAAAAGACCGCCGCCGATTTTGGCGTGGATATCACGCCGCGGCTGGAAGTCGTCAAGACGGCGGAGCCGCCGGCGCGCAAGGCGGGGGTGAAAGTCGAGACCGTCGCCGAGCTGGTCGACAAACTGAAAAACGAGGCCGGGGCGATTTGATGCCGATGTATTTTCGACCGCCATTCCGCAAGTCGCCAACGGGTCCGGCCCGAAATGGTCGGGCAGACGACAAGCTCCACGGCGCTCCGGAAGCCATATCGACGATAGAAGCGGCGGATTATGACTTCGTCCGCGGCCCGCAAGGATGACGAGGTCGCACCTGCCATGCCGACATTGCTGATCGCCGAGCACGACAACAAAACCCTAAAGGACGCGACCAGCAAGGCGCTCACTGCCGCCAGGGCGATCGGCGCGGAGGTGCACGTCCTGGTCGCCGGCCTCGACTGCAAGGCGGTTGCCGCCGCGGCAGCGAAGCTCGACGGCGTCGGCAAAGTACTGCTCGTCGAAGCGCCAGCCTATGCGCACATGCTGGCCGAGCCGATCGCCGCTCTGGTCGTTGCGCTTGCCGGTCCGTACGAGACGCTCGTGGCGCCGGCAACGACCACGGGCAAGAATTTCATGCCGCGGGTGGCGGCGCTGCTCGACGTCATGCAGATTTCCGACGTCATCAAGGTCGATGCGCCGGACACGTTCGAGCGACCGATTTATGCGGGCAACGCCGTCCAGACGGTGCGTTCTCGCGAAGCCAAAAAGGTCATCACCGTGCGCACGGCGGCCTTTCAGCCGACCGGCGAGGGCGGCGCGGCGCCGATCGAGACGGTTTCCGCCGCGGCCGATCCCGGCGTCTCCGCATTCGCCGGCGAGGAAATTTCCAAGTCGGAGCGGCCGGAATTGACCTCGGCCAAGATCATCATTTCCGGCGGCCGGGCGATGCAAAGCCGCGAGAACTTCACCAACTATATTGAGCCGGTCGCGGAAAAATTGGGCGCAGCGGTCGGGGCCTCGCGCGCTGCCGTCGACGCCGGCTATGCGCCGAACGATTGGCAGGTTGGCCAGACCGGCAAAGTGGTGGCGCCGGACCTCTATATTGCCGTCGGCATTTCGGGCGCCATTCAGCACCTTGCCGGGATGAAGGACTCGAAAGTGATCGTCGCCATTAACAAGGACGAGGAGGCGCCGATCTTTCAGGTGGCCGACTATGGGCTAGTGGCCGACCTCTATCAGGCATTGCCGGAGCTTGCGGCCGAGCTCGACAAGGTGCGGCGCTGACCGGCGTTCGGGAGTAGGCCCTGTGGAGTCGCGCGGCGGAACGTCGTAG
The DNA here is from genome assembly GCA_963708125.1 of uncultured Alphaproteobacteria bacterium. Lineage (GTDB taxonomy): Bacteria > Pseudomonadota > Alphaproteobacteria > Rhizobiales > Xanthobacteraceae > BOG-931. The sequence goes on from OY970184.1 coordinate 6,989,668, forward strand.
AAAGGCAAGGGACATGATCGAGGTGAAGGAGCGGCCGGTGGCGCGTTCCGGGCGGACCGAGCACACGCTGCATTCGATTCGCAAAGTCGGCGTGGTCGGCGCCGGCCAAATGGGCAGCGGCATCGCCCATGTCTGTGCGCTGTCCGGTTTTCACGTCCTGCTCAACGATGCCGTTCCCGAGCGCATCACTGAAAGCTTGGCCACGATCAGGGGCAATCTGGCGCGTCAGGTCAGCCGCCAGCGCATCAGCGAGGAACAGCGGCAGGCCGCGATCAAGCGCATCACGCCGGCCAACGCGCTCGACGAACTCGGCGACTGCGATCTGGTGATCGAGGCCGCGACCGAGAAGGAGGAGATCAAGCGCAGGATATTCGGTGCGCTCTGTCCGTCGCTCAAGCCCGAGGCGATCATCGGCACCAACACATCGTCGATCTCCATCACCCGCCTCGCCGCCGCCACCGACCGGCCGGAGCGCTTCATCGGCATTCATTTCATGAATCCTGTGCCGCTAATGGAGCTGGTTGAGGTGATCCGCGGCATCGCCACCGACGACGCCACTTTCAACTCGACCAAACAGTTCATCGGCAAGCTCGGCAAGCAGCTCGCGGTGTCGGAGGATTTTCCCGCCTTCATCGTCAACCGCATCCTGCTGCCGATGATCAACGAGGCGATCTACACGCTCTATGAAGGGGTCGGCAACGTCGAGGCCATCGACACGGCGATGCGGCTCGGCGCCCACCACCCCATGGGGCCGCTCGAACTCGCCGACTTCATCGGGCTCGACACTTGTCTGTCGGTGATGCAGGTGCTTCATGAGGGCTTGGCGGATCCAAAATACCGGCCGTGCCCGCTCCTGGTGAAATACGTCGAAGCCGGCTGGCTCGGACGCAAGACCCAGCGCGGGTTTTACGACTATCGCGGCGACAAGCCGGTGCCGACGCGCTGAGTTTTGGCGCCGCGCGTGTCGTCAAGCGAACGCTACAGCTGCGTCAGAGCCAAACAGCCGCCAACGTCCCGAACAGTGCGGGCGACGAACGCACGCCGGGCGGCCCGGCATTGCCGGCGACGGACAGCGAGCGTGTGATGGTCAGCGCCGGATGAGCGTACGAGGTTGAGGCGGTGAACCGGATGGCTGCCGCGGCCAACAGCGCCGCATAGCAAGCGATCGCCTGTTGCAGATCACCCGGGGCATACTCCCTTCGGATCGCCACCGGCGCGGCCGAGGCACCTTGGCAGCTATCTGGCATGGTCTCGTAGCGCGCCGCATAGATCATCGAGTTGACCTCGCGCGCACCGTGACAAAGCCGACAGTGAAAGGTCAGCGTGTTTGGGTGGAGCCCCTAGTCTTGCGCCGGCCTGACCGGCGGCCAAGCCTTGCGAGGCGGCTTGCACGCGCAGGCGGAAAACTTCGAGCGGTGGCTTGCGCCCAGGGCCGAAAGAGCGAGGGCGGCTCCAAGGTTTTTCCACCTTTCGATGCGATGGTAAGCGTTTCAGCTTGTACGCAGACGTCGCCCTGCAAGGAGATCCTTGACGGCGGCGGGCGTTCCGTGTCAGGATGAGCTTGACGCCGGCGAGGTCCCAGAAACCGCATGCTCAAGCGCCGCCCAATGAAGTGCTCGTTCTGCGGCAAGGGGGCCGACGAGGTCCACAAGCTCATTGGCGGCCGCAAAGTCTATATCTGCGGCGCGTGCGTCGAAACGTGCAACAAGATACTCGATGCTCTGCCAGCCGCGTTTGCAGGTTGGGAGTCAATGAGCGATCCGCAGCTGCTCGACGCGCTCAAGCCATGCGCGGCGACGGTGGAAGCGGTGCGCACGGTCTTGCAGCAGCAGGTCGACGAGCTACGAGCGCGTCAGGTCTCTTGGGAGGCGATCGGAAAAGCGCTCGGCATCTCGCGCCAAGCGGCATGGGAGCGCTTCTCCTGAAAGGCCTGCAACGGGCGGGTCGATCGGGCTTTGATGCGCCGCCGTCAGGCGGCCTCCGCCATTTGCGGCGCCGTTTCGCTCCAGCACGGCAGGCTGCGGATGCGCGCGAACCATGCGCGGATGTGCACGTAGGGATCGAGCGGCAACTCGGCTTGCTGCGCATAGAACAGCGGAGCAGCCACGGCAAAATCGGCGATCGTTGGCGCGTCGCCGGCGAGATAGTTCTGCCTGGAGAGATGGGCATCGAGCATGGTCGCCTCCTTGCCATAGGCCTCGTCGGCCTTGGCGACGACGGCTTGATCCGCCGGACCACGATTGAGGACTCGTTTGACGAGGCGTTCGCTCAAGGCCGGCACCCAGGCGTCGTTGTTCCAATGGGCGACATTCCAGAACTGCCAGCGCGTGATGTCAGCGCGCGTGCGCGCATCCTCGGGCCAAAGCGGATTAGGCCTTTTGCCCGCCAGGTATTGCATGATTGCCTGCGTCTCCCACAGCTTGAATTCGCCGTCGAGCAGGACCGGCGTGCGGCCGGTGGGGTTGAGCGCAAGGAATTCGGGCGTGCGCGAGGCACCCTTCGTGAGGTCGACGACCTCGAATTCCAGAGGCATGGCGAGGTGGGCGGCGAGCGCGCGAACTTGCCATGTATTGGGCGAGACCGGAAAACCATAGAGCTTCATGATCGTCTCCTATGCTCGATTTGGACTGCACTGACTCGGCGGATTTCGCTGCTCGGTGATCCACTCTTGCACCCCCGCATTCCTCGCAGCGCCGTAAGATCAGCCGATCGCGTGGGCATGAACAGCGTCCCCCGTTGCGGCGGATCATGCGGTGACCGGCGTTATCCAGCCGATGCCGGCGCCGCCCGGCTCCTTGAGGATGACGATGCGACCGACGCCGGACACCTCGAAAGCAGGCCTCATCACCGTCGCGCCGGCGGCGACCGCCTTCTTCACCCGCGCGTCGACGTTGTCGACGGCGATGTAGGCCATCCACAATTCGGGAACGCCGTCGTATACGCTGCTGCGGATATCAAAGATGCCGCCCACGGGCCGGTCGCCGATCTTGGCGATCCAGTAAGTATCGCCCTCGAGCGTCGCCATCGGCTCGAAGCTCCAGCCCAACGTCTCGGCATAAAATTTCTTTGCTCCGTCGATGTCGCGCGCCAACAGCTCGTTCCAGTAGAACGTGCCGTGTGCGCCGCGCTTTGCCGGCTCCTCGAAGCTGCACAGCTGCTCGAGTTTGTCGAGGGCGCCGTTCCAGCCATGCTGGTGACGGTCGCGCGCGTCCTGATCGAAGAATTGTTCGTGCGTGAGCGTAAGCAGCGTGCCATCGCCATCGGGCTTAAAATCGACGGTCACCAGCAATTCCCGCTCCGGCGTGGAGTGCCAGGCCCAGCTATAGACCAGCTTGCGGTTGGGTATGACTTCACGCACCGTCCCGCCGACCTGATGCCTTTCGCCGTCGGGCGAGATCGCTGCGACGGTAAAGCGGCCGCCGACGCGCGCGTCGAATTCCGCGTGCGTGCATTGAACGCCGGCCGGACCGAACCAACGCATTATCTTTTCCGGCTCCGTCCAGGCGCTGAACACCCGCGCGGGCGGCGCGTTGAGCCGACGCTTGATGGTGAGGCTAGGTTTGACAGCGGCTTGGACGGACATGACTCCTCCTCCTCCTCCAAAAACGCGGCTAGACGATCGAGCCGCTCGGACCAGAACTTTTCGTAGCGATTGAGCCATTCGAACGCATCGCGCATCGGCTCGGCGCGGAGCCGGCAGGCGACCGTGCGTCCGGTTTTTCTGCGCGCGATCAGCCCGGCATCGGCGAGCACATCGAGATGCTTCATCACCGCGGGCAGCGACATCCGAAACGGCGCGGCCAAAGCGCTGACCGACAGGCCCGGCTGTTCGGCGAGCCGCATCACCAGTGCACGCCGCGTCGTGTCGGCAAGCGCCGCAAAGGTGCGGTCGAGAGCGCCATCCTGAAACTTAACCATATGGTTAAGTGTAGCGGCATGGCCAGCCGTGTCAAGGGGGAAGAGGACGGCCCACGAGAGGCCGGCAGGCCGGCCCGATCCGGCTTCTTTTGTCGCTATCTGCTCGTCAGATTTGGTCGATAAGGACCGGTCAACGGCGCATGATCTCCCGCCTATTGAGCGCCGTCATCCCAGGTGTACTGTCCGGCGAGCGGTGGCGGCCGGCACGTCAGCGCGTGACGCTCTTGGCATCGCCCGCGATGATCGCGCGCACGAGCTTCACGCCATCGTCGCTCGACCATTCGGCCGGGCCGGCCATGTTGCCGATCTCACAACCTTTGCCATCGACCAGCAGGGTCGTCGGCATGCCGAAGGCCTTGCCTGCGGTCCGCAGTGTCTCGAACACCTGCGCGCTCTGGTCTGAATAATAGGAGAGGTGGGTGACGCCGACCTGCTTTAAGAAGGCCTGCGGCTTTTGCGGATCGCGCGTGTCGATGTTGACGGCGACGACCTGGAATTTGGGGCTGCCGAGCTCGGCTTGCAGCGCATCGAGCGACGGCATTTCGCGGCGGCAAGGTACGCACCAAGTGGCCCACAGATTGAGAAGGACGGTGCGGCCGCGCCAGTCAGCAAGAGTTCGGTCGCGGCCCTGGGCGTCCTTGAAGGCCAAATCAGGGACATGGAACGGGGTCCGCGCCGGGGCGAGGGCGGCGACTTCGCCGTGCACGAGCGGGGCGATCCGCGCCGCGGTTGCCACCGCGGCCTGGCAGGCGCCATCGGCCGGATTGCTTCGCAGACGCGCAATCACGTATATGCCGGCGACAAGGGCCAAGATAAGAACGCCGGCCGCGGCGCCAAACAGGCGGCGACGCATTGGGTGAGCTGGCGGCGCGGATGGTTGTTCGGTCATCGAGAAGTACAAAACCTGGGCGGACGCATCATGGCGAACAAAATGTGGGGCGGGCGCTTCGGCCAAGAGCCCGATCCGCTGATGGAGGAGATCAACGCTTCGATCGGCGTTGATCGCCAGCTCTACCGCCAGGACATTGCCGCCAGCAAGGCCCATGCGGCGATGCTGGCCAAACGCGGCATCATCGCGGCGCAAGATGCAAAGCTGATCGCTCACGGTCTAGACACGATCCTGTCAGAGATCGAGGCCGAAAAGTTCGCCTTCAGGCGGGGGCTCGAGGACATCCATATGAACGTCGAGAGCCAACTCGCGGAGCTGATTGGCCCGGCTGCCGGACGCCTGCACACCGCGCGCTCGCGCAACGATCAGGTGGCCACGGACTTCCGGCTTTGGGTGCGCGATGCCATCGACGAAATCGACGGCGCCCTTGCCGCGTATCAGCGCGCGCTTGCGGAAAAAGCGCTTGAGCACGCGGCAACGGTGATGCCGGGCTTCACCCATCTGCAGACGGCGCAGCCGGTGACCTTCGGGCACCATCTGTTGGCCTATGTCGAAATGGCGGCGCGCGACCGCGGGCGCTTCGCGGATGCGCGGGCGCGGCTCAACGAAAGCCCGCTCGGCGCCGGCGCGCTCGCCGGCACCTCGTTCCCGATCGACCGCACCATGACCGCCGCGGCGCTCGGTTTCGACCGGCCGATGGCAAACTCGCTCGACGCAGTCGCCGACCGCGATTTCGTGCTGGAGACGCTCGCCGCCGCCGCCATTACTGCAGTGCATCTGTCACGCTTCGCCGAAGAGATCGTGATCTGGTGCTCGCCGCTCACCGGGCTCATCCGGCTGTCCGACCGCTTCACCACCGGCTCGTCGATCATGCCGCAGAAGCGCAATCCCGATGCAGCGGAGCTGGTGCGCGCCAAGGCCGGGCGCATGATCGCCGCGCTCAACGGGCTGCTCATCGTCATCAAGGGGCTGCCGCTCGCTTATCAGAAAGACATGCAGGAGGATAAGGAGGGCGCCATCGACGCGATTGGCGCGCTCAAGCTTGCGCTCGCCGCTATGGCCGGCATGGTGAACGATATGCAGCCCGACGCGGCGCGGATGCGGCAGGCCGCCGGCGAAGGCTTTTCCACCGCCACCGATCTCGCCGACTGGCTCGTGCGCGCGCTCAAGCTGCCGTTCCGCGAGGCGCACCAGGTGACCGGCCGCATTGTCGCCAGGGCCGCGGAAGCCGGGGTTGCGCTCGACAAACTGCCGCTCCAGACCATGCGGGAGATCGAGCCGCGCATCAGCGAGGCCGTTTTCACCGTGCTGTCGGTCGACAAATCGGTATCGAGCCGCTCGGTTTTTGGCGGGACCGCGCCGAAAAACGTGCGCACCCAGGCCAACCGCTGGCTCCGGCGGCTTGGCAAAAATGCTAAACCGCCTGGAAAGCCGTAGCCATTAGCCGATAAGGTGATGCGGACAAAATCTCGCCGCGCCGATGCAGTTGACTGACCGGGTCGGATGCAGCGTCGTTGGGGACTGGGGGAGCAGATTTGGCCCGCGATCAGCTCGTTATTGTGCGTGCACTGGCCCTCGCGCTGGCCTTTTCGCTGCCGCTTGCGGGCTGCGGGCGCAAGGGGGGGCTAACCCCGCCGCCGGATACGACCCTTCCCCCGCCGGCGCCGGCCGCTTCCCAGGGCAGCACGTTGACGGGGCCGCCTTCCGCGCAGCCGGCACCGGCCCAGGTCCAGACCGTGCCGCCGGCGCCGGCGCCACCTCCGAAGAAGACATTCTTGCTCGACCCGTTGATCCAATAATTGTCCACGCTGTCGCCTGCGATCGCCGCGCACGGTGGCGAACAGGCCTTTCCCCGGCTAAACACCTCCGATGCGTCACTTCGATTACCGCGGCGGCGAGCTGTACGCCGAGGACGTCAATCTCGCCGCGCTCGCCGACACCGTCGGTACACCGCTCTACTGCTATTCGTCCGCCACCATCGAGCGGCACTACCGGGTCTTCGCCGGCGCTTTCGCCGATGCCGACGCACTGATCTGCTATTCGCTCAAGGCCAATTCCAACCAGGCCGTTCTCGCCACGCTGGCGCGGCTCGGTGCTGGCGCCGACGTGGTCTCTGCGGGCGAATTGGCGCGCGCCCGCGCAGCCGGTATTCCGCCACAAAAGATCATGTTTTCCGGTATTGGCAAGACGGCCGCCGAACTCGCGCTTGCGGTCGATGCAGCCATCCTATGCGTCAATGTCGAATCCGAGCCGGAGCTCGAACTGCTGTCGACAATCGCCGCGAGCAAGGGCCGCACCGCGGAGATTTCGATCCGCGTCAATCCCGACATCGACGCCAGGACGCATGCGAAGATCGCGACCGGCAAAGCGGAAAACAAATTCGGCATTCCGATCAGCCGGGCCCGCGAAGTCTATGCCCGCGCCGCCAAGCTGCCGGGCGTGCGTGTGGCCGGCGTCGACATGCATATCGGCAGCCAGATCGTCGAACTGGCTCCGTTCGTCGATGCGTTCGCGCTGCTCGCCGATTTCGTCCGCACCCTGCGCGTGGACGGCCATGCCATCTCCCATATTGATTTCGGCGGCGGTCTCGGCATTCGCTATCGCGAGGACAACGAGCTGCCGCCCGATCCGAGCGGCTATGCGGCGATCGTCAAAAGCGCTGCCAACGGGCTCGGTTGCCGTCTAATTTTTGAACCTGGCCGGCTCATCGTCGGCAATGCCGGCATCCTGCTCACGCGCGTGCTTTACGTGAAGCATGGCGAAGCAAAAACCTTCGTGATCATCGACGCCGGTATGAACGATCTGGTCCGCCCGACGCTTTACAATGCCCACCACGACATTCTTCCGGTGCAGCAGGCGCCCGCCAACGCACCACGGATCATTGCCGATGTGGTCGGGCCGGTCTGTGAATCCGGCGATTTCCTCGCGCTCGACCGTTCCCTGCCTGCCCCGCATGCCGGCGCTCTCCTCGCTGTCATGAGCGCCGGGGCCTATGGGGCAGTGCAATCGGGTACTTACAACAGCCGCCCGCTTGTTCCCGAAGTGCTGGTCCGCAACAGCGAGTGGGCGATCGTGCGGCCGCGCTTTACGGTCGAGGCGTTGATCGGCCTCGACCGCCTCCCGCCATGGTTGTCAGCCTGAACGGGCTTTTCAGTCGCAGGCACGATCCCGCATTTGCATGATTTTTACGTGACCGAAGGCGTTCACGTCTGGTTGTGCCTTGAACCAGCCCTCATGTTACCGTGTTGTTGTGCGGCCATTTGGTTACTCCCGGTCGTGCTTTACGGAGCCCTTTGTGACCGAAGCCATAATGCCCGATCCGGCCAGAGAGCCGAATGAGCCATGGAGGGGGGCGAGGCTCGCGAGTGCGCTCAAGCGCGCGCGCTGGTCTATCCTTTGGGAACGGCTTTGGCCGGCCGTTGCCGCCCTTGCGACGGTGGTCGGGCTGTTCCTCGCCGTGTCCTGGCTCGGAGTTTGGCTTACCCTGCCGCCGCTTGCCCGCGCTTTCGGGGTGGCGGCGTTCGCCGCGGCGCTCATCGCCGCCCTGATCCCCTTCATTCGACTGCGCATGCCCGCGACGCCGGACGGCTTGCGCCGGCTCGACCGTGAAAGCGGGTTGCGCCACCGTCCGGCCACCGCCATGGCCGACGAACTCGCGGTCACCCCGCAGGACCCGTATTCGCTCGCCCTGTGGAACGCCCACCTCGAGCGGGCGCGGCAGGCCGTCCTCTCGTTCAAGGCTGGGCTGCCCTCGCCACGTATCGCCCGGCGTGATCCCTACGCATTGCGCGGTCTCGTCTTGCTCGCCTGCGTGGCGACGTTCTTCGCCGCAGGCGGCGAACGGATGCGGCGCATCGCCGCGGCATTCGATTGGGACGGCGTCGTGGTACCGGCGAACTTCCGCGTCGACGCCTGGGTCGTCCCGCCGCTCTATACCGGCAAGCCTCCGCTGATCCTCCCCGGACTGCATCCCGGCGAGGCGTTTGCGCAGTTGCGCTCGCCCGTGTCGGTGCCGGTGAATTCGACCCTGGTGGTGCGCGCCACCGGCAAGGTGGAGGTTGATGTCTCAGGCTCGGGCGGGGTCGCTCCCTCAAAGGAGGCCGTGCACGCGCCCGCGGGCACCGATGAGCACCGCTTCACCATTACGGCGAGCGGCGGGGTGAGCTTGCGTGGCGTCGGCGACGACGTGGCCTGGGACTTCAACGCCATTCCCGACCTGCCGCCGACCATTGCGCTGACCAAGGACCCGCAGGAGGAAAGTCGCGGATCACTCCTGCTGTCCTACCAACTCGAAGACGATTACGGGGTCACCAAGGCCGAGGCGACGTTCGCGCGCAAGGACGAAAAGGCGGCGAGCGGTTCCCATCCGTTGTTCGGCCCGCCCAATTTTGCGCTGATCCTGCCGCAGGCGCGCACCAAGAAGGGCTCGGCACAGACCATCAAGGATTTGACGGACCATCCCTGGTCTGGCGCCGAAGTGACGATGACGCTGGTCGCCCGTGACGATGCGGCCAATATGGGCAAGAGCGCGCCGGTCACGATCCGCCTGCCACAGCGGATCTTCACCAAGCCGCTGGCGCGCGCACTGATCGAGCAGCGGCGCAACCTCGCGCTTGACGCTCATGCCAAGCCGCTTGTGCTCACCGCACTCGATGCGCTCACCATGGCGCCGGAGAAATTCACGCCCGATGCCGGCCTCTATCTCGGCCTGCAGAACGTCGACTTGCAGCTGGTGCGCGCCAAGACCGACGACGATTTGCGCTCGGTCGTGGCGCAGCTGTGGTCGATGGCCGTGCAGATCGAAGACGGCAACACGGCGGATGCGCAAACCGCCTTGCGCAACGCCGAGGAGGCGCTGCGCCAGGCCTTGCAGAACGGTGCCAGCGATCAGGAAATCAAGGCGCTGATGGATAAGCTGCGTCAGGCGATGAACCGCTATATGCAGGCACTGGCCGAGCAGTTGCGCAATAACAGCGAGCTGTCGCGCCCGCTCGATCGCAATGCCCGCGTGCTCAGCCAGCGCGATCTGCAGAACATGCTCAACCGCCTGGAGAACATGGCGCGCAGCGGCTCGCGAGAAGCCGCCCAGCAGCTGCTCTCCGAACTCCAGCAGATGCTGGAGAACCTGCAGATGGCGTCGCCGGACAATGGCGGCGGCAATGACCAAATGACGTCGAAGCTCGACGAGCTCGGCGACATGATCCGCCGGCAGCAGAACCTGCGCGATCGCACCTTCAAGCAAGGACAGCAGCAGCGCCAGCAGCAAGGGATCCCCCCCGGCCAGCCGGGGCAGCATGGCCAGCACCGCGGCCCGGGCATGGGCCAGCAGTTGCAGCAGGACCAACAGGCCCTGCGTGACAAGCTCAACAAGCTCCTCGACGAGCTGAGGAAGAACGGGTTCGGGCAGAATCAGCAGGGCCGGCAGGGGCAGCAGGGCCAGGGCAACCAGCAGGCTCAAGGCGAGGGTCAAGGACAGAACCAGGGCGAGGGTCAGGGTCAGGACGAGATGAATCAACTCGGTCGCGCCGGCCAGGCCATGGGCGAGGCGGAGGGTGAAATCGGCTCGGGAGACATCGACAATGCGGTGGATGCCCAGGGCCGCGCGCTCGATGCCTTGCGCAAGGGCGCGCAGTCGCTCGCCCAATCAATGCAGCAGCAGATGGGCCAGGGCCCGGGAGAGGGGCGCATCGGACGCCTCGGCCGAGCGCGCTCCGAAGACGATACCGACCCGTTGGGCCGGCCGCTGCGCGGGCACGAGGACGCCGACGATCAGAGCGTAAAGGTGCCGGGCGAGATTGACGTGCAGCGCGCCCGCCGCATCATCGAAGAATTGCGCAAGCGCTACGGCGAGATCGGCCGTCCGCAAGAGGAGCTCGACTATATCGAGCGGCTGCTGAAGAGTTTTTGATCGGCGCGCTTGACCGCAAGGGATTGCGGACGTCATCGGCTCGGATCGCGAACAGCGGCGGCCGTGCGGCTTGGCGCTTCCGTCTGTCCGGCGGCGATGACGAAATCAATGCGCCTCTTGGCGTCGCTCTGCCGTGGCCGCGGCATTCCTGCACTTAAATCCGGCGGATAATCGGTTGGTCCGCGGGGCACGCTCACCGCCTGTTGCATCGCCGCGTTCGCGGCGTGCTAAGGAAATGCCGCCTTGCCGCCTAGAGAAACTTTGCGCCCCACGCTGAGGCATGCACGCGGTCGTGGGCAGAGCTATTGTGTCAGCGCGTTGACACCCTCGCCGGGGGACCTAGATTATGGCTGTTCCGAGGGGAGCGCCGGCAGGCGCTGAGAGACCGCGAAAGGCGGTGACCCTTTGAACCTGATCCGGGTCATGCCGGCGAAGGGACGGAAAGCGCCTCCACGGAGTCCGCCCCCAGACCGGCCCCTTCCCGGACCGCTTTTGAAACAACGGGAGCGACCCGATGAACAAGCCTCTCTCCGAAGCTGATCTCGTCACGCCGAAAGTCACAACCGGGCCGATCGCCGGCTCGCACAAGATCTACTCGACGCCCGACGCGGCGCCCGACCTGCGCGTGCCCCTGCGTGAGATCCCGCTGTCGGAGGGTTCGGGCGAAGAGCCGCTGCGGGTCTACGACCCCTCGGGCCCCTATACCGAAGACGGTGCCGCGATCGATGTGGAGAATGGGCTCAAACGCACGCGCGTCGATTGGGTCAAGGAGCGCGGCGGCGTCGAGGATTATGAAGGCCGACCGATCAAGCCGGTCGATAACGGCAATGTCAGCGGCAAGCATCTCGCCCGCAACTTCCCCAATACGCCGCGCCCCATGCGCGCCAACTCGTGTTCACCTCCCGCGCAAGCGGCGGAGGCCGACGCGCAAGGGGCGCGCAGCGCCCAGCAGCCGCTCACCCAGCTCGAATGGGCGCGCGTCGGAATCATCACCAAGGAAATGATCTACGTTGCCGAGCGCGAAAATCTCGGCCGCAAGAAGATGCTGGAGGGCGCGCAGTCGGCCCATGACGACGGCGAGAGTTTCGCCGCTTCGGTGCCGCTGTTCGTCACGCCCGAATTCGTGCGCAGCGAAGTGGCGCGCGGCCGCGCCATCATCCCCTCGAACATCAATCACGGCGAACTCGAGCCGATGATCATCGGGAGGAACTTTCTCACCAAGATCAACGCCAATATCGGCAACTCTGCCGTCACCTCGTCGGTCGAGGAGGAGGTGGAAAAGATGGTGTGGGCGATCCGTTGGGGCGCCGACACAGTGATGGACCTCTCCACCGGCCGCAACATTCACAATACCCGGGAATGGATCCTGCGCAATTCGCCGGTGCCAATCGGCACCGTACCGATCTATCAGGCGCTCGAAAAGGTCAACGGCGATCCGGTGAAGCTCGACTGGGGGGTCTATAAGGACACGCTGATCGAGCAATGCGAGCAGGGCGTCGATTACTTCACCATCCACGCCGGAGTGCGCCTCGGGTATATCCACCTCACCGCCGACCGCGTCACCGGCATCGTCTCGCGCGGCGGTTCGATCATGGCCAAGTGGTGTCTGGCGCACCACAAGGAGAGTTTCCTGTACGAGCGGTTCGACGAGATTTGCGACATCATGCGCAAATACGACGTGTCGTTCTCGCTCGGCGACGGGCTGCGCCCCGGCTCGATTCGCGATGCCAATGACCGTGCGCAATTCGCCGAGCTGGAAACCTTGGGCGAACTGACCAAAATCGCCTGGGCCAAGGGTTGCCAGGTGATGATCGAAGGCCCCGGCCACGTGCCGATGCACAAGATCAAGATCAATGTCGACAAGCAGCTCAAGGAATGCGGTGAAGCGCCGTTCTACACCCTCGGCCCGCTGGTCACCGACATCGCGCCGGCGTACGACCACATCACCAGCGCCATCGGCGCTGCCATGATCGGCTGGTTCGGCACCGCCATGCTCTGCTACGTCACGCCGAAGGAGCATCTCGGTCTGCCCGACCGCAGCGACGTCAAGGACGGCGTCATCGCCTACAAGATCGCCGCCCACGCCGCCGACCTCGCCAAGGGCCATCCCGCCGCGCAATTGCGCGACGACGCGCTCTCGCGCGCACGCTTCGAATTCCGCTGGGTTGACCAGTTCAATCTCTCGCTCGACCCCGACACCGCGCGCGACTACCACGACGAGACGCTGCCCAAGGAAGCCCACAAGGTGGCGCATTTCTGCTCCATGTGCGGGCCGAAATTCTGCTCGATGAAGATCACCCAGGACGTGCGCGACTACGCCGCTACGCTCAACGACCCGCAAAGGCGCGCGGTTGCCGGCGAAGCGGCCGCTGCCCAAGAAGGCATGGCGCAGATGTCGAGGAAGTTCTTGGACCTCGGGGCAGAAGTTTACGTCGATGCGGAGAAGGTGCGCGAGAGCAACAAGGCGCTGTGATCTGGGTGGATTAGCCCCGCAGCGGCGCTACCCACCGTCCCTCGCCCGAGTGGCGTATTGCGCTTCGCTGAAGCGGCAGCCTAGGCAAGAAGGTCTGCAAGCGCGAAGCGCGTGCAAAATTTTATTTTTAGCAATTGATTTTGGTCTGTCGGGCCCAGAGGTTGCTCGAAAGAGAAAACGAGCAAATGTGGTTGAGCGGCAACGAGCTACAGCTGAGCCGCCCCGACATATTTTGATTGATTTGCGCGCGGTTGCGCAATCACGCCGCGCGTATCCGCCAAGAGCGGGCATCGGCCTCGATGCGGCAGACGGCGCGGCCAGCTTGTCGACCCGTATTTGACCGGCGTGCCCCGTCGCGGGATCTCGACGACCACATTCACCTCATGCGGGCTATCGCATATGGGCGAGGTCCGCGGCCGGCGCCTCTAGATCCTGCACCGATGTCGATCAACGCCGCTCGCGGCTGGGTCACCGGACCCTGTGCGGCTCCAGCTTATGGACCAAGTCCAGCGGCCTTGCGCAGCGCCGCATTAATCCGCTCTTGCCAGCCAGGCCCCTCGGCCTGGAATAAATCGAGCACGTCACGGTCGATGCGCAGCGATACAATTTCCTTGGCGCTCGGCAGCGGCGTCGGCTTTGGGCGCGGTTGCGCGGGCTTCGGCGTGGTGATGGCCTTGAAGGCCTTTTCGGCTGCAGTGCGCTGATCGGTTGGTCGTCTGGCCATGCCAGCCTTATAGCAGACGCCGCCGCGTGCGGGAGGGCAAATCGCCGGCATCGTTCCGCTCAGCCGCATCACATTCGTCATCAGAAAGCGGGTGGCGTCGCGCGCCTGCTGGAGTCATCTGGAGTCGTAACGATTAAGAGGTCGACCATGCACTTTCGCCTTAAGGGTTTGCCCGCGCAGATATTCGCTCCGCTGTTCTCGCTGCCCGACCATGAACTGGCGCGGCGGGGAGCGATGCGTCGGATCACCGACGCCCGCGACAGCGGTCATCCGTGCCGCGTCAGCCTCACCAATTCGAAGCCCGGAGACGAGCTGATCCTGGTCAATTACGAGCATCATCCCGTGGCTTCGCCCTACCGCATGCGCTTTGCGATTTACGTCCGTAAGGGCGAGGAGACGTTCGATGCCGTGGATTGTGTTCCAGAACAATTGCGCAAGCGCGTACTCGCGGTGCGGGCATTCGACGCTGACGCCATGCTGGTCGGCTGGGAATTGACCGAGGGCGGCAAGCTCGAAGCAGTGATCGAGCGGCTGTTCGCCAATCCGTGCGCCGCGTACCTGCACATCCACTTCGCCGCGCCCGGCTGCTACGCTGCGTGTGTCGAGCGGGCGTGAGAGCGCTCGCAGCCTAGTCGGTTGCCGCCTCGCTGATGGCGCGCAGCAACGTCAGCAGCGCGCGATTGAGTGGCGTCGGAATGCCGTGCCGTTTGCCGGCCGCTACGATCGCTCCGGTCAGCGCCTCGACTTCAAGTGGCCTTCCGGCAAGGCGATCGAAATACATGGACGTGCCAAGCTCTCCAGAGAACGTGAATAGCGTCGCCAGCGCGCGGGCGCCTTCGTCCTCGGCAAGTTTCGCGCCCTCGGCGCGGGCCGCGGCCACGGCCTCACGCAAAATGTTGAGGCAGAGCTCTTGGACTTCGGGGCGCCGCAGCACAGCCTGGCGTTGCAGCGTCAGCGTGGTGATCGGGTTGGCGACTGCGTTGATCAGCAACTTGCGCCAGGTGAGCGTGTCGAAATCGGCGCTGAGCAGCACGCGCAGCGGCGTGCCCGCGAACAGGCGCGCAAAGGCGCGTCCCGCTGCGGTGTCCGCTACTGCCATATCCTGGTCGCTTCCCTGCCGCAACCGCACGTGATCGACGGCCAGCCGCTCGCCATTGTAATAGACGATCACCGGAACGACGTTCGCGCCGTTGACCAGCGGCGCCACAGTTGCGAGATGCCCGATCCCATTCTGCAGCACGGCGACCTGCGTAGAGGGCGCGCAAAGGCGCGACAGCCACGGCGCCGCTGACTGCGTCTGGTACGTCTTCGTGCATAACAGCACCCAGTCGACCGGCTGCGTCACCTGTGCCGCGTCGCTCAGTGCCTGCAATGGAATCGCGACCGCGCTTTCGGGGCCCTCGAACACGAGGCGCTCGACAGGTCGGCGTACGCAGACCGTCATATCGTACCTGTCGGTGGCGGCGAGACAGCCGGCGGCAACGCCGCCAATGCTGCCGAGCCCGACAATCGCAAGGTTCGCTCGATGTTGCGATGTGGCTGCCATGAGGATAGAGCGGCAAGAGTTTATCTTACTGCGGCAAGGGGGTCACGACACGCAGACGGGAATGCAGCCACAGACATATATAGTTCCGCCGCGCCCCAGCCGGTGTGGCGGGTTTGCCTCAGTCGGGAGATAAGTGCGAATGCCACGTTCATGCCGTTTAATGGCCTTGATTTCGCGTCAACCCCAACTCTTCAACTCAAGCAGAGAGAGAGGCACGATCGTGAAACCGCATCTTTTGTATGCCGGCGTTGTCGCCGCATTACTCGGCTGTCCGCTGGCGGCGCAGGCGCAGGGCATCCCTGACGGAGCCTCCCATGGAGCGTATGTAGGCGGCCAAACGGCCGGGCCGATCGGCGGGGTCGTCGGAGGTGTGGTTGGCGGCGTCATCGGCGGCGTCAATGGCATCCTGGGAGTCCATCCGGTCTCCTATCCGGCGCCGGCGGAGGAGGCTCCACCGGCTCGCCGCAGCCACTATGTACATAGGCATGCCTATGGTCGTCACATGCACCACCTCGCGCACCGTCACGCGGCGAGTTAAAGCATAGACGCGATGGGCTTTCGCGCAAAGCGAGCCCATTGCTACCAATGACCATAAACCCACTGCGTCGCCTCATCGGTGCGCAGTGGGTTTTCAGTTTTGTGCAGAACGCCGCAGACGCAGCTTGCGGCAAGCCGACCTAAAGAAAGGGCCCGAATTCCGCCGCGATCGCGGTCGATGCGCGGCGTGCGAGCGAGCCGTTCAATACGGCGCGTCGCCGACCACGGCGGTGCGCTCCATGCGCCGCCGCTGCGGGTAGTAATCGTTGGCGGCGTAATGCTGGGTTGACCTGTTGTCCCAGAGCACGATCATGCCCGGCGTCCATCGCAGCCGAAACTGATATTCCGGCACCTGCGCGCGGGCAAACAGCACATCGAGAATGGCGCGGCTTTCCGCCGGGGCGAGTCCTTCGATGCGCAGCGTAAATTGCGGATTGACGTAGATGCTCTGGCGCCCGGTGACCGGATGCGTGCGCACCACCGGATGCGACGGGTTGGGAAAAAGCTCTTCCATCCGGCGCAGCCTGGCGCGGTCCTCGTCGGTGTTTTTGAACAGCACGCGAAAGTTCTGAAAATCGTGGATCGCGCGCAGTCCCTCGATCATCTTTTTGAATGTGCCGCTCAATCCCTCGTAGGCCGCCTCCATGTCGGCCCACAGCGTGTCGCCGCCGGTTTTTGGCATGATCTGACAGCGCAGGATCGTGTATTTGGTGGGATTCTTGCGGAAGGTCGTGTCGCTATGCCACACGTCCGTCGACAGCACCGGGTTGTCCTTGTGATTGTCGAGCACCAGAATTTCCGGAAAATCGCCTCGCGGCCGCATCGGATGGACCTCGAGATCGCCGAACATGCGGCTCACCGCCACGTGCTCGGCGCTGGTCAAATGCTGGTCGGGCAGAACGAGCACTTTGTGCTCGATGAGCGCCGCCTCGAGGGCCGAGAAGATTTTGGCGGGCATCGCCTGTTTGAGGTCGAGGCCACGGATTTGCGCGCCCAGCTTGGCGCCGAGGCGCTCGACCTCCAGCGGTGCGGCGTGGGGCAGCGTTCCCGGTGCGACGTTGGTGTTCATCGCCAGCCTCGCTCGACCGTGTCGCGGCATTGACTATGGCACGGTTGCAGACCTAATCAACCGCTCCGGTGCAATTTCTGTTGCGCTTGCCAGGGGGGCGCCATGCCCGACTACCTCGAAATCGATCCCGCCGTGAGCGAAAGGCGTCAGGTCTACCGGACGCTGGTGGGCTCGGTCGTGCCGCGGCCAATCGGCTGGGCTTCGACGATCGGTCCAAGCGGGCGCACGAATCTGGCGCCGTTCAGTTTCTTCACCGTGGTCTGCGTCGTCCCGCCGATGATTTCGCTGACCATCGCGCGCAATCCGGACGGCACCGAGAAGCACACGCTCAAGAACGTGCGCGAAACCGACGAGTTCTGCTTCAATGTGGTGACCGAGACGGTCTGGAAGGAGATGGTCGACTCGGCCAACGGGTTCCCGGCCGAGGATTCCGAGTTCGACAAAACCGGCCTCACCGCAATCCCAAGCGTCAAGATCAAGCCGCCGCGCGTCAAGGAAGTGCCCATCCATTTCGAGTGCAAACTCCGCCAGGTGATCGAGCTCGGCCCCAACCGCCATCCGCTGGTGATCGGCGAGGTGGTGCTAATGCACGTTGACCGCGCCTGCATGACCAACGGTTACATCGACATGCGCAAACTGCATCCCATCGGGCGCCTCAACGGCTTCTTTTATTCCACGATCGGCGAAATCTTCGAACGCACCTTCGACGACGGGCAGACCCGCTAGCGCCTGCGCTTCGCATTGCTTTCGGCAAGCGCTAAACTACCGCAACAGACGCCGCTCACAGCGCACCAAGCGGCGCCAATCGGCAGCCCCGGTTAAGGTGACGTCATGGCACATGTGACCTACAAAGTCGTTCGCCACGAAGACGGATGGGCTTACACCGTGAGTGGCACTTTCTCGGAAAGCTTCCCCACGCATGCGCAGGCGCTCTCCGCCGCGCGGCGCGCCGCCATCGAGCAGCGTCAGCCAGGAGATACCGAGACAATCATGTACGAAGATGAGAACGGGACCTGGCACACCGAGCGCGCGCTCGGCCGCGACCGGCCGGAAACAGACGTCGAGGACAGTGCTTAGCCGTCGGCTCGCGAAGTGAAGGCGACATTCTCGCCGCCCGCAACTGTCACCACCAGGGCCGGTGAAAATGGTGGGCCCACCAGCAGTTCGCGATAAGCCGTTGCCGGGTCCGGCGCGCGCGATACTCAATCGGCTGCAGCGACGAAGCGGCGGTCGTCGCCTCCCTCAGGGCGGCAAGGACGGCCGCAACGGCCGCAATCGCACCGGCGCCTTGGCAGCCCAACAAAGGCGATGACGCACCAAGACCCGCCGCCGCGAACATCCTTCGCATGCACCGGCGAGGGTTATCGCCGTCCCACGGTCACGCAATTTCAAACCAAACCGCAGCTGTTGCGCGGCAATTTGGAACACAGCCTAGAACAGCGCCGCCGAAGCGTGTCCCACATAGGCATAAAGGAGGATTCCGCCGACCAGAATCAGCGCCATCAGAAGCAGCGGCGTGAGCAGGCGGGTGTCGTTCCTGCGATCGAGGTCGCTTCGCTTATCCATGGCGATCGCTCCCGCTTGAAGCGTAACGGGTGACCGCGCCACGTGGTTCCTTGACCTCCTATGTCTTGAACACATCGAGCCGCAGCGGCAGAACCGCGCCGAACCAGGCGGCGTGGGCGCTGTGGTCGGCATAATTGTCGCCGGTCTCGGGATGGAGCAGCACCGTCAATCCGTCGCGGTTGAGCATCAGCCACGGCACGAATTGCGCCAGCATCTCGCTCGGAAACGCGATCTGAAACATCGATTGCGGATGCGGTCCGACCGGTTGGTCATGCCAACGGCCGAGCCGGGCTTGCGGAAATTCCGCTGAGACGCGCTGACGCAAGCGCTCCGCGCGCCCGCGGCTGGTCGCCGGGTCATAATAGATGTGGGCGTGGTAATGCGTGACGGCCTTCCTGGCCTGAGCCGGCGCGACGGTCGCGGGGTTTTCTGACATTGCGGTCAATCCCGGATTAACGGACCGGACTATTGTAACGGCGGGCATGCAGCCGTGAAATCCGGTCTGCACCTGCGGTCGTCGGCTTACGGAGGCTGCGTGAGGTGACGGACCGGGTGGTAAAGGCTCGCCAGCAGCACGGCCAAAATGCCGGTGAGAAATATGCCGTCGAACGTGCCGGCGCCGCCGATCGAGGCGACCGGCGCGCCCAGGCCGCGCACTTGGCCGAGGTTGGTGAGATCGGCGCCGATCAGCGTGCCCATGCTACCGGAAATGTAGGCGAGCGGGGCGGCGTTCTCGCGGGCAAGCAGCAGGGAGACCATGGCCGTCACCACGACCGGCAGGAAGATCGGCACCGCAATGCCGACGCCAGGAACGGGGTCGGCGAGGGTGTGCAGGATGAAGGCAACGATGGCGATTGCGATCGGTCCTCTGATCCACAAGCCGCGCGCGAACAGGAGATAAATCGACATCACCGTGGGAATGACCGCTCCGCCGACATTCACCGCGATCCATGTTGCCGGCCAATTTTCTACACTCGGGATGACGTAGTCCATGCCGAAAAATTCGCGGACCTGATTGGAAACGATGTGTTCCGGACGCAATTGATAGACCGGGATGTTGAAATAGCTGCCGATCAAGGACCCAAACAGGAGAAGAAGCGCGGTGCCCGAGCTGACGCCGAGGCTCAGATAGGCGTAGCGCAGCGTCATGACGACGACGAGCACGACCAGAAACGGGATGAGCAGCAGGCTAAAATAAGCCGGCGTGAGGGGCAGGTAATGAAATTGGCTCATTTCCATGGGTGCATCTCCGCGAGCCTTCGCCGCTTTCAATATAGCCGCCTTGCCACTCCAACGCGCAGCCCTATAATCGGCCGCTTCCTTCGGGCAGGAAAATTTTGCTGTGGCGCCGCTGGGAGCCAAATCAGTTGCAATCATCATGGGCAGCCAGTCGGACTGGCAGACCATGAAATCTGCCGTCGAAACCCTCGACGCGTTGGGCGTCTCTTGCGAGGCGCGCATCGTCTCCGCGCACCGCACGCCGGAACGCCTGTACGCCTTCGCCAAGGGCGCGAAGGCGGCGGGGTTTAAGGTGATCATCGCCGGGGCGGGTGGAGCGGCACATTTGCCCGGCATGACCGCGTCGCTCACCACGCTTCCGGTATTCGGCGTGCCCATCAAATCCAAGGCGATGGGGGGTCTCGATTCGCTCTACTCGATCGTACAGATGCCGCCGGGCGTCCCGGTCGGGACGCTGGCGATCGGACGAGCGGGTGCTGTGAACGCCGCATTGCTCGCCGCCGGCGTCCTGGCCTTGAGCGACTCTGCGCTCGGCGACCGGCTCGCGGCCTGGCGGCAACGACAGACCGACGCCGTGGCCGAAAGTCCAAAGGACATCCCCGCGTGACCCGGACGGTTCTTAAGCCCGAGGCCACCATCGGCATTCTCGGGGGCGGACAGCTCGGCCGCATGCTCGCGCTGGCGGCGGCGCGACTTGGCTTGAAGTGCCATGTTTTTGCGCCGAGCCCGGACTCTCCGGCTTTCGATGTCGTGCACCGGGTCGCCTGCGCCGATTACAATGATCCCGAGGCGCTCGATCGCTTCGCCGCTGACGTCGACGTGGTCACCTACGAGTTCGAGAACGTGCCGGCGGAGACCGCGACTTTTCTCGCCGCGCGCGTTCCCGTGCTGCCCGATCCGAAAATTCTCGCGACCACTCAGGATCGGTTGTCGGAAAAGACTTTTGTGGGCGCGCTTGGCATCCGCACCGCGCCGTTTGAGGCGGTCGGGGGGCCCGACGAACTTCCCGCTGCTCTCGAGCGGATCGGCCGGCCCGCCGTGCTGAAGACGCGGCGCTACGGCTACGACGGCAAGGGGCAGGCCACGATTCGCAACGGCCGCGATTCGCAAGCCGCCTGGCGCGAGGTCGGTGGCCAGCCGTGCATCCTCGAAGCGTTTGTGCCGTTCGAACGGGAAGTCTCGGTGGTCGCCGCCCGCGGCGCCGACGGCGCGGTCGAATGTTTTGACGTCACGGAAAACGAGCACCGCGATCACATCCTCAAGATGTCGCGCGTCCCCGCCGCATTGCCCGAAGCCGCCGCCGCCGCCGCGCGGCGGATCGCCGCCACGATCGCAGAGAAGTTCAACTATGTGGGGGTTCTAGCGGTCGAAATGTTCGTGGCGCCGGGCGGCGAGCTCCTGGTCAATGAGATTGCTCCGCGGGTGCACAATTCCGGCCACTGGACGCTTGACGGCGCCTCGGTCTCACAATTCGAGCAGCACATCCGGGCGGTTGCCGGCTGGCCGCTGGCAAAGCCAATTCGCCGCGGCCGAGTGGAAATGACAAATCTGCTCGGTGAGGAGGTGAGCGATTACCGGATTTGGCTGGAAGTGCCGGGGGCGGCGGTCCACCTGTACGGCAAGACCGCGGTGCGTCCCGGGCGCAAGATGGGCCACGTCACGCGGGTCTTTGCCGATTGAACGGGCGAACGCTCCGGTTGTGGACTTTCGGGTCCTGTTTTGCTACATGAGGCCTACGCTGCCCAGGGGTGCCGCCCGGGCGCTATCTCATTCCATGCACCCACTGCAAGAGGAGCACGCGTGCAGGTTCTCGTCCGTGATAACAATGTCGATCAGGCCCTGAAGGCGCTGAAGAAGAAGATGCAGCGCGAAGGCATCTTCCGCGAAATGAAGCTTCGCGGCCATTACGAAAAACCATCAGAAAGAAAAGCGCGGGAAAAGGCGGAGGCGATCCGTCGTGCCCGCAAACTGGCGCGTAAGCGCTTGCAGCGCGAGGGCTTGTTGCCGGTAAAGGCGAAGCCCGCATCCGCTGCCGCAAGGCCGGGTGCACCGCGTGCGCCGCGGCTCGGCTAGCGTCGCGCACGGCTTAATGGATGGCGCGGGCCTTAAGCGGCCCGCGCCATTGTTTGGGCGGGTGGATGCGGTATCGTTCCGACTTTGAGGCATATCGGGGCCGCGAGGGCCGCGAGGTCAGTTGATGCGAGCAGGAGGGCCCGTCAGCGCCAACGACGAAAGACGCAGTGTAGGCAAACTTTCGGCACTCGCGGCTGCGCTCGTTGCCGCCGTTGCGCTTGCCGGTTGCACCAGTTTGGGGGGCCCGTTCGCCGGCGAGAGAAACGATGACGCGCTCTACGCGCGCTCGCGATCGAACCTGAGCTCGCTTAGCGAGGTGATCGACAAACATCCGGACGACGCGCAGGCCTACAATATGCGCGGATCCGCCTATGGCGAGGCGGGTATGAACGAGCAGGCGCTCGCCGATTTCAACAAGGCAATCGCGCTCGATCCGAATTACGGACAGGCCTACACCAACCGCGGGCTGGTCTACCGCAGGACGAATCGGCCCGAGCTTGCGATTGCCGATTTCGAAAAAACGCTCTCGATCGATCCCTCCTATGCACCTGCCTACTTGGGCCGCGGCATCGTCTACAGCCTGCAAGGCCGGAGCATGCAGGCGCTCGCCGATTTCAACAAGGCGATCGCGCTGCGGCCAGACAATGCCGAGGCCTACTATAGCCGCGGCCTGCTCTACCAAAGCCGGCAGCAGCAACAGTTCGCGATTGCCGACTTCACCGCTGCGATCGGGCTGGCCGGGCAGCGCGCGCAGCTCTATGTGGCGCGAGCGTTGAGCTATTTGGCGATCGGTAATGACCGCGCAGCCGCAAGCGATCTCGATCAGGCCGTGCAGCTTGGTCCGGCAGATCCGAAAGCCTGGGCGAGCCGCGGTCTTGCCTATGAGCGGCTCGGGCAAAAGGATAAGGCCGCCGGCTCCTACGCAAGGGCGCTCAACATCGACGCCAAATATGCGCCGGCCGTTGCCGGCTTTGCCCGCGTCGGCGGCCGCATCGGACAGGCATACCAGACGTTTTGATGCGCCGGCCCGGGAGAAAGACGAACTGGGCGACGGACGATGACGATCATCCTCAACCACGCTGTCGTGCCGGCGCGCGATAAGGTCGCCGCCGCCAAATTCTTCGCCGCTATTTTCGGTCTCACCCTCGAACGCACCGGCCATTTTGCCCCGGTTAGGGTCAATAAGACGCTGACGCTGTTGTTCGACGACGAGTCGGAGTTCGAGAGCCATCACTACGCCTTTCACGTCAGCAATCGCGAGTTCGACGCAATTGTTGGCCGCATCAAGAAGGCGAAAATCAGCTTTGGTAGCGCGCCGTGGAGTCTCGACGACGGCAAGCTGAATGACTGGAACGGCGGCCGCGGCGTTTATTTCCGTGATCCGAACGGGCACGTGCTCGAACTGATGACCGTGCCGCAGTAGCTGCCGTTTCAGCTGCCGTGACTGGCTAGCGCCGAGCTGTTGCTCGTTACCCGCTCCCATCCAGTTCGCCGGCGAGGAATTGGGCGACCGCGAAGAGCGCACCGTTGGCATCGAGGTCGTCGTGTCCGCCGTCGAGAAAGCGCACGATGTGCTTGGGTTTGTTGGCCAGCTCGAACAGCCGCTCGCCCATTGCATAGGGCGTAAGTTGATCGCGCGCGCCATGAAGAATCAAAAGCGGCGCCGTGACTTTGTGAATCCGCTGATCGGAGCGAAACTGGTCCTTCATCAAGAGCCGCACCGGCATATACCAGTAGTGCAGGCCGGCTACCGCCGCCGCCGAGCTAAAGGGCGCTTCGAGAATCAGCCGGCCGACCGGTCGCTTCGCCGCGATCGCGACGGCAATGCCGGAGCCGAGCGATTGGCCCCAAAGCACGATTTGCTTGGCCGGGTAATGCGCGGCGGCGAACGCGTAAGCGGCGTCGCCGTCGGCGATGAGGCCGTGCTCGGTCGGCTTTCCGGTATTGCCGCCATAGCCGCGATATTCAAGCGCGACCAGGCCGATGCCGGAGCCGATGAGCTTGCGAAAACGCGGCACGCCAAGGCGCAGCGCCCCACCATTGCCGTGGAAATAGACGATGACCGGCTTGTCCTCTCGTGGCGCTACATACCAAGCGGAGATGTGCACCCCGTCGGAAGCGGTAAGCGGCACGTCCTGGGCCTCGGGTAGACCCGCTCGTGCCGGCGTGGTGAGCACCGTTTCCGGAAAGTACATGAGCGAGCGCTGCGCCAGGTACAGCGCGGCCACGAGGCAGACATAAAGAGCAAACGCAACGGCGCCAACCCATACCACCATCCGTCGCAGGTAATCGGTCCCGCGGGATTTGCCGAGCCAAGAATGCGCTTGGAATGTGAGCCGAGTGGCGAAGCTCACGCGGCCATAGGCGAGTGCATGACGCACGACGGCGGCAAAACGGCTAAAGAAAACCGGCCGGCTCGTCTGAGCCGGCCGGCCGAATTCGACGCCTTGTATTTTCGGCGCGCGCTGGCTCAGGGGCAAACCTGGACCGTGCGCAACTGGTATCCGGCACCCTCGACCCAGACCCGGTGCCGCGTCCAGTGGCAGCCGGGCGGCAGTCCCGCGTAACCGGGCGGCGGCCCGTAGGCGTAGGCCGGCCCCGGCGGCGGGGGAGGCGGATAGTAGGCCGGCGGAGGGCTGTTCGCGATGGCACTGCCAACAATGGCGCCGGCGACGACACCGCCGAAAACGCCCGCGCCCACCGCGCAGCCGAAGCAGCCCGCATTTGCAGTGCCCGGTACCGCGAGCGCGGCAAAACCGATGCTTGCCGCGGCGGCAAGGCCGAAGGCCGATCTGTGCATGTGTTCTCCTCGTGCGACCGGTCGGGCGCCGATCCGAAGCCGTTACAATGAGCGGAGGTCCCCGTCCTAACCCCGAGTCCCTAATGAGGACTTAGCAGCCACTGGCTCCATTAGGACCGACTCTTTGGCGGAAATTTGGTGCGTAGAACGGTCCGAAGGCGGCAGTATTACGATCTCGCGACAGCATCGCGACGCCCTTGAAAGGACGCCGCTCTGATCAAGCGACGGAGCGGCACCTTAATAGCAGGCACGTACCCAGCGATAGCCGTTCCAAACCGTCCGCCAGTAGCAGGGCCCGTAGGGATACGGGCCGTAATAGCCGTATGGATAGTGGGGAGCCGCAAGCGCGGTGCCGACGATCGCGCCGGCCAGTAAACCGCCGATGACCGGGCCTGGTCCCCACCAGCCGCCATGCCAACCGCCACCCCAGCGCGCTTCTGCAGCGCCTGAACTGGCCAGTACCGCCACACCGATAGCGGCTGACGTAACGAGCGCAGTCACAACCTTCTTCATGACCCCACCTCGAGAGGATGCCGCCCCCTTTAGCGGACAGTCGCTATTTATTAGTGAATGTTCACTGAATAATCTGGCCCGAATGTAGCCATCATTCGCGACGCGCACGGCAGACAACCCATGGCGCTCACTTATGCTGTCGGAGACATCCATGGCTCGCTCGGTAAGCTCACGCGATTGATGGCGGCATGCCGGGCGCACGCCGACGGCCGCGAAATGACCGTGGTGTTTCTGGGCGATTACATCGATCGCGGACCCGACTCGGCCGGCGTTGTCGGCTTCATTCTCGGACTGCAAGCGGATTTGCCGGGCCGCGTCATCACCTTGATGGGAAACCACGAAGCGATGGCACTCGGCGTGTTTGACGGCGCGATGCCGGTGAGTGTTTGGCTGTTTAACGGCGGCGCGGCAACCCTGAAGAGCTACGGCGCCAAGGACGTGCGTGGCCTGCCACGCGCGCATCTCGATTGGATGCGTGCGCTGCGACTGACTTATGATGACGGCCGTCGTTTTTATGTTCATGCCGGGGTCGATCCGGACAAGGCTCTCGAAGCGCAAGACACGGAAGCTCTGCTGTGGATCAGAGAACCGTTTCTACGAGAGGAACGCGATTACGGCCGTCTGATTGTTCACGGGCATACGCCGGTGAGGACCGACGAGCCGGAGCTGCGCGCGAACCGGCTCAACCTGGACACCGCCGCTGTTTTCGGCGGCCCGCTGACCGCCGCGGTCTTCGACAATGGACAGACCAAACCCGTGGCCTTTCTGCAGGCCGCCTGAGGCTGACAGCGGGGGCTGACAGCGGGCCGCAATCGCTCGTTGGATGCGTCAATAGGTCGCACTCTACGCTATCAAGACGCGCGGAGAAGGGCATGGGGCAGTGGCGGAGATCCGCGCGCTTAAACGCAAGCAATAGGACCGTGAGCTGACGCGGCGAGGCCAGGCACCAAACGCGCCGCCGCGCTCCGCGGTCGCAGCTCGGCACCGGCCTCGCGTGCTCGCCGACGATCAGCGATCTGGAATCCGCGGATCGGCGTCGTCGTGCTGCTGGAGAAACTCAACGGCGCTGCTGCACGCGGCCCAGGCAGGCGCGCCGCGTGTCGTTGCGCCACGGCTTTGCGTGCTTGTGTTCGGCGCCGGAAGCTCCCGCGGCCCGCTATGGATGTGCGCGTCGGCGCCCGCAACAATGCATGAGGGCGGCAGGCAAGCGGGCCTTGTCGCGACCCAATCCCCTACGGGCGAGTCTTTGTATCAGCCGCTCCGAAGGGCGCGCACAAAGCCCCGCCTCTCGTACGTTCGCCGCCTTCTCCCTCAAGCAATAATATCGGGCGTGAGCTGGTCCTCGATGAAAGTTATGCGATCGCGCAATTGCAGCTTCCGCTTCTTCAGCCGCTGCACTTGAATGAGATCGGCGCCGGGCGAATCCTGCAGCGCCGCGATGGCGGCATCGAGGTCGCGATGCTCCTGCTGCAGGCGCGCCAACTCCGCCCGAAGCTCGCGTTCTTCCTCTTTCGTCATTTGCGCCTGGGTCGCGCCTACACGTGCGGCTTCGCTCGGGCACGTCTGGGGCTGGTCTGCAGCGGATTATTGCGTTTCGGTTAACAGACCACAAGGGCGAAAGCCGCGCGGGCATGCGGCGGAACCATGCACGCCTAGGGACTTTCGCCGCGCCACAAAGGGAGTATGATCGCCAAAGTAGGTGGCAGTGGGAACGCGATCCGATCAGGCAATCGACGCAAGGAGATAGGGCATATGGCGATCCAATCGCATCTTGCGGAGCTCGAAAGGCGGCACCAAGCTCTCGAACAGGAAATCAGCGAGGCGCTCACGCACCCATCGACCGATGCTCTGAAGATTGCAGAATTGAAACGCAAGAAGTTGTACGTGAAGGACGAGATTGCACGACTGAAGCAGGCCGACGTTCTGCACTAAGCGAGCTATAGTCCGAATTGATCGACCGGGGAATTTTCGCTCCCGAGAGTAAGTTTGTTTTAGCCGGAGCTCCCGCTTAGTCGCCTTGCGGCAATGCACTTGCCGGATTAGCTCCCGAATGCAACCCGCGATAGCGTCCTGCTCCGTCCGGGGTCTAAGCGGTTTTTCGGCGTCGCCACTCATAGGGCCGTGCGTTGCCGTACTGTCTTCTGTAATCGCATAGCGCGCGCCCCAGACTGCATCTTCGGGCGGCTTCTGTGTGCGACGACGGCCTCATGCAACACCGACCGGTTGCTGCCCAGAGTGCGGCGTTATCGACAAGTCCAACTGCAAAACCAGAGACGTTCTTCCGCACGCCTTGCGATACTGCCGCTGCTGATTTCGCCGCTGCTCGGAATATCGGCCGGCAGGGGCCGCCGGTAATCGGGCCCTGAGTTATCAACCTTTGGGCTAGGCAACACTCCACGCATTTGCCCGCGGTATCGTTATCAGAGTGACTTCGCCGCCTCACGCAGTTTGAATTTCTGCAGCTTGCCGGTGCTGGTCTTCGGAATATCCGCGAACACGATGTAGCGGGGGCATTTGTAGCCGGCGAGATGCTTTCGGCACCAGGCGATCAAATCGTCGGCAGTGATGCTCGCGCCGCTCTTGAGCTCCACGAACGCGCATGGCGTCTCACCCCATTTCTCGTCTGGTTTAGCGACCACGGCGACCGCTTGCACGGCCGGATGCTTGTAGAGCGCGTCCTCAACCTCGATCGAGGAGATGTTCTCGCCGCCAGAAATGATGATGTCCTTGGAGCGGTCCTTGAGCTGGATGTAGCCGTCGGGATGCATGACGCCGAGGTCGCCGGAATGGAACCAGCCGCCGGCGAATTCCCGCTGAGTCGCCGACTTGTTTTTCAGATAACCCTTCATCACCACATTGCCGCGGAACATCACTTCGCCCAGTGTCTGGCTGTCGCGCGGCACCGGCTGCATGGTCGCCGGATCGAGCACGTCGAGCGCTTCGAGCACCGGATAGGCAACGCCCTGGCGCGCCTTGTGCGCCGCCTGCTCAGATGGCGGCAGCGCATCCCATTCGCGATGCCACTCATTGACGCTGGCCGGGCCGTAGGTCTCGGTGAGGCCATAGACATGGGTGACGTTGAAACCGGCAGAGTTCATCGCCGCCAAGACCGCCTCCGGCGGCGGCGCCGCGGCGGTGACGAACTCGACCACGTGCGGCAGCGGTTTTCGCTCCTGCGGCGCGGCGTTGAGCAGCGTCGACATTACAATCGGCGCCCCGCACAGATGCGTAACCTTGTGCGTGGCGATGGCATCGTAGATCGGCGCGGCGCGCACGGCCCGCAGGCACACATGCGTGCCAGCGACGACCGACAGGGTCCAGGGAAAACACCAGCCGTTGCAGTGAAACATAGGCAGCGTCCACAGGTAGACGGGATGCTTGCCCATGCCGGTGGTGAGGACGTTGGCGAGCGCGAGCAGGTAGGCCCCGCGATGGTGATAAACCACACCCTTGGGATCGCCGGTGGTCCCCGATGTGTAGTTGAGCGAAATCGCGTCCCATTCGTCCTGCGGCATAAGCCAGGCAAACTCCGGGTCGCCCTGGCGCAAGAAGTCCTCGTATTCGATTTCGCCGATCCGTTCGCCGCTGCCGGCAAATTCGGGATCGTCGTAATCGATCACCAGCGGGTTCGCCTTGCAGAGCGCGAGCGCGTCCTTGACCACCTTCGAATATTCGCGATCGACGATCAGCACTTTGGCCTCACCGTGATCGAGGGTAAAGGCGATCACGGCGGCGTCCAGGCGGGTGTTGATGGTGTTGAGCACGGCGCCGGCCATAGCGATCCCGTAATGCGCCTCCAGCATCGCCGGGGCGTTGGCGAGCACGGCCGCGACGGTGTCGCCGCGGGTAATGCCGCGCCGGCCGAGCGCCGAGCCGAGCCGGCGGGTGCGCGCAAAGAACTGCCGATAGGTGAAGGAGCTTGGGCCGTGAATGATCGCGGTCTGGTCGGGAAAGACCGCTGCTGCGCGCGCGAGAAACGTAAGCGGGGTGAGCGGCTGATAATTGGCCGGGTTGCGGTCGAGATCGATGTCGTAGGGCGTCGCCATGTCTCCCTCGCGAGGTTCGTCCCTGAATTTTTAGTTAACCTAGCAAAAGGCAAACCGACGCGTGAATAGCGAATGCAGGCGCGCCCGTCGGCGCGGGCAGCAGCTCTGCCATCACCCATTCTCACCTGCCGATGCGCGCAGCGTCGCCATCAGGGTGATCAAGACCGGCCAGTCTCAGCAGATCGGCGACCCGATAGACCGGCTCGTCGGCGCCTTGAACGGCAAACCGAGCGGGCAAGCGGAATGCGCAAGAGTGCTTTGGCCGCCGGCTCGAACTTCAAGATAAATTCGCGTCGGGGCAGCAAGCGGGTCTCTGCCCGGTGACGCGAGTTCGAACGGCACCTCAGGGAAGCGGCTGAGGCGGCGTTTCAGTCCGCGCGCCCGTTCCCCTTTTTCGGCGGCTATCCTACTGTTCGGGACGCTAGGCCGGTCTGAGTAGAGGAGTACGCCATGGACGCCCGTTCGAGCCGTTATCACGAGGTCTATGCGCAATGGCGGCGCGACCCGGTCGCATTTTGGGGCGAAGCGGCCCAACAGATCGATTGGTTCGAGCCGGCCAGATCGGTATTCGATCCGAAGCTCGGCGTTTACGGCCGCTGGTTTGTCGGTGGCGTGTGCAACACCTGCTTTAACGCGGTCGACCGACATGTGAGCGGCGGCCGCGGCGAGCAGGCCGCGATCATCTACAACTCGCCGCTGTGCGGGCAAAAACGCACCCTCACCTACCACCGGCTGCTCACCGAAACACAGGTGCTCGGCGGCATGCTGCGCGATCTCGGCGTGCAAAAGGGCGACCGCGTCGTTGTCTACATGCCGATGGTGCCGGAAGCGGTCATCGGCATGCTCGCTTGCGCGCGCATCGGCGCCGTCCATTCGGTCGTATTCGGCGGCTTTGCCGCGCGTGAACTGGCCGCCCGCATCGATGACGCCAAGCCGAAGGTGGTCTTGTCGGCGAGTTGCGGGCTCGAGCCCGGCCGCATCGTCCCATACAAGCCGCTGCTCGACGAGGCGATCGGGCTTGCGGCGCATAAGCCCGACGCCTGCCTCATCCTGCAGCGCCCGCAGGCGCAAGCGACGATGGTCGAACGCCGCGACCGTGATTGGCGCGAGATGCGCGCCGACGCGCTCATTCACGCCCGTTCGGCTTACGAGTGCGTCCCGGTCGCGGCAACCGACCCGCTCTACATTCTCTACACGTCGGGCACGACCGGGCGGCCGAAGGGCGTGGTGCGCGACAATGGCGGCCACATGGTCGCGCTCGAATGGTCAATGAAACATCTCTACGGGGTGGAGCCCGGCGAGGTTTTCTGGGCCGCCTCCGACGTCGGCTGGGTGGTGGGCCACAGCTACGTCGTCTACGCACCGCTTCTGCACGGCTGCACCTCGATCCTCTATGAGGGAAAGCCGGTCGGCACGCCGGACGCCGGCGCGTTCTGGCGGGTCATTGCCGAGCATAACTGCGCCGCCCTGTTCACTGCGCCGACCGCCTTTCGCGCCATCAAGAAGGAGGACCCGAATGGCACGTTGCTGGCGCATTACGATCTGTCGAAATTCCGCACCCTGTTTCTCGCTGGCGAGCGCGCCGATCCCGACACCGTGATATGGGCGGAAAATCTGCTCCACATTCCGGTGCTCGATCATTGGTGGCAAACCGAAACGGGCTGGTGCATTGCCGGCAATCCGGTCGGGCTCGGGGCGCTGCCGCTCAAGTACGGTTCGGCGACGGTGCCGATGCCCGGCTACGACGTGCGCATTGTCGATGAGGCCTGCCGCGAAGTGCCGCCAAATCAGATGGGCTCGATCGTCGTCAAGCTGCCGCTGCCGCCGGGCTGTCTGCCAACGCTCTGGCAGGCGGATGAACGGTTCTGCGAAAGCTACCTTGGCCAATTTCCCGGCTATTACAAAACCGCCGATGCCGGGTTCCGGGACGAAGATGGCTATGTCTTCGTCATGGGCCGCACCGATGACATTATTAATGTCGCCGGCCACCGGCTCTCCACCGGCGGCATGGAGGAGGTGCTCGCCGCCCATCCCGACGTTGCCGAATGCGCCGTGCTTGGCGTCAATGATGAGCTAAAGGGCGAAGTGCCGTGCGGCTTCATCGTGCTCAAATCGGGCGTCAGCCGCCCACCGACCCAGATCGAGAAGGAATGCGTTGCGCTTATCCGCGAAAAAATTGGCCCCGTCGCCTCATTCCGGCTCGCCATCGCCGTGGCGCGCCTGCCCAAGACGCGCTCGGGCAAAATTTTGCGCGGCACCATCAAAAAGATCGCCGATGGCGAGGGCTGGACCGTGCCGGCTACGATCGACGATCCGGCGATTTTGGATGAGATCGCAAGCGCCCTGAAAAACCACGGCATAGCAGTAAGCTAGCGGGATTGGCGCCACTGCCGCATGAGCAATGGGCAACCGGCCCCGCGGGCAGTGGTGCAAACTTCCGCACTCCCGAGGCGTTACAGTGACCGCGTTGGACGCGGCACCGAACGGCTGTTCGGGCGTTATGTTTGATCATGCGGCTTCCGGGGATGTTGCTCGGCGCAGGCCTGTTCGCCTTAAGCGTGCCCGCCGGCGCGTTATTGGCGGCCGCGCCTGCCCCCGTCGTCAAGCCGGGAGCGGCGCAGACCGCCAAGCCCGCCGCAAACCAGGGGGCGACCGGCGCCGCCGAGACGCCGCAGACCACGGTTAAACCGGCTGACAACAAGCCATCGCCGTCCACCAAAGAGCGCGAGGACGGACAACCGACGGCGCAGAATATCTGCCACACGGTCGAGGAGGCGGCGGCGCAGAACCAGCTGCCAGTCAACTTTCTGGCCCGCGTGATCTGGCAGGAGAGCCGCTTCAATGCCCGCGCGGTGAGCTCCAAGGGGGCCCAAGGCATTGCCCAATTCATGCCGCAGACGGCCGATTTCCGCGGTCTCGCCGATCCCTTCGATCCGATCGCCTCGCTCAAAAACGCGGCGAGCTATTTGGGCGACTTGCGCCGACAGTTCGGCAATCTCGGCTTGGCGGCGGCCGGCTACAATGCCGGGCCCGGCCGGGTGCGCGAATGGCTCGACGGCAAGCGCGCGTTGCCAAGCGAGACGCGCAATTACGTCGCCATCATCACCGGCTGGACCGCTGACGAATGGGCCTCGTCGTCGCCTCCGCAGGTGGCGCAGACGACGATCCCGCAGGGCCTGCCCTGCACGCGGCTTGCCAATCTTGTGCTCGCGCCGCCGAAAGAAGCGCGCCGCATCGCCGCCTATGTGCCGCGCTGGGGAGCTCAGCTCACCGCCAATTGGTCCGAGCCGGCCGCCTGGGCCACCTATCGCAGCCTGCAAAAGCACTTTGCCGCGCTGATCGGCGACCGCGAGCCGATCGTGCTCCGCGGCCGCTTTCCCGGAATGGGGACGGTGCCGCGCTACATGATCCGCATAGCCGACGACAACAAGGCGTATCTTGATAAGCTGTGCAACAAGCTGATCGCGGCGGGCGGCGCCTGCGCCGTGCTGCGCAACCAGCGTTCGATGCCGGTCTCGCTGCCGGCCGCGAACGGATCGAGTGAGGCGACTTCCGCTGTCTTGCCGAATGGCGCAACGCCTTTGCGCTGAAATTTCGCAACGCGATTGAAATCTGCTCGTCGATCAGAATACGCCGTTGGCTGACGGCTCGAGACCGTCACACAGATCGGCAACGGCCCTCCGCTGGTCGGGGGTGCTCCGCTTGCAATGACGATTGAACTATTCGGAAATCCTTGACAGCATTCACGATGCCATGGCGGCCGTTCCGCGCGTCAGCTCCCTCTGCTCGCCGTAGAGCCACTCCATGCCGGCCATCGCCTGCTCCGGCGTGCGCGAACCGAGCATCAGGTTGCGCAGTTCCTTGGCGACACCCGCGGCATGATAGAACTCGCCGTAGACCCGCGCCATGATTTGCACGCGGCCGGTGCGCAGATAACGCGCCTGCTGGTAGGCGCGGAACGCTGTCGGGTAATCGCCGGCCGCTGCGACCACGCGCTCGGCAAGGCACACTGCATCTTCGATGGACATGCCGGCGCCCTGCGCCAGATATTGCAGCATCGGATGTGCGGCGTCGCCCAACAGCGTGATACGGCCGCGGCTCCATTCCTTGATCGGCGGCCGATCGCACAAGACCCACATGCGCCAGCTTTCGATTTTGTTGAGCAGCGTGCGCACCGGCTCGCAGGTCTTGGCAAAGCGCTCGTGAAGTTCGGTCGGATCGCCGTAACTGTCCCAGCCCTCCTCGTAGCGGTCGGAATGAAACACGGCGACGAGATTGAACAATTCGCCGGTGCGCAGCGGGTAGTGCACGAGATGCACTTTCTCGCCGGCCCAGACGACCATTTCGCGCCAGCGGAATTTTTCCGGCATTTCCGCGGCCGGCAGCACCGCGCGGTAGGTGATATGGCCGGCGGGTTTGGGCTTGCCGTCGCCGACCACGATCTGCCGGATCGTCGACCATAGTCCGTCGGCGCCGATCAAGGCGGCGCCACGGCAGTCCTTGCCGCTCGCGGTGCGCGCTAAAATGCCCTGGTTCGTCTCCTCCACGCAGAGTACTTTCTCGGAGGCCTCAAGCCGGATCAGGTTCGAGTTGCGGCATGCTTCGAGCAGCACCTTGTGCAGGTCGGCGCGATGGATGAGCGCGTAGGGCTTCTTGAACTTGTTGCGAAATGCCTCGCCGAGCGGGATGCGCGTCACCTCCTCGCCGGTGATCGAATCCATCATGATCAGGTTGTCGGGAAACACCGCAAGCGCGCTGATCGGGACGGTAAGCCCGAGCACGTCGAACATCCAGAAGACGTTCGGCCCGAGCTGAATGCCGGCGCCGATCTCCTTGAATTCGGATGCCTGCTCGATGACGTGCGAGCCAATGCCCTGGCGCGCCAGCGCCAAAGCCGCCGCCAATCCGCCAATGCCACCGCCGACGATAAGAACTCGCTGGTCCTTCCAATTGGTCATGCGCCTGTACTCCTCGGAGGCGTAGTTTAGCTTCCTCGCCGTGCTTGCGGGAGAGGTCGCCCGGCCGCCGGCGCGCCATAGCGGCGCGGGCGCTTGCCCGGCGCGCCCGATGCCCGGGCTGCTTGCTGCACGAAGTATTTCGTGCCCTAGCACCACCTGCTGCAGCTGCGAGGTTCGCTGCAAATTCCTAAATCCCCAGATGTGACGCTCCTCGGCTGCCGCAGACGTCCCTAGCAGCGAGGGACCGCTCGACAGCAGCGTCGATCGGACAACCGCGGAGTCCAGCGCGCCCGGCCCTTTACAGCGGCAGGCTCATCGTGCGCAATTGAGAGCGGCATGTTCCTAAAAAGGCAAGGCGTGCATGGCAGGCGTCGACGGCATGACCGATGTGCATTTCCATCTTATCCCGCAATTCTATCGCGACGCGGTTTACGAGGCGGGAAGGGGGCCGGCGATCGGCCGCTATCCCGACTGGTCGCCGCAGCTTGCACTGGAGGTGATGGACAAGCACGGCATCGCGCGCGCGATCGCCTCGATTGCGCAGCCTGGCGTCGGCTTTTTGCCTGAGGAGAAGGCGGCAAGCTTTGCACGGCGTTGTAACGATTACGCGGCCGGATTAATCGCCCGGTACCCGCAGCGCTTCGGTTGCTTCGGGCTTGTGCCGGCGCACGACACGAATGCCGCCATCGCGGAAGCGAAGTATTGTCTCGAAGTACTACGCTTTGACGGCATCGCGCTGTTCGCAAGCTACGGCGAAAAATTTCTCGGCGATGCGGCGTTCGATCCGCTGATGGAATACCTCGACGCCCGCGCCGCCGTGGTCCACGTTCATCCGGGGCTGCATCCGTCGAGCCGCTCGCTGGCGCTGCCATGGCCCGCGTTCATGATCGAGTACCCGTTCGATACGACGCGCGCTGCGGTCAACCTGCTGTTCTCGGGCGCACTGGATCGTTTCAGAAAAATCCGCTTCATCCTCTCGCACGCCGGCGGCGCCCTGCCGTTTCTCGCATGGCGGCTCTCGGTGGCACCGATGATCGACCAGCGGCTTGCGCAGCGCTCGCGCACTGACATTTTGTCCGCTCTGAAAAGGTTCTGGTATGACATTGCACTCGCATCCGGCGCCGAGCCGATGGCCGCGCTCTCGCGCATCGCCGCGCCCGACCGAATCCTGTTCGGCAGCGACTGGCCGTTTTGCAACGTGCGCGTCGTCGCCGAGGAAGTGAAGGATTTCGCGGCGCCGGGTTTTCTGGATGCGGAGACGATGGCCAATATCGCGCGCGAGAATGCGCGCACGCTGTTCGCTGCCGCGAATGGCCGTCCGTGAAAATCGACGATCCAGAAAACAACCACCGGCGATTTGATGCTCTGCGTATGTGATTGCCGGATCCCGCGCCTGCACTGCATGACAGATGAAGAGCGCCCGGCGTTTCAACGGCGTAGCGCGTCGAGCACCCGATCGGGCGCAATTGGCATTGTCGTGATCGGCGTGGCGCCGAGCGGGCGCAATGCGTCGTTGACGGCGTTCATCACGCAGGCCGGCGCGCCGGCGGTGCCGGCTTCGCCGACGCCCTTGGCGCCGAGCTCCAAATCCTTGGTCGGCGTCACCACGTGGCCGACTTCGATATCGGGCATTTCGCTCGCCAGCGGCACCAGATAATCCATCATGTTGCCATTGAGGAGCTGGCCAGCGTCGTCGTAGAGGCAATGCTCGAGTAAAGCGGCGCCAATGCCTTGCACGATGCCGCCGCGGATTTGCTCGTCCACGAGCTGCGGATTGATCACGGTGCCGCAATCCTCCACGCACCAATGGCGCAGCAAAGCGATGCCGCCGGTTTTAGTGTCGACTTCCAGATACGAGGCCTGCACGCCGTTGGTGAAGGCGAACGGCCAGGCCCGAGGCACGTAATGGCGCGTGGCCACGAATTCACCTTGAAAGCCCGGCGGCAAGGTGTCGGGGCGGAAGTAGACGATGCGCGCCACCTCGTCGAGGCCCATGCGCTCTCGGCCGCTATCGGCGTCGACCACGATCCCGCCGCTTATGTCGAGGCTCTTCGGATCGGCCTGCAGGATCGAAGCTGCCGCCGCGAGCACGTTCGCCCGCAGCGCCTTGCCGGCCTGCCAGGCCGCTTCGCCGCCGATGCCGGCGGCACGCGAAGCCCAGGTGCCGCCGCCATAGGGCACGTTGTCGGTGTCACCGGTGACGACGCGCACGCGCTCGATCGGCACGCCGAACGACGTCGCCACGCACTGCGCCAGCACCGCCTCCGTTCCCTGGCCCTGCTCGGTGGTGCCGGAATGCACGAACACACAGCCGGCGGCATCGAGCCGCACCGTCGCGCCGTCCTGCGAGCTGATGCGCGCGCCGCCGACGCCGTAGAAAGCTGCGGACGGGTTGGTTACTTCGATAAAGGACGCAAAGCCGATGCCGCGATGGACGCCGTGCTCGCGCAGCCGCGCCTGCTCGGCGCGCAACGCGCCGTAGTCCATCATCTGCAAAATCTTATCTAGTGAGGCGTGATGCGACAGCGCCTCGAATTTGAGTCCGCTGGCGCTCGTTGCCGGATAGCCGCCGTCACGATAAAGGTTGCGCCGCCGCAGCTCCACCGGATCCATGCCGATCTTTGCCGCAGCGAGTTCGACCAACCCCTCGGTTACCGCCGTCGCCACCGGATGGCCGACGGCGCGGTACTGGCACATCACGTTCTTGTTTTGAAACACGACGCGGGCGCGGGCGCGGTAGTTGGCGCACGTGTAGGCCGCGCCGACCAGGCTCACGACCTGGTTGGCCTCGATGCCGCTGGTGCGCGGATAGACCGAATAGGGACCGACGCCGGTGAGATCGTCGATCGCAATCGCGGTGATCGCGCCCTCGCGGGTCACGCCGATGCTGGCGTGGATGCGATGGTCGCGGGCGTGAATGTCGGTGACGAAGCTTTCCAGGCGATCGGCGACGAATTTGACCGGCCGCTTGAGCAGCTTGGCGAGCGCCACCGTCGCCATCTCGTCCGCATAGATGTGCACCTTGATGCCGAATGAGCCGCCGACGTCCTTGGTGAGCACGCGGACCTGCTGCTCCTGCAGGCCAAGGTGCTTGGCGAACAGATTTTGCGTCATGTGCGGCGCCTGCGTGGCTTGATACACGGTCAGGCGCTGCTCCCCCGGATTCCAGTCGGCGACGATCGCGCGCGGCTCGTTGGTGACGCCGGTGTGGCGGCCGAACACGAAAGTGGTTTCCACGACTGTTGCGGCCTCGGCAAATCCCTTGTCGGTATCGCCGGCATCGAGCGTGCGTTCGAACGTCAGGTTGTCGCCGAGCTCGGGATGGATGACGGGCGTCGCCGGATCGAGCGCCGTTTCGGCATCGGTAACGGCGGGCAGAACGTCGTAGTCGACCGTGACCAGCGCGCAGGCATCCTCGGCTTGCGCCCGCGTCTGCGCGACCACTGCGCAGATCGCCTCGCCCTGCCAGCAGGCGCGCTCGACCGCAAGCGCATGCTGCGGCGCCGATTTGATGCCTTTCAGATGCGTGAGCACGCCCACCCAGGGCGTAATCACCTTGGCAAGCGCGGCGCCCGTGATCACGGCAACGACGCCTGGCGCTCTGCTCGCTTCCTGCGTCGTAATGTGTGTGATGCGCGCGTGCGCATGCGGCGAGCGCACGAAGGCGACATGCGCCATGCGCGGCAGCACGACGTCGCTGACATATTGACCGCGCCCCTGGGTAAGCCGCGCCAAGTTTGGTCGCGGAACCGAGCGGCCGATATAGGAATTCGGACGGTCGAGCGCCGTGAGCACGGAGGGCTGGTCGGGGGAGAGCTTCATTTGTTCGCCCAGCCCTTTGTTTTGCTCGAAAGGACGGGAGCGAAGCTGAAAGGTGACGACCTGCGTCTAATCCTGTGCACCACCTCCCGACCCCTGACCTCCCCGGAAGGGGAAAGAAACAATCACAAATAGCGCGTCGGCCACATCAGCGTGCGCCACATATGCGCCGAGGGCGAATCATCGAACCCGAGGCCTTCCTCGGGCTGGCGGAAATTGCGCCCAATGATGTCGACGAAGTCGTCGAGGTTCACCTTGGCGTTGGGATCGAACGAGTAAATATCATTCACGCAGATGAGCCGCGCGCTCATGTACCATTTGTGGTTCCGCGCGCGTTCGTAGTCGCGCACGATGTAGGGTTCCGGCTTATAATCGGCGCCGAAATTATTGATGTACATTTCCGGATATTCGTAGCCGACCGACGGATCGGGGAAAAAGCGCAGCGCCTGGTGCATGCGCACCGCCCAGCTCACTTCATCGTCGACATACGGCTCGATCATCTGCGCGCCCCAATAGCCGTGATCGCAGCGGATGAAGCCCGCCACGCCGATGTCGTGCAGCAGACAGGCGAGCACGATTTTTTCGCTGTGCCCGTTTTTGAGCGCCAGCGTCGCGCTCTGCAGGAGGTGATTGAGCGAGGCGAAACGGTTTTTGAAGAAATCGATCAGGGTCGGCTTCTGCGGCATTTTCGGCAGGCGCGCGTCGGCACGCATCAGAAAATACTTGTCCGGATTGGCTTTCTTGAACTCCATTCCGTTGATCATCTCGATCTTGCCGTCGGCCATGCCGAACAATACAGATTTGGTCGCGACCCGCTCGGCGAGCTCGTTCATCATTTTTTCTTCGATGGCGTCGGCGCGCTCCGACAGTGTCGTGGTCTGGACGTGTTCGTTCATGGTCAGCTTGCCTTTCCCGCCCGGGTCCGGGCGATGGACTCGATTGCATCGACGATAGCCTGATAACCGGTGCAGCGGCAGTAGTTACCGCAGATGTGATCGCGGATCGCTTCGCGGCTCGGCACGCCGCCACGGCCGAGCAGATCGTGCGCGCCGATCAGCATGCCGGGCGTGCAGAAGCCGCATTGCAGCGCGTTGCGCCGGATAAAGGCCTGCTGCAGATCGGCAAGGGTGCCGGCGTCCGACAGGCCTTCGATCGTCTCCACCTGGGCGCCGTCGCATTGCACCGCCAGCACGAGACAGCCGCGGACGACCGCGCCGTCTAGCCGCACCGTGCAGGCGCCGCACACGCCGTGCTCGCAGCCGATATGGCTGCCGGTGAGGCCCAGATCCTCGCGCAGAAAATCGACCAACGTCTTGCGCGCCGCGACGCTTTCGCGCACCTCGTCGCCGTTGACCCGCAAATGGATGTCAAGACGCTGGTCCGTCATGCCCACAGCCACGCCTCATGCTCCGCTCGTTTTTAGCGAAAGGGCGGATCCGGCCCCGCCCACTCCGCTGCAAAATGGAATACTGGATCTCGCTTTCGGAGATGAGCGGTCGTTTCGAAGAGGGCAAATTTAGCACTCACGTGGGTTGCACGCTACACCCCCAAAGTTCCTCTGTCCGCACGCGGGGCGGAGACGATGTCGCGCACGATGTCGATCGCGCGACGCAGCAAGGTCATCGACGCTTCGAGGGTGCGGAAGCCTGCATGGGCGGTGAGCGTGACGTTGCTCATCGACGCCAGCGGGTGATCGGGGCGCAGCGGCTCGGCATGGAAGACATCGAGGGCGGCGTGGCGGATGCGGCCGCTCCGCAGGCCGT
The DNA here is from genome assembly GCA_963708125.1 of uncultured Alphaproteobacteria bacterium. Lineage (GTDB taxonomy): Bacteria > Pseudomonadota > Alphaproteobacteria > Rhizobiales > Xanthobacteraceae > BOG-931. The sequence goes on from OY970184.1 coordinate 7,029,509, forward strand.
CCAGCAGGGTTCTTTCGTGCACCAGGTCGGCGCGCGCCGTGTTGACGAGAATGACGCCGGGCTTCATGCGCGCAAGCTGCGGCGGGCCGATGAAACCGCGGGTCTCCTCGTTAAGCGCAAGATGCAGGCTGATCACGTCCGCGCGCGCCAGGAGCTCATCTAATCCGACAAGCGGCGCAGCCGCCTGCTTGGTGCGGTTCCAGGCGATCACCTCCATGCCGAGTCCGCCGGCGAGGCGTAAAACCTCGCGGCCAATGCCGCCGAGCCCGATCACGCCGAGCGTTTTGCCGAGAAGCTGAACGCCTTCGCAGGTCGACCAGGTGCCGGCCCGGATCAGCCGGTCCATGGCGGCGATGTCGCGGCTGGCCGCGAGCATCAGCGCAATTGTGTGCTCGGCCACGGCGCTGTCGCCGTATCCCTTAATAGTGTGCACTGTGATGCCGCGGTTGTTAAGCTCGGTGGGATTCATGTAGCTCGCGGCGCCGGTGCCGAGAAATACGATGTGCTTGAGCGCGCCGCACCGGGCGACCAGCTCGGTTGGCATGTAGGAATGGTCGTCGATGCAAATGTCGTAGTCTCTGAGCAGGCTCGGCAGCTCGGTCGGCTCGAACGATTTGCGGTTGACGTCAATAGGCGGATCATCGGCGCGCACGACGCGCTCCCATACCGGCGCCAGCTGGTGATTGCAGTCGATGAAGAGGCACTTCATCCATGACCCATCGATTTTGATATCCCGCGCAGGCGGGGGATTGCGCAAACGCAAGCGGCCACCGACCGGTTACGAACTGACCGCGCACTGAAGACTGGATCGTTTGCCGGCGCGCACCGTCACAGCACGGACGGCGCCCGAGACGGCCGTTGACGACTGATACGATGACTCTTAACACAACGCCTGGAGTGCGGAGGCGGGCAGCCGCCGCGCCGGAGGAAACGATCTTCGGGAGACGCGACATGCGCCTTGCCAGTTACAATATGCGCGGGCGGCCTGGCTTCGGCGCGGTGGTCGGCGAAGGCATTGTCGATCTGCGCGCGCGATTGAGCCGTTTCTCGACCCTGCTCGAGGTTTTTCGCGCGCAGGCGCTGCCCGAGGCCAAGGCGGCCGCGGCCGGGGTGCGGCCAGACGTGCCGCTGGCAGCAGTCGAGCTGCTGCCGCCGCTGCCCGGGCCGGAAAAGATCCTCTGCATCGGCATCAATTATGCCAACCGCGGCCAGGACTATAACGTCACCAACACTCCGAAATATCCGAGCATGTTCTATCGCGCCCCGAATTCAATGGTCGGCTCGGGGCAGAAACTGGTGCGGCCGAAAATTTCCGAACAGCTCGACTACGAGGGCGAGATTGCCATTGTCATCGGCCGCGAGTGCAAGCACGTGCCCAAGGATCGAGCCCTTGAGGCCGTCGCCGGCATCACGCTCGCCAACGAAGGCACGATCCGCGACTGGACCCGGCACGGCCAGTTCAACGTCACGCAGGGCAAGAATTTCGACGCCACCGGCAGCATCGGCCCGTGGATCCAGACCGAGTTTGATCTAAGCAAGCCGCTCCATCTGACGGTGCGCAAGAACGGCGAGGTCACGCAGGAGGATACCACCGCGAGCATGATTTTTTCCTTCGCTGACATCATCGCCTATACGACCAGCTTCATGACGCTCAAACCCGGCGATGTGATCTGCACCGGCACGCCGGTCAAAAAGGGCCCGAAATCCGATCCGCCGGTCTGGCTCAAACCCGGCGATACGATCGAGGTCGAATGTCCGCAGATTGGTGTGCTGCGCAATTCCGTGGTGACCGAGGCGTGACGCACAGTTCGGTTGACATCGTCATTGTCATTTCATCGACAGCGGGAATTCGTATTCACGATCGAAGCCAATATTGCACAGGTCGTGGTTATCGTTCCCCCCAGCAGGGCACCTCCTCGCGCCAGCCCAATGGGCACGCCGCGCGCGGGCGGCGAGCGGGCGCGGCACGGCGCCCGGCCTCCTACCCCATTCTTCCATGAACGCCGCGGCCAAGCGCCCTGCGGCGTGCGTGATCGGCTGGCCGGTCGAACATTCTCGCTCGCCGCTCATTCACAACTATTGGCTTAAGCTTTACGGCATCGCCGGCGAATATCGGCGCGAGGCTGTGCCGCCAAAGGCGTTCGTCACTTTCGTGCAATCGCTCGGCGAGCACGGTTATGTGGGTGCCAATGTGACGGTGCCGCACAAGGAGGCAGCGCTTGCCGCCTCGCAGCCCGACGAGCGCGCGGACGCGGTCGGCGCGGCCAACACGCTCTGGCTCGATGCAGGCGCGTTGCGCTCCACCAACACCGACGTCGGAGGCTTTTTGGACAATCTGGGCCTCCGCGCGCCGGATTGGGATCGCGACCTGCACCAGGCGGTGGTGCTCGGCGCTGGCGGCGCGGCGCGCGCTGTGACCTATGGCCTGCTCCTTCGCGGCGCCGAGCGCATCGTGATCGCCAACCGATCGGCAGATCGGGCCGCCCGTCTGCGGCAGCGTTTCGGCGAACGCGTGCAGCCTGTGCCGTGGGATAAACGCGACAGCGTGCTCGCCGAGGCGGACCTGCTGGTGAACGCGACCACGCTCGGCATGCAGCGCCAAGAAGATCTCTTCGTTGATGTGGGCAGCTTGCCAAGCCGCGCCGTAGTGGCCGATCTCGTCTACCTGCCGCTGGTCACGCCGCTCTTGCGTGCCGCAGCGGCACGCGGTCTGCGCACCGCCGACGGGCTCGGCATGCTGCTCCATCAAGCGGTGCGCGGCTTTGCACTGTGGTTCGGGAAAAAACCGGAGATTACGGCGGATTTGCGGGCAATGCTGGAGGCCGATCTCGCTCTTCCCGTGTGACGTGCAGCGGAATAACGTACGTGGCGCGGGGGTTACAGGTTTCGCGGGATCAATGCCTCGTGGCGAGGCAATTCAGGAGGGATAGTATGAGCACAATGACTCGCAGGATGTTGGGCGCGGGCGCTTTCGCTTTACTGTTGGCCCCGCCCTTTGCAGCCGCCCAGGCGCCGCAGCCCGCGCGCGTGCGCGGGACGATCGAAAAGGTCGACGGCCAAAATCTGACCGTCAAGTCGCGCGACGGAAAGACCCTCACCGTCAAACTGGCGGACAAAGCCCGGGTCACCGCCATGGTCAAGGCATCCCTCGCCGACGTCAAGGTCGGCGATTTCATTGGCGTCACCGCCATGCCACAGCCTGACGGCAGCCAAAAGGCGATCGGACTTCACATCTTCATGAATGCGCAGCGCGGCGTCGTGCCGGCCCGCTTCAGCACGTGGGACCGCGAGCCGGGCAGTACAATGACCAATGCCGATGTCACGTCGACCGTCGCCGGCGTCGACGGCCAGGTGCTTACCGTCAAGTATGCGGATGGCGAGAAGAAGGTCACCGTGCCGCCCGGCACGCCGGTGGTGCGGTTCGTTCCCGGCAATGCGAACGACCTCAAGCCCGGCGCGCAGATTTTCATCGTCGCGGGAAAGAAGATGACGGATGGAACGATCGACGCGCCGGCGATCAATGTCGGCCGCGACGGCGTGGCGCCGCCGATGTGAGCTTGCGGTGCGACACTCGGGGGCGAGATAGGAGCAAGACGTGACACTAGAAAAGGCTGTACTTGCCGGCAGCGCCATCCTCGCCGCTTTGGCGATGCCCGCGTTGGCGCAAGCGCCGGCATCGAAACCGGTGCGCTTGCGTGGCGTCATCGAGAAGGTCGACGGTCATAAAGTGACGGCGAAGTCCGACAAGGGTACCGAGCTCACCCTCGGCCTCGCCGACAAGGTGCTGGTCGTCCAGGTGGCTCAGGCGTCACTGTCAGATATCAAGGACGGTTCGTTCATCGGCAGCGGAGCAATGCCGCAACCCGACGGGACCCAGAAAGCCATCGAGGTTCATATTTTTCCGGATTCCATGCGCGGGACCGGCGAAGGTTTCCGTCCGTGGACACGTCCCGGTTCGACCATGACCAACGGCACCGTCGGCGCCACTGTCACCAGCGTCAATGGGCCCCTGATCACGATAAAATACAAGGGAGGCGAACAGAAGATCGACGTGCCGCCGGGGACCCCTATCGTGAAATACCAGGTCGGCGACTTGAATGCGCTCAAGCCGGGGGAGGCTTTTGCCGTCATCGCTGCGGTGAAGAAGCCGGACGGCACTTTCGAGGTGAATCGGATCAATGTCGGCGTGAACGGCGCATCGCCGCCCTGAACGCAAGGTCCTGACCGATCTATTCGGGGCCGTCAGGCCTGTGCAGCTGCGGTCCGTCCGGCCGTTTGGCACGGCACTTGCTCGTCGATTCGCCATACGCTGCCAAGTAATGACGGAGGCCGTTCGTGACGAGAGCCGAACTCACCGAGAAGCTCCTTGGCGTCAAGCGAGAGAAGGGGTGGAGCTGGACGTATATTTGTGGCCAGATCGGGGGTATGTCGCCGATTTTGATCACCGGCGCGCTGCTCGGTCAGATGAAGCTGACCAAACCGCAGGTAGCCAGGGCGGCCGATCTGTTCGGGCTCTCCAAGAGCGAGCAGGCGCTGCTCAACGAGGTCCCGCACCGGGGCACGCCGATGCCGCCGACCGATCCGCTGATCTACCGCTTCTACGAGCTGGTGATGGTCCACGGGCCGGCGCTCAAGGCGCTGATTGAGGAAGAATTCGGCGACGGCATCATGTCGGCGATCGACTTTGATCTGGCGCTGGAGCGCCAGTCAGACCCGAAAGGAGATCGCGTGAAGCTCACCATGTCGGGGAAATTCCTCCCCTACAAATATTCCGGTGCAACCGGCAACGTGCCGGGCTACGGCTATAAGGAGGAGTGATAAAGCCTCTGCGTGAGTGTGGCAGTACCAGCCGACGGCCGAGACCGATCAGAAGGTCTCGCGCACGGGCTATGAGGCCGCATAAGGCTGGCGTCTCTGCCAGCGACTGGTTCGCCCATCGCGCTGGGGCTGCTCTAACCAGCTGCGTGGAGAGTCGGCGCGTTCTGCTGACACGGTCCGTTGGGGTCGAACGAGCATGGCGGGGAAGTGATAGTATAACCCCCGCTCCGTCGCCATATCGCCCGCATGGATCACAGCCGTCGCGGGCACGACCACAGCCACGCTCACGCGCGCGAAGATTTTGGCGCGATCTTGGCGATTGCAACCGCTCTCAATGTCGGCTTGGTCGCCATCCAGATATTCTATGGCATAGCTGCGCATTCGGTTGCGCTGCTTGCCGATGCGGCACACAATTTCGGCGATGCCCTGGGGCTGATGATTGCATGGGCAGGCCACCGTCTGGCAAAGCTAAATCCTACGGCTCGATACACCTACGGCTTCCGCTCGGCTTCTATTCTTGCGGCGCTGCTCAACGGTGTGATCTTGCTCGTGGCGACCGGCGGCATCGCCTGGGAAGCAGTCCTTCGGTTGTTTGCGCCGGGCGAAGTTGCAGGACTGACGGTCATGATCGTTGCTGCGGCGGGCACAGTCATCAATGGGCTTTCGGCGTGGCTTCTCATGTCGGGCCGACAAATCGATCTCAACATCCGTGGTGCGTTCCTGCACATGCTGGGAGATGCGGCAGTTTCGCTTGGCGTCGTCGTGGCAGGCGGTCTTATTCTGTTGACCGGGTGGAATTGGCTCGACCCGACGGCCAGCATCATCATATCGGCCGTCATCATCTGGGGAACGTGGGGTCTGCTGCGAGAGGCGGTCAATCGTTCCTTGAGCGCGGTTCCCTCTACAATTGATCCTGAGGAGGTGGCCGCATTTCTGCGTGGCTTGCCGGGGGTCGTAGGCATTCACGATTTGCACATATGGGCCATGAGCACGACCGAGACGGCATTGACGTGCCATCTGATCATGCCCAATGGGCACCCGGGCGACGAGTTTCTGCGGACGCTGTACCGCGAGCTTCACGATAGATTTTGGATTGCACATCCAACCCTGCAGATCGAACTGGGCGACGCAGAAGCGTGTAAACTCGCGCCGCAGCACATCGTCTGAGAATTATGCGCGTAAGCGCCTCAAAGGCGGCAGCAAGGCATGCCCCGGATCCCTGTTGGCGCCTGCGGACTGAAACGAACGTCATCCTACATGACCGCGATGTTCCGGCGGTCGATCTCAGCGACGTCCTTTACCCCGGTCAGCGCCATCGTGATATCAAGCTCGTTGCGGATGATCTCGATGGCGCGGGCTACACCGGTCTCGCCGCCGGCGCCCAGGCCATAAATGTAGGCGCGTCCGGACAAGCAGACGCGCGCGCCGAGCGCAAGCGCGCGGAAGACGTCCTGGCCGGAGCGGATGCCGCCGTCGAACATTATTTCCAGCTCGGAGCCGACCGCATCGGCGATATTGGGCAACATCGAGATCGAGGAGGGCGCGCCGTCAAGTTGCCGGCCGCCGTGATTGGAGACGATGAGCGCGGCTGCGCCGCTCTTTGCCGCCCTTCGCGCATCCTCAACGTCGAGAATGCCTTTGAGGATGAGCTTGGCGTTCCATAATCCGGCGATCCATTCCACGTCCTTCCAGCTCAACGCCGGATCGAACTGCGTGGAAATCCATTGTGAAAGCGAACTGACGTTGTCCATGCCTTTGACCTGGCCGGCTATATTGCCAAAGGTCTTGCGCTTGCCGCCGAGCACGCTGAGCGCCCAGGCCGGCTTGGTGGCAATGTCGAGAAGGTTTTTCAGGCGCAGCTCCGGTGGAACGGCCAGGCCATTCTTGATGTCGCGATGGCGCTGGCCGAGCACCTGCAGGTCGACCGTGAGCACTAGCGCGCTGCATTTGGCCGCGATCGCCCGTTCGATCAGTGAGCGGATGAAGCCGCGGTCCTTCATGACGTAAAGCTGGAACCAGAACGGCTTGTCGACCGCTTGGGCGACATCCTCGATCGAGCAGATCGACATGGTGGAGAGCGTAAACGGGATGCGCGCAGCCTGGGCCGCGCGGCAGGAGAGGATTTCGCCGTCGCCATGCTGCATGCCGCAGAGGCCGACGGGCGCCAGAGCGAGCGGCAGAGCGACGGGTTCGCCAAGGATCGTCGTTTTGGTGCTGCGGTCGGATACATCCAGCAGGATCCGCTGGCGCAGCTTGATCCGCTCCAAATCGACGCGGTTTGCGCGCAGCGTCTCCTCCGCATACGAACCGCCTTCGGCGTATTCGAAAAAGGCTCGCGGCACCTTGCGGCGGGCGGTCTGCCGCAGGTCCTCGATGCAGGTCGCGGTCTTCATATCCTGGGCATCCGGCTGTCGATACGGGCTCTTGATAGCACACGCGGAGGCCGGTTCGGTTCGGCGAGGAACACGGCTTGCGGGTGGCCGTTATCTTCGGGACGGGGACAACTTATGGCGGCGTCGAGACAGGTCGTCGGAATTGTGGAGCGGACCCCCTGGTTGAACGATTGCACCGAAACTCCCGACCCAGTCGCCGTGATCGCGCCGGTCTCGACCAGGAGTTGGACCTTGGCGAGCGCAAAGAGGTCGCAGCCGAGCGCAAGAAGACGCTCGATGAGGCGCTCGACCGCGCACTGGAAGATACCTTTCCGGGCTCCGATCCGGTCGCGGTGACGCAGCCCGCGCCGAGCGCGCGCGATAAGGATGATGCCTGAGGCGGAACTTTTGGCAAAGCCGCCGAGCGCCGGCACGGCGGCCGCAAGGGATTGACTCGCCGGCCATTTCCCCGGTCTATGGTGAATAAGGCTAAACGGTAACGTTCCTGTATTTTTTGATCCAGCCGATGCCGGGAAGAGGCTAGTATGGCTGCCCGGGAGAGGCAGGCGGGGGCCCAGATGGTCCGCAAGTATTTTGGCACCGACGGCATTCGCGGGCGCGCGAATGGCGTGATCACGCCGGAACTGGCGCTCAAGGTCGGCCAGGCGACTGGTCTCGTATTCCGCCGCGGCGAGCACCGCCATCGCGTCGTGATCGGCAAGGATACCCGGCTTTCCGGCTACATGATCGAGACTGCGTTGGTTGCCGGCTTCACCTCGGTCGGCATGGACGTGCTGCTGCTCGGCCCAATGCCGACACCTTCGGTTGCCATGCTCACCCGTTCCATGCGTGCCGATCTCGGCGTGATGATTTCGGCCTCGCACAATCCCTTCGACGACAATGGCATCAAGCTTTTTGGCCCCGATGGCTACAAGCTGTCGGACGAGGCCGAACGCGAGATCGAGAGGCTGATGGACGCCGAGCTCGCCAAGCGGCTGTCGGGCAGCCGCGATCTCGGGCGCGCCAAGCGCATCGATGGAGTCCACGATCGCTACATCGAGTTCGCCAAACGCACGCTGCCGCGCAACCTCTCGCTCGAGGGCCTGCGCATCGTCATCGATTGTGCCAATGGCGCCGCCTATCGGGTGGCGCCCGGTGCACTGTGGGAACTCGGTGCCGATGTCGTCGCGATGGGGGTCGAGCCGGACGGCTTCAACATCAACCATGAATGCGGTTCGACTGCACCGGAAGCGTTTTGCCGCAAGGTGCGCGAGATGCGGGCCGATATCGGCATTGCGCTGGACGGCGATGCCGACCGCATGCTGATTTGCGACGAACACGGGCACCTGATCGACGGCGACCAGGTGTTGGCGGTGATCGCCGAGAGCTGGCGCGAGGACGGTCGCCTCGCGCAGCCCGGAATCGTGGCCACGGTGATGTCCAATCTGGGGCTGGAGCGGCATCTGCAGTCGCTCGGGCTCGAACTCGTGCGTACGCCGGTCGGCGACCGCTATGTCCTCGAGCACATGCGCGAGCACGGCTATAACGTCGGCGGCGAGCAATCCGGCCACATCATCCTTTCCGAATACGCCACGACCGGCGACGGTTTTGTCGCCGCGCTGCAGGTGCTTGCGGTCGTGCAGAAGCAGGGCAAGCCGGTATCGCAGGTCTGCCACCGTTTCGATGCTTTGCCACAAGTGCTCAAGAACGTTCACTACAAGAGCGGCAAGCCGCTCGAGAACCAAAGGGTGCGCTCGGCCATTCAGAGCGCGCAGCGGCGGCTGAACGGCCATGGACGCGTGCTGGTGCGGCCATCGGGCACGGAGCCGGTGATCCGGGTCATGGGCGAGGGCGACGACAAGGCGATGATTGAGGAAATCGTCGACAACATCGTCAATGCGCTGACCGCGCACGTGGTGTAGCTGGACGGAGGGGGACGCCTTCGACGGGCGGCGCCCCCTACGATTCGCGTGATTTGAGAAACTGCGCGAATGCCCTAAGGGTGGTCTCGGATACGTGGTGCTCGATACCTTCGGCGTCGGCCTCTGCCGATTCGCTAGGAACGCCCAGCGCGCGCAACAGGTCGACGACGATGCGATGGCGTGTGCGCACGCGGTCGGCGAGAGCACGACCGTTCTCGGTGAGAAAAACGCCCCGGTAGGGTCGGGCGGTCGCCAGCCCCGCGCGCTTGAGGCGGGCAATGGCCTTGATCGTGGTGGCGTGCGACACGCCGAGCCTCCGGGCGATGTCGGTCGGCCGCGCCTCGCCTTGGCTCGCCAAAAGATCGGCGATCAGCTCGACGTAATCTTCGAGCAGCGCGGTGGACTGGGCCGAGCGCGTCTTGCCGAAGCGGCGCGCCTGGGTGACTTCCGTAGGGAGCTTGCCCATTGCCAGCTTGCCCTTACCCACTCGCTCTAGCCGCTGCGGAGGGTGGAAGCGATTGCTGCGCAACCGCAGCGTCCGCGGCGGCGCCGCGCCGCCGCCGACATCAATATATCTCGCCGTTTGTGTCAAAATGTAACCCTTGCTACGTTATCGAGCCATTGACGAGGAACGCCGGCGCGCTTATTTAGCCTAGGCTACACCTTGGTGTGACTGCTGCATGTACCGGCCCGCGAGCGCGCAGGAGATCGGCCTCGATTTGACCGAAGCGGAGCTTCGGCCGGCTTCGCTGTCGTATCGGACGGCTGCCACGGCACGTTCGCTGCTCGCCGGACAACGGCGCGGGCTCCTGTCCTACCTGGCCTTCGCTGGCCCCGCGCTCATTGCCTCGATCGCCTACATGGATCCGGGAAACTTCGCGACCAACATCCAGGCCGGGGCGAAATACGGTTACACGCTGTTATGGGTGGTGCTGCTCGCCAACCTGGTGGCGATGCTGTTTCAGGCGCTCTCAGCCAAGCTTGGCATCGTCACCGGCCGCAACCTCGCGGAAATGTGCCGCGAACGATTTGCCCGCCCGGTAGTCTGGGCGATGTGGGCGGTCAGCGAGGTCGGGGCAATGGCCACCGATCTTGCCGAATTTCTCGGCGGCGCTGTCGGCCTGTCCCTGCTTTTTCATATGCCGCTTTTTGCCGGAATGGTCGTGACCGGGATCGTCACCTACGGTCTCCTGACCTTTGAAAGATTCGGCTTCCGGCCGGCCGAACTGCTCATCGGCAGTCTGGTGAGCGTAATCGCACTTTGTTACGTCGTCGAGATGTTCATCGCGCCGGTGGATTTTGGTGCGGCGGCCATGCATACCGTCGTGCCGCAACTGCCAGATGGCGCCGCGCTCCTGCTCGCGGTCGGCATAATCGGCGCCACGGTGATGCCGCACGCGGTCTATCTGCATTCGGGGCTGACGCAGGCGCGCATGCCGGTGCGCAACGATGCCGAGCGGGGCAAGCTGCTGAGCTTTTCCAATCGCGAGGTCGTCATCGCGCTCGTGCTCGCCGGTCTGGTCAACATGGCAATGGTGATGATGGCTTCGGCCGCGTTCCATGCCGGCCATCCCGAAGTGGCGGAGATCGAAACTGCCTATCAGACCTTGACGCCGCTGCTCGGGGTCGGCGCGGCCGGGATATTTCTGCTGTCCTTGATCGCCTCGGGCGTCTCCAGTTCGACGGTCGGCACAATGGCCGGCCAGATGATCATGCAGGGCTTCGTCGGTTTCCGCATCCCCATCTGGGTGCGCCGTCTGGTCACTATGACGCCGGCTTTCGTCGCGGTGGCCATGGGAGCCGACGCGACGCATACGCTGCTGCTTAGCCAGGTCGTGCTTTCGATCGCCCTGCCGCTGCCGATGATTTCGCTTTTGATCTTCACGCGGCGGCCCGACATCATGGGGCAGTTCGCCAACACCCGACTCACGCAGTTCGCCGCCGTGATCGGTACGGCAGCGGTGCTGCTGCTCAATATATTTCTCATTTTGCAGACGTTCGGGGTGCCCATTCCGGGCCTGGCTTCGAGCTAGCTGTCGTCCTCGGTTGCGTCGCCTGGCCGCTGCGCAGGGCTCGACAACGGGCGCCTGCTTACGGTTTTAGCTCGGCCGAGGAGGCTCCCTCGCGAAGAAACGCGCCGATCGCACCGTAGACATCATCTGGAAATTCCTCGTGGACTGAGAGTTTGCCGTGCGGGATGCAGACCGCGCGCACGCCCGGCAGCGCCGTCAATGCCTGCATTTCGGCACGCGAGCGCGGTGGCGTCTGCGCGCCATAGACGACCAGAAGCGGCAGGTTGGCGCGCCGTGCCAGCGCCAGAAACTCCTCGCGGCTGGCGGCCCGATCGAGGCCGCCGGTGACAAAGCCCGCCGAAGCAAACCGCGCACCCGGCGCCTCGACCACTTCGCGTTTCTCCGCAAGCCGCGAGGCCGTGAGCCAGCGCCGGTCGCTGTAGACATGGCCGCAAACCATTTTGCGGATGACAAAGTCATTGACATTAAGTCGATAGAGCGCCGGACCGATCACCGGCATCTCGATGGCCCGTCTGATCCTGGCAAAGAGCGGACGATCGCCGCCGGCCATGGTCGGCAGCGGGCCGCGCCAGGTTGGAGCGATCAACACCGCGCGGGCGATGGCGCCGGCGTGCATGGCGGCGTAATGCAGCAGGTAAGTCGCGGCATGGCCGGCGGCAACGACGAGCGGCGGCGCCGGAGGACGGCGCGCGGGTGCGAAGGGTGTGCCAAGGGTTTGCAGCGCGTCACGCAAAAAAGTCGACAAAGCCTCGGGCGTCCAATGCAGGAGCGGCCGCTGACGCGTGCCAAAGCCGGGCCAGTCGACAGCGATCGCGCGGAAATCCGACGCCAGCCGCTGCATCAGCGGATGCATTTCGCTGCGGGTGGAAATCGAGCTTAATGCGGGCAGCAGCAGCACCAGGGACCCGAGACCGGCTTCGTCGAAGCCGAGCACGATGTCCTGGCCTTGCCAGGACCAATGCAGGTCGCGGGTGCTGATCACGCGCGGCGGGCCTCGCGCCGAACGCAGGCAGTAGGCGCGAGACCGCAGCGGGCGGTCTCGCTCACCGTCGTCAAACCGTCTTCAGATTCTCGGCTGCAGACTTGCCGGTCTTGCGATCCGTCACGACCTCAAACGAAACGCGCTGACCTTCCCGCAATTCGCGCAGGCCAGCCCGCTCAACCGCGCTGATGTGGACGAACACATCCTTGCCGCCGCCCTCCGGCTGAATGAAGCCATAGCCCTTTTGCGTGTTGAACCACTTCACGGTACCGTTATTCACGGGACACCTCTCCTCATAGTCCTAGGCACGTTGGATGAACCGGGCGAATCCGCCCGGTCCTTAGCTCGAGATTTTGGTGAAGAATCGTCAGTCAGGCGCGGTTATCGTCGCTGCGTGGCCAAGTCATTCGGCCGAAAACTCGATCGCTTCTTTGTAGCGTTAAGCACGCCATCGCGCAAGGCCGGAACGAGCCGAGATTCTGTCGCAAATTCAACTCGTGCGGGCCGCGGTCAATCCTCTGGCTCGCCGACGTTGATCGTGCGGCCGCTCTCGGCCGCTTGCACGATGGCATCGAAAACGGCCATGCCGTGCAGCACCTCTTCGATCGGCACCGGATAGGGGGATCGCCCGCGCGCCGCGTCGGCGAAGGCGGTCAATTCGGCGTGCAGCATGTCGAACCCAGAAAAATCCAGGGTCTCGTCGGGCTGCGGCGGCACCGGCCCGGTCGGTGCGATCGTTGCCGCCGGCGTGAAGCGCAGACGCGACAGGTCGGGCCGCGAAATCTCGCCAAGACCGTTGGTGCCATAAAGCGTGAATGCGTAATTGGTGGCGGTGGCGACGGAGCAGAAGATCAATCCGCTCGCTCCATTGGCAAACTGCAGCATGATCGAGGTGGTGTCGTCGGAGGGGCCCGGATAATGACGCGTGGTGACGCAGCGCACGTTAAGGACCCGGCCGGCAAGCTCGATCATGTGATCGAGCGCGTGCACTCCGGTCGCGGTGAAAGCGCCGCCGGGCGCTTCTTCGGGCGCCGCGCGCCAATTATCAAGCGCAATGAATTGTGCGGTCGAGGTGGTGTGCTGCGCGAGCACGCCGACGACGCGGCCGAGTTTTCCGTCGCGAACGCGGGCGCGAAGCTCGCATATGCTCGGATGAAAGCGCCGGTTCAGTCCGACCGCGAGCACAAGGCCGGCTTTGTGCGCCGCCGCGGCGACGCGCTGGGCGCTGGCGTGCTCCAGCGTGAGCGGCTTTTCAACAAAGACGTGCTTGCCGGCGGCAAGCGCCGCCAGCGCTTGCGCCTCATGTTGCGTATGCGGCGTCGCCAGCACCACGGCGTCGATACTCGAATCGCGCAAAATCTGCTCGTAAGTGTCGGCTAGGGCAATCTTGTTCTCGCCGCAAAATTGCTCGGCGCCTGCGCGCGTGCGCGTCGTGGCCCAAGTGAAGCGGATGTCGTTGCTCTTGCCGGCCACCGAAGACACCAGCGAGCGGCCCCAGCGGCCGAGCCCGACGATCGCAGCGCGGATCATCGCGCGCCGGTGCTCCAGCCCGGGTCGGGCTTAAAGCGCAGCCCGTAAGAAGCGGCGAGGCTGAGGAGCCGATCGCGCACCTCGGCAAAACCGCGCGTTCGCGCATAGTGCATTGGTCCGCCGCGGAACGGCGCAAAACCGGTAGCCAACACCACGGCGCCGTCGAGAACCGTTTCGTCGGCGACCACGCCCTCGCGCAAGCAGGTCATGCAGGCATCGAGCATGGGCAGGATCAGCCGGTCGGTCGCGTCCGGCGGCGGCGCGGCATTGTCGTGCGCTTTTACCGGCCGACCCTCTTTCCACTCATAAAGCCCGTTGCCGGTCTTTTTGCCAAGCGCGCCGCTCGTGACCTTGTCCTTGAACCATTGCGGTACCTCGGGCATTTCGTGAGGAAGGCTGCCGCGCAGCATTTCCGCGACGTGCAGGCAAATATCCAGGCCGACCTCGTCGGCGAGCTCGATCGGCCCCATCGGCATGCCGAAATCGAGTGCGGCTTTATCGATGGTTTCCTTCTTTATCCCGGAATCGATCATGACAAGCGCTTCGAGCAGATACGGGGTCAGCGCTCGATTGACGAGAAAGCCGGGTGCGCTCTTTACCGGTGCGGGCAGGCGATCGATGCGCCCCAAAAAGGCGCGCGTGGCGTCGAGCACCTCGCTCGCCACCTGATCATGGCTCACGACTTCGACAACCTGCATACGCGACACCGGATTGAAAAAGTGGATGCCGACCAGGCGCTCGGGCCGGGCCAATCCGACACGCAATTGTTCGAGTGGAATGCTTGACGTGTTGGTGGCAAGAATCGCGGCGGACTTCATCTTGGGCTCGGCGCCGGCAAAGATTTTGCGCTTGAGTTCGAGATTTTCCGGCACCGCCTCGATGATCAGGTCGGCACCCGTGACCCCTTCGCCCCTAAGATCGGGGACCACGCGGTCGAGCGCATCGCGCACCTTGCGCCGGTCGTCGCGGCCGATTTTGCGGTAAAGATCGGCCGCGCGCTTGATCGCCCCGCCGATCGCGCCGCTGCTGGTATCCGCCAGCGTCACCGTTAGGCCTTGCCAGGCGCACCAGGCGGCAATGTCGCCGCCCATGGTGCCGGCGCCGATCACGTGCACGCGGGTCCCGTGCCAGGGTGCGCTGGCAAGGCTTTTGAGGTTCTCGCGCAAAAAGAAGGTGCGGACCAGATTTTGCGCGGTCGCGCCGACGAGCAGTTTGGCGAATGACGCAATCTCGGCCTGCTGCATCGCCTGCGCATCACCGCCGTGCTCGACCCACAGATTAATTAGCGCATAGGGTGCCGGATAATGCGCGCGCGGTGCTCGCCGCGCGGCCTGGCTCGCCATGCGGCCCGCTAACAGGCGGCGCCCGGGCAGCGTGTTGAGCACCGTGCCGACGAAGCCGCGTCTCGCACGCACCATCTCGCCGTTCACCGCCGCGCGCACAGCGGCGCGCACGTGCCGCTCCTGCGTGACCGCATCGACCAGGCCAAGCGCGCGGGCGCGCCGGGCGCGTTCGCTGCGCCCGGTCAGCATCATGGTCAGGGCCTGGAGCGGATCGATCAGCCGCGGCAGCCGCACCGTGCCGCCGAGGCCGGGATGTAGTCCGAGCAGAATCTCGGGAAAGCCGAAGCTGGCGTCGTCGATGGCGATGCGGTAGTCGCAGGCGAGCGCCACTTCGAGCCCGCCGCCCAGGCAATAGCCGTGAATCACGGCAACCGTCGGGGTCGGGAGGCGGTCGAGCCGGTCGATCACGACGTGGCCGCGGGTAATCAGCGCTTGGATCTGCGCGATGTCACTCGCGCCGCGAAACTGCGCGATGTCGGCGCCCGCAATGAAGCCGGCCGGCTTGGCCGAGCGGATGATCAGGCCACGCGGCGGCTCGCGCTCGAGCCTTTCCAGGATTGTGTTGAGCTCAGTGAGCACATCCTCCGACAGCGTGTTGGCGGTCGCGTCTTTCTTATCGAACAGGAGCCAGACGGTCCCGTCCTCGTCGGTGCGCATGCGCCAATGCGCCCACGGCGCGGCGCCCTGCGCCGCCTCCTCGATGGCGAACGGGCCAAGCTCCAGATTACGCTTGCCCAGGATGGCCATGGCGGGTTTGGCGGCGTGTGCGGTTTTCATAAAGCCGCGCCCTTCAAATCGCTTCGATCAGCATGGCGCCGCCCTGGCCGCCGCCGATACATTCAGTGGCAAGCCCGCGCTTCCTGCCGAGCCGCTGCAGCGCGTTGACGAGATGCAGCACGATGCGGTTGCCGCTGGCGCCCACCGGATGGCCAAGCCCGATCGCGCCCCCATCGACGTTGAGCTGCTCGCGGGGGACGCGGCCGGCGGCGCCCGGCAGGCCGAGCGCATCGCGGCAGAATTCATCGTCCTGCCAAGCCGCCAGGCAACCCAACACTTGCGCGGCAAACGCTTCGTTGAGCTCCCACAGCTCGACGTCGCCGAGCGCAAGATGGCGGCGCTTGAGAAGCGCGCTCGAGCAATAAACCGGACCCAATCCCATAACCGCAGGATCGAGCGCCGACCATTCGCTGTCGACGATCACCGCCTTGGGCGTGAGCTTGTATTGCTCGACCGCCTGCTCGGAAGCGACGATGACCCACGATGCACCGTCGGTGATTTGCGAGCTGTTGCCCGCCGTGACCTTGCCCCAGGGCCGTTCGAAGGCGGGCCTGAGCTTGCCGAGGTTCTCGGCGGTGCTGTCAGGGCGCACGCCGTCGTCGTAATCAAACACCGTACCGCCGCGCGCGAAGGCGGGTTCGAGTTCGCCGGAAAAGACGTCGTTGTTCTGTGCCGCCGCGAGCCGCTGCTGGCTCTCGGCCGCGTATTCGTCCGCCTGCCGGCGCGTGATGTTGAACAGATGGCCGACCAATTCCGCGGTCTGGCCCATATTCAGTCCAGTGATCGGATCGGTGAGCCCGCGCTCGAGCCCGATGACTGGTTTCAGGTACCCCGGACGAAAGCCAAGCATCGCTGAGGCACGCGCGCCCAACCCGCGCTTGGCGAACAATTGTCCGTACCAGTTTGCCGCGCTGTTGCTGAACACCAGCGGCGCATGGCTGAGTGATTCAGTACCGCCCGCGAGGATGAGATCGGCATCGCCGGCGCGGATATAGCGATAGGCGGTATCGATCGACTGCATGCCCGAGCCGCAATTGATCTGTACCGAGAAGGCGGCCATCGCTTCGCCCATGCCGAGCCGTAGCGTCGCCACGCGTGCCGGATTCATCTCATCGGCGATGACGTTGACGCAGCCGAGAATCACCTGGTCGAACGCATCGGGCGAAAACGGCTGACGCATCAGCAGCGGCCGGCCGCATTGCACCGCGAGATCGACTGGCGTGAACGGGCCGGGCCGCCCGCGCGCCTTGATGAAGGGTGTACGGCTGCCGTCGGTGATATAGACAGGCCGGTTTACTCCGCCGCGGCCGGGGGAAACCGGACTTCGTCCGGCGTCGCTGGCGACGGGGGCGGGAAGATCGCTGGCGATGACACGTCTCCTTGCTGGGAGGCGCCGCGCGAGGTCAGCTCCTCCGGCGCGAAATCGTCGACCGCAATGGCTGCCGCGACTGCTTCGGCCGCTTCACGCAATTGCGCAGCCTCGGCCGCGTTGATCGTGCGCTGCTTCTCGGCCTGTACGATGTCGCGAACGCGCGCCTTGTGCATGCGCTCGCGGATCGCCTGCACCGCAACGGTGAGCGCAAAAGCCCGCTCGAGCAAGGCAAGGCCGTTTTCGCGCTCGTGTGCGGCGGGATGATAAAGGCCGGCGACAAGGCGCTCGCGCGCGGCGCCCGAAGTGGTGAGTATGGCCGCGCAAGCCTCGGTCAGGCGATCGGAGGGGGCGTGCCGGCGGCGGCCGAACGGAAGAATGAAGACGCGCAACAGCCACCCCACCGGTCGGTTCGGCACATTGGCAAAAATCTCGTCAAAGCGCGCCTCAATGGTGGCGAAGCTTGACTGCATGCACCATGCGAGCAGCGGCAGATCGTCTTGCTGCCGGCCTTCATCATTCCAGCGCTTGAGCGCCGCGCTCGAGAGGTAAAGTTCCGAGAGAACGTCGGCGAACCGCGCCGAGAGCATTTCCTTGCGCTTGAGGCCGCCGCCCAAGGTCAAAAGCGCAAGATCGACAGCCAGCGCAAATGCCGCGCTGTAACGGCTGAGATGACGATAGAAGCTTGAGGCGGCGGCGGCCTTCGGCGCCGGCGCGAACAATGCGCCGGTCCAGGCGTAGAGGAAGGCGCGCGCCGCGTTGGCGAGACTGTGGCGGACGTGGCCCCAGAGCGCTGCATCGAAGGCGTCAAGCCCGCGCGCGCGGTCCGGATCTTCCAGCGCCAGCATTTCCTTGAGCAGATAGGGATGGCAGCGGATTGCGCCCTGGCCGAATTGGATCAGGCTGCGGGTGACAATATTGGCGCCTTCCACCGTGATGCCGATCGGCACGCCGCGATACAGGCTGCCGAGATAGTTGCGCGGACCCTCGATGATGGCCTTGCCGCCGTGCACGTCCATGGCGTCGTTGACGCAGGTGCGCATGCGCTCGGTCGCCTGCGCTTTCATGATTGCGGTGATCACGGCCGGATGATGCCCGTCGTCGAGCGCCGCGCAGGTCATGCGGCGCGCCGCGTCGAGCAGATAGGCGGTCGCGGCCATGCGGCCGAGCCGCTCCTGGATCGCTTCGAATTTGCCGATCGAAACGTGGAATTGCTCGCGGATGCGCGCATAGGCACCGCTGACGTGCGCCGTATAGGCCGCGCCGGCCGCCGACAGCGAAGGGAGCGAAATGCCGCGTCCCGCCGCCAGCGCGCTCATCAGCATCTTCCAGCCCTTGCCGGCCTGCTCGAGGCCGCCAATGACGTTGTCCATGGGGATGAACACGTCGCGGCCCCAGTTTGGGCCATTCTGAAAGACGTGCATGGCCGGCAGATGTCTGCGGCCGATCCTGATTCCCGGCAGATGCGTGGGCACCAGCGCAAGGGTGATGCCGACCTCGTCGCGGTCTCCGATCAAATGCTCGGGATCGAAAAGCTTAAAAGCCAGCCCGAGCACGCTGGCGACCGGGCCGAGCGTGATGTAGCGCTTATGCCAATTGAGTCGGATGCCCAAAACCTCGCCGCCCTCGTAGCGGTCGCGGCAGACCACGCCGGTATCGGTCATCGCCGCGGCATCGGAGCCGGCTTCCGGGCTGGTGAGCCCGAAGCAGGGAATTTCTTCGCCGCGCGCCAGCCGCGGCAGCCAATAATCCTGCTGCGTCTTGGTGCCGAACTGTACGAGAAGCTCGCCGGGCCCCAGCGAGTTGGGCACCATCGCGGTGCAGGCCGCGCAGATCGAGCGCGATGAGAGCTTTCTGATCACTTCGGAATGCGCATAGGCGGAGAACCCGAGGCCGCCATAGGCCTTCGGAATGATCATGGCGAAGAATTTATGTGCTTTGAGAAATTTCCAGGCTTCAGACGGCAGATCGTGCCAGAGCCAGTTGATCGTCCAGTCGTCGAGCATGCGGCACAGCTCTTCGACCGGCCCGGCAAGGAAATCCTGCTCCTCTTGCGAGAGCCTGGCAGGAGCGCATGCCAGCAGTTTGTTCCAATCCGGACGCCCGGTGAAAAGCTCCGCGTCCCACCACACATCGCCGGCATCGATTGCCTCGCGCTCCGTCAGCGAAAGGCCAGGCAGCGCATGAGCCGCCCAACGAAATATCGGCCTTGTGATCCGGTCCCGCCGAAAGGTTGATTGGGGCATCGGGGTTCCCCTTAGTTCGCTGAAGGTTGCTCTGCCACGCCGCTGTGTCCGGCACAATTGCGGCTGTTTTTCGCGCGGCTCGAGGGCGCCGT
The DNA here is from genome assembly GCA_963708125.1 of uncultured Alphaproteobacteria bacterium. GTDB lineage: Bacteria > Pseudomonadota > Alphaproteobacteria > Rhizobiales > Xanthobacteraceae > BOG-931. Next base: position 7,048,993 of record OY970184.1, read on the forward strand.
CGACACCGCGATCCTGATCTTTCTGTCGTATCTACAGCGGCCTACGTGCCGTTTTTCGAACACGGTCCGAGCGTTGGCGCACTGCAGCGCCGCGACGTCCTCCTGGTCGAGGGAAACTAGCCGGATTTCCGTCATCATCAAGGTCCTGACGCAGTTGACCTGGTGTCATGCCACGCTCTACCGGGGCGAACGGCCCGGCGATCTCGCGCCCCCGGCGAGCCGAGCGTTCCGCTTGAGGCCGAAGCCGGATTGAGCGTCAGTGCGGCCGTCAGAATATGTGGGCTTTCATATGCGCATTTGCCGCCCCGTGGGACTCGAAGTCCAGGACAGACACAGCGCCGACGCCGACCGCGGCAAGAGTATTCAAGCGCATCGTCGATCTCGCATTCGCCGGCGCAAGGTGGCGAGCGGCACCGGCGATCGATAAGGCGATCTGCTCCACGTTCTCGCTGCGGCCTTGCGGCCTCCACTTTCCTCTTTGCCGGAGATCGGGTCGATCAACGGCAAGCCCTGTGGCGTTTCGCGCGTTGTGCAGAGCGAAAATGCCGATAACCGCAAGCACGGGCTGTTTGCGCCGCGCGATTCGATGTGGCGCCTATTCGCTATTATCAAACGCGCGATTGCCCAGCGGTTCTTCGACACTCGCATGCTGCGATGCGATGCGCCGGGCCGAGCGCCGGGTTCGGAGGAAAACGCGCCGCGGATCCGCGAAACTTGACGCGAACTGTTTCTGTTTTGCGCATTGTGCGACAGCCTCCTCACCTCACGTGGTGTGAACGTGGTCCGTGGAACGGCGCCGCCCGGCGCGCGTTCTCGTATCACTGTCGTCGCACGCGAATGTGAGTTCTCTGATGCGCAGGCGGCGCCGGGGCCGGCAGCGCCGACGGGGAATACCCCGCGGCCGCAACGAACCGGCGCCGGCGTCTTGCCCTTAACAAGACTTTAGGCATGGACGTCCGCGCGATACGGGGGGACATTGGCCAGCCGCGAGGGATAGCCGGCAGCGCGCACAGGATTCCGGCGGGACGCAGCCGTTTCCTTGGCCAATTGCCGGAGCGGGACGTTAAGCGTCTGATGCCGCTCTTGCGGCGCGTCGAAATCATGCCGCGGCAAGTCCTGCACGATCGCAATCTGCCAGTGGAACACGTCTATTTTCTTGAGAGCGGCCTGGTTTCGGTGATGGCCAAAGTCAGCGGCCGCGACTGGGTGGAAGCCTGGCCTTTCGGCTCGGAGGGCACCACCAGCCTGCCGGTGATGTTCGGCGACTCACAGCCGCCGTTGCGGCGCGTGGTGCAGATCGGCGGCACCGCACTGCGCGCCTCCGCTGCGGGCTTCCGCGAATTTCTCGGCACCAGCGAGTCCTTGCGCGACATGCTGATGAAATATGCGCAGCTCATTGTGCTGCAGAGCTGCCAGCTCGGCGCGTGCAACGGCCAACATTCGGTCAGGCAACGGCTCGGCCGCTGGCTCTTGCTGGCGCGCGACAGCCTGGAAGCGGCGCGGATCGCAATGTCGCATCAGGCGTTGGCGCGGCTGATGGGGGTGAGGCGCGCAACGATTTCCGAATGCCTCGGCGAGATGGAGGCGCACGACGCCATTCGGACTGGGCGGCGGCTCATCGAAATCACCGACGCTGCGGCACTCGAGTCTCTATCCTGCGAGTGCTATCGCGCCATCAGGCGTGAGCGTCAGCGCCTGCTCGGCCCATGACCTTCGGCACGGACCAATGGTTGCTCCCCGCAGCCGGGCCATGTCTTCGCGTAGGCGCGCGACCAAAGAAGTCCGCCCTTGCGACAGAAATTCGGTACGAACTGCACGCCAGCGTACATTCCTGTGAAACAATCGAAAGATGCGACGTTTCATATTTAGACCAAGAAAGGAGCTTCTTGCATGTGTGACTACAGCCTTCATGCAGTTGCCTCGCGACCCGCCAGGGTCGGCGACAAGCTGATAACCACGGATTTTTCCAACACGCTGACCCGCGGTTTCTCCTCGATTGGGGAACCGGAGGTCGCGGTTTGCCTTAGGCCGGGGACTGAGCTGGCGTTCGAGGAAGAAGTGGAGCGCCAATACGCGTTCCTGCAAACACTGTTCTTCAACAAAAACCGCTGGAAGATTCGCCACCGCACCGGTGTGTTTCGCCAGATCAATACCAACAATCCGGGCACGCACCACGATGCGATCGAGTTTCCGAACGGGCAGATCGTGCTGGTGACGCGATTGCGAGCCGGCCAGCGCGCGACGGTATTGCAGCTGCCCGTGTGTCCGCAGGCTGCGCCGGATAGGAGCAGGTGGGTGCGCGGGAGGGTTGATTCTGCCTTTGACTGAAACGGCTGCGCTTTTGCAATCGACCAGAAGGCATGCGGGGCGAGGCATCTGCAGGCGCTGCGGCTCGTCGAAATAGGTAGACGCGCGGCGGTCCTGCGCGCTTTGCGCGGGCTTCCGCCTGCCGGGGCAGGGCGCTGCAGCGGTTGAACGCCGCGATAGTAGATGTGAGGCGCACCGTGACCTCCCGGCGCCGAGCACTGGCATGATCGCAGAAGGACAAGCAATACCGCGGCCCCGACGCCCGGCGACCAGGAAGCGTATCCCTGCTCGCCAATGGCATTTTTCCCTTCACCGACGGTTGAAGATACGTTTTACTGCCCGACCCGGAAACAGGGCCATGCCAGGCAAGCGGGTGCAGATCGACGACGAAACCTGGGCCGCGCTCGACCTTTTGGCGCGCGACCGCATGATGACCTTTCAGGAGCTCGCCGACGAGGCGTTCGCCGATCTTCTCAAAAAGCACGATCGACCCGTCGATCTACGCGCGGCGCTGAAAAAAAGCGCCGGCGACGCGGCGCCGGTGGTCCCCTTCACCGGCCGCTCGGAAAAGTCGGCCCGCGGCCGGCGAGGAAAGCGCGGCGGCTAGCCGAGCGACCCGCGCGTTGCAGTCGATTTGATCCGTCACGACAGGCGAGACGACAAGCTTCCGCTTGGCCGGCGATTGCACGTCACCCCGCATGCTCGCGGTACCAGCGCTCGGCGCCGGGATGAAGTGGCACATCCGCGGGCGTGGTCTCGGTGTCGCTGACCATGTGCAACGCCGAGCCGTCGCTGCCTTTCTCCCACGGAATTTCTGCCTCGCGCGCGGCGAGCGCGGCACAGACATCGTAGGCGGTCTTTTCGGGAAGGGAAGCATTGGCGTAGATCGGCCAGCCGGAGAAATCGAGCGTATCGATTTCTTTTACAAGACGGCGGACGCGGGCCTTGGGCAGGCGCACGCGACGCCAGCCGAGCTTGCCCATCGCCGCGAACTCGTCCTCATTAAGTTCGAGCGGAACAAGGCCGGCGGCGAGCGCCTCATCAAGCCATACCTTGATGCCCTCGTCGAATACGGCGTCGATCTCGCCGCGCGCCATCGGTTCGAGTCGGCGCTTATCCGATGGACCACCGCAGAGAACAAGCTGGCCACCCCAAGATTCGATATCAGCGAGTGCGAAGCCGTGCAGGGCGAAGGCCTGCTCGATCAGCACATGCGTCGAATGCGTGGGATCTTCGCGCACTGAGACGCGCAGCGGATAGCGTTTCGCCTTGAGGTCGGCGAGCGAGCGAATGCCAGTGCGCGGGTGCACGGCGAAAACGAAACGGTCCCAACTCGGATACGAGGCGATTATGCGGACCGGCAGCGGCGTTTTGAACAGCCCGACGCCGCGATAGGCCTGGGTGAGCAGCGCCGAGGGATTGACGAAGGCGAGGTCGACACCGCCGCCCTTGACCACCTCCTCGGCGAGAATCGCCGAGCCGGTGGCAAGCCGCAGCCACGGACGGAATTGCGGGCCCGATCCGCTGCCGATGGTGATCAGCATGTCGCGGTTGCCGCCATAGGGTGTTTCCGGATTGCCGGCGATGTGCAGCCCGATCTCCCACAGCGTCTTGGCGCGGACGAAATTGGCGCCCTTCGGCAGCAGTTCCATGATGGCTTTTTCCCTCGTCCCTGTCTGTGTCCGTGCGCGCGGGCACCCTAGCGCACCGCGCGGCACAGACAACATCAGCAACGCGGGGCGGGTATGCTCGGCCGCCTGAGCCGGTCGCTGTCGTTTACGATGCAGGTTGTCCCCGTTGGATGGGAGGCCGCCACGCTTTCCCGCCGGCCGCCGCAAGCGCGGCATTCACTTAAGGGATCTGCAGCGGGATGACGCAATGCCGGAGCCCTTTCGCTACATCGCGTGATCGTCCGCGTGATCTGCGAGCAAAGAGGTCGAGTATGTATCCAGGGGCTTTCGGTCGGGGGTTGCGCTATGCATGATCATACGCCGGGCGAAGTCGGCGCGAACGCATTCCTGATCTGGCGATGCGCGCTCTACGCGTGCGCCCGGGCGAACGAGGCCGCAGCAGCGGACAGTGCTTCGGCCAATGCGCGCAAAATCTCTTCGTCCATGCTTCGATGTGAATGTCTCGGTGTCTCATCTTGAACTGCGAACCGCGCGTTATTGGCCGAAAGGTCGTGAGCGTCCCGTCAGTCCGGCTTTATTCCTGCAAGCTTCGCGGCCGCGCCCATGGCCTGGTAATCGTTGCGAATAAATGCGGCAAACCCCTTCGACGTCATCTGCTCCGGCGTAGCGGTTTCGGAACCGAGTGCGGCAAGGCGCTGAGCCGCCGCAGAACCGGGAGTAAGGCCCTTCTGAACCGCATTTTGCAGCTTCTCGACAACCTCGGGCGGCGTCTTGGCCGGCGCCACGATGCCGATATAGCTCTGCGCCGTAAAACCTTTCACGCCGCTTTCTTGGAAGGTCGGGATATCGGGCGCCAGCGCGGACCGGTGCGCTGATGCGATGGCGACAATATGCGCCTTGCCGCTCCTGTGCAGCGGCAGCGCGGTGGAAAATTCCGTCAGAGCGCCGTCGATGCTGCCGCCGATCAGGTCGGGTAGCAGCGCGCCGCCGCCCCGATAGGGCACATGCGTGAAATTGGCGCCAGTCGCTGCCTTGAGGCGCTCCAGGGTCATGTGGGTCGCGCTTCCGACGCCGCTGGTCGCCACCGTCACCGGCGTTTTCTTACTCATGGCAATCACGTCTTGCAGCGTCTTCGCCTCGACCTTGTTGCTCATGATGAGGGCGTGGGGCACATAGCTGGTGAGCGCAACGGCGATAAAATCCTTCAGCGGATCGTAGCCGAGATTGGAGTGCAGGAACGGGTTGACGGTGAGCGGACCGTTTGAACCGACGAGCAGCGTGTAGCCGTCAGGCGCAGCGTGCGCCACGTATTCGGCCCCGATCCCGCCACCGGCCCCGGCGCGGTCCTCGACCACCACCGTTTGGTTGAGACCTTTGCCGATGAGATCGCCGGCGACCCGGCCGACGATGTCGGCGTTTCCGCCCGCCGCGAACGGCACAATCAGGTGGATCGGCCGGTCCGGATAAGCCGCAGCGAAGAGCGTGACCGGAAATAGCGTTGTCGCCGGTGTGGCGGCGATGCTGGCGATGATTGCGCGCCGTGAGATCATCATTCTTAATCGTCCTCGGGGCCAATGTTGTTGCTCGGCTATGTAGGAGATACTTGAAGGCACGCGTTGCAGAAATCAACATCGACGGCGGATGCGCGACGATTTTCATGCTTTGCCCATGGTGCCGTTGGCTTGGCCTGGACGCCCACACCGCAGACTCGGAGGTCTCTTTAGAGGGTTTTTGAAAAGCGTAACCACAGGTTGTTCTCAGAGCTCATCTAATGTTTCTGACCTTCCTGTCTGTGGGGGCGCGGCAGCGGCGGTATGCGGACGGTACCCACGGACGAAAGGTCTGCGCGGTGCCCGCATGGCACAACTGCAAGGCGGAGCGCAGCTGAGGGCGAATGTTCGTGCAGTCCATAGGGACTACTGCACCTTGAGCCCCATCAGATTGGCGATCAGGTTGCGCTGAATCTGCGAGGTGCCCGCCGCAATGGTGGCGGCGCGGGCGTCGCGGTAGTGCCGCTCCATGTCGAACTCGGCGCAATAGCCGAAGCCGCCGAAGACCTGCATGCCGAGATTGGCCACTTTCACATAGGTCTCCGAGGTAAAAAGCTTGGCCATGGTGATCTCGCGCAGCGCGTCTTTGCCGTTGGAGACGAGCCAGGCGGCGCGCCACATGAGCGTGCGCGCGGCTTCCACATCTGTCGCCATGTCCGCAAGCATGTGGGCGATCGCCTGATTGGTTCCGATCGGCCGGCCGAATTGCTTGCGGTCCTTGGCGTATTGGGTGGCCAGATCGACGATGCCTTGTGCGGCCCCGACATTGCCGGCGCACGATGTGGCGCGCTCCACTTGTAGGCCGGACATGACCACGTCCCAGCCCTTATTCTCGCCTCCAACCAGTCGGTCAGGTGGTACCCGCACCTTGTCGAAGACGAGCTCGTAGGTACCGGTGGCGCGGCGGCCGAGCATGTCGAGCTTGCGTAGGCTCAGTCCCGGCGTGTCGTTGTCAACCAGAAACAGCGACAGGCCTTGGCGATAATGCGCTTTTGGATCGGTCTTGACATAAAGGTTGATGACGTTGTCCTTAGCGCCGGCCATCGAAGCCCAGATCTTGCGGCCGTCGATCACCCATTCGTTGCCGTCGCGCACCGCCGTTGTGCGCATCGCGCCGATGTCGGAGCCGGCGTCGGGTTCGGACATTGAGATCGAGAATTTGATTTCTCCGGTGAATAGTTTTGGCAGCCAGCTGCGTTTCTGTTCTTCGGAGCCTTTGCGCAGCAGATTGAGCCCGCAAAAGATATTGCCGGTGTAACACATGACGAGATCGGCGGAGACGCGGGCGATTTCCTCGGCGACGATCACCATGTCGAGCAGGCTTCCGCCGAAGCCTCCATAGTCTTCCGGAAAGGGTAGGGCGAGCAGCCCAGCGGCGGCACAGGCCTGAAACAGCTCCTCCGGATAGGCGCGCTCGCGGTCGAGTTGGCGCACGTGCTCGAGCGGCGCGTGCTTCTGGACGAGCTTACGTACGCTCTCGCGCAGCAAATTCTGTTCCTCGCTGAACTCGAAATCCATGGTTGATCCCTCAGGCATCCTCGCTGGTGACAAGCCGCTGTCTAGCAAATTACAATCCCACCGCAGAGACAACAGCAAAGCGGGAGCGCAAAAACTCCCACAGCCGAGGAAGCCCATGCGCAAGAGTCTCGCACTGGCTGCCGCCGCTCTTGGCCTTTGCGTCGCTACGGTGTTTTGCGCGCAGCGGCGAGCACCTATCCTTCGCACGTCATCACCATTGTCGTACCCTATCCGGCGGGCGGCCCAACCGACACGATCGCGCGCATCCTTGCCGAACGCATGGGAGCGGCGTTGGGTCAGGCCATCATCGTCGAAAATGTCGGCGGTGCCGGCGGTAGTATCGGCGTTGGCCGCGTGGCGCATTCGCCGCCTGACGGCTACACGCTGAGCCTGGGTCATGTGCAGACCGCCGTCTTCAACCCGGCGATCATGAACTGCCCTACGACCCGGTGAACGATCTCGCTCCGGTTTCGCTAATTGCCGACACGCCGATCTGGATCGTCTCAAAGAAATCGGTGCCGGCGAGCGACGTCAAAAGCCTCATCGCTTGGCTCCAAGCCGACCAGGGCAAGGCGACGATGGGCACCGTCGGTGTCGGCAGCCCCTCCGAGGTCGCGGCCCGGCTTTTTCAGCAGCGGACGGGAACAGCCTTTCAAATCGTTCCGTACCGCGGCGGCGCGCCGCTGGTGGAGGACATGCTCGGTGGCCACATCGACTTCGCCTTTGGCCAGGCGGCGAGCTATCTGAGCTATGTGCGCGGCGGCCAGCTCAAGGCCTATGCGGTTCTGCAGCCGAAGCGCTGGTGGGCGGCCCCCGATGTGCCGACGCTGGACGAACTCGGCATCCCCGAGATCGATGCGACCTTCTGGCATGGCATCTGGGTGCGGAGAGGCACCCCGCCGGACGTGATTGCCAAAATCACCGGCGCTGTTCGCGTAGCGCTTGCCGATCCGAGCGTGCAGGAACGGTTCAAGAAAGTCGGCCAGGAGATCTGGCCCGCGGAGGATCAAACTGCGGCGGCGCTTGCGGCCAAACAAAAGGCCGAAATCGCCAAATGGACTCCGGTCATCAAGGCGGCGGGATTCAAGCCCGAGTAACGCCTCAGGCGGCGTTAGCCACGGCAGTGCCGCTCGCGGTGCCGACAAGCGATTGGGCGCAGAAGCCGCCGCTTTCAAACAAGTGAACGCGAAACTTTTTTCGCCCCGTCCAGCGAGCCGCAGCGCACGAGCGCCCATGGGCGGATCCCGCAATCACTGCCGTCAGCGCGTCTCGCCTGGTACGATGGCTTGCCGGCCCAGCTGTTGCCAGGCCGCGGGCGCGCCGGCCCTTTTCGCCGCCTCCGCGGGCGGGAGAGTTTTGTCCCAGCGAGCACCGATGAAGCGCTGGCCAGTCACCTTGTCGGATTCGGCCGAACACAGCCAGACAAGCGGCGCGATCATCACGTCGGGCGAGATCAGCTTGCTGCGGTCGGGCTCTTGGGCGGGCGACACCATACGCGTATTGGCGGCGCCGCCCGGCACCAGCACGTTGGCGGTGACCCCGGTCCCTTCGAGTTCTTGCGCGAAGGCCAATAGATGCGCTTCGTTCGCTGCTTTGGATCCCCCATAAGGCTGGATGCCGCCGCGATACATGGTGTCGAGGCTTGTTGTCACGTTGATTATCCGGCCCCAGCGCTGCTTGAGCATCGGTGGTAGGGCTGCGCGCGCCATCAGAAAGGGAGCGACGACGTTGACCTCAATGATGCGGCGGAATTCCTCCGGCGTAACCTCCCAGAACTTTGTTGCGTACTTGACGTCGGGCCGCCGGAACACGGCCATGTTAATACCGGCGTTATTGACCAGAATATCGAGACGGCCGAAGCGCTCGATGGTAGCGCGCACGATCTTCGCGGCGCTGTCGTCGGGCGTGATGTCGGCGACGATGGCGAGCATGTGGTCGGTCGCGCCGCTTGCGTCAGCCGCCTGGCCGATCTCGTCGAGCGCCTGAGCATCAAGTTCGATCGCGGTCACGCGTGCTCCGGCGGCGAGCAGTCCGAGCGTCATCACCCGGCCGAGACCGCGGCCGGCGCCGGTGATAATGGCAACTTTCCCCTCGAGCGGTCCTGGCATTTTTGATCCTTATGGCTGGTTGCTTGCCCAATACCCTTAGCACGGCGGCGGAACTGGCTGTCGGGGCCGCGAATCGGGCCAACCGGGCCAAAAGCTGCATGTTGCATCGCTCGGACCGGCTGCCTATATTGCCGGCGTCTTTCCCGTCATTGTTGATGAGTGGCTTCGCCTGGGGGGGCGGGTGAAGCACAGGAGGAGATTTACCATGGCGACCGCGCCGTTGATGCCAAAAGCGACAGCCGTCTGGCTGGTCGACAATACATCGCTGTCGTTCGATCAGATTGCCGACCTCTGCAAGCTGCACCCGCTGGAAGTCAAGGCCATCGCCGACGGCGACGCCGCCCAGGGGATCAAGGGCCTCGATCCGGTGCTGACCGGGCAATTGTCCCGCGAAGAAATCGCCGCTGCCGAAGCCGATCCCAATCGTCGGCTGCACATCGCCGAAGCGAAAGTGCGCATGCCCGACGCCAAGCCGAAAAAGGGCCCGCGCTACACGCCGGTGTCGCGCCGCCAGGACCGGCCCAACGCCATCCTCTGGCTGGTGCGCAATCACCCGGAGCTCAAGGACAGCCAGATCATGCGGCTGGTCGGCACCACAAAGTCCACGATCCAGGCGATCCGCGACCGGACGCACTGGAATTCGGCCAATCTGACGCCGCTCGATCCGGTGACGCTCGGGCTCTGCACGCAGATCGATCTCGACCTCGAAGTGCAGCGCGCCGCCAAGGATAAGCCGGCCGTTGCCGCGGAGCAGGGCGCGACGCTGTTGCCGGCCTCGTTGACGACGGTGCCGAAGCAGGAGCCGGAGCCCGCGGCCGAGAAGAAACCGGCTGACGAGCTCAACGTCGAGGCCGTATTCGCCAAGCTCAAGCAGCTCGGCGGCAAGAGCGAGTAAGCAATTTTTTTCCGACAGCCGCTGGGGGCGGGCCTAGTCAGAGCGCGGTGCCTCGGCTGGCGTGCCGTCCCTAGGCAGCGCCGCAGACGCGTGTTTTGGTCCAAAGTCCGGCGACACCGCCGTTCGCTTTAAGCACCCGCCGCCTTTTTCCGCGCCGGATATTGATCGTGCGATGAATACGCCTGCACCGCCTTTGTGAGATCGAGTGAGCGAGAGTGAGATGCCGCCGCGCTCCTAGCCCGGCGGAAATGTCTCTTTTCACTTTACTTCGGCGCAAGCGGGCAGAACGAGGCGGCACACGGAGCAAACGCTTAATCCCTGCCCCTGTGGAAGTCCGGCAGGGGCGGTGGGCCCCAGATATTGGTCTTGCCGCCCTGCCAGGTCTTAGGTTTTTGCGGCGTGTCCTGATGCCAAGGCCGCGGCTCGAAATAGCCGAGCTCCTCGTCGACCATCTGATCAAGCTCGCAGAAGAACTCGACCACCTGATCGTCTGGATTGCGGTGGTAGGTGGCGACGTTGTGGCCGGGGCCGTGCCGCAGCGGCCCCCAGATGATCTGGATCTTCTTCTGCCCGAACAGGTCGCACGAGTTCTGCAGATGGATGAAATCCTTCAGCTCGAAGGCGATGTGATGCATCTTGATGTTCTTGCCGCGGATGAAATTCACCGTGTGGTGGTCGGTGTTGCAGCGCATGAAGACAAAGAAATCGTCGATCCAGTCCGAGACGCGGAAGCCCATGATCTTCTCGTAAAACTCCGCGGTCTTGCGCGGGTTTTCGACCACGAAGGCGATATGGCCGAGTTTAAGCGGGCCGACACCGAAATGATCCAGGTGCTTGCCCAGATAGCTCCATTCCTTGAACAATGCGATCGTCGTTCCCTTATTGTCCTTGAACGTGAGCACCGGCCCGATGCCGGGAACGGAATCGTTGCGCAGCTCGCTCTTGATACCGTCTTTCGCAAGCTCCTGCGTCATCTCGCCGAAATCGCAATTGGGTGCTACCTCGAAGGAAATCGCGGTGCAGCGTTCGGTTTCGCCTTTGTTGAGCTGGACGGCGAGCTGCCCGATCTGCGTGGCGAGGAAGGCCCGATCCTTCTCGCGCTCGGTGAGCACCAGGCCCATCACCTGCGTGTAATAATCGGTCATCTTTTGCAGGTCGGGCGTCTCGAATGTGGCATGTCCGATTCGTCTCGGCTTTATCATCTCATTCTCCAACCTTCGGCATTGTTCGGCTTGCTGCCGTTTGCCTCTCACTCAACCACCGTGCGCCGGCCAACTCAAGACCGCGCGCCCGCCGGTTTCATCACGGTCTTGCCAATTGGCAAAGTTCGCTGTTTTGTCGTCGGCGAGGGTTTGATCTGCATCAGGGGAGTAGACGCACATGGCTGCCGCAAGAACCGCCGGCTATAAGCTTGCGACCTACAAAACGAACGAGGGGCCGCGCGCCGGGATCGTCATCGGCGACGAGGTGTTCGATACCGCAAAGTTCACCGGCAACGCCAGCTACGCGAGCGTGGTCGGCATTCTCGAGGACTGGAAGGCCGCCGAAGACGCGCTCAGGAAGGCCGCCGCCGGGGCGGCGAAGAGCCGCGTCAAGCCACAGCCCCTCGCCAAGACCAAGCTACTCGCGCCGCTCCGCTTTCCGCGGACCATCTATTGTGCCGGCGCCAATTACATGGACCACGCCGCCGAAATGGCGGCGCGGGAGAACCGCCCCCCGCCGCCCGATCCGCATACGCAGGGCCTCAAAGCCTGGCATTTTATCAAGGCGCCGCATGCGGTCACCGATCCCGGCGCAACCATCAAGATCTCCGGCTACGCCAAAAACGTCGATTGGGAGGTGGAGTTGGCCGCCGTTATCGGCCGGCCGGCCAAGGACGTGCCGCAGGAAAAGGCACTCGGTTACGTCGCCGGCTATACGATTGGCAATGACCTATCCGCACGCGATCGCGGCCGCCGGGCCAATGTTGCCGATGACTCGCCGTTCAAATGGGACTGGACCAAGCACAAGACTTTCGACGGCTCGTGCCCGCTCGGGCCCTGGATCGTGCCGGCAAGCGACATCGCAAATCCGCAGAAGCTTGGGCTTAAACTTTGGGTCAACGGCCAGATCAAGCAGGACTCCAACACCTCAGACATGATTTTCACGCTCGCCGAGCAGATCGAGCAATTGTCCGCGGGAATGACGCTGCACCCCGGCGACCTCATCCTCACCGGCACCCCTGCCGGGGTCGGCGCCGGCCGCGGCGAATTCCTCAAACCCGGGGACGTGGTGAAGCTGTGGATCGAGAACATCGGTGAGATCGAGAACCGGATGGCTTAAGGCCCCCGTGGGGGCGGCATGGTTGAGCCAAGGGCATGCCTCTTTCGCCAGGCTCGCATGGCAGTTTCGCTTTGTCCAAAATGAGAACAGGGCTACAAAATTCAGCGGATGCGGTCGCGCCGCGCCCCAGTCTGTGCTAGACGCATGGCTTGCAGATCGCTGGCGAGCGCCTACGGGTTGCGTCCGTACAGCCAGCAAGGCCCGAGGATTGGCTCAAAACGTAGCCGTTGTAAGCGAAACGCGAGGATAGTAGCGCAAATGGCTGAAAAATTCGTCGCAAAACTTTCGGAGTTCAAGGATGGCGACCGCCGGATCGTGTTCGTCGGCGACAATGAGATCGGTGTGTTTCGGCATGATGGCGCGTTCTACGCCTACAGCAATTTTTGCCTGCACCAGGGCGGGCCGGCCTGCGAGGGCCTGACCATCGCCAAGGTGGAGGAACGGCTGCGCCAGGACAAAACCTCGATGGGCCTCTACTTCTCGGAAGACGAGATGCACTTCGTCTGCCCCTGGCACGGCATGGAATATGACATGAAGACCGGCGAGTGCGTGTCCGACCGCAAGTTGAAGCTGAAGAAATACAAGACCGTGCAGAAGGGAGATGACCTTTATGTCATCGCCTAAACGGGCGCCCAGGGCGGTCGTCAAGAGCGCGGCCAAAGCAGCGGCAAAGACGCCGGGAAAGGCGCCGAGAGAGGCGGTTGTGGCGCGGTCATCGGGTGAGCCCGTCGAGTTGGTGCAGGGCACTTCCGCCGACGCCAAACGCCTTGCGGCGGAGCTCGAGCGCGGCATCGCCGAGGGCAGGCTCGACATGGTGAACGCCGAAGCGCTGCAAAGGCTGATCGCCGCGGCCTGCCGCGTCTACACCGCGCGCGTCGAAACCGGCGAGCAGCTCATGCCGGTGCCGAAAAATTCCATTACCGCCACCGATGTCATGGTGACGGCGAGCGGCCTGCTGCGCGCCGCCGATCTCGCGGTCTTTGAGCTCGGCATGTGGCAAAGCTGGACCGGCCGCTGAACTTTTGTAGCATGGGTTTAGCGCAGCGAAACCCATCGCCTGTTTTGATCCGAGGGTGGGTTTGGCGTTGCTCAACCCACTCTAAAGGAAGTCGGCAAGGGTACAACGCACGTCAGGAGAAACGCCATGGATCTCATCTCTGATCGCGGTCGCCGCGTGACGATCGAGGAACTCAATACCGGGCGCCTGTTGGCGCACGCGCGCAAACAGGCGCATCAGCGTAACCTCGACGACATTCTCATCGTCGACGTCGATGCGCATCACTACGAGAACGAAAGCCAGGACGAATTCCTCCAATACATGGAGAACGACGTGCTGCGCCAGCTGAGCCTATCGGCCGGCAGCAAGCGCAATCGTGCGGGCATCATGCCAACGCAAGTCGGCTATCAGGACATGGGGGGCCGCGTGACTCGCTACCCGATGCGCGGCTCGGAGAAGACCGATCATGCCAAGGGTGCGTTGCGCGACGTCCAGCTCGGCCATCGCTGGATGGATGCGATGAGCGTCGATTATTCCTGCCTGTTCCCAACCGGCATGCTCAACATCGGCATGCATCCGCAGAAGGAAATGGAGGTTGAGCTGTGCTGGGCCTATAACCGCTGGCTCACCGAACAGGTGCTGCCGGAGGCGGGCGGACGGTTCTTTTCGATGCTGTGCATGCCGTTCGGCGACCCCGAGGCCTGCCTGCGTCAGGTCGAGACGTTCGGCAATCGAAAGCATGTGGGCGGCTTTATGGTCACCACCGTGCGCTCGCACATGGCGGTCTATGACAACGCTTATATGAAAGTCTACCGAGCGATGGAAGAACGCGGCCTGGTGCTGTCGTTCCATTCCGGTCCCAACTGGGGCGAGCCGATCTATCGCAGCTGCAACCGCTTCCTGGCGGCGCACGCGCTCGGTTTCTCCTGGTACAACGTGCTGCATTGCACCAACTGGGTCATCAACGGCATGGGCGAACGCTTCCCGAAGCTGCCGGTGATCTGGATCGAGTCGGGGCTGGCCTGGGTGCCGTTCCTCATGCAACAACTCGATCACGAATACATGCTGCGGCCGTCGGAAGCCCCGCTGCTGAAGAAAAAACCGTCGGACTACATGCGCGACATGTATTACTCGTCGCAGCCGATGGAGGTTCAGGATCTCGACGCCATGGAGACGACGTTCCGCATGATGAATGCGGAAACCCAGCTGCTCTACGCCTCCGATTACCCGCACTGGGACTTCGACTTGCCAGCGACGATTTGGGATCTGCCGTTCCTGTCCGAGAAAGCCAAGCACAACATCCTCGGCGGCACTGCGGCGCGCCTGTTCAAGCTGCCGCCGCGCAACGACAAGCAGAAGGAAAACCTGCAGCGCTTCGGCAATCTCACCGCGGCCGCTGCCTGAAGCGCAATTAGGCACGGATCAGTGATGCCCGGCCTCGTGCCGGGCATCAGCTTTTGAGAAGAGGATGCCTTCGGCGAGCGGATCTCGCGCTCGCTGCGTTTGCGATCGACGGGCTTGTCCTGATGGCAGACGTGCTGAACCCGTCAGGCCGTGTGCCGCAATCCTTGATCGGCTTCTGACGCCCACAGCGTGTTGCCTTCCGGTAGCGCCTTGCCTTTGGTCTCTGGCAGAAACGGCACCGCCACCAGTCCGAGGATGTAAAACATGCCGAGGATCGTCGCCGCCTTTGAATAACCGCCGAGGCCGACGATCAGGGTGCCGGCGAGCAGCGGCGCGATTGCGGAAATCAAGCGCGGGGTGTTGAAAATGAATCCGGCGGCGGTCGCACGCATACGCGTGGGGAAGAGCTCCGGCAGCCACACCGCGGTCCACGAGAAGGTTCCCTGAATGAAGAATCCATAGACCGCAAAGACCAGCAGCAAGAGATGGATCTCCCGTACCCACAAATAGGCGATTGGGGTCAGGACCAGGCACATCAGATAATAAAAAAAAGTTGTGAACTTGCGCCCCAATGCATCGGCCAGGAAACCGAACATGCAGAAGCCGAGCAGGGCGCCGATATTTTGTACGAGGCCGGCCACTCCGACCCAGCGCTGCGTCGGCAGACCCAAGCTATTCGCCACTGATCCGACATAACTCGGAACAAAGGTCGAAACGCCCCAATAGCCGATCGTCACTGACAGCGACATCACGAAAGTCAACAGCAACCGCGTCCGCACCGCGGGCTCCGAGAACATGTCGATCAGCGTAAAACGCACGATCGCGGCGTCTTCACCGCGCAAAGTCGCGCCCTGGCGCCGCAGATCGTGCGCGGCGCGTCGCTGCCGGTTCGATTGCTCCCAGAGCGGCGATTCCGGAATATTGCGTCGGATCCAGAAGGCGATGAGTGCTGGTAGCACGCCGACCAGGTACATGTAGCGCCAGGCGCTGGGGCCCGACGTGCCGATGGCGACCCAGACCATGGACGCAATGATGCTGCCGATGGGATAGCCGGCTTGCAGGAATGCGCCGCCTTTGCCGCGGGCGTGATCCGGCCAGAGCTCGGCGGTGATCGAGGCGCCAGTGGCCCATTCCGAACCGATCGCGAGCCCGACGAGGAACCGGAACACCGCGAACGACAGCCAATTCCATGACAGCGCGCTGAGCCCGGTCAGCACCGAATAGGCGAGGATCGTCAAGGTCATTGAGCGCTTGCGGCCGATGTAGTCGGCGAGGATGCCGCCGAGCAGGCCTCCCGTTCCCCAGCCGAACACCGTGATCGCGATGACCGCCCCCGCATAGGCGGGAATGTATTTGTACTCGGATGCATCGAGCAGCTGATGCAGCGCAGCACCGACGGTGAGGATGAGGGCGAAAACCTCGAAACCGTCGAATGCCCAGCCGAGATTTGAGGCGATCAGCGCCTTCCATTGCGCCCGGCCGACCGAGCGATACCACGGCACAGAGGCAAACCCGGCCGATCCGCTCATGTTGCTCTCCCTGACGCTCCAACTCTGGCGCGTTGATGCGGTCACCGCAACTTAGCGTGCCGGCAAATCCGCTGACAAGGACATCTCGTTCGACGTCCTATTCGCGTTTGCCGAGCCCGCGGGGTTCATGCTCACGGTGTCAAATGAACGCACAAGGGGCCCGGCGGCCTGTGGCGCCCATGATGCAATCGCGAAAGTGGACCAACATTCCTGTTGGCGGCGTCGAGCTGACCGTCCCATGCTCGGTGCGGCCGCGCGGTGTTCTTTAATTTGCCTTGACACCGGCGAACTTCACCACTTTAGCCCATTTGGAGGTCTCCTCAGCGACGAGCTTGGCAAACTCGGCGGACGATCCGGGGAGCTCCGTTGCGCCCAAATTGGCAAGCTGTGCCCTGATCTTCGGATCGGCCAGGCCGGTATTGATTTGTTTGTTGAGGATCGCGACGACACTGCCGGGCGTGCCCCTGGGCGCACTCACGCCATTCCATGTGCTCACGTCATAGCCCGGGATGAATTGCGCTATGGTGGGAAGGTCAGGCAAGGCCGGCGACTTCTCTACAGTGGTCACCGCCAGCGCGCGCAGTTTGCCGGCCCGGATGTAGCCGATCGAGGCCGGCATGAGGTCAAACATGGCCTGCACCTGGCCGCTGAGCAGATCGATCAGGGCGGGGGCTGAGCCGCGGTAGGGGACGTGGCGGATATCGACGCCGCTCATGAACTTGAACAGCTCGCCGGCCATATGTGAGGTCGAGCCGATGCCGCCTGAAGCGAAGTTGATCTTGCCAGGATTCGCCTTCGCGTAGGCGATGAATTCTGGAACGCTGTGGACCGGAACGGACGGGTTCACCTCCATGACGTTCGGAATCTGAAAAACGCCTGCCACCGCTTCGAAGTCGCGCGCGAAATCGAAATTGAGATGCTGATAGAGCGTCGCGTTGATCGCATTGGCGGAGGTGGCCCATAGCAGCGTGTAGCCGTCCGGCGCGGACTTGCCGACCCACTCGGTGCCGATATTGCTGCCGGCGCCCGGTCGGTTGTCGAACACGAACGGCGCCCGCAGCTTCTGCGCCAGCCATTGCGCCATCATGCGGCCGATCACGTCCGACGAACCCCCCGCCGGAAAGCCGAGGACGATGTGGACCGCGTGGGACGGATAGCCTGCTGCGCTGGCGATCCGCGATGCGGCCGGCGAGGCGGCCGCAGCCGCTGCGAATTGCAGGAATCGGCGGCGCTCAGGGTTCATCATGGGCTCCAGGTTTTAATCGCAAGGGGCGTTTGCGGGGTGACGCTCGTCGGCATCCGGTCTGCGGCATTGCGTGTCGCGCTCGTGGCCAGCCGAGCGTGCTATACGATGGCGAGGTGGGCGCGCAAGCGCCGGCCGCTGCTACCATCGCGCGGCAGGATCAAGCCGACGGAGCGCGCGGCGCCGGCGATGAGATCGCGCCTTTTAAGGGCGGCGTCGATTCGGGAGGAAACGCATGAGATGTGTGCGGCGGCGGTTGCTTGTGCTGGCGTTCGGCGTCACGGCCGCGTCGGCCCTGCCGCGACGGGCGCAGGCCGTCAACTATCCCACACGGCCAGTGCGGATCCTGGAAGGATTTGGCGGCGGCGGCACGCCCGATTTGATCTCGCGTCTGATGGCACAGTGGCTGTCGCAGCGGTTCGGGCAACCGTTCATCGTTGAAAACAAGGTCGGCGCGAGCGGGAACATCGCTACAGAAGCCGTGATCAAGTCGCCGCCCGACGGCTATACGCTGCTCACCTGCGTTTCGGCGAACGCCATCAACTCCTCGCTTTACCCCGGCCTGAGCTTCAATTTCCTGCGCGACACGGTGCCGGCCGCTGGATTGATCCGCCTGCCGATGGTCCTGCTGGTCAATCCTTCGTTTCCCGCTAAGACTTTTCCCGCCTTTATCGCTTACGCGAAGGCCAATCCGGGCAAGCTCGACATGGCCTCGCCCGGCGTCGGCACGCCGATGCACGTGGCCGGCGAACTCATCAAACTGATGGCCGCTATCAACATGGTCCACGTGCCGTATCGCGGCCCGGCGGCCGCCTTTACCGATTTGCTCGCCTCGCGGGTGCAAGCGTTCATCATCACCGTGCCGGCAGCGATCGGCTTTATCAGGAACGGAAAGCTGCGGGCCTTGGCGGTCACCGGGGCAACACGGGTCGATGTGCTGCCCGATGTCCCTACCATTGGCGAATATCTGCCCGGATTCGAGGCGACGGTGTGGGACGGATTCTGTGCGCCGAGGGGAACGCCGGCCGCGGCCATTGAAACACTCAACAGCGCGATTAATGCCGGGCTCGCCGACTCACAGATCAAGGCCAAGATCACGGCTCTGGGGGGTGAAACGATGCCGCTGTCGCCGGAAGAGTTCGGCAGGTTTCTCGCCGAGGAGACCGCCAAATGGGCCAAGGTGGTCAAATTCTCGGGCGCGACGGCGAATTGACGCCAATGCCGGCAAGGGATTTTGAGGAGGGATTATGAAACTTGCGCGTCGAGATTTTTTGCGGGCGGGCACGGCGGTTTCCGTGCTGACGGCCTTGCCGGCCGCGGCAGCCAGTGTCTATCCGGCGCGTCCGGTGCGCATCGTGGTACCTTATCCTGCCGGGATTGCGCCCGATATCGTGACGCGGCTCGTCGCGCAATCGCTGTCGCAGCGGCTGGGGCAGCAATTTGTCGTCGATAATCGCCCTGGCGGCGCCGCCAATATCGGCACCGAGATCGTGGTCCGCGCGCCGCCCGACGGTTATACGCTGCTCACGGCGACGATGACGAACGCCATCAACCCGTCGCTGTATGAAAATCTCGATTTCAATTTCAGCCGAGATATCGCACCGGTTTCGGGCCTCGTATTTTTGCCGCTGCTGCTCGTGGTCAATCCGTCGGTGCCGGCCAAGACGCTGCCGGAGTTCATCGCCTATGCGAAGGCCAATCCTGGCAAGATCAATTTTGCCTCCGTCGGCAGCGGCGCAGCGACCGACGTGGCCGGCGAGTTGTTCAACACCATGGCCGGCGTGCATCTGGTCAATGTGCCCTATCGCAGCAATTACATGCCCGACGTGCTGAGCGGGCAGGTGCAGGCCTCGTTCAGTCCGGTCCTGCAGACCATCGCCTACGTCAAGGCAGGCAAGCTGCGCGCGCTCGGAGTGACCAGCGCGAAACGCTCCGCTGCATTGCCCGGCACACCCGCCATCGGCGAGGTTGTACCTGGCTACGAGGCGGTGGTCTGGGACGGGATGGGCGCGCCGGCGCACACACCCACAGACATCATCGACAGGCTCAACAAGGAGATCAACGCCGTCCTGTCCGAACCGGCGATGAGAGCGCGGTTCGTCAATCTGGGCGCCGAGCCGATGCTGATGACGCCGGCCCAGTTCGGCAGATACATCGCAGCCGAGACCGAGAAGTGGGCAAAGGTGGTGAAGCAGGCGGGTATTAAAGTGCAGTGAGCGGCGGCTCGCCCGCTGGAGCCGTTGATGAAAATTCACCGCCCGCGTTCATGCGCTGGGCAACCGCTCTGGCTGCCGGGGCGAAGCTGCGATCAACGGTTCGTGTTATCGTCACCTCAATTTGCGTCTGCGCCGGTAGCGCCACCGCCCGCCTTTCGCCACGTCCGACGACCGGCAGTCGCGCGAACGGCTGCGCGCGTGCGCCGTCAAATTGTCCCACTGTGGAGAAATTCTGTTAGCCCGCCCCGAGCAAACTTACGCGCGATCTCCGCCTCCTGCCCCAGCCGAGCAGACCGAGGCCGCCGATGCCGGTGAGAAAGAGCGCGAGACTGGCCGGGAGCGGGGTTGCGGCCGGATCCAACGTCAGACCTTGGCCCGTTTTCTTTCCGTTCGAAGCAACGGAAAGGCTCGTGAGGTCCGTAAGAACAGCGTCAGCAACAGCTTTGCCACTTCCGGTAAGGTCAGTCAGGCCGCTCTGCAATCCAGCAACGTTGGAGAAATCAAATGGCCCGCGCGAGTCAGATTTGGGGGCGCCCTCGACGCCCACGCCATCACCGAGCGGCAAAGCACTGCTTATCGCAGAATTAACGGAAAAGGCGAGAGTATGAGTAAGCGCTCCCACCAACGGATTGATTTGCGCAGACGACAAAGGATCGCTCACCGAATCATCCGGAAGGGTGGAGGACGACACTCTCTCACTCTCAGTCATGGGTAATTTCGTGTCGGCCTCGCAACCGTCACTCTTGACAAATCCTATTAGCGCCGCAGCCTCCCCTACCGGGTTTGTCAACATTGAACGATCCACCGTGCACGTCGTGGCGGCGTTCGCGTCCCAAGCGCCACCCATGACGATGCTCAATCCGATGAGAACCGCAGCTTTGCTCGCCGAATTGTTTGACATTGCACCCCTCCACCGCGCGTGGGCCAAGCTGATCGTCCGCCCCCTTACGTTTGAGGGTCATATTGGGCCGACGGCACTCGAACCCACCAAATAAATCAGGCGAAAAACGGGCTTCAAAATGGCATCGGGGAGAACAAATGGGGAAAGATGGGTATATATCCTCAGATCCACGGTCGGGTAAGTCATTGTAGAACCATCACATCGGCGATCTATGCGCATGATCGGCAGCAGCGGGTACTGCGGTGTGTGCAGACTGACGATGACGCAGCGGCGCCTCCCTGGTCGGCCTTCTGAGCTTGTGGTACCCGCGAGTTGGCGGCGTTGCCAAACGGTCGTGCCGTAGGTGTGACCATCACCGGCGAGCACCTTCACGACCCAGCTGCCATTGCGCTTGTTGCCGCCGATAGTGCAGCGCAATCCCGGAGAGCGCGCCCGCGATACCGTGGGCGTCCTGAGCACAGCGAAGCTTGATCCGCGGGATGCGGTTTCAAACACGCGATGAACGGTGTGTCACTGCGAGTGTGCCGTAACGTGAAGAGCGCACGAATCCGTCTCGCGCCGGGCTACACCTCCCGCGGCGGGGGCGGCCTCGGCGCGCCGAAGAACACGCCGCCTGCGATCATCGCCCGCGCCAAGGAGATTGTCCGTTCCAGACTGAACGTGATATGAGGGCGTCTTCTCAGTTCCGGCGTCGAGCCGCTGCGCATGACGCGGGCCGAGTTCGGCACATTCATCCCGGAACCGTCAAATCGGCCAAGCTGGTGAAATTCGCGGGCATCAAGGCCGACCGAGGTTAACGGCCGCCGCATTTGCTTGGGAGGACCACGTCATGATGCTCCACCGCCGCAAACTTCTGCAAATGGCCACGACCATCGCCGCGCTGCCGGGGCTCTCGCGCGTGGTGCAGGCGCAGGCCTATCCGACCCGTCCAGTGCGTCTGATCGTGACCGTTCCGGCCGGCGGCTCGCCCGATATCATCGGGCGGCTGATCGCCCAATGGCTGTCGCAGCAACTCGGGCAGGCCTTCGTGGTGGAAAATCGGCCGGGGGCCAGCACCAATATCGGCACTGAATTGGCGCTCAAGGCGGCGCCCGACGGCGGCACGCTGCTGCTCGCCATGTCCTCGAACGCGATCAATCCCACACTGTATCGGCATCTCAATTTCAACTTTGTGCGCGACGCTGAGCCGGTGGCCAGCATCGCCACCATTCCTCTGGTGATGGATGTCAATCCTGCGGTGCCGGCAAAAACCGTTCCGGAATTCATCGCCTACGCCAAGGCCAATCCGGGCAAGTTGAATCTGGCTTCCGGGGGCGTCGGCACCCCGCTCTATGTGGCCGGCGCGCTGTTTAAGATGATGGCCGGCATCAAGACGGCCGACGTCTCTTACCAGGGCGAGGCTGCAGCCATGCCCGATCTGCTAAGCGGCCAGGTGCAGGCCATGTTCGGGGTGATGCCCGCCTCGCTCGGCTACATTCGTTCGGGCAAGCTGCGCGCGCTGGCGGTGACCAGCACCAAACGACAGGAGATTTTGCCGGAAGTGCCGGCCATGGCGGAGTTTCTGCCCGGCTACGAAGCAAACGGATGGTACGGAATTGTCGCGCCCAAGGGCACGCCGCGTAACATCGTCGAAAAGCTCAACGAGCAGGTCAATGCTGCTCTCGCCGATCCGAAAATGCGCCAGCGCTTCACCGAGCTCGGCTGCGACGTGTTCACCGGCGCACCAGCGGACTTCGAAAAATTTATTGAAAGCGAGACTGCTAAATGGGCAAAGGTGATCAAATTTGCCGGCGTCAAAGCGGACTGAAGTCGCGTTCGGCTCCGCCGGCATTGCGAAGCGAAGCAGCCCGGTAGCACTTGCCTCGTCGTCCGCCGCAGGTTTCCTGCCAATGCCGGCGGCTCGTTATGCACGCGAAGCGTTTTGTCCGTCGCTGAGCTTCTTCAACAACGCCTTGAGCCGCTGCGGCGTCACCGGCAATTGCGTGACCGCGCCGGGAACGCCGATGGCGTCGTCGATGGCGGAGGCAATCGCGGCACCCACGCCGGTTATGCCGCTTTCGCCGGCGCCCTTGATGCCGAGCGGGTTGCGCGGGGTCGTGTAATCCTGGCGCAGCAGCACGTCCGGGGCCGTCGTCTCGTGCATGGCGGGCAACAGATAATCGGCGAAGGTGACGGCGAGCGGATCGCCGCGCTCGCTGTAGATGAATTCCTCGCACAGCGCGCCGCCCAGTCCCTGGGCGTAACCGCCAACGATCTGCCCCTCCACCAAGGCGGGATTGATCGCGCGGCCGATGTCATAGGCGATGTAATAGCGTTCAACGGTCACGCCGCCGGTCTCTTTATCGACCCGCACGACGGCGACGTGGCTGCCGTAAGGATACACCTGATGGGCGACGCGAAACCAGCCTTCGGCGGCAAGGCCTGGTTCGCGCGGGCCAAGCATCTTTGATCCCGGTGCTAGGTTTTCCGCGATCTTGCCGAGGCTGATCGAGGGGCCGGGTGCGCGATCCTTGGGCACGACTTCACCGTCGACAATATCGAGCCGCTCTGGTGTGGTCTGCAAAAGTTCGGCGGCAGTCTCCAGCGCTTTCTTGCGCACGTTCAACGCCGCAACGTGCGTCGCCGATGCGGTCATCACCGTGGCGCGTGAGGCATGCGCGCCGATGCCGTAGGCGATGCGGTCGGTCTGGCCGTGAATCACCCGGCAGTGCCGGTAATCGACGCCGAGCGCATCGGCTGCGACCTGCGCCATGACTGTTTCAAAACCCTGGCCGATTGAGGCGCCGCCGGTGACGACCTCGACCATGCCGGAGGTATCGACTGAAATCTTCACGCCGTCGGCCGGACCAAGCCCGCTTTTCTCGATGAACATGGCCACGCCGATGCCGACCAATTCGCCGGCCGCCTTGCGCGTGCGCACTTCGGCATTGAGCGTCTGCCAGTCGATCCGCGCCAATTGTCTGTCGAGGAGCCCGCAATAATCCCCGGTGTCCATGTAGATGTGTTCGCCCAGTGCCTCGAGCGGCCGCTCGTAGGGCAATTCCGCCGGCGTGAGGCTGTTGCGCCGGCGCACCTCGATGCGGTCGAGCTTAAGTTTGGCGGCGATCGCGTCGACCAGGCGCTCGCGCACAAAGGTGGTCTCATAGCGGCCGGGCGCCCGATAGGTGGCGGCCGGCGTCTTGTTGGTGAGTCGGAAGTGCCCGATCGAGCGATAGGCCGGCACCCGATAGGGGCCGGGCAGAATGCCGGCGGTCATGTGCACGACGCGGGTGGCGTGCGTGCGCACATAGGCGCCCTGATCGTGAAAATAGACGTCGTCGATGGCGAGGATGGCGCCGCTGTCGTCGACGGCGGCGCGGATCTTGTGCAGCTGCTGGCGCGAATGGTTGGCGGCGATGAGATGTTCGCGCCGATCTTCGATCCATTTCACCGGCCGCTTGAACCGTTTGGCGGCGACGCAGACCAGAACATCCTCGGGGTAGAGCTCGCCACGGATGCCGAAGCCGCCGCCGACGTGAGATTCGTGGACGTGAACCGCGCTAGGCGGAATTTTCAGCATGCGCGACAGCAGTTCCTGATTGCGGTGCGGCACCTTGGCGGCGCCGTGCAGCTCGAGAATGCCGCGCGCGGCGTCGTAGCGGCCGATGGCGCCGCGGGTCTCGAGCGGCACGCCGGAATGCCGCCCGATGGCGAGCTCGAGCGCGAACACATGCGGCGCGGCGCGCAACGCGGCATCGACGTCGCCATAGCCCTGGCGGATCAGGGCCGCCTCGCTGGCGAGACCGGGCGAGAATTCGAACGGCGGCGCCTGCGCCTCGAGCACCGCCGGCAATTCCTCGATCTCCAGGTTGACCAGCTCGGCGGCGTCTTCGGCAATGTACGGGTCGTTCGCGAACACCGCGGCGACCGGCTCGCCCACATAGCGCACCTCGCCATTTGCCAGGATCGGTTGCCGGTAGGGATCGAGCGCCGGAATGCTGCCCTCGCGGAAATCGATCGGCGGCACATCGGCGACGTCGGCCGCCGACCAGACTGCGAGCACGCCTGGAAGGGCGCGCGCTGACGCGGTATCGATCGAGACGATGCGGCCATGCGCATGAGCCGAACGCACGATGCGCATCGAGAGCTGATGCGGAAAATTGATGTCGCCGGCAAATTCGCCGCGTCCGGCAACGAGCGGCAGGTCCTCGAGCCGCGTCACCGATTGGCCGATCCAGGGTGCTTTTGGTTCGATTGTGTTCATTCGCCCCGCCGTTTCTTTCGCTCCCGTGTTTCGGGGGAGGGTAGGGGGAGGGATCGTGGGGTGACGCGCAATCGTTCAAGCTCGTGCAACGCCTCGCGACTCCCGCTCCCGGCCCCTCGCCACAAGGCGGAGGGCAACGTTCGCATTGTCATGCCGCCGCGCGCTCCAGCGCGCGGCGGGTGACCGCGAGCACAAGATCACGGCGGAAGTCCGCGCTGGTGGTCATGTCCTCCATCGGATCGACGGCCGCGGCCGCGGCGGCGGCCGCCGCACGAAAGGCGGCATCGCCGGGCGTGGCGCCGGCGAGCGTGTGTTCGGCCTCCGCCATTCGCCGCGGGCTCGGTTCTACGCCGCCGAGCGCCACGCGCGGGGCGACGATCTTGCCGCCTTCCATGCGATAGGCCGCGAGCGCAGCAGCCATGGCGAAGTCGCCGGCGCGACGGCTGAACTCGTAGAAGCCGCAGCGTGTATCCGCGGCGAGCAGTGGCAGCCGTGCCTCGATCAGCAGCTCGTCCTCGCGCAGCGCCGTGGTCATAATGCCTTGGAAGAAATCGCGCGCGGCGATGACGCGCTCGCCCCGCGTGCTCTTGGCCAAAACCTCGCCGTCTAGCGCCGCCAGGGTCAACGCCCATTCGGAGGCGGGATCGGCATGCGCCAGGCTGCCGCAGAATGTGCCGCGGTTGCGAATCGGATAATGGGCAATGTGGCGCACCACATCGGCAAGAAGCTTTCCCAGCGGTCCCTCGCAGACCGGACGATGGAACGCCGCGTGGCGCACGCACGCCGCGACGACCAGCTTTCCGTCCGCAACTGCGAGGCGACTGAGCGCCTGCACGCCGTTAATGTCGACAAGGTGCGCCGGCTTGGCGAGTTTGAAAGCCATGGTCGGTACCAGGCTCTGGCCGCCGGCCAGCACCCGCCCGTCCTGCGGCGCGACTTCGGCGAGCAGCGCCACGGCTTCGTCGATTGTTTTCGGCGCGTGGTAGGCAAAAGCCGCAGGCTTCATCGGCTGGTATCAACTTTGGGATTGACGTATGTTTTTGGGGTGATGCACCGTTTTTTGCACAGAGTCAAAACAGAAGGACGCGGCAGGCCGGGATGAAACCTCCTCCCTTTTCGTACCACGATCCGCGCACGGTCGCCGACGCCGTCGCCATGCTCGCCAGCCTCGAAAACGCGAAGTTGCTGGCCGGCGGGCAATCGCTCATGCCGATGCTCAACATGCGCTACGTGCAGCCGGACCACATCGTCGATCTCAATCGCGCGGATGGTATGAGCTACATCCGCGAGCGCGACGGCGCACTCGAAATCGGTGCCATGACGCGTCAGCGCGACATCGAATTCTCCGATCTGGTGCGCGAGCGCTGCCCACTCATGTACGAGGCAATCCGCCAGGTTGGACATCGGCAGACACGCAACCGCGGCACGCTCGGCGGTTCGCTGTGCCATCTCGATCCGTCGGCCGAGCTGGTATCGATGGCCGCGGCGCTCGATGCCACGGTCACGGTGAGCGGTAAGAACGGTGCGCGCAGCATCGATTTCTCCGCCTTTCCGGTCGCCTACATGACGCCGGCGATCGAGCCCGACGAGCTGCTCACCGGTGCCACCTTTCCCTGCTGGCCGGCGGGACACGGCCATTGCTTCCTCGAATTCGCGCGCCGGCACGGCGATTTCGCCATCGTCTCGGCGGCGGTGCTGATCGAGGAGAAGAACGCCAAGGTGACGCGCGCCTCGGTGACACTCGGCGGCATGGCGCCGGCGCCGGTGCGGGCGAGCGAACTCGAACGCGCGCTCATTGGCGATACGATCGAAGAAAAGCGACTGCGCGAGCTGTGCGAACCGCTGCGCCAGCTCGATGCTATCGATGACATTCATGCACCGGCCTCCTACCGCCAGCAGCTGGCGACGGTGCTGCCGCGCCGTGCGCTCCTCAAAGCGCACGAACGCATCGTGCAAGGAGCACGGGGATGAGCGAGACGCGAAAGATCGCCGTTACGGTCAACGGCAAACGCTACGAAGAAACGGTGCCGGTGCGCGTCACGCTCGCCGACTTCCTGCGCCATCAGCTCGGACTGACCGGCACCCATCTCGGCTGCGAGCACGGTGTATGCGGAGCGTGCACGATCCTGCTCGACGGCCATTCGGCGCGCTCCTGCCTGATGCTGGCGGTGCAGGCCGATGGGCATGACATCCTCACCGTGGAAGGCATTGCACCAGACGAGCAGACGCTGCATCCGCTGCAGGAGGCCTTCCGCGATAATCACGGGCTGCAATGCGGTTTCTGCACGCCCGGAATTCTGACAACGTTGATCGAATTTTTGCGCGACAACCCGCACCCGACCGAGCAAGAAGTGCGCATCGCTATTTCCGGCAATCTCTGCCGCTGCACGGGCTATCAGAACATCGTCATTGCCGCGCTTGATGCGGCGAAGCGGCTAAAAAATTCGCCTCTCCCGGCCGCGCGGAGCGAGGCCGCCGAGGGGGCGCCGCAGCGGGTCTGAGCGCGGCAAATGCTTTCCGCACGGGCGGCATTCTCGGCCCGACGCTGTCTGCGCACGCGGAAAGGGGCAGTGAGCAAGCGTCATGCCTCTGCGCTTTGACGATATTGGCAACCGTCTCAAGGCGTTCCGTCTTGGATCGGGACTGTCGGCGGAGGAAATCGCGCAAAAGCTCGGCATTTCGCGCACGGCACTGTATCGTTGCGAAAAGGGCGAGGTGGCGAAGATCGAAACGCTGGAAAGTCTGGCCGAGCTCTTGCAGGTCTCCGTGCCGACGCTGCTCGGCGTCGGCGTTGAGTACATCGCTTCGGCGATCAGCTATTTCGAGCGCATGCGGCAGATCGAGGAGACCGCCGAGCACATCATCGTGCTGGCCGGCCCGATCTCTTACGTGCTTGCCTCCGACTCGTTCGATCGCGCGCTCGGCGACGTGCTGCGCGAGTCGGTGCCGGAAAACGACAAGAGCGAACGCGCGCTGGCGCTGATCGACGAACTCATGGAAGTCTTGCGCCAGCGCAAGCAATGCTACCGGCAGCGCCAGCCCGCCATCGTCAATCTCATTTCGGCGGCGGAGATGGAGCGCTTTCTGCGCAACGGGCTGGTCGGGCGCCTCGATCTGCCGGAAAAAGTCCGTCGCGAGCGCCGTGGGCTCGCTCGCGCCGAGGCCGGGCATTTCGCCGCGCTCATGGAAAACGAGCCAATCGGCGTGCAGATCGGCATTGTGCTCGACACGCTGCCGCATACCAGCTTTCAGATTTTTCGTCAGCCCGACCGGCATATCCTGGCGCTGAGCCCGTTCCGCCTCGGCGAGGAGCCGAATATCCGCGTCGGCGTCGCCATGATCACCTCGGCGCCGGAGGCTTTGGCACTGCACGAAAAAATGGCGCGCGAACTCTGGGCCAGCGCGCTCAAAGGACCGGCCGCCGTGCGCTTTATGCGTGCGATGATGGAGAAGATCGGGTCATAGGGTGGGCGCAGCGGACTGACCCGCGGCGCCCCACCCGACGAGATCACGCCCGCGCGTAACGGCCGCGATTGAAGAAGCGGTCCTTCTGATCCTCGCTGGCGGTCTCGCGATTCGATTTGATGGCCGCGACCTTGGCGAGTGCGGTCTTGACCGCCGGCCGCTCGTTAATAGCGTTGAACCAGCGGGCGAGGCTGCGATTGTCCTCCCACTTGACGCCCTGCATATCGTGATTGCGCGTCCACGGGAAGGTCGCAATGTCAGCGATGGTGTATTCGTCGCCGCCGAGATAGGGAACCTTCGCGAGCCGGTCTTCCAGCACCTCGTAGAGCCGCTTCACCTCGGTCTGATAGCGCGCCAGGCTGTATGAGTTTTCTTTGTCCTTTGGTGCGAACATCTTGAAATGGGTAAACTGACCGAACATCGGGCCCACGCTGGCAACCTGCAGAAACAACCACTGCAGCGTGTCGTATTTCTTGGCTGTGTCCTGCGGCAGGAATTTGCCGGTTTTCTCGGCGAGGTAGGTCAGGATCGCTCCGGACTCGAATATTGTGTAGGGCTTGCCGCCCGGTCCGTCACTGTCGACGATAACGGGAATTTTGGAGTTCGGATTGATCTTGATGAAATCGGGATTGTACTGCTCGCCCTTCCAGACGTCGATGAAGTGCTCCTTATAGGGCAGCTTCGTTTCTTCCAGCATGATATAGATCTTCTGCACGTTCGGACTGGTCAGGGCATAAAAGTCGATCATGGCAATGTCCTCGTTTGAGCGGGAGCGCGAAATTATCGAACGGGCCTTGCTCGGGCAAGGCGCCGCGCGGGCTGAACGCCGGCGCGCGGCTTGACGCGACCATTGGCTCGGCAACCCGCGGTGCGCTTCATCAAGCCTTTCAGCGAAGTCAGCGCCTGCTATCGCCATTTGCGCATGGGCGGCTTAACCGGGCCGGCGGCTTTGCGTTCGAGCCCGCGGCGAGGTCGCTTGTGCGGACCGTTCGCCAAGCGCGCGAACAGGAAAATTCGCCACGAAATCGCTTCCGCAAACGCGTCGGGGTGAGGTCCACGGCAGGAGGCGGACGAGCAACTGTCGAGACGAAAAGACGCGGCAATTCGATTCAGTGGCAGCAAAATGCGCGCTTTTACAGACTTTCGCCCGGCCGGCACGATCGCATTATGAGAGCGAGAAGCCTCAATTGGGGGGCCGGTTCAATTCAAACCTGATCCCTCTAATCCCCGATCACCGGGGCAGTTTCAAGCTCGGATTCCAGCGGCGGGGCGGCCTCTCGAAGTGGCACTTCGATCGCGCAATTAAACCCGTTCGTGTCGAAATTCGAGCGGGCTTTGGCGAAGGTGGCCCGCAGCAGCGTTGAGCCGAATCCTTGCCGCTTCGGAGCGACGACAGGTGGCCCTCCCTGCTCGCGCCAATTGAAAATCAACTGGCTGTCCCCGCCGTCGCCGTTGGTAGCCCAGGCAACGTGAACTCTTCCTTCCAGGTTTGATAGAGCGCCGTACTTGATCGCATTGGTCGCAAGCTCGTGCAGAACGAGGGAGAAATTCTGCGCGTATTGTCGGCCGAGCACGATGTCGGTCCCTTCAATTTCGCAGCGCGCTAAATACGGTTCCAGTTCTGATTTGATGATTTCGCCCAGCGTCAACCCGCCCCACTCTATTTTCGTCAATTGCTTATTGGCCCGACCCAGTGCCTGCAGCCGGGACTCAAGAACCTTATTTGCTTCCTTTAGGGGATAATCCCCCGCGAGGGTGTGATTCGCGATTATTTGAACAACGGTCAGAAGATTGTTTGTGCGATGCTGAAGTTCGCTCGTCAGCGTTTTCTGCCGCTCCTCCGCCAGCTTGCGCCCGGTGATGTCGCGCACGACAGCGGTGAACATTCTCCTGCCGGCCACATCCATTTCGCTGACGGCAACCTCCACTGGAAAACTCGAGCCGTCCTTGCGCACTCCAGTCATCTCGCGCGCGATGCCCATTGCTTTGACCTGATCAATCTGCAGAGAGCCGGCGAGGTAGGTGTCGCGCTCTCCACGATACGGTTCCGGCATCAGTATTTCGACATTGCGCCCGATAACCTCGCCCGGGCCGTAGCCAAAGGCGCGCGCTGCCGCCGGATTCAGGTTCTCGACCGTTCCCTGGTCGTCGATGATTATGATTCCGTCCACGACCGTGTTCACGATGGCTCGCATCCGGTTCTCACTCTCCTCCATCTTGGCCGCGTGCTGGCGCCGCTCTGCGAAAAGTGCGGCAAGGATGGATGCGAAGATTGCCACGCCCGCGACGGCGGCCTGCGTAGCTAAAGTGCGCTGCGCCATCGACGGCCCGACATCGCCAAAATGACCCAGCCCGAAGATAAGCGCGCCGGCGATGGTGAGGGAAACGACGAAGACCGCCGCGGAAGTGAAGGCTGGCCGGCAACGAGCCGAGATCCACAACAGCACCGGAAACAACAGTTCGACAGGGACTATTCGGTCCCACCACGCCCGCGGCAAGACGAAGATGATGGTTCCCATCACCACGGCTACGGCAATGAGCGCGGCAGTGCCTTCCATGACTTCGCGCCGATGTGGCGGCGCGCGAACCACCGATGCGGCCCCGACTATCAATGGCGCGGTCGTGATGATGCCGATGGCGTCAGAGGAAAACCAGTGCCACCAGGTGACCATGAATGGTACGGATGGACTGTGAAACAGCTTGTACCCCGCGGCCCCGCCGAGCCCGGAGGCGGCCGTGGCAACGATCGCAGCCGCCAATAGGCCGAGCACGTGACGCAGCTTGTCGAGGCTAAACTCCGCGCCGAGGTAACGCTCTATCAGCCATGCGGTGAGCAGGGCCTCCCCCGCATTGCAAAGGCCGAACACGATGGAGGCCAACATCGTTCGGTCGCTGGTGAGATTGGCCGCAATTGTTGCCGCTATGACACCGATGGCTACCGGCCATCGCGCCTTGCGCTGAAGAGCTATCAGGGTGCCTGAGGAGACACCCGCGGCTGGCCAAAACACCGCGACGCCGTCAGGCTGAGTGAGCAGAAAGAGGCTCAGACGCGCAGCAAGAAAGTAAGTAGCGCCGACAGCGACAGCGAGACCAATCGAGGCCAGCCATCGCTGCCTCGCACCGAGGCACTCTGAGAGCCGGCTTCGGAACTGTCGCCAAGGATCCCGCACCGGTAGGACTCCCCTCGAATTCTCCTGATTAAAGCACAAAATGTGCAAGACGGGTGAGACCAATTTTGGGTCGTCGCCACATGGCCAACCTAAAAAGGATGCATCCAATTGCGGGCCGACTACTCAGTTACCGGCAAGCGCGCATTCCAGTCGTTTAGCGCGCGATTAATGGGCGCAGTGGCATACGCCGTGGCCCTGCCTTGCGTGCGCACGCACGCCAGCAATTGATCAACTCTGCGACGGACTTCACATAGGAGAACCAACATCCATGAACCGCGCGCGATAAAGAGCGCGCGACGACGCTTGCTAACGGGTTAACTTTCTCAAGCATACAAGGATGGCGAGCATGGCGATGCATAAAGGATCCGATTACGCAGTACGAACGACACGCACGCCCAGCAGCATCCAGCACAATAGATGCCGCGACGTAGGCCGATGATCAGCGTGCTGCTCCGGTGAAGATAACACTTTCCCTCCGCCATTGTCCCCTCGCGCGTGCACGGCGAGGGCAACATTTAGTCCGTCCAGCATCGAGTCGCCGTAATTTGGCGTTACGGTCACTGCTCACACTTGCGGCATCGTCCGTCATGCTCCGGCACGCAGATCAAGGCGCGCCGCGGGATGATGCGCGTATAATTACTCCGCCGCCTCGCGCGGCCGCACCCGATAGCTGCCGGGTACGGTCCGGAAGGCGATGTTGAGCCGGTTGGCGCCATTGATGGCGACGATCGCCAGCGTCAGATTGGCCAGCTCCTCCTCGCTGAACTGCGTGCGCACTTGCGCGTAGACGGCGTCTGGCACGTGACCTTCGGTAATGCGCGTCAGCGCTTCGGTCCAGGCCAGTGCCGCGCACTCGCGCTCGGTGTAGAACGGCGATTCCTCCCAAGCATCGAGCAGGTAAAGCCGCTGCTCGCTTTCGCCGGCGGCGCGCAGTTCCTTGGTATGCATGTCGATGCAGTGGGCGCAGCCGTTGATCTGCGAGGCGCGCAGCTTGACGAGTTCGAGCAAACCGTGCTCGAGGCCACAGCGATGCACAAAGGCGTGCAATTCGCCCATCGCCGTGGCGCCGTGCGGCGAGGCTTTCCGAAAATCCATGCGCGCTTTATTTGTCATCGTCCCGGCCCTTCTTCGGTTGCAAACAAATGCTGGGCATCGACGCGCTTGAGCGACGACCCAAGGATATCGAATTCTCCGGTTCGCCGCAGCTCCTCGGCGAGCCGCTTTACCATCGACATGGCGGCCAGCGCGGGCCCGGAGGCGGTGCTCACGCGCGCTACGCCGGCGGCCTGCAGCCGAGAGAGCCCTGGCGTGCCGGCGCGCCCGACCACGTTGATGGGCGCGTTGATCGCCGCTGCGAGCTTTCCGATCACGTCGATATCGCCAAGGCCGAAGGGGAAGATGCAATCGGCGCCCGCAGCCAGACAGGCCTCGGCCCGCCGCACCGTCTCGGCAAAGCGAGTCGCCTCATCGCCTACATGTTTTAGATAAAGATCGATTTTGGCATTGATCACGATGGGAACCCCCAAATCGTCCGCCGCGCGGCGCGCCGCGCCAATACGTGCAGCGGCATCGTCGATGGTCCTGACCGGCTGCGCTGGGTCCGGCGTGCCATCTTCCAGATTGATCCCGACCGCGCCCGTCTTGATGACATCGGCAACGTTGCGGCCGACCTCATCGGGCGTTGCCCCATAACCGGTTTCGATATCGGCGGTTAACGGCACGTGCACGGCGCGCACGATCCGGCGCGTCGCCGCGACCACTTCGTCCCAGGGTGCCTTTTCGCCGTCCGGATAACCGAGCGCCCAGGCAAGGCCGCCGCTCGTCGTCCCTATTGCCGGAAATCCCGCCGCTTCGAAAATGCGCGCGCTCATCGGGTCCCAGGCATTGGGCAAGAGCAGAATCGGTGGCGCGCGGTGCAGCTTGCGAAAATCTTCTGCCAATTGGCGTTGCTCGCGTGGGCTCACACTTTTTCTCCCGATCGCGTTTTCCGGCACCGCTTTTGCCTGCTGGCGCGGCGGCGCCTCTTAACTTCGCCATGCTTGCCGCCGGCGCTGTGCAGCTATGCGGCGTGCGCCTGGACCAGCATCAATCGCTCGGCGTTGCCGCGAGCTTCAGTCCCGCCGGCCGTACGATGGCGCAGCATTCGCCGAAACCGATCCGCGCAAATCCTTCCTTGGCGCAAAACCCCCGGAAAATGATTTCATCGCCGTCCTCGAGGAAGCCGCGGTTTTCGCCGCCCGGCAGCGCGATCGGTTCGCGGCCGCGCGCGGTGAGTTCGAGCAGGCTTCCCCAGCTCGATTTCTCCGGACCGGAGATGGTGCCGGAGCCGATGAGATCGCCGATACAAAGGTTGCAGCCATTGCTGGTATGGTGCGCGGTCATCTGCGCCACCGTCCAATACATCGGCGCGAACGAGCTCTGGCTGATGCGCAGCGGCGGCATCCCCGCCTGCCGCATCGTTTCGCTCGCAATATAGGCTTCCAGTGTTATGGCGAGGCCGCCATTGGCGCGGTCGTCGGGATCGTCCAGATAGGGCAGCGGCGCGGGGTCGGCTTCCGGGCGCGGCCAAGCGTTCGTGTGGAACGGCGCCAGTGCTTCGGCCGTGACCACCCAGGGCGAGACGCTGGTGGCAAAGTTTTTGGCCAGAAACGGACCGAGCGGCTGATACTCCCACGCTTGGAGGTCGCGCGCGGACCAGTCGTTGAGGAGACAGAAGCCGAATATGTGCTCCGCCGCCGTGCCGACCGGCACAGGCGCGCCGAGCCTGCTCGGCGTCCCGATGTAGAAGCCGAGCTCGAGTTCGAAATCGAGATTGCGCGATGGCCCGTAGCTGGGCGCCGCCTCATTGGCGCTCTTGCGCTGCCCGTGCGGACGCCTAATGGGCACTCCGCTTACGCACAGCGAGGACGCGCGGCTGTGATAGGCAACGGGTACGTATTTGTAGTTCGGCAAGAGCGGATGGTCCGGCCGCATCATCCGCCCTGTGTTGGTGGCGTGGAAAACGGACGCGTAAAAATCGGTGAAGTTGGGGACACGGACGGGCAGCGTCAGTTCCGCCTGCGCCATCGGCGTCATCAGCCGCCGCAAGCTCGGATTGCCCTGCGCGGAGCTCAACGCGCGGGAGAGCGCCAGACGCAAGGCCGAATTTGCCCGCGGGCCGAGCGACATCAGCGGATTGAGATTTTCCGCAGCGCAGGCGCGGGCCGCCTCGGCCGCGGGGCCGCCGAACGAGTCGCCTGCCGCCGCCAGATCGAGAATTTCGTCGCCGATCGCCACGCCGACGCGTGGCGCTGCGGCAGGCTTGGGGCGAAACACGCCAAACGGCAGATTCTGAATCGGGAAATCGCAGCCAGGCGCGTTGGCGGTCTCGACGAAGCTTCGCCGCGCCCGGTCGTGTGTTTCGTTGAGCGCAAGGGGCATCGATAACCGCGGCGCGCGTCTGCTATGAATGCGCTATGGATAGCCAATTCCCAGGCTGCCGGGCAATCGTCGCATGGGCGTGATCGGCGAACTTGCGTCCTTCGTCACCGGGGCCAAAGCCTCGACTTTGCCGGAGGCGGAGCAGGATCGGCTGCGGCTGCACTTCACCGACACGGTGATCGCTGCGCTCGCCGGCGCACGCATTCCCGAGGGCAAGGCGCTGCAAGCTTTCGGCGGCGCCGAGACGCTCGCCGCGCGCATCGGGCGGAGCGCCGCGGCCGCCCGCCTAACCGAGGTCGACGACATTCATCTACCGTCTTGCGTCACACCGAGCGCCGGTGTCGTTCCCGTGGCGCTCGCGCTCGCCGCCGAGGCGCGGACATTTGCCCCCGACGCGGTCGCGAGCGCCATCTGGGTGGGCACGGAGCTCGCCGTGCGGATCGGCCTTGCCGTCGGCGGCCCGCAAATTCTCTATCGCGGCATTTGGCCGAGCTATCTGGCCGCCCCTGTCGCCGCGGCAGCGGCAGCCGCGCGCTTGTTCGCGATCAACGAGGCGCGCACGGTTCACGCCCTGTCGCTCGCGTTCATGCTCATGGCCGGCGGCGTGGGACGCATCCATGGCGCGCCGTCGGGTCGGTGGTTTCTCTACGGCAACGCGGTCGCGGGCGGCATTCTTGCCGCCGAAGCGGCGCGCGCCGATTATCGAGGCGATCCGGATCTTCTGCAAAGGACCTGGCTCGCCGATACGCACGGCATAGCGCTTGATGGCGATCGCTTATTGAAAGGCCTGGGAAGTGGCTCCGTCTATGCCTCGCTGAGCTTAAAACCCTTCTGTTCGGCCAAGCAGGCGATCGCCGCGATCGAAGCGTTCCGCACTATTGTGGCTGATATGAATCTCGGCTGTGAGGCGATCACCAAGACACGCGTGCGCGTCCCGCCCGCTTATTCCGGCATGATCGCAACGCCCGCCGTCCCGGGCGGGCGGCAATCGAGCCTGGTCAGCGTCGCCCACCAGATCGCGCTTGCTGCATCGAAGCCGCAGCAGCTTTACGACGTCGATCGCAGCGGCACCTTTGCCGATGACGCTGTGGCGCAATTCGCCGGCAAGGTGGAAGTCGTGGCCGATGCGGCCTTGGCGACTTTCTACCCGCAGCATTGGGCCGCCGAGGTGGAAATCGAGGCCGATGGCAAAGTCTACCAGCGCCGCGTCGTTGCGGCGGCGGGCGATCCCGAGCGGCCGCTGCGCCGCGCCGATATCGACGAGAAGGGGCACCGGGTGCTCGGCCCGCTGCTTGGCGCCGCCCGCGTTGACCGCTGGCTGACGATGTGCCACGGCGCCTTGCAGGGGCGCGCCGAATGCGAGCGGCTTGTGACCGCGTTTGGTGACGCGACGGGGTGAGCGCAAAAGGGGCGACATGAATCAAAGGCTCGCGGAGGAAAGACGGCGGCGCCTGGCCGGCGCCATGCGCGCGGCCGGGCTCGGACACCTCATCCTTTATGGCAATGCCTGGCAGGGGGATTACCTGCGCTACGGCAGCGATTTCGGCATTCTCGAAGGCCACGGCCTTGCCCTGATCGCCGCCGCCGGCGAGGCCGAGCTTTACCTCGACAGCGCCACGGAAGCAGAACGCGCCGAGGCGGAAACGCCGCAGCTGCACGTCCATTTCGCTTCTGACCTTGCGCGCACGTTCAGCAAGAGGCTCGAGCACCTGGCCAACGAACAACTGGCCGCAGCGCCGCGGCGTTTCCTGCCGCGCTGGCTTACCGACCCGGGGCGCAGCGTCGTGCTCGACGACGCGACGGCACTCCTCGATAAGCTTCTGATGCACAAAGCGACAGCCGAAATTGCGGCGGTGCGCCGCGCCGCACAGATTGCCGATGAGGCGTATCGCGAATTCCTGCGCGTCGTGAAGGTAGGCCGCCGCCAATACGAGATCGTGGCCGATATCGAGGCGCATCTGCGCCGGCGCGGCTGTCCGGATAATTTCATGATCATCGGCTCGGGTGGCAAGGATGTCTTCGGTATGACGCCGCCTTCGCAGCGCCGTATCGCCGCCGGCGATCTTGTCACCACGGAGCTCACGCCGGCCGTGGATGGTTATTTCGCTCAGATTTGCCGCACGCTGGTGGTCGGCAAGGCCAGCGAAGCGCAGCGGCGCGCCTTTGCGGTTTTCGTCGCCGCGCTTGAAGCCGGGATTGCGGCGGTGCGGCCGGGTGTGCGCGCGGGCGATGTGGCGCGTGCCGAGAACGACGTGTTTCGCAAGCATGGGGTCGGGGAGTACACCACAAGCCAATGGACGCGCGTGCGCGGCCACGGCATGGGCCTGTTCGCCGATTCCAAGCCGCACATCCTGGAAGACGTCGATGTCGTCCTCGAACCGGGCATGACCCTGATTGTCCACCCCAACACCTACCATCCGGACGTCGGCTATATCGTCCTGGGCGATGCCGTACTGGTGACCGAAAGCGGCGCCGAACTCCTGTGCGCGACGCCGCGCGAATTGTTCGAAGTCGCCGGGTGAGACCAAAAGAGCACCCATGCGCCGCGGCCTGATCTCTCGTTCTGCCGTCGAATTGCCGGATGCCGTGCTTGAAGGCCGGCTTGATCGCCTGCGCGCGGCGATGCGTGATGCGCAGCTTGATGCGCTCGCCGTTTACACCAACAACACGCGACCGGGCGGAGTTTCTTGGCTGACCGGCTTCGTGCCGTATTGGTCGGAAGCTTTGTTGGTCGTGCCGAGCGGGGGACCGCCGTTCCTCGTCGCAGCGCTGAGCTTGCGCGTCAAAAGCTGGATCGAGCGTACGAGCCGCATTGGCGCGATTTTGCACAATCCGCGCGTCGGGCTCAAAGCCGCGCAACAGATCGCCTCCATTAGCAACAACGCCGTGCTCGGCGTTGTCGATCTCGATGGCCTTCCCACCGGCATTGCCGACGATCTGCGCGATGGCGGCCCGGACCTGGTGCTGCGCGACGCCACCGCGCTGTTCGCCAGCCAGCGGGGAAAGGCCGATCCGGCCGAGATCGCGCTCGCAAGCAAGAGCGCGGGGATGGCGCATCAGGCGCTCGTGCAGGCGCAAGGCGACACGCTCAACGCCATGATTGCCGCTGTGGAGCTGAAGGCGCGGCTTCTGGGCGCTGAAGAGATCTATATCGCAGCGGCGCCCGATCTGACGCGCAGCAGCAGGCTCGTACGCATCGAAGGCGAGCAGGCTCTGGGCGAAACCTACGCGTTGCGGGCGACGCTCGCCTACAAGGGCACCTGGGTGCGCCTCGCCCGCACCTTTTGCCCAGCCGGCTTGGCGCGGCAAGCCGCAGTGCGGCTTGCCGAGGCCGTCGCGCAGCTGCCATCCGAGCGCGGTTTTGCCGGCTTTGCTTGCTGGCTGGTGGAGGGCTGCCGCATAGCCCAGCCGCTCGAAACGTTGATGGGAGCGCGGCTCTCCGCCGCAAACCCGCCGGTGCCGGGAGCGCTGGTGTCGGTGCAAGGGACGCTCGCGCTCGATGGTCGCACCGTCCTCGTCGGCGCGCCGGCCTTGCTCGGTGCGCCGGGAGAGCCGGCCAGTCTCTTAATCGATCCTCTATACGAATAGGGCAGGCGTCAGAGCTTGCCGCAAACCGAGGACCAATCGTGCCCAATAAAGCAAACGATCTGATAGAGGAACTGGCGCTGGCCAATCGTATCCTTGCCCACGAGGGTGTGCTCGACGCTTTCGGCCATGTCAGCGTGCGCCATCCGGGCCACGCGCAACGTTATCTGTTGTCGCGCTCGCGTTCGCCGGCCTTGATCGAGCCCGACGACATCCTCGAATTCACCCTGGAGTCGGAGCCGGTAAAGCAGCCGAAGGCGCATCTTTACGCGGAGCGGGTCATTCACGGCTGCATCTATCAGGCGCGCCCCGACGTCATGGCCGTGTGCCATCACCATGCGGCCGCCGTCATGCCGTTCGCCATTGCCGGCAAGCCGATCGTGCCGGTTTTTCACCTCGGCGCGGCAATTGGCGAGGACACCCCGTTCTGGGACCAGCACGACGAGTTTGGTGCCACCAATCTCCTGGTGGTAAAGCCGCAGGAGGGCCGTTCGCTGGCGCGGGCACTCGGCCCGCATGCGGCGGTGATGATGAACCGCCACGGCGCAACCGTGGTGGGCAGCGGACTGAAAGAGCTGGTGTCGCGTGCGATCTTCATGTGCCAGAACGCCGAATATCAGTTGCGCGCGCTCGCGCTCGGCGCTTGCGAGCCGCTGCATCGCGGCGAGGTCGAGCTTGCCGGCGCGATCAGCCTGCTGCCCAACGTGGTGACCCGCACTTGGGAATATTGGAGCGCGAGGGTCCCGGCGCGCCCGCCCAGCCGCGGATCGGCCCGCGGCCGCAAACCGGCGAGCCGAAAGCCGCAAGCCAGATCCAAACGGCGGAAATGAAGGCGTCGGCCAGGCCGATCCGCGGGCCTGCGGACGCCCGAGAAGAGCTATGGCGCTTGCGGCGGCAGCACGCCGAGGGCGGCTCCGGCAGGCCGGCTCTGACGCAGAACTCAATTCCGGTCGCGGGCGGCGGCGCTGATCGCGTTCAAGATCGCGGCGCGACCTTCGGGTAGCGCGCTGCGCACCGTCGGCTGCTTGCCGATGCGGGCCATTTCCCGCTGCCGGCGTATGGTCGCCACAGTCATCAGCGGCTCGACGCCAAGTTCGCGCAGGGTGTCGGCCACCTCCTCCATTTCGGCGGCGCGGCGCTCGCCGTGTCTGGCCATGCGCTCGAGATTGTAGGGCACGGTCTTGGTCCAATCGAGGCCCGGATAATTGTTCTTCATCGAGGCGGCGACTTCGTCGACCACGCCGGCGCGCGCGGCGGCGAGAAAGCATTCGAGCGTCAGCGCTTCGATACCCTTGATCATCACGCTGCGCACCATCTTGATGGCGCTGGCAGCGCCGATTTCGGCACCGGCCACATTCGCCCGCATCCCGAGCCCGGCGAGCATGGGCGCGATCGGCTGCGCATGCGGTCCGCCGAGCAGCATCGGCGTGCGGTGCCGCGCCGGATGAATCGGCGCCAGCACGGCGACGTCGACGTAGCGCGCCGCATCTGCGAGGAGTTGGGCCGTGTCCTGCTTGCGACGCGGCGATACAGAATTGATATCGAGGAAATACGGCTCTCCGCGAAGTTGCGGTATCACCGACTTCGCCGCGTCGAGGCTGGAGGCGGCGGTCACGGCGGAGATGATCATGTCGGCCCCGCGCACCGCGTCGCTCGCCGAGGCGGCGGCGCGCAGCCCGATCGCCTCAGCGGCCTGGCGCAGTTTTTGCCCTTCGCCTGACGCGAACAGGATGTCCCAGACCGCTATCGTCTCGACGCCTTCATCGCGCAGGCCAGCGGCAATGGCTTGGCCGGCTTCGCCGAAGCCGATGAAGCAAACCGATGGCTTGTCCTTGGGCATGGCGATGATCCTCGACGAGGCTCCCTTGCGCCGATCTTCGCCGCACCGAAATGGCATTTTTCAAGGAGCGCTGCAACTGTCCACCGGTCGCGGCGCAGATGCGGTTTTCATCGACGGCGCAGCCGGTTAGGATGCTCGCGCTCATTCCGGGTCTCGTGTCATCGAATGCCGTAGCTGCCCATGAAAAACCCGTCTTGCCGCGACCGCCTCGAACTGATGCTGTTCCGCATTGCCGAGCCGGACGGACAGGGAGCGCGCGCATGCTTGAGTGTCTATCACGAGGCGGCGCGCGCGGCGGCCGATGCGGCCGACGCCCGCGCGCTGGCCGGCATATCACTCGGGCCGCTCGACGGCACCATCGTCACCATCAAGGATTTGTTTGACGTAGCCGGCGAGCCGACGCGCGCCGGCTCCAAAATCCTCGCGGAAGAGGCGCCATCGGCGGTCGCCGATGCCACAATCGTGCGCCGGCTTCGCGCGGCCGGCGCGGTGATCGTCGCCAAAACCAATATGACCGAGTTTGCCTTTTCCGGGATCGGCGCCAATCCGCATTTCGGCACGCCCGGCAATCCACACGATCGTGCGCGGGTGCCCGGCGGCTCGTCCGCCGGCGCGCCGGTCGCCGTTGCCGACGGCATGTGCGAGATCGCAATCGGCACCGATACCGGCGGCTCGGTGCGCATTCCGGCGGCTTTGTGCGGGCTGGCCGGCTTTAAGCCGAGTCGACAGCGTGTTCCTACCGACGGCGCCTTTCCGCTGAGCTATACGCTTGACTCGGTCGGCCCGATCGCCCGCAGCGTTGCCGACTGTGCCAAGGCCGATGCCGTCATGGCGGGGGACGATTTTTCGCCGCTCGAGCCGCAGACGCTGCGTGGTCTGCGCTTCGGTATCGGCGAGGGACTGCCGCTCGATCGCCTTGACGATACGGTAAGTGCCGCGTTCGCGGCGGCGACTGCGCGCCTCGACGGCGCTGGAGTGCGCGTCACACGCGAACAGCTTGGGCTGTTCGACGGCATGAGCGAGGTCAATGCCAAGGGCGGGATCTCGCCGCCGGAGGCTTGTGCGATCCATCGCGACCGGCTGCGCCGGCGCGCTCGCGAGATCGACCCGAATGTTTTGGTGCGCATCGAGCGTGGTTGCGCCGTTTCGGCCGCGGATTACGTCGAGATGGTGCGCGAGCGCGGGGCGCTGGTGCGCGCCATGCAGGCGCGGCTTGCCGGGCTCGATGCGCTGCTCATGCCGACCACGTCGATCGTTGCGCCCACCCTCGCCGAGGTGGCCGATCCGAAGGTGTTTGCTGCACGCAATGCCGCGCTCT
Organism: uncultured Alphaproteobacteria bacterium; assembly: GCA_963708125.1. Taxonomy (GTDB): domain Bacteria; phylum Pseudomonadota; class Alphaproteobacteria; order Rhizobiales; family Xanthobacteraceae; genus BOG-931. The sequence continues at coordinate 7,090,655 of OY970184.1, forward strand.
TGCGCAACACAGCGATCGTCAATTTTTTCGACCTGTGCGCGATCAGCTTGCCGCTGCCGCCGCGTGCGGGCGCATTGCCGGTCGGCCTGATGCTGGTCGGGTGCAACGGCACAGACAAGCGGCTTCTGCGCATCGCGGAGGCGGTGGCACGGCTTTTTGCGGCGTAATTGCGCTTGCCCTCGGTGCGGCGGTTTTTTAGCATTTCCTCAAAGGCCTGGGAGGAGAACGTGATGGATTCTGCCATTGCTCGTAGCCGTATCGCACCCAGTCGGCGAAGCCTGCTGGCCGGTGGCGCCGCTAGTGGGGCGATGCTCGCCGCACCCGCCATCGTGCGCGCGCAAGGTGGGCCCCTGAAAGTCGGCGTATTGCTGCCGCGATCCGGCTTCGAGGCCGGCATCGGTCAGGATTGCCAGCGCGGTGTCGACATCGCACCTGCGCTTCTTAAGTCGCTCGGCCTGCCGGAGCTCGCGATCATGAACGGCGACACCGAATCGAACGTGGACGTCGCGCGCGAGCGCGCCGAAAAACTGATCGGCGGCGGCGCGCAGCTTCTGGTCGGGGCCTTCGATTCCGGCCAGACCACGGCGATTGCCCAGGTCGCCGAGCAGAAAGGCATTCCGCTCGTCATCAACATCGCGGCCGCGCCGCAGATCACCGAGCAGGGCTACAAATTCGTTTTCCGCAACTTCCCCACCGTCGGAATGATTCTCAGCGATGCGTTCGCTAACCAGAAGGAGGTATTCGCCACGGCAGGCGTCGCTGCAAAAAATGCGGTGTTCATGCATGTGAATGACACCTACGGTACGGCCATGTCGAAGGGCATCGCCGCGGTCATGCCGAAGTTCAACTTGCCGTACAGGATCGCGCAAGAAATCGCCTATGACCCGGCGGCGCGCGACCTTTCCGTCGAGGTCGCCAAGGCCAAGGCCGCCAATCCCGACATCCTGCTCGTGGTCAGCCGTCTCAACGATGCGATGCTGATCACGCGCGAACTGATCAAGCAGCGCTGGACGCCGAACGCAATTCTCAGCATGGGGCCGGGCTGGTACGAGGACCAGTATTTGAAGACGCTGGGCAAAATGTCGGATGGGCCGATCAGCTTCGTGCCCTGGTATGATCCGAACAAGAATCTCGCCAAGGCGCTGGAAGGCGCGTTCACCAAGGCCTATCCGGGCCTCAACCTGAACACCAACCAGGTGTTCACCTTCGAGGCGCTGCTGGTCGCCGCCGACTCCTACAAGCGTGCCGGCTCGACCGATCCGAAGGCTCTCGCCGACGCCATCCGCGCGACCAATATTACCGACAATGTCAGCGTCGGGCCCGGCATCCGGTTCAATGCCAAGGGCCAGAACGACAAGGTCAAGAACAGCGCCGTCCAGAACCGCGGCGGCAAGCTCGTGACCATCGCCCCGCAACAGGCCGTCAACGCCAAGCCGGAGTGGCCGATGAAGCCATATCAGCAACGCGCGTGAAGCAGGCTGATCGGTGGCGTTCGACGTCTATCTGAATGTCGCCATCGCCGGCATTTTGACCGGCCTGGTCTACGGCCTGATGGCGCTCGGGCTCTCGGTCATTTTTGGCGTGGTGCGGGTGGTGAACTTTGCTCACGGCGAGATGATGTCGATCGCAATGTATCTCGCGGTCGTGCTGTTCTCGGCGTTTCATCTCGATCCGCTGATCATGCTGGCACCGATCGCCGCGGTGATGTTCGCCTTCGGCTATGCCTTGCAGGCCGGATTGATCAATCCCTTCATCACCAGGCCGGAGCACAGCCAGTTTCTGCTCCTGGTGGCGGTCGGGATCATCATCGTCAACGTGCTGCTCATCGTGTTCGGGCCGGATGCCCGCAGCGTGCAGACCGCCTATGCATACGACAGCTTTCAGTTCGGACCGGTCCTGGTCGATGCCTCGAAGGCCTATGCGGGCGCGGCCGCGATCGCCTTCGCCGCTATTTTGTTCGCGTTCTTCCGTTTTAGCCTCCTCGGCAAGGCGATCCGCGCCTGCGCCGACAACTACACCGGTGCGCTGGTGGTGGGCCTGAATGTTCATAGGCTTTATGCGTTGACCTTCGCGCTCGGCGCGGCCTGCGTCGGCGCCGCCGGCACGATGATGACCTTGGTGGTCGACGTGACGCCGATGATCGGGCCGACCTACACGCTGCTCGCCTTCGTCATCGTCATTACCGGCGGGCTCGGCTCGATGGCCGGCGCGTTGATCGGCGGCGTGGTGATCGGTCTCACCGAGGCTCTGGCCGGCCTGCTGTTTACGCCGTCGGCCAAGAGCATGTTCGCCTTTGCCATTCTGGTCCTCGTGTTGCTGTTCCGGCCGCAGGGGATTCTCGGCGAGCGACCGTCATGAGCGCAGCCGGCATTGCGCACTTGGACGTCGCCTCGCGACGGACTTCGATGCTTCTTGGCGCGCTGCTCGCGGCGCTCATTGCCGCGCCGTGGATCATCAATGACTATTTGCTCACGGTGCTGATTGTCATTCTCTATTCCGCCTATACCGGGCAGGCATGGAACATCATGATGGGCTTTGCCGGGCAGTTGTCGCTCGGCCACGCGCTCTATGCCGGTTTGGGCGGTTACATTGCGGCGCTGCTGTTCACGAAGTTCGGCGTCGCGCCGTGGATCGGCTTGGCCGCGGCGGCCCCAATTGCCGCCGCCTGCGGGGCAATCATCGGCTTTCTCGCCTTCCGCTTCGGAGTCGCTGGGGTTTATTTCGCCATTCTGACCATCGCCTTTGCCGAGTTCGCCCGGATAGGCTTCGATCATTTCGATCTCGTCAACGCCTCCGCCGGCCTGTTCCTGCCGGTTGGCCAATACGCGCATAATGATCTGTGGCGGCTGCGCGGCGATCCGACGATGTTCTATTATGTCATCCTCGCCGCGACAGTGATGGCGTTCCTGCTCTGCCGCATGCTCATCCGCAGCCGCATGGGATATTTTTGGCTGGCAATCCGCGAAGACGAACAGGCAGCGCGCGCCGCCGGCGTCGACACCTTTCGTTACAAGATGTACGCAGTGACGATCTCGGCCGCGATCACCGCGTTCGCCGGCGTGTTCTACGCGTTCTTCTACAACAATCTGTTTCCCGAACAGGTATTCAGCATCGGCCGTTCGATCGAGATCATTTTAGGGCCGGTGATCGGCGGCGTCGGCACGCTGTTCGGGCCGATCCTCGGCGCGTTCGTGCTCACTGGACTGGCCGAAACGCTCAATGCAGCGATGGGCGCCTTGGGGCTTGATGTGCCGGGCGCCAAGGAGGTGTTTTATGGCCTCTGTCTCCTTGTTGTCGTCGTGGCGCTGCCGGAAGGCGTATGGCCGCCGCTTGCGCGCCGGCTCGGGATCTGGAAAGGCGAGCCATGACGGCACTGCTTTTGCTCAACGGCGTGAGCAAACGCTTTCGCGGCCTGGTCGCCGTCGACGGCGTCAGCTTCGAAGTCCCGCGCGGCGCGATCTTTGCTGTGATCGGCGCCAACGGGGCGGGCAAGACGACTTTGTTCAACATGATCGCGGGCGCCATGGTGCCCGACCAGGGCCAGATCGTGTTTGCCGGCGCGCCGGTCCACGGCCTTCCCGCCCACGCTGTCTGCCAGCGCGGCATCGCCCGCACTTTCCAGCTGGTGCGGCCGTTTCCGATGCTGAGCGTCGAGGACAACGTCCTCGTCGGCTCCTTGCTGCACCAGCGCAAGGTCGGTGCGGCGCGCGAGCGCGCGCACGAACTGCTGCGCCGCTTTGCGCTCTTTGACCGGCGCCATCAGCCGGCCTCGGCATTGACGCTGCCGGACCGCAAGCGGCTCGAAGTGGTGCGCGCGCTGGCGACCGAGCCAAAACTTTTGCTGCTCGACGAAGTCATCGCCGGTCTGCGGCCCACCGAGGTCGACCGTATGGTGACGGTGTTGAAGGACATCAATCGCGAAAGCGGCCTGACAATCCTGATGATCGAGCACGTCATGCGCGCGGTCATGGCGCTGGCCTCGCGCGTGCTGGTGCTCGATCACGGCAGCACCATCGCCCAGGGCGCACCCGAGGCGGTGGTCCGCGATCCGGCAGTCGTGCAATCGTATCTCGGCGTCGAGGTGGTGTGATGCGCCGGGCCGGCGAATGATAATGCTGCGCGTCGAAAATCTCGATGTTTTCTACGGCGATGCCCAGGCGCTCGACGACGTGTCGCTCGAGATCGAGGCGGGTGCGATCGTCGCCATCGTCGGCGCCAACGGCGCCGGCAAGACCTCGCTCATCCGCGCCATTGCCGGCATGCTGCGCCCGGGGCGCGGGCGCATTCTCTTCGGCTCGACCAATATTGCCGGCTGGCCCAGCCACCGGGTGTGCAATCTCGGCATCGGCCAGGTTGCCGAGGGCCGGCAGATCTTCCCCACATTGTCGGTGGCCGAGAACCTCGAGATGGGCGCGCTGCTGCCGCGCGCCCGGGCCCAGCGCGAGAAGAACTGCGGGCGCGTGCTGGCGCTGTTTCCGGTTCTCGCCGAGCGCGCCAAGCAGGCCGCCGGCACGCTTTCCGGCGGCGAGCAGCAGATGCTGGCGATCGGCCGCTGCCTCATGGGCGCGCCCGAGCTCATCATGTTCGATGAGCCGTCGCATGGGCTGGCGCCTGCGGTTGCGAGTCATCTTCTCGGCACCATCCGCGATCTCAACCGCGACGGCCTCACTTGTCTGCTGGTGGAGCAGAACGTGGCGCTGTCGCTCCGGCTCGCAAGCCATGCCTATGTACTGGAAAACGGCCGTGTCACGCTCGCCGGCACCGGCAGCGCGCTGCTCGCCGACGCTCGGGTGCGCAGCGCCTATCTCGGGCTTTAGCATTGTCTCTGGCAATCAACGAAGCAAGCTCAGCAGGCGGGCTCAACCCAAGCGCCGGACCCGCTCCATCATCATGCCGAGAGCCGTCGTCGCGGTGCCCGGCTGGGCCAGCGGAAAAGCCTGCCGCCAACGGTTTGACATGCCGGCGGCGCTTTCAATCTCGACATCGGCGAGCGCGGCAGCCATGGCGCGCGCCATGTCAGCCTCGGCGCGTCCGGTCAGTGCCGCCGGGGCAACCGTGACCTCGCCGAGCGGCGCAGGCGGGTGCACGCAGATGATGCGGCGAGCGCGCATAGCTCTCTCCCTGGGGAAGGCGGCTCGCCAACGCGCGAACGAGGCGTAAGTTCCGGCGCGAAAGTTCCTGTTCTCGCCTTTCTGGGCCGTGTGTTATACGCCCCGCATTGCACCCATGTGACCAGGCGGCCTAAGCCTGCACGCAAGGAAGATCGGAACGGACAAGAGGAGAGGGAGTGTCATGAAACTGTACTACGCGCCCGGCGCCTGCTCGCTGTCGCCGCATATCGTCTCACGCGAGGCAGGCATCAGCCTCGACCTCGAACAGGTCGACAATCGCGAGAAGAAGACCAAGAGCGGCAAGGATTATTGGAGCATCAATCCGAAGGGTCAGGTGCCGGTGCTCGAATTGGATAATGGCGAACGGCTCACCGAAGGGCCGGTGATCGTGCAATACCTTGCCGATCAGAAGCCGGCCTCGGGCCTTGTGCCGCCGCCGGGCACGATCGACCGCTACCGCGTGCAGGAATGGCTGAACTTCGTCACCTCGGAACTGCACAAGACCTACGGCCCGATCTTCCGGCCGAACACGCCCGAGGAATACAAGAAAATATCAAAGGAAAACCTCGGCAAGCGCTTTGACTGGATCGACCAGCAGCTCGCCGGCAAGCATTATCTGACGGGCGACAAGTTCACCGTGGCCGACGCCTATCTGTTCACGGTACTGCGCTGGTCGCCGCGCATCGAGCTTGACGTTTCAAAGTGGCCCAACATCAAGGCCTACATGGACCGGATCGCAGCGCGGCCGAAAGTGCAGGAGGCGCTCAAGGCGGAGGGATTGCATTAATCCCGCTGTCCTGGGTCCATCAGTGCGAGCGAAGCGACTTGTGGATTGCATCGCTTCGCTCCTTCGCAATGACGGTCATCACTCCAGCGGCGGTCCGATCGTCACTTTCAGCTTGCCGACGCCCTCAATCTCGCAGTCGATCCTGTCGCCCGCCACAGTGGCGCCGACACCCGAAGGCGTACCGGTCATGATGAGGTCACCCGCCGCGAGTTCGACCATTTCCGACAGCTTTGCAATGATCTCCGGCACGTTCCAGATCATCTGATTGAGATCGCCGTCCTGGCGGACCTGGCCATTGACGCGGAGCACGATGCGGCCCTTCGACGGATGGCCGATCACCGCCGCGGGCTTAAGCGCGCCGCACGGCGCCGAATGGTCGAAGGCCTTGCCGATCTCCCAGGGCCGCTTGACGTCGCGCGAGGCGATCTGCAGGTCGCGCCGGGTGAGGTCGATGCCGACGCCATAGCCGTAAATGCAGTCGAGCGCCTTCTCGGTTGCGATGTTGCGGCCGCCGCTGTTGAGCGCGACCACGAGCTCGACCTCGTGGTGCATATCCTTGGTGAGCGACGGATAGGGGACAGTTCCGCCGTCCGGCACGATGGCGTCCGCAGGCTTGGCGAAGAAGAACGGCGGCTCGCGGACATCCTGCCCCATTTCCTTGATGTGCTCGACGTAGTTGCGACCGACGCACCACAGCCGTCGCACCGGGAAGAGCTTGTCGGTGCCGAAAATGGCCAGGACGGGCCGGGGCGGCGGCGGAATGACGTAGGTTTTGGCTTCGGTGCTCATGCGATTTCGTTGGCGCAAAAATGGTTGGGCAAACAGGCGATCGACCGCTCGTCGCGAACGGCCAGCCCTGCTCTGTCCCCTGTGTTCCGTCCACCGCGATCTGTCAACTGACGACAAGCGGTTCGCGCGCGGCCGGCTCTGCGCGCAGCTGCAGCCGATACAGGGCGGCATAGCGGCCCCCCTTGCGCAAGAGCTCGTCGTGAGCGCCAGACTCGATGATCGCGCCCTCCTCGACCACGAGGATGCGGTCGGCATGCATGATCGTCGATAACCGATGCGCGATCACCAGGGTGGTTCGCCCCCGACAGAGCCGGGCGACTGCCTCCTGCACCGCGCGTTCGGATTCTGAGTCGAGTGACGCGGTCGCCTCGTCGAGCAGGATGATGGGCGCGTCCTTGATCAGCGCGCGGGCAATGGCGATGCGCTGGCGTTGCCCGCCGGAGAGCTGCAATCCGTGCTCGCCCACCGGGGTGTCGTAGCCGTGCGGGAAATCGACGATGAAATCGTGCGCGTGCGCCGCCTTGGCGGCGGCGACAATCTCCGCCTCGCCGGCGCCGAGTTTGCCGAGCGCGATGTTGTCGCGGATGGTGCCGCAGAACAGATCGACGATCTGGCCCACATAGGCGATCTGCTGCCGCAGCGAGCGCCGCGAGACTTCGGCGATATTCTGGCCGTCGATCAGAACACGCCCTGAATTCGCTTCGTAGAAACGCAGCATTAGGTTGAGCAGTGTCGACTTGCCGCCGCCCGACGGACCGACGAGTGCGGTGATCTTGCCGGGTTCGGCGAGGAAACTCATACCGCGCAGAACCGGCGTGTCGGCACGATAAGCAAAGCGCACGTTTTCGAATTGCACGCACGCCGCGCTGAGCACGAGCGGCGGCTTTGCTTCCTCATCGGGCTCGCCTGCCGGGCCATCGATCACTTCATAGAGGATGCGCACGCCCACCAGCGCGTTGTTCAGGTCAATATTGAGGCGCGCGAGTTGCTTGGCCGGCTCATAGGCGAGCAGGAATGCCGCCAGGAACGAGAAGAACTCGCCTGGAGTCGCCCCGGTATAGATCACGCGGTATCCACCGTAGATGATCGCCAGCGAGACGGTGAAGCCCGCGAAAATTTCCATCATCGGGGCGGAACGGTTGGCAACGCGCGCCATTTTGTTTGATTCGCGTTCGACGGAAGCGACGCTCGCCGCCAGGCGCCGCCGCATCTCATCTTCCAGGCAGAATGCCTTAACCATGCGCAGGCCCTGCAGCGCCTCCTGCATCGTCTCGATGATGCGCGTGCCGCCGGTAAACTGCGTGCGTGCGATGCCGCGCACCCGGCGCACCATCCGGTGCAGGATGAGCAAGGCCGGCGGCGCGATGACGAAGCCGGCGATCGACATCACCGGATCCTGCACCACCATGACGTAGGTAAGACCGATCAGCGACATCAGATCGCGGCCGACAGCGGTGATCAGAAGATTGATCGCCTGGGTGACCGCGGAGGCGCCGGTGACCAGTCGCGCAATGAATTCCGAGGAGTGCCGATCGGCGAAGAAGCCGATATTCTCCTGCAGGAGCTTGTCGAACATCCGCCGCTGGTTGTTGGCGACGATGCGATTGCCGATCCAGGACAGGATGACGGCGGAGCCGTAAGTCGCCCCCGCCTTGACCACGAAGATCAGCATCGAAACGAGGCCGAGGCCGACAATGGCGCGATAATTCTTCTCCACGTAGGCAGCATTGATCATGGTGCCGAGCAGATACGCCGACAGCGCCGTCGCGCCCGCGAGCACCGCCATCAGCAGCAGGGCGATCGCATAGCGCGGCCAATGGCCGAGCGCCTCGTCGACGATCAGGCGCCGCAATAACGCGTAGCTCGATTCTTTTTCGAAAGCCGCCCGTAAAAATCCCATGCACGCCCTTAATCGACCGCTGCGTCAATCGGCGGGCCCGGCAACACCCAGCGTTCCTTGCCCGGAAGCGGCCGCGTTTTCAAGTCAAATGAGCAGGCCCGCACGGCGCGGCGGCGCGGCGGCGCATAAGTTCGCGTTCCCAGGCGAGCGCATGGGCGACAATCATCGACAGGTCGTCGTAGCGCGGCTGCCAATGCAGGATATTGCGCAGCCGGGCGGCGTCGGCAACGATCTGCGCCGGATCGCCCGAACGCGGCGGCACGTGCTCGACCGCAAAATCGATGCCGGTGACGCGCTTGACCGCCGCGATCACCTCGCGCACCGAGAAGCCGTGGCCATAGCCGCAATTGAGCGTCAGCGACGAGCCGCCGTCGCGCAGGTGACGCAGGGCGTCGCAATGCGCGCTGACGAGATCGCTGACGTGGATGTAATCGCGGATGCAGGTGCCGTCGGGGGTGTCGTAGTCGGTGCCGAACAGCTCGAGCTTCGCCCGCTGCCCGAGCGCGGTCTCCACTGCGACCTTGATCAAGTGCGTGGCGTTATTCGTCGATTGGCCGGTACGGCCTTGCGGGTCGGCCCCGGCAACGTTGAAGTAGCGCAGGATCATGTATTTGAGTCCGTAGGCGCAGCCGCTGTCGCGCAGCATGGTTTCGGTCATCAGCTTCGACCAGCCATAGGGTGAGATCGGTCGGGTCGGGGTATCCTCGCGCACCGGTATTTCGGGCGGAGTGCCGTAGACGGCCGCGGTCGACGAAAAGATGAAATGGCGCACCCCGCCGTTTACCGCACATTCCATCAGCGCACGTGAATTGGCGGTATTGTTGCGGTAGTAGCCGAGTGGATCGCGCACTGAATCGGAAACAACCACCGACGCAGCAAAATGGATGATCGCCTCGGCGCGGTAATCGCGGATGATGTCGGCCACGAGCTTCTGGTCGCCGGTCCGGCCGACGACAAGCGGTACGCCCCTCGCGACTGCCCAGTCAAAGCCGGTGGAGAGATCGTCGAGCACAACCACGCGCTCGCCGGCATCGACAAGCGCGTGCACCATGTGGCTGCCGATATAGCCGGCTCCGCCGGTGACCAGAATCGTCATGCGCTCGACCGCCTTTCCTGCTTGCCGCCCTATAGGACTTTGGTGAACGCTGCGTTAGGTCCGCTCCGGGCTGCGGACGCCCGCAAGCGCGCGCCGCGTCAGCGACAACACCTCGTCGGCGGCAATGTCCGTCATGCAGCGATGGTGGACGAGCCGGCAGACCGGCTTGTGGCATGGCCGGCAGGATAGCGCATTGTCGGCCCGCACAATCGCCGCGAGCGGGTTGAGCGGCGCCCAATGCCCGGGGCTTGTGGGGCCAAATATCCCGATCGCCGGGATGTCCAGAGCGGCGGCAACATGCAGCAGGCCGGAATCGTTGGACACGGCCGCGCTCGCGCAGGCCAGCGCCAGGATGGCCTCGCGCAGGTCTGGCCCGGTCAGGTCGCCGGCGCCGGACCTGGCGGCGATCTCCTGCGCCAGGGGCTTTTCGGCCGGGCCTCCGAGCACCCACACCGCAAAGCCGTCGGCGGCGAGCCGGCGGGCAACGGACGCATAGGCGGCAACCGGCCAGCGTTTCGATGGCCCCACGGCGCCGGGGGCGAGCGCCACGGCCGGCCGGCATTGGCCGGTCAGTCCACGTTTCTGCCGCCAAGCGGCCATCTCGCCAGCGGGGACGCGTAGTTCCGGCGCCGGCCACTCGACTGGACGCCGGGCGCCTCGCGGCAGCGCCAAGGAGGTACATTCGTCGACCATCCGCGGCAGCTTGCGCTTGCCGAAGCGCAGGTCGTTCAGCAGGACGAAACGCACCTCGCCGAACAGGCCGGTCCGTTCGGGAATCCCGGCGAGAAACGGTGCCAGGGCCGATTTCCAGGTTTTGGGCATCACCAAAGCGGTGCCGTAGTCCTCGCTCTTCAGACGCGCGGCGAGCGCGCGGTGCTGGCCGTAAGCCAGGCGCTTGCGCGGCAAGTCCACGATGACCGCGCGGCGCACCCCCGGCATGTAGTCAACCAGCGGGGCGCAAAGGGCGGTCGCCAGCATGTCCACTGGCCGGCGGGGGAAGCGCTCTCGCAGGACCCTCACGACGGAATGGCAGCGGACAAAGTCGCCGATCCACATGTATGGCACGATGAGGATGGGACGGCCGGTCGAAGCCACGGTATCGGTCGCCTCGGCGCGCTCGCGTGAATCAGCCTTCATTTATGCCCTGAAAATGCAGCTTCAGTTCTTGCCGCGTGAGCCCCCTCGGCGGACCGCGTCCGCAGTTGCTCCGGCGGCCCGATTGGGGCAAACAGCGCCTGCGGCCCGGAGAGGGGCCGATACAATCCGAGCGGTCATACGGCGTCAATGTTATTGGTCACCGGCGGGGCGGGATTCATCGGATCGAACGTCGTGGCGGGCCTCAACGAGGCCGGGCGCACGGACATTGTGGTCAATGATAGCCTGGGCAGCGACGGAAAATGGCGCAATCTCGGCAGCCGCCAGCTCGCCGACTTCGTGCCGCCCGTCGATCTCGCCCGCTGGCTCGACGGGCGCAAACTCGACGCGGTCGTGCATTTCGGGGCGATTTCGGCCACCACCGCTACCGACGGCGACGCGCTGATCGAGGCCAATTTCCGGCTGTCGCTGCGGCTGTTGGACTGGTGCGCGGCGACGCGCACGCCGTTCATTTACGCCTCGTCGGCTGCGACCTACGGCGACGGCAGCGCCGGTTTCTCCGACGCGTGCTCGCTCGCCGGGCTCAAGCGGCTCAAGCCGATGAACCTCTACGGCTGGAGCAAGCACCTGTTCGACCTGGCCGTCGCCGCGCGCGCCGCACGCAAGGACAGGCTGCCGCCCCAATGGGTTGGGTTGAAGTTCTTCAATGTCTACGGCCCGAACGAATACCACAAAGGCGAGATGATGAGTTTGCTCGCCAAGCGCTTCGCCGATGCCAAGGCGGGCAAGCCCGTTCGGCTGTTCAAATCGCACCGCGCCGGCATCGCCGATGGCGAGCAAAAACGCGATTTTATCTACGTGGACGACGCGGTCGCTGTGGTGCGCTGGCTTCTCGACCACCCGGGGGTCTGCGGCATTTTCAATGTCGGCACCGGGCAGGCGCGCAGTTTCCGCGACCTGATCACTGCCATGTTCGCGGCCTTGGGCCGCAAGCCGGCCATCGAATATATCGACATGCCGTTTTCGATCCGCGACAGCTATCAGTATCTGACGCAGGCCGAGACCGATAATCTGCGCAGGGCCGGCTACGGCGTTCCCGTTTTGGGTCTCGAAGAGGCGGTGCGGCGCTACGTAACGTGCTATCTTGATTGCGCCGATCGCTATCGGTGAGCACCGGCGCAAGGCCGGGCGAGGGGCAGCAGCACACGTCGTGTTCGATTTCGAAGAGGCCTTCAGGCGTGTCGCGCAGCAGGCAGTGCTCTGCGTCGGCGACCTCATGCTCGACGATTTCATCTACGGCGACGTCACCCGCATTTCGCCCGAAGCGCCGACGCCGGTGCTCACAGTGCGGCACAGCGCGATCGAGATCGGCGGCGCCGGCAACGTGGCGCGCAATATCGCCGCGCTGGGCGCGCGCTGCATTCTGGTGGCGCTGATCGGCAATGACGACGCGGGCCTGGTACTGACCAACGCGCTGACCAAACTCAACGACGGGATCGTGCCCGATCTCGTGGTCGAACCTACGCGGCAGACCACGCGCAAGGTGCGTTTCGTTTCCGCGCACCATTCCGCGCATCTGATGCGGGCTGATTGGGAGACTTCGGCGCCGATCGCGCAGCCGAGCGAAGCCGGCCTGATCGCCTATGCGCAAGCGGCACTGTCGCGGGTCGGCGCGGTGGTGCTGTCGGACTATGCCAAGGGCGTGCTGACTGCGCGAGTGCTGCGCGCCATTATCGAGGCCGCGCGCAAGCGCGGCCTGCCCGTTGTGGTCGATCCGAAAAACCACGATTACAATGTCTATCGCGGCGCCACGCTGATCACGCCGAACGCTAAGGAACTGGCTGCCGCGGTGCACCGGCCGCTTGGCAGCGACGACGAAATTGCCGTGGCTGCGGCCGAGCTTGCCGGAACGATCGGCTGTGAGGCGGTGCTGGTGACCCGCAGCGAGGCGGGGATGACTTTGCACGTCAATGGCAAGCTGCCGGTCCACATCCCCGCTTATCCGGTCAAGGTGCGCGACGTCTCCGGCGCCGGCGACACGGTCGCTGCCATGATGGCAGTGCTTTTGGCGATGAAAATGCCGTTCGAGCCGGCCATGCGCGCCGCCAATGCGGCGGCCGCCGTCGTGGTTGGCAAGCGCGGCACCGCCACGGTTTCGCTTGCCGAATTGCGCCGCCGCATCCTCCCTGCAGCTTCGCTTGCGCCCGAGGACAAGATCGTTTTCGACTGGTCGGTGCTCGACGAACGGCTTGGCGAATGGCGGCGGGCGGGTCTGCGCATCGGCTTCACCAATGGCTGTTTTGATCTTCTGCATCGCGGCCATATCCGCTTGTTGGCCGAAGCGCGCGCCGCTTGCGATCTCTTGATTGTCGGTCTCAACAGCGACGCCTCGACGCGCCGGCTGAAAGGCAATGGACGGCCGATCAATCCGGCGGAGGGCCGCGCCGAGGTGCTCGCGGCGCTGGAGGCCGTCGATCTGGTCGTGGTGTTCGATCAGGACACCCCGCTCGAACTGATCAAGCGCGTTCGGCCGCATGTGCTGGTCAAGGGTGCCGACTACGCCAAGGAAGAGATTGTCGGGCATGATCTCGTCGGCGCCGCCGGCGGCCGGGTTGTGCTGGTCGATCTGGTGCCCGGGCACAGCACCAGCGCGATCGTCAAGCGCGCGGCCGGTTAGGACAGTGCGGGGAGCCCTGCCCGTGCGCACGGTGTTTCCGTATTACCTCGAGGATCGGCTCAAGGCCGAGTTCTTTGCGCGCTCGCCGCCCGGCTATTTCGTCGAGGTCGGGGCCAATGAGCCGCAGCGTGACTCGCAGACCTGGCAATTCGAGCAAGCCGGTTGGAGCGGCGTGCTCATCGAACCGCAGGCCGATCTCGCCGCGCGCCTGCGCCAGAGGCGGCGCGCGCGGGTTTTCGAGACTGCCTGCTCGTCGCCGGCAAATGCCGGGCGCAGCCTGCGGCTCTATCTCCTCGGACCGCATTCGTCGCTCAAGCCCGAACTGATGGTCACCGGCGTGGTCCCTCGCAGCGCGATTGAGGTGACGGCGCGCACGCTCGACGCGATCCTGGAGGAAGCTGGCGCGCCGGCCCCAGTCGACTTTGCGTCGATCGATGTCGAGGGGCATGAACTCGAAGTTCTACGCGGCTTCGATCTTGCGCGCTGGCGGCCACGGCTCCTTCTGGTGGAGGATCATGTCGCCACGTTGGCTACCCATAGATTTCTCAGCTGCGCCGGTTATCGGCTGATCCGCCGCACCGGGTTGAACGGCTGGTACGTTCCCAAAACTGCGGCTCTGCCGCTGGGATGTGGCAGGCTGCAGATCGTCCGCAAATATTACCTTGCTTTACCGATCCGGAAGTTGCGCGACCGCAAGCGCCGCTGGCGTGATCGGCTTCGCGGATTGCCCAAGTGCTGATGCGCCGCCGATGAGCGCGTATCTTATCTCCGTCATTGTGACCACTTACGATCGCCCCGACGCGCTCGATGCCGCGCTCGCGGCGCTCGCCGGTCAAACCGATCGCAATTTTGAGATCGTCGTGGCCGATGACGGATCAGGCCCCGAGACGGCCCGCCTGATCGAAGGCTGGGGATCGCGATTGCCTGTCGCGCTCCAGCATGTCTGGCAGGAGAACAAGGGTTTCCGCGGCGCAGAAATTCGCAACCGTGGAATTCGCGCGAGCCGGGGGCACTACTGCATCTTTGTTGACGGCGACTGCCTGGCGCGCCCCGATTTCGTCGCTGCGCACCGGCGGTTGGCGGAGCGCCGATGGTTCGTCGCTGGCAATCGCATTTTGCTGTCGCCGACGCTGACCGAGCTTGTGCTCGCCGGGAAGGTGGCGGCGCAAACCTGGGATTTCCCGGAGCTCGTGCGCGCCCGGCTGCACGGCCGGATCAATCGCCTGCTGCCCGCCATGCCTCTGCCGCTCGGCCCAATGCGCAAGCGTCGCCACGGCGATTGGCAAGGGGCAAAGACCTGCAATCTGGCGGTCGCTCGCGACGATCTCGAGCGGATCGATGGCTTCGACGCGAGCTATACCGGATGGGGGCTTGAGGATTCCGATCTGGTGGTGCGGCTCCTTCGTGCCCGCGTGCGCCGCAAGGACGGCCGGTTTGCAACCGGCGTCTTCCATCTGTGGCATACGCCGGCTGACCGCTCGGGCTTGCCGAGCAATCAGCGCCGGCTTGAGGAAGTCCTGGCCGGCGATCGAATTCGGGCGAAATGCGGGCTTTCGATGCTCTTTGGTCCCGCAAAGACGGCTCTCGAAGCGAGTTAATTGATGGCAGGCGCAGAAACCGGGGCCGGGTGTGGGCACGCGCCCGGACGATTCGATCAATCGATCCTGACGCTCACCAGCAGCCTTCCCGATAACTGCTCGGCCTTCGGCTCGCGAGCAATGCTGCGCCGGGCCCTTACGAGGCGGCTTCCTTATCGGAACTGGCGCCCGCAAGACATCCTGCTCGTCGATTTTTCAGGACACGAACGTTGTGGCCGCACTTTGCCATCGAACATGCGCGTGGAAGAGATTTAATTCGACCTCATTTTGATGCTGCCGGGCCTGCTAGGTGATCGCCCGCAGCAAATTAACGCCGTTCCGCGGCGGGCCGCCCTCGGCGCCGTTGCGGCAGGGCTCTGCTATAGTTTGGCCTCACACCGCCACTAGGCTTGTTTTGCACATGGAAAAGCAGATAAAGCTCCGCGGCAAATTGCCTGACCGACGCGTGTTGCAGCCGCTCGCCGACTGGGTGGCTGTGGCCGTGGCTGTTTCGCTGCCGTGGTCGACGAGCGCGACCGGGATTTTGGTGGTGCTTTGGCTTTTCGCCGCGCTGCCAACGCTCGACCTCGCGGCCGTGCGCCGCACGTTGGCGAGCGCTGCGGGCGGCTTGCCGGTTCTGTTGGCGGCGCTCGCGGCCCTCGGCATGCTGTGGGCGGATGTGAGCTGGAGCCAGCGCCTGAGCGGGCTTGAGCCGTTTCACCGGTTCCTGTTCATTCCGTTGCTGCTGGCGCGATTTCGTCGGTCCGAGCACGGCGCGCGCCTGCTGTGGGGCTTCTTTGCTTCGGTCGCTGTGCTTTTGATGTTCTCCTGGGCGCTGGTGGTTTTTCCAAAAATTCCCTGGCGTGCGCCAAGCTTTGGCGTACCGGTGAAGGATTACATCCTGCAAAGCGATGAATTTCTCATCTGCGCCTTTGCCCTTCTGAACGTGGCCATCGAGCGCGGCTGCGCCGGGCGATGGCGCTCGGCAACGCTGTTGATTGTTTTGGCGCTCGCTTTTCTCACCAACATCGCCTTTGTGGAGACAGCGCGCACCACCTTGCTGGTCGCTTCGGTCCTTATTCTTCTGCTCGGATGGCGCCATTTCCGCTGGAAAGGATTGATCGGCGCTGCCCTGCTGTTCTCGCTTCTCGGCGGCATGGCCGCTTTTGAATCCCCCTATTTGCGGATGCGGCTGGGCAACTCGGTCACCGAATTCCAGTCGTGGCGAAAGAACGATGCGGTCAATGCCACGGCCTTGCATCTGCAGTTCCTCGAGGAGGCCCTGTCCTTCGTGGCAACGGCGCCTGTTATCGGCCATGGCACCGGGTCGATCGCTGCGCAATATCGCAAGGCGGCTTTCGGCGAGGCTGGCGCCGCCGGCGTCGCCTCGGTCAACCCGCATAATCAGATCCTCGCCGTCGCCATCCAGCTCGGACTGCTCGGCGCTGCCGTGCTGCTCGTCATGTGGGGCGCGCATTTCATGCTGT
Organism: uncultured Alphaproteobacteria bacterium; assembly: GCA_963708125.1. Taxonomy (GTDB): domain Bacteria; phylum Pseudomonadota; class Alphaproteobacteria; order Rhizobiales; family Xanthobacteraceae; genus BOG-931. The sequence continues at coordinate 7,107,174 of OY970184.1, forward strand.
TTCGCGGCTCCGGCCTGCTTGATTGGATCGGCATCATCGTCGTGACGGACAATGTCGTGTCGTCGCTCATCAATTCGCATCTGTTCGATTTTACCCAGGCCTGGTTTTATGTTTTCGGCCTCGGCGCGGCGGGCGGCATGGCGCTGCGCCGGCGCGACGGCAAGCAGGCTAGACCTGCCGGTGCTCAACCATGACCCCCGTCCGGTTGCCGCCTAAAGCCCGCGTGCTGGTGGTCGCGTTGCGGCGGCTCGGCGATGTCTTGCTGACGACCCCGCTTATTCGCAGCCTCAAACGCGCCTATCCTGACTGCGCCATTGAAGCGCTCGTGTTCGCCGGGACGGAAGGGATCCTGTCGGGTAATCCCGATCTTGCCGGCGTGATGACCGTTGCCGAGCGGCCGAGCCTGCGCGAGTCGCTGTCGCTTTTGCTGCGGCTCGCACGGCGCTACGACCTGGCCGTTTCGACCCAGACCGGCGACCGCCCGACATTTCTCGTCTGGCTGGCCGGCCGCCGAAGGGCCGGTCCCGTCGAAGCCGATCCTTCATCCGCGTCCGTCAAACGCCTCGCTCTCCACTTTTGTTACAGGACGGATCGCAGAGAACACCGCGTGCGCAGTCTGCTGCGCGTTGCCGATCTTCTCGGCATTCCCTCGTGTCCGCAGATTGTTTGCCCCCAAGGTGCGGTGCGGGCCGGATTGCTGCCGCCACAACCGTATGCGGTGCTGCATGCCGCCCCCAAGTTCACCTACAAACGCTGGACCGGCGCCGGCTGGCGCGCGCTTGCAGCCGCTTTGCACGCGCGTGGGCTCGCCGCGGTCGCGATCGGCGCAGACACCGATCGGCCTTATCTCGACGCGATCTGGCGTGACGCCGATATTGTGCGTTACGACGGCGCGCTTGCCTGGCCGGAAGTGTCCGCCCTGATCCGCGCGGCGCGGGTCTATGTCGGTCCGGACACCGCGATCACGCATCTCGCCGCGGCCACCGGCACGCACACGGTGGCACTGTACGGGCCGACGGATCCGCGCATCTGGGGGCCGTGGCCGGTGGGCGGCCTTGAGACGCCCTGGGCCGCCGCGGGCACCATCGAGCGCCGCGGCAATGTATGGCTGGTGCAAAACCCGCTTCCCTGTTTGCCGTGCCAGCTCGAAGGCTGCGACCGCCGGCTCGACAGTCGCAGTCAGTGCCTCGAGGAATTGCCCGCCGCGCAGGTCATCGCGGCAGTCGATCAAGCCCTGGCGGTGCGCCAGGCCGCCTGAGGCGGATTGATAAATCTTCAGATCGTAAAAGACCAAGAGCGCGCCGCCGCACCACAGTCTCGCCATGAACACCTGTCCAAACTGGGCGTGCGAATTTCGAGCATTCTGCTGCTGACGTGACCCAAAAACGCGAACATCGCAACGCCGATCGTGAACCGTCGAAATGATCGTCAAACGCCTGCTCGCAGCGCAAGCGCTGCTCTGCCTTGGGCTGATGTTGGCATCGTGCGGGAATTTCGTCGCCGATCATTGGCCACATTTTGCCGGCGGCGAGCCCAATGGCCTGCCGCCGCGTCGCGGCGACCCCGGTTATCAGCAGTTCATCACGCACGGCCAGCCTGACCAGAACACCGGTTCCGTTTCGGGCGAAGCGCAGCCGGCCTCCGCCGGGCGCAAGCCGGAGCCAGCTGGGGCAAGAGCTGATCCGGATCAAAGAGCCGAGAGCGTCGGCCGAAAGTGAGGCGGCGGCCCACAATCTAGACAAGTGCTTCCGGCATTCGCGCCGGCATCGGGTCGGTCATAAAAAGCTGCGGGCGATCACATCGAGGGGTCGGCTGATCTGAAAGCCGATCGCATATCACGCCACGCCGGCGCGCAATAGATCGTGGAAGTGCACGATGCCGACCGGCCGTTCCAATTCCACCACGATAAGCGCGGTAATCTTCGATGAATTGAGCAGTTGCAGCGCTTCGCCGGCCAATTGCTCGGGCCGCACCGTCTTCGGTGATGGCGTCATCACCTCGTCTACGCGCGCCTGCAGGAGGTCGGCGCGCATGTGGCGGCGCAAATCGCCATCGGTGATGAGGCCGGCGAGCCTGCCGTCACGGCCGGTTACGGCGACGCAGCCAAACCCCTTGGCGGACATTTCCACGATCGCCTCGGACATCGGTGCTCCGCGCGCAATCAGGGGCACCGCTTTACCCGGATGCATGACGTCGCGCACGAATCGCAAAGCGGCGCCGAGCTTGCCGCGCGGATGAAAGATGCCAAAATCGTGCGCGGTAAAGCCGCGACTTTCGAGCAGAGCGATCGCCAGCGCGTCGCCGAGCGCAAGCTGCATCAGCGAAGAGGTCGTCGGTGCCAGATTATGCGGGCAGGCTTCGCGCGCCGCCGGAAGCGCCAGCACGATATCGGCCGCCTTGCCTAGCGTGCTTTCGGCATTGACGGTCACCGCGATGAGGGTGATGCGAAAGCGGCGGGAATAGTTGATCAAGTCCTTGAGTTCCTCGGTCTCGCCCGACCAGGACAAGACCAGCATGACGTCGTCGGAGGTGATCATGCCGAGATCGCCGTGGCTTGCCTCGGCGGCGTGCACGAAGAAGGCGGGGCTGCCGGTCGAGGCCAGCGTTGCCGCGATCTTGCGCGCAATGTGCCCGGATTTGCCCATTCCGGTTACGATCACGCGGCCGCGGGAATGGCGGATTTTCTCCACGGCGGCGACGAATGGCGGCCCGAGAGCGTCGCAGGTGCAGGCGGCCAATGCAGCGATGCCCTCGCGCTCGGCCTCCAGCGTGCGCAGCGCCGAGGCGATAAACAGGCCCCCCGCGCCGCTTTGCGGCTTCGGATCAAGCGCGCTCATGTCGCCCTCCGCCCCAATCGCGTCCACGCCCATTCCAGCGGGATAGGCGCTCACTCTTTCCAGGCCGAAAACGCGTCCGTAAACGCCCGATCGCCGGGTGCACCTCTTTCGACGGCCAAAATCGCCTTGGCCTTGTTTTTATAGACGACGGCGATATCGAACCACTTCTGATCCTTTAACAGCTGCACGTTGCGCTGCTGCAGCGTGGCATCGGCGGAGAGGCCAAGCAGGAAATAATTGTCGGTCACTTTCACGGAAATTCCGGCCAGCGGCGTCCCTGTCGCCTGTTCGGAACTCTTGGCGAAAATGCCGGGCATGCTGGAGACCCCGTCGCCGGGGAAATCGGCCGGCAGATTGAACATGATCTGAATCGTATGGCTTGCCGGCAGTGCCTTATCGGTATTGCGGCGCAGCGACAGGGTCACCGCCATGTGCCGTTCGGGAATCGCGATATCGGCGTGAACCTCAAGCTCCGGCGCCAAACCGGGACCGGGCGAGACCGTTTCGGTGCGCCAAGTCACGGAGCCGTCAAAGCGCTTGCCCTGCGGATCGCTCGCATCCTGCTCCAACAGAACGGCGCGCTGCGCCGCTTGCGGCGTCACTTGCGGCGGCTGGGCGGGGGCGGTTGCGCCTGAGACAGCCGCTTGGCCGGGTGCAGGTTCTTGCGGGACCCGGCCGGCGAATTTGGAAGGCGGCGGGCTCGTTGTTTGTGCCGCCTGATTTGCTGGCTGCGACTTCATCTGCGTGATGAAATGATAAACTTTCACGAAACTGGCTCGGTATTGCCAAGCCGCGCCGGCAATCGCAGCCAGGATGATCAAAAGGACGGCGATCTGTGCCCAATTGCGATAGGAGGGCGGCGGCCGCGGCTCGTCGTAAACCTCCTCGTCTGCCTGATCCACCTCTGCAACCCGCGACGGGTGCGGCCGTGCGCCGCGCGACGGCGGCGTCGGATCCTCTGATCCGTAGTCGAGCTCCTGCGCAGGCGACAATGGGTATTGGTCGAAAGCCTGTCCGCTCCGATCGTCGACCGAATCCGGCGGGGTCGGCTCCTCGACCTCTGGCGTGCGCTGTCGCGCCTCCGGCGCAGCGGAATCGTCGCGTGCGGTTTGCGCTGGCTTGGTCGGAGCGCCCCGGTCGTCCATTTTGTTAAAGACGCTGCGCAAGCCTTTCAGTCCGTCCGGCCTCAGCGCGGTTGTGCGCGCGCTCAAAATGCGGCTACGCGCCGTCTGTTTGACCGGTGCGGGCGTCTCCTGCGTCTTAGGCTCTGCGCCAGGGGCGGCCACCTCCTGCATCGCAGCCTCCGCGGCGGGCGCGGCCCCCTGCTCCTGCCGTTGAGGCTGCTCAGCCCGCTGCGGCGCAGCCCGTTGCGGTGACGGCGAATCGTTGATCGGCCGCTGGCGCCGCAAGGCTGCTGCTGGCCCGCCCGAGGGGGAGTTGCGTTCGGGTGTGAATGGAGGCGGGGTCGGCGCCGCAACACGCTGATCGGGCCGCGGCTCAGCGCGCGGCGGCGAGCGCGGCTCGCCCAGCGCCTTGCGCGTGGCCTCGGCGTCCACCTTGCGAATCGCCCCTTCCAGCGCCAAGCGCTCCTTGGTGATCTCCGCCTCGGATAAAGCCGGTTCCACCGAGCGCAGTTGCGCAACCAGGGCTGCGCGCGCGCGCTCGTAGAGGGCACGGCGGGCGTCGGTGTTGTTTTTGGCAAGCCCGTCGACGGCGCTTTGAATGAGCGTGAGGTAGTCGGTCATTTGGTAAGCTTCAGGATTCCTGTGACAAGTTTCATCAGGTCAACCTTCGAACGGATTGTGCATGAGGATCGTGTCCTCGCGTTCCGGACTAGTCGACAGCAACGCGGCGGAACAACCGATCAGTTCCTCGATGCGCCGCACGTATTTGATCGCTTGCGCCGGCAGGTCGGCCCACGAGCGGGCGTGTGCTGTGTGCTCGCGCCAGCCGGCAATGGTCTCATAGATCGGTTTTACCAGCGCCTGAACATGCTCGCCGGCTGGCAAATAGTCGATCTCACGCCCATCGAGGTGATAGCCGACGCAGACCTTGACCTCGTCCAAGCCGTCGAGAATGTCGAGCTTGGTGAGCGCCAAGCCTTGAATGCCGCAGGTGCGAACGGTCTGCCGCACCAGTACCGCGTCGAACCAGCCGCAGCGCCGCGGCCGGCCGGTGACCACGCCAAATTCCCTGCCCCGTTCGCCGAGTGTGCGGCCGATCTCATTGGCCTGCTCGGTCGGAAACGGCCCCTCGCCGACGCGGGTCGTATAGGCCTTGCAAATGCCGAGCACGTAGCCGATCGCGCCCGGCCCCAGTCCCGATCCGGTCGCCGCCTGCGCCGCCACGGTGTTGGAGGAGGTCACGTACGGATAGGTGCCGTGATCGACGTCGAGCAGCGCCCCCTGAGCTCCCTCAAACAGGATGCGTTTGCCCTCACGGCGTTTTTGCTCCAGCAGCGACCAAACCGAATCCATATAGGGCAGCACCCGCGGTGCCATCGCTTCGAGCTGCTTGCGCAACTCGGCTGCGTCGACCAAACCCAGCCCGAGACCCTTGCGCAGCGCGTTATGATGCGTGAGCAGACGGTCGATCTTGCGGTCGAGTGTGGTGCCGTCGGCAAGGTCCATGAGGCGGATGGCGCGCCGCCCTACTTTGTCCTCGTAGGCCGGCCCGATTCCACGTCGCGTCGTGCCGATGCGCAACGCCGCGCTCGCCGACTCGCGCGCAGCGTCAAGCTCACGATGCAACGGCAAGATCAGCGTGGTGTTTTCGGCGATGCGCAGATTATCGGGCGTGACGCTGACCTCCTGTTTCTTGAGCTCGGCGACCTCGCTGAGGAACGCCTGCGGATCGAGCACTACGCCATTGCCGATGATCGAAAGCTTTCCCGGACGCACGACGCCGGAGGGCATCAGTGAGAGTTTGTAGGTCGTGCCATTGATCACCAGGGTATGGCCGGCATTGTGGCCGCCCTGAAAGCGCACGACAATGTCGGCCTGCTCCGACAACCAGTCGACGATCTTGCCCTTGCCCTCGTCGCCCCATTGGGAGCCGACCACGACAACATTTGCCATGAGGAACTGTCCCCAGGAGGCCCGCGAACTGCTCGGATGGCTCGGATATCGGATGCCGCCAATAGCTCCGGATAATGGATGATGCCGTTGGAAGCAAGGCAGAACGGCGTTTGCGAGCCCGCAAGGTGGCCTGCAAATATTTGGTTTCGCAGCAAATTTGGGCGAGATCGGGCCGCTTCATGGCCAATTGAAGCGGCTTTGCGTCGGCTTGGCGGCGGCAGCGCGTATCGTCGCAGGTCTGTGGTCCGCACCAGTCATGCGGCGCGAGCACTGGTCGCCCGCGGGTTTTTTGGTTAGCTCCTCGTGCGCTTAACGGACCGACGGGGAGCTCATGATGGCGTTGGCGCGCGAAGCCGGCACAAGCCGGACCGGCGGCTGGCTGTTCGACCACGCCTCTCTGCTGCTCTCGTTCACCTCGCTGTTCTGGGCCGGTAATACCGTCCTGGGGCGCTTCGTCGCCGGGCATGTTCCGCCGATCACGCTTGCCTTCATCCGCTGGTGCGGCGCGGCGGCGATCCTGCTGCCGTTTGCCGCTCGCCATCTCGCGCGCGACTGGCCGGCGATCCGCAAACAAGCCGGCACGATGGCGCTGCTCTCGTTCACCGGCTTCTCCGTCTACAACACGCTCGCCTATTGGGGCCTGCAATACACGACCGCAATCAATGGACTGCTTCTGCAGTCGGTCTCCCCGTTGTTCGTGGCGATGTGGACCTTCGTCTTGTTCGGCGACCGGCTCACGCTGCGGCAGGCCTGCGGCATCTGCATCTCGCTTTCCGGCGTTCTGGTCATCGTTTGCCACGGCAGCCTCGCCGTGCTCTTGGGCATCCAATTCAACCGCGGCGATGTGTGCTTCGTGGTCGCGCTCCTGGTCTACGGTTTCTACGCCGCATACCTGCGCAAGCGGCCGCCGATTCATCCGTTCTCGTTCCTGACTGCTGCAATGGGCACAGGCGCGGTCTTTCTCCTCCCGGCCGTCGCCTGGGAAATCGCCGGCGGGCGGATCGTTACATTTGATACGGAAAGTATCGCCAGCTTCGCTTTCGTGTGCCTCTTTCCTTCGCTGCTCGGCTATTTGTTCCTCAACCGAGGCATCGAGCTGATCGGCGCCAACCGCGCGGCGCCGTTCATCCATCTCGTCCCGGTGTTCGGCTCGGCGCTGGCGATCGTGTTGTTGGGCGAGCGCTTCGAGCTGTTCCACGCCGCCGGCTACGGCTTGGTGTTCGCGGGAATCACCGTGGCGACGAAAAGTAGGCTACGCTGAGAGCGGCGACACCATACGCTCGCAAGATTGCAGCGCAGTGCTTTGCGGGTGGTGAATCGCGCGCCCATAGCCCGTTTTCGGGACGAGGCGCTTAGAAGCGCACGATGCTGCTCGGGGCCTGAAAATGCCAGGACGCGCAGGCAAAAACGCTCGCGTGTGTCTCTGGTAGCAGAAACGGTCCTCTGACACGGGCCGGAGATCCGCAAACTGTGACCAGTTCACGAGGTCAAAACCGCAGCGGCTTTGCCTGCTGCACCTGCGGCAGCGCGCGTACCTTGGCGAGCACCCCGGGCGGCAATTCGCCGTCGATCTCGATCAGCGCGACAGCGTTGCCCCCGGGCGTTTCGCGGCCGACATGGAAGGTTGCGATGTTGATGCCGGCATCGCCCAAGGTCGAGGAGAATTTGCCGATGAAGCCCGGCTTGTCGAGATTTGTGATGTAGATCATCGACGGGCCGAATTCGGCATCCATGCGGATGCCTTTGATGTTGACAATGCGCGGGCGGCCGTCAGCAAACACCGTGCCCGATACGTGCCGCGACTGGCGGTCGGTCGTGACCGTGACGGTGACCAGACTCTCGTAATCGCCTTCAGCCTCGCGCCGCGTCTCTTCGACGACGATGCCGCGCTCCTTGGCGATCACGGCGGCCGAGACCGCATTGACGCTTTGCAGCATCGGGCGCAGCAGGCCGGCGAGCGCCGCCGAAGTAAGCGCCCTGGTGTTCATCTGCGCGACTACCCCTTCATAGCTGAACTGGACCTTCTGAACGCCGGTCTCGGTGAGCTGGCCGGCGAACGAACCGAGCTTTTCCGCCAATGCCACGAACGGCCTGAGCTTCGGCGCCTCCTCGGCGCTGATCGCGGGAAAGTTGACGGCGTTGGTGATAGCGCCGCGCAGCAGATAATCCGACATTTGCTCGGCGATCTGCAGCGCCACGTTCTCCTGCGCCTCAAGCGTTGAAGCGCCGAGATGCGGCGTGCACACCACGTTGGGAAAGGCGAAGAGCGGACTATTCGTCGCCGGCTCCTCGGCGAATACGTCGATTGCCGCGCCAGCAACCTGGCCGGATTTGAGCGCCTCGCACAGGGCCGCCTCGTCGACCAGTTCGCCGCGCGCGCAATTGATCAGCCGCACGCCCTTCCTGGTCAGCGCTAGCGTCTGGGCGTTGATGATGTTGCGCGTGCGCTCGGTGAGCGGAGTGTGCAGAGTGATGAAATCGGCGCGCCGCCACAGTTCATCGAGCTCGACCTTTTCGACGCCGAGGTCGAGCGCGCGCTCGGCGGACAGGTACGGATCGTAGGCGATCGCCTTCATCTTCAAGCCGATGGCGCGGTCGGCGACGATCGAGCCGACATTGCCGCAGCCGATAATGCCCAGCGTCTTGCCGAAGATTTCCACGCCCAAAAACTTATTCTTCTGCCATTTGCCGGCCTTGGTCGACACGTCGGCTTCCGGGATTTGCCGCGCCAGCGCCAGCATCAGCGTGATCGCGTGCTCCGCGGTGGTGATCGAATTGCCGAACGGCGTGTTCATCACGATGATGCCGCGCGCCGTCGCCGTCGGAATATCGACATTGTCGACTCCGATGCCGGCGCGGCCGATCACTTTGAGGTTCTTCGCGCTCTGCAGCAGCTTTGCCGTGACTTTCGTCGCGGAGCGGATGGCAAGGCCGTCGAATCCATCGACTGCTGCCGCGAGCTTCTCCTTGTCCTTGCCGAGATTGGGCTGGAAATCGACTGTGATGCCGCGGTCCATAAAGATCTGCACTGCGGCGGGCGAGAGCGCATCGGAGATGAGGACGCGGGGAGCCATGTGAAGTCCTTTGGATCAGCGCAAGTAGCGCCAGATGTGAGAAAAGGGGGCCGCGCCGTTCTCGGCAGACATTTGCGGCGCGCAACTTATGCCGCGCAATTGCACCGACGGGTCCCGGCCGATGCTGCGCGGGAACGCCGCCAGCTGTTGGGTCAAGGGACGGGCGAATCTTTTACCCGGCGGCATGGCAACTACGCCGCCTCCGCCAGCGCGTTCCTGGCTTTGGCGTAGGCCCAATCGAGCCAGAGGGTAAGCGCCTCGACGTCGCTCTTCTCCACCGTCGAGCCGCACCAGACGCGCAGGCCCGGCGGCGCGTCGCGATAGCTGTCGATATCGTAGGCGACGCCCTCGCGCTCGAGCGCGGCAGCGATGGATTTGACGAAGGCCGTCTGGGCGTCTGCCGCAAGCGTGATCACCGCCGGATCGACCACCTTCAGGCACACCGAGGTGTTTGAGCGCAGCGCCGGATCGCGCGCCAGAAAATCGATCCACGGCGTGTGCGCGACCCAGTCGGCAATCGCCCGCGCATTGGCGTCGGCGCGCGCGTAGAGTGCCGGCAAGCCGCCGATCGATTTTGCCCATTCGAGCGCGTCGACATAATCCTCGACACATAGCATCGAGGGGGTGTTGATCGTCTCACCGGCAAAAATCCCCTCGATCAGCTTACCGCCCTTGGTCAGGCGGAAAATCTTTGGCAACGGCCACGGCGGCGTGTAGCTCGAAAGGCGCTCGGCGGCGCGCGGCGAGAGGATGAGCATGCCGTGCGCCGCTTCACCGCCGAGCGCTTTTTGCCAGGAAAAGGTAATGACATCGAGCTTCGGCCAGTCGAGCTTTTGCGCAAAGGCGGCCGAGGTGGCGTCGCAGATGGCGAGCCCGGAACGTTCGGCGGAAATCCAATCGGCGTCAGCGACGCGCACCCCCGAGGTCGTGCCGTTCCAGGTAAAGACAACGTCATGCGCGGGATCGATTCCGGACAGATCGGGCAATTCGCCGTAAGCAGCGCGCCGCAGGCTCACGTCCTTGAGCTTGAGCTCCTTGGCGACATCGCTCACCCAGCCTTCGCCGAAGGATTCCCAGGCCAGCATCGTCACCGGGCGCGGGCCGAGCAAAGACCACAGGGCCATTTCCAGTGCGCCGGTATCGGATGCGGGAACGATGCCGATGCGGTAGGAAGCGGGGACTTCCAGCACCTCGCGTGTCAGATCTATGGCGCGCTTGAGCTTCGCCTTGCCGGCTTTGGAGCGGTGGGAGCGTCCTAGGACGGCGCCGCGGAGGGCTTGGAGATTCCAAGCGGGACGCTTGGCGCAGGGACCGGACGAAAAATGCGGCACCAAGGGCCGCACGGCAGGCGTGGCGATCGTCATCATCTATCCTTCCAGATAGCCGCCCCTCGTTGGGGAGGGGTGTCCCGAGGTCGGACATAAGGACGCTCAAGCCGGTCGTCAAGCCGGATTGCGACAGCACAGGCGCAAAAGCAATGTGCCGGCGCTCAGCGCGAACTGGACATATTCGAACGCGCCGCGGAGAAAATAATTTGGCGTCGGCGCGCAGTCGAGTCGCCGCCGACGGAGAAGCCGTAGATCAGGACGCCCTTTTGTGCCGCGCTGTTGGTTAATAGTCGACACAAGTGCGCAGATCGTGCAGCCCGGTGCGTTTGTTCATATGCCGTATTTTGCTTGCCATTACCCTGCATCGTTCCGTGAACCGTCGGAGCGTGCGCTAAAATTTCATTGTTATAACGAGCACGCATCCCGTTTGCTCGGGTCGCGCTCATCAAGGCGGGGCGTGCGCTTTCATTGTTATAATGGGGACCCAGCCCGTTTGCTTGGGTCGCGCTCATCGAGGCGGGGCGCCGCCATCCGCAGGATTAGCTTTCCGACTCCTCCGGTTCGCCGATATGGTGCTGGGCATAGAGCTGCACCCCGAGCTTATCGACGAGATTGAGCTGGGTTTCGAGGAAGTCGATGTGCTTCTCCTCGTCGCGCATCAGCGCCTCGAACAGGTCGCGCGAAACATAATCCTTGACAGCGTGGCAATGGGTGGCGGCTTCCTCGTACAACGCGCGCGCCGCCATCTCCAGGGCAAGGTCGCAGTCGAGCACTTCCTTGACGGTCTGGCCGATGTGCAGCGGGTCGAGAACCTGCATATTCGGAAAACCGTCAAGAAAGATGATGCGCTCGACGAGCCGGTCCGCATGCTGCATTTCCTCGATGGACTCTTTGCGCCACTGCTTGGCGAGAGCCCTATAGCCCCAATTCTCGAGCAGCCGGTAGTGCAGCCAATATTGGTTGACGGCGGTCAGTTCGTGCCGCAGGGCCCTGTTGAGAGAATCGAGGACGCCCGCTTCGCCTCTCATTTTCTTGCTCCTGCGCTGGCCAGCGCACCCGGCTGTCAAGCGACCGGATCATCAGCTTCTAGCACTATAGCCGATTTGCCCAGAGCCGAAGGCGACGCGCGGCGCGGCAGTGGCTCAGGGCTGGCCGGTCGCACAGCATGCCGGTGCGCCGGCCGTGAGCGCCTCGTCCATGATGCGCCGAATGGTGCGCGCGCACCGGCCACATTGCGGGCTGCAGCCGAGGCACAGGTACACTTCGCCGGTTCTTTTTGGGGCGGCTCCGCCCGCGGAAAGCGTGGCGCGCACGTCTTCGTCGGAGAGCACGTTGCAAGAACAGACAATCATGGCACGTTGCAAGAACAGACGATCATTGACGCCCGGCAGCCAATTTGTTGGCTCGGCAGCCATCTCTAGCGTGGGCAAGACGCCAGCGCAAAAGAAAAATTGCTTTTTATAGCAATTCTAATTCTTCCCTTGTTATAGCTATTCTAAGTTCTCGATTCCAATTCTCGTATTCTAATTCCTGGCTCGGCACGGTGTCTCGCCCGGAGCGCGCCGGGGGCGCCAGGTCGGGGGAATAGGCAGCGGACAGAACCCCTGCGGAGACCGGAGGTGCCACGCCCCCCCGACATCACGCTGTGGCCGACCTCTCGGAGGCATCGTAATCGTCGTAATCGCCGTGGCGGCGGCGACGGCTTCGTCGCAGCCGGCATAGCTGCGAGGGAATGAAGAAAAGATCGTCGAGGAAGCCGACGAAGCGCTGTCCGCGGGCGAGCGCCCGGTCGAGCGCGGCCATGGTGCGCGCGAGCCCGGGCTCGTCATCCCGGATCCAGGTGCGCAGCACGGAGGAAAAGAGCAGCGCCAACCCTTGCGCTCGCACGGCGCCGCCCGGGCCCGAAGCGTTAATGCCAGCGGCGGTCAGCATCCATTTTTGCGAACGTACGGCGAGCGCGTTGAGCGCCAAAGCCAACGAGGTATGGCGGCGCGCTGACCGTAAGAGCGAATGCACCGCTTGACGGTGCGGCGCCAGAATCTCGAGGCGGCGCATCAGCACGTCAAACAGCCTCTCGCGCGGCGGCTCATCCGTCATGTCGCTGAAATCCTCGGCGAGCACGGAGCGGTCGACATCCTTTAAATGCGCGGCCAAGATCGCAAGCGGCGAGCCGAAAACGCCGCGCAATTGCGCAAGGGTCACACCGGCGCGTTCGGCGATTTCGGCAAAGCCGATCCGCTCGATGGGCTTTTCCGCCAACAGCGCCATGAAGGCGGCGACGATCCTCTCGCGGTCACCGCTGGCGGCGGAAGGTCCGGTGCCGGCAGGAGGTGCGGCGGCGGGGCGCGGAGGGCGAGCCGGGCGGTTAGGTCTGCGAGCCATGACCGAACTCCTGTGCTAAACTCAAGCGGCAGCCACCGTTGAATGTAGGATCGCGATGGCGGGCTTCCAAGGCGAGGCGATCAGCCGGCGAGTGCGCGCGAGCGCGCGGTCGCGGACGCAACGGCGTCCCGCATTAGCGGCCCCAAACCATCGTTGCCCATCAGCACTTCCAGCGCGGCGGCGGTCGTTCCTCCCGGCGAGGTCACGTTCTCGCGCAAGCTGGCCGGGCTGAGCGTCGAGCGATGCAACAGCTCGCCGGACCCCGCGACGGTTGCGCGCGCGAGCCGTTCCGCGAGACCGGCCGGCAATCCCGCGGCGATTCCGGCCTGCGCGAGGACCTCGGCGAGGAGGAAGACATAAGCCGGCCCTGAGCCTGATACCGCAGTCACCGCGTCCATGAGCGCCTCGTCTTCGATCCATTCGACCGCGCCGGTGGCGGACAAGAGGCGCCGCGCCAGCGCGCGTTGCACCGGGCTCGCCTTGAGCGGTACGGCCACCGTGATACCGCGGCCGATCGCGGCCGGCGTGTTCGGCATGGCGCGAACCAGCGCGCCGGCGTCGGGCAACGTGCTGGAGAGAAACTGCAGCGTGCGTCCGGCCATGATCGACACGACCAAGGTTGCCGCGCCGACGATCGGGGCAAGCGGCGCCATTGCCTGCGGCGCGACCTGGGGCTTGATGGCGAGCATGACGGCGTCGATCGTGCCGAGCGCGCCAAGCTGTGGATTGAGTTTCAGTCCGCGTTGGGCGAGCGCCGCGATCTGCGGCGACGGCTCGGGTTCAAGCACGGCCACCCTGCGGATGTCGAGCCCAATCCGAAGCCAACCTTCGAGCAGGGCGGAACCCATCTTGCCGGCGCCGACCAGAAGCAGCGCGCCGGAGAAATCGCGCAAATTATCGGCATTCTGTTCGCTTGAACCGTCATCGGGACGCATCATCGCTAGTCCTGGTTGCACGGCCGCGCCGGGGCCCAGCGGGAGTTTAGATTAAGTTTCGCTCGATTCGAACCACAGGCGCTCGCCCCGCGCAGGGTCCCCATCGCGCGTGCGCGATAGGATGTCCGGATAACGAATGACCCGCTTTTTTTGTCGCGTGAGCCGGTTTTCCGCTTGGGCGCGAAAATGATCGCTATTCTCTTGATTCTTTGCCAAGCGGAAACGCCCGGCGGCGGGTAGACGACGATTAAGCCTCGCCGTAGGTTTCGAAAATGGCGCAGGCCATCGCCTCGCGCGCTGATTTGCCGGCCCAGATCACGAACTGAAAGGCGGGATAAAAGCGCTCGCAGGATTCGAGCGCACTGCTGAGCAGCGCCTCGCACTGGCGGTCCGACGCGCCGACGCCGCCGGCCAGCACCAGTGCGTGGCGGAACATGATCATGCCGTTCTGCGTCCACAGGTCGAAATGCCCAATCCACATCTGCTCATTGATCAGCGCGATGAGGGATTGGACTTCATTGAGCCGCGGATCGGGAACTCTTACGTCGAAAGCGCAGGCGAGATGCAGCGCCTCGATGTTGTTCATCCAGGTGAACGAAATTTGATAATTAGTCCAGTGCCCGGTGGCGCTGATCGAGATCTCGTCCTCGCCGGCGCGCTCGAACGGCCAGCTGTTGGAAGAGGCCACGCGCTCGACCACTTCAAGCGGACTGCTCTTCTCGTCGTGTGCGATTTCGATAATGGACATGCCGTCTCCACAGCGTCTCTGAGCGGGCGTAAGCGCCCACGCCACTGCACTCTGCCAAGCCCCGGTCTCGATTAGACGCAGGCACAGGTGGCGCTGGGTGGACCCAACGAATCAGCACGCATGCCGACATAGTCGCGCCAATTTTCGTCGAACCGCGCGCGCACTGAATATTTCGCAGTCATGATGTGATTTGCCCCCGCGGCACAATGCTTCTTGCCGGGCCATCCACAGCCGAGTCTGCGACAAGTTGACTCAGATCGAGCGGGGACAAGGCCGGCCTTTCGTTGACACCAGTCCGCCAGGAAGTGGCCGCCGCCGACTGGCGCACTGGAAGCGTTGCCACCGCAAACGAGCGCGGTGGCAGCCTGGCCAGCGCGCGCAACTGCTGTTCGACTGCCTACGCACAAACGAGCAACGCAGTTGCTGCGGCCACAGGTCGAGGAGCGCTAGGCGAACTGGTCGCGCTCGGCTTGGTGACTTCGGACCGTTTTAGGGGTTTCGGCGCTATTGGGCCCTCAGGCAAGCGCACGCCGACTGCAGGCGCCAATCGGCACGGGCGCGTTCTCGCCCTCGACATCAAAAACGCGGGGCCGCGCACTCTGGCGGATGGATGAGCAGGAGAGAGCAGAAACGAGCCGCGCTCGGATGAAGACGACGCCCCGTACACCCCAATCGGGCAGGATACGAGGAACAGTTTGAGAAGCACTTCCAGTACGGGCGGGACGCAGCCGTGGAAAACTCCCAGGCTACAGAACGATGATTATCTGCGGCCGCGTGTACCAGTCCTTTTTGTGGGCGGCGGCTTCGGGATCACGGCACGTCGCGTGGCTGGTTTTGGATGCTCGGCAGCGATGCTGAGGCGGAGCGCGTCCATTAGGTTCACGACGTTTTCACGCGAAGGCACGACCGGTTTCACCGGCTCGCTGCGCCGTTGCGCATGCTTTTCTTTCAGGATTTGCACCAACGCGTTGCGGTAGCGATCCTCGAGCATCGCCGGCTCAAATTCGGCCCTTTTGGTTTCGATGATGTGCTGCGCGAGCTTCATCATCTCTGCGGGCAACTGCAGCTCGGGAATGTCAGTGAAGGCATCCGCTTCGTCGCGCAGCTCGTGGGCGAAGCGCAGCGTCACGCCGCATAGGCCGTTCCCCAGCGGCGCAATCAGGATCGGGCGCTCGCGCGACGACAGAATGACCCGGCCAAGGCCGGCAACGTTTTTCGCCCGCATCGCGTCCCGTATGACCGCGAATGATTCCTGGCCAATCGGCTCGCGTGGCGCGATGTAATAGGGCTTTTCGTGATAGCGCGCGTCGACCTGCACCACAGGCACAAAATCGTGATCTCGATCGTGTGCGTGTTCTCCGGGCGCGGGAGGACAGGTTGCCGAAACTCCTCCGCCTCTTCGACGACGCTGGGCGGGGCTGAGGGGCTCAGCCGCTTCGGTGGCTGAACGTGTCTTGGAGGCTGGCTGAGTTCGACCGCGCCCGGCGCGGGCCGTGTCTGTCGCGCCTCCTGGATGTCGCGATCCTCCACGAGCAGGAAGTCCTGGGCACCGACTTCATAGCCGCGCGCTTTGTCTGACGCGGGTACAGCCTCTCCAGTGATTGAATCGACAAGCTGGTGGCGCAAACGATGCCCCGTGCGTCGGTTCACCTGACGAAACGAAATGCGTTCGGCTGCCGAGACAGCTGGGTAAAGCGCGATCGGACATGAGACCAAAGACAGCTTCAGAAAGCCCTTCCAATACGGACGGGAGGCAGCCACCGGGATACTCCAACGCACAGGGACAAAGTGAATCTGGTGGATCATCGGCGGGGAATCAACGACGCATCCGGCTTGAGTTTTTCCTTTATGTTCTGATTTTGTTCACAGCAATCGGACACGCTTTTTCACTCGGCGCGTGATCGCGCGCTGCACCCACGGCTTATAGGACGCTGCAGCTTCTTGCCTTGCCTATGTCGGCATCGGCGCGAGTAGTCCGACCGGCTGCATGGTCCTGCCGGACTTATCTTGCGCACACGCAAACAGGCCGAGCCAGGAGCTTGCCTTCTCGAGCTTTGCGGGCATCGCAGCTACTCTCTGGACATGTGGCGCACCGTGCGCCAGCTCAGCAACTCGCAATATAAAGCACGCATGGTTGTTGGACGGTTCCATCTCGGCGCGGCAACAGCCCCTAACTTAGCCTTCGGCCGGTATAAGTCGGGCTGGTGGATTCGCGGTTGCTTGGTCCATCGAACTCAAGCTCCTCGTATACTGCGGTCATTGCAACGTGATTCGCGCGCCATCGCGGAAGCGATTTTCTCGATTTCCGGCGCGAGATCGAGCCCCATGTTCCTCTCGATCTCGACCCGTACATCTTGTGGTGGAGAACAGCTCGTGGAGCAACAAGGCCTTTGCCGAGCTGACCAAATAGCAACACCGCTCGGCCCGCGACCTCGAACGGGACTACAGCAAGGTCGGCAACGGCCGTTCCCAGCCGAAGAGCAGGCGTGCGACGTGAGGATCTGGGCCGCAGACTTGGTCCATCGAAATGCGGCTGGAGCTCAGCGGAATGATTATCTCCCGGCGGAGCTTGGGCTCGATATGAAGCGCCGCGCGCCGCCACGCCCGACGGAGGCGCGTCGCTGTCTGTTGCCTTGCCGAGTTCGCACGTCCTCTGACTGCGCCCCGCAACTTCGGCCCCATCATCGCATGATGCTGTGCTGCGTTCGCCTCGAGCTGAAATAGGTCCCGCCCTATCACTTGTTTCTGGCGCCAGAGCAATTGCGCGGTCGATGGCACGGCCTGCGGCAGCCCCCTGGGAAGCTCTTGTTGCCGATTGAGCGGCAGGTCGGATTGAACTTAGAGGTCCGGGGGAGGGCGCAGGGGCCCGGCTGGGCAGGAGGAGACCGGATCCTACCGCCAACACCAAGGCAAGCGCTGCAAGACTGCCGCCGGCAATCAGCGCTGCGGGCCGTCGCCCGGTTCGCTGAGCGGCAGCGTCCTGACGAGCGGCCGCATTCGCGGCGGCAAAGGTCGCGGCCGCTTGGGTCAGCAGGCCTGGTGGAAGCGGGATGAGATCGGCGCCGACACAGTCCAGTAGGGCCGCCGCCGAACTGATCTCGGCTCGCTCGCCCGGATCGTGCGACAGCGCGGTGACCACGATTTGCCGTTCGGCGGCAGACAAGCCCGCATCGAGAAATGCGGCCCGCGTGCCGTGACTTAGGCCGGCTTGCAAATCGGCAATCCGAGCACGATCAAGGCCTTCTGCCATGCTGGCAACAAGTCTTGCCTTCGCAAGACGCCGCGTCGCACTCGGCCGACGGTCAAACTCGTCGGCCAGAAGCCATCGGATCTCTTGCGCAACGCAGTTCGACATATCGGGTCTTAGACGGATGGCTCAGGATTTTTTTCCAATCGCGTTGCTATTTCTTTGATCCAGCGCTGAACGCGTTGCCTCAGGCGATAAACCTCTTCGACCGCACAACCCATGGCCTTGGCGATCTGCCGCGGCGGCACCGGGTCGGTGGCAGCGAATACCGTTTCCAGATACAGCCGCTCTTCGGCCGGAAGAGCCGCGGCGGCGGTCTTGACCGCGTCCACGAGGTTGGCCCGGCTGCGCTCTTCTTCGGCCAAAAGCAGCCAATCCTCGGGCGTCGGCGTCGTGTCCGCCAGCGCCAAGCCGCCGCCACCACGGGTGACTGCGTCGAGCGAAACCACCCGAGGCGGCCGCGGCCGCGCATGATTCGGCGGCTCAAGCCGCGCTACGGCGGCGATGCGAGCGAGCGCCGCGGCGATAGCAGCCGCATCGGGATCTCGATCGAGCCGACCCACCAGCGCCAAGGCCAGCCGGTCGGCGTCGACCGGATGATCTTCCCATGCGATGGCGGCATAGACTTCCTGGTCAAGCGATGGCAATCGCGCAACCGCCGCCGGCATGCGACGTCGAGGGCTCGCGCGCCGCAGCAGGTCGATAAGCGCATGATCGATGGTGGTCAACACGTAGCCGACGAAGCTGCCGCGCCCGTCGTAGGCCCGGATGCAGCGGAAATCGTTGTCGACAAGCTTCAGGCAAATTTCCTGATAGGCATCTTCCCGCGCCGTCGCACTGCTCCGATTGCCAAGTCGCTGTTCCACTCTGCGGCGGATGTCGCGCTCAAAGAAACGCTGGAACTGGCGCCATGCGTCCCGCGGCGCTTCGCTGAAGCGCCGCGCGAGGCGCTCGGCCAGGATGTCGCGGGCGACAAGTGCAATATAAGTGGAAAGCCTCGCCCCGCCGTCGAACTCCTTCAATCGGGCGCCTCCATCTGCCTTCAGCGCGGCGATCAGATGGAGAAATGCCGCCTCGCCCTCGCTCCCGTCGCCCGTGAGCCTGGTCACAATCGACCACAATGTTGCGGATACCGTGTTGATGAACCGCTCGCAAGCTGTCGGATCACCCGCAAGCACCGCCTTGACGAGCGCCTGCTCCGAGAGCGCCTTCGTTGCCGGACGCGCTGCGGCCAACGTCAAGGGCTGCGCTGATGGTTGATCAGCCGCGCTGGGATCGTCAGAACGCTCCGCATCAGGATTGTGCACCGCGGAGCTGTGCGATGGCATAGCCGAACCCACGACAACAGCAACTCAGCATTGCGAGCGCCGTAGCACGGGCAACCCCCGGCTACCGTCAACAACGCCCGACCCTGGCACGTCCACGAATAGCGGCGGACCACGGCGACCTGCGGCAGCAACTGGCTAATTGGTAGAATCGCGCTCCGCGTAGGACATCATTCGCTCACCCCCGTGGAGACGATGGCTCGCGTAGCGCTGAAGATGATGTTAGACGCAATTCCCCCAAACCCAACTGCAACGGCAGCGGCTTTCATCAAAATGGATCAATCGGGCAACATTATGTAAAAGTCTTGGCAAACCGGCAGTTGCGGCGAAGCTGCTGTTGCCCGAGGGTCAACAACGATACGTCGACGTGCTCACGGTTGGCGCAACTATAAGTTAGCTCCTGATACTAGCGGAGGAGGTTTCGGCCTTTTTCGCTTGCTGGGCCCAAAGTTTTTTTACATCGAGGTGAAAAATAGCGAGCGCCGTCCGTCTATTTGGCCCAGATGTTCTAAGCAATGTGAGCGGCATCTGATGCGACGAAGCGGATGATTGAGTGCTCTTTGGCAGTTCACAATCCCAAGAGCGCTGCATGTGCCACGCGCAATGGGCGGCCTAACAATCCGGACACGCTGAACCGCCGCGGTCGTCAGGCCCGCGAGCGGCAAGTTCCGCGTTTTGGCTGCCCATAAAGGGTGGTGCATAAAAAGCACACCTCAAAACTGCGCGGGCCAGCAGAAAATCAGGGCGCAGCGACGTCAACCCATGAATTACGGTCATGCGAGGGAATATGCCTATCGATCCGACGATCCGCCGGCTGGCGGCAGACCCCGACATCCTATTTACGATCCGAGCCATCGAGTGCTTCTTCAAGGCTGTTGCGGAGCGCAGGGACATGGCCCCCAAGCTCGCTGCCGAATTCACGGTGGAGGAGCTGATCGAGGATTGCTGGCGAATGATGAATAAAGGGTTTCTCCGTCTCACCGATGACGGCGACGACGACGACGCGCCGCTCGTGCAGGAAGCTGTTACGCCAGCCGAACGAGCCGGAGCCAGCCTTGTAGGTGGCATGCTGTTCGCAGTCCGGCAGCATCTTCGCCGGGCCACCCGAAGACAGCCCTGTTATCAACGCCTGCATCGCCGCTGCGTTAAGCATTCCATGCGGCGTACCTGCCGAACGGGATTTTCGGCGAAGTTTTCCTCGAACGCATTCCGTCAACGGGACTATCGCCCGCGCTGCCGCGATCTGCATACCCGGCGAGCGTGAGATCTGAGCCTCTAATCGCCGCTGCTCCTGCGCTCACCGCCGCATTCATGTGACCGCAACAACCAATGGAGGGCGTATCTGTTTCTAGCACCAAGCTTCTGCAGGATGTTGTGCACGTGCAGCTTCACCGTGCCATCAGTTACTCCCAATTGACGAGCTACTTCCTTATTGGTCCAACCGCGAGCAACAAGCATCGCGACCTGATATTCGCGCGGCGTCATCTTGCCCACTTGCATACCTCCCATTTTAATTTGGCCGCCTTGAGTCATACTCTCGGCAGCGGAGCATCTTTCCGTAATGCTTCCATCGGCCCTGGCAGTTCAATTCGCTGAGGCGAAGTCCCACTTAGCACGCCGTGTCCACGACGCCCTCCCTCCTGCTATTATTTTGGAACGACCGGTTGATTTTCAAACGGGTGTTTACGCCGGGAATAAGGAATTTTAGCGACCGCCAGGCGACACCGCGGAACGGGCGGTCGATGGCGTCAATTGCGGCAGATTACGCGATTGGTCGGGCCCACTGAAAACTTCGGGTTAAAGACCCAAGCGCTGCAAGCACGTCCGGCCTGCGACCGAGCGCCGCTACATTCAATCGAACAGGCTTGAAACCGATTCCCCGGCGGCGGTGCGGCTGATCGCTTCGCCGAGCAGGCGGGCGATCGACAGCACGCGAACATTGTGCGCATCGCTGATCGCCCTGGTTGGCTGGATCGAATCGGTGATCACCAGTTCCTTCAGTCCCGACTTGCTCACGCGCGCAACGGCGCCGCCCGACAGCACCCCATGGGTGATGTAGCCATAGACCGCCTCCGCGCCCTTCTCCAACAGGGCGTCGGCGGCATGGATTAAGGTGCCCCCGGAATCGACGATGTCATCGACGAGCACGCAGATTCCGCCATCGACCCGGCCGATGACGTTGGCGACTTCGGACTCGCCTGGTCGCTCGCGCCGCTTGTCGATGATGGCGAGCGGGGCGTCGATCCGCTTGGCCAGGCCGCGGGCGCGGACCACGCCGCCGACATCGGGCGAGACAACAATCACCTTGCCGAGCTGGAAGCGCTCCTTGATGTCCCGCGTCATCACCGGCGCGGCAAACAAGTTGTCGGTCGGAATGTCGAAGAAACCCTGGATCTGGCCGGCGTGCAGATCGAGCGTGAGCACCCGATCGGCGCCGGCGTTGGTGATGAGATTGGCCACCAGCTTGGCGGAGATCGGCGTGCGCGGGCCGACTTTGCGGTCCTGCCGGGCATAGCCGTAATAGGGGATTACCGCAGTGATGCGTTGTGCCGAGGCGCGGCGCAGCGCATCGATGATGATCAGCAATTCCATCAGGTGGTCGTTGGCCGGATACGAGGTTGATTGGATCACGAAAACATCGGCGCCGCGGACGTTTTCCTGGATCTCGACGAAGATTTCCATGTCGGCGAAACGGCGCACGACGGCCTTGGTCAACGGGATGCCCAGATAACGGCCGATCGCCTCCGCCAGCGTCGGATTGGAATTGCCGGCGACGAGCTTCATTGCTCCGTTGTTGCCAGCCATTCCGTTCTCCTGGGCACGCAAGCAAGCGTTGACGCGGACCTGATACAAGCCGCCTGCCGGGCTGGCAACATGAATTAGAGGTTGTCCCCCCAGATTTCCCGCTGGATTCCCAAAGCTTTGCCGCACGTTGGACGGTGACCGGCGAAGGCCTGATAGTTTTGGTACGTGCCGCCGCGGTGGCGCGGCGCGCGCCTACGGCGCCAGGACGATCGCGCTGATGTGGCGCCCGTAATCGCTTTCAGCCCGGTGCGTGGCACGGCGGTAGCTGAAAAATAATGCCGCCTCGGCGTAAGTGCACCGACCTAAATCCTCAATCTGACCGATGCCGGCGCGCTTGAGTCGAGCCGTGATATAGCCGGCGAGATCGAAGTGGCAGTATCCGCGCCGCGAACCGGGAGCGAAAAAGGGCTTGCTGGTCGGGTCTTCGGCGGCAAAGTGTTCGATCAGTTCAGGCCCGACCTCATAATTGCTTTGGCGGATCAGTGGGCCGACCGCGGCACGCATATTGGTCGGCGCGGCGCCGAGCCGCCCCATGGCCGTGACCGTTGCCTCCAGCACGCCGCTAAGTGCGCCGCGCCAGCCGGCATGGGCGGCGCCGATCACGCGCGCTGCCGGGTCGGCCAACAAAACCGGCCCGCAATCGGCCGTGGTCACGCCGATCGCGAGCGCCGGCAGGCGGGTCACAAGCGCATCGGCGCACGGACGCCCCGCGGCCGGCCAGGGCATCTCGGCCGTCACGACGTGAGCCGAGTGAGTCTGGTAGACGGTGAGGAGCCGCTCGGCAGGAATACCGAGCGCCGTTGCCATGCGCGCGCGATTTTCAGCGACATTGGCGGGGTTATCATGGGAGCCGGTTCCGCCGTTGAGGCTTTCGTAGCACCCCGAGGAAACGCCGCCCTGACGTGTGAAAAAGGCGTGGCGGATACCGGGCAGCGCCAGCGTTTCGGCCTTCACCATGGCTTCACCATCATATCGCAGGCTCAAACCCCGGAAGAGATTTTAGCTTCGGATCAGCAATGGCGATCGCCTTGCACAATTCCCCCATTCCGCGCGAGCCGCCGGCAATTAGCCGCGACAGCGCCCGATCGATCTCGACCGCCTTGCCGCCGGGCGCATGCGCCTTGAGCACGGCGGCGCGTTGCTCGATACCCAACCGACGCAGCCAGTCGCGCTGGGTGATCGGCCCGTGGGCGCGGGCGCCAATGCTTTCGGCGCTCTGCGCCAGTGCCTGGAAATCAACATGCGCCGTCAGGTCCGCTCGCCCCGGCGTGCACAGCGGATCGGCGAAAGCGTGGCCGCAGACGGCCTGCAACGTCTCACCCAAGCCGTGCCGGGCGTGCCCGTAATCGATGATCAGCGCGGCGCCGCCATGACGCACGCGACGCCCGATCTCCAGCGCGATGGCATCCGCACGCCACTCGAAGATCGAGCCCTCGGGCGAGTTCCGCAACCCGCCCGGTAGCGTGGACTCGAAGTGAAACAAGGGATCGGGAGCCGCACCGATCGTCAGCGCGCCTTCGGGACTGATGGCGATCACGCGCTCGTGCCAGCCGTCGGCCAATTTGACGGCCTGATGCACCGGCAGCGCGTCGATGAATTCATTGGCGACGATCAGGCAGGGGCCGGGGGGCACCTCCTCGAGCGTGCTGTGCCACAGCATCGGTAGACGCAGAGGCTTGAGGCGCTCCTCCTGTGTTTTCCGCAGCGCAGGGTTTATTTCGACCAGGTGCAGCACGATCGCGGTTAGAAAGCCGGGCAGCCTTTTTGCCGCCCGCAGGGCGTCGATCAGCATGGTCGCACGGCCGGGCCCGAGTTCGACCAGTCGCACGTCCTCCGGCGCGCCCAATTGCTGCCAGACGGAAGCGAGCCACAGCCCGATCAACTCGCCGAACATCTGGCTGACCTCCGGTGCGGTAATGAAATCGCCGCGGGCACCAAGGGGCTCGCGCGTGGTGTAGTAGCCGTGTTGCGGATGGCTCAGGCAAAGCTGCATGTATTCGGCGATCGGCATTGGGCCGGCGATGCCGATGAGCCTGCGGATTTCTCCCGCCAGCGGCAAATCTTCGTCACCCATCCTTCGGCTTGGACTGGTGGTTCAGTGAACAGGCAAGTATGCCGATCCCGGCCAGCATCAATGGCATAGACAGTAGCATTCCCATGGTGAGCCCGCCCCAGAGAAATCCGAGCTGCGGATCGGGCTCGCGGAAAAATTCGCACGTGATGCGGGCAATGCCATAGCCCAGCGCGAAGGCCCCAGTGATTACGCCCGGCCGCTTGAGCGCGCCCCATCTCACCAACAGGTTAAGCACGACAAACAGCACGATCCCTTCGAGCGCCGCTTCATAGAGCTGGCTCGGATGCCGTGGCGCCGGACCGCCGCTCGGAAAGATCATGGCCCAAGGGACGTTGGTGGGTTGGCCCCACAATTCACCGTTGATGAAATTGGCGAGGCGGCCGAGAAAGAGTCCAATCGGCGCCACGGCGGTGGTGATGTCCCCGAGCGACAGGATGGGGATACCGCGCCTGTATGCGAACAGGACGATGGCCACGGTGCAGCCGAGAAAGCCGCCGTGAAACGACATGCCGCCGTTCCACAGTTGGAGAATCTGCGCCGGATGGGCGGCAAAAAGCGGCAGATTATAGAACAGCACGTAGCCAATGCGGCCGCCGAGAATGATGCCGAGCGTGATCCAGATGATGAAATCGTCGAAATCGATCACAGTCAGCGGCGCCGCTCCTCCCCACAGGCTCTTCGAAGCGATGAGGGCGCGCGCATAAACCCAGCCGGCGAGAATGCCAACGATGTAGGCGAGCGCATACCAGCGCACTGCGAGCGGTCCGACGTGAACGAGTACCGGGTTGATGGCGGGATAGGGCAAGAGCGGCAGAACGAACATCGGGTTCCCCTCAAAAAGGACCAGGCGCTTTCGTAAGCTGCCCCTCCCGGCCCGCCCCTTGCGGCTCGCCCGCACCATTGCCATTGTTTGTGCACATGGCAAGCAGTCCCGCTGCCGCGATTCGGAAAGTGGCGCGGGCGTTTGGAGGCTGCGATGGTGCAGACGACCAATCGGCTCTTCGACGAAGTGGCGCGCCTGATGAATGACGCGGCGGGCGCCGCGCAAGGGATGCGGCGCGAGGTCGAGACGCTGTTTCGCAACCAGGCGGAGCGGATCATGCGCGAGCTCGACCTGGTCCGGCGGGAGGATTTCGAGGCGGTCAAGGAGATGGCCCGTATCGCACGCGAGGATAACGAGGCGCTCAAGGTGCGCGTTGCGGCGCTCGAGGCCGCACTCGGACCAGCCGGAAAGCCGGCCGAAGCGCCGCCGGCAGCTGGACGAGCCGGGTAGCGTCGAAGGGGCTGGTCGGCCGGACCGGCTTTTCTTGTTTTTTGGCGTTCGCGCGGTTATAAGCGCCGCGGCCGCGGCTCCACCCCTGGAGGCTGCCTGCGGCCTTCTCCTTTGTCCCTTCTGATTGTTCCTGCGTAAGCGGGAAGAGCGGGTGGGGCTATTCGACAAAAACATTAGCACAGGACACATCATGGCAACTATTCACGTGATCAAGGCCGTGCCGCGGCCGCGGGGCAGCAAGGGGGCTGCCAGGGCCGAACGTCGCGCCGGCCGGGTACCGGGCATCATCTATGGCGACGGCAAGCCACCGCTCCCGATCTCGCTGGACTACAACGATTTGCGCCAGCGTATCTATGCCGGGCATTTTCTCACGACAATTCACGACGTCGAGATCGACGGCGAGAAGCACCGCGTGATTCCACGCGATTTCCAGCTCGATGCAGTGCGCGATCTGCCGCTGCATGTGGACTTCATGCGGCTGGGCGAAGGGGCGACCATCCGCGTCGACATCCCGATCCACATCACAAACACGGATCAATCGCCTGGCATCAAACGCGGCGGCACCATCAACATTGTCGCCCATTCGGTCGAGGTGCGCTGTCGCGCCGATGCCATTCCGAATGCCATCGCGGTCGACGTCAGTGGCCTGGAAATCAACCACTCCAAGCACTTGAGCGACGTGGTGCTGCCCGAAGGTGTGCGCGTCTTGGCCGGCCGCGACATCACGCTGGTCACCATCGTGCCGCCGTCCGGCTATGTGGAGGAGATGAGAGCCGCCGCGGAAGCAGCAGCCGCTGCCGCCACGGCTGCCGCTGCGCCTGCCGCCGGGGCTGCGGGCGAAGGAGCGCCGGCTGCGGCGCCTGGCGCGGCGCCCGCCGCCGCTCCGGCGTCTCCCGCCGAGAAGAAGTGAGGTTGCGTACCGCGGGACAGGGCCGATGCTGCTCCTGGTCGGGTTAGGCAATCCAGGAGAGCGCTACGCCGGCAACCGCCACAATATCGGGTTCATGGTGCTGCAGGCGATCGCCAAGCGCCACGGCATAGGGCCGTGGCGCCGGCGTTTTCAGGGCCTTGCCTGCGAAGGGCCGATCGGCGGCGTGCGTTCGCTGTTGCTGCGCCCAACCACGTATATGAACGAATCCGGCCGCGCCGTTGCGGATGCTGCACGCTTCTACAAAGTCGCACTCGCCGACGTCATCGTCTTTCATGATGAGATCGACCTGCCACCCGGTAAGGTCCGGGTGAAGGTCGGCGGCGGGATCGCCGGGCACAACGGCCTGCGCTCGATCTCGGCTCATATCGGCAACGATTATCGGCGGGTGCGCATCGGCGTCGGCCATCCGGGCAATAAGGACTTTGTGCAACTCTATGTGCTTAATGACTTCGCCAAGAGCGAACGGCCCTGGGTCGAGGCCATCATCGAGATTATCGCCGACGACATCGAGTTTCTGGTGCGTGGCGAGGACGCGAGTTTTCAGAACAAGGTCCATCTTGCCATGGCGGCAAAGGGATTTGGCGAAAGTTCGAGCTGCTAAGTGTCAAGCCCGCTATCTGTGGGCGCTCAGTCGCTTTAGCACCTCCAGCTATGATTCTCGGTGTCATGAAGAAGGCCTGGCAGATTGCGGACCGGTACCGATATTGCTGGCGGGACCGGCCTCCGCGTTGGCTGCCCGGCGGCCACTTCTTTGAGCGAGGACATGCAACATCAACAAGGGGCACGACCATCCGCTCAAGCTGGTCCTGATGTTGCAATGCGCACGGTGAAATAGAACTCCATGGGATTTAAATGCGGTATCGTCGGGCTGCCGAATGTCGGCAAGTCGACGCTGTTCAACGCGCTGACCGAAACGGCGGCTGCGCAGGCGGCCAATTATCCGTTCTGTACGATCGAGCCGAACGTCGGCGAGGTGGCGGTGCCGGACGAGCGGCTCGCAACGCTTGCCGCGCTGGCTAAATCGGCGGCGATCGTGCCGACCCGGCTCAATTTCGTGGATATCGCCGGGCTCGTGCGCGGAGCCTCGAAAGGGGAAGGGCTTGGCAATCAGTTCCTCGCCAATATCCGCGAGGTTGACGCCATCGCCCATGTCGTGCGCTGCTTTAAGGACACCGACGTCGCGCATGTGGAGGGCTGCATCGATCCAATCTGCGATATCGACACGGTCGAGACCGAGCTCATGCTGGCCGATCTGGACAGTCTGGAGCGGCGCCTCGACGGGTTGCAACGCAAGTCCCGTGGTATCGACAAGGATGCCAAGGAAGCCAAAGAGACACTCACGCTGGTCGATCGCGCGCTGGCGCTGCTGCGCGAAGGAAAACCCGCGCGACTGACCGAGCGCAAGCCTGCGGAGGACAAGCTTTTTCACATGCTAGGGCTCATCAGCGCTCTGCCGGTGCTCTACGTGTGCAACGTCGACGAAGCCGCGGCGGCAGACGGCAACGCCTACTCGCGCGCGGTCGAGCAAAGGGCGAAGGCGCAGGGCGCCGTCGCGGTCGTGATTTCGGCGAAGATCGAAGCCGAGATCGCGCTTCTCGGTCGGGAGGAGCGAGAGGAATACCTCGGAGCAATCGGACTGAAGGAAGCTGGCCTCGATCGCCTGATCCGCGCCGGTTACAAACTGCTTGACCTCGTAACCTTCTTCACCGCTGGCCCGAAGGAGGCGCACGCCTGGACGGTGACCCGCGGCACCAAGGCGGTGGCCGCAGCCGGCGTCATCCACAGCGATTTCGAGCGCGGCTTCATCCGCGCCGAGACCGTCGCCTATGCGGATTACGTGGCGTACGGCGGCGAGGCGGGCGCCCGTGAGGCCGGCAAGATGCGGCTCGAAGGCAAGGATTACGTGGTGCAGGACGGCGACGTAGTGCACTTCCGCTTTGCGACCTAAAGTGCGGGAGCTGGAACTTGGACATCACGGGGACGGGTTCTTTCGGTCGGCGTGAGGCCATGGCAGATCTCCCGACTGATCAAGTGCAAATCTCATCGGCGCGAACAGCAACTAAAACTTTTTGCATCGGAATGCGGAGTTTTCGGCTTGGCGGTGGTCCTATTGAATCTTGAGCCCGGATTCCTGATTCCTGATGGCGCCGAGGTGCTCGTTGATGCGAAACACGATTAGGACGAACTCGGCGGCGATGCGCGAGGCGATCACACCCATGCCCGCGCCGAGCACGCTGCTGATCAGAAAAATCATGCCGATGAATGGATTAAAGGCCATGGTGGTGAGCGAGGTCACGGCGCCGGCGACGCCGAGCAGGACGGAAATGACTACGGCGAGCCAGTAGAACACCTTGATTACGGTGGGCGTGACGAACCGCTCCCACTGGAAGAGGTGGCCGATGCCGAACATGCGTCTTTTCTCCTAAAAGCAACCAATCCGCGCGATTGCGCTTGCCGGCACACTGCACGTCGAGATTGCCATGGTCAATTGCAGCGCCTTGACGACAAGGTGCGGCCTAAACTGTTGCCGCAGCTCACGACCCGAAAGCCCGCAAGCCGGTTTTCGGCCAGCGAGGCTAAAGCGAACTCGGCCGCTTCCGTTCGGTCGAACGTGATGAAGCTTCCCGCCGGCATGTCTTTTCTCGCTGCTTCATGCGGTTGATCCATTGGGACGATATTGGGGCGCGCGCGGCAAAATTTTGGCGCGAGGAGCCACTCGCCCGTCGACCGGCGCTGCGCGACGCTGAGCATCTTCTACCAGCGCGATCGGATCCGGTGTCGCCGATCCTTTCGGCCGCGCCAGAGCCGCGTCCGGCGCCGGCAGCGCCTTGCTGCTCGTCGAGACGCGTCGTGCGACAGCACTAGCCGCATTGCTGCACTGGCATTTGCCGTGGCGTAAGCCCGACGATTTTGCGGCCCCGGAACATATACGCATCTCACTTCGGATCAGGAACACCTGGCGCCAAGCCGCGTTGGAGTGGGGAATTGGTCAAGTCCAACCAGAAGGGAGTAGGCCATGCGTGTTCATATCCCCTGCGCCGCGCTCGGGCTGACGCTCGTTGCGGCCGCACCCGCCGTCGCGCAAACCTCGCCGGTGGTCACCGCACCGGCGGCGCCGACGGCGACCGAGCCGGCCCCGGCGCAGATTGCCGGCGACGCGACCACGCGCACCGCACGCCCGGCTGCCAGGCGCGCCGCAGGCCCGACCGCGCGCCGCCGGGCGGTTGCGACGCGGCGGACCTACGTGCGCGACCGCACGCCCGACTATGATTACGGAGACGTAGCGGCCGCGCCGGGGCCGGTCGTGAGCTACGGTGCACCGGTCTACGACATCGAGCCCGCGCCGGTCGATGGGCCGGCGGTTGCGGGTCCAGGTGTCCCCGTCGCCCCGGTGATGCCCGCGTATCAGTACATCTATCAGCCCGATCGCATCCTTGTGGTTGATCCGGTGACCGGCATTGCGGTGCGGGCGCTCCCGCGCTAAGCCCGCGCGACTATGATACCAAACAATGGAGTGCGCCGCCGCGAGGCGGCGCGCGCCATTTAGCGAGTCGCGTCCCAAACATGCCCTCTGCCGCCGGTTGGCATATTGCCGCGCCCTTTTGGGCTTTCCTGCAATGGCGGCGCTGCTTCGCGGCGAAAGAGTCGCCTCTCGCAGGCCAACCTTATGGCGTCCCGTTCGCACGCTCTCCGATTGCCTCGACAGGTGTGTCGAAATCCACGCTCCGCCACTGCCGCTGTTAACTAATAGCCGTCATACGGGTGGATCATTGCGCGCGGCGGCGCGACGCGGAACCGCATCTGTTATCAGATCGCGCACGCAGCGCGGGCGAGAGATCTCCGGAATGCAAGAAGTAGTTGCTGGGCGGGCGTACCGCGCCGGCTCGCCCGCAGTGTTGAGCGGCTCGTGCCTGGCAAAAACGATTTGATGCGCCGAGCAGCGGAGGCAAGATCGTGTGGTCTTCTCAACCGGAGGGGTGCTGCCGTAGCCGGGCGAAACGACAGACGGCCATTGTCTCTCGCGTCAGCGCTCTGGCGCTTTCGCCACGCGTCTTGTGCCTCATCTTTCTTCGGCGGGCGTGATATGCCCCTATGCTGTTCTTTATCGCCCCGGTCTTATCACCGTCTGTAATGACCAACACTGCGGGAACGTTACGGAGCTCGACATGATTTTGCCCTGGGCCCTCATGCTCGGCACGCATCTTTTGACCCCTGTCGCCGACCAAGTCCCGGTTCTCAACGTCGAGCAGGTCTGTCGGGGCATCGCGCAGCAGGGCGGCAGCTCCTTCCACGATCCGGCTATTGCCAAGGAAAGACGCGACTGCATCGCCAGCGAGCAGGAAGTACGCGAGCAGCTGGTCCAGCGATGGTCGAGCTTTCCCGGCGCCGACAAACGCGCCTGCACCGTCGAATCGGAAATGGGGGGCGATTCCAGCTACACCGAACTGCTCACCTGCCTGGAAATGGCGCGCGACGTGCGCGAGATGCATGGCACGCTGGGCGGACCAAGCGTCGGACGATCGAGGCGATAAAAATCCCGAGCGGGTTGGGTCGGGTGCAGAAGTTCGCCGGGCGGGTCGAGCAACACGCGAGCGCGGGCGGCACAATCAGGCAGATCGCCGAGCGCGGCGACACGCTGTATCACATAGCAGAGGCAGAGGCATACCATCGCCCTAGGAGGCGATCAGCGATCCGGCGCCGCTTCATTAGAACAGCCGACCGACTTCGATGGCCTCATCCTACCGGTATCCGATATGCCACCGCCGGATCAACCATGGCCTTCTCAGAAGCTCGAGAAATCAGGCGGACTACCGGCAGCTGTGTGCCGCGCCGGTAATCGGGACCGCCTCCACCTGATCGATCATGGTCTGACAATCAATTCTGCATAGTGATTCATCTTCGAGATCGAACATTCCGACGAACCGAGCAAGGTCGCGGTCGCGCGCAAGCCTGCGGCGGCTTGCAAGATGCTCGTGAGGCTGAACCGCACCCCCGATGCACGGATGTGCACCTGCGGGCCGCGCCCACGGTTCCGCGGGATGCTACGAAGTTCGCGGCCCCCTTGACGTACCCTCAAGATCACCCATCTAAGGAAACGAAACGGTTTCGTTCCGCATGAGCT
Organism: uncultured Alphaproteobacteria bacterium; assembly: GCA_963708125.1. Classification (GTDB taxonomy): domain Bacteria; phylum Pseudomonadota; class Alphaproteobacteria; order Rhizobiales; family Xanthobacteraceae; genus BOG-931. The sequence goes on from OY970184.1 coordinate 7,138,332, forward strand.
CGGGTCTTCGCACCCGGGTCAGCCAAAGCGGAAGGACATTGACCGGCCGCGGCGTGACTGTCGCGCCGGAGCAGGGTTCAATCCCGGCACGGGAGCGAGGGCTTCACTCTCACATTCGAAAGCCGTCGCGCAAGGCCTCATCCGGCGCTCGCGCGACCAAGCTCGCGAGGGCCGGATGAGAACGATCGCTGTTGCCGCCATTCTCCTGCTCGGGATTTCCAGCGCGTCGCCCGAACGTGAACCTGCCGCGATGGCTACGGGCTCTGCTAACCCAACTTGAGCAGAATCGACACCTCGGTTTAGACAAATCAATGGGTTAGCCGAAAAGTCGTCACTACATTTTTGGTGCAGCGACTGCGCGAGTCAGGCTGTGGCCGCGAGCATCGAAGGGGCGGTTTCGGCAAGCCGCATTCGCTTGGGGAAGACCAGGCCGAGCCGGTCGAGCAGTATGGATTGCGCGCTGTCGGGTTGCGTGATGCAGCGCAAGCGGAGTTGTCCGTGCGTGGCGGTCGGCAGCACAACGTCATGCGACTGAATGCGCGCAAGCTCTTCCAGGATGGTGCGCGGCGAATTGCCCAAGCCTGAGCGTTGCTGCCACATCTCCAGGGTCTTCCAGAGGACGAAGGCGAGGAAGCAGACGAGGATGTGGGCTTGGACGCGATCCTCGCGTTGATGCCAGATCGGACGCACGCTCAGTTCGGTTTTCTGGATGCGAAACGCCGCTTCGATATCCTATCGAAGATGCCGCTGATAGATTGACAAAGTTCGACAAATCACCGACGGTTGGATTCCAAGCGCTGTGCGCCTTGGCGCGTTGGCTTGGATCCCGCGATGAGCGAGTGCCCGCCCCCGCTGTGGCAGACGTTGCCGCAAGAGCGGCAGCGAGGCATTGTAGTGATGCTGGGACAGATGGCCCTGCGACGGCTCCGAAGCGCGTCTCTGATCAAGGAGACCGTCGATGATGGACGGGGATCTCGCGCCGCGTCAGGGCGGTATCATGTCCGACAAAATCCTTCGGCACCATCGCGAGCGCGTCGCGATGGTCTACATCCGCCAATCCACAGTGCAGCAAGTTGAGCGCCACCAGGAATCGACGCGGCTGCAATATGCGCTGGCCGATCGGGCGTTTCAGTTTGGGTGGGCGCGCGAGACCATCGTGGTCATTGACGATGATCTCGGGCGATCGGGCGCGAGCATAGAAGGCCGCCTTGGCTTTCAGCGCCTGGTCGCGGAAGTTGGGCTTGGCCATGTCGGCATCGTGCTCGGGGTTGAGATGTCGCGCTTGGCACGATCGTGTCGGGACTGGCATCAGCTTTTAGAGATCTGTGCATTGTTTGACACGCTGATTGCCGATGCCGATGGCGTCTATGATCCGGCCAATTATAATGACCGCCTGTTGTTGGGACTCAACAGGGTCGTGACATGATACACCACCTCATGATGTTATTGAAAAGACAGCTTTTCTTGTCGTGCGTCTGATGATACTGCACGGCCGTTTCGGATTGCACGACGCACCGCCGGCCGATCGAGATCTTCTTCGCGGATCACATAGGGCGCGCCGGCACAGATCTGTCTGCCGGGCAGGATCCCGTCCCGGATCAGTCGAATGACCGTCATTTTGTTGATGCCAAGACGCCTCGCGGCTTCATGCAGAATCAGCTCATGTCGCTCCGCCCGTTCGCCCTCGCGATAGACTGCGATCTGGTGCACGCCGCGGAAGTTGCGGACGCGCAGCTCGTTCCAGCTGTTGCCTCTGGCCGAACGTATTCTGAGCCGATTGAGGACAGGGGCGATGCTATGGTCGGGCAACACGCGAGCGAGTTCGCGGACGAGCTGCACGGTGTCCTTGTCGGTTTTGAAGCGATTTTGGCCAATGCGGTTCTTCACGACTTCAAGTCGGGTATGATCTCCGCCCTGCCAATGCACGACCAGGCACAGTCGATCGCCCTCGATCGTGACAACGATCTCCATGAGAACCGTCCGCAAGATCCGCTTGCGGATTTCGATGGAAGCATCGGGATGGTTCCAAACTCGTGGCAGGTCATCAGCGAGTGCCAGCAGGCTCGCGCGATCATCTTCACTAGGCATCTGTGGCTGTTCGTGGCGCAAGTTCTCCAACTGCTCCTCGAGTCGCGCCTGCGCTGCGAGGCATTGATTCCATCGCCGTTCGAGCTCGCCGCCGACCAGCCGGTTGTCGGGATCGACCGCATCGTATTGCCGGCGTGCATGCATCGCTTCGTAGCGTGCTTGTTCCAATGCCAGCTCGCACTGTCGCGCCCGCTCTACGCCAGCCTGCTCGTGGTCGGCGATCAATTGGAGTGCCGCTTCCATGGCCAACGGTGATACCGCGCGCAGCACTTCTGCCGACACCGCCGCGTCGATGCGCATATTGCTAAACGCAATGCAATTCTTGTTGCTAAGGTTCGCGATGTCGGTCGTGCAAACATAGCGCGCACCCTTACGTTCATTGTGATGCACCTTCAGCTTTCGTCCGCAGTGTCCGCATCGTAGCAGTCCAACCAGCAGCCCACTGCCATTACGCACCGAGCCTCGCACCATCGCCCCTTTCATGTTTGCGTTGCCTGCGATGACCTTCTGGTTCCGATCATACTCCTCCCACTTGATGTAGCCATCATGGTGGTTGCGAATTTCCACATCCCACTCCTCCGGCCGCCGCGCGATACCGTGTGTGGCGATCTTGCGTCCTGCCTCGAACCGAACTCGGGTGAAGGTGCGACCATAGACATAAGCTCCAGCATAGACTGGATTGGTGAGCAGCCGGTGCACGGTATTGTAGCGCGGCAAGCGCCATTGCACGCTCCGCCCCTGAGCACCACGGACAGCAATTGGCAACTCGATTTGTTCCTGCCGCAGCCATAAGACAAGCTGGCGCACGCTGCCAATCTCAGCGAACTTGCGGAACACGAGCGACAGCGCCTCGCGGATCCGCTTGTCCGGGTCCTGTTCCAGGCGATCATCAGCACCGCGTCGATAGCCGATCGCCACCGTCGTGTTCAGCTCGCCGCGCGCTGCCTTCAGACGCAGCGCCTCCTGTGAACGCTGCCGAAACAGCGAGAGCTCGAGCTCGCTGAATGTTCCTTTCAGACCCAAAAGCAACCGATCGTTTACCGATCGGGGATCGTAGATCCCATCCTCATCGATGATCAGGCTGTTCACAACGACACAGAATTCCAGCAGCGTATGCCAGTCGCGGCCGTTGCGAGCCAACCTTGAAGCCTCGATCGCAAACACCGCGCCTGCGGTACCGGCGCAGATCGCCGCAAGCAGGCGCTCGAAGCCGGGCCGAGCGGCACCGCCGCCCGAACGACCAAGATCATCGTCGATGACGATGACGTTCTCCCAACCGAGAGAGCGCGCTCGCGTCTCCAGAGCATATTGCCGGCGTCGGCTCTCGGGGTTGTTGAGCAGTTGGTCCGGCGTTGATTGCCGGCCGTAGACGTATGCATCGCGCGAAAGATGCTCAGGGTTGATTTTATTCATCGGCGGCCTCGCGCGGCGCCACGTCGGCTGCGATGTGCGATGCCATGAGCAGCTTTAGCAGAGAAGCTACTTCTGTCTGAATCCGCGCGGGTATTCGGTTCGGATCGAGTATGTTTTTCGTCCGCACAAACAGATCGGGTTGGCGATTGCCGCCTAGTTGATCGATCATCGTTCTCCTCCCTCATCCGAATCGCAGGTGATAAGGATAGAGGTGCGCTATCGATCATGCTGCGCAGCGCGTAGAGTGCCTCAAGAGGCAGGCGCGGTCGTTCGACTATTGCGAGCTGCGCCGCCCGGGGTTCCGTCATCCAAGCCGGCAACAGCGCGGTGCCATCGCGTTGCTCAATGACGAAATGAGCGCTGCCGCCATGCTGTAACCGGCGTACGACAGCAACGCGCTCGCCTGAACGCGGGTGATGTGGGTACTGGATCAGAACATCAAACAGATGTTTCTGGGCAGTATGTCGCCGTCTCGAAAGGAACGATGTCGGAGGCGGAGCTGCACATCCTAAAAGCGCGTATGCTCGAAGGACGGCGTGCCAAAGCCAGGCGCGGTGAACTGGGCAAGCCAGTGCCGATGGGTTATCTGCGACATCCTTCAGGCCAGATCGTCTTCGATCCTGATGAGCAAGCGCAAGCGACGATTCGCCTAGTGTTCGAGTTATTCGAGCGGTTTCGAACGGTCGGCAAAGTGCTGCGCTATTTGGTGGAGCACGATGTTCGGATGCCGGTGCGTATCCGCAGTGGTTCGCATAAAGGCGATCTGGAGTGGCGCCGCGTGAGCCGGCCGTCGCCGAGTCATCTGTTCACCAATCCGATTTACGCCGGAGCTTATGTCTACGGCGTGCGGCGCACTAGCCTTCGTCGGCAGAAGCCCGGGCGTGCGGGCACCGGACGCTCGTCGTCTCACCTCGAGGAGGCCGATGTCTTTCTGCCAGACCGAGTGCCAGCCTACATTAGTTGGAAGCAATATGAGCGCAACCGTGCACAAATGCGGCGCAATATGACATCGGCGATGGGGCCGGTGCGAGCTGGTACCGCATTGCTCTCGGGGGTGCTGATTTGCGGCCGTTGTGGGCTGCGCATGAATGCGCTCTACAACAACAACGGCCACGCCGGTCGTTACTCTTGCATGCACATGAAGACCAGCTATGGCGAGCCGTTCTGCCAATCGCTCAAGGCTGCACCGCTGGATGCGCTGGTGACGCGACTGGTGCTGCAAGCGTTGCAGCCGGCCGCCCTCGAGGCCAGCATCGCATTGGCCAACGATCTCAAGGCTGAACGGGCAGCGCTCGATCGTCATTGGCAACAACGCTTGGAGCGGGCACGCTATCATGTCGAGCGGGCCCGCCGCCAATACTCTGCCGTCGAATCTGAGAACCGGCTCGTCGCCCGTACGCTCGAACAAGCGTGGGAGGAGGCCTTGGCCGAGCAAACGCAGTTGGAGACGCAGTACGCTCGCTTCCAACGCGAGCAGGCACAAGCGCCGAGTGCGGCCGAGCTTGCATCAATCCAGAATCTGGCGCAGGACCTGCCGGCGCTGTGGAATGCTGAGACGACGACCCGCGAAGAGCGGCAAACCATCGTCCGTCTGGTACTCGAACGGATCTTGGTCAAGGTGATCGGTGACACCGAGCAGGTTCGGGTTGAATGCCATTGGCACGGCGGCAAGCGCACATCGCATCAACTGACGCGACCGGTGGCGCGGATGAGCGCGCTCAGTACCTATGCCGACCTGCTGGCGCGCGCGACAGAACTTCGAAACGCGGGTCACAGCTGCGGGCAAATTGCCGTCGTCTTAAACCAGGAAGGCTGGCGCCCGGCCAAGCGGCGCGACACCTTCGATGCGCAAATGGTGCGGCGCCTTTTGCGAAGGGCCAAAGATGCGCCACGAAAACCGCGCCGGCGCCGCGCGCCCATCCCACGCCAACCCGATGAATGGACCATCCCGGAACTCGCCGAGCGCATCGGAATGCCCGAGTCAACACTCTACAACTGGGTCCAGCGCGGCCGACTACGCAGCCGCTGCGTGCAAACTGCAGCCGGCCGCGCCAAACTCGTGCACGCGGATCCCGCGCAAATCGCCGAGTTGCGGACGATACGAGCTGCACCTGCCCAGTGGCCTCACCGGCTCCCACCTCCCGTCACCCTACCCCCGCAACCAGACCCTTGATTCTTGAGAGTCGCCATGACTGGTCGATATCGGCTTGGGTGAGTTGAATGTACGCCTTCCAGAGCTGCTGCTCGTTCCAATCAGCGATATTGGAACGCAACAGATAGCTACCCTCGGAGATTGCCGCCCATTGGTCGAATGACGGATTGTAGGCGACAACAAGCCGAAAGCCTGCGGGGCAGCCGTCCGGCTCCAGACTGATTGCAAAGCGGGCAGCAGCGCGCTGGCTGCGCTGCAGGATACGGCCGATTTGCCGTTGGATGACGGACTGGTTGAGTGGCTTCTTTGATCGAGCGATGCGGGCCGCAAGGCTGTGCAATGCCGCTTCGATGCGGCGAGAGAACTTCGCGTGGATTGCCGTCTCTTTGCTGCGCCGATCTTGCGAGCGGCACAAGATCACGGTCTCACCGCTCTGCACATGCCTGGTGAGCTTGACCTCGACACCGTCCTGAACGGCGCGCCAACCATCGGTGCTGGCAAGTTCAGCAGCGAACTTCTTCAATTCCGACTTCGGCGCCCCGATGATGTAGCGGCGGCCGGTCTCCCGCAGCCAGGCGAGATTCTCTGCACTCGCCATGCCGCGGTCGGCAATCCAAACCCGCCCCAGCACCCCATGCCTCGCTTCCATCGTGGTGACGATGGTCGGCAATGTGCGCGAGTCGTGCGTATTGCCGGCAAACACCTCGTAGCCCAGCGGAAAGCCATCAAAGGTGACGACAACCGCAATACAGACCTGCTTGCAGTCCGGCCGGTGATCGCGCGAATAACCGCGTTGCGCCTGCGGATTGCGTTCGGCTTGGCCCTCGAAATAGGTGCTCGTCACGTCATAGAGCAGCACTTCGTTCTCGGTGGCAAACAGCTCGCCGCAGCGCTTCGACAGATGTGCTTCGAGCGCGCTTTTGTGTTCAAGCAGGTGGTCGAGCGCGCGATACAGGCGCTCCTTCGTCACCTCCTGCTCGCCGAGCTGCAACAGATCGGCAAGTGCCGTCCGGCGGTACCAATCCTCGGCGATGTGCAGCTCGCTCGACGGCTCGCACAGACGCGCGGTGACCAGCAATGCTGCCATCTTTGCCCAGGGAATGAGCTCTTTCCCGACCGGCAGAAGCTGCTCACAGAGATGCTCAAGCCCGGTCCCGCGCCACAAAGCGAGCACCAGGTAGACGTCCCCGAACCGAAGCGAGCGTTCCACGCGAATGCCTTTGAGGCGAACTGGAACCGTTAGCCCCTCGCTGCCGTCATTGAACAGCTGCGCTTGCTCAGGCGTGCCGATCAGATGGCGCGCAAGCGCGCGCGCCTGAATGCGTCCGCGCTCGTCGAGCTCACCAAGATGCGCGACGACCTGCTGGATCACACGTCGGCCGAGGCGAACGCTGCGCACCAAGCACCAATAGCGGTGCACCTTCCCGTCCTTTTTGCGAATCGTATGGCGCAGGTACATGCACCATCAGAGCGAACCAGCAGCAAAAGAAAATAGCCAAGGTCGTCACTACAGGCGCAAATCAGGTTCGCCCGCGGTCTAACCCCTTGATCCGACTCGCGCCATTACTCGCAAAATCGTAAAAACTACCCCCGAACTGCTCAAGTTGGGCTAACCTCGTCTTGTCGCCTGTAGCGGCGGTGCCCCCGGTCGTGGAACCGTCCCCGAGCACGGCTACGCAAGCTGCTCCGGCGCAGAGCACGCCCGCGCATCCGCTCGACCAAGTTTGCAGCGCGCTGGTCGCGTCTGCTCAGGACAACGACTTGCCGGTCCCCTTCTTCGCCAATCTGATTTGGCAGGAGAGCCGGCTGCGCGACAATGCGATGAGCCCGAAAGGCGCCATGGGCATTGCCCAATTCATGCCGAAGGTCGCCGCCAAGTCCGGCGTGGAGAATCCGTTCGATCCGTTGCAGGCGCTGCCGGCTTCAGCGAAGCTCTTGCCGAGCTGTTCGACCGATTTGGCAATCTCGGCTACGTGGCTGCCGCCTACAATGCCGGCGCGCAGCGCGTTTTGGACTGGCTGGAGCGCGGGCGCTCGCTGCCGCGCGAGACCCGTGACTATGTCATGGGCATTACGGGCCGTTCGATCGAGGCATGGCGGAAAACGCCGGAGGACGATGCCAACCTGCGCTTCGCGCGGGCGCTGCCCTGTCGAGGATTGCCGGCCTTTGCCGCATTGGAGCAGGCGCAAACCAAACAGGCGGGCCTGGAGCCCAAACAAGCCGAGCAGGCGGGCGCCCAAGTAGCCGTGTCTCAACAAGTAACCCGGTCTCAACAACTAACCCCGTCTCAACAACCAGCCACCGCCTCACAACCAAAGCGATCACCGCGGTCGCCGGAGCTCGCGAAAGTACCGGCGGCCACGATGCGCGCGAGGCATGCGCGCCTTGCCAAAAATGTTTGGCAAAAGCCAATTCGGCGCGAAGCGGTGCGCATCGCCACACGCGAACGGCCGCGCATCAATCGCGCGGCCGTGGCCCACACGGTAGCGTGCTGCGCGAGCGGCACCGGCGCGCCTAGCTGAATTTTCGCCGTTGCCTCCACTCAGCCGGTCGAGCAGTAAGTCAATTTGCTCTGCAATGGAGCTAAGCGCCACAGCCGGTGCTGTGTCTGTGGCATCATGCACATGCCAGTACTCGATGCGATCCTCCCACTCTGGAAAACGCTCAATCACAAGAGGACGGTGTTCGGCTTCCTTTAAAGCCACGATGTGATCGGCTGCTTGCAGATCGGCCCGTGTGCATTGTTGTGGCGCACGATTGCCGCTACGCGGAGCGAGCCCTCGCCCGGCCAGGGCTTCTACGACATGGGCTGACATTGGGCCGAGATTGAAAATCCCGCGTTCAGTCGCTAAGCCGCGAGAGTATGCTGTCCAACGAAGCCCGTCACGCTCCACGCGATGATTGAACAACTCCTCGGCAAAGCGACTTCGGTAATAGTTGCCGGTGCACAGGAACAGCACGGACTTCGCGGGAGTATGGTCAAGCAAGACGCATTTCATGGATTGAGGCCCTCGAAGCACTGCATGCATACCCCCGGATTGAATAGTGTAGATGGAAGTCCGATGTCCCATTGGTCGAAACGGAATTCATACCCCGCGAATGCCACATGGGTGCGCAGCCGCAGTCATCGACCCGGGAGGTGCTGGCGGGCCACGTCGAGCGCGTAATATACCACAACGCCGAGAACGGCTTCTGCGTGCTCAGGACCAGGGCTCGTGGACATCGTGACGTCGTGACTGTGGTCGGCTATGCCGCGACTGTCTGCCTTGGCGAATGGATCACGGCCTCCGGTGAATGGGTATACGACCGCACCCATGGCCAGCAATTCAGGGCGGACTTTCTTCGCACGTCACCGCCGACATCTGCGGACGAGATTGAGAAGTACCTCGCCTCCGGCATGGTCCGTGGTATCGGGCGGGTCTATGCCAGGAAGCTCGTGAGGGCCTTCGGCGAGAAGGTCTTTGATATTATCGAGACCACGCCTGATCGATTGCGCGAGATCGCCGGTATTGGACGGGTTCGTGCCGCCAGCATTCTCGCCGCCTGGGCCGAGCAGAAGGCCGTCCGGGAAATCATGCTGTTCCTACACGGTCACGGTGTCGGCACCGCGCGGGCGGTGCGCATCTTCAAGACCTACGGGTCTGATGCCATCCAGGTCATGACCGAGAATCCGTATCGGCTGGCCCGGGACATCCGCGGTATTGGCTTTAAGAGCGCTGACGCGATCGCCATCAAGCTTGGCATCGAAAAGACCGCCATGATCCGGGTGCGGTCGGGTATTTCGTATGCGCTGGCTGTGGCGGTGGACGAAGGCCATTGCGGCTTGCCGAGGGACGAATTGGCGCCTTTGGCAGAGAAGCTGCTTGAGGTGCCGCAGCAACTGGTCTGGACCGCCCTCCAGATGGAGCTGCAGGACGCAACCGTGGTCGCCGACCGGGTCGGCGATACTCCCTGCATATTCCTGGCCGGGCTCCATCGTGCGGAGCGTGCCATTGCCAAGCGCCTCATGCGGCTTGCGAGTGGCACGCTGCCCTGGCCCTGGATCGATACGGACAAGGCCGTGCCATGGGTGGAGAAGCGCGTCGGCCTTGCCCTTGCGGACAGCCAGATCGCGGCGATCCGGCTAGCATTGAAGTCCAAGGTGATGGTCATGACCGGTGGCCCCGGGGTGGGTAAGACGACCATCATCAAGGCGATCCTGCGCATCCTGGCGGCGAAAAGCGCGCGACTTTTACTCTGTGCGCCGACCGGCCGGGCTGCGAAGCGGATGAGCGAAGCGACCGGGTTTAACGCCATGACGATCCATCGGCTGCTCGAAGTGGACAGCAAGACGGGTGGCTTCAGGCGGGCGGAGGACAATCCTCTCGACTGCGACCTGTTGGTGGTAGATGAGGCCTCTATGGTTGACGTCCCGCTCATGCACGCACTTCTGCGGGCCGTGCCGGACAACTCTGCGCTCTTGATCGTGGGCGATATCGACCAGCTCCCCTCGGTGGGGCCGGGCCAGGTGTTGGCCGACATAATTGCTTCCGGCGCCGTGCCTATTGTGCGGCTCAGTGAGGTCTTCCGTCAGGCAGCGCAAAGCCGGATTATCATCAATGCCCACCGCATCAACCAAGGCTCGATGCCGGACCTGAGCCCGCCTGAGACTGAGAGCGACTTCTATTTCGTGCAGGCGGATGGTCCGGAAACAGCACTCGGTCGCATCGTCGAACTGGCGAAGACGCGGATTCCCAGGCGCTTCGGCCTCGATCCCATTCGCGACATCCAGGTCCTGTGCCCGATGAACCGCGGAGGAGTTGGCGCTCGATCGCTGAACATCGAGCTCCAAGCAGCACTCAATCCCGCTGGCGAGCGCAAGGTCGAACGGTTCGGCTGGACGTATGCGCCCGGCGATAAGGTGATGCAGATCGAGAACGATTACGACAAGGAAGTTTACAACGGCGATATTGGCACCATCGCGGATGTCAACCCCGATGCGGGCGAGATTGTTGTCAGCTTTGATGGTCGGTCTGTTACCTATCGGCTTGGCGAGCTCGATAGGTTGGTCCCAGCCTATGCGGCGACCATCCACAAGAGTCAAGGCTCGGAGTATCCGGCCGTGATCATCCCGGTGCTCACGCACCATTACCTCATGCTGCAGCGCAACCTTCTCTACACGGGCGTTACGCGCGGCAAGCGGCTGGTCGTCTTGGTCGGACAGAAAAAAGCTGTCGCGATTGCGGTCAAGAACGTGTCCGCTAGACGCCGCTGGTCGAAGCTCAGCGAGTGGATCGGCTCCGAGGCAGCCGTGCTTCCCGCTGGGCATGCCGTGTAAGCTAGATCTGACAGCGAGACCCTATTCGCGCTTCGACTACGATTGTACTACGTTCGTCGGCAGACCTCGACCCGGCCTTCCGACTGTCGCCATAAGGATGGTGAAATCGGCTATCGATGCGCAATCATTTCAACGAAACTCGACCGAGTGGCGAATGACGTCACGGCAGGTCGCGCGACACCGCGAATATCGCTGGTCAAGATCTCATCGAGCTTTCCAAGACGATTTCGAAGAGGACATGGTAGCTGACGGAAGTTGGTGGGGCAGCCCTGCCGCTGCCATTGGGGGCGAGAATGAAATGCGCGGCAGGGCTGCAGTACAGCGGCAGAGACTCCCCGTCCCCGCTGTGCCGACCACGAGACTAGGGACTCGAGATTTAGCGGAGGCTTAAGCAGAACGGTTAGCGAAGCTTTAAAAAGTCGCGCCGGCAAAGGGCCTCGATTACAGAGGCCGCTTCGATCCAACTATCAATGTTCATGATCTCCCACTGCTCTGGCTGACGTGAAGACGCTCATTAAATTGAAATGCGACCAACAAGCGGAGCGCGCCGCAGTGGTGGCAGATGAGTACATCGAGAGCGTCATGGTTTTGCGGTGCCGCGACGCTTGAGAAAATCACCAAATGAAGGGCTTCACTCGGTCCGCCGACCGCACGTTGCTTATTGATTGATTGCTAAAGGCGCAGAACTCGAAATGCAATCTGTTTAAGCAAGTCAAGTGCAGACTACGTTCTGCAAAACGCTGGCGAACGTGTCCGCCCATCAAAGTCGGAAACGGCCTCTAACTCGAGGCAGCGCTCCTGCGAAATGTCACGTTTGAACTACCGGGGGCCGGGGGGCTCAATAACATTGAACCCCCCAGCGATGCGCCGTGGCCATCATCCACGTGCGTGCTCGCATGGCAAGGCAACCTTTGTTAGAGCAACATTCCGATTGCCGTCATGGCGACTTGCGCGATTTCCCCAAAAGTGGAACTCGAGTTCGCCGCGCTATTGCTGCTCGAGGCGCTATTGCCACCCTGAATAAGGGCGCTGATTTGGTTCTCCAGCGACTGGATCTCTTGCTCGAGTTGCTGGATTGGGGTGCTTAGACCCTGCTGTCCGTTGCAGGAACCATCTTGGCCCTGGCACTGATGATGATGGTGGCAGTTCATCGTCTCTTGCCAAAGGCCCTGATTGGCCAGGCCCTGATTGGCCATTGACGGGTCCCAGTTGGCGTTAATATTCAGGTCGATTTGCATCTAACCCCTCCTGTCTTGGGAAGACAAATGAGTCACGTTCGCAAAGCAAAACCTCCGATACTAAACACCTGAAACACTGCCAATGACAACCCAAGCGCTGTCAGGATATGAAAAAAAATGCTCACACATAATTCAGTATACGATATTCATTGAGCATAAGACGGAGCGTGACTGCGCATGTGGGCTGCATCGTGTTTTACGTTCGCGGCGCGGCAGCGATAAATTTCCAGCGAGACGGTCTCGCGCAAGACCATTAGGCAGATTGATAGAGGGACAGAGAGATTGACAGACCTGATCTGAGCGTCCTTCTCAGTCCTGAGGCAGAAGGAAACCGGGGCGTTGATAACACACGATCGCACAACCGCTGTTAACAATCGTTCGCGCACCTATCGATTAGCCATGCGGCTTTGGCAAGTCGAGGCGCCCACCCGCGCGCTGTGGGAGAGTGCCGGACATCGCGCCATTGTTTTGCCGGAGAAGTGGCGTCCCTGCACCTTTATTTCGCCGTATCAGTAATGAAAGCTTTTACATTGTAGAGTGGCGTTGGGGGAAACAATCATGCGCTTTGATTTTGCACGCCCTGTGCAAATATTACTTTTGTTTCCTCTATAGGCGAGCCCGCCCGCCACTTCTCTCGCGAACTGATCTCACACCAGTCCTTGCAACGCAATGCGTCCGAGGTGTGCCATGTCCGTCGAACCCGCCATTGTACGAAGAACGCTTCATAACGAGCTTGTTAGCCTGTTGCGCAACATGATTATCGAGGGCGAGCTTCGGCCCGGGAGCCGGATCGCAGAGTTACGCCTGTGCAGTCGCTTCGGAGTATCGCGGACCCCGCTTCGCGAGGCGCTCAAAGTTCTTTCTGCCGAAGGCTTGGTGCGGCTTCTGCCCAATAAGGGGGCGACCGTTGTGCGCGTCACGCACAAGGAGTTGGAGGAGGCCATCCCCATTCTCGGAATCCTCGAAGCCTTGGCCGGAGAGCTCGCTTGCGAGCGTATCGACAAGGGAAGCCTCGAGCGGATCAAGGCTACTCATCGGCAGATGGTGGAACATTTCCAGCGCGGCGAGAAGCGGCCGTACCACCAACTCAATCGCGTGGTTCATGAGGCTATCTTCGAGGCGGCCGACAACAAGACACTAAGCGAAACCTACAATATGCTGCAGGCGCGTCTGAGCAGTCTGCTTCTGATCAGCCCAAAGTCACCGCGACAGTGGGCTGCCGCGATGGACGATCACGAACAGATGCTGGCTGCGCTCGAAGCGGGCGACGGGGCACAATTTGCGCAAATTGCGCGAGGGCATGTCCGCCACAGAGCCGAAGTCATGCATATCGCACTCGATATGCTGGAGGCCCGTGCGGCATGATTCGGGCATCCGCGATGGTCGCGATGCCTGCTGAACAGAGCTCAGATGACGTTCGACAGGCTCAAGAGAAGCCCGCGGCCACGAGGGTCTCTGCCACCGCTTTGAACAGATCGGGCAGGACGGTATCGCCGACGGCGTGGCGTGCGGCGAGCGCGGCGACCAGCGTGTCATTGTCGACAATCGGGATGCCGAGTTGACGGGCCTCGACAAGCATCGCCGTCCCGGCCGCACCGGAGCCCTTGCACACGACGAGGGGAATCGGCGTTTCGCCGGGCCGGTAGCGTAGGCCGACGATGCGATCATGGTGGAACACGGCGACGACTGCTTCGCGCAGGCCGGCGCGCACCGGTTGAATTGTCAGTTGCCGACGCATGCGCCGACGTTCGCCACGGATAAGCGGATCGCCCTCGAGGTCCTTCACCTCGCGCTTGGCCTCGGTCCGCGTCATGCGCATGTCGCGCAGAAACAGCCGGCGCTGTACCAATAGGTCAACCAGGCCAATGGCCAAGAACGCCACCGCCGCGGTTGCGGCAAGTGGCCTTATGGTGGCAATCGCCATTTCTGCCAGACAGCTTTTTCCGCAGCGCGGCATCTCAAACAGCGCCTGGAGGGCCCCGCGGAGAACGAGCCAGAACGCCCCTGCGAGAATGCCGACCTTGATCAGGGCCTTGGCAAATTCGACAACGTTGCGAAGCGAAGCAAGCCGCTTTAGGCCTTGTGCCGGATTAATATTGTCGAACTTGGGCTTGATGGGTTCGAAGGAAAACACCGGGCCGAATGTCGCGGCCATGCCGGTGATCAAGTCGGTGACGACGATTGCGGCGACGGCTGGCAGGCTTGCCAGCATGAGGAGCTCGAACGCCAGCTTGACGGTGCAATTCCAGGCCTCTGCAAAAGGTCGATCGGCGGATTGCGAAACGACATCGACGAACTTTTCCAAATGCCCGCTGAACGAGGGCCAGGCAAACAGAAGATATGCGAACATGACGGTGAGCGTGAAGCCTGCGACAAGATCCCGGCTACGCGACACCTGACCCTTGCGTCGGGCGTCCCTGAGCTTCTTGAGTGACGCTGGCAGCGATTTTTGTTCCGTTTCTTCCTTCATAGTGCGGTCCCGGCATGGTGCCGCGCGACCGCAGTGGCGATGGGCGTGCCCATTCCTTCGGACCAGTCGGTTTCAGTGTCGCGCAGAAAACCGTCCGCTGGCGTTCGGCTGAACGCATACCGACCCTCGATGTTCATTGGGTGCCCTGTCAGCGCGCCTCGACGGCCGTTTTTGCGGCCCTGGTGGATGGTGCGCGGCGCTCCGCATCTGCCTCGGCCGGCTCAGATTGCGGCTCCGCTGCTGCGACCTCGAGCGCGCCTTTGTCTGGCGCTCCAGCAATCGTTGCCAGCGGTTGAACGCTGAACTCCGACGCCAGCTCCTGAAATGACAGGACTGGAACATCGAGATCATTGTGTACCAATAGGTTGCGCACGTGCCGGCGCACGTCCATCGAGGCCAGAACGACGGGCTGGGCTTCGGGCGCCGCAGCGAGCGTTCGCCTGATACGCTCGAGGATCGGTCGCGCCGCCGCCTCAGAAATCGTCAAGAACGCGCCGACCGCCGTGGAACGCACCGAAGAACGCACCGTGTCTTCGACAGCGCGTTCCAACATATAGGCGGCAATCACCCGGTCACGATTGGCAAAGCGAAAGCAAATCTGCCGGCGTAGCGCAATGCGCACGTATTCGACCAGGAGCACGACATCCTGCTCGCGTGGTCCCCATTCGACCATCGCTTCGAGGATGAGCCGCAAATTGCTGATCGGAATGTTCTCGTCCAGGAGACGGCGCAGGATATCGGCAATTTTTTGCAGCGGGGCTACCTTTAAAGCCTCCTTCATGAGTTCCGGGTAGTCACGCTCGCTGCGCGCGAGCAGCTCCCGCGTCTCCTGAATGCCGACAAACTGCGGCGCATAGCGCCGCAGCGCTTGCGACAAGCACCTCACAAGCACCTGCGTCGGCGTGAAGAACTCGATCCCGGCCCCGGCAAGGGTTGGCTCGTGCTGCCGCTCGACCCAGATCGCCGGCCGCCGACCGACGATGGAGGGACCCACCTCGAATGGCACCGCCAGCAGCTCCAGATGCACCGGGTCATCCTCGACCAGCAGACAGCCAGGCAGCATGTTGCTTTCGACGGCTGGGACGCCTTCGACATCGAGATGGAAATGGTGCGGTTCGATGCGCTGATCGACGCTAAGCTCTACCGGTGGCGCCTCCATGCCGAGATCTGCCCTTACCGATTGGCGCATCCGCGCCACAAACTCGGCGAACGCTTGCGGCGCAACGGCCTGCGCCAGCCCTTGGCCGACTGCGGCGACGACATGGTAGCGTGGTGGTCCGTCAACCTCGGCGGTCGGTTTTGACACCTCGGCGCGTTTGGTTGGCGCCGGCAGGCTGGCTGCCGCGTCGGCCGTAACGTGCCCGGCTGCCGCCGGGCGTTGCCGGCTCACATAGCTGCCGATCGCAAAGGCGGCGGCCAGAACCAGGAACGCCGGCGAGGGAAACCCCGGTATTAACGCCAGCCCCAGCATGATCACGGCGCCCAGTGTCAGCGCGCGCGGTTGATTCAACAGCTGTCTTGAAATCTCGGTACCGAGGTCGTGCCGCTCTGCAGAGGCGACCCGTGTCACCACTGTGCCGGCGGCGACCGACACCAAAAGGGCTGGGATCTGCGCCACCAGGCCATCGCCGACGGTGAGCAGCGAATAAGTCTGAGCCGCCGCCGCGAGCGACAGATCGCGTTGCATCATGCCGATCGCGAGTCCACCGATCAAGTTGACGACAATGACCACCAGGCTGGCGATGGCGTCGCCGCGTACGAACTTCATGGCGCCATCCATCGCGCCGTAAAGGTGGCTTTCCTGGCCAATGCGGCGACGCTGGCGCCGCGCTTCGGCTTGATCGATGTCGCCGCTGCGCAAATCGCTGTCGATGCTCATCTGCTTGCCGGGCAGAGCGTCCAAGCTGAAGCGGGCCGCCACCTCGGCGACGCGTTCGGAGCCCTTGGTAATCACGACAAACTGCGCCACGGTGATAATGAGGAAAATGACGAGACCGACCGCGACATTGGCGCCGATGACGAAGCTGCCGAATGCGTTGATAATTTCACCGGCATCTGCCTGCAGCAGGATCAGCCGCGCCGTCGTAATAGTGATGGCAAGGCGAAACAGCGTGGCAACGAGGACGATCGACGGCAGCGACGAGAGCTCCACCGGTTCGGCGATATAGAACGCGACCAACAGGATGAGGGCACTGGCGGCGATGTTAATCGCGATCAGCACATCGACGAGCGGTGTCGGCAACGGAATGATCATCATGGCGATGGCCACGATCACCAGCATCGCGACGACGAGATCGCCGCGGCGGGAGACGATGACGAGCATACGGCCGAGCGCGCCGAACGAGGTCATGGTCCGCCGCGGCGCTGGAGAAAGTCGCGAAATGCACAGCGCGCCTCGATTTGCCGACCGGATGCCCACAAGGCGCGGCCCATCAGCAGGTCGAGTGCCGGATGATCCGCATCCGGCATCGACCGCAGCCGGTTGATTACCGCAATGGCGCGCGCCGGCGCGTCGTCGAGCAGAAAGGCATGGACGAGAGTGCGCAGAATGCCGACGTTGTCGGGCGCCAGCCGCGCCGCGAGCAGAAGCAGGACGAGCCCGCGCTTGGTCTCGCCATGTTCTCCGTACAGATAGCCGAGTGCGTGCAAGAGCTGCACCGGACCCTGGTCAACGCCGCCATCCTCTAGGCCCGTCATGCCGCAATGCCGTTGTGCAGCCGTTTGAGCAGATCGCGATGGCGCGCGATCTCGTCTGCAATGAGGGCTCCGGCCAGCGCCTGCAGTTCCTCCCCGTCTTCAAGATCGGGCAGGATGCTGGCGGCGAGGCGTTCCAGGATCGCCACCGAACGTTCAGACTGCAGCACTGTCGGGTCAAATATCTTCGGCACAACGAAATCGGCGATATAACGGCGCGGCGAGCGGGCGGCGGCGTTGGCGGCACGTTGTCCGGCTGCGTTGACGAAGAGCTCGAAATCCTCTTGCGTGACGGGCTTGGTCTCCCCAGGCCGGCTCGCCGACGGCTTGATTTCCACAGCGAGCCCGGGCGCCAGTTGACCGATGCCATCCAACGCGAGGTCGAGGCGTTCACTCTCGATCTTGCCGCCGTCCATCGCGCAAACCTTTCCTCGTCTTTGTTCTGCAAGCCCCAGCAAGGCCCCGATGGGCGCTCTTAGTAATTCAGGACCACTGTCTCGCCCGCTTTGGCGAGCAGGAGGTGATCCTCACCGATTTGGCGGACAATCCAACCATTGTCGAGAACCGCGCCTTGGTAGTAGCGCTCGCCGTGGGTGGTAATGATGTAGGGACGATCGCCGTACCAGATCGCCTGCAATTGCAGTGTGGGCATGGCCGGGCGTTCGTTGGCGGTGACATTGGCGCTTAGAACAATGCCCCCGCCATAGGTCCGATCGAACCATTGTCGGATGGCTGCCCATTCCAGATCTTGTTGCTTGATCAGCTTTCCTGATACGACGAGCCGGCCGTCAATGGCGTTCACCTGGAGGGTGTGAATCTTGGCGGCGCGGAGGCGGGCGTCGAGTTCGCGAACGGCCTGCTGTGCTGTCCCGGAAGCTTTGCTGTTTGCGCGTGGTCCCTGTGCAGCGCTCGCGCCGGTCTCGGCCTGGGCCCCATTCATTTGCACCGCTCGAGGCCGCTCGACTGCAAAAGCGGTGACGACAACCGCCAAGCAGATGGCCGCGCTCGCGATCGCAATCGGTTTGTCGGCCAGCGATCTGCTGGCTTGGATCAAGAGATGCCGGCCGTCGCGGAGGACGGGATAAGCACCGGATCTGGAAAGACGTAGCCGCGCCTCGCCGAGCGCGAGCTCGGCGGGTAAACGGAGGCGACAGCCGTGACCCAACGGAATCGATTTCTGCTCGATGAAGACCTCGCCGCCGGTCGCGTCGATGCGCACCGCCGCGCTCTCGATGCGCAACACCGCATGCTCGGGCGCCACGCCCAAATCGCGCAGCACAATGTCGGCTTGCGGCGAACAGCCGATACGATAGTCGGCAACTTTATGGAGCGTGACAGTTGCGCCGCGGTGGACGCCGGCCAGCACTTCAAAGTTGAGCTGCGCCTGCGGGTCACTCGGTATAAGCGGTTGCTGTTTGGCGTTCGACGATGCCATGCAAGACACCTGCTGCACTCAAGACACCTGCTGCACTCAAGACACCTGCTGCACTGCTGCCTTCGGTCAAGCGTCAAAACAACCTCGCAGCCGCCGGTGCGGCGGCTGCGAGATCGATCGCCGATAGGCGGCGCGCTGGCGGCAGCCGGCGTCAGCCTTGGTTCTGAATCGCACTGGCGGCGTCTTTCTCCGCCTTCGCAGCGTCCAGCTGCGTCTCGAATTGCATTTGCATCTGTGCGAGCTGCGTCTCAAATTGGATCGCCTGTTGCTGAGCCGCAGCCACACCCGACAAGTCATTGCCCATACGTGTGTCTCCTTGGATTTGCACGACGAATGATCGCTCGCCTCGACACTGGCGGCGATAGTCTTGCCGGCTTACGCCGCCGCATTTGAGAGTCAGCTCAAGCGGCGACTAAACGCAACAAGCTTTTGTCACGCTACACAAAGAAGACGACAAATCAACTGCAAACGTTGGAAGGCACGACTTGTTCATAATATCGTACAATGTATTCAGTCTAACGTGCACAATGAGATTTCAAGTTGCCGGCACAATCGAGGCGCCAGTCACAATAATGCCAAGACAGCGAGATAATTTTTTAGCCACAAGCAAAGTTTAAGTCTGAGGTTGCCATCAAGGCGGTGTTTAACGTTCCCCGGCCTCGTGCATCCGCCCTAAAGCCTGTTTTTGACATGTCGAAGCTGCTGCCCATAGCTCTGATGGTCGTCGCTGCGCTAGCTGGGCTCATCGGGCCGGTTCAGAGTTTGGAGCCCAAATGGCCGCTGGGGCCGTACAAATATTTGGTGATCGATCAAGACATCAAAGACGTGCTGACCGAATTCGGTCGGAACATTGGTGTGCCGGTTGAAGTGAGCGGTCAGATCAAGGGACGCCTGCGCGGCAGGTTGCCGGTCGTCACAGCCAAGGAATTTTTGAAAAAGCTCTGCGAAAGCTATGGGCTGGTCTGGTACTTCGATGGCGCCACGCTGCATATCAACGCCAAGACTGAAGTCAAGACCGAATTGATCGATATCGGTCGGCTGCCGTCGGATCAGCTGACGACTCGATTAACTGCGCTCGGCATCGCCGATCCGCGGTTTCCCGTGCGCAGCACTCCGAATGGCGGCGTCGTCTCGGTTTCGGGACCGCCGCCTTATATAGCCCTGGTTCGCCAGACATTGACGGCAATGGCGCGCGCGGCTTCGGTGCACGAAGACATGCAGCGGGTTACGATCTGGCACGGGCTCAAGCCACAGGAATATGATCTGCCCGAGGAACATAATTTGCGTGACTACGCAGCACGCAAACAAACCAGCGGAGGGTTAAAATCAGGGCAGTAGCTTGCCGAAACAATAACGCAAGTTTCCGAAGCAGGTTTTCGAAGCAGGAGTCCAATGGCTACGAATGCGCGTCCGTCGTGCACGGGTCAGTTTGGAAGCCACGGGGGCAAGTCCGGCAGAAGGAGCTTAGCTTCAAAACGCGGAGCACGTTTCCTCTTGGAAAACGCAAGAAATGCAAGGAGAGGTGCGATCATAGATGGGTCGGCAGTGTGTCGCACTCCTAACAAGATCAATCCGCAGTGAAGCCAAATGAAGCAGAGCGTCAGTCAAATCCAGAAAACGATGCAGCACGATCCCGGTTATTCAAAGTCTGCGACGGCTCGAGCGGTTGGTTGCGTTGCAACCCCATACCGTGAAGTCGGCCTTAGAGGATTATTGCGATGAGCGTAGCCATAACCGCTGTACCCGTCGTTGCGAACGATGTTCAAGCTGAACCCGTTAGCGGCAACGACACTCAGGCTGCACTGCCAGTCGGCGCTCGCATCGAGCAGCCGCTGCTCGATTTTGTCGCACAGATGCAGGGTAATCCGGTGGGCGATGCCTCGCACCTCGCCAACCCGGCAGGTTTGGCCGCCGAACTGTTCGGCAGCCTGCGTGGCTATTTGGACCGCGCGCGGAATCTTGAAATGGCGACGCGGACGAGTGCCGACGACGCGCAAGGCGGTGGCGGGATCGCTAAAGCGTCACCAACGCCACAGGGTATGGCCGAAACTGAGCTGCACGGCGGTCCGGCACGAGAACCCCTCGAGGCGGTAGGCCGCGACAGCGGCGCGTCGGCGTCGGCCAGCCTCGCTCAGCTCCGACGCACTATGGACGTAGCGCTGGCTTCGATGAATTTTTGGAGCGAAACCACTCTTGTCGTCCACGGCACGGGGCAGGTTTCCCATTCGACCAATACCCTGCTCAAGGGCCAGTGACATCCGGGGGGCTCAGTTGACCTTTAGGATTGCGTTGGGTGCGATGCTCCCGGCACTGCCATGGCGGCAGCCTGCCCGGCTGGCCGCATTTCCGCGGTTGGCGGTCGCCATCACCGGCGTTCTCATGCTCGCGGGCTGTGAGTCCGAGCTCTATACTGACCTCGATCAGCGGCAGGCGAACGAGATCGTGGCGACGCTGCTGCAGCATGGCATCGCGGCGGAGCGCACGTTCGGCAAGGGCGATCGGGTTTCGGTCTCTGTGGATTCGAGTCGCTTCGCGGATGCCGTCACCATTCTTAATGACAACGGCCTGCCGAAGCAGAAATTTGCCACCCTCGGTGATGTCTTCAAGCGCGAGGGCCTGGTCTCCTCGCCGGTGCAGGAGAGCGCTCAGATGATCTACGCGCTGAGCCAGGAGCTTTCCAGGACCGTCTCGGATATCGATGGCGTGCTCACGGCCCGGGTACTCCTGGTGTTGCCCGAGAACGATCCTTTGGGCGAAAAGGTCGTGCCGTCTTCGGCATCTGTCTTCATCCGCTATCGCGCCGACACACCGATCGAGCACCTGGTACCGCAGATTAAGATGCTCGTGGCCAACGGCGTAGCGGGCCTGTCATACGATAAAGTCTCGGTCATTCTCGTGCCGGTGCAACCGCACGATACGGTCGCGGCGCACGAGGCGCGCACAGCGGATCTGCCGGCGCGAGCCCAAGGAGTTCGCGCCGCGATCACGTCCTCCACCGGCTGGCCGTTCTACGGCTTTGCCATCTTGGCCGCGGCGCTCGCCGGGGCCCTGAGTTTCCTTCTGCGGCGTGCGCGCCAACGCATCTACCCGCTGCGCACGCCCGAGCCAGTGAAATCATCGTGACCGCCGCGGCCGAACACGCTTGTCCGCTAATCGACTGGGAGACATTCATGCGGCAGCCGGCCGCCTATATCGATGCCGTCCGCCTTGCCGCCTGCTTTGACCATCAGTTCAGCGCCGAACTGTGCCGGCTCCTGCAGGGTGCCGGCCGTTTGCGGGACAAACTATCGGCACTCATCGAGGCCCATTACGCGCTCGCCGCGCCGATTGGGGAAGACGCAGTTGGCGATGTCGATCGCAACATCGCGTTGTCGCCAGTGGAACGGCTTGTCGATGTCATGCGACGTGCCGGAGCGATCTATTGGGCGAACGCCATCGCCAATGTGTTGCTTGCCGAGAAAGTCAATCGGCTGCACGAGCAGCTCGGCGAGGGAGCCTGCGCCTTCGCGCTCGCCAACCGCGATCTCTCCGGTCCGGGCGAAGTGATTGAGCCACTCGCTGACGTCGGCGCACGAGTGACCGAAGACGGCGAGCGGTGTTTCGCAGCTTGGTGCCAGTCGTTGTCCGCTGCTGTCGCTGCGCGTGTGCGCTTGAAGCTGCCGCCGCGCGAAGGTCTCGACGGGCGGCCGGGGATGCTTTTTGCCGAAATCGGTCCGTCGATTGTTCGACGTGCGGCGGCGAGTTGATGATAGGCATGGTCGAGCTGAACCAGATATCGCTCGACGATCTGCCGCGGGAGCCGGGCGTCAACGTTCTGCGCGCTGCGGAAGCCGCGGTGTGGCAGGACGGATATCGTTTCCTTGCCGCGGTCCGTCGTGCAGCCGCTCAGGTCAACGAGGTCGCGCGCAAGACCTATGCCGTCGAATATGAACGTGGCTTCGCGGAAGGCAGAATGGCGGGCGCCAACGAAGCGGCCCGTCTGGTCAGCGAGACGACCTTGAAGGTGGACCGCCATCTCGCGTCGCTCGAGCAGGAGATCGGCGCGCTTGCGCTCGACGTCGTGCGACAGGTGGTCGGCGAGCTTGACGCCGCAGAGCTCATTGCGCGCGCGGCCGCCCAAGCCGTGGGCGAATTCCGCCGGGAAAAATGGCTCAAGGTCACCGTGCATCCCGCAGGAGTTGATCGCGTTCGCGCGGTATTGGCCGCATTGCCGCAGGATGGCGGCCCGACGGTGACGGTGGAATCCGATCCTGCGCTCGACGAGGGCGCATGCATCGTCGCAAGCGAGGTTGCCGTGGTCGATGCGAGCCTCGAGGCTCAGCTGCAAGCATTTGCGGCTGCGTTTGCGGCCGACCAAAGGGGCGTCGGCCGATGAGCGCAGAACTGGCCGACATCGACGCGCGGCTCGCATCGATAATGCCGCGCCTGCAGAGAGTCGCGCGCGAGAGCGGGCCGCGGCAGGCGAGTGGAAAAGTAAGGCGCCTGCTCGGCGTCACGGTTCACGCCAGCGTGCCGCAGGTGCGGCTCGGCGAACTCTGTCACCTCGTCGACCCAGTCACCAATCGGCAGATCGCCGCGGAGGTTATCGGGCTAATGGACGACGTGGCAGTGCTCACGCCGATCGGCGAACTCTTCGGTCTTTCCAGTCTCACCGAAGTGCTAGCGAGCGGCGCAGAATTGCGCATTCCGGTGGGCAGGGGGCTGCTTGGCAGAGTAATCAGCGCGCTCGGCGATCCGCTCGATGGCGGACCCTGGCCGCCTGCCGAGATCGATGCGCACTTTGCGGTTGACGCTCAGCCGGCGGCGCCGTTCGCACGCAATCTGGTCCGCGAGCCGATCCGCTTCGGCATCCGCGCTATCGATGGGCTCGTGACTTGCGCGCGGGGGCAGCGCCTCGGCATTTTCGGTGAGGCCGGCGTCGGCAAGTCGACGCTGCTCGCCGACATCGTGCGCGGCACCGATGCGGACGTGGTGGTCGTCGCCCTTGTCGGAGAGCGCGGTCGCGAGGTGCGGGAATTCGTCGAGCGCCAACTCGGAGCGGGCGGCCGCAAGCGCGCGGTCGTGGTGGCGGCAACATCCGATCGCCCGGCTATGGAGCGCGTCAAAGCCGCGCACGCGGCAACGACGATTGCCGAATATTTCCGCGACCTGGGTGGGCACGTCCTGCTGCTTATGGACAGCATTACCCGCTTCGCGCGTGCGCAGCGGGAGATCGGCCTTGCGGCCGGCGAGCCGCCGACGCGCCGCGGTTTCCCGCCCTCGGTGTTTGCCGCGTTGCCGCGACTGCTCGAGCGTGCCGGCCCGGTCGGGCGCGGCTCGATCACAGGCGTTTACGCGATCCTGGTGGAAGGCGAGATCAGTCTCGATCCGATAGCCGAAGAGGTGCAGGCGATCCTCGACGGCCACGTCGTGCTGTCGCGGGAGCTCGCGCAGCGCAATCATTTTCCGGCGATCGATGTGTTGCGCAGTCGCAGCCGGCTCATGGACGTCGTGGTCGCCCCCGAGCAGCGCGCCCATGCCGGACGAATTCGAGAACTCCTGGCCCGTTATGCCGAAGTGGAGCTCCTTTTGCGCGTCGGGGAGTACCGGCAGGGCAGCGACCCGGTCGCGGATGAGGCAATTGCCAAGCTGACGCGCATCAACGGATTTCTCCGTCAGTCAAGCACCACCCCTTCGACATTTGAAGACACGCTCGGGCAGATGCGGGAGATTGCGCTGTGACGGCGACTAGCCTTCTGGAGCGGCTCGCCGCGCTGCGCCGCAACGCCGAGCAGCGCGCCTTGGAACTGGTGATTTTGCAGAATGAAAGATGCCGGCTTGCAGAACATAAGGCCGCCGAAAGCGCGGACGCCGTTTTGCGGCAGGTTTCCGAGGCGCGTTTACACGAGCGCAGCTTGCTCGACCCGCTCGTCGGGCGTCCCGTATCTGCGGCCGCAGTCACTCGTGCCCAAGCCGAGATCGCCAGAGCCGCCCTTGAGAGCGCGCGGCTGCGCAGCGTGGCCGCGAGCGCGCAAGCCGCGCTCCTGGATCAATGCAAGAGGCGCGCCACGGCGCAACGGTATTTTCGCGCGCGACAGCGGGCGGCTATGAAGCTTGGTCTGTTGTTAGAGCAAGAAACGGCGCGGCGCTCGCTGCGGCAGGTCGCGCTCAGCGAACGCGATGACGAAGATCACGGCGCCGCGATGATGGAATACCGGTGATCGTGGCCTCGGGGGGTGCGGTGCTCAAGGTGTTGGAAAACGACGGTGGCCCCCGGCGGCGGCCTGGAGCGCCGTCCGCGCTTGCTCCCGCGCTGCCGAAAATTGCCTTCGCACAGCTTCAATTAATCAACCGGATCTACCGCCGCTGCTCTGCGCTCGATTTTAGACTCGTCGGTCGCTCCGCAACGATTGCGCCCGCATGGCCGCCGCCTTTCGGCGAGTTGTCCCCCCGATATCGGCTTGATTTCACGGTCGACGGCGTCGCCGGCGAGGCGGTGCTGTGCGGTTCCGTCATCGATGCCATCACTTCTGCCATCGATCCGCGACAGTCGCTTGTTTGCCTTAAGCCCGAGCACGCCGGCATGCTGGTCGAGTTCGCCTTGCGCGATCAACTCGCAGCGCTTGAGCACAAGCTCCGTTGCCGGCTCGCGATCGCGGCTGTTTGCCCGGAGCATCACGCACCGGCTGGCGCCGACCCGTCGGTCCTCACCTTGATGATTACGGTCGAGGGCCTGGGGCGTTCGTGGTGTGAGCTGCGGCTCGCATGCGGCGCCGCCAACAAGCTCGTTGCCCTTTTTGACCAATGCGCCGCGACTCAACAGCGCGCGGACGATCTACCGGTCACCGTGTGTGTCCGAGTTGCTGCGGCAACCTTCTCAGTCGGCGAAATCTCGCGTTTGTCCCCGGGGGACATTGTGCTGGTGGAGCAATGCTGCCGGCAAACGCACGCGGCCGTGGCTGTGATCGCCGAGCATCTGGTCGCCCCCATCGAGCTTACGGCCGCGGGCGGCCAATTCGTGACGGCACCGATGCCGGGCCGCGGTTCAGCATGGGAGTGGAGCATGGAGACTATGGCAGGCAAACCGAGTGGCGACGGCGAGCAGAACGGGGTTCTCGACGATCTTCCGGTGAAACTGGTGTTCGAGCTGGGACGTGTGGATCTGTCGCTTCGCGAAATTCGCCAGCTCGCCCCCGGCGCGGTTGTCGCGCTGGCGCGTCCTCTCGAGGACAGCGTCGATGTGGTCGCGAATGGTCGTCGCATCGGGCGAGGCCACCTGATCCAGATCGGCGACAGCCTCGGTGTAAGGCTCGCAAGGCTGTTCGAAAATGTTTAGCAGTAACGCAAACGTTCTCGCCATCGTTATCTTTTTGACGGCCGCCGGGCTTATCCCGTTTTTCGTGGTGACGATGACCGGCTTTCTCAAAATCTCGGTGGTGATGTTTCTCATTCGCAACGCGCTTGGCGTTCAGCAGACGCCGCCCAATCTGCTGCTCTACGGTATCGCACTGGTGCTGACGGTATATGTCACGTCGCCGTTGTTGAGCAGCGTTTACAGTCGAGTGGTTGCTGATCCGATCGACTTCAACTCGGTTGACAGTCTCACGGCGACTGCGGCAGCCATGAAGCAACCAATACAGGCCTACTTGGCGCGTTTTACCAAACCGCGGGAGCGACAATTCTTCCTTTCCGCCACCGCACGCGTCTGGCCGAAAGATGCACGCACCGATCTCAAGGACAATGATCTTGTCGTGTTGCTGCCCGCCTTCGTCAGCTCGGAGCTGACGAGAGCTTTCGAGATCGGCTTTTTGCTCTATCTGCCTTTTCTGGTGATCGATCTCGTCGTTTCCAACATTCTGATGGCGATGGGCATGATCATGGTTTCGCCGACCCTCATCTCTGTTCCGCTCAAACTTTTCCTCTTCGTCGGCGTGGATGGTTGGTCGCGCCTGATGCACGGGCTTATCCTCAGCTACGGGGGCACGCGATGAATAGCGAAATTGTTCTCGCCAAAGTCAATGCCGCGCTCCTAACGGTGCTCGTCGTCTCCGGGCCGACGCTGATCGCCACCGTGATTGTGGGTGTCGTGGTCGGGCTTCTACAGGCATTAACGCAGATTCAGGATCAGGCCCTGCCGCAGGCGGTCAAGATCGCGGTGGTCCTGCTCATCCTGCTGGTGCTCGGCCCGTTGCTGGGCCAACGGATCGCCAGCGAAGCTTCGACGGTGCTGAACGAATTCCCGGCGGCGACCCGCTGAGCCGGGCGAGGACCGCAAGGTGGATCCGGCCGCGATCGCTCCATTCCTTGATCGCGTTCACGATTATGTCGTCGCCACCGGCTTTGCGGTTGCCCGCGTGACAGGCATGATCATTATCATGCCGGCCTTCACCAGGCTCGGTACGACCGGCATCCTGCGCGGCGCCGTGGCGCTGGCGCTTGCACTGCCGATTGTACCGACACTCGTACAGGCGCTTGCCGGTCAGGGCTTGACGGCGGCCGCCATCGCCGTCTTGCTGCTCAAGGAGATGACCGTTGGTGTTATCATCGGCCTTGTTCTGGGCGTGCCGTTTTGGGCCGCTGAAGCTGCCGGAAACGTGCTCGACCTGCAGCGCGGCTCGACATCGGGAAGCTTGATCGATCCTTCAGCCATGACCGCGGAGGGCATCACCGGCACTCTATTCGGGCTGGCGATGGTCGCGCTCTATTACGGCACGGGCGGGCTGCAGCTCACCTTGCGCACACTCTATGACAGCTACGCATTGTGGCCGGCCGGTCGCTTTCTTCCCACCTTTAGCGCAGCGGCGAGCCAGCTGTTTATCGGATTGCTCGACAACGTCATCACCACTGGGCTGATGCTGGGAGCGCCCCTGGTCGTGTGCCTGCTGCTGGCGGATCTGCTGCTTGCGCTGGTGTCGCGGGCTGCGCCGCACCTCAACGTCTTCGCATTGTCGCTGAGCGTGAAGAATCTCGTGTTCGCGCTGTTGCTCACCCTCTATTGCACCTTCCTGATCTACTACATGGGCGCCGATCTACGCTCTCTCGTGTTAGCGGGACGTCAGCTGCAGCCGATTGCTGTTCCTGCGACGCGGCAATGATCAGGAGGGCGGAGTTTAATTTTGACCAGTGCGAAAAGGCCGCTCCAGCACAACCGCGCAGATCCTCGTGCCGGCGGCAGCGCTGTTAACCGAAGCAGCTGTCATGCCAGCCAATCATGCCGGCCACGCCAACTCGGCGGATCAGGATTGTGGGCGTGACATTCCGGCGGCGCGGCCGGGCAATGCCACGCCCTGGCGCAACCAGAGCTGCGCAGAGAGCCGCAGCTGGATTTGGCCGACGTTCAACGTTAACTCCTTTTCGCGCGGCCAGCGCCTGCCCCGAACCTTGACCCGCGCGCCGTGCTCCGTGCGAACCGAGCACATCTTCGATCAGTGCAGGTGACGTCAAGGCGTCGCTTCGATGGAAAGTTTAGGCGGCAAAATGCCGATCGCGGCCCGGCAGGGTTCGTCGGATTGCAACCGCCTTGCTACGGGTGCGGGTCGGCAAGCCTTGAATGGCTGCTGCACGCCGCTCACATAACATTGCGAAGGCCCGGCTGCATTGCGACGCTGCGCCGATTCGGGACCGGCGTGGCCGACGATCGGGTTGCGTTGACGCAACGAAAGCTGCGGCGATCCATTGTGGGCAGGGCCGCGCGTCGCGCGATACAGCGTATGCGTCCGCAGGCAGTGAGATACGCCGCTGCTCGGCAGGAGGTTCGATGCGCATTCGGGCGCTTGAGGGCTGGACCAACGAACAAAAACACGTCGTGGCGGCGAGCTTTCTCGGCTGGGCGCTCGACGCCTTCGACTTCTTCCTCATGGTGTTCGTGCTCAGCGAGATCGCGAAGGAATTTAGCACCCAGATCACCGACGTCACCTTCGCCATTCTGCTGACTTTGGCAATGCGGCCGGTCGGCGCGTACCTGTTCGGCCGCCTGGCGGACCGCTTCGGCCGACGGCCGTCATTGATGTTCAGCATCCTGTTTTATTCGGTCGTGGAATTCGCCACGGCCTTTTCACCAAATTTGATGGTGCTCCTGATCCTTCGCGCCATCTTCGGCATCGCCATGGGCGGCGAGTGGGGCGTCGGGGCATCGCTGACCATGGAATCGATACCACCGCACGCACGTGGCTTCGTGTCTGGCCTGCTGCAATCGGGCTATCCGGCCGGTTATTTTCTCGCGTCGATCGTCTACGCCCTGCTGTTTGAACATATCGGTTGGCGTGGGATGTTCATGGTCGGTGTGCTGCCGGCGCTTTTGGTTTTCTATATCCGCCTCAGCGTGCCGGAGTCGCCGACCTGGCGGCCGACCGGCGCCCGCGGCAGCACCTTGGCGATCCTCAGATCGCATTGGCGGCTCGGCATCTACGCGATCCTGCTGATGACGGCGTTCAATTTCTTCAGCCACGGCACGCAGGACCTCTATCCGACCTTCCTGCAGGTGCAGCATAAGCTGTCGGTGCACGAAGTCGGCCTGATTGCCGTCATCTACAATATCGGAGCCATCATCGGCGGCATCTGCTTCGGCGACTTGTCGGAGCGCTTCGGCCGGCGCCGCACCATCATACTCGCCGCCGTGCTGTCGCTGTTCGTGCTGCCACTCTGGGCGTTTTCGACGAGCGCGCTCTGGCTCGCCGTCGGGGCGTTTCTGATGCAGGTGATGGTGCAGGGCGCTTGGGGCGTTATACCTGTGCACCTCAACGAATTGTCGCCCGAGGAGGCACGCGGCACGTTTCCGGGTTTCACCTATCAGATCGGCAATTTGATCGCCTCGGTGAATGCAACTCTGCAGGCGGCCCTCGCCGCGCATTACGGCGGCGATTACGCCTTCGCGTTGGCTCTGGTCGCCGGCATTGTCGCCGTCACGATCATCATTCTCGCCGCGCTCGGTAGCGAAGCCAGAGGCGTAAAGTTCGGCCCGGCGGGGGCACCCGGCGCCGACACGGCGATCCAAACCGCAGCTTAAGCAGAGCCGATCGACGATGAATTTCGGGTTGCCGCCCCGAGGTTGGGGCATCGAGGCGGCGTCGATGGCCGATATTCTTCCAGTTTTAGCACGCGGTATGAGTTCGCCGTTAGGCGGTGCAATTAGTGACGTCAGGCCGCAGTCTGTGCAGTCTCGCCACTTCGGCGTGGAATTCCACACACCATTTGGCATTCTGCGGCGTGGGGATTGCCGATGTCCGGATCCTCGCAACACAGGCGAAACGCGTTGACCGCGGAGACGTTCACCGAAGCCGGGTGGCGGCTCAGATGATGCTCAAATTGGACAGGTCTTCTTATGCGCTGCAGATCGTTGTCCGAGATCCAAACGGCAGCGCGCGGCCGGCGAAAGTGCGGCTGCGCCGACCGACCGGCTGACCTCGTCTCGCTCATTGTCAGCTGAATGCGCCGCGGCGACGATGGCTTAGGACAGACGACATGGGGAGCCAGGACGAATAAGTGAGAATTGACAGCGGCGAACAAGCCCTTAATGCTGCAGGTTGGCGGGGCGTAAGACTGGCAGCGAGGAGGAAAAATCAATGAGCGTCATCCGCCTGATCCGGCTTCCTTACGCCTGCTTGGTCGGAGCCGTCGCCGCCGTTGCAAGCATTTCGAGCGCGGCTCTGGCAGCAGGAGCGTACGACATCAATGTCGTTTTACCGCTCACCGGCAGCGCCGCATTTGTTGGACAGGGCCAGAAGGACACATTGTCGGCACTCGAGGAGCAGATCAACAGCGCTGGGGGCGGCAGCAATCTGAACTTCCTGTTCCACGACGATCAATCGCAGCCGCAGGTCGCGGTCCAGCTCACCAGTCAAGTTCTCGGTTCGAAGCCGGCGGTCGTGATGGGGTCAAGCCTCGTCGCGATGTGTCTTGCAATGGCACCGCTGATGACGAACGGACCGGTGCAATATTGCTTGTCGCCGGGCATCCATCCGAAGCCGGGCAGCTATGTGTTCTCCACGAGTTCCTCCTCCACCGACCAAATCGCAGCGGTCGTGCGCTATTTCCGCATGAAGGGCTGGACCAAGCTCGGCTCACTGATGACCACCGACGCGAGCGGCCAGGATGGCGATCGCTCGCTCGCCGAAGTGCTGCAATACCCGGCCAACAAGGGCGCCATGCAGCTTGTCATCCGCGAGCATTTCAATCCCTCAGATGTCTCGGTCGCGGCGCAAATGACACGCATCAAGGGCTCGGGTGCCCAGGCGATCATCGCCTGGACCACAGGCGCGCCGGCGGCGACCGTGTTCCGCAGCATGGCGCAAGAGGGGATCGACCTGCCGGTGGCGCCGACCAGCGGCAATCAAACCTTCGCGGCCATGAAACAATGGCAGGCATTTCTACCAAAACGCCTCATCCTGGCTTCGGCCCTTTATCCGCCGCATCCGCCGAGCGTGCAGCTCGATCCGCGCGTCGATCGCGCGCAGCAGTCCATGTATGCCACATTGAACAAACATGGGCTCAGGGCTGACAACATGGTGGCGACGTCTTGGGACGCTGGGCTCATCGTGGCGTCGGCGCTCCGCAAATTCGGCCCCGGCGCGACGGCCGCTCAGTTGCGGGAGTATATCGAAAGCCTGACGGATTTCCCCGGCATCAACGGCATCTACAACTTCAAGAAATATCCGCAACGCGGTCTCGGGCCGGACTCGTCAATCGTCACTACCTACGACCCGAAGAGCGAGTCGTGGGTGTGGCTCTCACAACCGGGCGGAGCTCCGCTGAGCAAATAGGCGGTACGAAGCATGCAAGCGACGTTATCGCGCTTAAATACAAGCTCGATCACCACCTGCCCGCTCGACGCGAACTCAGAGCGGGTCTCGGTTATGCATCACCTGAGCCAGGGTGGCCGGCGCTACGACGGCCGCGGCCCAGAATTGGTGCGAGCCCGCGCGCAAGGTTTTTGCGGCGCTGGCCTTCGTGATCATCGTCGCCACTGCCGGAGCCCTTGCCAATCCCAAGATAGCGCTCCGCGATTGATGGGTTCTGCAACAGCTCCTGACCTGATCCCTCCAACACCACGCGCCCCATCTCGATCACGTAAGCGCGGTCCGCGATCGCAAGGCTCATACGCGCATTTTGTTCCGACAACAGAACGGCGAGACCGCGAGCGCGGAAGCCGGCGATCAATCGAAATATCTGACTGACCAGGACCGGCGAGAGGCCGAGCGAGGGCTCATCGAGCACAAGCAGCCGCGGCTTCACCATCAGTGCGCGGGCGATCGCCAGCATCTGCTGCTGCCCACCTGACAGGTTGCCGGCCATCGCGTTCATACGCTCTTTAAGGACGGGAAAAAGCCTCCCGATCTCGGCCATCCGGGAATTGATCTCCGCGATCCCAAGCCGCCGACGCTGGGTGAACACGGCGAGATGCAAATTGTCCGCGACTGTCAGACCGCCGATGACCTGACGCCCCTCTGGAACCTGAGCGATGCCGCGCGCAATCCGCTCATGCGCCGAGATCCGGTTGATCTCCTCGTGTTCGAACAGAAGATGGCCGCGCAGCGGCGACAGCACGCCTGCGAGCGTCTTGGCCAGTGTTGTCTTGCCTGCGCCGTTGGCGCCAATCAACGCAACGATCTCCCCGGCTCCGACCGTTAAGCTGACGCCGTGGAGCACCTGGGTGTCGCCGTAGCCGGCACAGAGATTCTGGACTTCGAGCATGGTTCAGTGCATTTCGGCACCGAGGTAAGCCTCGATGACGCACGGGTTGCGCTGGATTTCGGCCGGCGTACCGCGTGCGATGAGATGTCCGAGATCGAGCACGATGACGTCGTCGGCCACGTCCATGACGAGCGACATGTTGTGCTCAACGACCAGAATTGTGATGCCATTGTCGCGGATGGCGCGCAACAAAGAGGCGAATTCCACCGTCTCCGCGTCGGTTAAGCCGGCGGCAGGCTCATCGAGGAGCAGCATGCGCGGCCGTGCCATCAACGCGCGACAGACCTCGACCAGCTTCTGTGCTCCCATGGGCAGGCTGGTCGCGGCAGCCGCGCTGAACGCCGAGAGTCCGACCAGGTCGAGCAGCGACCTAGCCTCGGCGGCGAGGCCGCGCTCCTCCTGGCGCGCGCTGGGCAGCCAGAGCATCTGCTGGGCGGCGTGCGACCGAACGCGCCGGTGCGCCCCGACGAGAACGTTGTCGAGAGTAGTCATGCCCGGAAAGACGCGCGCGGTCTGAAATGTCCGCTGCAGCCCGAGCCTGGCAATCCTTTCCGGCGCAAGCCCAGTCAGTGGCGTGCCGTAGAAGTGCGCCTCGCCCTCGTCGGCGGAAAAGAAATTGGTGATGAGGTTGAAAAGCGTCGTCTTGCCGGCGCCGTTCGGCCCGATCAGCGCCGCCACGATGCCGTCGGCCACCGTGAACGACACGTCCTCGACCGCGCACACGCCGCCGAACGTCTTGACAAATCCTTTCACGTCGAGGGCCGGTGCGTTCATGGGAGCTTGTCCGCTGCGGTCGTTCTGGCAAAAGTCTCCATGACCAAGCCGGTTAATTTTGAAATCAACCACGTACCCCGGCCGAGCAAGCCCTCCGGGAGATAACGGAATACGATCACCAGGATGGCACCTTCGGCCAGCGTCTTATAGAGCGCCAGCGGCTGAAACACGGTGGGCAGAAGCGTAATAAGCGCCGCGCCGATCAGACCGCCGATAAGCGTGCCGTCGCCGCCAAGGATCAGCATCGCGATAAGTTCAAAGGAGCGCGGGGTGGCGACCATCTCCGGCGAGAGAAAATGAAAATCGAAGGCGTAAAGGCTGCCCGACAACGAACCGAGTGCCGCGGCGATGCCGAAAGCCGCCATCTTATGTTGGGGCACGTTGATGCCCAGCGCTGCGGCCGCAGTTTGGTCGGTGCGGATCGCCTGCAGCGCTCGGCCGAAGCTTGAGCGCATCCCGCCAAGCAGAATGAGCACGATGACAACGATCAAAGCCAGCGTGAAAAGATACATCGCTGTCGGACTAGCGAGCTCGAGCGGTCCAACAGAGAAGGAGGGAATGCCGACCAAGCCAGACGGCCCGCCGGTCAGATCGGTCAGGCCGACCGTCAGGGAATCGACGAGCAGGCCGAAAGCGAGCGTGGCGAGCGCCAGATAGGCGCCACGCAGCCGTATGGTGACCACTGAGAGGACGAGCGCGCAGGCAAGTGACAGAATGATGCCCGCGCAGGTGGCCGGCAGGGGCGGGACGCCGTAGGTCGTCGCTAGGATCGCGGAGGTGTACCCGCCGATTGCCATGAAAGCCGCCTGGCCAAGGCTAACTTGGCCGGCATAGCCCATGACAACGTCAAGCCCGAGAACGCTGAGAAAAAGGATAAGGGTGATGACTAGTGAACTCATCAGCCCGCCATCGCTGATCACCCAGGGGAGAGCTGCAAGAGCGATCACAAAGGCGATGCCGGCGAGCACAGGCCCGCGCCCACGAAAAACCACGATGGCACGGTGCACCCGAACGTCCTCGCGCACATCGTGGCGACGCGCACGCCCCGGCGCGAACAGACCCTGCGGCCGCCACAGCAGGGTGATGATGAGCAGCCCCAGCGCAACGCCATCGGCGAACAGGGAAGATACATAGGCGGCAGCGAGCTGCTCGGTCACGCCAAGAAAAAGCCCGCCGGCGATCGGTCCGATAAAGGAACTAATGCCGCCGACGACGACGGCGATGAATCCGGCGTTCGTAAAGAAGCTGCCGGTGTCGAACTGGAACGACATGAGCGGTGCCACGGCGATGCCGCCGAGTGCCGCGATCATGACCGAAATAGCGTAACTCAGGAGCGTCATACGGGGGACGTCGATGCCCATGATCTGTGCCGCCATTGGATTTTCGGCGCACGCGGTGAGCGCTTTGCCGAGCGCCGTCCGGCCCATCACGAACCATGTGGCGAGAATGACGACGGCGGAGATGCCGGCGATCCACAGTCCCTGCGACGGGATGAACACGCCGAAAAAATTGAGCGGGCGCTCGCCCGAAAAACTTGGCGTCGCAAATGGCTGGCTGCCCCATAGCACCAGCGTGATTCCTTGGATGAAAGTAAGCAAGCCGGCGGTGAGCATCAGCATGCTGCTGTTCGGCAGATATGCCAAACCAGGCACGAAGGTGACGCGCGCGATTGCGAGTCCGAAGATCGTTGTGCCGGCAACCGCTGCCAGGATCGCGAGCGGCATAGGCCAGCCGAACCTGACCTCAAACGTGTAGCCGAGCAGCGCACCGAAGATGCAGAAGGCGCCCTGTGCGAGATTGATGATCCCGGTCACCCGATAAATGAGCGACAGGCCGAGGGCGATCAAGGCGAAGACACTGCCTTGCACGACACCGCCGATGATGATTTGAACTGCCTGATTCACGCCGCCGCGCCGATCGTTTCCATTACCGGGACTTGCTTGAACGATGCTGCATACGGTCGCTCCGTTCTTGGTCGCTTTGCTGGCACGACGCGGGCGAGTGCCCAGCCGTGAAGACCCCAAGGTAAACCATCATTCCGCCTGATGTTTTGACCGACCATGATCGCAGCGCAATCCCATGCTGCCCGCCATCTTGTCACGGGGGCGGAAACTCGCGGACTATGTCCGCCGCGCTAGGCACGCCACGCAGCGTCGTTGCCGCGCCGCACTGTGACCTTATAATCTCAGCGGATCGAGAACGGCTGAGCCGGATGGCGGACCTTCTACCGTCAGGGCAAACAGCCTGGTCAGGAGTGTGCGAATGAAGACTGGACCATTGTTGGGGTGCGTGCTTGCCCTCGTGCCCCTTGCGCTGGCGGCGGCCGGACCGACACCAGCTCACGCAGCTGAGCCCTATCAGATCAATGTGGTCATGCCGTTGACCGGCTCTGGCGCATTTCTCGGGCAAGGAGAGAAAAAAGCGCTCGAACTGGCCGAAAAGTCCGTAAATGACGCAGGCGGGATTAAGGGCCGACCGCTACAATTCAACTTTCACGACGACCAGTCGAATCCCCAGATTGGCGTGCAGCTCGCCAGCGGCATTGTCGCGCAAAAGCCGGCGATTATTCTAGGCTCCTCGCTGGTCGCCGTCTGTCGGGCCATCGCTCCACTGATGAAGAACGCGGGCCCTGTCCAGTACTGCTTCTCGCCTGGTCTGCATCCGCCGCCGAGGAGCTATTCCTTCACCGCCAGCGTATCGACCTACGACCTCGCTGAATTGGCGATCCGCTTTTTCCGGCAGAAGGGGTGGACTCGCCTCGCTTTCCTCTTCAGCGCCGACGCCACCGGCCAGGACGCCGAGAACGGCTTTAACAGGATTCTGGCAATGCCGGAAAACAAGGATATGAAGGTCGTCGCCAACTCCCAGTTCAACATCACCGATGTGAGCGTCGCGGCGCAGATCGAGGGCATCAAGGCCGCACATCCACAGGCGTTCGTGGCCTGGAGCACCGGCACGCCGATTGCAACCGTCTTCCACGGCATGATTCAAGCCGATTTCAACGTGCCGATGGCGACGACGGACGGCAACATGACTTACCAGCAAATGCAGAATTACGCCGCCTTCCTGCCCAAGCAGCTCTACATTCCGGCCGGACAATACGTCATCCGCGACCCCGCATTGGTCCCGCCGCCGGTCGCAAAAGTGCAGGCCGAGTTTTATCGCGTTTTCGACGGCGTAGGAATCAAGCCGGACGAACCGTCGGAGCTTGCCTGGCAGCCGGCGATGATCATCGTCCACGCTTTGCAGACACTTGGGCCGAGCGCAAATGCCGAGCAAATCCGCGATTTCATTGCAAACCTGGATAATTACCCGAGCATAGATGGCATGTTGGATTTCAAAAAGGTCCCGCAGCGCGGGCTCGCGGTAGATAATGCCGTAATGACGCTATGGAATCAGAACAAGCAGGTCTGGCAAGTGGTCAGCAAGCCAGGCGGAGCGCCGCTACCTTGAGGCCCCGACGCCAAGCACATTTAGTCCGCGCGTAACAGACTTCGGGCCGGTATATGCGCCTGTGGGCTTCCGCCTCTCCTAGCTCGGCGGGCAAAGGCGCGGCCACATCGGGCGCGCTGATAACGCGTGGGGTAGCAGACGCTGGAGCGACCAGAACGCGGGCACGACCTCGCGGCCGTCATTCAAGGATTTAAGGGGTAACTCGGAATGAGTGGCTTAAGTGAGTCCTTCGCAGATTGAACTTAGGCGATCCTTACTAAGCACTTAGTACCTGTGCACAGAGAATTTGACGGGTTGGCGAGCAGCACTGTTGTACATCGAACGGTGGCTGCAAGCCCCCGTTCAGCTGGAAAATGGCGCTTTGGAGCCCCGGCAGAAAGGGACCCCGCAAGGGTCAGTGATTTCTCCCTTGCTGTGCAATCGGCATCGGTGGAATCAGTCTGCGCCCTTGGACCGCATGGCTGGCTGGCGTGACGAATACATTGATGTGATGGCCGGTGTACCTCAGATTGCTGACGACTTTGCTGCATCGCGCTATAGTTTCATTTGGGAAAGAGCGAAGTTGTCGGACTGAAAGGCGATGCAGATCAAGCATGCGCTTCAGAACTCGCCGAGCGAGGCTATGTCGTCATCGCGCCCGATGCTTTGACATTTGAAGAGCGGAACTGGAGCAATCCTTCAGGATACGCCGAGTATTACGAGTTGGCCACGCGCGTCTTGTACAAGGCAGAACGTTACTCTCCAAATGCCTCCATGATGTCATTGTGGTCCTGGATTACTTGGTGGCGTGGCCGGAGGTTGATCCGCTACGGATTGGATTCATCGGCCATTCTTACGGTGATGTATGGTCTCGAGGAGCCACCGCGATATTTGAACATGCTGAATCGGCATTTCCAAAAGGAAAGCTGAAGCTTCGATGTTGGCCCGGCGGTCACGTCTTCACGCAGGAAATGCGACAAGCGGCATACCGGTTTCTTGACGAGCATCTACAGAGAGGGAATAGCCCAAACGATGGATAGCTTTGCGCTGCAAATTTTGGTCCGCGAAAAACTAGGCATAGGCGACGGTTGTTGCAATGCACTCCCTGGTTCCGAGATGGGTCATTTTCGACCGTCGTGCGCCCGCTGGCGACAGCTTATGCCTCTATAGCTTCCACACCGGCGGCACGCAGGCGAGGGCAGGAGTGGGCCACAGCACAAAGTCGCTGCGCTCCAGCCCGCTTCGCGGGGGCAAGAGCCGCGAGCCCGTAGCCAGTCGAGATGGTGCCAGTAGCAGGTGGAGAGCCCCGTCCTGAGAATCGAGGTGTCGTCAACCTCACTCAGGAAGGAGCTCCCCATGAGCGAGACCAACACCGTCAGTCCGCTGCGTCAGCGTATGCTCGAAGATATGGCTGCGCGCAAGCTCAACCCGCACACGCAGCGCAGCCATATCTCAAGCTGCAAGCGGTTCGCCGCCTGGCTGAAGCGCTCGCCCGACACGGCAACGCCCGACGAGGTGCGGCGTTTTCAGCTGCACCTCATCGAGAGCGGTGCGAGTATCTGCAACCGCAATCGGATCATGACCGGGATACGATTCCTGTTCCGTGTCACGCTGCGGCGCCACGATCTGGCGGCCGAGGTCTGGCACATCAAGGAGCCGCAGAAGCTGCCGCCCTAGCCCGCTGGAAGACGATGCGCCTTCACCCGCACGAGTTCATACGGCGCTTCATGCTCCACGTGCTACCGAAGGGCTTTCACCGCATCCGCCACTACGGGCTCTTCGCCGGCTCCCATCGCGCTGACAAGATCGCCACGGCCCGCGTTCTCCTCGGAGTCGCCAAGCCTGCCGGCGATCCGCAACAGCCGCAGGATATCGCCCCGGATGCGCCACCGGTGCTGCCCTGCCCATGCCCGCACTGTGGCGCTCGCATGATCGTCATCGAGGTATTCGCGCGCGGCTGCCAACCAAGCTGGCGCCCGACGC
The DNA here is from genome assembly GCA_963708125.1 of uncultured Alphaproteobacteria bacterium. Lineage (GTDB taxonomy): Bacteria > Pseudomonadota > Alphaproteobacteria > Rhizobiales > Xanthobacteraceae > BOG-931. The sequence goes on from OY970184.1 coordinate 7,176,996, forward strand.
CGGGCAGGATCGACACCTCATGAGCCAGACACCCTGTGATCGTCCCCACTTTCTCGTTCCTGATGCGCTGGCTCAACGCCGACGCCAAGCTCTCTTGACCAAATCATCTGCATCACTGCTCCGTTCGCCCGCTGATCCACTTCGAAGGCGCATCGAACTGCCCAGAGCACACACCCAACCTCCCGTGCGTTCACACATGCAGGTCGTGTCGCGCTGCCGTCCCGCCGCCTATCGACCCCGGCGCTGACTTCAAATCCCCATAGCGCTCGCTGCCACCCAGTGCACAACACACCGCGACTTCGTGCCTTGGCGCTTTTCGGACGCCGCCCGCCACAGCGCATGGTCAGATCGTCAATCCCGGCGTCCGAAAACCTGCACAGGAACGGACATTTGAGATCACTTCGCGGCTGCAACGGCTTTCCTACGCCGATGCAATCTCGAAGGTCGGTTGGTGCTCTACCTTGAATGATACAGAGCGCGCGATAAAGCATTTCTCGGCTGCAGCATCGTGCAGGCGACGCGCCGTGTTCTCATCAGATCCGGCCGCAAGCTTGGCGTGCGGGCGTAACGTGACGCTTTCGAATTGCCCAGCGCCGTCCGCCTGCTCGATCTCAACGCCGGAGGCGTCGTCGCTATATGCTACGACGACGATACCTGCGTCGGCACAAAGGTGCAGGTACCAGAGCTGATGACAGGCGGAAAGCGCGGCGATGAGCAACTCCGCTGGATTCCAACGCGTCGCATCGCCACGGAACACCGGGTCCGACGAGCCAGCTATGGCCGTTTTGCTGTGCGCACTGATCTGATGCGCACGCGAATAGGTGCGGTACGCCGACGTGCCGGTGCCCTGATTGCCGGTCCAGTCGACACGAAGGGAATAGGTGTGACACTTGTCTGCCACGCACACTCCGGCCTGCGGCACTGGGTCTATCGCAGAAGGTTAAGCTATCGAGCCTTAGAAGCCTAGCCAACGGCGGCTTCGGGTCAAATGGCGTCGTCCTCTTCGCGAGCGCGCCACGTTCGCTTATCCTCCTTCACCCACCGGGAACACAGACAGTGTCCGCGCAAATCCCTTGCATCTGTCAGCCGCAATGAGACGATAGACCGCGCAGCCGATTGGTGTAGCCGAGGCTGCCTGTCCGCAACCCATCAAATCCTCTGTGCGGAGGTACTAGCAGTGATCAAGCGCTTTTGGCTTGGGATCTTTGAAGCAGTTCACTTATGATCTGCTGCAGTTTGGCGATTTCAAAAGGCTTCCTCAAAACAGAAGTGTTTTCGTCGAGCGCATCTTCGATCTCTGCCGTTTCGGCATAGCCGCTTGCGAAGAGAATCGGCAGGTCCGGTCGCTTCAGGCGCAGTTCACGTACCATTTCCACGCCGGTCAGACTAGGCATCGCATAATCGACGATCGCCAAATGAGGCGACGATTTGGTGAGCACGGATAGTCCGGCATAGCCGTCCTCAGCCTCGAGTACGTGGTAGCCGAACGTCTGAAGCGTCTCCACAAGGAATTGTCGAACGTCCGCATCGTCGTCGACGACGAGAATGGTCGCCTCCATGGGCGCAATAGGCGCGTCGCTTTCCTCGCGCTCAGCCGCGACGGGCCGGATTTTGTCGTGACCCGGCAGCAATAGCCGCACCGTAGTCCCCTGTTGAGGCGTCGATTGAATTCGCGCTACCCCTCCGGCCTGTCTAGCCATTCCGTAAACCTGGCTGAGACCCAGCCCTGTCCCCTTGCCGGCAGCTTTCGTCGTAAAAAAAGGATCAAAAGCCTTGGCGGCAACTTCGGCCGACATCCCCATCCCGGTATCGCTGACGGCCAATTCGATATACCTCCCGTTTGGAAGCTCCGGATCATGCGCAATCGCGCGTTCGTAAGTGGCGATGCAAAGCTCGCCGCCGTTCGGCATGGCGTCTCGGGCATTGATGGCCAGATTCAGGACTGCCATTTCGAGCTGCGTCTGGTCGCACAAAACTCGCGCGGAATGCGCACCAAGATCGATTTGTATCCTTATGGTCGGACCCAACGTACGAGCGAGAAGCTCGCGCATGACCGACAGCAGTGCGGAAATGTTGACTTGCTGATGTTCGAGCTTTTGTGATCGAGAGAACGCCAGCAGCTGCGCGGTTAGCTTGGCGCCGCGGTGTGCCGCCTTTAGACCAGCTTCCGCCCAACGATGCACTCGTTCAGGTTCATCAGGCCTTCGCCTGATCAAGTCGAGACAACCGGTTACGCTCTGCAACAGATTGTTGAAGTCGTGAGCGATCCCGCCGGTCAATAGCCCAACGGCCTCCATTTTCTGGGCTTGGAGCAAGGCTCGTTCTGCCTCGGCAAGAGCCTGTTCCTGAGCCTTAGCGGCGGTTATATCGCGCCCATATCCATAATGGAGATCGCCTTCCGTCGAACTATGCCATAAAACCCACCTCGCTGACCCATCTTTGTGCCGCAGTCGGATTTGGAAATCTGTCAGACCGTGCTCGGACAGCGCGGTCTGCCAGGCATTAGCGACGAGATCTGCGTCCTCCGGAAACACGAAATCCAGATAACTTCGTCTAACTACTTCGTCAGGTGTGTAGCCTAAAATCTCGGTCCAAGCTGGATTGACGGCATGGATCACGCCATCTGTTCCCGCGATCCCAAGAAGGTCGCGAGAGTGATGCCAGACCCGATCGCGCTCCGCCGTCCGCTGTTCAACTTGAGATTCCAGGCTCTCATTGAGATGCCGCAGCTGCTGTTCGATCTTTTTGCGAGCCGTTATGTCGATTGCGGTCCCGATCACACGGACACACTTCCCGGATTGATCGAACACGCCGCGCCCTTTGGCGGCCACCCATCGAATTACACCGTCTTCTTTCCCTATGGTTCGGTAGTCGACATCGTACAGCGCGCGACGGGACGGGTCGCAGGCCGCCGCGTAAGCGGCACTCGTTGCTTCGCGATCCTCCGCGTGAAGGCCCCCATAGAAGTCCCGCATCGATACTGCTACGTCTGGCGAAATTCCAAACATAGCCTTCACGCGCGGCGGCCAAAATAATGTGTCGGTGATGTTATCGATGTCCCAGAGGCCGATTTCTGCGGCTTCCGTTGCTAGTCGGAGCTGCTCTTCACTGTGACGAAGCGCAGCTTCAGCTCGGACTCGCTCGGTTGTCTCAACGACAATGGCCATCACGCCGGCGGGCTTGCCGCTCTCATCCAAGATCGGCGAATAGTCCAGATTCATCCAGACCTGTTCAGCAACACCGGAGCGGTAGAGCGTCAATTGTTGGTCGCGGTAGGCCAATGTCCCACCGGATAATCCGACCTTCATTACATGATCATTAAAGTCAGCAACTTCCGGCCACCCCTCTCGCACCTTAGAACCGAGGAGCTTTGGATGCCTGCCGCCGGCGAAAGCCGAATAGGAATCATTGTAGATCATGATTCCATCGTGTCCCCAAAGCATCACGATTGGCACCGGGGAAAGCAGAACAATGCCGACTGCGGTCTTGAGGCTCTGAGGCCATTGAGCGATGGGACCCAGCGAGGTCGATCCCCAATCAAAGTCACGCAGGCGTTGCGCCATCTCTCCTTTCAACGAAACAAAAGGCACTTCGGGTTGTATAGACCTACCCATCTTGCCAACCACCTGACAATTGGCCGGGGCCCTTCTGCGAGATGCACCCTGCAGCTACTCGACAATACTTTCGGATAAAGTTTGTTATTGGTACAAGTCTGTGTACGTAGCGAACCCGCGCTCCCCTGTTGCCCGATTTCCGTGCTGAAGCCGTCAATCCCCCTACCGTGCAATTTTGGGGGGACCTCGTCAGAAGGCGGCTTCTAGGGTTAAGATAGGGGGTGAGCAAAAACCTTTTTCAACCCGGGACAATTCGGGTCGGGACAGAGCCGTCTTGGTGGAGCCAGGGGGAGTCGAACCCCCGACCTCTTGAATGCCATTCAAGCGCTCTCCCAACTGAGCTATGGCCCCTCCACGGATCAGGTGCGAGTACTGGTACTGATTATCGAGTCCTGATCAACCTTCTTCTTCGTTCTCGATGTCGCCGCCGATGATGTCAGTAACATCGGCGTCCTCTTCTTCCTGCTCCTCGATGAAGGTGGCGTCGTCGAGGCTCTCGTCCATCTCCACGTCCTCGTCCTCGACTTCGGTCTCGACAGGGGCTGCCGGCTTCTTGGTGCTGGCTCCGGCGGCTTCGGCGTCCGCCTCTTCGAGGGAGACGAATTCGGCCTCGGCCGGTTCGGGGATCGCCACTTCCTCGGCCGGGGCCGGCGTGCGCGCGACGTCCGGACGCGAGCGCGCCAGCGGTTCCACTGGTACGACCTTGCCCGTATAGGGCGAGATCACCGGATCCTTGTTGAGGTCATAAAACTTGCGCCCAGTATCGGGGCAGGTGCGCTTGGTGCCAAGTTCGGGCTTCGCCATCGCTGTGTAGCCTGTCTGTGCGGCAACCTGTCTAAACGGTCTGTCCGCGATGTGTGGCCGCCTGCCGCGGGCGGGCGCGCCGGTGTTCCGGGTCGGGGTTTCGCGTTTGGAAGGTTCACTTGGCGAGCCGGGCTGCGCCTGTCAATAGCGTTCCGTAAGCGCCGTGCAGGGCTAGCGCAGGCCTTGTGCCCCCGTTGGGTCCATGTGGCGGGCCACAACGCCCTGGCGTATACAGCGGTCGAGCCGGATGACGGCACAGAGCGATAGGTGATAGAGGCGGCGGGGAAGAAACTGATGCCTAAAACTGTTGCCTTAATGTAATCCTCGCCGTGAGGGCGACGATTTGCACCCAAGCCTTGCGCTCTGACACACCTTGGGCAACTCCGCTCTGGCTTGGTCGAAGCTTGGTAGAGGGGCCAAACCGATGCCTGGAGGCTTCAAGCCGCATGTACGATGAACACCCTTACCGCCTGCCGTAGCGGCCCGCTCAACGGCCGGGCCCGCGTCCCGGGTGACAAGTCGATCTCGATCCGCGCGCTTATTCTCGGTGCGCTTACCGTGGGAGCCACCCGGATTTCCGGCCTCCTCGAAGGCGAAGACGTGCTCTCAACCGCGGCGGCTTTGCGCAGGCTTGGCGCCGTGCTCGACCGGCGTGGGGGCGGCCACTGGCACGTGCAGGGCGTCGGCGTGGCCGGATTCCCGCAGCCCAAAACACCGCTCGATTTCGGCAATTCCGGCACCGGCTGCCGGCTCATGCTCGGCGCAGTTGCCGGCTGCCCGATCACCGTGGCGTTCGATGGCGACGCCTCGTTACGCAAGCGCCCGATGCGGCGGGTGCTCGAACCTTTGGAGCGGATCGGTGCGCGCACGCTGGCCGCCGCTGACGGCCGCCTGCCGCTGACGCTGGCCGGCGCCCACGATCCCATTCCCATCATGTTCGAGCCGCCGGTGCCCTCAGCGCAGCTCAAATCGGCGGTCCTTTTGGCTGCCCTCGCCGCGCCGGGCGAGACCTCAGTCATCGAGCGCGAGGCGACCCGCGACCATACTGAAAAGATGCTCGCGCATTTTGGTGCCCAGATCACGGTCGAGCCGCATGGGCAGGGCGGCCGGCGCATTGCTCTCAAAGGCCAGCCGGAATTGGTGCCGGCCCCGATAGCGGTGCCAGCAGATCCGTCCTCGGCGGCCTTCCCGCTCGTGGCCGGGGTCGTCGTCCCGAACTCGGAAGTGATCCTCGAGGGCGTGGTGATGAATCCGCTGCGTGCTGGTTTTTTTACCACGCTTGCGGAGATGGGCGCCGCGGTCGAGCGGCTGTCCGTGCGCAATGAGGGGGGCGAGGAGGTCGCCGATTTGCGCGCGCGGAGCAGTCAGCTGCGCGGGGTCGAGGTGCCGGCAGCGCGCGCCCCCACCATGATCGACGAATATCCGGTGCTGGCGGTGGCCGCTGCCTTCGCCGAAGGCACGACCGTAATGCGGGGGCTCAAAGAACTGCGGGTGAAGGAGTCGGATCGCCTTGCCGCCACCGCGGCGCTGTTGCGGGCCAACGGCGTCGAAGCCGAAATCGACGGCGACGACCTCATCGTCGAAGGGCGAGGCGGTGCACCCGGCGGCGGCCTCGTCACCACCCATATGGATCACCGCATCGCCATGTCGGCCCTGGTCATGGGGCTTGCCAGCGAGAAGCCAATCAAAGTCGACGACGGCAGTTTTATCGCTACGAGCTTTCCCGGGTTCGTCGAACTGATGCGTGGGCTGGGGGCGGATTTGAGATGAGCGCGGCGCCACGGTGCGGGTCCGACTCATCGAGGAAGCCTGGAATATCCAATCGCCGCACCGCGATCGGCGTTCAGAAAAAGCCGGGCGGGGTTCCGAGCAAATCGTGATTTGCTCGGAACCTTCCTCATGGTGGGATCGACGGGAGCGGTGCATAGGCTCCCACTTAAGGCGAGGGCCATGATCATCGCCATTGACGGGCCGGCGGCCTCGGGCAAGGGCACCATCGCGCGGCAGATCGCGGCGGCCTATGGGCTGCATCACCTCGATACAGGTCTGCTGTATCGCGCGGTGGCGAAGGCGCTCCTCGATGCCGGCGCCTCGCCCGGCGATGCAGCTGCGGCTAGTGCGGCGGCCGCCACGCTCGACCCCAAAGCATTCCATGAAAATGCGTTGAAAGCGCAGGCAGTGACCGAAGCCGCCTCGGTGGTGGCCGCAATTCCTCAGGTGCGCGAAGCCCTCATCAATTACCAGCGGGACTTCGCCGCGCGGCCGCCCGGGGCGGTGCTCGACGGGCGCGACATCGGCACGGTGATCGCGCCCGGCGCAGACGTCAAAATCTTCGTCACTGCTGCGCCCGAGGTGCGCGCCCGGCGCCGCGTCCTTGAATTGCGGGCATGCGGCGATCAAGTAGAAGAGCAGGAGGTCCTGGCGGACCTCCTGCGCCGCGACGAGCGCGATTCCAGACGCGCCGCCGCGCCGCTAAAACCGGCACCCGATGCGTACTTGCTCGATACGACGCATTTGGCTATAGACGCGGCGTTGCGGGCCGCAATCGCCATTATCGAGGCTGCCCGGACGGGCGGGAAGCGCGGATGAACGCGCTTTCATCATGGAGGTAGGCCCGTTCGCCGCGTCGTAGCGATGCACCGGATCGCGAAACAGCTTTGTCCCGAACGTTTGGTCTTCAGCCCCAACCGCCGACCGCCCGGCGGCTGCCGCACGTTCCGGATCATGATCAATTGACGGGGCTCGGAGTATTGAATGGCTCAAGTTGCTTCCGCGCAGAGCGCCGCGCCGACGCGCGAAGATTTCACCCAGCTGCTCGATGAATCGTTCGGTCACGGCCACCTGCAGGAAGGAACCGTCGTTAAGGGCACAGTGGTCGGTATTGAAAAGGATTTGGCCGTCATCGACGTCGGCTTGAAGACCGAAGGTCGCGTGGCTTTGCGTGAATTCACCGGCCCAGGCCGCAACGCCGAGATCAAGGTCGGCGACACCGTAGAAGTCTATCTCGAACGCATCGAGAATGCACTCGGCGAAGCGGTGCTCTCGCGCGACAAAGCGCGGCGCGAGGAAAGCTGGGGCAAGCTCGAGAAGGCCTTCCAAAACAATGAGAAGGTCAGCGGATTCATCTTCAATCAAGTCAAGGGCGGCTTTACTGTAGATCTCGACGGCGCGGTCGCCTTCCTGCCGCGCTCGCAGGTCGATATCCGGCCGATCCGCGATGTCACTCCGCTGATGAACAATCCGCAGCCCTTCCAAATCCTCAAAATGGATCGCCGCCGTGGCAATATCGTCGTGTCGCGGCGCACCGTGCTGGAAGAAACCCGTGCCGAGCAGCGCCAGGAGCTGGTGCAGAACCTCGAAGAAGGTCAGGTCATCGACGGCGTGGTCAAGAACATCACCGATTACGGCGCCTTCGTCGATCTGGGCGGCATCGACGGGCTGCTGCACGTCACCGACATCGCCTGGCGCCGCGTCAACCATCCCTCTGAGGTGCTCAATATCGGCCAGCAGGTAAAGGTGAAGATCATCAAGATCAACCACGAGACCCACCGTATCTCGCTCGGCATGAAGCAATTGCTCGACGACCCGTGGCAGGGCATCGAGGCCAAATACCCGGTCGGCGCCAAATTCAAAGGCCGCGTGACCAACATCACCGATTACGGCGCCTTCGTCGAACTCGAGCCAGGCATCGAGGGCCTGATCCACGTTTCGGAAATGTCGTGGACCAAGAAGAACGTGCATCCTGGCAAGATCGTCTCCACCTCGCAGGAAGTCGAGGTGCAGGTGCTCGAGGTCGATCCGGTCAAGCGCCGCATCTCGCTCGGCTTAAAGCAGACCATGCGCAACCCCTGGGAGCTGTTTTTGGAGAAGCATCCGGCCGGTTCGGTGGTCGAAGGCGAGGTCAAGAACAAGACCGAATTCGGTCTGTTCCTCGGGCTCGACGGCGATGTCGACGGCATGGTGCATCTCTCCGACCTCGACTGGAAGCGGCCGGGCGAGCAGGTCATCGAGGAGTACAAGAAAGGCGACAAAGTGCAGGCGCAGGTGCTCGACGTCGACGTCGACAAGGAGCGGATCTCGCTCGGGATTAAGCAGCTTGCCGGCGGCGGCCTCGTGGCCGCCGAGGGCGCCGGCGAGCTGAAGAAAGGCGCAGTGGTGACTTGCGAGGTGATCGACGTGAAGGAGGGCGGGATCGACGTGCGGATCGTCAGCACCGAGCTGACCTCCTTCATCAAGCGCTCGGAGCTGGCGCGCGACCGTTCCGAGCAGCGTCCCGACCGCTTCGCCGTCGGCCAGAAGGTCGATGCACGGGTGGTTCAGTTCGACCGCCGCACGCAGAAGGTCACGGTCTCGATCAAGGCGCTGGAACTCGCGGAGGAGAAGGAGGCGATCGCCCAATACGGCTCCTCCGATTCCGGCGCGACGCTCGGAGACATCCTCGGCACCGCGCTGCGCCGCAGGGGCGAGGAGGGCGACAAGGGCGAAGGCAAGGAGTGATCATCGCCATTGCGAATTGCCGCGAAGCGGCAAGTCCGGGAGCCATATTCAGAGCCGCGGAATGGGATTCCGGGTTTCGTCATTCGTCAGGTTTCGGACTGACGTGCAGACCAAAGCGCGGGGAGCTCAAACATGTCGGTCGATGCCGACCTCATTGTCGACCGGCGCCGCTTGCGGCGCAAGCTGACCTTCTGGCGCGTGGCTGCCATCGGGGTGATCGTCATCGGCATTGCCGCGGCGGCCGCGGCGGTTTCACGCCGCAACGGTCTGGTCGGCGCGCCCTATATCGCCCGCGTGACCATCTCCGGCCTCATTCGCGACGATGAAGAACGGGTGCGGCAGCTCGACCGGCTGGCCCGCGCCGCCGATATCAAAGCGGTGATCCTCCACGTCGACAGCCCCGGCGGCACCACCGCCGGATCCGAGCAGCTGTTCGACGCACTCGGCCGCGTGCGGGCCAGAAAACCGATCGCGGTCGTGGTCGACAGCCTGGCCGCTTCCGGCGCTTACGTTACCGCGCTCGCCGGCGATTACATCGTGGCCAAGCAGACTTCGCTCGTCGGCTCGATCGGCGTTCTGTTTGAATATCCGAACTTTGCTGATTTGCTTGAGAAGATCGGCGTGAAGGTTAAATCGATCAAATCGAGCCCGCTGAAGGCGGCGCCCAACGGATTCGAGCCGACCAGTCCGCAAGCGCGCGCGGCAATCGAGTCGATCATCATGGATTCGTACGCCTGGTTCAAAGGCTTGGTGCAAGATCGGCGGCATCTGACGGACGACCAGCTTGCCGCGGTGGCCGACGGCCGCGTGTTTACCGGGCACCAGGCCCTTCCGCTCAAACTCGTCGATCAGATAGGGGACGAGCGCGCGGCTCTGGCCTGGCTCGAGAAGGCTAAGAAAATCGGCGCATCGCTGCGGGTACGCGACTATCCGCTGCACAGCCGGCTCGACGCCCTGCCGTTCCTGCACGCCGGCGCGATCGCGATACTGCATGCGGTCGGGCTCGACAGCTTCGCCGAGCGCCTTGGCACGCTCAGCTCCGCCGCGGCCTTGGAAGGTCTCAACCTTGACGGTCTATTGGCGCTTTGGCACCCTGCGGATACGAGATAATCGGTGCGAAAAACAACCAAACTGATCGCAACTAAAACGGCCTTGGCGGGCAATCCAGGCGGTGAGCATGATCAAATCCGAACTCGTGCAACATATTTCCGAACAGAACCCCCATCTGTATCAGCGCGACGTCGAGAACATCGTCAATGCCATTCTGGGCGAGATCGTCGCCGCCATGGCGCGCGGCGACCGCGTGGAGCTGCGCGGTTTCGGGGCGTTTTCGGTCAAATTGCGCCCGGCGCGCACCGGGCGCAATCCGCGCACCGGAGCCCATGTCTCCGTCGATCGCAAATGCGTGCCATTCTTCAAGACCGGCAAGGAAATGCGCGAGCGGCTCAATCGGGCAGGCGAAACTTGAAACTGCCTTCTGCCGCGGAGGGGAGGGGAGGGGCGGCCTTTCGCCGAACTAACGAGCAGCGTCGGCAGTGCCGCAAGCGGGGCTGCGCGGCCTTCACACGCGACGCGGCGTCTTCCATATAGAATTAGGTCGAGAGCCGCCGCCCCTTCCGCGGGCTGCTGCTCAGAGCGATTGCCGTTTCCGGCTTTTCGCGCGGAAGGATCTTCGAGGAGCAAAAATTGCTACGCAAGATCATCGCGGTGCTGGTCCTGGTGCCGCTTGCCGTTGTGGCCATCGCCTTTGCCGTCGCCAACCGCCAGAGCGTGACCCTCTCGCTCGACCCGTTCAGCGCGAGCGCGCCGGCGGCTTCGCTGACCTTACCGTTGTTCGCACTCGTCATTGTCGCGCTGATTGTCGGCGTGATCGCAGGTGGCGTCGCGGCTTGGCTGGGGCAGAGTAAATGGCGGCGCCACGCCCGCCGCCAGGAGCGCGAGGCCAACGAGCTGCGCGTCAAGCTTGCCGCCTTTGCCGAGCCGGGCGAGCCGAGCATTGTTCCGCGGGAAACCACGCCGCCGCGGCTCAAGCTGCGGCCGCCGGCGGGCTGATCCGTCGACATCCCGATCCTATATGTGTTTAACCGGGTGAACGCGATGAAGTCGATGTCAACTCGCTTGCATGATTTGGTCTTTGCGCAGATCGATTTATCTGGTGTGTTAGAGCTATCGGTCCGCCCGGACCGTAGGAGCGGTCGGAATGGATCCCAAGGCGAGGAATTCCGGCGCTTCGCGTAGGCAATATAATCATTTCGGCGCTCACGTGTGCGCGAGAACCGCCCGTTAGCCACCGGTCAATACAGTAGGCTCAAATGTCCGGTCACGTTGGCTGAAGCTACTGAATGCGAAAAATGCCGCGCTGTGAGGTCTGGCACTCATCGCGAAATCCTGAACGGAGGTATTGGTCGAGGTCGAAAGCTCTGCATTGGACACAGAGTGGAAGAAGTTCCATGCGTTGCGCAATTCCATCGGCAGGCCCTGTTGGCACTGCTTGTTATCTTGGTTGCGGGATTGGACAAGCCGACCGCTTAGTTGAACGTGTGGAGCAATGACCCTGCTCGTAAAAATCTGTGGGCTCTCGACCGCCGAGGCGCTGGATGCCGCTCTGGATGCGGGAGCCGATATGGTCGGCTTCGTGTTTTTCCCGGCCTCGCCGCGGCATGTGGCGTTCGATGTCGCGCGCACCCTTGGCTCTCGAGTGCGGGGACGCCTGGAAAAGGTGGCGCTCACGGTCGATGCCGGGGATTCGCTGCTTGAAGCTGTGGTCGATGCGCTGCATCCGGACCTGCTGCAGCTTCACGGCAAGGAGCCGCCGTCGCGCCTTTTGGCATTGAAGAAGCGCTTCGGTCTGCCGGTGATCAAGGCGGTCGCCCTCGAAGCCAAGTCCGATCTAGGCATTGTGGCGAGCTACGCCGCAACAGCAGACCGGCTGCTGTTCGACGCCCGGGCCACGGGCGAGGCGACTCGACCCGGCGGCCTCGGCAAATCCTTCGACTGGGAGGTTCTGCAAGGCATTGATCCTGGCATTCCCTATCTGCTCTCCGGCGGGCTTGATGCGCGCAATGTCGGCGACGCCTTGCGCATCACCCGTGCGCCCGGGGTTGACGTATCGTCCGGCGTGGAGCGCGCTCCCGGCGAAAAAGATCCTGATAAAATTCGTGCATTCGTGCGCTCCGCGCGGCAGGCGGCGGAGCGCGCGGGCGCCGATGAAGACCGCAACGAGAGCGGAGCCGCGCATCGATGACCGTGCAGCAAAAACTCAATTCCTTTAGCACCGGTCCTGACGAGCACGGGCACTTCGGCATCTATGGTGGCCGCTTTGTCGCCGAGACGCTGATGCCGCTCGTTCTCGAGCTGGAACAAGCCTACACGCAAGCCAAGGCCGATCCGCAATTTCAGAAGGAGATGGACGGATATCTCGCGAACTATGTGGGCCGGCCGTCGCCGCTTTATTTCGCCGAGCGGCTCACCGTGCATTGCGGCGGCGCGAAAATCTACCTCAAGCGCGAAGAACTCAATCACACCGGCGCGCACAAGGTCAACAATGTGCTCGGCCAAGTCCTCCTGGCGCGGCGCATGGGCAAGCAACGAGTGATTGCCGAGACCGGCGCCGGCATGCACGGGGTCGCCACCGCCACATTGTGCGCGCGCTTCGGCCTCGAATGCATCGTCTATATGGGCGCGGTCGACGTCGAGCGGCAGAAGGCCAATGTCTTCCGCATGAAGATGCTCGGCGCCAAGGTCGTGCCCGTGGAGTCCGGCGCAAGGACGCTCAAGGACGCGATGAACGAGGCCTTGCGCGACTGGGTGACCAATATCAACTCGACGTACTACTGCATCGGCACCATCGCCGGTCCGCACCCCTATCCGATGATGGTGCGCGACTTTCAATCGATCATCGGCCGCGAGACGCGCGAGCAGATGCTGGCGGCCGAAGGGCGGCTGCCCAATTCACTCGTCGCCTGTGTCGGCGGCGGCTCCAACGCCATGGGTCTGTTCCATCCGTTCCTCGACGAAGCCCCGATCGAGATTTACGGCGTCGAAGCCGCCGGCCACGGCCTCGAGACCGGCATGCACGCCGCTTCCATCGCCGGCGGCCGGCCCGGTGTGCTGCACGGCAACCGCACCTATCTGCTGATGGACGAAGACGGCCAGATCAACGAGGCGCATTCGATCTCGGCCGGGCTCGATTACCCGGGCATCGGCCCGGAGCATTCATGGCTGCATGACGTCGGCCGCGTCAGTTTCCTGTCGGCCACCGATGACGAAGCGCTCAATGCGTTCCAGCTTCTGTCGGAGCTCGAAGGCATCATACCGGCGTTGGAGCCCGCGCACGCCGTCGCTAAGGTCTTGCAGCTGGCGCCGCAAAAACCGAAGGATCACCTGATGGTGGTCAATCTCTCCGGTCGCGGCGACAAGGACCTCGAAACGGTGGCGCGGCATCTTGCGGCGCGTAGCCGCTGACGTGCAATGCGCCGGGGCGACACTAGGAACGCGCCTCGAGGGGCAGGCATGGTGGTGTGCCCCCGCGTCCCCGCGTCCGCCGCGAGCGGGGTCGGGGAGGCCCGCTTGCCGCAACTGCAGCCGCGTCCGCGCGCGCGGAGCGGCTGGCGCGTTTTTTCGCAAAGTCGCTCGGCTGGCTTGCAGCAGCGTCAGCGCCCGGCGGACCGGCCGGAGCGTTCAAGTCGCTCGGCTGCCCGCAAATGCTTCTCCAGAGTTGGCAAGGATTGTTTGGCGTATTGCCCGACGGAGTCCTTCATGCGCGACTGCCGCCGGTAATTGTTAATGGTCTTGCGGTGGTCGGCGACCATCATCGATGCAAACTGCCGGTCGAAAGCGGGACCGGAAAGGCTTGACAACCGATCGTAGTCCGAGCGTTGTTGCCGGCTCGGTTCCGTCGGCGGATTGACCCCGACCTGATTGGCGACCTGGCTGGCCTTCTGCTCGTCGGCCTGATGGTCGTTCACCAGCATTTGGCCAAACGATTTGACCTGCTCGTTTGTGCCCTTCTGCTGCGCCAGTTTGCCTGCCTGGATTTCCGCCAAATCGCCTTGTATGGCACTGGTCATGAAGGTTTGCTGGGCCCGGCTTGCGGCAAACGCTCCTGCGGAGCCGAGAAGTGTCGCCAAGGCGACGAAGGTGAGCTTGTTCATGGTTTCTCCTAGTCAGCGTGTCCCCATCCCATCACGCTGAATTCTTTAGGCGCGCGCGCGTTCCCCCGCCGGCCATTGCGCCATAGGCGGGCATGGCCTAGCGGTTTGGCGGGCGCGTGAACCGTGTGAGAATGTCCCATGCCCCCCAGTCGCATCGACCGGCGCTTTGTTGCACTGAAGAAAGACGGTCGTGCCGCACTCGTCACCTTCACCATGGCGGGCGATCCGGATTACGACTGCGCGCTCGCGATCCTCAAGGCGCTGCCGCAGGCCGGCGCCGACGTCATCGAGCTCGGCATGCCGTTCACCGATCCGATGGCCGACGGGCCGGCGATCCAGGCGGCCGGGCTGCGAGCGTTCAAGGCGGGTCAGACCATGGAGCGCACATTGACCCTGGTGCGCGAATTCCGCAGCGAAGACGCGCTGACGCCGCTCGTGCTCATGGGCTATTACAATCCGATCTACGTCTACGGCGTCGGCCGCTTTTTGGCCGACGCCAGGTCGGCCGGCATAGATGGGCTTATCATCGTCGATTTGCCGCCCGAAGAGGATGCGGAACTGTGCTTGCCGGCGCTGCAAGCCGGACTGAATTTCATCCGCCTGGCGACGCCCACCACCGACGACAAGCGGCTGGCGGCGGTGCTCACCAATAGCGCGGGGTTCGTCTATTACGTCTCGATCACCGGTATCACCGGCGCCGCCGCGCCGGACGCCGGCAAGGTCGCGGAAGCGGTCAAGCGCATCAAGCGCTACACGAAGCTTCCAGTGTGTGTCGGCTTTGGCGTGCGCAGCGCCGAGCAAGCACGAGCGATTGCGCAGATTGCCGACGGCGTCGTAGTGGGCTCGGCGCTGGTCGAGGCGGTACGTAACAGTCTCGGGTCAGACGGCAAGGCGACGGCGGCGACGGTGCCGGCGGTGGCAGATTTGGTCCATGCACTCGCGCAAGCCGTGCGGGATGCGTCGCAGCCAGCGGCGCGACGCGCCAGAATCTGACCCGCGCTTACGCTGCGGCGCGGGCCTCGAGCCGCGCCCTTTTCCCCGGCGACAGAACGGTGTCGAGCTTGAACAGTTTGCGCGCCGTCTCGCCCAAAATGTTCTTCTTCGCCTGGACGCTCAGGAATGGCAGATCGTAAATCGTCGAGGGTAGGTCCATGTCCCAGTGCGGATAGTCCGAAGCGTAGACGAGCTGGGTCTCGGCATTGATCATCTTGAACGTCTCTTCCAGCATCGTGCGGTTGCCGACCATCTCCATCGGCTGCGAGGTGTAGTACATCTCGCGCATGTAATCGCTCGGCTTGCGCTTGAGCGATGGCGCCTCCGACGAGCGCATCATGTATTCGTTGTCGAGGCGCTGCATCAGGAACGGGACCCAGGCGAGCCCACTCTCGATCCAGATCGATTTGAGCCCGGGGAAGCGCTCGGGAATGCCGTTCACCACCCAGTTGGTCATGTGCACAATGTTGAACCAGGTGAAGCCCAGTGCGTGGGTGGCGATGAAGCGGTTGGTGATGTGCATACTCTGGTCGCCCCAATTCGTTGCCGCGTGGAAAGCAAGCGGCAACCCGCGCTCCTCCAACGCGCGATAAAGCTTCATGTAGGCGTTGTCGTAGAGGGGCTTGTAACGCACCGTGGTGACCAGGAAACCGACCACGCCTTTACGACCGGAAAAATCCTCGACCATCTTCAGGGCCGCGGCCGGATCGTTCATCGGCAGATAGAGCATCGAAACGATGCGCGGCTCCTCGGCCAGGATTTTTTCCGTGAGCCAGCGATTGTAGGCGCGCGCGTACTGCGCCTCGACCTCGACGATCGGGTTAAGGCCGAGACCCAGCATCGGGGTGGGAAACATGCAGGCGACGTCGACGCCGATGGCGTCCATCCATTTGAGCGTCACGCCGATGTCCCGCTGCGGCGCGCCGGGCGGCGCCGGCTCGGTCGCACGATGCTCGTAGCGGGTGATGCGCCCGGCCATCTCCTGGAAGCCGCCGGTGGAGCGCAGCATCAAGGTCTGGCCCTTAGTGTGCACGAACTGATCGCGGATAATCGGATCCTCGATGTATTCGAAAATCTCCTTATAGGAGCCGGTCTCGTAATGGTGCGAGTCGACATCGACGATCATGAAATCTTCATAGCGGCGATCGATCGCCTGCTGTTCGGCGTGGTGGAGCAACCGGCGGGTATCAAAATTTTCCGCATTCGGGTCGCGGACGATGGGCGTCATCACGTTCATGGGCGGCTCCCGTTGAAGCTGGGGTCAAACTTATAAGGTTGGTCGCTTCGCGACCGTTGCGGGCGACGGCTTTTCTGTTGGCTGGTGCACACACCGTTGGCTCGCTTTGTGAGTCTTTAACCCTCAGTCGTGCTGCGAAGCGTCGACGCGCTGATGTGGCGCGATGCAGTTACCGGTCATCGCCTGCCACATGGAGAGCTCGAACAGCTGTACATTGAGCGCGTGAAGAAGATCGGTCACCGTCAACATCGCATCGGTGACGCTGACGCCGCCGCCGTCGGACGGCAGCGGCGTGCGCATGCCGGCTTCGGCCTTGGCGGCGTAGAGCCGCACCGCATTGGCCAGCAGCGCACGCAAATCACCGTCGGCGACGCGGTCGGGATCGGCGATCGCCGCCGCGAGCACCGCGGTGGCGGGCGCCAGGAGGTCCGCAGGCGGCTCGCCGACCTCAAATAACGACATAAATGCCTCCTTCGCGGTGGACCACTTCGTGGCGCTTGAGCCGCAGTTTTGGATCGGGCGCGCATTCGCCAGTGGTGAGCTTGTATTCCCAGCCGTGCCACGGGCAGACGATGTGCGGTTCGTTTTCGTCGTAGGCCTGGCCCACGAAGCGCTTCTCGGAATCGAGCAGATCCATCACCTTGTTCCTGATGATGCCCTCGCATGCCGGTCCGCCCTGGTGCAGGCAATGATTGCGGTAGGCGTAATAATTCCCGCCATGGCGATAGATGCCGACCTCGATGCGGTCCTGGCGAATGATGCGGACGTCACCGTCATGCATCTCAAGCTCATTGCAGACGAAAACCTGCGCCATGCTTAGCCTTGCTCCCTCTCCTGCAAGACGCTCGCTTTGGCAGTACTGTAGCGGAAGGGCCCGGGATTACCAGGGAGGGCCAGCGAATTCGCATAGGAGCACGACGGGCGTCGTGCTTGAGCCTGCAAACACCTCGGCAAAATGCCGCTCACGAAGCTAGCCCGGGGCATCCCAGCACGGTCGGGAGGCAGACCCGGCCAGCCCGCCGGCGTTGAATTCGATAGTTTGGCTGCACACATAACTGCATCCGCAGCGCATGGGAGACGCTCATGGCCCGCGATATCACCAGCGATTGGATGTGGTCGGAGGCCTGCGAAATGCTCGCCCGTGCCGAGCGTATGCACCGCGAGCTGTTTCGGCCAGTTGGGCCGCAGACGGGATCGCAGGTGCGGCAGCTGGCCTGGGAGCCGCCTGCCGACATTTTGGAAACTGAGTCGGACGTGCTGGTTTTCGTGGCGCTGCCGGGCGTGGACGTCGACAACGCGCAGGCGGTGATCGAGGACGGCGAACTCGTCATCGCCGGTACCCGTGTGCTGCCGGCCGAGCTGAGGACCGCGACCATTCACCGGCTCGAACTGCCGCAGGGACGGTTTTACCGCCGATTGCGGCTGCCGTCCGGCCGCTACAGCAGCGTCCGCCGGTCCTCTGCCGACGGGCATCTGGTGATCACATTGCAAAAGGCGGGAGCAAACCGTGGCTGACATGCAGATGCTGTCATCGAATGATCCAGCCGGGGGCGCCGCCGCTTTGCCGCCGCTGCCGGCCGATGCGCTGATCATTGTGCCGGTTCGCGCGACCGTGCTGTTTCCTGGACTGGTGCTGCCGATCACGCTTGGCCGGCAGAAATCGGTCGCCGCCGCCCAGCAGGCCGTGCGCGACCAACGCCAAGTCGGCATCCTCATGCAGCGCGACCCGGAGGTCACCGACCCGACGGCGCTCGACATGCACCGCATGGGTACGGTGGCCAATATCGTGCGCTATCTCACCGCGCCGGACGGCACCAATCACCTCGTTGGCCAGGGCGAACGGCGCTTCCAGGTGATCGAATTTTTGTCCGGCTGGCCGTTCATGGTGGCGCGCGTCTTGTCAATTCCGGAGCCGGGCGCGCGCGGCCCCGAGATCGAAGCGCGCTTCGTCAATCTCAAAGCGCAGGCCCTGGAGGCGATCCAGCTCCTGCCGCAAGTGCCGCAGGATCTGCTCGCCGGCGTCCAGTCGATCAATTCGCCGCCGGCGCTCGCCGATCTCGCCACCGCCTACATGGACGTGAAGCCGGAAGAAAAGCAGGAGATCCTGGAGACGATCGACATTGCCGCGCGCATGGACAAGGTCTCGCGCATGCTATCGCATCGCATCGAGGTCTTGCGCCTGTCGCAGGAAATCGGCCGGCAGACCAAGGCGGCGCTGGACGAGCGCCAGCGCGAGGCCTTGCTGCGCGAGCAGATGGCGGCGATCCAGCGCCAGCTCGGCGAGGGCGAGGAGGGCAAGGCCGCGGAAATGGCCGAGCTCGACAAGGCCATCGCCGATGCCGGCATGCCCAAGGAGATCGAGGAGGCGGCGCGCAAGGAGCTGCGTCGGCTGCAGCGCATGCCCGAGGCCGCCGGCGAATACGGCATGATCCGCGCCTATCTCGACTGGCTGATCGAGCTGCCGTGGAGATTGCCGGAAGAAAAGCCGATCGACATCAACGCGGCGCGGCGAATCCTCGACGAGGACCATTACGACCTCGACAAGATCAAGCGGCGCATCGTGGAATATCTTGCCGTGCGCAAGCTCGCGCCGCAGGGCAAGGCGCCGATTCTCTGCTTCGTCGGGCCGCCCGGCGTTGGCAAAACCTCGCTTGGCCAATCAATCGCGCGCGCCATGGAGCGAAAATTTGTGCGCGTGTCGCTCGGTGGCGTGCACGACGAGGCGGAAATCCGCGGCCATCGGCGCACCTATATCGGCGCGTTGCCCGGCAACATCATTCAGGCGATCCGCAAGGCGGGTGCGCGCAACTGCGTGATGATGCTCGACGAGATCGACAAGCTTGGCGCCGGCTTTCACGGCGATCCGGGCGCCGCGCTTCTTGAAGTGCTCGATCCCGAGCAGAACAACACGTTCCGCGACAATTATCTCGGGGTGCCGTTTGACTTAAGCCGTGTGGTGTTCATCACTACCGCCAATCTGCTGGACACCATTCCGGGCCCGCTGCGCGACCGCATGGAGATTATTAGCCTCGCCGGCTACACCGCCGACGAGAAGCTGCAGATTGCCCATCGTTATCTGCTGCGCCGACAGATGGAGGCAAACGAACTCAAAGCCGATCAGGCGGAGATCGATGATGACGTCATCCGCGAGATCATCGCCAACTACACGCGTGAAGCCGGCGTGCGCAATCTCGAGCGGCAAATCGGACAGGTGCTGCGCCACGCCGCGGTGCGCATCGCCGAAGGCGGTAGCGGCCCGATCCGAATTACCCGCGACGACCTGGTGCCGATCCTCGGTGCGGCGCGTTTCGAGAGCGAGAGCGCGATGCGAACGAGCGTGCCCGGCGTGGCCACCGGCCTCGCCTGGACGCCGGTCGGCGGCGACATCTTGTTTATCGAGGCCACCCGCATTCCCGGTTCCGGCAAGCTCATCCTCACCGGCCAACTCGGCGAGGTGATGAAGGAAAGCGCCACGGCAGCGCTCTCCATCGTCAAGAATCGCGCCGCCGCGCTGAGCATCGATCCGGCCCAATTCGAGAAGAGCGACATCCACGTGCACGTGCCGGCGGGCGCCATTCCCAAGGACGGCCCGAGTGCCGGCGTGGCCATGTTCATGGCGCTGGTCTCGCTGATGACCGACCGCACAGTGCGCAGCGACACCGCCATGACCGGCGAGATCAGCTTGCGCGGGCTGGTGCTGCCGGTCGGCGGTATCAAGGAAAAGGTCGTGGCCGCGCACTCGGCCGGCCTCAAGCGGGTGATGCTGCCGGCGCGCAACCGCCGTGATTTTGACGACATTCCTGAAATCGCCCGCCGCGAGATGGAATTTATCTGGTTGGAGCGCGTCGAGGAAGCGGTCGCGGCCGCGCTTGAGCCGGCAAAGCCGCGCGACAAGTCGTCTTCTTCGGCGCCCGAGCTCGCGGACGCAGAGGCGTGAGTTTTGAGTAAAATCGGCTGGTGGGGCCGGCGCCGACAGCTCACCGCGCGTAAGTGCTGAGCCTCGCCGCTAGGAGAGAGCGCGCCCCGCGGCGACTAATGTCGGCGCTCTTCGCGCCGACTCACTTTGATCTTTGGCTAAACTTGTGGCGAGCTTGATAAGTTGGCGAACGCGTCAGAGAGCGTTCGCCGCCTTCTGCAAAGCATGACATGCCGAGCGCGGCCAGCCATCCGCCACGTAAGCTGCGTCTTTACTCAGCCGGCTTTGGCACTTTTACCTGAGCGATGCTGTCGGAGATCAGCTTAGCCAGTTGGGTGATCGATTGGTTCAATGTCGTGAATGCGATGACGTTCTGTTCGACGCGGACGCCGTCATCGATCAGTTTCTCCCGCAAGCTCTGCAGATCGGTCACAAGGGCATCGATTTCGCCGCTTGAGCTTGTTGAAATTCCGCGCAGAAATTTGGCCAGATGATCGGAGGTCGGAGCAGGCTTGTCGGACTGAACCTCTTCGCCATCGATGTTGCCTTCGAGTCTTACTTCGTCTTCTTTTTCGATGATCGTTAACGCCTTGTCGATAGCGCTCGAGTTGCGCACGGATGTCGTCATAAAACCAACCCCTGTGTGCCGAATCCAAGGCCAAACAAAACAAATAAATAATCAATTGTCAAAAGCGAATGCAAATGTGGCCGCTCCACGGCTGTTTCAAGACGGTCTGGCCAAATTTAGGAGCGCACAGTTCCGTGCCCTGGCCAAGCGGCTTGGCCCTCCCTGGGAACTAACTCACATTTTTGCCACGAATAACTCACGGCTTTGCGCCCTCGGCGCCAAGCCGACGGGCAGGTGTATTATTCCGCCCGGATGCGGGCGCTCTTAATTACCGCCTTCCACTTCTGCGCTTCGGCGACGACAAGGTTGGCGAATGCCGCGCTGGGAAGCGCAAGCACCGTGTCGCCAAGCTGTGCAATCCGTTCCGTGATCTGCGGGTCGGCGTCCGCCGCAATGATTTGTTCGCTAAGCTTGTCGACGATTGCGACCGGCGTGCGGCGCGGCGCGGCAATGCCGACATAGATCGTCGCCTCGTAACCCGGCACGAATTCGGCAATGGCGGGAACACCGGGCAGCGCCGGCAGTGGTTTCGCGGTGGTCACGCCCAAGGCTCGGAGCTTTCCCGCTTTGATGGATCCGATCGCCGCGGCCGTGGTGCCGAAATAGACCTGGACGTGACCGCCCAGTAGGTCCGCAACGGCCGGGCCGCCGCCGCGATAGGGCACATGCACCATGTCGACGCCGGTCTTGCTGCGAAACAGCTCCCAGTACATATGCGGCGCGCTGCCGATCCCGGCCGACGCCACGGTAATCTTACCCGGGTTGCGCTTGGCATAGGCAATCAGCTCGGCACCGGATTTCACTGGCAACGAGGGGTTGACGACGAGCACTCCCGGTCCGCGCGAGATGGTGGCAACCGGGGAGAAGTCGCGGACGACATCGAAATTCAGATCGGTGTAGAGCGTGGAATTCCAGGCATCGGCCGATGTGGTCAGCAGCAGCGTGTAACCGTCAGGCGCCGATTTGGCGACCTCCTCGGCAGCGAGATTGCCGCCCGCGCCCGGCCGGTTTTCGACGATGAACTGCTGACCAAGACGCTGCGAAAGCCACTGCGCGATTAGCCGCGCGTAGGAGTCGCTGATCCCGCCGGGCGGAAAACCCGAAACGATGCGCGCGGGTCGAATGGGATAGGCTTGCGCGCGCACACAGCGCAGCGGCAGAGAGAAGATGGCGGCTCCGCCAAAGAGACGAAAGAGGGCTCGTCGCGAGCTAACCATCATGTCCCCTATTGGCGAGTGAGCCGGCGCGCGTCTTGATCACTCAGGCGGCGGCAACTTGAGCGCTCGATCAACCATCGCGGTGGCGCGCTTCCAATCGAAATTGCGAAAAACGTTCTGCTTTACCAGGAAGGAGGCGCCACCATAGAATTTTTCGTATTGAGCGTGGCGGCTGCCGAACTCGGTGCCGAGAAAGTCCCAGATGAGCCGCATGAGCGCGACGCGGCTCTTCGCGTCGGAAGAAGCCGAGCGCATGTAGCGCTCGATGTCCGCGGCGGTCTCCGGGTTGGCGAAGTCGGCGGCCGACGACGGCAGCGTGACGAAAGCGGAGCCGGCGAGCTCGCGGATGATTTCCAGCATGCGGCCGTTGAGCTCCGATTGCAGCGCCATGGCGGCATAGAGAATGACAACCGACGGCCACGCGATGCCGTCGCGGATCGGCGCGGCGGACTCGTGAGAGAGCAGCATGGATTCGTAGACGGTGGCGAGCGCCGCGAGTTCGCCCATCATGATCTGCACCGGCGGTGCCGCGATGTTGCCGGTCATCTCGTTCATGCGCTGCGCAAGCCCGCTCATGAAGCGCAGCTTGGTCACGTAGCGCGCCTGCGCCTGATGGTTGCCGTAGGCGTGCGAAGGGGTCTTAAACCACTGATCGCGCGAGAGCTCGACGTTGCGGTAGATGAACACGTGCTCCCAGGGCACGAACACGTTGTCGAACACCACGTAGCTGTCGCCTTCGTCGAAGCAACTCGACAGCGGATAGTCGAAGGCGCTGCCGGCGCGCGCAAAGGGTCGCCGCGGATAGAGTTTCACACCTTCGGCGCCGACCGGCACGGCGAGGCAATTGGCGTAATTCTCGTCACCCGACTGCAGCGGGTGGATGCAGCTTAGGTGAATGTAATCGGATAAAGGTGCGCCGGTGGCGAGCTGCTGTGCGCCGGAAATGACGACGCCGTCGTCGCGCTCCCCGACCACGCCGGCATAAAGCGTCGGATCGCTCTGTTTGTGCGCGGGCTTCGAGCGGTCGATCTGCGGCGGCACAATCGCGTAGCTCGCATAGATGAAGTTGTCGCGCATGAACTCGTAAAACGCGACCACGTTGTCGGCGAATTTCTGGTTACCGCCGGCCGCGAGCACCTGCGACGCCGCCGCATAGCCGCAAAAGAAACTCGCCACGTGATCAGGCGTGCGGCCCATCAGCCCGAACGTCGCCTCGGCCCAGGTCTCGCAGAACAGGCGGCGCGCCTTGAGATCGCCGTGGGTGTGCGGAATCTGATAGGCGCGCCACACCGGCTCGCCCGACTTCGGTGAGCGAAAGGTCATGCGCTCGCGCAGGGCCGGATCGGCGGCGATGTCGAATAGCATGGCGACCGAGCGCGCCGCCTGGCGGAACGCCGGATGCCCGGTCACGTCTTTGACCAGTTCGCCGTCGACGAAAACGCGGCGGCCGTCCTGAAGCGAGCGAAGATATTCTGAGCCCGTGCGCATGAAGCTATTTACGCACGTCGGGCGAAGCGATCAATTGCCGCGCGCGCTCCACCACCTCCCCCGAGGCGCCGTAGAGCTGGGCCACAACCTGCTGCAGCCGCTCGCCCGATACCGGCGCGATACTCAGGCGTGTCGCCGCAGCGTCAGCGAGGAATTTCGGATCGCGCAGCACGGCCGCAAAGGCGTCGCGCAGAATTTTCGCCTGCTCGGTCGGCACACCCGGCGGCGCCACATAGGGTCGCGAAAAAATTTGCTGGCTGGTGATGAGCGCTACCGCCTTGCGGTCGAGATCAGCCTTGACAAACGACAGGAGGTTGGGGACGTGCAAAGCATCGAGTTCTGCGTTCGGCTCAGGTGCGGCCTGCACCAGGATATGGGCAGTCTGGTCGCGCACCCATTGCGGACGCTCGGTCTTGAGGCTCGACCAATCGATGCCGCACAGGCCCTCCGCTTCGCCGCGCTCGATCGCCAGGATTATTGTGGCCGTCCCTTTGTAGCCGCTGACGATGTCGAGCTTCGCGCCGGTGGCGTTCCGGGTCATGTAAGCGTAGTCGCTGGTCGCGCCGCCGGTCTGCGAAGCGCCGATCACGGTCTTTTCGGCCGTGGTCTGGGCGAAGGTGGTGATCTTGGACGATGGACCCGTCGCGCAGACACGCGGCTCGCTCGAGGCGGTCGCCAGATAAACGAATTTGGTAGCGTCGAATTGGCCGGCGGCCCGTTTTTGCAGCAGCGGATCGATAATGGCGCCCGGAAACAACGCGGCGATCGTGGTGCCGTCCCTCGGCGCTAGGCTGTAAAGATAGCCGGCGGCTTTGGCACTGCCGGCCCCCGGCATGTTCTGCACCACAACGGCGGGCGCACCGGGGATGGAGTGCGACAGATGCCGGGCGATCACCCGCGCGTAGGTATCGTAGCCGCCCGCCGCATCGGCCCCGACGATGAAATTAATCGTCTTGCCGGCATAGAAGTCGCTCGCCCCCGCAGTCCCGGCACCGAGCCCGACCGTACACAAGCACGCGAATGCCGGAATGGCGCGCAAAGTTGCGGTAACCTTCATGTTCTTCCTCCCGCCAAAACTCGGCGATGCCGTTCGTGCCAAGGCGTGCACGATTCGACGGACTGCGGCACGTTTGTTAGCAAAACACGCCGATATTCCGCGCCCTTTGGAGCTTGGGAATGACAGGCGAAAACAATCCTTGGCCGGTCAGCTATATACGGTGGTATGCGGAGTAATCGCAACGTCTGTTTTTTACTGTAAGTTTCACGTCGTGTGTCGCCGCAAACAGCGGCGCGAGAGTCTTATTGATGGCTCGATGTGCAGCTTAAAGCGATCATCCGGCAGGTCTGCAAAGAATGCAACGTGTAGGCCATTAAGGCCGAGTCATGCCGGATATCAGCTCTGCTTTTTAGGGCGTCTCAATTCTTGCGCGAGGAGTTCCCGTTGCCTTAGGCGCCAAGCCGCCCGAAGCCTTGGGATTTTATCCCCTAGGGACCATTACGTAAACTCTCCGCCCCGGCGGCGTCCCTGCGGCACGTCGACGAACAGCTCCTCGAGTGGAAGCTTGCGCTTGATTTAAGCCTTGCTCGAACGAAAAGCTCACCATCGTTTGGAGGTTGTGGCGGTTCCGCTCCGTGAGGCCGTATTTCCACGGATCGGACTGAAACACCTCTTCCTACTCCTTCCAGGCCTCGCGGTACCAGACGATTGGCGCGATGCGCGGATTGTCCACGCGCGACTGCGCGGATGAAGCCGTGGGTCAAGCTCAAGATATTGTTGAGGAAATCTCCGTTACTGGGCCGGGGCTAGCGGGCTCGTGTACCCGCGGTGTACCCATTTGAGCCCGGCGCGATTCGCTTCCTTCGTCGCTGTTTGTTACTGCAGGAACGGCCTCGAAGCCGATCAGGGTGCAGCCCGGCGCTTGCGAACGTGCGGATCACAACGTGTAAGCAGCTCGCCGACACGTTCGAATGACAAGGGGTGTTCTCCTGGGCCTTGCCTACGAACACGATCCCTTCCTCTTCGGCAAAACCTCGTAGATGCTCGGCCATCACCACGTCCTTGCGCTGCCCCTTGCTGAACTGCACCAGCGCAATTCCGCGCTCGGACATAAAGTCTTCCAGTTGCGCCACATGTCGTGGACGCCGCAGAGAGCCGGTCGCCTGACTTTTTCATCTGGGACGAAGAGCTGCCCGGCTTTGGCCTACGCGTGTTCAAGTCCGGTAAGCGAAGCTATCTCGTTCAGTACCGAGCGGCGGGAACGACACGCCGTTACACGATTGGTCTTCACGGCGCCTGGACCGCTGAGACCGCACGCAAGAAGGCGCGTTCGCTTCTCGGGCAGATTGCTCAGGGCGAGAACCCCGCCGAAGAGCGCCGACTCGATGCCAAGGCGATCACGGTGAAAGAACTCTGCACACAATATCTCAAAGACGCTGAGAATGGTCTCGTGCTTCGGAAAGGCAGGCGACCGAAGAAGGCGTCTACCATCCTTATCGACCTCAGTCGCATTCATCGCCACATCATACCGCCGCTTGGCACGTCGCGTTAAGGACATACATCATCTGACATCAATCGCTTCATTCGCGATGTGATCTCGGGGAAAACAAAGGCCGACGTTAAGACCAAGGCTCGTGGCCGCGCCATCGAGATATTGCTGAGCGCTGTAGCTCACGCGACTGCCTTCTCGAACACTTCGAGTATATCCGCAATATCGCCGATTTCCCAGAGCGGTCCGTGACACCAGCCGCCATCGCAGAGGTAAAACTGAGGCACCACCGTTTGCTGACTCGACCTGCTGGCAGGATCGACGACTTTATGGACGCATGGAAGAGGGCCGGCGCATCGCCGGCCTTCTTGTTGTCAGTGATCGATCCGGCGCCTCAGAAGTCCACGCCGCCCATGCCTCCGCCGGCACCGCCCGGCATCGCTGAGCTTTGCTTCCTCGGCAGCTCGGCAACCATCGCCTCCGTGGTGATCAACAGACCTGCGATGGAGGCCGCGCCCTGCAGCGCAATCCGCACGACTTTGGTCGGATCGATGATGCCTTTCGATACCAAGTTGCCGTACTCGCCGGTCTGTGCGTCATAGCCAAAGGCGTAGGCGTCCTTTTCCAGGATTTTACCAACGACGATTGAGCCATCGTCGCCGGCGTTGATTGCGATCTGGCGCGCCGGCCACGACAGCGCCTTCTTGACAATTTCAATGCCGGTTCGCTGATCGTCATTGTGGACTTTGAGCTTTTCCAGAGACTTGATAGCACGCAGCAGCGCAACGCCACCGCCGGGCAGGATACCTTCCTCAACCGCGGCGCGGGTTGCATGCATGGCGTCATCGACGCGGTCCTTACGCTCCTTCACTTCGATCTCGGTCGCGCCGCCGACGCGGAGCACCGCGACGCCGCCGGCGAGCTTGGCAAGTCGCTCTTGCAGCTTTTCCCGGTCGTAGTCGGAGGTGGTTTCCTCGATCTGCGCCTTGATCTGGGCAATACGAGCCTGGATGTCGGCCTTCTTGCCAGCGCCACTGACGATCGTGGTGTTTTCCTTGTCGATCGTCATTTTCTTAGAGCGGCCGAGCATATTGATTGTTACGTTCTCAAGCTTAATACCGAGATCGGCAGAGATCATGGTGCCGCCGGTGAGGATCGCAACATCCTCGAGCATCGCCTTGCGGCGGTCGCCGAAGCCCGGGGCCTTGACGGCTGCGACCTTGAGGCCGCCGCGCAGCTTGTTGACCACGAGAGTGGCCAGCGCCTCACCCTCGACATCCTCGGCAATGATCAGCAACGGCTTGCTCGCCTGCACCACCGCTTCCAGCAGCGGCAGGAGCTCCTGCAGTCCCGACAGCTTCTTTTCGTAGATCAGGATGCAGGGGTCCTCCATGTCGACCCGCATCTTATCGGCATTGGTGACGAAGTAGGGCGAGATGTAGCCGCGGTCGAACTGCATGCCCTCGACCACTTCAAGCTCGGTCTCGAGCGACTTTGCTTCCTCGACCGTAATTACGCCCTCGTTGCCGACCTTTTTCATCGCATCGGCGATGAATCGACCAATCTCCGCGTCGCCATTGGCCGAGATGGTGCCGACCTGGGCGATCTCCTCGTTCGAGGTGACATTCTTCGAGTTCTTCTGGAGGTCAAAGACCACGGTCTCGACCGCAAGGTCGATACCACGCTTGAGATCCATCGGGTTCATGCCGGCGGCGACAGCCTTTGCGCCTTCCCTGACGATCGCCTGAGCGAGCACGGTCGCGGTGGTGGTACCGTCACCGGCCTGGTCGGAGGTCTTCGAGGCGACCTCGCGCACCATCTGCGCGCCCATGTTCTCGAACTTGTCTTCAAGCTCGATTTCTTTGGCGACGGTCACGCCGTCTTTGGTAATGCGGGGAGCCCCATACGACTTGTCTAGTATGACGTTGCGGCCTTTGGGGCCAAGCGTCACGCGTACCGCATGGGTGAGTGTATCGATGCCGTGCAGCATTCTGTCACGCGCGTCGACCGAGAATTTAACTTCCTTGGCAGACATTTCAGTATTCCTTTTGTTTGAGTATTCCTTTTGTTTGACCTCATTTCGAGAAACGACGGTTGGGAGAGCCCACGATGAGGATTATCGATTTCGAAGTTTCTCGGCCCTCGAGGCGACCGGTTCACGGCGTCCCTCAGGATAAGAATTTAGCGAGCGCAATCAGGCGGCCTTCTTCTTGGCCTCGGCCTCGACCAGCACTCCCATAATGTCGCTCTCTTTCATTATGAGATACTCGATACCGTCGATCTTGACCTCGGTGCCAGACCATTTGCCAAACAGGATGCGGTCGCCGACCTTGACGTCGATCGGGATGAGCTTGCCGCTCTCGTCGCGGCCGCCCGGGCCAACGGCGATGACCTTGCCCTGCTGCGGTTTCTCTTGGGCGGTGTCGGGAATGATTATGCCGCCAGCGGTCTTTGCCTCGGCATCGATTCGCTCGATGACAACACGATCGTGACGCGGTCGAAATTTCATTGGTATCCTCCTACGGTTTCGTTCTGCTGTTCGTTGGGTCCGATATTCCGCGACCCTTGCGATCAGCTAGCCTTATTGAACGCCTTGGACACGCCTGTCTTAATTGGCTCGGCAGCCTCAGTCGCGACTGACTGAGCGAGCGCGCAAAGCTCCCTATTCTTCGCGGAAGCGATATCGAATTGCTTGCGGATTTGCTCGGTCGAAAGCTCGATAAGCTCCGACGCGGACTTCGCACCCAACAGCTCATGGGCGTAGTCAAAGGCGGCGCGCGTGTTGGTACAGGAAATCTCGATAAGCTTGAGATTGTAGTCTGTCACGCCTTTGGCAACAGCCGTATACGTGTTTTCGAGCAGATCGGCTGCTTCCTCGCTGGCGATCTTCGACTTCGCGTAGGTGTCTCTGGCATGCGCGACGCCCTTCTCGGTCATCTCACGAAATGCTCCCGGCATTTCCATATTCGGCAGATCGAATTTTGGCAGATCGAATTTTGGCATCCCGTAGTCCGGCATGCCAGGCGAGGAGGCTGCGGGCTTCGTGGTCTTGGCTTTGGTGGCGGGGGTGGTGATTTCGTTCATGACACTCAATTCCTTTAGAGGGCGGTTTTTGTTAGAGCTCCTGACGCCGCCCTCAACTTCGGATGCCGGTAGAGAAACGGTTCAGTGCGGCTCTCGCAGCAATTTCGGCACCATCGTCTCGATCGTCGGCCGAGTGATTCTCTTGCGGCATTCATCAAGGCTGGAAAAAGGCTCGGAAGAGAGGTTGCCGTCATCCTCAATCGCGTACCAGCCGAGCTTGATGCAACGCATATCGGATTGGTTGTCATTAACGTAAGTAATAAGGAATGTTCATCGCGGTGCTCCAGATGCGCAGCGGTCGAGGTCTACGATTTCAGTTCATTGGACTACAGCTTTTGCTTGGACCAGTTTCTCTGCACACGCCCTGGCCAGATGGTAGTCGGAGGAGGTGGCTCCCGGCAGTGTTGTCCAGCCGCCCTTCTCCAGGTAATCGCCCTGTTCCCAGTTCGTAGAGATCTTTCGTAGGACTGCCAGGTTCGCTTTCGCGTCGCTGTTCTGCAGGAATTTCTCCACGCAGAGCGGCGTCAGGGCTGCCACGACCGCGGTATCAGCCCGCTCAGCCGCAAGTTCGTTGGCGGTGCTGCCGGTCACCCAGCCACCCCAAGAAAACCCGATGACCATCGACGCGACCGCGCCGATTGCTATTCCTTGCAGGAGACGAGTCCGCGATTCCCCCAGCAGAATTGATGGAACTTGCATGGCTTTTCGCCTTTCGATGCGAGGGACGGGTGCCGCACGCGGCGCGCGCGGCAACGTTGGCGGGTGCTGACGACACCCGCGCCGAAGGGGCTCTATTTGGAGGTTATGTGCCTACCGACGGCACCGGCGCTGCCCAAAGTAACCAACGAAAATTTCGGTACTGTCTCGTTTCAACGGCAGGTCTCGGGCAAGCTACTGCTCACCTGTATCTATGTATGTGTGGTGCCTGCACGTAACGGACAATAGCAGGTCGGGAAATTAAGTTCGCGATCGGGTAATCAGGGCGACCGGCGCTGCAGCGGACAGAGGCTTTGGCACAGAATGCGCCGTTCGGCTTCATATGGCGGCGGGATTGCGTTTGTCGAAAATGCCAAGATGCTTTTGCGCCTCAACCGGCATGTCGCGCACGCTGATGACGCGGCCCATAAAGGTCGTCCAAGGCTTCTCGGCGATTGGCTGAAGGTGCGCAAAATTCCAAAATTGCCGCTCATTTATCTCGATCTCGGTCACTTCGTTGTCGAGTACCCAAGTTCGCAGCATGCTGAGACGGCTTCGCTCGGGATCGGTGAACATCGTACCCGGCAGAGTTCTCTTCATCAGAATTGTTCCTTTGCCAATGCACCCGGCCTCCGGGCCCGCAGCAATTCCCCGGTGTGACCGAAACCCTTCAGGGGCGGAAAATGTGGAGGTGACCACGTCTTATAGCATCAGAGCTGGTTTGACTGCTGCGGGTTGATAGTGCCACGCCATCGTCGCCTTTGTCTTAAGACGAATGGCGCGAAACGCCGATCCGACGCAGCGCCGCATGAGGCATGCCGCGAACATCTGCGAACTTCGGAATCAGGAACGCTAGGAAAATCTCCTGCCAGCGAGAGCTTTTCCGGTGGGCGGCACCAACGTAAACGACTAGACCGCCGCTGCGGATTTCTTCTTGTTCATGTCCGCTTTCGGTTTTTTCTTCTCGCGATTGCTTCGCATTTGGCCCTTTGCCATCTTGGCCTCCTGCTGTGAGTGCACGCCTGTCTCGGTTATTGGAACCCTACTGCCGCTCAGTTTTCGCCTTCAGGCCGAATAAAGTCGGCAAGGACGGCAGCGATAAGCTTCTGTTTGCGCGGGTCCTGTGCAATCAGGGTCGCCGCATACAGATTGAGGAGGTAGCGGGGTTTTGTCGGCAGCTTCGTGCTAGTTCGCCGCCGGCGCCGCCAGCAAGTGAGTTTCCAATTCGTCTTGCCGAAGGCGCAGAGCCTTTTCGTTCGCTTCCACGTCGGCGAGCAGCCGCCGAAGCTCTGTGGCTTTCCGAGCGATCATGCCGCGATGCTGGTCCAGGTCGATCGTCCTGTCGGTCATGACTGTGCAGCGCGACGGATTAGGGGATACTCGGTGCTTTCGTATAAGCGGCGGATGTCGTCGCGGTCGAATCTTTGCTCATCGATTTCGAGAAACGCGCCGACGAGACTTTCCGCCGGCAGGTCCTCCATGGCAAAACGGATGGCCTGTGCGGCGTGCTCAAATCGCTTGTAACCGGATGGCTCATGCCGGTGCACCCGCCGTCGCGTCGAAAACAACTCGGCCTCAGCATCGTAATCGAATTCGACCATCGGTCGTCCCCCTTATGGAATTTAATGAAGCACCATCATTTCAGGTGGCGCCGGAGGCGGTAAAATATCCGTTTGTCTATTCTGCGGACGATCGGATCGGTCGGTCAACGACATAGGTTTGAAGCTTGAGGTTGCTCTCGATCCGCAGCTCGGCGGCTGGTTCAGCAAACGAAGCTATCGCGATGGAATTGCCGAACACCTCGTAAACCCAGCGCACCGTCGCGGGCGGAGAGAAGGCGAGATTGGTTTGAATAAGCCGAAGATCATGGCTATCGCGTGGGCGCAGCATCAGTCGATGATCCTGAAGCCTGACCGGGGCGGCGATAGCGATAGACCGTTGTGTGCCGTATATCGAGAATGGTCGAGAATGGTCGAGAATGGTCGAGAATGGTCGAGAATGGTCAAGAATGGTCAAGATAAAGCGCTCCCGCCGAGAACGCATGTTCGACCGAACACGGCATCACCTCATGATGCCTCTCTGGTGCGCACTGCTGCTGAGAGCGATTACATGGCCCGGTGGCGCGCCTCGTGAATACAAAATATGTACTCAGCACATTGTGCCTATATAGAATTGCTCACTGCGTCCAGCAGCTCTCTTCGGAATCCTCATGGGCATAACCGGAAAAAGCTGAGGCCGCCGATTTAGGTACACAAGAAAAGCCGCAGCAGGGGGCTGGGGGGCTTAGGGCTGGGGCTTCCAATTTCGGGAGGGAGCGCAACGATACACTCACGCCACATGCCATCCCGACTTTGATCCGTTACGGCTACGCCGCAGCGGCAAAGCGGATGTTTGGCGAGCCGACTACGCCGCTCTTCTCCATCGTCGCCTTCATTTCAGGCGAACCCAACCAGGTGCGGGCCTTCGATGCGTCGGCGACGTCCTGGAGGATCACCACGTCATTCGGATCGTCGGGGCTGCGGAACACCCTGCCGTTCGTGATCCCGGCAGCCGCGCGATCTTTCTCGTGTCCATTGTAACTTGTACGCCAAGCGTTGAAGTCCTTGACCTTGAGATGGACAGTCAGGTTTTCGTTATTCATCGGTATTCTCCTTTGTGAAATTCCCTTTAGTACGCCCGCAACCGGAGGCGCAGGCGTGGCCGACCGGCGGGTGCAGATGGCATCCGCAATGCGAGCCAATATCAACTTTGAGATTAGAATTGCGTCAGCCGATGACACCAATGCTGCCAGTGGGTCAACGCCGACTTCGGCATGTCGCCGTTTTGTGGGCAGCTCTCGGGCAAGCCACTGCCTGCCTGTGCCTTCGTATCTGTGGTAGCCAAACCAAAGCACAAGGATGCGTCGAGAATTTAGTTTTGCGGTCGAGTGGTGATCGCAGTCGGCCCACTCAATTAAAACAAGGTGGGCGCTCTATTCGGCCACTATCGAGGCGGCATGTGTGGACCGCCGAAATTTCTCGGCCAACAGCCAACAAGAGAGATCAACATGAAAGACGCACACAACAAAGCGGCAGAACATCACGAATCCCCAGCAAAGTCGCATCGCGCTGCTGCGGAGTGATCGTTGGCGAGCCAAAAAAATAAGGACTTTTCCAGTCGTACCAAAGCTTCTTGACCCGCGTTGAGTTGACCGGCTTAGTTTTCGCTCCGGGTCCGGGAGGCAACGTATGTTGCCCGCCGGGCAAAGGAACAAATCCAATGAGGCACACCGCCGCGTAGAAGATGGCGAAAACCGTTCTCCGTTAGCCACTTCGCGCGGGCCAAATGGCTCTCCCACGCACGCTTCCGATCGGGTTCTCGTTCTGGATCGATGTGGAGGACGATTTTTGCCACTTATCTGCCCCTGCTGCGTCGGCGTCCAGCAGGCGCAGATAGGTGACGAGATGTTGCTGGTCGTAGCCCGTCAAATGCCTGCCAGAAGGCGCAACGTCAGAGATAGGCGGATCGAGCGGTGGAGATTGCATGTGGTACTCCTACGCGCGTTATGCCTCATCCTCGAGCACATTGCGATCCTTGGCACGCACCGCCCCACGTTAAACAAATCCCATAGCCAAGTGCGCGGCCAGCTCCCGCGGGTTCATTCCTTGGCGGCTTTCGGACGCCGGCCACCGCGCACTCGGCACCGTCGTTCATGGCCGGCATCCGAAACCCTGCGCACGACCCGAATCGTCTCAGCAGCCGAACAAAGCTGCAGGCCGGACTTCCTCAGAAACCTCGGGCCGTTTCCAGGCGCGCACTGATTGAGCAGGTCACTCCGGTTGGGGCAAAATCGATCCGCACCTTTCCGGCGAGGTCCTGGTCCAAGCCGCACTCGATAAGGCGTGATCCGAAGCCATGCCTTTTTGGCGGCGCAACCCGCGGGCCATCCATTTCGGTCCAATGCATCCGCAGTTCACGCGCGCCATCGGTGTCCGTCACGCTCCATTCAATCCTGACCCGGCCTTTGTCGCTCGACAACGCGCCGTATTTGACCGCGTTTGTGCAAAGCTCGTGCAGCACCAGCGCCAGCGCCAGCGCGCGCTGTGGTGTAAGCCAGACTTCCGGTCCTTCGATGTCGAAACTATCCCGCCCCGGGGCACCATGCAGGGCGACCGCTTCGTTAATGATTTGACCGAGAGTTGCGCCCTCCCAGCTCTCTTGTGTCAGAACGTCATGCGCCTTTGACAAGGCCATGAGGCGTGAATCGAACTGCTCTCGGGCCAACGCTATGTTCTGTGTGTGGCTAAACGTATGCATGGCGATTGACTGCACCGTGGCGAGTGTGTTTTTGACTCGATGATTTAGCTCTTGAAGCATAAGCTGCTTCTGATCGTCGGCTCGTTTTCGCTCAGTAATTTCAAGCGAGACCGTAACGGCATGTTTAATTCCGGCATCACGGCCGGACACCGCTGAAACGTTGCTATGCCCCCACACGATCGAGCCATCGGGACGGACATAGCGCTTTTCGATCTCAAACGATTTCCCTTCTCTTATCAGACGGCGAAAAGCTTCAAGATTGCGCGGCCAGTCTTCGGGATGGGTGATGTCCTGCATGCGCAAGTGATAAAGTTCCTCAGCAGAGCGCCCGACCATCTCGCAGTAGCGCGAATTGAGCAGCACGAAGCGTCCGTCGAGGTCGGTCTCGGCCACTCCGACCGTCGCTTGATTGATGACCGCTGCTAGCCGCTGCTCACTTGCCCGCAACGCCCTGGTGGCCTTGTCGCGCTCGCTAATATCGACAAAGGTGATTACTACGCCATCGATGACCTTTTCCACAGTGCGATACGGCCGGATGCGCATGAGGAAGGTCATGCCCTCGTCGGCAAGCGAAACTTCCTTTTCGATGACGGTCAGGCTGCGTACCACCTTCTTCGCGTCTTTTTGAAAATCGGGGTAGCTTAGAAGCGTGGTAATGTCGGTCACAGGCCGCCCACGATCGGCGTCGCGAAGGCGGAAGATATCCGTCATTCCCGCAGTGAAGCTCTTGATACGCAGTTCGTTGTCGAGAGAGATTGTGGCGATCTCGGTGCTGTCGAGCAGATTTCTGAGATCACTGTTCAGGCGCGTTAGCAACTGGTTCTTGCTGACCATCTCGGCATTGATCGTCTGGAGCTCCTCATTTACCGACTGCATTTCCTCCTTCGCGGTTTCCAGTTCTTCATTCGACGACTGCAGCTCCTCATTGACGGATTGATATTCCTCACTGGTCGACTTCGCCTCCTCGTTAGCCGTTTCGAGTTCGTCAATTGTCGATTGGAGCTGCGCCTTGGTCGTGTGCAATTCTTGCTTCAAGGTCTCGACGCTGGCCTTCTCCGTCGCCCCGCGCGCCTCCGCTAGCGTGCCGCCGCCAGTGTCCTGAAAGGCCACGACGCATAGTCCTGCTTCGACGCTGCCCTCCGGAATCGGCGCAACGATTACTCTAAAAAGCCGGGTGTCGCCGTCGATCCGGATCGATACGTCATCCTGGACGACGGGCTCGTTTGAGGCTCTAGCAGTTTGCACCGCGCTGCGCACGATCGGCCGTAGCGACTTCCGGAGAATACCGAACAGGTTCAGGCTGGCTAGGCCGGAAGATGGCTCAAGATAGCGGCCCACCTCACCGCCGGAGAAGCGCACGATTTGACGGTGTCTGTCGATCACCAAGTAGACGGGAGAATGCTTTTCCAGCGCGCGGCGCGCGCCTCGGTCGATCCGATCCTCACCGTGGGGAACCACGGCCGTTCCCCTTTGATGATTGTGCGCCGGCAGCGGGGCTTTGGAAACGGGGAGTTCGGGTAAGGCTACATCGGCCTTGAGGCGCCGGTGGATGCGATGCTTTTTGTTGAGAGGAGGGAAGATCCTGGCGAGGCGCGTCACGCCCTCCGACGGGCCCAGGAACAAGATCCCATCTGGCTTAAGGGCATAGTGGAAGCTGAGCAGGACGCGCTCCTGCAATTCAGCTTCCATGTAAATCAGGAGGTTGCGGCAGGAGATCAGGTCGAGTTTTGAGAATGGCGGGTCCTTTACGACACTGTGCGTCGAGAAAACGCACATTTCGCGGATGGCGTTGACTGGGCGGATCTCGTCGCCATCCTCGGCAAACCAGCGCGCCATGCGCTCCGGCGATAGACCGGTCGTCTTGCGATAGCGGCTCGCACGGGCGAAGCCCACGGCATTTTCGTCGATATCGGTTCCGAAGATTTGCACCTTCAGGGCTTGCGCCTGTCGCTCAATCGTCTCCTTCACGAGGATCGCTATCGAAAAGACCTCCTCTCCGGTCGCGCAGCCTGGCACCCAGATGCGAATCGGCTCGTCGGCGCTTTTGTTCTGCAACAGCCCTGGAATCGCCTCCGTCTGCAACGCGGCGAAAGCATCCGGATCGCGGAAAAACTGAGTTACTCCGATCAACAGTTCCCGGAAGAGCAATTCGAGCTGAAGGGGATCTTCCTTGAGGCGGGCAACGTAGGCGGGTACCGAAGCGATCTGGAGCACCTGCATCCGGCGCTGGATGCGCCGCGCCATGGTCTTTTCTTTGTACTTGCTGAAATCGTGGCCGAGCTTGGCGCGCAGGAGCGCGCTGATCTTCGCCAAGTGCTCGGCCATATCGCCTCGGGTTCCATCGTTACCTTTCTTCGAAGCAACCGAGCGCAGATGCTGTTGATAATCGAGAAGCTTGGCGGGCATCTCCTCGACGGGCAGCACTTCATCGACGAAGCCGGTGGCCGCAGCGCTCTGCGGCATTCCGCTCATCGCCGCATGATTGACACCGGCTTGTGCCAAAGTGAGCCCGCCGCTTTCCTTGATCGCTTTCAAGCCGAGCGCGCCGTCGCTGCCGGTGCCCGAGAGGATGATGCACACAGCGTTTTCACTTTGATCCTCCGCCAGCAAGTCAAAGAATGTGTCGATCGGCTTGCGGCGTTCGCGCGGCGGCGCCGGCCGGGCGACCCGAAGCTCGCAGTCCTTGATGGTTAGCGTGGCGTCAGGCGGTATGACGTAGACGTTGTTTGCAGTGACCGAGGCGCCGTTCTTCGCTTCGATCACCGGCATGGCGGCGGCTTTGCCAAGAATATCCGCCAACGCGCTCTTGTGGTCCGGGGATAGGTGCTGGACCAGCACAAACGCCATACCGCTATCGGCCGGCATCTTCTCGAAGAACGTCTTGAAAGCGTCGAGTCCGCCAGCGGATGCGCCGAGGCCGACGATCAGAGGCGAGATTCGCGATCAATTCGTAAAGCGTGGGTTCTTCCTGTGAGCGAGCGGGCGCGCAATCTTTACACCGCCCGGCTCGTTCGGACGGTTTTTACGCTTCGTCGGCTTCCTTTTTTGTGCCACTACTGCCTGCTCGCACGCCTCGGGCAAACGGCCGCGCAGTTAGGTTACACGTCAACGTGCCGCACGCGGCCGCAAGGGTCCTTTATCATGGCCGCCCCCAAATCGGCGCCAGGACCTTTTCGCGGAATTGCTTGTGAACTTCTGGATCGGCCATGATCCGCTCGGCCTGCGCAGGCTTGCACCACCCATCGAGCATGAGCGCTGCCAGCTGAACATCGGCGCCCATCACACGCGTGATACGTTGACACGTCCGCAAGCTTGCGCCGGCCGCGCGCGCTGCATGAGCCACGCTCGGGCGCGGCGGCTTCTGCGTCGGCTTACCCCAGGCGGCGCGGCTAACGCCTATTGCCTCCCAGGGTCTCTGTCTCATAAGCGCGGCATGTGGGCGCACAATTGAGACGGAGTCAAGTGCGATCCGCTAGGGGGGCTTGAAAAGTTGTGCGTGAAAAGTTTTTGCACTTCGCGAGGCGGCCGTCTGCGCGACCATGGCCGGAGGTGTTTACGGGGACAATGTCGCTTTTCGCGGCCGGAGCGGACGCAGGAGGCGATTCCGGCGAAGTTTGCGGGCGATGGAGCCTTGGAATCTTTGAAGACCTCTCAGATGCGGCCGACTTAGGAGGCTCCGAGGTCGCCAACAACTCACTCAGGTGTTGACCTCATTAACGATCGGGAGGGCGCTCCAGGCCATCGAACATCCGATCGATCTTACTCGCCATGATAAAATCGTTCTCGTGCAGGCCCTTGATTTTCTTGGTGCGCAGCGAGATGGTCGCGTAGCCCCAGCCGAAGCTGATATCGGGGTGGTGGCCTTCGGTTTCAGCCAACTCACCGACGTCTCGAACAAAGCCGAGCGCTTCCTGAAAACTGTTGATGCGGAAGGTCCGCTCGATGCGGTGGTCATCATCGCGCAATTCCCAATTCGGAGTCTGCGATTGCAAGCGCTCCGCCTCCTCATGCGTGAGCGGCGGAATGCCGCCGCGACAAGGGGTGCATTTTTTCTCGGCGAGTGTCTCGATCATGTCCTGGCCTTCAGGTGACAGCTTGGGCGTGGAAGGTGACAGTGCTTAATGCCAGAGTTATAGGATGCCAGCACTCAATTTCATTGCCCTCATTGCGGGATCCTGTACGAAACCGATAGAAAGTCCGTTGCCTAAGACCTGGACCGTGTCGTGCGCGTGGTTTACCGGAAGACCATGTATGAAGCGCGCGGTTGGACGCTAATGTGCCGGCAGAGGTTCCGGAGTTTCCATCACGGCGACGCGGTTCTTGACCGCCTTCTGCACTTTCTCGAATGAGCTCACGCCGATCTGGCGCACGCGCTCGCGCGAGACGCCGAACTCGTCGGCGAGTTCTCCAAGTGTGATCGGGTTCTCAGCGAGCCTACGCGCTTCGAAAATGCGCCGTTCGCGATTGTCGAGGATGGAGAGCGCCGAGGCGAGCGCCTTGCGGCGGTTGTCTAACTCATCGCTCTGGACGAGCACCGTCTCCTGACTGACGCTTTCGTCGAGCAGCCTGTCCTGCCACTCACCGGTATCGCCATCCTCACGGATCGGTGCGTTGAGCGAGGCCTCGCCGCCGAGCCAGCAATTCATGTCGATGACGTCCTGCTCGGTCACGCCCAGCTGCTTGGCGATGAGCTTGACCTGATTGGGGCGCATGTCGCCCTCGTCGAGCACAGAAATCTTGCGCTTGGCCTTGCGCAGGTTAAAGAACAGCGTCTTCTGGTTCTTGCTGCCCATCTTCACCAGCGACCAGGAACGCAAAATGTATTCCTGGATCGAAGCCCTGATCCACCACACGGCGTAGGTCGCGAGCCGGAAGCCCTTGTCGGGATCGAAGCGGTTGACCGCCTGAATCAGGCCGACATTGCCCTCGGAGATCACCTCGGAGATTGGCAGGCCGTAGCCACGATAGCCCATGGCGATCTTGACCACGAGGAGCAAATGGCTGGTCACCAGCCGGTGCGCCGCTTCGCGGTCGCCGTGCTCGCGCCAGCGCTTGGCCAGCAGGTATCCGTCCTGCGGTTCGACCATCGGTAACCGCCGGAGTTCCTTGAGATAACGGTTGAGGCCGCATTCGGCCATCACGCTCCAATCCGCAGTCCCTAGCCGACCCAGGATGTGGGTAACCGGCTTACAAACTAGTTTCGAACAAAATTATCAGCATCTCTCCCTATTGTCAATTTAGTTTCGAATCACTACTACTCCGTTTAAGAGGCGATCATGTCAGCACGCGAAACGGCAGAGCTCCTACTGCAGGTCGGACGGCTCGTGCAAGCCGAGGGCTATGACGGTGAACTCAGCCCCGCCCAATGGATGGCGCTCCGCTACTTCGCCCGTGCCAACCAGTTCTCCCGGAACCCATCGGCATTCGCGGAGTTTCAGGCGACCACCCGTGGCACTGCATCCCAAGCCATCAAGGCACTCGAGACCGACGGGTACTTGGTCCGACAGCGATCCGAGGCGGACCGGCGAAGCGTCAGTCTGCGCCTGACAAACAAGGGCAAAAAAACGCTTGCTCGCGATCCGTTCGAAGTTCTGGTGCGCGCTGTGGACTCGCTTGACGCGAAACAGCGAAGTGCGATGCGCCGCGTCCTGCACCAAGTGCTGACCACTGTGGCTGCGAGTAGGGCGCATCGGCGCTTCGGCGTTTGCCAGGACTGCGCGCACTTTGGCGGAGAGATTTGCGGCAACCTGCCGAGCACTGGCCCCTTGGCCGCTAAATGCTTACTGCTTGGCGTTCCGATCCAGTCAGAAGACGCGGCTCTTCTCTGCGTCCATTTTCAGTCAAGTAGCGAGTATCACGATGGCGGACATCGTGAATGATTTGACCACCGCGATCGGCCGAATGCAGGGTGCCTTCGAGCCCGACGAATGCTGCTCGATCGCAATCGCGCGGCTCTCGACAGATCGTTGATTTCAAACGGCGGCACCGCAAGCCGTCTGTCTGCGGCGTACCGACGACCTGGAGTAGGTGATGACTTACATTGTCAATGAGAGCTGCATTCGCTGCAAAACCATGGACTGTGTCGCGGTGTGCCCCGTGGACTGCTTCTACGAGGGCGAGAACATGCTCGTCATCCATCCTGATGAATGCATCGACTGCGGCGTCTGCGAACCGGAATGCCCGGTCGACGCCATCAAGGCTGATACCGAACCTGAGCTTGAAAAATGGCTGTCGCTGAATGCGGAATACGCGAAAATCTGGCCAAATATTAGCCTCAAAAAGACGCCGCCGCCCGACTGGAAGGAGTGGGAGGGGAAGGCGGACAAACTCCAATATTTTTCATCCAACCCCGGAACAGGGGATTGAATGAAAGCCTGTCAATCACTCCGCCGTGGCCGTATGGACAGTCAAAATGACAGTGGCGTTGAGTTTATGAAGCGCATCTCGAACACGCAAGCTTCGCGCACCTGCGCGGAACGGGAGGAACCGCGATCGGATTTACGCCCATCTCGACCAAGCGCTCGAATTGACGTTTCCCCGCAGCGATCCAGTGGCCATCACAATCAATGGGATCTATGGCGTATTCGGACGCAAAGCGGCCACCGATTCCGGAGAGTCGTCATTCAATGATGCCCCGCCCGCGTAGTTCCGATTCGATAGCATATAGGTCGAGCTGCGCCCGCTCTAGCCCGGCGCGCCCTCTCTTGGGATTGTTGGTGCTGTCGTTATTAACGCGGCGGTGCGCCGCCTCTACCCGGTCTCGTGCACGCTCCAGATCGCCGAGAGTATACTTGCGAGGTTCCGGGCGCGTACGTTTCTTCCGGGGGGACGGACGCGCGCCAATCGCGCGCTGGATCCCCCCGCGACTGACGCCTGTCAAATTCTTCGTCACTTCTTCCTCATTGCGCGTGCCGGGATCACGTTCAAGCCTGTTTTGGTACTCGCCGCTCTGCTAACGTCGATACTCCTTCATCTTTGTTTGCAAGTCCCCAGTCACCCAGAAATCAGTCGACCAGCGGATTGATCAGGTCCAGGCGCGTGACCAACGCTGAGGGCCTCCGTGAACGCGACGCGCCGGCCCAACGACATGCCATGTTCCTGCGCCACCGCAATAATCGGCGAATTTTTCAGCAGCAGTCGCGCATTCGCCAAGATGAGCCAGAAATCCACCCTTCCTCAACCCACCCAGTCTGTCTCACGAGTGCTGACGGCGGACAGACCGATTGAACCATTATAATATTATCTATCAATTTTGTGCATTGAGCCGCGCATCGACAATCTTCCTTGCCTCGGCAACGATCGCGTCCTTGGAACTTTTCTCAAGCGTTGCGGGACTTCAGGCAGCGCAGATGACGAGCTCGGAGGAAAGATCATTGTTCTCCAGCCTGAATCCGCAAGACCTGGAAAAAATTGCCGACCTCACGCTGGAACATTACAACCAGCATGCCGAAGATTCTGGCAAGGCACTCGCGATCACGACGTCAGCCAGAACATCGCAGCGATGTTGCAACACATCGAGGGTGAATGCCCTTTCACGATACTCGATTTTGGCTGCGGGCCCGGCGTGACCTTAAGGTCTTTGCCGAACTCGGCCAAGATCGCAATAGGTTTGGAAGGCGCCGCGCACTTCGTCGCCATGGCGCGCGCCTATAGCGGCTGCGAAGTATGGCGGCAGGATTTCCTCAAGCTTAATCTGCCCGAGAACCGTTTCGATGGCGTACGCTCACGGCGGCGAGGTCCTCGACGCAACATGAGATCAGTTCGATCTCGACCGTGCGGTGTGGACAAAGCCGGCGCATACGACCAAGCAGCGCCGGCTACACCGGACGCCGATCTCGGACGCTGCCGTTCAGCTTTTGCACGTGATCCGCGCCCGGGTGCCAGAAGACTGCCCGTGGGGTTTCCCGGCGACGCGATGAACGCCGATCCACA
The DNA here is from genome assembly GCA_963708125.1 of uncultured Alphaproteobacteria bacterium. GTDB lineage: Bacteria > Pseudomonadota > Alphaproteobacteria > Rhizobiales > Xanthobacteraceae > BOG-931. The sequence goes on from OY970184.1 coordinate 7,219,037, forward strand.
AAATCAAACAATTCTGGGAAGATGTGCGGAAGGAGGCGTCGGCGGCGATCTGCGCAGATTCGTTCCGGGAATGCCGTTCGCTGCCTATGCGCGACCGAGCAGAAGGGGCAGAGCGACAGGGTGAAGTCGTTCGGCCGCATGCTGGTCAGCGATCATCAGGCCAGTTTGGCTGCGCCAACGTATGATCCGCATCACGCCTGGGGTACCCGGTCAGCTCGGCCAATGAAGAAACGGACGTGGTGCGGATCACGGCCCGACCGACGCGAAGACGAGCGGTCATAATCGGGCCTACAATTTGCTGCACTACGCGTCGCATAAGGGAACTCTGAGCCTCGGGCTATGCCGGAGGCTCAGAGTTAAGTGACCTTTGACCGAGTCTTGCTTCTTATCTTCCTCCCTGGGCGCTCGGTTCTTGCTAATGAATTGTCTTTCGGTTCTTCCTGCGGCGGGCGCGCACATCCGCCTCTTCCCGCTCCATCAAGGCGGCGCACCTAAGCCGTCGCTGGGCTAAGCATATCCACAATTTCTTATCCTTTGGGTTCCGAGTTTTACAAGCCATGGCTTCGCATTCAGCGGCGAACCGCTGGAAGTCCTCGAGGCTCATGAGGCTTCTCTCCCGACATTTGTCTGATAGCCGACGAAACGTCGGATGGGAGGTTCTGTTCCAGCGAGTTTCTTGACATTTTTTATGATTTTATGAACCCGGTCCGCCTCTAACGGAACAGCACCTCGGTTTGCTCATTAAATTAGGGGAGGAGCTATTGCTCGGAGTCGGTTATGTCAGAACAGAGAGGACATGAGGGCAATATGGCTCCCGCGCCTTATTTCCGCCAACAGGTGGAAGGTGCCGCGCGGCTGAGCCTCGAAGCGGCCTTACGCGACGCTTTTCCTGTCGTGGAGAAACTTCCGGCTGACCTGATCGAGCTTGCGAGCCGCCTGAACTCGTCGCAAACGCTTACGCGCGGCTGAGCCTTTAAGGGGCTCAAGGTCCAGGCAAGCTTCCGGCGGCGAAGATTTGGTACCGGAGAGGTGACCTACCAAGTGTTTGACGCTTCAAGTGAATACATCTTCCAAAACATTGAATACAATGTTCCTAAATTTAGAATTTTTTGGCTGAGCAGCTTGTTACCGATTGCGCTATGACAATAATGGCACACTTCTTCGCACTATCGAGGATTTGTTCGCCACAGTCCGGGCTGGCTTTCGTACCCACGTTTCCGCCTCCCCTTGCATCGGCTGCGACTGCTACCGCGCGAACAGTAGAATCGCGTTGGCCAGGATTACAATGTCGCTGAGCAAGGCATTCCGTGCAGCGGCGGCCCGGAGGCGACAATGCCGCCGCCATTGCCTGCCGTGATCGGGTTCACCCAGTTGTTGTAGACGTCACTATTGAACACTTCCCGCCAGCCGCCGCCCGCCGGGAAACCAAGCTCGTAGGAATACCAGGTCTGCTCGCGCAGGCTGACCACTACGACAACGTCCTCTCCTGCGCCTTCAACCCAACGGTGAAAGGCAAGCACCCGGTTGTCGTTCGCTTCTGCACGTGGAAGACGTTGATCGAGTCGCTTCGCAGAGCACGGAATCTGCGCCGCACTCCGATCAGCCCCCGTGTGTGCGCGTTGGCCTGCGCCAGGTAATCGGGAAACTCCGGATCGGTGGGCGCGACCGAGTAATCCATTTCGGGCGAGAAGCAATCAGTGCCCATGTAGCCCAGCGAGCGGGGCGCTCGGAACTCCTGGATCGGCAGGAACTGCACGGCGTTGATCCCGAGATCGACCAGGTAGTCGAGCTTGAACAGCACGTCGCGGAAACGGCCCGGGCGGTCCTTGCGGCGGTCGACGCCCTGGCTATCGACCGACCAGAACACGCCGACATGAAGCTGATAGATGATGAGGTCGCTGAAATCTGGCGTGCGATACCCAGCATCGTACCAGGGAAAGCTGCGCGGCTGTGTCACCGAGCAATTGCAGTTGGGGTAAGGCGGATCGCGCGTCAGCGACCTCGCAAAAGGATCGCGCTTCCATCCCGTCGTGCCGATGCCTTCGACATAGTATTTGTATTGATCCGACTCCTTCACGCCGGGAACGTAGAGCGACCAGAATCCGGTGTCAGCGCGGTCGAGAGGCTGCGGCGTCCAGTTGTTGAAACTCCCCCCACGCTAACGGTCTTTGCGGTCGGCGCCCCAAACTCGGAAGGTCGCGCCCCACTCCGCCAGGTTCGCGCCCATCGGGCGTTGGAAGCGTCGACTGACATGTCAGTAGCCTCCGAACATGAATAGGAGGATCTGCTCGTCCGTGGCATTGACGAGGCCGTGCAGGTTTCCGCCCTTCAGCATCGCGAGATGCCCGGAACGCAAGGTGCGGATTTCGAAGCGGCGCTCGCGCTGGGGCATCTTGCACCAGTCGCCGACCACCATGTAGCCGCGCTCTTCCAGCATCAGGAATGCCTCCTGATTGTCGCGATGGCGGTGCAGCCCGATGCCACATTCGGGCCGAAGGATGTGCAGGTCCATGTAATCGACCGCCAACCCCCGGGTTGATCATCAGACGCGCCCGTGGTCGCGTCCAGCACCGCTGCCTACACATTGCTGACACGGTCGATAGGTCTCACACCCGTCCCGCTCTTGATGGTAACAGCGGCCAGACCTTCTGGGTTTCGGGTGTTCTGGGTGAATTGCACCACGTCGATGCGCACAGGGGCGCCCGTGCCGAGCATGGCTGCTCGCCGCTCTGCGAGTTTCAGGCAGAGATGACCCGCCACAAGATCACCGCGTAATGCGTCATCCAGGAAGCAAGCCAGCATTGCCTCTAGCCGGCCCAGATCAAGCGCCATCGCGCGCATCCGGTAGGCGTTGTCGATCTTCAGCATATTAGCGTCAGGCCGATAGAAGGTCCGTCTACTTGCGCGAAATCAGGCCGTGGCACGGCGGCCGGGGTCATATTTGTGCCAGTTCGACCGAATGCTGCCTTGCTCTGGCCGGAAACTTTTGAGTACTTCGCGGTTCAGTCCTGAGCGAATGCTAATCATGGATGAAAGGGGACAGAGGGTTGTCGCCATTCGGGCCGGGACAGAAAAAAGCTACGCTGTCGTCGATCAATGCTAAAGTGCGTAGATCACGCGCTTTTAAATCCTAATGGTCGTTGGATTCTCCGTTGTGTGCCCAACTCCGGCTCGAGCTTTTTTTCTCGCGATCGTTGCAGTTGTGGCATTGGGTAAGCCCGAAGGTCGAGTCTTGGCCCTTCCTTGCTGCCAGCGGTGCAGCTCTGCAGTCGCATCGCCCCAGTCGTTTTACCTATCGAGAAACGCTCAGCTCCAGGAGAAGCTTCGCCGCCTGCACCAGCAACGCATGTCCCTACGGCAGCGCATTGAAGCGGTCAGCCAGCTGTTCCTGGGCACGGCGTATAAGCCGAGCCCACTCGGTGAGGGTCCTGAAGGCGTGTTTGACCGCGACCCCCTTATTCGCCTCGACGCTTTCGATTGTACCACGTTCGTGGAGACTGTAATGGCGTTGTCGCTAGAGAGCGACCTCGACTCGGGAATGCGGATCCTGCAGAAAATTCGCTATAAGGACGGTAAAATTAGTTACCTGACGCGTAATCACTTCACTGAACTCGATTGGTTGCCGAATAACATCAAGGCAGGCTTTCTGCGCGATATTACTACTGAGATCACCGGTCAAAATGCCGTCGAGGTTTCCAAGACAATTTCGAAGAGGAAATGGTACCTGCGGAAGTCATTAGCCAGTTTTCACGGTAGGTTCTCCGAGGATGAAAAGCACTGCCTGCTGCCCGCGCTGCAGGCTCTCGGGGAGCAGTTCCCTGATCAACGCGCGACGTTGGCGGTGCTGCCGATTCATGACTTGCCACGGATAATCGGCCGCATCCCCTCAGGGGCGATCGTCAACCTTGTACGCGCCGATCAAGCCGACAAACCAACAATCGTATCGCACCAGGCATTACTAATCAAAAAAAATGACAAATGGTATGTGCGTCACGCGTCGTCTGCTGGCAGGGCAGTCGAGGACGATCCAGTGTTCGACGCCCTTTCGGAATACGGGGACTCGAGCTGGCCGCTGATTGGGCTCAATCTCAACCTGCCGGAAGATCCGAACTCTCCCATTCGGTAGCACGTCATCACTGACCAATCTCTGCGAGCGAAACACCGGTATCCTTGCATGAGATCGCGCGGCGGCGGACGGCCACGCCCGGCTTGCGAAGCCCCCCGGTCGATCATAGTCGGCTGATCAGTCAGTGGCTGACGAGAGAGCGCATGCGACTGCGTGGAGGCTTATGCGATCGGGATCTGCGTGATGACTTCGACAGCCGCGTCAGACCCCATACCGCGGCGTCGAGCCGGTTCGGCGAGCCGTCAACGGAGCGATCCCATTCGCGGGAAAATGCCATCATCTCGGCTTCGAGCTGATCGAGGCCGCGGCGATGCAAAACTCTACCCTTCTCGTAGAGCAGCGAGATCGGTTCAGCGCGCATGGCTTTGCCTCGTGAGGCGACGACCTCTTTCACGCGGATCAGGTTCAATTCGCGATCGCCGCGCTGATGCACGCGCTCGGCTGCCTGCTTCACCACCTCGGTCGCCATGTCGCCGCCGAAGTTGATTTCCACCACCCAGTCGTCGGCATCGAAGTCATCATGGCATTTTACCACCGCCTCGCCCCACTGCGCAGGGCTGCCACTGATGGAGCGGTCGGCCAGCACCGCGTACCGTCCGTCATTGAGCAGCGCGCAAGCCACGATGCCGACCTCGTCGCCGCCACCGGATCGATCGACGCCGACAGTGACCTGTTCGATCATCTCTTCCGGCACGTCGTGGATGATCAGCCAGTCGTCTTTGAACAGGGCATTCACCAGATCGAGGATCGTCGCGCCCTGCAGCTCCTGGCGGCCGAGGCGCGTGCCCTCGTAAACCTGCTTGACCTTGTCCAGGACGCCGGCGACAGGTAATCGGCGTTGTCGTAGGTCGAGCCGCTCGTGATCCGGATAGTCCATCGCCACCGAGCGTTTTATGAATGGGGTCGTCCTCGGTGTGGTCGCGATCAGAACGCGCGGCCGGTCACCGAGCCGCAAGCCCAACATCATGGTGTCGAACACCGCCTGCTGGTAGCGCATGCGGCCGATTTCATTGATCACGGCAAGCTCGCATTGCGGACCGCGCAGGCTTTCCGGCTCCTCGCCCGAGAAGAACACGCACATTGCGCCGTTGGGCCACTCCAGCCGCCGCTTCGACCACACCCAGCGCGGGCGCGGATCGCGGCCGCAAGTCGCCAAGATGCCGCTCCTGCTCTCGAGGTTGACGTCGTGGAAGTCCGCCGTGGTCGGAGCGATCAAATGAATGCGCGATATTCCGGCGCGCACCGCCGTGTGCACGGCCGCCAACATCGAATGCGACTTGCCGGTGCCACGGGCACCAAGGAAGAGTCAGCCCCAGCCAAGATCGGGCGGCGGCAGCCGCGCGTCGCGCCCGAAACACCCAATCGTTCGCGGCGTCATCACCCAGCTTCTTCATGAACTCTTCAGCCTTTGCCGGCGCCAATGACCGGATGTCTTTCCGCAACCGATGCATGTCCCTGATTTCGCTGAGGAAGCGGTCAGCCATTTCCGTCCTTTAACTCCCAGCTTCCAGCCCGCGGGCAAATCTTCCACGTCCAAAATTTAACCTGCCGGCTCGATCATAGGCCAAGACGATCCCGGACGCGACGAACCTGCATTGAGATCGGTAGAAACCTCGACGCTGCGGATGCCGTAGCCGGCGTCCCAGGCGAGACCGCTGACCGCGACCTTGCCGGGCTTCACCTTGGCGCCGTCGGCGTGGCTCGTGATGAGCGAGTTGACCACTATCTCGGTGATCGGCGTCGAAATCGCGTTCTCCTGGGAGACGAAGCGCGCCACCACAGGAAACTTGCCGACCGGAATGCGATAGGCCGGATTCATCCAAAAGCCGCCCTGCGGCTTGGTCAAAGCGGTGACCGAGATCAGGTGCTTCATCCAATAGGTGCCGGTCCAGCCGGGAACGACGAGGCGCGCCGGGAAGCCGTTGAAATGCGGCAACAGACCGCCGTTCATTTCGTAAGCGATCAAGGTCGATTCATCGGTCGCCTTCCACACCGGCAGGCTCTTGATGAAATCCGGCGTCGCGTCGAGCGCCGGGCCGTCGGCGCCGTTGAAGGCGATTTCAATCGTTTCTTTCTTCAGGCCGACTTTGTCGAGCACGTCCTTCAGCCGCGTGCCCTTCCAGCGCGCGCAACCCATCGCGCCGTAACCCCATTGGACGCCGGTGACATGCGGGTTCGATAGGCCGCGCCGATTGCCGGAGCATTGGTTGACGGCAACGAGTTCGTAAGCGGGCATCGCTTTGAGATCGTCAAGCATGAGCGTGGCTTGACCGTTGGCACCTTCGCCGCCGACCGCGATCCTGTAGGTTTTTGCGTCCACCTGCGGGATGTTGGAGAGGTGATAGCGGAGGTAAAATTCGTCGTTCGGCGTGATCGGCGTGCGGAAATATTCCACCGGCGCCTCGTAATTCGGCGCCCGATAGGCGAGCTTGATGAGCGGTTTCTTGCCCGGCAGCGTCTCCATGCGGGCGACGCTGGCGACCCCGGCCGGCACGCCGGGCGACAGCGGCACTCCGGCGGCTTCCGCTTCGAACAGTGTCGGCAGGGCAAAACCACTGCCGGCCAGCGCCGCGGAGCTCCAGCCGCGCTCAATAACGTCCGTCGCGTGAACACCGCGATCCTCCCCATAGCGTCTTGTGGGCGCGTAGTTGAGCGCCTCGGTTTGCAATCGTTATAGCCAGCCGCTTGCGAGAGCAAAATGTGGCACAAAGTACAATGTTCATAGCATAGTTTTTTTGAACGTTTTTGGATGACCGCGCCCGCTGCATCTCACAGCCCCTCCCCGACCGATTCGCTGAGCCTTCCACGCCCAGCTTTCGAAGGCCCCGGTCGATCGAGGCGGCTGATCGTTAGTGGTTGACATCGGCAGTACCACACTCGAATTCAAGATTTCACTCATCAGGGCCATCACGGCACACATTGGACAGATTAAAGCCGAGGGCAAAGTCCTCAACTGAGGTGCTCGTGTGGGCACAGCAGAAGGCCGTGTCACCGATGCCAAGAATTGATTGCTTGGGCACGGCACGACCACATGCCTCATCTTCCAACATGAAGTGCGACGAGGGCCCATCACCTATCTCTCCTCTCCCCGAAATTCGCCCAACGACTGCGAAGGCCCCAGCCCGCCCAATTCGCTGACCTTTCCACGCCCTCGAGCGCAAGCCCCCGGTCGTTTACCTCCAGAAATCCTTGAACGGCGCCGCGCTCAATTGCGTGTAGCGCGTCGTGTGCTGGATCGAGCGGTGACCGAGCCAATCTTGAATTCGCCGTGTGTCATGGCCGGCGTTCGCCAGGGCGCAGCCGCAGCGTGGCGCAGCACTTGGCGGGTGACCGCAAGCTGTCGCCGGAGAGCGAGGCTAAGGTGCGCTTGCTTGGCTCCCAGCGTACATCAGATTGTCTGTTGGGCCCTGCACCCAAGAACTACCCGCAGTAATATCAACAACGTATCTAAACACTTAGGCGGAATATACGAATATACTTCCTCCTACCCCCTCGCGTGTGTACGGCACGAAATCTAGACTGACTATAACGACTACCATCGCCGCCACGTAAAGCACGACAGGTACCTGTCTTCCCATTTCAGTACCGCTCCAGATACTCTTAAGCCCATATTATCGAACGGGTATCTCGCCGCGGCTCCGGGAATGACCGATGTCGTTGCCCTGATCGAGCAAGCGGAGGAAGCCCCGAACCGCCCCGGCTAAGGAAATTTCAATGCCCTCTCAGCCTCAGACCGGTCGGCTGCCGAGTCGCTCATTTCGACGGCCCTGCCCTTTGGCGGCTTGTCGGCCTCAAGCGCCCGCTCGACCATCCGGCTTTCCACTGCGTTCTTATTGTTACGGCTTTCGTTTCGCGGGCTTGGCTCGCGGTTCTGGGCTGGCGGCTTTATCCCCGCTCAGCCTCCAAGCGTTCGACCTTTCTGACCACAGCCTGCCGAATGAACTCGGGGACGGCCCCTGTTGACGTGAGCGAACGCAGCCTGGTAGGGCGATGGCCGAAGCGCGCACGGTACCAACGCCTATCTATTAACGCACAGGCCATGCCAGGTACAGCGAAGTTGAGGCTCTCCTTCTCGAAAGCCTGGACCTTGCGCGCCGCCAACGAGCGCGTTGCTGGGAATTGCGCACCTCGTGTGATCTTTCGCGCGTTTGGCAACGTCAGGGTCGAAACAGGAAAGCTCTAATATTTAAGACTATTGCAGTCGGTGTATGATCAATTCACCGAAGAGGCCTCGATACTCGAAGATTTGAAGGATGCCAGAGCCCTTTTGCGCGACCTAAGACAAAAGACGACTCGGAAGCGGAGTCGTGCCAAATCCGTGGCCATTACCGAAGCAAGGGCGGGCTAATACAGATTAACGCCCAGCCCGCTATGTCGTTAGGGACCTTCGCCATCAGATAGCCGAGGCGCTAAATTTCGGAGCCGGCGGTCCACCCACTATGTAATAATCGGCACGGTCGAAGCGACGTGCCCCTGCCGGCGAGGAGGACCCTGCCAGCAAGACGAGCGATCAGGCGACCCATGGAGACCCGCTCCAAAAAGCGCTCAGGCGGGCATACTTCTTGCCGAGGTTTCGACGTTCATAGAGTCAAACCAATGCCAACGCGGAGGCTGGTCGGGACGGCGCGGAAGATCGGCGAACCACAAGTGGCCTCTGGCATTCGGTGCGCCATTTCTCATTAAGTGATAGAGGCCTGCTAGATAAGCAATGCTGAGCCAGGTCGTGCAATTCCAGCTGATCGCCGCCTGTGTCACCTGCGCCTGCCGCTGCTCTGGTACCAAGTGGAGCAATCCAAAAATTGCTTCGATGATAAGCGCTGCCGCGGCCATGGATGCGTAGAACGTCACAAGCAGAAATCCCATCATTCTGAGTCCGTAATACCGCCGATAAATATCAAGGATCGCCAGCAGGATCAGATCGGCAAAGATGAACGCGATCACTCCGCCGAAGCTGATCCCACCATTCCACAGCACCGCCGCGAGCGGAATGTTGCCTACCGAGCAGACGAACGAGATGACGGCGACCAAAGGCCCGGTCAGCGGACCCCAAATCTTCGCTAACAGCGGTTGATCGATTAAGAAAAATGCCTGCCAAAATCCGTTGGGAACCCATGCGGCGAGCGCGCCAGCGATCAGCAGTCCCCGACGATATCGAGCCAGATGGAAGCCCAGTCCATGACGAAATAATAGCTAATCGCGGTTATACCGTCCTCCGACGTGATCCTCTGCCAGAGCGAGCCTTCGGTCACAAACATGTCCATTTCGGCATGGCCTTCCTTCCTGCCGGCGATTCCCCGATCGGCTTGCTCTTTGGCTTCCTGTAGGAGCCGGCGCCTGAGAAAGGATCGAAAAAGCACCACTAGAATGGCCACCATAAAGGGCGCGCCAATGAACTCGGCCAAGGCAAATTGGCAGCCGAGTAGCACGAGCATGATAATGCTGAGTTCAAGGACGAGATTGGTGGATGCCAGTTGGAACGCCCCATGGCGGCCATGAAATTGGCCCCTTTGCGAAAGATCGAGCGGGCAAGCGCAACCGCCGCATAGGAGCACGAGGAGGAGGCCGCACCTAAGCCGAGCGCGAGCGCTATGGAGCGCGGGCGATCGTCCGGCAGAAGACGGTTCATCTCGCTATGCGACACTAAAGCCTGAAGGCGCCCGAAAGCGCGAAGCCGAGGATCAGCGGCCACAGGATTTCCCATCCCATGGGCAAACGCCATTGCTAGGGCCTGCAACAATGCTTGCAGTATCCACATTGTCCCATTGTACCGACCCGCAGCGGGATGTCGATTTCAGATCGAATTCGGTTCCAGGATAGAGGGCATTGCCAGTCAGTACTGTGGCTCCATGAAGTGCCGCTCCTCGGAACAGATCGTCCGCATGCTTCGGAGACAGAACAGCTTTGGTCTCTGTCCACCAATTCAGCCATGCCGCGCTGTCCGCTTCGTCCATCATCACGGTTTGACTGGCCAAAGACTGCACCATGGCTTCGCTGGCCGCCGCTAAGACGGCAACGGAGAGGGCAATTAGCGCGGCTAGGATCGTCCAGACCAAAACCATTATTCGACAGGCATCACAACCTCGATTGCGTCACTAGGTGTAACCGCGGTGAATGTGAGCAGTTCTGCCACCGCAGCAAGCGTCAGCGAGCGCCCCACCATTGCCACGCCGGCTTTTACGTTATTTCAGGTGATCGCTAGTTATTCGCGCGCCGGGTGGATCGCGATCGTTTCGGTATTCCTCGATCGCACGCATGATTAGCTTTTTGACATTCTCGATTGTAACGTCATCGCGTCCCTGGATACCGATCTCCTCGCTTACGTTCTTGGGTTGTTTCGGCTGGCCTGTCAGGTCGAAATCGTCGCCGCAGCTAACCGTGACCATCCCGTCGCGCGGAACAATCAAATAGGCGCGGCTTTGGTGGCCCCTTCCATAGCCCGACTGATCTTGCTGATCCATTATGCGGAAAGCAACCGACGCGGGCCGTAAGGTTTTTCCGGTGCGGCCGTACTGCCGAATTTCCACTTTGCCGCCCAGTGGGTGCAATTTCTGAGCAGCAGCCTGTAATTGGGGCAGCACCACATCGCTCAATACAGCGATGTCTGCATCGGCTTCCGCCTGCAAACGCTTTGCCTCTGTGGGGGCTTCCAGTTGTTGGTCGTGTTCAAGCTTCGCTTTCTTGAACGCGTCACCGTAGTCGTCATCACCGCCGGCCATGTTGAACCCTTTCCTCGTTGCTCGCGTTCGGCGGCAGGCCGCCTAATGCGCATCGCCACCGCCCGCCGGCGAGCAGCAGGACGACCAATTTTGCGATGGTCATTGTGCGTTTCCGACGAAGATGGCGTCCCGGTGGTCATTTCGCCCTCCCTCTCACGCACTTGTTCCAAGATGAAACATCAATCGTTTCGTCTGATGATTCTACTATGTGGTAGGTGTTTAGGGAAGTAGGCACGGCCGACCGTCTGCGCCGAAAATTCAAGCCCCCCAGTCGGGGCCCCGACTGGATGGTTGAGCGTTCGGCGACTGTCCGCAAAACAACCGTTATGCAGACGATCGACCGTCGGAGGGAGTGACTTTCCATGGCAAATCCAGCACTGCGGCTCGTAGCGCCAACCAACGAAATGCGGACAGTTCGCGCCGGCCGCAAGCCGAACGCCAAAACTGCGCACGCGCGAGTACCTGACCGAGGCCGAAGTCGAACGGCTGATCAAGGCTGCGTCAGCCAACCGGTACGGCCATCGGGACGCGACCTTGCTGCTGGTCATGTTTCGGCATGGGCTACAGGCGTCGGAGGCGTGTTCGCTGCGCTGAGCCGATATCGACCTTGAGCGCGGCAACGTGCATGTGCGCCGGATCAAGAATGGCGATCCCAGCGTGCATCCGCTGGCCGGGCGTGAGCTCCGAGCGCTGCGGCGACTAAAGCGAGAGCAAAAGCCAACGTCGCCGTTTGTGTTCATCAGCGAGCGCGGTAGCCCGTTTACGCGAGACGGCATCGGTAAGCTGGTGGCGCGGGCGGGCGTCGAGCCGGTTTCGACCATGCGGTTCATCCGCATCAACTGAGACATGCCTGCGGATATAAGCTGGCCAATAACGGCACCGATACGCGGACCATTCAGGCGTATCTAGGCCATGCCAGTCATGGACGCGGATTGTCCATCCGCTTCAGGGCGACGGCCTTCAATTCGTTGAATGCCTGGTTGATTGGCACCCAGGGATATTTGTCGACGATCTCTTGCTTGATGCCGACCACCTGCATGATCGGATAGATGCCGGTTTTTTTTTAGGCTACTTCATCCGCCTTGTAGTTCGGAAATTGGCGGCCGACAACTCGATCGATTTGAACGGCACGTCATATTCGTGCTGGAGAATCCCACGCAGCCAGAGCGCGGCGCTGTTGAGAAAGAATTTGCCGCCCACCTTGCGACCGATCAGATCCTTCGCATGCTTGATGCCCTTGCGGGTGTTGATGAAGGCGAAGCCGTGGCGGAAGCGCCGGTGCGGAAAGACCGGAATGGCGCGGAACGGATGGCCGTTGTCGCGCGCCGCGATATAGGAGGAACCACGAGACTTCCGCGACATCGAATTCATGCCCCTGTAAAAAGCGCCAGTGGTTGGATCGGCGAGTCCATGGCAGATACTATGGGGCGAGCGGCGAGGGTATGGCATCTTCGGCGCTGTGTGTACTCAAACAGCTACCGATGGAGCGCGCCGCCATGTCGCAATCTTTTGACGCGAGCAGGTCGCTCACCGCCCTCGACCAGGATAACACGATTATCGCCGTGATCGAGATGAGCCAATCGAGCTGGCTCACTGGGGCGCTTGTTCCGGGCCTCAACCGCCAGCCCCTCAAGAAGCTCGATACCGACAAGGACTTGCTGCTCAAGTTACTGCATCGCTGGCGCGACGAAGCCGGCCAAGCCGGACACCCGATCAAGCGCATCGTCGTCGCATACGAAGCCGGCCGCGACGGCTTCTGGCTGGCGCGCTGGCTGCGGCGGCATGATATCGAGGCCTATGTCATCCATCCGTCGAGCATCGCGGTGTCGCGCGAACACCGGCGCGCGAAGACCGATCGCCTCGACACCGAACTTTTGGTGCGCGCCTTTGTTGGCTGGCTGCGCGGGGAGAAGCGCCATTGCAGCATGGCGGCGATCCCAACCGCTGAGGAAGAGGACGCCCGCCGGCCGACCCGCGAGCGCGAGACCCTGGTCACAGAGCAGACGCGGATCGTGAACCAAATGAAGGCCATCCTCACCCGCTTCGGCATCCGCAGCTTTCGGCCAACCCTGCGCAAGGCTGCGGACAAGCTTGATGGTCTGTGCACGGCGGAAGGGACGCCGTTACTCGAGAACGCGCGCGCTGAACTGCGCCGGCTCCTCACCCGGCTCCGGGTAGTCCGCGACCAGATCCGCGCGATCGAGCAGGAACGCTTGCGCAAGCTTGCGGCGGCGCCTGCTCGAAAGAACGGCCCGCCCGCCATGGTTTGCCTGCTGGCGCGGATCACCGGCCTGGGCATCGAGACGGCGGATATGCTGGTCCATGAAATGCTTTCGCGCCCCTTACGCGATCGCAGGGCCGTCGCCCGCTATGCCGGGCTCACCGGCGCGCCGGACGAGAGCGGCAGACGTCGGCGCGAGAAAGGCCTTGCGCGCACCGGTAATGCTCGCGTCCGGCGCGGCATGATCCAGTTCGCTTGGCGTTTTCTCAGGTTCCAAAGCGACAGCGCCCTTGCCCAGTGGTTCAAGGTGCGAACAGCCGATGGCCGCCGCACCACGCGCAAGACCATGGTTGTGGCACTGGCCCGCAAACTGCTCATCGCGCTGTGGCGGCTCGTCACCATCGGCGAGGTACCGGTGGGCATCACCTTGCGCCCGGCCGCGTGAGGCGAGGACCAACCCAAACCAGGAGAGGGCAACCAGAACTACCCGGATCCGAGGTGGCGGCAACCCGAGTCGTCACATGGTCCTTCGCACCGCCGTGTAGAATGGGGCCGCCGCCTCGGAGCTTTGCCGCCGATGCGCATGAATGCATCATGGTCTCTCAGAACCGCATACAAGTTTGTGGCGCGATGCCCCCTGATGGCGAGCTCCCCTCGGATCATGTCCAACGCTCGATGCGAGACAACTCACCTCGATAAAGGAGGAAAAAACTACAAAACCGAACTTGTTTGTACGTCGCGGCTTCTACAATTATTGTGACTTTGGCTGCGCATCCGCGGTCAGGGGCTTCTCCTGCGCCCGGTCTTCGGGGCAGGCAAACGCCGCGAAGCGGGCTCTGCTGCTTAGCGCAGCCCGAGCAGGAGGTAGGGTTTCCGTTGCCGCAATGCCGTCTCGTGATGTGACAGAAGGGATTTGAAGAACATGAAAATTTTTCTTGACTCCAAAGGCCCCCATACAAGTGA